>NZSL01000019.1 GCA_002696735.1 Methylophaga sp.
GAATTACAGGACTTGGTGTCTTCATTCAACCACATGATAGGTCGACTTGAGGATAGCTTTAATCAGCTATCACATTTTTCAGCTGATATTGCACATGAGCTACGAACACCTCTGACTAATCTCATCACCCAGACACAGACAGGTTGGCTTAGGCAAATCCAGAACACTCGAAGAATACCGTGAATTGTTGTACTCAAATTTGGAAGAACAAGAACGTTTGGCAAAAATGGTTAATGATATGTTGTGGTTAGCAAAAAGCGAACACGGTTTAGTCAAGCTGGAACAAACACCGCTGGATTTATCCGATGAAGTCAAAGCGTTGTTTGGTTTTTTTGAAGCGCTAGCAGAAGACCACAAAGTCGCACTAACCATAGCTGGTCAAGCATGACCAATTCATGGCGATAAAGCCATATTGCGCAGAGCAATATCTAACCTAGTTTCCAACGCCATTCGCTTTACTAAATCTGGGAAAAGAGTACTGGTACGACTGGATAATCCTTCAATCGAAACATTGACTAGGTTTCTCCGCTCATTTTCTTTCAGAAAGTATCATCGGCTAATATCCTTCTTATGAAAGTTTTAGAAACTTACTGTAATAGCTCCATTTTAAAACGGACACTGGGTTGACATGGCTATTTAGGATGCAGATTGTCTATTACATAATGATGAATATGCTGTCGCCCAGATAATGCTATGTGCGGGTGGTTATCAGCTAGATCATCATGTCTATGTATGAACTTTTTAGAGTCATTTAATGGCCATAACCTGATTGCTGAAATGAGCGCAATCAATGCAAGGCTGGCAAGCACAACCAAAGTTATCTTCAAACCGGCAATCGATCCAAGCCAGCCAGCCAGCGGATAGGCAACGAGCCAACCGGCATGGGATAAGGAGAACTGGGCAGCAAAAAGTGCGGGTCGGTCCACCCCAATGGATGATTTTATTAACAATCTGCCGACGGGTGTCTGTACAGCCGAAGAGCCAATGCCAAGCAAAGCCCAGACCGGGATCAGCCATTCAAAGCTGTCTATAGCGATGGCCAAAAGCATTCCTGAAATGAGGATACCCGCTCCCGTTAACATGACCCGACGATCCTGCCATCGCTTGAGCAAAGCAGGTAAAGTCAACGCCGCCAACATTGAACCTCCACCAAATGCCGCAAAGGCCATTGCCGTATGCTGATCTGTCAGGCCGAAGTGGCCCTTCACCAGTACCACAGTGTTAACGATCACCATGGCACCGGCCAAGCTGACAACAAAGTTTAACGCCATTAGTCCCTTTAACCGGGGCGTTGCAGCAAAGATTTTGAATCCGCGCCGGGCACGCTCATAAACGCTGCGATGCTTCTCCGGTTTGACACCTGATGGAATAGCTACAGAGACTACAAGCAACGCTGAGGCGATGAAGCCAATAACGGTTCCCGAGAATAGCCCATGCCAACTTGTAACCAGCAAGAAAACTGCTGCCAGAACCGGGCTAATGAGGTTTTCCAAATCATATGCAAGGCGGGACAGCGATAGAGCCTTGGTGTAATCATCTTCATCCGGAAGCGTATCCGGGATAATCGACTGAAAGGTTGGGGTAAATGCTGCAGAAGCAGATTGAAGTACTGCGATCAGCACATACACCTCCCAGACTTCGGTAACAAAAGGCAATGCAAGCGCTGTTACAGCACGAACAATATCCAACGACACCAGCATCGCCCGGCGTGGGACGCTTTCCGCTAACGCCGAAGCAAGCGGTGCGATCAATACATAAGCGATCATCTTGATGGCCATTGCCGTGCCCAGCACCTGGCCGGCATCATTACCGGCCAGATCAAACGCCATAAGAGTAAGTGCAACAGTTGCCAAGCCGGTTCCCAACAAGGCAACAACCTGTGCGAAAAACAGGTGCCGATATGTGCGATGCATCAATATGTTAAACATGGTTCACCTTAATTTTATGAATATTGGCAATAGCTTTAATTGTTCATAGTGGTCAGTGTTTAAGCACAAATGCGTCCCCAAGACATTGCAGTATGTAATTCGGGTTCTACCTCGTTTCCACGGACGGTTTAAAAACGGTTGATAACTTCATATCGTACTTAGCAACTCTTCGTCTCATCCGAGGATTATGAAAACGCTCAATATAGTCAAATAAATCAGCTTTGGCAGAATCCAAGGTTGGGTAACGCATTCGGTTTGTCCGTTCTCTTTTGAGTACACCAAAAAAGCCTTCACAGGCAGCATTATCGCCACAATGACCGACCGCACTCATCAATGTATTTTTACTAAGCAATCGCTGGTAATCGCCGCTTCTGAATAGACTGCCTCTATCAGAATGTAAAATAACAGGCCCACTTCCCTGGCGTTGCCAAACAGCCATTTCAACGGCGCGTAATACCATCTGTCGATCTTGCCGGTGATGCATTGACCAGCCAATCACCAGCTTGCTGAACAGATCGAGTACAACACACAAATATAGCTTGCCTTCGCCTGTTTTGATTTCAGTGATGTCGGTGACCCACTTAGTCTCTGGTTCCAGAGCCATGAAGTCTCGCTCCAACAAATTATTAACACCAGGCGGTGTTAATAATGGCGGTTTCTTCTGTCCACGTTTCTTTTTTCTCGGCCATCCCTGAAGTCCGGCAACCGTCATTAAACGTGCAACCCGATTTTTGCTGGCTGTTTCACCTTCAATTGTCAGATCTTCATGCATTCGCGGTGCACCCAAAATACCGCCACTATATGTATGAAGTTCACGAATGCGCGTCAGCAATCGATTGTTATCATTCTGTCGGTCACTCGGTAAACGTGCTTCCCAGCCGTAATAACCGCTAGCGGAAACCTCCAGACAACGACACATTAAGCGTACGGGAAACTCGACGCGACACCGTTGGATCGCCTGATACTTCAGGACGACTCCCTGGCAAAGAACGTCGCCGCTTCGCGTAAAAAATACCGTTCCTTCTTCACTCGCGCCAGTTCACGTTTAAGAAGGGCAACTTCTTCATCTCTGGGACTACCTGTACCATTAAAGGCCTGCTGGCCATTCTGATCTGCTTCACGTCGCCATCTCGTTAGCAGATTTGGAGCAAGCCTCAGTTTTTGAGCAATCTGGGCACAGCTAAACCTGGCTGCCGGGTTTATTCAACAGCACCACGTTTGAACTCTGGACTGTATTTTCTTCTCTTCGACATAAACATTCCTTTTGCCCATTATCAGGCTTCTTTGAAGTGTCCGCAAAATCGGGGTAGAGCCCCTAGGGATTGTATTTGTTCTAGGTTGGTATCCTAGAGGGGCTAAACAATTATCCTTAGCTCTTTTGCCAATTATTTTGGGCTGTATTGGGCTTAACTACTTACATCAACAGCTTTTAAATCAAGTATCAAACAAATTCCAGTGGACGATCCAGATAGTTTCGTCAAACTAATGATTCACCAGATTAATTATTTTAATGTGTCCAGCAACGACGATCAGGGAATGCTATGTAGCTCTATGTCATCTAAATATTTCACCATTTGCCATATGGCGCTATAATATAGGCCAGATGGCATACAGCCAAAGGGGAAATTTATGTCAGAAAAATATATTGAAATTGAAATGAAGCCTAAAGCTGGGAGAAGAGTTAAGCCTGCTCATGTTACAAAATACTCAACGCCACTGCCAACTCCCGAAGAAATAATGATAAGTGTTGGATTTTCTACCAATAATAAACTGCAACTTATTCAGCAAATAAGACGAGGTGTAGCAGTTTCTTCGCTATATGCACTGGCCGATAGACTAAGCATTGGCGTGAATGAAATGAATGAGATAGTCAATATTTCAGCAAGAACATTTACCAGAAGAAAGCGTGAAGGTGTGCTTCACGCCGATGAAACGGAACGCGTTTACCGACTTGCTGATCTCATGGCTAGAGCAACCGAAGTGCTGCATAGTAATGAAGATGCACAGCATTGGCTCAAAACTCCCAAAAAAGCATTGGGAGGTGAAACGCCTCTGAAACTGGCTGATACAGAATTAGGAGCGAAAGAGGTTAAAGACTTACTGGGTAGAATTGAGCATGGTGTCTTTTCATGACAGACATTACTGCTGTCCGAATTATTCAAAATCAATTAGCTTCAAAAACAGAGGTGATCAACGGTATTAAAGTTCCTGCAGCATTTACTGGAGAAGGTTCTAGAAAGTTTGGAGGAAGATGGAATTCTATTGGGACTCCAATAGTTTACACAGCTGGTACTCAGTCTTTGGCAATCTTAGAAGTTGTTGTTCATGTTGAATCTGAAAGACTGTTAGAGCACTATTCATTGTTTGAGGTAAGCTTCGATCAAAGTCTTGTATTAGAGCTTTCGCTCGATAGTTTGCCTGAAGATTGGCAGAGTGACCCAGCAGCGGAATCGACTAAAGTAATCGGTGATCAGTGGGTAAAACAAGCAGATTCTCTTATTCTACAGGTGCCAAGCACTATCGTTAGCGATACACCAAACTACATCATCAATCCTTATCATCCAAATTTAAACAAGCTCAATATTATTGGGCCTATACCTTATCCCATTGATCCTAGAATTAAGCAGACCCGTTCTTAAAATCAGATTATCCCTTTATTCCTTAAATAGAATTCTAATTTCTTACGAAGTATAAGATTTATTCTAAGTGCATTACGAATAGCTTTAACCAGTCTCACTGGCTCAATGGATAAGGCACCCTCTACGTTTTTAAGATAGTTTGCAAAGAATTCTGCTTCTTCCAATGTACATCTCTTCACATCCAGTGGATCTGCTGTGATTCCCATATAGGTTTTACGGTCAACAGTCGGGATATCACAGTAAACAGGCGGGTCTATATAAACCGATTTATCTCTGCACACAACATATTCGTTATTATCTTGTTCCGTTCTTAGAAACAACTCTGCTTTGTCAATAAAGATCAGTATGTTTGCATAGGCAACTTCAGCTGATTCGCCTATCCTCTCAAAGTATTCTGCCTCTCTTGATCGTTTCGTCATTTCATATTGTTTTTTAAACTTTTTGGCATCTTCATAATGCTCACTCATTGATGCTTCATCGAGAGTATCTGGGCTTTTATCAGGTTCCATGAGGCTCTTGAGAAAGTTAACTGAGCGAGATATCGCCTTAACCTTAATCATTAGCAGCACTAATGAGAGTAGAGCAAACAAGGTTCCGATCCTTACAGCAAATATATCTGCTGACATGGCTCCATCAAATGCTACCCGCTTATCTTCATAATAATAGCCAGTGCCTTGTAGAATCGTTTCCAGGTAGAACCTGGCATAGTTACTAGAGCTGTGTGGAGATACCAGTTTGACATCATCTGATGCGAGTTTAGGTATCACAATTTCTTTTTGCTCAACATAGATCATGGGTGTGCCTTTACCCTCAAAAGTGACAACCTCTTCACTCAAAGCGGGTCTACCCTGTTCATTTAGAATCGGGAATTTAGCGGTCACCGGGACTGTACGATTTAAAGAACCCAGATCAGAGATGCTTTCAAGCCTTGTTGGCTCTGGAATATAACCAATAACTCTTTCTTCATAAGCTACTGTCTGTGTGGTCACTTCTACTGTCGTAATAGGTGTACTAAGCCAATAAAGTCCAAACAGGACATAGCCAGTGACCAGACCAATTCCAGCAGAGACTTCATTAACAAAGCTCAGATTCCTTTCAATCCCACCAAACCATTTTCTTTTAATCATTTTCTAGTCTTTATTTGCCTGGCATATACTGGCCGTAATTGAGACTAATTAATCATCACAAGGTCCGAATATTTCAATTCCTGAACGAGCTGTTAAAGGTAATTGGCCGCAGTCTTCTATATCCGAGCGTCTTAGTTCAAAGCTATCCCCTATTAAGCTCATTTGATAAAACGAAATGTCACGGGGTTTAAGTGCATTCATAACAGCATGAATGACAGATAACGAGCATCGTAGACCAAAGATAATTTCCACTAAACATAGAGGAGAATCTTGTATGCCTACTTCTCCTATTAATCGCCACTCTTGTTCATATTGCCAAGGTTCAGCTTTACGTAAGAGTGTGTTTTGATCTAAGGCTTTCTGAGCTTGTATATCATGATGTAAAACTGCTTTAGCAATTAGACTGGTCTTGATTGTTCTTGCACCTCCATAAAGCACTTTATGAAGTGATGGTTCAGGGTTTCTATTTAATGAATAACCCACACAAAACCCTTTATGCTGGTCACCATAATGACTCCAGAGTATGGGGTTAGAGTACTCAGCTGAAAAGCAGCATATACCACGGTTATTTTGCTTTAAAAGTTCGCTATGTATTCCATGGTGAAACATCCCACATTCCGCCTCTTCAACCGAGCAAGTGTAGTCCGGATTAGTAGCGTAATGCTCAATCCTTCTTAGTTCATTTTCGGATGACTGCTGTGCTTGTTCTTTAGCACGTGAGTTACTAATTTTATCGGTGAGATTGGTTGCTTGAAGAGAGTTTGTTACTTCTTTTTCGACTCTTTTCTGTATTAATGAGCTTAGTATTTGTCTTAATGTTTCTCTATCTGAGTCTCGCTCTACAGCTGGATTACAGTCCAGTGGGTCATTAAAATTTGTAGGATCGGAAAAATATAGCTGGTCATGGCATAAGGCATCAAGGGAAAGGGCATTGAATGCTTGATATCGATAAATGATTTCAGGGTTGCTTTCTCTCATTCTAAATCCTTTAATCCAAGATATTCCTTAAAAGCCTTGATATGCCTTGAGTACAGCATTTTATGATAGCTGGAGCTATTACTTGCTAATAAAAAAGCCCCTACCCGAAGAAGGTAGAGGCTTTACTAAATCCCAGTAGGAATTAGCTCTTATGCGGTTCTGTCACTATGTTTGTCTTTGTGCTTACGCTTCTCATCTACTCTGGTTGCATAGTTACCAAGGCAAATGAAAAACGCTAAAATTAGAACAGCACCTATTACTAATTCCGGCTTTATGTATTCTAAAATAGTCATCATTCATTTCCTCCGTCTCTAAACTTAATACCATAGTAAATCAAAACGCCTCCCAACAATATAGCAATGAAAGCGCTAGCCAGTGATTCACCACTATTAGCAAATGCTAACCCGATGAAACCTGCAGTAATGACATTGGTGCCTACCTTAATGGAAGCTTCACCTGCGTCTTTCCTCATAGACATTCTCCGAAAATAAAAAAGGGAGAATGCCCCCTGAAGGGAATTCTCCCTTCAGGGTTGAGGTTAACTGCGTCCGTAGAAGCAGCAACATTATGTAAGATACCAACCGTAGTCAGTATCCGTTGAGCACAGCGTTAAAGCAGCTGTGGCACTTCAGGTACTTGAGTAATCAAGTACGCAGAATCAATGACTTAATAATAACATAATCCGCTTTTTACAGCATCTCTTGGCCTCCTGTTCATACTTGCGTGATCACAAAGCTGGGATAACCTTAAATCTGGTATTCAGCCATAGTGAGTTAGTGGAGAATTAATAAAAGAACTTGAAGAACAATTTAGCTTTACACCCGCCAGCACGTCCCCCTTGGACACAGGTAAATATGTGTTGATCAGCAATCCATCTATCTCGATACACGACTCCACCCAATACGGTGGTGGTTACGCCCCAGGTGTCGATAATGGCGATGGAACGTTCACTGCCCATATAGCACGTGACAACCTCATTGATGCTATGCAGAAGTGTATTGAAATTGCAGCTGCAGGTGAGCCAGGAAAAGACAGTAAACCAGTTAAGAAGAATGTGCCGATTACCATTATCAAGCGAGTGATTACCTTCTCCCCTGCCGGTGAGCATCCCAAAGCCAGTGTTGTTATGAAGGTGCCAGGGAAGCCAAAAATCACTAAACGCAGCAGCAGCTGTATTCACTTCGCTATCGGTGAGCGTTCGTTCATTGCAGATAAAGCGTCTTGGATGTCTCGCAAGGAAAATGGCTTTATCTATGCCTTGGAATCAGGCGTTACAGGGATTTAACTATGTCGAGAAAAACGTTAATAGAACATTTAAATAATGAGTGTCTTACAGAGACATTCACTTTTTTTGGTGTGATGGTTTGGGCTAAGCCAGATGAACTGGAAGAATGGAAAGAAGTGTTTCATGTGCTGGTGGATGAAGGAGTGGTTGTTCCAGTGGAGCAAAAGATGCTGGGTATAGTTTATCGGTATGTAGGTGAATTTGACGCGGAGTTAATCTAAACATAACTAAAAAAGCCCCACCCTGTATAGGGCATAAAATGTTCTTTTATAGGGATAGTGGTTATGAATATTACCAATACATAAAGCATCTTTATATGGTCATTTAAGTGTGCTATATTGAACTAAGAGAGGGTAGCTGGTTTGGTCAAGGAAGCCTGATCAGTTAAGGAGCAAAAAACCATGATGGACTGACTAGGCTGGTGTGATAAGCGTAGTCAGGAAGAGGAGTAGCGGAGATGAGAAAGGTAAGTGCCGTCTTGTCTTCAGTGACTATTGGTATTACAGAGCTTAAGCGTAATCCGATGGTTGTTGTCGACGAATCAGATGGGGAAACTGTTGCTGTTTTAAACAGGAACAAAGCGGTGTTTTATGCGGTTCCCGCGGAAGCGTATGAGGCAATGATTGAGCGGCTGGAAGATGCAGAACTTGCTGCCCTTGTGCGTGCGAGGGAGCAACAGCCTCGTATAGAAGTGGATTGGGATGACCTATAGTTTAAGATTTACTGAAGACTCCAAGAAGGAATGGGACAAGCTTGATGCGGGGATCAGAAAGAAGCTCGCAAAAAAGTTGAAAGATCGGCGTGAAAACCCTCGGGTACCGTCGGCGAAGCTTGTTGGAATGAAAGATTCATACAAGATAAAGCTTAGAGATGATGGTTATCGACTGGTCTATACGGTTGTTGATGAAACCATCACCATCGATGTAATTACTGTTGGTAAGCGTAATAAAAACTTAGTTTATAAGAAAGCATTAAAGCGAATAGGATAAATTAAGGTTATTATCAATATCACAAATCCTTTAGGTAGCGCTGTGACTCTCTGTTTTTCCAAGATTCTAATAGTCTGAGTTGAGCTGCTGTAAGATTATTGGACAGTTTGTCTAAAAGTAGATTGAGTTGGAGCAGGTCTTGGCTATCGTTGAGCCAATCATCCAGAACGATAAAGCTTGCCTGTTTGTCTCTAAGCAAACTATCAGCTATTAAATCAGCAATTGCTCTCGGATGAGTAGCTGCATATGCTTTATCCCCATCAAAGACAATACCTAGGTTCTTTAAAACCTGGCCGCATTCCTCAATGCCATTACTTTCATATAAGCTAATGGTATTTACTTCAGCACCAATACCAGCATAGAAACCACGCGTATATCCATTTTCTGAAAAAACGCTTTGAAAATGCCAATCACCAGAACCTGATGGGGATGGGATGTTAAGGGATGCTAGTCCACTTAAATAGAACTTTGGTGAGGTTTGTTTTAGGTGAATCAAGGGATATACCTGCACTATCGAAAAGCTTCTACATAAATAATCATCTCTTTAAAGGAGCTTTTTTTGAAATTAAAATAATTATGGCTATCCGGATTTTTTGGTTGATTGGCTCGACCCATAAGGTCGCAGCCAATCGCTTAACACAGCGGATTACTTGGTTGATGACACGCCTATAGGGAGGATTAGCCTCACTGGCCTCGCAATTTTCACTTGAGTAGATGAATAGCATAGAGCTAACTCTTGGGATCCCACTTGACCAAGTATTCTTCCAGCAGGTAGATTTCATTATCTCAATATGTGTTGAGTTATTGAAATGAAAGAAGTCCAAGCGATTAATGCCTTTGCGGCAATTTCTCAAGAGACAAGACTTCGTATTATCCGGTTACTGGTGGTAACAGGAGCCAATGGATTGGCGGCGGGTGAGATAGGAAGCTCGCTCGGCGGTGTGCCATCGTCTCGGCTCTCTTTTCACCTCAGCCAGCTTGAACATGCTGGCCTCGTCGAAAAGCGACGAGAGGGACGCTCAATCATTTACAGCGCTATTTTCCCAGCACTGTCTGATCTCGTTGCGTTTCTAATGCACGACTGCTGTCAGGGTCACTGTGCCTACTGTGATAAAGCCATTGAGCTGTTTTCCAAGTGCGAAGGACGACCTACATCAACTGAAAATGTGAACTTAAAAAAATGATCCGATTAATTTCTTTCGTTGAATCCCATCTTGTGTGGTTCGTCATTGTTGTCGCTGGAATGGGATTAATAATCCCTGAAACAGGAATATTCCTTGAGCCCTCTATTGGGTTATTACTGGCGTTGCTGATGCTCGTTATCAGCTTGACCTTCGATGCGCACGATGTACGGCTAGTACTTCGTAAGCCATCAAGACAGTTTTTGGCACTGGGTCTGGTCTATGGACCAATGTCGATCGCCGGATGGCTGACTGGCCGCCTATTTTTTGGGAGCGGCCCGCTGGCTGCTGGCCAAACCTTGCTTGGCACCCTGCCAACGGATGTTTCCTCTCCTCTTCTAGTGTTGATGGCGAGAGGCAATGTAGCGCTAGCTGCCGTTTTTAATGCAGTCAACACGGCGTTATCTCCGTTTATAGTTCCTTTCTTGTTTTTATCGCTGACAGGCATACAACTGGAGGTTCCTCTTGGCTCGATTATCCTCGAATTGGTGCTGATTGTCCTCATTCCTACCGTCTTGGGTGTGAGCTTGCGTACAGGATTTCCGAAATTTTTTGCAAGGCATGATTCAGCTTATGCGGGGCTTGGTTCAATTATATATCTCCTGATACTTCTCGCTGTGGTAGGTCCGAACGCAGAAACAATCATTGGTTATGGTTGGTACGCTTTTGTAATTGCTGGAGCGGCCCTATGTCTAAACCTGATTGGCTACTTAGTAGGAATGGCTGCACGATTGCTAACCACTGATCGCAAAGAGGTAATCACATATCTATTTACCGTGAGCAAAAAGGAATTCAGCATTGCTGCTGCCTTTGTAGCCGCATCCGGCCTGCCATCAGAAATAGCGATTCCAGCCACGTTTTTTGCAGTGATTCAAATGATTACCTCACCTATTGCGGCCAAGATTCTCGCAAGGGGCTGAGAGCCTCTGGAGAAACGACTTAAGAAATTTTTATGACTAGTCTACCTGTCAATGTGTTGCAACTTAACAAGTATGACGTTTGGAATATTAAAGAGAGTGAGCATGACTATCATTTCCAAGTGGAAGCTAAAACTCCTATTGCTTGCGAGGAATGCGGCGTAGAAGGTGAGTTCGTCAGGTTTGGAAAGCGTGATGTCGCCTATCGGGACCTCCACATTCATGGCAAACGGGTTACCCTCTGGGTAGTACGTCGCCGTTACACGTGCCGGGCCTGCGGCAAGACGTTTCGGCCCGCGCTCCCGGACATGGCGGATGACCATCGCATGACTCGCCGGCTATACAGCTACGTTGAAAAAAAGGCTTTCAATCACCCCTACGCCTATGTAGCCGATACCACGGGCCTCGATGAGAAGACCATACGCGACATCTTCAAGAAGAAGGCTGAGTTCCTGGCGATTTGGCACCGCTTCGAGACACCCCGCTGCCTGGGTATCGACGAGCTGTACCTGAACCGCCGCTACCGCTGCATCCTGACCAACTTGGAGGAGCGCACCCTGTTGGACCTGTTGCCCGGTCGTCAGCAGGACGCGGTGACGAAGCGGCTCATGAGCATGACCGAGCGTGACAAGGTCGAGATCGTCAGTATGGATATGTGGAAGCCCTACCGCCGTGCCGTCCAGGCGGTGCTGCCACAGGCCCGCATCGTGGTCGATAAGTTCCATGTTGTGCGTATGGCCAACGAAGCCCTGGAAAAGATCCGCAAGGGGCTCAGGAAGGAGCTGACGGCCAACCAGCGACGAACCCTCAAGGGTGACCGGAAGATCCTGCTGAAGCGGGCTCACGACGTTTCAGACCGCGAGCATCTCATCATGGAAACATGGACAGGGACCTTCCCCCAGCTCCTGGCAGCCTACGAGCACAAGGAGCGGTTCTACCACATCTGGGACTGTGCCACCCGGCGTGATGCCGAGAAGGCACTGGCTGCCTGGATTGACGACATCCCGCAGGGACAGAAGAAAGTCTGGAAGGATCTTGTCAGCGCCGTCAGCGAATGGCGTGAGGAGATGCTCACCTACTTCGAGACCGACATCCCGATCACCAACGCCTTCACGGAGTCGATCAATCGGCTGGCCAAGGACAAGAACCGCGATGGCCGGGGCTACTCATTCGAAGTGATGCGGGCCCGGATGCTATATACCACCAAGCACAAGAAGAAGGCGCCGCAGACCAAGCAATACCCCTTCCTGGGCAGGGCTACCATGACCTACAACATGGGCCTGCCCGATCCCGAGCAGAACTTCGGCGTCGATCTATCAACCTTCTGGCAGGACTATGCATTTGGATGGGTTTCAGTGCCCCTTCAACCAGTTAATCCGGATACCCATAGTTATTTGAGTGTTTTAATCTAGTCTGCATCTTAATTAATTTTCTATTGTCGTTCAATTTAAAATCATATTACGTCTTAGGCAAACAAGCTTTTAGTCTTCAGATTAACGCTTATTTGATGCCCAGGAGTTGCCATACACCTATTGGTTGGCCAGATGTCTGAAATGAGCTATCAGTTAGAATCAGCTCCACTGGTTTATTGCAGAGTCTCGCCGCCTTTTGATACCGCTTGGAAATTGTAATGGCCTCAGCAACAGAATCAGCCGTTTCCATCAAAAAGCTGCCTGAAATGAGATATACAGACCCACTAAAACTCGGTTCAAAATGAATTAACGTGTTCTCTTGTCTGATATCAAGCTTGAACAATGGCTCATTAAAGCTCGCATCAATGATGCCGGTTTTGGTTTTTAACATACTGCTCATAATCTATGCTCGACTTGCTCGGTAAATCTTTCATGTAATGTGATGATGGCTTGTTCAAGTGACTGCTGCTTTTGAATGACCTTTTTGTTGATAAGCTCTAAAAGGTCTTGCTTGATCAATGCAACATCACGTTTAGCTTCAAGCGCTAATAAATCAAGTTCTACGGCACATACACCGGTGTCCGGACTGCCTTAGTCGCTAAGTCTATTCAAAACATCAATGCTGGTGGTACTGTGGTTGTCAGCATCACCAGAGAATAAAATTAACTGAAGTACATTATCCAAAGAGTTGTAGTCCAGCAAGTTTGCCTCCTTGTAGCTGGGTGAAGGCTACCAACTTAAAATTAACCGGCAATAATCAACCGAATATTAGTGGTAGCGGGTTAATCATCACTTCCGATATAAGCACTTGAAATGGATTCACGACTGTGGCCAAGGTTTTCAGAAACCATGAGCCTGGCGATCCTTTCTTCTATCTTGTCGATTTCCTGTGCCAGCTTTGGCACATCTTTCACTGCTGCAGGGTGGCCGGTGGTTCGTTCATACAGTCTCTGTGCGTAACCGTGTCTCAGGCCGTGCGGTGTAATACCCGTTTCCCGCGAAATTCCATTTCTATTCATGATCCGGTAATAGTGTTTGATCCAACGCTTTGGGTCTGAACGTCTGGGAATCATTGATTCGTTAGTGTCGTAGCAGTAACTTTGCAGCTCTTCCAGGTATTGACGTTGTTCTGCTGATTCAACAGGTAATGTTCTAGGCCGACCACCTTTGGTGCCACGTCGAACATGGATGAACTGACCTTCACGGTCATAATCCAGGTTTGGCCTGAACAGCATGGATTCTTTGGCTCGTAGTCCAAACAGATGCGCTAGCTTCAGTTGTCTACCGCAATATTTGCAGTCTTCTTCAACTTTTTGGATTACGTCGTTAATGTCGAACTTGTCATCCCAGCTTTTATCTTCTGTAGCTACATATTGACGTTTCATTAATTCTGGCTTGGTAAATAGCTCTTCATCAGATAAGCCTTTAATCACAGCCTCTTTGCCCATCCACCCCAAAAAGACTCTCAAAATAGAAACTTTTTGGACTACAGAGGCGGGCTTCAGGTCTTCCCTGGCTTCCCAGAAATGTGTCAGGGCTTTTACGTGCTTCTGACGAATATGGGTTGGCAATGTAATCCGATACCCCAGGTCATGCAGTGTCTGCGCCATAGAACGGATTTCATTAAATCTATTTGCCTTTGTTTTTTCTGCTACAGGCTTTTGACGTTTGGAATGCGTTGCATTGTGTCGATAAAGAACGTGCTGTACGTTGTAAACAAAGATGGTTCTCACCGTCCAAGGTTTACCGTGCCTGTTCAGGCGACCTCGCATTTCAGGTGCAGCAAATACATAGTCCCCCTCCGTCACAGTCAACGGCGGTTGAAATGGTTTATCTAATGGTTTTCCCATTTTTTTAATCTCCAGTTTTAATCAATTTTTCATAAGCAGTTTTTCCTCTCTAGTCACTCGTTAAAATCATCAGTAGTTATCAATCAATACCCATACGATAGGGAACTCTCATCAGGTGCAGCTCTTAACTGCGGCTAATTCTTAAACGTGAGTTATATCTTTCATGGAAGGTTTTGTTCAGACCCGACATGACGCTGCTATCACTGCAAAGCACTAGTAGATGGTCGACCTACTCCTTTACAGAATCTTTGATGATAGCCAGCCACCTAGTTCATCTCTGTCACAGATTTACATGGTGTTCGGTTGGTTTTTGATACACACAAAAATACGATCGTGATTGAATTTGTTCCCAATAATCCCCGCCAGCAGGATGCTCGATCACGTTATGTCCGCCCTAGTAAAACGCTGCTCCGACAACAGACTTTGTTTACATCAGGTTTATGGCCAATCTTTTTGTGGTTTCGTATGGTTTACAGTCAAACCGTAGTTCGCTGTACTTCGATTGATGCGTGTCTCCATAGAGACAGCCCTACTTGTTGGACAGTGACCGCCGTAGCAATCCGATTAATACCGTGTCCGTAATGATTTTTAGACATAGAAATCCGTCAACATGCGTTTTCAGCATATTTACAGCTCTTTTTGTCTTTTTTTGAGTGAGCAACGTTCGGTGAACGTAGCTTAGAGAGAGCCATTTTTAATGCAGTTGGCTTGCTGCTCTCTTCAGACCCGGAGGGCCCTATTGAAGATTGGGCATATTTTCAGATCAACACCCCCTTGTCTGTCAAGGATTTTGTAGATCGGTTTTTTCTCAAAGTCTGGAATAAAGTTCTTATCTGAGCTGCATCGTCTTGTTTCGACTGTGGTTTCTGCTCTGGTTTTGCCCCTCAGTCTCCACGGCAATTTTTTCCAATGCAACTTAGGTGCGTTTTTGAGAAAACTGACAATTATTTTATTTTCTAATACTTCAGGTGTCCTGTAGGTGTCCTGCAGGACTTCTGGTGTTGTAAATCTCTGAATTTAATTTGGAGATTGTGGGAAATGAGATGTTCAGGTGTCCTGTAGGCGTCCTGCAGGACTTGTAGGGGTTGATTTTATAGGTGCGCCCGAGGTAATCTATATTTGTCCGTCAAATCTGACGCTCCTGCGCATAACTTCCACGGAAGTGTGCATCAAAAAAGGCCTACTTCAGGCCATATTTCAAACTCAATCTATCGCGTGCTTGCTTAAAGGCTCCAGATGCCTTTGTGTGCGCGTTTTTCTGTATTTCCGTGGAGGAACGCTGGTGAACAATATTAATCCTGTAATTCGTGCTGTAGACGTAGGCTATGGCAATACTAAATTCATTCGTAACATTGTTAATGGTCGTGCTGAGGCAGATCACTTTCCATCAATTGTTAACCGCCCCAGTGTTAACAAGAATAGCTTTCAAGAAAGTCCTGATATCTACCAAGTCGTTGTGAATGGTAATCGCTATGAAGTGGGGCCAGGCATTGATGCCGCACTTGAAGGCGGTGTTCGCATCATGCATGAAAATTATATTGAGACCGAAGACTACATGGCATTGATGTATGGTGCTCTTACACAAATGGACGTGGATGTTATTGATTTATTGGTTGTGGGTTTACCAGTTGATCTCATGAGTAGTAAAAGGTCGCTTTTAGAAAAACGGCTTGTTGGTTCTCATCGCGTTGGAAATCGTGACGTTCAAATCAAAAAGGTTAACGCGGTAGCTCAACCATTAGGTGGGTTTTTGCACTACGCATCACAAGCAAAATTGCTAGAGGAATTGAGCAGCACTAGAAATTTATTGATTGATCCAGGCTTTTTCACAGTCGATTTTCTTGTATCAACTGGCTTGAGAGAAATTAGTGGTAAAAGTGGCAGTCACCCAACCGGAATGAGTGCTTATTTGAAAGCTGTGGCCAAAGGTATCAGCGAAGACCTCTCTATCAATTACGACAACATTTCTCATATTGATGAAGGGATTCGTAAAGGCCGGTTCCGTCTGTATGGCCAGGATGTAGATTTAGCAAAATATCATCAGGCAGCACTGACTGAAATAATGCCAGCAGTGGACGCTATTTCAAATAAGGTCGGTGACGGTCGGAGCATCGATCAGATTATTTTGGTAGGCGGTGGTGCCAGAATCTTTTTAGATCCCATTAAGAAACTGCTACCTAAACATCACGTTCATTGTGATGAGCATTCAGTATTGGCAAACGTGCTTGGCTTTCAAAAGATTGGTGAAGCTTGGTATGCACGGAATCACCGTGAGGTAGCGTAATGGTTGAGCTAATTCGGATGAATCAGAAAATTCCAAGAGTCGAAGATCCTGAGCTTTATGAATATCTGTCTAAATTCAATGACAGAGGAAGAGCATATCAAGCACGAAAGCTTATGCTTTTAGGTTTGGTGCAACTAGGAAAGTTAAATGGTGGTGAGTTAGATGTGATGCCCCATCCTTCTGGCCAGAAAGATATCAGTATCGAAAAGGATGAGTTTGATCTCATCGCGGATGCCGGCGTGGGTGAATTGTTTTGACAGTCCCAAACAAAAAAGCCCCAACCTTATTGCAAAGGTAGGGGCTTTCTATTATCTCCGTGGAAATAATCTCTTAATAGGGTTTTTAGTCTTTACGGTGCTTTTTGTGTTCCTGATAATAAGCAATCGAGAACACTATAGCGCACACAAGAAAAATGATGCCAGAAGCTATTGTGAGGTTCATTTTTCCTCCTCCTTCGTTTTAGGTTTTTCAGAACATGGTGCCTCAATTATACCAAGGAGCCAGGTACATACTGAAAACATTATTGGCCAAATAAAATCGCTAAATCATTTGTCATTGACCAGCACACTAATCAAAGCAGCAAGAAATACAGCAATAGCTATTTTCCTGATGTCATCTTGTACCGATTTAAAGTTAAGCCTCATAGGCACTCTCCAAATAAAAAAGGGAGAACGCCGCCCCTGAAAGGAGAAACATTCTCCCTTCAGGGTTGAGGTAATCTGCCACCTTAGTAACAGTTACATTTTGCAGGATACTAACCGAAGTTAGCATCTATTGAGCACAGCATTTAAGCAGCTGTGGCACTTCAGGTACTTGAATACTCAAGTACGCAGAATCTGTAATTCAATATTACGCTTAACCGGAAATGATGGCAATTTACCCCTTGAGTACAATTACTCTATCAGTAGATATGCCTTTAATCGGTCCCTCATCTTGTATGGCACCTATTAGACGCAGCTCGTTTAGAAGGTCTGAAGGACTGTCCGTGTAGCTTCTGAATGTAGTGGGGTATTTCACTTTTATGGTATTGCCTTCCTGCTTGGCATATTCGGACGTGATACGTTTCTTTTGAATATCCACCTTGAGTCTGGCCACAAAGTTTTTCGCAGTGATTTCGTCATCATGCTCTGGCGGATAATCATCAATATTCTGTGGTGGTTCTTCCATCTCAGGTGGCATGGAGTCTATTTGATTTGACGGTATAGGCTCTACTGGAGCGTGACTGCTTTGTTTCGGAGCTGGTTCTTTTGCTGCTTGTTGTGGTTTAACAGGCGTGGTTTTAATGAATTCACCAGTCTCTTTGTCAATCTGCTCACTTGATGGGGCCGGATTGTCTCTAGGTTTGTTGGCCTTTTCGGCTTGGATCAGTGCTGCTTCAAAAGAGATTTCATCACGCAAAGTAGATGTGGCTCTGACAATGATCGAGTACAACGGATTGTCTTGGATTTTATGGCCACCCGCTAGAATATCTAACATGCAGTCCATAAGCTCATGGTCACCATATATCCACTCAATGCCTTCTGTGGGGACAATATCCCTGATATGAAGTACGGTGCTTGTATAGGACAGTGAGCGTGTAATCCCTGGTACTTTTCTCATGCGATAATGATTGAATTCATCGATACGGTGTTTCCAGCACTGCCACTCACCGGCAGGTTTATCATTTTTGGCAAAGCCAATGATCTTCACACCCAGCATTTGCCCACCAAAGTCTCGAAGGAGTGCGGCAACAAATAAGCCATATGTCCAACACTCACCTCGATGTGATATTTCCTCTGGCTTACATTTTAGTGGCAGCAGTGTTCCCAGTCGAAGCTTTAAGGTCAATGCTACACGCTTAATAGCAACTTCAATTGCGCCACCCTTTTTTGCGTACTCCCCTTCATGACCAAACGGACGAAGCTGAAGCATTTCTGCCAGACGCTCTATTGCCGGCAAGTAATAGCTATCAAAATATGCTCGTGTACAACCGGCATCATTGCGGATCTTTTTAATCAGCAATGAATGAGGGGCAAGTAGGTCTTTAGCAGTAAGAAATGGGATTCCATCAGCAGGAATAGATGTTGATGGTGCTAGTAAAGTGGTTTTTCGACGGCCAAACATGGATTTCTCCGTAGAGTAGTTCGGCAAATTTAGATGGTTGTGCGAGAAATGTGTAGGTTTAACCGGATATTGATCGATGCCGGTTATGTTTCCGTGAGGCAAAAAAAGCCTCACTTCAATGAAGTGAGGCTGGCTTGTCTACAGGTATTGTAGCTTTTTAACATCGAACGTTACCGATGCAGGTTCAAATCTTGGAGATTCAACCGGAATACCACTTCCATTAATTTTCTCGATTTTGTACCAGGCATGCTGGCTGTCATCGAAAAAGTGCGAAAGACGTACTTTTTTCCCTAGCTTATTCATACATACGGTCGTGTTGTAACTAAACTCACTCAAATCGCCTTCAGGCTTCCAAGTAGTTATGTTCCGTGACGGTTGCAACAAGGCAGGGAGATTACGACTTAACAACAACTTAAATGGCACAAAAAACATTCTCGACATTACCGTTTGGTGTGTGTCGGGATCATATTTACCTTGTCGTTGAAGTGAGGCGATTACTTTTTGGTCGTAGCAAAAAACAAAAAAGGCAATCGCCAGTAACGTAGGAATAATATCTTGCATCTTTCTTTCTCCTCAAAGTGATAAATACAACCCATAGAGAAAGATCGCCCCCATAAGGAGAGATAAATCCCCTTATGGGTTGATGCTATCCACGCTTCCTTGGAAGCGTGGTTATTAGATTACAACCGGTCATTGAACGGATGTAATTGAGCGCAACGTATAGTGGTTGCGACACTTCTCGCAGCTAATGTATTAGCTACAAAGATAGGATGATAATATCGGCTAAATCGTCACTAATCAAGCTGATGCCATGCTGCAATGAGTCAAAAGTATGAACCGATAGACACTTGTTTAAGAGCTTTTTACTTATTGTGCGCTCATTACTTGCGCTATTAGAAAAGCGTTATAGACTTAATGTAAGTTCATCCTGAGTTAAAACGGACATCTTGGTGCATCTTCCTTGGCATACATGTCTTTTTAGTTGCTCCATGCACGGGTGAGAACAACAAAAAAGGACCTAAAAATGCCAATTATAGATATGCTTCTTTTAGCGATAATTTTTACAGCTGGATTTGCCGTTGTATCAGTCTGGTTGTCAATGCTTTACTTTAAAGTGACTCGCGGTGCAGATGAGCTAACAATTCCGTTCAAAGCAAGAGGCTTTGTTAAATATTTGCCTATCGTTACCATGTTATTAACCTTTGTCTGGTCTTTCTTGCTACATACTGAGATTTCTAGAGACCTTTTGAAAGGTATGGCTTGGTTTTCAGTTGGATTATTAATTCTCCAAGTTATGTTGGTATTAATGACATTACTGAGTGTAGATTGCCGTCAAAGAGCCAGAGAATCAGTTGAAGGTCGCGTAGTTCATTATTTGCTTATTGCCACCGTCATCTCAGCATCTTTTGCTTGGAAGGCTTTCGCATGGTTTCTACGTCTTGCTGCGAGCACAAGGTCAGCTCGTTACAATGGTGGCTCACCTTACGGATATCATGGTTATGAATCATACGAAGATAAATCACGTCGTATCAATGGAGGCCCTTACTAGAGCCTCCATTTTTGATTATTTTGTTACCGCGTTTTTAGCCATCTCTGTACCCTGATTACCTGCACCTTTAGCTTCATTGCCTGCTGCAGTTGATGCAGAGCTAGCTGCGCTAGCGCCACGCTCTCCACCCCACCCTAGAATAGATAGAAAGTAGTAAGGCAGTGCCATGTAGAGCGCTAAAACTAATAGGTCAATGATTGAGTCAAGCATCCAGTTTTGATGACTGAGCATTTCATGAATAAAGTTAGAATCACGCGCGCCGAGTATAACCTGCTGAAGATTGCTATCTAAAAAGTCTGTAACTGCCCATATAGTAGTCCAGAATTTAATTGCGAATATTGTAATTGTTGCAGTCTTAATAGTGCTCCAGGAGTAGTTACCAACCAGTAAAACCCAAGGGAGTAAGAAGTACGTCGCCATAAGCATTGTTGCTTGTATGTAAGGTGCCATCTGTTTCACCATAAAAACTGCTGGCTGTATGAGAACTTCAGCAACCTTTGCTCCTGCTGTACCTGCTGTTCCTCCAAATACATCTCCAGCAAGGTCAAGTGCAGACATAGATAAAATATCACCTAGACCTATATCAATAGTGGTGCTACCACCAACATTGAGTCCATCATAAATAGATTTACCTTCGTTTCTTAGCATCTCGCGAATGGCTGCATTCTCTAGTTCATCTGACGAAGAGAATGCCATAGTGCCAAATCTATCCCATATAGAAGCTGGGAATTCTTCTGAAAGCCCCTCCCTTATCCCTACTGAACTATCATTCCACCATTCGTGACAGCTAGGATATCCATTTTGAGGTGTAACGTTGTTTTGGTTTGCAGTTGCATGTGCATTATCACTCTGCCGATTTGTGTCAAACTCAAAACCAGAAACAGGATGCTTTGCATATTCAGTTTGGTAGAAATTATTATTGAAATATTGAGAGCCCGGCCATGCTATGTCTGTAACGTCAATACTGTCGGGCAATTCTCTATGATTATTATAGAAATCAGCTACCGCAGGTTTAAAGCATTCCGTCACAAAGCGTTGTGTTTGACGTTTAAGATGTGGATCAGATATGAGAATAGTAGATAGTTCATATTCCACCTGACGCATGTTAATCTCACAAGGCAGTCTAGTTATAACAGCATCGTTAATACCTCCCGACACTGACATAACGATATAAAACCATGGTGGTACTTTCGCTTCCTGATTATTTAGTAAGTTAGGTTTAAATATCTCATCAAATCGAGTTCCCGAGTTTCCAGCAGTCACGGTACTGCCCGGTGTGCCTGATTCAGTTTGGCATGCCTTTGTGTAACTGATTGCACCGTACTGAATAGTCATATACGGTGACACAGCGAGCATCATCATGATAATCAAACGGATTATATCTATCTCTACACGTCTGAGTGATGTTACGGCTGCTGCTTTGGCTTCCTGGCTCTCAATCGGTTTAACAACATTGTCAATGATTACAGCAAAAAATGGTAAATAAGCAAGTCCAGTACTAGATATGACCCCCCATACGATCTCGTATAAATGCCACCCGAAAGTGGTCATAAACATTTCAATAAAGCTACCTGTTGACATAGTGTTTAACTCATCAATCGTGCTGGTACGGCTTCGACTACGACAAACTCGAAGGCGATTATAAATACGGCTACACGCCAACGCATTGCTTGGGCTCTTTGTATTTGAACATCATCAAAACCTTTGGCTTTTCCATACAATTCAGCAATCTGATCCCAGAACATAATTACTGCACCAAGAAATCCCCATCGTATATATCGTGCTACAGATTCAAAGCTACTCATGGTTTGTACAAAGTAGGCCACTTCTTGATGTGTCTGTGCAGCTACATTTAGCAGTCCAAGAATAACTATTAGAGCGACAGTAATACCTGCTAACCACAGCAATGACTTTTTAAGAAAACGACGTGATCTACTTATTATGGCCATTAGTCATTCTCTGAACTGATAGTGTCATTCGGTAAATTGGTGCGCGGTGTTGGGTTGCTAGTTGAGTTTCCAACACGTACTTTCATGGCTTCAACATCTTTAATTGTTTGTGACGTTGCAGCAGCAAGGCGCTTGTTCATCTCATGCTCAAATAATGTGTCATCAATGGATTGCTGCAGGCGTGCTGAGTATTTTTGAGCTGCTTCCTGAGCCGGCCCGTTTTGTGACACGTTTGGTTCTTGTGCGCCAGAGAACAATAGTCGGAGAAGCATTAATGACATTTCAATGACACGAGCGGTCGCTACTTCCTGAATTAAACGGCCTTTTAGAATGTTTTGTTCTGCAGGAGACAGCTTTCTTAAAGCCTGAATAGTCCCAGAAGTAATAACAACGCTTGGAGTAGAGATTGACAGCAGATTATCACCGGACATTTCTAAATTACCGTTAATGAGATCATCGAAGATTGGCGTTAAACGCTCGACCTCTTTATTGATTTCAAAGGACATGCCACGGGCTGGCATCGTTTCTGTTGGTCGATCAGAATATGTACGTACCTTCTCTTCGCCAAGTAGGGAACGGCTAAAGCTCATCAATTCTTCAGGAGACTCCCAAAGCTCACTGACTCTACTGCCATTTTGAGGTGCAATAGCGTTTGAATTTGCATCACGATTTAAAGATTGGTTATAGCCCGCTTTCACTATGTCAGATGGTATGTCGATAGGTCGCTGACCTCGACCACCAGCTTTGGTGCCACCTACCCAGGTCACACCATTATCGCCATTGTTTTTTTCTACGTTTTGCTGTGCCTGGACAACATCTACAGAAGCGGTTCGGTATCCACCGCCTCCCATCTGGCCTTGCCAATCTTGTGTCCGGGAAATATCTATCCAGCCCTCAAACGGGCTTCCACCCTGAGAAATGGTTTGTTGCATTTGTTGGCAGCTCTGAGTAGAAACACGAACCCCTTGCTCTGCCCTTGCCATGCTATTCATAAGTAGCTCATACAAGCCAGGATTCGCACGCTGCAACATCAGTAATGGAAGTGAAGCAATTGCACCAGTGGCAGCATCTGTAACCTGTTGTTGAATGGCGTCAGCACCGCTTTTAACTTGGTTTAATGTATTTGCTATGCCAAGCGTAGGGTCGAATGCGCTACAGTTAAAGCCACTACCCCAGTCTAGTGATCCACCGAGAATAATACTGTTAGTTATAGGTGATGCAGGGGCTGTCATAGCCCTTTGACCGCCAACACCGTAATACCAAGCTGCATTTGAATCAGGTATCTGCAGGTTATAAGCATACGAATTACCAGAGCATATTAAGGCGGTAGTAATAGCTAGATATTTCAGTTTCACAATGCGTTCCTTATGGGTATGACATGAAGTTGATGCTGTACAGGAAAAACTGTCCCTTTCGTTCGCAGCATTGATAGGGACGCCAAAGGGTCCATGCATAGTTGCCGGTTGAAGCGTTATTGCCATTACCATCCCAACCAGCTAAGGAGGTAGTGTCGTTCTCACCAAATACAGTGCAGCTTTTAGATGTTTCTGGAACAAGCATTTGCCACTTGCCATTTTTATCTGTGTTTTCTTCTAAGCCACTTGGAGGCCATATGCGACCGTTGTAACCTGGTGTTCCAGATAACGACTGATATACGTGAGGCTGGCCTGAACGCGTAACAATATCTCCTACCCTCTGAGCTATTACGGCACCTGCTTTAGCATCTGACGATTGGCTGATGAATCCGCTTCGTGGATATACAGAACCCCATGTGTTGATTGGAAAGCTACCAATCTCTCTTATTCCTGGAATTAGTGCAGATGGATAGGCTGATTCAGGAATGCCGAGACGCCAGGCAATAGAATCTGTTCCAGATACGAAATAAGGATTAAATGCTGTAGCTTGTGATGGGCAGCTGTAACTAAATGAAATGGAAGTAACTGGATGACCAATAGCATCGCTTGACTTAAACTTGAGCGTATTAAGGTCCGTTCCTTTAGTTGTTTGATTACTACCAGCTGAAATGGATGCGGCTTTATTGATAAGTGAGCCGACAGCTGATTGAGAAACGCTGCCCACGATGCCGTTTGCTTCTTCCCAAGGATTATTGCCAATGCCGTTATGAGCGCTAACAACTAGATCAGGGTTGTGATGACCAATTTTGGGTGAGGTTTCAACATCACAGCTATTTCCCGAGCACCTTAGCCAGAAGCAAACCCCTACCAGCCGGTAGTCGATGCAGGACGCGCTCATTGCAGAAGCCACAATATCTGCTGTATTTATAGTTTTGGTTTCTGCATATGCTGAGACAGTAAACATAGCTGCGAAGGTAGCGGCAAAGACGGTTTTCATTATTGAGCCACCTGCTTTTTATACATGCTGATAGCTTTATTAACGTCAGTCACACCATAAATGACATACTCCCCACCATTAAATACGATTGCAGGTATTTTTTTGATTTCATATTTCATCGCTATAAGCGCGCCTTCGTAGGCAGCCATCAACTGATGTTGTATTTCATTGCCGTGCTGCTCAATTCGCTCTTTGGCCTGTTTTTGAGCTAAGGTCGGATCGGAAGAAAGCCCTTCACTCAATTGCTTTTCAAACTGGTCTGGAGCACTAAGATCGTATGCCTTAACATTTGCAATTCTCTCTGCCATTTGTACATTCAGAAGCCGAGTGTCTTTATCGTAGAAAGCCTCTACGATAAGTTGGTTTGCATTAGCCGTGGTTGTGAACAAGGTGACTGCAATGAGTGCGAGCTTATGCATTGGTAGCCTCCAAGCTATGTTTTCGTCGTGCTTCTTTGATTTTTTCAGCGACTATTTCAGCTGCACCTACGCGATCACAGCCTGTTTCTTGCATGATTTCACGGCGCTCAGCCTTTTCGTGTTGCTCGGTCATGGCAAGTGATAAAGCGATCGCTGGCGGGATAGCCCTAAAAAGTGGATCGAGAATATCAGTGAGAATGACTCCCTCGGTGTACTGCCGATCTGATTTACGTGCCGCCAGCAGCTTTGCCTCCTGTTCTTTGGTTAGATCTTTGAAACGAGAAATCTGGTTGACTTCATCTCGTTCCATCACAAGACAGATCCACCACTCAAGCATTGTTAGCATTCGCCTGCTATCGTCCGGGAAATCAGCAAGATTTTGTGTTGCGATCCAGAACCACGCGCCAAGCTTCCGCCACATTTTTACGATTTTGATGATGTAAGGTGCCAATATGGCATTCTTGGTGATGATATGGCCTTCGTCTGTAAGCATCAGTGTTGGACGGCCTTCATGCTGTTCACGCTCAACTAAAGCGTGGACATGATTCATCAGGCTCATATAAGCAACCGTTAGCTTATCTTCATAGCCTTCGCGGGCGAGAATGCCCATATCGAAAATGGTGATATCAACATCAGGCCACTCTGTACCTGGTCTGTTGAAAAGTTTCCCTTCAATACCACTGCAGTACAGCTCCATAGCATCTGCCATTTCAATAGCACGAGCCGTCCTGTTGTGATCTAGGTCTTCCGTGTGGCGCATGGCCTTAACGACATCTTCTGTCAGTACATGGTCACGGCCAGCATCTTTGACAGTCTGTGCAGCACGATAAATAGCTTTTCTGATAACCAGCCTGTCAGCACGATGTAGTAAATCATCTTCTTTTTTCTCTCCGCCGGTAATCATGACGCGAGCAGCCAGTTCCATTTCACCTAAGTAATCGCGATCTTCATCCTCATCTTCAATGTCGACCTCCTCGCCATATTCATCTGTCACAATTTCATCTTCTGACAGATCGAGAAGTTTCATAGCATTAGTAAATGGCGGGAGCGAAATATCCGCGCTAGGAGTTACTGATATTTGATTAACGGTTAAGCCATGCTTAATCATGTACTCACCCAGAAGTCCAAATGAGTCACCGGCTTCAACAATGAATATTCGTGGTCGATGGACGGCAGTAATTTTCATTACAGCGTCTACCAAGGTCGCAGATTTACCTGCCCCTGTAGGACCGATTATTAAGGCATGTGCATTCTTTTTACGATCGTATTTGTTAAATGGATCGACTAGAAGTGGTTCACCACCACGATTGAAATAACTCAGGCCAGGATGGTCTGTGCCTTTTGAGCGTCCATAGACCGGAAGCAGAGATGCAATGTGTCTTGAGAAAACCAATCTTGAGCGACGTTGCTTCTTTTGTACCATTAAGCTATCGAACTTCATGGGCAGACTGCGGATATACATATCTTGCTTAAGCAGATCTTGATTTTCAGCAATCGGTTGCAGGTTATTACTAAGTAACAGGGACTCAATTACAGAAACCGCATCATCAAGCTTTTCAATATTGTCTGCTCGTGTCAGGAAGCTGATATAAACAGGATAAAGCGTGTTGTTCTTCGCTAGCTCATGTTGCGCAGTTTTGGCTTCTTGCTGAGCAAGTTCAGCTTCAGCATTGTCACCTACAGCAGATCGCATAATGCGACCAAGATGGTTAAGCACCTGGTCACGAGGCTTTATCTCAATGCTCATTGACATGACCGTGCCTTCCGGCATCCGGTCAAACATAGCAAAAGTATGTTCACCGGCACTTCTCTCTGCGGTGAATACCCCATTTTTCGGTACGCGGCGTAAAGCTTGAACGCTTATGGCTGTATGGGGCATTCCATCGAAATACCAGATCCCTTTCTCGGCATCTGAGCTTGGACGTGACAGAGATAATTGTTCAGCTAGATCGTACCCATAAGCAAGATCTGTATCACCAGGATATGGAGCTGCTTTTAGTAGTTCTTCACAATCACCTTTCGTTAAGACTGGTTTAGGATTTAACCATCGCAGCATCCATTCATATAACTCTTTACCGCCAGCAACTCTGGTTTTCACGCCAATGCCAGTAAACTGAGTCATCAGACGTTTACGAATTCTGCCAAGCTCACGCACATCTCTGTCGTAGTCAGATTTGTAGTTTTCTGGGAAATACCGATATAGGCACATACGCACTTTGCGTCTTTTACCTTGCCAGCGTCCGCCAGTAACAACTTCATCATGGAACAGACCGTTAGGTTGGCCTACCTGACGTAAATGCTCATCCATTACTTTAAGAAAGTGTTTTGTATATGGTGTATCAACTGCACGTGGATGTGCATACTCTCTGATTTGATCGGTAAGTGTACGAACACTTAATTCATCTTGAACAAAAAACTGTAATGTCCAAGGTGCAATGTTGTCTTCAGGAATTGTTTCAGTGATTGTCGCTTGAAGCTTGTCCTGAATTTCGAGAATGTAATCTTCAGTTTTGGCTTCTACACCTACTGGCTCTATCTCAAAAAGCGCGCCAATCCCCTTTCCATCTTCAAGAAGAAATACTTGGTTCTCGCTATCGTATTCTCTCCATGGGAGCAGGTTAGTAAATGATGGTTGCTCACTGTAATCCTTACGAACATCCTCTTTAGTGAGTGGAGGAACTGAAGATGCTGTGCTTTTTGCAAATAAGCTCTTTAACATTACATTTCACCAGGCAATGCGTATTCAGTACGTTCGTACAATGGAAAGGCTGTCGAATAACCCGGTACCGGCAAACGGGAAGATGTCGAAAGGTGTGAATACACGAACATCACTAATGTTGGATTAGGTAATCTAGGGAATTGTTGTTGGATTTCTCGGTTTGCATCGCGAGTGTATCCATCCAGATCCGCATCATAGTTTCCAGCTTGTCGTTCACGAATACGTGCAAAGGCCGACTGTCCGTTTGAAGTGCCGGCTGACAAATTGTTTTCGTGATTTCGATAGACCTCTTCCATAGTTGGGCCTGTCTGAGGTAGCAAGTCATCTTTTGTTTGAGATGCACAAGCTGTTAACAGACTAATCAAGGTAACGATGACTATCTTGGCTACTGTTACGCGCATGTCTTAATTTCCTGCCATTTGGTTTGTAATTAATTGGTAATTCAGCATCGATGTGGATAGCGACGTTTGAGCCGGTATCGACATAAATCACATCGAATGTCTGTTGTTGACGTTTCTCTAGCCATTCACTAATTGCTGACCCACCTCCAGATAAAGTTTCATATCCAGCATTGCGGACTGCATCGCCGGTAACTGATTCAGTGGTATCTCCTTGTGAGGAGACAATTCTTGTGGTCTCAGCGTCTGCAACGGCTTTTGCTCCGGCTTCTATACCCTGAGCGAAGATTGAGCCAGCAAGAAAGGTGGCTGCATTAGAGATTCTGCGTCCTGAGACGCATGGAATACCGCGATTATCAGAAATCCATGCAAGACGATTAATGTTGCCAGTACTGTTGTTGTTTTGAAGTTCTTGGTCACCAACGCTCAACGTTTGGATTGTTCCGTCGTCGAAAACATATGTAACGGATGTCATGTCGGCTCGAACGCATGAAAGCGTCCAGTCACCAGTTGCAGTACCTGAAAAGATCATGTGATTTACTTCAGGCAGTTCCATGCCATTTGCTGTCAGGTTTTCACGTCCTACAATAATTTTTACGGGGTATGGATCTTCTACTGTTCCATTGATAGGCACACGGCCCATTAAGGCTGTCATAGCGGTAGAGCCAATTAATGTTGAGTTCCGTGGAACGGTATAAACAGGCTCAATAATGATGTCTTGATTGGAACCGCCCGTAATCGTTTGACCTACGCTATTGTTTAATGCGCTTGTATCACCGAGAATGTCAGAGGCAGAATCAACCGAGCTGGAAGGGCTGAAAGAGGTATTGAGCATCCCGCCCTCTTCATCAGGCATTTTGCTATCTACTGGTTCTACCCATACATCTCCCTGTGGTTGAATGTCTGGGATTACAAAGTCCGTGTCAAAATCAAGCTCAGGTGGCGGCGTATCGTTCTGACGTTGTGTTAATAAATCAACACGTTCCATCAAAACATCGAGAGTAGAGTTAGTATTCGTGTTCTCAGTGGGACGTTTAGCTAGCTCCTCCTTAATCTGAGCTTGTTCGGCTATTAGCCTGTCATTTTCTTCACGCATTTCCTGAACTAAAGATGTCAGGGTTCTAAGCGTGTCTTCAGTCGTGTCACCGTCAGGAACAAGTTGGCCACCAATTCTTTCTTGCATCTCATTGGCGGCTTCTTTATCTGAATTATTTGCCACCACAGCGATAACTAGTACGACAAAACCTATAGCAATGATTGGAATAAGTTTATTCGTCATTTTTCCAGCCACTAGAAAGACTCCCAAAATGGTCTGTCGGAAATAAGATAAACAGCCGTTGTGTCTGTTATTTCACCTGCCGCGCCCAATGTTGCATGTTGAAAAGTGGCAGCAAGCCATTTTCCACGAATGTCGCGTGGATCTAAGATCGCTTTCTCTTTCTGTTTGTTAACTAGTTTTACAGCGGTGATGTACAGGCCAGCATTTGAGAAAGAAATAACCGGTGTCATTTCTGTTATATGGCCACGAATTAGGTGACTGTCAGATTGTTGTGCAACATTTATTCGATGCATTCCTTCTGGAACATGAATGAGACGTTCTGGTGCATAGAGATGCTGAGCAGCAACACGCGTCAATGTTTCATAACCATGACGCAGAGGCTCTTGTTTTTCAGTGCTTGCAGATGTTGATGTCGATGACTCAGTTTTTGCTTCAGGAAAAAGAACTGTTACTTGCTCATCTGTACCGTGCTGTTCATTGGATGAAAGATGAATCACAATCGTTTTTTGTGTGGCTGCGTCCTGGACTAGAATTCGTTTGTCTGTGAATTCTTCACTGGCCTCCCAGTAGATAACGCCATTGACCGAGAGAGTTGTAAGTGAACTTGCAATGGCTGCAGGGATTTTGGCTCGAACACTCTTTAATGGGAATACCACCATCTTTTCAGTGTTGGGCTTTAAGATCACTTTAATGGGCGTTTTATCCCAAACCACTTTTTCATCAGCAAAAGGTTTCGTAGGGAAAAATGCAAATGCAAACAGAACCGTGAAGATTGATATAAAGCACTTCATTATTCATTTACCGTTTTTGGAATTCTTGTTGGATTGCCATGAAAGCCGTCGAGCTGTAGCCCCCAAGGATTAAAATCGAGACTGATATCGCTTCTTACTACTTTAATTGGATAGCGAATATCTACCGTCTTGATGTCTACTCCGCGATGTGTTTCTTTTATTCTGAGGTCGAGCCAGACGACAAAGTTGTTTTCGTTAATGATTTCTACCCTTTCGTCGTCGTATGCCATTTCGTTGATCACAGTGACGGTTCTTGTTCTTCTGTCTAACTCTCCACGGCCACTACGACGCAGAATGTCCTCCTTAAGCCATTGCGTATATCTAGGAGTAAGATAAGCGCTCAGTTCACCAACTCGTGACGGATATTCGACGGAACCATCTTCAAGCCATGTGTTGAGGAAACTGAAAATGCTGATAGCAAAGCTATAGGCTGTGGTTGCAGGCACTTGATTTAGCGTGATTGTTGACCCAGCACGAATATCAGGTGGTATGAATACCCGTTGAACATCACGCGCTTTATTGGCTGAATTCCAGAATAAAAAGCAAAAAAGAACTACTATTCCAATCACAACACGGAGCGTTGTGATGTGAGATTTGAGATTGTCTACTTCGCCTCGATATTTACTCACCATCTGTACGTCCGACTCCCCAGGTACCTGTATAGCGAATAACGCGATGGTTCTTCGTATTGATTTTCAAGCGAAGGAACACATCACGGAGCATGAGGTAATGTTGATAATAGTAGTCAGGTCTACCTCGCTTAATTCTTTGAAACAGCGAACCACTGACTAAGATAGTTATTAAGAGCATGACCATAGCAGCACCCATCCCCATCATTGTTTTACCTAAAATGGTTGCAACAATTAGGCAGGTTGGCACCCAGAAAAGCGCCCCGACTTTTAATACCATGCCCAGCTCTGAGTTTGAGAGGCCACGAAATATCGGTGGCTCGTTATTGAGCCTGTCAGCAAGAATTTCTGCTGAGTCATTCATTAAAAAACGCCAGCTGCTTGAGCAAGCAGGTAAGAAACATACATGAATACCGCAGCGCCCACGATGACGGTTACACCGACTTCGCCCCATTCTTTTCTACCATTACGCGCTTGGTTAATGTCTGATAGTGCAATCCAAGCCAGCCATAAAAAGCCACAAACTGATAAAGCTAAACCTCCAATTATGGCTGCGTCTTTGAGGTAACCTTTAAACAGCTCTAACCAGTTGCCTTGAGCATCGCCACTTGATGGTGGTACAGCGGTAGGAAGTCTCGCGTAGGCGTTCTGGCAAAGCAGTAGGTAAAGCGCTGCAACGGTTGAAAGGGTTTTTTTCATTGGAGTCTCCTCGCTAAGAAACGATAAAAAGAATGAGTGATAAGAGGACAGCGGCTCGAATGCCACTGGCGATTACGTCGTAAAAGGAGACATCGTTTTTTTTTGATGCCCATTGTTGGTAATAAGAAAGTGTTACCCAGGCACTCCATAGCATGACAGCCGCGACAACTAGACCGCCAAGCAGCAGAGCCATATCAGGCATAGAAACGCCAGTGGCATTCAGGAAGCTTTGGGCTTGTTTTGAGTTTGCTTCCATAAGTTATCTCCGGTAATCGCCGGATAGCGGTGCATAGTTTCGTGGTTCGATGGTTGGGCCATCTAGATGCTCTTGAATACCAAGACGCATCATCATGAGATCTTTACGAAGTTGGTTGTATTGAAAGCGAATACGATTATCTGGATTTGCACGTCCTTGAGCTTCATCAACGAGAGCACTTAGGCCGTCAAGTTCATGGACTAATTTTGCTAGACTTTCACGCTCTGCAAAGTTGCTAGCATTAGCAACAGATGTAAAAGCAATGGTTGCAACAAGGAAAAGGGGCTTTAGCATTTTGGTCATTTCTCACGACATTAACTTTGTGTGAGTGAAAGTCTGCCCAAGCCCCTCGTTCGAGACAATGAATAACCGGATATTGGTCCGAGCCGGTTACTAAATATATTTCTTAAATAGATAGGTAACCATGAAGATACCAACGCCGAAAAATAAGGCAAATGGTAGGATTACAGCGTTAGGGTGTACCGATATTGGGAACGCGAGATATACAACCCACGGTGCGATGAAACATATTGGAATCCAGCGTTTTGCGTGATGATATAAGCTTGCATGTTCACGACCAACTGACCATTTTCGGATATCACGCTGAACCAAACCTTCTACAGATCCAACAACAGCGAATATAAGAAAAGCCGGTAATGCAAGCGTTAGGATGGCCAGTCGTATAGCAAATACCTGAGTAACATATACTGCAGCCAAGACATGCTCAGCGATGACTCTAGTCACATCACCTGCTGTAGTGTCACGAAAAATATTCGATAGAACTCCCATAATTCCTGTTTTGACGTACATGACATCGTGCATTTTTGCAGCAATTCTCTCAGCATATTCAACTGGTCTTTGTACGAGTAAGCTTTGCTGAAAGTCTTTGTTTAGATAGGAAAGCTCAGTCTTCACCATATCCCGGCTATGATTGACCCCCTCATCTCGCCAAGAAGTATTCATGCCTATCCATTCTGTGATTATTGACATAAGTAAAGCCAATAAAAGCCAGACAATCATCGTGAGTATTCGAGATATCCAAGTACTGATAAAACCTTTGTTTGAGCGTGGGTGATTATCTTGTGCCATTTACTCAATCCACCATGACTCTCCGGTACGGTAAGAAGCAGCCATGTCCTCTGCCATCTCATCAAAGTTTGATGTCATATAGAGATCGTTTTTGGAGTCCGCCAGCGGCACCCTAATTTTCCATAGCTGCCCCCCACCAGTCAGAATGAATGCCTGCCCTTTCGGCAGTGCCATAATCGTGGCAGGAGACAAAAGCGGGGCTTCGGTGAAGGTGATACGGTCTTGGGCGCTGGAGGTGAAATCTACATCAGAGTCAATATCTACATTATCAGACGACCCGGTGACTTCGGTAGCTGCAGCAACCTCAACCATAGGCAGCTGCTCTGTAAATAACTCTGCAGTAGCCAGCTCTTTTACTCGGAAGGTGACAATGGTTCCAAAGTTACCAAGTGCCTGACCGGCTTTCGCTTGATCACCCAGTTTTACGATAATGTCCGACATTGTTTGTGTATAAGCAGTGATCTGTAGTCCTGCCCCACCGCCTTTGTTGAGCATTGGCAAGAATTCATCACCCATAAGCTCATTAACTTCATCTGCATGGACATTAATTGCCACTTTGCTACCTGAAGATGTGTCTTGGTTGTGAAAGCCCAGCTCGGTACCGTGTTTATAGATTTCACCAGCAGTCGAAACTAAATCGGCAAACATGGTGTTACCCACCGTCCCGGCTATTGCCATGTCTTGAAGTGCGTCAAGTCCTATATAAACCACTTTCTTCTGCCTAATAACCTGACCCCAGCTAAATACGGGGCGGTTGTCTTCAGAGTCGTTATATGCCGGAGATATCAGTTCGGCAATGCGTCCAGATATGAGTTTTTCCAGCAATGGCAGACCACTGGCCACGATTTTATCGAAGTAGGTCTTATCGTATTCAAAGGTGGAGCGTAGTCCCATCGCAACCGCATCAAATAACTTTCTATCCTGTGCATACTTAATCATGGCATTGGCTCTTTTGTTTTTGCCGCGCAAGCTCATGGGTAGCATTTTGTCGTTCAGGTTTTCTGCTATTTCCTTAACATGTTTTTCCCAGTTCGGCTCAGCAACGCCACTTAGCCAGACTTCGTAATAATCAATGAGTAGGTCATCAATGCTTTGAATATGCTGTGCGAGTTGTGCATAGTCTGGTCTACGTCCGAGCGCTACCAGCGCCTGTGCAATGATGTTGGTAAACCGCCAGAAGAATTCTCTAAAGACATTAGAACTGCCACCACTATCGAGCTGATTGGCTGTCCTGGTTGCAACCTCTGTTACGCGACTGAAATGACCAATACCATTGTATCGAGATGAAATGTCTGGAAAGCCCAGGTGAAACACCACTAAATCATCTTCACGACCAGCCGCTTTGCACTCAGCGATGACTCTTCGCATGAGTTCTGCATCACCTTTTGGGTCGAAAACAATTGTGATATCGCCGCGACGAATATCTTGTGTTATCAGTATCTCGGCAAGACGTGTCTTACCAACGCGAGTAGTGCCTAATACGAGTGTGTGCGCGTTTCTTTCTGATAGCAGCGAAACGACTGGCTCTTCATGCCCACCTACACCATGAATCTGAGGTTCACCACCAATAGGGGGTAATGGTCTGACAGGGTTATATTTGGAGTCACGATTGAGTAGTTCTGCCACTTTGGAAAGACGGGGAGATGATTCCCACTCTAGCTCTTTACGCCTAGCCAATCTGTAAAGATAACCAGGATTAATGTACTTGCTGGCGGCAGGGTCACGAGTGTCCTTCAACCGTTGAGCATGTCTCTGTCCCCATCGAAAGCCAAGTCCATAGAACAGATATTTCCGGCTGACGGGGATATCGGTTGGTGCCATTTTAAAAAGAACTTGCCGGCGAAGGCCTTTTTGATACTTTGAGAGTAGTACGAAGTCTCTGAAATTACGATATGCGTTGTAGGTGAGAATGCCCCCTACACCGTAAGCTACTGAGGGAGTCATCATTAACGACCACGGTGCTAAAAAAGCCATTGCTGCACCGGTGGTCGATATTGTCGCTGACCAGATCTCAACTTTTGGTCGAAGAAGAATTTCCAGAGTATGTTTTTGCTTCATTGGGCAATCTGCGTACGAGTGATCAAGACAGGGTAATGTTTAAGATTAAATTGTTTAGCCAGGTCACTTCCTGATGCAGGTGAAACTTGAAGGCCATTAGCAGCACGTATAACAGCTTGTAGGTCTGAAGCAGAAGCGGAATTGACAATCAAGCCCACTGCTCCGGCTTTGATTAGTGCCTGCCTATGCTTGTTAAGCCATTGGATCGAAATATTGTCTGCACCGACAAGAAATAAAGGGCTTGGTAAATATGGAAGTGATACGGTGCGTTTAGTAACTCTACCCACCGACATTTCAGGCGTATTAGGCGTGGCCAGTTTGGCAATGTTGGGTTTTTGTTTGGGTGCTGGTTCAGATTGAAGCTCTGAAAGGTACTTATCTGAACTAATGGTCCGTCCAGAATCAAATACTACTTTTGGCCCTGCTTGTGTAGCGATGTTGCATAAAAGCAGAAGTGTGAATACGAGATATCTGCTCATTTAGTTGCCTGCAGATAGGCTAGTACATTTTTCTGATATTTTTTAGCACGAGCAGCCCGTTCAGGAGTATTGCTTCTTGTATGGTATTCGCCTGCACAATAGACCCAATCCGTTTTTCTTTCGTAGCATTCACGCAGAATTCTTGCGCCCGTTTGAATATTGTGTTGAGGATCTAATGCTCTCCATGGATCGATTAATTTATCTTTGTGCCAGTACCAATTCGTTTGCATCAAGCCGATATCGACTAGTGTTATGTCGTTCGCCAGCAATAGCATAATTGCAGCATAGGCTTTTTCACGTGTTGGAAAGTAATAGCCTTTACCACGAACATTTATTGTCCACGGCCAAACTCTTTTGATTTTTGGATTAGTGCTTTCTGCACGTGAGATCGCATATAACAGATTGGCTGGTACCCCCTCCTCTCTTGCAATCTTTACATAGAGTTTTGGAATAGCCGTTGCTGTCTGATTGTTAGCGTTAGCATAAAAAGGAAGAGCGAGACTAGTTGTTAGTGCTAGTGATGTTAGAAAGGATTTCCGACATATCTTCGTTAAGAATATGAGTGTGAACCCATATCCGGTTTTTATATTCAAATTGCATAGGAGAAGCAATGATGAATGCATCCTCTTTAATGCCGAGGAAGATACATCGGTCATGCAAGCTTGCCACAAGGATGGCATGCTCTGAGGAGTGGTCTGGGTATTTTGCTTGCAGATAGTTGAATATCTGCTGCTGTATATTGATTTTCTCGCCATCAGTTTTATTGGCAAGAGTAGAAATTTGAAATTTCCAGATGAAAAAGCTACCTGAAAGTTGTTCGACTATTCTTCCCCATGAGAAGCAATACGCACCTATATTGACCGCATCAACAATGCTTGTGCCATTATTGATTTTTGTGTCGGATACTTCTTTCTCGATTTCGCCGTCGAGAAATTTCTGATAAGTGTTCAAATCAATAGGCGTCGCGTCTGATTTCATATGGGTTAAGTTCGATTAATCAAATATTATTCTACCCTTTTTACCCCTCCAGTGTTATCAACTTTAAATGTCGCAGGCAGCTGCCCTTCATCAAGCTGGTACTGCTTCATTAGAGCCTGCCCGTGGTTTAGTGTGATACGACGGTTGCGAAGCAGTTCTGCATCGATTCTGTTTTCCATGGCCCATTGACGAATGACACTATTTTCTTTGTCGCTGGAGTCGCTAAAATAAACATCTAGGTGGAGACTTTGGTCCACCAGCATCATGGTGAGCAGCTGCTGGATTTTTTTATCACAGGCTTCACAGTCAGTTAGTTTTGTGGCAATTAATGTTCTTTTTGTCGTTGTGTTAGATAGCTGTTGTGGTGTGGTTTCAGGCACTGAAGGTAATTGAGAGCGAATTTGTTCAATATCTATAAGTGGTTTATTACCCTTATCTCTCCATGCTTCATCATAGGCACGTTGAAAGGCTAAGACTCGCTCTGTATCTTGCTCCATCATGTCGGCCCACAAGCGAGCATATTTTTTACGTTCAGCTTCGTTTTGTGCATGTATACCTAATACCTCCAGAGGAGATATGGTGTCTGGACTTATGCTACCTCTCACTCCTTCCATCAATTCTTCATACCTGGCATATTCAGATTCAGATAAGCCCCACTGAAGATGCTTTTGTTCGGTTTGAGTTGTTGTTGATTCAGTGATTATTGAACGTGTTTCATTGCTACTAGCTGTGCTGCCTGCAAAAACTGTGCTGCTACTCAGTAAAAGCACTATAAGTGCGTTTTTGTTAAATGCTAAGTTCAAAGCTCTCCCCTTCTTGGTTTTTAACCACGACGCTATCTTTAGCGATACTTTCCAATCTCCAACCACCGATAGTTTCATTCGATGCAAGCAGATGAATCTCTCCAGAATATTCAATCTGGGCAAATCGCTCGCCACCCCAAGAATCAATGCCGATCAGGTTAAGCTCATTAGTCTTTTTGGGTATTGTTGGCTTTGCTTGAATGTTCGGTGCTGCCTGGGGAGTGGCTTGCTTGTTAGTTGCTGGTTTGGGGCCGGTTGCTACGGGTGCTGTTTTTAATGCTGCCAACTCCTTTTTCAAACCATCTAATGAGCGCACTAAGTCATTCAGCTTTTCCACACTTTGTGCGTGTAGTTCTATCCCGCTTCTAACAACAGTAATTCGCTCTGATTCGTTTGCTTCAATTTCATCAAGTCTGGAGGTTATCTGACTTACTTCCTCTTGAAGATCTGCATTTAGTGTTTCTGAATTGGAAATCGGTGACTCACTGCTTGACTGGGTTGGCGGTGTGATAACTATAGCGTTCTCGTCATTTTCAATGGCTATCAAGTCAACTTCAGTTTCGCCATCAACATCTTGAGCTGAAGGTATATCGATATTGATTGGATCTGGAGTTAAACCGTCATCAGTTCCTAATTCAATTTCCGTGCTCTCAGGCTCTGCTATTGAGGTTATTGACTCAGTAATATCAATACCTGGCTCTACTAAATAGTCCTTATCTCTTTCCAGCAAGAATGCAGCGGTACCAAGTACACCGACCATCGCAACAAGACCAATAACCTTGAACCATATTGGTGCTGACTTTTTACCAAGATCACTAGGTATCTCACCTTCAAAAACATCGTGTGTTTGTTTATTTTCAGTCATTATTTGAACTCTTCAACAGTATCGAATGCAATTAGTCGGTGTACAGGATCGACTTTCATCCAGTAGGCCTTACCCACCAGCATCATCAATGCATCTTTAAGCATCACAGGGCCGATTTTTCGATGTGCGTGAGGTAATGGCTTACTAAGGAGTTGTTTAACGTGCCCACCCTGAATGGTGGGTGACGCCATTGAAAATCCACTGCGCATTAGCAGGAACTCGATAGCTTCACCTACGGTTTGAGCTTTTGATGGGATTTCAGTGTCTATAACCACTTCAAGCAGATTTTCTTGCTGCTGTGTGTTTACTGCATCTGCGTTTGTGTATCGTCCAACTCGAATTTGTGTGGCAGAAGGTGGTTCATAGTCATAACGCTCAATAAAAATATTGGGTTTTGGTTTTTGTGCGTCGGCTATTGCAACAGCTTTAGTTTGTTGTTTGACGCTTGGGAGTGTTATGCAGCCAGTCATAAAGACTGGCAATAAGGCGGCGAGTAATATTGTACGCAAGATGCTTCTCCATCAAATTTGCGTACATATTCGTTTTAGGCTGACTTAAAGGCAATGAATAACCGGATATTGGTCCGAGCCGGTTATCATGCAATGCTTTTAACTTTAGGATTAGATTCGTTTTCTAGCCAAGCAGATAATGTTGGCCATAGGTGCCGTAGCGCGATGTCATTTAATGTCTTGCTAACCTCAAGACAACGCTCTAATGGGTATTTACCCGTACTCGTATTCCACGCATTCCAAACCAATACTTCTTCATCGTCTGAAAGCCGTCTAGGTGGTCCGCCCATAGTTTTTGGTGCGTTGAGTGATTTGCGCATTTCTTGAAATGCTGCCTTTCCCATTCCTGTCAATGCATGAACCATCGGCCATGATGCATCTTTGACAATAAGCTGCTTAATTGCTTCAGCCTCACGTTGAGACTCTATGATGTACTCTAAAGCCATTGGTAGCTTAATTTCGTTAGCAGTAATTTCATACCAAACGATGCCGGTTCTGGCGATTGCAAGAGTATCTTGAAGTGTCATTGCTGCCAATTCACGAACGTTTCTGAGTGGAATTTCAAACTTTTGAGTTAGGTTATCTATTTCAGTTTCATCTGCAGAGAGTGTTGAAAGTGTTCTAAGGAGTTTGTGTGTGATATCCATGTCTTGGACATCACCGATGTTACGAATTCCATTTTTAGCTAGAGAGATTGCTTTATCTAGGAGGGTTACATCAACATGGATATCGATTAACTGATAAATTCTTGACAACTTATACAGGTCACCATGTGGTAGAGATGAGATCATCTCTACTTGTTCAACAGTAACACCCATATCGTGTATCGACTCGATATCAGCATTTAATGACGTATTTATCAGCTTAGTCAGGAAGCTATACGTCATGTTAGTGTAAAGGCTTTGCACTGCCCTACTCCTTTCAGAACTTCTTACCCCTGCCTACATCCTTGGACCCAGGCTCCTCATTTCACGAGCCTATTTAACAAAGATATATTCCTGAATTCAATCGTTATTTTTACAAACCATATATAGTGTGAACTGGTTCTCACAAATGTGATTTCACATGTTCTTCACATATATAAGAAGGCCATTTTGTATTTTTAAGACATAGATTTTTCTCTTGTCAGCTCATGTCTTCAAATAATGCGCAAACTACAGACGTCCAATAGGAAAAATTCACATATATTCAGAAGCCTACGTAACATTTCTTCTAAATCATTCATTAGTCTCTGTTTTCATCAAGTCTCGAGGCTAAGTACGGATAATGGTATTCCGATGTACATCCATCATCTTTATAAAGCTAGCTATCCAGATAGCAAACAGATAGTAGAAAGATATCGGATAGCTATTTATAACACTTTTAAATGGATATCTATAAGATATCTAGATAGCTATTAAATATCTGTTAGTTTCTAGCTAATAGATAGCTATCCGATATCTCAATGATATTCGATAGCTAGCTGTTAATTACTAGATATCTGTGTACAGATGATTTAGAATCACGACTATGGCTAGCTATCTGTTATCTGGATAGCTATCAGATATCTTTTTAAATATAAAAGGAAGCAACTTATGCCTACAATTGTTATGGCGAGTTCCAAGGGTGGGGCAGGTAAGACTACCGCTGCCGTTACTTTGGCTGGAGAGTTAGCGCGTCAGGGTCTGGAGAAAGGGGTCAACATAGCGTTAGTTGATGCTGATCCTAATAAACATAGTGCAAAGTGGGCTAAGAAAAATGGTTGTCCAGAGAACCTAACATTATATGAGTCAGATGAGTCGAGCATTATTGACGATATAGAAAAGGCTGAACAAGAAAATGCTTTTGTGATTGTTGATCTTGAGGGGACGGCAAGTATTGCAGTGGCAAATGCAGTGAGTAGGGCAGACCTGGTTATTATTTTATGTCAGGGTTCACAGAATGATGCTGATGAAGCTGTAAAAACAATTAAGTTATTACGTCAGCAAGGAAAAGCATTCAGAAGGGATATCCCATATTCAGTCCTATTTACACGAACAAGCACAGCGATTGTGCCTCGTACCTTGAAATTCATTGTCAGTCAGTTTACAGAATCAGGTGTGGATGTCTTCAAGGTATCCTTAATAGAGAAGGATGCCTATAAAGCTGTACATTCTTTTGGTGGGATAGTTAACAATCTCGATCCTAAAGATGTTTCAGGTATTGAGGTTACTGCTGCTAACGCTAAGGCATACGCTGAAGAGGTTAAACGTAAGCTTAAAGAGATAATGTCAGGAGGTAGTGATGGCTGAGCGAGCTGGATTAGATTTAGATGATATCAATGAAGATGAAGTAGATATCGCTTCATTAACGGGACCGAAGAATCCAAAGCCAAAAGTTGATCGTAAAGAGTTAAATAAAGTCTCTGAAGAGGCTGGGTTTGTGAGTCGTCAGGCACCAAGACAGAGGAGAAGGGGAGGACGAACTGCTTATACCCAACAGAAAAACTTTAAGATGCGACCAGATATGCCAGAACTATTTGCTGATGTCGCTGATGGACTCGGTATAAAAGACTATGAGTTATTAGAAATGGCTATTCAAGCATTATTGGCTAAGCAGAAAATGAAAGATGAATTAGAAAGGTTTAAAAGTATCACATCATAGAGGTACTAAGCAGGGTAGAGGAGGTGGAACATAACTGACTTTATAGCCTGAATACCTTTACCTAGAAAGGGCTGTTATGCAGCCCTTTTTTTATGAGTTGCCTTCAGATATTCAACATGCTTTTTATCTGTCTTATTACTTTCAGGAAGTCGGCGTACTTGCAGCTGGCCGGTAAGATGATATACCTCATCCATTGTCAATGATTCCAGTGGGAATGACTCGATATATTCCCGAAGTTCATTACTTTTAACGACACCAGTAGGGCGCTCTGATTTGAATTCAGCATCACCAGAGAAAGAAACCACATTAATCATATCCACACTTGCATAGCCGGTGATGGCCTCAATAGCCTTTAGATGACTGTAGTTCTGTCTGATAGGGTTCTGAAAAGTATATTTATCAAACGCTGTATATTGATACCATTCGCTCGAATTTTCGCTTCCTACTATTGAACCTCGATAGTGTTTAGTTTCGATGACAAACAATCCCCGAGAGCTGATCAGGATATGATCAACCTGGCTCGATCCTTCACGATCTTCAAGATCAATGACGGGCAGGGTAACGCTTGAGAGTAGGGCGTAATTATCGTCTGACAATGACACCTTCAGCACATCATTTACGATCTGCTCACCAATATGTGAAGCATATTTATGCGCCTGGAACTTTTTAGAGGCATAGAAGCCTCCAGCAAACCCAAATGCAATTAAAAGTAAGAATTCCATCACTTATTCCTATGTTTTATTCCTTATATATATACATAACATGAAAGCTGATTCACGAAAGTGGCAGCAGATGCCTATTTATGCAATAGATTTACCTTTATATGAAATGACATTGATCGCTGATGCTGAAGCTGTAGAAGATGCTGTCTTTGGCAGCATGCGAATTCTACCTCCACGGTTAAACATACCAGTCTCAATCAGTATTCTGAGGCTAGCTTCATCGGTGCATTCAAATTTTTCATTACCCGATAATGTGTAAACATACTTACCGGTCATGGGTCCTCTTTGGTACTGATATGGATGGCAGATTTCTCCATTAGTATTTTTTCCAATTACATCCGTGAGTAGTTCAATCATATGCGGTAATACATCTGGCCAAAATTTAAGTAAGTACTATGATGAAATAACAAAGTAGATTTACCTCAATGCGTAGGGTGTTCATCATTTGTGTCAATTTCTAAGACACGTATCAAGTAGTCTTCTTTTTTAGGTGTGTATCTGCATTGGCCCTTTACAACTTCACGCAACATTGTAGGATTTATCTCTTTAGTACTGATTGCCCAGGCAACTAAAACTTCATGTTCTTTTTTTTCAATCTCATAAATCTTAGTCATGCAATCATCAGTCAGTTCAGTTTCCCGGAATCTTTTTTTCAGATCCAGTAGTTCAATCATCACGGGTTTTGTTTGCTCTTCAAATTTACAACTATTCATTTTCGTTTTCATTCTTTTGCCTTAAACATTTTTGACAATGTTCAATTTAATCGATGATCGGATTGTGACTCATACAAAAAGCGTGTCTATTTGTTTTCAGCTAAACCATTGATCTATATTCAGACTAATTTTTCCCAGTAGTAAAAGTCAGCCCATGTTTTTGTAGTAAAAGTCGAGCTTAAGCGTGGTTTGATAGTAAAAAAATGTCTTAAAAGACGTGATACTTCTTTTGGGGTATTAAAATTAATATGTAACTATGAGACTTAGTTTGTTGCAATGAATATCTGGATTTTACCGAGATTATTAATGGCATTAAGACTTAGTTAAGATCAGATAGAGCAGAGCATGGTTGTGTCGGATCTATTATCGATTTTCCTTTATATTCATAAGTTCAAGTATCAAGTTAAATAGTAAATCATGGCTTATTGATTTGTCTTTGTTTGCTATCGTATTTTCCCAATCAAAATTATTTTCATGTTTAAAGCTATCAGATAACCAGATTAGCATCGGAACATGTTTTTGGGCTTCAGGAGCAATTCGATAGGGCAAACCGTGGAGATATACACCGTTTTCACCCAAAGATTCACCATGATCAGAAATGTATAAAAGGCCAACATTATATTCAGACTCAAGGGTTTTTAAAGATTCAATAGTCTCAGCAATCAGTTCATCTGTAGCTAAAATACTGTTGTCATAAGCATTAATAATGGCTTGCTGTGAACACTTTTGCAGTTGATTTGTTTCGCATTCAGGGAAAAATTTCTTTTGGCTTACGGTGCTGCGTTTAAAATATTCCGGCCCATGGCTACCTAACTGATGCATCACAATAAATGCATCTTTTGAAGGCGGTATTGAAGCTACTTTTCTTTCAAATGCTGGAATTAATTCCAGATCGCTACATTGCTCACCATCACAATTAATAATATTTTGAGTTAGAATTCGGTCACACATCCCTTTACAACCTGAATTGTTATCCAACCAAGTTACATCAACGCCTGCTCGTTGAAGAATGTCGAGTACATTGTCACTATTTTTGGCTATATCAGCATCATAACTTGCCTGATTAAGGTATGAAAACATGCATGGAACAGAGATAGCTGTTGCCGTTCCGCACGAAGCAACATCACTAAAGTTCACCATTGAATCAGGAGTATTATCTAGCAGTTGCAATAGCTTTGGTGTTGTATTTCTATGATAACCATTGAGAGTGAAATGATCTGCCCTTGCCGTTTCGCCTACGATCATTACAAATAAATTTGGTTTAATTTTATTAATTGGTGTAGTTAACTTTGCATTCAATGCTACCAATTGAAATTCAGTTGGAAAAGCGGAGGCTACTATTTTTTCCCCGACAGAAATACTTGCTGAAATGGCATTGAATGGCACGGCTAGATGCTTAACTTCACGGTGATTTCTAAAAAAGGAAGAAAGTTCTTTGTAGTTAAACTGTAAAAATCCTGCGAGGAGGATAAAAGTTATTATTAGAAGTGTGAGCCATACTTTTAGTTGATGTCCAAAACCTCCCCATTGTATATTCATTTTTTTGTTAATCATGGCAGGTATAAACAAAAACAATACTAAATGAAAAAATAATCCGGTCCCAATCAAGCCTTGAGTTTCATTCCAATCCGTTTCAACCACATTTTGCAGCATATCCTTATCAATGAGGATGCCATACTTCATCATGAAGTAGCTGCTAAAGGCCGAAATAGTAATTAGTATCAGGAGCCAACCTTTTAACAGTCTTTTAAACGAGAATAATGAAACCAATATAAGATTCATCATAAAACTAAGAGCGACTATCTTAAATTGTAGCGATGGCTCAAAAGCGTTAAGTTGATTGAATAAAAAATAAAATATAGGTAAATTGTAAGTAACAGTGATAAATAGTGATGACAAAATTATATATACCCAAGATGGGATTGCTATTGAGTTACTAATCGCTATATAAAATGTATTACTTTGTAAATAAGATGAAGATTTTTTTGCGAGAGATAACATTGTTAAATTCCACTTATAAAGTTATTAACTCCCACTCTATAAGTTGAATCTTAAAAAATGCTTAAATCTAATTTATTGGCAGTATTATTTTTACTTCAAACTGTTCTTTTTGCTGTGTGAAAGTGATTTGGCCTTGATGTAAATCAATAATCATCATTACTATCGATAATCCGAGTCCAGCCCCTGCAATATGCTGGTGCTGGCTATGCCTATAAAAGCGTTCTCCCAAACGATCAGACTCCGTAATAATGTTGTTATTGTTTTTAATTGTAATTAGAACATTATTTTCTGGAGCATTTGTTACTTCAATTTCAACTACTTGTTCTTGCTCTGAATATTTGGCCGCATTATCCAATAAATTTCGCATCACTATTTGCAGTAAAGATGGATCACCATAAACTTCACAATTTCTATCAATCTTAGTTGACCAGCTTACTTTCTCTAGTTGATGGATTGATAGCTGTGACATGCTTTGTTCAAGCAAATCATTCACATTAAGCCTTTGAGGAGCGAGTAGAGAAGACTGCTCAATTCTTGCCATAGCAAGTAATTGATTGACCAGATGAACCATCCTTTTACTGCCAGTATCTATTGCCGAAATTGCTTGTTGTTTTTCTTGTTCGGTTAAATCCGAGTTGAGATTTTGAGCATGTAATTGAAGAATACTTAGCGGTGTTCTAAGTTCATGTGATGCATCGATGATAAATCTTTTTTCTTTATCAAGATAAAGAGTTATCCTTTTTAACAAACCATTAATGGCTACTTGTATTGGTTTTAATTCACTCGGCAAGTTGGTGTGAACTTCAGTTAACTTTTCAGGTTTTTTATCTCTCAACTGTTGGCTTAAGTGACTAAGTGGTCTTAAACTTAGTCCAATAATAAAATAAATTAAAATACTTAATGGAATAATTAATAATAATAAGGGTCGTATTTGCGTTGCCGCCATGTGTCCACTCATTTCACTGCGAACATCTTCTCGCTGAGATGTATAGACCCAAATATCTTCGACAGGATCATACAAACTAAAGGTTATCCATTTATAATTTTTTTCCGCTATTTCATGGAAGCCTTCTGTTTTACTTTGTGCTAAAAAAGAAGTGGCATTTTCTGATAGTAAGATTAACTTTTCATTACGCCATATCTGAAAAGCAATTTTGCTTTCATATTTATGCTCTGGGAACATCCTTTCTTGTGCAGAGGTAAGCTGTTCACCTGTATCAATTCTTGTTGGCACAGGGATTACAATGGGATCTTCAGAAAATTTGTTGGGGTTAACTTTATATAAGGTCCACAATAAGCGTGCAGTTTGAGCAAGCTGGGCATCATAAATCTCGTCCATTTCGTGAAGTGAGTTATGGTACGAAATTGAAGCTGTCATCCCTAATATGATGATCATCAGTAGATTTATACTAACTAACAACCATAATTTGATCGAGTTAAACGTCATATTCTTCTACTAACATATACCCAATTCCTCTTACGGTTCTAAACAAATCATTTGATAGTTTTTTTCTCAGATGATGAATATGAACTTCTGTTGCATTGCTGTCTATGTCACCCTCCCAACCGTAACTTAATTCATCAAGATATTGTCTGCTTAGAATACGATTGGGGTTCATCATAAACTCCTTTAACAAAAGAAATTCTCGTTTTGTTAATATGACGCTCTGACCGTTATATTCACAGTCATGAGTCTGTAAATCTAATCTCAAGCTTGAAATAAATAAAATATCATCCTTTCGTTCAGAACTGCGTCTTACAAGTACCCGAATCCTAGCTTCAATTTCACGGACATCCGTGGGTTTAACTAGGTAATCATCTGCACCATTGTTCAAAGCTGATAACTTAATTTCGATTTGATCTTGTGCTGTTAAGACTAAAATAGGCAATGTATGTCCATTTTTACGTATTGATTTAATTAGTGGAACAGCTGAGCCATCGGGTAAGCCCAGATCCAGAATCAGTAATGCAAACTCACCGTTCAAAAGAGCTTGTTTGGCATGTAATCCAGTCGTGCAGTGTTCCAATTGGTAACCCATACGCTTTAATGCGGTTATGATCCCTAACGCTAATAGCTGATCATCTTCGATTAACAAAATTCGCATTATGTTATTTCCTCACTTATCAAACCATTTCGGCCGTTTTTTGATCGGAATAAAGTAATTTAAAAATGACATAGCTTGAAAACAAACAAATAAATAAAGTTGTGATGTCATGTGAGAGAAAATGTGCTCCCCTTAATTGTTGGCTAAAACCAAAGAGTAAGCCAAAGCCCATGCCGATTCCCAGACCATAATATCGCCAAGCTGGTTTTATCTCTCTCAACATAAAAAATAATGCTACCCAAGCATAACCAATGCTGGCATGGCCGGCGGGGAAACAGTAAGCCATGGGCAGACTGTTGGATCTATGAGCGAATAAGCTTAAATAGGGTCTATCACCACCAAACAACTCTAAACTCCAGGGGCAGTCAATGTCGGTAATAGATTTGAGATAACTGACAGCAACAAATGAGACGATTAATGACAATGTTAGTCCTTGCCATGCTCTAGCCAGGGAGGAGTATTGTTTATGTTTAACAGTGAAAAAAATGGTGATAACTAATACTGATAGCACTGCTATATAATTCAACCATCGGCCACCATCATGTAAAACTTCATTGGTTAGCCAATGTTTTCGTAAAAGCCATTGCTGTCCCTCTAAAGCATAGATATAACCAGCAAGCTTCAGATCTCCTCCAAAATACTCTAGTCCCATCATTAAGCAAAAATACACTAGTAATAGTAGCCAAAAGGTATGGTTCCTATAGATAGCTTGTTTCACCATAAAATAATTAACCACGTCAAAAAAGCCGTAACCAAACTTACAAACACTGCAGCAGAACCAATATCTTTTGCCTTACCACTCAACGTATTAAACTCATGACCAATCCTGTCAACAACGGTTTCTAATGCCGTATTGAGTAGTTCAGCGACAACGATAAAAGCCAAGCTAAAGATCAACATTACTTGCTCAACTGATGTGATATTAAGCAAAAATGTGATTGGCACCAGAAATACAATAAGTAGGAGCTCTTGGCGAATGGCAGCCTCGCTTTCCCAGCTGGCACGTAATCCTTGGTATGAATACTGTGTCGCATAAAACAATCTTTTTAATCCCGTATAGCCCGTCTTCATTTTTTACCTCAACAAAAATTACTAGGCTCATATTATGTTCGATTTCTTAAGCAACGCTTAAGTATTGAAATTTATATTGGCCTCAATTCTTTGCAGCTGACTACTCATATCAGCCAATAAGACGCAGTTAATGCATACGGGAAATATAAATAAATGCTTAAGAATCTAAACCGAACTTGGCTGATATTTGGGCCATATCAATTATTTATCAAAATCATGTTGCTAGGATTGTTCATCCTCTCATTATCGAGAATGGGTTTGGTGGTTTGGCAATGGGATAGAGTTTCGGCTGTCACAGACCTTTGGACCATGTTCAGTCAGGGGGTTAGATCGGATCTGATTATTATGGGAATGTTAATGACTCCCATAGCTCTATTACTACCAATACTTGTTAATCGATGGTTTTGGCCTGTCTCTCGGTGGATATTATTGATATGGAGCGTATTGATCCTGACGTTTATTGTTTTTATGGAGATTTCTACACCCGCTTTTATCACGCAGTATGATCTGAGGCCAAATCGTCTGTTCATTGAATATCTTAAATACCCTCATGAAGTATCTTCAATGCTATGGAACGGTTTCAGGGCTGAAGTTCTGGTAGGGAGTCTGGTAACGATTTTATCAGGTTGGGGCATCACACGATTACTCAAATTACAAATCATCAACTTCAAGTTTGACTGGCCAGAATGGAAGATATGGTTGTTTTGGCCTGTCTTGGTGGTAATCCTAGCTTTGATGATCCGGTCTTCACTCGGACATCGTCCAGCAAATCCAGCATTATTTGCCAGAACTTCAGATGCCATGGTTAATAGTCTTTACATCAATTCGGCATGGTCTGTTTATTTTGCGATTTACAATATGCAGCACGAAGACAAATCCTCAGAGCTTTATGGAAAAATGTCTCATGAAGAAGTCCTTGGCACGTTGAGTCAACTCTATCCATGGATTCCAAATGATTCAGACGCAAAGAATCCTACCATGCATTTTCAACAAGCAACTCAACACCGAGATAAACCACTCAATTTGGTAATAATTCTGGAAGAAAGCATGGGAGCAAGTTATGTTGAATATCTTGGTGGACTGCCGGTAACACCAAATCTCGATCGATTAAAAAACGAAGGTTGGTGGTTTGAACAACTTTATGCAACCGGAACGCGATCTGTTAGGGGTATTGAAGCGGTGGTCAGTGGTTACCTTCCGACTCCTGCTCGAAGCGTTGTTAAATTGTCGTTGGCCCAACAAAACTTTTTCACACTTGGTGGTTTATTAAAACAACAAGGCTACTTTACTGAATTTATTTACGGTGGAGAGTCTCATTTTGACAATATGGCCAGCTTCTTTATTGGCAATGGCTTTGAATCCGTTATTGATGAGCGTGATTTTAAGGATCCAATCTTTACAGGTAGCTGGGGTGTGTCTGATGAAGATTTACTCAATAAAACACATCAGCGTCTTTCGGAGTTAAATGCCAAAAATCAACCATTTTTGAGTTTTGTTTTTACCTCTAGCAATCACACTCCATTTGAATATCCTGATGGTCGTATTCAACCTTATGACCAGCCTAAACAAACGGATAACAACACGGTTAAATATGCTGATTACGCATTAGGAGAGTTTTTTGATAAAGCTAAACTAAGTGATTATTGGGATAACACACTGTTTCTAGTCGTAGCAGACCATACTAATCGGGTTTATGGTGATGACCTAGTGCCAATCTCTGGCTTTCACATTCCGGCAATGATACTAGGAGCAGACACTGAATCTAAGCAGATTAAAACCGTTTCCAGTCAAGTTGATTTAGCTCCCACATTGTTATCTCTAATGGGCGTTTCTGCGAATCATCCGATGATTGGACGCGATTTAACCATTGAGTCAGAACAGCTTTCACCTGGCCGCGCCATGATGCAGTTTGCTGACTATTTTGCACTTATGAAGGGGACAGATGTGACGGTTTTAAGGATGGATCAACCAGCGAAATCTGGACAATATGATAGGTTAAAACGACGTATGGAAGTTATCGGCGACGCAAGTGAGTCACAAGAGAAGGAAGCTTTAGCACACTCATTGTTACCTTCTTGGCTATATCGAGAACAACGTTATGGAATCAGTGATTAGCAATACATTAGGTTTCATACTTTAATGGAAAATTTGCAATTACTTATCGACGTAGTTTCTAGATCATGCTCAGGATGTATTTAAAATACGATTCATATGGATATCTTCTAAGTTCAAACTCATCCATTTGGAAACATCGATTAAGTTAAGCCTTTCTTAAGTTTCAAGTCAGACAATACTGCTTCCTTATCAGATTGAGTAAGCGGCCTAATATGTCAGATCAAACGAGCAAAAAACTTGAATTTGCTGAAAAATATACTGAACAACATGCTAAAGCCTATTTCCAGAAACACACAGATGGTTTAGCAAGAAAACTTTCAAACTGGCGTGATCAACAGATCGCCAGAACAGCCTTAAAAATAGCGGGTAATCCGACAAGCGTATTGGATGTCCCGTGTGGCACCGGACGCTTTTGGGATGTGCTGACTGAAAACCCTAAAAGGCATGTCTATGCCTGTGATAACAGTCAGAAAATGATTGATATAGGGCTGCAATATCGCGAAAAACAACTCATTAAGAAAATACATACATTTAAAGCTTCTGCTTTTTCATTACCACTTAGTGACGGTTATGTTGACAATATTTTCTGCATCCGTTTATTGCACCATATTGGTTATTCCGAGGATCGTCTTAAACTATTAAAAGAATTTCACCGTGTAAGTAAATCCACGGTGATTATTTCTCTTTGGGTGGATGGTAACGTTAAAGCCTGGAAACGAAAAAAACTCGAATCGAATCGAACTAAACGCCATTATCAGAACCGTTTTGTCATACCTCAACGGACTATTGAAAAAGAATTCAACGAGGGTGGTTTCACTATAAAAGCCTATCTAGATTTCATCCCGAAATACGCGATGTGGCGAACTTATATTCTCGAAAAAAAATGAGAATATTTCATGTTAAACACTATCAATAGAGTCAGTTTGTTACGCTCGCCCCATAACAAGGACAGTAAAGTTTTTGAAGAACTTTGGCATATTAATTCACCCTGGTTTGAAACACCCAATGTTCGTCGCGGCGGTTGGAGTGGTGTTGTCAAATGTATGATTGATAACTTTGGGAGATCAGAAAAAGTTTTTATCAAGCGGCAAGAAAATCATATGACAAGGACGCTTATACATCCACTTAACGGTATTCCAACTTTTTTGCGTGAATACCATAACATTCAATTACTTCACGCCATAAATATACCAACGTTGGACGTTTTATATTTCGATACAAAAGGCGCCAAAGCTGTTCTAGTTACCAAGGCTTTAGAAGGGTATATCAGTTTGGATAAAATTGAACTTTCAACTTTAGTCCCACAAGACAAAAAAACATTGATATCAAGTATAGCCAAAGTCATCCGCGATTTACATAAACATCACTACCAGCATAATTGTCTCTACCCAAAACACATCATGGTTCGTCAAAGTGCAAATGGTTGGGATGTAAAACTTATCGACCTTGAAAAGTTGAAATATCGTTTAGTGAAAAGCCGGGCAGTCATCCATGATTTAACAACTTTTGTTCGTCATCTAAGTGACATCTGGTCAGGGAGGGATAAGGTAATTTTTTTTCAAGCTTACTTTGAACAGTCGAAAATATCGTGTCAGTCAAAAAATATCATTCATACAGTGTGCAAAAAGATTAAATGGAAAGATGATGCCAGAAAACAATTTGAATCAGCAGAGCACCCCTCACTTGATTCTGATGGCTAGGATATGAACCAGCAGGGGTAGAGCCGTTTTACAAATAATACAAGGGTTATTTAACACTTTTTATTTTATGGGCTGAGATTAGGTGAGGGTGCTGCATTATCTTTTAAGCATGTTAATGTCGAAAACAGAGAAATAAATATGTTAGGGAAACGCAATACAGAACTTAAGGTCTTCATGGATTCAGGAACACAAGCTGCTAAGGGTTTGAATAACAATTCGGGGTGATTGGACGGTACATTATTTTGGCGAATTCTTAAAAACGGAGTCTTATTGAAACGCTAGAAATAGGCAGTAACACCAGCATTAACCCCACATGAGGTGATGATCTATTAACCGTTCAAATAATGGGCGGCAACAGTGATCTACGCAAGACGAGTGAATACGATCTTATGCCTTATGAGTACCGCAGCAACAATGTTGCATTTACCTTTTTAGTAATACATCGGAGCTTTGGACATACTTTAATTACTAAGTTCAGAGCTTAGGACATAGTTTTACTACAAAGAAACATACTTTTAGCCCTGAAAAGGACATGCTTTTACTAAGAATCACACTTCGGACATAGTTTTAATGCAAAGAGACATACTTTTAGTTCTGAAAAGGACATGCTTTTACTAAGAATCTGTACAAGTAAGTGATACAAGAATCACATTCACGCAAGTGATGATCTGACTGACTAACATGCAAAATTTCACCCTGATATAAAATGCAACCTTATTCCAGTAAGGTTGCAATTTAGTAATTTTCGGTTATATTCATTAGAAAATTATGAATGAGAGAATATTTAGAGTATGAGTGAGATTTTAATAGGAGAATTGGTGAAAACGGAGGATGCGAATTTTCCAGTTCTTAATTCAGACATTACTCCTAGCTTAAATAATATCCAAGAGTTCAGTGATGAATGGTTAGCGATACGTTTTCTGTATCAAAAAGATAAATCTGGTCGAGGATTGTCACCAAGAACAATTGAGAGTTACGAGCGAGATCTAAAACGACTACAAATTTTTCTAAATAAAAAAAGAAGAAAAACATTCAGAGAGGCAGATTCAACAGATGCGCAGGATTTTATTCACTGGCTAGAAAACCCAGATGACGAGTTTTGTTCCAGCAAGCGATATAAGCGAACTGACAAGAACTGGAAGCCTTTCATTAAAATGCCCGGTTCAGCATCTAATGGTTTGAGTCGAATTTCTATCCGCCAGCTGAGCGCCACAATATCAAGCTTTTATTCGTGGATGGTGAAGCGAAGATATCTTACTCATAATGTTTTTGGTGAGGAAAAAAATGCTAAGGCAACTAGAATAAAAGTAGAGCGTCATTTACGTGATGACGAAATTAAAGCAGTGAACGATTATCTTGCTGATGTAGATCCGTCCGATGATAAAAAAGCTAGAGTACTTGCAAGACAGAGATGGCTTTGGTTTGCTTATTTCCTGACTGGGCTTCGAATATCAGAGCTATTAACCATAACAGGAAAAGATATTGCTCATAATAACGTTTGGTCTGTAAATGTTATTGGTAAAGGTCGTGTTGAGGCTGAGCCCTTAACACTTCCATCACGTTTTATAAAAGAGTTAATAAAATATAGATCTAGCTTGGGGCTTAATAATATGCCATCAGAGAATGAGCATTTATTGTTAAGCATTAAGGGTACAAAATCAGTTACAGATCGGACATCCGCTCACAGAATATTCAAGTCACTGGTCAGAGATGTTGCAGACTACGTTAAAATTAATGAATTAGGTATTAATAAGGAAATGTTAAATGATTTCCCTGATCCGGTAAGTGTGAAAAATATCAGGAGGTCATCTGCACATTGGCTAAGACACGGATTTGTCACTCAGCTATTCAAAACGACCAGTGATATTGCAACAGTTTCCAAGATGGCCAGGCATATGGATTTGAAAACAACCTCTCAATATAGCCATGCTGAAGCTGAAAAGCAGCAGAAGATTCTGGACCAATTTGCGGACGGGTTCAGATAGTCCAGTATTCGAGGTTTGACACTTTTACACGATGTATCTAATATTTACTTATTCTCTATTTATTTAGAGCACTTTGCCAACCCACTAAGGTGGATGGTGATAACGAAAACCGCACAGCAATAACATTGCATGCGGTTTTTTTGTTTTTGGGCTTTTTATAGCTCAACCCACACGGGACAGATACTTTGTCCCTGTGTGACATTCATATCTGCCCCGTAATTACTTTCTTTTACGAGGGCATTCCCCATGAAAACACTTATTATTTTTATTGCAGCAATGGTGATTATTACTTCCACTTTCGCTGCCGGTACCGCTGATAGCTTTTCAGATATTCAAAGCAAACGTGCTGCTCAAATTGAAGCACAGCTTCCTTAGTCCTGGTTGATCGATTATGGAAAGCACAGATGGATGTTCTGAATATGATGAAGCCTGGTTTACAGAACCTACCGATTCAATGGCCAGCTACTATGAAAGATTGCAAAATAATGTCGAATTGGCCTTAAAGCCACTAGTACCCTATCTTGAAGAACTCAATTCAATCAAATCATATAGCGATTTATTGCTGGTGGATAATGAACTGCTGACGCTCATGGAGTCGTTTGAAATGGCTCGTGTAGAACTGAATGAGGGGTATGACGAGGGTATATTGGCAAGAACAGGAAGTCATCATAAAGATTATTTGGATCTTTATCAGGATGCCCTCCGGCGCCGTGAAACTCCCCGAACTGGCTGCATCTGTTTGAGTGGTGATAGTTTTGATATTCCACCGATTCAAATCATATCGGCATACATACATGATAAAAAGAAAATGCCGACCTTATGAAAAGCATAAGGTCGGCATTATTGTTTAACTCTTTGTCGTTTTTTCTCCTAGGGAGTAACCATTGCGTCGAAGCTGTCTTGACTTGTTGTAAGGGCTTCGATTGTGTCTTCGATTTCATTCTCGATACGGCTTATTTTCTTTTGAATGGAATCAATTCGTGTATTTCTTGTGGGTGTCGAAAATGGGCTACCGGTGGCACTAAGTAATTGCGTGGCATGTTTAGAGCTTGCGTTAGAGGCTGCCGGTTGGGATGGGATTGCCAATTCCATGCTTGGCTTAATGTTTCCGATATCAGCACCCAATAGAGCTGAGTTATTTACATGTATCGCTGCTATCATTTGATGAACCGTTACATCCTGTGCTTTGGTTTTTTCAGCAATCTTCCATAAGCTATCACCGGCTTGAACAGTATAAGTCTGTGCAATAGCTGGGGTGGCCAGCATTGCGGTGAAAAGTATACTTACAAAGCTTCTTAGTATTCTCATCATAAACCTCATTCTGTGGTCCATCGAACTATTTCCTCTACCTGAAGCTGGCCTGAAATCACAAGAGATTTAGCATATTCTGAGAGTGATTTTCTTTTTTGCTGATACATCTCGTGATTTAAACGAGGTAGTGCTGCTGGTCCCTGTGAGAGAATGCTGCGAACTTGTGGAGAAGCATGTAATGTTTCGTAAATACAGTGCGTCTTTCCACTGATACCGTGTACTAAATGTTGACAGATGAATCCCTGTATAGCTTGTGGTAGCAGTTCATCATGTTGCTTATCAAGTAACCCGAACATTCTAGTGACCACTTCATGTATGTTTTCAGCATGTAAGGTTGCAAATACTCGATGTCCAGTTAGACCAGCCTGAATTGCAGCTTCTGCAGTGTTTGGGTGTCGGATCTCACCTATGATTATATTACGTGGGGATTGACGCATTGCCTCATGCACGCCGCCATGAAAACTACCAACATTGATACCTACTTCTCGCTGACAAATAAGTGGATCACTATGGCTGTATTCTATTGGCTCTTCGATCGTGACTGTATCGCCCAATTCACCGCGTTCTGACAAGTAATTAATAAGCGATGCCATCGTGGTTGTCTTACCAGCACCTGTTGGCCCAGCTATAATTATTAATCCGGAACCATTAGTTAGCGAAAGAACTTTGTCTAGCTCAAACCCCAAATCGTCTTGTAAGTGAGGAATGACTGAGGGATTGCGTCGCATTGCACAGCCCCATCCTCGGTCACTATTGAAAATATGGCAACGCCAGCGGTCATCTTTCCACATTACTGAAGTATCGGAAACTTCTACTGTCTGATCTGGACGATGCATCTCCATAATTTCGTTATATAGATTCTTGAGCTCATCCCATGAGTCACCATCCTTTAATATTTCGTGTTTACCAGCACGATTAAGGATTGCGAATTTATCATATAGCTTGATATCGTTAAGTTGGTCTTTCATATTCCGTCTCAAGGTTGTTTCTGACAAGCAAGTAGAGCTACGTTATTAGGTCTTGTTTCTCCACCTTTCAGCCGCATTCTGATTTGCCAACGGTCGCCGCCAGCTCCACCTTCACCCGTAGCTTGCCACGCTGTGTATGCTCCATTCGTTGGCAATCCATATGTGCCAGTTGATCCCCATCCAAGTGTTCCGATATTTCCACGCCTTATTTGGTAATCATTGATATGAGGTGCATTATCAGCTTGATAACTTCCTAGTGTTCTACCTGAATCAAGTCCTTTGCCACGATCTAAAGCACGAATGAATGCACCACGAACATCATAAGTACCGTTTAAACCATTAGACTCAACCCATCCATCTGGGCATGTTGATCGATTGAAGTAGCTAACCATGCTTATAGGTGAGCCCTCAGGTCCTTTCCATTGACCATTTACACAGCTAAGTAAGTTACCGATATTATCTCTTGCTACTAATCCGTTAGTCGCACAGGCTGAGTCTTTCGTCACGATAGAGTTCAATAGAACCATTTCTGTCTCGATTTGGTTAGCCTTTAGAATATTATTGTCGTCTAGATCTAAATCACCGGTCATTGGTCTTGAGCCATCTCTTGGCAGCAAATGTTCAAGAGCTGGAATGACAGCTGGAAGAGGCACAGATACTGTAACAAGGCTGCCTGACACGGTGCTGGAGGGAAGGCCAGCATCTAAAAGCTCGGCATTACCAGCATCTACTGCATCAATTGTGATGATAAATCTTTTGCCCTCTCCTGTAGTGCAACTGGTACTTAAATTAGTACCAAAGGGTGATCGAATGTTAAATCCTTGAAGATAGTTTTCAGTGTCCATAGTAGAAATAGCTGTCGCACAGTTATCTGCTTCACTTGGCCATTCCCCATCCTGTTCTGCTGCAAAGTTCTGAGCTGACTGAAACAGGTCATTAACTTCAGCAACGGTAATGGCAATCCGGTCTTCTTCAAACTTCTGAATGTGCTGATAGGCAAATGGAGCAGCCATAATGCTTATGACCATCATCACAACCAACAGCTCAATTATCGTAAAGCCAGATTGGCTCAATGTTTGAGAACGATATTTAATCATCTGTGGATTCCAAATAGAGGTGACGTTTGTTATAAATTGAAGTGACAACTGATGAGCGATTAACGCCCCTTGGCTTATGGCTAACTAGGAGGATAGTGCTAGCCCCAGAGGACGTTGCGATGGTTTCAAACGGATTGATATCCCGTAGCGGAATAGACACTCTTACAGTGGCATATTGTCCGGTAGTGGTTATTAAGTAGCTCGTTCCCCAATAAGTCTGCAATGGGCTATTTGTTAAGCCCTGCGAGTTTGCTTCATAATTATTGAGTAAAGTAGCAATCTCGCTCGTAGAAGCATCTGTAAAGATATCACCCCCTGGTAATCGTCTCGCGACATCAGCTGATGCAGCAATTGCTTTCATAGTTTCAACTGTGGAAATGACCCTGTGTGACTCCATAATTTCTTTAATCACGGGCATACCCAGTGTGGCTAAGATTGAAAGTAGCACTGTAACTATCAATAATTCGACAAGCGTGTAACCTTTCACTACCCACCACGCGACAGTAGCATTGGGGCATAGAATCCTGCAGCAATCAAAAAAACTGTAAATACAGCTGATATCATGCCAATGTGCAACGCAAGCTTAGAGAAGCGTTTTCCTGTAACGAATATTTCTGTGATTAACATCCCTTTGATACGCACTAATAATTTGTGTCGTGCTTCGTCATGAGCTGCATCGAAAGCTTTCATACCAATAATAAAGCTAGGTGACCAGTATTGAGCGAGTAGGCTTTGAGGGATAGTCACACCTTGCTCCACACCATCCATAATTGACTCGACAGCTAGTTTATTTGTGCCGCTGTTGTTTTTGGCAATCAAATTAAGGGATTTGTCTGGACTGAAGCCCGACGCAAACAGAGGCATCCAAGCAGCAAGAAAATTTGCTGATCTTCTGGCTTTTAAAAGATCATCTAGTTGTCGCACTCCCCATAAGCCGCGAAATTCTGAGACATTGTTCAAAAGGTAGCGTATTCCAGCCATAGTCCCACCAACTACCAATAAGAAGAGAAGCGTGTGGTCAGTTTGAATTGCCCTTAACTTAACGATAAGGCGTGTTGCATTATTTGCTTTAAGCTGAGGCACGTCGATGATTTGCTGTGCTGGACCTCCAAGTATTAAGCTCAATAGCAAAATGGATGATATTCCGAGGATTAAATAAGTTAGTCCCAGCCTCAAATCCGCGCTGGTGGCTTTTCTCAGCTCAATATCCTGCTGAATGTTTTCAACTGCCATATTAATGGCTTGACTCATACGACCTGACTCTTCACCAGAGCGAACAAGCAACACTACATTACCGTCTACCCCAAAAAGCTCTAAATAATCTGATATTCGTGAGGCGTGTTCTATTCTGGGATCTTGCATGTGCTTCTTCAGAAAAGGAGTACTTACTGCAATTTCAGTAATGCCTTGAGTTATATCGGCACCTGAGTCAACCAGCGTTGCGACTTGAGCAACAAGAAGTAATTGTTCTTCAGGCTTAAGTTTGTTTGAACCAATCTTTAATCCAAACGGTATTTCCCAGGAGCCTTCTATTGCATCCTCAAGCCCAGGCTGCTCAAGAAGAGCAACCTGATGTTCTGCTTCCATTAAGGTAAGGCGAGTGCTGCCATCCAAATGTCGAAATTTAACAACGAATTGCATTATGGCATTACCAATTCAACTGTTACGTTTGAGCCAGAATAAGAGGCATTATTAATATGCTCAACTTCAGATGAATTTAGACGTGTTGCTAAATTTGTACCATCTTCATCATCTGGTACCGGCATAGAGATATTGAAGGTGTTGCCGGCTACACTAACCGTCCAGGCCGTATCCCAAGCAGTCTGGTCGCTTAAACCATAACGCGTTAGTTCTGCTTTGTCACAGTTACCGTAGCCACGATTGATGCGGTAGCACTGAGTAACTGCTGAAAGAAAATCACGTTCAACAAAGTAGGTAGCCACGTCCACATTCGCACCGCCTACCCATGCGTTAAAACCGCGCATACCTATGGTGCCAAGGATGGCCAATACAGTAACGACAATCATGAGCTCGATTAATGTGAAGCCTTTTTGGGCTTTTTGTTTAAGATTTATGTTCATTTACTTTTTCCTTAAAAATTAGAGCAGGTTGGTTTCACGGCCATAAGTGAAATGTTGGCCATAGCTCGCAAGCGGAGAAAGCCTGGCTTCTAGTTCACTGATAGTTGTTGTTCCTCGGCGGACCATGTTGATACCGTTGTCCCACATGGTTGAGTATTGGTGGTTGCGGTGCTTCTCTTCGATAACATTTGCAGATGTACCTTCAAGAATTTGATTTTGTGTCCATGGGTCGATAATCATCAGCTCAGAAACTAGACTTCGACCTGAGTAACCTCCATCACATTTGGAACAGCCTTTATGGTCTGCAACCTTAATGGGCTCACCAAGTTGAGGTGCACCACGTAGGCTTGAGTACTTTTCAGCAACACCAGTATTCTGTCCAAACTCTTCTTCTGTGGAGCACTCTTTACAAACATTTCTCACCATTCGCTGTGCTGATATTGCAAGCAAAGAATCGGCAAGGGTTGATGGATTAACACCCATATTTGTCAATCGACTAATGGTTTGAACCGCGCTATTGGTATGCATCGTGGCAAGAACCAAGTGACCGGTCATGGAGGCTTCAATTGCAAGATTCGTGGTTTCAAGGTCGCGAAGCTCACCCACGAGAATTACATCCGGGTCTTGACGAAGTTTTGTTCTTAAACCTTCAGCGAATGTCATACCAGCTTGATTATTTATCTGGGTCTGATTGATGCCTGGTAATTCAACCTCGACAGGATCTTCTAATGTTTGAATGGAATCCCCAGGTCGTAATTCCTGGATTAGCTGGAGCATGGCGTATAGCGTTGTTGTTTTACCACTACCAGTGGGACCGGTGACTATTACTAATCCTTTTGGAGAACGGCAAAGGGTCTTTAGGGTTTCATACTCAACCTTCGGAAAACCAATGTCTTTGAGCTGCCTTTGCTGGCCTGTTGGGTTCAATAACCGCATAACAAAATAGAAATAGGGGTCACCGCCACTCATTACTGGTGATGCAGCTAGACGTACCTGTATGTCTTTATCCTTCCAGAGATAGTTAAACTTTAAATCAAGTGGTTTAGTTGGCTTCCCACCGATTTTTCCAGCCCGTCCAAGCAATTTGTTCGACCAATCCTGATACTCATCCATACTGATTTTATGTTGATATGGTTTGATTACACCATCCGAGCGAAACTGTATTGATAAATGTTTACGGGTGCGTGGTGAAACATGGATATCACTGGCACCTACTTCTAAGGCGCTTTCGATCATTTCATTAATGCTTTTATCTAGCTCGGTTTTGCTGGCAGCTTGGGTTAATGTAATAGTGGAAGTGCCTATTAAAATGCCGGTTTTGCTAAAGTTGACTTTCCCTTTAGCCTGTTCTTCGAGCATTTCTTCAATTGTGTGCCCATAAGGGTTCACAATGTATAAGGTATTGTTTGCAATGCCCCATCCAGCACCTTCGTGTTCAAACTCACCATCATCAATGCTGTAGATAGGTTTATTACTTAATTGAGAGAAAGCCGTAGCTATATCTTTGGTAGAGACGCCCTCTTCAATCAGTGAGTGATAGATCGCTTCGTCAGACTCTGGTATTGGCCAATGTGATGATTTTATTAAGTCTGTAACGCCTTGAGATATAAGCTTTTCTAATATGCGTTGAAATAGTTCAGTTGTTCCAGTCATAGTAATCACCAATTTAAAACTAAGGTTTTGGAATTAGAGTTTCCGGAGTGTTTAATGCGTACTTTTGAGGCATCTATATGGGTAATAACCCACTCTCCAACTGTTTCTCCGACAAGGGCCCATTGAGTCTCACCAGAATATTTAAGTTTTGCACTATCATTCTGGATCGCTTCTAACGTAGGACTTACGCTAGATTTGCTTTTTATTCCTTCAAGTGAAAATGAACTCTCTTCCAGTGATGTAGCAAGAAGGGGGGCTTGGCTATCTATCTCAGTCGATAGATCATTGAGATGGTCTTGCCGGATATCTAAATCAGCTTCGCGACAATCAATCCCCATTTCATGGCAGTCTCTGATAAGCATTGCTTGAGAGTGCTTCAGTTCGAGAATTTCTTTTTGCTTTCTGAGCTCTGTTAATGCCTGTTCATGTCGAATTTGATCAGCTGTTAATCCTGTTTGGTTTTCAGCAGAAATAGGCTGGGTAAAGGAGATAAGTATTCCTGGTAGCAATAATGTAAGTATTTTTTTTCTCATAACGACCTCTTAGTTTTCTAATTCCGAACCTAACGCTGCGAAGCTCAGGCCAATTACTTCATTGTCTATGGCTGCAGCACCAAAAATTACAGGAACCACTTTCTGAATCTCTATCGCTGCCATTGCCACATTTCTGCTGTTTCCCTGAATCACGCCATACCAGGGTGTTCCTCCAGGTATATCTGAGTCGAGAATGCCCGCATCTTTGGCTTGTTTGAGGGGGGAGACTTTCACGCCATGCGTACTGGCGATTACAGTTATTGAGTGCCAGATGTTTGGAAGCAGTGGTAGATCAGCTTTTTGGCTGACAATTTCTACTTGATCATTAATCTGTGATATTTGCCGTTGTAGATTTTCTATACTTGGATATTCTCTGGAAGCGTTTCCCGTGATTATGTAAAAAGCAGCAAGCATTGAAGAAACTAAAATAATTGCAATATTTCTAATGATTGGATTAGTACGCTTCATCGTTCACCCATTGGATAATCGTTGTGTTAGCTGAAATGCGCTTTGACTGTATTCCCATATCTGCCAGCATGCTTAACCTGGCTCTTGTGTCGCGAGAATCCTCAACTTCAATTGCAATTGGCTGGTTAGGAAGTAAATTAATCTCGCCAGAAATATTGCTGCCTGTGAATGCATTAGTTACCTGATAAAGGCTAGATAAGGCTTTTGTTTGTGACGGCCAGTTTTCAAGTTTTTGACGATTAACAGAAGCAAGAGCTTGTTCAGCGATGTGAAGTTCAGTGTTTACTTTGCTGAATTCCTTCATGTGTGATTTATGGTGATGTGCTAGGCCCGTATCCACTAGAAGGGCAAGTCCACTCACCAAGGCTACGGCTAGAAAACCTTGTTGCTGTGCTTTCTTTTTAACCAGTACTGCTGCAGCAATACGTTCTTTGTGTGTCAATAATGGAGTGTCTGGCAATTTAAGGTCAGAAATACTGACGGTGATCTCTTCACCGTCAGCAACTGTTATTCCTTCTTGGATCGCAGGCCCAGGTAGACGTTGTAATTCGTCATGAAACAGTGAGCCTGTATGCAGAAGCCCTTCATGGCTATATAAGTAATAGCCAAAATCTTTGCTTTCAGTCGTAAAGATGTATTGCAAACGCTTGCTGGTATCAATCAACCCTGATGCAATTAAAGACTGCCAGAAACCATATACCGGTATTTTCGGATGTGCATCGCGAGTTTCACGCAGAGCTTGCTCTTCGTACCAGACTTTGAGACTGCCTTGCTCTTGACTGGTGTATTTATCGTTTGTCGAACCCCCTAATACGTCACGCATCAGGATGCACGTGCTTCCTTCAATTGAGATTGGAGTATTGACGGATATCATGCGCCCACTTCCTGTGGAGTGATGACAATGAGCAGTTCGCTGTCTTCTTGCTCGAACTTAGCTCCACCCAGAGCTTTGGCAAGTAATTCATTTTTAATTGGTAGTCTTTGAGTGTTTTGCAGAACTCTATTTATGATCAGACCACCAAGATAAATTGGTGTGCCACTGGTTGTAATGACCTGTGTTGCAAGCTCTTGAAGAGCAATATTTGGCGTTTCAAATACTTCACCACCAGAACTGATTGGAGTAAATCCAGTGATTGTGCTCAGTATCGGAACAATATCGACTAGAATTTTGCCGTCATCCAGCATCTTAGGTGTAACAGCGATTTTGATACCTACATTGACACGTGAAAGTGTTGTAGTGATTGCAGTGTCTGATGCTACATTGCCATCTCCGCCAGCAGTTAACGGCAAAAATTCAACACCTGAAACAAATGAGAATTCCTGTGTAGATCCTAAATAGGCTGTATATCCGTTTGTTACAGTTAATCGTGGTTGGCTTTGAAGCGTGACACTGCCTTGCTCTCTCAAAGATTCGACAATCGCATTCAATGTCAGATTACCAAATGGGATTGATGCCGCTACTGACCAGTTACCACCGTCTAAAATGGACAGTGCTTGTGTAGTTTCACCAGCAAAGGATACGGTTTTGTCTCCATCACTATTTTGGTAAATGGCATTCCAGTCAACACCATATCCCTCACCTCGGCTAGTTTTAATATCTAAGATGGCACCAGACAGATGTACTTGTCTTTGGCTATCTGTTTCAAGCTTTGAGAAATGTTCATCAAGGCGTCTAATTTGGCTTGGTTTTCCGTATGCTGTGATTTTACCTAGCCTTTTATTGCCTACTACCCATGGCGTGTCAAAGTAAGGATTCATCTCATCATCGAGTGCTTTGCTATAGTTATTTAAAAAAGCTATAGGATCATCGCCCTCTTCAAGTTGTGGCACTAAAGTATTCTGATTGCTGCCATTACTAGTGTTTGAGCTGGACTCACCGTCCTCTATAAGTCCCAGAATTCGTTGGGCATCTTCAATTAATGATGTCCACGTATCATCTTCACGTGTCGTAACAATATTGGTACCGCTTGCACTTTGTGTTTGGCCTTGACTGGATTCTCCACCTCCAGCATTCCCACCCATAGCACCAGAACCGCCACCAGATGATCGCTGTGTTGTTGCTGAGAAGCCAGAACGCGTAATGGCTTCTGGCATATCAGATAGAGCAGCCATATCCCAAGATTGAGTCATGGTTGAGGCCACCTGGAGAATCACGCCATCACTATTTTGGAGAACGTCTATTTTGTAATCGGTTGTACCTTCAATTTGACGAATATAGTCAGTAATGCGTGAGTTTTGTGCTCTCACACCTATTTTCATGGCCAGATTTACACCAGAATCGAGCGCCACGATGTTCGCTGTTGTCAGTGCTGAGGGATGTGTTAATGCATCTATCAATGCAATACGTGGCTGATTGATAGTGACGGTTTCATCCAAGATCTGTTTCCGTGATGTGGTGATACTGACGTAGTTGCTAGTTCTGGGTGCTAACTGCTGAGTACGTGGAATGTTTTCAATCTGCGTTGTTTCAACAGGTTTTTCTGGTGGCATAGCACACGCTGTCAGACTGATCATGCCGGCGATAACTAATTTCTTCATTATTTCTTGCCTCCGTGAGTCACGACAATCAGTGGTTTAGGCTTCATATTTCTGTATGCGAGATAGGTCAGCCCTTGTGGCTCAAGAATGTCCTTAAGCGCCTGTGCATAACTGGTTTCACCCGAAAAGCTGATAAGCGTACTTTCGATGCTTTTGTCGATTTGCAGGTCTACAACCCAGCCAGGTGGGGTTAATGTGCGAATACTGGAAGGTAATGAACGGTCACGAAAAGAAACCTGTATTTCATCATTCAGCTCACGTAGAGGTAGGTCAGCTACCGTCTTTTTCGGCTCAGGAGCTTTAACCTGCTTCTCTGCAAGGCCTGTTGCTACTGCTGTTCTTGGCGGGACAACATATTTGTCTGCTTTGCTCGCAATGATTTTTGCAGTAGTCGTTTCACCTGCTGGTGATTTTGATGTTTCAGCCTTACCTGCATAATCTTTACTTACCAGCTTGGGCAATATGTTCTTTGGAGGTTCTTGCAATTTTGCTGTGAGTCGGACGCGATTATCAGCGTACTTAGCACTGTCTTCTGTTGGCATTAACACATCAGCGTTAGCACCAGATGCAATTAGTAGTGGCAGTAAAAGCAGTTTTGCTTTCATGATTTCTCCTATGATTACTGGCGGCCTGAAAACTGCCAATTGTCGCAATTAATTTGTTGAGGGCAGCTTATGCACATTGCTTTGTGCTGGGCATTTGAGGGTGTTGCTTTACCATTCAAGAGCGCCTGAGTTCTATCGAACTCTTCGATGACTTGTGTTTCGTTAAGAAGGTTTCGTTTGATATATTGGACACCATCAGGCGTAACCACCCTGAAATAGGCATAGTCAGCCATTTTCATGCCTATACGGGTCAAGATGACTCGGTATACCGATACCTGAACAATGTCTTTGAGGAATACTTGATGCTTATCACGGGTTTTACTGTCCACCAGCACATGTAGTCCAGACATGACCCTGTATAACTGGTCCAATGTGCCATGCATTTTCCGAGGCACTTCCGTGCGAATGTAGTATTCAGAACGAATTAGCTGACCATCAGAAAGCTCGGTAGGCATACGTTCTTTTAGAATGAATTTACGACGCTGTTCACGTCTTCTGGCATCAATCCCGTACAGAGACAGGATGAGCAAGCAAACAATAGCGAGATAATAGGCTTCAGCCATGGATGCTCACCTTTTTAAAGATCCAATTGATAATGGGTTTCATGAATTTTCTGACCAAAGGGTAGCGTTTCATCAAACACACAATCGTTGGCGAGAGTTCGTAATAGGCACTGGTAAATATCCGGCCTAAGTAGCTTTTTTGAAGACATCTGTCACGGAACAGTCTTAGCTGCTCTGTCTCTTTGGCAACAGGGCCATAAAGCTCGGTAGCAATGAAACACCGATTATCTCGATTTGAACCATAGCGTTGTGCTTCAAGGTGATGTCGAAGATGTTCTTCGTCTCCTCTTTCACGTCGCTGTTTTTGAACGTCAGTTTCATGCCGACCATATTGCTCATCGAGCACGAGCTGCTTTTCACAGAAGCTGCGCTGAGCAATCTTGGTTGCTGAGAGTAAACCTTTGGCCTTTTTCTTCATGGCTCGCATTAAAAAAGGTTTAAGGCTTTGCCTCAATGAATAACCGGATATTGGTCCGAGCCGGTTATAAAAAAAANCCCCCTTTCGGGGGTCTAACAGTTGGTACTACTAGCTATGAAGCTATTTTGCGTTAGGCAGCAAGTAATGTCGTTTCAAGTAGTGAGAAGGTTGCTTCCGCAAGCTCTCCCACGTGCTCAATACATACATGCTTATTACCAAACANGGCTGACATCATCTTCTCGCGAACGTCGATGCCAATGCCGTATACCTCAATGCCACCTTGTCTCAAGTCATTTACCGTCTTGATACAGTCTTGCATGTCATCAGGAGCACCATCAGTCACCACAAAAAGNATTTTTCGTTCTTCTTTTTGAGCAACCAGGTTATCCCCTGACCAGATCAAAGCAGGAAGCAACGGAGTGCAACCTTCGACTTGNACTTCTGGGTAATACCCAGCTGTTTGATTCATCGTTTGATCTTGTCTTGTCAAAACAGTCACAGCCGTGCCCATTGAACCNGGAAACATTGCTGCACCTACTGACAAGTGAGGTACATTTTTCATTGCAGCAGTTAGTGACAATGTAGATCTTGCAGCCATCGCTATGCCTTCACGCATAGAACCNGACCTATCAAGCAAAACCTGTACTGCCGTATTAACNGCTTTCTTGCGACTGGCCGACTTAAACACCGATAAATTTCCTGANTTTATACGATGTAGTTTTCGGTCATTCAGCCTGCGCCCATTTCGTGAAGTCTTTCGCTTCACTTTGGTCTGGGATTGAACCANTTGGACAAGTCTGGAACGCAATGCAGCTGTTGCTGCTTGAGCTTCATCAAGTGCNTTTTGATGATCGCCAGGTGATGTTAAATCAGTAATGTGAGTTGGTTTCATGCTAACAGCGTGATTTCCACGCTCATTTGCCGCCTCTTGAATCTCATCNTTGATGAGTTGTTCAAATGCATCACTGATATCACCTGGCAAATCCCTTGAGTCACTTTCTGATGTGCCCAGAATGTCTTTCATGGCTTGCACGNCTGCATCAAANGCTTCTTGTGACATATCCCCCGNTGAANTGGAGGATTGACCGTTACCGGTGTCACTGTCTGCATCTAATGTGTCGTCGCTGGACGCTGTACTTGCATTTGATGATGNATCATCATTTGCATCGTTATCACCTTGGCTTGATTGCATATCGCTATCATCACCTTGTGCATCATCGTCCCCTTGATCTGAACCTTGATCGGAATCATCGCCATCACCGGTTTGCTGGTCATGGTTCTGATCAGATGTCTGNTCTTGATCTTGTGAATCATCGCCAGCGTNTTGCTGCTGGCTTTGATTACTGTTTTGTGNTGGTGCGGTGCGTTGACTCTCCTCTTCCAGTATTTGGGCAACTTCGCGAGCAAGCTCAACGATTTCACCTTCATTCTTNGTGCCAGAAACCCTGGCTAAAACACTATTAATCCGTGTCATNGCCAGTGGCGTCATATAGCCTTCGAGAAATGTCTGCGCGGTTTGAGCATGGTCATCTAAAGCGGATTGACCAAGNACNCGTGCACGCCCTTTGTGAAGCAAATACCCACATAACGCTCCAGCTGGTGAAGTATCAGTAGTGACTGGCTCAAAGAATCCATTATGGACAAGCTTTTGAACTANGTTCGCAAGCTTTTTATGNGCNCCCGGATAATCCCGGATAATGCACTTCTCCATTCGNATGTCTTCCATGATCCCGCTCAGNTTTCTCTCTATTGGAGATAACTTGGCGTAATCAATACTGAAGTCGCTGTAACGTATGTGTCCTGCTTCGTGAATGATAAAGCCAAGTCCCAGTATTTCTACACCGGGATCATCCAAGGGCAAAGACGGTAAATAAATAACATTTCCGTCTGTCCGAGGATGACCAGCATCCACTTCCACACGAACACCCATGTTGCGCCCCAGTGCCTTTGCGACAATGGGGAGTGATTTAACCAAAGTTGATTGGCTCATAACATACTCCTTTAGAAGCAAAATGCAGCTGGTTGCGCTACAGGTTTAGGATTAGAGGGGATGGTGACTTCAACTTCTGATTGCTNATCAGTTTGCTCATCAACAACTTCTTCGCTGACAATATCTGTCTGCTCTGAANCCACTAATGAATCGTCTTCATCTTCCTCAATTGGATCGAACACATCGTTTTGATGTNGTGGTACCTGGTTAATAAAGTCCGTCATTCTTCTGTACGAACCTAACAGGTTTAATAACCCACAAACTGATGAGAGATCGGCACCTTCAATCGGACCGGTTTTTGGCAACGCATCAAGAACATCATTTACGCGCTTGATGAGAACATTCACCTTACTGCTAATGTAGCTCAGTGTTTTGAGCTTATTCAGCATTGTGCGAATGGGTGAAAGCGCTTTTTGACCGGCTCTATCCTTATTTTCATAAGAAGTAGCCCACGCCTCAGCTGCCATTTTTTCGATTTCCGACAACAACTGCCCCAACAAGCCGTTTTGCTCTTGTTGAAGGCCATCGTTCATCAGTGCCCCTTGGCCGCCACTTGTGATTTTGTAAGCTTGAAATTCAAACTTGAATCGATTCTCGATTTCACCGCGACTCATCATGGAATTGCGTAGCCATTGTTCCCATGCAGGATGTTCGGCTATCCATTCAGTGTTGGATTGCTCATAGCTATCCAAATACTCGGTGATTAANGCTTCGTGCTCATCTTTCATNCTCTGCAATCTGGCCAGTAATGATTCACCGGCTTCGATTGAAGTGCCATAAGCACCAAACGCTTTGAGACAGACCTTTTCACATTCCCGATGAATACGTTTCCCAAGGCTGTTAATNCGCTTCAGCTTNTCAGGATCTGCAATTGCTTTAGTACCGGGGGTGATTAGATCTTCAGGTGGGGTCTTGTCAGGATCNGCATATCGGTTTAGCTCGTCGCGTGTCAGNGTNTTTTTGCCCTGCCAAGTACGGTANTTGATATGAATCCAAACTGTTTGATCTAGTACTTCCATTAGGTTTCTCCTCTTAAAACAGAAAAAACCCGAATTGGAAATACTAGTCCCCGAATGGGAAATAATATTTCCCGTCCGGGTAGTTGAGACTGGCATTTATTGCGCTGGGCCAGTTCCAGTTCTTGCTCATCAAATTAATGACGAGCGAGAAACCTAGTTACGTGAATGTTATTACTACAAGGCTATGAATGCAAGGCAACAGGTTCACACTTTTACTATCTATCGTCATCACGCCATTTGCCATAATTATCAATGCGGTCCCTGCTTGTTAAGCTATACGTTGTTAGTGCGTGTTGCTGGCGGTGTTGGCAAGTCTGGAACACTTTCACCTTGCTTTTCCATATCCCAGATCCAGTATTTGCCATACTTCTCTTTCCATCGCTCTTTAGTTTGGTGACGTTGTTCAATAGCTGTTTCTGAAGCAAACGTCCGGAAGATGGCCATTGGCAATATTGCATTAGGGTTATCCACCAGCAGGTAGTCTGGAAATACAGAATCTCTGGAGCCGTCATAGCGCATTGTTTTAATGAATTTATGCCCTTCCATGACTAGTTTCTCAGTCATCAATCTGTCTTGTTCAAAATACGTTGGGATCATATGAATGTCGGTGATTAGAAAGCCGATATCCTGAATATGCAGAACTTCATCTATATCTCGACTTACTATCATCAACGTGTAGACCAGGCGTGGTTCATGCAGGTCGTTCAGAATTTCCACTGCAGGTCCGTTGTTGAGTTTTTTGAGAACGTGTTGCGAACCCCAATATTTCACAGACTCACTTTGGTGTCGTAGCGTAATGGCTACTGATTTCTCCTGCACCGAGATTTTACGAATTCCACCTATCACCATCATGTATTTAGTGATGGTACTGGTTTTGGTCATGATGCGTTTGAAAGCCTCTTTTCTACGTGAATCAATGGCATCTTTTTGGGATTCGTTAAAATGTTCAGGGATATACAACACATCTGCAACATTAATACGCTTGGTATTGAGTCTTTGTGCGACATCCAAAAGTCGGGTTCTGGCTACTGCCCAAATACGTCGTTTATGAAAGCCGGGATGCCATCGGTTAAGTTCTGCCTCTTCCCACATCAAAGCAAGCAAGCCTGTCAGAGACATGGCTTCAGGTTTAGCAGTAGGTGATTTCGGTCTTGGTGGCACCATTGCGTCGATATCGTTTGCTTCTTTAGGCGATCTATCAACAATCTTATGGGCGAGTGGTGCGAGAATTTTTAATGACAATGTGCCATCATTTTTTGGCTTAATAACATCACTTTCGTAAGTGATCCTGCCGCTGTCTTCCTTTTCCATTTCAAAAGAAGGGCATTCAGGGGAATGTAAAGTGCCAGTACCGGGATTGCGAGCAAGGTAATACCGCGTTCGATGAGCAATATACATCGGTGGTAATTTGTCATTGCACTCACATCTCGGTGTGACATCTTTAGCTTTGAAGGTCGCAAGCACTCGTTGCGCTTCGACTTCATTATCAGCAAGCCAGTCACGGGTATAAGCGGTTTCGTGGTCAAAACGAATTCGGATAGGACTCATAAGAAAGCCTTAGTTGGATTGAATCACTAAGCACTCTATAGGGCTATCTTACTGATTTGAATAAATAACCGGATATTGGTCCAAGCCGGTTATCTATTCCAGACCTCATTAAATAAATACATAGTTGCTAAAAGGTATTAGTGAATCTTGAATTCTTTTATTGTTGGTAAACCATTTTGGAATTCACATGAAAATGTGATGCTTCGCTTACCAAAGAAACATAAGCCATCTACGTGAATGCTTCCATCCTCTTGAAGATGAGCTGATTCGCTATTTAAGTCTGATGCTTTTGGACATTCAGTGCCTGGTTTAGATAATTCAAATTCCTCAGCACAAGCCATATAAGCAAAAAGCATTTCTTTTTGCTGAGATTTTAGCTTCTTGGCATTTTCCTTTCTCTGTCTAGCATTAATCTCGCTATCAGCCAATTCAATTGGTTTTATAACTGCATCGTCTACTCTCGCATAGCCACCGAAGCTATAGCTATCAAAGATACCCTCTACAATTACTTTTTGATCTAAACCTACTTTAAAACGATTAGATTTGGGATAGACATAGAATTTGTGGGAGCCGTATTCAATTTGATCACTGGTATACAAAGTAAATTCATTACCATCAATCGCTTTGACAAAGCCTGTTACCTGAACAGATTTGTCTTTGCATGTGTCTTTATAGAGCTTACCTTTGTAGCCACTACTACCTTTGATGCAGATAGCAATATCTTCTTTTGTTATTTCTTCTTCAACTTCTTCATTAGAAAACAAGAATAAAAGAACAAGAACAACAATAGCCAAAACGAATAGATAGAAAATATAAACGTTGCTATTAGTGGGGGGATACTCCTTTCCACATGCAGGGCATAAATTTCCAGTGGTTTCGGATTGGTGGTCGCAATTCTTACATTTTATTGATGCCATGAATCTATCCTTAGATAAAAATTTGGCGATAGTACCCCATAATTGCTTTAAAGGGCATTACAAACAAAAAAGCCGCTCCCCGAAGGGAACGGCTCAATTGAATTAAAAACAAATAGCTGTCGGCGTACTGACAGCCTCCTGAGATAAAATCTGAACTGGTTTGGCTATTATGCCAATTGCCTGTGCGACTTCTCGAACATAGCTTCTCGGTAGCTCTAATCCCTCAACAAAGTCAGCCGGTAGGCCTCGCTTGCTTGGCATCAAATCCCGATCTGTCTGCCCTTTAGACGCTACGGCTGTAACGATGCCATCGGGTAGCTTTTTCGATAACCCCACCAGCAGCAAAAGCTGTAGTGAGTAATCAATCTTGCCACCACCCATGACTTTCCCTCCTGACATGAAGGTTAATCCGGCATCACTTAGTATTTGCCAGCCTCCTGTTGGTAGCAAGCCATCACATGAAATGATGGCTCCTTTCAGGTTCTCGTCATAATCAGCCGATATCGGCATTTCATTAAAGCCTATGTCAAAGCTGTACACCACGATGTCATCAACCAGTGATTTCAAAGCGGCTTTCACCTCAACTTCGTCCAACTCAGACAAACTCCATGTTTGTTACTCGATGTCCTGAGCTAACGTGACGTTGCCTTTGTCGTCGATACGCGCCTTACCAATCATAGAGTAGCCTTCACTCAATTTTTGGCTTGAACGCTGAATCAGCTCGCTCCTCGCATCCGTTCCAGAGTCTAATTTAAGCACTCTGGTACGAAGCTTGGAGCCGGTCTTACCAAACATAACGGTAAGCTCGTTTCCTGCTGAGACTTTAATGGCCCAGTCTTTTGTCCCTTGACCAGCCGGACTGTCATTTCGGTAGAGATCATACAAATCAGTCATTGAATGATTTACCTCCATTTCCAGTCGCTGCTTGAGCAGAAACACTTGTCCAGGCATCACCGATGTGCATTTCAGCCACTTCGATGATGGCCGCTCGCGTGGGTCGGTCAGCTACGTTAAGTAGAGCCCGGTCCAATGCGTATGCAATAGGTGAATCTTCTATTGCACGGCTAAACCCGTGATAAGCTTTCGTCATATTTCCCCAGCGTAAAAGTGTCCGAGTACTCATGGTCAACGGTATCCGGTTTTCACCTTCGGTGTGCAGATTACGAATGTCATTTGCAACATCAACCATCTTTTCGCACAGTTCGTCGGATAAATCCGGTACCACTGATTTCAGAATGCCTACTTCCACTTCTTTTTCCGGGTAGCCCACAGATACTTTCCAGAAACGATCAACAAATGCCAAATCCTGCTTATTGGCATTACTGTAATCATCACTAGCACCAGCCATGTTCGTATTACCTGTTGCTGCAAAACAAAATGCATCGTCAGCTTTTACGACATGATGACCAGCTGCATCCAGAACCAAAGGACGACCTGCTAATACTTCATACAGTCCAGTTAAGACTGCATCATCTGCTCGATCGATCTCATTGAGCACCAGTATTCCAGGTTCATTTTCTGCACCCATCGCCAGTGGCACTACACCGTACATAAATACAGTGTCACCCCCGACGATTTCAGTACGGCCCATCAGAACGTCGAACTCCATGCCTTCATATATCGTTTTTTCATACATCGGTATATTCAGTAATGCACAGAAGTTCACTAAAGCAGCGGACTTACCCGCACCCGTAGGTCCGAACAAATACATGCCGTCTTTATTGACGCCTGCCAGGTTCATGTTCCACCAGACCATAAGATCTCGAAGAACATCTTTGTCAAAACGATAATTAGCTTCAGCGACTGGAACATACTGTGAACCCGGTTCGTACCCAGTAATAAATTGTCCCTTTGCTGCCTCAATGCCAAATGTTAAACCGATATCGTATTGCATCGTTTTCATGTGCTATCTCCAAATTGAAAATACCACTACCCCCGAAGGGGTGGTGGTATAAAACCACCCCAAGGGGTGAAACGATTTCTAACTATTTACATAGTCAGATACTTTTTAATTGTTTCGCGATTCGCTTCTGGATCTTCGATCCCTATTACCTTGCAACACGTTGCAAAGCTAAAGGGGCGATTATCATCAACGATTGATTCGTCCAACCAAGACATTAATTCTTGCCACTGCTTGCCCCCAGGAACGGAGTCACGCAATAACTTAATGCTTCTGATGTAGAATTTCTCGTGCAGCTCCTCTGCCAGTTCCTGGGTTAGATTCCAGTCATCTGGGTTGAGGGGAAGAAGATCGAAATTCAATGCTAATTGCATCATTTCTCGGCCTCCTATGCTGCTAACTGCAGAGCAACTTTCGCTCTGTCTGGAATATCCAAATCTTCAGTGCATCCCTCACTGCATAACCGGTTAAAGTCACACATTGAACAAGGACTGTTAAAGGCTCCAAGTGGGCTGCGATTAAACCGCCCATTGTTGTAGTCGTTAACAAACCACTGACAGGTCTGAATGTATTCCGAGACTCGATCTGACGGTCTGCGGTCAACGATTTGAGGTGAATGAATAACCGGGTCTTTTTTCTTGTGCAAGCACATGAAACCAACCTGGTCAGCCTGTTCTATCCCTAACGTCGATGCATGACTATCTACGAGCAGCTGATACGCCGTTAATTGATCGGATTGGCGAACATACAAATCATCATAGGCAACACCGGTTGTTTTGATGTCGATAATGATGACTCTGCCAAGCTGATCCATAGCGATTAAATCCAGATAACCCCGTAAACTAACTCTCGGTGCTATCTGAACTGCGAGTTCAACCTGTAATGCAGGTGAACCATCTGGCATGATAAAAACCATCAGCTCAGACTCCTCCCACGCAGCTGGAAACTTCCCAGCCATCGCAGCCCCAATCTCTCTCATCTTTTTTTCCGACTGTGTAGACGAATACTCAAGTGAAATTGATGACTGCTTTTTCCAATGTTTTAGAAAGACATCTTCAATAGAAGAAATCCGATTCCCCAGCGTTACTGCCTTTAAGTAATCCATCACGGTGTCATCCACCGCTTTACCGAAAGCAAGGTTTGCTGAAGTAACCTTTGGTCTTATACCCAACTTGTAGTGGTACCAGACCTGCTTCATGCAAGTCTGACCTTTCTGAACTCGGCTAGGACTGAGAATCATTGCTCACTCCTTTGCCACAAAATCCGCTTCTCTTCGAGGAAAGCATGCGAATATTTTTTAGCTCGTTTTTGTTGGGATCTGCTGAAAAGGTTATAGCCCACGACTTTGCGTGCCTTTTCGAGAATGATTACTAACTTGTCACCAGCCCACAGGGCGCGAGTAACATGGTCGTCCTTCTGATCTACACGGGATAGTTTGAATTCTGCATTAGCACCCGCTTGTTTGATTACATCTTGTAGGACTTCATCACGTCTCAGCGTCTTAAACTTCATTTGTGCCTCCTTGAATTGAAAATCCTTCGGAATGGCACAGACAAAGCTATCCCTACAGGGCAGTTTGTGTGCCCTGAAGGGTGATTGAGTGCTGATTAAACGGTCAGCAAGCCGCTTTCAATCGACAAATAAATGTCGATCAGAAACCTTTGGTCTGGAGGCACGAAAAAAACGTACAGACGTGCAGACACACAAAAGATTTCTGCGTGAAAAATTTACTTCAATCGGATTTGCTCTTTCGAGCTGAGAGTACGGCCAGTGGACGTATCTTATTGAGCTTGGCGGGAGCCAAGAATCGCAGGAAGCGATATTTGGATACGAAAATACCAATTTAACAGATAGGTGTCAACGCCTTGAGTCACGTTGCTCATTATTTAACCAGATGACTTTATTTATGCTTAGACAACACGCTTGAGAGGTTACTGACAGAGTTATCCACAGAAAATGTGAATGAAATATGCCAGATTGGTATGACCATAGTTTGGAGGCCGATTCACAACCGCGAAAAGCTGGTTAAAAACACTTAATGATCCAAAACGATAAATACATTTGAACAGCCCGTTTGTGGCTGATTTTAAATGAGGTATCAATGGATAATAACAATAAACAACAAGCAGGAAATAAACGGTGGTACATCACTATCAAGTTGGTATGGAAACTTTACCAGTACTATCGTGATGTAGGTCTAATAGACTTCTGGATGTCTGGTTCAGACTGAAATGACTGTAAAAAGAAAACCCCTCACCGAAATCGGTAGGGGTTTTAACTTTTTAAGTGGATAAAACTTCTACGCTTTCTGTATTGGTTCACTATAGTTAACTAAATACGTATTACCGATAGTATTGTTTGCAAGTTCCAAATGCAAATGTAGATGGGGCCACATAGGGACTGTAAATAATTCTGTGTAACTGCTTATCATTACCCTAAAGGAGATAAGCAGATGAACAAGAAAGAACTGGAAGCTTTTGCCAAAGAAGCAGCCAAGGGGATCAAAACCCAAAAAGACCTGGCTGAGTTCAGCCAGATGTTAACCAAAGTTACTGTTGAAGCGGCTTTGAATGCCGAACTGGATGAACATCTGGGCTATGAAAAACATGCTCAATCAGACACCAGCAACAGCCGTAATGGTGTCAGTCGTAAGCAACTTCAGACTGAAGATGGTACCTTTGAACTGACCACACCCCGTGACCGTGATGGCAGCTTCGAACCCCAGCTTGTGGGCAAGCATCAACGCCGCTTCACGTCCATGAGCGATAAAATTCTCAGCCTCTATGCCAAGGGCATGACCACCCGGGAAATTGAAGCGACTTTTTTAGAAATGTACGGTGCCGAAGTATCTCCAACACTGATTTCCAAGGTAACTGATGCCGTGATGGACGAAGTTATCGAGTGGCAGTCCCGGCCACTTGATGCGGTCTATCCGATTGTCTATCTGGACTGTATCGTGGTCAAAGTCCGGCAGGACAAACAGGTCATCAACAAATCCATTTTCCTGGCACTGGGCGTCAACCTCGAAGGCCATAAAGACCTGTTAGGCATGTGGATAGCGGAAAACGAAGGTGCCAAGTTCTGGTTGAATGTGCTGACCGAACTACAGAATCGTGGCGTGAAAGATATTCTGATAGCTTGCGTCGATGGTTTGAAAGGTTTTCCCGATGCCATTAATACCGTCTATCCCAACACCCACATTCAACTATGCATCGTTCATATGGTGCGTAACAGCGTCAAGTTTGTGCCCTGGAAGGACTACAAACCTGTGACAGCTGATTTGAAGCAAATTTATCAGTCAGTGACCGAAGAGGAAGCCCTCAAGGCATTGGATGCATTCTCTGAGCGCTGGGACGGCAAATACCCGCAAATCAGCAAAAGCTGGCGTAGCCACTGGCAGAACCTGAACACGCTGTTCGATTATCCCGAGGACATCCGCAAGGCCATTTATACGACTAATGCGATAGAATCGCTCAACAGCGTTATCCGCAAGGCCATCAAGAAACGCAAACTATTTCCCAGTGATGACTCAGCACGTAAAGTGGTTTATCTGGCTATTCTCGGTGCCTCGAAGAAATGGACCATGCCCATAAGAAACTGGAAGGCGGCACTGAACCGCTTTATGATTGAGTTTGAAGACCGGTTAACCGGATTAGTCTGAAAATGGCAGTTACACAGAAATCAGGACAGGCTCGCCACATAATATCTGTCTTTCACTTCCTCATGCCAAGTGCCTGCATATGAATATGTAAATTTACCTGACGTGACATTAAATTGAAATGTTTTACCGAAATAGTTTGTGTAGCAATTGATAGAAGTATGTTTATCGTCTTTCAATGCAGAGCAACCTTGACCAGAGATATATGTTAGATAGTCATCGGGATCATCGATGGGCTGTCGAATAAAGTACGAGCCACTTTCTAGTGTCAAAGTGCCTAAAACTTGCTTATTCATAAATTCTTTTTCAAGTTCATTTCTCTTAAGGAACTCCAATTCTTGGTTCGATAGTTCTTTATGTTGATTTATTGCTTCAGTTGTCGTTGGCTCCAGCATTTGCAGTATCACTTTTTCAGGAATATTTGAAATGTGTACTAAGAAAAACTCCTCATCCGGTTTAAATCTACCCAGATTATGGCCGTTAGCATTATGGTTATAACCGCCTTTTTCCTCTGCAACGCACTTATAGTCGTGCTTAAAGATGCTTTTTGATTGATAGTCTTCTGACAGTGCTGAGGTAGCTATAAAGTAAAGAGCTATGATTGCGAAATTCTTATATTTGAACATTCATCATTCCTTGAGACTATGTAGAAGCAATACCTTATAAACTGTGATTATCCAGTTATATTTTCATATTTACTAGGTTTCACACTTAAACAATCAAATGAATAAGTCTTACTTCCTCTTTATCAACGGTTCATGTATCTAGAATAAAATTCAGTTTTGGGCTTCTTAAAATAAAAAACCCCCACTGATAAAATCAGTAGGGGTTTAATATTTTCAAGTGGGTAAAGGTAAACTTTTTAGATGTAAGAGTGCTTGGCGAAATTCTTCTAAATTATTCACTTTTGGACACTCTACTTTCTTCACCCTGGCCATTGATTCAAGCTGACGCAGTTGCGCGGTTTGGATCTTGTTAGGATCTACTTGCACGCCACGGCTAGTGCTCTTTACTTCCTGCTTTTGAGCAGGTTGTTTGGCCGGTCCCGACTGCTCCGTAGAACTGACGGTCTTAGTCTCGGCAGGTTTAGCAGGTTTTGACTCGCTGCGAGGTGTTTCCACCACAACAGGCTGCATTACCACTGTCTGACTTTGACTTGGCACTTCTTCACTTACAGTATCAAAGGCAAGGCCTTGGGAGTTCATGTCATTGTCTTCATCAGAATCGAAGACATCACCACCAAACCCTAAGCGAGCGAGTAATCGTTGAAAAGCTGCCGTCTCACCCGATTCGTAATCTTTAAGATTCCAAATTGGTTTGATAGCAGAACTCTCCGCGACTACGTTGCCATCTTTGTCCACTAATTGCGACTTGAAGACAACTTTACGCTCTTCCATTAGCTCCTTAAGATGCTGCTCAGGAAGCTTCCCTTGTGCTGCCAGTGCAATGCACAGTTCCTTTCGGCCCTGTGCAAAGTCCAGGTAGTCAGTGGAATGAGCCAACACGCGATAGCCTTTATCTGGACCATATACCGCTAAAAAAGCGGGTACACGGGCAGAGACTTTCACATACTGATTCGTTTCACCGTTTAGATTTTGGATATGAACTACTTTTGAATTAGCTGCAGACATTTTGTGCCTCCTTAATCGCCGTAGTAGCTGTCACCGCTATCGTAATCACTTGGACTATAATCCATATCGTTTTGGCCACCAGCTGGTGGTTGCGGATCTCCTGCAGATGATCCTGCATTAGATTTGCTGTCCAACATGGTCATTTCAGTTCCGACAATTTCTGTGGTGTAATGCTCGTTACCACCTTTATCTTGCCATTTACTAGTCTGAATACGCCCTTCGATATAGACTTGTGCGCCTTTTTTCAGGTACTGCTGTGCAATTTCACCTAACTTATTACGCAGAATCACCCGGTGCCATTCCGTTCTTTCTTGTCGTTCGCCGGTTTGTTTGTCTCTCCAAGACTCAGATGTTGCAATTCTTAGATTGCAGATACTGCCACCTGTTGGTAATGCACGAGATTCCGGATCAACACCCAGACGACCAACTAAAATAACTTTATTGACTGACATAAACTTCTCCTAAAAGGGTTTCCTACACTCCCGTTGAGGGCAGGACTTGAATCACAGTGTTCAACCTTGGTCAAACACCCATGAGAGCAGTAATTAACGCTACTGCTTAACGTTTCAGCCTGAATAACAAGTATTCAGCGCAGAAACCCTTTTCTTAGCTGTACTGATGGCAATATAGCTAAAAAAAGAGTCGCCGCAAGGGCAACTCTTTAGGAATCTCAACCAACCTCTAAAACGTGTGAATAGTCACGGTCGTTTGATGGCTTGTTGCTATCAAATGACACGACGTTTGTATAAGGCATCACATTGATTCGATCATCCATGTGAAAGTGCAATTCATACCGTTTCAACAACACATAAGCGATATAAGCGCTAAGGTTATCTAGCCGATATTCAATCATGCCTTTCATAGAAGATTGGAGTTCGAGCAATGCCTTCAACTTGATGGCTATGCGCGATAAATCTGGACTCGACATATCAGCCGAGAGCAGTGTGCATAGTCCATCCAAGATTTCTGGATGTTGACCGTCTAACCAGATGCAGCTTGGTCGTTTACGGCCATCAATCATTGGCTCTGAGATCTTGATGGTGAAAACCGTTTGCGTATATGGATTTAAGACATCCACACTCCAAATATCTCCCTTAAGTTGATATTGTGTTAAGGGAGTATCCGACATCATAAAACCACCTCGATAAAGAAGTAGTTTTGCAATGGCGTTTACTTGCCAATCATCATCTGCTTTTCTCCCGTGGGAGGAAAAGCCATTCTGAAACCTCTGCCGGCAACACTTTCCAGCATGTTCAGTTTTTCCTGTACTTTGTATGGCATTTCTTGCTGAAGATAGAGTGTTAATACCTTCGCAAATAGCGCCAAGTCATCATTAGCCTTGCCATCGCTTGCCATAAACCAAACTTGAGTTGGTGTATTGTTTTGCTCTGTCAAAAATAGACGACACGGTTCAGCACTTGGCATATCGAATGTCCAAGCATCTTTACGTAAAGTGGGAAAATCTTCGTGATTGCTCATTTGACGCTCCTTTGAAACAAAAAAAAGGGTCAAATGACATTATCCGCCCAGGGCCGATATTCATCTGACCCCGAGGGTGGTGTTGTGAGCAGTGTTGATCACAACGATTGAATGTCGGTTAGTGCCGACGTTCACTTCACAAGCAACATGAAAATTGCTTGAAAAACCTTATGGCAAAATCATCCCGTAGGAAGGCCTTGCGATAAGGCCTAAACTTTCTTAAAAAACTATTGGGAATTACATTTCAAATGTCTGTCCTCCGTGGAAGACAGACTCTTTTGTGATACTTTGAGGAGTATTGATACATCCGTAGACATATCTAATTGAGAGCAGAAAGTTCGTTCTGCTAGCGATTCAATCAGTAATAAATTACTGAAAGGAATGGCTCAAGTTTGTACGAGAGGTTTTTCGTTGTCAAGCTTTTGACTTATTGACCGCCATGGTCTGTGAACACAAACTGGTGTTTACTCTCTTAGTCTTTTTCTATAAAGCCCAATACAGGTATTTTTACCGGTTTAGGAAAGAAAGTTCCCATTTGCCGCAATAAAACGAATCAATCTTTGCCTGTCCGGAGATAGGTAGTTTGACCAGTTGTTCAAGTCTTTTACCCCAAGGTAATAAGATTATAGAACCATTTTTTTGAGAATGGGAAGCATGGTTTTCGGATTAGAAAAATACATACGCATGGAATATGAAAAATCTCCACAGCTTTGTTATGCAGAGGAACATCAGTACAAGTCTAATTACACCAGTCTGATAATGAAAACCTATGATTCCTGCTAGCTATTAAGATACATACAACAGGTTGACATTATGAATCTCTTCTTCAGCATTATTCAACTGTAAATGGTAGGTACCTGTTAGCAATGATTTTACTCACTGGCTTTTTGTGCTTTTCTGACAAGTCGGCCTAATGCACCTTTGGGGTCTGAGTCAATAATCATTTGTAAATTAGTTGGTTCACCAACAATTATTACTCCTCCCATACCTGTGCCCCAGTGTGGATCGCATTTGTATAAATAAACGCCTTCTTCTGTTAATGGATCACTAGTAAAGTTAACTCCCATTTTTGAAGTAAAACCTTTTGCTCCTTTCGGGATATATTCAATTGTACCGTTACTGCTCGTAAATTTTGTATTCACATTGTGAGTAGACATATTTGTCCATGATATTTGATCTCCGGGCTCAACTTTTACTACCAGTGGTTTATAGGCTAGCCCAACAGCTTTTACTTGATGAATTTCGGCCATTACTGCGGCAGAAAATAATACAGAAACGCCAATCAGAGTAGCAATTGTTTTGTTAGGGTTCATAATATACCTCTCAAACTTGATTGAATAAGTACACGGTTATAGGTAGGCATTGACTTAATAGTTCATTTTGTGAAAGGAATTTATCAACAGAGAAATATTCCATTCTCGCCTGATCGGAACGAGAAGGAATCTGATATAAAAGATATATCAGATGAGTTTTATGAGGTTCAATTAATGATTTTAGAGTTTACCTAACTGAAGCCGTGATGATTTTCATATTTACACTAACTAAAGATTTTATAATGGTCAAGCTGTTTACGCATTTTGGATTATGCATCAGCGTTTGATTAAATATTGGGGAATGTGACATATCTCATTTCATTTGCTCTAATAATTTCGAGTATACCAATTTTTAGTTGATTGACTCGAACAACAAGATCAAAGCCAAATGCTTACTAAAGTGGTTTACTTAGCTAAAAACACGGCTATATGGAAATCTACCTCACTTGTCTAGCAATTTCCCACGTGAGTAGCATAGACCTAACTGATGGGAGTCCAAATGAACCAATATTATTTCAACGCTAAATTTTAATATTTAATAAATATTGGGTACACGGATTTTTGGTTGATGGGGAACTCTCACCCCATCAATCTGATTCTACCCTCAGAGAGTTGATAGAATGACCCATATTTGAGTTCATCTGCGTTGTCTCGCAGTCCGTAACCGATGTTTCCTAATAAAACGGAGAGACCTTCAAAGTCGAGTCCTTCTTCTAGTGCTTCGAAGTGTAGAGCATACGTATCCGCATTACCTCGAAAGAGTAACCACGCCCTTCACGGTTCTTGTCCTTGGCCAGGTTGATGGACTCCGTGTAAGCGTTGGTGACGGGCATGTCCGTCTGGAAGTAGGTCATGATCTCTTAGCGCCAGTTTCCCACTGCCCTGCCAGATCACTCCAGACTTCCTTTTGGCTCTTCGGGATGTTGGCAGTCCACTCGTCCAGGGCGGAGGCTTCTGCCCGGAGCCGTGTGATGGCGTACCAAATGCCGTAGAAGCGCTCTTTGTGCTCGTAGGCGGCCAGCAGTTGCGAAAACGCGCCTGTCAAGATCTCCAAGATGAGGCGTTCTCGGTCTGAGACTTCGTGAGCGCGTTTCAGTAGTGTTTTCCGGTCTCCCTTGAGGATTATTTTCTGTGAGGGTTTCAGCTCCTTTTTGAGGCCATTGCATACCTTCTCCAGGGCAACGTTGGTCATGCACACCACATGTAAATTAGCGAGCACCCTGTAGCAGCACTACCTTGAACGCTACCTGGTAGGAATTCCATATGTTCGTACTTACGATCTCGACCTTCTACCGGTGTTTCATCTTCATCAGGTAATTGGTCACCACCCCCTGACGGCGAATGGTCTATATGTCGAGTAGGGTTCTCTCATCGATGTTGGTCAGGATGTAGCGGTAGCGCTTGTTGAGGTACAGCTCGTCGATGCCCAGAATGCGGTCGTCTCGAAGCGGTGCCAATGCTCCAGAAACTCGGAGCGGACGTTGAAGATGGAGCGTACCGTCTTATCGTCAAGCCGGTCTGTGCCGCCAGGAAGGATTCTTTCTCCACGTACTCATGCATCCGTAGCGTTATGCGGAAGCCGTCCACCATCTTTGGTAGCTGGGGACTAAAGGTGATCTTGCAGGCGCGGCAGATGTACCGGCGATGAACCACCCAGGGTGACCGGTTTGCTGTGAAGGGGAATATCACGCTTGACGAACCGCCCGAACTCATATTGCACGGCGCATTCCTCGCAGGCGATAGGATCGGGCTCTTCCACCTGGAAGTGCATTTCATCGTCGGTTGATATAGCCCAGTACATGGTATTGTGGGAGGTGCAGTATGTTGTTGGGCATTTCGGTGATGGTGTTGTATACCTATAGGTGTCAGTCAGATCCATCCGGCTCGGCATTGTTGTTTGTTTTATCACCCAACAAGCTGACGGAAATGAAAAGTAAGGCACCGAGAACAATTACAACATCAGCCAGATTAAAGGCTGGCCAATGCCAAGATCGCCAATAAAAATCAAAGGAATCCACAACGTAACCGCGGAATATCCGGTCAATCAGGTTGCCCGTGGCGCCCCCTAGGATAAGACTGTAAGCGATGGCCTCTTCTTTATTACGATTCGTACAGATCAGTACGATCAGCACGATTGAGACCACCACCGCGATTCCGATAAGAAAGTAGCGCTGCCAGCTTCCATCATTCGCAAAAAGACTGAATGCGGCACCGGTATTCCATACGTGTACCCAGTTAAAGAATGAGGTCACTGAAATAGACTCGCCATATGCCATTGATTGTTGCACCAGCCATTTTACGGCCTGATCAGACGCTGCCAGCAGGCCGGAGATGGACAACAGGGCGTACGGTGACAGATGTTTGCCAAAAATGGACATTGCTTAATCCTTGAGCGCCAGAATGCGTCTAGCACCGTTAAGCACAATTACCCCCGCGATGGTGCCGATAATCAGATCCGGATAATTGGACCCGGTCCACGCGACCAGAGCGCCGGCGGTGATGACGCCCAGGTTGATCACCACGTCGTTGGCCGAAAATATCCAGCTTGCTTTCATGTGCGCCCCGCCCTCTCGATGTTTGGATATCAGCAGCAGACAACTGGTATTGGCAATCAATGCGACGAATGCGATAGCCATCATCACCAACGATTCAGGCTCACTACCGAAAACAAAGCGTCTCACCACTTCTATGAGTACGCCCACAGCCAAGATCAGTTGCAGTACACCAGCAAGATGCGCGGCACGTACCTGCATTTTCACGCTATGTCCAACCGCATAAAGGGCAAGCCCGTAC
>NZSL01000007.1:0-283014 GCA_002696735.1 Methylophaga sp.
AACCTTAAGCATTTCACGTTCGTTATCAACCATCACAACACGTTCTGAGGGTGGCACATAGGCCTGTGCAACATAATCACTTTCAAGAATACGTGCAAATGTGCTTTTGGTCAGCTTGCTGCCGCGATAGACACCCTTGCTGCCATGACCTGCCACCGGTTTAAAAAACCACTGCCGCCGTTGTTGCCAGAGTGATTGCTCATCATGGGCGGTAACCTGAATGGTGTGGGGAATACCCTTTTTTAAAAGTTCAGCATTTTCAGTACTTAACCCCCAATCTAGTAGAGTCTGCTGATCTGACATTAAGGCCAAGTTTCGCTTATCAGCAAATAGGGCGTGTGTATAAGGATTCGGGGTGATAACTGCTCCACATTCTAACCAAGCAAAACGCAAAGCAGCATGTTCAGGTGCATCTAGTCCAAAGTCGACCAGACGGTTGTAAACCAAATCGATTTTCTGGTTATCACCATACAAGACTCCTGATTCGTATTTGAGATCCGTTGGTGAAAGTATGACGGCATCAATGCCATGTTGGATGAATAGCTGTTGCGCGAGTTTGAACTCCGGATAGAGATGTTGTTCTTCCGGTGCATCGTCGATGATTGCAATTCGCTCAGGTTGTCCGCTACCTCTCTGGGCCCGCCATTCACTTATAAATTGCGCAATGACTGCTTCATCGAAATCTTTTGCCCAAGACGCCTGTGTATTGCCGCTACAACATTTTAGTTGGGCGCGAGTCAGGATGGCATTAAGAAAAGCGCCACCGGCATTGGTATTGATTTCGATAAGACGAGGACCATCCTCACTGAGGTGGAAATCATAGCCCATAAAAGCGCCTACTGGACCGGGATTATGCCGTGCACTCTCAGGTGCCCAAGACATGATCTGTTGCTGATATTCTGCAAGTGAAGCAGCGGATTCGATTGCCTTAACAATCGCCTGCATTTGTTCAAGATCAGAACTTGGAACAAAAATCGCGGCATTTGAGAAGAATTGGCGCATGCCCGAAGTAGACAGGATGCCTTCAGCGTTATCACCCAATTGGTTGTTGAGATCGCGAATAATCGCTGACCAATCTAGAGTAACGCAGGTACAGTGATGGTTTAGCCGTTGTGATCTTGTCTGCTCTTGAGAACTATCGATTTTTTTCATTGATTCTCCTCTGTCGGAAAACGTTATATTAATGTCCAACGGTTAACTTTAAATCATAGGTGTTTAGTTTGATTAGTGACCGTTATTGCAATCTTTACCAGCCTGCTTAAAGCCCCTTTGTTGGACGTCCTCTATAGTTAAACAGGATGAACATTCTGCCTGAGGCTTCCATAATCCTTGCAATAAGCAAAGGAAATCGTGAACACAAAAGAATAATTAACAAAGGCAGGTAGGGCAGAATATAGTTCGTATGCTCTACAAACGGTAAAAAAATGCCACTCCAATAAGTAAAAGTGTTGAAGCTGCGTGAAGCTTTATCTAGTATCTGAAATTGTTAATCACATTATATTTAATGTCGCTGATAGGAATAACCACCGACATATCCCAACCATCATTGAATAGCTTTAATCGTCGTGGGTAAATAGATGATGAATGCAGTCTTATCACTTTTAGATGTGACTTCTACCCGCCCACCATGGGCATCAATAATCGAACGAGCAATGGCGAGACCAAGACCGGCACCTTCACCTTGTCTTGACCTAGAAGGATTTGCTCGATAAAAACGGTCAAAGAGATATGGCAAATGTTCAACTGGAATTTCAGGCCCAGGATTCTCAACTGTCAGGGAAACCTCGTTGTCTGAGAAATTTTTCAGTCGAACTAGTACTGATCCCCCAGATTTCGTATAACGAATGGCGTTGGAAAGTAGATTAGAAATTGCTCTGCGTAACATGGCTTTATCGCCTTGAATTTGCTGCACCTGGCCTTCCAAGCTTAGTACTATATTTTTGTCCTCTGCTAAAGCTTCAAAAAAGCCAAATAATTTACTGACTTCATCGGATAAATCCAGCGGTGTTTGTTCAAGTTTGATTAAACCATGGTCCCTTTTTGCTAACCACAACATGTCATTAATCATCTTTGCTAAACGTTCTTGTTCTTCTAAGTTTGAGTAAAGTAATTCACGGTATTCTTCGAGCGTTCTGGATTTGCCTAAGCCAACTTGCGTCTGGGTGATGAGGTTTGTGAGTGGTGTCCGTAGCTCATGCGCAATATCAGCTGAAAAATGTGAAAGCTGATTAAAGCTTTCTTCAAGTCGACTTATCATGTGGTTGAATGAAGACACCAAGTCTTTTAATTCCGAAGGGACAACGGAGGGGGCAATTCGCATATCTAGACGATCTGCTTGTATATCACCCATTTTGTTCGAAAGCCTTCTTATTGGCTCATGTGCTTTATGGACGCCATACCAAGCAGCCAATAGGGTCATAAGCCAAGCAAGGATCATCATTGACCATAAGTCTAGACGAAATTCATGCAAAAATTGAAGGTGAAAATCAATATCAATGGCGGTAAGAACCAAGTAGTTTTGACCCGCTATCGAATTGTGCGTGAGAACACCCCGAAAGTTCTTGTTGTCCTCATGCCAGACTCGAAGGTCACTGGCATTGATTTCTGAAACCTGATGAAGGCTATTTTTTAGTACTGATAGGTTTGCGCCAGCACTTTCAAAAACCATACTACCTTGCTGATCGTGTACTTGATAATAGACGCCATGATGTCCAGAAACAGCACTGGATAGGGCTTTACGTAGCTGTGATGGATTGTTGTAATGCGCTCGCAACACGTTCACCACTGCCTTGTTCACTTCAGCAAGCTCACCTGCATCTTGTTCCACAAAGTGATGTTCCACAGCGTCAAGCACAAGGTTGCCGATTATAAATAGGCTCAAACCTATTGATGCGCCAACGAAAAGCATTACCCTTGCAGCAAGCGAAAGAGATTTATGATTAAAAGGGTTCATCAATGGGCTCAACGTCAAGTTTGTAACCCATGCCACGAATCGTGTGGATAAGTTTTGGTTCAAAATCGTCATCAATTTTGGCACGTAGACGACGTATAGCCACATCTATAACGTTGGTATCAGAATCAAAATTCATGTCCCATACTTGAGAGGCGATAAAAGAGCGCGGGAGTACTTCTCCTTGGCGGCGAATCAGCAACTCCAATAGGCAGAACTCTTTGTGACTCAGGGTGATTTTTTTACCTGATCGCGCAACACGATGTTTTGGCAAATCCAGCGTGAGATCTGCAACTTTGAGTAGCTCAGAAAAGGTTGGAACAGCGCCACGACGCAATAATGTTCGGATCCGGGCTAGCAGTTCGGCAAAAGCAAAAGGTTTAACCAAATAATCATCGGCGCCTAATTCCAGTCCTTTTACACGATCATCCACAGAATCACGTGCCGTTAGGAACAACACTGGTGTGTGGCGCTCGGCCTCACGTAACGACTGCAAAATGCGCCAACCGTCAACATCCGGCAACATAACATCCAGAACGATTAAATCAAATGCTTCTGTCATTGCCAAATGATGACCATCTAGGCCATTTCGAACAAGATTGACCTGAAATCCTGCTTCAGTTAACCCCTTCTGTAAGTAGTTGCCTGTTTTGATCTCATCCTCAACCAGCAGTAATCGCATGCAGGTTCTCCGTTAATTAATTCATTTCTAAGGTTAAAAGACCAACAAGCACCATAGAATTACATAAGGATTACATTTTTGTAATGTTCGGGTCATCCAGATGACAGAGTCAGCGGATTAACATTTATAGAAAGTTTTAATTGGAGCACCCACATTGAAGTTACCAATTCAACCTGTCCTTAATTTTAATCCCAATCGTCGTCGATTTGTGCAGGGTATCGCAGCTGGCGGTGTGCTGGCTTCCTTTCCAATGCTGCTAAACGCCGAAAGTTATCCCAACAAACAAGCGACCCGAGGCACGGCTCCCGTTTTGACAGGGCAGGTTATTGATTTAACTGTTGCTGAATCACTTGTTAATTTCACAGGTGTGACACGAGTAGCGACAACCATAAATGGCTCCATTCCTGCGCCAACACTTCGTTTACGAGAGGGAGATGACGTTACTATTCGGGTAACCAACAGGCTGAAAGTGCCAACATCCATTCACTGGCATGGCATTATCTTGCCATACCAGATGGATGGAGTACCCGGCATCAGCTTTGGTGGCATAGAACCCGGCGAGACTTTCGTCTACCAATTCAAACTTAAGCAAAGCGGCACGTACTGGTATCACTCTCACAGTGGTTTTCAGGAAATGACCGGTATGTACGGTGCACTGATTATTGAGCCCCGTGAAATGCAATCTGATTCGGCAAAGGACCATATATCAGCAGATCGTGACTACGTAATGTTGCTTTCTGATTGGACTGATGAAGATCCTATGTCCGTGTTCTCTAAGCTGAAAGTTCAGGGGGATGTATACAACTATAATCAGCCGACCGTATCATCATTTTTCAATGATGTCTCAAAACTGGGATTCAAAGGCGCATTTGAAAAACGACAAATGTGGAACCAGATGCGGATGAACCCGACTGATCTGGCCGATTTATCCTCGGCAACATTAACTTATCTTATGAATGGGACAACACCTGTTGGTAACTGGACAGGGCTTTTTCAGCCGGGGGAGACGATAAGGTTAAGGTTCATTAACGGCGCTGGTAATACATTCTATGATATTCGTATTCCCGAACTGAAAATGACAGTAATTCAGGTTGATGGTCAGAATGTACAACCCGTAAGCGTGGATGAGTTTCGCTTTGGTCCCGGTGAAACCTATGATGTCATTGTTGAACCACAACATGATGTACATACCGTTTTTGCTCAGAGTATGGAACGCACTGGTTATGCGCTGGGAACGCTCGCTATTAAGGAAGGCCTTACCGGCGACATACCTGAACTTGATCCGGTTCAATGGCTCACTATGACCGATATGATGGGCGAAATGGAGCATGGTTCGGCAAACGGCAATATGAACCATTCAGAAATGAATCATGGTGAAATGGCGATGGATCACAGCCAACATGGCAAGCAAAATGATTCACTTGCCATACCATCTCAGCAGGTTAGACATGCCAGTACAGAGTACGGACCTTCAGTCGACGCTCGTGTCGATATGCCTCGCACAAACTTAGACGATCCTGGTATTGGCTTAAGAGATAATGGACGAAGAGTGCTGACCTTATCAGATCTTCGATCTGTAGATGGGGTATTAAACGATAAACGACCACCAGATCAGGAAATCGAACTACATCTTACCGGAAATATGGAACGGTACAGTTGGTCTTTCGATGGACTTGAATTTGGTAAAAGTACACCAGTGAATCTGCCGCACAATCAACGTATACGTGTCATTTTGCAAAACGACACTATGATGACCCATCCTATGCATTTACATGGCATGTGGAGTGATTTAGAAGATGATCAGGGCAATGTGCTAGTTCGTCGCCACACGATACCTGTACAACCTGCCCAACGAATCAGTTTTTTGACAACACCTCATGACCTGGGTCGATGGGCATGGCATTGTCACTTACTTTTCCATATGGATGCAGGCATGTTTCGTGAAGTGGTGGTGTCATGAAAAATTATTCTATCGCTCCTGCAATTGGGCAGATCATTATTGCTTGTTCAATGTCTCTAATCATTTCCCCCCTGTGGGCGCAGACTGATGATGTCATCAAAAAGCATGAGGTTATGACAGAACAGAGAACATTAACGCAGAAAGATGACATGGAAGGCATGGATCACTCTCAAATGCCGAAAGATGATATGGAAGGCATGGATCATTCAGAGATGAATATGGGGAGTAATCAACCACCATCAGACGCAAGGGATCCACATGCCTATTCAGATGGTTTTACACTGACTAAGGGTCCTTATGCATTCTCAGAGAAACGCGTTCTGAAATTAATGGATGAACATTATTTCGGATCTTTTTTAGCTGATCGACTGGAATATGATGCAGATAATGATGCTGTCATATTTGACCTTCAGGGCTGGTATGGCAGCACCTACAATCGATTTACGGCCAAGCTTGAAGGTGACGTGGTCGATGGCAAGTTAGATGAAAGCCAATCGGATTTATTGTGGACGCATGCTATCAGTGCTTTTTTTGATACTCAGTTGGGCGTGAGATTTGATCAGTACGATGAAGGCGACAATCGTCAATGGCTGGCTTTTGGTGTTCAAGGACTCGCCCCCTACTGGTTTGAATTAGATATGACTGCCTATCTTGGAGAGAGTGGTCGATCTGCAATATCAGTAGAAGCTGAATATGAACTGCTGCTTACGCAACGCCTGATTTTACAGCCCCGTGCAGAGCTGACTGCCTATGGTAAAAAAGATGAAGTTAATGGTATAGGCAGTGGCCTGTCTGATGTTGCGATCGGTATGAGACTTCGTTACGAATTCTCACGTCAATTCGCACCCTACATCGGTATTGAGTGGACCGAGAAGTTTGGAGAAACTGCAGATTTGGCCCAACTAAATGGTAATGATGACAGCGACACTATCTATGTTGCTGGTATTAGGTTCTGGTTTTAATCTCTCTATATAGTTTTACCTCGACTAAGGAGTCGCCGTATGAAACGTCATTTATTGTTATATTTAATTGCTTTACCAGCTCTGGTGCTGACTTTGACTGCGCAGGCACATGATCCAAAAGAGCATATGAATGAGAAGCAGACACCGGACTGTGCTGCGATGAAAGAGATGGATCATTCAAAAATGAATATGAATGATCCCGTTATGCAGGCCATGATGCAAAAATGTATGGGTAAAGATACGAAAATGTCATCAGACGGACATGATGAGGCAGAGGTAAAAGAGCCAGCTAAACACAAACACAAGTAGTAATGGATGACTAAAATTAAGGAATAAACATGGTGTCTTTTGGTTTTGTGCGATGTATCAAGTGTCTTTCTGTTGCAGCTGGGTTGATGGTGCTGACAGGGATAGCGTTTATCTACTCAGGTCTCTACCCGATGGGTGCAGATAATCAGCATACCAAGCTTACTTTTTGGGTGCTGGAAACTTTACGCGAGCGTTCAATTAGTCGGGCGGCTCAAGACATTGAAGTACCCTTAGATCTGGATACGCCAGCACGTTTACTGCGAGGCGGTTCAGATTATGCCGCAATGTGTGCGAGTTGCCATCTTGCGCCAGACAAAAACGAGACAGATTTTACCAAAGGCCTTTATCCGAAGCCTCCTAACTTAACAATGAAACATTCAGGGCATGGTGAATCAAAAGGCCAAGACAGGCAATATTTTTGGATCATTAAACACGGTATTAAAGGGTCGGGTATGCCTGCCTGGGGCCCAGGGCATACTGATGAACAAATATGGAATCTGGTTGCTTTCCTAAAACGATTACCTGAACTGACACCTGCACAATATCAAATATTGACAGCAAACCTTACTGAGTAATTACGCATATCGTCAATTAGTAATGCTCTCCTTAAAATTCGCGGATCGATAGCTTTAAATATGAATCATGTTTTTTGTTCGATAACCTGCAGGATATTTAGGCTCATAATGAGAATGAGTCTTTTGTTAAGCTAAGATGTAAGGTTGGCCTGAATCAAAGTAATAAATTGTTAATGCTGCCTAAAATAATAGCTCCAAATTGAGTTTTAAGTTTATTCGCAGACCTTTAGTTGGCAATAAAAACGGAGGATTCATGGATAATCAGGAAGACAGAACACCCCAGTATAAGGAAGGTAGTTTAACTTTGGCTGGAACGGTTATGCTGGGAACAGGTGTTATGATTGGTGCTGGTATATTTGCATTGACTGGGCAAATGGCTGAGATGACCGGTACGTTGTTCCCGCTGGCATTTCTTGCTGCTGCAGTCATTGTCAGCTTTAGCGCTTATTCCTACATCAAGATCTCCAACGCTTATCCCTCTGCAGGTGGCATTGGTATGTATCTGTACAAAGCTTATGGCGACAGGTTGCCAACAGCTTTCAATGCTTTACTGATGTACTTCTCAATGGTGATCGCACAGAGCTTTTTAGCACGTACTTTTGGTTCCTATACCATGCAACTTTTTGGTGGTGATGATAGCGGTATCATGGTGCCTATTCTCGGCGTTTCACTGATATTAGCTGCCTTTGTCATTAATCTTTCAGGCAATCGCCTGATTCAAAGTGCGGCCTCTTTCATTGGTGTTTTAAAAATTGTCGGCATCCTTATTTTCGGGCTGGTGGGTGTGTGGATCGCAGACAGTATCTCAGTTGACTTTTCAAGTCCGGGAGAAGCGGGAACCATGGGTAACTTTCTTGGTGCAACGGCACTGGGAATACTGGCCTTTAAGGGGTTCACCACCATTACCAACAGCGGTTCTGAGGTAAAAGATCCTAAACGTAACGTAGGTCGCGCAATTGTTATTTCTATCGCGGCCTGTGTGGTCATTTATGGCTTGGTCGGTTTTGCTGTGGCGAGTAATTTATCGTTGGCAGAAATCATCAAAACACAAGACTATTCCCTTGCTGCGGCTGCGCGCCCGGCATTGGGTGAATATGGTGTGTGGTTTACGGTTGCTATTGCCATGATGGCGACTGCTGGCGGTATTCTGGCCAGCATTTTTGCCGTTTCAAGAATGCTGGCAATGTTGACGGAAATGAAACTGGTTCCGCATCGACATTTCGGTATGCCGGGTAGTATTCAAAAGCATACGTTGGTCTACACTGTCGCTTTGGGACTTATCCTGACGGCATTTTTTGATCTGTCACGAATTGCTGCACTGGGTATTGTGTTTTACCTCATTATGGACATTGCCATTCATTGGGGCGTGCTACGTTATTTGCGTGATGATATAAAATCCAATAGATGGGTGCCAACGACAGCGATTATTTTAGATTTGCTCGCGTTAGGGGGCTTTGTCTGGGTAAAACTGAATACAGATCCGTTTGTGATTGGGGTGGCAGTTGCTACGATGATTGTTATCGCAGTTGTTGAGCAGGTTTTTCTTAAACATACAGTTAAGTCTGGATCATTTAGCCAGAATAAATCGCATGAGCACAGTGACTGAAATCTGAAATTCTCGAAAAGGATACAATGACTATGTCTGAATACCAGCATGCTCATCATCAAGACCATCCGGTACATGACGTTCATACTGTAAAAGATCCGGTTTGTGGCATGACCGTGGTGCCTGACACGGCAAAGCACCAAAGCCAGTATGACTCTCAAAGCTGGTTTTTCTGCTCGTCACACTGCAAGTCCAAGTTTGACCAAAATCCGCAGCAATATCTCAATGACCAGCAACAGCCAGAACAGCCGGCAACACCGGGCACGATGTATACCTGTCCCATGCATCCAGAAATCCGGCAGCAGGGGCCGGGGGATTGCCCTATTTGTGGTATGGCCCTTGAACCTGAGCAAGTCAATTTGAATGATGGACCATCTGAAGAGCTCACGGATATGACTCGCCGGTTCTGGATCGGCCTAGTTCTGGCGTTACCAGTGCTGGTGCTTGAAATGGGCGGACATCTGACCGGACTAGATCATATTGTAGCGCCGCAGTTATCTAACTGGATTCAGCTGATACTGGCAACGCCTGTAGTTCTCTGGTGTGGCTGGCCATTTTTTGTCAGAGGCTGGAAATCCGTCATTAGTCGCAATCTGAATATGTTTACTTTGATTGCCATTGGTACGGGCGTAGCGCTGATCTACAGTCTGGTGGCAACCCTGATGCCGCAGATTTTTCCAGATGCCTTTCGTCAGGCGGATGGTTCTGTTGCTGTATATTTCGAGGCAGCTGCAGTCATCGTTGTTTTGGTACTGTTGGGACAGGTACTGGAATTGAGAGCGCGAGAGAAGACTTCAGGTGCTATTAAGGCTTTACTTGATCTCGCGCCAGCGACCGCTAGAAAGCTGAACGATGACGGGACTGATTCTGATGTGTCGTTGGATAAGGTTAAAGTAGGTGACCGGCTTCGGGTTCGCCCGGGAGACAAGGTGCCGCTGGATGGCGAGGTGCTTGAGGGCAAATCTAATGTAGATGAATCCATGGTGACCGGTGAGCCGTTGGCGGTCACGAAGACAACTGGCGATCAAGTGATCGGTGGCAGTATTAATCAGCAAGGCAGCTTTGTAATGCGAGCCGACAAGGTCGGCCGAGATACGATGCTCTCCCAAATAGTACAGATGGTGGCTAACGCCCAGCGCAGCCGTGCACCAATCCAGGGATTAGCAGACAAGGTGGCGGGATGGTTTGTACCGGTCGTCATCGTCATAGCAGTTATCGCTTTTATCGCTTGGTCATTTTTGGGTCCAGTACCACCTATGGCTTTTGGGCTGATTGCAGCTGTTAGCGTGTTAATTATTGCCTGTCCCTGTGCGTTAGGTCTGGCAACCCCTATGTCCATCATGGTTGGTGTCGGTCGGGGTGCTCAAAGCGGTGTTCTCATTCGGGATGCAGAAGCTTTGGAGCGCATGGAAAAAGTGGATACGGTGGTGGTAGATAAAACCGGCACACTGACTGAAGGAAAGCCTCAGGTCACCAAGCTTGTTACAGCGAATGGACTAAGCGAAGAAGACCTGATGCGTTTTGCGGGTGGTATTGAAAAAGGCAGTGAACATCCGTTAGCCCACGCTATTTTAGAAAAAGCCAAGGCAATGGACCTCAAGTTGCCCGATGCTGAAGACTTCGATTCTCCTAACGGTAAAGGGGTCACAGGTTCGATTGATGGCAAGCGGGTGTTATTAGGTAATCGTCTGCTTATGGAAGCAGAAGCAGTTGATATTACAGACTTTGAAAATGAAGCTGAGGCGCTTCGCAGGGATGGGGCTACAGTGATTTTTGCTGCTGTGGATGGCACCGTTGCTGGCTTACTTGCTATTGCTGATCCGGTTAAAGAAACTTCCAAAGCGGCTATTTTGGCACTTCAAAAAGAGGGTATCCGCGTGGTCATGCTGACCGGTGATAATCGTACCTCGGCTGAAGCAGTTGCCCACAAGCTGAATATTGATGAAGTAGAAGCGGAAGTCCTGCCGGAAGACAAGGGCAAGATTATTCAGCGCCTTAAAGATGAAGGCCGGATTGTGGTAATGGCAGGCGACGGGGTCAATGATGCACCTGCCCTGGCAACGGCAGATGTAGGTATTGCCATGGGAACCGGCACAGACGTAGCTATTGAAAGTGCCGGTATTACGTTGTTGCGAGGTGACCTGATGGGTATTGTCGAAGCACGCCGGTTGTCATTAGCGACCATGAGAAATATTAGACAAAACCTGTTTTTTGCTTTCATTTACAACATTGCCGGGGTGCCGATTGCCGCTGGTGTTCTGTATCCATTTTTCGGCATACTGCTTTCCCCAATCTTTGCAGCCGCAGCCATGTCACTTTCATCTGTGAGCGTAATCATGAATGCACTTAGGTTGCGGCTTGTTAAATTATAAGGAATAGTTCAGATTAGTTTTATGACCAGCGATTGCTCGAAACTTAAATTAAGTGCTTAAGGTCTAGTTTGAACATAAACATATAAAAGAAATATCGAATCCTGAAGCATTTTTCCTTATCGAGCGTCTATCAAATGTTCGGTCTCGGCTTCTTGGTCCAAAGGTTCTACAAACGTTGAGGCGCGCTGTTTCCGATGGCGTACTATCGGAAAAGGATATAGTTGAGATTGTTGATCTTTATCGGCAAATGGTTAAGCGAAAAGTTATCCAAGATGATAATAATTCTGGACTCTCAATGCTGGAAGAAGCGTGGCCTACCGCCCAACGAAGCCAACCAGCCGAAGCGAAAAGGTCGCGCGGCTGATGGCAAACGTTAGCTATATATCGTAAGGACATGAATACATCTATATTCGATTCAATTTAATAACAATCACTTAACCAGCGTTGTTGTATCAGAAACCCCCGGCACCGTTGATGCAGGTGCTTTCACTTATCAAAGCTGCAGATTTAACTGGTCGGTAATTAAAGTCGGATCTCTATACCAGTTCTCAGATGGAGCTGAGCCTGCATCGGATTGTGAATCACAAGTAATTCTACAAAACTTTATTACTGGTGAGTATTCTGTACGATTTACCGTAGAATAAATTTTTTTAAACTGATCTTACTAAAATTAATTCACTGTGTAACGTAGATATACATTGCACAGTGAATTATTTATAAGATATTGTCTTTTCGGCTATTTATTTAGTGAAGTTGGGTACGTATAGCTCTCTGGTGGCGTTTATAGAATCATCCAACCTATTCTCGTAACCACTAAACCAAGACTGTTTTCGTATATCCTCCGCGTTCAGAATTTGACCCTCTGTAATACTTTTTGATCCAAACTTCTCTGCTGCATCCATAGCTTCATATAACAACATTATAAGAGGACTATCTGACATAAAATCCTCTGGTATCTCTCCGTTTTTGATTGACGCACTTTCATATGCTTTTTGAACGCCCGCGCGCTGGTGCGCATATTCAAAAGAGGTCCCTTTTTCCTCATTGCCTACAGCATCTAAAAATTCTATCCCAGCTTTGAACTTAGACGCCATATTCCCAACAAAAGGGTCGGAAAACTGATCCTTTTCGCTCGTCGGACCGCTGTAAAGTCCCATGGCAAGCCCCTGTTGTTGATTCATTTTATTACGAGCTATGGCCTGCTCATCTTTTGTGAACATTTCGCCTTGATTACTTGCAACAGCATAGAGTGCTCGCCTATCAAGCTCACCCAGTAACGAATTTCTGCTTTCTGCGGGTGCGTTATTTGGCGGATATGACTTTCCAATCGACTCCAGGCGCTCATAATTATTATCCATACTAGCGCGTGCATCTATCGCAACCTGGCTAAAATCTTTTCCAGCAGAAAATGTATCACGACCAGGCTCTTTGACACCTAATGCAATATTAGCAGCTGTAAATCCGTCATAGGTCGGCATAAACTGTTCGTAATAGCTAGGGGATTGACCGCCCCTGGACGCCTCTAGTGCTTTCCTGCCAGCATCTGAAATAGTAACGTCGTTATTACTATTTTCAGGACCAGCACTGTCCTTGATAGGTTTCTCTTCGACTCCAGATCCCGTTTTTTCCAAACTAGCGTATTTATTTTGCACTCCAAGTGGCTGGCTGCTTATGGTAGATATCACAACAATGCCTCCACTAAATACATATACGTGATTTGAACGAACCTTTGCATCAAGGTATGCACCCATTTTTTAAGCGTGGCGGACAATGGCCGCTTCTGCGTGCTTTGAAAGCCAAAGTTGGTTGACATCTCACTGATAACCATTCGAGTACACCCCTTGTTGACTTGCCGATTGCGATAGGTGACTGATGTCCATCCTTGTTCCTCCTTCAAAAGACTCTTCTAGTTATCGGAAGCTCCCGGAAGAACTTTAGTGAATCAATCGTCCAAATGATCCGGCAGTATGCAAGTGGCATTTCGATCAATTGAATTTTATGACTGAAAAATCTGCATTGATAATGCTTGTCCTTTAATCCGTCTAAGCCAGAACGATTTCATGCCAAAATTGGCAGGCCCTATAAAGTCGCATCTTTTACTGTCTCCCACAAATAGGATCTTACTAGGTTTCACATTGAGCGATTTGCAAACAGACTGATATATTGCCGGTGCTGGCTTAACTTCTCCTACTTCAAAACTGAATACGTAGGCGTCCATGTCAGGCAGCATTGTTCTAACCACTGGCCCATACTCGGCAGCGAGATTTGAGCACACTGCTATTTTTTTATTGCAGCTTCTTAATTGTTGGATAACGTCTTCAACATCATTAAAGAGCTGCAATCCGGATATTTCATTTTCAAGTTCTTTACGCATCACTGGAATTAAATGATCTAGACCATGCTGTCTGGCAAAAATATCGATACTTTGATTGCTGATGAGAAGCGGTAATTTTTCACCGGTTGCGGTTATAAGGTGCCTGTAAGGATTAACGCGCCTTCCCGCAAAGTGAATCAACGTGCCAAAAGCATCAAAGCAAACCGCATCAATAGCATCCATGTCTATCCATTTCGATGTAGTAGTGAAACATGTTTTAACTGCGACTTAATTCAGTCAAGAAATATCAGGACTTACCATTCGGATTATTATTTTTTCAAACCTGTGGCACCACCAGATATAAATTTAGCTCTGGGCCTTCTGCGGCGAAGTAGTTGGTCTTCCAGCTTTTTAATCATTTTATCAATTTCATAAACATTATCACCTGGTGTTCTTTTTGACCTCAAATTGGCAATCTGATTTTGAATTTGAGATTTTGACAGTTTTTTAAACTTATTCTTGGGTTTTTTGTTATATGAACTTCTGTTTGGCATTGAGTTAATCACCATTCTTAAACAATAACCCAAGTATACCTTTTAGATAAAACACCCAAATTAATCTTCATGCATTATTTTAAAACAGTTTTGAGACAATTTTCGCGATTTGTATAGCTAAATATGGGGGGACTGCGTTCCCAACTTGAACATATTGCTCAGTTCTGTTTCCAACAAAAAAGTAGTTGTCAGGAAATGTTTGTAATCTGGCTGCTTCGCGGACTGTTAGAGAACGACTTTGGCTTGGATCATAATGGATGTAATAGTGTCCATCCTTAGCAATGTGGCTCATGATGGTTTTTGATGGTTTATCAGCAATCTGAACCCTGAACCTGTCAGAAAAATTGCCGGAACTCCAATTTTTATGTTTCGGTGCAAGTGATTCAGGAAACTTTGTTGCGTTTGGGGTAACAGATTCACAACGACCATATGCGGAACAAAATAGATACCTAATAAGATCATCTCTGATATGGGTGCGAGTATCGTGATTACAAACTAACTTCTTGTAGGAAGGATCTTGGTACCAAGCAAGTAGCTTTTTTGGCTCCTTATTACTTATTGATTTTTGAGCCCAGTTTTGCCCCCTTGATAAAGGCTTTCCAGTCATTTTTTGTAATGATTTCTTTATCTCTTCTGCAATTAAAAATTGCTTCGTATTTTCAAGTTCTTCCAAGACAGGTTTGATGCTTTGATTAATCGCACGTATCCATGTTTCATTAGTATCTTCTTCTCTGGATAATCCACTCCTGACACGAGGCAAATCACAAATCACATCTCTCACACTCACTATTTTGTCCGGAGACTTTTTAAGAATTTCCGGCTTTAATTCAATCAGATAATCTTTACGTACACCCAGAAGAATAACCCTGTGTCTGGCCTGAGGTATCCCATAATCCTCTGATTTAATAAGAAAGTCGGAAGGTTCAGGTTCACCACTTACTTCTTTTGATAAAGAGAAAATCTCATACTCTATATCTGAATCATTGGACTCGATACGGGAAGTTGGTTTTTTCAGATCCTTAAGGATATCGTCAATTATTTTTTCCCCATTGATTTTTGCTGAGAGCATGCCCTTGACATTTTCCATAACGAAAACTGTAGGTTGAAATTTTGATATTACTTTTAAATACTCCAGGTAAAGAAAGCTTCTGTGATCGGACTCAGCTGAGTAGAGAGAATTTCCCTTGTTCCTTGAACGACCAACCATTGAATATGCTTGACAAGGAGGTCCGCCAATTAAAACCCAGGGTTGACTATCTTGGCCAAGCGCTTTGCTGATTAATGTATGAATTTCGTCATTATCTTTGCCCAGAGTCAGGCATTTTGCCTCATCAGTTGCATACTTAGCATATTTCTTTAGCTCAGGGATATTGAACAGTTGCTCGAATGGATCATTACCCAATTTGCCGTGAAGAAAATCGTAATATTCAGGCGGAACACTAGTTGGAGGAAATTGCCTGTAAAATGCTCTCAATGTTAGTGTTTTGTAAGCACTTTTTTCCTTTTCGATGGATAGGGCAATTTTGAAAAAAGGGTCTCCTTTATTATCCCTGAGCGATGAGAAGCCCTCACCTAAACCTCCGGGTCCAGCGAATAGATCGATTATTTTTATTGGGGTATCCATTGAAGAGTACTCGATTAAATTGATGACAGGATACCAGGTTAAAAACAAATTTGAACATCTATTCCCCGGCAAGCCTGAAATTCTTCTAGTACCCAGCAATTTTTATTGATAACCTCAGATGCCATCATCTGCTACTAAAAAATGAGTCTCAGCATAATTTGCCTGACTCGCATGGGATAATTTAATGACTGAAATGGAAATCATTGAAGATACAGAAGATGCGGTTCCAAATCCGCAGGATCTAATCAAATCGATTGCCGAACAAGGTTACAGTCTGGAGTCAGCTTTGGCTGACTTGATTGATAATTCAATTACTGCAGGTGCAAACAAGGTTGAAATACTGGTTGATACCAATAAACAACCTTTCACTCTTTATTTAGCAGATAACGGTAATGGTATGGAAGAGAATACTCTCAAGCAGAGTATGCAATTTCCCAGTTCTTCCCCTGAAGCTAAACGCAGCGACTCAGATCTTGGGCGGTTTGGTCTTGGCCTGAAAACGGCCTCCTTTTCACAAACTCGAAGATTTACAGTTCTTTCAAGGAATAAAGGCGAAGATAAGTATCATGCCAGAACATGGGATGTTGAACTTTTAAAAAAAAGTGGATGGAAAATTCAAGTAAATTCAGAACTTCAAATACAGGAGCTCATCAGCACTTACCAACTACTTAGTGATGAATTTCTCAATGCTCATGACGATTTTATGCCAAATACAATTATTATTTGGTCCGGACTTTATAAATTTGAAAACTACCTTGAGGGTAAGGCACCGGATAAAGCTCTTCAAAAAGAACTGACCGAAGTTACTTCTGAACACTTGCAGTTGGTTTTTCACAGGTTTATGGAAGATAAATCCAAGGTATTAAAAATCAGAATAAATAATAACCAGCTAGAACCTTTTAACCCTTTTCCAGTAAATGAGCATGGGTTTAGATCTATCGAATTTAAACAACGCAGTTTTGGTGAGGGATCAATAAAAGTAGAGGGATTTGTTCTTCCATCTAGGGCAATTGATGAAGTCAGACAGGACAACACTAACTGGACGACAAAGCACAAGGGATTGATGGACATGGAAGGTATTTATATATACCGGCTGAACAGAATCATCCTATTCGGTGGTTGGAACGGTTTAATAAGAAAAGCTCCCCGTTTGCAATTAGCCAGGCTGAGAATAGACATTGGCAACTCATGTGATCATCTTCTGCATCTCAACGTGGCTAAGTCCCAGGTCATAATTCCTCATGATCTCAGAAAAGGAATAGAGGACTACATAGAAGAATTGAAGCTTCAGGCTGAGCGTGAATATTACAACCGTCGAGTAAAAATATTCCCTGAGAGAACAAAAGCAGAAACAGAAGACCTGTTCACCAAAAAAGCATCCAACAGAGGCATGTTGCTTGAGATAAATCATAAATTTCATCTCATACAATCTCTAGAGAAAGAAATGCCACACGACCAGCTCTCGAAATTTAGATCGCTGTTAAGAATGATAAACAGCACTATTAATACAATCAGGAAATCTCATGATCGAGAAAAGTTTTCTGGGGTTATTGAGGATGACGGTCTATCAGATAAAGACATTTTGATAATGATAAAGGACTTCAAAAAAAATGGATTCGATAGCAACTTCATTAAAGAACAGATTTTGCCTATGCTCGGATTTGAATTGGATACATTACCCGTTGATATCATGGAGGAACTGAATTAAATGACAAACAGTGAAGTAATTAAACAAATCAAAATGTTTCTTGAGTCTTGGTTTGAGGCTCAAAAAAATGAAGTTGGTCATGTTCATAAAGATTTTTTTGACACGGATGTTTTAAAGTCTAAAGCACGATTTGCACTAAAAAAATTAGAAGAAATTATGGTGCTACAGCCCCTCACGGAAGAAAAGTTTGATCACTTATTCGACATAGCTAAAAGAGAGTGCAAACACGAGAACCAAAGGGGAATGACTACCCCAAGTGTTTCACTGACTGGAGATGGGGAATATAAAATCTGGCTTGATGACGAAAGAATAAGAAAAACTGGTTGGAATGTGGATGGAGCTAAGACATACAGGACAAGATATCTAGAATATTTAAGAAGGATTGGCAGAACAAGAGATCTCATCAAAGAAACAGAGAGGTCCAGTCTTGAAATACTCAAAAAAATGGGGGATCCAAAGTCACAGGATCCATTCTATGTCAGAGGACTGGTTGTTGGCAGTGTTCAGTCAGGAAAGACATCGAATTTCAATGCCGTAATCAATAGTGCTGTAGATGTTGGCTACGACCTGATTATAGTTCTCTCAGGGATTATGGAAGATCTTAGGGTTCAAACCCAAAAGCGGATTGAAAAGGAAGTGGAGGGGAAATTCGAAAATGGAGCTTTCATTGGTGTTGGAGCATGTGCGTCATTTGGCCAGCAGGGTGATTATCCTCATGTTCATCAAATTGTTGTTCCCACATCAAGAGAGACAGACTTTAAGAAGACTATCAAAGAAGCAGATTTTTCACTCAATAGTAGAAACATTCTTATATGCAAAAAAAATACGGATGTATTAAAAAATTTGCTTTTATGGCTTCAGAGTTACTTGCACAAGAACAAAGATAAAATATCAATTCCATTGCTTGTTATTGATGATGAGGCCGACAATGCTTCACTCAACAACCTTGGCGCGAAAGGTCGCGAATATTCATCGACTATTAATGGACACATAAGGGCTTTGTTAGGTCTATTCGATAAAAAAACATATTTAGGATATACAGCAACACCTTTTGGAAATGTTTTACAGGATCGAAATGAAGCTACAGATGCTAAATGGGTTCTGAAAGACAAAGGAGAAGAACACCCATTCAGCCAGGTTGATAGCCTCTTCCCGAATGAATTCATTGAGCTTTTGTTTCCTCCGCCAAATTATATTGGAGCCAAACATTTTTTTGAGACACGACTAGATGACGTAAAAAAAATTGAACCGTTAGTGGCTGCCCCTATAAAAGACCATGAAGATGCATTTCCTTCCAGAGTGACAAAAGATGGAATAAATCTGACAACAGAAACAGGTAAAGATACCCGTGCCACAACTAAGTATGATCAATTCCCGGAGTATCTACCTGAGTCTCTCAAAGAAGCGATAATGTGTTTTGTCTTATCGACTGCAATTAGGGTGAGTAGAAAAAGTTTAATGACTGGTTCGAAGCTGTACCAGCCGCATAACACCATGCTTATTCATATATCCAGATTTACTACCTGGCAATCTAAGACAAAAAAGCTTGTGGAAACATATGTCGATGAGTTGAAGGAAAGACTGGACAATGATCAGCCAAACTCAAAAAATTCAATATATGGCCTTTTCGAAAAGTGTTGGTACAAACATTACGCTTATGTTGTGGAAAATATCAGGTCATATCTTCCTGATGATTATGAAGATCCCTTTTTGGAACCAAAGACTTTTTCTGATGTAAAGCCATTGCTGATTAAAGTTGTTTCTGACATTCAGACCAAGGCAGTTAACAGTAGTGATAAAGATCAACTCATCTATCCTGATGAATCAGATAAAGACTTTAATGAGAAGGTATATATTGCAATCGGTGGTAATAGACTCTCAAGGGGGTTCACACTCGAGGGGCTAACAGTTAATTACTTTGTCAGAAACACCAACTTTGCAGACACTCTTTTACAGATGGGGCGATGGTTCGGCTACAGACCCGGTTATATCGATTGTTGCAAGCTCTTCTCTAACAAAGAAAGCTTGGAGAAGTTTGATCAGACTACCGCCACGATTGAAGACCTGGAGCAAAGATTTATTGAGATGAATCTAGATCCATCAAACACACCAAGCAAATTCGCTCTGAGAGTTTTGAAACATCCAGGCGCACTAAAAATTACAAGACCATCAATATTAAAAAATTCAAAAGAGGTTCGTTGGTCTTACTCAGATCACCTTAAGCAGTCCACTAAGTTTGTAATAGAAAAAAGTCGTATTGAGACAGCATGGGAGGGCTTTAAGACTCTGGTCAAAAAGCACAGCGATTCTTTTAGACCCATTTACAGTGAAAAGGGGAAATTAGAGTTTCTGGAATATAGACCAGATGGTGTTAAGGAGTTATATGATTTTTTAGATCTACCAAACGCATTTACAGATGAAAACTACTTCGAAGAGTTGAAAGTCTATATCAAACTTTGTAATCAAAAAAATAAACTGAGAAACTGGTCAATAGCAATAAGGGCATCTGGTGATGCCAGAGAGTTGGATTTAAATGAACTTGGAATAGAACACACCATTACTAGAGTGCGTCGTGAAGGGCCAAGTGAGAAATCGCCCAGATGGCGTGAGAGTTTGATTAACGATCATATATTCGCCGCAGGTGGGAATAGTGCCAATATCGTCACGGGTGGTAGAGATTTCCAGTTAAGGCTATCAAAAGAGCAGATTAACAAGGCTACTCAAGCTTTCAAGGATAATTGGGCCAAAGAATATAGACTGAAAAACCCTGGTTTGAGTGAAACTGAAATAGCTTCAAAGAAAGACAAGTTGAACGTACCAGAAAAAGCGTACCGCCGTATGATGTCTGATGATGAGGGGGTATTAGTCATTTATCTAATAGATTTAGCTCTTGTATTTGAAAATGACCAGAAGCCAATAGTCGAGTTAACGGAGCTTAAACAAACCATCGATTCGGACAATATACCTCTAATAGGTTACGCAGTAGGTATACCAGTAATTGGGGATGACATTGGCGGAACATATCTTCAGAGTATTCACCATGAGGAACCGGAAATAGATGACCAGTTATTTGATGATGATCTTTACGATGATTATCAGGAAGTTTTGGAGCACTAATGGATAGTCTGGAACTTGAACAAAAATGGATTTCACTGAATCATGATGGCTCATCAGATTATGTATTAAGGAGGATTGATTCTAGCTGTATTCCCGAACTTAGCATTGCTATTAGTTCTGGGCTTGATAGGTCGCTGATCCTCGAGTTGCCTATGGAACATATGGTTAACTTTGAAAGCATTAAACGCAGAAACTTAACATTGGAGCCCTACTCAAGCTTGAGTTGCATCGTTTTGAAGCTTACCGATCCTATTTATTATGATCTTTTCAACGATCTTGTTATCTCACTCTATCATCGTTTAAAAGATGAGTCTGACCCAATAGTTAGCTCAAGGAGCTTCGTTGAAACATTCCATAAGTGGAGTGAATTCTTTCATGACGAGAGATCTGAAAGACTCAGTAATGAGGTAGTGAAGGGATTGTTTGGTGAGCTTTTCATACTGAAAGGACTGCTCGAAAATACCGAAGCCATAGAAATCAATCACGTGCTATCTGCTTGGGTAGGGCCATATGATGAGATTCATGATTTTTCTTTTGATGAAAAAGACATTGAAGTTAAGACAAAAGACAATAAAAAACTGGATGTTAGAATCTCCAGTGAGTTCCAGCTTGAAAGTGTATTGGATAAACCACTTGAGCTTATTGTTGTTTCTCTCGAAGGAGATTATGTAAATGGAGAGGCACTCAGTGACCTCGTGAGTGAGATCAGGCAACAGGTAGCAAATAAGCTGGGTGATCCTTCAATATTGTTTGAGACATTGAAGCAAAAAAAACTTAGCCTAAAAAACATCGGTGATTACGATAACTATAGATTCAAGGTTGTCGAGAAAGATATATACAATTGTCTTATGAATGGCTTTCCGAGGTTAGTTAAGTCTGAACTGCCAGACTCGATAGTGAACATACAATACAGCCTGAATACATCGACCTTGAGTGCTTTCCTGATTTCCAGTGAAAAGTTTTAATGGAAGCAGAATTAGAAGAATATTTTTCAATCAGAAAAGGTCTCCTCGATGACTCTAAGGATGAAGAGGGATTTATCAATCAGAGAATGATCTTGGAAGAAACGCTTCCCTACATGGCTGAAGCAAAACTGATTGATTCAGAAGACTTTAATGATAGCTACATTCTCAACCAAAATGAAAAACAAAAACTCAATGCATTCAATGTCAATGAGTCTGGAGAGCGGCTCCAGTTATTTCTTATTGACGAAGACACGATAGATGAATGTACGGACGATAGTTTACTTTGTGTTTCCCAGAAAGACATCTATGAAAGTCAGTTCAAACGAGCTACGAGGTTTGTTGCAAGCGCTATAAAAGGAGATTTGAATCATCAGCTTCAGGATTCTGACCCTGTAAAAGTATTAACTTCAAAACTCTCATCCCAACAAGGTATAGAACAGTTCGATGTCATAGAAATTTTCCTGATATCGCTAACGGCAACTGTTTCCTTCAAGGGACAGACTACACAGCCCCGTAAAATCCATTTCCCTGATTCATCCACCATATTTTCCTATAAAGACTCCAGCGGTAAGAAGTGTTCTAAAGAGTTATTGTTTGTGACACGCGTCATCGATCTGAACTTCATATTCAACGCAATTGTATCCAAAGGCAACCGAGAGGCATTGGAAGTCAATTTCAGAAAAACTTTTGGATATGCTCTCGATGTGATCGTAGCCACTGAGGAGAAATACTTTCAATCTTATCTATGTGTTTTGAAAGCGGATGTGCTGGCAGACTTGTACAAAACTTACAGTACAAGACTTCTCGAAAAAAATGTTCGCTCCTTCCTTCAGTTCACTGGCGACGTCAATAAAGGAATAAAGCGGACTATCCGGGTTGAGCCTGAAAAATTTATTGCTTATAACAATGGCCTGACAATTACGGCAACTGATGCAAAAACTTCCTACAGTAAGAAACAATTTCAAATTGAGTCATTAACCGATCTTCAAATAGTAAATGGTGGGCAAACAACGGCTGCAATTTACTTCTCAAGAAAAGAAGGCCTTGATGTCAGTAAAGTAAAAGTAATGGCGAAGATTAATGTCATCAATGAATCTGAAGACTCGGAACTTGATGACTTGATTGCAAATATAAGTGAATACTCAAACTCCCAGTCTAGAGTCTCAAAAGTTGACCTCAGGGCAAGGAACCCTCAACTCATCAAGTTCAAGTCACTCAGTGAGAGCGTGATTACGCCGAGTGGAACAAAATGGTTTTTTGAGAGAGCCAAAGGTGAGTTCAACACGAAGGTTAGAATCGCAGGTAGCAACGGCAATAGAATCAAGAAAGAATTTCCGCCGAACAAAAAATTTACAAAAGAAATGCTGGCTAAATACTACTGCTCCTGGAATGAAATTCCTTATTTAGTCAAAAAGGGAGGCGAGAAGATATTCAGGCACTTTATAGAAGATATCTCTCCTGAAGAAGGAGACTTAAAATCAGTTGAAATTGACCGTGACTTCTATGAATCAACAATAGCTAAAATCATTATATTTAAAGAACTGGAAAAAAATTATGGTGTAGGCGTGAACGCAATGGGACAGCTTCGCTCCGCTGTTATTCCTTATACCCTCGCAGTTGTCTACGTGAATACTGATGGAGCAAAAAATGGAATCAGGTTTGACCTTTCAAGGATATGGAAGAGGGAAGGCCTTGAGGATGATTTAGTAGAGTATTTTCGTGAGTTAATGATATTGGTGAATGAGTTGATTAAGAAATATTCGACCAGTGAGGACTATGGTGAATATTCTAAAAAGCCTGAGTTATGGTCAAACATTAAGAACTCAATGGAAATAAAATCATTTCTCTCATCCGATAATAGCTTGAAGATATTTGAAAAATATACATACAGTCTTGCTTCTATCAACACATAAAGAGCACTGGTTTTAATTGTGGCAGATGTCTTTGATATAAAAACTCGTTCCAAAAACATGTCTCGCATTAGAGCTAAAGACACAAAACCCGAGTTAATAATTCGAAGGTTGGTACACAAACGTGGATTTAGATACAGGATTCATCGGAAAGATCTCCCGGGAAAACCTGATATTGTTCTCCCCAAACACAACTTGGTTATATTTGTTAATGGCTGTTTTTGGCATGGTCATAAGTGCCATTTATTTCACTGGCCAAAGTCTAAAAGTGACTTTTGGGAGGAGAAAATAAGAATCAATATTCAGCGTGACTTGAAAAATATAAAAATACTCAGAAACATGGGTTGGAGGGTCATGATTATCTGGGAATGTTCGATTAAGGGTAAATACAGACAAGAAATAGATTTATTAACACATAGAATATCATCATGGATTATTACAAATGAAGAATTTTGTGAGTTTGTTGGTCATGATTTAAGTTGATTGAATCGCTACTAATTATTTAGACACAACAGAAGGATGTTGCTTACCATTGAAAACTATGAAATATTTAATCCAGTAAAGATACGAGACAATGGAGCGCTGACTGTAAATTACGCACTACCATAAAATCTGCAATGGATTTAAAGAATGGAAATTAGGTTATGGAAGCTGCCTCATCCTTGATACTGACAAATCAAACTTATCATACTTGCCCGATTAATTACGAATTATCGGGCTATGCGCCTTTTTTTAAATTTAACGTCCTTAGCTTCCATGAAAACGTTAATATATTCAAATGTTTAAATGGTTGACATTCTTGTGCCCGAATTTACAGGCCGCACGATATAATTATTATAAGGCCAATGGCCTGATTAACATGCTTTTACATGTCCAAAAAGTAGGGAAGAATTTCTGATTCTTAGAGTTTAAAAGTAGGCAAAAGTGGCTCTGATTAGGTGGCATCTATCATCCACCGACTAGGCATGACGTCCTAGATCGCCATTGTGCTGCGCGGCGTTGCCGTTCCTCACTTGTACTTTGGTTCTACACTCGAGGATTATTCATGACAATTGAATTGACCATCAGAATACACCCTGAGTTAGTAATGATGGCTTTGAAAATCGCCATCCTCTTGCTGATTTAGGTAGTGGGTTGAGGGGGTGAGACACCGCCCCCTATATTTTACCCTGCCAAACATATAACAAGTTTATCAAACATCGTTGAGGCCACAAAAAAAACGTGACCTCCACTGGACGCGCAAAAAGCCGCGAGCCGTTTATAAAACCTCTAGCTTTCCGAGTCGCACTTCAACATGAGTTGAAATTGAATGCCAAAAAGTCAAAACAAGAGAAAGAAGTCACGTAGTGGTAAAAATAGGACTCATCTTCAAGATCACAAAAAAGTTGGGAAACAGTTACAGTCGGGTTTTGCTGTAGTGGCTGATAAGGTTACTTTTTCGTCTTGGTCTAATGAGAGACTTCCCGAAATGATTTGGGCTGCCATCATCCGAGTGATTGATGACCAAGATTACGCTATTGAGGAATTCCGAAGAATACTTTCATTCATCGGTGAGCATGATGAAAAAGATCAGTTTTCAGATATTTCTTTAACTGGAATTTCAAAACTCCCTGAAGCGTTAAGAGAGCAATTCATAGGGTTTATCTTAGAAAATAAAACCACCGCATCAGCGCTAGTAGTTTTAAGTCTATTTGATAACTTACCTGCTAAGGAAACATGGGTTAATTTATTACCTAAAGATGAACCCGATATATCTATTTTGATGGATGCTGTGGGTTTCAATCTGCCGCATCAGTCTCAAGAAGCTACGGACTGTCGCTGGCTAAAATTGATGGCGCAGGTAATTTCGGGGAAATTTCATGTGCCACGAGTAATGGCAGAGGAATGGTTTGGCTATCCGTATGAAGGTGATGTAAGAAAAATACGACCATCCATTCGAGCCTCCGAAATGGCTGAAAATCCACTTATAGAGAAAGACTTGACGTGGCCAAACGCTTTCTGGGACGAAGCGTGGAGAAACTCGCCTTGTTTAGCCCTTATGGAAGAAAAAGAACCAACAATTGCAGAAGCACCTTTTGTCTCTCGGGCTGATGTAACGTCGCTCCTTAATGAAATCGAGTCACACTGGTCTCAGACACACACTACAACCGCTATTGACGCGAGGCACGATGCTGTATTTGGTCTAGCACTTTATGTAGTAAAAGTCCTCGACGAAATGCTAGGTATAGGTATTGGAACCGGTATTCTGGGAAGGCTTGGTCTCAGAACAATCCTAGAAGCTCATATTTCACTGAGGTATTTGTTGCATAAAGATGATCCTGAATTATGGAAGAAATGGCGTGCTTATGGGGCGGGGCAAGCGAAATTAAATGCCTTGCGATTTGATGAGTTAATGGACCCACCCAAGCACATTAACCAGATCACCATTGAGGCGATAGCTGGCGAAGACCACTGGGAAGAGTTTTTAAACATCGAGCTAGGAAGCTGGAGCGGCTTGGATCTCAGGAAAATTAGCGAAAAAACAGGCGTAAAAGATGCTTACGATGCGCACTATTCATGGACTTCTGGGTACTCACATGGAACATGGGGACCGGTTCGAGAATCCTGCTTCGAAACATGCGGAAACCCACTTCACAGACTCCATCGGTATCCGAAGCAACAAAGACTGCCCGACACAATTTCAGATGCTTGCCTGTTGGTTAATTCTATATTGGATGACCTCGATAAATCTTATCCAGGATTTTCTCACAGAATTCCTGATGCAGGTGTTGGAAATGAATAAAAAGCTAACAAGTCAAAGCACGCGGACGTCGCTCCGCTCCGCCGGTGTTTGAGGCGTTATGCGTCTTGATAACTAATATAGTAACTTTCTGAGCTCGGAATTAGAATGGATTTTCCAAAAAAAGAGTTATTAAAATTCTGCTGGCCCTCTGATTACTCCATCTCAAACCTTGAGAATGGCGCGATTTTCTGTCAGCACTACTCTGCTTACAATGATCCTTTTGAATTCTGGAGCAATATCTATGATGGAATTCCTGATGCCGGAAAGGAACCTGAGAGATTTGCTGCCGCATTAGCAGCGTGGGGTATGTCGGGAACCTCCCCTGATGATGAGGACCTGATTGCATATTTTGATGAATGTCAGAACTACCAACCACCGTTCAAAGAAATGAGAGATGAGGTCCGTATCGCGTGTTTTGGATCTCAACGTGAAAATCTTCTTATGTGGTCACATTACGCGGATGGTCTTCGCGGATTTTGCATCGTTTTCGACGAGGATGCTGTAGTAAAGTCAGAGCCACAAGCGTATCTACTCGATGTGGAATACATTAACGTGCCTCCTACCCTGGATAGCTTTGTGTATGCTATTGCGCACGATCAAGAGTGGTATCATCAGGTAGCTATTGAGGAAACCGAAACCCGCATTAAGTATTTAGGTAAGACGAATGAAAAAGGGTGGATTACTACTTACGAAAAGGCTGGCGCAGCAGCGGTCGCAAAAATGCGAGAGATTTGGCAGTACGTCTTTGCAGTTAAACCTTCTGAATGGAGCTATGAGCACGAGAGACGATTACTGGTGCCCACGCGGTGTTGTGATAAAGAACCGATAATGCGGTCATTTTCCACCGATGCTATAAAGGAAATTATTTTGGGAGAGCGAATGAGCGACGATTTTCGAGAAAAGTTACTCTCTGTGCTCGATAAAAGTTACCCAGGGGTTCCTATCCGAACGGCTCATAGAGCGCAAAATCTTTACACAATTAATATTTGCTAATAAAAATGCGTATAACAATGCCAAACAGCATAGCCCCTGCGGGGCTGGACCTTGCTACGCTCGGCCACTGTTGGCAGCGATTAGGATACTGACATTCGACGGTGTGGTTTTTAAGTAAGGAATTTTATGACGGTTGTGGTCTCTTGGACGAGAAAAACAAATTCAGGTCGTGAATTATGGGTAATGTCAGATAGCAGACTTAGTGGTGGTAAGTGCTGGGACTATGGGCCTAAGGTATTCGGAATAGGTCGAACTGATGCAGTAATGGCTTTTGCTGGTGATACTGCATGGAGTTATCCTTTAATTGCACAAGTTATTTCTTATGTTGAGTCTTTTGTTAATTTGCGAGAGCGAGTAATAGATTTTATTGATGCTCGGGACAAAATAATACGTATGTTAAACGACTCACTTAGCTTTGTTTCTGATGCCGCAGACCCCTCGTTGGAAGTACCTGATTGCGTGTTTATCTTTGCTGGTTACTCTGCTCGCAAACAAAACTTTATTATAAACAGGATTGTTTTCCATGCGATGCGTAAAAGGTTCGAAATAAGATCTGCAAAAAAGGTCAATGGTGAGTTATTGGCAGTAATAGGTGATAAAGGCCCGGTTAGCGAAGTAACTCGTCGCATATTTGAAAGCGAAAAAAAACACACAGGAAGTGAATTCAAGCTCGATATGGCTCCTTCTGAAGCTTTCTTCGATGTCCTTTCATCAAAAAAATTTAGGGAAATTGGTGGGGCACCACAGTTAACAAAGCTTTATCAGAGTATGAATCAAAGGCACTTTGGTGTTTATTGGCCCCCTGAACTGCCATTTGAGGAACAAAAAATTTACCTTCGCGGTCGAGAGCTGGGCAAGTTTGAAGTCTTGGATCATCCATGGGTTTTCGACCCGTCCGCAGGTAAACTTTACTGGCATGACTTTTCACCGGACGAAATGCGAGCTAAGACAAGTTCCGAAAATAAAGTAAAACAATGCCTGCTTGTAAAATAGCCTAACAATCGCAGGCGCAGGGACAAAGTTTTCGCTGCGCTTCAACGTTGCCCGTGCTGCGGGCGTTATGTATAAAGAGTTAGCATGGATAGCATAGATATATTTAGAAAACTAACTTCCGCCGACCCAAAGCCTCTAATCGGACTGCCTGACTCATTTGGTATCTACGCACTGTGGGATCATGAAGGTAAAATTCGTTATATTGGTTGCACCCCGAAAGCCACAGAAGGTTTCCGAGTTAGGGTTGAAAACAAACACGTCACTGGCAGTGAAGGTCGTAGCCACAAATTCTCACAGGCTTATTGCACAGGGAGAATGTGGCGATACTGCAAAAAATTAGATCCTGAGTCTGCACTACGTGCTCAAAACTCAGATGACGCAAAGCTCGCCAAGAAACTCCGAACACTTTTCATCAGAAAATACTGTGGCATTACGTTTATGGAAATTCCAAATAATGGAAGCCAAAACTATTTTAGCTACCTGACATCTCTGGAATCTGAGGTTCAAAATCTGGCCCCAACAAGCATGACGGAGTGGGAAGGTATAGGCTTTAGTCCATTTGCAGAGCCTTCAGAACTCGTAGATCAGCTAATAGCAGAACATCCTAGTTTAGGACCTGCAGCTGCTAGACAGGGTCAGATATTTAATAGTTGTGTAGCAAATGCATAACAAGGCAAAGCAGCGTAACACTAGCAAAAAACGCTTGTGCTGGACCTCACTATCGTTCGGCCGCTGTTTGCGGTGTTAGCCATCAGAATGGAGATACGGAATTTTGCCCAGACAAAGTCATGTTCTTTATAAGTCATTATGGGAACTTCCGACATATTATCGTCATTGTGAGGTATCTAAAAACGAGCTTACTGAAGAGCTTCGACAGCTTGAAGACGAGATGGATAGAGAGTTAAGCGGTTTAAATAAATTTGAGCAGGCTGCTTTTTTCAGCAATGTAAATAATCTCTGGATTGAAACGGCAGAGCCACTTCCAATGCTTCAATGGTATTCGCAATTGATTGTGGTTTATGGGTACTTTGAGAAAGTCCTGAACGAATTCTGCGCTGAGTTACATGATTCGGATAAGATAAAACTTACTTTGAAGGATTTTCATGGTCAGGGGATAGAAAGAGCAAGAAACTATCTTGTTAACATTGCTTGTTTAGCAAAAACTTTTAACACCCGAGAGTGGCTGCATATTAAGCTGCTTGGTGTACTAAGTAATTCGGTGGCACACAGGGATGGTTTTATTGATTATGAACCTGATTCACCGAGGTCCACATATTGAAAGCTAGAGAAAATTGAAGGTGTTGAGTTACGCCAAGAGGTCATGAATCAAGAGGATGCCAGATTTTCTTTAATGAAACGGTTGTCATTGAATCCCTGAGAATTTTCGATAGCTTTGTTCATAGCCTTATTTACGAAATGTAAAATGGCTAACAAGCGCAAGCACGCAAGGACAAAATTTTCGCTGGCGCTCTAAGTTAGACGTTAGCCCTTACAATTCTTAGAGTGTGCACATGGAATTAAGTAAACCACAGGATTTATTTTCTCTTGTATATGGAGCCACAGTTTCAAAGAGAAATCTATTTGACTTAATCCAGTACTCCAAGGTTGAGTCCTCGCCATATTGGTCGGGCCCTGAGTTGGTAATCGGCAACACACCTCAACAAGGTATAAACTGGATTGGGAGTTTGCCTTCCGTAAAAGCCGTAATTATAAAAACCCGTCCTGGATCATATGAAGAGGATGGCTGGTCTAACGATGAAAAATCGGCATTTCACTATTCATTTAAAGCAAGGAATGGGATGGTGAATTTTCAGGAAAAGGCCAACGATGTTTTAATCAAGCAACCTCAGCATCTTTATCCTATTCTTCTGTTCACGGAGTCAAAGGATGGGTGGCATTACGAAGGTGATTTCTCTGTTTCAGAGATTGAAGAGAAATACGTTGTTCTTATTCGAAAAGACCAACCGCTTGAGGAAGGTACCCATGATCAGAACGAAGTGTTATATCAAGAGGGCGAGAGGCGTTACGTAACCCACTTGATGGCAGAAAGAAGCAAGACAGTAGTTGCTGTGGCAAAAAACGCTAGTTCATGGATTTGCGAAATATGTTCAATGAATTTTTATGATAAATATGGAGTTAAGTATATTGAGGCACACCACAAGACTCCAATTTCTACTTACTCAGCGAAATACGTCATCAAACCACAAGATTTAGCACTCCTTTGCCCTAACTGCCATAAGGCAGTTCATATACATATGAAGAGTAGTTGCCTTGGATATGATGAGATTGTCAAAATTCTGTCCCCAAATGGCTAACAATCGCATGTTGTCGGACTGATTTCCGCTGCGCTCCAAACCCGCCGTAAATACGGGCGTTATGCCTCAAAATCACAATCTAAGGGATCCATGAGATATCGCAGATTTAAAATCTAATTAAGCCACGATATCCATAAGCTTATCGAGAGTAATGGGCAATTCTCGAATGCGTTTGCCGGTTGCATGAAAGACAGCATTGGCTATCGCAGCCGCTATTCCAGTAATGCCAATCTCACCCAATCCACGAGCACCAAACTCGTTGAAATTGTAGTCTGGATAATCGAGTAAAATAACGTCGATCTCCGGTTGGTCAGCATGAACGGGCACCAGATATTCGGCGAAATTATTATTTACCGGACGACCATCCCGAGGGTCATATTCGGTCTGCTCAAAAAGTGCCATACCGATTCCCATGACGATTGAACCTTCGATTTGATTGCGTGAGGTCAATTTATTCATCGCCCGGCCGGCATCAATAGCACTGACTACCCGGCTGACACGCAGACGTGAGATGCCCGGATCCCAACGGACTTCAACAAAATGCGCACCGAAAGACCGAAAGGAAAATTTATCTGTGTGCGCTCCATTGGTATGGGCTTCACCTTCAGCACTGGCGAGCCGACGGGCTTTAAGTACTTCCATGAAGTGAACAGTTTTGCCCTTTTTATCACTAAGTTGTCCGTGTTCGTAAATAAGATCCTCAGTCTTGGCCTTCGGAAAACTGCCACCTGACAAAATGGCGTATTTTTTAAGTGTTTCAATTGCTTTGCGTCCAGCCTTAGCAATCGCAGGCAGAGTGGTGGCCGTGGCCCAGGATCCACCTGAGATGGGTCCCGATGGGTAGGAGGAGTCGCCCAACTGGACTTCAATCTTGTCTAACGGTAAGCCCGTTAAATCACTCAGCACTTGAGCAACAATAGTATAAGTGCCGGTGCCGATATCTTGAGTCCCACAGGAGGCGAAGACGGTGCCATCCTCACGAAAGGCGACACGGGCATCACATCCATATTGGATTGCCTCCCAATTACAACTGTCCATGCCCCAGCCAATAATTTCATTTCCATCATGCATCGAACCTACCTTCGCATTACGTTTAGCCCAGCCAAACTGTTCGGCGGCCTGAGCGTACGCGTCGCGAATGTGGTTGCTCGACCAGGGCAGATCCTGACTTTCATCCTGATTTGCATAATTAAGAAGTCGGAATTCAAGTGGATCCATGCCAAGTGTATTTGCCATCTCATCCATCGCGGATTCAAGTGCAAATAAACCGGACGCGGCGCCAGGTGCTCTCATAGAAGTAGGCGTGCCGCGATTGACATAGGTAATACCATGGGTAACGCTTAGGTTTTGACAGGAGTACAGGGCTTTGGTCATACCACCACACAATTCAACGTAACTTCCCGTCTTATTGATGACCGATGTGGTGGATATAGAATCATGACGTACCGACACAAGTTTTCCATCCTCATTGGTGGCTAGGCGAAGCCGTTGCCGGGTTTCAGGCCGATGCCCCGTTGTTGTAAACATCTCCTGTCGTGGTACCACAAGTTTTACGGATTGACCAACCGCTCTGGCTGCCCCGGCTGCAGCAATGGCATTAGGCCAGGGCCACAGTTTGCCGCCAAATCCAGAGCCAAGAAATGGTGTCAGTACTGTGACTTGATCGGGGGAGAGTCCAAAGACTTTGGCGTAGACATTACGTGCATTCACCACGCCTTGTGTCGTGTCATACATGGTGAGGTGATCACCCTGCCAAGCCGCCACGGTCGCGTGCATCTCCATCGGATTATGTGTTTCAACCGGTGTTCTATAGGTAGCATCAATAGTGTGTTTGGCTGTCTGATAGGCTTGCTCAGGATTGCCACGGCTATGCTGCGTTTTTTCCTGCATTTGCAAATCACCGTGTTCAAGCCCTTGTTCCAAATTGGCGATGGCCGAATAAGCTTGATAATCGACCCTGACCTTATAAGCGGCAGCACGCGCATTTTCAAAGGTGTCTGCTACTACCAACGCCACAAATTGGCCGGCATAGTAAATATGATTATCCTCAAAAGGCAGGCGTATTTCTTCGACTTTGTTCTCTTGTTCCATCATGCTCGGTGTGTGATACAAATCCGGGAAGTTGTCGTGATGAAAGATATCGATCACACCGAGTGATTGTTTGGCTAAGCTTGTGTCGATGTTAATTATTTTTCCGTGGGCAATAGTACTGAACACCCCATAGGCGTGAGCCATGCCAGTAAGATTATTGTCCGAAGAGTATCTAGCCTGACCCGTTAACTTAGCAGGGCCATCAATACGCGGCTTAGCTGCGCCGATTATCATTTCGCTCATGGTGAGAATACCTCTAAACTCTGCATTAATTTGCGGTGAGATTGAGCAACGTGCGAACTATCGCTTGCTGTGCTAAAGGAATTTTGAAAGCGTTATGTTTATAGGCTTTAGCCTCTTGCATCGCGATGCGCGCGGCTTTCTCAAAGTTCTCAATATTAGCTGGTTGACCTTGCAGCATTTTTTCAGCTTCCCATGCCCGCCATGGCTTGGTGCCAACGCCTCCCAGGGCGAGTCGAACCTCTTGGATTGTATTACCGTTGAGCGCTACTATGGCGGCACTGGAAGCCAAAGCAAATTGATATGACGAACGGTCGCGTAATTTCAGGTAGGTTGATCTAGCGCCTTCGATAGGTGCATCGAGGGTTATATGAGTAATCAGTTCATCCTCTTTAAGGGCAAACTCTTTCCAGGGAGTCTCACCTGGCAGCAGATGAAAGTCGAGAAAGTTGATGTCGCGATCACCTGAAGGTCCGGTTACCGTGACGCTCGCCCCAATGGCTGCCATCGCCACACACATGTCAGAAGGGTGACTGGCGATACACTGATCGCTTGTGCCCAACACAGCGTGAACAGAACGGTTGAAGCCATCAATCGCTGAACAACCTGAACCGGGATCACGCTTGTTGCACATCGAGGTATTATCACGAAAATAAGGACACCGTACCCGCTGCATAACATTGCCGCCGGTGGTTGCTTTATTCCGTAATTGGGTGGAAGCTCCAGACAGCAGTGCTTCGGAAAGCACGGTGTATTTATCTTTGATACAAGCATGATTGGCTAAAATTGAGTTAGTGACCATCGCTCCAATTTTGAGTCGTTGGTCTTCAAGTACTTCAATCTGGTTTAGATTTAAACGGTTCACGTCGATGATGAGCTCAGGACGTATCAGGTCAAGCTTGACCATATCCAGTAAATTCGTGCCACCAGCCAGAAACGAGGCATGTTGGTTTTCAGAGAAAGTTGCTACTGCCTGATCGATACTTTCTGCACGGCTATAACTAAAATGACGCATGGATTTCTCCTAAGCCTGTTTCATCTCTTTGCGGGCTGACTGAATGGCGCTGAGGATATTTTTGTAAGCACCGCAACGACAGATATTGCCACTCATTGCTTCCCTAACTGCGGCATCATCTTCAGCAATATCAGCATCATTAATGACGCTTAGTGCCATCATCATTTGACCCGATGTGCAATAACCACATTGATAAGCGTCGTGTTCGAGAAATGCTTGTTGTAGAGGATGTAATTTTCCGTTTTGCTCGAGCCCTTCAATGGTGGTGATTTCATCACCATCATGGGCAATGGCCAGGCTCAGACATGAATTAATCGGCTGGCCATTCACGTGGATGGTGCATGCCCCGCACTGACCATGGTCACAGCCTTTTTTAGTGCCGGTCAGATCTAGCTGATGACGTAGGACATCTAGCAATATCATGTTAGGTGTCACATTTAGGTTACAAGGGGTTCTGTTAATAGTGAACTGTATAGAATATTGACCATCCGGGATGTTCGCTGCAGAGTGGGGAGGGTCTAACGATGCTGTTTGCTGAGTATCTGTAGCGCTGCTGGCAGAGTTTTGGCTGACTTTATGATGTGCCTTGTCGCCGTGCAGATTGCTATGTGGAATAGTGCCGTGTTTATCTGCCATTGATTACCTCACAGATGGGCTGTTTTGTAACAGCTTTCAAGATTAATGCCTGACGTAACACGTACGAAAGCGCTGAGAGCTTCAGGCAAACACAATATTCAGAGGTGATACTTGACTCTACTCTAACTACTATGGCGATGCAACCGTACTAAATTAGATAACCTATAATTGTGTAATAGCTTCATTTTAAAACGGATTTCTACTTGCTTAATATCAATACTGAGCGTGTGTGTTGCTAGCGAAGCGTATAGGAATTACGGAATCACCAAAGTCCTAGCATAACCAACATACAAATAGACCGCTTTAATCAGTATCAATATATAACTTGACACGTCTGATTATTTGCAGTGACGTAAGATCTAAAAATTATTGGTAAGGTTAGCTTTGTTACTAATAACCAGAAATTAAAGAAATATATAGATCTCGTAAATACTGCACATCAGCCGCAGCACGATGACGCATGCCGATATCCTTTCTAACACGTTTTTGAGTAATCAACATCGTTGATTTGCTAGGCATACCCTCAACACCAAAGTGATTTTCGAGCAAGCTATGGAAGTCTCCAAACTGGAAAGGTAAAGACTTAGAAATGGGGTCACAATCGAATAGCTTTTGACACCACATCGAATCAAATGAAGCGTCTGATGTATAAACTTTTGAATCATTAAGAGCCTGAGTCATTTTTTCAATTACCATACCGGCTGGAAAGCCTTCATTAATGAGTTTTTCACGGCTGATTAGATGAATAGACTTTTCAGCGTATTCGTCCCAGTCCGTCCAGCTTGGCTCTGGCTTAATGAGAAAGCTCACAATCTTACCTGTTGTGTCTGACCAAGCGACTTCAATGGGATGGCTCTTATAACTCAAGCTGGATGCTTCAAAGTCTAAAAAAATTGGTAATTGGCTCATGGTCAATATTTCACACTCAAATTCTTAGGAAATGTAAGAGAAATTGACCATTACAAAAGCTTTATAACGTCATTTCTATCCCAAAAATTAATACTTGTTGTCCAGCCTTTGAGTTGCATGGCAGGAGCGATTAATCCCTGTTTCTGCATATTATTCATTTTGCTCGCCGAGTTAAAATAAAGCGCATTCGCTTCAGCACTGGTTATATATTCCTGGTGAATTTTTTCAATCTCTTGAAACTCACTTTTTTTGATGACCTTCGCAATAAAAATATCTTCGATGCTACATAGTTTGGTTTGGACAAATTTCATTACAAAGACATTTTTTTTTATATTGAGTTTTTTCAGCACTTCCTCGAGTTTGATGTAGTAACGTTTGTCGAGCAAATACTTCAACCTGTCGTACGACTCTTTTGTGACTAGAGCTTTATGGCCAAGCCCCTGATGTTTTTTTAAGATGCGTTTTCCGAGTAATTTCCTCAAAAGGTAAGTATCGATTTTTAGCTCTGCTTTAATTTTATTGAGGGTAACGGCATCGCTATTGCGATTATCTGTCAGTTTAGGACGGCCAGTACGCATGGGTAAATGACTAACGGTGGCTCTTTCGACGGCGTTTAAATCAAGTTTACGGATGTCCTCTCTACGAAAGAGGTAAATTTTGCTCCCATCAACAGAAGGCCCTGCTAATGCTTTTATTCCATATGCGATTACTTTCAAGCAAAAAGCGGTGGGTCTTAAACTCGCATTATTGGCAAGCTCGGGGCCAATAATATATTTTTTATCAAAATCAATCATATCCTGTCTTCGAATAAGGATTTTATTAGTGTTTCCCATCGCTTTAGTTGAGGGAAGAAATTCTGTATCAAGAAGATTACTAATATGATGTTTTGAATGTTTAAACGTGTCAGCCGCTTCCTGAATGGACATAAAATCTTCGGTGTATTGAGAAAGTTCAGCGGACATTTTTACCGAGCTGAGTCTCAGACCTGTTAAGCCTTGTTCAACATCAAACGATGTTATGACATTTCTTCCATTGAGTAGGTCTGATACAAGATTTGACAGCGGCAGATGATAATTGGGATTTTTTACCACTTCATTGATACAAAGACTTTTGTGGCTTGGCTCTTTTTTTATGAACGATAGCTGCTGCAATAACGTGTAGACATCAGCAAGCTTAATCATTTTTTTACCCGTCGGCGAAGTCCTGTGATGAGCAAGAATATTCTTTTCAAAAAACTGTGAAAGCTGACCCGTTGATATATTGAGTATGCCGGCTGTCTCTGTAGCAGAGAGATTAATCCGTGGAAGTGAAAGTGAATTCAAAATAGGCATGGGAAGGGCCTGGCCCAATAATTTTTCACCGAGTTGCTTAGTCTTTTGGTTGAGACAGGCCAAGAGAGGGAAGAGCTTTATCCGGTTAGGTAATTTACTTTGATTTATACGATTTAAAATCTCATCTAAAAAGGGGTCTTCATCACTTAACGCTTTGATGCTCAGTGTGACCAATTTCGTGTGAGTGACTTTTTTCCCGATCACTCGGTAAATTTGCTCAAGACAGAAGTATATTGATTCAACTTCTGTAATTTTTTGCTGAGCACCACTTTTAAGCCACGCCGTGAGTTTGATCTGACTGGCTATTTCCTCATCGGAGAGGTTAATGTGACGCATAGCGCCATCGCAGTCACATCCTAATGGCGTTGTCTCATTCCAGGAAAAGGGCTTTTGGCAATGAAGACATTGCGAAGCTAATCTTGTTTTGTGCTGGGTACAAGCCGTGACTAGACCATAATCCCAAAGGTAGGGTGAATATCCGGTTTCTTCCACGCATTGAGAACATACATATCGTTCAGCAATCCGTAAAAGGGATCTATCGATATGAACTTTACGAAAACGAATGGTCGGTTTCTCATGGCGAGTTGGCCTATAAACAAAATCAGTCTCAATGTTTCCATAAACGGCACTATTTAACAGGCAGTCTTGGCTCGAAACAGCACTGAATAAAGACGTTTTTGTTGTTTGTGAAAGCAGAAAGTCTTTAGTGCTAAGAAAACCGTTAGCTTTTGCGGCTCGATGCAAAAGACCATAGGCGGATTCATCACGATAAGGTATACAGGTGGCGAGTAATTTCATTTATTTACTCCCCAGATGTCGAATAAATTTCTTAACGTCCTTATCGCTGAGCTCAAAAGGACTTATTGAGTTTTGATATCGAACCGGTAAAGTCAGTCCCGTTTTATGAAAGCCCTCACCGATATTTTCAAACGTAAGCGATGTCTGCTCAGCTTTAAATGCTTTTCTAGACGCTTCAATCATCAATGTAGAGATATTTTCCAGATTACCGTCGGTTGTTAAATAAAGCCGTGCGAGCTCGGATTGACTTGGGGTAAAGACCGATGAAAATTCCAGAATTTCTTCAATATCTGAAAGTAATTTTCGGATATACATTTCAAATTCTGAATCCGGGTTATCAAGATCAAATCGCATGTAATGCAGTCTCATTCGCATTTTAAAACGTGTTTTGAGCTCTGGGTCCGCATCTACGATAGCTTCAGAATTTTCAGTTCCGGCCAAAAAAATGGCTGCTTTGGTCTCGTTAACCAAGCTTTTGAGCCACTTCATCACTTTAGTAAGGCCTGTCCCTGTGACAATGTCGTGAATTTCATCCAGAAGAACTATGTTGGTTTCACACGTTGTAAAAAGCTCTTTTAACTGTCTTAGCATTTGATGTTCAGTAGCACGATTTGGGACTTCTTGATCAAATTCTTCTAATATGCGACCAGTGACAGATTTTGGTGTCGACATATTGGCGATACTTACATAGATGCAGGGAATAATTTTTTTATGAAGATTATTTTTGGTTACAACTTTGGAAGGTAAATTGGTTTTAACAAAGTTACATAACGTTGTTTTACCAACGCCAGTAGGACCTGAGATCACTCCGCAAATGGGCTTATAAGTAATGGGTATTTTCCCCATATTCATAGACCGCTGCGTTTTAACTGACGTGTAAGCAGTTTTAATTGTCTCCAGTGCATCTGCCAAAGAAGAATGCTTTATATTCAGTTCGCGGATTTGATTTACCTTGAAATCAATTTCACTATTATTCATCGCCTTCTCCCCATGTCATATTTTCAAAGCTGCCAGTAATATCGTTGCTTGGTTTTTTAGCAGCAGTGGGGATAAGTGCTGGAGCAGGCGTTACATCAATAGTTTGTTGGGCAGCCGATTTACGTTTTTTGAGGTTTTCGCTGTGCCTTTGTTTACGTAGTGAAGCATTGTCTTTGATCCGTTTACGAAGTTTTCTGTTAGCACGAGATTTTTCTTCAGCTCCCAGCTCCTTCAGTCTTTGTTCCTGCTCTTCTTTCTTCAGTTTGATTGCTTCACGCTCACGCATATAATCGTACATCGTGAGATCCTTGGTACGTTCCGGCTCTGTCGAAACAGCTTTAATTAATGGTGCCTTCGGATCCAGAGGATTTTCGACATAAACATGACTGAGATTACTGTTATCGATATACACATGGACATTAGTTGTTCGCTTGAGAAGCTTTAAAGTCTGTTCAATCCCACTCAGATCATGAGATTTGTAGGTGAGATGGTGAAACCGCACGGTGCCTTTATTGATGGAAAGATGTTTAACATCTCGAAGCTGCGTATTGATTTCTTGAGGTGTTACTTCATTGACAAACCCTTTGATATCATCGATCCAGTCTTGCCAGGCCAGCAGAGGGGCTTGTTCTAATTGTGTGTGAATAGTTTGATGATAATCGTCTACAACCGATCTAAAGATCTGATTCAGATCGTCTAAAGTGTAAATGGCTTCATTCGCTGAGTCATAATCACCCCGCTGTTCTGGATTTGAAAATGTGGTGCCATCGAGGGTATGAAAACATCTTAAGTTAAATGTACGAAACACACTCTCAACAAACGGTTTAGAATTTGGCTCTTGTATACGACAGGGCTTTAAATCACAGCCAACCGACAGGACGGCAGAACGAAACGCTTTAGTTTTATAGTCACTGCCATTATCTACAATCACACTGCTAATACGCCCACCAGGCAGACCATTATCTTGTCTGAGGGCGTCTTTGAAAGTTACTAACAGCGTATCAAAACAAAATGCCCTGAGTGATAAATGAAAAGAGAGTACAGTCCGGGTGGCGCGGTCAATAAAAAGGGTTAAAAACGGACGTCCCAGCACTTCACCTGTCTCTTCATCAACAATCATACAATCAACAACATGGCCATCGGCTTCAACAAATTCAAGCGGAAAACCGGTTTCATGTTTAATTCCAGCGGCCCGAAGCATGCCTTTAGCCTTTTTTGGCCCATGACGTGAGATAAGCCGATATGAAATGTCATAGGCCATAGCTCTTCGTCTGAATGAGGCATAACTGGCTCTTTTAAAACTGGCGGGAGCATGTTGAAATTCTTCCGAGTCCATCATTTCGTCGCGAAAAATCTGGTATGTTTCTTTTAGGGTTTCTCCGTTTCGCTTAAAATAGTTTTCCTTTAAAACTTTAGAAATGATTTTCTCTTGTTGTTTAGAGAACTGATGCTTCCGATTGCCTTTGGCTTTGTGGTTTGGGGCAAGGGCATTCACATTGTAACCAGCCTCGGTATAACGCTTATAGGTACGAGCAAAATTTGAAGCTGACATGACTTTTACATTGTATTTTTGACCATATTTATCTAACAGTGGTTTGATCTTGGTTTGTGAGCATGGCGTGTCAGTATGGCTCTCTACAAAACGAATTAACTTAAATACACTATTGCGCTTGGCAATATCTCTTTTGCTGAGACCTACATAAGAGTCCTGATAATCTTTATTCTCATGAATAAAGTCTTTTGATTCCATCATTTCCAAAAAAGCTTCGAATTTGACTTTATGCTCGCGGCCACCCGCGACAGAAGTAAATCTGACCAATCTGCCGGACACATAACCAACGGTAAATTTATCCCCTTGAAAAGTGAATTCATGACCTATTGCCGGCAGGTTGCTGATTGAGGCAAAATTCATACATCACCTCCAACCAAGCTTACATAAGCATTTTTTAAGGAATGTGGGGCTAAATTGCTGGTCAGTAACCCCCGAGAAATAAGTTGAATAATGACAACTGACTCAAAACCTAGCGACTCTACAAAACGACGGACCTCTGAAAGCCTTGCCGTTTTAATGTTATGTTTCTGTAACGCTTGATAACACGCCTGAATCGTCTTTGGATTGACGGTTTTGCCCCGCATCAGGTGATAGAGAAAACTTTGAGTTTTTAAAACGCTTTTGTGAATGTCATTTTCTGTAAAAATTTCAAAGTCCACCCCATGTTGGGCACAGTAGTGAGTTACCTCTTCAAACTTTTCTTTATATTTTGATGATTCTGCTTCAGATTGTCGTTTTGCTTCTCTGATTTTATAAAGCCCCGATTCACATTTGACAATAAAATCAGGAGTGTATGAAAAGTCGTCGAATTTCAGCTTAAAAGGTTGTGGTCTGTAGCTTTGAACGTTTTTTTCAAACTCCATGCTCATGCAAAGTTGTTTTTCTAAATCAGATTCACAGGCAATGTTGGCCTGATTTTTAATACTGTGCATGAACCACACGTTTTTACACATTTCACCATGAGTAAATTTACGAACCCCTTGATAAATGCCAAATTTTCGGCGGCGTGCATATGCTTCTTCAATTAACTGCTTTAATTCATTTTTCACCATGTATATCTCCACTAGAGACGTATCATGTTAACTGGAATTGACTATTTTGTCAATCCCTGTAAGCTCTATATAGAATCCAGCATAAACTAAATTAGATATGGATAAACCGTTATGAATGAAAAAAATTTAGAAGAATTAGGTGAAATCACGTCAGGACGAGGGTTTAAGGAGGGGGTAAAAGTTGAGAAGGATGGGATATCTGTGGTGTCAATGGCGGACGTTGGCAATGAAGTTGATAAGATCCATTGGGAAAATGTCAAAAAAGCCAATATTCCATTACGCACACATAAATTACTTCAAAATAATGACATTTTGTTTTTAGCAAAGGGTAAGCAAAATAAAGCAATAGCAATTGATGGATTAAAAGATAAAGCGGTCGCCACACATCAGTTTTTTGTAATACATCCCAAGAAAGAAATCGATAGTCATTTTGTGGCAAAGGGGTTAAATGGAGAATATGCACAGAATTATTTTGTTCAAAACGCCAGAGGCGAAACGAAAAGGCATATTACGAAAACCGATCTGGGTAATTTAAAAGTATTTGTCCCCCCTGTTGAACAGCAGCGGATGTTGGTTCAAATCATGGACGGTTTAGAAGACAGGATGAGACATATACAATTTTGTCGATCTCAACTCCTGAAGGCCTTCGATTTAGTTTTTGAAGGAAAACTAGACGGATCTGAGCAAATTCTTACTCAACTGATGAGTGTCGATAATAATGAATTCATAATTCAAACGGAGCAACTTTATGCATTGCTCAAGCTTATGAAACTTGAATCGGCCGATAAAGCTGAAAATAAACGAAACTCAAATCGTATCTGAGAATTAAGTACATGCATCTATCTGGGAAAATAATGAATTATGGAAGATCTAAATTAATCTGGCTTTGGCAATGCTTAAGCATCGAAACATGGGGGCTTGCAAGAGATAATATTTGTTGAACATTTGCATAAAATATAGTGAAAATTAATGGCTGACTTGATACTAGCATTAGATCTAGAGGGAGTCCTCATCACAAACGCAGTGAGTCAATTCCCTCGACCTGGTCTAATGCGATTTATAGAGGAGTGCGAAGCTCTCTTTGGCAGAGAAAATATATGTATTTTCACTACTGTAGATGAAACTCGTTTCAGAGAGGTTGCTACCAGGTTAGTGCAAGATAATTTTGCACCGCAATGGTTTTCCTCAATTCGTTACATTGAGTGGGTTGGTGAGCATAAAGATTTACGATTTGTCGATGATGACATCAGCAAAGTCATTATTGTCGATGACTACCCGCCATATATAAAATCAAGTCAGAAGCATCGGCTTATTAAAATCAATCAATATCTTGATCCATATACTCATGAAGCACCAGATTTGTCTGATACCGAGTTTGAACGGGTACTCGAACTCCTCAAGCAGAAAATTATGTCGTAAATTTTAAATTAAAGTGATGAATGACTGCTAATATCACTGCCTGTCCCAGAATAATGACGCGATATCAACTTCCAGTTTCATCTGATTTTATTTTTAGATAAATTTCCTCACGGTGGATAGAAACATCATCCGGCGCCTCAATGCCAATACGCACCTGATTGCCTTTCACGTCAAGTACGATGATGTTTATATCATCACCGATAACAAGCGATTCACCCACACGACGAGGAGCCTGTCCTGATTTCTGTGTAACTGCCATTTTCAAACGAAGTCGGTTAACCGGTCTTCAAACTCAATCATAAAGCGGTTAAGTGCCGCCTTCCAGTTTCTGATGGGCATGGTCCATTTCTTTGAGGCATCAAGGATAGCCAGATAAACCACCTTGCGGGCTGAATCATCACTGGGAAACAGCTTGCGTTTCTTGATGGCTTTCCTGATTACGCTATTGAGCGACTCTATCGCATTGGTGGTGTAGATAGCCTTACGAATGTCTACAGGATAATCGAACAGCGTGTTCAGATGATGCCAGTGACTGCGCCAGCTTTTACTGATTTGCGGATATTTGCCGTCCCAGCGCTCGGAGAAGGTATCCAAGGCTTTGAGGGCTTCTTCTTCGGTCACTGATTGGTATATTTGCTTCAAATCTGCGGTGACCGGCTTGTAGTCCTTCCAGGGCACAAACTTCACGCTGTTACGCACCATATGAACGATACACAACTGGATGCGTGTGTTGGGATACACCGTATTGATGGCATCGGGAAAACCTTTAAGACCATCGACGCAGGCAATCAGAATATCTTTCACGCCCCGGTTTTGCAGTTCGGTCAGCACATTCAGCCAGAACTTGGCACCTTCGTTCTCAGCTATCCACATGCCCAGCAGCTCTTTATGTCCTTCGAGATTGACGCCCAGTGCCAGAAAGATGGCTTTATTAATAACCTGTTTGTCCTGACGGATTTTGACCACGATACAGTCCAGATAGACGATGGGATAAATCGCATCCAGTGGCCGGGACTGCCATTCAATCACCTCGTCAATCACAGCCTCGGTGACCTTGGAAATCAGCGTCGGCGAGACATCGGCATCGTACATTTCCTTGAAGGTCGCCTGGATCTCCCGCGTGGTCATACCTTTGGCATAGAGACTGAGAATTTTGTCGCCCATCGACGTAAATCGCCGTTGATGCTTTTTGACTAACTGCGGCTCAAAGCTACCATCACGGTCACGGGGTGCTGACAAGTCAATGGTGCCATCTTCTGTTTGCAGTTGCTTTCGGCTGACGCCATTACGATTGTTTTCCATATCAGACGAGGCATGTTTATCATAGCCAAGGTGTTCATCAAGCTCTGCATTCAGCGCAGCTTCAACGAAGGTTTTGGTTAAGATCTGACTGATTTCTGACAAGTCTTTTTCAGTTTTAATGCCCTTGGCCATCTCTTTGGCAAAGGCTTCCAGTTCTTTCTTATTCATCTGCTTATCTCCTTTCGGTCAATGATAAGCAGTTACACAGAATTTTTTACAGTCTCCACGACGAGTCAAGATAAGCATTTCGATCACTCCCTGATCTGCAAAATATAGATTTTAATTAAAACACATACTGCTCAGAAGTTTAATAAAAGCATAAGTGGATTAGTGCTAATTGAGCACGAATTCTCATCTTCTACTTAAAGTTCAAAATGACTCTTGAACCCACTCAGCTCTGTTAAGACCACCATCGTTTGTTTTTTTGATTTAGATTTAAAAATGATGATTTAGTTTTGTCCCCTTCAATATTCCCAAATATTTCTTTCCCATGCATACCATCTTTAAATAAAGCGACATGCTTTCGATAACCCTTAATTTAACGAAAACTACAAAACGAAATTGTGGAGCTAATAGCCAGTTGTGGACGCTATAAGCTGTTTCAATTTTTCTTTTTTTTTCAATATTGAAAAGTATGAATACGTTAAATGTGTATAACATACATTATATAAATCAATAACATAAAGATATTAATTAATGTTGACAATTAAGTTTTGAAATGCTTTTATTAATATAAAAGGAGCACTTATGAAAAAAAGAATATTAATAAAACAGTTATTCGGTGCAGCTGGAGCAGAAATATGAGCATCGTAAGTTTAGCGGCGGGAAAAGTTATTCTAAGAGAATGGAATATCTTACAAATTAATACACCGGAAGGGAGTGGTGAAATATTTGTAGGGTATAGCGAGCACGATGGACTGGGGCGTGTGAGCACGGTAATTAAACAATTCGATGAAACAACGAAAACAGGAAGGACACAATCGGGTTCTGAGTACGAAGTCATAGGTGAGGCGGGCATGCCACACGAGGATGCCATGTATGTACTTGAGAGAACGTTAGGTGCGGATCTCATTCAGAAAGAATTACTACCTGGCAACTCTGAAGTATTACGTTTTAGATATCCAATCAAATGATTTCTCTCTTAAAAGTATCCGAGTCGGATGCTGAAGACATATTTGAGATGGCCGGCATGCTTTCAATGAGTTTTGATGTTGCAGGAAAACATGAATTGAGCGATTTCCTTCGCGTGCTCAAAGATGATGAAACCATTTTTCTCATTGCACGAATAGCTAATGTTGCTGTTGGATATCTCTATGGCAATACTCACTACGCTTTCTATGCCGCTCAAAATGTCGCATGGATTGAAGAGCTTTATGTGAAAGAAGAATATCGCAGAAACGGTGTTGCAAACTCACTTCTTAAACACGCAGAGCTTATTGCCAATGAGCGAAAAGCTGCACTAATTAGTGTTGCAACTAGACGAGCAGAGCAGTTTTATGAAAGATCCGGCTATCAACGATCAGCTCATTACTTTCGAAAGCTACTTGGAAATTAAGAATTGAAATAATGAATTCGTGCCTCGAGCCCTTAAGCCAATACAGAAAAGTAAATTTTAAAGATTAGTTTCGAACGATTAACTTAAAAGAAAAGGAAAAATATGAGCATTACAGAGGAGCTATTGTTGGTCGTTGATCTAGAAGCCACCTGCTGGCAAGACAAAGTCGAAGGCACAGATCGTCGGCAAAGTGTCCAGGATATGGAAGTAATTGAGTTCGGCTGTGTAATCTGTAATAAAAACGGAGATGTACTTGATGCCAAATCCTGTTTTGTACGGCCTCAACTCCATCCTAAACTATCTGAATTTTGTACTGAATTAACATCAATTCAGCAAAGTGATGTCGATAGTGCCCAATATTACCCACATGTCGTTCACGAGCTTAACAAGTGGCTAGAACAATATAGATTGACGAAATGGTGCTCTTGGGGAAATTACGACAAGAATCAGCTCCTAGCCGAAACGGAACGTCATGGTGTTTCACCCAATTTTTTAATGCTACCTCACCATAATCTCAAAAAAATGTGGGCAAAAGGCAAAAGTACTTATCGTAATATTGGACCAAAAGGGGCGCTTGAATACCATGGCCTTCAGTTCGACGGCAATTATCATCGTGCAATAGATGATGCATTAAATATTGCTCGCTTATTACCTTTCATTACATTCAATGAACAATAAAGGATGGCCATTTTCATTACGTGGCTATCTTAGAGCGCTATCCATCTAAGAATGTTCAATTATTAGTTTATTGTGTTGTGCAATTACTAGTTTATTGTGTTGATGACTCATCGTTTGGCAGTAAAAAGTAACTCAATCGTATAATGTTTCAAGGCTAGAGTCTGAGTTATTAATTCACATCTCATTTTTCAACTAAATATCTTGCTGTTTGGTTGTATATTCTCTATATTTTCTCTCTTAAGACTTGAGAGTGAAAATGTGCCAAGCGATAAAATTCACAATTAACCATCATCCCATCCTATTCCGTTTTAGTGATAGCGAACCCTGCCTCCCAATTCTAATGCGAAACGGCAATATCATTATTCTACCGTGGGGGAATAAAGGCGAAAGGCTTGGCTTATACCCGATTGGAGCCACAGCTCATATCGCTCATGTTCAGTCTGATAAGTGGAAGTCTCACCGGCCAAAATCAGTTCGCATAGCTTGTGAAGCTTTTATGATGATGGACAAAGAAGGAAATGAGCATTGGTTTGACACCCAGAAATCAAACCAATACATAAGGGGCGTCGTTGCAACACAACCGCTCGCCGATTCAGTGTATGTCTTGATGCGTAACAGAGATTTACTGGAACCCGATATTTCACATGAATGGCCAGTTAAGTAAAACCTAGCACTATTTTGTGATGTGTTTTAGCTAACTCAGTTGGCTGTGAATTGCATAGTTTTATTTAAATCCAATTTAAATGTGTATTTAGTACTAAATATGCATTTCATTCTAATATCCTAAATATTTGATCAGTGAATAACATACATTATATGTTTATAAACAAATAGTTACAGTTAAAATTGGATTTGACGGTTAAGTTTTTACATGCTATTTCTTTGTGAAAAATAAAGGATAAATATGAAACTTAAATGTGCTTCAGATCTACATTTGCATAAAAACAAAACTTTTGATTTTGAACAGAGTGATTGTGATTTATTGGTTCTTGCTGGCGATATTATGACGGGAACCAGAGGGATTGAGTTTGCAGAAAGTATTGCAGAGCGTCATGGCAAACCCGTGCTTTATGTCGCTGGAAATCACGAATACTACATGCACAATTACAATCAGCTTCAAGAATCATTTCGACAGAAAACCAAACATTCTCAAAATGTTTTTTTCTTAAATAATGATGTTTTTTATTATCAAGATGTTCGCTTCATTGGGACGACGCTGTGGACGGATTACAAACTTGATGGAAGATACAAGCAATCTGATGTAATGAACATTGTCGAAAATGTTCTAAGCGACCACAGATATATAAAGTTTGGCACGGATGGATTTTTTACAACGCAGCATGCACTCGTGTTACATAACACCGCGCGTAATTTTTTGGAGCAGGAGCTCAATAAAACTTGGGAAGGTAAGACTGTTGTCATTACCCACCATGCGCCGAGCCTGAAATGTGCCCATCCAGACTATCAGTTAGACCAGATTGCCGGTGCCTTTATTTCTGATTGTGAAGAATTGGTCCACAAGGCTGATTTGTGGCTGTTCGGCCATACTCACGCGAATGTTGACTTTCAAATTGGCAAATGCCGGGTTATTAGCAATCAGCTCGGTTATGACCGGGAGAGGGTACCAGTCGCTTTTCGACCTGAATTAATAATTGAGATTTGAGATGAAGAAAAGTCTTGAATCTCAAATTTACCTGCAGTGTCCGTTAATCTTTCGAAATAAGAATGCAGGTCTCCATGTGAATTTAATGCAGTTTGGTTTTGACTGCGGTGAGGGTTGGTTTGAAATTCTCGAGAATTTATTTCTAAATATAGAAGCATACTCTCGCCAGCTTTTAGAGCAAGGCAGATCAATCGATAAATTACCGTCTGCGGCTCAAGTAAAAGAAAAGTGGGGGACACTTTGTGTCTATATCGATAATACTGATGAACATATTGAAACACTTATTCAAGCTGCCGGGGGACGTTCATGTGTTACATGTGAGATTTGCGGAAACCCTGGCAAGATAATCATTGAGAGTTACTATAGAGTGAGATGTGGGATTTGCAGGAATTTATAAAGCCCGTAAGTCAAAAATTTAATTAACTGCTAGCTTTAAATGAGTTTTAATAAACTCTGACCTTAACTCTAGTTCATTGGAAATTCATCAATGTCGTTGTCTTAAATTTGGGGAAAAGGTCATGATAAATGTAAAAATCACTTCTCCAATCAGCAAAGTGCAGAACATGGTTATTAGGAAAAGCACCAATAGCAGTGCCAAAAAGCTCAAATGAATGGCGGGGAGCGAGCGAAAAACTGGCATAAGCAGCCAAAAGCAATATGATTGTCAGCATGAAAAGCGCTTCACTTTGGAACATATAGTGAAAACAATATATTTAACTGACTTCCTCTATTTGAGGTCTTTATTTACAAAGTTTTAATAATACCCATTAAGAACATACACACTGTGTATTGTTGTGTGTATGTTCTTTCCTACCCTCTGAGTAATTATGTGAAAACTCTGCGTGAAGTCTAAATGGGGAAAATAGCAAATGTTTTGAATGGTTCTACGTATCTAACGTAATCGCGCCTGTCAACACAAGTCATCTCGGCAATGAGGTAGTAGTTGCCGTCAGTGTATGCTTTGAACTTCTCAAAAAATTCTTTGGAAACTGTAAAATAAGTTCCGAGAGAGTTGCCTACACCTCCGTGATGGACTGGATACCATTGGTTTACCCAGTATCTCCAAGCGCCATTACTTATGCTGCCGCAGAAATACTCTACGCTAGATTCGCTTTGGTTTACTGTGTTGATTGGTAAGTCTCCCACGAAATAGCTAGGTCGAAAATAGCCTCTCGTTAGCCAATCAGTTTCCCATCGACCAAAAGAGGAAGGCCAGGTCCTTTTGGCTAAAGGATATATGCCTTGCTCAGAATCCCGTACATGATCAATTGAATCAAAAATCGCTCTAGGGTCGTCAATTTCAGAGCTTTGAAGACTAATTAGAATAACCTTTAGATCAATGCATACTCCAGTGTGGTCTCTTAAGATGGGGCCGTTGGCATGAAGCAATATTTCATTAGGAGAAGCGACAAAATCTGCCAAATATCGCTCAAGTTCATTCTGTCCGGGCAAAGAATCATCCTTGCTCAAATTGCTCAATACGGGCCAACTGTATGGTGGATCGGAAGGAGATATATTTACAGCAATAGAGCCAAATGGTAATGCCTCTTGTGCATATGAATAGCAAACCTCGGAAGGGATGGAGTGCTTGTGCATAGCATAAGCTAATGTACGAAGAAATGCAGACACTATGGAGGTCTCTGCACGCCATGAGAAGCTTATTTGGATTCTATCTTGAGGGTAAAACTGATCGCCGCAAAAATCATATGGGTCAAACATGTAGCATGGTCTTCTTTCCCATATTTTCTCCCATTCAAGAAGGAAATGCTTCTCAAGCGGTACATTGTGCTCCTGTTCAAGCTCTTGAATAATACCTATAAATCTCAAGGGAACGCCGTTGGCAAACTTGTCATACTTGGCTTTATTTGGAGTTAAGTTATCGGAAAAAATAGAATAGAGACTTGATAAGTCATCTCGGTCTTCATCCATCAAATCTAATGACGTCAATAGTGCATCGGAAATAGGGGAAGGATATTGAATTGCTTTTGTAACCTCTTCTTCGGTGAAGGGGGGAGTTTCGACAAGCAACAATACAGATAAAAAATCTACGATATCAGCCTCGTAGGGTTGCTGATTCAAATAATGTAAATATAAGGCGCGAAATTCGATATTTGAGTCATCTTGTAAGAGGGCTGCTATTTGTTTGGCTGTTAGGAGTCGGGCGTATCTATCGGGCCACTTGAAGTGCAATATAGTTAGATGGAATGGAATATTCTGGATTGATACAGGGGCGTCATACCAATACAGCTTGGTCAAAGGAAGATGCGCTATATCACTTTCAAGGCTAGTTACCATAGTTTCAGTAATCTCGGCCGCTAGGGCAATTTGTCCCGCTGAGACCAAATAAGTAACAAGCTGAGTAGAAGGAACGACTATATTCTCATCACTCTGTAGGCTGGAAGAGCCTGGTGCCATCGTGTCGCGAAGGAGGCTTTCCCAATGCTTGCTGTAAGTGTTGCCATACTCCCTTAATGCATCTTCTGATCCAGAAGAAAAATAAGGATTCCAACAATTGTTTAGTTTGATATTTCTAACAGCCCATTTATAAGCTGCCTTCTTTCCCTCGGTTTTTTTGCTTAGCAAGAAAATATGATGTAAGCACCTATTCAGTTCGTAATTTGATTTGCTTTGGTCATAGTAGTCGCTGAATGTAGTGAGGATGGAACTCGTTTGGCCTTGATCAGCCCAATAGTTAATCCAGTCCGAAATAAACTTTTCACGGATCTGGTATGAAACAGAATGTAAGGCTGCCGTAAAATCAGTGAGGTTGGTGGGGGGTATAGTGGATGCTTCAGGACATTCTGTGTTGACATCTTCGTTAGTGGAAGAGCGCTCTCTTGGCGGTGGAGGCATGCCTCCAAGAACGTGGCACTGGTCTTCGTAAATACCTCTCAGAATATCATTCTCTTTGCTTCTTTCTTCTAATGCTGTCATTGCATCAAATGTTGTCATACACCTTAAAAATGAATGCTCTGGCTGCGTAGAAAGTGGAGATGACTTTACGAAACTTTCAAGTACAAGATGTGTTTTATGCCAATTTTCTTTTGATAGATGATAATCAAATTCGTCTACAAGGCGTTCTGGGTTGTGCTTTGCCAATAATTTAGTGAACCATCCGGGAATATGTCGAATTTCTCGCTCTGAAAAATCAAAGACATCAGTTGTGAAAGTTGTTACTCGTTCTAACCAATCAGAAACTTGGGGGCAGTTTGAATCAGAGCATTCCTGTATCGCTTCAAATACCTCATGTAAAGTAATGTCTTTTCTATGACCATAACCGACTGTATTGAGCGCGGTACGTTCTAGAAATTTCGCGGCTTCATCGTAAAGGCCAAGTTTAACTGCCAACTTGGCCAGATCAAGACTGTCATTTGCCAATGTTGCAGTATCATCTCTACGGAGTATCTCGGCATCAAACAATTTGGAGAATTCTAGAGATGCAGCTTCTTTAGGGAAATTGAAGATTGAGTTTTGAGTGGCAACATCAAAAAACACTCGAGAATCCCACCAAATACTTTTGGACAGGGCGCCTAGCTGATCTTGATTAAGGTTTCCGAATTCATCAACAGAGTTGCATAAGATGTTTAGATGAATCGAGATTTTGGCTAATGCCTTTCTAATGCTGAATAGGACTGCGGTGATTTGATAGCCCATTAAAAAATTATCTGGGCGTTCGAGAATGGCAAAAGAATCATACAAATCAGATATCTTGAATTCTTTGCCTTGCTTTAGGGTTTTAGCAGTATTCAATGATGCAAAATGGAACGTTAACCATGCGTTTTTGAGAAATTCCTGAAGATTCGTTGGATTGGTGAATTTCGGAGTTTCAATATCTGGGCAATTATTGAAGTTTGATACGAGTGTGCTAAAAAAGTACTCATAAAACGGAAGATGGCGGGTGTCTTCGTACTCAACAGGGCATTCAATTTCGTCAAGTTCGCCTATTGGAGGTTCGTTTCCAGCTAAATGTTGATAAAGCAGATATATGCTGGACTTCGCGTCTCCAACTTTAGGGTTAGTGGCTTCGAGTGAGGCATCTTCAATACTTGCCGCTAAAACTATTTCATCGTAGATGGCCGGAGCAATATCTTCTGGAATTTCAAAGCGGGATAAATCAAGGAGTAAGTGCCTATGCCCATATTGAACAAGTAGTTCAACGATTTTTCGGAAGGAAGAAGCCTTATCATTAAGCCTTCCATAGAAATCGTTTATGCGGTCTAAATCAGGATTGTTATAGCTAGTCAGCGTATGAAGATAGTCATCGACTAGGGTGTTTAGAGTCTGGTAATGATTTGGGTCTTCTTGGCGGGCATAAAAACGAATTCTTCGATAGATTTCCTTGGCGCAGGCATCAACGACCCTTTCGTCTTTGTCTTGGAAATGTTTGGCTACAATTGCGATTTCATTGTCTGAAATAATTCTTAGGTTGTCTGCTCGCCAAAGAAGCCCAAAATTGTCTTTCGAGATACTAAGTGAGCAATCGAGAAAATCACTGAAGTCCTGAATCTGAAACTGTGGTCCATTCAGCAGTCTCATTTTTAATATCCTTAGTCTTAATAGTTCTGGATATAGACTTCTTTCAAAAGCGATGCTTTCGGCGACGTTAAAAATGTGCTCGATGTGCTCTAAGGGGTAGCCCTTACAAAGCGATTGTACTAGCCAGTCTCTAGTGGTTCCTTGTAATAACGGGACGGCATTCCCTAGATTGGCTTCAATAATCCATCCCCAGCCCCACTTCCAATACTCAGGCGCATGTGTATTGATCCAGGTTTGAGAGATTCTATTTAGCCTATCTCTTGATTGAGCGAAAACATCCTTCCGCTTTAAATATACGAAGAGACTGCTATGAAAAGGGTTTATGCCACTTAGTCTCTGCTCTACGAGGTGTTGAATTTCAGAAAAGCTGTTTTGAAAAATAAGGCTATCTTGAAAGCAGTAGCCTAGGTGGGTTTTGTCTGGCCAGGAAAAATCGGCATTCGCTATAAGAAGAAGAATTTCTTTTGCGCTCTCAGAAAGCTTTACCCATAAATACTCGTAGTACGCATGTATGTCTCCGTCTGGGCAGGTCGGCAGTTTCTCCACATCATATTTATTAATTTTGTCCTTTGTTAGCTGCAGGCTGTTCAGGGAATAAAGAATATGGAGAGGGTATCCATGAGAAATGTCCAACAACGCTTGTGATATTTCTACAATTTCACTACGTTGATACTCATCATCACCAATTACATTAAGTTCTTCGCTAGATACTAGGAAGTCAATTCTTGACTTAATGGCTTCAAGCCCCATGGAGGGGATGTCTAGCCAGGATTTATCTCTTGGTGCTGAGCGTAACAGTGAATTGGGAAGATGCGCGTCGCTTATCGGCTGCGTTCCGAATAGCAAACAAATCTTATCTTTGAACGGGATAATCCGATTAACTAAGTGTTCGAGTTGGCTTATATCCGATCTTTCACGATAAACATGATCTAACCCATCAATAATGATAATTAGAGTTTTGTTATTTTCCGCAGCATTATCTGCCGCCTTACTTATCCAAGTCTCTAGCTGCTGGGGGTCAAATTTGTCACTATCGAAGTCGTTGGGATAAAGGGTTTTTATCTGACTTTGTAAAGACTGAGCTGCATTATTAAAAGCAATTCTGTCCCATATAAATTGGGGTGATAAATAGTAGTGGTGTCTAATTACAGGTGTCTTCTTCTCAATTAGTTCGTCAGTTAAGAATGACAAATATGTGCTCTTGCCCATGCCCGGTAGGCCTGAGATAACTGAACTACCTGGCTTGGCTGTTCTATTCAATATTTCGGTATGAAAATCGCCTGTGGGAGGTGTATACCCTCCTGGAATTTCAAAAAATTGGGAAATTGTTTTTCTAGTTCCTAGAGATAAGATTTCGTTTATATGTCTAAGATAAATTTTGCCATCTGGTGATGGTTCGTTTTTTCTTGTAGCCCAGCGTTCAATAGCTTTCAATAATTGGAGCCAGCTTTCATTGCTAGCATGGTCTGGTACAAGCGAGTCATGTAGTTTAAGTTCTAAGTCGTCAATTTCCTTTTGGCTATGTTCAAAAATTAGTGTTGCGAAAAAATCCCTAGCCTTTTGTTCTGTTCCTAGCTGGCCAGATATTTTGGACTTAATATCATCGGGTATGAGGGAGTAGTCTATTTTGTCTTCTTTTAGACAATTTAAAATAATCTGGTCAGGTATTCTGTTTGTAATAAGCTTGGCAATGGATATTGTGCTGGAAGTACCAAACTTCTCGATGTCGGCTGACCATTTTTCTAAAAAAGATGTGCCATTGCCCTTCTTCTTGAGTAGCCAGTCAAAATCTAAACGCAAATCTTCACGTTCAGAGTCAATTGTGAATTTGACTTGGTAGAGCTCATATTCTCCACTGGCTGTATAGCAAATAACATCATCAAGACTCTTAACATGGCCAAGACCTTGATTGCCCTCAATGCTCATCCATTGGTACTTTTCCGGGTCGTGAAACCAATTTATCAACGTGCGAATACATATGAGGTCTTGGTATGTGTATCCAACGCGAGTTAGTTGTGATGGTTTAATTTTTGAAGACGTTACCAGAATAAATTCCTTTTTATTAGTTTAGTTAATCACACCAGTAACATAACTAAATTGGAGTATTACAGATTTTTTGTTGTGGTACAGGCGATCATTAACCGAATTGTCAATATTCATCAACCTATCCCAGTAACTTTTGAAGTCCTGTATCAAAGCCTCTAGGAAAGATTTCTATGTTGTATTCCATGTCCTTCACTTGTCCTGCTTGCGTGGTTTGCCAGTCATGCTTTTCCATACATTCATTCGAGATAGCATAGGCTAAGGCTTTCTTTTCTGATTCGGTCAAGGTACCAGATAGCGTAGGCAGCACTTCAACATTAAGCCCTGTACTTGCGTCAAACTGACTTACAGGGCGCTTATCGATAGTGATATTCGCATGTTGTTTGAGCAAGTTCACCTCTTTGCGGTACCGGTTGCGTTTGGCAATGAGTTGACCAAAAAAAGCGTGTACCGCTGGGTCAGGGATAAGCTCCAAAAGCTTATTATCCTGTGGAATAGATTTGGATCGTGAAATGGGTGATAACGGCTTTTTCGTGTTCGTATTACACTCGGTCATAGATGCGGTTAGCTGCCGCTTTAGAATGTTTAATCAACCCGCCGCCATTCCAGCAGTCCCCTCATGTACTGATTTCAGAGGCTTTGATATTTCTGATGGTGCCCGGGGCCGGAATCGAACCGGCACGACCGCATAGTTGAGGGATTTTAAGTACAATAGCTGAATACATAATACAAGTTCGCTCTAATTAACCTGAATCCCTCAGAATCATCTGAAGGATCTAGGATTAAAAATCTCATTTTATCTGAAACTTAATATCAACTTATCTGCAACAAATATCTTTTTTTGTGAATTTGAGGGCAGACGCGACAAATCAATCCCATTTCAAACCGCCACCGGTTTGATACTCGGTGACTTTGGTTTCGAAGAAGTTTTTCTCCTTCCGCATATTGGCTTGTTCATCAAGCCAGGGCAGGGTGGCTTCAGCGCCTGGGAAGGGTTCTTCAAAGCCTAATTGTTTGGCACGGCGATTCGCGGTGTAGCGGAATTGGCCGTGGTGGGCTTCTTTTGAGTAACCCAAGATCGGGTCACGCAAGATATAACCACCGTAGGTTGCTTCTGCCGCGTCGGCTTCTTCGAACATCTCCTGGATTTTCTTTGGATCCAGTTTGACGTTTTCTTCTTTGATGATTTGTTTGCAAACACGAATACCAAACGAGGCGTGCATGACTTCATCACGCATGATGTATTGAAGCTGTTCGCCAGTGCCTTTCATCAGGCCACGACGTTGCAGAGCAAAGATCGGTGAGAAGCCGTTATAGAACCAGCTGCCTTCGAAAATGCCGGCGAAGAACGCATAGGACATGACGAAGTTTTCCAGTTCGTCTTTATCACGCAGATCGATATCGCTACGCATAACGGTATCCAGACGTTCATTGGCCAGTTTGATCTTTTGGTAAATCTCCGGCACTACGCGGTAGCGGTTGTAGATTTCACTTTGATCCAGACCAATGGTTTCGATGCAGTGCTGGTAGGTCCAGGTATGCAATGCTTCTTCATACACCTGACGTGCCTGATAAATCTGCAGTTCCGGTGCGGTCATTTTTTCCATCACCGCCAGACCGATATTACGCATAGCGAGAATATCGGAGGTGGTCAGGTATGACAGTACGTTTTCATAAACATGACGTTCTTCTAATGTCAGTTTATGACGGTAGTCGTGAACGTCCTGTGCCATGTTGATATCAAGTGGCGTCCAGTGGTTTTTGTTGGCGTTTAAGAAGTAATTCCACGCCCACGGATATTTGAATGGAGCAAGCTGATTGATATCAGCTTGTCCATTGACCACACGTTTGTCATCAGCATTAATGGCTTTGGCATTTGATGGCGGCAGTTCACTGACACTGGCCGAGGTTGGCTCGGGTGTGTCGAGTTCATTGGCCGCTTGCTGAGACACAGGAAGCAGGTCGTTGTCGACTTTGTCAGTTGCCGGTTTTTCGGCAAGTGGATCATCCCAGTTAAACATTATTGGCAAGCCTCGCAGTCTGGTTCCAAGATTGAACAGGCTTTCGGTGCATCAATACCTTCACCTGAAATAAAGTCATCTTCTTGTTTGGCAACCGGCTTTAACACGGGTGGTGCAGTCGGTTTAGCAGTTGTTGCTGTGGTTGGCGCGGTGCTGGTTTTCTCGGCACCGGTTGCGCCCATTGAACGCAGGTAATAAGTGGTTTTGAGGCCACGTACCCACGCCAGTTTGTATAGATTGTCCATTTTCTTACCGGATGGTTCCGCCATGTACAAGTTCAAGCTTTGTGCTTGATCCAGCCATTTTTGACGACGTGATGCGGCTTCAATCAACCAGCGTGCATCCATTTCAAATGCGGTGGTGTACAGCGCTTTCAGTTCATCAGGTACACGGTCAATTGCCAGCAAGCTGCCATCGTAGTATTTGAGGTCATTGATCATGACGTCATCCCACAAGCCGCGTGCTTTCAGATCTTCAACCATGTATGGGTTGATAACAGTGAACTCACCTGACAGGTTCGATTTCACGAACAGGTTCTGATACGTCGGTTCAATTGACTGGCTGACGCCACAGATGTTTGAAATCGTTGCAGTCGGTGCAATCGCCATGGTGTTGGAGTTACGCATGCCTTGACGTTTAACCTTGTCACGCAGTGCATCCCAATCCATGGTTTTGCTTTCGTCTTGTTGCAGATATTCGCCACGTGCTTCTTTGAGGATCTTGATGGAATCAATCGGCAGAATACCTTTGCTCCACAAGCTGCCTTCGTAGGATTTGTATTTGCCACGTTCTGCAGCCAAATCAGAAGACGCATCAATCGCGTAGTAGCTGACCGCTTCCATTGATTCATCAGCGAATTTCACCGCTTCTTCGGTGCTGTAAGGAATACGCAGTTTATACAACGCATCCTGGAAGCCCATGATGCCCAGACCGACAGGGCGGTGCAGCAGGTTGGAATGACGCGCTTGCGGCACACTGTAATAGTTGTACTCAATAACGTTATCCAGCATACGCATTGCTGTTTTCACGGTGCGGTTGAGTTTTTCTTTATCCAGTTTGCCGTTGGCATCAATGTGTTGAACCATATTGATCGAACCGAGGTTACATACCGCGATTTCCTGATCAGATGTGTTCAGGGTGATTTCAGTACACAGGTTTGAGCTGTGAACCACACCGATATGTTGTTGCGGGCTACGCAGGTTACAAGGATCTTTAAACGTAATCCAAGGATGGCCAGTTTCAAACAACATGCCGAGCATTTTGCGCCACAGGTCGGTGGCAGGCATGGTTTTGAAGTTACGGATTTCACCACGTGCCGCTTTTTCTTCGTATTCAGCGTAGGCTTTCTCAAACGCCAGACCGGTCAGATCATGCAGATCCGGCACTTCTTCTGGTGAGAACAAGGTCCATTGACCTTCTTCAGCCACACGTTTCATGAACAAGTCAGGAATCCAGTTGGCGGTGTTCATATCGTGGGTACGACGACGATCATCACCGGTGTTTTTACGCANATCNAGGAATTCTTCNACNTCGATNTGCCANGTTTCNAGNTACGCACAGACNGCNCCTTTACGTTTACCNCCNTGNTTNACNGCNACNGCNGTGTCNTTNGCNACTTTCAGGAACGGNACAACACCTTGTGATTTACCGTTGGTNCCTTTGATATGNGCACCCAGACCACGNACNCGNGTCCAGTCATTACCCAGACCNCCAGCATATTTNGACAGCAGNGCNTTATCACGCATNGCGNTNTAAATNCCGCTCAGGTCATCCGGNACGGTNGTCAGNTAGCAAGANGATAATTGTGGACGNAANGTNCCNGNNTTAAACANNGTCGGNGTTGAGCTCATAAAGTCGAAAGACGACAGCAGGTTGTAGAACTCAATGGCGCGGGCTTCACGATCGATTTCATTAATGGCCAGACCCATTGCCACACGCATATAAAAGGCTTGTGGTAATTCAAAACGGGTGCCATCGCAGTGAATGAAGTAACGGTCATACAGCGTTTGCAGACCCAGGTAAGTGAAGCTGAAATCGTTTTCCGCTTTCAGTGCGCTACCCAGACGTTCCAAATCATAGAGGCTGAGTTCTGAATCAATCAGTTCGTTTTCAATGGCGGTTTTAATGTAAGTCTTGAAGTAATCTTTATATTGATCAGCCATTTCGCCTTGTGATGCTTGGCGAGGGCTTTGATAAACAAAGCTCAGAGCTTCACGACGGATGCTGTCCATCAGCAGGCGAGCAGCCAGGGTGCTGTAGGCAGGATCTTTTTCGATAAAGGTACGAGCAGACATGACCAGTGCTTTTTCGACGTCTTTTTCAGAAACACCGTCGAAGATATTGCGTTGGGTATCACGCAGAATGGCTGCGTTATCTACTTGAGCCAGACCTTCACAGGCTTCATCAATCAGGTTACGCAGGCGGTCGATGTCTAACGGCTGGCGAGTGCCGTCATTCAACGTGACATGCAGTTTGCTTTCATTGGCTGGTTGCGGGTGTTTACGTTCTTCTTCAGCACGTTTTTGAGATTGCTGTTCACGGTAAACCACATAGGAGCGGGCGACTTTATATTCACCGGCACGCATCAAAGCAAGTTCAACCTGATCCTGAATATCTTCGATATGTACAGTGCCGCCATCATCCAGACGTCGCAGCAGATTTTCACTTACCTGACGGGTAAGTTCGGCAACGGTTTCATGAATACGTCGGCTATCTTTGGCTGCTTCACCTTCAACGGCTAAGAATGCCTTGGTCAACGCAACAGCAATTTTGCTGCTATTGAACTCAGTGACTTTGCCGTTACGACGAATTACTTTGTAACCGGTTTCAGAGGAGGGTTGGGTGTAGTGTTCTGCTTCGCTCGCCATAGTGATTTTCCCTGCATTGTGTGGTAAGACTTAAAAAACGGCAAACCACAACAAATTGTGGTCGCAACATGATTGAACCACAAGATAATGTGTTTTTAAAGACTTAGCAAGGGGATAAGTTGCACATAAATTGTGCATTAGATGTGGATAACTTTGTGATGATCAGGCGGTAACTAAGATGCCATGCGCGATCACCGAAATAGATCCAATTTGGTGAATAAAAAAAATATTTTTTTGTTTAAAGGCTGTTAGGTAAAAATTTGCTGGGATTTATTCCCAACGAGCCGGAAAGGACCGACTCGTTGGTTGAATAAGTGGACGGAAAAATCAAAATGTTTCACTGATGGAAATGGCTGATCCTTCCAGCAGGTCTTTGATCAAATCAATTTCTTCATGATCATCGGTTTGCACAATCACTGTCCAATGATTTTCATGACTGGCTTCAACTGTTTTGGTAATCAGGGGATCATGATCGGGACGTATTGATACAGCACCGGCGATCATCATGCCAAAGGTCAAACCAAAAAAGATAAAAACCAGATAAGTGAATAACGGACTGGACTGAGTCATTTCGGGGCCACTGATGACCAGGGCAGTTGCTATGATTAAACCGAGTATCATCCCAATAAGGCCTAACCAGCCATGTGATTTCACTATGGTTTTGGCAATACCATGACTTTCTGGTTCGATTTTTTTGCTGATATTGTTGTCTTCAGGTTTGACGATATTGATGACCGTAGGCGAAATACCATTATTGACGAGTTTTTGCTTCGCAGCATTCGCTGAGTCTTTATCTCCAAAAACTGCAGCAACTCGACCAGTATGTTTTTCATCTTGAATTTCTACTTCCATATTCTTTCCTCCTGAGATACATGAAACGTTATTTCATTCGGTAAATTCGTATACCAGACTATCGTTGTTATCCTGATAAAGAAAGTATCCCAATGCCAATAAATCTTCATGTGCTTACATAAAGCACTCTATAAAAGTGACAAGTCTCATCTTAAACAATTCATTTCTGACAATGCTTAACCTATGTTTAAGTAGTGTTATTTATCGAAATTCCAAAAAAATTGATCTTAATCATTTTTGTGTCGCACTTCCTATGATATTTGTAGTCAGTAAACAGGCCATTCCTGGCTTTTGTAGCTGACCAAAAAAACGGAGGCACCATGGAACTCGACCCGCTAATACTGTCACGAATTCAGTTTGCATTCGTGGTGTGTTTTCATGCCATATTCCCAGTCTTTACGATTGGCCTGGCAAGTTTCATCGCTGTATTGGAAGCGTTGTCATTTAAGACAGGTAATCCAATCTGGCAGCGATTGTCGAAGTTCTGGATCCAGGTATTTGCCGTGGTATTCGGGATGGGCGTGGTCTCAGGCATAGTGATGTCATTCCAGTTTGGTACCAACTGGAGTAACTTTTCCTACGCAACCGCCAATTTCCTCGGGCCAGTGCTCAGTTATGAGGTTGTGACAGCGTTCTTTCTGGAAGCAGCCTTTCTTGGTGTGCTTTTGTTTGGTCGCGATAAAGTCCCACAAGGCGTGCATTTATTTGCGGCCATCATGGTGGCTTTAGGTACCTTTATCTCTTCTTTCTGGATTCTCGCTGCTAATTCGTTAATGCATACACCAGATGGACTGGTACTCCGCGATGGGCTCTATTATGTGGCGTCCTGGCGCGACTCAATTTTCAATCCTTCCTTTGGTTACCGCTTTATGCATATGGCACTGGCGTCATTTTTGACGGCTTCATTTGTAGTCGCGGGGGTAACTGCCTGGTTCATCATGCAAAAACGGGAGTTGGAAGCCAATAAAAAAGCACTTTCAATTTCCTTGTGGTTGATTCTGATTCTGGCGCCTGCACAAGTGTTGGTAGGGGATTTCCATGGCTTGAATACCTTGAAACACCAGCCAATGAAAGTCGCAGCAATGGAAGGTAACTGGGAGACCGGAACCGGTGTGCCTTTGTTGCTCTTTGCCTTGCCGGATCAGGAGAATCAGCAGAATCTTTTTGAAATTAAGATTCCTAAACTGGCCAGCTTTATCCTGACCCATGATTGGGATGGTGAAGTGCCCGGATTAAATGAAGTGGCGCCGGATAAACAGCCACCGGTATTTATTGTGTTCTGGGCCTTTAGAGTGATGGTAGCGATGGGAATGCTGATGGTATTGTTTGGCCTGGCAGGTCTCTGGTTACGCAGAGGCGGGCGCTACCTGGAAAACAGAACCTTCCTCAATGGCTTGCGGGTGATGAGTCTGTCACCGTTTATTGCCGTGTTATCAGGGTGGATCGTGACCGAAACTGGTCGGGCGCCGTGGTTAATATATGAACAGATGACTCACGCGCAGGGGTTAACGCCTTCTCTAACCGGAGGTATGGCTTTGTTTACGCTGATTGGTTATATCGCAGTGTATGCCATGGTGTTCAGTGCCGGGGTGTTTTATCTGATGACAGTATTTCGCGGCGGACTGGAAACGGCCAACGCTGAACATGTTGATTCAGATGTTGAAAAAGCTCAACGGCCAATATCTGCTGCCAATGCCAATTTAGAAGGAGGTCTGTGATGGATCAGCCATTCGATTTAGTAGTTATCTGGGCCGGAATTATTGGCTTTGCGGTAATGATGTATGTATTGATGGATGGATTTGATCTGGGGCAGGGCATTTTGTATCCCTTCGCGCCGGATGATCATTCACGCGACATTATGATGAACTCTGTGGCACCGGTATGGGATGGCAATGAAACCTGGCTGGTGTTAGGCGGTGCGGGATTACTGGCTGCCTTTCCACTGGTTTATTCGGTGTTTCTACCTGCCTTGTATATAGGCGTGTTTTTAATGTTGGCAGGCTTGATTTTCCGTGGCGTTGCGTTTGAATTTCGCTTTAAAGCGAATACCACCAAATACTTATGGGACTGGGCATTTGCCGGTGGTTCGTTTGTGGCAGCATTTGCACAGGGAGCTGTGGTCGGGGCCTATGTTCAGGGGTTTGAAACCAGTAACTTTGTGTATGTCGGTGGCGCATTAGACTGGTTAACACCCTTTACTGTTATTACTGGCTTAGGTCTGGTCGCAGGTTATGCCTTATTGGGCAGCACCTGGTTAATTATGAAAACGGAAGGTGAACTGCAACAGTGGGCGTATAAAATTACCCCAATTTTGTTGATAGCGGTATTGGCGGTGTTTGGTGTTGTCAGCTTGTACACACCGTTTGTTGATCAAGGCGTACTCAACAGATGGTTTAATGGCGTGTCAATCATCTGGTTGTTGCCAATATTAGCGCTTTACTGTGCTTTTCTGGTGTTCCGCGCTGTAAAAAAACAACAGGAAGGCATGCCGTTTGTGGCGACCATGGGATTGTTTTTATTCACCTATCTCGGCCTGCTCGCCAGTAAATGGCCTTATCTGGTGCCACCCGATTACACGCTATGGGATGCCGCCTCGGCCTATGAATCACAACTGTTCCTATTGCTGGGGTTCCTGTTTGTGATTCCGTTTGTACTGGGCTATATCGCTTGGTCATACTATATTTTCCGTGGCAAGGTGAAAGGTGGTTATCACTAATTCCTAGCCACGACCGCCCAGACAAATTGCTTCCAACACGACGCAAAAGCTGAAATTTAGGTACTCTACCTAAGCAGGTACCAACGTTGTTGGAGGCAGTTGGTCTTAATACCCTGCGGAATGCGTCTGTAACATAGCGTTCGAAGACATACGCGCACGCGCCTTTATCAGGCGTATTTTCAGTTATTGAATAGGCGGCTATGAAAGATCAACAGGCCCTGAATAAAGCCGGACGTTTCTTACTAAAACAGCTTTCCCAAAAGCAGCGAAGCCGATTGCTTCTGGCTGTTTTTATGGGTGTGTTGGCGACCGTTGCAATGATTATGCAATGGTATGCTCTGGCACAACTGACCTATGATTTAATCATCCAGCAGCAACCACTCGTTGAGCAATCCATGTTGATTTTGCTGATGGTGCTGAGTCTTATTTTACGATCAGTACTGATCAGAGCTCAGGAGCATTACTCTCAACTGGCCAGTCTGCAAGCCCGAGAATTTTTACGCGAGCAGGTCCTCAGTGGTTGGCGACAAACCAGTGCATTAATCCATAGTCAACGTTCTCCCGGTGCAGCGGCCAGTCAGTTGATTGAAGATGTTGAGTCGATGGATGGCTATTTCGCCAGATTCTGGCCGCAACAATTGCTGGCAGTGCTGACACCGCTGTTGATTTTAATCGTGGTGTTTTATTACAACTGGCTGGCTGCACTGTTTTTACTTGTGGCGGCACCGTTAATTCCGTTATTTATGATGCTGATAGGCTGGGGAGCTGAAGCGGTCAATCAACGCTTTTTTTACCAACGCCAGCGTCTGGCCGGACATTTTCTGGATCGCGTCAAACATCTCACAACGTTAAAACTGTTTGCAGCTGAGAATGAGGCTTTAACAGAAGTCGAACAGAGGAGTCAGGATTATCGTCAGGTGGTGATGAAAACCCTGAAACTGGCCTTTCTGTCATCTGCCGTTCTGGAGTTTTTTACCAGCGTCGCCATTGCCAGTATTGCCATCTATATCGGTTTTGCTCTGTTTGGCTCCATCACCTGGGGCCCGGCCGCAGATATCACATTATTCAGCGGTTTATTTATTCTGTTGCTTGCCCCCGAGTTTTTTCAGCCCTTACGAAATCTATCCCAGTTCTATCATGACCGTGCCGCGGCAATGGCAGCCGCTTCACATATTGCGAAACATTTACCCGACGATGCTACAAAGTCTCCAGCAGAGGATGTTTTTGAACTCACTGCAGACGATTCCTCTTCAATATTAATTGCCACCGATCTGTGTATCGGTTATCAGCCTGGTGATGTTCTTCAGAACCCTATCAATCTTAAGTTGAGCAATGGGCAGTGTCTGGTGATTAACGGTCCATCCGGCTGCGGCAAGACCACGTTATTGCATACCTTGGCCGGTTATCTATCGCCCTTATCCGGCAAAGTGCTTTTAAATAACCTGCCGATGGGAAAGGAAGTGATTCGTTATCTGCCTCAAAAACCGTGGATCATTAATGGCAGTTGGGCAAATAACCTTGCCGTGTTGGCCCCAGATGCAACCGAAAAGGAAATGCATAAGGTATTAAGTCAGCTAGGTTTGAAAAGTTTAATTTCATATAGAAACAATGATTTAGACAGTCAACTTAATGAACATGGTGAAGGCCTGTCAGGAGGGCAACTCCAACGTCTGGCACTGGCTAGAGTGTTACTTTCACCGGCCCCGTTGATCTTGCTGGATGAACCTACAGCCAGCCTGGATGCTGAAAGTCGTCAATACGTTCTGGCGGCGCTTGCTGCATTAAAACCGCAGTGTATTTTAGTGATTTCCAGCCATGATGCTGATGTACTGGCACTAGCCGATCACCAGCTACAGTTTGCCCGTCGGGAGAGTGACTAACGATGTCTAGCCATTCTCAAAATAGCGTTGCGCCACTGAAGTTCTGGTTAATCAAAGTGCTACAAAACCAGAAAAAGCGATTAATCATCTCTTTACTGCTGGCTTTATTAACGGCTATTTCCGCCATGGGGTTATTAGCGTTGTCCGGCTGGCTGATTACCGCTACGGCCATCACCGGTCTGGCAATTACCGCTGGCACTGCCGTCTTGTTGGATATCTACCGACCGGGTGGTGGCATTCGGTTTTTTGCCTTAAGTCGAACTGTGGGACGGTATTTTGAACGGTTGCATAGTCACGATATGGTGTTAAGAGTGATTGCTGGATTTCGACTAACCCTGTTTACCGGCCTGATGGACTTGCCGGTTCAGCAACTGCGAAATACTCAGGATGGTGAATGGCTGAGTAGGTTAACTGCGGATCTGGATAATCTCGACAGCCTGTTATTAAAGTTACTGTTACCCCCAATGGTTGTGTTATCCAGCGTGCTGTTGCTTGCTGTGTTTATCAGTTTTTTCTGGTTCACACTGGGGGTTACTTTCGGGATTATCACACTGCTGTTGGGGAGTATTTATTTCAGCTTTTTTACCCGGAAAACATCGCAGATAAGCAGCGATTATGCTCGGCAGATTAACCAGGCCCGCTCACAAACCATAGAGCATCTTCAGGGGCAACTGGAACTGCAGGCAGCACATCTTCAACAAGCGGATCAAGCAAGATTGGTCAGTTCATTGAGTGAGATTGGCAAGTCACAGCTAAAACTGAATCGACATATTGCCAACGCACAGTTAATAGTAAATATCTGCCATGGTCTGTTGGTCATCGCCGTGGCTATTGCAGCGTTATTTGCTTACCAGAATCAGCTTGTCAGTGGACCGGTCGCCGTCATGTTGTTTCTGGCGGTGTTTGGATTGGGTGAGTTACTGTTAAACCTGCCAGGCCAGCTGGGGCTGTGGGGCAGAACACGCTATGCCGCTGAACGGCTGCAACCCCTGGCAGAGCATGCATCCTCAGAGAAATCGACGCTGGCAGAGATTGAGCGACTGTCGATGATGGTGGCAGACCACCCCAAGGTTATCAGCAGCTTAGATACCGCTTTTGCTTTTGAACTTAATCCATCTGAATGTCTGTTAATAAGTGGCCGTTCTGGAAGTGGCAAGTCGACAATAGCCAATATAATGGCAGGCCTTGAAATACCGGACTCATTTATAACGCCTTATCAGTTGTTGATAAACGGCATTCCATTGCGAATCGACCAAACACAAGCCTGGCACAAGCAAATTGGCTATCTGACTCAGCGAAACAGCATCATCGCCGCGACGTTATATAGCAATCTGACATTGGGGCTGGATGAAGTCGACGAACAACTGCTCTGGGATGCACTGACTTTAGTCGAGCTGGATGATTGGGCCAAACAACTACCCAAAGGATTACACAGCTGGCTTGGCGATACCGGCAGCCAACTTTCCGGAGGGCAGGCCAGAAGGATCTGTCTGGCAAGACTACTATTAAAAGAGTCGAAACTGATCTTGCTGGATGAACCATTTAACGGCATTGATGTGGAGATGGCAGAACGCATCTGGCAGCGTTTGTATCCACAGTGGCAAGATAAAATGCTTATCGTACTAATGCATGAGCGGCCAGCGTTTTTTCCAGCAATTGATAATCAGCAAATGTTTGAAATCAATCTGGATCAGACTTGATCTCCAAAATCGTTATTGCTTGTGTAATATTGCAACTTGGCGAGTCAGAGCAAGATGTGTCAGAAAACGTTCTATCTCAACATCACCAAAAGTGAAGGATGTTGCTTGTCATTGAAAACTATGAAATATTCAATCCATTTAAATGGTACAACTACTGTAATTTCGTACCATCATAAAATCTAAAATGGATTTAAGAAATGGAGCGTGGGTCATGGAAGTAGTCTCAACCTTGATACTTACAAATGAAACATGTCAGATTAGCCCGATTAATCACGAATTATCGGGCCGTACGCCTTTTTTTATTTTTTACATCCCACGTTCTCATGAAAATAACAATATATTTAAAATGTTACATGGTTCAGGCTGTTATTCCCCCGAATTAAAAGGCCGCTTGCTAATAATTATTATTATGAGGCCACTGGCCTCATTAACACGTTGTTTGCTGTCTGGTGAGGTTTCGCTGCACGTCGTGCAAGAGCTGAGCAGATGATCGAATCGATATATTGGCGCCAAGAGTTGCGCGTGGAGTTGGCGTGGCTTAAGAAGAATCGCAAGTACCGTAGGTGGTCGGAAAAACAGCTTGTGCTGTACGAACGGCGCCTGATGTTGGTGGCATTCCAGGTACGCTCTCTACTTGAGCGGCCGAAAGTAAATGATAGCGCTCGTAGCGCTAGAATTCCTGTAATCCGGTATAAGAAGATCGGGAGCAAGCCCTTCACCAATGTTGGTGCGGGATTCCCGGAGGACCGATTTGACATGGAGAGTCCTGAGCAGTCAGAACTTGGCGTCCTCGATGTCTGCAACCAGCTCATTCATTATTACTGGATGCAAACATGGTCAGAAGGTACCGCTTTCAAGGGAATGCTTGTCTTTTCTGACTTCATGCGCCACAAGTGGGTTTATCAGCTCCTTATCGAGGACCTTATAAGCCTCTTCAGCATCTTTGCCAACGATTCATCGGCAGTCACTGAACTGAGGTTTCATTGGAGCGAGAAGAAGAAGGACTATGTGGCAAATTGTTCACGTTGAAGATTAGAAGGCTAACAATACGCGTCACACGGATGCCCTTGTCTTCGCTTCACTATGCCAAGGCCACCGGTGCGCTCAGCGTTATACGTAATGAGATATGGCAATACTAAAGCTCTGAAATATAATATATATTAAATTTAGTTTGAAATCGGTAAATAAAGGTGATACTACAATCCCATAAGCTCTAGGGTACAAACGTGTCTTTATGGTTAGATTGCTTTACGTTAATACATTTTGAATAATTAGCTCAAGGAAAGTGATTCAATGTCTGCTGAAAAGTTTAAGTTACCTTCATCCTCATATGAGGAATTGACCAAAATTATAAAAGCTTATGGGCACTTTCCAGCGCCTGCTGAGCTGGGTGAGGTAAGCAAACTGATCGGCATGGATTCCACCGTCATTAGTAGAAATGTTGGCTTCTTATTAGAATTAGCAATCCTTGAACCCGGGAAGAAAAAAACTGTAACTAGCGTTGGTCGATATCTAGCTCAGGCGCTTGAGCATGAAATGCCTGATGAAATCAGGAAGAACTGGCGTGAAATTGTTTCGGAAACCGAATTTTTAAATAAACTGATCACCTCAATAAAAATTCGTAATGGAATGGATGAAGGGACGCTGCAATCACATATTGCATTTTCAGCAGGACAGCCGAAAAAACCTGCCGTAATGACTGGGGCACGGACAGTGATGGATATACTTCGCGCATCAGAATTAATTCGTGAGCAGGATGGGAAAATTATTCTCGCCAAAATAGATGACGAAATAGAACCTGATAAGTTTAAAAACACGGAATTCGATTCTCCTAAACCAACCAGCCATTTGGGTTTTGTTACTACTTCCCCGCAGGTTTCCAACGTAGTAACTGAACAGTCCAACTCAGGCAATCCTCAAATTAAAATAAACATTAATGTAACAGTCGATTGTTCTACAGCAGATTTAGATACATTGGGTGAAAAGATAAACCGAATAATTAAAGATGTAAATCGCGAAATCCGCGAAGATGAAGAAACTGATATAGACGAATAAGCGCGGAGTAATAACTATGCCCCGCGATTTTTCACAAGCAACAGCAGAACTTACCGTATTGGTAGCAGAAGCTGTATGTATTCGGTCAAACTGTGAACAACAATTCGTTCAGAAGTTTTGTGATTTGTCAGCCGCTCAAGCTACAGCTGCACTGGCTTTGGCAACAGATATAGGTCTTATTGTCAAAGTAAATGAGACCTACAAAACAGAATCGCCATTAGTTCGGCTACTAGGCACCCCAGATGAATCAAGTAAAGCTGCTATTTTGAGGATTCTATTGGAGTGTTATGAACCATTTGTATTTTTCAGGGAACGCTTGGTCGCAACTGGAAACTCAGATACAGCAGCCCAACAAACGAAGGTTCATTTAGATTTAAATGCGCACAGGGAAGAAATAAAAGACACTCTGATCAGCCTAGGTACATATACCAAGGCCATAAATGCAAAAGGTGGTGGAGTATATGAGGCCGTAAGTGGTGAGGGCTTAAACCAGCTACAAAATGTGGCGGAAGCGTCCTCTAATTTAGCTGATGCAGAGGCTAACATCAGAATTGAAATCGGCGACTATGCCGACAGTTTAGATCGTGTAGAAGTAGTGGTTCCACTTGCAAGAGCTTTGTTAAAAGCGAAAGAAGATCATGCCAAAGAAGCTGTCGCTGAAGCTGCGTCAGCACTAGAATCTTTTCTAGCTGGATTGGCCAATAGGATGGGGGTAGATTTGCAGGGAGCAGCAGGCCTCACATCCCGGATAGACAAGTTCAGAACTAACAACGTATTGCCAAAGAAAATAACTGAAGCTGGAAAATATTTGGGGCAGATTCGAAATGCAGCTGATCACGGTGTCGATATAGACCCAGACGTAGGTAGCGTTTGGAAAATATTACCTAGCTCTGGAAGACATTATGTTTTTGTGGCTTGCGCATTTATCAGGGCTTGTGGCGCTAGAGAAAATAATCAGGACTTCTACATCTAGCCAAGAGAATCAAGGGGTCAGCCAACTCGATTTATTCTGTTCCACTTAGGGAATATATCTATGCAGAAGTTTATTTTAATATTTTTTGTCACCTTAATAGCAGGCTGTTCCACGGGAACAAAGTTTGTTGCATCGACTCACTCTATAGACAGTAATAACGCTCTTGTTTATGTTTACAGGCCTTTACAATTTGATAATGCCTTACTTAGTCCTGATCTAATCATCAACAATAAACGATTTAAAGGGATCTCAAATGGAGGATACTTCTCTCTTCACATACAAGAAGGTGAATATCAAATTAAAGTTGATTTTGGAGATAAAGGAAAAGAAAGTACAAAGACTTTCAAATTTGAGAATGGAAAGACATATTTCATAAAAGCAAACACTGGAAGAAAACCTTTGGAATACCCTTATGAACTTGTTTATTTTAGACTGGATGAAGTGGAATCTTCAATTGGGAATTTTGAAATAAAAGATACTAGGTTAATTGAGGAAATTAACTATTAACTCTAACAAAAAGCTCAAATTCACTTTGGCCAAAAAGCATGGACTTCGTTGGGACGCCGCTAAAAGCGTGGCACCCCTTAGCTAGATCTTTAAATATTTATGATCGATCACGATAAATTCCGCGACTTGGTCAAGCAACTGTATACCACGGTCAATGATTTGGAGACCATGTTCCCGGGTAGGCGTTTTACCCCGGATGGCCATATGGTTGGCAGTTTGGGTGAGTGTCTGGTGGCTGATGCATATGATCTGGAGCTTATGACGGCATCCAATAAAGGCTATGACGCTGTCACCGGAAATGGCTTAGAAGTTGAGATAAAGGCTACGCAATCCAACTCAGTTGCATTCCGAAGTCAGCCGCAGCATACAATCATCATCAAGATACTGCCTGACGGTACATTCGAGGAAATCTACAATGGGCCAGGAGCGCAAGTTTGGGATCAGTTCATAGGTAAACAGCTACCGAGTAATGGCCAATTTCAGGTCTCTCTCAATAAACTCCGGCACCTAAATCAATCTGTGGCTAAGACAGATCGTGTGCCGAGAGCCATTTAACAAGGCGCAGCATTACGTAGCCAACAAAATCAAGGGGTCAGTCAACTTGATTTATTATGAGGCCAACGGCTTCATTAAAACGCTGTTATGTTTCTTGACTACCATTATCGACAAGGGTGTCGTAATACCAAATTCAGATCGATAGGTGTTGCCATGACTTTAGTAACTGTTTCTCCCAAGTATCAGATTGTAATTCCTAAAGAAATTCGTGAATCCAAAGAAAATCAAGGGGTCAGCCAACTTGATTTACTATGAGGCCAACGGCCTCATTAACACGGCGCTAGGTTTCAATAATGTCTTGTGAACAAATAACAAAGTATTTTGATGCAACGGAATCTCGAAAGGTACGCGATGATTTGGTTTTTTCTGCAAACATAGTTAGCGAACCAAAAAGTGCTATAGATTGTGGCTGTGGTGCTGGAGCGGATATTGCCTATTTGGCGGAGATTGGTTTCACGGTTCATGGTTTCGATGTAGAGCAAGAATCAATATCAAGATGCCAGTCTCGATTCAGTGGTCTTGATAATGTGTTTCTGACTAAGTCATCGTTTACCGATTTTGAGTACCCACCTGTATCTTTGGTGGTAGCAGATGCTAGTTTATTTTTCTGCCCTAGCTCTGAGTTTAGAGATGTGTGGTCAAAAATATATCAATGTCTGCTACCGGGTGGTATTTTCTGCGGCTCGTTTCTCGGCCAAGAGGATACTATGGCTATACCTGGAGATAATCCAAGTGTTTTCTGGCCGGAGGTGACAGCTTTTGAGGAAGGTGAAGTTAAGGAGTTATTTAATAACTTAGAGGTGCTACGCTTTAACACTCATCGATCTACAGGTAAAACACCTCAAGGTGTGACACATAATTGGCATATTTTTCAAGTCGTGGCACAGAAACCTAACAAATAAAGCAACCCGACGCGTAAACGCGTGGCTTCTTGAGGCGTTAACTTAGTTCTTCGGTTTACCAGATAAATCCCCTTTGAAGTCGTCGAGTGACGCAGCAAGCAAGAGATAAAAGCTGAGGTTGTTTGAGCGCAGTGAGTTGCCGAAGCTTCTCTTGCTTGCTGCGTAACGCAGAGCAGCCGAAGGACGGCTTGATGGGGCGGTTTTTTTGGTCACTACTTTTGGCCAACCAAAAGAAGTAACTCCCCCAAGGCGAAACCTTTAACAAAAAATACTACGCCGGCTCAAACAACAACCTCAAATGCGATCGATACGCCTGCACCTGACTAATCAACGCCTGATTATCCCCATACAGACGCGCCAAAATAATCCCACCCTCCAATAAAGAGCTAAACATATCCGCTAACGCTTCGGTTGACGTTTCTAATCGCGGTCGGTACTTCTCCTGAATTTTTTCAATACGCTTAGCCATCATTTCTCGCCAGCCCAACATACCTTCGCGCATTGCATCTTGAATATCTTGATCCAGCATTTGTGCTTCATAGGTAAATACCGCTACCACACAACCAGGATGGACCGACGTTAGGCCGCCGACCATATCGGTGAATAAATTGAGAAAGATAAGCGTTTGTTGCAACGGATCTTCGCTGAGCTTGTCCGCCTGAGCTGATAGCTCATCGAACACCTCGTTATCCATACTGATATAGCGCTCGACAATGGCTCGCGCCAAATCCATCTTGCCATTGAAGTGGTAAAAGAAACCGCCTTTGGTTATTGCGGATTTCTCCAGTATTTCGTCGATAGTCGTCCCGGCAAATCCCTTCTGCAAAATGAGGGATTCCGCCGTGCTAAGAATGCGTTCTCGGCTGCTATTTGCGCGTGTTGCCACAGCTTCCTCCCTACTATCAGTTACGCAATCGTGAGTTAACTATACCGCCGGTCTAGTTAAGCGTCATGAAATTATTAATGCTGACTGCTAGCTCATCAAAAGCGGACTTAACTATCTGAAAAATTTGGCAAAAAATAGAAATGAATATTCGTACGTATAGTTCACTAGTTTCGCTGCGGGGGAAATCATACACTGGATGCCAGTTGAGTATAAATCAATACAAACTACGACTTACACATTTTTAAGGAGGAACAGACTATGTCAATTTCCGAATTGCCTAGTCCAATGGAAATATTAATGGATCCACTTAGCCTAATTGTTTTAGGCATGTTCGTATTGCTGTTTCTCAGGGAGCAACTGTTCCCTTCACGCCGACTAACTAAGGTTGCATTTTGGCTGAGTCCGGTAGATACAGTTGGTTTTACGCTGATAGGCAGTTTCGCTTTGGTGCTATTGGTCGGCGTCTCACCACAAGCGACGACGCTAATCCTGTTGATGTTAATCTTTTTCGCTATTTTTCAACATCTCAATATTCGCATGGCGCGATGGCTTGGTTATCTGAACCAGCGCCTGGAAAGCCATAGCCATCAACATGGCAAAGGCATGCACCGTTACAACTACGCTGACGTTTCCCGGTACGACATGTTATTTGGCACTTTTCATAACCCGAAGTCGCATTCTGAAAGCCGCTTTTATCTTGGCTCAAGCAGCCGGGTGTGGGAAATGCTAATTGGTAGCGACGTTCGCCAGCCAAAGCAGGAAGAGGAGACCCTATAATGAAATATCGACATGCATTACCGCAATTAGCGGACCAAATATTCTTAACCGATGGTGGTATGGAAACCACGCTAGTGTTTATTCAGGGCGTTGAATTGCCATACTTCGCAGCCTTTGATCAGCTGTGTATTGAACCAGGTCGTCAACGCTTACAAGACTATTATGTCGACTACATTAGCCTAGCAAAGCTTGCGCAACGGGGATTCATTTTAGAAAGCCCTACTTGGCGAGCCAACCGCGATTGGGGAATTAAACTTGGTTATAGCGGCAATGAGTTGGCTGAGAAAAATGGCGAAGCAATTGCCATGCTCGCTTCATTGCGCAATCGGCATGAAACGCTGGAAACACCTCTGGTGATCAGCGGCTGCATTGGCCCGCGAGGTGATGGCTATGTTGCGGACAATAAAATGTCTGCACAGCAAGCCCACGAATACCATCGCGAGCAGGTGCGTACCTTTGCAGAAACCGAGGCTGACATGGTAACGGCGATGACGATCAATTACGTCGAAGAGGCCATTGGAATTGTTAACGCAGCGCAGGAAGCTAATATGCCGGTGGTGATCTCTTTTACCACCGAGACGGATGGTTGTTTGCCCACCGGAGAATCCTTAGCGGGAGCCATTACGCGCGTTGACGCAGAAACTAATACGGGGCCCGCGTATTACATGATTAATTGCGCACATCCGGAGCATTTCCGCGATCAGCTCAAAGAGAGTGAGCCATGGATGAACCGCATTCGCGGGGTGCGAGCGAACGCTAGTCGTAAAAGTCATGCGGAGTTAGATGAGTCGGAGAGCCTGGATCGAGGAGATCCCACAGAGTTGGGTCAACAGTATCGTGAATTGCGCGATATATTTCCTAATATTACTGTGTTGGGAGGATGTTGTGGGACGGATCTGGAGCATGTTGAGGCGATTCATGAGCATTGTTGTAGGCCGCTGCGCTAGTTGTATTTAGTGTTGTTGGCTATTTGCGTAAGCCCACCTTGGAAAGGATTCCAGCGTGGGCTTTGTTTTTTGTGGTTTATGAGTTTGGTTTTTTTGCTAACTTGTGCGGTAGTATCGATTTAAGGTTTCGCCTTTAGGTTCCTACGCATCCATGCGTTCGCGGTATTTGAACTTCCCTCTCCATCAAATGACACTACTCCAAGCTGGCCTTAGGCTGCTCTGCGTTACTCACAAGCAAGAGGCACATCGCAAGAATCAAGGGACAGCCAACTTGATTTATTTTGTGTCACTTCTGCGAACACAACAGAAGATAAGCTTTTTTAGTCTCTATCCTGTTTAGCGTGATTAAGGATGAATAATTTGCCCTGGCAAGATCTCGGATATATTCAAGCCATTGCCTGGGCTGTAATTTCGATTGAACGTTGCCGCTTTGTGGTATCAAATATGTCTGAGACGATCATTAATTCGTCGGCTTGCGTTTTCTCGATAAGATTTTGCAAACCGTTTTGAACAGTTTCATGGCTTCCAATGACACTGCAATCCAGCATTTGTCCTGCCTGGGCCTTTTCCTGAGGCGACCAGTAGCTTTCTATATCCTCGATAGGTGGCTGCATCAAGCCGCGAGTACCACGAAAGAGGTTAGTGAAGGACATTTGCTGTGATGTTGCGAGGTAGCGAGCTTCCTCATCTGTTTCAGCCGCGATCACATTGACTCCAACCATAGCGTATGGCTTATCCAGTTGTGCTGAAGGTTTGAAATTCATCCGATATACCTCAAGTGCTTGATAAAGCGCTTGTGGGGCAAAATGCGAGGCGAAGCCGTAAGGCAATCCCAGACTCGCCGCCAGTTGTGCACCGAATAAGCTGGAGCCCAATATCCAGATAGGCACATTACTTCCCGATCCGGGTACTGCCTCTATTTGTTGAGCGGCATCTTTGGGTGCAAGAAAAGCCTGTAATTCCTGCACATCCTGTGGGAATTTTTCAGCATTGGCTGGATTTCGACGCAGAGCCCGTAAGGTCATTTGGTCGGTGCCGGGAGCACGGCCCAACCCAAGATCGATACGACCGGGAAATAGTGCTTCCAATGTACCGAACTGTTCAGCAATTATATATGGCGCATGATTAGGCAGCATGATGCCACCGGATCCCACGCGGATGGTATTTGTCCCAGCAGCGATATGGCCAATGACGATGGAGGTGGCGGCTGTTGTCACCCCAGGCATATTATGATGCTCTGCTACCCATATGCGTTTGTATCCCAGTCGCTCAGCATGCTGCGCATAGGTCCGGGCATCATTAAGAGCCGTTCGGCGATCAGAACCTTCGCGTACACGACCAAGTTCTAGAATGGATAATGGAATCATATGTAATTTCACCTTACTTTGTGTTGTTGTCGCTTTCTAGGCTAACTTTTGGGGGCAGGTTTATAAGGCAATCCTTAAAACGTGCACCTAACGATTAAAGATCTATGGCAAGCAAAAATACTCCACCTATAAACTACGAAAATATCTGCGTAAAATGTCTTAAAGCCTATAGTTTGTTTCTAAATCTGATCTTTCGCTCTAAGCAATCTTTCACCTAACCAATATCTAATTTTGTCTACGGTTTAACTTATAAATCCAAGAAATAGTGGCTCACGAGATAATTTCTATTGTGGAGAAGTGGCAAGAAAAGCTGAGCACTAACATGAGTGACAGCTGTCAGAGATGCAAACCATCAAGTGACAATCAGAAAGTGATCCAAAGTTATGCTCAAAGTGTTGATCTGTAATCGGACAAGCTGCCGATGCAAGTGATTAATCAGCGGTCAAGCAGCTTTTTCCCCACCTTAACAGGAGCCCGATGGTAATGCGACAACACCAGCAAACCGACTCTACGGAAACAATCTCCAATCTCGACAATCTTGCAAAGTGTGTAAGTTACTCGTTTATGGACACGCTCAATGCTGATCCTGATGCGATATCAAACGGAGCCGACCACTATCCCCGTCAAGTCTTCTCAGGCCATTATGTTCGTGTCAGTCCAACGCCACTCGAAGATCCCGAGTACGTGGCGCATAGTAAAAACCTGTTTCGCGAACTGGGTTTCGCCGATAGTTTGGCTCTGTCGACCGACTTCATGCGTGTGTTCTCCGGCAATCTCGCATACGTTCCAGAGCCGATGCGTAAGGTTGGCTGGGCGTGTGGCTACGCATTGTCCATTTACGGTACAGAATACACCCAGCAATGTCCTTTTCAGACCGGCAATGGATACGGCGATGGTCGTGCTATTTCAGTGTTAGAGACCGACATCAATGGTAATCATTGGGAAATGCAGTTAAAAGGTGGGGGCAGGACGCCATACTGCCGCGGCGCAGATGGACGCGCTGTTTTGCGGTCGAGTGTACGAGAGTTTCTGGCTCAGGAGCACATGCACGCGCTTGGGGTTCCAACCTCACGGTCTCTGAGTCTTTACGTGTCGAAAACTGAAAAAGTAAAGCGTCCGTGGTATTCAGAAGGCTCACATTCTAGAGATCCGGATACACTTATATCAGAGCCGGCAGCGATCTCGACGCGGGTCGCACCGTCTTTCATTCGGGTTGGCCAAATTGAGCTGTTCGGTCGCCGTGCTCGTAAAAATGAACATCCACAAGCAATGGAAGAGCTGGAGCAGATAGTCTTGCATCTCATCGATCGTGAGTATGGAGAAGTCATCGACCAAAACCTGAGCACACCCAAAAAAGTATTGATGCTTGCACGCGAGTTCCGAAACCGACTGACATCTCTTATTGCGAATTGGATCCGTGTCGGCTATTGCCAGGGTAATTTCAATAGTGATAATTGTGCAGCGGGTGGATTCACACTCGACTATGGCCCATTTGGATTTTGCGAACTGTTTGATCCGTACTACCAGCCATGGACGGGAGGAGGACAGCATTTCGCATTTTTGAATCAACCTGTTGCAGCGGAAAAAAACTTTCACATGTTTTGTACAGCATTGCGTCCGTTGCTGACTTCGCATCAGGACAGTCTGCGACAGCTCGACGAGATACAAAGCAGCTTCGCATCAGTAATGCAGGTGCAAATGGAGAAAATGTGGGCAGCCAAACTTGGGCTTGATACTTTTAATGAGGAGTTGTTTAGCGAACTGGTATCACTGATGATGCAAACATCCGTTGATTACACCATTTTCTTCCGCGAACTTTCTATGCTGCCGGATGATATTGGTCCACTCAAAAAAAGCTTTTACCAGAACCCGACCTATAATCTAGACCCCGAACGGATAAATAATCGCTGGGCAGAATGGCTCACAAAATGGAAAGCGCTTATCACTAAGGCCAACACGACAGAGTCTCAGCCATTTTCTCATGAAGAGCTCTCCAACAAGATGAAACAGGTCAATCCAAAATACAGTTTGCGGGAGTGGTTAGTTGTGCCTGCTTATCAGCAAGCGAAGGAGGGGAACTACTCACTCATTCAAGAGCTGCAAGAAGTCATGACAAATCCATACGACGAGCAATCGAAAGACGAAGAGGAGAAATTTTACAGGCTGAAGCCACACGCGTTTTTTGAGGTTGGCGGGCTATCGTATTACAGCTGCTCGTCCTGATTTTACGAAAATCCTTCAGGGAATAGCTAATGGCACTATCTGCAAAAGGGGCAATATATAAGGGCGAGAATTTGAGCAAAAAGCGCTTTAGTACTGCTTTGCTTCAGGTTAATGCACTGGTAAAAATGATGTGAGTAATATGATTTTCCTTTAATAACTTGGGTATGGATATGCAAAGATTATTACGGAAAATATTCATCAAAGGTGTAAGAGAACGTTCAGCACTGAAGGTAGGCTTATCTCAGCACTTTTACAAAATCATCATTATGGTTTCGTGTTTACTCGTATTTCAGCTCGAAATAATTGATAAGTTTTCGTTGAGCTTGTTCTTACCAACGTGGGGCGACTTTTTCTTTTTATTTGGCATAACTGCGATTGGAATTATCTTTTATATCGATTTTCAGATGATTAAGTCCAGGATGGAAATGCACATGACTATGAGGCAAGTTCTGCGTTACAGAAGGAGATGCACATAAGTTTAATTGCAACTCGTTCCGACGCTCATGCGTGGGAACGCAAATACAGAACAGCTAAAATTTCAATTACCAAACCCCATATACAAAAAAACGGACCGAAGTCCGTTTTTTTGTTTGGCAGAGAAGCAGGGGATTCGAAGCCTGGGTAGGCTATAAACCCATGCCGGTTTTAAGATCAGTGAATTCAAACGCTCTTAATCAATGGATTGTGACTACATTGATTTATTTTCGCCTCGCTAGTTGCCACATTAAGTGGCTGAAAGGCGTCAAAAAGTAGTGGCGATTCAACTCATAATGCAGTTTCACTAGTAACAAAAAATTGTTTCTCCATAGTGTCGATATCATCTCGTACGGAAAAACTATGTCCCAACAATTTGGGGGGATCATAAGTTAAATTGAACGAGGTTCTGTTCGAATGCAAAATTCGTTGATAAAAATCTGTGGATAAAAATATGACTAGAGAGGTTTCTGTGTTCCGTGAAATATATGAATCAATTTTAGATATTAATGGTAAAAGAGATTTGTCCATAATTCTTCCTTTTATGTAAGGACTAACGGTAGCCGAGCGGCACGATCTCGCTGTGATTAAGCCTAATAGGACACAAGGATTTTCGCCGGTCTTGTATGGAGCATGCGGGTAGGGATTAGGTCGCCAATACACTACGCATCTTAAGTAAAAGTAGCTCTCCACTGTGTTCATCGCGCTGAGCTGAGACCTGCCATACCTTGTTCACTGCCATGCGGATTAATCTGCTAGAGATCTCGTTGCTGATGTTAGCTAGCAATGCGCTGACCTTCTGTGCGTCAACGTACATCGCTATTACTTTATCTTGGCATTTGGCTATTAAGGGAACGTTTTGAGTGCTTGGCACATATCTAAATACATGGGCCGTTGTAAGCAGTTTCTAACAAAGTGGTAGGAATGACATTGTTTAGAACAACGAGATGTTGATGTGGAGTGGCGGAGACAGAATTTGGAGGTGTCAGTATAAAAGGGTTGCATAGACACGAGGATGTAGCCTGAAACAATTTCTAAATACAGAACAGCTAAAATCGCAATTACCAAACCTTAGATACAAAAAAACGGACCGAAGTCCGTTAGTTTGTTTGGCGGAGGGACAGGGATTCGAACCCTGGGTAGGCTATAAACCCACGCCGGTTTTCAAGACCGGTGCATTCAACCGCTCTGCCATCCCTCCAAGACGCGGCATATTACTAGGAATGACTTGTTCTGACAACAGTGAAAGCAAAATTTATATAGCTATTGCCATTTAGAACTTATCCGGTAGGATGATGTCCATTGGATGAACTACCTATCATCAATACTTTACTGAGTAATGGAGAAATAAACTGATGAATTACGATACTCAATCAACAGTTGTGCGTTCGCGCGAATCTGCGCTGCAAACCAACAAGTTATTGCGTAACACCTATGTATTGCTGGCGATGACGCTTGGCTTCAGTGCGCTTACCGCTGGGGTGTCAATGGTGTTTAACCTGCCGCATCCAGGCATTATTATTACCTTGATCGGCTACTTCGGTCTGTTGTTCCTGACAGCTAAACTGCGCAACAGCGTTTGGGGTATTGCCTCTGTATTTGCGCTGACCGGTTTTATGGGCCTGACACTGGGACCAATCGTTAACGCTTACCTGGGATTACCCAATGGTCCGCAGATTGTTATGCAGGCTCTGGGCGCAACCGGGATTGTCTTTTTAGGCTTATCTGCTTACGCGATTAAATCTGAAAAAGACTTCAGCTTTATGGGTGGCTTCCTGTTTGTCGGTATCCTGGTAGCTTTCCTGGCGGGACTGGCAGCATTCTTCTTTAACATGCCTGGTTTGTCGCTGGCGGTTTCTGCAATGTTCGTGCTGTTGATGTCTGGTCTGATTCTGTATGAAACCAGCAACATCATTCACGGCGGCGAAACAAACTACATCATGGCGACTGTGACCTTGTATGTCAGTATCTACAACCTGTTTACCAGCCTGTTGCATTTAATCGGTGCCTTCTCTGGTAACGATTGATTCAGCAATCAATAAGATTGATTCATTCAAGCCCCTGCAAAGGGGCTTGTTTGTATCTGGAGCAATGCAATGAAAAAGAATCTCGGCAGTATTGATAGAACGTTACGTATCATAATCGGTCTGTTTATAATAGCGGTTGCATTGTATTACCAAAGTTGGTGGGCCTTGCTGGGATTGGGACTACTGATTAACGGATTAAGCGGTCGCTGTGGTGGCTATGCCTTGTTTGGCTTTTCCACTGCAAAAGATTCTTGTGACATTTCTCATAAAGAGCGTAGCTAGCGCATAATAGACACTATGACGGATAACCAAACACAATTAATCGATAACTTCGGACGGCGCGTGTCGTATGTACGGATATCGATCACTGATCGTTGTGATTTCCGTTGCGTGTATTGCATGGATGAAGAGATGACTTTCATGCCACGCGAACAGTTGCTGACGCTGGAAGAGATTGCCTTTCTGGTAAAAGCTTTTTGTGAACTCGGGGTGGAAAAAGTCCGCATCACCGGTGGCGAACCTTTAGTACGTCGCAACGTCGATTGGTTAATAGAGCAAATTGGCGCGTTAAAGCACACCACATCGCTTAAAGAGCTGAACTTAACCACCAACGGCTCCCAGTTACCCAAGTACGCTGAAAAGCTCGCTGCAGCCGGTATGGATCGCATTAACATCAGTCTGGACTCATTGAATGCCGAACGTTTCCGTGAATTAACCCGTACTGGCGAATTAACTCAGGTACTGGACGGGATTGATGCTGCCAAACAAGCGGGCTTTAAACGCATCAAATTGAATGCGGTCATCATGAAAGGCCGTAACGATGATGAGATTGTCGATTTGGCTCAGTTTGCTATCGATAATGATCTGGATATTTCCTATATCGAAGAAATGCCATTGGGGCAGGTAACGCACAGTCGTAATGAAAGCTATTGCAGTAGTGATGAAGTGCTGGCCACATTACAAAAGCATTTTGATTTGCAAAGCAGTATTGCTAATACCGGTGGACCATCACGTTATTACCAGGTTGCTGGCAGCAACAGCAAAATAGGCTTTATATCGCCTCACAGTCATAATTTCTGTGAAAGCTGTAATCGGGTCAGGGTGACTACGGAAGGTCGTTTACTATTATGTCTGGGGCAGGAACATTCGATGGACTTGCGCGATATTATTCGCCGCCATCCTGGTGATCTCGATAAACTCAAACAGGCCATTATCCAATCAATGGATATCAAGCCAAAAGGCCATGACTTTAATATCAAAGAACAACCGATTATTTTCCGTCATATGAGTGTCACCGGTGGCTAGATATCAGCCGGAAATGACCAATCAGGGCATTAACCGCCTGCATACCACTACCGTTTTAGATGAATTTGGCGAAGCCCGTGAAGTGTCATTAACCGGCGAACGGCCACTGACGATTTATCTGGATAATCGCGAGATTGTTACTTTGATGACGCTTGGTGGTCAGCCAGAGCTACTGACACTTGGTTATTTGCGCAATCAGGGATTGGTTGATGAACTCAGCCATATCAAATCCATTCAGGTGGATTGGGACGTTGATGCTGTTGCGGTGACGACCCATCAGCAGAAAAATAATCTTGATTCGCTTATGTCCCGACGAATTGCGACCAGTGGTTGCGGGCAGGGCACCATGTTTGGTCATGTCATGGATTCGTTGTCTGAACTGAAACTGCAATGTCCCCAGTTCAGTGCCCAGTCAATTTACGATGTTTTGCATGCCCTGAACGAATATAACGAAATGTATAAACAGGCCGGTGCAGTACATGGCTGTGCGCTTTGCCAGGGAAATGATGTATTAAGCTTTGTGGAGGATGTTGGCCGGCATAATGCTGTCGATGCGATTTCCGGCTGGATGTGGCTCAACGATGTCAAAGGTAATGACAAGGTGTTTTATACCACCGGGCGTTTAACATCTGAGATGGTGATTAAGGTCGCACAGATGCAGGTGCCTTTACTCTTGTCACGTAGTGGTGTGACAGAAATGGGGCTTAGCATTGCACAGGATATTGGTATCGGCATGGTCGCTCGCGCCAAAGGTAAACACTTTCTGGTGTATACCGGTCAGGAACAGTTTCAAACCGCCACATCATTAACTTCTGCCGGATAAAATGGAAATACTGACTGCTGTACCTTCTGATATCCCTGAGTTGTGCCGGTTACTCGACACCTTGTTTAGTCAGGAAACCGAATTTAAACCAGATGCAGAGATGCAAGCTTTAGGATTGGGAGCGATTATTGAAGGCGACGGTATCGGTGATATTCTGGTCGCAAAAGATGCCGGGCAGATTGTAGGCATGGTGAATTTGTTGTACACCATTTCGACAGCGCTGGGTAGCCGGGTGGCGATTCTGGAAGATATGGTGGTTGCACCACAAAATCGTGGCCTTGGCGTTGGGTCAGCGTTATTGAAATATGCGATTGATTTTGCCAGAGAGAAAGGCTGTAAACGCATTACCTTGTTGACCGATAACGATAATGAAGCTGCCCATCGTTTTTATGAACAACACGGTTTTATCGAATCATCCATGTTGGCATTTAGATTGTCTTTAGACATTTAAAATCAATAGATTAATGATTAGTCTTCATTCTTTTTATCAGATAATTTTGCCTCATCCCATAAGGCGTCAAGCTCATCTAATGAAGCCGTTTGTAATGATTTTCCCTGCTGGATTATCTGCGTTTCAATAAACTGAAAACGGCGGAGAAATTTCTGATTACATTGCTCTATAGCTTGTTCAGGATCGACATCCAAATGCCTGGCAAGATTGGTAATAGCAAATAATAAATCGCCAATTTCTTCCTGTAGTTTATTTGGATCGGCATCATCCAGTTCAGCAGCAACCTCATCCAGTTCTTCATGAATCTTGGCAATCACGCCATCAATATGCGGCCAGTCAAAGCCAACACTCGCAGCCGTTTTTTGCAATTCAACAGCATAACGTAATGCGGGAAGCTGTTTGTCAGCAGCATTAAGCAGGGAAGTCTTATCCATTAGTCGCCCCGGGTGAATTTAATAATATGGCGACGATCCCGTTTACTGGGGCGGCCTTTTTGATCACGGAAACCTAACGGCTCATTTTTGATTTGTTCACGCAACAGTTCACGTTTATCCCGACTTTCAGCTGTTTCCTGATAAAGCAATTGGGCTTCACTGGCCGGTCGACGTTGTTTTTGCAGGCCTAAGACATCAATGACGTATTCATACGGTGGTTGCGAAATGGTTAATTGATCGCCTGGACGGATGGTTCGGCTGGGTTTAGCCCGTTGACCATTTGCATGCACTTTACCGCCATTAATAGCCTCAACGGCTAGGCTACGGGTCTTGTAAAACCGCGCAGCCCAAAGCCATTTGTCCAGCCGTTGATTTTCCTGACTTTCGGTTTCGGCTTTCGCCATCAAGCCTTACCTTGCAATTGTAATAAGATACCTTCGTTTTCCAATGTTGATGTGTCCTGGGTGATTTCTTCGCCCTTGGCAATCGTACGGAGTAAACGACGCATAATTTTACCGCTGCGGGTTTTAGGCAGATTGTCTGAATAACGAATTTCATCCGGCTTGGCGATAGGTCCGATTTGTTCGGCTACCCAGGCACGTAATTCATTGGTTATTGCTTCGTCTTCTCCACCTTCAGGTCGTTCACCTTTTAACACGACATAGGCAAATACGGATTCACCTTTAACATCATGTGGTTTACCGACGACGGCAGCCTCAGCAACCGCTTCATGCGCTACCAGAGCCGATTCAATTTCCATGGTGCCAAGTCGGTGACCTGAAACATTTAACACATCATCAATCCGCCCCATGATCCAGAAGTAACCTTCTTCATCCTGGCGAGCGCTGTCACCGGCAAGATAATATTTACCATCGAAATAGGGCCAGTAGGTGTCTTTATAACGTTGGTCATCGCCCCAGATAGTCTGGATCATGGAAGGCCATGGTTTACGGATCACCAGGAAACCACCTTGATTTGGACCAAGCGCTTCACCTTGTTCATTGACCACTGCTGCATCAATGCCGGGCAGTGCACGAGTACATGAACCCGGTTTTGTGACAGTAACGGATGGAACTGGGGCAATCATATGAGCACCGGTTTCGGTTTGCCACCAGGTATCCACGATTGGGCAACGTTCCTGACCAATAACACGGTGATACCACATCCATGCTTCCGGATTGATCGGTTCGCCAACGGTACCTAATAACCGTAAATGGGAAAGATCATAACGCTGTGGAATTTCATCACCCGCTTTCATCAAAGCGCGAATCGCTGTTGGGGCAGTATAGAAAATAGTGACATGGTGACGGGCGCAAACATCCCAGAAACGTCCAGCATCCGGAACGGTAGGTACACCTTCATAAATGATCATTGTGGCACCCACGGCCAGCGGTCCGTATGCAACATAGGTATGACCGGTGATCCAGCCAACATCTGCAGTACACCAGAAGACGTCTTTTTCCTGAATATCAAACACCCAACGCATGGTGGTAATGGCATTCAGCAGGTAACCAGCTGACGAGTGTTGAATACCTTTTGGTTTACCGGTTGAGCCTGAGGTATAAAGTAAAAATAATGGATCCGCGGCATTCATCGGTTCGGGTTCACATTCTGCTGTTTGATCCTGTTCAGCATCATGCCACCAGATATCACGACCCTCCTGCATCGAGATATCATTCTTGCAACGTTGAAAAACGATGACTGTTTCAACACTTTCGCAGCCTTTGCTTAATGCCTGGTCTGCTGTGTTTTTCAGCGGGATGATTTTGCCGCCGCGATGCCCGCCGTCAGCGGTAATCAGCAGTTTTGCCTGGGTATCTTCTATACGATCTTTTAATGCTTCAGCGGAGAAACCACCAAAAACCACAGAATGGATGGCGCCAATTCGGGCACAAGCCTGCATGGCCACAACCGCTTCGGTGATCATCGGCATATAAATAATGACCCGATCACCTTTTTTAATGCCTTGTTTTTTCAGAGCGTTGGCAAATACGCAGACTTTCTCATGCAGCATGCGATAGGTGATGTGTTGTACATCACCAGGTTCACCTTCAAAGATGATGGCGGTTTTTTCAGCGTTATCTTTTAGCTGTCTATCAAGACAGTTATAAGAAACATTCAATTGACCATCGGCAAACCATTTATAAAAAGGAGCGTTGCTGTCATCCAGCGTTTTAGTAAAGGGTTTGATCCAGTCGAGTTCCTGTTTCGCCAAATCACCCCAGAAAGACTCATGATCCTCAGCTGCTTTGGCATAAAGCGCATCAAGCTTTTTAGGGTTTAAAGCGGAGTCTTTGTAAAAACTTTCGCACGGTGGAAAGTGCCGGTTTTCATGAAGAGTTGATTCAATATTATTCTGAGCCATAAATACCTTACCTTATTATTCTCTCTTTTTGAGTATAGTACGCTGTCAACGTTAAATGTAGTGATCATCCAATAAAAAACTCTCCCGAAAGCACTGCTTAGGGGAGAGTTAGTTTGATTACTGGTGAGCTTTAGAAGAAACCGAGAGGGCTGGTGCTGTAACTGACCAACAGATTTTTAGTTTGTTGGTAATGTTCCAGAGCAATTTTATGAGTTTCACGACCCACACCTGATTTCTTGTAACCACCGAATGCAGCATGTGCTGGATAATGATGGTAGCAGTTGGTCCATACACGACCGGCCTGAATGGCACGTCCCATACGGTAAGCCAGGTTCATATCACGGGTCCATAAACCGGCACCCAGACCAAATTCGGTGTCGTTGGCAATTTCCAGTGCTTCAGCTTCATCTTTAAAGGTGGTCACGGAGACCACAGGGCCAAAGATTTCTTCCTGGAAAATACGCATTTTGTTAGTGCCTTTCATCAACGTTGGTTCGATATAGAAACCTTTATTGAATTCATCACCAAGTTGGGCGATACCACCACCCATTAATAATTGAGCACCTTCCTGTTTACCAATTTCAACATAGCTGAGGATTTTATCGAACTGTTCCTGCGATGCCTGGGCGCCTACCTGAGTTTCAGTATCTAAGGGATTACCACGTTTGATCATTTTGGCTCGTTCCATGACCACGGCAATGAATTCGTCGTAGATGCTTTCCTGAATAACCGCACGGGAAGGGCAGGTACAGACTTCACCCTGGTTGAAGAACGCCAGCACCAGACCTTCAGCGCATTTATTAATGTAATCCTGCTCTTGCTGCATGATGTCTTCAAAGAAAACGTTTGGTGATTTACCACCCAGTTCAACTGTTGAAGGAATAATGTTTTCAGCAGCGTATTTCATGATCAATGAGCCAACTGGCGTTGAACCTGTGAATGCGATTTTGGCGATACGTTTGCTGGTACCGAGTGCCTGACCTGCTTCACGACCAAACCCATTGACGATATTTAACGTTCCGGCTGGCAGTAAATCGGCGATTAATTCTGCAAGAATCAAAATAGAGACAGGTGTTTGTTCCGCGGGTTTCATGACTACGCAGTTACCGGCTGCCAGTGCTGGAGCCAGTTTCCAAGCTGCCATTAACAGTGGGAAGTTCCACGGAATAATTTGACCGACAACACCGAGAGGTTCATGGAAATGATAGGCCACTGTGTTTTCATCAATCTCACCCATGGTGCCTTCCTGAGCACGCAGACAACCAGCAAAATAGCGGAAGTGGTCAGCCGCTAAAGGAATATCGGCATTCAGGGTTTCACGAACCGCTTTACCGTTATCCCAGGTTTCGGCCACAGCCAGTTTTTCAAGGTTTGCTTCAATACGATCAGCAATTTTCAACAGGATATTGCTGCGATCTTGAACTGAGGTTTTACCCCACGCTTCGCGTGCTTTATGGGCCGCATCTAGCGCTAATTCAATGTCTGCTTCACCCGAGCGAGGTATTTCACAAATAACTTCGCCGGTGACGGGAGTAATATTATTAAAGTATTCGCCTTTAACAGGGGCTACCCATTCGCCGCCGATAAAATTTTCATAGCGTGATTTAAATGAAATCACCGACTCTGGTGTACCTGGTTTTGCGTAAATCATAATTCTCTCTCTCTTGTTGTTTTGATATTTGCAAATGTTCAGCATAAGACCTGTAGTGGATAAACTACTTGACTCATATTCCCAATTACTTGACTGTCAGTCCACAAGTGACAAAAAAATTACCACAATGTTCAATAAGCTTGCTATTTTTATTTATGAAAAATTCCCAAAAGAGTTCGGCATCAATTTCATCGCTATACTTTCCAATCACTTGACTAATCCTAAACATCAGACACACAATCCAACATTATTCATGAAGGTCAAACTATGAGCCTGAATACATTCCCAACAAGTGGTCGGCACGAAAATCGTCAGTTGCTTATAGAAAATAAAGTAACGTTTAACGGACCGGAGACCGAGCTGAGCATTTACGATACTTATCGGAGCTCAACGGGCGTAGCGCTTAATGCTGATCACTTATTGTATTGCGGGATGGTGAGTGGTCGTAAAGTCATGCATGATCACTACAATGCTTCAGGTGAATTGTTTGTTCCCCACGAATCTTACGTTATGCCGCCTGGTGAGCATGTTGAGATTGATTTTCCTGATGCCAATGAGCAGCAACCGACCACTTGTCTGACTATCGAGATTTCCCGTGAACGCATTGAAGCGATTTCCAGCCGAATGCGTGATTTAGTCAAAACGGATGTGCCGGAATATAACTGGGAATATCAACCACGTATCATTCATAAACATCACACCCAGGATACGCAGCATTTACTGGAAAAAATGGTGTCTTTTTATATCCGAAATGATCCGGATAAAGAAATGATGGTTGATCTTGGTGTTTCAGAGCTGGTGATCAGATTGCTTCGCGAGCAGGGACGTGAAGTATTACTGAGTTATTGTAAACAAGCTCCCGATACCAGCGGGATCACGGCTGTACTGCATACCCTTGAACAAAACCTCACTCAGCCACTTGATATTGATCAACTCTGCCGTCAGGCCTGCATGAGTCGAAGTCGTTTGTATGTAGAGTTCAAGAAACAACTGGGATGTACGCCAGGTGAGTTTCATCAGCAGGTACGATTGAAATCAGCCGCTGATGCGATACGAGGTGGTCAAAGTATCACTGAGGCTTGTTATAACTACGGTTTTAATGATCTGAGTCACTTCAGTCGACGCTTCAGTCATTTTTTTGGTTGTTCGCCGAGTGCTTTTCGAAAAGAAAATCTGCCAGACCCAACTGATTAGGGATTGTTGATCTTTCATATCCACCGCTGCGGGGGCAAAAATAATCCCAGCCCCTTACATGGATGTATTTCACAAAAGGCGCTCCTCGTGCCTTGATTGACGCTTATTCAGCTCACAACTGAGGCAGAGATAAAAGATCAGCAAGTCCTAATAACCTGAGTTAAGAACGCTGTCGCGTTGAAAGTGTCATAATAAATGTCAGTAATTAGATGCATTCATTTCTACACTCTTCGTAAATCATGACAGAGACTCTATGCCGTTATGCCCGAAACTTTTCTATAGCAGAATCATCCTTGTGTTTTTTGTGTGTTTATTTCAATCCTTTATGGTTTGGGCTGACACCGAAAAAAATATCGAGATCGAGCTTGAGGGTATAGAAAAGGACTGGAGTGAAACCTTGATAAATGGTTTAAGTATTTATCGGCAAAAAAACAGCCCAAGATTGGATTCCCGCAGTGTTCAACGCTTACATGAACAGGCTGTTGATGAATTGAAGCACATGCTTACCGTTTATGGTTATTATTCACCCGAAATTACAGCCGAGTTAACTGAAACTGATGAAAATAATTGGTTAGCCAAATATAAAATTGACCTGGGTCAGCCAATTATCATTCGCCAAATTGATGCCGCTGTGGAGGGAGATGCCAAGAATGATCCAGCATTTACCAAAATGCTCAACAAACTGCCGCTGAAGGTTGGGGACCATTTTGATCATCAAAGTTATGAAAATACCAAAAAAGCTTTTTTGAGACTTGCAGCTGAGCATGGTTACTTTGACGGTGCGTTTACCTGTAGCGAAGTCCGTGTCGATATAGAAGCCGAATCCGCCGATATTTGTCTGAAATATGACTCAAAGCAACGCTATCGATTCGGTGACATTGAATTTCCCGATACCGTTGTCAATGCAGATCTACTTGAGGCTATGTCACCCATTGACCCCGGTGAACCTTTCGATGCCAATAAATTACTCACACTTCGAAATAATTTACAAAACAGCGGTTACTTCGCCACTGTCTCAGCTCAGGCGATGACATCAGCTCGGGAAAATGCAGAAGTGCCGATAGACGTTTCGCTGAATGAAAATCTCAAGCATCGCTATAGTGCAGGTATCGGATATGGTACAGATACAGGCGCCAGAATGAGTCTGGGCTGGCAGAACCGGTACGTGAATGATCGTGGACACAGACTCTCGGTTGAAAGTCGTCTATCGCAGATTGCCACTCAGGTCGGTGCGGATTACAAGATGCCATTCTGGAGTGAAAATATTGATACGGTAGGTTTTAATACGGCATATAAACAAGAAGATACCGATACCAGTGAAAGTCGCTCAGTTGCTGTTGGGAGTTATTACAACCGAATGCGTTGGGGCTGGGAAGAAACAGGTAGCATCAAGTTTTTAAATGAAAGTTTTGATGTGTCTGACGAATCTGCTTCCACATCATTACTGATTCCCGGTATTGCGTATGCAAGAACCTGGGCAGATAACACACTTTATACCCGACAGGGTGGACGGGTCAGTTTGGAACTAAGTGGTGCGGCTGAAGGTATTTTATCTGACATCAGTTTTAGTCAGATAGTCATCCGTGGTAAATATATCCAGGGTTTTGGTGAGTCAAACCGAATTATCACTCGCGCGACAGTTGGTGCAACAGAAGTCAGTGACTTTTCAAAATTACCCAGCTCTCTGCGTTTCTTTGCCGGTGGTGATAACAGTATTCGTGGTTTTGATTATGAATCATTGGGACCGGAGAATGATCTGGAGGAAGTCATTGGGGGCCGTTATCTGGCGGTAGGGAGTGTCGAATATGAACATATGTTTGTTAAAAACTGGGGTGCGGCAATATTTACTGATTTTGGTAACGCATTCAATAGTTGGTCTGACCCAATAGAGTATAGTGTGGGGGTGGGCATTCGCTGGCGTTCACCGGTTGGCTTGATTCGGGTTGATATAGCCAATGGAATTTCAGATGAAGACAAGCCTTTCGGTTTGCATATCGTGATAGGGCCTGATTTGTGATAAAACGCGCATTATGGATAATCGCAATTGTATTGTTACTGGTTGTTCCAGCAGCAATGTATTGGTTATTGATGACAAAGTCAGGTTTTAACACCGCACTCAATTTTACTCAGCAATCTCTTCCAGCACTGTCAATTGATGAAGCAAGTGGCCGACTTTATGACGGCATTTATCTGCAAGGTGTTTCGTATGAACCTGAAGAGGGCGATGCATTTTATATAAAAAGTATTGATGCACGCTGGCAGTTATGGTCGCTACTTTCCACCCGTTTGATTATTAATCAGTTGCATATCGACCAGCTGCAAATTAAGCAGAAAGATGGGCTGGATAAAGACCTTACCGTGGATGAAGACTTTACGGTGCCGGATATCAGTCTTCCATTGGCAATTCATTTGCGTTCTTTGCGAATAACGCATGCAGAAATGGTGAGTCCTCAAGGTGATATAACACCATTGTTCGATCGTTTTGATACGTCATTACGGGTGAACTACGATCGGCTAATCATTTCTTCATTGCGACTGAATCGGGATGTTCTGGCTTTTACACTGCTTGGCGACGTCAACCTGAGCTCGCCACATGCTACCAATTTGAACTATGGCGCCCGTCTTAATGATCCAGAATTGGGGCTTATTTCTGCTACCGGGACGATTACCGGTGATTTGCAGCAAATGACATTACGTCAGCAGCTAGGCGAACCTTTCGCTTCCGAGCAAACCTTGATGGTGCGTAATATTCTTGATGATTTGGATTGGCGATTTACGGCTGAGAGTGGAACGCTGCCATTATCACGGATCCTGAAGAATGAAATTGGTGATCTGACAGCATTAAATCTGAATGCCCAAGGTACATTAGATAGTGCCAAGGCAGAACTCGACTTTCAGTTGCAGGAATCTGAGACATTAAATCCACCGGTTGCAGCCAGTTTAAGTGTCAATTCCAATGATTTACAAAGTTGGCGAGTGGATTTAATGAGCGCCATCAGTCAGAACAGTTTTGCCGAATTGCATGGAAACATCTTCATTACAGAAGATCCCACGGAAAGTGTTTTTTCCATTGATGGTAGCTGGTCAGAATTACAATGGCCCTGGCAGACAGATGCTGAACTGCTGGTTGGTCAGGCTTCAGGTGAATTTTCCGTTGATGGCACTTTGCAGGACTATCGTTTGATTCTCAGCAGTTCTTTGCAGGCCATTGAGCAGGAATGGAATATAACTTCTTACCTGCGTGGGGATATGCAAAAGGCCTCGATTAATTCTCTTGAAATCAAGTCAGCGTTAGGTCAACTAGACGTCAGTGGCGATGTGAGCTGGCAGCCGAAGTTAACCTATCAACTGGATGGCGAATGGAAAAATCTGCAGCTTCCTGCCAGTTTAACCGGCGTGCCGGTAGAAAGTTATACCGGGCAATTTAAGCTGGATGGAGAGAAACAGCTTTTCAATTTAACAGTCGATTCAGATTTCATTGTGAATGAGATTCCCCTCATTCTTAATTTGGTGGCGAATAGTCCGGAAGCAGGCATAACCGATGTACGGGCCGATACCAAAATAGCTGATGGCGGGGCAGGATTCAGTGGTCGCATTAATTGGAAAGAAAAGCTTGCAGTTGATGGCAAACTGACATTGAGACAGATCGATCCTGCTGCCTTAGTTGCAGAATGGCCCGGGCTGATTAGTGGTCAGGCGCAGGTAACGTTTCAGGATAAAGGTGAAAACGAGTTTCATGCCAGTGTGCAGGAATTACATTTAAATGGTGTGTTACGTGATCGTAATTTCTCACTGGACAGTAACCTGCAAGCGGTAAATACCGATATTGATATCGAAAATCTGCAGTTAAATCTCGGGGATTCGCAATTGTCATTAAACGGCAAAGTAGAAAAACAACTGGACCTGAGTTGGAGTTTGTCATCCCCGAATCTGCAGGATTTTCATCCCGAATTATTTGGCACTCTGAGTGGAGAAGGGCAACTTTACGGTGAGCTGGCCAAATTAAAATTAAATGCCAATCTGGAAGGTTCAGCTATCCGTTGGGCAGATGAGCTGACTGTAGGGTCGATTTCAGCAGATGCCCAAGTGGATCTGACGGATAATCAGCAAAGTAAACTGAACATTCAATCCACCTCAATTACGATTGCACAGCAGAATATCGACTCCATTGATTTGAGCCTGAATGGCAAGCGTGACCAGCATCAATTGGCGCTGGAGATACAATCTGAAATCGGGACGTTATCCAGTCTGTTGCAAGGCAGCCTGGATGAAGATGACCAATGGTCTGGACAGTTACAGTCAATGACCGTTACCAATGATATAGCTGGCAACTGGCAGTTACGTGAGCCGGGTGCGATTCAATTATCAGCCGATAAACAGATTATTTCCCAACACTGCTGGCAATCTTCTGAGCAGGCACAGCTTTGTTTACAGGGTGAAAATACCGCAGAAGGTGCACAAACATTAATTGAAATAAATCAATTGTCGGTGGCGACTTTCAAGCCTTTGATAGAGGACTACGCTACATTATCGGGTGAAATTTCCGGTAAAGTCCAATTAGCAATGCAAACCGAGGGAGATATTACCGGGACGGGTAATTTATCGCTGCATGATGGCATCTTAAAACTGCAGTCTGAAGGGATAAGCCAGCAGCAACCGATTGCATTTAATGCGGTTGATCTTCGCTATCAGCTGACAGCAGAAGAAAGTATGGTTGCCATCACTATTGAGCCGGACATTGCTGGGGTAGAGCCTATTGAAGCCAGATTGCAAACCGCACCAATCAAAACGGTAATGGCGGCACCCATGGATACGCCAGTCACTTTGCAATTGCAGAACTCTATCGAAGACCTTGCCTCATTAAATCTGGAAACGCTGGCCTTTGATGAACTTGCAGGCAAACTGGAACTTAATGTTGATATGGAGGGCACTTTCAATCAGCCTGAATTAACGACTGCTATCAGTTTGCGTGATGGCCAGATATTTCTGGTCGATATGGGGATTACCCTGACCGAAATTAATGCCGACATCAATGGTGATCCCTTATCCGGCTTGAAAATATTATTACAGGCTCAGTCAGCAGAAGGTCAGTTGGAAGTGGCCGGTGACTTCACAATGACCGATTCTGATTGGTTGCTGGATGCGACGATTAAGGGGGACAAGTTAGAATTAATGAACTTGCCTGAGGCCTATGTGATTGCCTCCCCGGATTTAACGCTGAGAATTACTCCTGAAACAGCCAAAATCGGCGGTAAAGTAACAATACCTACTGCTGATCTTGCACCCATGGATTTTAATACCACTGTTTCAGCCAGCCCGGATGTTGTCGTGGTTGGGCAGGATACGACAGACGAGAAAATGCGTTTAGCAACTGATGTTGATGTAACGGTTGAACTGGGTGAAAACGTCTTGATTCGTGCCCTGGGTTTTAATGGTCGTCTCGCAGGTGATTTACGCATTTATGGCGAAGCCGGAGAGCTGTTATTAGGCGATGGCGAAATTACTGTCCATGATGGTACTTATGCTGCCTATGGTCGCGAATTAAAAATCAATAACGGCAAGGTACGGTTTGCTGGAACGGCCATTGATAATCCTGATCTGGATATTAAAGCCGTTCGCACAGGCACAGATTATGAAGCTGGGATTCATATCACCGGGCCAGCGAATAATCCACAAGCCACATTATTTTCAAACCCAACTATGAGCCAGGAAGATGTACTGTCGTATATTGTGCTGGGACGACCATTAGGGCAGGCTAGTGCTGCTGATGCAGCGATGCTGGCCTCAGCGGCCACTAATCTGGGGATTGCCAATGGCAATGCGGTCAGTGAAAAAATTGCCAGCACATTTGGGCTGGATACTGTTGAGTTCACTGGAGAAAGTCCGGATAACGCCGCCGTGCAAATCGGCAAATATCTGTCGCCTAAACTTTATTTAGGCTATGGCATTGGTATTTTTGAGCCGGTTAGCACCGTTCAATTACGTTATACATTAAGTAAAATCTGGACCTTGCAAGCCGAGTCCGGCACACAGAGTGGCGTGGATCTACTGTATATCTACGAACGCTAAAAAAAGCCCTGTGATGATGACCATCACAGGGCTTTCAGGACCTACCTTTTCGTCACGTATGAGGTGAGTCTTCAGATAAAATCAGGCACGGTTCTTTTCGCGGATTTCATCCAGTGTTTTGCAATCAATACAAAGTGTCGCTGTTGGACGAGCTTCCAAACGACGAATGCCGATATCTACGCCACATGATTCACAGAAGCCGTAATCACCTTTCTCAAGGTCGATCAATGATTCTTCAATCTTTTTGATCAGTTTACGTTCACGATCTCTGGTACGCAGTTCAAGTGTGAATTCTTCTTCCTGAGTGGCACGATCATTAGGGTCAGGGAAGTTTGCTGCTTCATCCTGCATATGGTGAACAGTACGATCAACTTCTTCCATCAGTTGTGAGCGCCATTTTTCGAGAATACCCCGAAAATGTTTTACCATATCCTTGCTCATATATTCTTCATCATCACCCGGTTGATACGGAGTGAATTTGACATCATTTTGTGTCGGGTCCATGTTGGCAAACCTCATACTTTCTAAAAATCAAGGGCGCATCTATACCAGATGCTTCCGGCATGTGCAAAATAATTAGATTATTTTACCCCATTTTCAAGACTAAAGAGACTAATGAATCATTTAAAAGCCGTTATATTCGACGTGGATGGAACCCTCGCTGAAACCGAGCGGGATGGGCACCGTCAGGCGTTCAATCGCGCATTTGCCGAAGCGGGCCTGGACTGGCATTGGGATGAACAGCTTTACGGACAATTATTAGCTGTAACCGGTGGCAAAGAGCGTATTCAATATTACCTGGAAAACTTCCATTTACAATGTGGTTTTGCTGGTGATCATAGTGAAATAATTGCCAGCCTGCATGCTGATAAAACACGACATTATGCTCAGATAATGGAAGCAAAGACGATCGAGTTACGCCCTGGTATCAAAAGATTAATTGGCGAATTAAGGGAGCAAGAAATTCGCCTGGCGATCGCCACAACCACTACTGCAGAAAATGTCACAGCATTAATCAACGCCACGTTGGGCGAGGCTGCCCTCAGTTGGTTTGATTGTATTGCAGCGGGTGATGTCGTGCCTGCCAAAAAACCTGCTCCGGATATTTATCACTACTGCTTACAACAATTGCAACTGGATGCAGGAGACTGTCTTGCCATTGAGGATTCCGCGAATGGCTTGCTGGCATCAACTGGTGCAGGAATAACTACATTGGTAACCCTGAATGCCTATACTGTTGATGATGACTTCACGCAGGCAATTTGTGTTGTAGACCAACTGGGCGAACCGGATGCCCCATGCCAAGTCATCGATGGTTCGCCGATTAATACAAGCTATATAACAGCTCAATCTCTTCAGGATTTACATGCCCAAGCCAATTAACGTTACACAGCGCGCTCAGGAAATTAAACCGTTTCACGTGATGGATATATTATCGCAAGGGAAGATATTGCAGGCGCAGGGCAGGGATATTATCCATCTGGAAATTGGTGAGCCGGATTTTCTGACACCTCAACCGATTATTAATGCTGCAATTGCTTCATTAAATAAAGGCGATACCTTTTATACCCCCTCATTGGGGTTAATGGCGTTACGGGAGAAAATTGCCGGATGGTATCAGCAGCAATACGGGCTGGATATCTCACCCCGGCGGATTGTGGTTACACCTGGCGCCTCAGGGGCATTGCTTTTAGTGATGGGGGCATTGTTAGAGGCTGGCAAGCATTTATTGATGACCGATCCGGGATATCCCTGTAATCGTCATTTTGCCCGTTTCGTGGAAGCCTCAGCAGTTTCCGTTCCAGTGGGTGCCGATACGGCCTACCAATTATCTCCACAACATATCGAAAAATACTGGAATCAGGATACCCAAATGGCCCTGGTTGCCACTCCTTCTAACCCTACCGGAACCATTATTGATAAAGACGGCTTAAAAGCCCTCTCAGAGGCTGTTAAGGCTAAACAAGGTCTGTTAGTTGTCGATGAGATTTACCATGGGTTAAATTACGATGGTGTTCATTTACCCTCCATTCTGGAAGTAGACGACGAAGCGATAGTGATTAACAGCTTTTCCAAATTCTTTGGTATGACCGGTTGGCGATTAGGCTGGGTAGTTGTACCTGAAAGTCTTGAACCCGTGATGGATCGTCTGGCTCAGAATCTGTTTTTAGCTGCGCCGACCAATGCTCAGCATGCTGCTCTGGTGGCATTTGATCGAGAAAGTCTGGATATACTTGAACAACGCAGAGAGGTGTTTGAGAAACGTCGGGATGTTCTGTTACCCGCGCTGCAGGAAATTGGATTTTCCATTCCGGTGAAACCTCAGGGTGCGTTTTATTTATATGCTGACTGCAGCAAATTCCTAACCGACACCATTAACAACAGTATGGATTTATCCCGTTATCTTTTACAGGAAGCCGGAGTTGCTATTACCCCGGGAAATGATTTTGGGCAGCATCTGGCCGATCAGCATGTGCGATTTGCTTATACCACCAATGAAACGCGTTTAATGCAGGCTGTTGAACGGATTCATGCCGCTTTGACTAAATTATAGAGCGATGTAACCCTGATGAAACCACTACAAGTTGCTGAAAGTTATGATCAGATAGCTGACGTCTGGAATGACACTCAAATTAATTGATAAAACTGCCGGCATCTGGAAAACGATCAATATCCTGAATTACATCTTTATCTGATAGTGCAGAAAAAGGTTCGACCCAGTTAAATCTGAGTCGAACCTGGTTTATCAGCTGCGGTGAAAGTTAGTGATAATGCCGTGCCGCATTAATCACTTTTTTTGCCATCGCTTCGTCATTGCATTTATCGGCAATGTCACCCAGCGTGATAACACCCACCAACTCTTCGTTGTTCGGGTTGTTAAGCACTAACAGGCGTTGCACCTGTTGATCAGCCATATTGTTTACAACTTCATCAATAGGTTTGTCTTCATAAGTATATAAAACCCGTTCGGTCGCAATGTTTCGTGCTTTCTGATGCGGGTCTTTCGAATCTGCAACTACTCTGAGTGCAATATCCCGGTCAGTGATCACGCCAATCACTCGGTTGTCTTTACTGAGCGGAACGAACCCTAGATTCTTATCTCGCATAGTTTGGGAAACTTCCTGAATGCTGACATCTGCATCAAGGTAAAAAGGTTGTTTTGTCATCACATCTTTCACGCGCATCATCGAATTTCTCCTTTGATTTTCTCGTTTCAGAAGAGTGGGAATGACAGCCAGTATTTTTGCTGTCTGTAAAATCATATGGAGGTAATAAAAGTTTGTTCAACCCTGGCTAAGATTGAAGTTTAGCAATCTATAGCTGTGCTTTTCCAGCCAGCAAAATTAGCTGGCTGAGCAAGTTTTTCTTAAATTTATACCGCTTGTTTGGTTAAGTTGTTTTCCAGACTTTTTAATTGTTGCAGACAATCTCTTTGACTCAAAAATGCCAGCTCTTCCTGCGGTTCAAGCCATGACTCAAGTTGTTGCATATTGTCGGCATGTCGTACTTTCCATTCCGCTAATATTCTGGGTGGATGAAATACAGGTTTTTGATTTGCATTGTCAGGCAATTGAGCGATATGCCAGTTGCAAAGTTGTGGATTATTTAGCAACCGAATAAAGGCATGCTGTTTGGGCTGTGGAGAAAGGGCTGAAAGCTGATGCTCCAAATCCACCAGAATGGGAGCGGGACTTTTTTCTTCTGGAGCCCGCAGTATGCCAAGCCATTTAAGCAGTTTGCTGCGTCGCGATCCACCGCTCAGCCATGATAAGGGGATCGACAACATCAATCCACCGGTGATCGGCAGTAGCCAGTAAAACAGTTCTATACTAAGTAACAAAGCAATAATGGCGAGAATGATGCCGAATAATGTATGTCCAGCATGCGCTCGTGCTACAGCAGCCCAACTTAACGCGCCATCATCACGTGACTGAGGCATCCAGCCACTGTCCTTGCCACGGAAAATTCCCACCACCACACCAAACTGATGCACCATTAATATCGGTGCATACAGCGCCGACATAAGCATTTCCACAACGACACTTACTGTTAGCAGAATAGGGCCGCCGAATTTCATGCAACGTGGAATATTTATCAGCGCCGCAAACCAGCCAAACACCTTAGGTGCAATAACAATGGCCATGGATACGATAAAAAGCGTTAAGGCTCGCTCAGAATCAAATACTGGCCAGGTAGGGAACAGTGAAGGATTGGCGAAATATTCCGGACGCACATATCTTGCCTGTACGGCAATGGCCAAACCGACCACAATTAAAGAGAGCCAGAAAACAGCACTAAGATATGACATCAATCCGGAAAATATATGTAAACGAGTGGGTAACACAAAACCCTGGGCAAACATAAAAGGGGTATGTTGCAGGTTACCCTGACACCAGCGACGATCCCGGATCATTACGTCAATCAGCGAAGGAGGAGACTCTTCATAGGTCGATTGAATATCGGTATCAAAACGGACCCCCCAGCCTGCACGACGCAGCAGCGCTGCTTCAATAAAATCATGACTTAATACATGGCCACCAAACGGAGGTTTACCGGGCAAAATTGGCAGATGCGATGATTCGGCAAACGCACGGGTTCGGATAATCGCATTGTGGCCCCAAAAGTTGGATGACAGGCCATGCCAGGCAGATAAACCTTCGGCATAAATAGGGCCGAAACAATGGTTGGCAAATTGTTGTAAGCGTCCATAAAGCGTATTGGCCCGGACTATGGTTGGTAAGGTCTGGATTAACCCGACCCCAGGCGAGGCAGCCATTCGACGGGATAGGGTGAGCATGCACTCGGCACTCATCACACTATCAGCATCCAGTACGATCATGGCTTCATAGGCACCGCCCCAGCGTTGTACCCAATCACCTATATTGCCAGCTTTACGTTCAGTATTCTGTTGACGGCGACGGTAGTAAACCGGACAGCCTGATTCGTCTTTGTTAATCAAATCCAAAAAAGCCTGTTCTTCTGCAATCCATGCATCTGCCTTATTGGTATCACTGAGAATAAAAAACACATATTTTCCTGGCGCCTTGACTAATAAATCCTCACGCATTACTTTGAGCGCCGCCTTGATACGGATGGGGTCTTCGTTGTATATGGGCAGCAGAATGGCCGTTGTAAAGTCAGGTTCTTGCTCGGACTGTTTAATAAGTCGAGGCTTTAGATGCAATAAAAAGCCCAGCAGTGCCTGAGCAAATGCAAACGAAACCCAGAGAAAGTTGATACTGAAAAGAATTAAAAATAACCACTGCAGGTTGGTGACAACGTTAGTAGTGCTTAATACCCCGTAAATCTCCGTAATACCGTAATAGGACAATCCAAGCATTACACCGAGTACGAATAACCGCGATATAAGCGTTCGCAAAATATAGAAGAAGGTGCGCTGGCTATGACGCATGGAAAGTCCTTGTTCGTAGACTCCATGTCGGGGCATTTCCAGGGGCGATTCAGCAGGCAGGGCACGTTCATATTGCATGCCTTTTTCGGTATTATCGATCCGTAAATCAACACTCATAAAGAATTATTCCAATCCCTGCTCAACCATCTGTAAAGCCATGTTGGTGCAGCATATTTATCATCTTTATTTAACTGTACCCGAAATTCCGCTACATCGGCATCTTCAGGATCGAAAGTAATAAATACCCTTGCACCCTTTATATGCGGGTTTTCCTGAATCCGGCTTTCAAGAATTTTGCCATTGCTAATACTGGCAACAACATCAATCTGTTCAATATCCTGACTATCGATATTGCTGTAATCAATCACAATTTCTTTACTATCATCAAAGAGCTTGAGACCACTGCTACTGTTCACAATGCGCGGTTTATTAGTGTCTTCTGGAACATCATCAGGCGAGGTTAAGGTATAGGCATATTCAAACGCTTCACCTTTTTTCAAGCCATCGGCTGGTCTCCAATAAGCCACAACGTTATCGTTTTCCTCAGAAGCTGACGGAATTTCAACAAGTTCTACCTGACCTTTTCCCCAGTCACCTATAGGTTTGACCCAAGCAGAAGGACGTCTGTGGTAATTAGCTTCCAGATCCTGATAATAATCAAACTCACGGTGGCGTTGAATCAAACCAAATCCTTTGGGGTTCTCATCTATAAATGCACTGATTTGGAGTGTTTGCGGGTTGTTCAATGGACGCCATAAACGCTCACCCTTGCCATTACGCATTTGCAAACCTTCAGAGTCATGTACAGCAGGTCGAAAATCTAATTGATCAGCGCGATCCATTCCGCCATGCATAAACATGGAAGTTAGTGGTGCAAGCCCGACATGCTTAATATCAACACGTGGGAAGAGGATGGCATCGACATCAATTTTACTGGGCGATCCTGGATGAATCCCGAAACGATAGGCACCGGTAACACTTTTACTATCGAGTAAGGCATGCACCACAATGGCATTCTGACTTGAAGAGGGCCTTTCAATCCAGAAACGTTTGAAAAGAGGAAACTCTTCACCTTTGGGTTGTGCGACGTCAATGGCCAGACCGCGAGCAGAAATACCATAGAGCTGACCTTTGGAAACTACCCGAAAATAACTGGCTCCCTGAAATACAATAAACTCATCCTGATAGTCGTCATTGTTTATTGGATAGTGAAGCCGTAAACCTGCATATTTACCAACTTCTACAAGTTTTTTACCAATTGCCTCATTCGGAACCTTGAAGGATGTTTCAGATAATTCGAGTGGAAAAGCCTTGCCACTTTCGACTACATCAATATCAATCAAATCTTTATACAAAAAGCCAGGTGCGAATAATTGAACCGAAAACTTGGTTGGGGTCTTGCCCCAGATCGCTGCATTTTCCTGAAAATTTATTTGTCGATAAGTTGAATAATCAAGTTTTGCTAATTCGTCGGGCGCGTTTGGCGGAGCTTTAAAAGGCTTTTCGGCAAGTTGGCGGGCTATCTCAACCACTGTGTTACGTGAAAATTCTGTTCCTGCATCGCCATTTTCAACAGATGTTTCTGCCTGCGCTGTTTGGATAAACAGAATGAGAAAAAAAGCCGTAATAAGCCCGGAAAGGGTCTTTGTGTAGAGTGAAGAGTCAGTTTTTTGATGAAGAGATAAATAACTCAACATTGGGCTAAATCCTTATTGCGGGATAAATGAAACGGGATAGAATTCGGGAAGGCTCGGTCGTATATGGTTTAGATCTGGTTAATTCAATATTTCAGATCTAGTAAACTGGCACCATAACTTGAGTTAAGCCTATCTAATATGCTAAACCAAACTGAAAAATTGTTCTGAAAATTATTATTGTCAGGTAGCTAACTTGCATGAGTAACAACAATAACGGCCCAGATAGAGCTGATGAAGTGATCTGTGATTGCAGTGGAACCACTCGTGGGAAGATCATCAGTCTGTTCGAGCAGGGTATCGTCGATACCGATACTATCTCACGAAAAACTGGCGCAATTTCAGGATGTGGTTCCTGTGATTATGATATTGAGAACCTGCTTGATGAGCTTGTTGTTAAATAGCAACAATATTCATAATTGTTGTTAAATACCTATTTTTCATAGCTTTGTAATATTTGTTATTACATCTTCTCACTGATTGTTCCGAAAATTCCTGGTTTAGATGTGAAAAATTCTTGACTGGTTAATAAGAACCATTACCATTCGCCTTTACATTTCTTTACGTATGGCAATTTTGAAGGTACATAATATGGCAAATGGTATTCGCAAGCCGCGAAATTTCAAGTTCAAACCTATCGTTTCAGTGGTGACATTGGCACTTGGAACACTATATGGTTCACAGGTAGCAGCAGAGGAAGATGTCAAATCCTTAGATTCCGTAACTGTTATTGGTAGTGAACAAGCTGCTCGTGAGTTACCAGGATCGGCTTATTATATTGATAATGATCAGCTTACAACTGAGGCCACCACAGATATTCATCAGGTTCTGAAAACTGTTCCTGGTATTTATATATTGGAAGAAGATGGTTTAGGTTTGCGTCCCAATATTGGTATTCGTGCTGCAGCACCAGAACGCAGCCAAAATATCACGCTGATGGAAGATGGTGTGTTGATCGCACCGGCACCTTATTCCAATCCAGCAGCCTACTATTTTCCAACAGCCATGCGTTTGCATTCGATTGAAGTGTTAAAAGGCGCACCATTATTACGTTATGGACCTCAAACTATTGGTGGTGTCGTTAACCTGGTTTCTACGCCGATCCCGGAGAGTAATCGTGGCCGTGCCATGTTTATGCTTAGTGATGAAGGTTCGTTTGATACCCATGCCTATTACGGTGGTAAAGAAGGTGGCTTTGGTTATTTATTGGAGACTGTTCAACGTAATAATGAAGGTTTCAAAGATATTGACCGTAGTGGACAGGACAGTGGGTTTGAAATTCAGGATTATGTCGGCAAATTGTCATGGGAAGATGAACGCAATAAAGTTTTATTTAAATTCCAACGTTCCTTCGAAGATTCTAATGAAACCTATGCAGGTTTAACTGATGCTGATTTCCGAAATGATGAAAACCGTCGTTACGGACTGACAGAAATAGACAATATGGATAACGACCATACTGGCCTGAACCTTACCCATAATTTCAAATGGAGCGACACGTTTAATTCAACAGTGACCCTGTACCATAATGAATTCAAGCGTAACTGGTTTAAATATAACAACAACATCAAATTAATTGATCAAGCTAATGCTGGAGACGCTAACGCCCAGGCAATACTTGATGGTTCACAAGATGTTACTGGTCTTCAGTACAAGAATAATAATCGTGAGTATGATTCTTATGGCGCACAGCTGAATTTCAACTGGCTGGTTGGTGCACACGATCTGAATTTTGGTGTTCGTCAGCACTTCGATGAAACGGATCGTTTCCAACCAGTCGATACCTATGATCAGATTAATGGACAACTGGTTTTTCAAAGTAGCGATGCAGATACTGTGAGTGGCGGCGATAATCGTTTAGAGGAAGCGCAAGCACTAAGCATGTGGATCACCGATAATTTCCAGGTTACTGACAAGTTATTAGTGAACTTGTCTCTGCGTATGGAAGATGTTGAAAGCAAAGCTCGGCGATATACAGACCCAAGCCGATCAACCGTAATGACTAACAGCAAAGTTGAAAATGATTATCAGGAATTTTTACCAGGTATTTCAGCAACATATGATTTGACGGAAAACTGGCAAGTATTAGCGGGTTACCATGAAGGTATGGTTCCGATTAGTGCCGGAGCTGAAGATGGTACTGATCCGGGTTTGAGCGATAACTATGAATTCGGTGTGCGTTTTAATCAAGGCACATTCTACAGTGAGGCAATCGCTTTCTACTCTGACTTTAGTAACTTTGTCGAGCAATGTTCGATCGCTTCCAAATGCAGTAATGGTGCTGATTCTGGTTCATTTAGTCTGGGTGGAGCAGAGGTTAAAGGTCTTGAGTTTCAAGCAGGTAAATTATTTGCGGCTGGTAACTTTATGATCCCCGTGGATATTACCTACACCTATACTGACGGCGAAACCACATCTGGTGATCAACTTGATAGTGGTTTAGAACTGCAAAATATTCCTGAAAATATGTTCAGTGCGAGAGTTGGTTTAGAGCATAGCAGTGGCTGGAATAATTACGCAGTGGCTAAATACATAGATGAAACTTGTGTGGATGTCGGCTGTAATAAATCAGACAGTCGTTTTGATCGCACAGACGGTTTATTCACGATGGATTTGATCAGTCGTTATCAATTCGTGGATGGGCCAGAAGTATTTTTGAAAGTTGAAAATGTCTTTGACCGTCAAGAAATTGTGGCTCGCCAACCTTTTGGTGCACGCCCGAATATTGATCGTACGGTTTATGCTGGTGTAATTATCGACTTTTAAACAAGCGAAAAAAGTAAGTCTGATTTAAGACTGAATAATTGTTGAAAAAAAACGCCTGAAGAATGACTTCAGGCGTTTTTTTTTTAAGCTTATTTAGTTGGAAAGCTATTGTTAAGATCAATTTTATTGTTCTTTTGTAATTTCCCAACATATAAGGCCGTTGCACCAGCCACAGCAACTGGAATAATCAGAAAATTTATTACCGGAATCATTGTTGCACCCAAAGTTGTCATGCCAAAGCCTAACGCCAATGATCGCTTGGTTCTGAGCAGTTCTCGTTGCTGCTTAAATCCCATTAAATGATTTCCCATTGGATAGTCATGATAATCAAGTGCCAGAGTCCAACTGGAAAAAAATAACCATAACAAGGGTGCAATGAGATTCAGTCCGGGTATCCACGACAGGATAAACAGTGGAATCATCCATTTCAGCAAATAGCCTAATTTGCGTAATTCATTAAAAATCATTCTTGGTGTGTCAGCAATTAATTGCCAGACAGTTTGTTCAGGTGGAGCCTGATTGGATAAACGTTTTTCTACAGCTTCTGCCAACAGTCCATTAAATGGTGCAGCAACGATATTGGCGAGAATGGAAAAAGTGAAAAACACAATTAATACAATCAGTACCGCAAACAACGGCCAAAGAATCCACATCAATGCATTGGATAACCATTCCGGTAACCAGGTTGGTGTCAATTGTGTCATCCAATAATCAAACTGGTTAATACCTAGCCAGATCGCTCCAGCAAACAACAAGGTATTTATCAAAATTGGAATATAGGCAAAGCGACGTACGCCGGGTTGATTGATAAGTTTGAAACCGCTTAATAAATAGCGCGAACCTTGGATAAAATCACCCATTTTTTCAATACCTTATTGGAATAATGTAAGACCATCTCTTGCAAGTAATGCACTGCCATATGCTGCTTCAGTATGTTCCACTGTTTCAAATGGAACCTGCAATAAAGACTCACGCAGCTTTGTCCAGACAGGATTTTTAGCGCCACCGCCAACACTTCGAATCGACGTTAACGGTGTAGCACTTAATTGTTGCAGATATTGGTAACCTGTTTTTTCTATACTGGCAATGCCAGCCAGCAACCCATGCAGAAATAGATGATCTTCCGCTGGTCGGGGTAACAATTTTGCTGGATAGTTTGGATCAGCAACTGGAAAACGCTCTCCCGGCGTTAGCAATGGATAATAGTCCGGTGCAGACTGGTTTAAATCAATTTTCTGGCTTAACGTGATTAATTGCTCGTCAGTAAAGAAATGTCTCAATACTGCTCCACCGCTGTTAGACGCGCCACCACATAACCAGCGATTTCCTAATTTGTGGCTGTAAATACCTGTTTCAGCATCAAATACCGGATTTTTACAGATAAGTTTCAAGACCAGCGTTGAACCCAGTGATGTTACGCCTTCTCCAACCCGGCGAGCCCCAGTAGCGATAAATGCAGCCAGGCTATCAGTGGTTCCGGCTTTAATCAGGGGCGGTGCTGACTGGTTTATCCCAAGTTTTAGCATAACGGCTTCTGAGAGTTTGCCAATCACCGTACCTGGTGCAACAACGTTTGGTAAAACGCTCATTGGCGTTATTAATTCCAGCCAGCTGGGCCAGTGATTTGCCACTACATCAAAACCAGACTTCAAGGCATTATTGTAATCCGTTATACCGGGTGTCGCGCCGAGCTGAATAGCCAGCCAATCGGCCTGGTGCAACAGATAATATTTTTCAGGTAACGCCAGGGTTAATTGAAAATACAGCAATTTTGCCAAACCGCTGCTGGGACCACTTGCTGCTGAATTGATAGGTGCTTTTTCCGCTATTTTTTCACTCGCCATGTAAGCACGTTGATCGTTATACATCAACATCTCGGTCAGAGGATTTCCTTGGTGGTCAGATAACATTACCGAGCCGGAAGTCGCATCAATGCTAATGGATTCAATGACAACTGCGGGAAGTTGCTTTACCAGCCTTTTTAGCGCCTCAAAAAGATAAAGAGACTGCTGTTTGGGTGAGGGGTAAGGGTGTGGAGCTGCGGGAAGGTTTTGTTCAATCTGGGCAATAATATTGCCGTTTTGGTCTACGGCGCAGACCCGGCACCCGGAGGTGCCGAAATCAATGCCTATCCATGCGCTCTCGCGCATATTTATGGAAGCTGGACAGGCGTTGGTGCGACCCAACCTTCTTTGCGATATTCGGCAACAACATTGGTATAAACGCCACCACGGACATTGAAAATGCCGGTAACACGCATAAAACGGGGTTCAGTTGCAGCCACTAAATCAGTCAGAATCTGATTGGTCAGTTTTTCATGAAAACCACCTTCTTCACGGTAAGACCAGAAGTAAAGCTTCAGAGATTTCAGTTCAACGCATTTTAAATCCGGTACATAATCGATCTTAATCGTGGCAAAATCCGGCTGACCAGTTTTCGGACACAGACAAGTAAATTCAGGTGTTTCGATGTGGATGGTATAATCCCGCTCCGGTACTGCGTTATCGAAGGTTTCCAGTTGTTTGCTTGGTAGCGTAGACATAGGTAATCTCTAAGTGTGAACAAAACCGTTATTATCCCTGAGTTGGCAGATTTAATTAAGTGTTAGAAATCATTCTCCTGTCTGTAGTTGTTTTAGTGGCGCTGATTATTGGCGGCTGGTATAGCCATTCCCGGCAGCAACAGCGTGCCCAGGAATTCGAGCGTGAACTGGATCGTTTTGATAACGACGAGAATAGTGATTTTCACGCGCGATTTGACTCAGTTTTTGCGCAAGATACTGTGGATTTATCCGACGGACCCAAAGTTCGTATGGATTCAGATGTGGCTGATGTTAACGACGAATTCGACGATTCGGAAATGGATGACGAATTTGCCGATGTTGACGAAGAGGACGATACGCCCGATTGGGAAATGGTGGTGGCATTGACCATTATGGCCCCCGAATCACAAATGTTTACCGGACGGGCAATCAAATCTGCACTTGAACAGCAGGAAATGCATTTCGGTGATATGCAGATATATCATCGTTATACCGTTAATAATCGCCGACAGACATTGTTCAGTGTGGCGAATATTCTGGATCCCGGTACTTTGCTTCCTGATCAATTGATTTCAATGAAGACTCCTGGCTTATTAATGTTTGCCAGACTTCCTGGCCCGGTAAATGGTCTGACAGTATTTGATTCAATGCTGGATACCGCGCAGCAACTGACCGCCTATCTCGGTGGCATCCTTTGTGACGAAAAACGTGAACCGATTACCGATAAACATTTGGAAGCCACGCGTAACCGAATCTTTGAATTAAATTTATCTTTGCAGGCAGGCAATAAATCTGATGACGATTTCACCTGAAATCAGCGAGCGAGCCGCACAGCTTCGAGACTTAATTAATCGTTATAACTTCCTGTATTACAGCGCGGATGATCCGGAGGTAACGGATGCCGAATATGATCGGTTATTTGCTGAATTAAAAAAACTCGAAGCCGATTATCCTGAACTGATCACTGCGGATTCACCGACACAACGGGTGGGATCGGCTCCGTTGGATAAATTTACCCAAGTGACTCATGCGATGCCCATGTTGTCGTTGGATAACGTGTTTGATGAAGCCGAGTTAACAGCGTTTAATCAGCGTGTTCTGGATCGTCTTAATACTGATGATGTGATTACTTATGCTGCTGAACCCAAGCTGGATGGTCTCGCTATCAGTATTCGATATGAAAATGGTTTACTGGTGCAGGCTGCCACTCGTGGAGATGGTGCGGTGGGTGAAGATGTCACCGAAAATGTTCGGACCATCCGCAATGTTCCATTGAAACTTCACGGTAAGAATATTCCACAAGTAGTTGAAATCCGTGGTGAAATCTATATGCCAAAAGCGGGTTTTGAAAAGCTTAATCAACAGCGCCTGGCCAACAATGAAAAACTGTTCGTAAACCCACGTAATGCTGCTGCAGGATCATTAAGACAACTCGATTCCTCAGTAACGGCGAGTCGACCGCTAGCATTGTTCTGTTATGGTCTTGGAGAACTTCAAGGCATGGAACGTCCATCCAGCCATACAGAAGCCATGCAGATCATCAGCGAATGGGGAGGAGCCGTTTCTCCTGATACCCAGCAATTGAAAGGTGTTGATGAATGCCTTGAGTATCTGCATCGGCTTGGGGAGCGTCGGGCCAGTTTGTCCTATGAAATTGATGGCGTAGTGTTCAAAGTCGATGACAGCCGTTTGCAGGAACGTTTGGGGTTTGTCTCACGAGCACCGCGATGGGCAATTGCCTATAAATTTCCGGCACAGGAAGAAAGCACTCAGGTTGTCGATATTGAAGTTCAGGTTGGCCGCACCGGTGCATTAACCCCGGTAGCGCGTTTGCAACCGGTTTTTGTCGGTGGTGTTACCGTAAGTAATGCCACGCTGCATAATGAGGATGAAGTCCGACGTAAGGATGTACGAATTGGCGATACGGTGATTATTCGCCGGGCAGGGGACGTGATTCCGGAAATCGTTCAGGTTGTTAAAGACAAGCGTCCTGCCAATGCAATCGAGTTTGTAATGCCAACGCATTGTCCAGTTTGCGGGGCAGAGGTTGAACGGGTAGAAGGTGAAGCCGTAGCGCGTTGCAGTGGTGGTCTATTCTGTGCTGCACAACGCAAAGAAGCTATAAAACATTTTGCTTCTCGCAAAGCATTGGACATTGATGGGCTGGGCGATAAGCTGGTTGAGCAACTGGTTGATGCTGAGCTGATTAAAGATCCAGCGGATTTGTTTTATCTGAACAAAGAACAGTTTTCAGCGTTGGAACGTATGGGAGAAAAATCTGCCGAAAATCTGGTGAATGCATTGGAACAGGCTAAAAATACCCGTTTTGCACGATTTTTATATGCATTAGGTATTCGAGAAGTCGGTGAAGCAACCGCCCGGTCACTCGCTTTACACTTTGTTGATCTGGATAAACTAACGGCAGCTAAAGAAGACGAGCTAATTGAAATTGAAGATGTGGGTCCAGTAGTTGCGCATCATATTTATACTTTCTTCCGACAAACCCACAATCTGGATGTGATTCAGCGGCTTTTAGAAGCCGGGGTCAATTGGCCGGAAGAAAAACCGGTGTATGCCAATTCAGAGTTGGCCGGTAAAACTATTGTACTGACGGGCACTTTAGAAAATTTGTCTCGTAGTGAAGCCAAAGAAAAATTATTGGCGTTAGGTGCCAAAGTAGCAGGCAGCGTTTCTGCCAAAACCGATTATGTGGTGGCGGGCAGAGATGCCGGTTCCAAATTGAATAAAGCCCAATCTCTCGGGATTGACGTGGTCGATGAAGCGACCCTAATACAGTGGATTAATTAAATGAGTGCAGTTGCTGATGCCATCAAAAAAGTCGCCACCGGCCCCCATCTGAGTAAAGATCTCAGTCTTGAGGAAAGCCGTGAAGCGATGCTGGAAATCCTCTCAGGTGAAGTGGATCCGGTGCGAATGGCGGTAATGCTGATTGCATTGCGAATGAAACGGGAAACCGATGAAGAAAATCTGGGGCTGTTGTTAGCTATCCAGGAAAAGACCGGACAACATCCACTTGATGTGGATAATGTGATGCTACTTTCCGATCCGTTTAATGGCTTTAGCCGCCATTGTCCAATAGCGGCATTTTTACCTGCCGTAATGGCAGCTTGTGGTTTGCCAGCGTTATCGCAAGGTGTTTACCAAATGGCACCGAAATTTGGTGTCACCCATGCACAGGTGTTAGAAGCAGCGGGTGTGAATATTCAGTTGACGGTCGCTGAAGCGGCCGAACAACTAAACCATGCTGATACCGGCTGGGCCTATCTTGATCAGGCAATTACCACACCCAGTTTGTTTGCGTTACAGGATTTACGCCGTTTGATGATTAAACGCCCTAGTCTGGCGACATTGGAAAAGCTGGTGATGCCGGTTAAGGCTAAGAAAACGCATCTACAAATAGGCTTTGTACATAAAGCCTATCCGCCAGTGTTGGCTTATCTTGCCAAACAGAGCGGCTTTGACAGCGCATTGATCGTACGTGGTCTGGAAGGCGGGATTGTGCCAACCTTACGTGAAACCTCGGATAACTTTTTATTGATCGATGGTGCATTAAAACCCTGTTCATTGGATCCTCAGGCATTTGGTGTTGATCAGCAGACTCGAGGCGTTATGCCTGATTTGGATCAACTGACAGCAGCAGAGTCAGCCCAACGTGGAATTGCGGCATTGCAGGGTGAAAAAGGGGTGGCTTATGATTTGCTGGTTTATGGAGCAGCAATGGCTTTATGGCACTGTGGATTGGTTTCAGATCAGAATAGAGCAGGGGATTTAGTAAGGAAGAGCCTCGATTCGGGTAATGCCTTTGCTGCTTTTGAAAAAGGTAGAACAAAATGATTTTGCAACAACAATTACAATTTGAATTGAAAGGCCGCAGCACCATCAATATCACTGATGATGTGGCTAAAATTGTATCTGCTTCGGGAATCACTACCGGAACCTGTCATGTGTTTGTCCAACACACCAGTGCTTCTTTGATGATTTGTGAAAATGCTGACCCTGATGTCAGACGTGATCTGGAAACCTACATGCAACATATCGTCCCCGATGGAGATCCCATGTTTTTACATCAGGATGAAGGTCCGGATGATATGAGCGCGCATATCCGTACCGTGTTGACTAATCCCGATCTGGTGGTACCGGTCAGTAATGGAAAATGTGCTTTGGGGATCTGGCAGGGAATCTATTTATGGGAACACAGAACGCATCGGCAGCAGCGTCGTGTGATCGTTACAGTACAAGGTGAATAAAAAATGAATGAAGAATTTGAACAGGATCACCTTGATGAAGAATTTGATTGGTCTTCGATTCCCAAGAGTAAATCGCGTATTAAACGAGAACTCGATGCGTTAAGAAAGTTAGGTCAGGATTTAATAGAGCTGCCAAAAAAAGACTTATTAAAACTGGAGCTGGACGAAGATTTAACTGAAGCGGTTCTTAAAGCCCAAACCATGAGTAAAGGGGCCTTAAAACGGCAGACCGGTTATATCGGTGGCATTATTGCCCGACTGGATCATGAAGAAATACAGCAGAAACTGGAACAGCTGAAGCAGCCTAAACAGGCTCAAACTGACCAGTTTCATCAACTGGAAAACTGGCGGGATCGCTTATTAGCAGAAGACGATACTGTTGTGACAGAACTACGCGGTTATTTTGAAGATTTTGATAATCAACACGTAAGACAGTTGGTCCGGAATGCCAAGCAGGAAGCCGCCAAACAACAGCCGCCAAAATCTGCCCGACTATTGTTTAAATATCTGCAGCAATTACAGCAAAATCAGTGATCGATAAGTTCGATTAAAAAGCATGCACCACCCAGATAGCTTTGCTGCACACTGATTTTGCCCTGATAAGCTTCGACGATATCGCTGGCAATTGCCAAGCCCAGTCCCTGACCTTCAATCTGGGTATCCATACGTCTGCCACGTTTGATGATATCTGCACTGGCATGTGCTGGAACGCCAGGACCATCATCTTCAATACGCACGACAATTCTGCGATTTTGCTGGCGTAAAACGATATTGACCTGTTGGTCGCAGTATTTGAATGCGTTTTCCAATAGATTGCCGAGTAACTCGTACATATCGCCTTCGTCAGCATGCAGCATGGCATCTCGTTCAATTTCGCATTGCGTATGGATATTTTTACTTTGGTAGACTTTTTTTAGTGAATTCATCAATTTAGTGATGATTTCTCCAATCGAAACCGGCGCCAGTAAGTTACTTTTGCCTTCAGTGGCAGCACGTTGCAATTGATAATCGACGAGAGCATTAATGCGATCCAACTGTTCCTCACCAGTCAATTTACAGGCGGTTACATCATCACAGCTTTCCAGTTCAGAACGTAATAAAGCCAAGGGGGTTTTCAGGCTATGCGCCAGATCCGCGAGTGAATTTTTATAGCGTTGTCGACGAGATTGTTCGTGATCCAACAGGTTATTAATATTTCGGGTGAGCTGTTGTAACTCGCTGGGATAGTCATCACCCAGACGTTGTTGTTTTCCCGCTTCAATAGCGTGTAAATCAGCTGCTGCTTTATGTAACGGTTGTAAACTCCAACGCAAGATTAACCATTGGGCAATTAACAACATCAATCCGGTTCCACCGAGCCAGTACCAGAGGTTTAACTGAAACTCATCTATCTGTGCTTCCAGCATATGCTGATCTTCAGAAACATTAATGGTGTAATCAAAATGCTCACCATCGTCATTTTCCCAAACAATCCCAAATGCGAGATTCTGTAACTTCATGCCATTATCAAGATTAATCTGACTATATAACTGTTCTGAAGGGCCAGGATGATAGGGAAGAGCCAAAAATAAACCAATAGCCGAAGGGGATTGCCAGACAATTTTATTACCACTGGTAATTTGTGCGTAAAGACCTGAATTGGGAATAGAAAATTTTGGTTCAGCCAGACTTTCCTGCATATGTAATTTACCGTCATGGCTGATTTCAGCAGCAGTCAGCAGGGTATAAACATAATTTAATAAACGTTGTTTCTGGGCTGTTTCGGCGCTTCCAGCAAAGGCATTAAATAAACTGAAAGCCGAGATACCCAGAAACGCACTTAATACCAGCGTAACGGCAATCAGCTGTCGATTGGTCAGTGATAAGTTGAGTTTATTCACGAGGCAGCGTCAGCCGATAACCCCGGCCTCGTAATGTTTCTATCGGATTTATTGATTTATCCGGATCCAGTTTATTTCTCAGCCTTTTGACAAATACTTCTATGACATTGCTGTCGCGATCCTGATCCTGTTCATATATGTGATCCGTTAGTGCAGTTTTGGAAATAACTTCTCCAGCGTGCAGCATCAGATAATGTAATAGACGGTATTCAAATGCAGTTAATTCAATTGCCGACTGATTGACCGTTACTTGCTGAGAAGATGGATTGAGTTCCACCGGTCCACAACACATAGTGGAATTTGACCAGCCTGCAGCACGACGCGCCAGCGCATTTAAACGCGCCAGTAATTCTTCAAAATGAAAGGGTTTGACCAGATAATCATCGGCACCGGCTTCAAGCCCTTCGACTTTATCTTGCCAGCGACCGCGAGCAGTCAGGATCAAAATGGGAAAAGTGATGTTTTGTTCGCGAAGCTGTTTGATGACCTCGATTCCGGAAAGTTTAGGTAGCCCCAAATCAATAACAGCAACGTCATACGGATATTCAGAGCCGAGGAATAAGCCTTCTTCACCGTCTGCACTCATATCTACAGTAAGTTGATGTTGACGTAAATGCTGACCGATCTGTTCGCGCAGGTGAGGTTCATCTTCAATTAATAAAACACGCATAGCTATTGCATTTGATATCCGGTTTGCCGATCCAGGCGGTAGGTTTTCACCTTACCATCAACATGCAGGACTTTGACGCGGAAAATTGTATGGTTTTGATATTGTTCCTGATCTACCGATAAAACCCGTCCACCGGTTTCAACCTGAGCTAATTCTGCGGCAGTTTTTTTGGTCAGCGGTAGGGCGATATCGTTAATACTGGTTCCCGCCTCTGCTTCAGGCGGCAAATGGTCGGTGTAACCAGATAAAGGTAACGTTAGCATCAGAAGTAACAGATACCAGGAAAATTTCATGTAATAACCTTAATTTTAGTGTGCTTGTTATAAGTGGATAATAGCAAACTGCAGGTTTGGGGTGAATGTATCATTTTGATCCCTGCTCAGGTTGCACCGGGCCAATAGCATTGTCTGCCCGGGCGCGTAAATAATTATAAAGTTGCTCTCTGCCATTGATGACCTGGGGATTATCATTAAATCCAGGCATGATGCCGATACGACCATTTTTACCTTTGACCAATACCTGCATGAATTCGTCTTTTGAGGTCTGTTTAAGACTTTTCGCTAAATTGGGGCCAGCCAGTCCCTGTGCGAAAGTGCCATGACAACGGGCACACCAGTTTCGATAAAGCAAATAGCCTTGATAGGTTTGTGAATCCAGTTTATTGCCTTCAGTAACGGTGTAGGGAACCTGAGCCTGAACGCCCCCCAACCAGAAATTGTTACTGCAAAGAAAGATAAATCCTGCCAAACGTAAATTCATAGCTGATTATCGACCGATCGAAAGGACACGATTTTTTGAGCTTAACATGTCATCGGTTTTCATCAGCTGAGTTCCAGAAAGCATTATCCATCTGAACTGTTGCCCGTGTAGAGTGTGTGAAGATATGTCAGAAGAATAGGTATCGTTGATACCAACGAGATGAACAATATATTTGTGCATGACTTACTCCACATACTGAAGTTTAAGTCAGAGTAACAATACTTAACTGAACTGCGACTGAATGGGTGATGAAAGGTTAAAGATTTAACATTCTGCCCATTGCTTATCGAGACGTTTGGCTGATATGGCATAGGCAGTGCCAATTTCCTGGGCAAATACCGAGATACGAAATTCTTCAATCATCCAGCGATATTGTTGCATTGCTTCATTATCAGCACGTTTGATATTGGTCAGATAACGTTGCCAGTAGGGCTGGACTTCCATTTGCCGTTGACGATCTTTGGCTGGATCGGTTTTCAGTTTATCCAGACGCGCACCGATGGCCCGAAAATAGGCGGGTAACCGTTGTAAAGCCTCATCCGGCGTGTGATGCACAAATCCCTGATACAGCAGATAGTTTAATTGTTCACGGATGTCTTTAACCGCATGCATTGCAGCCAGAGGAATATTTCCAGACAACCGTTTGGCAATCGCATGATATTCACTTAATGGTTCGGCAATCAGTCTGGCAAGCTGATTAGCAATATTAATGAGTTCACTTCTACGTTGTTGTAAGCGTTGTTCAAACTGTTGTTTGTCTCGTGGCCAGTCCTGATCTTTCAGAAAGCACCGATCAAAGGCAACGGCTATCAAATCCTGTTTCAGCTGCTCGCATGGTGAAATCTGCTGGGTTTTGTTCTCTTCAAATGGCGCAGCTGGTACATTGGCATAATGCAGGCACATCTTCTGTATATCCGGCAGGTTTTTTTGCAGATATTTAACGTTATCTTTTTCAGCCAGCATAAATAGTCTTCTCAATCCTATAGCTGAGAATGATTTAGCTTGCTGCAAGGTATCCATCAGGGTCAGATCCACATGATCACCACGATCTACCAGGGCAGGATAGGCCGTCATTTCCAGGCCATTTTGCTGCATCACAATATGCTCCGGAAAAGCATCAAAGTCCCAGCCGGTCATCCCGGATTTTTCATATTCAGAATCGGGTAACTGACGGAAACTGGCAGCAGCCTCTTTTGACCAGTCCTGCTTTAACTGATTTAAATCACGATTTTCTGCCAGCAGTTCGCCTTGTTCATCAACCAGCTTAAAATTCATTTTCAGATACAGTGGCAGGTCTTCCTGCCGCCAATCATCTGCTTTGATTTCAACTCCTGTCATTTTACGTAATTGCTCAGTTAAAGCAGGTAACAATGCTCCTTCATAAGGCGTTAATGCTTTCAGGCACCGATCGGCATAATCCGGCACAGGAATAAAATGACGGCGCAAGGATTTAGGCAGGCTTTTTAGCAGAAAAATCACCTTGTCACGTAATAAGCCTGGCACTAACCACTCATAACGTTCCGGATCACTTTGATTGAGCAGTGACAGCGGAATCGTCTGGGTAATACCATCATGTTGCTTGCCTGGCTCAAAATGATATTCAAGTGGCAACGGAACACGATTCACCAGCAACTGATCCGGATAACTATCGACCGTAACCTGATCAGCATTGTGCTGCATCAGAATTTCACGGCTCATAAACAAACACTGAGGGTCTTTCTTTTCTGCCTGTTTACGCCATTTTTCAAAGCCGTGGCCATTGATAATATCGTCAGGAATACGTTCATGATAAAAAGCAAACAGAGTGTCTTCATCTGCCAGCACATCACGTCGCCGTGATTTTTGCTCCAACAGTTCAATTTCATCAATCAGCTGGCGATTATGTTGGAAAAATTTGGCCTGACAGTTGAAATCACCATTGACCAGAGCTTCACGGATAAATATCTCGTTGGAAGTAGGGCGATCCAATGGTCCATAGTGAATTTTTCGACGGTTGACTATGGGTAATCCATAGAGACTGACACTTTCAAAAGCGACTACTTGAGCCGGTTTTTTCTCCCAGTGCGGATCGCTGTATTGGCGTTTAACCAGATCTCCTGCAATGGGTTCAATCCATTCGGGTTCAATTTTGGCGACAATCCGGGCATAGAGTTGTCCAGTTTCCACCAGCTCGGCCGCCATGATCCATTTAGGACCTTTTTTATGTAATGCTGAGCCAGGAAAAATTTTCAGTTTCAGATTACGTGTGCCGGCATAACTATGCTGGTCAGCTTTTATGGCCACATTGCTTAACAGACCGCTGAGCAAGGCTTGATGAATGGATTGATACTCAGCGGGTTGCTGATTAGGTTTGAAGCCCATCTGTGTGGTTTGCACATGCAGTTGCTGATAAATATCATGCCATTCACGCAGACGCAGAAAAGACAGAAAGTTTTCTTTGCAGTATTTGCGAAATTTGTTCTGACTTAAGTGTTTCTGACGGTCATGATACAAATCCCATAGCTTAAGAAACGCTAAAAAATCTGATCGGTCGTCTTTGTATTTGCTATGTGCTTCATCTGCAGCCTGTTGTTTATCCATCGGACGTTCTCGTGGATCCTGAATACTCAGGGCACTGGCTATCACCAGCACTTCATTCAGACTGTTTTGATCATTTGCCGCCAGAATCATTCTGGCAATACGCGGATCAATTGGTAATTTGGCAAGCTGACGACCTGTTTCGGTTATTTGGCGTTTGCCATTTACAGCATTGAGTTCTTCCAACAACCGATAACCATCGTTGATCATCTTCGGTGGTGGGGGATTGATAAATGGAAATTTAGCCGGGTCGCCCAGTTTTAATGCGGTCATCTGCAAAATAACTGAGGCCAGATTGGTACGCAGAATTTCCGGATCGGTAAATGCCGGTCTGGCAGCAAAATCTTCTTCATCGTATAAACGAATACAAACCCCGGCGGCAACACGACCACAACGACCGGAACGCTGATTCGCACTCGATTGCGATATTTTCTCAATCGGTAAACGTTGCACTTTATTTCGTACACTGTAGCGGCTGATACGCGCCAGACCGGGATCAACGACATAACGAATACCCGGTACGGTCAACGACGTTTCCGCTACATTGGTCGCCAGAATAATACGTCGCGGGCCACCGGTTTTAAACACACGGTTCTGCTCGCTGGCTGATTGTCGGGCAAATAATGGCAGAATTTCGGTATTGGGCGGATGATGTTTGCGAAGTGCTTCAGAGACATCACGGATATCGCGTTCACCCGAGAGGAATATCAGTACATCACCTGGCCCGACTCGACATAATTCATCTACTGCCTGAACGATACCGTCAACAAAATCCAGATCTTCACTGTCATCATCACGACTTAATAATGGACGATAGCGGATTTCAACAGGATAAGTGCGGCCACTGACTTCGATCACCGGTGCATTGTCAAAATGCTCAGAGAATCGTTGAGTATCAATAGTTGCCGAGGTGATGATCAGTTTCAGATCCGGGCGTTTCGGCAGCAGTTGTTTGAGATAACCCAATAGAAAATCAATATTCAGACTGCGTTCATGCGCTTCATCAATAATCAGCGTGTCATATTGATTCAGGTAGGGGTCGTTTTGCGTTTCAGCCAGCAAAATACCGTCTGTCATCAGTTTGATATAGCTTTTATCGGCTTTTACCTGATCATGAAACCGGACTTTATAACCAACCGCTTCACCGATTTGAGACTTTAGTTCTTCAGCAATACGTGTTGCAACAGTCCGGGCGGCAATACGTCGCGGCTGAGTATGACCAATCAGACCACCAACACCGCGACCCAGCTCAAGACATATTTGAGGTAACTGCGTGGTTTTACCGGAACCGGTTTCACCACAAAGAATAATGACCTGATGCTGCTGAATGGCTTTTGCGATATCTTCCTTTCTTTCAATAACGGGAAGATCAGCATTAAGGGAGGGCTTTGGAAGGTTGTTCAAACGAAACTGAAAGCGCTCATTTGAACGTTCAATCTGTTGCTGCAGATTCAGCCATTCGCTCTCATTGGCGGATTTATTCTGTAACTGCACTAATCGCCGACGCAGTTTGTGCTGGTCGGCGAGCATGGTATTTTTTATTTGAGTTTTAAGTTGTTGCTGTTGATTGTTCACTAATTTTCAATTTACTTGGAAGCTTCGAGCTTAATAATTTTCAGCGTCAGTATACAGAGTAGCATCTGAAAACGCGTAATCAGAACGGTTGAACTGTGTTCATTGCTTCCATTACTGGAGACGTATTAGGCTAAACAACGTAGCCTTAGAGACTCCATGACAGCGACAAAGTATATTTGAAATCGTTTTTACTAATTTCATCTTCGGTTTCAGAGTCATACTCATTGGTCATGCCGACTTTTAACGCTACGCCAGCACGTTCATCCAAGTCAAGAATCCAATCAAATGTGGTGACATTCCGGTAGGCATCGAAAGAATCGAAACTAGGATAAAACGTATTGGCTAAAGCTAAACGTTGCGCAGTATTAATGCGCCAGCGTGTTTCGAGACCTAACAAGCCTTCAGGGGTAAATTCTTCACGTTCACCACCAAACGTTCTGTTAAAACCCGCACCGGAACGTCCAACGAATAACCAATCATCAGTATTGGCAAATTCATAACCATAACCGGCGTTGGCATTGAGCCGATAATCATAATCCTTGAATTTATCGACATCCAATCGCCCACCAGCAAACATGAACCATGGTGTCTCAGGTTTCAACCAGTCGCGGTTAATTGAGGTAAAAAAGCTGTTGTCGGAAGTTTCCTCTTCAGACTTAGCATAATAATATGCCGTTCGGCTGTTAATCCGGGTTTTTTCGGTTGCCAGGTCAGCATTAAATGCAACATTAACCTGACTGTTATCAGATTTTCCACGGCTGCCCGCCAGCCCCAAATCAAAACGTCTTTCCCAGTTTGTTAACCAGCCGGTCCCCAGCAGGCCATTATCTTCTGGTTCAGCCTCAGCAAGGTCAGCCGGTTCAATAATGGGGGTGTCATCCGTTGGGGTCTGCTGAGCCAGAGCTTCATAATCTGTTTTGATTTCGGAAACTGTATTGGTGTTAATGATCATTTCACCAAGCAGCTGATGTTTAATAGTAAGGGATTCCTGATTACGTTCTAATAAATCACCTTGCAAACGATCACCGTTGGTCAGAATCAACGTAACGGGCGCAGCGTGAGATAAAACAGGTACCAACAAACAAACGAAGACGATTTTTTTCAAAAACAAAATAGGTTCCTATGGCTGAATTGTCCGCCATATACTAGCGATTACTGCGACGAATGTCAGGAGTAATTTACCGGGAATTTTTCTCTAAATATCGGGACTATTAACCTGGGCTCGATTTATCTTTTATCAGCAACATTAATTGAGGCTTATTACGACATCCTGAAAGAGATAATGCAGTAACTATGCTTTTCTTTCTAACCTAACAACCATCATTATTTACGCTACCATCAGGCATCGTGGTGTTGCAGAATTTAATCCCTCGATCATGAACGCCTTTCATTGATGCTCCGGTTAGGTCTGCGCCACTCATGTCTGAAAAAATCAAATGCGCACCATCAAGTTTGGCGTTTTTCAGATTGGCATCCATCAACTGGGCGTAATCCATTAGGGAATTACGCAGATCTGCCCCTTCAAGCTGTGCCCCCTGCATACGTGAATGAGTAAACCATGCCCCTTTTACATTGGCATTGGTAAGAATAATTCCCTTAAGATTGGCTTCACTCATATCAGCACCTTCCAGATCATGATCTGCAAGTGGTGCTTCACTTAAATTGCAATGGTGACATTGGTTTTGTTCCAGCAGTCTTTTCAAATAAATTTTATCGTATGCATAAGCGGCGCTACTGAATAAACTCAGGACTGTGATAATCACCATTGATTTCATTTTACTTACCTCAATTTCATTGTTATAAGTTTTAATCGGTCCAACGATTTTCAAAAAAATGTTCGTTTAAAGGACGTCGCTGTCTGGCTTTTAGTTCCCGTTCTAACACTTCAGCACTCAACGTATCCAGCGCAGCAGGATAACCAATAGCAATTACCGACCAAAGGTTTACCGTGGTTGGTATGGCTAAAGCCTCTCGTAATTTATCAGCATCAAATCCACCCATCTGATGAGACATCAGACCGAATGCGGTTGATTGTAAACATAAATTAAGACTGGCGGCGCCAGTATCATATCCATTCCAACGGTTTTCGCTGCCGTTGTGAGTGAAATGGGGCAGGGATGCCGTCACGATTAATAACGGTGCATTTACCGCCCATTCCTGATTGCCCGGAGCAAGACAATCCAAGGTTTTTTGCCAGCTTATTTCGTCTTTGAATTTATTACAGATAACGTAACGCCATGGTGCTTCGCCATAGCAGGAGGGCGCCCATAAAGCTGCTTCACAAAGAGCCATGATGACGTCATCACTGACGGCCTGTGTTGCATCATAAGCCTTGCCACTCCATCGCTCGGCAATAATGGAGGCAAGTTTCTGTTCAGTTTCAGCGGGTTTTTGTATCAAGATGAATTGTCCTTGTAATTAACCCGGCAACTGGATGACAGGTTTATCAGCCGGGCGATATAAACCACCAATATGACCGATTACCATGACTAAATCTGCACCGGTTTTTTCCGCAATCTCATCGAGCATTTGCTTACGATCAGCTTTTTCCTGGCCGCTGACTCGGACTTTAATCAGCTCGTGATAGGCCAAAGCATTTTCAATTTCAGCCAGTACGTTTTCAGTAAGACCCGCGTTACCAATCATTACGACTGGCTTTAGCGGGTGAGCCAATCCTTTCAGATATCGGCGTTGTTTATCATTGACTGCCATGTGGAGAGCTACCTGTATTAAAATGCTGTGATTATATCAGGATAGTTTCATGACTAAACACAAGTTCACCGTCACCGCAGCACGGGGCATGTTGCCGTTGCTGGAAACCGAACTCAAACAAATCGGTATCAAACAGTACAAAACAGAGGCAGGTAGCATTCGTTTCACCGGAAGTCTAAAGGAAGCCTATCAGGTCTGTTTATGGTCACGCGTCGCGGTCAGAGTGCTAATGCCAATCGCACACTTTACCGCCGAAACGACTGATCAGCTTTATAACGGGATTAAAGAATTCGCCTGGGAAGAGCATATCGATGCTGAAGACACCACTCTGGCAATTGATTTCAATAGTTTTCGTTCGAAAATTCATCATACCCAATTTGGTGCGCAGAAAGTGAAAGATGCCATCGTAGATCGACTGCGCGAATTATCGGGTAAAAGACCTTCCGTTGATTTGCATCAACCGGATCTGCGGGTGAATGTCTACCTTAAACATAACCAGGCGATTGTCAGTATTGATTTATCCGGCGAAAGTTTACATAAACGCGGCTACCGCGTCAGTCAGACGAATGCTCCAATAAAAGAACATCTGGCGGCAGCCATATTACTTTCTGCTGAGTGGCCAAAGCTTGCCCGTGAAGGTTGGGCATTGCTGGATCCGATGTGTGGTAGTGGTACCTTTTTGATAGAAGCAGCATTGATGGCGGCCGATATTGCGCCGGGTTTACAGCGAGATTATTTTGGTTTTCTCTACTGGAAGCAGCATGATAAAGCTGCCTGGCAGCAATTAAAGGCGGATGCTGAAAGAAGACGCCTCAGTGGACTGGCGCGTTTGCCAATGATAATGGGCGGCGATCAGGATAAATCTGCCGTTGCTGCAGCCCAGGCCAATATAGAAGCCGCCGGACTGAGTGATCGTATTCAGGTTATCCATCGTGATCTGCAGAACTGGGCAACGGTAGCTCAAACCTTACCTGATGTTGGGCTAGTGGTTTCAAACCCACCATACGGGCAACGTATTGGGGATGCTACTTCGTTACATAATGTTTACGAAGAGCTTGGTGATTTAGTAAATCACTATCTACCGGCATGGCGAACTACTATTATTACTGACAACGCCCAGCTGGGTAAATTGACCGGTCTCACTCTATTTGACAGTAAGCCTTTTGACAATGGCCCGATTGCCTGTGAAGGCTTGTCATATCGTGCTCCCAAACCATTACGCCGCGATGCCAAACCGGTGCAGCAGGAAATGGCGGCATCACCCTCACCGTGGGATAAAACGCCGAAAACCCAAGCAAAGCCTGCTGTTAATTCATCGGTGGTGGAAAATGTTTCTCCACAAGCGGAGATGTTCGCTAATCGATTGAAAAAGAATGTTCGGCATTTAGCCAAATGGGCACGCAAAAACCAGCTGGATTGTTACCGGGTTTATGATGCTGATTTACCAGATTATGCTGTGGCTATTGATGTCTATGGAGACTACGTACATGTGCAGGAATATGCACCGCCAGCGGATATCGATCCGTTAAAAGCCAGTGAACGTCTCGATGAAGTCATGCAAATCATTCCGGCTGTGTTGGGTGTAAAGGACGATAAAGTTGCGCTGAAGTTACGCCAGAAACAACGTGGGTCAAACCAGTATGAGTCGCAGGCGGCTTTACGCCAGCGTTTTGAAGTACGGGAAAATGATTTGCGATTCTGGATTAATCTGACGGATTATCTGGATACCGGATTATTTCTGGATCACCGAATCACCCGACAAATGCTGGCTGAAAACAGCAGAGGCAAAGCATTTCTGAATCTGTTTGCCTATACCGGCAGTGCGACGGTTTATGCTGCTGCAGGTGGAGCTAAATCCACTACCACCGTAGATATGTCAAATACTTACCTTGGCTGGGCCAGGGATAATATGCAATTGAATAACTTTGTTGGTGAGCAGCATCAATTTATTCGTGCTGATGTATTGGCCTGGTTAAATGAACCCGCAACACAGGATCTACGCTTTGATTTGATTTTTGTTGATCCTCCTACCTTTTCCAACTCCAACAAAATGGAAGGGGTATTTGATATTCAGCGTGACTATAGCGATATGCTGCACAAAGTTGCTGGCTTATTAAATCCGGGGGGCGAAATTTTCTTCTCCACCAACCGGCGTGATTTCAAACTGGATACCTCAGCGTTGAAAGGATTGGAGATAAAAGACATTAGCAAGGCAACCTTACCAGCTGATTTTGAAAGAAATTCAAAAATCCATTATTGCTGGCGCATACAAAAATCAGCTTGAACTGTCGAGGGTGGCTTTAATTTCCTGCCATAGTGCTTCGTAGGCTTTATTCACAGTCGAATTGGCAGCAAAAGCAGCTAAAGGTGCTCTGACATCTCCCATTTTTTCGACTACGGCGGCGTAGGGAATGGCTGTTTGCAAACCATGTTTCAGCATCTTGGGTGGATGTGCCAGCATGACGCGATGCAGACTGCGACGGCGATCTGCCATGGTGAAAAAAGGATGCAGACGTTTGGGCTTAAGATTATTTTCTTTAAAAAAGTCACGTGTCTGTTCAAATGTTCGCATCGACAAATGACTGGGAATAATCGGTACATAGATCACATCAGCCGCAGCGAACATCTGCTCAGTCAGTTCGGAAAAACTCGGCGGACAATCCAGCACGATTAGCGAGTAGCTTTCGCCAAACGGGGCTAACAGTTTGGCGAGTTGATTTTTTTTATCTCCGGCTTTAGCCAGATCCAAATCCATTTGCCGGAATGAAAAATCTGCAGGAATAATATCCAGCGATGGAAAATCGGTACTTTTGACTAATTCACCGATGGGTGTTTTGCCAGATAACAGTTTTTTGGCTTCCGCTTTGGACTTGCTTTTGCGTTGTAACAACCAGCTGGCAGCACCCTGAGGATCCAAATCCCACAACAGAGTAGGAATACCCTCATTAGCAGCCTGCCAGGCGATATTAACGGCAGACGTGGTTTTACCGACGCCGCCTTTCAGATTAAAGAATGCGATGATTTGCATGATTAATTGACTTTCGCTAATTCTTCCAAAAGGGTGTTCTGCGCACTGATCATTTCATCTCCTTCGTTACGGGCTGCACGTTGGTAACGACCATCAGCGGATAGGATCCATGCCTGTGTATTATCAGCAAGATACAAATTCAAATCGGCAATTATGCGTTTTTGCAGCCGTTTGGATTCAATCGGGAAACAAGTTTCCACTCGACGCAACAGGTTACGTTTCATCAAATCGGCACTACCAGCCCAGATTTCAACCTGTCCATCGTTTTCGAAATAAAATACCCGGGTATGCTCGAGAAACCGTCCAATGATGCCACGCACCTGGATATTGTCCGAGACGCCTGGAACCCCGGGTTTTAAGGTACAAATGCCGCGAACAATCAAATCAACTTTAACGCCGGCAATAGAAGCACGATAGAAGGCATTAATCATTTCCGGCTCGACCAACGCATTGACCTTGACGATAATGCGAGCATTTTTGCCTGCTTCGGCATGCGCAATTTCGCGATCAATTTTATCCAGTAAACCTTGATGCAGATTGAAAGGCGCATGCATCAATTTATGCATTTTGGGAATTTTGCCAAGACTGGTCAGCTGAATAAACAGGTTATTAACGTCTTCACCAATCTGCTTGTCTGAGGTCAATAACCCATAATCGGTATAGATACGAGAAGTACTACGATGGTAGTTTCCGGTGCCCAGATGCACATAACGACGCAATTTATTATTTTCACGACGCAGGATGAGTAACATTTTGGCATGAGTTTTATAACCAACAATACCATAGACGACATGGGCACCCGCCTGCTGTAACTTGGATGCCAACGCAACGTTAGCCTCTTCATCAAAACGCGCCCGCAGCTCAATCACCACGGTGACTTCTTTGCCGCCATGTGCAGCGGCGACCAACGCATCCACAATCGGTGAAACAGCACCTGTACGATATAAGGTTTGTTTGATAGCCAGCACGCTGGAATCGGAAGCAGCCTGTTTTATCAAATCAATAACGGGGGTAAACGATTGATAGGGATGATGTAAAAGCACATCCTTCTGTTTTAACAGCCCAAAAATTTCCACCTCTGATGTCAGACCATTGGGTCTTCCCTGAGTAAAGGGTTTGAATTTTAAATCCGAACGCTCAACCATGGAATGCAAAGCCTGTAAACGGCTTAAATTGACCGGGCCATTGACCAGATAAACGTTATCCTGGTGCATCGCACACTGATCACGCAGGAAATTAACCATTTCTTCAGGGCAGTTATGGGCAATCTCAAGTCGAACTTCGTCACCGTAATTACGATGTGTCAATTCATCCGCTATGGTTGCCAGCAAATCACTGGTTTCTTCAGTATCAATGGCCAAATCACTGTTTCGGGTAACACGAAATTGATAACAGCCCTTGATCTTCATCCCAAAAAACAGATCATCGGCAAACGCATGAATAATCGATGATAAAAATACAAAGTGATATTGCCCAGGTTCACATAATTCCGGAGGTAGCTGAATCACCCGTGGTAGCGCTCTGGGGGCCTGTAAAATGGCAAAACCAATATTGCGACCAAAAGCATCTTTGCCATCCATCGATACAATAAAATTTAAACTTTTATTGAGTAATCGGGGAAATGGATGGGAGGAGTCGAGCCCAATAGGACTAAGGATAGGCTGAATTTCATCGCGAAAATACTGTTCCAGCCAGGCACTGTGTTCACTTGTCCACATTGGTCTTGGCAAGACCTTAATGCCTTCCTGCTCCAATAATGGTAATAACTCATCATTAAGTACCGAATATTGCTCGTCAACCAATTCATGGGCACGTATGCTGATCAACCTTAATGCTTCCTGAGCGCTGATTTGATCAGCTTCCAGGTAGGGATCCCCAATTTCGATTTGTTGGATCAGACCGGCAACGCGTACTTCAAAAAATTCATCCAGATTGGTACTGGAAATACACAGATAATTTAGTCTTTCCAGCAATGGCACAGTGGGGTCAAGGGCCTGTTGTAATACGCGCCAATTGAACTCCAGCAGACTCAACTCACGATTCAGGTAAAGGTCGGAGCTGTTCAGATCAATTTGTGTTTCCATGTTTTCCATTTTGATGGCTTGTTTGAAGGTTAATTAACGATAAGCTTGTTTAGTGTTTCTGTAACCCGACACCCCCAAGCAAACTAGAGGGATTTGATGACAATCTGATGACAGCCTACCAACGATATTTGTCATAGTTTTCCGGATTTGCCCAGAAACGACTGTTCAGCCAGTCACGTTTGGGCTGGTAATTTTCAATAGCATAACTGAACACCTGTAATCCATCACTGGTTCCGGCAATATGATGCAGGCCCATGGCCAGATAATCGCGAAATTGCCATCCCTGTTTTTGCGCCAGCGCAGGATTGGTAATCAGAATAATATGCGGTGCATGTAAATTGCGTAAATAGCCCAGCCATTGTTGCCCGGCCTGTAACGGTAAAGTTTCCGTCAAGTCGCTGATGACCGCCAGATCGACACTGTGAATTTGCTTCAGTTGTGCTTGTTCAAATGGTGTCGCCAGCGTCTCTGATCTGGTATCTTGACAGTCGTTCAGGCATAGCTTGGCCGACTCTCCCGCAACCAATACAGATTGCGGATCAAATTGCTGTATCAGCGTACTGAGCAGCGAAGACAATAAGACTGATTGATTCATGACTGACCAGCATAAAACATCTACCGAGTTCTGGAAACACAAACGTCTTGGACAGATGACACATACCGAATGGGAAAGCCTTTGCGATGGCTGTGGGCGCTGCTGTCTGCATAAGCTTGAAGATGATGCCGATGACCGGATGTATTACACACGTGTGGCGTGTGAATTACTGGATATTTCAACGTGTCGCTGTAAGGATTATGCTAATCGGCAAAAGACTGTGCCAGATTGTATTCAACTTAGCGTCGAGCAGGCACACTTTTTTGACTGGTTGCCCGATACCTGCGCCTACCGTTTACTTGCTGAAGGCGAAACGTTACCAGAATGGCATCCATTGATTACCGGTGATCCGCAAAGTGTGATTGATGCAGGAGTTTCTGTTCGCAATGTGGCTATTAGCGAATCAGAAGATATAGATCTAACCGAAGAGGTTATTGCGTTGCAGCCACCTGTTTACCCGCATGACACCTGAAGAAAGTCGCGAATTTACTGCCCGTCTGGAACAAGCTGCATTGACGCTGCTTGAGATGGAAATTTACCGAAAACCAGATGATTTGGCTCGTCGTTTTGGACTGCCATTGCCAGTGGTGCGTTACTGGTGGCGACACACTGATGAAAAAACACGTCCAGTCGACCAAAACAGCCTGTCACCCCGGGAAGTAAAAGTCATTCGTAAAGCCACCCAAACCCTGGAAGGATGGGAAAAGATCAAACGTTATCGTCCACCATGTGGTGCACGATTACCAGGCGGTAAGAAGTGCAAACGATCAGTGGCGATCCGTCAGCCTGAAGCATGGTCGCTGGGCGCTTTAGCTGATCGTTGTCGTTTACATGGCGGTAATGCCCGGCGCATTATCCGAGCTAAAAAACAGGACGATACAGAATGAGGGATTTATGCTTGAGACAACGGAAATTCTGAAGCTGCTTCTGACGTTATGTAACGAGCAAAAAAGCGGCACGTTATTTTTAACGACTGCCGATAACAAAGCCTGCCATATTATTTTCGAACAGGGTCAAATTGAAGCGATGGCATTTGGTTCAGTAAAAGGTATTGAGGTTGCCAGATTACTGCCAAGACTACTCATTGAACGAACCAGTTTTAACAGTACGCTGAAAATGCCATTAAGTGGACGTGCCAGCATTGAAGATCAAGCAGATATTTTCGCCGCGCTGGGATTACGACGCCAGGCGAGATCTGAAAATGTTGACTCTTCCAGTCACTCTAAAACTCCACGTATGTATCGTGGTCATCTGGTTGTTGAAAAAGGGCAGACAGACTCAACATCAGATAGGGTTAAGAGTCCCTCCCAACCGGTTGACAAACAACCTTCTGCAAAGCCTAAAAGTAAACGGATTTATCGTGGCCAAATCATAGAAGATTGAAACAATCGGCTGAATTTGTCACATTGATGCGACAAAATCGTTAACATATCGTCCAGTTTCATACTCCGGAATTCATCATGAGCAGCATGTCTCCCCAAAACCTCAATCGTGGTTTACTTGATTTTATTGATGCCTCACCCACACCGTTTCATGCGGTAGCCAATATGAAAGCGGCTTTGGAGGCTGCTGGATACAAACAGCTCAATGAAAAAGAAAGTTGGGGAACATTATCGACCGGTGGATATTATGTAACCCGCAATGACTCCTCCATAATTGCGTTTAACCTGCCCGATATCAATCTGGCAGAAGCCGGTTTTCAAATGGTGGGAGCGCATACCGATAGTCCCTGTTTAAAAGTCAAACCACAACCGGGCACGGTAAAAAATTCATTCTGGCAGCTGGGTGTTGAAGTATATGGTGGAGCCCTGTTAAACCCCTGGTTTGATCGGGATTTATCGATGGCCGGACGCGTAAGCTTTGTTGATGCCGATGGTCAATTAAGCCATGCGTTGGTTAATTTCAAAAAGCCTGTGGCAACTATTCCCAGTCTGGCCATCCACCTGGATAGGGACGTCAATCAGAATCGCAGTATTAATCCGCAGCTGCATCTGCCACCGATAGTGCTGCAGACCGAAGAGGGCGATAAACCGGATTTCCGTGCCTTACTCGAGCAACAGCTCAGATCCGAGCAGGGTGAACTGAATGTGGGTAAAGTGCTGGATTACGAAATCTGTTTTTACGATACGCAACCATCGGCACTGGTTGGTATCAATGAAGACTTTATCAGTGCGGCGCGACTGGACAATCTGCTGAGCTGTTATATTGGTCTGCAGGCGTTATTGGCTGGATCGAAAAATAAGGCCAATTTACTGGTATGCACAGATCATGAAGAGGTCGGCAGTGTGTCGACCAGTGGCGCACAAGGAACCTTTTTGCCCGCCGTTCTGCAGCGTCTGGCCCAGGATAATGAAAGCTATCAACGAATTATCCAGCACTCCTTATTAATTTCTGCTGATAATGCGCATGGCATTCACCCCAACTATGCTGATCGGCATGATGAACAACATGGCCCCATCCTGAATAAAGGACCGGTGATTAAAAGTAATGCCAATCAACGTTATGCTACTAACAGTCAAAGCAGTGCACGTTTCCGGCAGCTTTGTGAACTGGCTGATGTGCCGGTGCAGGATTTTGTGGTGCGAACGGATATGGGCTGTGGCAGTACAATCGGGCCGTTAACTGCCAGTAACCTTGGCGTTCACACATTGGATATCGGTGTACCAACTTTTGCCATGCATTCGATTCGAGAGCTTGCCGGCAGCCAGGACACTTCGCATTTATACACTGCGCTTAAACAGTTTTTTAATTAAATCAAAGGAATATAAACACTATGTCAGAAACAGTTGATGAGTTAACGGTGACCTATCAGGAAGGCGATGTGACCACCGTCAAGGAACTCGATAAGGTTGTTCTTACCAAAGGTGCCTGGGCAACAGTGATGTTCCGTTATCAGGATCTGGATCGCAAAACCGGCGAGTTTGGTCCTGATAAATATACGATCCGTCGCTATCAAAAACGTAATGGTGAGTATGGCCAACGTTCAAAATTCAATATCTCCAGCCGCGATCAGGCGCAACAGATCATTGAAGCATTAACCCGCTGGACTAAAGACTGAATAGAATTAACTGACGATGAATAAGAGTTTATTAACCAATCTCTGCGCGGCCGCAGTGATTGGCGTAGGTTTATTGTTGGACACTCCCTGGCGTGAACCGGTTTTATCAATGGGAATGTTTGCCTTGGCCGGAGGGATAACGAACTGGCTGGCCATTCATATGCTGTTTGAGAAAGTACCTGGATTGTATGGATCCGGTGTCATTACAGCACGCTTCAGTGAGTTTCGCACAGCGATTGAAAAACTGGTAATGGAACAGTTTTTTAATCAGCAAAGTCTGGATCGCTTTGTCAGCGAGATGCTCGATGATAAGCGCGATCATCAACTCGATTTTTCCGAAATCATCGATCAAACTGACCTGAATCCGGTGTTTGATAATCTGGTGGCAACCATTATGGAGTCATCATTTGGCAGCATGTTATCAATGGTCGGCGGAGCCAAGGCGCTTAATCCATTGAAAGAACCTTTTGTTCGTAAAATGCAGCATTCGTTGAATGACATTGCCCATAGCGAACACTTTCAGCAGCACCTGCGGGAAAAGCTTAGCAGTGGGCCGGTCAGCGATGATTTATATCGGCAGATTTACGCTATCGTTCACAGTCGACTGGAAGAACTGACACCATTAATGGTCAAGCAGATGATTCAGGACCTGATTCGTCAGCATTTGGGCTGGCTGGTCGTCTGGGGCGGGGTATTTGGTGGCTTGATAGGACTGCTGACCAGCTTTTTACCGTTGTGAACCCGTGGATCGAGAATAGTTGTCGCTTATGCGCCGCGCCCGTAGCCTTTTATCATCATTGGCGTGGTCGCGATTACTGGCAGTGTGATGAATGTCATGCGTTGCAGATGGGCAAACAGCATCTGCCAGATCGGGAAAGCGAAACAGCGTTATATCTGACCCATGAAAATGATGTTGATGATCCACGATATCAGCAGTTTGTCTCACCAATTACCGAGGCTATTCTAAGCCAGATTACCTCTGACAAAATCGGTCTGGATTTTGGGGCGGGGCCTGGACCTGTTATCAGTAAAATCATTACTGAAAAAGGCTATCAGACAAAGTTGTATGATCCGGTTTTTTATCCGGATAACAGCGTGTTAATACAGCAATATGATTTTATTATCTGTTGCGAAGTTATTGAACATTTTCATCAGCCAGCAATTGAATTTGCCCGCCTCAAATCATTGCTTAAGGCGGATGGGAAACTGTTTTGTATGACCCAGCTGTTTGATGAGGGTATTGATTTTGCCAAGTGGCACTACAAAAACGATATTACTCATGTGTTTTTCTATCATCGCGATAGCCTGAAGTTCATTCAGCAACAATTTTCTTTCAGTACAGTTGAAATCAACCAGCGTTTGATAACGTTTACGAACTGAATTGTTCGCGAATTGCGATAAGATGCTCAGCGGGTAATTCGATTACCACGCTGACCATATCGGTAAATTGCTGATCGATAATTCGTCCTTTGATCTGTTTAAGCTGATATTCCAGCATTTGTAACTGGCTATAATCAATCTTTAAGCTGAGTTGTGCCATTTCTACCCAGGGAAGCTTGCCGGCCGCATCGATGGCTTGTTTAGCGGCATTTCCATAAGCTCGGGTCAGACCTCCAGTGCCTAATTTAACCCCGCCAAAATAACGAATGACCGCTACCACCGTATTAATCAGATCTTCACCCTGTAACGGTGACAGAATGGGCCGACCTGCAGTGCCGGATGGTTCGCCGGCATCAAAAAAACGTTCGGTGATAAACCCTTCCGCGGCGCGGATCCGCCAGGCAAAGGCCAGATGATTGGCAGAGGCATGCTGTGCAGCCAATTGTCGAAGCTGTTTTAAAGCAGATTGTTCACTGTCACAGTGCATAGCTACGCCAATAAACCGCGATTTTTTGATTTCCGATTCGCTGATTGAAGGAGTGCGAAGTATAAAAAACTGGCTGGACATCTTATTTACTATAGGAAAATACAGCCTGACAATTTACCATATCAGCATATTTTGCTCGCCTGTCAGGTAGGGCAATGTCTAAATTCATCGCAATTAATCAGGTAGCACAGTTTGTCAGAATTAAGTTTTGCAGTTGGCCAACGTTGGGTCAGTAACAGCGAGGCCGAGTTAGGTCTGGGTATCATCATTGAAGTCACTGGAAGACGAATTGAAATTTCCTTTCCGGCTGCCGAAGAGCAGCGCAGTTACGCCGCTAATAATGCACCATTGAGCCGGGTGGATTATCCGCTGGGTGAAAAGGTAAAAACCCGTAAGGGACAGATTTTTACCATCAGTGAAAAACATCCATTAAATGGCTGTGTGATTTATCAGGGGGAAACCGCTGAGGGTGAAGCTGTCAGTATTCATGAGATGGATCTGGATAGCTTTGTACAGTTTAGTCAGGCCTCAGACCGTTTATTTGCTGGTCAGATAGATAAAAACCGCCAGTTCCAATTACGACTCCGAACCCATCAATATTTTCATCGTTTACATCAGTCACCGGTATTTGGACTATTGGGCGCTCGGGTCCAATGTCTGCCGCATCAGTTTTATATTGCCTCACAAATGGCCAACCGTATTTCTGCCAGAGTTTTACTGGCCGATGAAGTCGGCTTGGGGAAAACCATTGAAGCTGGCTTGATTATGCATCAGCAAATCATGCAGGGTCGGGCCAGTAGTGTACTGGTGATTGTACCTTCAGCATTGGTGCATCAGTGGTTAGTTGAAATGCTAAGACGTTTTAATCTGGCTTTTACGGTGATTGATGCCGAACGCTATGAAGCGTTGGTTGAATTAGACGAGGGCAATGCCTTTGATAGCGCTCAATTAGTATTAACTGATTTACAGACGCTGGAAAATCATCCTGAAATGCAAACAGATGTATTGCAGGCAAGCTGGGATATGTTGGTAGTGGACGAGGCGCATCATCTACAGTGGCATGAAGATCAGAGCAGTGAAGGTTATCAACTGGTTGAAAAACTGGCAGAGCAGATTGCTTCAGTCTTATTGTTAACTGCTACACCTGAACAGCTGGGTATGGACAGTCACTTTGCCCGTTTGAAGTTACTGGATCCCGATCGCTATTATGACTTAGCGCAATTTCGTGAAGAACAACAGCACTATCAACAAATCAGTCTGTTACTCGAGCAATTGATGGCGGTTGAATCAGCCAGTGATTTCGATAAAAACAAGCGTTTAAAAGCGCAATTAAAACCTTATCTGGATGATGAGTTGTTATCTGCGTTGGCTGACAGTGATGAATTTGAAGCAGCACGTGAACAGGCTAAACAGCAGTTTCTAGACCAATTCGGCACCGGGCGGATTTTATTCCGTAATACCCGCGATACCGTTAAAGGGTTTCCTGAGCGGCAGTTGACAACTTATCCGCTGGATTTTCCAGAGCAGTTTTTGCCCGAAACCAACAGCGAACTTACTCAATTGGTACAACCAGAAACACTTTTAGGTGAAGACTGGCTGGAGCTGGATCCGCGGGTTGAATGGTTGGTGAGCTGGCTGAAACAGCACCGTGGAGAAAAAACCTTATTAATTACCGCCAATGCTGAAACGGCAAAAGAGCTGGAATTACATCTGCGTCTACAACATGGTGTGCGTAGCGCCGTATTTCATGAACAGATGACATTAATTACCCGCGATCGTGCTGCGGCTTTTTTTGCTGATGATGAAGAGGGCGCACAAATTCTGATCTGCTCGGAAATTGGCAGTGAAGGCCGTAACTTCCAGTTCTGTTCATATCTGGTGTTATTTGATTTACCGCTCAATCCCGATTTGCTGGAACAACGCATTGGTCGACTGGATCGTATCGGCCAGCGTAATACCGTCAACATCGTGCTGCCGTTTTATCAGGATACTGCTCAGCAATTGTTGCTGGACTGGTATCAGCAGGGTTTAAATGCGTTTGAATCTGTTTGTAAAACCGGTGCCGCATTACGTGAACAATTTGCTGATCAGCTGGAACAATGTCTAAGACATCCCGAAGACAAAAAAGCTTTTGCCAAATTGCTTAAAGAAACCCAAAAGGCAGAGCAGCAATTACGCGAAAGTCTCAGTCAGGGACGGGACCGACTGCTCACATTGAATTCCTATGATGAAGCCGCTGCAAAAGAAATCCTGATGCAGGTAGACGATGCCAGCAGCCCATTGGAACTGGCTGCTTTTATGGATGATTTCTTTGATGCTTACGGTGTGGAGCAACAGGCACACAGTGCTGACAGTATTATATTGCAGCGTGGTGATGAGTTACGAAGTGATGAAATTGACCTGCCAGAAGACGGTTTAACGGCCACTTATCAGCGGGCCAGGGCTTTATCCCGCGAGGATATGGCGTTTTTGAGTTGGGAACATCCATTGGTGTTATCGGCAATGGATGCGGTGATCAGTTCTGATCTGGGTAATACCGCATTCTGTCAGTTAAAAAGTAATCTGGTGCCCGCCGGAAGTTTGTTACTGGAAGTCGCCTTTGTAATGCATTGTCCTGCACCGAAGCAGTTTAATATTACGCGGTATATTCCTGAATCTTACCTGCGAATTGTTATCGACGAGAATGGCCGTTGTTTTGAAGAACAGTTGCCCGAGCAGGAAATGAATCAGCAAGCTGGCCGCATTCCCAAACATACTGCTCAGCAGATGGTGCAGGTCGCCAGATCCCGAATCGATAATTTAATTGACGCTAGTAAAAAAATGGCAGACAAACATCAAAAACAGTTAATTGAACAAGCTATCAGTAAAATGACCGAGCTGACGGACCATGAATTGAACCGTCTGCAGCATCTTGCAGAACAAAACACCCATATTAAGCCAGCAGAAATTGAAGCACTGCAGTTGGAACAACAACAGTTGCAGCAGTATTTGCACCAGGCTGAACTCAAATTGGATGCGTTACGCTTAATCATCGTGACAGAAGCGGAGTGATCTGCCAAAGTCACCCATGAAAATTTAATGGAGTAGGGTTTTGATTAAACGTTTGTTACCCCCTTTGCTGGTCGTGGCATTGGCCATCGTAATATTCGGTACGTTGATCAGTACCCGTCCTCAGGCTCCGGTTCAGGATCGTCCGGTAAAGGGTGTTTTGGTTGAGACTCAGACGATTGATTTTGCCGCATTATCACCAACATTAACGTTGTATGGTCGTCTTGAAGCCCCGCAAATGGCTAATTTGCGAGCTGCTGTTACCGCAGATGTCGCTGAGGTTTATGTGTTTGATGGCGAATATGTTGAACAGGGAGATGTGCTGATTGAGCTGGATCCTCGAGAAGCACAATTGGCGGTAGAACAGGCTGCTGCCGAACTGGCGCTGATTGATGCACAGATCGAGGCAGAAAAGTCGCAACTTAAACGCAATCAAGCCCTGTTAGGTACGCAACAGCAATTAGTCGATTTGGCTAAAGCGGCGGTGAATCGTGCTGAAAAGTTGCAACAGAGCCAGTTGTCATCCCAGGCTTTATTGGATGAATCCATCTCTTTACAGGCGCAACAAAGCCTGGAGCTTAAACAGCGGCAGTTTGATATTCAGGATCATCCCATTCGAATTGCCCAACTTCAGGCAAACCGTCAACAGGCTCAGGCACAACTGGATCGCGCAGAACTGGATTTGAGTCGTACCATTATCGAAGCTCCATTTTCAGGTCGAATCACGGATCGGCAAATTGCCAAGGGTGACCGGGTGCAGGTGGGTGATGCCTTAATGACGCTTTATGATATGCAGCAATTGGAATTGCGTGCATCCATTCCGCAGCGTTATCTGACGGATATTTATTCAGTGCTTGAAACACAGCAATTGACCGCCACTGCCGAAGTTTCCGGTCGGCAATATGAATTTGAATTACAACGCCTCAGCGGTGAGGTGAATGCCAATGTCGCAGGACGGGATGGCCTGTTCCGCCTACAAGGTGATCCGGGACCTTTGGCCGCAGGACAGTTTGTCAGCGCTCAACTTGATTTGCCCGTTCGGCAGGATACTGTAGCCATTCCTTACAGTGCTTTATATGGTTTGGATCGGGTTTATCGGGTTCGTAATAATCAGCTTGAAGCGGTGCAAGTCAGCAAAATCGGTGATTACTCCAATCAGGATGGCAAAAGCCGCTTGCTGATTCAAAGCGAAGCTTTGCAACAGGGTGATCAGATTATTACTACTCAATTACCAAATGCCATCAATGGGTTATCCGTAAGTATTAAAGATGAATAGCACGGTGAAACGCGACTTTATTGGTCTCTTTGCCCAACATCGGGTTGCTGCCAATCTGTTGATGATGGTGATGATCCTCGCCGGGGTTCTGTCGTTAAATCGTATTAATACTCAGTTTTTCCCGACCTTTGCTCTGGATATTATTACGGTAAGCATTGAATGGCGTGGTGCCAGTGCCGAGGACGTCGCCGAGTCGATTACCCGCCAGGTAGAGCAGGAACTTCGCAGTGTGGATTATGTGAAAAAGATGACCTCAACCTCATCTTACGGTATGTCACGGGTCACCCTTGAGTTTATTGAAAAAAGCGATATGGGGCAGGCACTGGATCAGGTCAAGGATCGAATTGCTCAGATCCGCAATTTACCCACGGATAGTGAAGAACCTGAAGTTACTCTGGTCACCAATTATGAAAGTGTGGCGCGCATTCTGATCACCAGTGAAACCGGCGACCTGGCGTCCCTACGTTATCTTGCACATGATATTGAGCATGAGCTGCTGGATCGCGGTATCTCGCGGATCAATATCAGTGGATTACCGCTTGAAGAAATAGCCATTCAGCTGGATAAAACCAAATTGGAAGCATTGGGACTGGATCTGGATGAGGTTGCTGATCGTATTGCCCAGCTGAGTCAGGATTTACCCGCTGGTGAAATTGGCAACGATGAAAGCACAAGGCAGATCCGCAGTCTGGATCAAGGTCGTGATGTGCAAGCATTTGCTGAATTTGCTTTGCAGTCCGATTTTGCCAATGGATTAGTGAAACTTGAAGATGTGGCTACTATTGAAAGGCGACCCTTACGTAAACAGATGAATCTGTTTTATCAGGGGCAACCAGCCATCGAACTGGAATTACAACGTACGGAAAACGCCGATTCATTGGAAAGTGCGCGGGTGCTTGAACAGTGGCTGGATGAAAAATCCTCAACACTGCCTGAGGGCGTTGAGCTCAAAGTCTATGACGCCAGCTGGCAACTGATTAAAGAACGGATCAATCTGCTGTTAAAAAACGGCCTGGGTGGATTATTACTGGTATTGGGCATTTTGTTTCTGTTCCTGCATGGGCGCGTTGCTTTCTGGGTAGCGGTAGGTATTCCGGTATCGTTTATGGCAGCTTTGGCCGTGTTATATGCACTGGGTGGCAGTATTAATATGATCAGCCTGTTTGGTCTGATCATGTCGCTGGGGATTATTGTTGATGATGCCATCGTCGTGGGAGAAGATGCATTTGCCCATTATCAGAGTGGTGAACCATCACTGACAGCATCAGAAGGTGGTGCAAGACGTATGCTGGCACCGATTTTATCTTCTTCGCTGACCACCATTTCGTCGTTTATTCCATTAATGCTTATCAGTGGTGTGATTGGCAATATTCTGTTCGATATTCCTTTTGTGGTGATTTGCGTGATTATCGCCTCGTTAATTGAGTGTTTTCTGATTCTGCCGGGCCATCTGCGCCATAGCTTTCAAAATATTCATCATGCTAAGCCTTCGGCAATACGTGCGCGTCTGGATAATGCTTTCAATTATCTGCGTGATGATCTTTTCCGTCCATTGGTCACTAATGCAGTAAAAAATCGTGGCTTAACGGTGAGCATTGCCATGGCGTTATTGATCATCAGTTTTGGTTTACTGGCAGGTGGTCGCATCAGTTTTAACTTTTTCCCATCACCTGAAGGCACCACGGTATTAGCCAATGCACGCTTTGTTGCCGGAACACCGCGCAGCGAGGCTGATAAATTTCTGCAACATCTCACGGCGACATTGCAGCAAACTGATCAGCAATGGGATCAGCCATTGGTTGATGTCGCCACCAGTAAGTTGGGCGCGGCGGGTACTGCCGGAGGCATGTCTGATGCTCAGGTGGATGACCGTTTTGCCTCAATGCAGGTTGAATTGACCTCGCCGGACCAACGCGATGTGCGTAATCAGACATTTATTAATGCCTGGCGCGAGAAAATCGTTATGCCTGCAGGTATTGAAACCTTCACCATATCGGAACGTCGAGGAGGCCCCCCTGGCAGTGATATTGATATTCGGCTCACCGGCGGCACCACCGATAACCTCAAGGCGGCTGCCAGGGAAGTTATTGAAGCATTACAACGTTATCCCGGTGTGAGTGCAATTGAGGATGATTTACCCTATGGTCAGTCGCAGTTGATTTATCGCCTAAAGGAGCAGGGCGAGGTGTTGGGGTTAACGGTTGAGAACGTTGGCAGACAACTACGCTCGGCTTATGACGGACGTCTGGTACAGATTTTTCAGGATGGTGATGACGAGGTTGAAGTTCGGGTAATGTTTCCAGATAGCCAGCGAAATACTCAGGCCTCACTGGACGATTTTATGATTCGCCTGCCAGATGGCGGTAGTGTGCCGCTGGATTCAGTGGTGCACTTTGATGCACGCCGAGGGTTTGATGTATTGCGCCATACCGATACCCGGCTGGCGGTACATGTCACTGCGACTGTAGACAGCCAGGTGACCAATAACAACACTATTCTGGCGGATTTACAGCAAGAATTTCTTCCTGATTTGATGGCGCGTTATGGTATTCAGGTGGTTTTTGAGGGCAGGGCAGAAGAACAGGCCGATACTATTGGGGATATGAAGCAGGGCACACTGCTGGCCTTTGCGTTAATCTATATTATTCTGGCCTGGGTATTCGCATCATATGGCTGGCCGCTAGTGGTTATGACAGCCATTCCATTTGGCTTGATTGGGGCGCTGGTCGGCCATTGGTTACTTAATATCGACCTGACAATTCTGTCGTTATTCGGCATCTTTGGGCTGTCGGGCATCGTGGTCAATAATGCGATTATTCTGGTGACCTTTTTCAAGAACTTACGTGAAAAAGGCCTGGAGACCCAAAATGCCATTATTGAAGCCTCGGTTTTACGGTTAAGGGCAGTATTATTAACCTCATTAACTACTATCGGCGGGCTCACACCATTACTATTTGAAACATCGCCTCAGGCGCAGTTTTTGATTCCAATGGCTGTATCGATTTCGTTTGGTTTGATGTTTGCCACGATTTTAGTGTTACTTGTCATTCCGGCATTATTGTCGTTCCACGAAAGCATTTCCGAAAATTTTGCCAAACTTCGTAATGCCAAGACACAAACCACCGAATAAGGGGTAGAAGATGAAACTGCGTATGCTGTGTTTATTATTCGGACTAAGCTCAATTTTAGTCAGTTACTCCGTTAATGCTGAAGAAACGGATCCTATCACGCTGAAAACACTGACGGATTACGTTTACAGCCAGCACCCTGCCAGACAAGCTGAATCCAGCATGGATGCGCTGGCAAAAAGCCGTTCAGATCTTGCTGGAAAGTTATTTGCTGAGCCTTTAAGTTTATCGGTGAATCATTTCAATGATGTAATCGGTAGTGGTGAGGGTCTGCAGGAATGGGAATCTTCAGTAGAAATGCCGATTTGGCTACCCGGTGAAAAACGTCATCAGCAGAATCTGTCACGTCATTTGGCCGCAGAGCTGCCTTACTATCAACAACGAATTCGCCTTGATGCCTCGGCACAGGTAAGACGTCATGTTTGGCTAGTGATGCTTTCTGCAGCCAAAGTTCGCCATGCCGAAACATTACGGGACAATGCCCGGAACTTGCTTAACAATGTTGAAAATCGGGTAGAGGGGGGGGATTTAGCCAGTTCAGAAGCTTTGCTGGCAAAAAGTCATCATCTGGAAATGCAGTCCCAATTGGCTTCGGCAAAGATGGATTTGCAACAAAGCTTAAATCAATACCAATACCTGACCGGGCAGCAGGTCTTACCGGATGTGATTGAAGAAAATTTACCGTTGTCGACTGAAATAGATAAAGCCCATCCATTATTAGCTGAGCTGGAGCAACAAATTGCCCGACAACGCAGTGAAATCGCCAACGCCCGTTATGACAATGTTCAACATCCCAGTCTGTCTGTAGGCGTTAAACGTGAACGGGATGAACACGCCGATCCCTATAACAACAGCGTAGGTGTGGGCATCAGCTTTGCCCTGAACGATGAACAATATCAGCAACCGGCTATTGCACAGGCCAGCCGGCAGTTAGCCGATTTACAGATTGCCCAGCAGCAACAGAAACGTCAGCTTGAAGCTGACTTGCTTGCCGCGATGGATACGCTTAAAACGTTGCAACAGAGACAAACGCTATTGAAAGAACAATATGCGGTCAGTCAGCAATATGTTGATATGCAACAACGTAGTTTTGATATGGGTGGGGTGGATTTAACAAGCTTTTTACGTAGTCAGGAAATAGCCGACAAACATCGCCACCAACTTTTGCAACTGGAAATCGAAATTCAACAACAGATTGCACAGATTAATCAGATTGCTGGCCGGACGCTGTAGCGACAAACGTTGTTTTCAATCCGCAACTGTTTCGGCTCGCATTCTGGCAGCTAAATCTTCCCACAATGATAAGCGCGAGGCATCACCCACCCGTTGTCCTTCGCCACGGGATTTGGCCAGCCATAACCCCGTGCCATTAAAACTGTAAACAGGTGTCAGATCCTGACGACGACTGGCCGGTTGTATCTCATTAATCAGGTTATCCAGCACCAGGGGAATGGCGCGTTTATTTTCAAAATAAGTTAAAACCATATGTGCCTGATTCAGATCAATGGCTTTAACATAAGTGATACGCAGTTTATCTTCATCAACGCCAAGCTGTTTCAGGGTGAAATATTTAGCAATGGAGTAGTCCTCGCAATCGCCAGCTCCCAGTGACAGCATTTCAATCGGCGTAGCCCAGTAATCTTCTTTATTCCATAAAAAAATATCATCGACAAACAGGACATTACTGTTAAAAAAATCGTTTACTACCGCGAGTTTTTCCCGCTCTGATAAATCCTGATTTTCCTGCATCAATATTTGCCAGGCTTCAACGCGTTGTCTGGCCTCACTATCGTATTCATTTTCAATGCGTTGCAATAACGCTTCTGAAATCAGTAATTCTGCCAGCAATGGAACAGAAAACGGCAGCCACCAAACCAGCAGTAAGGTCAATACAATAGGTTTTAGCCGAAGCAACATTGATTAACGACTGATCCCGAACAAGCCAGCCTGTTGTAACCAGAGAAAGTCTTGTTCGTCTTTTGCACTTTCTGCCAATACTCTTACTTCCAGTAAGCGGGCAATTTCCTGAATGATATCGAGCAAGTCCGGTTTATTGGTATTACTACGGATATCTGTGGTCAGATCGCGTGCCAGTCGAATGTAATCAATATGCAGATCTTTCAGCAGATTCACCGGAATCACATCGCTGCTATAACGTTTTAATAGACTGTGAGCTCCTAACTGTCTGACAAAGATGCTGAAATTGGTGAATGTATCCAGATCTTTGGCCGCAGCATAAGCGGTCACACTAAACGCTAACAGGGCAGGGGATAAGCCTGATTGAATGACTGCTTTGCCAAGCCATTGGCGGAAGTCTGCTGAAGCAATTGATGCCAGAGACAGGTTGATTGTCACAGGAGCCGGATTGGATTCTTCGCCCATCAAGTCCAACACCTTTTGCACAATGTGTTTATCCAGTGTTTCAACCAGATCAAAAGCTTCAGCCATTGAAAAGAAGGTACCAATAGGCAGTAAATCACCATTTGCATCACGAACTTCGGTAAAGGCTTCACGCATCACCAGATGGGGTTTTGCGGTGTCACTGTAATTGTAAGCCTGGTTGGTAAAGGTAATCATTGCCGAATCTGTATTAATTACCTGTTCAATAGTAGCTTTCCAGCTCATTTCAGACATTGAACTTAAGGTGTTTTCCTTGATGTAAAAGGCATTGGCTTCAATCAAACGTGCTTGCTCATAGGCCTCAATCAATGCTGGCATGAGTCGCTCAACTTCACTGCTACGTTCATAAGAAACAATCCCCATATGCAGTAAGTCGCTATGCTCATATTGTTGCCCCAGTTCGTTGGCCAGAGCCTGAATCTCTTCGGCAATCCGGGTTATGTCTTGCATATTGCTATCGGTTGTCAAAACAGCAAATTCTGATCCGTACCAGCGATAACTGCGCAGATTGGCAAAGGGTAGTTGTTGCAACTGGCTGGCAAAATCCTTCAGTAGTGCATCTACTGCATTTTTACCCTGATTTTTCACCACTGCACTCAAGTCATCGAATTTGATGTAGATAACATGGCCGAATTCGCCAATGGAGAGTGCCTGTTTTATATCGACATTGAACGTTTGCTGATTTAATAAATTTGTAAGTGGATCACGATTCAAATTGTCATTGAGCTTATCAAGTCGCAAATTCAGGTGATGAATGGTTTTGCCAATTTTGGTTGACATACTGTTCATGGATTTGGCGACTGACCGTACTTCTCTGGTCCAGGGTAAATTTTCAATAACGGTAAATTTCCCAGCAGAAATATCGTTTGCCTGTTCGGTTATGGCTTTTAACGGACGTAAGGTCATTCTCAGCACCACCAACAACAGCAAAATCGCACCTAGCAGAATGAACAATGAAAATTTGAGCGTGGATTTAAATTGTTCGTATAGCTTGAGGTAACCATAACCGGGATTACTGGTGACTTGCAGGGTGCCAGCAATATTCCAGCCGGTACTTATTTCACTGACAGCGGTGGCAGTTTCGATGGGAAAAAACCGGGGAAGCCAGCTGGGGACACCACGAACTTCATCGGGATTTGTCAGCCGAATTAATTCATTGCCATCCACATCCAATAAACGCATTTCCTTGTAATAACCGGTATCAAAAATGGCGTTCATCATGGTTCGCAAAATCGGATCAGTTTCATCAGCCATATGGGGACTGAGTGATAAACCGAGTGAGGTTGCCGTGTCCTGTACATGCACTTCCGATTCGCCCTGCAGATAACTACGGATATTGTCCATGCTCATGACAAAATTTACTGAGAACACAATCAGAAAAATCAGTGTTAGCAAGATAAGTAATTGTTTTGATAAAGACATAAGAAACAACCTCATTATTAAAGGTATCATCAGGCTGGAGTCAGCATGAGACAGCTGTTTTACAACATCATCCAGTAATCGGGCTAACATTACCTGTGCAACTGCCGTCAGGCAAGCTAAATCCAGTGTTATTGGGCAAAACAATACACTTTTGGCTTTTGTTTTCAGTGACCGGTTGATACGATCAACCGTCCTCTATTCAAGGTAGTCTTCCGATGTTTATGGTTTTGGCGCAAATGGCCGTGTTAATTGCCTGTGGTGCGCTTTGGCAGGCCTTGGCTCCCAGGCATATTCCGGCGCTGGCACATCGCCGGGCTCTGACCGATCTGGTTTTTTATATTCTGTTGCCAGCCATGGTGATTGATGTGATCTGGCAAGCGCCGCTTGATATCACTTCAATGAAGATATCGTTGTTGGCAATGAGTGGTCTGGCGACAGCAGCCTTGTCTATATGGCTGGTATTAAAAGTGATACCGGTCACCAATGCTCAAAAAGGTGCGTTGATCCTGGCGGCAACTTTTCCCAACGTCACCTATCTTGGCTTGCCAGTATTGGATCAAGTGCTTGGCAGCTGGTCAAATGCCATTATTTTGCAATACGATTTATTTGCTTGTACCCCCATACTGATGACGGTGGGCATGTTAATGGCGGGATATTATGGCAGCCACGATCAGTCCTCACATCCATTAAAAAGCCTGATAAAAATACCACCATTATGGGCAGTGACCATTGCAGTGCTATTAAATCTGCTCAATGTGGAACGCCCTGATTTTATTCATTCTGCCTTGCAAACGCTATCTGGTGGCGTGGTGCCATTAATGCTGATAGCACTGGGCATGAGTATTCGCTGGCAGAGCCTGCGATTGAACCTGTTACCACTATTATTACCGGTTGCAGCAATTACCTTATTTATGGCGCCAGCGGGTGTTTGGCTGGTGACTCAGGTTCTGAATTTGCCGACCGATATTATGACCACGGTGATTTTATCGGCTGCTATGCCGACGATGGTATTTGGTATTGTGATTTGTGAACGATACGGTTTGGATACATCGCTTTACGCGGCAGCGGTAACATTAACGACTGTGCTCTGCATGGCGAGTTTACCGCTGTGGTTTTACTGGATTAATTGATCGGACCAGACAAAACCCGCTTGATCCACCGCCTGTTTAATCAATTGCATGGCTTGTTCAACCTGATCCAAATCGCCACGCAGACTGAATTCGATATGGGGAGGATCACCCAAATGAGGCAGACTGGATAATTTCAGAAGTGGATAATCGTTAACAATCTGATTCATTACCGGTAACAAATCCGACTCACGTCCACGTTGGACAAAAATAGTCTGCTCTGTTGCTGGGCGCTGGTTTTTTAAATGCGCATACAGGTTATCCAGAACCCATTCGACCATCGGCCAGGCCATCTCTGGAAAGCCCGGAGTGAAGTGATGGTTTGCATAAGAAAAACCTGGTATACGATTGATTGTATTGGGGATTATTCTCGAGCCTTCTGGAAGGTAGCCCATCAATATACGATTGGGGTAAGCATCCTCGCCAAACCGCGCTTCGATTTCAGCAGTTGCTTCGGGGTGAGGGATTAATGGCACATCGGCAATTTTGGCAACAGTCTGGCGCGTTCTGTCATCGGGTGTTGCGCCGATGCCACCGAAACTGAACACCAGATCGTTACTGCTCATGCTGTAACGCAAAGCTCGTTCAAGTTGTTGTGGATCATCCCCAACAATCAAGGTCCAGCTTAGTTCAAGACCGCGTTTGGCCAGCATGATTTGCAATTGATTGAAATGCTTGTCCTGACGTTTACCGCTGAGAATTTCATCGCCAATTATGACCGCGCCAATATGCATGTTTACTCCGTTTCCTGTCGATTACGCATAAAATCTGCGGTCTGGGCAAAAGAACTCATTAACTGTTCAGCAAATAATGGATCCAGATCCATGGTTTTCAGGGCTTGAGCCATGCAATACAACCATTGATCGCGCTCTTCAATACCGATTGAAAAGGGAAGATGTCTGGCTCTTAATCGTGGGTGTCCATATTTTTCTATGTAGAGTGAGGGGCCGCCGAGCCATCCGCTCAAAAACATAAAGAGTTTATCTTCACTGATTTGAATGTTTTGCGGATGTAAGCCACGGATTACTTCGGTTTGCGGCGTCTCACACATAATATTGTAGAAGGTGTGACAAAGTTTGCGAACGGCAGGTTCACCGCCAATGCGTTCATAAGGTGTTGCAATATCGGCCATGCTGAATCCATGCTCAAATCAGTGCAGTTTACTCTGCATCTATGTACTCATAAAGGGTTATAAGGTTGCGACATCAGGTTCAGACACGGATAATGAACTGTTCTATCTAACCCTCTCACTAATTAAAGGAGCTATAGCTTATGAGTGAAAGAATTGTGATGCGAACAGGTGAAGCACTGATCGCTGATGGTCCACCATTAACTGCCGCGGAACCAGAAGTCGTTATCGGCGAACTGGATGGACCAGTAGGAACCGCATTTGCCAATTTAATGGGTGATCAGGTTAAAGGTCACTCGCGCGTATTAGCGCTGATGAATACCGATGTTCAGGTTCGTCCTGCGACAATTATGGTCAGTAAAGTGACTGTTAAAAATACCGCCTACACCAATATTCTGATGGGTACGGTTCAAGGTGCAATTGCCAATGGTGTTTTGGATGCTGTTCGTAACGGTACTATCCCTAAAGAAAAAGCCAATGATTTAGGCATCATCGTTTCTGTCTGGTTAAACCCTGGCATCACCACGGTTGAAAACCTGGATCATGAAGCGTTATTTGATGTACATCGTCGTGCTACAACGCGTGCTATCGAGAAAGCGATGAATCATGAACCAAGCATCGATTACCTGTTGGAAAATCAGGATAAGCTGGTTCATAAGTATTATCAGAAAGAACTGGATGCGAAAAAATCTTAATTGAATTTTTTGCAAAAATGACGGTCGTAGGTATGTAGGTTATTCACAGCCTCGACAAAATTTACGGTTTGTCTGCGAAAGCAGGCAGACCGTTTTTTTTTGCCATGTATAATGCTTGAATGTGAATAAAGGCGGTCAGAGAGACAAATGGATTTATATTCCATCGATACATTAATGCATGAAACGCGACAACTGGCCGCACGTTATCGTCAGGCAACTGGCAGCACTTTGCCAGTTACTGGGGAAATTGCCCGTTTTGATGCCGCAAAATCTTTGGATCTGCAGTTACTGGATAATTTAAATTCCAGTTATGACGCCGTAGGTAAAAGTGGCGCATTAGCCGATCAAAAATTGGTGATTAAAGGTCGCGCCATTTTTGATACCAGTAAATCCACCCCACGAATTGGTCAATTGAACCCCGCCCAGGAATGGGATGGGGTGTTACTGGTATTGTTTGATGATGAATATCAGCCGGTAGAAATATTTTATGCTTCCAAGCAGGTTATTAAGGAAGCACTGAATGATCGTGAGAGTAATCGTAAAAAACGCGGCGCCATGTCTATCGCCCAATTCAAAATTATCGGTGAACGGATCTGGACGGCTGAAAATGGTGCAGAACCTGAAATTTGGGATAATCAGGCTACGTGATTTACCCAGGCTGGTTAATGGAGTCGTACGGACGTTGTTATGCAGGATGATTTACAACAGATTTTTGCTGATGGCGGCATTCTGGCCAGGCAAATCAAGGGATATCATCCGCGTCAGGCACAACAGGAAATGGCTCAGCGTATTGCCGATACTCTGGCCTCTGCTACAGTTTTAGTCGCTGAAGCCGGAACTGGAACCGGTAAAACCTTCGCTTATCTGGCACCGGCCATTTTATCGGGTCAAAAAGTCTTTATTTCCACCGGCACCAAAAATCTTCAGGATCAATTATTCAGAAGTGACTTACCCACATTGCGTAAAGCGTTGGCCGTACCGTTTCAGGCGGCTATCCTCAAAGGCCGTGGTAATTATCTATGTCATCATCGACTGACTCTTGCCGAGCAGGATCCGTTATTGCTTTCACAAAGTGACACATTAAGGTCATTACGTGATTGGTCACAAAGCTCCAAAAATGGCGATTTAAGTGAATCAGATTTGCTGGAAAACCAATCACACCTATGGCCCAGAGTAACCTCAACTGTAGATAACTGTCTGGGACAGCAATGTCCTGAATATCAGCAGTGTTTTATTGTGGAAGCCCGTCGACGGGCACAGGAAGCTGATATTGTGGTGATTAATCATCACTTGCTTATGTCGGATTTTGCTTTGAAATCTGCAGGGCAGGGTGAAGTATTACCAACAGCGGATGCATTTATAATCGATGAAGCACATCAGCTCCCAGCGATTGCAGGCCAGTTTCTCGGTAATCGAATCAGCAGTAATCAAATCGTTGAATTATGTCGTGATACCGTGCAGGAGGTTCAAGAACACGCAGCCGACAGTAAAACCCTGGGATTGCACGCAGAAAAACTCCAGGCAAAATTACAATCGTTACGTTTGCATATTGGTAATGTCGAACAACGCACACCCTGGTTAACCCAGTTATTTAATGACGAAATTAAAAATAATTTCAATGAGTTAGTTGATTATCTTGAAGTGTTTGAATCAGAGCTGGAACCCCTGGCAGTACAAAGTCCAGGGCTATCGCAATGCCATGTTCGAGCTAAAGAGTTAGTCAATATTATTCAGTTATTTTCTGAGCAAAATGACGATAACCTGGTGCTGTGGCTAGATAATCGACCAACCGGATTTGTTTTACATGCTACCCCGTTTGAAATTAGTCAGCATTTTCAACAATGGCTGGAAGAAAAACCGGCAGCATGGGTTTTCACCTCAGCAACCTTAACCGTTGCCGGCAAGTTTAATCACTTCTGTCAGCATCTGGGCATAGAAAACGCTGAATATGCCAGTTGGGAAAGCCCGTTTGACTACGCAAAACAAAGTCTTTTGTATTTACCCAATATTCCAGTTGAACCATCAAATCGGCAATACAATCAATATGTTGCTGATATTGCTAAAGAAGTTATTTTGCACAGTCAGGGTCGCATCTTCTTATTGTTTACCAGTTATAGGGCAATGCATGAAGTAGCAGAATTACTGGCCGATCTGGATTATCCATTGATGGTGCAGGGGAGTGGAGCGAAAGCCACTTTATTGGAGGAGTTTCGACAGCATGGTAATGCCGTATTACTCGGCACCAACAGTTTCTGGGAAGGTGTAGATGTTCGCGGTGAAGCTTTATCTTGTGTATTAATCGATAAAATTCCATTTGCCTCACCTGGCGATCCGGTATTGGAAGCACGCATCAATAACCTGCGGGAGCGGGGCGGTAATCCGTTTCGAAGTATTCAGATCCCTTCTGCAGTCATTCAGTTAAAGCAGGGAATAGGTCGATTAATTCGTGATGAACAGGATCATGGGGTGTTGATCCTGTGTGATCCACGGCTGTTAAATAAACCATACGGCAAAGTGTTTATGCGGAGTTTGCCCGCCATGCCGATCACACAGGATATCAATCAGGTCGAAGATTTCTTTGTACAACGACAAGTTAAAGCTGCCATTTAGTCATNTTAAATCAATCACTAAAAGTGTAAATCTCACATCAAATCTAACGCATATTTCTTTAATAAGGCTAATGGAACAATCTCTGTTGCCCGCTGATGAGTACTGGCAAGCACGACTTTGGGCGCTACATCATGTTGTTCTGCCTCCAGCCAGCGCTGAGCACACAGACACCACCGATTACCTGGCTTTAACCCGGGAAAATCAAAATCCGAAACAGGGGTGCTTAAATCATTGCCACGAAACCTTGAAAACTCAAGAAACGCCTGAGTTACTTCAACACAAACCGTATGTGAGCCAAAATCCTGATCATTGGTATTACAACATCCATCGCGGAAAAAGCCAGTGAGCGGATCATGACTGCAACTTTGTAACGGTTCACCAAGAACATTTAATGCAGGGTTGATTTCCAGTTCCATAATTAATCGTATTTAATATATTTAAAACGGGCATCATCGGGCGTACCAACAAGAGCACCACCTTCAATCAGGCCTGGCTGCCACATAACGACTTCTTCGATTTTTCTCGCTAGCTCAAAATCTTTATCAGTAATGCCTTTGGCAGCATGATTGGTGAGCTTAACGATAACGAAAGCATAGGAAACAGTGAGGTCAGGGTGGTGGAAGGCGGCTTCTGCCAAGTGTCCGACTGTATTAACGACCATTAAAGTGGATTTCCAACCGCTGGTTTTATATTTACGGCGGATCCAGCCATTCTCGAGATACCAGTTAGGTAACTCAGCCTTGAGCCGTTGTTCGACTTCAGCATCGGAATAGGTTTTCTCGTTTTCAGTTTCTCTCCAGCTCATATTAATTTCCTCATTATTTTATAAACCAACTAATAAGAGAGTCAGTGTAAAGCAATATTAAGTTTCACACTCACTACAGAATTGTTTGGATGGTGCTTAATCTAGGTTAGGACCAACATAGAAACATCGCTTTTTGGTCTGAAAATGTACGAGGTAAGCCAAATCGGATAGGGTTACCGAAATTAAGTTGCTAAGTACTCACATTCGTTATTGAACTTGTTAATCGATATGCAATTTAACATAATATACATTATACGAACTTATGAAATGACAAGAATTCGAGATAAGCCATGCTCAAAAAACAGTTTCCAGTTAACTTCAGATAATATGTGTTATGACTAAAGATTGGTTTTCTAAGATCGTTCAAAATTTAAAATCTGAGCGTTTTCACGATACAAACCCCACAAGATTTTAAATTCTGCATGGTTGGTAATTTGGTTAGTCAAGAAATTTAGATGTTCTCAGATTCTTAATATCGTCATACAGCTTTTCTCGTTTTAAGTGTGTCCTTCATGGCCGAAAAATATAGATAATTGAAATGATTATCACTTGCTCAACAACTATCCTCAATTGAACTTTCCTCGCCACACTATCAGCGATATAAATGCAGCTGCAGAAATACAAATCAACAAATCAGTTATATGCAGAGGTGACATGTGAAATACCGCTGAGACTGATGGTATTTGTACTATCACTATGCTGACGAATATTGTTGTTGCAACAATAATTTTTGAAGCCATGCTGGACAATTCACTCAAAGTGATTGTTACTGCAACGCTAGTAGCTATGAGCATGACCATTGCCATTGCTCTCGCATGGTTGACGTCATTATTACTCCCAAGGCTGAATAAATAGGCAACAAATAGCATCAATGTCGTAACTAGACCAGCACTGAAAATAGTGACCCAGTGCCTTTTAGCAAAGAATGTTTCATTTTCAACACGATGAGTCTCGGACAGTTTTTTCCCAAGGGGCATTTCCTGAAATACCAACAAGGCAGTTGGATGAATAATCAGCTCTAACCAGACTATGTGTAAAGGTAAATAGAGAAGAGGGAAACCGAAAAGCGGAATGATTGCTGCTGTTATAACCAATGGGATATGAATGATTAGGAGGTAAGCAAAACTGAGCTGAAGATTTTTGAACAGTTGACGACCAGCGAGAATTGCATGGGTGATAGTTCGAAAATTGTCATCCAGCAGAACTACTGACGCCGACTCACGAGCACTTCGAGTTCCTCGCTCTCCCATGGCGATGCCAATGTCTGCAGCTTGAAGTGCAGGAACATCATTAACCCCATCACCGGTGACAGCCACTGTCTCTCCCATCGACTTGAGCATTGTCACGATCTCAAGCTTCTCCGATGGTACTGCGCGAGCAACAACGTCAATGTCTTTGAGCTGCTCAGGATGAGATTTCAAAATACTTTTCAGTTCATCAGCATTGATAATAGTAAGTGTCTTCCCTCCCCCTAAGCCAATTTCGTTGGCAACGGCTCTGGCTGTTAGTTGGTGATCTCCTGTAATCATCAATACATGAATATGACTGTGTAAGCATTCTTGGATGGCATCAGAAACGCCTTTGCGAACTGGGTCTTCAAAAGCCAACAAGCCGGCAAATTCATAATTTATTTCAGGCTCAGCATCGTGCCAGGATGACAAACTCATAATCAGGCTTGCACAACCAATGACCTTATGTCCAGTCATGGCAAGTTCACTAACCTGATTATTCCAATCTGCAAGCTCCTGTTCGCTGAGAGTACACATCTTGAGAATCGTCTCAGGGGCACCTTTTACGCATACTTTTAGAGTTTCGCTATCCCATTTGTAGATGGCGGTTTCTCGTTTGCGATCCTCCGTGAAGGGAAAGGTAGCCATAGCGGAGCCAAAATCTTGCTCGGACGGACTGCGCTGTAATATCTCAAAATCCAGTGGGTCATGGGTTTCACTTCGTGACGCACCTGCAGCAGTTTTGAGCAGGTCTGTTTCACTGGCCTCTTTAGCCGGGAAACAGTGAACAAGTTTGAGCTTGCCTTCTGTTAGCGTACCGGTCTTGTCTGAGCAAATATAGGTGATGCGTCCAATATTCTCCACCGCTACAGCACGCCGTACTAGCGCGCCACGTTGAGCCAAGCGATAAATACCCACTCCAAGAAAAAAAGTAAAAACAACGGGGAACTCCTCAGGGAGTGCTGCCACTGCTAAAACCAGTGCACTCATAAGCGCATCCAGGTAACCAAAGCCTTGATATAGTCTTACCAAAGCAAGAAGAAGGCAAAGAAGTGTCGCGGCAATAATCAATATGCCTACAAGATGGGCTATGGCTTTCTGTAGCTGGGTCCTTTCATTACGGCTTTGTACAACCGACCTGACAATTTCGCCATAAAGTGTTTCGCAGCCAGTAAAAATAACACGTACTTTGGCGCTTCCTGTCAGTAGCCTGGTTCCAGCATAGACCCAATGAACTGAATCTACCGAATTTTGCGTCGTTTCTGGATCTAATCTTGGTATGGGCTGCTTGCGTAAAGGAAACGATTCGCCGGTAATTACTGATTCATCAAATTGTGAAACTTCAGCGCTTAGTAGAACCCCATCCGCAGGAATATAGTCTCCAGCTGTTAACAAAACGAGATCGCCGGGTACGATCTCAGCCGTTGTTATCTGCATACTGGAGCCATCACGTATCACATGTGCAGTTGCAGCTAGTCGATTTTTGAGGCCTTGAGAGGAGGTTTGTGTTCGTCGATGTAAGTAAAAATCCATTCCAATCAAGGGGATTATTGCTGCAAAGAGTACGAAAGATTCGACAAATTCGCCCAATGACAAGAATAGAATTGAAGTTGCTACCAGAAACCAAAGCATCGGATCACGTAGTGTGTCTTGCAGTGCTATCAGTAATGGCGAAGCCGATGTGTCGATTATGTCATTAGGCCCGTATTTCTTGAACCGAAGCGCCGCCTCTGCCTTTGATAAACCTTGATTGTTACTTAATATGCCCTGCAAACGATCCATGGGTACGTACCGATGCATGATTTATTCCCTTGATTCAGTGAGAATGGTTTCTTAGAAGGCCATCAAAGATGATAATAAATTTGGTTGAATAGCCAAACAGCCAAACCTATAAATATTGACCAGAAACAGAGCCCTTTAAAATACCCCATCAAACTCAAAGACCATGATCTATTTCCGTCATTCATTGCTGGTAAGCCCCCAGAAGCTATCTTGAGAAGCTCTGGCGACATTAGTACAAGAAGCGTAACAACGCCACCAATTATGAGGATTGTCAGAGCCGCAGCCAGTATGAATTTATAGTTATGTAATTTCATAGTGGGTTCCTCCATCCACCATTAATCCAATTGCTGATGGTCATTTTTAAAAAAATACAAATATGCCCACTAATAATAGTTATACCCCATAATTACTCTCATAGATTTTCGTAATCAACAATATGATTGCAGTACGTTTTCTATCTGTTCCTGTCGATCAACACTATTGAATGGGCAACATAATCCTACCTCAGGAAAATATCTCTATGTTGCAGATTACTAGTGATAACTATTTCCTCACCGATAACCATTAGCACTTTGGATAAAATGCTTGTAATTTCAATTATTTCCCAACATTGACAATATGTGTGATGTGGCCTACTGGCAATCGATATGGGAAGTAAACAAAAACCAATAGATGAGGCGATCTTGATTGCGCCCCTCTTTATCTCATGCACGGGTCGCATTGATCCATTAAAAGCAAAGACATCAACATTATGTGATGTCAATTCTGGTTCGATTATTTTATAAGGTAATGATTTACTATCTTTAGGGAATAAAATTGGTGAATAACCAAAACGACGAATCAGCTCAGCGATACCGAGCCTCGAAATAAGTCTTTTTTAACAATGCAGGCAATATAGTCCTTTAGAAGGAATATATTTCCCATGCCAAAACAACATTAAAGCTTGTAGTCGCAACTCAATAACTATTTCTAACTTTTTGCAAATGCGAGCCACGATGACGGGCCGAGAATAGAGAATTTGCTTGGGTCATTGCATTTCACTTTGAGCACTATCCTTCTTTTCAGATAATGGGTCAGACTTTGATTTGTTTTCAATCCTAAAAATAGGAGATTTAAGAAGTTGTTCCGAAACCTCATAAACCAAGATCTTTTCTATTTTATGGTTGTCATAATCACAAAGCTTCGACTCTGAGTCCGGATTTCTGCTCAGACAGGAATTCAGATGAAGGTAGAATTTAAAAACAACGACATGCTCGCTTTCATGCTCGGTAAATACTACATATTCAATAAGCTCGGGCATCATGGTTTCCACGACTACGGGACGATGTTTAATATCAAGAGAAACTCCCAACACTATTATGGATAGCTGATCATCATCAAATCTCAAAGAGCCAACTGGATTTTCCTCTTGTCCATGGTGCTTCCTGAGTTCTAGCATGAATTCCTTATGCCTTTCTCTTAGCCGTTTTAAATTTTCAGCTGCTTTTTCTATATTAATAACATTGCTCATATGAAACTCCTATTCAACTTTACGATTTACCGTAGCATAGGCGTATCAGCCTTAGTGGCTTATTAAATTTACATTTTAAGATGAAATACTTTACAAAACTTCACCTAGACAGGAAGTTGTATCCGTATTTTTAGAGATTCATATGAGCACATCTCTAGTAGATCACACATCAATTTAAAGATGACTTTTAAAAACCACCTTTGTATTGTTGCAGCATAAGACATACTTTTAATACAAATCTCGGCATAAGCTCGACATTCACAGCCAATAATCAGACTGATATTTACTACCATAAAAAATATGTATTTAATTAAATCAATAGATTAAGTCGGTGCAAGTGGACATGCTTTTACTGAGAATGACAACAAACCCCACAAGATTTTAAATTCTGCACGGCTTGTAATTCATTGACTCCAGATATTCAGATTGTCTAAATGGAATCTTTTTTCACATTACAAAATATATATTGCTACCTACCATTGAAATCATGGAATAATCTTTTCAGCACGTAAACGATCAAACAGGTCAAAAAAAGCAGCTTTTGTTTCGCGGAAATGATCGAAACCGAAATCGCGTGTCTTAGTCGTATCGTTGACGCACTCTTGATCCCGCCCCAGGTCTGCATCGGTATGCCACCAGGAAGCCAGTTTGCTAATGTCCGACTCAACCAAATCATGCTTTTTAGCAATTTCGCGCCAGGTTGTATCGGCCCCATTCATCTGAGTTTCTAGTGGCTGTGGTGTTTCAGGGCAATCCGCGACTTCAAGACCAAAATACTCGCCGATTTCACGCCACATGCGTCTCCAGCGAAAAACATCGCCGTTAACCGTATTAAAAGCCTGATTTGCTGCGCCTGGAGTTGTTGCGGTCCACTCCATCTGGCGTGCCAGAACTAATGCATCGGTCATATCGGTTAGCGCATTCCACTGAATTTGCGAACCTGGAAATACGAATGGTTTGTCTTTTGCCCTGCAGATCGTGGCATAGACTGCAAGCGTTGTCCCCATGTTCATAGCGTTACCTCGGGCGTAGCCGATCACTGTGTGTGGACGATGCACATTCCAGGAAAAGCCTTGACGCCGGGCGGTTTCGAACAACACATCTTCAAGCGCATAGTAAAAGTTGTCGCCGGGGACTCGTGGTTCGGATTCGCGAAACGGTGTCTCAGTGCGACCGCTACCATATGCTTCGAATGAACCGAGATATTGTTTGGTCCCGGTTACTAGTGATGCGTGTTGTAGGTCGGCATCTTCAAGCGCTGAGAAAAGATTACGCATCATGCCACTGTTGGCCTCAATGTTAGCCTTCTCATTATCGCGACGTATCCATGTGCAGTAGAAAACATGAGTGATCGGCAGACCGGCTAATGCCTCTCGGGTAGCCGAATCATCCAGCAGATCTACAGTTACCGGAATCACGCCGCTCTGTTCAGTCGCGTGCCGTGAAAGACCAAATACCGTCCATCCGCTGGCAACCAAATATGAAGCCAGATTACCGCCGGTTATCCCGGTGGCGCCAACGACTAGTGCAGTACCTTTCCGCATGAGTATGTCTCCTTTCGGGAATGGGGTCAGCCCAGATAAGTCGCTTACAGGACTCATTCCAGCCATTTATAGGATAAAGTCCCTAAAGGGACTTTATTATTCGAAATTTTGATTTGAATAGAGAAAAACGTGACATATTTTCCCTAATTAAATGGCTTGAGAGCTACTTCATTCAATACGATACAGCAATTTAAATCGGCAGAAACTGCTTATGAAAATGAAGCACCTATTTTAGTAACAATTTAGCAGATAGCTTGGCAGTCAAGGGGTCAGAACGACCTTGATACAGCCTTCCTCATGTTTCTGAAATAATTCATAGCCGCGAGGCGCATCGGCAAGTGCTAAACGGTGGGTAATAATCTGTGAAAGATCGCTCCCACCCTCTTCTACATGCTTTAATAATGGCTCTAGGTAACGTTGCATGTGGGTCTGCCCAGTCTTGATAGTGAGCCCTTTGTTCATCACTGCGCCCATCGGAAACATATTCACGAATCCGACATACACCCCCGGTATCGATAGCGAACCGCCCTTCCTACAGCACTTGGCGATTTGTTGCAGCACATATGGATTTGGAACCCCTTTGACGTGGGCCAGGTCCTTCGCCGTGTCCATTATCGAATTTACAGCACCATGTCCATGTGCTTCCGCTCCAACCGCATCAATGCAGCCGTCCGGGCCACGACCACCGGTCATTTCCATCAATCGTTCGTACACTTCATCTGGATCGAAGCTGTCGATGATTTCTGCGCCGCCAAACGACTTCGCCATCGCGAGGCGTTCGGGAATGTGATCGATGGCGATAACTCTTGCAGCACCAAGCATCCAAGCACTGCGGATCGCAAACTGGCCGACTGGACCGCAGCCCCAGATTGCGACGGTATCTCCTTTTACAATATTCGCATTCTCAGCGGCCATGTAACCGGTCGGAAATATGTCGGACAAGAACAATACTTTTTCATCCGGTAGACCGTCCGGCACTTTGATTGGACCGACATCCGCGTGAGGCACTCGCACCAGTTCTGCCTGGCCTCCAGAAAACCCGCCGGTCATGTGGCTGTAGCCGAACATTCCGCAGGTTGCATGTCCCATCTGCGCTTCAGCCAAATGCGACTTGGGATTGGAGTTATCGCAGAGAGAGTACATCTGTTTTTTGCAGAAAAAGCATTCCCCACATGCTATTGTGAAAGGAACCACTACCCGGTCTCCGACTTTCAATCTTGTCACCGCCGAACCGATTTCAACGACTTCGCCCATAAACTCATGGCCGAGGATGTCGCCTTTTTCGAGCGTTGGCACGAGCGCGCCATACAGATGAAGGTCGGACCCACAGATCGCGGTAGCCGTAACCCTGATAATCGCGTCATGGGGATCCTGCAAAACGGGATCGTCAACGGTATCAACCCGGACGTCCTCCTTGCCGTGCCAGCAGAGTGCTTTCATATCGTAAATTCCTAAGAGAATGTTAATAAGATTTTATTCTTGGGAATCTATTCACTCTGTTCGCAATCCAACATTACATATTATTAAGCCTTAGCGATACAATTTAAGATTTTCAATTCTGAATTATCACTTAAGCCGTTAAACACTAAATTCAGATTTTCTCAGATGTTTTATGTAGTTTTCTGAATGACTAATCAAAGCCTATGAATACGCTTGTGTAAGTTGCTGGTGAATAATTTCTATAGCGCGATCAATTTGTGCTGCATCGTTGTAACGGCCGAAACTGAATCTGAGTGATGAGGTAGCTTCTGCTTCTGTAAGACCTATGGCAGACAAAACATGCGATGCTTGGGGATATTCGCTATTACAGGCTGAACCCGTGGAAGCACAGATTTCGGGTTGCATCCCTGCCAATAAATTTGTGGCATCAACATTTGCAAACCTGATATTCAGGCAACCTGGGTGGGTGTTATCCGTTGTGCCATTAATAGTGAAATCAATATCATTGTTTCTGAGACCAGCCAGAAACCGTTGTTTCATGGAAGACAGCCAGGTTCTGTTGTGCTCTGCCCCTTCCCTGCTTAATTCCATCGCTTTGGCAAACCCCACTGATAAGCCGGTAGGCAGCGTACCTGAACGTTGACCGAACTGCTGACCGCCACCATGTATAAACGGTGGCAGTGATGCTTGCAGCGAATTTTTGATATAAAGCGCCCCAATACCTTTCGGGCCGTATACTTTGTGTGCCGATAAACTCAGCATGTCGACATTCCATTGTTTGACATCAATATCAATGGCTTCAGGCGCTTGTGCCGCATCACAGTGAAAAATTGCACCAACGTTATGGGCTAATTCAGCAAGTTTCTGGATGGGCTGAATCACACCAATTTCATTATTGACCGCCATCATTGAAACAAACAAGACCTGATCATTGAGCATGGATTGATATACATCAATATCCACTAACCCGCTTGAATCAACCGGAATTTCGCTTACCTGATAGCCAAGTTTATGGGCAAAAAAATACGCCGCATTTTTAATACATTTATGTTCAATTGAACTGATTAGTATCTTGTTACGCTTTGTAGTATTGGCAAACAGGACGCTTGCAATCACCTGATTATTTGATTCGGTAGCCCCCGAAGTGAAAATAATCTCTTCTGCGGATGCATTTATACACGACTCAACTGTGGATCTGGCCATTTCGGCAGCCTCAGCAGACTGGCGCCCAAGAAAATGTGCTGAATGTGGATTGGCAAACAGATCATCACTATAAATCGCCATCGCTTCACGAACTTCAGGTTCCAAAGGCGTTGTAGCTTGATAATCTAAATAGATGGAGTTGCCAATCAGCACGATAATTTCCTGTAATTAAAATAATTTTATAGCGAATTGTTTATTTTGCCTGCCATTTAAACCTATGACTGTACGTTATTCAAATAAGCCACCCTATCAGCTGCAACCATTAAAACAAAACGACCTACTCCCGATATCCTGGAGTAGATCGCTGAATCTTTTAATAATTAAAATGGATATTGGACCCTACCCGTATCGGGCTTTGATTCAGATAGTTTTGTCAGCAGTGTAAGTCGTCTCTTTACTGTCAATAACGGTCGCTTTCAAAACGCCTGATTTAGTTGGTTTGAAGGTGAAATGCACACTGGGATCTTCACTGAAAGAAATGCCCATATCAACATTGAATAAAGGCTGATCAGCATAATTTACCGACATTGTTTTTACATAATGAGCAGGAATATAACGTCTGGTTTCCTGGTCGAACTGCAAGCCATTATAGTTTGGATGACTTATCATTACCTGGGCCGTAACATCATTACCTAATTCGGGCTTACGCATCCTGATCAGCATTTTACCCAGACGTGATTTTACAGCCTCTGGATCTTTCTGCACCGGTGCACTACAGCCACCTGACGCTTTCACAAAACGCGATACCATATGTAACGTACCGTCATTCATTTCAACAATAGCCCGGACATTCGAATATTGCTGAAAGCGCATGCGAAACGTCAAATCCACCTGTTCCATAGCTGGAGTTAGATGAAAATTGGCGGAATAAGGATCTGGATTGTCATCAATTATGATGTGGATATTTTTAATATAACTTTCCGCTGTCTGAGGTTTGAGTGATTTAAGCGTCAGCGGCACGATGGCAGCATCTTCAGCACGTGATGGAGCTTCTAAAACCAGCCAGTCATCGGCATCGGTTAAAATTGTTTTATTATCAAAATATATCTCTTTTAGAACAGGCCACATCGGTTCTTTTTCTGTTTTAGCGTACGCGGTGTTTAATAGCATAAAACTAATAGATACTGCCCAAAGTGTGTGACGTAAGATATTGTTAAACATGTTAATTCCCCTTACTCCCATTCCAACTCGGTAAATGCAGATGTGACATTACGTTTGTGATATTCCTCAAACAACAGCCACTTATTTTCTTCACTCACGCCAACATTTTCAGTTGCCTGATTGATGGTGCCCATATCATTGATAATCTCCCGAACTTGTTGCCGAATCAGAATGAAGTAATTCTTTTCCTTTTCAAGCGCTGCTTTCCAGTCTTGATGGAGGACCGGGCCGTGTCCAGGGATTACAGTGGCAATATCCATATCCTTTAATTGCTCTATTGCATCCAGCCAGCCATTAATACTTCCATCCAGTGCGGGAATACGCTCAACAAAAAGCAAATCTCCAGTCCACATAGTTTTGGTATTGTTGTCGAGCACCACCAAATCGTTATCGGTATGGGCTGTGGGGAAAGCCATAAGTGTCAATTTTCGGTCGCCTAAATCGATATTTTGTGGCTCGCCTATACTGACTAAGCGGGTAGGTGCAATAAATTCAGCATTGCCGTATGCATCACCCAGAATTTCCTTGAACCTGGTTTCATAGAAGCTACTCCTTGCGGCCATTGCGGCGGGTAATTTGGCACTGCCGACAAAAGTGGTTTGGGGTTCTTTAAATGCCGCATTGCCCAGAATATGATCAGGATGGACATGCGTGTTGATGACATAGCAAATCGGTAAATCACTTTGTTTTCTGATGGATGCAAGTAATGATTTTCCTTCGAGATAACTGCCACCGGTGTCGATTACTGCAATGCAATCATTACCTATAATAAAACCGACATTGGCAATTTTGCCTTGATTTTCCTCATTGGCATCTTCATGTACGCCTTCATGGAAAAAAATGCCTTCTGACACCTCATTCACCACATAACCATTATCAGCATGTGATATTTGAGCCGTCACACTCGCCATCAATAAGCAGCATTTCATTAAAAATTTGACAGAATTTTTAGTTAGGTAAGGCATCGTCACCCTCCTTCGTTATCAGGCGTTAAAACACTTAAAGTGTTGGCTTCAGCATTTGTTTGACCTCAGAGATACTATTAGTGGGAAAACCACCCTTTTCGGCATGTTCTCTAATCGTATCGGCATCGGGTGCACGATAAATACAGTAAATTTTATCGTCGGTTACATAGCTCTCAACCCACTCGATTCGTGGGCCCATATCTTTTAATACACAGCAGGATGTCTCGGTAATCTGGTCAAACTCTGCTTGTGTCAAGTTACCTGCACCCGCAATCTCTCTTTCTATTACAAACTTTTTCATTGTTAATCTCCTTTTAAAAGCGACCGGTCGTCTTTTATTCGAGCCTAAAAAAAAGCCTTTTGGCTTTGCGTGATTAATTAGTGATGTAGTTATCCAGAAGTTCTGCAGTAAAGCGTTGCAAAGGGATAATGGATTGTTCAATTTTCATATGCAGTAATGCGCCCTGCCAGGCATCGAAAAGTAACCTTGCCATCGTTGCAGGCGAAATATCGGTACGCACAATTCCTTGTTGCTGTGCTGATAACAGCCCTTGTTCCAATAATGTGCAATATTGGTTAATCGCTGTTTTTAAGGCCTGACGACAAACATCACTGACACCACCGATCTCCCCCATCAAATCACCCAGTAAACAACCACCTTTGAAATCGGAGTTTTCCAGCTCTTGGGTCAAAGACTCAAAATAAGTTTTGATCGCGGCTAAGCCATCAAGCTCAGAATTGTTCAGGTAAGACTGTAACCGAGTTATAAACGGCTCAATATAATGCGTGATCGCTTCTGCCGTAAAATTCTCTTTACTCTCAAAATAACTATAAAAAGAACCTTTGGGCACATTCACAGTATCCAGCAGCAGCTTGACCCCGGTGCCATGATAACCGTGCATCATCATCAGTTGAATACCCTGATTGAGGATTTGTTCTCTTTTAAATTCTTTTAGATTTGCCATAGCATAAAAAATACGACCAGTCGTCTTTAAAGTCAAGTGACTGAGTGAAAAATTATCGGATAAACACCCTTAGGTAATGAACGACATATTAAAAAAAGTGATCAACTAAGCAATGTGAAATCTCATCGAGTCTTGATTAGTGCATTTTCAATCTCATTATCTTGACGAAGAAAGAAGAACAGACCTGGTACACACTGTGACTGGTTTATTTATAGATTGTTTTTGATTTTATTGCACATTGCTATTAACTGATTAACCTCAGTCTCATTCAAACCCGTTGCACACAATGCCAATTTGGCAATATTTTCACCCTCATCAGCAAACTCACAGCCCTTTGCAGTCAAGACCATGGATTTAGTTTTATCGTTATCTGGCACACTTTCTCTAACAAGATATCCGTTAGATTCCAGCTTTCTTAAAATGGGTGACAAGGTCGCTTTGCTCAAGCCAACTGCTTTTGCAAGCTGCGTGGGTGATGCACCATCGTTTTGCCATAACGCCATCATGACAACAAACTGCGGATAGGTGAGCCCATGTTGTTTTAACAGCTTTCCATATGCCTTGGTGACCTCCCCACTTGTTGAGTACAACGCAAAACACACTTGATCTTGTAGTAACGGTCCCATGGATATCCTGTAATTTTAAATAGGTACTTGACTTACTTGTTTTCGGGTTATATTGTTTGTGTACGAACATTTCGCCAACAAACATAGGATAACTCAAATGAAACAGTACTATTCAATATTGTTAATGACTTTGCCGTTGTTACTCCCAATTAACCTCTCTGCCAACGAGATGGCAGCAGAAGATAATTATGTACCAACATTAATTACCGAAACGCCTTATGAAGGCAGGCAGCTGGCCATTAAAATCGTACGAAAAACCATTGGAACCATTCAGACTGACGCTGCTGCCAAACATCGTGTAAGAGCAAAATATGCTGAAGATCCTGCCCTATTAATGGATGCCGCTGAGCTAGTGGCAATTGAATTCAAAACAATAGCTATTGCCAACGATTATTGGCGTGAATAAAAAACTGCTTTGTTAACTTGTGAAATGGTTATCGGGCTAACCCGGCTTTCCATCAGGTCTGGGTGTCGTTAATATTGGTAAATAAATAATGACATAAAGAGTGTAAGCCGTTGCCCAGGCAAGGACGCTAAACCATAACCAAAAAGATATTTGTGCTGGGAATAACCAAATCAACAGTGTTCGAGTCAAGCCGACAGAAATAATCAACATAAAGGCCAGTGACATCAATCGTTTTGGTGTTAAGGATCTTCCACTATGTCCCAATGAGACCCGAGACATCATACTAAGAATCATTGTCCCCATGGCACCAGCAGTCAAAGCATGTAAAGCCACACTATACGGTATGGCGAGACCGGCATAATAGGCTGAAAACATTAACAGCCCCAACGATATGAACCAGTAACCGATATGTAACGACCAGAGCAATGGGATGTGAAACGTAATCCAGATCTTCCAACGAAACCCACGAATAAATACCAGCACTGCTGCAATAGCAAACAACACGCTTAATACAATGGATGGAATGAATTTCGTCAGCATTAAAAAATGTAAGGCAAACAGCAGCCAAATACTCATTAGTGCCGTTTTATCCAGCCAGGCAATATTGTTCACTTTGGCCGTTTGAGTACCGTTGGCGGTAAACATGGGAATTACACGACCACCAATCACCGTCATTAATAGTGTGATAAGTAAAACGGCATTGAGACTGCCTGCCTGCTGAATATCCGGGCGCTCCATCACAAGGCCTGCGTACATAAACGTATTGCAGATAGTCAGTAATAACAGCACCGGAATGAAAAACAGGTTTTTGTTTTGTTTGGCTCGTAAAATAGGTTTCGCCAATAACCAGGCGCTTACCGGTAAAAAACTGAGATCAATCGCTATTACTAACCATAGTGGCAAACCTGCACCAAATAATAATGCCAGTCTTCCGGCCAGCCATAACAGTACGATAATTATTAACGTGTTGCCGTGCGGTGCTCGCTGCCCTGTCCAACTCTGAACTGCGGTTAACAAAAATCCAATGACAATTGCAGCAACAAAGCCGAAGATCATTTCATGGCTATGCCAGAACAACTGGTTGCCAACAAACTCGATGTTAAGTTGCCCGGAAATAACCAAGCCCCACAACAACATGGCAATCACACTGAAGCTTGCGCCAAACAAAAATAACGGTCTGAATGCCTGACGAAATAAGGGAATGATGGCTTTTTCCTGGTCAGATAATTGACTTTCTTTCGTCATAATTTAGTTTCCTGGAGTTACAGTGAGTGCGAAAATCACGTCGTACTCTTAGTGATTTTTACCTCTTCATAGGGGTAGGTGACTAAGTTGTCGTCTTGCACAATCGCACCTTTAGTCAACCTTGCTGGTTCGATTTTGTCGGTGTTTATTAAATGAAATACCCTCTCCCCGCGTGCAATAAGATGATCAGCCACTATTCTGCGATGACATCGCCACCATACAGCCTCAGAGCACATTAATGCGCAGCATTCTTTTCGTCCTAAATTTATGAGTTTTTCTAAACCGTCTTGAAAATCAGGCGTCATCGCGTAGTCGGCATAATTTTGGAAACTACGATTTTTCCAAAAGCCATTCGCCTCATTTGAAATCGCTTTTATCTTGCTGCGACGTCCACCAAGTTCAGTCAGATGGAGGTAATTAATATGGTGCTTGGCCAAAGTGAGTGGCAAAACATCCTCGTTATATTGAGGATTTGTTCGTGAACGCGGAAATGAACGAATATCTACCACAAGCGTTATATCTGCTGGACTTAACAATTGGATAAACTCATTCACCGTACGAGTCGAGTGGCCGACGGTATAAAACGGCAGCATTATGACTTCTGTTTGCTCGATGTTTTTGTTAGTGCTGACTCTTTGTGCGCGGCGATATGATCGGTTTTATCGCTTTTGATTTCGTATTGAGGGTCATCTTTGGATGCGCGATGTGTGTGACCTTTGTAATCAAAATCCTGTGTGTGAACTTTGCTGATCGTGCCTCCAACTTTACCCGCTTCGGAATTCCAGGTGACATGGTCCCCGACCTTGAACTTGTGAGACATAAAGCTTCCTCCAAATCAATTTTAGATAACTGAAAACCAGATCAATGCTGGTTCAGCTTGAAAATTTTGTTAAGGATTGGTTTCTAATTTCTTAAAAATGTTCGGATCTTTTTCTCCGATAGCCTCAATGACGCCCCAGGCACCTTTATCTGTTCTCATCAAGGCATGATCAACCAGCACATAATGCCCAGGATAATCCACATTAAATTCCACAATAGTGGCGCCACCGGCCGGGATATTTGTGGTTTGTACATTCTTGAATTGCGCACCATTCATCGAGGCTTCTGGATACACGGTGTCAAAGATCTCGCCGACCAGATGAAATGAAGAGTTCATCGCCACTCCGCCATTACCGATATACAGTCTGACGGTATCACCGACATTCACCTGCATATTGTCGACAACAGCGCCGGTTCGACCGTTAAACACCACATATTCTGGTTCAGAATCGAGCATTTTTTTTGCATCAAAAACTTGCAAGCCTTTTCGACCAACCGCACCTGTGGTGTAAAGCTCACCTTGCATCAGATAAAACTCTTTATCTACCTCAGGCAAACCTGCTTCAGGTTCAACCAGAATGAGGCCATACATACCATGCGTCATATGTACTGCCATATTTGGTACGGCGCAGTGGTAAACAAACAGACCTGGATTAAGTGTTTTGAAACGTATGGTTTTACTTTCGCCTGGCTCAACTACAGTGGCTTCGCCCCCACCACCTGGACCGGTAACGGCATGCAGATCAATATTGTGCTGATGCAAACTGGTCGCGTGGTTGTGTAGTGTTAGTTCAACGGTATCACCCTGTTTCACCCGAATCATCGGTCCGGGAACGGTGCCGTTAAAAGTCCAGTAATTAAAGGTGATACCCGGAGCCAGTTCTGCAAGAACCTCCTTGGTTTCCAAGGTGATTTTGGTGACATTTTCTGAACCGCTATTATGGGAAGAAACCTGATCAGGCACATTATTAGGATCATGGGCAATATCATAAATCCACTCAAATTGTCCGATATGCCGAAAGAATGTCAGCACATTGTTAAGAGGAAGCCCAGGGCCTTTGCCCGGGCCATATGATTCAACATACACTGGATACTGAAACATATACATTTTGCCAATTGAAACGGACAGAAACGCGGCGATACCTATTATAAAAACCAGCATGGAAATGACATAAGCACGGGAGTGCATTTGATGAATCAGTCGCAGAAAGAAAAATAGCGAAGCCGTTGCGGCAATGACAAAACCAAACATCTGGATCAAACTGGTTTTGAGATAAGCCAAAAGCGAAAAACCACCAAGGGCCAATATCACCATTAAACTCAGTAATAATGCTGCAGCGACCGTAATGGCCAATATATTTGAAAGCCGGTAAAGATTCATTATCGTTCCTAGATGAAAACGTAGACTTTCGCGATTAAAGCCAAAGATTACTTATCAGGAATATAACAAAAAACAATAATATAAGCCCGGTAATACGCATTTATAAAAATATAGAAACGTATGATTTGGATTTTAAAGGTTGATGTTTTTCACCTTCCAGCAAATCCTCTAAGGGAATATGGGCATGTGAGTCATATAGCTTTTTGTTATCCGGGTGAAATACCCATAGCGCTATTACCCGCATGCAACACAGACCAATAAAAGACGTCACAACAACCAGCCAATGTGACATTAAAAATGCGACGATAATATTTGCAAACAACCACAAAATATCCATCATATTAACCTGGCTGTAATGACACTTTTGCTTCTGACGCTTTTTTATTAGCAAGATAAATCGTTGTGAGTACATTAATTAACATCACTACGGCGCCGCAAAAGAATATAAATCCTCCCATGGCTCGCATAATGTAATAAGGATGCATCTGTGCCACGGACTCTACAAAGGTATAAGACAAATTCCCATACTCGTCATAGGCACGCCACATTAAACCTTGCATGATTCCAGCAACCCACATTGAGGTGATATAAATTGCTGTGCCTATGGTGGCCAACCAAAAATGCACATTGACTAAACTGACGGAAAACATAGTGGTATTCCACATCCGTTCAACCATATGATAAAGCGCGCCAATTGAAACCATGGCGACCCACCCTAAAGCGCCAGAGTGCACATGCCCAATTGTCCAGTCTGTGTAATGCGATAACGCATTGACCGTTTTGGATGCCATCACCGGCCCTTCAAAAGTGGACATGGCGTAGAAGGCGAGAGACACAATTAAAAAACGTAGAATATAGTCTGTTCGAAGTTTGTCCCACGCCCCACTGAGTGTAAACATCCCATTTAACGCCCCGCCCCATGATGGAATGATCATGGCCAATGAAATGGCTGCACCCAGAGAGCCTGTCCAGTCAGGTAACGCGGTGTATTGGAGATGATGAGCACCGAGCCAGACATAGCCAAAAATCAATGCCCAAAAGTGAATGACCGATAATCGATACGAATAGATTGGCCGCTCAGCTTGTTTGGGCACAAAGTAGTACATGATCCCCAAAAAGCCAGCCGTCAGATAAAACCCAATGGCATTGTGACCCCACCACCATTGAACCATCGCATCCTGAACGCCGGCAAAGATAGAATAGGACTTCCACATACTCACGGGTATCGACAGACTGTTAATCACATGCAGATAAGTAAACATGATCATCATGGCCAGGAAAAACCAGTTGGCAACGTAGATGTGACTGCTTTTACGATGACTCAGCGTCATGATGAAATTAATAGTGTATGCAATCCAAACCACGGCGAGCAGAATATCCAGCGGCCATTCCAGTTCTGCATATTCCTTACCTTGGGTAATGCCTAATGGCAAAGTGATCATGGCGCCAATGACATATAAATTCCATCCCCAGAAAGTGAACCAAGCCATGGGATCACTCCAGAGTCGCACGCCACAAGTTCGCTGAATCACATAATAGGCTGTCGCCATCAATACCGATCCACCAAAGCCATATACAACGATATTGGTGTGGACAGGACGTAAGCGACCAAAGGTAATATAGGGGATATCAAAGTTAAGAAATGGCCAGGCGAGCTCCGAGGCAATCCATACGCCGACTGCCGTGCCAAGTACTAAATAAATACACGCACTGACACTGAAATACTTCACCACATCATAATTGTAATGTTGATGTTCTTTTGCATTCATACGAATATCCAAACTCTTCTATTACCTTTGTTGTGAATAGTTTGGACGCTCATCATAGATATGTATAATGAATAATATCTTTATTTATTATCAAAATTATTGATGGATATTAATCAGGCACGTACTTTTCTGGAAATCATTCGCTTGGGTAGTTTCGGGGCTGCGGCAGAAGCACTAAATGTCACTCAAACGACCGTTACTGCTCGTGTACATAATCTCGAAAATCAGCTTGGTTGCAGGTTATTTATCAGGAATCGCTCCGGTGCTACCGCGACGCTTGATGGGGAAAAGTTTATTGAACATGCGGTAGCGATGGTGCAGGCATGGGAAGGTGCCAAGCGAAATTTACCGTTACCGACAGGTACCGAAACCATTTTCAATATTGCTGGCGAAATCAGTCTTTGGAGTCCGTTAATGCTCCAATGGTTAAACAATCTGAGTCAGGATATTTCCGAAACGGCGATTAATGCAGAAATTGGTGAACGAACCTCGTTGCATCAAAAACTTCAGCAAGGTTTACTCGATGTCATTGTCGTGCATCAACCTGAATACGGTCCCGGAATTCAGGTTGAACAAGTTCTGGAAGAAAAACTGATCTATGTCTCCGCTAAAAACCAAGCACAACCTTATATCTATGTAGATTGGGGAGAATATTTCCGTAAACAACATGATATCGCTCTGCCACATCTGGCAAGACCCAAGCTGACTATCAATCTTGGCCAGCTCGCGCTCCAGCACATCCTGGAAAATGGTGGCAGCGGTTATTTTCGAACGCGCGTTGTCCAAAAATATTTACATTCAGGAGATTTGATCAAGGTTGATAATTACCCTGAATTTACTTTTCCTGTGTATATGATGCATAAAAAGCAGACCAAAAATGCGCTCTTTCAAAAAGTGCTTAATGCATTATTTAAGGCGGGGAAAATATCTGAACCATGGTTGTGATATTGTTGAATAACGATAATTTAAGAATAAAAAGTCTTATAGGGGGCTAGCGAAATTTTTATCAACTAATGCAGGTGACCTATGTGGTACTACATAACTAAAGTTGTCGTTAGCGCTGTTGTTATTGTCGTAATTTCTGAACTAGCTAAACGAAGTTCCGTCTTTGGTGCCATTATGGCCTCAGTACCTTTGATTTCAGTTATTGCCATCATTTGGTTGTATCAAGAAACGGGTGATGTAACAAAAATCAGTATCTTGGCATCCAATATTTTCTGGTTGGTTCTTCCCTCTTTGGCTTTGTTTATCACCTTGCCTATTTTGCTGAACATGGGCGTAAATTTTTACTGGAGCCTTTTGATTGCCATCGGTGCCACAGTTATTTGTTACTACGCTATGTTGGTTGTATTGAGGTCATTTGGCATTGAGCTTTAAATCTCAATCCCCTTTCTTCCTCAAAACTAAGCCATTCATTACATTCAATGATTTGCCCAAAGTTATTTTATATTTTCATGAAAGTCTGGAGATAAGCCAAAAAAAATAACCCGGTTATCAATAAGCGTAACCGGGTTAATGTTCGAAGTGTATGTTAAAAATCTAAACTGCCTTCAAGAATTAAAGAGCGTCCGGGCGCAGGAAGTCTGCCAACAGGACTGACATCTACTCCCCTAAAATAATATTCTTCATCGAGCAAATTATTAACAGCCACGGCTATTTCAATATTATTTCCACCGACAACAAATTCTCGGCTCAATCGCGAATTAACTAAAGTATATGCTGGGAGTTTTCCGGCGCTACCATTAACCGTTTCTTCATCTGTACTATTCGCATCACTATAACTTTCGCTAACATGCAGGCCCGTTAGAGTGGTTTTCCATGGCCCCACACGATAATTAACATGGGCACTGAAATGATGCTCGGGAGCATTTGGCAATTCGTTGCCTTTGTTTGCACCATTAAGTTGTTCTGTGTCCAGATAGGTATAACCGATGCCAAGCGCCAATCGGGTTGTTGCCTGCCAATCTGCGGTAAGTTCTACACCTTCATGGCGTGTTTCACCGAGGTTTTCAAATATGCTGTCAGTACGATTAAACTGAATTTGATCATCGTAATCTATCCTAAACAAAGTACCACTGACACTTACATTTTCGGATAGCTGTGATCGGGCTCCTATTTCATAATTCCAAGCAAGTTCATTAGCTACAGCCCCTTCACGAGTTACCTGAGCCGTTTGAACAGGTACCAAAGAGCGTTGTGCATTAGTGAATAAAAAGAGTGAATCGGTGGCCTGAAAACCAACAGTTAATCCAGGCAGAAATTTATCCGTTTCGTTTTTATTAGTCGTACCGTTAATTCTATCTTCAAAATCCGTACTGACGTCTTCGTAACGTATACCTGGAGTAATGCTCAATTTATCCTCAAACAGAGCAATAGTGTCACTAAAATATAATGCAACCGCTTCTGTATCAAAATTCCAGTTACGTACTTGGCTGTATTCATTAGTAGTAAGAGTTAGACGATTAACATCAAAACTAACTTGCTCTTTAACAAAGCGTGCGCCTGCCATAAAAGTATGATTGCCGTGATTGAATGTAATCCGGGGCTCAGTACCATAAACATGAAAAATTCTAGGTGAGTCAGCAACGTATTCGGCTTCAAGTGACGGATCAAAAGAAAATGCTGCACCTTGCCCGAAATCAAAGGTTCGATCTGCCTTATGAGCAAAGTTTCGCCATTGAAATTCTACATTACTGTTTGGGTTATAGGTCCATGTCAGATTTCCTCTCAACATGTCAGCATCATATGCATCATGTGGACGTTGTGAATCTGTTCTATCTGCACGGTAAGCTGAAGGGGAAAGCGAGCCTGGTAACTCTGCATTGACATTGTAATATTGTAATTGCATATCTAGCTCATTTTTATCATCAAGAAAGTATTGGGCATCCAGAATGATATTTTGTACATCGGTCTCTGAATGATCCCGGAAACCTTCCCCATTTTGAAGATTTACCTGAAGCTGCACACCGAGGTCGTTACCCACAAAACCCGCAACCCGATAATAGGTATCGTAATAAGCATTTCCCGTATCTTCTGCAATGGTAATTCGCTCACGGATGGATTGTTTAAACTCTCGCGAAATCGGTTTGGTTACCAAGTTCAGCACCCCGCCGACATTATTGGGTCCATAATGCACAGCCGCGCCACCCCGGACAATATCTACTGCTTCAATACTCGGTAATGTGACAGGGAACAAAGACACACCAACATTTGTATAAGGGCCTATAGCTATGGGGTAACCATCCACTAGTATTTGTAATCTTTCACTGCGTAACGGATTCAAACCGCGAATACCAATATTGGGCAAAATACCTGTGCCAGTCTCATCAAGTACTTGAATGCCGTTTACACCACGCAAAGCATCTTCAAGGTTTAATGCTCCTCTTTCATGCAGTTCTTGATTTGTGAGTACTTCCCTTGACCCTGCATAAGTTTTAACTCTCTCTTCAGAGGTTTCACCTAACCAGTCCGAGTTGACAATCATGGCGTCCAATTTTGAAGCGCCATCGGCAGATGCATATCCTGTGACTAAATACATTGATATTAGAGCACAGAGTTTTTTTCTTTTTGAAATTAATGACATTCACGACCCCAATTAATAAATACGAATAAATATCATTAATATTATCACATGAGTGTTAATGCCGGCCAATCAGTGATTAACAAAAAAGAGTGTGCGTACTAATATAAAGACGGTTTACAAACTACAAATTATCAAAACAACTGAACCATGGTTGTAATCATCTTAAAACCGAGGTGTATTGAAACGGTGCAATACCTTTTATGAAGGTATGATGAATAAGGTTAATCTTCAAAATTAATAAAGCGTTAATGATATTAGTCTATTGTTAAACTCATTATTAGTGTCAGCATATGGCGTCCGCCGCTATTTCACCTTTAATTCAATTAGGAGTTCTCATGAAAACTATCGGTTATGCAGCTCAATCTTCTGATTCTCCCCTAGCACCGTTATCTTTTGAAAGACGTGCATTACGTGCCAATGATATTGCCTTGGAAATTTTGTATTGCGGTGTCTGTCATTCTGATTTGCATGTGGCGCGAAATGATTGGGGGAGCTCGACCTATCCTGTGGTTCCTGGCCATGAAATCGTTGGCCGAGTAATCGAAGTGGGATCTGCGGTGACCAAATTCAAACCAGGTGAAAACGTTGCGGTGGGTTGTATGGTGGATAGCTGTCAGGATTGTGATGAATGCCATAATGACCATGAGCAATACTGCCGAAATGGATTTACCTTGACCTATGGCTCTCCCGATAGAATCACCGGTGATATAACTCATGGTGGTTATTCCAAACATCTGGTAGTGCGTGAAGAGTTTGTATTACGTATCCCGGAAAATCTGGATTTGGCACTTGCCGCCCCACTCCTTTGTGCCGGTATCACCACGTATTCCCCACTCAGAGAATGGAACGTCGGTCCAGGTAGCCGCGTAGGTGTTGTCGGTATGGGCGGTTTGGGTCATATGGCAATTAAACTGGCGGTGGGTTTAGGTGCTCACGTAACAGTTATCAGTACATCACCGAAAAAAGAACAAGATGCCATGGATCTTGGTGCCCATGCTTTCCTGGTCTCTAAAGACGAGGCAGCGATGGAAGGCGCAGGTTCGAGCTTTGATTTAATTATCGATACCGTTCCAGTCAATCATGATCTGAATCCCTACATTCCATTGCTGGATAATGATGCCACACTGGTATTGGTTGGGCAGATCGGCCCGGTTGAAGGGCCAAATACGGCACCTATGATTTTCGGACGACGTCGGATTGCAGGCTCGTTAATTGGCGGGATTGCTGAAACGCAGGAAATGCTGGATTTTTGTGGACGTATGAACATCTTGCCGGAATGCGAAATGATCAAAATGGATGAGATTAATGAGGCATTTGATCGTATGGAAAAATCCGATGTCCGTTATCGTTTTGTGATTGATATGGCTTCATTAAGCGCATAACTTAATTAATGATTTACAACAGATTTTTTAATCGAAATGCCTAGGCGTTTTGCCATTCTGACCAAATTGGCCCGATCGATTTTCAGTGATCGGGCCGCTTCACTCCAGTTTCCATCAGCTTGTGTAACGGCCGTTAAAATGCAATGTTTTTGAAATTCATTGGTAGCGGTTTTGAGATCCATGTCGAGCGATAGCATGGGTTTAATTTCAGCCGTTTTTGCAACTGAATTCTCAGCAATAGTTGTTGCTGGCAACTCAAGAAACGCTCTATTTAATGAAATAATACCGGTCGTTGTCGGTTTTGCCTTGGCTTTTAACGAAGCACGGCTGATCACATGTTCCAGTTCACGAACATTGCCCGGCCAGTGATAGCTTCTTAATGCCAGTTCAGCATCCTGAGCGAGACGTAATTGCCTGATACCTAATTTACGACTGGTTTTTTCCAGAAAGTAACCTGCCAGTAATAAAACATCCTGATCTCTATCTTTTAATGGTGGAACCTTGATTGGATAGACCGACAAACGGTGATAGAGATCGGCTCTGAAACGTCCCTCGCTAACCTCTTCTTCAAGATTCCGGTTGGTGGCAGCAATAACACGAACATTAACCTGTTCGACATTATCTTTACCCACCGGTTGTATTTCACCACTTTGTAATACCCGTAAAAGCTTACTTTGTACAGCTAACGGCAACTCTCCGATTTCATCAAGAAACAGAGTGCCACCATGGGCTAATTGAAATTTACCGGCTCTTTCACGATCGGCTCCGGTAAATGCACCTTTGGTATGACCAAATAATTCGGCCTCAGCCAATGTTTCCGGCAAAGACGCACAGTTGATATGAACTAAGGGTTTATATTTTCGCAATGACAATTGATGCACAGTGCGTGCAACCAGCTCTTTTCCCACGCCGGTTTCACCGGTTATCAGCACGGTATAATCCGAACCGGCGACCAGCTGGATTTCGTTTTTCAGCGTCTGCATGGCAGTACTTTGCCCAATCAGTTCTCCCCCATCTTTTAACAAGGCTTCCTGAGTCAGTTCCTGCACCAGTTGCTGCGCATGCTGGGCGCTAATTTCGAGCTTTTTAAACTCGAGGGCTGTTTTCAATGTGGCTGCAGACAATGCGGCTATCAGTTCCAGCGTTTTGGGACTGATTGCATTAAAACTCCCAGACTGCAGACTATCGATGGTGACCAGACCAATGACTTTTTGGTCAGAATACAATGGCAACCCCATACAAGAATGCACCGGAAGATCGCCGGTTCTGGCTAATAGCAAACCATCATAGGGATCGGGTAAATCACAGTTATCGGGGAAAATAAGTGGTTTAGTGGCATTGCATAGCTGCTCAAGTCTCGGGTGCTCAGTTAGATAAAAACGTCGACCCAATACTTCGGAGGACAAGCCTTGAATGGCCAAAGGCGTTAGCAGGTTTTCATGCAAGCCCAATAATGCAACGGCATCGCATTTAATGGCTTTGCGAATGGATGCCAACAGGCGATCAAAACGATCATCGTTATTAATACTGTTCGCCAGATCCAGCGCGACTTCAAGTAATAATGTTGAATCAAAATCTTGCATAGCCAACTCAATTATTCAATTAAGGTCAATCTATCACTAAAAAGTCAAAAAGACACGTTTTTTCCATGTCAATATGACACATCTACTGATGCGTATTTATGTATTTAATTGATTTATATGCTTTTTTATAAATGGCACAACCTCTGCAACCTCTAAAAAGAATCCGTTGTTTGAATTAGTTAAGAGGTTATTTATGTTAGATAACAGAACCATTGAAATCGTAAAAAGTACCCTGCCATTGCTGGAAAATGCCGGGGTTGAGGTCACAGACCATTTTTACAAACGCATGTTCAGTCACAATCCTGAATTAAAAGATATTTTTAACCTTGCTAATCAGGCAACCGGAAGACAGCAGTTTGCCTTGTTCAGCGCCGTAGCAATGTACGCCAAGCATATTGATGATCTGGGCGCTTTAGGTGAACTGGTCGAAAGAGTGGCCCATAAACATGTCAGTTTTGATATTCAGCCTGATCAATATCAGATTGTCGGTCATCATTTGATTGAAACGTTGAGAGAAATGGCACCAGAAGAATTTACCGATGAAGTAGCCGACGCCTGGGTGCAGGCTTATGGGCTATTAGCCAAAGTGTTAATTGGCCGAGAACAGGATATCTATAGCGAATACCAAAACAAAAGCGGCGGCTGGACCGGTTCACGTTTATTTAAAGTGAAAGATAAAAAACCGGAATCAGAACTGGTTACCAGCTTTACCTTTGTTCCGGTTGATGGTGCTGAAATTGCCAATTACCAACCCGGTCAATATCTGGCCGTTAAAGTAAAACCTGAGCAGGCAGAAAATATTGAAATCCGTCAGTATTCTATTTCTGATAAATTCAATGGCGAAAGTTACCGGATTAGTGTCAAACGTGAAACCCAGCCAAGAGCAGGTTTGGTTTCCAATCATTTGCACGACACAGTGCAGGTTGGTGATCATGTTGAGTTAATGCCACCCACTGGGGATTTCTATTTGGCACATTTAGACAAACCGACGGTGCTGATATCTGCCGGTGTCGGTATCACACCGATGATGGCGATGCTTGGAACCCTGTTGGAGAACCAAACCGAGCAACCAACCTGGTTTTTGCATGCCTGTGAAAATAAGAATCAGCACACTTATGCCGATCAGCTTAAAAACGTGGCAAATCAGCTGGATAAGCTGCATTATTACTATTGGTATAAGCAGGATGATGCTGATGATAATCAGGCGCTAACTGGTCTGATGCAATTAGACCGCCTGCAATTTGAGCTGCCCCTGACAGATGGTCACTTTTATATTTGTGGGCCCGTTGGATTTATGCGCTTCATCAAACAACAATTGTTGGATTTAAACGTGGCTGCAGATCGAATTCATTACGAAGTTTTTGGTCCTCATAGCGATATCTGACAAATGCATGGAGAGCGAATCATTGCTCTCCACTTTTTGAATTGACTTACTCAAACCAAGCGTTGCCAAACGCCCAGAAAGCTGGATAGAATCACTACAGCCCAAACAAATATCGCCACACCGGCAGCTGCAGCAGCGATATCTTTAATGATGCCGATTTTATGGTTATGACGTTCTTCCACGAAATCACACATGGCTTCAATGGCAGTATTAAACAATTCTGCACTCAGGGCAAAGCCAGTTGCCATAATGATTAATGCGGCATCCACCCATTTGTGAAACCACAACGAAACCAGTACAACGATGACTGAGACAACTACTTTGTAAAGTACACTGAAGTCACTTAATACTGCATAACGCAGTCCTTTAATAATGGTGCGAAATTTTTTCAGTGGGTGATAGCCTGCTTCGCCACTTTCCAGAAATTTATTTTTCATCGCGATCACTTTATTGTCTTATGAATTCTACAGAGCATCATGGCGTGACTCTAAGCCAATTCACAATAACCTAAATCATCAAAAAAGTTGTTCGCTCAATCCTTTGACAAAATCTTCATCTCGCTATCAGTAAAGTTATCGTATAAAAATTTAGGATTTTATAAATGAAACAAATCGTGTTGAGTTTCTTCTTTGGTGGCTTTTTGCTGACAAATGCCATTTCCGTTCAGGCTGAGCAGGCACAAGTTTGTGAGGAATGGGCCAGCAAAGCCGGCTCATATATGCTGTTTCGACAAATGAATACACCGATTCACGAGGCAATGGAAAACGCCATGGGTAATGTTACGCGGGGCTTGCTTCTGAGTGCCTATCAACAACCGGTTGCTGAAACCAATGAAGGTAAGCAGCAAGCTATTGATGATTTTAAAAACAAAACGCTTGAGGAATGCATTTCACAAATGCAACAGCGTTAAAACTCATATTCCAATAATGCACGCCAGTTGGTATCGGCGGTTTTGGCAGATAAGCCGGTCAGAACGCCAATTTCCCAATGCAGTTTTTTACCGGGAGAAAGACTGATATCGCCCAAAAACACTGGACCTAATGCACGAGTATCTTCGCCAGCATAAAATTCAACCGCCGGCTCAAAATAGCGAGAAAGTCGATAACGGGTTTGTAACGATAAAGCGGTTTCAAATTCACTTTCCTGCGATTCGCCCCATTCATATTTAAGCCAGAAATTACTGGTTGCAACCCATCTCCCCCACTCTTTCAAAGCGATTAATCCTGCAGCTGCTTCCCAGTTATTATCATCACGTTGTCGTTCAAGTTCGGTTATAAGCCCCCAGTCAATACCGTATTCACCTTGCTCGGTCAGTTGCCAAAGCGCTTCGATTTCATATGCCTGTAAGCGAAAATCATTATTTTGATTATCTTCACCAATCAAATAGCCTTCAATAAACAGCCGGTCGGTAAGACTTTTGCCCACCCCTAATCGTTGAACCTGCTGCCCATCTGAATCGGTCATTCTCCATTCAATTTCACGCTCCAATGGCTGTACATAAGGCGCATAGACTTTATCGACCGGATTACCATCGGCATGACTGAGCGCCGGGAGCGTAACAATAAAAAATAAAAAACTGAGGCGTTGAAAATTAAACATGTGAAATAGCCCTTGAAAATCGTCCCGAAAGAATCACGATCAACATCAGTAACAAGCTTGTCAGATAAATTATTATCTGACTCCAGGTAGGCGTCGCTTCATACGCCATCAATGCATAAAGTAACTGACCGGGTAACGAATGTTCACTGATAATATGAGAGCTGTCCCATACGGGTTCTGTTGAGGCTAACCAATCTGCTTGAATAAGAAACTGAGTGGCCTGGGACATCATGCTGCTCCCTACAATCACAACCAGCACACAGATGAATTTGGCTGCGGCTGCAGGTTTTAAAGCAATCATCAGGTGATATAAAAAAATACCGCAGCTAACCCCGATGCTTAAGCCAATTAAACTGCCTGACACGACGGATTGCAGCAAAAAATGATCACTGCGAAAGCCGGAAATATATAACATGATTTCGGCACTTTCCCGACTAATTGCCAGGATAATGGCTGCCATCATCATGCCTTTTACCAGCCGATTGGGGAGGACAATATCTCTGGAAATAAGCCATAAAAACCCCATCAGAAATACATAAATACCTATATGAATAATGGTATTGGTTATTTCCTGACCAACGCCCTCCAGCCAGTTTGATATCTCGGGTAAAAAATACGCATAAGCGCCACCGGCAATCAATCCCAGCAGAATTGCCTTGAGCAGAAAGCTACGTGCTTGCTGACTCACAGTGGTAAATGCCATGAACAGGCTTACGACCATGGCGGCTTCCAGTACTTCACGTAACACCAGAATAACGCTATTCAGCAACATGATTATTTACCGCTCTCTTTGACAATTATTCTGCCTTGGGCCGTTTTAGGAAAAAACTCACCAAAAAATGGATACGTCCCTGGCTTTAATGGGCCGACAAAAATGATCGCCTGAGTATTGCCGGGGATGACTTTTTCACGGTTAAGCTCATAACTTTCAAATTCTTCAGGAGTAGCATCTTGATTTTTGACCAGTAATTTCACCTTGGTATCAGCGGGAATCACTAGTTCATCCGGATAAAATAGATGATCTTTGATGAGGATTTCAAATACGGGTGGCGCAGCGTAACTCTTTATTGGAATCAATAGGATAGCCATGCATATAAAAAAATACTTCATCATTTATTCATCACTGCAGGAAAATCTATAATGACCTTAAGGCCCGTTTCAAATGCTGATTTGGTCAGTTTGATCTCAGCATGATGCATTTCAATAATATGTTGAACGATAGCGAGACCTAGACCACATCCCGGTAATTGGAGATCACTGTTTTCGTTCTGGTATCGATAAAACCGGTCAAAAATACGCTCATACTGGTCTGGCGGAATACCGGGACCATCATCCTCAACGGTTAATCGCACACCTTTCTCAGTGGGATGAACATGAATGACAATATGCCCCTTTGACGGTGCATATTTGTTGGCATTGTTTAGCAGGTTCTGTAACAGTGTTTCCAGGGCAAATAAATGACCATACACCTGGGCGGATTCACCAATCAATTCAATATATTGCTGACGCTTCTCAAACTGTTGATAATCTCGTGCAATAACCTCGCTGGCCAATTTGTACAGATCAATGGCTTCGGCTTTCGCTGCAATTTGCTCAGGCGCTGTCCGATACAGCATCAGGATCTGGTTGACCAGATGGCCCATCCGGTCAACAGCAGCCTGCATGAGTTGCCAATCTTCTGTGTTATCTCCGTAGGTTTGTCGAAGATTATGTAAATGTATCTGCAAGGCACTGATAGGGGTACGTAATTCATGTGCCGCATCAGCCGCAAAACGCTGTTCACGTTGAAAACTTTGGTCAAGACGCCAGAATAGTTGGTTAATAATTTTCACCAACTGACTCATTTCAATGGGCAATGGGGCCAATTCAATCGGTCTTAAATCATCAGCCTGTTTGCTGGAAAGTTGCGCAGAAAGCGTTTTCAAGGGCTTTAACCCGGTACCAATTAACCACCAGATTACTATGGCGGCCACTACGATGCCGAAAAACGCCGGTAATATGGTGGCCAAAACAATATCTTCCGCCATAGAACTGCGAACATCACTGCGTTCTCCGACGATAATCCATCGTTCAAATTGCGGATCAGGATGTACATAGTTATGCCAGCGAAAGCCTTTGAAATTAACGTCATAAAATCCTTGTTCAAATTGACTTAGCGCAATATGGGGAGCAGTTTTAGAGCGAGTTAATAATTGGCCGTTGGCATCCCAGATTTGAAAAAACAGATAATCACTGGTGGGACTTTGCGTCGAATCGACTGTATTTTGACCAATGTGAGCGGAGGCAATCAGTTCAGCGGTGTTGATTAAACGTTCATCAAACAATTGTTGTGCCGTTTCAATACTGGACTGATACCCTTTCAGTAACGACACAAACATCACCAGTACCAGAGTAGCTACTAATATCAGTAGGAGATACAGTCGGATTGATTTCATGGATTACTGATTTGATACCCTACGCCGCGGATGGTTTTAATAAAGCCTTCTGGAAGTTTTTTACGTAAATGATGAACATGTACTTCGATGGCATTACTGGCGACCTCTTCACCCCAGCTGTACAGCTTTGATTCCAGACTATCCCGGGTCTGCACACGACCAACATTCTCCATTAAGATTTTCAGCAACATAAATTCACGTCGTGGTAATTCCACCAACACATCATCCACTTTTAACTGCATGGCTTTGCTGTCCAGACTGACGGAACCGATTTGTAATGCAGCGTGTTGCTGACTGCTCAATCGGCGTTCGAACACTCTTAATCTGGCCAGCAGTTCATCAATATCAAACGGTTTAGCCAGATAATCGTCGGCACCGGCATCCAGTCCGATGACGCGATCATTAATACTGCCACGAGCCGTTAATACTAATATAGGTACTGTAGCATTGTGCTTTCGGATCTCTGCCAGCACGTCGGTGCCATCCATATCGGGCAGTCCCAGATCCAGAATTACCATATCAGGCGGTGTAGTTTTGATGCTGTTAATCGCCTGACGACCAAGACTTAAATGATTTACCGTAAACCGGTCATGCCGCAGCGACCGCATAAGACCTTGCGCCAATGACAGATCATCTTCAATTAACAGTATTTGCATGCGTTTGGTTATTCATATGTTTGTTGACTTCTGCCAATGCCTTATCAATTTCCATTAAACGGCCTTTATCAGCCAGTGGTCTATCTGCTCTGGGTGCCGCCTTTTTCGCGAATAACAGATAAGACTCCGCTTTTTTATATTGTTTTTTATCTACTAAAAACAAAGCATAAAAATAATTACTATCAATGCCTTGTGGATTTAATCTCAATGCATTTTTTAATAGCTTTTCTGCGGTAGCCTTATCACCGAACCCCAATGGCCAACCTGGGACCTTATAATACAGTGTCCCTAATGTAGTATAGGCTGAACCATTCAATGCCTGATCATCAATTTCAATGGCTTTTTCCAGATCCGCTTTGGCTGTTTTTGCCATGGATAATGCACCAAGGCCGCCTTTAATACCGGCATAACTGGCATAAATAATTCCCCGCCAGATTAATACATCCGGTTGATCAGGTGAGAGTTTTTTTATCTCATCCGCCTTTGCAGTTAATGATTCAAACGCCTCTATCTGTTGTTTGTCAGTTAACTCATAATTGGCATGTTCCCAGGCGGATTGCAATTGCAATGCTTCAGGCGATATTGCCTGAGCCGATAGACTGAAAACAAATAATCCCAGACTATAGAATAAAACAAATACTTTTTTCATTTTGCTGCTCCTGTCCAATAACGCTGAATCAGCGGAAGTTTTTTGGCTAGGCCTTGATCCACCCAGCGACTATTGATTGAATTCAACCAACCGAATAAACGTTCGGGCCAGCCTAAGAACTGTTCACTACGTTGTGTTTTCTGATAAAAATCGACGAACTGACTTGCCACGTTTTCAACACTATCACTATGATTTCCAAGTGCTTTATTCATTGCAGTCACGTTGTCATCGTTCATTGCTGTAGTAATGGTGCGGGGCGCAAATAAACGTACAGTGATAGGCGTATCGGCTAACTCTCGACGCATTGCTTCCGTAAAGCCTCGCAGACCAAATTTGCAGGCACTATAAACACTGAATCCCGGAAACCCGAGTCGGCTGAATGCCGAACCGATATTGATGATCTGGGCTTTATCTGCTTTTCCCAGTAATGGGAGTAGTAAGCGTGTTAATTCGATAGGTACCATTAAGTTGGTGATGAGCATCTTCTGAATGCTGCTTTCATTCATCTCTTTGAGTGGACCGAAATGATTGCTGGCCGCATTATTAATTAATGCATTAATACCTCTGGGAAACTGTTGGCAATACGAAAGCACTGCCTGACGGCCTTCACTTGTCGTTAAATCACTGGCAATGCAGTGATGTTGACCACCTAATGTACGATTAAGCTGTTCCAGTTGAACATGATTCCGACCACACAACACCAATAAAAAACCTTGAGCAGACAAGACTTTAGCCAGTGCAGATCCCAGTCCACCGGTGGCACCGGTTAAAACGATAGTGTTGGACGATGAATTCAGGGGCGTATTCATACTGTAAGGCTCCGAAAAATATCGCCATACAAACGATAGAACATTTTGCTACTGTGAATGATCAGTTGTTGTGCCTCTGGATCGTCAATCCGGTTCATCAAAGCTTCAAAAAATTTCACATGATCCTGATCCAAAGCGCCATGTGAACGTAGATAACTAAAGGCTTTATCAGGCAAAAACAACGCATTTTGAATCGCTGTCGCGGCATTATCTGCAGTGGCAATACTGGTGCCCTCAAGTACATGAACCATGCCAAAAAAACCCAGTGGATTGATGCGGAAAACCGTATCGTAGGCATAGGCCACCATCAGCTCGGTGGCAGAATTTGGACGACTGTTTCGCACCAATTCTTTATCATGACCGCATGCAGCGATATCATTCAGAATCCACTCTTGATGCCCCAGCTCTTCTTCGATATATTCCGCAACAGCTTCCCGTAACCACTCATACTGTTCTGGCAATTGTGAGCCAACGGCCATCAGCAATGGAACGGTATGTTTAACGTGATGATAAGCCTGCGTTAGAAAAGCTATATAAAGATCCAGCGTCACTTCACCCCGCATCGCCTGATTAATAATTGGGGCAGAAAATAAGTGTTGTCGCTCAACGTCTGTCTGCTGGCAGAGTGTGTCAAAAAATCCCATACTGTGACTCCTGATAGATAGCTTCCAAATCATGCTGAAAAAAAGTAAAAATTCGATCGCGTTTTGGTCGACCATTGGCTGTGAGTAGTCCAGCTTTTGCTGTTAACGGCTGTTCAAGACGCTGCCATTTGGTAATTTGTGCGTAGACTGGAAGCTTTTTATTAACGTGTGATAGCCAGTTTTCCAATGCGGCATCGTTTAAATGGGTATAAATTAATGCGGTGCAATACGGTTTAGCATCACCAAACAAAATACATTGCAAAATCCCAGGATGAGCAAGTACTTCGCTTTCTACCCATTCGGGATTTATATTTCTACCGTAACTCGAAATGAGCAGCTGTTTTTCACGTCCCTGGATGACTAAGAATCCATCCTGATCCAGATAGCCCATATCGCCGGTGGAAACAGTATTTTGATGTGATAGGTCCGTGCCGATATAGCCCAGAAAAGTATTACCCGACACCATGATTTCACCCTTTTCAATTTGGATATCTACATGGGGTAATACCTTTCCGGCTGTTCCAGGATTGTCTTGTACTGGCGTATTGAGACTGACCACTGAACTACATTCAGACAAGCCATATCCTTCATATACTGGGAGACCAATCTGACGAGCACGTTCAATCATTTCGCTGGCGACGCGACTTCCCCCTACCGCAATAAATTGCAAGGATTCAGGTGGCTGCCATCCCTGTTCAGCGGCGATTAGTAAAGCCGACAATAATTCTGGAACCAGAATCAGACTTTCTGGTTGATAATGCGAAATGGTGGTTAATAACTGAAAAATGTTGCCTGACAGACTGCCGGAAAAACCGGTTTTCTCCATGCCAAGTAATATAATCTCTCCACCACTTAATAAAGGTGTGTAAAGCCCAGCAATATTTTCCAGTAATGTGCTTAATGGAAGTAAGGCCAGATGCCGAACATTTTCCATTTTCAGCACGCTTAATAAACTCTGACTGACTTGGTATTGATTGTCGTTACTCAGGCACACCCCTTTTGGGTCGGCTGTTGATCCTGAAGTAAATGTAATTTTTGCCGTGCCAGGAGGCAATGCGATGACTGAGATATTTCGGCAGGCTGTAAAGGTCAACATCAAACTTTTTACAAAGTGACTTTCACCCAGAAACTCATCATCAATCATTAATGGACGATCATGAATCAGCCCAATAGCCCCCGCACTCTGTAGTGCATGTTGCAGTTGATCTGGGGTAAAAAATAATGGCAATGGCAATAAAATGATTCCGGCGCGCTGTGCTGCCAGATCCATAATCAACCATTGCACGCTGTTATCAGCCAGTAAACCAATAACCTGATGTTGATATTCCATTAATTCGGTTGCGACCGCTTCAACCTGCTGCATCACCTGTTGACGTGTTCGTTGCTGAACGTCATCTAGCACACAAATGTTGTCTGGCTGTTCAATGGCTAGTTTTTCAAAGGATTGTAAAATTTTGCTGTTCATTGACGAATTATCCTCGCCGTGCTTTCCACAAAATCCTGATGGGTTTCCAGTAACGATTGAATCACCTGATGTTGGCGCAGGTGTGCAATAGCTGTCGCAAGATGACCAGCCAATACCATCGGTTGATGTTGGTAATAACTGCCCCACTGTTGAGTTTTATCAATCAAACGCTGGGGATCAGCTTCACCTAACATGATGGTTGAGAGCTGGAGTCGAGAAATCAGATGCCTGACCTGGCGGGTTGCAGTGAATACCACCCACTGATAGTTAGCCTTATCCAATACGGCGGCCAGTAAAATAAATAATAATGGACTACCACTATTAAAACTGGCTGCCAAATTACCTATTTCGACCATGTCCGACCGTTGGGTGTGGACACCATACAACTTCAGGGTGTGTTCAACTGGCTGCGAAAGATATTGTTCCAGAAATAATGGGTGCTGCTGAACCGGTTGAAAACCAATGGCAGAGTCAATCTCACCCTCCATATGACTGGCGAGAAAGTACGGCAAAAAATGGCAGATTTCCGCTCCGAAAGCATCATTAAACCGCTCACTGATAAATGACTGAACAGCCGGTTTATCAATTGATTGATTATCTATGAACGAAAGTGATTTATGTGGAAACAACAAACGTTGTTGCCAATGCTTTGCAGTCTTCAGTGTCGTATTATTTAATATGGTTGCTTCCATAAATCATCTCCAGATGTTTATGGTTGCCTAGCATAAAGCCGGATACTTAAGAAAAGCTTAAGCTGCTTTTAAATCTAACAGTGATAAAAAAAAGCCTGAAACTATCTGACAGATAATTTCAGGTCGGTTATTTATTTCCAGACTGTTTTTACTGTATTAAATTGGGCATATCGTAACGTTGTTCCCGATACAGCCATGAGGGTAATAGCACATGTGCCAACGCTTTTCGTTCATCTTCTGCAGCGGCAGGCCCGATGATTTTCAATTGCCGGGTACTCGGTGAATAATATCCTTCAAGCGCCGTATTTTGCGGCCTGAGAACAGTGACTTTCTCACCCTGCATCAAGGCGTAATAGTCGGCAAATTGCATCAAAGCCCGGCCGCTCGACTGCTGCTCTCTTTCCAGACTTAAATCACGGCCAATCATCGGGGTTTCCGCACTTATTCCCATTAAGGATAACAAGGTAGGCGGCATATCAATCTGACTGGCAACTGTGGGTATGCTCCGTGGCTGGATATCCGCGCCTAAAATTAGCCCTGGGATCTGAAAGCGCTCTATCGGCACTAAAGCATCACCAAACACATTCAAGTCATGATCGGCAATCACCAGAAATAGGGTATCTTTCCAGTAATCGCTTTGCATAGCCTTATCAAAAAACTGGCCCAACGCATAATCAGCATATTTCACTGTATTGGTATTACTGTGTTTAACAGGATTGTCTAATTCAATGCGGCCATCGGGAAATTCATAAGGTGAATGATTACTGGAAGTGAATACCAAGCTGAAATAGGGTTGTCCTTCAGCATGTTTTTGTTGCAGTTGCTGGTGCGCTTTATTCAATAAATCTTCATCGGATACACCCCAACTTCCGGTAAAGACCGGATTGTCATAATCATGCTGATCAATCACCGACTCGAAGCCATTGCCAATAAAAAAGCTCGCCATATTGTCAAAGTGTGACTCTCCACCATAGATAAACTCAGTGAAATAACCTTGTTGCTTTAATAGGTCGGCAATGGTGAAAAAGTTTTGTTGAGAGAGCGATAACTTCACCACACTTCGTGCAGGCGTCGGCAAATAGCCACTGATTACCGCCTCGATACCTCTCACTGATCGGGTGCCGGTGGCATAAAGCTGTTCAAACCACCAGCCTTTTTTCTTTAGGCGTTCAAGTTCAGGAGTGACAGAATATTCGCCGCCAAGCGATTCCACAAACGTAGCTCCCATACTTTCTTGCAGAATAATCACCAGATTGAGTGGCTTATCTCGCTGTACAGAGGCCTGACGGGTATTCAAGGTGGGAAATTTACGCTGAGTATCTTCATCAATCCATGGATAATTTTTATGTAGTTCCGACAGGATCGCTTCATCAGTCATCGTGCCATACACTTCAGCAGCATTGGATTCGTGCTGCATATTGTAAATCGCAAAATATACTGACCAGGCTGAGTTCAGCATAAGACTATTGACCATGGCATCCGGTGTCAGAGCAAAGCTGGACGGATTGGCAGGTCGATGACCAATAGACGATCGAATCATTAAAGCAAGTATCAGCAGCAACAGTGGCCAGGCAAGCCAAATCTTCCATACTGGCCAGGGTTTCTGATTATTGTTCAACCAGCACTGCAATAGTTTTACTGCCACGCTGCCGGAAATAATGGTGAGGGTCACTCCAATCAATAACGGCCAACGAAAACCCTGCCAAAGTGTGGCAAAGACTTCTTTTGGATAACGTAGATATTCCACAAATAAGCGGTTAGGACGCAGATCATACTGACTGATAAACGCGGGGGTAGAAGCTTCCATAAAACTGATAAGGACAATAACCAGCACGCCCCAAATCAGCACCAGTTTTTGCCAAATCTTCCATCCTAATTGATTTGCCAGTAATGGCAAGCCCAGCGCCAATGGCACAAGCAGCATACCCATCATAATCAAATCTGCACGAATTCCTTGCCAGAAAATAGTGGGCAGTGATGTCGCAGCAACCACCCTATCCCACTGCCACACGACTAAGCCTATACGCGATAAACTCAGAATAACCAAGCCGGTGAGAAGCAGCTTTATCAATATCAGATAAGGGCCAAAAAAAGACTGTAATTTAGTCATCATCAGCCTCGCACTATTAATGGCCACAAGATGGTCAGCCAGGTAGCCAGAGCGATAATGAGGGCAATAAGCACCGCCAGAGAACCATAGTCTTTGGCTCGTCCCGATAGCAGATGAGGTTCGGTGCTAATACGATCAACAACGCATTCAAATGCTGAGTTCAGTGCTTCAACCATTACCACAAGCAATAAAACCGTGATCATGGCTAGTCGTTCAACGGATGATACCTCGAGAAAGAAACTGCCAATGCCTGCAATTAATAACAGCAGAAAGGCTTGTCGAAAAGCGGTTTCATAACGCAGTGCAGCGAAAAGCCCCTGTATGGAATAACCAAAAGCATAAAGCAGCCGTTTGCATCCAGTATGTTTTTCCACAAAATTGCCCCATTACTCAAAATGAGGCTAATGCTACGACACCAATACTTAACTAAACCTTACGGAATTGAATTTTGTTTGATTAGTCAGTCTTTTTGTTTTAAATCTTGTCTAGAAGTTAATAGCATCAATTAACGGGAGACTTTATGAGATCCAAACTAACTTTCTGGCACTATCTTGTTATGGGGATTATTGCCTTTGGTTTTATTGATGCTGCGGTGATGTTTTATCTTGCCACCATGCATTGATATCAGCGTCGGGTATGTGGACGATCCAGATTTAAGATTGGCCCGGCAGGAACCACACCCGTTGGATTAATCGTTTTATGACTACGATAATAATGATTTTTGATGTGTTGCATGTTGACGGTTTCAGCCACGCCGGGCCATTGATATAACTCACGAACGTATTCAGAAATATTCGGATAATCTTCAATGCATTTCAGGTTGCATTTGAAATGGCCGTGATACACGGCATCAAAACGAATCAATGTGGTAAACAATCGCCAGTCTGCTTCGGTAATATCATTACCGACTAAATAGCGATTTTTGCTCAGACGCTCTTCAACCTCATCCAATGCATTAAATAATGGAAAAACAGCCTCTTCATAAGCCTGTTGTGTGGTGGCAAAACCCGCTTTATACACACCATTATTAATGTTGTCGTAGACATCATCATTAATGGCATCAATTTCTTGTCTTAACGCCTGGGGATAATAGTCACCGGCCTTGGCACCGATTGAATCAAATGCACTGTTGAACATACGGATAATTTCAGCAGATTCATTGCTGACCATCGTGTTCTGCTTTTTGTCCCACAACACCGGTACCGTTACCCGTCCACTGTAATCTGGATCGGCAGTGGTATAAATCTGATGCAGAAATTTCGCCTGATGCAGCGGATCTTCAATCACCCCTTCCGCGTAATCAAAGGTCCAGCCATGTTCCAGCATCAATGGATTGACTACCGAAAGGGAAATCATATCTTGCAGATTTTTAAGTTTGCGAAAGATAAGCGTTCTATGTGCCCATGGACAGGCTAAAGAAACATATAAATGATAACGACCCGCTTCAGCTTTAAAACCACCCTCTCCACTTGGACCGGCACTTCCATCAGCAGTCACCCAATTGCGGAACTGTGATTTGCTGCGAATAAATTTTCCCTGATTGGAATCTGTGTCATACCAGCGATCGACCCACTGGCCTTCCATTAATAAACCCATAAAATACCTTCCTTAAAATAGTTAGATGTTTGCTGTAATTTTCATTGACTGTTTTATTGGCGAAGCTCACAATTTGTGCACTTGATAGCGAATAAGTTCATGAAACATCTCCACACACAGCAGCTTGACCAGCACCCTGCCAATTTCTGGCAACTGTTTGTATTGCTATTTTTGCTTAATAGCCTGGCCTTTGCTGGCTGGGTAGATTTCCGTCAGGTAACGGTTTCAGCCCACTCCGGTTTTGTCGCCGAGTTCGATCAGCTTACCTTAGCTAATCAACGTGATCATTTCCGGTCCCTGTTAGATATTGAAAATCTGGCTACACCAAGTGTAGATGATGGTGATAACGAACAACACTGGCTGGTTTATTCATCTGTTCTGATACTTCCTGCTGCGGCACTATTGCTTGCTGAGGATCTGTATTATTTGACGTTACTGATTATCAGTGACGGCAAATATCATTTACCGTTAAATCGCGCACCTCCACTCCAATAATCCTTTTAAAAACTTTTTTGTTTAACGAAGCTTTCTTCGAGGATTATGTATGCGTTCATTCTATTCACGGGCTGTTTTATTCAGTCTGATTATTATTGTGGGCTTGCTTAGTGCATTGCCTAATGTGTTGCCGCAGTCTACGACACAACATTTACCTTCCTGGTTTACCGACAATACCTTTAAATTAGGATTGGATCTTAGTGGTGGTTCCCATTTGCTGATGCAGGTGGATATCGATGATTTACGACTAAATGATCATCAGCAATTAGCTGAACAGATCACAGATGCTTTACGTGAGGCAAGAATCTTTATTCAGCCAGTTTCAGTCAATAAAAACCAGCTGATTATCATCCCAAAAGATTCCAACCGCCTGACTGAAATCAAGCAAATCGCTCGTTCCTATATAAAAGATCCAAAAGGTGGTTTGGCCTTGTTTTCAATAGAGGATGACCATAATCGCTTAACCATTACCCCCACTAAAGCGCATAGCGAAAATCTTACGAAAGATGCCGTTGAACATAGCTTGAAAGTTGTTCGGCAGCGTCTGAACGAAAGCGGTCTGGTTGACCCGACTATTACTAAACAAGGTAGTGATGGCATTCTGGTGCAATTACCTGGGGTGGATGATCCAGGTTATATCCGCACCCTGCTTGGAACCACCGCCAAAATGACCTTTCACTGGGCGGCTAATGCAGAAACATCGGGTGTAATCAAAGCTCAGGGTATGACTGAAGGTGAAGTCTATACTCTGGAAGAGCGGGTGGCGCTTGAAGGTCAGCATATTAAGGACGCCAATCTGGTATTCAGTCAGGAAAATGGCCAGCCAGTGGTCAGTTTTGAGCTGGATAAAGAAGGTGCCCGGTTGTTTGGTGAAATGACCAAGAACAATATTGGCCGCTCTTTGGCGATTGTATTGGACGATAAAGTTATTACCGCTCCGGTTATCCGCAGTGTCATTGCTGGTGGTCGTGGAGAAATCAGCGGTTCCTTTACGGTGGCAGAAGCCAATGAACTAGCTTTGCTGTTACGTGCCGGTGCATTACCCGCACCACTAAACGTTATAGAAGAACGTACGGTGGGACCGGATTTAGGCAGTGATTCCATTTCGATGGGTATTACTACAGGGGTGATTGGTGCCATATTGGTATTGGTCTTTATGCTGGCTATTTACGGCAGCTGGGGTTTTATTGCCAGTTTGAGTCTGACGCTCAATATAGGTCTGATTTTTGGTGTGTTGAGTGTATTAGGTGCGACACTGACACTGCCTGGAATTGCCGGAATTATTCTGAGCATTGGTATGGCAGTTGATGCCAATATCCTGATAAATGAACGGATCCGCGAAGAAACCCGTCGTGGCAAACGTGCACTAATTGCTTTGGATGCCGGTTTCAGACGCGCTTATAGTACGATCCTGGATTCCAATATCACCTCATTGATCGCGATCAGTCTGCTGTTTATGTTTGGCAGTGGTCCAGTGCGAGGTTTTGCAGTGGCAATGGCGATTGGTCTGATTACGTCAATGTTTACTTCGATTTCTTTTACCCGGTTATTGATGGAATGGCGGGTAAAGCGGATGCCAAAACAGGCATTACTAAGTATTTCGGGTATAAAGTCGCTGGATCGTCTCAGCAATAGCAAGATTGATTTTATGCGGGGACGGTTTGTAGGTATTACCGTTTCTGCCATCCTGTCACTGGCAGCAATTGGTTTATTCTTTCAACCCGGTTTGAAATATGGCATCGATTTTAGCGGCGGCACGGTGATGGAAGTGCAGGCGCCAGATACCAATGTTGAACAACTGCGTAAAGCCCTGCAGGATAAAGGTTTTACCCAGGCAGCAATCCAGGAGTTTGGAGATAATGACTATTATCTTGTACGGTTACCTATGGAAGGAGCCGAACAAGTAGCGAGTGGTAAGGTGGTTGAAACCATCAAAACCACGGTAACGGAAATATCGGCTGATGCCAGTTTTCCGCGTGTTGAAATGGTTGGACCAAAAGTCAGTGGTGATTTCCGCGATGCCACTATTCTGGCCATTGTATTTGCCGGATTCGGCATGCTGGCGTATCTGTGGATCCGTTTTGAGTACCACTTTGCTTTAGCCGCTACATTAACCATTGCGTTAGATTTAACCAAAACCATCGGTTTTTTTGTACTGGCCGGGGTAGAGTTCAATCTTACGGCGGTTGCTGCGTTATTGGCATTGATTGGTTATTCGGTGAATGACAAAGTGGTAGTGTTTGACAGGGTTAGGGAAAATCTACGCTTAACGCCTGACAAACCGATGCTGGAATTACTTAATGAAAGTATCACTTCAACGCTGACTAGAACGGTCTTTACGTCAGTCACCACATTTCTGGCATTAATACCGATGGCAGTTGCCGGTGGCAGCGCAGTAGCTAGTTTTGCTCTACCGATGTTATTCGGTATCGTGATTGGTACAAGTTCATCGGTGTTTATCGCTGCACCGATTGTGTTTTGGATGGGCCAGCAACGCTTACGCAAAGGTCTGCCACAATTACGACTTTCTGCTGAAGAAATGCAAAAGAAACTGGACGCCATTATGTAGATAAATTCAGATTTAAATTTAAACGCTAAGTAATTAATAATTAATGCTTTATGGTGAACAAGATCTCACTGTAAAGCATTTATCAAGGATAAAAAGATGACGTGGTTGATGTTGGTTGCAGGATTAATTCTACTGATTATAGGAGCTGAATTACTGGTGAAAGGCGCCTCGCGTTTAGCAACCAGTTTCGGAATTCCCGCTTTAGTGGTTGGTTTAACGGTGGTGGCATTTGGCACCAGTGCTCCTGAAATGGCTGTCAGTGTCAAAGCGGCTTTTTCCGGTCAGGCTGAACTGGCCATCGCCAATGTGGTGGGCAGTAATATTTTCAATATTCTGTTTATTCTCGGTCTCGCGGCTTTAATCATGCCGTTGATGGTTTCACAACAATTGATCCGTCAAGACGTACCGATAATGATTGGCATCAGTTTTGTCGCGTTGTGGATGATTCAGGATGGCACCATTGGCAAACTTGAAGCAGCCATTTTGTTAGCTGGTGTTATTTTATACACGGTGTTTCTGTTTTATCAGGGCAAAAAAACGGGCATTGATGCAACAGTAGAGGTTGATGAGAAACCGGCACCGACCTGGCTAAATATATTACTAATTATCGTCGGATTAGCCTTGCTGGTTTTGGGTGCGCGCTGGTTGGTTCAAAGTGCGGTGACGATTGCCTCATCGTTTGGTGTCAGTGAAGCCGTTATTGGCTTAACCATTATCGCCGCTGGCACGTCACTTCCAGAAGTCATGACCTCTGTTGTTGCGACCATCAAAGGTGAACGGGATATTGCTATTGGTAATGTGGTAGGAAGCAATATCTTTAATATTCTGGCGGTATTGGGTTTGTCGGGTTTGTTTTCCCCTACTCCATTACTGGCAAGCGAACAGCTGATGCAGATTGATGTACCTGTTATGTTGGCTGTGGCGATTTTATGTTTACCCTTATTCTTTTTGGGAAGCACGTTAAATCGATTTGAAGGCTTCTTATTCCTGGTGTTATATGTCGCCTATGTCTGGTTTACCATTGCAATGGCCTTGTCTTTACCGTACCTCCCACAACTGCAAGCCGGACTAGTCTATGGATTGGCTCCACTGGTTGGCTTTTACGTGTTACTTTGCCTGGTAAACGATTTATTACGCAGACGCTATAATTAGTGTTAACCATTATCTCTCACTTCAAATAGGTATTATTTGGGGTGAGGGATAATTATTTTATGGAGCATTTTCTATCTCAGGCCAGCCGTTAATCTCCGGGTCAAACCCGGGTTCCAGCGCCTGTATTCGTTTTACCAAAGGTGGATGTGTAGACAGCATTCCAGACATTTTATTTGAAAGCTCGGCAAACAACATGTGCCTAGCCTCTTCCAGTTCATCATGTCTGACTTTATTGGCACCTTGTTGACTGAGGGCCCCTATTTTTTTTAACGCGCCCGCTAACGCAATAGGATCACCGGTATAACGTGTGGCATCCGCATCAGCAAGATATTCACGTTGACGAGATATCGCTGCCTGCATGATTTTTCCCATAAAAGCCCCTAGTAATCCCAGTAGAATCAGAGCAATTCCGATTAACAGTATTTGAGCACCACCTTTTCTGCCGCGCCCACCTGAATGCATCAGAATCCGTCCGACAACATAAAGTGCCATCAAGCCGTGAATCAAACCGATTACACGAAGGTTGAGCCGCATATCGAGGTTACGAATATGAGCAAATTCATGGGCGACTACTGCTGTCAGCTCATCACGATTCAATAACGTTAATGCGCCACGAGTCACGGCAATAGCCGCATTATCGGGAGAGCTACCCGCAGCGAAAGCATTAATTCCGGGTTCGTTTTCAATGATAAAAACCTGCGGTGTCTGAATGCTGGCTCCCAGCGCCACTTCCTCAACGATGTTTTGATAACGTGTAACCAAGGGATCACCGGTTATCTCGTTAATATCAGTCGCTCCCAAAGCCTGAGCAACCTTTGCACCGTCACCGCCCATGGTGACTATTTTCCAAACAGAGGTCAGAACAATCACCATAGCAACGCCGGCAGCAACCAACCCAAATAGTTGCCAGTTAACCATTAATTGTTCAGTCTGATTAATACTGTCGCCGCTCATCCTGACAGAAGCCAGCGAGGCAATCACGGCTGCAATCAACGCCACAGAAAAAATAAACAAAGTCATCATCAATCGACTTTGTTTTCGGGCATTTGCACCCAGTTGATAGCTGCTCATTGCAGCCATTTTTAAAACTCAACCTTGGGCGCGTCTTGAATCGCTTCACGGTCATCAAACTCCAGCTCTGAGGCGCGAGTAAAGCTGAACATATTGGCTAGGATATTGGTCGGAAAAGTTTCCAGAACATTGTTATATTCAAGCACCGTATTGTTGTAGCCGCGGCGCGAGGCTGCCACTTTGTTTTCAATGCTGGTCAGCTGTTCCATCAGATCACGGAAAGCACCATCCGCTTTCAGATCCGGATAAGCTTCTGATAAAGCGAAGATGCCGCCCATTGCTTTACCTAACACACCTTCAGCCTGTCCAAGCGCCAGCATTGACTTTGCATCGCCCGAGTCGGTTTGATCACGCATTTTTTCTGCTTGATTGCGGGCTTCAATTACCCCATTAAGCGTTTCCTGTTCATGCTTGGCATAGCCTTTAACGGTGCTGACCAGCTGCGGAATCATGTCGTGACGTTGCTTAAGTGTAACGTCTATCTGTTTGAATGCATTCTGGAAGATATTGCGATGCCGAACCAATTTATTGTATTCAATAATCACATATAAAATCAGCAGGCCGACAATCCCTAGTAATATCCATTCCATATTTACTCTCCTTCTATTGAATTTAATGTCGTGATTGATTATGGATTAGTTACCCATAGTATTAAACAGCTTACTGACTATGAAAGCTAAGGGCTATTAACGTTCAGCCAAATACTATCTCAAAATCACGATCAGTCTTATTAACGTATTACTGCCAATATCGCATAGTTTGACTGATTACCATTTGTCTGTATTATCGCAGGCAGTTTCAGGTGCCTTTATTGCTACATGTGATTAAGGTTAAACGGGAAACAGGTGCGCCTCTTATTTGGTTATTCCTGTACTGCCCCCGCAACGGTAAACAGTTATTTCATTGCTCTGGTCGCTATCTGCCTGATAGATCGACAGTCACTGTACTTAACAGTATGGGAAGACGAGACATGATGCCGAGGGTCTGTTTTTATCTTTCATCGCCAACATTCGTAATGGCCAGTAAAGAAAATCAGCCCCCAATATGGCTAAGCTGTAAGTCCGGAGACCGGCCCGAAGCTAACTAAGGAGTCGTGGCGGGGTGCCTGAACGTTCCGAGATTACACCCATACTGTCCCCTGCCCGCTATTTACCTAACTGGTAGCTGCTTTTGCTACGGCAGGATGTCTGATGTCTTATATTGTTAAATATCGCTTGTGTTTTCACCGACCCATTTTTCTATTTGCCCTGTTGTTTTCTCTGATAACTTCAAGTGCGTATGCCAGTGAGCATCATGTAATGGTTATTGTGTCAGATCGCTCTGCCCCGACTTTGGTCTCTGGAGCACATCAATTATTACAACAACAGCCTGATGCAGACATTCAAATCCGCACGGTCAGTCAGCTTAATGCTTTGACTGATGCTGACTTACAGCAATTAATTGATAACAGTGCAAGCATATTAGTGGTTGGTGTATTTGGCGATCCTGTGGAACGATTACTCGTTCGGCAATATAACAATGATCAAAAACGCTATGTTTTACATAGTGACCAGCGGCTTATCGAATTAAATAGCGATCCGGTTACACAATCTATTCCTAATCATATCTTGAGTGATAAAGCCTCATTAAGCACAACAACTCTGTTAGAGGCCAAACAGGTTCAATATCCCGAGTATGCTAACTGGTTACAGGCTCGTGCTTACTGGGTTAACCGTTCGACAGAGAATTCACGCAGTCTGCTGGACATGTTGCTCACAGAAGGCAGTAAAAAAGCCGAATTACAACCTGTTGGGGCTTTACGCTTTGCTTTGCATAAAGACGATAAAACTCAATGGTTAAGCCCAACTGAACTAGCCAAACAACTTGATACAACAAATCCTGTTGTCTGGTTGGTCGATCATGATACCGGCGATTTAACAGGTGAATGGAAACTGCATCAGCAGTATTGTCAGGCGCTGAACAGTCAATGTGTTTCCGTATTGGCCGCCTGGGGCGAACCCAGTGTTGAGGCTATTGAGACGATCAAAAAGGTGATGAACAAATCTTTGCCAAACACACCATGGGGAATCGTTTCTTTTCAGGACTTTGTGATTGGTGGTGGTGATGGTCGTGAGCAGGTTGAACAATTATTTACTGAGCTTAATGTTCCGGTTTTAAAAGGTATTCGTCTTAATAAATTAAGTGAGGCGGATTATGCCTTATCTTCACAGGGTATTCCTCGCGATTCGATTCATTATCGGATTGCCATGCCGGAGTTGCAAGGTGTCAGTCAGCCACAGATTCTGGCATTGACCGAGCCTGCAAAGATGGACCCACAAACCGGGGCCCAGCTGACGCAAAGTCTACCAATTAAAGAACATATAAACCGTCAGGCACTGCGCATGCAAGGCTGGCTGGCTCTACAACAAAAAGACAATGCCGATAAGCGTGTCGCCATTGTGTATTACAACCATCCCCCCGGTAGACATAATATCGGTGCTGATAATCTGAATGTGCCTGAAAGTCTGCTGGAAATATTGAATAGCCTGAAAAATGCAGGTTATCAGACTGGTGAGCTGCCAAAAGATGCGGAATCTTTGCTGGATATGCTGCAACTTAAAGGGGTGAATTTACCTGAAGACGCACAAGCATTATCAGCGATGTCCAAGGTCGCCAACACCATGACAGCGGATGAATATCAACGCTGGTTCAAACAGTTACCGGCAACTGTTCAGGCTGAAATGATTGATGGTCCTTTGGCAGCATTACAGCAGCGGATGCGTGATGCTATTGAGCAGGCACTGGCATTGGACAGTGTGACAACTCGCCAATCTCAACTCAATTTGCTAACGGCATTTATGCAGCAAACATCCACGGATCTGCATCATGCACTGGATGGTTTACGTCATCCCGGCCGCAGTCGAGCATTGGATTTATTAAATCAGCTGGAACAGGATTATCAGCAGATCATCGATGCAGCTGCTCAAGGCCATCAGCCCGACTGGCAGCATAGCGAATCCTTACATGATGCATTATTGGAAATGCAGATTGAAGGTATTCGCGGTTGGGGTGAAGTACCCGGCAAAGTGATGGTCTGGGATAATCGATTACTGATTCCCGGCGTGCAATTTGGCAATGTGTTTATCGGCCCGCAACCACCGCGTGGTTGGGAGATTCACGAAGAACTGTTGCATGCCAATATGTCTTTCCCTCCGCCACATCAATATCTGGCGTTTTATCACTATATTCAGTCGCAATTTAACGCTGATGCTATGGTGCATGTTGGTCGACATTCAACCTATGAGTTTTTACCCAAACGCAGTGTAGGTCTGGGTGAAGATGATTACCCCGCTATTATTGCCGGTGAGGTTCCGGGTCTTTATCCATATATAGTCGATGGCGTCGGTGAAGGCATACAGGCCAAACGCCGTGGACAGGCAGTTATCATCGATCATTTGACTCCCCCGCTCGCCGTCACTGAACTTTATGACGATCTGCTACAACTACGTCAGTTGATTGAAAGCGCCGAAGCTGCTTCAGATAAAGCCACACGGGATCGGGCTATTCGCAGCCTGCGTGAACAAATCGAAACTATGGGTCTGCGTAATGAATTGATCGCCAGCATGGATGAAGAGCTGCAAGTGCGTGGTGCCGGTTTCGATGAAATTGATGATGATTTTCTACTGCATGAAGTCGGTCATTATCTGACAAATTTTCAAGAGACCTTTATGCCACTGGGTCTGCATGTATTTGGCCGGGATTGGTCCGCGGATGGACTCGATACCATGATGAACTCAATTCTGGACAACACCGATTCCAGCGAGGCTCAACGTCAAGCTATCTATCAAAAATTGCAAATGTCTCCAGCGGCTGAGATTGAAGCGCTTTTGAATGGTTTGAATGGTCGTTTTATCTCTCCGGGGAAAGGCAATGATCCCATTCGCACGCCGGATGCTCTGCCCACTGGCCGTAATTTTTATGCGTTGGATGGCAGCCTGCTGCCAACCCGTGTGGGTTTTGATATCGGTCAACAACTGGCCGCACCGGTCTTGGCCGGCGAAAAGGGCAATATTGAAGGTCATGAAGTAGGCGATCGCAATAAACAAGGGGTGATTTTATGGGCCTCTGATTCAGTGCGGGATGAAGGTGCCATGATTGCGTTTGGTATGAAGCTGCTGGGTGTCCGCCCGATATGGAATAGCCGTGGCATTATCAAAGGTCTCGAACGTCTGCCATTAAATGAGGAACAACCACAGCGGCTGGATGTGTTGTTTACCACTTCAGGTTTATTCCGGGATTTATATGGCGAACATCTGGTATTGCTGGATAAAGCCAGCTTATTGGCCTTGGATGCCAGTCGGGATCTGATTATCCGTGATTATCCTGCTTTGGCTGTCGCCCTTAACGCTGCTTTGGAAGCTTTAGGTGAATGGCAACAAGGCGGCGATGAAGCGTTGGATAAAAACTTGGTGGCCGCCAATTGGGTAAATGAGGCCATACAACGGCTGGCCCAACAACCGGATATCGATCCGGCACAATTAGGTCGTGAAACAAGCCTTCGTGTATTTGGTATTGCCCCGGGGGCTTATGGTGCTGGCATTAATCGTCTGGTTGAACGTTCAGCTGCCTGGGAAGATCGCAGTGAACTGGCTGACGTATTTATCAAACGTATGGCACATGCTTATGGCAGTGGTTTGCAGGGTGAATCGCAACCGGACTTGTTCAAACAGCAACTTGCCGGAGTGTCACAAACCTTTTTGGGTCGTGCCAGTAATCTGTATGGCCTGATGGATAACAATGATGCATTTGATTATCTGGGTGGTTTTAATCTGGCGGTGGAAACAGTTAGTGGTCAGCAACCAGGCAGCGCGGTGATTAATCACAGTAACAACGATAATCTGCGAATCGATGACTTGCCACAAGTCCTGCTGGGAGAGCTGCGTGCCCGTTATCTGAATCCACAATGGATTAAGCCGTTAATGAATGAAGGTTATGCCGGTGCGCGCACCATGGGCAGTGAATTTATCGAATATCTTTGGGGGTGGCAGGTGACCAGTCCGGAAATCATTACTGACCATGTGTGGGAAGAGGTAAAAGCCGTTTATGTTGATGACAGCCTGCAATTAGGATTGGATGAGTTTTTAAGTGATAGTCATCAACAACATGTGCAAACCAATATCCTGGCAGTGATGCTGGTCGCCATAGATAAAGAATTCTGGGATGCTGATTTGAATACTCAAAAACAATTGGCCGAGCAGTTTGCTGCCAATATTATTGAAAAAGGCATTCCCGGAAGTGGTCATACCCATGCGAATCATCCAATGTATGATTTTGTGAAATCACATCTCGATGCGGATCAGGCTAAAGCTTTGGAAGCCGTATTGGCACGAAGCCGAATACAGACTTCAGAAACAGCCTCCCCTCCAACTCATATACAGGAATTACAATTGAATCAGCAGGATAGCCAGCAAATCGAGAATAGCAATCAAGCTGCTGAGGACACTACAGAAACCAGCTCCACCGATAGCAAAATGCTTTGGCTGTGGACGTTGCTGGCATTATCAGTAATCGTTGCCGCAGGATTATGGCGCGGTCGTAAAGGAGCTATGTAATGTATCCACATTTTTCACTGGAATTAATGCACCAGCTGACCGGACTGTTATTAACCCCGGTCGTCTGGGCGTTATTGTTTTTTGTCGGTTTGGCCGTATATGAAACCGGTATTGCCATTGGCGAGCGCTTCTGGGGAATCGCCCGTTTATCACAGCATTCTGATAGCCAAGCATTGATTGCTCTGGGCAAACGCCGAATTGAACGGGCCGATTTTATTACCAGACTGGCACCCATGCTCGGGTTGATGGGCACCTTGATTCCCTTGGGCCCAGGCCTCGCCGCATTAGGCGAAGGACAACTAAAAATTCTGACTACGGCGATGACAGTGGCGTTTGATACCACGGTTATTGGCTTATTGGCTGGCATGATCGGCTTTGTCATTGGTCGGATGCGTCGGCGTTGGTATGACGCTGCTTTAACTGAATTGGAACAGCAAAATGGATAAATGGCGTCGCAGTTCATTTCTCGATACCGATGAAGATCCGTTAGGTCCATTGGCCAATTTGATTGATATTGTGCTGGTATTTGCCTGTGGGTTAATCGCTGCACTGGTCGCGTTCAGTTCGGACTTACAGGATCATTTTGAAGTACAGCCGCAGGAAATCACTCTCGGTAAGGAACTGCCAACAATGCCAGATACTATGCAGCAGCAGGTGCAGGATGGTAGTGGTTACGAAGCTGTTGGTCAGGTATATCGAGATCCACAAACCGGTAAGCTGATTTTAATTGATGACTAATTTTTTCATTAAAAGATTTTCGCTCAGCCCGCGAATCCAAAAGTAATTTCAGGTAGAATCACCGCTTCTACTGAACTCCTGTTTTATTGGATTTTAAAATGGCTCAATACGTATATAGCATGAACCGCGTTGGCAAAATCGTGCCGCCAAAACGCGAAATTTTAAAAGATATTTCCCTGTCATTTTTCCCTGGTGCCAAAATCGGTGTATTAGGTTTAAATGGCTCTGGTAAGTCTACCCTGCTCCGCATCATGGCCGGTGAGGATAAAGATTATATTGGCGAAGCCAGACCGATGCCGAATATGAAGGTCGGGTATCTGCCTCAGGAGCCTGAGCTGGATGACAGCAAAACCGTTCGGGAAATCGTTGAAGAATCAGTCTCAGATGTCAAAGCCGCTTTGGATGAACTGGATGCGATTTATGCAGCTTATGCCGAACCGGATGCCGACTTTGATGCACTCGCTAAAAAACAGGGTGAACTGGAAAATCTGATCACCGCCAAAGATGGTCATAATCTGGACAATGCTCTGGAACGTGCAGCAGATGCGTTACGCCTGCCGCCCTGGGATGCCAAAGTAGCGGTGTTATCCGGTGGCGAGCGTCGTCGTGTTGCATTATGCCGGTTATTACTCGATCACCCGGACATGTTATTGCTTGATGAGCCGACTAACCATCTTGATGCTGAATCGATTGCCTGGATTGAACGCTTCCTGCAGGAATACCCCGGTACCGTAGTTGCCATTACCCATGATCGCTATTTCCTGGATAATGCCGCGGGCTGGATACTTGAGCTTGATCGTGGTCGTGGTATTCCTTATGAAGGCAATTACTCTTCATGGCTGGAACAGAAAGATCAACGTCTGGCACAGGAATCGAAACAGGAAGCCTCACACAATAAAGCCATTCAAGCTGAGCTTGAGTGGGTACGCCAGGGAGCCAAAGGTCGTCAGGCAAAATCAAAAGCGCGCTTGAAACAGTTTGAAGAAATGAATTCAAAAGAATTTCAAAAACGTAATGAAACCCAGGAAATCTATATTCCACCTGGCCCGCGTTTAGGTGACAAAGTGATTGAACTGCATAACGTCACTAAATCCTACGGCGACAAACTGTTATTCGAAGATCTCAGTCTGACGATTCCCCCCGGTGCAATTGTCGGCATCATCGGCCCTAACGGTGCCGGTAAATCTACCTTGTTCCGCATGATTACCGGTGAAGAAAAACCCGATTCCGGTGAAATCGAAATCGGCAGTACCGTGCAGCTGGCTTATGTAAACCAGGCACGTGAACTGGATGGCAAGAAAACGGTATTTGAAGAAATAGCTGATGGTGCCGATATGATTACTGTCGGAAATTATCAGACCCCTTCTCGTGCCTATTGTGGACGGTTTAATTTTAAGGGCTCAGATCAGCAGAAATATGTGAAGGATCTCTCCGGTGGTGAGCGTAACCGCCTGCATATGGCCAAACTGCTTAAAGAAGGTGGCAACGTTTTATTACTCGACGAACCGACCAACGACCTGGACGTGGAAACATTACGTGCATTGGAAGAAGCCATATTGGCCTTCCCGGGTTCAGCAGTAGTCATTTCGCATGATCGCTGGTTCCTGGATCGTGTCTGTACCCATATGATTGCCTATGAAGGCGATTCCAGCGTGGTGTTTTTTGAAGGTAACTATAGTGAATATGCCGAAGATTACCTCAAGCGTTATGGCAAAGATCATCAGCCGGAACGTATCAAATACCGCCGAATGAATTAGGTTTTGAAATATCCGCAGATTACGCAGATTTTCGCAGATTAATAAAAAAATGAAATTTGTAGGTCGGGTTAGCGTAGCGTAACCCGAGACAAATTAAATATTTCGTTTAACAAAAATCTGCGTCAATCAGCGAAATCTGCGGATAGATTTCTTTTAAACCTCTGTGTCTCTGTGTTTTATGTCAATCTTTCAAAGGCTTATGCATCATTTCCGGTGTGCGTTCGGCGCCGAGGATACCGACACGGATTAGAAAGTCGCCAAAATGCTCGTCTTTCTCACGTTCAGCAGCAAACTGTTCAATCATTGGTTTTAGCGTATTCAGGATGGTGGCTTCGTCCACATTTTCAAGATACAGACGATTTAGTCGCTGACCACTGAAATCAGCCCCCAGATTCAGGTTATAGCGTCCGATCGCTTTACCGGTTAACGCAATTTCACCCAGATAAGGTCTGGCACAGCCATTCGGACAGCCGGTGATGCGGATATTAATCAGCTCTTCCGGCAGGCCCACATCACTCATTATTTGTTCCAGCTTACTGAGAAACGTGGGTAAATATCGTTCTGATTCAGCCATCGCCAAAGCACAAGTAGGCAATGCTACACAGGCCATCGCATTTAAACGCAAGGCCGGACGGCGTTCACCGATATCCAGTTGGTACTGCTCAACCAATGCTTCAATAACCGGTTTTTGTTCAGGGCTGATATTGGCAATAATCAGGTTCTGATTACAGGTCATGCGAAATTCGCCGGTATGGATTTTGGCGATTTCACGCAATGCTGTGCGCAATTGAAGCGTTTCAGTATCTTTAACCCGCCCACTGTAAATATATAAGGTCAGATGCCATTGACCATCTTCACCCTGGATCCAGCCAAATCGATCACCATTGCGTAATAACTCAAAGGTTCTGGCAGCCGTCATCGCCTCACCATGGTATTCGGTAAATTTTTCGTTAAACCAGTCAATACCATGATCATCAATGGTGTATTTAAAACGAGCATGCGCCCGGACACTGCGATCACCAAAGTCACGTTGAATGGCAGCAATGGTTTCGCAGGCTTTGACAATCTGGTCTTTTGGCACAAAACCGGCCATGGTGGCTAACCGCGGAAAAGTTGCGGTCTCACCATAGGTCATACCCATACCGCCGCCGACGGCAACATTGAATCCAACTAATTCGTTGTTTTCAATAATGGCAATTAGCGCAATATCATTGGCCAGTACATCACTGTCGTTTTCAGGTGGAATGGCGATACCGATTTTAAATTTACGTGGTAAATAGCGATCCCCATAAAACGGTTCTTCAGATTTACCCGGTTGATAGACACATTTTTCGCCCAGCCAGATCTCGGCATAGGCACCCGACTGCCAGCACAAATGATCACTTATAGCTTGTGAAATCTGATGAACTTCGGCATGCACCGAAGACTGATGCGGATTGACATTTGTCACCACATTTCGATTCACATCACCGCATGCGCCTTTTGTATCCAACCCTAATGCATTGACTTGCTGCATTAATGAACGCAGATCTTTTTTCAAAACCTCGTGATATTGAAACGTCTGCCGGGTAGTAATACGTAACGTGCCATTGGCGCAATCATCAGCTATCGCATCGAGTCCGAGCCATTGCTGTGGAGTCACCACTCCACCGGCAATACGCAGTCGAACCATAAATGAATATAACGGTTCCAGCTTTTGACGACGGCGTTCATCACGCAGATCGCGATGATCCTGCATATAGCTGCCATGGAATTTGGTCAGTTTGTTGTCATCTTCCGAGATCGCACCGGTAACGGCATCTTCAAGCCCTTCGGCAATGGTGCCACGCAGGTAACGACTGTCGAGTTTGAGTTGTTCGGCTTCAGGTAATTTTGTATTCATTAGTACACATCACGTTGGTAGCGTTTATCACGCGTCAGCTGACGCAGATATTCAGTGGCATCTTCGCGGCTTTTATTGCCTTGCTGACTGATAATATCAATCAGGGCTTCATTAACATCCGGTGCCATATTGTCCGCATCACCACATACATATAGATAGGCTCCTTCCTGCAACCAGTTCCATATTTCAATGGATTTTTCACGAATACGGTGCTGTACGTAGATTTTCTCGGTCTGATCACGAGAAAATGCCACATCCAGATGGGTTAATAATCCAGATTTACGCCAGGCCAGCCACTCGGTCTGATAGAGAAAATCAGTCAGGAAATGCTGATCACCAAAGAACAGCCAGTTACGTCCCCGAGCTCCTCGCTCTTCACGCTCCTGCATAAAGCTTCTGAATGGGGCCACGCCGGTGCCAGGACCAATCATAATAATTGGCGCATCGTCATCGGCAGGCAATTTGAAGTTTTTATTGGGATCGATGTACACCGGAATAGTGGCATCTTCGGCCAAGCGATCGGCTAACCAGGTTGAGGCTACACCGCCCCGTTCACGGTTATGGGCGTTATACCGAACCGTTGCCACGGTGATATGTACTTCTTCATCAACTGCGGCCTGACTGGATGCAATCGAATACAATCGTGGCGGCAATTTACGCAGCAACTTGATAAAACCGTTGGCATCTATATCGGCTAATGGNTAGCTTTGAACTAAATCCAGAACATCACGGCCTCGGATCCATTCAGTGACAGCAGCTTTGCTTTCCATCAGCTTATTCAGTTCATCGGATTGCGCCAATTCAGCCCATTTTTCGACCAATGGGCGGGTCAGCACGGTAATTTCACGATGNTGCATCAATGCATTGGTTAAAGTTTCGGTTTGTTCTTCAAGCTCTACTGGAGTATCAGCATCGAATCCCAGCGCATCAATCAGCATGGAGACCAAAACGGGATCATTCTGTGGATATACACCTAATGCATCACCCGGCTGGTAGTGCAATCCCGAACCTTCAAGTGAAATTTCAATATGCCGCACTTCCTTGCTGGAACCGCGACCACTGAGGATCTGGTTTTCCAGCAAAGGTGCAGAAAATGGATGTTTGCGATCATATTGAACGGAGGTTTCAAGCTGACTCATTGCAGCAGAGGCTGACGGTGGTGCGGCACTGGCCTGCATGGANCTGGTCAGTGACTCAANAAATTCAGCGATCCATTTTTCCGCCAAATCATCATAATCCACATCACAATCAACTCGAGGAATTACTGTGGTTGCACCAAGTTTTTGCAGACGTTCATCAAAGTCTTTGCCGGTCTGGCAGAAATATTCATAGCTGGAATCACCCAGTGACAGCACACTGTATTTCAAACCCTTTAAACCAGGTGCTTTACGGCTTCCCAGAAACTCATATAAATCCATTGCGTTATCAGGCGGCTCACCCTCACCATGTGTCGAAGTTAAGACTGCCAGATATTGCTCGTTCTTCAGTTCTCGTGGTTTGTATTCCGCCATATCCCATAATTTGACTTCAATACCACTGGATTTTGCTTTCTCAGCTAGTTGGCCGGCAACCGTTTCGGTATTACCGGTTTGTGAACCATAAAGCACGGTCAGTTTGATCGTTTGGTCCGGCAGAGAAGGTGCAGCTTCCGTAGCAGCTGTTCCACCCTGAGCCGCACGATAACCTGACAAATAGCCTGACAGCCAATCTACCTGCCAGCCTTCCAGGCCTTGCAGTAAATTATTAAGCTGTTGCAATTGTTCATCGGTTAATGGAGCGTTGGGCAACCTGATATTCATGTTGTTGGCTTATCTCTTAAAAGTTGAGCTTTGAGTCTGCACAAAATAACAAAAACTATATATAAATAGAAACTATATGTTTGGATTTCCATATAATTAAAATAAATATACTTCGATTCTAACAATCATTATGTTAGAAGAATTAATGCAAAATATTGTGAATGTTTTGGTGTGAAGCAGTAAAAATTAATGAACTACCTTTAATATTGGTCCATCGCTTTATATTTCAACCGCTTTAAGCTGTGTTGAACTTTCAGAGACGGCTATGAAAGATCAACAAGCCCTAGTGACTTTTATGCTCGTATAGATCGGTATCTGCGTACATATATAGAGATTGCAAATCGATGTTGTCCATCGAGCGACTGGAAGCCGTACCAACAGTATATTCTACATTTAGATGTGGGCTGACATTAGCATTATAGTTTTTTACTGCGTCAGCCAGTTGTTCNAGTTTGTTTTCTGATTGCTCACATACACTCAAAACGACAAACTCGTCATCGACCAGTCGAGATATTAACTCTGTATCGGTAAAGATTTCTGTCAATATTCGGGAAAAATGAATAAGGGCTTCATCACCTGCAGAAATCCCGTGAGCATGGGAGATGCGCTTGTAATTATTCACATCAAAGTAATACATGGTAATACTGGCTTGGTACGGTACAAAAATATTCAGTAATTTTTGTGCTCTGCGTTCGAAAGCCTCACGATTCAGTAAGCCGGTCAACTTATCTTCATCTAACAGTGGGTTATAGTCGATTTCTTCTTCGACCATTTCGGTCAGTTGTTTTAATAATTGTTTATCTTTATCTGTAAAAGTTCTGGGAATAGAGTGTTTTAAACATAAAGCCCCCAACTTCTCCCCCGATCTTGCCCGAATTGGACAACCAGCATAAAACCTTATGTGGGGTGCTGACGTAACCATGATGTTTTCTGCATAGTGTTTATCATTCAGCGTATCGGAAATAACAAAAATATCTTCCTGAGCAATCGTCTGATTACAAAATGCCACTGAACGTTCGGTTTGCCGTTGACTGAATCCCTGTGACGATTTTATCCATTGTCGATCTTCGTCTATCAGCGAAATCAGGCTAATCTCCACATCAAATAAACGTGTACAAAGTTTGGTTAACCGGTCATAGCGATGTTCCGGTTCACTATCCAGAAGTCCCAGACCATGTAGGCGTTTTAGCCTTTGTAAATCAATATGTTCTGACGTGTTTTTCGACCAGTCAATAAAAGCCTCAGGTAACATGGGACGACCAATAAAATATCCTTGAGCCTGATCACAGCCCATTTTACGTAGCAGCTCCAGTGCAGCATTATCTTCAATTCCTTCTGCAGCCACCTGCATGTTCAGACTGTGGGCAAGTTCAATAATCGCCTTAATAACCAGTCTTGATTCGCGTGAATCCGCAGAAGTCATGACAAAGGTTTTATCCACTTTGACTTCTGAAAACGGCATACGAACCAAGGCCAACATCGACGAAAAACCGGTCCCAAAATCATCTATGGATAAACGAAATCCTCGCAGTCGCAGTCTGGTCAGAATATCCAGAGATATCACAGGGTCATCCATTGCGGCTGTTTCCGTCAACTCCAGGATCAGTTGATCCGGTTTGATATTATGGGCTTCACAAAGCATTTCAATTTGTTTGAATAGCTCGAGGTTACTGAGTGATGCCGCAGAAATATTGACCGAAAGCAATAAGCCCCTGTTCTGGACTTTTAGCGACGGATCGGCTTCCTGAAGCTGATTTAGAAAAGGTAATGCCTGTTCAAATACCTGTAAGGTTAATTTGTCGATAAGATCATTCTGTTCGGCTAAGGGAATAAATTTTTCCGGTGAAATGAAGCCCTTTTCTGCGTGCTGCCAGCGTGCAAGCGCTTCAAGGCCAGTTAGCGTGCCACTGACACAGGATACTTTTGGTTGATATACCAGATAAATGTCATGCGCGTTAATCGCTTGTTCCAGCTCATTGACGGTAAGGGTATTGGTCTGGTTTTCAGCGCGGAGTTGCTGACCAAAGGTGTTGTCAGCTGTGTTGATGGATTCAGCGTTAATCAAATCCCGGAAAGCTTTGGGATTAAAGGGCTTGGGAAGAATCCCCAGAACATTAAGACCATGCGCACCGGCCGAACGTGCTGCAGCATGNAATAGTTGCTGCCCGGCGCCACTTGTGATGATTAACTGGGCATCGATTTGCATACGGCCCAATTCGCCAAGNACTTCCACCCCATCCATATCCGGCATAATCAAATCAATAATCAGATATTGTGGGCTCCAGTCATTGATGATCTCCAGAAAACTTTGAAAGTCAGAGGTTATTTTGGCTGACAGACCGATAAATTCAGCGACATTAGCAATTGCTCTTGCAGTGAGATTGTTGTCATCCAGAATGAGTACTTTTAATTCGGTCATCGCCCCAGATTACTCTTGGTTATCCAATAAAAATAAACTCTGTAGACACTTTGACATTTATGACTCGTTCTGCAAAGACTTTCGGATTTTCGTGGTGAGTTCATCTCGACTATATGGTTTACTCAGTAACATGACTCCAGGGTCCAACCGACCATGATGGACGATAGAGTTNTCGGTATATCCTGAAGTGAACAAAACTTTTAATTGTGGTCGGATTCGCTGCGCCTTATCAGACAGCTCTCTTCCACTCATACCACCTGGCATCACCACATCGGTGAATAATAAGTCAAAATCTGCATCACTTTGAATGATTTCCATTGCTTCGCTTCCATTTGATGCACTTATTACCTTATATCCCATAAACTCTAATTGCGAAATAACATAATTGCGAACCAATTCATCATCTTCAACAACAAGTATGCTTTCATTGCCGATTTGCGGTTGATTATGCAGTACAGAAGCGTTTTCTGCCGTCGCAACCTCCTCAGGTGAGCGGGGTAAATAAAGTCTGATGGTCGTTCCCTGACCGACTTCCGAATAAACGTTTATGTGACCATAACTCTGTCGGGCAAATCCATAGACCATCGCCAAACCAAGACCNGTACCCTTATCTTTGCTTTTTGTGGTGTAGAACGGTTCAAACACTTTATCCAGATTCTCTGGAGCAATACCTACCCCGGTATCTGACACCCCAATGATGACATAATCACCCGGGGTAACATCGTGTTGTGAACCATAGTCTTCGGAGAGTGAAACATTGAGGGTTTCAATTAATAACCTGCCACCTGATGGCATCGCATCACGCGCATTGATGGCCAGATTCAACAGNGCATTTTCCAATTGTCCCGGATCTACCTGCGCCAACCAGAGATCTGGTTCCAACGCCAGCTCAAGCTGAATCGCCTCGCCAATTGATCGGCTTAGTAACCCCTGAAAATTATTTAATAATTGATTGGCATCAATATGTTTTGGATCCAGTGCCTGCTTTCTGGAAAAGGCCAGCAAACTGCGAATTAATTCTGCTCCGCGGTCTGCTGCCTCCTGGATCATTTCAGACAGGCCACGTAGTTTGGAATCGCTGGCAAGTGACTCAGTAATAATTTCGGCATTGCCGACAATGACTGTCAACAAATTATTAAAGTCATGAGCGACGCCACCGGTTAACTGGCCAACGGCTTCCAATCGTTGGGATTGCCGTAATTTTTCTTCTATTTCAAGACGATCGGTTATATCCGTAATACCGCCAACCATTCGGATTGCTTCGTTAGCGCTATTGTAAATAACATAACCCCGGTCAATAACATCTGCATAGTCCCCATCCTGACGTTGAAACTTATAGTTCTCTGACCAGCTCTGCTGTTGGGTTTCAATTGCTCGCTTAAGGTTGTTTAGGACTCGATTACGCTCATCAGGATGAATGCGTTTTTCCCAGCCTTTAATAGAAGGTTTTTTTGATTGGGTATCAATGCCAAACAAGGTTGCAAAACTATCGCTCCACCAAAGTTCGTTTGTCAGGAGATCCCAGTCCCAGATCGCATCGTTGGTTGCTTTGGATAATAATTGAAAGCGTTGCTCACTCTCCCTAATATTGGCGTCTGCTTCTTTTTGCAGCGTAATATCGGTCATGTAGCCTTCAATCGCTACTATGTTGCCNTCTTTATCTCTTACACCGCTACCNTGCTCCCAAAACCAGCGNATACCACTATCTTTATGAATTATTCGATACTCGACCTGAAACGGCTGGTTTTGCTCAATTGCTTTTATTGTTTCAACATACATCTTCTCGCGATCATCTGGATGGATAAGGCTGGCAAATTCAATCCNCTGGTTGCCGATAACATCTTCAGCGTTATAGCCGGTTAAACGTTCGAATGCTTCGCTTACATAGAGCATAGTCCATTGCTCATCAGATAGACTACGATAAGCAACTCCCGGCAGATTACGCAGTAACTGCATTAATGATCGTTCGGCCTCAGAACGCTGNGCCTCGGCAAGCTTGGTATTGGTAATATTTTCGGTGATGGCAATAAGATGCAACGGATTGCCACTGTCATCACGTTGCAAGGTGATACTTAATCTTGCCCAGACCGTTTCGCCGGTTTTATGGATGTAGCGTTTTTCCAGAATACGGCTATCAAGGATACCAAGCAGAATATCGCTGATTTCCTGCTGGTTCTGTTCTTTATCATCAGGATGGGTAAGCTGATGAAAATCCAGTTGCGTCAGTTCTTCAGCTGAATACCCCAGCATTTCACAATAAGCTTGATTGCATTCCAGAAAACGGCCGTCTGTTGAGGCAATGGCCACACCGGTAGCCGCATCCTGAAATGCTTGACGAAACCGGCTTTCGCTACGACGAATTCGTTCTTCATTGCGGTGCTTGGCAATGGCAATAGAAATAATTTTTGATATACGCTCGATAGTATCAAGCTGCTCGGGTTCCGGGGTTTTTACCGTGTTGTGATAAATGGCAAAAGTCGCGATAACGTTAAGTTTTTCATCAAATATAGGATGAGACCAGCAAGCCCTTAAATCATAAGCCAATGCAAAGTTGCGATAATTTTCCCACAGAGGATCATTTTCAATATCACATACAATGACTGGCCNTTTAAGAAATGCTGCTGTTCCACATGAGCCCGCAAGCGGGCCTATAGGCTCGCCATGAATGGCATCGTTATAACTGACCGGTAAATTGGGTGCAGAACCATGCAGCAGGCGTTTACCCTCTTCATCAATCAGTAAAATGGAAGCGATGGTATTGGGCAGAATTTCTTCGATCCCCAGTACAATTTGCTCCATAATCTGTTGTAAATCCAGAGAGGAAGCCACGGCTTCAACCATGCTGGATTCCAGTTTTTGTATCATCTCCAGGCGTTTACGTTCAGTGATATCGATAATCATGCCTAAACGACGAACTTCCTGACCACTGGCATTAAATACTGATTTGCCACATTCAAATAACCAGCGAATGCTTGCGTCGTCTTTACGGGTAATTCGATATTCAGCCTCTACTATACCGCTGTTANTGGGTTTTGCCCGTGCTGATTCCAGAGTTTTTATATCTTCTGGCAGAATAAATTGCTGAAAACTCTCTATTGTTCCATCAAATTCTTCAAGCGTTATGCCAAAGAGTTCAGCCGTCTGTTCAGACCAGGTTACTTTGTCATTGAGCAAGTTGATTTCCCAACTTCCCATATGACCTATACGTTGACTTTCATCCATCAAACGNAACATATGATCTATATGACCCATATGTTGACGAATATCTGTCAAATCCAGCACTGTGCCAAATAATTCATTTTTATCAGGCTGCCAGGTGGCACGTTGTCGGATAAACCTTAATTCATTATCAGCCGTTAATATCCGGTGACACACATCAAGACTGTCCTGCTGTTCAATCGCACGATTGAAAGCCCGTGTAACGTCAGCTTTATCATCCGGATGTACCTGCTGTAAGTGACCTCCCAGTGTGGGAGAAAACTCTTCTAATGATTTTGCAAATATTTCAAATGTCTGTTCCCCCCACCACAAATTTGATGTTTCAGGGGTATAGACCCAGTGACCTATAAGCGTTGGAGAAGCNCCGAGGTCTGTAGCCATCCATTGTTGTACCGGACCTGGAAGAATTTCGCTGGATAAGATAACCAGCAATTTGTTGTCATCATCATCCANAACTAATGTTGCTGGGTAGCGCTGAGCCTCGCTTCTACCAATAAGGGTTAATGGGGAATGAAATGGAGATCGTGGATTGAATGTATTTCTATCTAGTTCTTCAGCAAAAAATGCTTCAAATGGCAAGCCAATAATATCGTTTTCATCAGAAGCTTCGATTAACCGCAAAGCCTCTGAGTTTGCGGTTAACAGTAAGTTCTCGCGAAAAATAAAGACAGCTTGGTTGTGCTGGTTCATTAGCACGGTTAACAGATAATCATGAGCCCCAGAGTTATTACTCAATTTTTCACCCACTTCTAATAGTTAAGGCCAACTCTGTTTACCAAGATATACCAGAGTTGGCCTGACCGGCTAGTGAAATATTAAATTTTGAACTGACTGATTTGTGTTTCCAGTCCATTCGCCAGTCTGGCCAATTCCTGACTGGTTAACGTGGTTTGATTGGTACTTTCAGCATTTTCCTCAGCCACTTGAGCGATACTGACAATATTTCGGTTTATCTCTTCAGCAACGGCTGACTGTTCCTCTGCCGCACTGGCAATATGGGTATTCATATCACGAATCGAGGCNACTGATTCGGCTATAACATCCAAAGATTGGCCCGCTTTCTCTGCTTTTTCAACACTACGGNTAGCCTGCTCAAGCTCTTCATCCATTACCTGAACCGATTTTTCGGCTTCTTTTTGCAGTCGTTCGATTATTTTTTTAATTTCTTCTGTTGAGTCGTGGCTACGTTTAGCGAGTGTTCTGACTTCATCGGCCACCACAGCAAAACCTCTACCTGACTCACCCGCTCTGGCGGCTTCAATCGCGGCATTTAAAGCCAATAAATTGGTTTGTTCGGCAATCCCTTGAATGACAGTAAGTACGCTACCAATATTTTCGCTTTCTTTTTGTAAATCCTTGATCGATACTGCCCCCATTTCCACCTGTTTCGCCAGTTGCTTGATTCCGTCAATTGCATCCATCACCACTTGTTTTCCGGCTTTGGTTTCGTTATCTGCTGTACGCGAAGCATCAGCAGCCTGCGAAGCATAACGTGCTACTTCCTGAACTGTGGCCGCCATTTCATTCATTGCGGTGGCAACCTGTTCACTATCGCTTTACTGGCTCATTACACCACGACTTGTTTGCCCAGTAATGACGGTTAACTCTTCAGCAGCCACGTTGAGCTGTCTGGACGAATCAAAGACTTCTTGAATCAGGTTACTGAAAACGCCCATCATCTGATTAAAAACATGTGCCATCTGCACTATTTCATCTTTACCCTCTATATCTGCGCGCTCTGTGAGATCTTTATTTTGTTGTGCCCGTTTCATCACTTCAGCCAGCAAATTGATGGGATTCACTACACTACGACTGATGAATCTGGATAATAGAACCAAGATGGCTAAAATCAACACAATTGAAATAATAGCCGTAATAAAAATGGATCTTTCGTGTGCCAGAACTTCATCAGTTATTTGTTCCGATGTGGTATGAAGTAAGTCCTGTATTTGATAGACAATCGATCGCATTTCACCCATCCGACCTAAATCTTCGTTAAAACCAAATTGTTGTTCAGCATTGACCAGCTGAGTAAAGTCATCGCTGTACTTCATCATCAAATCTGATATCTGCCGTTGCTCAAAGTCACTTAAATAGCTTTGCTGCAAATTTTGATAAAAAACGCTGAGGTTATTATTAAAGGTTTCGAAGTAGCTCACATCTCTACGCAACATAAAATCTTTTTCATTACGGCGTAACATCAGCATATCTTTCAATAAAGCATCATTTTGAAAATTGCCAAGCATCTTTTCAGCTTCCTGAACTGAGCTACGGAGATTGCCGTAAAGTCCATCTTTATGACTGAGTCCGATAGTCTGCCGTAAAGCGACTATCTCGTTAAATGCCGTATGATATTGTTCGATTAAGGTAAGCAGTTGTGGAATCTGTTTAATCTGAATATTTTCAGATTGCAGTTCAGCATTCAACTGAGAGAGTTGCTGTGTTAATAAGCTGATATTGTCATTAAAAACAGTTTGATATTTCAGATCCCGTCGTTCCAGGAAGTCTTTTTCATTTATTCGTAAGTTTCGCATTGCGGTTTCAGCCTGAAGACTCAATGCGGCTAACTGTCCAATTTGTACAAGTGAATGCATGCCAAGGCTAAGTATTACTGCCAGGATGATAATCCCGACAACCATAAGGCTACTTAAAAGCAACATTTTTGCTTTGACGGATAATGACTTCAACATGCTGGCTCCAGGGGCTGACGGGATTATTTCCTAATAATTCCTGTATCGTCTTCCCGTGGTAAAACTTTAAAAAATCACATTAAAAAAAGCAGCAAATTGAACCAGTGTCTGTTGAACATTCATAGCCGCCTCTGTTGTGGCTTTGAAAGATCAACAGACCCTAGCGACTAATTGCACCAGAATCAATGAGTAAACGATGTATTGATTGCGCGAATTGTTGATAGCCAAGCGCATTCGGGTGCACATGATCAGCCTTTAATGATGAATCAATTAACACCTCACTGAGAATAGTCGGCTCGACGGGTATACCTTTTGATTCAGCAATATCAAGATAAAGTGGTAATGGTGCTAAATTGAGACCCAACGCNGGTACGGCAATTAATATTACCTGCGAACCTGAAGCGATTATCTCATCCACCATCGTTTGAAGGTTTGCTTGTAGTTGCGTTCGACTCTGCTTACGCAATAGATCATTACCACCATGGCACAACACAACCAGATCAGGTTTGGTTTCTTCAAGAAGTTTTGCTAAACGCTTTTTACCATCACTGCTGACTTCACCGGGTACACCTGCATTGATCACTTTGCGGTTAGTCATTTCAGCAAGCAAGGCGGGATAACTCTGTTCTGGCGCAGCACCGGTTCCAAAGGTCAGACTGTCACCAAAAGCCAGGATCACGNCATCCTGGCTAAGCGGTTTTAGTTTGGCAGAAGGCTGATCACAACCTGAAAGTGTAGAAATTCCAATACAAACAATTAAAAAATATTTAAACGCAGCGACGAAATTTCTATTCATCAAGCAGCCAGTCTGGCAGAGGGAAACAAACGGTAAAAATTTTCGGTGGTCACTGCAGCAATCTCTTCTANTGACTCACCCCTTAATTCAGCCAGGAAAGCGGCGACATGTTTAACATATGCTGGCTGATTGGTTTTACCACGATGAGGAACCGGTGCCAGATAAGGAGCATCGGTTTCAATCAGAATACGATCCAAAGGCAGTTTTTGGGCAACCTCCTGTAACTCACGGGCACTTTTAAATGTCACGATACCCGATAACGAGATATAAAAACCAATATCCAAAGCACGTTTTGCCGTTTCCCAGTTTTCNGTAAAACAATGAATAATGCCGCCTGCATCTTTGGCATTCTCATTTTCCAGCATTGTCATGGTATCTTCACGTGCTTCACGGGTATGAATGATCAATGGTTTTTTAGTCTGTCGGGCGGCTTCAATATGGTAACTGAAACGATCCCGTTGCCAGCCCAAATCACCTTCGCTACGAAAATAATCCAAACCAGTTTCGCCAATAGCTATTACTTTTGGATGGTTAGCCAGTTCAATCAATTGTTCCGTNCTGAGTGTGCCAGCTTGATCCACATTGGGGTGAATTCCTACACTGGCTGTGAGCTGNGGATACTGCTCAGCAAGTTGACGAACTTCAGCAATACTGTCGTTATCAATGGCAATACAAAGGATATGTTCAATTTGGTTTTCCCTGGCCTCNGCAACCATTGCGGCAATACCGCCAGGTTGATCAGCCAGTAAATTCAGATGGCAGTGTGAATCAATATACATAAATAACCCGGTTGCTGACGGCATNAGCACCGCCATTTTTCTTACATCGTATAGGTGGCTTTATCTGATTTCAATTTATCGACCAGATGGTTTTCGATTTTGCCGCGGACCACATTGGCACCGCCGTCACCTTCACTAAAGTGCACGCCTATGCCCGCAGCCTGATTGCCCTGCGCGCCTCTAGGGGTAATCCAGGCAATAGTGCCGGCAACNGGTATTTTTTCCGGCTCATCCAGTAAGGTCAGCAAAATAAAGACTTCTTCGCCCATTTGATAGGGTTTATTGGTGGGGATAAATAAGCCACCATTCTTCANAAAAGGCATGAAAGAGTGATACAGCATGTTCTGATCACTTATTTTCAGTGAGAGGATGCCTTTACGTGGATTCATGCTCATATAAAAACTCTTTAATTATTTGCCGGTNACGAGATTAATGATTTGNTGCTTTGGTTTGGGTAATACGCATCACTGAAACCATAAAGTCTTCAATTAACAACGTCTTGTTGTAGTTATTTGAAGATGATATTAGCTTTATTGTACTCACTATGCAATCAGCGATATGCCAGTAATGCTGCGTTAGACTGGCATCAGCATACTCCAAATACTGCTGCTGAAGTCGGGCTTTAACAGTCGATAACAATTGATGCATCACTTTAACCAGATCCAGTTGTTGCCATTGGCTGGCAAGTTGCACGGGATTTGNCTGCTGTTGTATCAATTGATCAAAATCCTGCTGAATCTGTTGATATGACTGCCACTCATTGGTCTCGAGCGCATTGACGATAGCAAAAGGCGCATCCAGCGTTAATGAGGAAATTTTTCGTAACTGATCAGCATCAGTANCAACGCCCTGAGAATCCAGCCATTTTAATGTCATCGAATAATCGGGAGTTGACAGATGCATCTGCTGGCAACGACTGCGAATAGTCACTGGCAGTCGATGTACTGCATTGGTGGTTAAGATTAAAATAGTATTGTTCTGTGGTTCTTCAAGCAGTTTCAATAAACTGTTTGCAGCACTGTTGGTCATTAAATCTGCTGACTCAATTACCACTGTTTTCCAATTNGCAACGCTTGGGGTAAGTGATTGTTTTTCTTTTAGTGCACGAATCTGGTCGATTTTGATCGATTTACCGGCCTCCTCCGAACGAATAGTCAGATGATCCGGATGATTCCCTGCCTGCATTATCTGACAGCTGTGACACACACCACAGGCGTTAAACTGTTTGTCAGCNGCAAGACACAATAAACTCTCAGCCATTTTGCTGGCTAACTGCTTTTTCCCCAGTCCGGAGACACCTGTCAACAAGACAGCATGCGGCATACGCTGTTGCTCTACTCTGTCAACAANATGTTGCCAGACCGTCTGTTGCCATGGGAAAAGCGCTGTCATCAACGTGTTGATTCCAGTAGTGGTAACAGCTGATGTTTGAGTTGTTGCTGAATCGCTTCAATNTTCTGGCTGGCATCAATTCGCTTGATCCGCTTCGGTTCTGCCTCAGCACGGGCAAGATAACAATTCCTGACGCGTTCAAAAAACTCCTGTTTTTCCTGCTCAAACCGATCTTTTTGCTGTTNTCGTTGTTCTACCCGGGTTTGACCTAAAGCCACGGGCAAATCAAATAAAAATGTGACATCCGTATTACAGCCTTGCAAGGTCCATTCAGCNAGCTGTTTTATGCGTTGTTCATTAATTCCTCGCCCGCCACCTTGATAGGCAAAAGTAGCATCAACAAAACGATCAGAAACAACCCANTCACCACGTTTTAATGCTGGCAAAATAACCTGTTGGATNTGCTCAGCACGAGCAGCAAACATCAACAACAACTCAGTATCTTCAGCCATCGCCTGATCAGTTGGCTTGAGTAACACCTCACGGATTTCTTCGCCCAAAGGGGTGCCACCTGGCTCGCGGGTCACTACAACCTGTTTACCGTGTGAGCGAATATAATCAGCAATAAACTGCAGTTGGGTCGATTTACCGGCACCTTCAATGCCTTCGATACTGATAAATTTTCCATTCATTGTGTTATCTGCTTGTTTTTCCAATATTTTCTAACAGCTCGATTATGGTCCTCCAGATTGTCCGAGAAAACATGACCACCGTTTTCCGCACCGGCAACAAAATACAGGCTGCTGCCTTCAGCTGGATTTATTGCAGCCTCAATGGATTCTTTACTGGGCAAACAGATTGGTGTTGGAGGCAAACCAAATCGGGTATAGGTATTGTAAGGCGTATCCGTTTGCAGATCTTTTTTACGGATATTGCCATCGTAACTGTCACCCATGCCATAAATAACAGTCGGATCAGTCTGCAAACGCATGCCTTTATCCAGACGGCGAACGAAGACACCGGCAATTTCAGGGCGCTCTTCGGGTACGGCACTCTCTTTTTCGATAATGGACGCCATGATCAGTACTTCATATGCAGAGTCATAAGGTAGCTCTTCTGTCATCAGCTGCCAGGCATTCTCCAGCTGAACCTGCATATTCTGGTAGGCACGCCTTAAAAACTGGACATCAGTTGTATTGGCAGGAAAATGGTATGTCTCAGGTAAAAATAAACCTTCAACCCGTTCATTTTCTATAGATAACGCTTCACGAACTGTTTCATTGTTCAATTCGGGCAATGTCTTTTTAATTTTTGGGTGCCCCAGCACTTTTTCAAATAGCTGCTTGGCTGTCATGCCTTCCACGATGGTTATGGAGTATTGGACAACTTTGCCACTGATAAAGAGATTTAATAAATCCGGTAAAGTGGCGTCAGATTCAACCCGATATTCACCGGCCTTTATCTGCTGCGCATTGCCTTGCATTCGAGCATAAATATCCAGATAAACACTGGGGACCGGGCTCAAACCACTATCGTATAGACGCTGGCTGACTTTACTGATGTTATCACCTGGATAAATAGTAAAAATCGTTTCATCTTCTATTAAATTAACCGGCTGATGCAGGAATCGCTGATATTCGCTCCAGGCAACTAACGCGATAATCGCAGCTACTACGACTAAAAAAAGCAGTTTNATATATAAAGGTATTTTCATTCGTTTCTGTTCAGTGAATTTAAAGTGTGCTGCAACGTTTGAGTAATTGGACCATGACTGTAATGCATATCAAGATCAGTAATACGAGTCACTGGCCATATGCCAATCAAACTGTTGCACACAAACACTTCGTCCGCTGACTTGAGATCATCAATGGTCAGCGATGTGATATGCAGGGGTATCGACANTCTGTCAGCAATTTTAATCAGCTGTTGACGCATAATACCAGCGATTCCTGAGTCTGAAAGCTCGGCCGTCGATAATTGGTTGTTATGTACCAGAAACACATTCGACATTGTTCCCTCTATCAATTGATTCTGATAATCAAGCATTAAACCCTCTACGATACTGTCGTCCTGCCATTCATTTCGTGCAAGCACCTGTTCCAGACGATTAAGATGTTTGATTCCAGCCAATGCGGGGTTGATCGCCAAACGCTGTTGACAGAGGCGCACAGTAATGCCGGACTGGTGGGATTCGGGATATTTTGGCATAGCATGCGTGCTGATAATTCGGCTGGTTTGCATATCAGTTTGATAACGATACCCTCGTCCACCGGAACCACGAGTAACCATGATTTTAATAACTGCATCATTATTCAATTGACGACAAACAGTANGGACTTCTCCCGCGAGAGATTGCTGTTGTTCAACAGGAAAGGCAATTTTCAGCCGATGACAGCCTTCAAGCAATCTGGAGAGATGCTGGGCGAAATATTCGAGTTGCCCATTACGATAGGCGATGGTTTCAAACAAACCATCGCCATATTGCAAACCTCGATCTGTAACTTCGATTCTGTTTTCGGGTTGGCCGTTAATCAGAATCATCCGTCACCGACTAATCGAGTTTTTTGAAAATAACAGTACCGTTGGTGCCACCAAAGCCAAATGAATTCGACATGGAAATATCGATAGGCATTTGTCGAGCAGTATGTGGAACATAATCAAGATCACATGCTTCATCCGGGTTATCCAGATTGATGGTGGGTGGTGCAACCTGATCACGAATGGCNAGAATACTGAATACCGCTTCAACACCACCTGCAGCACCTAACAAGTGACCAATCATTGATTTGGTTGAACTGACTGCGACCTGCTCTGAGGCATTGCCAAGAGCGGTTTTAATCGCCTGCGTTTCTGCAACGTCACCTGCAGGGGTAGAAGTACCGTGAGCATTAATATAATGAATATCTTCTGGATTAATGCCAGCATCATTCATTGCATTGACCATACAACGGGCTGCACCCTCGCCACCTTGTGATGGCATGGTCATATGATAAGCATCACTACTCATTCCAGAGCCAATTAATTCGGCATAAATGGTAGCGCCACGTTTTTTGGCGTGTTCATATTCTTCCAGGACAATGACACCAGCACCATCTCCCAATACAAAGCCATCACGATCTTTATCCCACGGACGGCTTGCAGCAAGTGGATCATCATTACGNGTCGACAGAGCACGTGCCGCAGCAAAACCACCTAAACCNGTTTTGGATGTCGCCATCTCAGCACCGCCGGCGATCATCACATCGGCATCGCCATATTGAATCATGCGACCGGCAGCCGAAATACAGTGTGTTCCGGTAGAACATGCCGTGACAATGGCAGTATTTGGCCCTTTCATACCATACATAATCGATAAATTACCGGATATCATATTAATGATGTTACTGGGCACAAAAAATGGTGAAATTTTACGTGGCCCGCCATTTAAAAAGCTGTCATAGCCAGCTTCAATACCTGGTAAGCCACCAATTCCGGAGCCAATAGCCACACCAATACGTTCAGCATTGGCATCGGTCACTTCCAATCCGGCATCTTTAATAGCTTCAACCGCTGCCGCAATTCCGTAATGGATAAAAGTATCCATTTTTTTAGCGTCTTTACGAGAAATAACTGTCTCAACATCAAAGTCTTTGACGCTAGCACCAAAACGAACTGGGAAATCAGTTACATCAAATGATGTAATCGGAGCCACACCACTTTTGCCAGCCAGGATATTCTCCCAGCTTTCTGCTACCGATAAACCGACCGGTGTTACCGCGCCCAGCCCGGTAACCACAACGCGTCTTTTAGACATCAGTTTTCCTCATGCAAATCTTCTCTATAGATACGACATAGCCGTCTAGCATGACCTGCACGCTAGACGGCTACATCTGAAGCAATCTGTAATATTAAGACTGAACAGAATTAATATAAGCGACAGCTTCTTTAACAGTGGTGATCTTTTCAGCTTCTTCGTCAGGAATTTCACATTCAAATGCTTCTTCCAGTGCCATAACCAGCTCTACAGTGTCCAGCGAGTCAGCACCCAGATCATCAATAAATGAAGCATCTGCAGTTACTTCATCGGCATTTACACCTAATTGTTCAACAACAATTTCTTTAACACGAGCTTCAATATCACTCATAACATCTGTTTCCTTTGGTGGTTAAGTACAAACAACGTGCTCGCATTTTATAGTGCGAGCACTGCGGAGACAAGCTGGAAGCCTTGTCCTAAAAATATCTCCACAATAAAAAACCTGAGTCTAAATAGATTCAGGCCCTTAATTCATATACATGCCGCCATTTACGTGCAGCGTTTCGCCAGTAATATATCCTGCTAAAGGACTGGCCAAAAAGCTGACAGCAGCGGCAATTTCTTCTGCTTCTCCGAGGCGTTTAACCGGAACTTGTTCCAGTAATGCGGTTTTATGTGCTTCAGGCAGCCCACTGGTCATATCAGTGTCTATAAAACCGGGAGCAACACTGTTTACCGTAATCCCNCGAGCACCGACTTCACGGGCTAATGACTTGCTGAAACCAATTACACCGGCTTTAGCAGCAGCATAGTTGGTCTGACCGGCATTACCCATTACACCAACAACTGATGTGATATTGATAATGCGACCCCAACGGGCTTTGGTCATAGCACGTATGCAACGTTTGCTTAATTTGAAGATTGGTGTGAGATTAGTGTTGATAATATCGTCCCATTCTTCATCCTTCATCCGCATCAGTAAATTGTCACGGGTGATACCAGCATTGTTGACCAGAATATCCGGCGCGGCGAATTCGGCTTCAATCGCCGTAACAGTCTCATCAATGGCATTTTCCTGCGTCACGTTCAACACCAGACCTTTTCCCTTAATACCGGCTGCCTGCAGGTATTCACTGATGGTAGCAGCCCCCTTTTCTGAGGTGGCAGTACCAATCACGGTGGCACCCTGTTCACCGAGACTTAATGCAATAGCACGGCCGATACCGCGAGTTGCACCAGTNACCAAAGCAACTTTACCTTGTAGGCTCATGATGGTTCTCCTAATACTTCTTGAGTTTTTTGCAATGTAGCCGAATCAAATACCGGTAAGGCNTGTAAGGNTTTATCAATACGTTTGGTTAAACCAGCCAGAACTTTACCCGGTCCACATTCAACCAGAATCTCAACGCCCTGGGCAGCAAACCACTCAACAGTTTCTACCCAACGCACAGGATTGTATAACTGTTGTGCCAGTAATTGGCGAATCTGGTCTGGATCAGATGTAGAGGTGACACTGGTATTATGAATCACTGGGATGTTCGGCGTTTGAATAGAGACAGACTCAAGCTCAGCTGATAATTTCTCAGCGGCTGGTCGCATCAACGCACAATGCGAAGGAACGCTCACCGGCAATAACAAGGCGCGTTTGGCGCCTTTTTCCGAAGCCATCATTACGGCTTTATCAACTGCTGATTTACTGCCGGCAATAACTACTTGNCCAGGTGAATTAAAATTCACTGCTTCAACGATTCCGGCATCACTCGCCTGCTCACAGACAGCTTTTACAGTGTCATCATCAAGACCAAGGATGGCGGCCATAGCCCCTTCACCCGCAGGAACGGCCTGTTGCATGAACTGGCCACGTTTTTCCACCAGTTTGATGGCTGTTTTAAAATCCAAAGCGCCAGCGNCAACCAATGCAGTATATTCGCCCAGGCTATGGCCGGCCAGATACGCTGGTTTATCNTCACTTACTGATTCCCAGCAACGCCAGACAGCAATGCCTGCTGCCAGCATGGCAGGTTGAGTTTTATCGGTCTGATTGAGTTCGGCTTCAGGTCCATTTTGCACAAGTGCCCATAAATCATAGCCAAGGGCGTCACTGGCTTCTGCAAATGTCTGCTGCACTTGCGGAAAGGATTCAGATAACTCGGCTAACATGGAAACAGATTGTGAACCCTGGCCGGGAAAGACAAAAGCTGAATGCATTGGTAAAAATACCTCAGATTAGAATTTGATGAGCGCTGAGCCCCAGGTAAAACCACCACCAAACGCTTCAAACAATAATGTTTCTCCACGCTTGATACGACCATCACGCACGGCAACATCCAGTGCCAGTGGAATAGATGCCGCAGAGGTATTACCATGGTCCTGAACCGTGACAACAACACTTTCCATCGACATGCTCAACTTTTTGGCTGTCGCAGCGATAATACGAATATTCGCCTGATGTGGGATGAGCCAGTCAATATCATGTTTCTTTAGCTGGTTAGCCGCCAGTGTTTCGTCAACAATTTTACTCAGGGTTTTTACAGCAATTTTGAAAACGTCATTACCCTGCATTTCAATATAGGCAGGATCTTCGGTAATAGTACTTCCAGGTCCTGTTGGGACATGTAACAGTTCATTGAAACTACCGTCGCAATGAATATGAGTCGACATGATACCGGGTTCGGCAGATGCCTGTAACACGACTGCCCCGGCGCCATCACCGAATAAAACACAGGTATTGCGGTCAGTCCAGTCAACAATCCGAGATAAGGTTTCCGCACCAATGACCAGAACATTTTTTGCACTGCCAGACTTAATAAATTTATCCGCAACGGTCAGTGCGTAGACAAAACCAGTACAAACCGCCTGAATATCAAATGCTGGGCAACCATGAATTCCCAGTTTTTGCTGGACCAGTGCGGCTGTACTTGGAAAAATCCGAGTTGGCGTCGTTGTGGCAACAATTATCATGTCTATATCACGCGGCTTTATACCCGCTGCAGAAATAGCATTTTTGGCGGCAAAATAAGCTAAATCTGTTGTCGTTTCGTCATCACCGGCAATATGTCGTTTTTTAATTCCAGTACGATCGGTAATCCATTCATCACTGGTTTCAACCATTGACTCGAGTTCAATATTGGTCAGAAATTTTTCCGGCAAATAGCTGCCCGTTCCGGCAATTCTGGAATAAATCACAACATCTGTTCCTCTAAAAGAGTTTCAAGATGTTTAGTAATATTCTTTGGAACGTCTTTTCGGGCTTCAAGAATGGCGATATTAATTGCATTGCTGAAAGCAAATGTATCTGCGCCACCATGACTTTTAATCACAATACCTTGTAAACCAATCAGGTTTGCGCCATTAAATGCACGAGGATCAAGCTCTTTGCTAAAGCTTTTCAACACAGGAGAAGCGATTAATCCGGCAATTTTAGTTAACCAGTTACGATGAAACGCCTGACGCAAATAATGTCGGATCATATGCGCCACACCTTCACTGGCTTTCAGCGCAACATTCCCCACAAAGCCATCACAGACCAATACGTCGACCTCGCCATGATAAAGACCATCGCCCTCGACATAGCCGTAGTAGTTGAGATCAGTCTTGGCTAATAAACGAGCAGCTTCTTTAACCCTCTCATTACCTTTGATTTCCTCTGCACCAACATTTAGCAGGCCAACAGTGGGATTAGGCTTACCATCAATCAACTCGGCTAACACAGACCCCATTAATGCGAACTGCACCAGATGTTCTGCAGTTGAGTCTACGTTAGCCCCCAGATCGAGAACATAAGTATGACCACGCATAGTGGGTAAGGCAGTAATGATTGCAGGACGCTCAATTCCCGGCAGCGTCTTCAGCACAAACCGCGCAGTGGCCATCAAGGCACCGGTATTACCGGCACTGACACAAGCAGCCGCTTGCCCCTCTTTCACCAGGTTAATAGCTACCCGCATGGAAGAATCTTTTTTGCCGCGAAGAGCCGAAGAAGGAGGTTCATCCATACCAACTGTTTGGGAGGCATGCTGAATTTTCATCCGGTGTTTATCACTGAACTGATGTTTAGCTATTTCTGCTGAAATAATGGCTTCATCGCCAACTAAAATCAGCTCTACATCAGAATGCCTTTGCAGTGTTGATATAGCAGCGGGGATNACGACTTGAGGTCCGTGATCCCCGCCCATAGCATCAATCGAAATTGTTAAAGTCAATTTCTGTTAAGCCTTATTCACTCTTATCAGCAATGACTTTACGGCCACGATAGTAACCGTCAGCAGTAACATGATGACGACGGTGTAATTCACCTGAAGTCGAATCAACTGCTAATGTTGACTCGGTTAATGCATCATGTGAACGACGCATACCGCGACGTGAAGGACTCTTTTTACTCTTTTGAACAGCCATGGCTTAAACTCCTAAACCCAAAACGACAAATAAATTATTTCTTCGATTTCAACGAAGATAAAACGGCAAACGGTGAGACTGGTTTTTCAGGCTCAATTTCTTCATCTCCTGCTTGCCATAATTCTTCTGGCAAACATGGATAATCATGTTTTGGCACTATTGGTAAGGCAAGTATTAACTCATCTTCCACAATCTGTGCCGGATCAACTTGTTTTGCATCATTCAAGATCCATGGCTCGTATTGTTCGGCAAGACCTTCAATTTTCCCTTCGTGCCGAACCAGTGCCAATATCGTTGTAATGTTCATTGAATGAGCCATCGGCTCCATACAACGTTCACATAACAGATTAACCGTTACAGCAAACTGTCCACGCATATAGGGCGTGCCGGTTGTATCAATATCAAACTGCATATCGACCGACACTGTTCCTGAATTGTCGTGCAACATTTCGCTCAACCGCGACATTTTACTGACCGGGATTTCCCCCGCTATCTGTAAACCGCTGTGAGCAAAACGAAACGGATCAATCTCTTTTGGCAATTGCTGATGCATAATCGACGGGATTATATAAGAATTGGTATCAAACAGCAAAAAGCTGTTGATTCCTGCTGATTTCAGCAGGAATCAAACGTTTGAAATTAGTACGATGACTGTGCAATTTAAACGTCATTATGTAGCTCAATAGTAACGTTACCTTCTTCTTCAGTCTGTTTGGACATGTCATTACGCAGCGCATCAATGTAATACAAATAGGTTTCATCAATATCGCCGGTAATGTAATCACCATCGAAACAGGACGTATCAAAGCGTTTAACATCACTTTTCTTGTTAATGGCTTCAACCAGATCGTTTAAATCCTGATAAATCAACCAGTCTACACCCAGCTCTTCTGCAATTTGCTTAACATTGCGATTATGCGCAACAAATTCAGAGGGTGAAGGCATATCAATACCATACACATTAGGGAAACGAACTGGTGGTGCGGCGGAAGCAAGATAGACTTTTTTCGCGCCAGCATCTCGAGCCATTTGCACGATTTGCTGGGAAGTTGTACCACGGACGATTGAATCATCGACCAGCAACACATTTTTATCACGAAACTCCAGGTCAATAGCATTGAGCTTTTGTCTCACTGATTTTTTACGTTGCTGTTGTCCGGGCATAATGAACGTCCGGCCGATATATCTGTTTTTAATAAAGCCTTCGCGGTAAACCACACCTAAATCATATGAAAGTTGTAATGCAGCGCTGCGACTGGTATCGGGAATTGGAATGACCACATCAATGTCATGATCAGGAAATTCGCGCTTGATTTTCTCTGCCAGTTTAGTGCCCATTCGCATACGGCTTTTGTGAACAGAGATACCGTCCATCATTGAATCAGGACGGGCAAAATAAACGTATTCAAAGATACAGGGTGATTTAACAGGGTTCTCTGCACATTGCTGGCTGTGGAAACTGCCTTCCATGTCAATAAAGATACATTCTCCCGGCTGGACATCACGCATAAATTCGAAATCCAGCGTGTCCATCACGACACTTTCAGAAGCCACAACATACTCGGTACCCTGCTCTGAGTCGCGCTTGCCAATAACGGCAGGACGGATACCATAGGGATCACGGAAAGCCAACATACCCACGCCAGCAATCATCGCTACTGCAGCATATGCACCTTTACAACGTTTATGTACTTCTGAAACCGCTTTGAAAATATCTTCGGGTTGTGGTTTGAGCTTTCCGGAAGTCTGCAATTCGTGAGCAAGTACATTTAATAACACTTCGGAATCTGAACCGGTATTAAGGTGACGACGATCACTTTTAAACAATTGATCTGATAACAGCTGTGTGTTGGTCAGGTTACCATTGTGGGCCAGTGCAATACCGAAAGGCGAGTTGACATAAAATGGCTGGGATTCAGCTGAGTTGGAACACCCCGCGGTAGGATAGCGTATATGGCCAATGCCCATTGAACCTTTCAGACGAATCATATGACGGGTATGAAAAACATCTTTTACCAGTCCATTATCTTTGCGAAGATAAAACCGTCCGTTCTGGTCACACGTCATGATTCCCGCGGCATCCTGACCACGATGTTGTTGAACGGTCAGTCCGTCATAAAGTGCCTGGTTGACTTCTGAATGACCTACGATTCCGATAATTCCACACATATATTAAGACCCTGTCAGGATTAGTTGAAGTTAACGTGTTCGGCGACATCAGCTGGTAAAAACTGTTTGACCCAAATCGCCAGATCTTCAAAGTGTTGTAACAATAAAGAATTTTGCCACCAACTGTCAGATGGCATGGGTGTTACTCCGGCAGCCAACACTAATATAGTGACAATTGCTGCACCTCTAAGAATACCAAAAATCACTCCCAGAGCACGGTCAGTGCCGCTGAGACCTGTTTTTTCAACCAATTGTGAAATCAAATGATTAACCAGTGCCCCGAGTATTAATGTGACAACAAATAAGACAAAGAATGCAATAAATAGACGTAGTGTAGCTGTATCAATATAGGGCGTTAACAAACTGGCGAAGTTTGCAAAAAACATGAATGCAACCCAAATCGCCACTATCCAGCTAATTAACGAAAGTACTTCTTTTATAAAACCGCGAACGATACTGATGCCCGACGAAATCAAAATAATGCCGATTATTAAATAATCTACCCAGTTCATTATGACTCCGCGTCGAGCGAGCGTGTTAAAAGGAGAATTTTATCAGAATTGCACAAACGAACCCAATATATTTACTTTAAATAACTAGTTAATTGAGTTGTTTGTGATGCATTACTGATATGGGAAAACCTGGGTATTTATATTCAATTGGTTACGTATTGACTCAGCAGTTTTTTCCAGAGCAGATCGATCTGCACTCGGTTGCAATCTCACTCGATAAATAACGTTTCCACCTGAACGGGTTTGCTCAATCGTAGGTTTATAACCCAGCTCTTCCAACTGCTTTTTCCGACTGATTGCATTCGCTTCCATTGAAAAACTGCCTAACTGAAGAATCCAGCGCGAATTTGCTTCTGCCGGAGCAGGAGTCGATTCTGTTTTAGGCTCGGGTTGACTTATCTTGGGAGCTGGAGCTTCTACTACCGGTTCAGGTTCGGGAGCTTTTGGCGCGGGAGCAGGTTTGGGAGCCTCAGGTACCGGAGCTGGTGCTACAGTTTCAGGTTCAGGTGTTACAGGAGCTGGTGCTACAGTTTCAGGTGTGACAGGTTCTGACACAAAAGCGTCAGGTAGCTGCGGAGCAGTATTGTCTTTAACTTTAGGATCAATATCGACAAAAGCTTCGGAGGAAGACATAGCTGTTTCCAACTCTGAGTCATCATCTACCTTTTCCTGTAAAGGCTCAATCACCGATGAAAACTGAATGGGTTCTTCTTCGACTTCCTGTCTGCCGGATTCTGTCTGACTAACTTTGGATAAAACGATATAAGCGAGCACGGCGATGAAAAAGACAAGCAATAGCGTCCCGATTAAACGCTGTTGTTGTTTTTGGGTCATCATAAATCTCCGCTACTCGCTTTTATCAGATTAGTGCCGGTTTTGTGTATTAACTTCGTGAAAACTGGCCTGTTCTGGCGGCAGAACAGTTGCAGTATCCGGAGTCGGTAACACTTTTGTTGGCATATGTTGCAAGGCTTTTTCCAGAACTTCATTAATCCAGCGTACCGGAATAATTTCCAAACCGGATTTTACATTATCTGGAATTTCCCGTAAGTCTTTGACGTTATCTTTGGGAATTAAAACCGTATCAATACCACCGCGATGTGCAGCAAGCAATTTTTCTTTCAAACCACCGATTGCCAGGACCTCACCACGCAACGTGATTTCACCAGTCATCGCCACATTGGATTTAACCGGAATTCCGGTAATCGCAGATACCAGCGCCGTACACATACCGATACCCGCGCTAGGACCATCTTTTGGTGTAGCACCTTCAGGAACATGGATATGCAAATCGTGACTTTGAAGATAATCCTCAGCAATACCCCACTCTACTGCTCTTGAACGAACAACAGTGGTTGCTGCCTGAATAGATTCCTGCATCACATCACCCAGTTTACCGGTATAACTCGCTTTACCTTTACCTGGCATCACCGCAGATTCAATAGTCAGTAATTCGCCACCGACTTCAGTCCAGGCCAGACCAGTGACCTGACCGATGCGATCATCTTCCTCGGCAACACCATATTGATAGTGGTAAACACCAAGATAATCTTCCAGGTTATCCGCTGTTACAACCACTGTCTCTTTAGGTGATTCACGAAGAATCTGTTTAACCAGTTTGCGACAGATTTTCGAGATTTCGCGTTGCAGATTACGAACACCCGCTTCGCGTGTATAACGGCGAATGATTTCCATCACTGCAGCTTCGGTAATCTCAATTTCTCCGGCCTTTAAACCATTGTCTTTAATAACTTTTGGAAGCAGGTACTGTAAGGCAATATTCAGTTTTTCATCTTCGGTGTAACCCGCCAGTCGAATGATTTCCATCCGGTCACGCAATGCATCCGGAATATTAAGTGTATTTGCAGTACAAACAAACATCACATCAGACAAATCATATTCAACTTCCAGGTAATGATCGGCAAATGTTGAATTCTGTTCAGGATCAAGGACTTCCAGCAATGCCGAAGCGGGGTCGCCTCGGAAATCCTGAGCCATCTTGTCTATTTCATCTAGCAAAAACAATGGGTTCCGCACACCAGTTTTGGAGATATTCTGAATCACTTTACCCGGCATTGAACCAATGTATGTACGACGATGACCACGGATTTCAGCTTCATCACGTACCCCACCCAGCGCCATTCGGCTAAATTTACGATTAGTCGCACGCGCAATTGATTGAGCAATCGATGTTTTACCAACACCAGGCGGTCCAACCAAACAAAGAATCGGGCCTTTCAGTTTTTTTACCCGTTTCTGGACAGCGAGATATTCAATAATGCGTTCTTTAACTTTTTCCAGACCATAATGATCTTCATCCAGCACTTTCTGAGCGTGATCCAGATCCAGAGTGACACGTGAACGTTTTTTCCACGGCACTTCGAGTAGATATTCGATATAGTTGCGAACCACTGTGGCTTCAGCAGACATCGGCGACATCATTTTTAATTTTTTCAGCTCAGATTCAGCTTTGTCACGTGCTTCAGGGCTCATGCCCGCATTGGCAATTTTTTCCGCTAATTCTTCGACTTCATTACCAGTGTCATCCAACTCGCCAAGCTCTTTCTGCACGGCTTTAAGCTGCTCGTTCAGATAATATTCGCGCTGACTTTTTTCCATCTGTTTTTTGACGCGATTACGAATGCGTTTTTCAATCTGCTGAATATCGATTTCCGATTCCAGAAAAGCCATTAATTTTTCAATGCGGTCTTTTACATCCGCCATTTCCAATAACAGCTGCTTATCTTCAAGTTTTAACGTCATATGCGCAGCAACGGTATCCGCCATGCGCGCGAGGTCTTCAATGCTCGATAAAGAAGCAATAACTTCAGGTGGAATTTTTTTGTTGAGTTTGACGTACTGCTCAAATTGACTTAGCAACGTGCGCATTAAAACGTCAGCTTCACGCTGATCAGGATGTTCATCGATAAAACTGGCAACTTCTGCCTCGCAAAATGCGTTGCTATTATCATACAAAGCAACTTTGGCACGTTGCGTTCCCTCAACCAATACCTTCACGGTACCATCAGGTAATTTTAACAATTGCAGAATATTGGCAAGCGTTCCGGTTTCATACAGATTTTCGGGCGCAGGTGAATCTTCACCGGAATCTTTTTGAGCGACCAGCAGGATTTGCTTGTTTTCATCGGTAGCATGTTCAAGTGCTTTGATGGATTTTTCACGTCCAACAAACAAAGGAATAACCATGTGAGGATATACAACAACATCACGAAGAGGCAGCACAGGCACTTTTTGCAGTGCATTGCCATCAGTTAATGTAGTTTCAAATTCTTTTTCCATCAATGCGGACCTCTTAAGGGAGTCAACTGACACAGTAATTGTGTTCGTGAAAACAATATGGGGACAGGAATCAAGAAATCAAGCGTCCGGAGAAACCGGACGCGTCGATATCAGCCAAAAATTTAAAGATCCAACAGGTGGGAAATTATTTATCACCTGAAGCGAGATCAGCAGGATGATCTTCGTAAATCAAAATAGGCGTGTTTTCACCGTTGATAACACTCTCATCAACAACCACTTTGGTCACATTATCCAAAGACGGCAGGTCAAACATGGTGTCCAACAGGACATTTTCAATAATGGAACGCAAACCGCGAGCACCTGTTTTACGCTCCATTGCTTTGCGGGCAATCGCTCTTAGCGCATCTGCTCTGAATTCCAGCTCACAGTTTTCCAGTTCAAACAGTTTTTCATATTGTTTGGTCAGCGCATTTTTCGGCTCAGTTAAAATCTGCACCAAAGCAGCCTCATCAAGCTCCTCAAGCGTTGCAACTACCGGCAAACGACCTACAAATTCAGGAATCAAACCATATTGGATTAAATCTTCTGGCTCAACGCCGCGTAATGCTTCACTTGTCGGTGAGTTGGAATCGACACTCTTAACATCAGCAGAAAAGCCAATGCCACCTTTATGGGTACGGTTACGGATAACTTTATCCAATCCGGCAAATGCACCGCCACAGATAAACAGGATCTTGCTGGTGTCAACCTGCAAAAACTCCTGTTGCGGATGTTTTCTGCCACCTTGAGGTGGTACAGAAGCGATGGTGCCTTCAATCAACTTCAATAAAGCCTGCTGAACACCTTCACCTGACACATCACGTGTAATGGAAGGGTTATCAGACTTTTTAGAAATCTTGTCAATTTCGTCGATGTAGACAATACCGGTTTCAGCCTTTTCGACATCGTATTCACATTTCTGCAGCAGCTTTTGAATGATGTTCTCAACGTCTTCACCCACATAACCGGCCTCGGTTAATGTAGTGGCATCAGCCATAGTGAATGGAACATTAAGCTGTCTTGCCAGGGTTTCAGCAAGAAGCGTTTTACCACTACCTGTAGGTCCAATTAGCAGGATATTACTTTTGGATAACTCAACATCATCGTTTTTGGTGCCGTGACGAAGTCGTTTGTAATGGTTGTATACCGCTACCGATAACACCCGTTTAGCTTTTGCCTGACCGATAACGTAATTGTTTAGCGCTGAATCAATCTCATGGGGTGATGGCAATCTCGAATCAGCGGCCTCATCGGTTTTTTCTTGTAGCTCTTCACGAATAATATCATTGCAAAGTTCAACGCATTCATCGCAGACAAATACTGAAGGTCCAGCGATCAGTTTTTTAACTTCATGTTGGCTTTTACCGCAGAATGAACAGTAAAGTAATTTGTCGTCGTTTTTTTTGTCATCGCTCATCGCACTACTTTCCTAACGTTTGTGATTGCTCAAGACTTTTCTTCAGGTCGGCTTTTCATAACAGAATCAATTAAACCATATTCTGCTGCTTGTTCACCATTCATGAAATTATCACGGTCAGTATCACGTTCAATTTTCTTAATATCCTGACCAGTGTGATGGGCCATAATTCCATTTAATCGATCACGAATGCTTAAAATTTCTTTTGCATGAATATCGATATCCGATGCCTGCCCCTGAAATCCGCCTAAAGGTTGATGCACCATAATGCGTGAGTTTGGCAAGGCGAAACGTTTTCCCTTAGCACCCGCAGTGAGCAATAATGCGCCCATGCTGGCGGCCTGACCAATACACAAAGTGCTGACTTGGGGTTTGATAAATTGCATTGTGTCATAGATTGCCAGACCGGCGGTCACAGCACCACCCGGCGAATTGATATAAAGATGAATATCTTTGTCCGGATTTTCAGATTCAAGAAACAACATCTGGGCGACAATCAAGTTCGCCATATGGTCTTCAACCTGACCCACTAAAAAGATAATACGTTCTTTTAGCAGACGGGAATAGATATCGTAAGAACGTTCACCACGTGAAGTTTGTTCAACTACGATTGGAACCAATGCATTTTGAACTGGATTGAGTTGCTCAGAAAATTTAGTGCTCATAGCGGTCCTGTTTTAATGCCAAATAAAAAATAACCCGTGCCCAAAAGTTTGAGCACGGGCTGTCTTTGTAAAAAAACTTGCTAGTGCCTTTAGGCTACAGCATTCATCACTTCAGAAAATGAAGATGCTTTTTCTTCAACTTTAACATTATCGTAGATCCATTCAACAACAGTATCTTCGACAACCATCATTTGGATTTCAGATAATTTATCCTGATTGGTCATGTAATAGTTCATAACGTCTTCAGGATCTTCATAACTGGCAGCAATAGCTTCAATGGCTTCACGAACCCGTTTTTCTTCAGGTTGAATGTTGTTATCAGAAATAATCTTACCGATAAGCAGACTCAGTTTGACACGTTTTTCTGCATTTTCCTTGAAATTACTTAATTCAAAAGGTAAGCCTTCAACGTTAACACCTTGATTGCGCAGGTTATTCTTAGCCTGTTCCATCAAGTAATTAGCTTCACGCTCAACCGGTGCTTCAGGTAAAGCAATTTCATTATTGGCTGCAACACTATCCATTGCTTTGCGCTTGTTCACATTTTTAAGTGCCGCTGCAAGTTCACGTTCCATATTTGAACGGACTTCTTTTTTCAAAGCGGCTAAGCCACCTTCAACGCCACACATTTCAGCAAACTCTTTGTCCAGTTTTGGCAATTTCTTTTTGGCCACCTGTTTAACAGTGACAGCAAAATCGGCTTTTTTACCTCGCAGGTGCTCAGCGCGATAATCTTCCGGGAAGGTCATTGAAATAGTCAGTTCCTGGTTGGGTTTGACGCCAACCAGTTGCTGTTCAAATTCAGGCAGCATACTGTTATTACCAATGACAACGAGAACATCCTGACCTTTACCGCCCTGAAATTCTTCGCCATCAATACTGCCGACGAAATCGATGGTGACACCATCTTCTTCTTTAGCGGCACGTTTTAATGGTTCCCATGTCATGCGTTGCTCACGCAAGGTTTCAAGCATTTTGTCGACATCTTCGTCACTGACTTCTGCAACGGTTTTTTCCAGCTTGATATCGTCTACCTTTACTGCATCGATTTCAGGAAAGATCTCATAATTCAACGTATATATTAATGTTGAATCTTCTTCTTTCATGCTATCGATATGAGGAGGGCTTGCAGGATTAACATTTTCTTGAGTGAACGCTTCGCGCATACTGTCTTGAACAATCTGATCAATCACATCACGGCGTGCTGAGGGACCATGCGTTTTAACCAGCATCTTCATCGGAACTTTACCGGGACGGAAACCAGCCATTCGAACAGTCGGGCGGATAGAAACCAAGCGTTTTTCAACAGCCTGTTCAATATTTGCATCTTCCACGGTGATGGTCATTTTACGACCGAGTTCGCTGACATTTTCTACAGTTACTTGCATTCTTTAAACCTCAAACACGGGGATTAAGCGCATTGCTGGCGTCTATGCGCCGACAATTGTAAATGGTACGAGAGGAGAGACTCGAACTCTCACAGGTTACCCTACTGGAACCTAAATCCAGCGCGTCTACCAATTCCGCCACTCTCGCAAATCGTTATTAATATGCATTCATATCAAATCAAGTCGGCCATTATAGCCAGATAAACTAACCAAAACTAGCCTTGTATTGTCAAAAAGGTGAATGCCAATGATGCCTGCTGGCAAAATTGACGAAAAGCGATCAGATCCTGACGATTTAATCCTCGCTCAGAAGCATGTCTGTCAGCCAGAAATAACCCCACCGGTTTGTTGGATTTTTTTAACGGCATAGCCAGCATCGGTTTGCCCGCCATTAGTTGATTACTTTCCCTGTGCAGTTTTTTTAACAGCGCAGGTTGTGAGTCGTCGATCAATACGGCATCTTCAGCAGCGAGTAAATCTTTAAAAAGGGTTTGAGCATTGCTCTCCATTGATACCTGAAACAACTCGCAAAACTGCTCGTTTTGATTGCCTAGTACGTAACGACAATTCAGTTGCTTTTTATCTGCGGATAATACGGCAAAAATCACTCTATCCATTCCCGCGCCGCGATAAATACCCTCCATCACCATTTCCAGTATCAAATTGATACCACAATGCTCCTGGATGGCTTGTGAAATGTCTTGCAGAATGCGTAGCTGCATCGATTGGTCGGGTGCCGGATAATCTGAGGTTTCTTCAAAATCACTCACAAAATCCTGCTGCTCTCCTTCAGCTTTTAATTCTGGAGGAAGCGGTATCAAACCTCTCACCCGCTCACTACCGGTGAGGTTAAGTAACTTTTGTGCCGACAATGCACTGTCATATACAGAGGGTTTCAAGGTTTCCAGTTTTTGGTGTGTCAACGAGACAACTTTCTCAAACCATGGGTTAAGTTTGTCCGCATTCCAGCCTTTACTGGTTTCAATCGCCAACTGTCCAGCATATCTAATGATCAGAACGGATTCGGATTTCACATTCGGCCGAAAACTATCGATTAATAAATCATTTAACGACCAGGCTTCTGCCAGGCCTTGAGTCAGTTGCTGAAGCGTAAAACCCAATACGTCACTCTCGGCAGCAGCACTGCAATCCTGGTTTTCAAACGCGGTTACGGTTTTGTCATCAGCAAACGCCCAAAAAGTTAAATGTCCTAAACGTGATAACAATGCAGCGATAAAAATATCCTCAGGCGTTTCGGAATGACAGAGGATTGCCATATTTTGTGCCTGAACAGCGGCATGCAGGGAAACAGCCATTTCCTTAAGTACTTTGTCGTGGCGTTTGGTGGCCTTTAGAGAGTCAATCAACACCAGTGTCAGCGCGAGAACTTTGACTTGTTCAAACCCCAACAACATCAATGCCCGCGATACAGTATTAATATGGTGACCCTGAGGATTGTAGTAAACACTGTTGGCCATTTTCAGCAAACGACTGGTTAATGCTGCATCACGAAGAATGACCTGCGCAACATCAACTGCCGCGCTATCTTCCTGCTCGAGAATCTGGTTAATCTCCAACATGGTATTTGGAAATACCGGCATGTGTTTATTGGTCAGCTGATGGATAAACCGTTGTGCGGCAACAGGAATTGGTGTCATTCGTTGTTATCTTTCAATATAAGCTGATTGGCAATGCCATGCGGAACATGGCCTGTTGCCACGTGATCTCTTGCAGAAATGCAATGTCGTTCCTGATCATCAAAAAAGATATCAGCACCAAACGATTTAAGGAAAGGCCCTTTTTCCATCCCACCCAGAAAAATGGCTTCATCAATACGAATGCCCCACTCTCTCAAGGTGCGGATAACCCGTTCATGAGCGGGAGCAGAACGTGCAGTAACCAAGGCGGTACGAATCGGTGAACTGTTTTCTGGATATTCAGTTTGAATTTTATTCAGGGCCATTAAAAAGTCTTTAAAGGGACCACCCGATAGCGCCTGTCTGGCTGTTTGCTGCTCATTTTCGGTGAAGGCTTCAAGACCGCGTTCTTTAAATATTCTTTCAGATTCATCCGAAAAGATGACAGCGTCCCCATCAAAGGCGATGCGTAATTGTTCTGATTCAGAGTTATGCCCCAGATTTGATGGCAGGATAGTCGCAGCGGCAATACCTGCCTCAAGGGCCATACGAACATCTTCCGGGCTGGTAGACAAAAACAGGTTGGCGCTAAATGGTGCAACGTACCGATAAGGACTGCTGCCGGAGGTAAACACGGCGCGAATGATGCCTAAATTATGATATTGAATTGAATTGAAAACCCGTAATCCGGTATCTGCACTGTTACGTGACAGTAATATAATTTCAACCCGCGGTGTTTTAGGGTTATTGTCGTTTAAGGCAAGTAACTTTTTGACCAGATTGAATGCCCCACCTGGTTCCAAAGGCACATCTTCATTTTCTATCTGAAAGCGGCAATAGGCCTCTGTGCCCTGCTCTTCGTAGATACGGTGGCTTTCATCCAAATCAAACAAAGCACGTGATGAAATAGCCACTACCAATGGTTTTGTCCCCGTCTCCACGTTTACTCCCTGATCAATGATTGAGCATCGTTGCGTATATTTTGTTTAATCACGTTCCACATTTGTTCTCGGCTCTCTTTTGGCAGTTTCGGGCTATTAAACAACCTCTGCATATCCTGTTCAAAACTCGTCAATACTGAAACGGATGCGGGCTTACCTTTGGGAAAATTACTCTCTGCAGTAAAAACCACATGACAGAATACCGGCATTTTAGGAATCAAAGAGCGGATGGCCTGCCGCGCATTTTCAAGATGATGCAGGGGGTTAGTAAATTTATAACTCCGCCCATCCACAATTTGCGTCCATTGTTCAATTTGTTCTGCACCGAATAAATGACCACTAATTGGATAGTCCCGCAAAATCAAAATACCTTGTTCCAGCAGAAAAAGCTTTTCAATTTCCAGTATACCGCCGACCCCGTCTGGAAGAATGACATTGTTAAGTTCATCCTGTTTGTAGGGTTTTAACACTTGCTCGATTTGGAGCTGTGAAGGACTTCTACGAAAAAAAAGCCGATAGAGTAAACAGATAATAATTACTGCAACAATGCTTAGCCCGACGGCCAACTCTACAGAAAATTCTTCAAGCAAATGAATGGTACTCCCGAAATTTATATTATACGGCGATTAAGCCGGGCTTTGTTCAATTGACTGATCGTTGATTGGATCCTGATGAATTATAACTTCTGACTCATCAAATAACCCCCGAATATCCTGACTTACTGCCACACTGACATCATGGGCCTGTTGCAGACTCAGTTCGGGATCCAGTTCCAGATGTAATTGTATAAAGGTAGTGGTACCCGAGCGTCTGGTGCGTAAATCATGTACACCTTTTGCTTGAGAATGCGTTAAGGCTGTTTGGATTATCTGTTGTCTCTCTTTATCAGTAATTTCATGATCCATTAGTAGATCAACAGCATCTCTTAATATTCTCCAGGCACTGAACAAAACATAAATTGCGATGAAAATCGCCATGAGCGGATCCAGCCAAATTAACCCAAAATGGGATAAAAACAGCGCGATAATGACACTGAAATTGATTAATAAATCAGATCGATAATGCAGAGAGTCGGCCCGAATGGCAGACGAATTAGTTTTAATGATGACAAAGCGTTGCACAAACAATAAACCGATAGTGGCAAGCATGGAAAACAGCATCACCGCTATTCCCAATTCAATACCGGTTGTTAAGGGTTGAGGAGTTATCAGTCGACCACTGGCCTGAAACAACAGCATTATCGCAGAACCAGTGATAAACATGGACTGACCTAATGCAGCAAGAGGCTCGGCCTTACCATGACCAAAACGGTGTTCTTTATCCGCGGGCTGAAGGGCATGCCGAATGGCGAGCAAATTCACCAGTGACGCCAGCAAATCCAGACTGGAATCAATAAGACTAGCCAGAATACTCATGGAATCAGAAATATACCAGGCGGTTAACTTGGCAGTAATAAGCGCTAATGCAGTAATGACCGACGCATAACTTGCTATTCGCATTAAAGCGGCATTACTGAAGTGTTGAGACCGTAACATGTTCTCAGTATAGTGAGACACAATCACAGTGGAAAGCAAAATTACATTGTATTAACCAATCAGAAATTATTCGCCATTTTCAGGAAATATCATGTCGACCACCATCAATAGTCAGCCGTTTAATGATCAACGTCCTGGCACCTCTGGACTGCGTAAACGAGTCCGGGTTTTTCAGCAAAAACATTATCTGGAAAACTTTGTACAGGCAATGTTTGACTCTGTTGGTGACACTCAAGATCAGACATTAGTTATTGGCGGAGATGGGCGATTTTATAACCAAACAGCCATCCAGACAATTGTCAAAATGGCAGCAGTCAATGGTTTTAAAAGACTGATTATCGGCCAGCATGGGCTGCTGTCAACGCCAGCAGCTTCCTGTGTCATTCGTAAATACCATGCCTTTGGTGGCGTGATACTCTCAGCCAGCCACAATCCTGCTGGTCAGGAGGGTGATTTTGGTATCAAGTTCAATATCCGTAATGGTGGACCGGCTCCCGAGAGTATTACTGAAGCTATCTACAAAAACAGTCAACATATTTCTTCTTACCAGATATTGGAATGTGCAGATATTTCGTTGACAGAAATTGGTACACAATATTTACAGGATATGCAGATTGATATTATTGATCCGGTTGCCGATTATGCTGAATTGATGTCTGATATTTTTGATTTCCCGGCCATCAGAGCCCTGCTATGCAATGGTCGTTTCCAAATGCGTTTTGATGCCATGCATGCCATAACTGGCCCTTATGCAAAAGAAATCCTTGAAAAACGTCTGGGTGCAGAAGCTGGTACGGTCATTAATGGTGTTCCACAACCCGATTTTGCCGGCGGACATCCTGACCCCAACCTAACCTACGCCGCAGAATTGGTGGAAGAATTGTTTGCCGATATTGGTCCGGATTTTGGTGCGGCTTCGGATGGCGATGGCGATCGCAATATGATTCTGGGTCACGGTATATTTGTCACTCCTTCCGACAGTCTGGCGATACTGGCAGCGAATGCAGAATTAATTCCGGCTTATCAAAAAGGACTTAAAGGTATCGCCCGTTCCATGCCGACCAGTCAGGCCGCTGATCGTGTCGCTCATGCTTTAAATATCCCCATGCATGAAACACCGACTGGCTGGAAGTTTTTTGGCAACCTTCTTGATGCTGATATGGCAACTATTTGCGGTGAAGAAAGTTTTGGCACCGGCTCTAATCATATCCGGGAAAAAGATGGTTTATGGGCAGTATTATTCTGGCTGAATATTCTGGCAATCAGACAGCAATCTGTCAGTGAAATTGTACGTCAGCACTGGCAGAAGTATGGTCGAAATTATTACACTCGCCATGATTATGAAGAAATTCCAATCGAGATAGCCAATCAGTTGATGGAAGGGTTACAGCAGAAATTGCCTGACTTAGCGGGTCAGTCTCTGAATGGTTATATCGTCGATTATGCGGATAATTTCAGTTATCACGATCCAGTCGACAAAAGCATTGCTGAAAACCAGGGTATTCGTATTGGCTTTACTGATGGTTGCCGTATTATTTTCAGACTATCCGGCACCGGCACCCAAGGGGCAACTCTAAGGGTTTATATCGAAGCTATCGAGGATAATCCGGATAAATTATTTGAGGACACCCAAACACGACTGAAGGATTTGATTGAGCTTGCTGATAGTCTTGCCAAAATCAAATCGCTTACTGGTCGCAATGTTCCAACTGTCATTACCTAGGTTAACTACCACGCATGCAAACATTAATTTTAGGTTCCAGCTCCCCTTTCCGTGCGGAACTGCTTGCTAAATTACATTTGAGCTTTCTGACAGCTTCACCAGATATTGATGAAAGCCCAAAACCCAATGAAACACCAGACCACTTGGTAAGACGACTGGCAGAAAGCAAAGCCCGTAAAATTGCTGAACAGTATCCTGACAGCCTTATCATTGGCTCTGATCAGGTCGCCGTATTGAATGGTCAAGTGATGGGTAAACCAGGAAATCATCTCAAAGCGATTGAACAGCTTTCTGCAGCTTCCGGTAATACCGTAACGTTTATGACCGGACTGGCGTTGTTTAATGCTGCCACGGGAAATATGCAATCTGTAGTCGATTATTTTGAAGTAGTTTTCAGAGCACTTTCTGCCGAACAGATTGAGTTTTATCTAACGACTGAACAGCCCTATCAATGCGCAGGAAGTTTTAAATCGGAAGGATTTGGCATCAGCCTGTTTAAGGAGTTGCGCGGACAGGATCCAAATAGTTTGATTGGTTTACCACTGATTCGCTTGATAGAACTGCTGGCCAACGAAGGTGTGGATGTGTTGGCACAGCAGTGCAATTAAACCACGTTTATTGCTTTTTACTTTTTTCAACATTTTCCATTGCTGCAGCCTGAGCTGCCAAATTGTTCATCGTCTGTCCCATCAACTGACGGGCTGCTTTTGAACGTAAACTTCTTGCCATTCCTTCGGTAAGACCGGGATTCACATTATTAGCCGTCAACAATTCTTTCAGTTCGTCGAGTTTAGGCTCACATGATTGCAGAATATCATCAGCATTTTGTGTAGCTGAGTTGCCGGTTTTACTGGCATTTAACCGTGACTCCATCATGCACTTGTTGTAAGCGGTGATATTACTTGTCATTTCATTAATGGCTTCCTGGGGCATATCCCAAGGGGTCAGAATCGATTCTTCTGCTATTGCAAGAGTACTGAAAATTGCCAGTGAACCAGCAGCCAGATAGTGCTTAATCATTACATCCTCTCCAGATATTTATAGTTTTTTTGTTGCCATGCTGAGACCGCGCTTATAGGTCAAATTATCCCATTGAGTGCGAATACGCTACAATCTGCCATCCAATTCAATGCAGTTATCTCACTTGTTGGGATAATTTCTTAAACTTAATAACGCACATCCCAGATGAACCATAAACAAGATATACGCTTTCAACAATTGCAACAATGGTTGCAAGACTTTGTGACCGATAAAAACTATTCGTTAACACCTGCCTCCAGCGATGCCAGTTTTCGACGTTATTTTCGATTACAGCAAATGGATGCCAGTTTTATTGTTATGGATTCGCCTCCGGAGCATGAAAATAATCATGCATTCATTCACGTGGCGACATTGCTGGAGCAATACGGGCTGAATGTACCCCATATTTACGAGCAGGATCTACAGCAGGGGTTTCTAATACTGAGCGATCTGGGTAAAACCCCTTACCTTTCACAGCTATCCATTGAAACGGCTGATGAGCTTTATAAAAAAGCCATTGACAGTCTGATAACCCTGCAGCTGATTCCCTGCGAAAACCATTCATTACCTCAATATGATGCCGCATTACTACAACGTGAAATACTACTGTTTGATGACTGGTTTTTGCAGCGCCATTTGGGATTACATCCGCCCGAATGGTTAGCTGCAACATTCGAATTTTTAACGCAAAACGCTTTAGAGCAACCTCAGGTTATTGTGCATCGGGATTTTCATTCACGAAATCTGATGTACCTGCAGGGACAAAAACCGGGAATAATTGATTTTCAGGATGCCGTGATTGGCGCCATTAGTTATGACTTAGTTTCATTGTTGCGTGATGTGTATATCCAATGGTCTTCGGCTGAACAACAGCAGTGGGTTGGATATTATATTGAACAGGCACAACAACATGGATTGTTAACAACCGAGCAAGCAGAAAAATTTCCTCGTTGGTTTGATTTAATGGGCTTACAACGCCACCTTAAAATACTTGGGATCTTCTGTCGCCTGAATTATCGCGACAATAAACCTAATTATATGAATGATTTAGCATTGACTTTAAATTATGTCTATCAAGTTTGTGAGCGCTATCCAGAGCTACAAAATCTCTATCAATATCTTATTGAACAACCTAAAATTGCGGCCATAATATGAAAGTAATGATTCTCGCAGCAGGTCGCGGTGAACGGCTCAGACCGCTTACCGATCACACTCCTAAACCTTTGCTGCATGCTGGTCCAAAACGCTTGATTGAATATCTGATTGAGAAACTGGTCGATGCAGGGCTTAATGATATTGTGATTAATCATGCTCATCTTGGTGAGCAATTTGAGCCAATATTGGGCAGTGGTGAACGCTATCATGCTCATTTTGAATATTCAGCTGAAGTCGCTGGCGGGCTGGAAACCGCTGGTGGAATAATTCAGGCATTACCAATACTAGGCAATGAACCTTTTCTGGTGGTAAATGGCGATATCTGGACAGATTTTCCGTTTGCTGATCTCGCCAAGATTGAGTTATCTACTGAGCAACTATGTCACCTGGTTATGGTGAATAATCCTGCGCACAACCCTGCCGGAGACTTTTATCTTGAATCAGAAGGTTTGCTATCACTTGAAGGTGAGCCAAAACTGACATTCAGTGGTATTGGAATTTACCGTCCGGAAATGTTTGCAGAGCATCCGGTTGCCAAACGTGCCTTAAAGCCATTTTTTGTTGAGGTTATGAAGCAGAAAAAAGCGACTGGGCAACATTATCAGGGTCAGTGGTCTGATATTGGAACGGTCGAGCGCTTAACTTTACTGGCCAAGCAACTCGACATTTAACGGCCTTCAGGCGCAGAGAAACTCCAATAAGGCTTTTTGCGCATGAAGTCGATTTTCAGCTTCATCCCAAACGACACTTTGCTGGCCATCAATGACATCTGCTGTGACTTCTTCACCACGATGTGCTGGCAGACAATGCATAAATAATGCATCGGTAGCGGCATGTTGCATGACCTTTTTATCCACCTGAAACGCAGCAAATGCGGCTTCTCGTTTTCGCTGTTCCTCTTCCTGCCCCATGCTGGCCCAAACATCGGTTACCACTAAATCAGCATGCTCAGCAGCCTGTATAGGGTCATTAAACAGGCGAACCTGTGCATCTACCGCATCGATAACCTCTGTTTTGGGCTCATAGCCTTCAGGGGTGGCAATATTTAAATTAAAACCAAACTGTTGAGCAGCATTAATATAGGAATGACACATATTATTGCCATCACCAATCCACACAACCGTTTTTCCACGAATATCACCACGATGTTCCTGATAGGTTTGCATATCAGCCAGCAATTGACAGGGATGAAAATCATCAGTCAAGGCGTTGATCACCGGTACCGATGAATATTTAGCGAAGGTTTCAATCTTGCTATGCTCAAAGGTTCGGATCATGACGGCATCAACCATGCTGGAAATGACTCTGGCGGAGTCCTCAATCGGCTCGCCTCTGCCCAGTTGGGTATCATCGGGTGATAAAAAGATTGAACCACCACCAAACTGCACCATCGCTGATTCAAACGATACGCGGGTACGAGTTGAAGATTTTTCAAAAATCATTGCCAGGACTTTATTTTTCAATGGCTGGTAGATTTCGCCCGCCTTGTGCATCTTTTTCAGTTCTGTGGCCCGTGCAATCAACAGCCCCAGTTCGGCTGGCGATAAATCCTTAAGCGTAAGAAAATGTCTCATATCAGGCTACGCTCTCTACAGGCCGTGTCGCAAGAAAGGTTTTGATCAATTGACTTACCTTATTGACGATCAACACCGCTTCCTCAGCATTAATAATCATTGGCGGCAATAAACGAATAACTTTTTCAGATGTTACGTTGATCAAAATATTTTCCTGCAAAGCCAATTTAACCAGTTCTGCACATGGCGTGGTGAGCTCAATACCAAACATAAAGCCCAGATGACGTACTTCTTTCACGCCTTCAGTCTTGCCCAGCTGTTGTTTAAATTGCTGAAACATCTGCTCACCCAGTCTGCTGACATGACCCAATAACTGTTCTTTTTCAATCGTCTCCAAAACGGCTAGAGCAGCACTACAGGCTAACGGGTTACCACCAAATGTTGAACCATGATTACCGGCCTGTAATACGCCTTTAGCCAAACCAGCAACCAGACAGGCGCCTACAGGCATACCATTGCCCAAACCTTTTGCCAACGTCATGACATCCGGCAATAAATCCGCTTTATGTTGATAGGCAAACCATTTTCCAGTCCGACCCACACCTGTCTGTACTTCATCGAGCATCATCAATAATTTGCGCTGCGTACAGAGATCCCGAATAGCAGACAAATATTCACTGTCGGGAACCTTGATACCGCCCTCACCCTGAACCGGTTCAACTAAGACCGCTACCGCTTCAGGCCAGTGGCTGACCGCCATGCGTACCGCATCGATGTCATTGTAAGGAACCCTCACAAAGCCAGGGAGCAATGGCTCAAAACCAGCCTGAACCTTTGCATTACCGGTTGCGGTCAAGGTCGCCATCGTCCGACCATGGAAGCTGCCATCCATAACAATAATGACCGGTTTATCAATGCCTTTGCTGTGACCGTATTTACGGGCAATTTTAATGGCCGCTTCATTTGCCTCAGCACCGGAATTACAGAAAAAAACCTGTTCCATACCAGACACTTGTGTCAGCTTATCTGCCAATAGCTGCTGTTTTTCGATGTGGTACATATTCGAGGTATGTATTAATGTTGAAGCCTGCTCAGAAATCGCTCGCGTCACCGCAGGGTGGCAATGCCCAAGATTGCAAACCGCAATACCACTTAATGCATCAAGATATCGCTCGCCACGGGTATCAGTCAGCCAAGCACCTTCCCCTTTAGCAAAAGTAATATCCAAACGTCCATAAGTAGGCATGACAGATTCGGTCATGGCATTTATCTCCCTGCCTGTTTTTCAAGGCGACATATCAGCAGATATTTCTGCTGGATTGAAACGAAAAATGGCAGTTTCAAAAGAAAACTGCCATATTCCAAAAACCATAAATTATATAACGAATCAGTCAGCAGTCATAAGACTACTGACTAATCTTAACGTTTATGCTGCGAAATTAGCCGCAACAAAATCCCAATTTACCAGTGTCCAGAATGATTCCAGATATTTAGGACGGGCATTTCGGTAATCAATGTAGTAAGCATGTTCCCAAACATCACAGGTTAGTAATGGTGTTTGGCCTGCTGTAAGCGGGCAACCAGCATTGCTGGTATTCACAATCTCAATGCTGCCATCAGCATTTTTTACCAGCCATGTCCAACCTGAACCGAAGTTAGTGGTCGCCGACTTGGTAAATTGATCTTTAAATTCTGCAAATGAACCAAACTTGGCATCAATTGCAGCAGCCAGATCACCAGAAACAGCATCTTTGCCATTCGGTGTCAGGCAGTTCCAGTAGAAAGTGTGATTCCAAACCTGTGCAGCATTATTGAAAACACCACCACTGGATTTAGTGATAATGGTTTCCAGCGGTTGACCTTCAAATTCGGTTCCAGGAACCAGATTGTTCAGGTTATTTACATATGTTTGGTGATGTTTACCGTAATGGTATTCAAGAGTCTCTGCAGAGATGTGTGGTTCCAAAGCATCTTTTGCATAAGGAAGTGGTGGCAATTCAAAAGCCATAAAAAAATCTCCTTGATTGAAAATAACCAACGTAAACACGTTAGTCTAAGTGAGGGCATGTCTTATAGCAAGTTTTGACCAAGCTGCGCGAACATGCCAAGTTCCAGTCCCATCAAAACGCCATCTTCCCTGCCCTGTTCAGCAGGATAATAACCTCGACGTACTGACATTTCATTAAAACCGGTTGATAAATAAAGCTGTTGAGCCCTGAAGTTACTGGCTCGAACTTCTAATACAATAATTGCAGCAGATTGCTCCAGTGCAATCTCAATAACATGATTCAGAATCTGTCTACCAAAGCCTTTACCCTGATGACCGGGTTTGACGCAAATATTCAGTAAATGAACTTCGTCCAGTACAGATTGTACAACGCTGTAGCCAATTATCTCATTATCTATTGCGTAGAGAAATGTTCGATAACCGCTTTTCAGACAGTCTTCAAAATTACCTTTGGACCAGGGAAAACGATTTGACTGTTTTTCAATCTGCCAGACTTTTTCTATATCTGCCAGTTGCATATGACTAATTGCTAACTCAGTCACTCGGGTATGCTCTTAAGTTCCGAAGTCTCTGGATAGTTTGCCACATCTCGAACTTAAGCAGTGGTTGCTCCAGCATTGTTCGCAGACTTGGCCCGACCAACGTTTGCAGATTATTTTCGAGTTGCTGGCAGGATAATGCTTCATGGGGCTTTACGTTCAGTTTCGCTGCCAATTCTGAACCTAATACCAATGCTACGGTTTTATCAGCCGAAAACATCTTTAGAACGTTTACATACTGCTTATCCATCACTGTCACATCGTCCAGACTAATACCAATACTAACAAAAATGGCTCGTAACAGTCGGTTTTCCACTGGTGTAAGTGCATTTTCAGAAATAACTAACCACGAATTTGTATAGTCAAGATGATTAACAATTTCACTTTCCGAAGTGGTTAAATCAGGTTGAACAGCGTCATCTTGTCTTTGCACCCAGACAGGAATACCCATCTGTTCAAGTGCAAAATATTGTTCAGCAGATAAACTCATCAGACTTGCGGATGCGCCCGATCAGAGGGCAATAACATTTTATTGAGGGCATTGATGTAAGCTTTGGCTGAAGCGATAACAATATCAGTGTCAGTACCCTGACCACTGACAATACGACCACCTTTTTCCAGCCGGACGCTGACCTCTCCCTGAGAATCGGTGCCACTGGTAATGTTGCTTACAGAATACAACTGCAATTCCGTATGGCTCTGTACCATTGATTCAATCGCTTTAAAAGCGGCATCAACCGGTCCACTGCCTTTCATCTCGGTTTTAACTTCGCTATCGTCAACCGCAAGGGTGACATTGGCTACCGGAATCTCTCCAGTTTCACTGCATACTCGCATTGAAATCAAGCGAATCCGCTCGTTATCCTCCGTCAAGGTATCACTGACAAGTGCTTGAATATCTTCATCAAAAACTTCATGTTTTTTATCTGCCAATTCCTTAAACCGCATAAATGCTGTATTTAAATCTTCTTCGGACTCCAGTTCTATTCCCAACTCTTTTAATCGTGAACGGAAGGCGTTGCGTCCGGAATGCTTGCCAAGAACCATACGATTGGTATTCCAGCCCACATCTTCAGCTCGCATGATTTCATACGTTTCGCGATTTTTCAGTACACCATCCTGATGAATACCGGACTCATGGGCAAAGGCATTGGCACCGACTATCGCTTTGTTCGGCTGCACTACAAAACCGGTGACACCTGAAACCAGACGTGAAGCTGCCAATATTTGTGTGGTATCCAGGCGGGTATCACAATCAAACATATCCTGACGTGTTCGCACGGCCATCACCACTTCTTCTAAAGAAGCATTGCCGGCTCTTTCACCCAACCCATTAATGGTACATTCAACTTGTCGGGCACCATTCATAACGGCTGAGAGCGAATTAGCCACCGCCAGACCCAAATCGTTGTGACAATGCACCGAGAAAATGGCTTTATCCGAATTTGGAATTCTTTCCCGCAGATTTTTGATTAATTCGCCAAATTGATGCGGCAGGTTGTAACCAACAGTATCCGGAATATTCAAGGTTTTAGCGCCGGCATCAATAACAGCTTCCAGCACCCTACAGAGAAAGTCCAGATCACTGCGCCCGGCATCTTCCGGTGAAAACTCAACATCATCAGTATAAAGTCGTGCCCGTTTCACCGCCTTTACAGCATTCTCAATCACTTCATCCGGCTGCATCCGCAATTTCATCTGCATATGGATGGGTGAGGTGGCAATAAAGGTATGAATACGAGACGCATTGGCTGATTTAAGCGCCTCACCGGCCCGATCAATATCTTTGTCCAGGGCACGAGCCAGGCCACAAATACGACTGTCTTTAACCGCTTTAGCAACAGCTTGCACGGCCTCAAAATCACCTATACTGGCAATTGGAAACCCAGCCTCAATAATATCAACCCGCATACGTTCCAGAGATTTGGCAATCCTCACCTTTTCATCTTTGGTCATCGATGCGCCAGGACTCTGCTCCCCATCACGTAACGTGGTATCAAATATTATTAACTGGTCTTTCATTTCGCTCGCTCCGAACATTCTGCTCATCGCTGAGCACATTTTTTATTGTCATTATAATGAGGTTAAATGAGGGTTGCAGAAAGAATTGCAAGATTATTTTTCCTCATAAACATCTATTTCTCGCACTGATGTGAGAAATGGTTGGTCTCACTACTATCCGTTGGTTTATTTTGATTGTGCGCGTTCGTTACGATGCTTACGTAATTGAATCAGTGTAAAAACAGGTCCGGAAATCGCATAAAGTAAAAATGCGGTGAAAAGAACAATTGGCGGATCTGTTGCAATTAGTGCAAAAACCAACACCAAGCCCAGCATCACCATAAAGGGTACTTTTCCACGCAAATCCAGTTCTTTAAAACTGTGGTAACGCACAGTACTGACCATAAGGATTGCGGTGGCAAACGTCAGTGGCACACCTACAAATGATAACAATGAAGGATCCAGTTGATTGTTATGTCCTACCCAGACCCAGCCAGCGATACAGGCTGCGGCAGCAGGACTTGGCAATCCTTGAAAATAGCGTTTATCAGCAATTCCTACCTGAGTATTAAAGCGTGCGAGACGTAACGCACCGCAGGCAGCGTAAATAAATGCCACCATCCAACCAAACTTACCCAAACCATTCAAAGCCCATTCAAACATGACCAAAGCAGGCGCCAGACCAAAAGCAACCATATCGGCAAGGCTGTCATACTCTGCTCCAAAAGCGCTCTGGGTATTGGTTAAACGAGCAATGCGTCCATCCAACCCATCCATAATCATCGCAACAAAGATTGCGACTGCTGCAGTGGTAAAGTCGCCTCTTATAGCAGCGACAATGGCGTAGAAACCAGCGAACAGGCAGGCTGTGGTAAATAGATTCGGTAAAAGGTAAATGCCGCGTTTTTGTTGTTCTTCATGATTATCCATAAATGTCCTGTATTCAGAGAAGAAGTAGTTTCATTATGACATCCGTACCTTCATAAACAAAACAAGGGCAGATTGCCAAGCAACCTGCCCTTGTTTGAGGACAACTCAAAAAACTAATTAGTTTTTGGTTTTATCGACGATTTTTTGAATCCAAGGCATCATTTCACGCAATTTGGCACCGGTTTTTTCAATCGGGTGCTCTGCATTCAGCCTACGCATAGCCGTCATTTCAGGATAGCCAGACTGACCTTCCTGAATAAACTGTTTGGCGTATTTGCCTTCCTGAATGTTTTTCAACGCTTCACGCATCGCCCAACGGCTTTCTTCGTTAATGACTTTCGGGCCAGTAACGTATTCACCATATTCTGCATTGTTAGAAATTGAGTAATTCATGTTGGCGATACCGCCTTCATACATTAAGTCAACAATCAGTTTCAGTTCATGCAAACATTCGAAGTAAGCCATTTCAGGCTCATATCCTGCTTCCACCAATGTTTCAAAACCGGCTTTAACTAATTCTACTGCACCACCACATAATACCGCTTGCTCACCAAACAGATCCGTTTCAGTTTCATCACGGAAAGTAGTTTCAATAATACCGGTACGACCGCCACCAATAGCTGAGGCATAAGATAAAGCGATTGCTTTGGCTTTACCTGAGGCATCCTGTTCAATAGCGATCAAATCAGGAATACCACCACCACGGGTAAATTCACTGCGAACGGTATGACCTGGTGCTTTTGGAGCAACCATGATGACGTCCAGATCTTCACGTGGCAGAATCTGGTTATAAACAATCGCAAAACCATGAGCGAAAGCCAAAACAGCACCTTGTTTAAGGTTTGGTTCAATTTCATCTTTATACAAAGAAGATTGGAACTCATCCGGTGTGAGCACCATTACCAAGTCAGCTTGTTTTACAGCTGATGCGGTATCGGCAACTTTCAGACCCGCACCTTCCGCTTTAGCAATAGAAGACGAACCCGCACGCAGCGCCACAGTTACATCAACACCGGAATCTTTCAGGTTACAGGCGTGAGCATGGCCTTGTGAACCATAGCCGATAATTGTGACTTTCATGCCACGGATCAGCGACAGGTCACAATCTTTGTCGTAATAGATATTCAAACTCATTATCAATTCCTTCGTTTTTAAATCAATTCAATTGCAGACATTTTTCGCCGCGGGCAATGCCCGAGACGCCACTGCGTACGGTTTCAAGTATTTTATGTTCAGATAGAGCTTCAATGAACGAGTCAAGCTTACTGCCAGCCCCCGTCAGTTCAATCGTGTAGGTCGAAGCAGTCACATCAATAATATGTCCACGGAAAATATCAGACAGACGTTTGACGTCGTCACGTTGATCCATGGTCGCAGCCTTGACCTTAATCAGCATCATTTCCCGCTCAATGTGCGGACCTTCAGACAACTCCATCAACTTCACAACATCTACAAGTTTATTAAGCTGTTTGGTTATCTGCTCAATAATTCGATCAGTACCGGTTGTGACAATCGTCATCCGTGACAGCGACGCATCTTCAGTTGGCGCAACAGTTAACGATTCAATGTTATAGCCACGTGCAGAAAATAACCCCGCAACACGCGATAAGGCCCCTGCTTCATTTTCAATCAGAATCGAGATGATATGACGCATTATGACAGCTCCCGCTCTGGATCTTGTGGTAGATCGCAATAGGGCGACATATGCATTTCATTATGCGCTTTACCCTGAGCGATCATCGGATACACGTTTTCAGTTTGATCAGTCACGATATCCAGAAACACCAGGCGATCTTTCATCGCAAAGGCTTCTTCCAGTTTGGGACGCAAATCTTCAACCCGTTCAATACGAATACCCACGTGACCATAACTTTCTGCCAGTTTGACAAAATCAGGCAAGGATTCCATATAGGAATGTGAATAACGATTCTGATAGAAAAACTCCTGCCACTGACGCACCATGCCAAGATAACGATTATTCAACGCTACAATTTTCACCGGCAAACCGTATTGCAGACAGGTAGATAACTCCTGAATACACATCTGGATGCTACCTTCACCTGTAATACAGATGACCGTTTCCTCAGGAAATGCCAATTGAACACCCATCGCTGCAGGCAAACCAAAGCCCATCGTTCCCAAACCACCTGAATTAATCCAGCGGTTGGGTTTGCTGAAACCATAGTATTGTGCCGCCCACATCTGATGCTGACCAACATCTGAGGTTACATAAGCATCACCGTTAGTGATTTCATGGACCATCTCAACAACTGCCTGCGGTTTTATCTGATCGCTATTGCGATCATAGGACATACATTTTTTAGCACGCCAGCCGTTAATGATATTCCACCAGTCAGTCAACGCTGTTTGATCAGGTTTGGTCTTGCTGGCTGAAAGCAATTGATTCATGTCATTCAGAACATCGGCAACATTACCAACAATCGGCACATCTACTGAAATTGTCTTGGAAATGGATGACGGATCGATATCAATATGAACGATCTTGGCATGCGGACAGAATTCAGCAATTTTTCCGGTTACCCGATCATCGAATCGTGCACCAATCGCAATCAGCACATCACAATCATGCATTGCCATATTGGCTTCATAGGTGCCGTGCATCCCCAGCATGCCGAGAAACTGTTGATCATCCCAAGGTATAGAACCAAGTCCCATCAAAGTGGAAGTCACCGGATAACCCAAAGTGCTGACAAACTTACGTAATGGTTCAGCAGCGTTACCTAACACGACACCACCACCGGTATAAATCATTGGTTTTTTGGCACTCAGCATCAACTCAACTGCACGCTTTATCTGACCAGGATGACCTTTAGTAACAGGCTGGTAAGAACGCATTTGAACGCTCTGCGGGTAAACGTACGGAATCTTGATATTGGGATCAGTAATATCTTTCGGTACATCAACCACAACTGGACCAGGACGGCCTGTTGTTGCTACATAAAAAGCTTTTTTAATGGTTTCTGCCAGATCGTTAATATCTTTAACTAAAAAGTTATGTTTAACGCATGGGCGGGTAATACCAACCGAATCAACTTCCTGAAATGCATCACTGCCGATATTGGCCGTCGCCACCTGACCGGTGATAACCACCATTGGAATCGAATCCATATAAGCTGTAGCAATACCGGTTACCGCATTGGTTGCGCCAGGACCGGACGTTACCAATACCACACCAGGATTACCTGTGGCGCGCGCATAACCATCTGCAGCATGGGTTGCCGCCTGTTCATGGCGCACAAGAATGTGCTTGACCTCTTCCTGGTTATACAGTGCATCGTAAATATGCAGCACTGCACCACCCGGATAGCCAAACAAATACTCAACCCCTTCGTCTTTTAGACAATGGACCAGAATCTCGGCGCCGCTTAATTCCACGTCTTCCTCTCTCGTATCGCTAACGCGATCTGCTTCAAAATATCAAACGGGTAAAGTTACTGTGAATGCCCGTCAAGGTCAAGAAAAACCGCCTTCTGATGCAGTATCGCTGATTTGTCAGAAACAACTTTTCAACTGCAAAGCTAAACAGCTATGGCATAATCTGCTTTATGAAAAAATCAGCATTAAATTCTCTTACCATTAGCCAACCAGACGATTGGCATCTCCACTTGCGCGATAATAATGCCTTAAAGCGTACTGTTACAGATAGCGCAAGATGTTTCAAACGCGCAATTATTATGCCTAACCTGCGCCCTCCAGTGACCAATGTTGAACAAGCCACTGCTTATCGACAACGCATTCTGGATGCGCGTCCAGCCCAGTCTGGCTTTGAACCTTTGATGACCTTGTATCTGACTGATAATACTACTCCGCAAGATATTGTGGCGGCCAAACAAGCCGAATTCATTAAAGCCGTCAAACTCTACCCGGCGGGTGCAACAACAAATTCAGATGCTGGGGTCACGGACATTACTCACTGTTATAAAACACTGGAAACAATGCAAAAGGCAGGTATGCCTTTATTGTTGCATGGTGAAGTGACTCATCACGAAACCGATATTTTTGATCGTGAAAAGGCATTCATTGACGAAAAACTGATTCCACTGTTAAGAGACTTTCCAGAACTGAAAATTGTTTTTGAACATATAACGACCAAAGAGGCTGCAGACTTTGTCGCTCAGGCCAGCAACTTTGTGGCAGCAACGATAACCCCACATCATTTACTGCTAAATCGTAACGATATGCTGGTGGGGGGAATTCGGCCTCATCATTTCTGCCTGCCAGTACTGAAACGTAATACCCATCAGAAAGCGCTTATTGCCGCTGCAACCAGCAGTAATCCGAAATTCTTTTTGGGAACCGACAGTGCACCACATACTCGAGACAGTAAAGAAAATGCTTGTGGTTGCGCGGGCATCTACAGCGCCCATGCGGCAATAGAGCTGTATGCCGAAGTGTTCGACAGCTATGAATGTCTGGATAAACTCGAAGGGTTTGCCAGCTTTTACGGTGCGGATTTTTATGGCCTGCCGAGAAACGAACAGAAAATCACCTTGCAAAAAACGGACTGGCAGGTTCCCGACACGCTGGAGTTCGCAGATGAAACACTGGTGCCTATGCGTGCCGGTGAGACCATCCACTGGAAACTTGTATAAAAAATCCCGGCTCAATTAATCGAGCCGGGATCTTCCAGTCAAACTGCTGAAAAGGCCTGTTCCAGATCATCAATAATGTCACTGATATGCTCAATGCCAATACATAAGCGAAGCATTTCCGGTGTGACCCCCGCGGCTTTAAGTTCGGCTTCTTCCAGCTGACGATGAGTGGTCGAAGCGGGATGACAGGCCAGTGACTTGGTATCACCGATATTCACCAGTCGTTTGACCAGCTTCAGTGCATCATAGAATTTCACGCCATTATCAAAGCCACCTTTAATACCGAATGTGAGAATTGATGAAGGTTTACCATTGAAATATTTCTGTGCCAGATCGAAATATCTATCTCCTTGCAGTCCGGCATAGTTCACCCACTCTACTTTAGGATGCTGTTGCAGATATTTAGCGACTGCAATGGCATTGTCACAGTGTCGTTCCATACGTAATGGTAACGTTTCAATACCTTGTAATAATAGAAACGCATTCATTGGTGACAATGCCGAACCGGTATTCCGTAAAGGTACGGTCCGCGCTCTGGCAATAAAAGCTGCTTCAGCAAATTGCTCGGTGTATACCACCCCATGATAGGCCGGTTCTGGTTGATTCAATACCGGAAATCTTTCTTTGTGTTTAGCCCAGGGAAACTTGCCAGAATCTACAATAATACCGCCTAAGGTTGTGCCATGACCGCCCATGTATTTGGTCAGGGAATGCACAACAATATCAGCACCATATTCAATTGGATTAAGTAACGCCGGTGTTGCCACAGTGTTATCAACGATCACTGGAACACCATGTTTATGTGCCATTGTGGCAATGGGTTCAATATCCACAATATTACCGGCCGGATTACCGATTGATTCACAGAAAACCGCTTTGGTTTTGTCATCAATCAGTTTTTCCAAATCAGCGGCCTGATCGCTTGAGGCAAAGCGTACCTCAATCCCCATTTTAGGAAGCATATGGGCGAATAAGGTATAGGTTCCACCGTAAAGCTGCGGTGTTGTCACAATATTATCGCCGGCCTCAGCAATAGTAATAATGGCATAATGAATCGCAGCACTACCGGCTGACGTGGCCAAAGCAGCAATGCCACCCTCCAGAGCAGCTACCCGCTTTTCCAACACATCCCAGGTGGGATTCATAATGCGGCTGTAGATATTGCCTGGCACATCCAGATTGAATAAATCGGCTCCATGCTGGGCATTATCAAATTCATAAGCGACTGTTTGATAAATCGGCACCGCACAGGATTTTGTAACGGGATCAGTTTCATAACCTTCATGCAGACAAATCGTTTCTTTTTTCATAGTTTTCTCTCGCTGTTATTATTTTAGGGTTTGCTGATCTTTCAGAGCATTATGCGAGTTTACGACGATAAGAATGAAATGCAATATTGCTTGAATTTTATCGCCGTATCCCCATATCAGGTAGGCAACATTGAATAATTCCTCAAAACCACAGATTTCAGGAGACATAACCATGAAAATATTAGTGGTACTAACTTCGCACGATAAGCTTGGCAATACCGGTGAAAAAACCGGTTTTTGGTTAGAAGAACTTGCAGCACCGTATTACGCAATGAAAGATGCTGGGGTAGAAATAACTCTGGCCTCACCCAAAGGTGGGCAACCACCTCTTGACCCAAAAAGCAATCAGCCTGACTTTCAAACGGATGCTACCCGGCGTTTTGAAAATGATGCTGAAGCTAAAAACCGATTAGCAAACACAGTTAAATTAGCCGACGTACACGCCGCTGATTATGATGCAGTGTTTTACCCAGGCGGACATGGTCCGTTATGGGATTTAGCCGAAGATAAAAAATCAATTGCACTGATTGAAAGTTTCGTGCTCGCCAATAAACCAGTAGCTGCAGTTTGTCATGCACCTGCTGTTTTGTTACATGTCAAAACCATTGGCGATGAGCCATGGATTAAAGGTAAACAGCTCACTGCATTTTCAAATAGTGAAGAAGATGCGGTAGGCTTATCTGATGTTGTACCATTTTTACTTGAAGATGCCCTGAAACAACGTGGCGCAAATTTCGAGAAAGGTGACGACTGGAGTTCATTCGTGATTACGGATGGCATACTGATTACAGGACAAAACCCGGCTTCTTCAGAAGCCACGGCCAAGGCCCTGTTAAAACAGCTGGCATAAGTCAGCAATTTACAAATCAATTACGGAACTATTATGGCTAGAGCAACCGCACGACACATCCTGGTGGACAGTGAAGAAATCTGTCTGGAATTGAAACGCGAAATCGAAGAAGGCGCAGACTTTGCTGCCGTCGCCAAAGAAAATTCTTCCTGCCCATCCAGCCGCCAAGGCGGTGATCTGGGTGAATTTGGCCCAGGCATGATGGTGCCGGAATTCGATAAAGTTGTTTTTTCCGCCCCGGTTAACACCGTTCAGGGTCCGGTTAAAACACAATTTGGCTATCATTTGCTGGAAGTTACCAGCCGTACTGAATAAGTTTGTTGATACACCCTGAAAGCCCGGTCTCGCCGGGCTTTTTTTATTCGGTTATTACCTGGTAATCCGGTAAATGAGACAGTAATTGTTTGCCATAATTTTTGGTTAACAACCGACGATCCAGGATGGTTATTTGGCCGGAATCAGTTTCTTTTCGTAACAGACGACCGCAGGCCTGAATCAACTTCACGCTGACCGCCGGTAATGACAAACTGATAAATGGCTGACCGCCGCGTTTTATGATCCACTCCTGACGTGCCTGTTCAATCGGGCGGGTAAAAACCGGAAATGGCAGTTTGGTAATGATTACATGGGTACATAAATTGCCGGGTAAATCGACGCCTTCGGCAAACCGATCCATCCCAAAAATAATGCTGCCCCGCCCCGCTTCAATCCGCTGAATATGTTTGACGATCATATTTTTGGGCGACAGCTGATCACCCTGTAAAAGAATCAAATTTTTCAATGACAATGGCAATTGCTTATATACCTGTAGCATCACCTGGCGTGAGGTAAAGAGCACCAGTGTCGCCGCTTGAATATCAATAATTGATTTGAGTTGGCCGACCACTTCCTGCTGCCATTGCGGCAGATTTTCATTGGGTAAATACTGCATCATCGGCAGTTTTAGCACAGCCTGCTGCTGATATCGAAACGGTGAAGGCAGCGCCAGAAAGTGTTTTTCATCGTAACGCTGTAAGCCACAATCCGCCCGGAAACGCTGGAATAATCCCATGCCTCGTAACGTGGCTGATGTCATTACCACCCCATAAGCCCGCTGCCATAAACTGCGATCCAGAAAACCTGCCGCTGTCATCGGCCCGGCATGAATCACCAGCGTTTGCTGTTTGGCAAACTGTTCCTGTGCCAGCCAGCGCACATTAGGTGGGCGCTCGGCTTTATCCTCATCGAGAAACAGCGCCATAAAATCAATCAGATAACCAAAAATATTCTGTACCGTTCCCACTTGCGGTAATAATGCTTCACCAACCTTATTACTTAATTGGGTTTTCTCCAGCCCTTCTTTAATCCATTTGCCAATCAGCGAGAAATGCTTATAGATGGAATTAGCTCGTTGTAAAAGGTTCTGGCTGGGAATAAACAAGGCATTAAGTAACGGACTGCCCCAGAAAATCCGTGGCTCACTGGTACGGCCTTCCAGCATTTCATTTACTGTGGCATCACTGCCCAGAATATCCAGCAATTGCTGCAACAGATTGATGATGGCTGGTAAATCCTGGCGAATTTCCTTAAACATATAACCAAAGTCATGCTGCCGGAAAGCCAAAGCAGTGGGCAGCTTTTTCATCAGACTGTCAGCGGTTTCAACGGTTTGATAAAGCTGGGCAAAGTTCAATGCTTTGGCGGCATGTCCCAGCGCTTTTTGCGGCAGATTATGTGCTTCATCAAAAACCAGAATCAGTTCTTCCGGATTGGGCAATACCAAACCGCCACCCAAGTCAGCATCACTGAGTAATAAATCATGATTCACCACCACCACCTGTGCCAGCTGCATTTCCTTACGTAGCAAATAATAGGGGCAGCTCAAAAAATACCTACAGCTTTTACCGGCACAGCCTTCTGAATCAGTAGATACTTCATGCCAAAGCGCCGGATCAATGGCATCAGTACGACTATCCCGATCACCATCCCAGCGATGTTCATCCCAATCCTGGAACAGATTCTTTGCTTGAGTCTGTCTTAATACTTGCTGATATTTCTGATCCACATCCAGCGTCAAATCCTGCTGTTCGGGAGTGGTTGCCAGTTGTGCCAGTTTGCTGGGACAGACATAGCGGCGGCGACCTTTGATTTGCATAAACCGTATCGGTTGTGGCAAAGCCGCTGAAAACTGTGGCAGATCTTTCTGAATTAATTGCTGTTGCAGATTGACTGTTGCAGTGCTGATCACCAGCAATTTTTTACTGTTCAAAGCTGTTTCAATTGCACCGCTGAGATATGCCAGCGTTTTCCCCACGCCGGTTGGAGCTTCCACTACCGCCATTCTATTTTGCGACTGTTGCAGCCGTTGATGAATAAATCGACTCATTTCAACTTGTTGCGGTCTGGCTTTAAAATCCGGCATCAACTTATTGATACAGGTAAATATTTCATCAAACACTTAACGTATTTCCACGCGGTTTTTCAGTGCCTTACCAGCCATAAAATCATCAATATTCTGCAACGTTGTCTGAGCGATATGCTGTAATGCCTCCCGGGTGAAATAGGCCTGGTGCCCGGTGACCAGCACATTTGGAAAGGTCAATAAACGCTGGAATATATCGTCCTGAATAATATCGGTGGAATGATCTTCAAAAAACAGACTGCCTTCCTGTTCATACACATCTATTCCCAAATAGCCAATATGCAGCGCTTTCAGGGCATCCAATACAGCCACTGTATCCAATAAGGCTCCGCGACTGGTATTTATCAGCATCACGCCGGGTTTGGTCAGCCCGAGACTGGCCGCATTGATAATATGATGTGTTTCATCATTTAATGGACAATGCAGACTGATAATATCGCTTTGACCGAGCAAGCTGTCGAGTGTCACCACTTCAAAGCCTGATTGTTTGGCTGGTATAGCGTTATGCGGTTCATAAATCAAAACCTGGCAACCAAATGCCCGCAATCGCTCAGCGACTAACAAACCTATTTTACCGCCCCCAATAATGCCCGCGGTTTTACCAAAGAAATCAAAACCCAGCAAACCATCCAAAGAAAAATTACCATCGCGAACTCGATTATAGGCCCGCGGTATCTTCCGACTTAATGCCAACATCAGTGCAATGGTATGTTCAGCGACCGCATAAGGTGAATAGGCTGGGACATTGACGACAGTTATACCAAGCTTGTTAGCCGCCGTTAAATCCACCTGATTAACCCCGGCACAGCGTAACGCAATTAAACGAATGCCGTTTTCTGCCAAAATGTTAAGCGTTTCAGCCGAAATATCGTCATTTACAAACGCACTGACCACTTCAGCATCTTTGGCCAATGCTGCAGTCATTGGATTCAACGCCATTTCATAAAAACATAATGATACTTGCTCATCAGCCATTTTCGTGAGATAGGCCTGATCATAAGGTTTTGCGCTGAATACCGCGACATGAGTTGGTTTCATTTGGAGCCTTTATCAGAAATGCAGTTTACTATTGGTCTGCTGAGCATCATTTTATCGAACAAATCTTATTAATGGAGACAGTAATGACGTCGTCATCGGGAAACATTCATGTTTTATGTTTAAACCCCGCTTTGGATGTGACTTACCATGTCAAAAAGTTAATCCCCGACCAAAAATCACGTTCCGATGCTGCCCGTCATGATCCAGGGGGTAATGGTATCAATATTGGCCGGGCTTTGTTTCGTATGCAGGTAGAGGCAACAACTTATTGTGTCATTGCCGGCTCCATTGGTGAGATTCTGCAAGACATGCTTGATGAACAACTACCCAATGTTCTGTTCCATCATGTCTCAGGACAGACGCGTATTAACAGCACGATTATTGAGCTTGATACACAATCTCAATTTCAAATCACTGATGCTGGCACACCTGTCCCGGCAGCCCAGTTAACTCAACTGGTGGAAAATTTTGCCAATGCTGTAGGGAATGGTTATGGCATTCTTACCGGATCCTGCCAGCCCACTGTACCAACCTCTCTGTATGCTGATTTGGTGCATAAAATCCAGCAACATGGTGGACGAACTGTCGTCGATAGTCATGGTGACATATTGCGTTTGGCAATTGAGGCGAAACCATTTTTAATTAAACCTAATTTGTATGAACTGGAAACCCTGCTACAAATAAAACTCGACACTATAGAATCAATTGCTGCATGCGCCAGAAAACTGCAGTTGTCCGGTGTTAACCATGTATGTGTTTCTTTAGGTGATCAAGGAGCTTTATTAGTCAGTCCGAACAACAGTTTTTATGCGAAAGCGTTATCAGTACCAGTGAATACTACTGTGGGTGCAGGTGATTCAATGGTCGCGGGGCTGGTGGCCGGTTTCAGTCTTGATGATCAGCCCGAAACAGCACTGCGTTATGGTATTGCCTGTGGAGCCGGTACCGTCATGCATGCCGGAACAGAATTATTTCACGGTGATGAACTGGCCGATTTTAGACAGCAGGTAACTATTCAAACTCTGGATATTTAACTCGGCAACAGATTATCAACCAGCAACTGTAGTGATTTGCTTTGTCGAAACTCATTTACATCCAGACGGTAGTGCAAGCCAACCTTCTGTCCAATCTGGAGCCATACTGGAGCTGTTTGACGAAACGCCATTGCCGTGATTTCCCGCCCATCATCCAGTTTTACGGTTAAACGCAAATGATCCGATTGCTGACCGACATGACGATAATTCTGCAACACAAACTGTCCATGAAACTGTGGTTCCGGAAAAGCCTGACCCCATGGCGCCAGTACCGGTAATTGCTCGGCCAGCTGGAGGTTCAGTTCCTGCGCCGATAATTCACCGTCAGAATACAAAGCGCGTTCAAATACACTGGGATCGGCTGAAAGCTGAACAGCTTCCCTGAATGCCTGCTCAAACAATGAAAAGTCGTTCTGCTTTAATGTTAACCCTGCTGCCATCGCATGTCCGCCAAAGCGTAAAATTAAATCAGGATATTTAGCCGCAACATTAACCAGGACATCACGAATATGAACGCCTGTTATAGAGCGCGCTGAACCTTTGATTTCACCAGGTTCGCCCGATGCAAACACGATGACTGGCCGATGCAGTTTTTCTTTAATTCGAGAGGCGAGTAATCCGATTACCCCTTGATGCCAGCTTTCGTCATATAAACAATAAGCAGCTGCCTGAGTGGTTTCATTCAGCTGCAGTTTTTCCAGCATCGCCAGAGCTTCCAGCTGCATGCCTTGTTCAACCGAGCGACGCTCAATATTAATCTTATCCAGCAACTGAGCAGCTTGCTGAGCCATAGCAAAGTTATCCGTCAGTAAGGTATCAATGCCCAACCCCATATCTTCCATACGGCCCGCTGCATTTAACCTCGGCGCAATGGCAAAGCCCAAATCCTGTGCAGATAATCGATTGATATCCTTACCGGCAATTTGTAATAAAGCGCTGATACCTGCACAGGCGCGTCCCTGCCGCATACGTTTCAGTCCAAGATCCACCAGTGTGCGATTGAGCCTATCCAAAGGCACGACATCGGCGACGGTGCCCAATGCGACCAAATCCAGCAATTCCACCAGACGAGGTTCTGCCAGTTGCTGTAATTCAAACCAGTTAATATCACGTAATCCCTGCCGCAGACCGACCAGCACATAAAATGCCACCCCAACCCCTGCCAGCATTTTGCTGGGAAAGTTATCTCCGGGTTGATTAGGATTAACGATAGCGTCGGCTTGTGGCAATTGTTCTGCGGCAAGATGATGATCAGTGATCAACACTTGCATACCACGTTGTTTGGCCAGAGCAACCCCATCCAGACTGGCAATCCCGTTATCCACGGTGATCAATAAATCCGGCTGGGTTTCACTATCAATTTCGTTAAGTAATTCTGTGGTTAAGCCATAACCATGCACGAATCGATTTGGAACGATAAAATCAATATGTTGCAGCCCCATCATGCGCAAACCACGCATCATTACTGCACAGCTGGTAGCGCCATCGCTATCAAAATCCGCCACAATCATTACTCGCCATTGCTGCTGTAATGCCTTGATCAATAATGTTACGGCTGCTTCCATCCCCAGCATTTCCGAGGGTTTTGGCAATCCAGCTAAATCAAAGGTTAATTCATCTGCTTTAACAATACCTCTCGCCGCCATGATTCTTCGAATACATGCTGGCCATTCCTCAGGTAATTCACTGATATCACCTATATTACGCTGTTGAATATTCATAATGGCCAAGGCTTCCATACATCCCAGCAGCGCCACTGATATTGGCCATGTTCAGGAATGATTAAACGTAACTGTTGAATTTGATAACGGCGTAATTTTTGTTTTAAAGGCAAAATTTGTTGTGCCGTCACAAGCTGCAAGCGTTGCTGCCAATCATTCTGCAAATCCAGTTCCGGTAACAGCAGTAATTGATTTCCACCTCCCAACTGCTCAGGTTTCCACTCAGAAAAAGAGTTAAGGCTGACAGAACACGCAGAGGACAGTAACTTTAATAAAGTCGAATCGCCATAGACCTTATCCCATCCATTGGTAGACGGTTGCCAGTCTCCCTTGCCCCAAAACCAGAGACTATTCACTGGCAATTTGCCAGCTGACTGTCTTTGTTGGTTAACCGGATGTTCAAATAAAGCCATTTGAATTTCATTATTCAAACGTAACCAGGCATTTTGTTCCTGTCCGGTCGGTAACGCTGAGACTACCGACTTACCAATCAGTGATGGCATTGCCGTTAGGGAAATATCGGGCATATTTTCCAACCAAACTGACCAATGGTTTAAATCATTAGGCACCAGTTGAGCATCAAAATCATTCAATAAAGGTTGAATGCATTCTCTAAGCTGGGTGCCCTCTTCCATTGTTAAATCATTAATTGAAAATAATAAAAGGCGATCTCGATCAGCATGCAGATAACACGGATCAGCGCAAAGACTTAGTTGACCTGGATTTCGTAATGCCGAAGCGGGTAAATCAGCATCTGTGAGGGGCTTGGCATTAAAAAGCTGAATTAATGCTTTTTCAAACGTGTGATGGTCAGCAGTGAAATGTGCTTTTTTTAATAATTGTTTCAGTTCTTCGGGTAATAAAGACTGATTAATTTCCTGCATCGCAGTGGCTAAACCAGGCCAAATAATTGTCACTGATGGCTTTTCAGCCACGTTGTATAACTTCCCGGACAAACGGAATGGTTAATCGACGCTGAGCCTGTAAAGACGCTTTATCGAGACGTTGCAATACTAACATCAATGACGGCATATCCCGGCTGTAATGGCGTAATAGATATTGGGCTACTTCTTCAGGCAAAATCAATCCTCTACTCTGTGCATGACTGATCAACGCCTGTTGTTTCAATGCATCAGTCATTGAAGGCAATTGATAAATTAATCCCGTTGCCAGTCTGGATCGAAGATCAGGCAATTCAATGGCTAATTGTGCCGGGTTCTGATCAGCGCAAATCAGTAATTTATGCTCTTTCTCACGTAAACGGTTAAAGCAGTGAAATAACGCCTCTTCCCATGCAGCATCGCCACAGATTGCCTGCAGATCATCCAAACAGACAACATGGCTCTGGACTAGGGAAGCTAATACCTCAGCATCTGCTGTATCGCGAAGTTCCTGCAGATTAATATAACTCACCGGATACCCCTGATTTTGCAGGCGTTCGGCAATTGCCAGATTCAAATGGGTTTTGCCAACCCCGGACTCTCCCCAAAGATAGAGAAAATCAGGTTTTTTTTCCAGGCAGAACGCATCCACAACAGAGGCTAACTCATCGCTTTCAAAGATAAAGTTATCTATCGTGAAGATTTCATGCGGTGTTAACCGCAGCGTCAGCTGTATTTCCTGCTTATTCATCACCTGCTGCTCAGGAATACAGATGACTGTTCAGGTAGCGGTGGTGAGCATGCCGTAACAAAACCATCACTACAGCGGCCACTGGCAGTGCTAACAATACACCGACAAACCCGAATAATGTGCCACCAGCCATCACTGCGAAAATAACTGCCACGGGGTGCAGACCAATCCGTTCGCCCACAAATCGAGGTGTCAGAAACATTCCTTCAACCATCTGTGCAAAACCGAATGTCAGAACGACCCATAGGATGGGTAACCATTCCTGAAACTGTAAATAGGCTGCAAGACCGGCGAGCAGAATACCAATAAATAAACCAAGATATGGTACAAAACTCACAATACCGGCTATCACTCCAATTAGTAAAGCCAGGTCGAGTCCAATCAATGTCAGACCGATACAATACATGATTGATAAGGCCAGCATGACCATCAACTGCCCGCGTAAAAAGCCTGCCAGCATATCGTCACATTCACCGCTAATCTTAATGATTTTGTCTGCATGTTTACGCGGCAATAATTCGCGAAACCTGGCCACCAGATCGTCCCAGTCTCTCAACAGATAAAACGTCAGTACCGGGATAAGGATCAGATTGGTTAACCATTGCAATATCACAAGGCCTGAACGGGTCATATATCCAAAGACATCACCCGCCATTTTTCCCGCTTCCGACCAATAATCCTGCAAAGCGGTTTTAACGGTATTAAGGTCGATCATATCTGTTGATAAACCGACTCTTTGCAACACATGCTCCAGCGAGTTTTGCAGTTGATCCAGATAAGCTGGCAGTTTTTCAAATAAAGATGCCAGTTGAGCACTAAGCATGGGAATAAAAATAAGTAATAAAATCATTCCCGTCAGCACAAATATAGCGAAAACAACACATACCGCTAAAGTGCGGGATAAACGATAGTTTTCCAATCTGTCGGCCAGTGGGTCTCCCAGATAAGCCAATAATGCCGCAATAAAAAATGGTGTTAAAACAGAAGATAACTCCATCATTAGCCAGCCAGATAAAATCAATAGCCCTAGCAACAGGAATTTATTGGTATCACTCATGAGCTTTTTTTCATCTGACGCCACGCGTTTGTCCCCCATACCACAATGTATTCACTACCACTAATGATGACACTTGCCACCACCAACCAGATTAAGGTTGTACTCCATGTCGCTACTTGCGGAAGCCATTCTTGCTGCAAAATAACAAGCAACACTAAAGCAATCTGAAAAACTGTATTGATTTTACTGCTCCAGAGCGGAGACAGTTCATATTCACCGAATTTGAAATGATAAATCAAAGCACCACAAACAATCAGTAAATCTCGACCAAACACCAGCAATAATAGCCACAAGGGTAATAGTTGCATATAGGTTAATGTGGTAAATGTTGCGACCAGCAGAAATTTATCTGCTAGTGGATCAAGAATAGAGCCCAGACGACTTTGCCAGTGAAAATGACGAGCCAGAAAACCATCCACACCATCAGAAATACCAGCGATGGCCACCAGAATCAATGCAGTGGAAAACTTTTCTTCAATCATCAGCCAGACAATAGGGCCAACTAATAAAATTCGAAATACACAAATGAGGTTGGGAATATCCCGTGGACTCAAGGTAATAACCTGTATTGAGAGCCGCTATCATCAGTGGTATCGGGCTCAATTACCCGTCCCATCGCTAGTAATTGTCTGAATTTTTCCGGCTCAGCCTGAATAAGTAAAACCAAATCGAGCTTCTCACTGCCCAAGCTACCGACTTTAATATCCGAAACGACCTGTAAGCTTCCCAGATAATCCATTAGTCGACTGTAGCCATCGTAGTCTTCAATACCAGAAACATGAATTTCCATTTCGGTATTACCTGATTCACTGAATGAGATATTCAGCCGTCTACCCAGCCGATCAGCAAACTCATCCACCCCGTTTTGAATCGCTGTTTTAACATCACCCTGACTTGACCAGCGCTCAACCTCTTCACCAAGCAATGCCTGCCAACTTATTTCGACAGATTCCTCATTACCCCGTAAACGAGCTGACACAATGACAGAAGAACCATATCGCTCGGAGGCCTGTTTTACAGCAGTATTATTACCCGTGGCAACATCGTTAAAAGTCAGCTGAGTCTGATCCTCAAGATCCATCAATGGCAACAATAACGGAATACCGCGTTTTTTTGCTGCCTGTTCGATATGAAAAAGTAATGAATCTTCATCACCTTCCCCAATCAATTGTTGTTTCCCTGCGTACTCAATAGCCACCCAGAACAGTGTCTCAGGTCGGATTTTGTCCCATACTGGCAACCCGATTCGTTGTAAGGCGTTATTGATGCCTTCAGCATTAAATTCGAGCATTAAAGCTAATTGTTGTTCCGCAACATCGCTGTCAGAATTTGGAATTTGCTGATAATAATATTGATCGACATACCGGTCTGCATCGGTTATCAGAGCAGAAATATCTGCCTGCTCCACCGCGCGACGGTCACCAACGACTTTTACTACCACCTGTTTGAGCAATTCCGGCGCGAGTCGCTGACGATCTTCTTCACTCTGCGAAGCAACAGGTGCTTGAGCTTGATATAAATCAGTAACTTCCGCGGCGGAGACAATCGACGCAGCGAAAACGAAAATCAGTGAGAAAAATAATCTAGGCATTGTGGTATTCTAACACGCTGTTTTTTGTGTGTGATGTCCAAATAATCAGGAAGCCAGCATGACCGATCCAGTCGTTCCACCTACCCAATCAAACCAAGCTCTCAGCTACCGCGATGCCGGTGTTGATATTGAAGCCGGAAATGCGCTTGTCGAGCGTATCAAACCCTTAGCAGCCAAAACCCGTCGTCCTGGTGTCATGGCTGGACTGGGTGGATTTGGCAGCCTGTTTGAACTACCGCTCGATAAATATAAACAACCGGTTTTGGTCTCAGGAACAGATGGTGTTGGCACCAAATTAAGACTGGCAATCGAGGCTGGAATACATGACACCATTGGTATTGATTTAGTTGCCATGTGCGTCAACGATATCGCAGTTCTTGGCGCGGAACCGTTGTTCTTCCTTGATTATTATGCCACCGGAAAACTTAATATTGATGTAGCAACGGATGTTGTCAGCGGTATTGCTGAAGGCTGTCTTCAATCAGGGGCCGCATTGGTAGGCGGCGAAACAGCTGAAATGCCAAGCATGTATCAGGAAGGTGATTTTGATTTAGCAGGTTTTTGTGTCGGCATTGTAGAAAAAGACAACATTATTGATGGATCTCAGGTAAAAGCTGGTGATGCCATTATCGGGATCGCGTCTTCCGGACCACACTCAAATGGCTATTCATTGATTCGCAAGATTATTGAAGTCAGCAAAGCTGATCTGAATATGTCATTTGATGGTGCAACATTAGGTGAAAAACTGTTGGCACCGACCAGAATCTACGTTAAGTCATTACTACAACTACATGAAAAAATTAATATTCACGCATTGTCTCATATTACCGGTGGTGGTTTATTGGAAAACATTCCCCGCGTATTACCAGAAAATGTAACGGCAATTATTGATAGTAAAAGCTGGCAAAGACCGGCCGTTTTCGACTGGCTGCAACAGCAGGGAAATGTGGTCGATCGTGAGATGTATCGCACTTTTAATAATGGTATTGGCATGGTGGTTTGTGTAGCTGAGCAGGATGCCGATGCAACCGTACAGATTCTGACTGCACTGGGTGAGACGGCTATGCGTATTGGCCATATTGAAAATAGTGACACCGAAGAACAAGTCATTATTAAATGACTACTGCCTTGAAACCCAAGTTGGTCATCCTGATTTCAGGACGTGGCAGCAACATGCAATCAATTGTTAAAGCGATTCAGGTAAATGAGTTGGATGCGGAGGTTGCTGCCGTAATCAGTAATTGTCCCAATGCAGCTGGATTGGAATTTGCTCAGCAATCTGACATTGCCACCCGAATACTGGATCACAAGGCTTTTACAAGTCGTGAAGCGTTTGATGAACAGCTGATGAAGCTGATTGATTCTTTTGTTCCGGATTATGTTGTATTAGCTGGCTTTATGCGGATTTTGAGCGCAGGATTTGTTAAGCACTATGCGAATAAATTAATCAATATTCATCCATCGCTGTTACCTAAATTCAAAGGTATGCATACGCACAAACGAGCCATCGAAGCCGGTGAAAAAGAACATGGTGCGACGGTACACTTTGTTACCGAGGAACTGGATGCCGGACCGATAATATTACAGGCTAAAGTACCTATTCTGGAAAATGATACTGAAGACACTCTGGCAGCCAGAGTGTTGATTGAGGAACATAAGCTTTATCCTGATGCCTTAAGGTTGCTGATTCAACAACAGAACTGATTATTCATGCGCTATTTTTCCTACCTGGTGTTGCTGTTTATGTCTGCTACGGTTTGTGCTCAAGACCTAGCTGATTATTCTGCACAATATGAAATCAATATGAATGGTTTGCAGGCTGGCGAGCTGAACCAGCAGCTGGAAACCTTAACAGATGGTTTGCATCGCTTTCGTTCAGCGACTAAGGCCAAAGGTGTAGTTGCTTTATTCAAACGCGATACGGTCAAGGAAACCAGCTTATGGACCCTCTCCCAACAGCAGATTAAGCCCCGTCAATATCTTTATCAACGCAATGGTGGCAAAAAAGATAAATATTTACGCATGGACTTTGATTGGCGTAATCGCTCCGTACATATAGATGACAGGGTTCATCCATGGGATCTTGAAATTGAAGATAGTACATTGGAAAAACATGTTTATCAGGTACAACTGAGATTGGATTTGCTGCAGAATCCCAAACAGAAAACCTTTAATTATTTAATTGCAGATGGCGGCCGTCTAAAACATTATCAGATCAAAAGACTTGAGCAGGAAACGATAACTACACCACTTGGCAGCATAAACACTGTTAAATTCAAAAGACAACGTGATAGAGACAGCGACAAGGATCGGGAAACCACTTTGTGGTGTGCACCGGAATTGAATTATTTGCCGGTCAAACTGGAGCACATTGAAAAAGATGGCACCAAATTTACTGCGGTATTGCGTCGTGTAGAGGGTATATCAAAATCAGCATTTACCCCTGTCGAATAACATCCCTGAAATGTAAGGAAAACTGATGAGCAAAAAACAGTTTGAAATCATTGAAGAAACAACCGCTTATAGCGGTTTTTTTAGTTTAAAAGTTGTCTCTTTAAAACATACATTATACAAAGGTGGCTGGAGTGCACCGCTAACCCGAGAAGTCTTTCATCGTGGAAGCTGTGTTGCGGTATTACTTTATGATCCACAAAAAGATGCGTTGGTTATTATCGAACAATTTCGTCCCGGCGCCATACAACTAAATGATGAGCGTGCGTGGCTTCTTGAGATTGTGGCTGGGGCAATTGAACCTGGCGAAACACCAGAATCCGTGGCCTATCGCGAGGCCGTTGAGGAATCAGGATGTGAAATACTGGAAATGATCAAGATAAGTGAGTTTTTCACCTCTCCGGGCGGTACATCCGAGCTATTACACCTGTTTTGTGGACGCATAGATAGCACCCATATTGGTGGATTACATGGCCTGGATGAGGAAGATGAAGATATCTCAGTCAGTGTATTATCATTCGATGAAGTCTATGCCTTGCTGGAAACAGGTAAAATTATCTCGGCGATTCCGATTATTGCTATCCAATGGCTGGCTTTACATCGTGAAGAATTACGTCAACGCTGGACTTAAGCACACTCTATATCGTTGTTGAACAGCTGAGATTGAAATGTCACTTTCTAACCCAATGGCATGATTCTGTAACCAGCTGAAATCGTATGCGATTCACCCGGTGCCAAACTGATACTGTTATTGGCGGCATTGGCCGTTTCAACACAGACAAAGTACTGATACGAGTCATCAGTCATATCTTTTAATGTTGCCACCCTATCCCAAGGATTCCATACTATTGTGGTATTTGAACCTGAACTTTCTACCACAATGCGGCGTGCCCAGTCAGAATCCTCAATAAATAGCTTGTCAGGACTGTTCAAATACACTCTGTCTGTTTCGCCGTTAAAAACGATCTCACCAGCCTGAAGTTTCTCACGAAAATTTTCTACCTTGTCGAGATAATGATGATTGCTCAACCCCCTCACCTGAGTTTTTTCGATATTTCCCACTGCAAAATAAGTATGCAATGCCTGTGAGATAACAAAACTTTCTTGATCAAGGTTTTCAGTAGTTAAGGATAATGTTAGCTGTTCATTGATCTCAATCACCATTTTCAAACTATAAGCACAATGCCAAAGCGGTTCGTCCTTAGGATCCGGTGATAATGACAGAGTCAATTTAATGCCATCATTTTCAGTCTGTTGCACATCAATCAAATCCCAAACACGGTTACGTGCAAAACCATGAGCAGGACGGCCTTTACCACTGGGATCAACACCAAACCATGGCCAACAGACCGGGACACCTCCTCGAATTGCCCGCCGATCACCATAACGGCTCATTCGACTCAAAAACAATAGATCATGTAATGCATGTGCAGAGCGGTAAGATAATACCTGCGCACCCTGAGTTGTTATACGTGCCTTGGCATGAGGCGTATTGATATTTATCATTACACATTCTGACGGCCCCATTGAAAAATCCAGGCGATCAGCAATAGCAAATTGTTGTTTTAGTTGTTCTATAGTTTGCATTAAATTCTACGTCTGAAACAAAAAGACGGGCACAATGCCCGTCTTTGAGACTAAATCTAAGTTTTAGTTTTTAGTGCTGGTGACCGCCTTCACCATGAACATGTCCATGTTCAAGCTCTTCTGCACTTGGTTCACGAACTTCACGGATTTCAACGTCAAAGTTCAAATGTACGCCAGCCAGAGGATGATTTCCATCGACGGTAACAGTTTCATCATTGATTGCTACTACAGTGACCAAAACCGGGCCTTGCTCGGTTTCGGACTGAAATTGCATACCCACTTCAACTTTTTCTACACCACTGAATAATTCAGCAGGTACATCCTGTTTTAGCGCATCATGGCGTTCGCCATAAGCATTTGCTGGTTCGATACTGGCCTGGACTTTATCGCCAGTTTCTTTGCCCGCCAGGGCATCTTCCAAACCAGGGATAATATTGCCAGCGCCATGCAGATACGCCAGCGGGCCGGCACCTTCACTGCTATCAATGACTGTGCCGCTGTTGTCGGTGAGCGTGTAGTCGATCACGACTACTTTGTTGTCTGCAACTTTCATGGAAACTCCTTACATGTTTTGAATAACAGCTGCAGCATAATCACTACAACTCAACGCATCGACGCCAATAGCCTGAGCTAAATCACCGGTGACACGCGCATTAGAAATGGCGCCTGAGACGCCGGAAACGACCAGATCTGCCGCTTCGCCCCAACCTAAATGTCTTAAAAGCATTTCGGCCGATAGGATTAATGATGACGGATTCGCATTATTTTTTCCAGCCAAAGCCGGTGCTGTGCCATGTGTTGCTTCAAACATCGCAACGGCATCCGCTAAATTTGCACCCGGTGAGATGCCAATTCCCCCAACCTGTGCAGCAAGGGCATCAGAAATGTAATCACCATTCAGATTCAATGTGGCAACCACATCATAATCTTTAGGGTGCAATAAAATTTCCTGTAAAAATGCATCGGCTATCGAGTCTTTGATAACGATTTTTTTACCGGTATTTGGATTATTAAAGGTTTTCCAGGGCCCACCATCCAGCGGCGTAGCACCAAACTCTTTTTCAACAAGGTCATAGCCCCATTGTTTGAAAGCCCCTTCGGTGAACTTCATGATGTTACCCTTATGTACCAGGGTCAATGAATCACGGTCATTGTCGATAACATATTGAATGGCTTTACGTACCAGTCGCTCTGTTCCCTCTTTGGAAACCGGCTTGATGCCTATCCCCGAGGTTTCAGGAAAACGGATTTTGCTGACACCCATGTCTTTTTGCAGAAAGTCGATGACCTTCTGAACTTCAGGTGTACCGGCAGCCCATTCAATACCGGCATAAATATCTTCTGAGTTTTCGCGGAAGATAACCATATCGATATTTTCGGGTGCTTTAACCGGGCTTGGCGTACCAGGGTAATAACGTACCGGGCGCTGACAGACATATAAATCAAGCGTCTGACGTAATGCCACATTCAAAGAGCGAATCCCGCCTCCCACTGGCGTCATTAACGGACCTTTGATCGATACCGAATATTCTCTCAACGCATCAATGGTTTCTTCTGGCAAATAGGTTTCAGCACCATAAAGCTGTGTGGCTTTTTCGCCAGCGTAGACTTCCATCCAGGAAATTTTGCGTTCGCCGTTGTAGGCTTTGTTCACTGCCGCATCAATCACATCAATCATGGCCGGTGTGATATCGATACCGATGCCATCACCTTCGATAAAAGGGATAATCGGTTGATTAGGTACATTCAATGAATAATCGGCATTAACGCCGATGGCTGCACCCTGTTCCGGTACACTAATGTGTTGATATGCCATGCACGGCTCCTGAAGTTAAAAGTGGCATTTTACATGATCTATGGCGTTGATATAACCATGACCAGACTAATTGCATTTAATAAACCCTATGACGTGCTGACTCAATTCAGCGATAGCGACGGTCGTAAGACACTGAAGAACTACATAGATATACCGGACATCTATCCGGCAGGTCGGTTAGATCGGGACAGTGAAGGATTATTATTGCTGACCGACGATGGTCAATTGCAACATCATATCAGCGATCCACGACATAAATTAAGCAAAACTTACTGGGTTCAGGTGGAAAACATTCCGGATGCTGCTGCGCTTGAACAATTGCAACAGGGTGTCATGTTAAAAGATGGTCTGACCAAACCGGCTAATGCCAGACTTATCAATGAACCTGATTTGTGGGAAAGAGTTCCGCCGGTACGATTTCGACAATCGATTCCAACCCAGTGGTTGGAATTGCAAATCAGTGAAGGCAAAAACCGACAGGTACGCCGTATGACTGCTGCAGTCGGCCATCCAACATTAAGATTGATCCGCGTAGCGATTGGCCCCTGGCAATTAAATGATCTGCAACCCGGACAATGGTGCGAAGTTAATTTTCAGACCGTGATAAAATACGCCGATGATTTGGACTCCAAGAACCACCGTAGCCGCCGTAATAGAACGCGACCAGCAATTTCTGATGGTCGAGGAAATGATCGGCAGCGAACTCAAACTCAACCAGCCAGCCGGCCATCTCGAAGACGGAGAAAGCCTGATTGAAGCGGTTATCCGGGAAACACTGGAAGAAACAGCCTGGCAATTTACGCCTGAGTCGTTGATTGGTATCTATCGCTGGCGACATCAGCAAACTGAAAATACCTATATTCGTTTCTGTTTTAGCGGAAGCGTGGGGGAAAAGCTGGATAGACCACTGGATACTGACATTCATCAGGCTGTCTGGCTGGATGCTGACACTATCAAACAGCGTCGATCACAGTTTCGCAGTCCTTTAGTCGAGCAATGTTTACAGGATTACCTCGCTGGAAAACGCTATCCACTTGATTTATTAACTGATTAATTATGTCTGAACACAAAAAAATAGTTGTCGGTCTGTCCGGCGGCGTGGACTCCTCTGTTTCAGCGTTGTTACTTAAACAACAAGGCTTTGATGTTGAAGGTCTGTTCATGAAAAACTGGGTCGACTATGCGGATGAAAGCGAATGTACTGTTGAGGATGATCGCAAAGACGCCCAATCAGTTGCTGATAAAGTGGGCATCGTTTTTCATGAAGCCAATTTCGCTATGGAATACTGGGATTATGTATTCAAACATTTCTTGGATGAATACAAAGCGGGCCGCACGCCGAATCCCGATATTCTGTGTAATCGTGAAATCAAATTTAAAGCTTTTTTAGATCACGCCATGGAATTGGGTGGCTATCTGATTGCCACCGGTCATTACGCACGAGTGCGCGAACATGAAGGTAAATTTCAGTTATTGAAAGGCCTGGATAACAGCAAAGACCAGAGTTACTTCCTGTATACCCTTGGTCAGGCGCAATTATCCCGTACTCTTTTCCCGCTGGGCGAATTACCAAAAACCGAAGTGCGTCAGATTGCCGAAAAAGCTGGCTTTATCAATCACGACAAAAAAGACAGCACCGGTATCTGCTTTATCGGGGAGCGACGTTTTCGCGAGTTTCTGGGGCGTTACATTCCGGCTCAACCCGGTGAAATGCGCACCCCGGAAGGCGAAAAAATTGGTGAACATTCAGGGTTAATGTATTACACCCTCGGCCAACGCCAGGGCCTTGGCATTGGTGGTCGTAAAAACAGCAGCGGTGAGCCCTGGTTTGTGGCTGGCAAGGATATGGAAAAGCGAATTTTATATGTTGTTCAAGGTGAACATGAATGGCTTTACAGCACTAAACTTACCGCTGAACAACTTTCATGGGTGGCTGGCGAAGCCCCGGAATTGCCATGTCGTGCCAGTGCAAAAACCCGCTATCGTCAACCAGATCAGCCCTGCCTCATCACTCAGGATGAACAAGGCAATATTCAGGTTGAATTTGACTCGCCACAACGCGCCGTCACACCAGGACAATCTGTTGTGTTTTATCAGGATGATGTCTGTTTGGGCGGTGGCATTATTATCGATACCAACGCTCCGGGGATGCATCCATGAGTCAGAGAACAATTATTCATGATCGTGTCATTGCTCTCTCCGCTTTGATGCAATCCGTGACTTTAGTGCAGCAGATTGCTGAAACCGGTCAGGTCGATAACGATGATATGCAGACCATGCTGCAGAGTTTACTGGTGATGGATGCGCCTGATACTGAATCGGTTTATGGTGAAATCAGTAAATTAACAACGGGGATCCGTCAGTTCAATAATCAGCTATCGAAACGTAAACAACCTGGCGATATTGTGGTGTTGCGCTATGCAATCGGAATTTTGCACTTGCAACGCAAACTGGCAAAGCGCCCCGCAATGCTGGATCTGATTACCCGTGAACTGGATCAGATTCCGCAACAGATTGAATACTTTGGCAGCATCACCAGTCCGCAGGTAATTGCCCGTTTCGCCGATATCTATCAGCGTACCGTCAGTGAACTCACGCCGCGTATTCAGGTGTTTGGTGATTCCACTTATCTGCAACAAGCTGATAACGTTAATCGTATTCGTGCTCTGCTGCTGTCTGGAATTCGCGCTGCAGTGTTATGGCAACAGAAAGGTGGCAGACGCTGGCAGTTCTTATTGCAGAGCAATAAATTATTACAGGCAGCGACAGATTTACACGCTCAAACCTAATAAAGCTCGTTACCAATAATAGTCATAAAAAAAGGGCTGTGAAAACAGCCCTTTTTGGTTTCTGTGAGTTACCAATTTAACTAGCTTTAGCACGTTGATAGTGCTCCAACTCGTTAAAGTTCAGATAACGATAGATCTCATGAGCCATTGGCTGAATACCGGCAACTTTCTCCAGATATTCGGCAACTGTTGGAATACGCCCCAAACTGGCCACTACCGCCGCGAGTTCTGCAGATGATAAATAAACATCGGCTCCATTACCCAGACGATTCGGGAAGTTACGGGTAGAAGTTGAGACAACTGTGGCATTATCAGCCACCCGTGCCTGGTTACCCATGCACAACGAGCAACCCGGCGTTTCAGTGCGGGCACCAACACGACCAAAGATACTGTAGATACCTTCTTCCGTTAATTGATGCTGATCCATCTTGGTCGGCGGAGCAACCCACAATTTAACGGGCAGATTACCCATTTTCTCCAGCACTTTACCGGCGGCACGATAGTGACCAATATTGGTCATACAGGAACCAATAAACACCTCATCAATATGAGCACCAGCGACTTCGGATAAGGGTTTGATATCATCCGGATCGTTCGGACAGGCCAGCAATGGCTCTTTGATTTCATTCAAATCAATCTCGATAACCGCAGCGTATTCTGCATCAGCATCCGGCTCAAGCAATTGAGGATCAGCCAGCCATGCACGCATGGCATCTATGCGACGTTGCAGTGTTCTGGCATCGGCATAGCCTTCTGCAATCATCCATTCCATTAATGAGATATTGGAATTCAAAAATTCAATGATCGGTTCTTTATTTAATCTGACAGTACAACCATTAGCACTACGTTCTGCCGATGCATCTGACAGTTCAAATGCCTGCTCGACTTTCAGATCTGGTAAACCTTCAATTTCCAAAACACGACCATTAAAGATATTTTTCTTACCTTTCTTTTCAACCGTCAGCAATCCTTCCTGAATAGCCGCATAGGGAATAGCATTCACCAGGTCACGTAACGTGATACCGGGTTGCATTTCGCCTTTAAAACGGACTAATACTGATTCCGGCATATCCAATGGCATTACGCCAAGCGCAGCGGCAAACGCTACTAAACCTGATCCAGCAGGGAAACTGATACCAATCGGGAAACGGGTATGCGAATCACCACCGGTACCAACGGTATCAGGTAAGATCATCCGGTTTAACCAGGAATGAATAACCCCGTCACCAGGACGTAATGACACACCACCGCGGGTACTGATAAATTCCGGTAATTCATGCTGTAATTTGATATCAACCGGTTTTGGATAAGCCGCGGTATGACAGAAAGACTGCATCACCAAATCAGACGAGAACCCCAGACAGGCTAATTCTTTCAACTCATCACGGGTCATTGCCCCAGTTGTATCCTGCGAGCCGACGGTGGTGACTTTAGGTTCACAATAGGCACCTGGACGCACACCTTCCACACCACAGGCCACACCGACCATCTTCTGCGCCAGCGTAAAGCCTTTATCACTATGAACAGGTTCTACAGGGCGTTTGAAAACATCTGATGGTGGCATACCTAATGTTTCGCGAGCTTTATCGGTTAAACCACGACCTATAATCAAAGGGATACGGCCACCGGCACGTACTTCATCAGCAATAGTGGTTGGCCGTAAAGTGAATTCAGAAACGACATCACCTGCTTCGTTATAAATTTTACCTTCATATGGCTTGATCGTAATGACATCACCTGTTTCCAGTTGATCGACATTACATTCGATTGGCAAGGCACCAGAGTCTTCCGCGGTATTAAAGAAAATAGGCGCAATGTTATTCCCTAATATCACACCGCCCTGGCGTTTGTTCGGGACATAGGCCACATCGTGCCCCATGTGCCAGAGCACTGAATTGATCGCAGATTTACGCGAAGATCCGGTACCAACAACATCACCGACATATGCAATGGGATGACCCTTTTGTTTCAGCGAGATAATGGTATCCAGCGCGTCAGGCATTTTGCTGACCAGCATCGCTTTGGCATGTAACGGGATATCAGGACGACTCCAGGCTTCTGTTGCTGGTGATAAATCGTCGGTATTAGTTTCACCCGGGACTTTCAATACAGAAAGCGTAATCGCTTCAGCTAACGGTGGTCGGGATAAAAACCATTCAGCTTCAGCCCAGGATTGCAAAATGCGCTTGGCGTATTGGTTGGTTTCAGCCTTTTCCACTACATCATGGTAGGCGTCATATACCATAACAATTTTGGAAAGCGCTTTTTCTGCTGCCTCTGCGGTTGCGTCATAATCCAGTAACTCAATCAGGGGTTGGATGTTATATCCCCCCATCATGGTACCGAGCAGTTCAGTCGCATAAACCGGTGTTATCAAATCACATTGTGTTTCCTGTTTGGCAATCGCCGCCAGAAAACCTGCTTTTACATAAGCTGACTTATCCACGCCGGGTGGAACGCGGTGAATCAGTAGCTCAAGCAGTGCTTCTCTATCGGTATTTTGAGGTTGTTTAAGCCCTTCAATGATGTCAGATACCTGTTTTGCATCTAACGGCAGAGGCGGTAAACCCTCTGCGGCACGCTCTTCAACATGTTTTTGATATTCTTGCAGCACGAAAACGCTCCGAAGTTGAAACTAAGATGGCCGTTATTTTAACGCAAATTCACAAAGCAAACTGAATCAAATCCAGAATCAGGACTGAGTTCTGCTATAATTTCGGCCAATTTTCAGCTTATTTTTAATGGAGTTTTCATGGAATTAACTGCTCTTACTGCCATCTCGCCAGTTGATGGTCGTTATGCCGATAAAACAAAGGCTTTACGCCCCTATTTCAGTGAGTATGGTCTGCTGCGAGCCCGTGTTGAAGTGGAATGCCGCTGGTTACATTTACTCGGCGCCAATGCAGATATCCAGGAAGTACCTAAACTGAGTGAAGACGCTGAAAAATTCCTCAACGATTTGATGAATGATTTCTCGGTAGAAGACGCGGCTGAGATTAAAGCTATCGAACGTGAAACCAACCATGATGTGAAAGCGGTTGAATATTTCATTAAACGTAAATTCAAAAACAATGCCGAGCTTGATGCGGTAAATGAGTTTGTGCATTTTGCCTGCACCTCGGAAGACATCAATAATACTGCTTACGGCATTATGCTTAAAAATGCCCGGGAAAACGTTATTCTGCCGGAAATGGACACCTTAATAGGTGCGCTGAAGAAACTGGCACAGGAACAGGCTGAAACACCAATGATGTCTCGCACTCATGGTCAACCGGCCTCTCCCACCACACTGGGTAAAGAATTAGCCAATGTTGTAAAACGTCTTGAACTGCAACGCACTCACGTCGCCGCGGTTTTACTTTACGGGAAAATGAACGGTGCAGTCGGTAACTACAATGCCCACTATGCGGCTTATCCTAATGTGGACTGGCCAATGATGGCCAATGCGTTTGTCACTGGACTGGGACTGCGCTGGAACAAATACACCACCCAGATCGAACCGCATGACTATGTTGCTGAACTGTTTCAGGCAATGATTCGTTTTAATACCGTGCTGATTGATTTCTGTCGTGATGTCTGGAGTTACATCTCCATTGGTTACTTCAAACAAAAAACCGTTAAAGGTGAAATCGGTTCATCCACCATGCCACATAAAGTTAACCCAATTGATTTCGAAAATGCAGAAGGTAATCTGGGTATTGCTAATGCGACTTTTGATCATATGGCAATGAAACTGCCTATTTCCCGCTGGCAGCGCGATCTGACTGACTCCACCGTTTTACGCAATATCGGCGTCGGTTTTGCTCACTCCCTGCTGGCTTACAGCTCTGCACTGAAAGGTATTAGCAAATTGGAAGCTGCTCCTGAAACAATGGCTGCAGATTTAGATGCCAACTGGGAGTTGTTAGCGGAACCTATCCAGACGGTTATGCGTCGATATGGAATTGAGAATCCTTATGAAAAGCTCAAAGAATTAACTCGTGGACAGAGAGTCAACAAACAAATCATGCATGAATTTATTGATACTCTAGATTTGCCAGATGCCGCTAAATTTGCGTTAAAAGAAATGACACCTGCAAGTTATATCGGTAACGCTGTTGAACAGGCAAGAAACTGTTAAATGACTGATAATTCTAACCAGGCCGACACTAATCAAATCATCGCATTTGATGGAAAACATGAGGCAGCTGCGGCTGCCTTGGCTTTGGTTGAAACTGCCCATCGGGAAATCTGTTTTCTGGGCAGTGAGATGGATATGGTTCTGCTTGATCATCCGTCAGTAATCGACTGTTTGAAACAACTTTGCATCAATAGTCGCCGCACGCAGATAAGAATATTAGTAGATGAAACCCAAAGTAGCATCATTAATTCCCATCGACTGCTACCGTTAATAGCTAAACTCACCAGTTCGATCAGCGTGAATATTCTTTCAGAAAAACAACAACGACCAAAAAATATAGTGATGTTGGTGGATCATTCCGGCTATTTACGTTGTCTCAACAATCAACGCTATCAAGGTCAGGCTAATCTGCATGATCCTTTGACAGTCCGGGAACTCAAACAACAATTTGAAGAATGCTGGAATCACAGCACTGCAGATGTTGCGACAAGGCGGTTAAATTTATGAAAATCATCTTTTCGCTAGTGTTTTTCTTGCTGGCATTACCCGCCCACGCCGATCAAATACGCACCATTGAATTGCAACATCGACTTGCGGCGGAAATACTGCCCATGATCGAACCCATGATAGACAACTACACAACCATTAGTGGCCATGACAATCTGTTGATTATCAAAAGTTCGACACAAAATTTTCAGGAAATAGAGCGTTTGGTCAAACAGCTCGATAGCAGGCAGCAGAGCCTTACAGTCACAGTGCTGCGAACCCAGCAACAGTTAAATGATGAACATTTTGCCGATGATCAACTTAATATTGATTTAGAGAACCCGAAAAATTCATCCGTGGAAATAAATCGCTGGTCCACCAAAAACAGTCGAGAACGGGATCAGCAGTACCAGGCAAGGGGTATTGCCGGTCAGCCTATTGATATACAAATGGGCCGCGCTGTCGCTGATAATCAGCAACAGCTTATTTTTTACCCTCATGGTGGTATTGCAGTTCAGGAAACGACCCAGTACATTCAACTGGATAATGGCTTTCAGGCAAGAGTGAATATTCTCGGCAATCAACAGGCCCGGGTCGATATCCTGCCATTATTCTCTAAGATGCAGCGTAATGGTGATATCTCAACAACAAGCTTACTGACCACGGTCAATGGTCCGCTAAATCAATGGATTTTAATTGGCCAGATTGGTGAACAACAACGCCAGCAAACAAATACAAAAACCTATCGCAGTCATCAGGATGAACAACAATGGCTGTATCTCAAAATTGAACTTAACTGAGTACCCCTGCAAAACAATGGATATAAAACAAGCGATTCAAACTCGTCGCTCGGTCAAACACTATGACCCGGCACATCAAATGACTGAAGCAGAAGTGAATGAGTTGATGGAACATGCCATCCTCTCACCTACTGCGTTTAATATTCAACACTGGCGATTTGTCCGGGTAAAAGATGCTGAAAAACGCCAGCAAATTTTGGAAGCCGCATGGGGGCAGGCCCAAGTAGTTGATTCCTCTTTACTGCTGGTTTTGTGCGCTGATTTGAATGCGTGGGAAAAACAGCCTGAACGCTATTGGCAACACGCCCCAAAGTCAGCACAGAATGCCATACTGCCAGCGATCGAAAATTATTATACCAACCATCATCAAGGCCAGCGTGATGAGTGCGTTCGCTCGGCCAGCATTGCAGCCATGAATATTATGTTGATGGCAAGAGGCATGGGATATGATTCCTGCCCGATGGATGGCTTTGACTTTGATAAAGTCGCCCGCATCATCAATTTACCGCATGATCATATTATTGTGATGATGATTACCGTTGGGAAAAAGCTTGAAGATGCACGTCCTCGAGCGGGCCAGTTACCACTCGAAGAAGTGTTTTTTACTGATAGTTTTTAATCAGATAATTGGCGGCGGCGCATCAGAAACATGGTTGCGTCCGCTGCGTTTTGCCAGATAAACCGCCCGATCAACACGCTGCAGGAAACTGTCAACGCCTTCACCAGGGACATACCGCGCCACACCAAAAGACATGGTGATTGCACCAAGTGGTTCACGGGTATCCTTGCGTTGGATTCGTTTGCTGGCAATATCCTGACGAATGCTCTCAGCCAGCTGACGGGCGTTTTGCACACTGGTATTAGGCAAAATAACAGCAAATTCCTCACCGCCATAGCGGGCAACCAAATCACGACCTTTTAATGATTTTCTCAACAACTCAGCAATCACTCTGAGCACTTGATCTCCCACTAGCTGGCCATGTTTTTCGTTGATAACACTGAACAAATCAATATCACAGAAAATGACCGACACATCCATGCCGTTAATATCTGCATCACGGGTCATCTCGTTGATTAGCTCATCAAAATGTTTACGATTAGCTAATCCAGTCAAACTATCGGTTATCGATTCACGTCGGGAATCACTTAACTCTTTTTTCAATGCAGCAACTTCTGCCATCGCACTGTTTAACTGCTCGTTGAGCAATTCCCCAGACGAAACGGCCAGTCGGGTTTCAATAAGCACTTCTTCAATCAGCGTATGCAGTTGCTGACGGTTTAAGTCCGGTTGCAGGCGACTCAACATGCTTTGTAAATGACTGTTGCTTCGATCGGTAGTTGTGACGCCCGTATAGATATAGTTCAAGGTCTGTTTAAGAAGACGTGCCAATTCCTGACGCATCTCAAACATCGCAGCTCTATCTTTATCCTCGTCAAAGAACTGTTCGTGTAATAAACGGATTTGCTGTTCAGTAATTTTTCCCGTCAGTTCGATTTCATTATCTACGGCCTCTACCAAAGCCATATTCGTACCGGAAACGTACTCAAACCAAAGCGCATAATTTGCCGGAGTTGGAGCGATTTTATATTGGTTCATTTTTGAAAGCGCAAGCCGCATCCATTCGGCAGTCCGCTCTTCATATTCGCTATGTTTCATAAGTACTCCGACAAAATCCGTATGCCTATCTTTTCTTCTTCCCTGCTATTTTTAACCTTAACGCATTAAGTTTGATAAAACCTTCTGCATCTTTCTGATCGTAGGCACCAGCATCATCTTCAAATGTGGCGATGGATTCATCAAACAGACTGTCGGTGGCTGACTGTCTGCCAACAACTATGACGTTGCCTTTATACAGTTTTATTCTGACATCACCATTCACGGATGTCTGTGATGCATCTATCATTGTCTGCATCATCTGCCGTTCCGGTGCCCACCAGTAACCGTTATAAATCATGCTGGCATAACGTGGCATCAGTTCATCTTTCAAATGAGCGACTTCGCGATCCAGTGTTAATGACTCAATCGCACGATGCGCTCTGAGCATAACCGTTCCGGCAGGTGTTTCATAGCAGCCACGTGATTTCATACCCACATAACGGTTTTCAACGATATCCAGTCGACCTACCCCATTTTCACCAGCGACTTTGTTCAGATAAATCATCACCTGAGCAGGCGTCATACGCTCGCCATTAATGGCAACGATATCGCCCTTTTCATAACTCAGTTCAAGGTAGGTTGCTTTATCAGGGGCATTTTCCGGTGAAACAGACCAACGCCACATACTTTCCTCGGCTTCAGCCCATGGATCTTCGAGAATACCGCCTTCGTAAGAGATATGCAGCAGGTTGGCATCCATGGAATAAGGCGATTTTTTCNNCTTGCCNNNNANNTCNACNGGNATANNGTGNTGTTCAGCAGTANNCCANCAGTTTTTNCCGNGANNNNANNTCCCACTCACGCCACGGAGCNATNACTTTNANGNNNGGNTTCAGNNCATACGCCGCCNAGTTCNAAACGCACNTGNTCNTTGCCNTTNCCNGTCGCGCCNTGNGAGANNGCNTCNGCACCNGTTT
>NZSL01000007.1:283019-497289 GCA_002696735.1 Methylophaga sp.
GCNATNTCNANCAGNCGNTTGGCNATCAANGGNCGNGCAATNGANGTNCCNANNAGNTANTCNCCTTCGTAGATGGNATTGGCNCGAAACATNGGGAACACNTANTCNCGNNCAAANTCTTCNCGNAAATCNTCNATGTANATTTCNTTAANGCCCANCGNTTNNGCNTTGGCNCGNGCNGGCTCAACTTCNTCNCCCTGNCCNANNTCNGCNGTNAANGTCACNACNTCNCANNNNTANNTNTCNTGCANCCANNNAANAATAACGGAAGTATCCAGNCCNCCNGAATAGGCNAGNACNACNTTTTTNATNTCAGACATGCTTTGNGGAAGAAATCCTGTATCGAAGAAATTAAAAATTGGTGCGTTATTGTATCAAAATCCACGTAAAGCAAGCACTTCTCTTGCAGCCTGCCGTTTATCGCCTTTACAGCTTATTGTCCGAGGTGCATCAAGAAATTTCAGGGTAAACCCTAAGTCACGATAGAGTTTTTTGATTTTATCCGTTGCCTGATTTGACAGTACCACTGGTCCGTCGTGATTTGCCAGCCACTCGGCTAATCGAACCTGGTCATCCCAGTCAAACCCCTGCTGGGAATATTGCCGAAATGGCACATCGTAGGGCGGATCAGCATAAATAAAATCATTCTGTCGGATATCCAGCTGGGCAAAATCCATATTGCTGAATTCCCACTGATTTAATACCGATTGGTAAGGCGCAAAATCACTTACATAATTGATTGTTTTGTAACGACCAAATGGCACGTTGTAACCACCCGTTTTATTAAAACGACATAGGCCGTTATAACCAGTGCGATTCAAGTAATAAAATAATTGAGCACGTTCAGCGTCTGTATGTGCTGAAATATCATTGAACTGTTTACGATATTGGTAATAGAGCTGCTCATCATTGGCCAGTGGCAAATCAATTGTCAGACCTTGCTGCAGTTGCTGATAAAAATTGATTAAAGCCGGGTTCAGATCATTTAACAATGCTTTGTCGGGATTTAATCCCAACGCTACAGACAATCCACCGCAGAAAGGCTCGACCAGTCGATGTTCCGGAAACTGTTTCCATAATTTCAACAGTCTGGGAATTAACCAGCGTTTGCCACCAGCCCATTTTAGCGGAGGTTTAAGCAAAGAAGCTTCTCTGGTCATAGCTGATTTATCACCGCTCGGTTCCGCTGCATGAAAAGCAGTTCATTACTGATTACTATATGAGGTTATTTATCCGTTCGAGACAAAAAGTCTCGAACGGATAGACTGATATTACTTGGAATGTAATGTTTTACGAGGTGGAATCAAATCCGTAATATTGCCTTCAGCCATTTCCGCAGCAAAGGCAAACGTTTCCGACAAGGTTGGATGTGGATGAATGCTTAATCCGATATCTTCTGCATCAGCCCCCATTTCCAGTGCCAATACCGCTTCAGCGATTAATTCACCAGCATTGGGCCCTACAATACCTGCACCTAATAAACGCCCGGTTTCCTTATCAAACAAGGCTTTGGTCAGACCTTCATCACGATCGACACTCAAACTACGACCGCTGGCAGCCCATGGGAAAGCACCTTTAACGTAATCAATGCCCTGTTTTTTCGCTTCATCTTCGCTGAGACCCATCCAGGCAACTTCAGGATCAGTATAGGCAACTGAAGGTATCGTCATCGGATCAAAGGCCACTTTTTTACCGGCAATATGCTCAGCAGCAACCTTACCTTCATGTGTTGCTTTATGAGCCAACATCGGTTGACCGACAATGTCACCAATCGCATAGATGTGCGGCATATTGGTCTGCATCTGCTGATTGACCTCAATAAAGCCATAATCATTTACATCCACACCAGCAGCTTCTGCATTAATCAGTTTACCGTTGGGTGAACGGCCCACTGCGACCAGAATCTTGTCGTAGGTTTGTGGGTCCGGTGCATTATCACCTTCAAAGGTGACCTTCAGACCAGATTTTAACGCGTCGATTTTGCTGACTTTGGTTTTCAGATAAATCGCTTTGTATTGTTTCTGGATATGGTTATGTAACGGTTTAACCAGATCCTTATCAGCACCGGGGATCAGGCTGTCCTGTAATTCGACTACACTGATTTCAGAACCCAGAGCGTTGTATACGGTCGCCATTTCAAGACCGATAATGCCGCCACCAATGACCAGTAGCTTCTTAGGAATATCTTCGAGCTCCAGTGCATCAGTAGAATCCATCATTCGTGGATCATCATTGGGAAATACCGGGATTTTCGTGACACGTGAACCCGCAGCAATAATGCAGTTTTCAAAACTGATGGTTTTATCGCCATCTTCCGTTTTGACCTGCATTACGTTGGTACCGGAGAACTGTGCTTCACCATGTACTACAGTTACTTTACGTTGCTTGGCCAACGCTGATAATCCTCCCGTCAGCTTGCCAACAATTCCGTCTTTCCAATCTGCGACTTTGCGAATATCAATTTTCGGTGCGCCAAAGGTCACCCCATTTTCAGCAATATGTTTTGCTTCATTAATTACGTGGGCGGTATGCAATAGAGCTTTTGAAGGAATACAACCAACATTCAGACACACCCCACCAATTCGTTGGTGACGTTCAATCAGAATCACCTGCTTGCCTAAATCAGCAGCACGAAATGCTGCCGTGTAACCACCGGGACCGGAACCTAATACAACTATTTCAGCATGCATATCAGCATCGGTAGGTACTTCAGATTTAGTTACAGCTGCTGCTTTGGGTTTTTCAGCAGGCTTTTCTGTTTCAGCGGGTTCTGACTGAGCAGTTTCTGCTTTAGGTGCTTCAGGTTTTTCTTCAGCTGCAGAATCCGCTTCGCTTTCAACAGAGAGAATGACATCACCCTGAGCGACCTTATCACCCACTTTTACGTTGATAGACTTAATGATGCCGGCAGCTGAACTTGGAATCTCCATCGCGGCTTTGTCAGATTCAAGCGTAATAATGTCCTGATTTTCACTAACTGAATCACCTTCAGCAACCAGGATTTCAATAATTTCAACCGCATCAAAATCGCCGATATCCGGTACTTTGACTTCAATCAAACTCATAACAAGACCTTTCTGATATCAGACAACATGTTATTCAGCATCACCGTAAAGCGTGCACCGGCAGCGCCATCTATCACTCTATGATCATATGAAATCGACAATGGCAACATCAGTCGTGGTTCAAATTCTTTTCCGTTCCAGATTGGTTTCATCTGGTGTTTACTGACGCCAAGAATGGCGACTTCAGGAGCATTCACAATCGGGGTAAAGAATTGACCACCGATACCGCCAAGGCTGGAAATAGAGAATGTTCCGCCCTGTAAATCCTTGGCTGTTAATGTTCCTTCACGGGCCCGGGAACTGATTTCGCCCAGTTCACCGGCAAGTTCGAGAAAGCCTTTTTTATCAACGTCACGAATCACCGGCACCATCAAACCGTTTGGCGTATCAACAGCCACACCAATGTTGTAATACTTTTTGTAAATCAGGCTTTGTTTATCTTCGCTTAACGAAGCATTAAATTCCGGATACTGTTTCAAACAAGCAACAACGGCTTTCATAATGAATACCAATGGTGTCAGGCCGACACCTTTCTTGGCAGCCATTTCTTTGTTTTCTTGGCGGAATTCTTCCAATTCGGTGATATCAGCTTCATCAAACTGTGTGACATGTGGAATATTTAACCAGCATGCATGCAGATGTTTGCCGGAAATTTTCTTGATCCGTGATAATTCTTTGCTTTCGATTTCGCCAAACTGTTCAAAGTTAATGACTGGAACCGATGGAATACCAGTGCCTTCAGCAGCTTTTGGTGCAGGTGCATTCATCACCTGTTTAACAAAATTCTGCACGTCTTCTTTGGTAATACGGCCTTTTTGACCACTGCCGACAACTGCAGCCAAAGGAACACCTAATTCACGTGCAAACTGCCGTACTGAAGGTGATGCATGTGAAGGTTTTTTAGCTGAACCGGTATCCGGTGCATAAGGTAATGTTTCAGTTCTTTCTGGCTCAGGATTCGCTACTGTAGGAGTAGGAGTTGGCGCCGGTTTACTCTCAGCCGCAGCAGGTTTTTCTTTCTCTGCTGGTTTGCTCTCAGCTGCTTTTTCAGCCGGCTTTTCGTTTTCTTCAGCACCGGCATCAGAAGATTCAATCAAGGCAATAACTGAACCTTCACTGACTTTATCACCCACTTTGACTTTCATTTCCTTAATGGTGCCGCTTAACGATGATGGAATTTCCATCATCGCTTTATCGGATTCAATGGTAATCACTTCCTGATCAGCATTGATTGAATCACCTTCAGCAACTAACACTTCGATAATTTCGACACTGTCAAAATCACCAATGTCCGGGACTTTTAATTCGATTAAATCTGCCATGTTTTAAACCTTCACTGGATTCGTTGCGTCAGCATCAATCTTGTACTGTTTGATGGCTTTGGCAACCACATCATATTTAATAGTGCCTTCATCAGCCAGCGCGCTGAGCGTGGCAACAACCACATGATAACGATCCACTTCAAAGAAGCTACGTAATCTTTCACGGGTATCACTGCGGCCAAAACCGTCAGTACCCAAAACAACATAACGTTGTTTGATCCAGGGACGTAATTGCTCAGCATACAGACGCATATAATCTGTGGAAGCCACCACAACCCCATCCTGCTCATCCATGCATTGTGAAATGTAGCTGCGTTTTTTCTCAGCAGTTGGGTGCAGACGGTTATAACGATCAACATCCATGCCTTCACGAACCAGTTCGTTCACACTGGTCGCACTCCATACATTGGCAGAGACATTCCAGTCTTTCTCAAGCATTTCAGCCGCGGCTTCAACTTCACGCAAAATGGTACCGCTACCAATCAATTGCGCTTTAACTTTGTGTTTTCCGCCAGATTTAAGCTTATACAGACCTTTTATGATGCCCTCTTCCGAACCTTCAGGCATTGCCGGATGAGTATAGTTTTCGTTCATCGCAGTAATGTAATAGAACACACCTTCCTGATTTTCGTACATCCGGCGCATACCTTCATGAACGATAACAGCCATTTCATAGGCATAAGTCGGATCGTAGCTCAGGCAGTTAGGAATGGTATTAGCCAGAATCAGACTGTGACCATCCTGATGCTGCAAGCCTTCACCATTTAATGTCGTGCGACCTGCTGTACCACCGATGAGGAAGCCTTTGGCCTGAATATCACCAGCCAACCAGCACAAATCACCTACCCGTTGGAAACCAAACATTGAGTAGTAAATATAGAACGGCACCATATTCACGTTGTAGTTGGAATAAGCCGTTGCTGCAGAAACCCACTCAGACATCGAACCGGCTTCGTTAATACCTTCTTCCAGGATCTGGCCTTTAGTGTCTTCGCGATACCACATGACCTTGCCTGAGTCTTCTGGTTCATACATCTGGCCGGAAGATGAATAGATACCAATCGAACGGAACAAGCCTTCCATACCAAAGGTACGTGCTTCATCGGGCACGATTGGAACGATGTTTTTACCGATTTTCTTATCACGAATTAATGCGGTTAATATCCGGACAAAGGCCATGGTGGTAGATAACTCACGATCACCACTGTCTTTCAGTACTGCATCAAAAATGCTTAATGGCGGAATTTCCAATGCAGGGGCACTGTGATTCCGTTTAGGGATAAATCCACCTAATTCTTTACGACGTTCCAGCAGGTACTTTTTCTCCGCGCTGTCATCATCCAGTTTGATATATGGAATTTCTTCAATTTCATCATCAGGAATAGGAATATTGAAACGATCACGGAAGCGTTTCATGTGCTCCAGTTCCATTTTTTTCTGCTGATGCGTTGTGTTCTGACCTTCACCCGCCTGCCCCAGACCATAACCTTTAACGGTTTTAGCCAGGATAACAGTTGGTTGGCCGACATGATCTACTGCTTGTTTATATGCTGCGTAAATCTTGCGTGGATCGTGACCACCACGACTCAAGTGCCAGATATCCTCGTCGGTCATGTCTGAGACCATATCGAGCAATTCCGGATATTTACCAAAGAAGTGCTTGCGCACATAGGCGCCGTCTTTGGCTTTGTAATTCTGATATTCGCCGTCAACCACTTCTTCCATGCGTTTCAGCAACCAGCCATCGGTATCACGAGCCAGCAATTGATCCCAGCCGCTGCCCCAGATGACTTTTAATACATTCCAGCCAGCGCCACGGAATAAGGCTTCCAGTTCCTGAATAATCTTGCCGTTACCACGAACCGGACCATCAAGACGTTGCAGGTTACAGTTCACTACAAAGATAAGGTTGTCGAGTTTTTCACGACCGGCCAGGGTGATTGCACCCAAAGATTCCGGCTCATCCATCTCGCCATCGCCTAAGTAAGCCCACACATGGCGGCCTGCTGTTTTGGCAATTTCACGATGATGCATGTACTTCATGAATCGTGCCTGGTAGATCGACAGAATCGGTCCAAGTCCCATTGATACTGTCGGGAATTGCCAGTAATCAGGCATTAGCCATGGATGTGGATAGGAAGACAGGCCTTTGCCATCGACTTCAAAACGGAAATTATCCAGTTGTTCTTCGGTCAGACGACCTTCAAGGAAAGAACGGGCGTAAATACCCGGTGCAGAGTGACCTTGAACAAACACCATATCGGCGCCGTCTTCATGATCATTACCTCTGTAGAAGTGATTAAAACCGACATCATAAAGTGTTGCGGCTGATGAGAAGCTCGCAATATGTCCACCGACTGCGCCAGGTTTCATATTGGCTTTAACCACCATCGCCATCGCGTTCCAACGGATATAAGAGCGTAGTTTATGCTCCATTGCCTGGTCACCGGGGATACGTTCCTGCTGGTCCACCGGAATGGTATTAACGTATGCAGTATTGGCACTGTATGGCAGGTTTACCCCACTACGGCGGGCCTTATCAATAAGTTTTTCAATAATGAAATGGGCTTTTTCGTCACCGGCCGCTTCCAGCACAGATTCCAGAGCGTCCAACCATTCTTGCGTTTCTTGTGGATCGTGATCGACAAAATCAGTCATATATACCTTCTTAAATCTCAACGCGATAAATTACAGCCGCACATTGTAACAGTTTTTGTTTAATTCACACTGCAGCACGCCGACAAAAGCGTGCTACAGCGCCATTCTGACAAGAAAATCAAAACCTTGTGGAAAAAATTTATAACAAAAAACTGCTGTAAAAGCCGGTTAAATAAGCTTTATGAAGCGGTTGATTGACTACGCCTGCGCTGGCTGAATACCCTGAAGCCAAGCAACAGGATAGCAATGAAAAAATAAATTAATGGTTCAGTTTTATCTTGCTTGACCAGCATATAAAAATGCACACAAGAAAGCACGACAATAAGATAAATTAAATAATGTAATTTTTTCCAGCGACGACCACCAAGGCGTTTCATCATCTTGTCGGTAGAGGTAACCGTTAATGGAATCAGCAAGACAAAGCTGATAAAACCAATGGTTATAAAAGGACGTTTAACAATATCCAGCCATATCTCCTGTACATCAAAAAACTGGTCCAGTCCGAGATACAGCAGCATATGCACGCTGGCATAAAAGAAAGCAAAAAGTCCCAGCATTCGGCGAAAGCGGATAAAGTGATTGATACCCGTCAGTTTACGTAGCGGTGATATCAACAAAGTCACCATAATAAAGCGCAATGCCCATACGCCGGTGTCCCGAGTTACCGCTTCTATAGGATTAGCACCCAGCTGATCGGTCAGCAATGCATAGATCAGCCAGCTAAGCGGTAATAACGAAATGATAAAAACCAGCCGTTTCAGACTGGTGATATGTTTTTGCATCAGAAATATCGTTTAAGATCCATGCCGCTATACAGCTCTGCGACTTCGTCTCCATAGCCATTGAACATCAGCGTTTCTCGTTTAAGAAACTCACCAATGCGTCTTTCCCGTCGCTGGCTCCAGCGTGGATGGTTCACATCCGGGTTTACATTTGAATAAAAACCATACTCACCGGCATTAGCCTGAACCCAGGCGGTTAATGGCATTTCTTCAACAAAACGGATCCGCACGATGGATTTGATGCTTTTAAAACCATATTTCCACGGTACCACCAGACGGATCGGCGCCCCGTTTTGCCCCGGCATTTCACGGCCATACAAACCAACAGCCAGCAACGTTAGAGGATGCATGGCTTCATCCATGCGCAATCCTTCACGATAAGGCCAATTTAACACGCGACGACGTTGTCCCGGCATCTGCTCAGGATCATACAACGTGGTAAACTCAACAAATTTGGCTTTGGAGTTGGGTTGAGCCTGTTTAAGGATTTCGGCTAACGGAAAACCTACCCAGGGAATCACCATCGACCAGCCTTCAACACAACGCAGACGATAAATACGCTCTTCCAATGTCTGGGTTTTGATTAGCTCACTGTAATCATATTTACCTGGTTTATCGCACTCACCATCCACAGTAATCATCCATGGCTCGCTGCGATCAGGAAAATCGGCAGCTAATGCCGAGGGTGATTCCTTGTCAGTGCCAAATTCATAGAAATTGTTATAGGTGGTAATAGATTCATATGTCGTTGTTTTTTCCTCAGTGGAAAAATCGCTTTGCTGCAAATCAGTAAAAGCTTCTCCGGTTGGTGCTTTAGCAGCGAAACTCAGTGGCATTGCACTTGCTGCAGCCAATCCCGCTGCACCATTAATAAATTGTCGACGGTTCAAATAGACCTGATAGTCCGTGACTTCTGACTCAGGAATATCCCACGAATGTTTTTTACGAATCCACATGATGCACCTCATTTGCCATATAACGTTTGGCTAACCAGTAATCAATACTGATATATCGACCAGCCCCGATAAAGAACAATGCCAGCAACATCACAAAATAGGTTGCGGCAAACTCTATACCATTATTGAGTACAACAAAGCTGCCATGTTCCGTCAGCCAGCTATAATTTCCATATTCCTGAAGGATTGATTTGGCCCGGTCCAAACGATCTATCGCTTCCGCCGCGTTTTCAGCAGCAAATGCACTCATCGGATCATGAATTGCTTGCCAGCCGTTTTTCCAGTGCACACTGAACGCAGCAACCAGCATGGTAATCATCAATGGAATGCTGACCCAGCGCACGGCAAGTCCCAACAATAATAAAATAGCGCCAAAATACTCTGCTCCCCAAGCCATATAAGCCATCAGCTCAGGAAACGGTAACCCCAATCCCCAGTCCGGATTAGCAAACCAGTCTATGGTGCTTTGTAATGAACTCTCGGGATTGAATGGATTCCATTTGTTATTGGCAGCTACCCAGAAAACCGGTATCAGGTAAGCTCTCAATAATAAAGGCGCCAAAAAGTCCACTTTACGCGTGGTATTCAATGACCACTGTAAGTTTTTTAACAACTGGATCATAGTGGTTGTCCCTAGAAGAAAAACAGGGGCTTGCAGCCCCTGTTTTTAATATGAATCACAAATACCGGATTATTTATTACCGCATTTTGCTTCACCACATTTGCCTTCAGCATCTTTTTTGCTGTCTTCGCCACATTTGGCTTCACCGCATTTGCCTTCAGCATCTTTTTTACTGTCTTCACCACACTTGGCTTCGCCACATTTCCCTTCTTCGTGATGTTTAGCCAATTGCATGTATCCATGACTTAATTCGGTTGATTGGAATGGATTGCTATCTGCAGCAGCAATTGGTGAAAAAGCCAGACCTGCAGTCATCGCTGCACTGGCAGCCAATGCGATAGAAGTTTTTTTGTTCATAGCCATGTTTAAATTCCTTATGTATTGAGTCACATGATTAACCCGACTTTCATAACCGGGCTTGTTGACATAGACTGACCAGCAAATCATTTGTTACAAACTTTTATGCGATTTTCTGAAAAACACCTGTCTTTTTAGTCAAAAAACATTTTTTGATTGCTGCCTTTCGTTATCGAATTCACTAAGTCGATCACCATACATAAAATGCACTTCGAATGATCGACCACAAACTTTTTTACTTGCAGGCACAAGATGCATCCGTTATTAATATCAGCTGTTTCGTAAGGCCTATACATTTGAGGCATTAGACTAGGCTGCTGGCGTCAGGATTCATTAACAAACATGACAGACAAGCGTGATTCGCACTTCTACGAAAATGATGCCGCATTAATTGATGCCATGCTTGAAGGTGACTCAACCGCTTTTGAAACAGCTGTAGCACTCTATCATCCAAGAATGGTAACCATTGCCAAAGCTATTATAGGGGAAGCCTTCGCAGAAGAGATTGCTCAGGATGCCTGGATGTCAGCCATTCGGTCATTGAGTGAATTTGCCGGTCGCAGCAGCCTGAATACCTGGCTGATTCAAATCACAGCCAATGCCGCCAAAACCAGACTTCGCAGAGAAAAACGTCAGGTTTCGCTGGATGAAAACTGGCAGGAAAAAGAAACCGCAGATCGTTTTGATCATACTGGTCATTGGCAAGAACCGGTTTCGCAGTGGGAACTTGAAACACCTGAAGCCATTCTGGCCAACGACCAACTCAGCGATATCATCAGCAAGACTTTTGAACAACTGCCACCACAACAGCAAGCAGTATTGAGCTTGTATGATCTGGAAGGTGAATCAATGTCGGAAATTTGTAATATTCTCGACCTCTCTGCGTCTAATGCAAGAGTGTTGCTACATCGTGCACGCTCTGCAATTCAACAGAAAATCGCTCAGTATCAGGATAATGATTAACATGCTTAAATGCCGCCAAATTGAACAACTTGCCAGTGACTATCTGGATAAAGATCTGTCATTTCGGCAACGTATGGCATTCAAGCTGCATTTATTTATTTGTCATAACTGCCGTAATTACGTGCGCCAGCTCAAGATAACTATCACCAGCATCAAATTGATGCCAGCAAACCAAATCATTGTGGATGACAAAACCAAAGCACTGGCGAAAGTGCTTAGAGAAAATGCCAGCAAACAGTAATATGTTGGCTGGCAACTTGCCTTGTTCTAAACTTTATTTCTGATATTTCTGTTTCCATTCTTCATAAGACATGCCATAAACATGCTCACGGGCTGCATCATAGTCCATGGCCACGCCCTGCTCTTCTGCCGCTGCCAGATACCATTTTGAAAGGCAATTACGGCAAAACCCGGCCAGATTCATTAAATCAATATTCTGCACATCTTTTCGTTCCTGTAAGTGCGCAACTAATCTGCGAAAAGCGGCAGCTTCAAGTTCAGTTTGGGTCTGTTTGTCCATCTTCATTCTCTTCATATAAAAAACAATTCACCTGATGCCCATTTTCCAGCACGGTAGTTGGGGGATATTGCTCATGGCAAATGGGCATTACATGTGGGCAGCGCTGATGAAAGTGACATCCTGCAGGAGGGTTGGCAGGTGAAGGCAATTCACCTTTTACCGCAACCTGTATGGCCTGCTTGCCAATGTCCGGAACCGCTGCCAATAAAGCCTGCGTATAAGGATGTTTCGGCGAATCCAGTACTTGCTGACGACTGCCCTGCTCCACTATTCTACCCAGATACATTACGGCAACGCGATGGGCGAGATAATCGACTACACCGATATTATGGGTAATAAACAGAAATGACAGGCCAAATTCATGCTGAATATCGCGTAGTAAATTCAGGATCTGTGCCTGAACAGATACATCCAGTGCGCTGGTAGGTTCATCACAGATAATCAGTTCAGGCTCTGTCGCCAAAGCCCGGGCAATACATATTCTTTGGCGTTGTCCACCAGAAAATTCATGTGGATAACGATGGCGAATATCAGGCCTTAAACCAACACGTTCCAGCAAGGAATCAATGTGACTGGACTTTGCTTTCGGATCTTTTCGAATCTCAGTAGCACTGATCGCCTCTTCAATAATCTGCTCAACGGTCATCCGTGGATTCATTGAGGAAAATGGATCCTGAAAAATGATCTGCAGTTCACCACGATAAGGTTTTAATTCACGTTGCGAGAGTCTGTTTAAGACTTTTCCCTGAAAACGTACTTCACCCGCGGTCACCCTGACCAATTGCAGAATGCCCTTTCCTACCGTAGTTTTGCCACAACCAGACTCTCCGACTAACGCCAGTGTCTCAGCGTTATGTATGCTGAGATTAACCCCATCCACAGCTTTAATCTGGCCTACCTGACGTTGCAGGATGCCTTTGCGAATGGGGAAATGAACTTTCAACCCTCTGACATCAAGCGCATGTACCTGTGAAGGAACCACATCCGACAGATGGGATGCATGTAATGGTTTTTTAGTCTCCACTTTCGATGACACTACAGCAGAGTCGTATAAGTGACATCGAACCCCGGCTTGATTGCTCTCAATCCACCGTGGTTCATGTTGCTGACAATGATCCCAGGCATGATCACATCGATCAGCAAAACGACAGCCGACAAAATGCTGATTCAACGGCGGAACATTGCCTTTAATCACCGTCAGGCGCTGTTCACGTTTCTGCTCACTAGGTAATGCTTCAAATAATTTCTGTGAATAAGGATGCTGAGGACTGTCAAAAAACGTCTGCCTGTCAGCCTGTTCAACGATTTGTCCGGCATACATAACAGCAATCTGATCGGCCATTTGGGCAGCCACACCAAGATCATGAGTGATGAGCAAAATCGCCATACCCGTATCACGCTGAATTTGTTTGAGTAAATCCAGGATCTGCGCCTGAATTGTCACATCCAATGCCGTTGTTGGCTCGTCAGCAATCAGTAATTCGGGTTCGCCAGCCAGCGCCATCGCAATCATCACCCGTTGTTTCATCCCACCGGATAATTGATGCGGATAATCTTTCAAACGGCGTAATGGATCTGGAATTCCTACCGAATCCAGTAATTTAAGGCTTCTCTTCTGTACTTCTTGTGAAGAGAGTTTGAAATGCCAACGCAGCGTTTCACCGATTTGTTGACCAATTGTTAATACCGGATTCAACGAGCTTTGCGGCTCCTGAAAAATCATCGCAACACGTCTGCCGCGAATGGATTCCATGTTCGCTTCAGAAAGTTTAAGCAGATCCTCTCCATCTAACTTGACTTCACCGGCCACAATTCGGCTGGCAGGGTAGGGATTTAACCGCATTAAAGATAATGCACTGATGGATTTGCCACAGCCTGACTCACCTAATAAGGTGAAGGTTTCACCCTGATGAATACGAAAATCAATACCATCAACGGCTTTATAAGGCTGATCTTTGCTATCAAACCAGGTTCTAAGGCCAGTAACTTCTAATAAGACTGGCGAGGTCATCGTGCTTTCTGCATTCGTGGGTCAAAGGCATCGCGTACCACATCAGCAAATAGATTAGCTGCCAGCACCAGTATAAACATCGAGATAAAGGCGGCAGTTAACGACCACCAGACCACTGGTTCTCTAGCCATTTCCAGTCGGGCACTGTTAATCATATTGCCCCAGCTAATCATGGAAGGATCAACACCTACACCAACATATGACAACACCGCTTCAGCCAGTACCAGACCACTGAAATCCAGTACCACAGTAATCAACACAATATGCATAAGATTGGGCAGAATATGTCGATGCAGGATATTGAAACCACTTACACCCAATGATCTGGCTGCCAGTACATATTCTGCTTCACGCAGTTTTAATGTTTCACCACGCAGAATTCGACATAAACCTGTCCAGCTGGTGACGCCAAGAATCAGACAGAGAAACAGTAACCGCAGATCGGCCCGCTCGGCCACGGTGGCAAAACTGTCAGGATGGTTATTGATATAAACCTGTAACATCAAAACGGCTGCAGCAATCAATAACACTCCCGGTATGGAATTCAATGTGGTGTAAATGTACTGGATGAGATCATCAATCCAGCCTTTGAAATAGCCGGCACTGATGCCTAAAAAAATCGCCAGCGGCAACATTATCAAGGTGGTCAAAGTGCCAATTGCCAGCCCCGTTCGGATACTTTTCAAAGCCTGATAAAGCACACTCTGACCAACTTTATCTGTTCCAAATACATGATAATTCTGGCTTAAAACAATTAAGGTGATACTCAGCCAGATAAGCATAAAAAGCATCAGATAAAAGGTACGTATCGGATAATCCGAATCGCCGCGTATTACTCGCTTCAGCTCGGCAAATATATCTTGTTGGTAACGTGTTTTCCGATAGAAAATGTAAATAGCCATGATCAGCAGCATTAACAAAATCGCTGCGGCTGTACTCTTGGCTACGCTTGAAGCGATATCTGTCCACTTTTCAGATTCAGATTGCAGATGCTTTGCGGAGTATTTCAGTTCTGGATAGCTGTATTCCAGCTGCCCTCCCTGAATAATCTGCATTTCTTTGACAAATAAATGCGTAGCAAACGGGGCAGAATAGGTTTTTTCAACCTGGGTGCGAATCGGCGTAACCATCCAGTCAAGCACACTGAGCACTTCAGTTGAATAATGTTGCTGTTCGGTTGTTTCCGAATCCAGTGCGACTCGAAAATGTAATGAGTCCAGAAAGCCAATGGTGACGTAACTGAGCAGAATAATTATCGAGATAACACCACGCTTACGTTGCATTACCGTTATCCAGGGGGAACGTAAATGTGGTTTGCTACGAAGATAGAATATGCCGGCAGTAATAACAGCGAGCAGAAGAAAAATCAGAATGTCGGTCCACAGGAATACCGGCAGAAAGGGCATGGCTGTCCTTAAGTTGATTTTCTGAGGCTGGAAATATCTACTTTAAGTGCTTTCGGTAAAGAAAAAGCAATATTTTCGATTTGACCTTTATCTTCAATAATCGCGTCAACACCCAACATTTTCAGCTTATCCACCACAGCCTGAACCAACGATTCCGGGGCTGAAGCTCCAGCAGTTAAACCGATTTGTTTTTTATCTTTTAACCAGTTTTCATCAATTTCATTGGCATCATCAATCAGATAAGATTCTGTGCCAAGTTTCGTCGCCAACTCTTTGAGTCTGTTAGAGTTTGAACTATTTATGGACCCTACTACCAGCACCAGATCGCAATTTTCGGCCAGACGTTTTACTGCATCCTGACGATTCTGTGTCGCATAGCAAATATCATCTTTACCAGGACCAGTGATGTTTGGAAAGCGTTCACGCAAAGCATCAATCACCAGCCTGGTATCATCAACCGATAAAGTGGTTTGAGTGACAAACGAAAGGTTATTGGGATCTTTGACTGTTAATTTAGCGACATCTTCTGGTGATTCAACCAGATACATCGCTGTTGGATCAGCAGTATATTGACCCATTGTACCTTCGACTTCGGGATGACCGGCATGCCCAATCAGAATACATTCACGGGCAACTTTTTCATGTTTGGCGACTTCAAGGTGAACTTTGGTGACTAACGGACAAGTTGCATCAAACACTTTCAGGCCACGTTGTTTGCCCTCTTCCTGAACGGCTTTGGAAACACCATGTGCACTGAAAATCAATGTACTGTTATCTGGTACATCGGCTAATTCTTCAATGAAAATTGCACCTTTGTTGCGTAAGTCTTCGACCACGGTACGATTATGCACAACTTCATGGCGAACATAGATCGGTGCTCCGAACAACTCCAGAGCACGCTCTACAATTTCAATGGCCCGATCGACTCCGGCACAGAAACCTCGTGGATTGGCTAATACCAGTTTGGTCATTTACAACACTGCCTTTGGATAAGAACCTAAAACGCGGAAAACAGAAGATTCCGACTCCAGTTCCTGTAATGCACTGGCAACCGTCGGATCCTCACAATGACCGTCAATATCAATAAAAAAGACGTATTCCCAGATGCCCTTACGTGAAGGTCGGGATTCAATTCGACTCATACTAATGCCTTTGTCAGCTAAAGGTTTCAGTAAGTTTTGTAATGCACCCGGTTTATTTTTTGTGGAGACCAACAATGCGGTTTTATCCACACCTGACGGTCCCACATGCTGACGACCAATGACCAGAAACCGCGTTGTGTTGCCCGCTTCATCTTCAATATTGCTGGCCAGGACTTTTAATCCATAAATTTCTGCTGCCGTGCTGGCCGCAATTGCTGCACTATCATGATTCATTTCAGCAACACGTTTTGCTGCTTCGGAGTTGCTGTCCAGAGGAATCAGTTCAGCCTGGACCAATTGATCACCTAACCACTGACGGCATTGAGCCAGCGCCTGTGGGTGGGCATAAACCTTTTTAATATCAGCAAGCTGTGCAGCATTACTCAACAGGTAGTGATGTATCGGAAGTGTCACTTCACCATTGATTTTTAAGGGTGAACTGACAAATCTGTCCAAAGTATGATTGACCATACCTTCAGTAGAATTTTCAACTGGCACCACTCCGTAACAGGCATATTCTGTTTCAACAGCACTGAAAACGTTGGCAATAGTACTCACCGGATGAAGTTCTGCAGATCCGCCAAAATGTTTTAAAGCAGCGGCCTGAGTAAACGAGCCTTCCGGTCCAAGATAGGCAATACGTAATGGTTTTTCTGCGGCCAGACAAGCTGACATGATTTCGCGGAATAATCTGGCCATCTCTTTATCAGATAGCGGGCCTACATTACGTTCCATTACCTGACGTAAAATCATCGCTTCACGTTCAGGGCGATAAAAATCTGCTTGTTCGCCGGATTGCTGTTTTATTTCTGCAACCTGATGCGCTAGTGCCGTGCGTTCGTTTAATAAGTCCTGAAGTTGCTTATCGACTTTATCAATCTGCTCACGAACGGCTTGAAGAGCTTTTTTCTCGGACATGTTTAACCAAACCTGCGCTCAAATTCAGACATAAACCATATCAGTTTATCAACCCCGGCTTCAGGCATAGCGTTATAGATGCTGGCACGCATTCCGCCCAAATCACGATGCCCCTTAAGTGTGAGCAAGCCTTCTTTGGCTGCATCCGCTAGAAACTGTTTATCCAGATCGCTGTTTGCCAGTGTAAAGGGAATATTCATCCATGAGCGATAGCGAATATCAACCGGATTGGCATAAAAATCACTGCCATCAATCGCGGCATAGAGTTTAGTGGCTTTTCGCTGATTGATTTCAGCCATGCCCTCTAAACCACCCTTCTTTTTCAGCCACTGAAAAACTAAACCAGCAAGGTACCAGCTGTAAGTTGCCGGTGTGTTATACATTGAGCCATTGTCCGCATGAACTTTGTAGTCAAACATCACAGGTGTTCCCGGCAAGGTTTTACCAATCAAATCTTTACGTACAATAACAATACACAGTCCTGCAGGACCAATATTTTTTTGAGCACCAGCGTAAATCAGCCCAAAACGATTCACATCAACCGGACGCGACAGAATGGTTGACGACATATCCGCAATTAATGGGGTATCCCCTACTTCAGGAATATCTGCAAACTCGATTCCATGAATCGTTTCATTTGGCGTGTAATGCACATAAGCGGCATTATCCGATAACTGCCATTCAGACTCATCGGGTATGGTCCGGTAATGCGATGGTTTGGCATCAGCAACCACATTTACTTTAGTGTAACGACCGGCTTCGGTAATGGCTTTTTCCGACCAGGCGCCGGTATTAAAGTAATCCGCATGTGATTTGCCATTAAGCAGATTCATCGGAATCATCGAAAACTGGCTGGACGCACCGCCCTGTAAAAACAGCACGGCATAATCATCCGAAATCCCCATCAATTCACGTAAGTCGGCTTCAGCCTGTTCAGCGATCGAGGTATATTCAGGACCTCGGTGACTCATTTCCATCACCGACATACCGGTACCATGCCAGTCCAGCATTTCCTGCTGAGCAGTCAGCATTACATCGTCCGGCAACATCGCTGGGCCGGCACTAAAGTTATAGGCTCTCAAAGTGCTTATTCTTCCGTTAAATCATCAGTGTGTGGCAGATCGTCGATATCTTGATCTTCATCTTCAATAACGCGTTCCAGACCCACCAGTTTTTCTTCATTACTGAGATTAATCAGACGTACACCCTGAGTATTACGTCCTACCAGAGAAACATGTTTAACAGGTGTACGGACCAGCGTACCGCCATTGGTAATCAACATGATCTGATCTTCGTCACAGACTTGTACTGCACCGACGACCTGACCGTTACGTGCAGAAGTCTGGATTGAAATAATGCCCTGACCACCACGACCCTGGACACGATATTCTTCCAGGTTGGTGCGTTTACCGTAACCGAACTCGGTTGCGGTCAGAATGGCACCTTCCTGCTGAGCAATAATCAACGAAATGATCTGTTCACCATCGGCCAGACGCATACCACGAACACCACGGGATACACGGCCCATTGAGCGAACATCGGTTTCAGGGAAACGGATAACTTTGCCATTGCTGCTAAACAGCATGACATCGGACTCACCATCCGTTAATGCCACCCCAACCAGTTTGTCATCGTCTTTCAGATCGACCGCAATAATACCGTTGGCGCGTGGACGAGAATAATCGACTAATGGCGTTTTCTTGACCGTGCCACTAGCAGTTGCCATAAAGATAAATTTATCGGCTTCAAACTCACGAATAGGCAATACCGCATTGATACGTTCGTTTTCTTCCAGAGGCAGCAAGTTCACAATCGGTTTACCACGGGCCGTACGGCCACCTTGTGGTAATTCATAAACTTTCTTCCAGTAAACCTTACCGGTACTGGAGAAACACAATAAAGTGTCATGCGTATTGGCAATAAACAGATGTTCAATGAAATCTTCATCTTTCATTGAAGTGGCTGCTTTACCTTTACCACCACGGCGTTGCGCCTGATAGGTATCCAACTGCTGTGTTTTGGCATAACCAGCATGCGATAAAGTGACCACCATCTCTTCTTCAGTGATCAGATCTTCCAATGTCAGATCCAGATGAGTATCCAGAATTTCGGTACGGCGGTTATCACCATACTCATCATTAATTGCTACTAATTCCTGACGGATAACAGCCATCAGATTGTCTGGGTCACTCAAAATAGCCAGCAAGTCACGAATTTGATCGAGAACTTCACGGTATTCCTGCAGGATTTTGTCTTGTTCCAGACCGGTCAGTCTATGCAGACGCATATCCAGGATAGCCTGGGCCTGAACTGGCGATAAATAATATTGTCCTTCCACCAGACCAAATTCAGCGGCCAAATCTTCTGGACGTGAAGCCTGTGCACCCGCAGCGCCAAGCATTTCCAGAATCATTTCGCTGCGCCAACCTTGAGATAACAAGGCTTCTCTGGCTTCAGACGGGCTAGGTGAAGCTTTAATCAGCTCAATAACTTCATCGATATTGGCCAGTGCAGTGGCCAGACCTTCCAAAATATGGGCACGATCACGGGCTTTACGCAGTTCATAAATCGAACGACGGGTAACCACTTCACGGCGATGACGAATAAAGGCTTCAAGGATCGGTTTCAGACCCAATGTACGTGGCTGACCATCAACGATCGCCACCATATTGATACCAAACACCGTTTGTAACTGGGTTTGCTGATAAAGATTGTTCAGAATAACTTCCGGCACATCACCACGTTTAATGACCACCACCATCCGCATGCCATCTTTGTCAGATTCATCACGCAGGGCAGAAATACCTTCGATTTTTTTCTCTTTGACCAGCTCGGCGATTTTTTCCAGCAAACGTGCTTTGTTAACCTGATATGGCAGCTCGTGGACAATGATACTTTGCTGACCAGTGGCTTCATTGGTTTCGATTTCGGCGCGAGCACGCATGTAAACACGACCACGGCCAGTTTCATAGGCTTCAGCAATACCGTTGGCACCGTTGATAATACCGGCAGTCGGAAAGTCCGGGCCGGGAACGAATTCCATCAAATCACGAGTAGTAACACTCGGATCATCAATAATCGCAATACAGGCATTAAGAATTTCAGTCAGGTTATGTGGCGGAATATTGGTCGCCATGCCCACGGCAATACCGGAGGAACCATTGACCAATAACGCTGGAAATTTAGTGGGTAAAACAGCTGGCTCAGATTCGGATTCATCATAGTTAGGGATGAAATCAACAGTTTCCTTGTCCAGATCGGCCAGCATTTCATGGGCGATTTTCGCCATACGCACTTCGGTATAACGCATCGCGGCAGGTGGATCACCATCGACTGAACCAAAGTTACCTTGACCATCAACCAGCATATAGCGCATTGAGAACGGCTGGGCCATACGTACCATCGTGTCATAAACAGCAGTATCACCATGAGGGTGATATTTACCGATAACGTCACCGACGATACGAGCAGATTTTTTGTATGGGCTGTTCCAACTGTTTCCTAATTCACGCATGGCATATAAAACACGACGGTGAACAGGTTTCAGACCGTCCCGGACATCCGGTAAGGCGCGTCCTACGATAACGCTCATTGCGTAATCGAGGTAGGACTGTTTCATTTCATCTTCGATACTGATCGAGTCCAGTTCCAGAGCAATCTCAGACATTTAATATTCTTCCAAAATGAACAAAAGCAAGCCTAGCTTGTTGAAGTTTCAGACAAAAATTTCTGCTGCCAAAACCCGAACAGATGCTAACCATAACAAAGGAGTAATCCTACCACTCTGAGCGATTTCCTGCACGTTTATAAGATACTGCTAGGGTGTACCAGCTTTATCAAAATAATCGCTCAAATCCTGCTCCAACGTCGCGAGAATTTCTTCCAGCGCATTTTGCCAGCCAGTTACAACGGTTTGCGGGTTTGTTTCATCAATCGATGCATCAACACGAAAACCGGTTTGAAACAGCATCTTGCTACGATCAGCATCGCCCGGACTCATAAAAAACTGCATTTCTAAAACAGCCTGCGGCGGATACTCGGCGCGCTCTTCACCATAAAGTTTGGTGACTGCCGCTTCCAACACTAAATCTGCTGGTTGAGAATCATCGGTAATGACAGCACTGAATAAACCACTTTTAGACAACCAGCGTTGTAATTGTGAGGTAAACATCACCTGCGGATCAGTAAGCAATACATGTCCTGCCTGCGGTTGATATTCATTGTCGCCAATACGAAACACAATATTCTCGGTGCGATAATGGGGTGCTATACGAACAGGTTTAATGCGTAAAACCCGGTTCTGGGCAAACTCCGCAGCAACATTACCTCGATCAACATCGACGATATAAAAACGCGGTTGCATATCGTCAGCTTCTTTATCTCCACCACCAAAGCCAAAACAACCGGTCAATAAACTGAACAGAACGAAAACCAGCACTCTCTGCCATCTGTGAATCACGAAATGTTGTACTCCTAAAGATTTCTGGGAAATTGCATTACAGTTGTTGTAATTAGTGTCGTTATAATACTGGTGGTGACCATTCCTTCTCAAATAATTTAGGCGTCAGATGGACGAGATAAAAACCAAGATCCGCGATATCGCAGATTTTCCCGAACCCGGCATTTTATTCAAAGACATCACCCCGTTAATGCAATCCCCTGTCTTACTGCGTCAGGCCGTTGAATTGCTGATTGCACCCTATCGAAAATCTAATATAACTGCCGTCGCTGGTATGGAAGCCCGGGGCTTTATTTTTGGTTCACTCGCCGCCTCAATGCTAGAGGTCGGATTCATTCCACTGCGCAAACCCGGCAAACTTCCTCACACTACCCATAAGGTCGAATACCAATTGGAATATGGTGAAACCAGCCTGGAAATTCATGCCGATGCCTTGGCAGAAAATGACAATATTTTAATCGTTGATGATGTGCTCGCCACTGGTGGCACCGCCAAGGCCAGTTGCGAATTAATCCGGTTATTGGGTGGTAATGTGGTTGGCTGTGCATTCCTGATGGAAATCACCGGGCTGAATGGCCGTTCCTTACTAACTGACGTTAACGTACACAGCGTAATCCAATACTAATGAAGTTTTTACTATTTTTATTATTTACCTCTCCCGTTTTTGCTGACACGGTTTATCAATCAGCTGTGCACGAAGCAAAATGGCAGACTGAAGAATCACCGCTTTCCTGCAGCTTAAGCCATGACGTTACGGATTTTGGGGATATCCTTTTTCATCGCGAAAATGGTGAGCCGCTGCAGCTTACTATTTCCACGGCAGATCATCCCGCTTCGCAAAACACTGCTGAACTGATGATCATCAACACGCCCTGGCAGTTCGATCAGGTCAGACAAAAGTTAGTGACTCTGCCCATCACCTATGGACAGCGTGAATTCAGGGTGGAAGGTAATGCGGCGCAAAAAGCGCTGGCAGCTTTGCAACAAGGTCAATTCGTTCAACTGCAATATGCCTCGCAAACCAGCATTCAACCGGTCAGCGTGATTTTATCCAATGTGCAATTTCTGCCCGCCATGCGCGAGTTTCAGGAATGTTCAGACAAAATGCACCCGGATAGTTTTAACGATTTAAAGCAATTCAGTGTGTATTTTGAATCGGAGAAAGCCATTCTCGACAACAGTGCATCTCAACGGATGAAACGATTGGCTGAGTATCTGAAAGTGGATGACAGCATCACCCGCATTATTATCGAATCGCACACCGACAGTTTTGGTCGAAGAGAACTGAATACCGAGCTGTCAGATAAACGCGCGCAAGTGGTGAAAACCTTTCTGATTGAACAGGCTGAAATCGACGAAGGTATTATCGAAACGCATTCCTATCGTGATAACAAGCCTGTTGCGAGTAATAAAACACCTGAAGGTCGTGCCCAAAACCGCCGCACGGAATTACGTTTAATTCGCTGAATGACGCCATAACGTCAGTAAATCATGGGTGACTTTTTGATAATCAGTTGCTTTGGTAATCGCCGAAATCATTGCCACTGACCCCACCCCGGTTTTATGTAACGCCGTTGCACGCGGCAGATCAATCCCGCCAATGGCAACCAGTGGCGTATGCCCATCTAATAAGCGTATCCATTCTGCTAACCGATCAAACCCTTGGGGTTGCCATGGCATTTGTTTGCTGTCAGTTTCAAATATCGGTCCCAAGGCAATATAACTGGGGTTTACCGCTAAGGCTCTGGCCAGTTCCCAATACGAATGGGTTGAAATCCCTAATCGCAATCCGGACTGCTCGATTTCCAGCAAATCAGCATCATGTAAATCTTCCTGTCCCAAATGCACACCGTAAGCACCGTTATCAATCGCCATACGCCAGTGATCATTCACAAAAAACTGAATATCACTATGTTGATGAGAGATATCCACCGCACTGGCAATCTCAGCATTCAGAAAAGCTTTATCCGTTTGTTTCAACCGCAATTGAATGGTTTTGATGCCAATGGTTAATAAACGATTGACCCAATCCGCACTATCCACCACTGGGTAGATTCCCAATCGTTCCGGACATTCGGGAAAACTAAAACTTTTTCCAATCAGATCCGGGGTATAACTCAATCGTGGAATATCTCGAAGTTCAAACGGTTGCTGTTGATGAGAAAACAGCTGATACGGCCCCAATGTCTGCGATTCCCGAATCCCGCGGTTGATATAACTACGCGATAAAATCACCGCATCACGGATATCTTCGCCTTGTGCCAGATAACACGCCAGACTGGATGCCAGCACACAACCGGTTCCGCGAACATTTTTATTCAACCGTGGTTGATAGCAATAGAAATGGCCAAACGCATTGGCAAAATAATCCGAGACAAAACTTTGATCGCCATGCCCGCCTTTCACCAGACACGCTGACAATCCTTCTTCAATTAAATGGCGGACCTGCTTCTCCACCGAGCCGGTGACATTCTCAGAGAGATACTCTATCTCAGGTAAATTAGGTGTCAGCAAGGTAATTTTTGGTAATACTGATTTACGCACAAACTCCAATACTTCCGGCGTAGCCTGCTTTCCCCCACTCGTAGCCGCCATCACCGGATCCATCACTATTGGCACATCATGACGTTTAAGAATACGTTCAATCGCCTCGGCTATCTCCAAATCAGGTATCAAACCAATTTTGATAGCAGCAATGTCAAAATCAACAATACAGCTTTCGTATTGTTTGAGAAATTTCTCAGCCGTTAGTGGATTTAATGCACGCATACCGCTTTGTGTCTGTTCAGTTACACAGGTAATTAACGGAACAGGATGAAAGCCATGATGGCTCACGGTTTGAATATCTGCTGTCAGACCAGCACAACCTTGAGGATCCATGCCACCTATTAATAAAATAGCTTTTTGTGAATGATCAGCCATGTTGCTGCCAGATTGGTTGGTCTAACGTCGGTGTACTGGGCTTGGCGGAATCACGTTTTGGCATAATGCCCGCTTCAAATGCCAGTCGTCCTGCATTGATGGATTGTTTAAACGCTTCGGCCATAAGTGCCGGTTCAAGTGCTTCGGCCACGGCGGTATTCAACAGAATGCCGTCATAACCCAGTTCCATAGCCTGCACTGCATCAGAAGGTTTGCCGATGCCCGCATCGACCAGTAACGTTATTTCCGGTAAGCGTTCTCGCAATGTTCTCAATGCATAAGGATTGAGTAATCCTTGTCCAGTACCGATTGGTGCCCCCCAGGGCATTAAAACTTCACATCCGGCATCAGCCAGTTTCTGGCACAGCACCAAATCATCAGTACAGTAGGGAAACACTTTAAAACCATCAGCAATCAGGGTTTTGGTCGCTTCCAATAAAGCAAACGGATCCGGTTGCAAGTTAAAACTGTCGCCTAAGACTTCGAGTTTGATCCAGTCAGTTTCAAATAACTCACGAGCCATATGGGCTGTTTTAATTGCCTCGGCTGCACTGTAACAACCCGCGGTATTAGGTAATAAATGACAGCCCAGCGCTTCAATCATGTTCCAGAATTGCTGACCACTATTGGCCTGCCCGGCACTTTGCCGACGCAATGACACAGTAATCACCTGAGCACCTGAAGCCTTGATGGCATCACACATAACCTGCGGTGAAGGATAAAGCGCCGTGCCGATAAATAAACGACTACTAAGGGTTTGGCCGTAAACGGTCCAGTCAGATGCTTGCATGTCAGCCTCCACTGATCGGCGATAGCACATCAATGCGATCGCCTGCTGATAATTGATAGGTTGGATGTGCTGATTTGGCGATAATATTGTCGTTAATCACCACCACAAACCGGCCTTCTATCCAGCCATGCTCAGCCAGAAACGCCTGCAAATTAAAGCTTGTGGTTTCTATGGGCTGTTCATTCAAAATAAGTGAAATGGGTTGAATCGACTCAGCTTGCATAACGCACTCCCGAATCTGTGTGTTCTGATAATGTTGTCAGTAATTGATCGACCATTACCGGCCCCAGCAAATAACCATGCCGATACAGGCCATTGATTTGATAACCCCACTCCTGCTGGCGAATCATGGGTAAATGATCAGGTAATGCCGGACGGCAATGCGCCCGCATTTCCAACACTCGGGCTTCGGCAAAACCTTTATGAATGCTGTAAAGCGCCGATAACAATTCCATAGCACTACGTACACTCACTGGTGACCGATCTTCGGATTCAATTACCGTCGCCCCAATAACATATTGCTGATCCGGTCTGGGGGCCAGATACAGCGGATAACGTGGATGCATTAAGCGTACGCACTGTTGCAGATTCACTTCCGGCGCATGAACACGCAGTACTTCACCACGAACCCCACGCAAGTCTTTCAAATCAACTTTGCTGCCATTACCCCGGCAATCAATCACCGAGGTAAAATTATCCAGCGAATGACCGAGCGTTTGCTGGCACAACTGTTCCAATGTGGCGTTAGTTAACGTTTCAATCGGGTCAATTATTTGCCAGTTGGCATGTTCGGTTAGAAACTCACCAACCTGCTGATAAAACTGGCGATTATCCAGACAACTCTCTTGCGGGAAATACAACGCCGACCGAAAATTTTCGGCCAGTTCAGGAGACAGGTTTTGTAACTGCTGAGCGTCAATCTGCTGATAATCAGTTGCATCCAGAATATGTATTGCACGACGTTGATAACGTGCCAGTTCAGCCTTATCCCCTTCGTGCGCGACGACCAACGTGCCGCTCTGCGGATTAAATATTGGCTGTTCAAACTCAGCCAGCCATTTATCCCACAACGCCTTACTTTGAATACCCAGATCACGAATCGACCGATCTGCCGTCACCGCTTCGGTAAACGGCGCGATCATTGAAGCCGCAATAAAACCGGCACTGTCGGTACCAGCTTTATCGTCTGATGACAGAATCGTCACGGCATGACCGGCCTGAATCAGGCGCCAGCTTGTCAGGCGTCCAATCAGACCGCTACCGATAATCAGATAATGCTTCATAGCGATCGAGATCCGGTCCAATCAAACCTGATGATAGATTTTGCTGCCACCGGCCTTAAACTCTTCCGACTTCTCGGCAAAGGCTTCTTTCACATCATGTGAAATCTTCATTGAGCAGAATTTCGGCCCGCACATTGAACAGAAATGCGCCACTTTGGCACTCGGTTTTGGCAGGGTTTCATCATGGAAAGCCCGAGCAGTATCCGGGTCTAAACCAAGGTTAAATTGATCTTCCCAACGGAATTCAAAACGTGCTTTGGAAATCGCATCATCACGTTCATGTGCACCCGGATGACCTTTCGCCAAATCGGCGGCATGGGCAGCAATTTTGTAAGTGATAATGCCAACTTTAACGTCATCTTTATTCGGCAAGCCCAGATGTTCTTTAGGTGTTACGTAACACAGCATTGCCGTACCAAACCAGCCAATCATCGCCGCACCAATACCCGAGGTAATATGGTCATAACCCGGTGCAATATCGGTAACCAATGGCCCTAAGGTATAGAAAGGCGCTTCGTGGCAGACTTCCAATTGCAGATCCATGTTTTCCTTGATCTTGTGCATCGGCACATGACCCGGTCCTTCAATCATCACCTGCACATCATGCTTCCAGGCAATATGGGTTAATTCACCCAAGGTTCGCAGTTCGGCAAACTGGGCCTCATCGTTGGCATCCGCTTGTGAACCTGGACGTAAACCATCACCCAGCGAGAACGACACATCATAGGCTTTCATGATTTCGCAGATATCTTCAAAGTGCGTGTACAAAAAGCTTTCTTCATGATGTGCCAGACACCATGCCGCCATAATCGAACCACCACGGGAGACAATGCCTGTGGTGCGATTTACGGTGAGTGGAATATGCGCCAGACGTATACCGGCATGAATCGTAAAATAACTGACGCCCTGCTCGGCCTGTTCAATCAACGTATCGCGAAATACTTCCCATGTCAGATCTTCGGCAATGCCATTTACTTTTTCCAATGCCTGATACAACGGCACGGTACCGATTGGCACCGGTGAATTACGGATAATCCATTCACGGGTCTGGTGAATATGTTTACCAGTCGACAAATCCATTACCGTGTCGCCGCCCCAACGGGTGCTCCAGACCATTTTTTCCACTTCTTCTTCAATCGAAGACGTGGTGGCAGAGTTACCGATATTGGCGTTGATTTTGACCAGAAAGTTACGACCGATAATCATCGGCTCAGCTTCAGGGTGATTGATATTGGCTGGAATAATCGCCCGACCTTCGGCGACTTCCTTACGGACAAATTCCGGGGTGATGTGATTGGGTTTATCAGCTGGTAATTCGCCTTTGGCCTGCAACGCTGCTCGACCCATGCTTTCACGAATGGCGATATATTCCATTTCCGGGGTAATCAATCCCTGACGCGCATAGTGCATCTGGCTGACGTTTTTGCCGGGTTTGGCTTTGCGTGGCAGACGACGATTGGTGAACAGTGGAATATCAAATTCCAGACCATCCTGATCACGGGTAAAGTTGGAACTGAATGCGGGTAATACTTCGGTATCGTCGCGTTCCTCAATCCATTGCTGACGAATCGGCGTTAAGCCTTTTTCCAGATCGATTGTTTCAGTGGGATCGGTGTAAATACCAGAGGTGTCGTAAACCATCACCGGCGCATTCGGCTCACCCGGCAGACTGGGATCACGGTTCGGTGTATCAGTCAGAGAAATTTGACGAAATGGCACCCGGAGATCATCACGACTGCCGGTAATATAGATTTTTTCAGAACCCGGTAATGGCTGAGTAGTAATGCCACTACGGTCTTTAATATCAATGACTTTTGGATTGGCTGCTGACATCTGATTTCCCCTTTTTGAATAAAAAAGTCGGGGAAATGAAGACGTTGCGCTTTCGCGAACAAGGTGATGGAGATACACGGCGGCTACAGTCAGACAATCAGACGTACCGGCATTCCGGCTTGTTTCCTACGGAGGTTCTAGCCTCTTCAGGTTCAACGGGTTTCATCTCAGCCCTTTCTGATAATTCAGAGGGGGCACCCCGACAAGTGGAAATCATCCTAAACTAAAAATGATTTTTTACACAAGCATCATCTGGCACAATGGGTCACATCAAACGGCATGAAATCAGGCAACATCGGCCATGGCAGATAACAAAAATAAAAATGATGACGACGAGTTTTCCTTGTTTCGTAATGAAATGAGCGACGCCGAGCCCATCAAACACGACCGCCTGGTGCATCGAAAACCACCACCTCCGCCAACGGTCAGAAAACCCTCCGCAGCCGAACTCCCCCATGACACCAGCGAGTTTTCCAGTCTTTTCGCCCCCGAAACCGTGGGTAACGAAGAATATCTGGAATACCGAGGTGACGGCATTCAAAACCGCCAATTCGCCAAACTCAAAAGTGGCAGAGTACATCTGGAAGCCGAACTCGATTTACACGGCCTCACCCTCGCCAAAGCTGAACCCACCCTCTCCCATTTTCTCGAACAATGCCAAGAGCAGAAGATTCGCTGCGTGCGAATCATTCACGGCAAAGGCTGGGGTTCACGCGATAACAAACCGGTATTAAAAAGCAAACTCAATCACTGGCTTAGACAAAGTGATGCCGTACTGGCATTTTGCAGTGCAACGATAGAGGATGGTGGGACTGGGGCTTTGTATGTTTTGTTGAAGAGGCAGTTTGAAAAATAAATAAATTTTAATTTATGCTTAATATAGTCAACTAGTTAAAAACTTTAACTTTTTATCAACTGTTTCAAATTTTGATGAATTTAATTCAAAAAAAGCTTGTTTTGAACTCGTGAACATTTTAATTGCATTATCAATATCTTCTGTCAATAAATATAAATCACCTAAGTTTGAATATTGATTCCCTAAATTTTCTTTGTCTCCAACTGATAAAGCTAAATCGATTGATTTCTTATAAAATTCTTCAGCAATAACTAATTCATTTTTTTTAAGATGGAGTCCTGCCAAATTTCCATAATTCACTGCTAAATTTTGTCTATGTCCAATTAATGAGTTTATTTCCATAGACATATGATGAAATTCCATTGCTTTATTAATTTCCTCACGTTTTTCACTTAAAACTGCTAAATTGCTATATTGAGCAGCAACACCAGATTGACTATTAACTTCTCGGTGTAAAGTTAGTGCTAAAAGAGCTAATTCCTCTGCTTCATCAATTAAACCCATATCTTTATTAAGAAGACTAAGATTTCCATAATTTGAAGCCAGAGTTTCTATAAAACCAAATTTTTCATTTATTTCTATTGCTTTCGTGAAATAAAACTTTGATTTTTTAAAGTCCCGCATTTTTCGGTATATGTTTGCTAAGCTTGAGTACTGAATTGCCTCTCCTTGTATGGATCCCAATTGAGAATTGATTATTGCCGCCTCTTCATACATAGCTATGGCTTTTAGGTATTCACCTTTGATTTTGTACACGTGGCCGTGATTACTTTTAACTTTAGCTATTCCTTCCTGAGAATTAATTTCTTTAAAAACTTTCTCAGCCTTAAGGTACATTTTATCTGCCATATCAAGCTGTCCAAGCTCAGAGTAAACATCCCCCAAATTTAAATAATCAGCACCAATGAACCTCTGTTGATTCAGAGATTTGTGTATATCCAAAGCCTTAAAAAAAAACCTTTCAGATAGCTTATATTTTGATTGAATCTGGTTCACGACACCTAAATTCCCAAATTGCTGTGCTAAACCTGGTAAAAAATTTTCCGTTTCATAAATAGATAAAGCATGTTGAAAACATTTTTGAGCTTCGTCAGTTTTTCCTCTGTTCAGTAAAATAATTCCTTTATTTCCAGTTACGGCAGCTCCCTCAATAGTATTTTTGTTATCTACTAGTAAATCATCCCATTTTTGGAGTACCGCATCGGCAGCGTCTAAATCACCAGTTCTTTGATAGAACAAAAAGCTTAGGTTAAGAATTTTTAAATTTTTAGATTCTAGACTAACAATCGAAAACATTTGTCTCGCATATTCTATTTTTCCCTCAAACGATAAAGCAGCTGCAAATTCTGCCATCTTAAGATCTCTAAGCTCTAACTGTAATAATGCTTGATCTTTTTCCATAGACGCATTTTGTACTTCAAGCTGAACTTCCTTTTTTTGAGCTTCAATTTCTTTTACTACATCAAGAGGTAAGATAATCGGATGAAGACCTTGTTTAAGAGATGTAAGGTCTCCTTTAACATAGGCACGAAGATGACGACCTATTAAAGTCTTAAATTGTTGTACATCTTTGAATGCTTTATAAAAGTCGACACCAGATTCTTCTAATTTTTTTCTGAAATCTAACACCTTTTGAAGTTGCTCGTCTGGATGAGCTTCTAAAGCCCGCTCAATTTGTTTAAAAAAAACAAAAATCTCAGGTTTCGATTGTTCTCTGAATCTATCATAAGCTCGATAAAACTCTTCTTCGGTATACGAAGAGTATGGAGCAGCGTCTGAGGCAGTTTGTCCCCACCTTGTATGTATAGCTAAAATAAAAACATCGCATTCATCAATCATTTTATTAAACAATGATTGAACACGACGACCAGTTGAAGCATATTCATTTTCCCAGCCTAGAGCTTCGAACTCGATATTAGCTCCATCTCCAAATCCCTCGTTTAGTAATTCTAAAATATTTCGGAAAGCCTCTCTTTCCTCCGTCAGATCCGATGGCGTGGCAATAAAAACTTTTATTTTTCTTTTTTTCATCTATTTTTTAAGGGCTGAATATTGAAGGATCTAACCTTAGTCTATCTTCACAAGTGCAGCAATCATGAATTAAGCTTTTTCATCCTAGCACTTTAGTTCTACTAGTCTGCTTAAGTTTAAGTTCTATAAGAGTTAAGAGCGAGTAATAACCTTATTTTTTAATCCAATCACTCTTCACATAGATTGCAATAAATGGGTAAGAGTCGATTGAATTTGATTTTGCTGATTTATATGTTGCATCTCTTGACTTGGATGACTCAGAGTAAGTAAATAATCTTCATAACAAAATGCATCATCTATTCTCAATAGTGTCTGTCCTGTTTTGCCCCCCCCCTGCAATAAAGTCCAAAAACATGTGAAAAGGCATTAGTGTATTGTTAGTTTTTTTCTAACTAAACAGGTATAGGGAAATATGAAAACGGTCTATATATTAGGTGCAGGATTTTCTGTAGAAGCAGGCGCCCCGATCCAGAGATCAATCATAAGTGAAGCCTTTAGACTTCGTGATGCTGACAAGGCAAATTTTGATGATAAACGATTTGAAGAATTTACCAATTTTATCAGTGAACAATTAAATGTATCAGAAGACAAATTTTCAACTGTTGATTTAGAGGATATCTTTACACCATTAGATAGATGTTTAAGCGAAAGTGCCCAGTTTAGAGGTATTGGTCTCGGCAAAATAATGCAAGTCAGAGAGTCAGTCTTCTTCGTTATTGGCCGAACGATACAACTTTTATTAAACGAACCCAATAAATCAAAAAAATACATAGATACCTTTGCCAAATTTTTAGCTGAAAAATCATCGACTAGAGCTAGTGACCAATACAGGAATGAGGATCCAGTAAGTGTTATAAGTACTAACTGGGATATTCTTCTAGATAACTCAATCTATCAGGTATTGCAATCAAACCATAAATACAATGGTGTTGTAGATTATTGTTGTTACATAAGCTCTATAGATAAAAATGATGATACTGTAAAACCCGGTTTAGAAAAGCTAGGGCAAGGTGGATTTAATGTTAAATTATTGAAACTGCATGGTTCACTGAATTGGTTGCAATGTCCTAGATGTTCTAGGCTTTATACCAAGTTTTTTATAAAGCAAACTTTGGATAATTTCTTCGATCCAACATCTTGTCGTCATTGCGATACTAATTTTCCAGAAGAGAAAGGCAAACATCTACTAACAGCCAACTTAATAATGCCCACCTATTTAAAAGACCTATCTAATCCTCAATACAGGATTATTTGGCAAAATGCTGGGATAGAGATTTCCGAAGCAGATCAAATTGTTTTTATTGGTTATTCATTGCCTTATGCCGATTTCGAGATGCGCCAATTACTGTCGAGAATGACCCGTAAAAATGCCAAAATTCATGTCGTTGATTTTCTCAATCCAATTGAGCAAGATGGATTAAAACAGCACTGGTTAAAATTTTTCGGGAATAGGGAAGTAACTTTCAGTTTTGATGGCGCTTCGAAATTCTTAGAGACTTTAGTATAAGGTGGACATAAAAGGTGGCATTTCAAAGGTGTCAGAAACAATTGAAATTCACTTCACAACAATTAATGGTATCTGATCCCATTTATTTCAATTTTTGCCCTTGCTACAGACAATGAATCAATGGGGTCAGTGAATCAATAGGGTCAGAGTGTTTTATTTTGGGTAACGATATATGAAAGACAAATGAAGAAATTATCACGACCAAGTGAGATCCGAAATGACGAGGAAATTGTTCTATCGGTCCGGCAGTGGGTTAACACTTTTGTGATGGAAATGAATCTTTGCCCGTTTGCTAAGTATGAGATGCTGAACAATCGGGTGCGCTTTGCTACCACAAGAGCGATAACGGAAGAACAATTGTTGATGTCACTGCAAGACGAGCTGGAACTGCTCAATAGTGATCCGTCAGTTGAAACTACGCTGCTGATACACTCAAATGTATTGCAGGACTTTTATGACTACAATCAGTTTTTGAGTAATGCCGATAACCTCCTTTTGGAAATGGGACTGGAAGGTACCTATCAGATCGCCAGTTTTCATCCAGATTACCAATTTGGTGGAACAAATCCGGAGGATGCAGAGAATTATACAAACCGCTCTCCCTACCCCTTGTTGCATCTAATTCGGGAGGCGAGTCTTGAGCGAGCTATTGTGGAATATCCTGATGTCGATCAAGTTCCAATACGAAACGTGGCGCTAATGAATAGTCTGGGACACAATAAGCTGCAGGCACTATTTGAGAGCTTATTTAAGCTGTAGGGAGCAGTAAATCAAGGGGGTTGCAAACTTGAAAATATGCAAATCAAAAGGTTCAGATTCAATTGATATTCCACGCTTGATTAATTACTCACGAGATTGTTGGGTTTCGTAAACTCAACCCAACCTACCCTATTTTTAAAAATTCAGAGAGATCAAAGGGATCAGACTCGATTGAAATTCACTTCAAATCTAGTCGCTCCAAGCAACAATCAATGGTGTCTGACCCCATTGATGCACGATTTGGTTGCAAGGTTCTCTCCCACCTTTGGCTTACGGTCTGAGAAAGGACACAACTCAAAGTTTTATTTTGGAGCTTCAATGATGACAACCGAATGGCTTGAAATCAATCAGGGTAGCGCCCCCGTACTGGTGAGCTTACCGCATACCGGAACGCAAATCCCCGACTCTATCCAATCTCAGCTTGCCTGTTCGACCGAACAAGCCCTGACAGATACCGACTGGTATGTGCACCAGTTGTACGATTTTGTCAGCTCAATGGGAATATCCACTGTTCGTACTACTATTTCCCGCTGCGTGGTCGATGTAAACCGCGATCCTTCCGGTCAGTCATTGTACCCTGGACAGGCCACTACAGAGCTTTGCCCAACAACCCGTTTTGATGGTCAGCCGCTGTATTCAGCGCCTCTTGACGACGCAGAGGTTGAACGTCGTAAAAAGCAGTATTTTGAACCCTACCATGCCGCTATTCGGGGCCAGTTGGAGCGGTTGTTGCTGGATCACGACATTGTCATTCTGTTTGACGCCCACTCGATTCGTTCACAATGTCCACGACTGTTCGACGGCACTTTGCCCGACTTGAACCTGGGTACGAATAGTGGTCGAAGCTGCGCACCAGACCTTGCCCTTCTGGTCGAAAAGCATTTATCCGGTGGTAATTTTTCTTTCGTGCATAACGGTCGGTTTAAAGGTGGCTGGATAACCCGTCATTATGGCCAGCCTTCCAGTCAGGTTCACGGGTTGCAGTTGGAAATAGCTCAGCAAAGCTACATGCACGAAGTTCAAGGTGACTCTCCTGCTCCATATTCTGCTGCCCGTGCTGCTGCATTGCAGTCAGAACTGAAAGGTCTGTTTGTTAAGCTGTTGAACTGGGCTCAGTCCTGTGTATCAAGGGGTTAGCCAACTTGAAAATTCAATTGAAATTCACATCACCTGCTAATGCAGATCAATATGGTCGGAGTGCAAAACTGGCAACACCGGCCAAAAAGTGAGCTAAATCATAGTTCTGGTGATATTGTGTTTTTACTAAACATGGAGGTTTAGATATATGCCAATAACTATATCGGAGAATACCCATGAAAAAGTTTTTGCTACTTCTTTCAATTGTAGTCTTCACATCAACAGCTCTAGCTCATAGCGGTGGCTGCCGTAAAGACAGCCCTCCGGGAAAATGTTGCCATGCAGGTTCAAAACCTTATCACTGCCACTAATCAGCATGTGGAACAATAGGGTCAGAGTCGATTGAAATTTGCTTCACAACTATCAATGGTAACTGACCCCATTTATTTCAATTTTTGTCCGTGCTACAGACATTAAGCATCATGGAATATTTATCAGAACTCGGACATATTGGTCTTTTTATCTCTGCATTTTTAGCCGCGACGATTTTACCTTTAAGCTCAGAAATTGTTTTGAGTGCTTTATTGCTGAATGGTTTATCCCCCACTACGCTAGTCATCATTGCAACAACAGGAAATGTTTTGGGTTCACTCACAAACTACGCTCTAGGTTACTGGGGTAGCTTGGTTGTGGTAAAAAAGTGGTTAAGGATGTCAGAAGTTGATTTCGTGCGAGCAGAACAGCGCTTTGTTAAATACGGCATGTTTGCGTTGTGTTTTGCTTGGGTTCCAATAATCGGTGACCCATTAACCGTTATGGCAGGTGTTTTGCGGGTTCGCTTAAAGTGGTTTCTTATATTGGTTACTGCAGGTAAATTTCTGCGATATATCGTCATTAGTTACATGGTATTGAAAGTAAATTGAACTGATACCGTGCTTAATGATCAAAGAGGTCAGACTCAATTAAAAATCCACGCTTATTTTATTATTTAAGAGATTGTTGGGTTTCGTAGACTCAACCCAACCTACCCTATTTTGAAAATCCAGGTGTCAATTAACTAAAAAAAAGGGGCGGATTTATTTAACTAAAATAAACCCGCCCCCTTTTCGATCTCGAATCTGTCTAATCAGGCCCGCTGGCGGTCATGCTTACCCTCGGCGAATTCCTCGATAGCTTTGCTACAGAAAGCTTCTAAATCGTCTGGTTTCCGGCTGGTCACCAGCCCTTGATCCACCACTACTTCCTGATCTACCCAGTTGCCACCGGCATTCTTAATATCGGTCCGCAGGCTTGGCCATGATGTGAGTTTTCTTCCGTGAACAACGTCTGCTTCGACTAGCGTCCATGGAGCATGGCAGATTGCTGCCACAGGTTTTTGTTCAGTGAAGAAAGCACGGACAAAATCAACCGCATTTTCGTCGGTTCGCAGTGCATCCGGATTAGCTACGCCACCAGGTAAAACCAGACCATCATAATCATCGGCTGATGCATCTGCGACGCTTTTATCTACTTGAAACGCATCCCCTTTGTCGAGATGGTTAAAGCCATGAACTTTGCCTTCTTCGAGCGCTATCAACTCTGTTTCGGCGCCGGCAAGCTTGATTTGCTCCCAAGGCGTAGTCAATTCGATTTGCTCAAAGCCGTCGGTCACGAGAAACGCAATTTTTTTGCCTTGCAGAGATTTACTATTATTCGCTGAATTTTGCATTGGTTGTCCTCCTGATAAGTTGAGCGCTAACCTTACTTATGGTCTAAGCGCTTAAGTTGTCTACCAGCAATTAACGCAAGGACAATGCCAGTTGAAAATATACCTCGGAGATGGTTACTGGCCGTGCCTGTTGGTTTCTAGCCCAACATTTCAGATTCTCAGGAAATGAACTTTTTACAACTTTGCCAGTAAGATTTACAGCTTAAGTCCGTTCCTACGCAGGAGCAAGGGAACGAGGTGTATGGTAGGTTGGCGCTGAGGTACGAAGCCCAACAATTCTCTTAAACGTTACAAGTTCAACAGGACAACAGGATATGTATGGAATTGTTGGGTTTCGTAAACTCAACCCAACCTACCCGTTTTCTTTGTGATGTTAATCTGTAAAAACCGGCTTAATCACATCACGATAGTTACGAATACGTTGCACAAAATGAACAGGTTCATAACCTCGAGCGTAACCATAACGGGTGCTGGGGTAATATCGTTTGTCCGCTTTCAATGGCAGGACCTCACGCATATCTGACCAGGAATTCGGATTTTTACCTAAATCACGGGCTAGCTGCCGGGCATCTAATAAATGTCCTCGACCAATGTTGTAGCTGGCAAGTGCCAGGTATGTTCGATCGGGTTCAGGAATTGATTCAGGTAAGCGCTGATGGCGATCAGCAAGATAGCGCGCGCCTCCATCAATAGCTTCTTCAGGATCAGTGCGATCTTCCACGCCTAGTTCTTCTGCTGTTGCCTGGGTTAGCATCATGATGCCACGCACTCCCGTTGGGGATACCGCTTTTGGATTCCAGTTTGATTCCTGATACGCCAGGGCGGCCAGCAGGTCTGCAGGCATGCCAGTGCTTTCTTCTGCTGTTTCGAATTCATCGATATAACGTTTGAGGCGTTTATCAATACTACGATTGAGCGCACGTAAATCAACAAAATCAAACTCGCTGATATAGCTGTAATAACGACTTTCCATCCGACCAATGGCTTCATCACCTTCACGGCTGTTCATCCACTCATGAGCATCGTTAGCAATGTCTCTGAATTTATTAGGTGCATACCAGCCGAGATTACGGCCATCGGTGAGATCCATGGCAACTTCCAGATAGGGAAAATGCCGTTGCATAATATTGACGATATTGGCGTCAGCCACTGTGCATGGGATGTTTTTTTCTGCCACCGCAGTAAGAATCAACTCACTGGTTCGTGAATCTTCACGAAACTGTATGTCAGCATAATTAGCATTAATTTCTTTGAGAGTGTCTACGTAGCTGGAATCTTCCGTCACCACAATCTCAAAGTCAGTTAAACCATCGTATGAATCAGGTAATGGACGCAGTTCCCGATGACAAACCAGTTGTTCGGTCACTTCGGTATGTGCTGGTCCCTTAGCGTATTTTGCATTACGAAGTGAGTTAAGAGTAAGGCCTGCTGCGGCCAGATGTACTGACGAATTGTCAAGTGCTTTAATTACCGCTGAGGTGGAGTCATACATTGTCCACTCCACTTCCCAACCACGTGCGGCAGCATAATCTGTTATTAACGCATATTCAGGTCCGGCAGGATTTTCATGACGGTCTAAATAATAGGTAGTTGAACCGTTACGTGTAGCAACGTGTAAAACACCACTTTCAGATGGTGCTGCCAGATTTTGCTTGGCCCGTTGAGATTCGCTGGAACAGGCAGGGATTAATGAAAAGGTGAGCACACCAAACAGCAGTGGACGCATATCCTTAATCAACAAAATAACTCCTCTGATTGATTAGTCAGTTAATGTTTTGACACTAATTGAGTAAATCGTTCAGAAAAATTTAGGAATGGGTTTACCGCTATCACTCAAATTTGTCTTCGACCAATGAATTTGTTTTGATTTCTATTTATAAGATAAAAATATAAACATGGCTATTAATATGTAGCTTTCTCTATATGCATTAATTATATTTTTAAGTTACAGAAGAAGTGAAAAACAAATCCCCCTTATTTAATTATTTTTTATGCTGAATTTGGAATACTTTATAAACAATTTTAACCACGTCATTTAAAAAGTGATAACCTGTGAAAAATTCCTAAAGTCTTGGTCTGAGTGCCGTAATTGAAGTGCTCAAGAATGAAGTCCAAAGGCATTTAGCAAAATAAATTTAATCAATTGAAATAATAAGTTACTTATCAACTTCGACTCTAAGCGATTAGTAATCTCAATAAAAAAACGTAGTTTTACTTTCCGCTGCTCAACCAAAAAATTTGCAGTATTAATGCTTGCTCACTGGAGTAACAGAGTTGAAGTTAATTATTTCCATCTTATTGGTGTTGTTTACCCGACCTGCTTTTGCCCTGTGTAATGGCGGCGTGACAGTCACAACTCCCCTGGAAGTGACAGCCAGTTGTAATGGAGATAATGTAAAAGGACTAACCCTTGATACCGGAGCGGATGTCACGATTGCCTCCGGTGTTACGGTATATAATGATGCGTTTTCTGGTGTCAAGGGTCGATCTGTGGTGATTTTGGCCACCGCCACATCAGCTAGAGTAGTCAATTACGGAACCATCGATACCTATTACCAATGGGGATTATGGAATAGTTCGCCTGGCAACGTTGAGGTGATTAACTTTGGCCAAATGTCGAGTTCGGTAAGATACGGTATTACTAATGCAGCAACCATCAACTCATTAACCAATGTCGGTCGTATTACGGGTGATTTTGGCAACTATAACGGTATTTTCGGAAGCATCAACAACGTTAATGCCTCGATAAAGGTTTTTAATAATTTACAAGGTGCACGACTTTCTAACCCGATAAAAATCGTGGGTAATTTGCCCGAAAGTTACAACATCATTATCAATAGCCCTACGGATTATGGTCAGCTTTACGGTACACGTTCCTCTGGCAGTATGGCCCTTAATATATATGGTAATAAGGGAACCACACTTGTTCCCGGTGTCGATGCATCAGTCGTCTCCGAAGGAAGATATGTGAATGTCCTGCAAGAATTTACGTCTATAGCCGATATATCGGGCACAACAGGTACTTATGGCAGCTATAACTACAGTCTGGTAGCGAATGAGTCCATTTTAAATGCCTGGGATCTATTATTTGAATTTGCCGGTCCATCCGTTGTTGATACCCAAGCCTCTGTTCAATCTCTAGCATCAGACCTACGCGGCGGATTTTCACAGCAGCTTATCGCTACAAACTTTGCCAACATGAACACTTATGACTGTGATTTATTTGATACCAGAGGTTTTTGTGTCTCTGTGGGTGGTCAACAGACCTATGTGGATAATCCCAGCACGCATGAGACTTCTGCCGTAATCGTAGTGGGCTACAAAGCCACACCAACCATTCGCTTTGGTGGCTTTTTAAACCACAATTTCAATACTGATACCGTCGACAGTGTGGATATTTCAAATGCAAATCCACTGATGGGAATATTTATAGTCTGGAATCAAAATGCTGACCACTTGGGTTATCAATTTAAAATCGCCAATGCCTACCAAGATAAAAATTTAACAACCACCCGCGAAATCTTGAATACCTCAGAAGCCGGTGTTGGTGACACGTCCATCAATACACAAAGTTATGTGGGTGAGTTGAGTTACAGCTTCCTAGTGAATCAAGCGAGAACATTAGTCAGGCCATATGCCGCTTTGCGTTATACCCGAATCAAACAGGATGCCTATACAGAAGAAGGTTCTATCTCTTCGCCTTTAACCTATGCAGCTCTTGAAGACCGTTCAACCGTTGCTTTAGTGGGTATGAAGCTCAATCAAAAACTGACAGACAAAGTGAATCTCACTGGTAGCGTGGGTATTGAACACGACCTTTCTCACTCCGTAGATGATTTAACAGCGACGGGCGTCAGTGGCTTAACCAGTGAAAATTTTAACGACAGTCTTAATCGCACGCGTCCTGTGGCAAGCATTGGTGCTTATTTCAGCCCCGCCAGTAATCAACGAATTGCAGTAGATTTTTACTACCAACAATTACCTTTTCAAAGTACTGGCTCAGCCACTGCTTATGTGAATTACACACTCGGTTTGTAATTAATGCTGGATGGTTAATTATGTTGGTAGCGTAAAACTTATTTAATGAGTGCATTAAGAACATTGAAACGATGCGTGCTTACTCTAAATTTTATGAAAATCAAGGGGTAAGTTGAAGCATTAACAATACATCATCTCAGCACTAACTTTATGAGACGGTTAAGGACATCAGGACTGGTTATCGCTTGTACACAAGTAAACTGGTTTTGTGCGCGCTGATGACTCTATCAACTACCCTTATTGTTGATTGGTGGCAGAATTGCCGCCACCCGTTTGGGTTGACAGTTGAGATAAGGGGAAGTCGCAAGCCAATGATCATCAGGGTAATAAGAAAAGACAAACTGGCCGTCTTTAAGTGTATCCACCACCTGATCGGCAACATCCCGGCTTACTGCAGGGCATCCATGGCTTCGGCCGATGCGGCCATGGCGTTTGATCCATTGATTGTTCACGTAGTCAGCACCGTGAATAACGATTGCCCGTTCTCGAGCGCGATCATTGATGCCAGGTTCCAAGCCATCCATACGCAGGGAATAACCGTGCCGGCCTATATAGCTCTCTGAAGCCCGGAACAGACCGATGCTGGACTGATGGCTGCCTTCCTCATTGGAAAATTTGGTCGCTACATTGTCACCTGAGTTGCGACCATGGGCCACCAGCTCCTCGAGAATCAGTGAACGGCTGTTCAAATCAAATATCCACAAGCGTGGTTCGGTTGAAGGTAAAGAAAAATCGATGACCGCCAGTCGGTCCGCCTGGTCAGCACCATGATTGACCGCACACCTCATCGCGGAAATGGCTTTGTCCAGTACGGCTCGATTCATGTTGGGGGCCTGAATGGCCAAGTCTTCCGTTAGTGGCGAAAGCATTGGGGCTTTATCTGCGGCAAGAGATGGAACGGAAAGGAGCAGCATCAGGCTAAAGATAAAAGCTGTCGTATGGCGCCGGGATGAGGGCTTGTGCATCAATGTTTTCCCCTAATAGTGCTCTGGTGCCCCCTATCAGGGCTGAGTCAATATGTCAGAACCGCAATAATGGTGCGAACAGCACAATTCGTTCGCATCCCGAATTAACAATGTTATGGTTAAGGGATTCTAACAGGCTTGGAGAAGGGAGCAAGAAGGTTGTACATTTTGTTACCAAAGTGGTGTGCTTTAACTGCATGCTTTTTCGCTATCTCGGTATGGTCCTGTCAGGTGTTGGCGGTGAATAATTCACTAGGAGGTTTTGCCAGCAATCTTGCTCCGATTATGTCTGACGGCGGACTTTGTCGTGTCCCGGATTCTAGCAAGTCACAGTACCAGGCGGTCTGGCTGCAAAGTTTATACGGTAACAGTTTCTCAGCTCCACTGTGGTCGGATATTGAGCGCTATGATGCCTTGCTTGCTGCCCTTGCGGATGTAAAATGGGATGGCCTGGATCCAAAGATGTATGGCCTCTTGCAGCTGGAAGAATGGCGATCAATCAGCAGTGCAGATGGCGAAACCTTTGCCTGCCGTGATCTATTGGCGTCTACGGCCTATCTGGCAGCGCTCTACCACTTGCAGTATGGTTTACTCGATCGTTCAGATATTGCCCCCCTCTGGCGACTCGTTGAGGATAAAAGCAGCGGGGTCGAAGCCGCGTCTCTTGAGAACCTTGGTGTTGTGGCTCGCCGGGGGCTGCAGTACATCCGCGCCAGTTTTGATAGCGCCCGGCCCAAATTACCTGCATACCGAAAATTACGCTCAGCTTACAAGAACTGGCACGAGCTACATAGTGAGGTAAGTTGGCCTATCGTACCACCTGGCCCCCTGCTGAAACCCGGCATGGAGGATGTCAGAGTTTCTATTCTCCGCCAACGATTGGCATCACAGATCAACGGCTTCGATCAGCAAAATGTTCGTCATTCTTATATCACTGATCACTACGATGCAGAACTGGTGGAAATGGTGAAGGATTTTCAGGCCCGTCATCGCCTAAAGGTAGACGGAGTTGTGGGGCCCGAGACGCTGGCCGCTCTTAATCTGTCACGTAATTATCGTGAGGAGCAGTTAAAGATCAACTTGGAGCGTATGCGCTGGCTAGCGCGGGAAATCTCACCCACCCTTTTGCTGGTTGACATTGCCGGGGCAAAGGCTACCTATACTCATGAGGGGGAAATCGGCTGGCAAGGGAGGGTGCAGGTTGGGACTGCCCGCCGCCCTACCCCCACCCTTCGATCCTCCATAACCCACCTCACCTTCAGTCCCACTTGGACAGTGCCCCCCACCATTTACCGTCAAGACAAGCTGCCCGAGATTCGGCGGAGCATAGCGTATCTAGCCAAAAATCGACTCAGAGTACTGGATCGGGATGGACGTGAATTAAATCCTGCCACTATTGACTGGCAAAACCCAGGTCCTATTAAGCTTCGTCAGGATCCGGGGCCAAGCAATGCGCTTGGTCTGGTGGTCTTCCGTTTTCCCAACCCTTTTTCCGTATTCCTGCATGACACTCCCTATCAGAGTCTGTTTGCGAGCCACAAGCGTACCTTTAGCTCCGGCTGTGTACGTGTGGAAGCGGCCAAACAACTGGCGGACAAACTTTTCGTTGGTGCAAGTCAGAAAACCCAAAACGCAATAAACGATGCCTTGCTTAATAAACAGACACGCAATATCCCCTTGCCTGCCAGCGTACCGATCTTGATGGACTACTGGACAGCTAGGGCATTAGACGATGGTCGGTTGGAATTCAGACCCGATGTATATCATCGCGATGCAAAATTGATGGCAGCCTTGAAAGCACAGCAAAGAATAATAATAAATACCCTTTTCACTGAATTAGAAGAACATCCTGCAATTATGTAAACAGGTTTCAGTTCAGAATTTTCCATTATCAGCTGTTTTTATAAACCGACAAGCGCATTCTGGTTGATTGGATCGACGACTATCAGCCGGCAGGCGCCAGCTGCTTCCGGAAATATCATCATTCGTTTTGCGCCCCACCATGCATTCTTTATTCAAATAAAACTTATGTGGAACAGTGTCAAAACCTGCTGCATTTCAACAACTATAAATTTATATATGAATTGTAAATATTGTTCTTGAGAATCAGTGGATTAGCCAACTCAGTCTTTTTATATCCTTCCCCTATGTAGTAATTTTTCCCCACAGTGTCGATCTCGTGAAGTCTCGTTCGACAATCCAGTAGAGACAGAGGTCTTCCAAAGCTTCAAGTTGGAAATTCTGTTCCACTACAGCTACTAACTGATTTATTCCTAATCTGAATAAATCAAAATTAAGGATATTGTTATGTTGAATGAAACAGGTACAGTTCGATTACACCGCGTTTTGCGAGCTCCAGCCGAGCGAGTTTATAAGGCATTTACAGAGAAAAGCGCTTTAGAATATTGGCTCCCTCCCTATGGGTTTATTGGGACGGTCCATGAAATTGATGTTCGCGCTGGTGGTGGCTACAGGATGTCTTTCACAAACTTCGGTACTGGCAACAGTCATACTTTCACTGTCGAATTTGTAGAGCTTGTGGCTAATGAACGTATTCGCCACACGGATCGTTTTGATGACGAAAATCTTCCCGGTGAAATGGTGGTTTCAATCGACTTAAAATCAGTGAGTTGTGGAACGGAATTGAGTATTGTTCAGGAAGGTATTCCAGCGGTCATTCCAGTTGAAATGTGTTATCTGGGATGGCAAGAATCACTTGAACAACTGGCCAAGCTGGTTGAAGCAGAGATTCCTGATTAAAGAGTTTAGTGACTTAAATAGGTTTGGAATTTTTTGTATAAGCGCGTTCCCACACAAGAGCGTGGGAACGAGCGTTTATGGTAAGTCGGTACTAAGGCACGAAGCCCAAGATAATCTGCTGTTAAAAATCCAGTGAGTAACCCAACGTTACCGTCCGGCCACGACCTTTAAAATAACGGGTTGGATTGGCCTGTGCAGACTGTGAATAGTAGGTGAAGTAATCTTTATTCAACAGATTAGCAAACGCCAGGTTGAGTTTACCGGCTGGTAGTTTATAGCCGACTGAAGCATCGACCAGGGTATAGCTGTCGAAATCCAGTTCAGGGTTCTCATCAAACCGGCGAGTAAAGTTGTGACTAGCCTGAATAAAAGAGCTTACTTTAGGTGACCAGTTTGCTGACCAGCTGGCGATTAAACGATTTGGTGGAATATCAGCACCGGTCAGATCTCTATCTACCTGACCATCCCCATCACTATCTGAGCGACCATTGATATGTGAATAACTGAGTTGCAGATGGTTGGCTTTATTTACTTGATACCCCAAAGTCGTTTCTACACCAGTAATTTCAGTTTCTTCACGTTGGATGAAAAAATCATCACCAACTTGTTGCAGTCGGGAACCCAAATCAGAATCTGATTGGTAATAGCTGATTTCAAAGTTGACTTGCTGCCAATCAATACGAAGGCCAATTTCACTGTTTTCTGTCACTATCGGTTTTAAATCGAGAAAATTATCGACGTCCAGTCCTGGTGTATCAATTCCACGTAAAACCCGGCCTACATCTGGCATACCGAAACCTTCAGAATAGTTAGCAAACAGGCTCAACCAGGAGGTTGGGCTGACTACCGTACCAATATTAAATAATGTTTCACTGAATTCAGGATTACCGCCCTCCACTGTCACACCATTTTTACTTGCCACGGTTTGATAGGTATCGACATTCAACTTGGCTTTTTCGTAACGTAAACCGGTATTGAATACTACAGATTCCATTGGCTTGAATTGCGCTTGAATAAAGGGTGCGTAGTTTTTGAATTGCGTCTCTGGCACATAACTTCTACCGGTCAGCATTAAACGCTGTTCGGTGGTGTCTTCAAGGATATCGATACCGGTTGTAAGTTTGAGCTTGTCATCAAATAAGCCATCTTTCATTAAGGTGAATTTGGCGCCGTTTTTATCGGATTCATTTTGTGATTGATCAAAACCCTCCGGGGCCAGAACCGGGTCAACAAAACTTGTGGAGTCTGTAACACCAAATAATGCTTCAAATTCCTGCCGATAAGCCTGGGCGGTAAATTCCATTCCCGCCAAATCAAAGTTTTTATAGGTCAGGCTGGTAGTTAATACCCGGTTTCTCGGTGCATCCCCCATTGGGGTCGCATTAATGGAGGTTGTGGGGGTACCGTTGGCCAAATTGCCATCGACACTGGTGTAGTTATTATCCCCTTCCAACTGGAAACGGTTGATGGACAATTCCAGGTTCTGATTATCATCAAACCAGTAACCCAATTTGGCAAAGACGTCATAGCTGCGTGAATCCATCAGATCACCCTGTGTGTTATCGACGCCGATAGGATCCTCGTCATCATCCAGATACAGGCCTTGCGTTTCATAACTCAAGCCCAGACTGTATTCCCAATTATTCTGGCTTCCCAGCAAGCTGTAATCAGCCCGATAGCCCATGGTTTCAGCATCAATTTTGTTGGTCGGCATGGTGGTTGAAACCGACATACGTTGCTTTAGTGTATTGGCCGTAGGTCGCTTGGTAATAAAATTTATAATGCCACCGGTAGCACCCAAACCATGAATGGCACTTGCCCCATGAATCACTTCAATACGCTCAACCATTGATAAATCAATGGTGTGCCCATCACGTTGAGAGTCTCTTAATGGGTTCGATTGTGGAACACCATCTATCAGGAACAGAGGAGAGCGACCACGAAAGGTTTCCCCTGCACTGCTCAATTTTTGTCGGCTGGGAGAAAAAGATGGGAGCAAACTGCTGAGCACCTGAGAGGTATCGCTGGAGAATTCCATTTGCTGCTGAATTTCTTCCTGGCTTATAACGGTAACGACCTGTGGAGAATCTTTTAGCAGTGTGTCAGAGCGGGTTGAAGTGATGGTTAGTTCGTCCAGTTTAACAGCGTCTTCATCGGCCATTACCCCGAGCGATAAGGATAGCGTTGGTAACAAAAACAACATTTGTTGTGAGAGCTTTTTCCGTGGCATCAATTTCTCCATTTAAATTTTAAAAGCCCAACATGTTAACCTTAATCTAAATCGTTATCAATTGCATATAAAGAGGATGATTAGCAAATTTGCACAGACCATAAAGGATTGCTACCTTTCAAAAAAAATTGCTAAAGGGTGAATTTGTGGAAGTGGAAATTCGTTTATACCCTCAACGTGGATTAGCTGAGAGCTACTCAATTAATCATGGAAAGATAAAAGTTTAAAAAGATTTTCTCATTACAACTGATAAGCAGTTGGGCCCAAGGTGCTGAACGGCTCGATAAAACCACGGTAATTCTTGGTGATGCTGAAGATATTGTTGTAGTGATTCATGAACAAAATTAACAACAATCTGGATAAAAGCTAGTGCGAGGCCTTATGTTTATTAACATTATATTTTTTATGATGTTTTTATTAAAAATCCAGGCTGAGCATGGCGTTTGACATTAAAGAGTTAAAGCAATGAACATAGCTTTATTAGCAGGATCGGCGTTAACCCTATTTGGCATTTATTTGTTAAAGCATTCTGTGACCAGTTATCAGAAAGCAGTGGCAAGCCAACGTTGGCCCAGCGTTACTGGACAACTGACTGAAGTGCTGCTTTGGGGTTCACGAAATTTAGGTGGGCAAATAAAAGAAGTTGAAAAGCTGAATGTAGAATATAACTACCAAATTAATGGCCAGAACTACACTGGAACATTACCCGCCTTTTATACGATGATGTACCCGGAAACTCTAGAGTTTGCCGATCAATACCCAGTTAATAGTGATATCAAAATTTATTACAACCCGAAAAATCCATCTGAATCAGTATTGATCCCTGGCCCCAGAAAAGACAAACCTTACAGTGACTTAATTCTGGGTTTGTTAGGTGTCATTATCGGCGTTGCCATTGCTGTTCTAAGTTGGAGGGGCATTATAGGCTAGCGCTAACTGGCGCTGGGAAATCAGACCCAATAGCGGATTATGCATTTTCACGTAAAAGCAGTATATTTTAAACACCGCATAAATAGTTGACTAAATTAGTCATCAATTGATTAAAAAGTTGAAACTTTAGCTCTGCAAAGCGGCTCTTAGAAAAATGGATGTTAAGGATGATGCACGCGATGGAAGATATATTTGGACATATATCGCTCAATGAGACGAGTTTTCACAACCGCAAGGATTTGATCCGCCTACGTACTGAAGACATTGAGCTACTTCTTGCCTTGCATGTGCCCCTGCAGATCTATGAAACCGAGCTGATTAACGCATTTTACGACCATTTGATGTCATTCGATTTTGCTCAGGAGTTACTGGCAGATCCTGAAGTCCGAGCCCGACTACAATCCACCCAAAAAACTTATTTTCGTAGACTGACTGCTGGTGAATATGATCTGGATTACGCCAAGGATCGTATTCGTGTTGGTATTGCCCATGAACGAGTGGGTCTGACAACGCAGTGGTACATTGGCTCTTACGCCGTTTACCTAGAACTGACCTGCCATTACATTGCTAAAATTCTCTCACAAACGCCCGCTTTAATTGAACCCTCCATCAACGCGTTATACAAAGTTGCCTTATTAGATATTACTCTGGCATTTGATGCATACATGTATGCAAGTCATAAGTCGATCCATGCTGCCAGACAAGAAGTTTCTGATAAATATGAGGATCAATTAAATCTGCAACAAACCATCGATCGTATTCAAAAGGCTTTTATTCTGAATGCATCGTATGACAGTGCTTTGGAGTTGCTGTTAAACGAGCTCATCGAATTCACCAATAGCGCTTTTGGTTTGATTGGCGATGTACTACATGACGAGAATGATGCCCCATACCTGAAGCTTCGAGCGCTGACTAATATTGCATGGAATGATGAAACCCGGGCGTTGTATGAATCCAATCAGGCTAATGGACTGGAGTTTCATAACCACCATAACTTGCTTGGCAGCGTTATGACCACCGGTAAACCGGTTATTGCCAACTCACCAAATTCAGATAGCCGTTCTGGGGGCGTTCCCGAAGGGCATCCCACATTGAACTCCTATCTGGGTCTCCCCTTCTATCACAATGGCAATATTGTCGGCATGATAGGGCTGGCAAATGCCGAAGAAGGTTACACCGAGAAGACAGTAAAACGTCTGACGCCCATTCTGGAAACCTTGGAAAGCCTCTATGAGGCACGGAAACTACGTGATCAATTAACCGAAACTTTGCATGAAAACGATGAATTACGTCAGCAAAATGAAACACAGATTGCGATTTTATTGCAAAAATCAGCTGATGCGATCGGGATCATTAACAAAGATATGGTCATTACCGAATGTAATGATGCCGCCGTTAAGCTTTATGGCGTGTCATCACGTCAGGATTTGATCGGTCTATCTCCATTAAAGATTTCTTCTGCAAACCAAAGTAGGGAATCCAGTAAAAATCTTGCCAAACATTATATTTCCAAAGCATTGACTGAGGGCTATCAACGCTTTGAATGGCTGCAAAACACCATCCATGGTGAGAATACACCTACCGAGGTAACCCTGACCCCAGTTATCTTTCATGGAGAGGCTTGCATTCAGGTGGTGTGGCGCGACTTGACTGAAATAAGGGCCAAAGAAAATAGAATTAAACAATTGGCGTATTTTGATGAATTAACCGGGCTTGCCAACAAAAATCTGTTTAGTGATCGTGTCAAACATCTGCTGGAACTCTCTAAACGCTTTAACTACACCATCGCAGTTGTTTACCTCGATTTGGTCAATCACGAAGATGTGAAAGAAACACTTGGTTATATCGCCGGAGATGATTTGTTGCACGCTGTCGGCCGACGTATTGCCAGTACCATCAGAAGTGCCGATACCTTGATACGTTATGTTTTTAGCGATGACCACAGAAATTTCGATATCGATCAAAGAGCAATTGATCGGGAATTTGATTCGCTTGCCAGAATCAATGGTGAAGTCTTTGCCTTGGCAGCGGTAGTGAAATCTGCAGATGCCGCAGCAATGATGGTGGCACGATTGCAGGATACATTAAAGGCACCTTTCACGATTGCAGACTCAAAAGTCATGGTGAATACCCGAACTGGTATTGCTTTATTTCCACAAGATGCAGAGACCTTTGAAACGCTTACCCGTGGTGCCGCAATCGCCCTGGATATTGCTAAAGAAAAATCACAACCCAGTTACTTTTTTAACGTAAAACTTGGCGAAGAAATCCAACGCCGCTCCCTCATCGCGAAACGGATTGAATATTCACTGAAATTTGATCCCGATAGTTTCTCTATCCGAATTCAACCTCAAGTTAATGCTCAGACCCATCAACTTACCGGTGCCGAAATACTGTTACGCTGGGATGACAGCACTCTGGGTAGTGTTCCACCCGGTGTATTTATTCCTATTGCCGAAGAACGCGGCTTAATCAATGAAGTCACTAAACTGGTTTTACAGTTAACGGCTCGTGCCCTGAACGCCTGGAAAAAACAAGGTCATACTTTGTTTACGGTTCAGGGGATTCGCATGGCAATCAATATTTCTGCTAAAAGTATTGATGATTTGGTTTTCATTGATGAATTTATTGCCGAGGTAAAACAATCGGGTTTAAGCCCGGCGGATTTTGAGCTGGAACTGACCGAAACCGGAATCATGTATGACCCCGAAACTGCGATAGAAATCATTAAAAAACTCAAACAGGAAAACTTTGTTCTGGCGATTGATGATTTTGGGATGGGACATTCTTCGCTCAGCTACCTGCGAAACATTGAGGCTGACATTCTCAAAATCGATATGTTCTATATCCGCAATATGCTCAATGACAGTAAAAATATGGCGATCGTTAAAACCATCATTTCAACGGCACAGATTTTTGGTATGAAAACCTTGGCTGAAGGTGTTGAAGATGAAGAAACAGCGAATGAATTAAAAATCTTAGGCTGTGATTATGCTCAGGGTTATTTCTTCTCCTACCCTCTCACCATTAGTGAGTTCGAAGAGAAATGGATAAAACAAAATCGCACTTCCAGGGGCAACTTAAACAATCGTTGAACTGTTCAACGAATACAGTTTTTGCCACGCTTTTTGGCTTTGTACATGGCTTCATCGGCGGCAGCGATAAGTTGGGTAATTTGCTCTCCCTGTTCGGGAAACAAAGCGATACCAATACTGACAGAAAGTTCTATTTCATGTTCTTGCCATTCATAGGGTTCTGACAGTGACAAACGGATTTTTTCGGCTACTCCCAATGCACCTTTGCGGTTTTCCACAGTATCCAACAGCACGACAAATTCGTCTCCACCAAATCTTACGACGGTATCGGTTTCTCGCACACAATCCGAAATGCGTCTTGCTGATTCTTTTAACAGTTGATCACCGGCTGCGTGGCCATAGGTATCATTGGCCTCTTTGAATTTATCCAGGTCCATGTACATCAGAGCAAAATGGTTTTGTTCACGCTTGGCTCTTAATAATGAACGTTGCACCCTATCCTGAAATAATTCCCGATTGGGCAAGCCGGTTAACGCATCATATAAAGCCAGATGTTGTAGTCGTTCAAATCGTTGATGGCGTTCAATTGCAGTGGCAACCTGTAATGCCGTGAAGGTCAATAACGCTCTATCGTTTTCATTCAGCGAATAATCTTGTTCCATTAAAGCCAGGCCAATAATGCCGTGAGACTCTTCATCAAACACCAGCGGCACCAGTAACATTAATTTGTCATCAATTTTTTCGAGCGCGATTTGATTATCACTGGCAATGCGAAGCTTCACCTCATTTTTCAGCATATGCATGCATCCGCCCACACTCTCAAAAATGGTGTGCCATTTAGAATCATTTATGGGCGAGACTTCAACACCGAAGGTCGCGATGGAGATATGAGAGTCGAGATGAAAGAGAATTTGCTGGCAGATCTGTTTGATGCCGTTGGTTCGGTGCGCAGTGTCTGATATCGCAATCAGCGAATTTTGCATTTCCTCTGCGGCTTTAATACGAGTGATATCACGGGCAACGCCCAATCGCATTTTGTGCTTGTCTGACCAGCTGGTGGACCACAGCAGATGCACCACCTGACCATCTTTTCGTATATAGCGGTTCTCAAAATCCAGGACATGTTTGTCCTGCATAACACTATCAATACTTTGCTGGGTTTTATCGTGATCTTCGGGATGAAGCAGATCCAGCATTCTTTTACCTATCAATTCTTCGGCTGGATAGCCGAAAACGCGATGCGCTCCATTGCTGATATAGATAATCCGGCTGTCTTCATCCACAGCACAAATGGCGTCGAGCAGTAAGTCTACGTATTCGCTAAATGAATCAAGAAGAGGTTTATCCATAACATATTCTTACGTGTTGTCGGGCATCTGACAAGCATCTCACCAGTCTGTAACTACCAAACTATCGACCTGTTCGTGCTATCAATCTGTGCAGTTATTCATGAACCGTCGGAATTATTCACTTAAACGTCAGGAAAAACCGCTTGCGGTCATTCATTGATAGCATCGTCCTGGTTTTGCTGTTTTAGTTTTTATCAGCCTTTGGGCCGCTACGTAGCTGTGGTTAACCACTATAATTTTTGCCATTTTATTTATTGGCCTGGCCAATTGCGCTAAAGATCACCTTATTTTCGTCTAATGATGGATGAAACAACGCTCCAGAATTCAAATCACGCCGAAGATGAGTTGATGAATCCAAACCGGTTTTCGACATCTTCACTCGACATTGGTTTTGCGAACAAATAGCCCTGAATTTCATCACATTGATGTTTCTTGAGAAAATCACACTGTGCCTGGGTTTCCACGCCTTCGGCAATAACCGTTAAACGCAATTGTCTCGCCAGAATAATGGTTGTATGCACAATGCTCATATCATCAGCATCATCTGGGATACCATCAATAAATGATCGATCAATTTTAAGTCGATCAAATGGGAAACGTTTTAAATACGCTAGACTTGAGTAGCCAGTTCCGTAATCATCAATTGCCAGACAAATGCCCATTTCATGAAGCGAGTTTAAGATAACAATAGCCTGTTCAGGGTTCTGCATGGCACTGGATTCGGTGACTTCCAGTTCCAATAGATGTGCAGGACAACCTGTCTCATCAAGAATTCGTCTTATATCTGTAGCCAGCCCGACATAGTCCAATTGTCTGCGTGACAGATTAACTGCCATCCGAAAATTCGTTTTACCGGCCTCGAACCATTTTTTTGCCTGCAGGCAGGCGGTCCGTAAAACCCAATCACCAATCGGTAAGATCAAACCTGTTTCTTCCGCAACCGGGATAAAAGTGGCTGGAGAGATGAAGCCAATTTTAGGATGAGACCATCTTAGTAACGCTTCTGTACCTATGCATTCTCCGGTCGCTAAATCCATTAACGGCTGATAATGCAAATACAGCTGGTTTGTATGCATCGCATTTCGTAAATCATTTTCCAATTGCAGTCGTGCATGAACACGATCATCCAGTTCGGGACTGAAGAAACGGAAAACGCCTCGGCCTTGCTCTTTGGCCAGATATAACGCTGTATCAGCATATTTCACTAATGTTTCAGCATTGACTGCATCTCGGGGGCACAAACTGATCCCAATGCTGGCATTAACATGTAATTGATGACCTACTACCATAAAGGGTGGAGATAAAATGTCGAGTAGCTTTTGGGCGACATGTGCCGCATCGTCAGGTGTATTAATACTGGGGAGCAAAATCAGAAATTCATCACCTCCCACCCGGCCGATGGTATCTTCTTCACGTAATACCCCAAGCAGGCGTGAACCAACCTGCTGTAACAGCAAGTCACCTGCCTGATGACCAAGTGAATCATTGATGGTTTTGAAGCGATCCAAATCCAGAAACAAAACGGCCAATACATCGGCATGACGTGTAGCATGGGTAATCGCATGCCCCAGACGATCCATCGTCAATAAACGGTTTGGTAAAGCGGTTAATGAATCGTGATAGGCAAGATATTCAATATGTGCTTCCTGCTCTTTCCGTTCCGTTATATCCTGGGCAGTGCCGGCAATTCGATACACATCGCCCGCTTCATTCAATATCGGAAAGGCTCTTTGGTGAATATGACGAATGGTGCTATCCGGGCGGATAATGCGAAATTCAATATCGTATTCGCCAGTTATCTTGCCTTGAACAACAGCCTGACTGACATTATTTATGTCTTCAGGATGAATCGTTTCCAACCAGGACGACGGCTTATCATAAAGACTTTCACAGCTGCGTCCCCAGATGCTTTGATAGGCTGGACTGATATAAAGCAGATGCCCCATAGCAAGATCGGTCAGCCAGACAACTTCTTCAATATTATCGGCAAGTTGCCGGAAACGTTCTTCCTGCTCCCGCAAAGCAATTTCAACCGCTTTTCTCTCAGTGATGTCATGCGTTAGTGCCAGATTGTAGCCAATTCCGCCATACTCAAAATAGTTGGCATTCACCTCGACTGGAATGATCCTGCCGTTTTTTGTTTTATGGCGAGTTTCCAAACGAACGGAACGTTCTTGTTTAAGTTCTTGCCAATGTTCGTTCCAAACCTCCTGAGAGGTATCTGGGTCAACTTCAGGAACGGACATAGCCATTAATTCGTCACGGCTGTATCCCATGGTGTGACAGGTTTCATCGTTGACATATCTGATGCGCCCTTTTCCATCCAGCAGATAAATGCATTCTTTTACCTGATTGATAGCAAAATTTAACAGGGCGATACTTTGATCTGATTTTTTACGCTCTTCGATATCTTCTATCTGCGAAACGAAATACAGCGGCTGGTTGTTTCTTCCTCTGACAATGCTGGTTGTGAGTCTTGCCCAGAAATAGTCCCCATTTTGATGACGATAGCGCTTTTCAATCTGCATATAGGGAATTTGATCAGCAATCAGCCGATCAAGCTCCGCTTGTCCTTTATGCAAATCCTCGGGATGGGTCATTTCCTGATAGGTCATTTGCAGTAGTTCAGTTTCGGAATAGCCGAACATTTCATAAATGGAATGATTGGCTCTTAACCACTGCCCACTCAAGGACAACACCCCCATTCCAATCGCAGCAAATTCAAACGCCTGCCGAAAGCGTTCATCACTCTCACGTTGTTCACGATATATCAGCAAGCTGGTCAAGCCATCAGATAAACGATGACCGATTTCACTGAATAAACGTTTTTCGTCGTTAGTCCACTCTCGCTCATACGAACATTGATGCAAACCAAACACCCAGGGTTTACCGGTTTTTGGATAGATGGCCGTACCGATGATTGAGCGAATATGATGCTCTCTCAGAAATTCGGGTGCATCAGGACTTTCTATAGTGGTAATCAGCGTTACTGGTTCACTGTTGGCCAGATAGGCTTCCAGACCTCGGGCTGCCTCTTCGGTCATCGGGAAATCTGTTCCAGCAGACAGACCACCAGGGTAGTCAGGAGTGGTCTGCTCCATGGGGATATGCCAAGTGGCACTTGCTGGATCACAAGGATATAAAAGCCATGCTCTGTCACATGCAAAACACGACAATATCGCTGCCAGAACATCACTCATCATCTGCTCAAGATCATTGGTGCCCTGAATAGCCCGGTTGACCTGATCCAGACATTCAAGAAACCACAAATGAGACTGATTTTCCTGCTCTGTACGTTTCAGGTCGGTGATATTTTGAAAATAGCCATGCCATACCATTCCGTTTTCTGAATCCGCTTCAGGCATGGCTTTGCAATCCACTAAAACCTTACCTTTCTGAGGGTGTAACACATGCCAACCCAGATTCAGAGGTTGCATCGTTTGAGCTGACTCAGCCATTTTCTGCAGAATAATGCCACGATCATCTGAATCAATGCTCATCCATGCAGACGAGGAATCTTCAATAATTTGTGCTGCGGTAAAACCAAAAATATCAACGATGGAAGCTGTACTGTCGAGAATTGCTATCTGCCGCTCAGACTGCAGACAAAACTTCACTATGGCAACCGGTGAGGTATCGGCTACATAGCTGTTCACGAGAGGCTTTTTGGCTTTGTTTTGGCTGAGGTGGTCATTAGATAGATGGTCAATACCCCGTCTGTTTTTACTTAGCGATTAAGTTGAAATAATTTCAAGGACTTACTGATTCATAACAGGCAATTAAAAATATTTAAACAGAACTGTTAATTGATTTTAACGATCTTAAAATGCCGGGGCATCTTAGGCATATTACCTTTTCATTACAAGGGATAATTCTCACTAAAACCAGGGACTTTTACCTTGGTCGTAATATATTGACTCCAAGGAAAGAAAATAATTTGTCCCGTAGAAATTTAATGCGATTATAGAGATTTACTCTCCAAAAACCTGTGCTCTCCATCTCATCCTCAAGCATGAACTAAAAGCAAGTGGACTTATGGTTTTTGTGAGCGTTTGGTGAGTCAGGTCAGTAGAGATGTAAAACGTTGGGTGGGAGGTGAGTTTACAAAAACACCTGGATCGTTTTTTTCTGCGAAGCAGACATTTACGATCACATTTTCATAAAGCCAGTAAATATAACCGCCTTCATCCATCCGGTAACGCCACTGGTACTGACACTGTACCCACCCTTCTTCGAGCGAAGTAAGTAATATCGGTGGTTCATCGGCCTGTAATCGTGGTTTGAACTCCACTTTTTTGGCTTTTAAACCAACACGATAACGATCAATTAAAAAATAATCATCTGTCATTTGATAGCGAATGCGATTTCCAGAAATATCATCCCCATGCTTATCAAGCAATATTTGCTTATTAGACAAAACAGAAGAGGAGGATTTTAGCGGATAGCGATCAGGTAATCCTGCCCTTGCTTTTTTGTGCGCATCAGAAAGCTGAGATTTATCCCACTGAAAGATAATAATTTGTACAACGAGTTTTTGCATTAATAAGTTACCGGACTAACCGTAAGTGATTTATTAAGTGTATTTGTACCAAAGTACAATTAAAAAACGTCTAAATAAGGATTATTTTGAATCTGTGTCGAACTTTATAAGACACATTTATTTTTAATTTTTGCCAAACTTAATGCGAATTAAGGACGGAAAGTTTCCGGTCTCAAAGTTGAGATTGCTGAACTACAAAAATTGAGGATATATCTATGAAAAACTTAACAAAAATTTTAGCAATATCTGCATTATGTTTTGCTCCAGTTTCCTTTGCTGCAACCATTAATAGCCTATATGATAGCTTTGAAGGTGAAGGTCAAGCGAGTTCTGTCTTAAACTATAACAGCTTCGTTAATTGGGATGTATCAAACGGTACGGTTGATTTGATCAAAAACGGTAATCAATGGGGAATCGTTTGTTCAGTTGGTAGCTTTTGCGTAGATCTGGACGGCTCAACTGGTGACGCAGGGATTTTGTCTTCTAAAAATGGTTTTTCTGCAGGTAAATACAAAGTGAGTTTTGATTTATCTGGTAATCAACGTAATGGTCCTGCTGACCAAGTTTCGGTGTTGTTTGGAGCAGGTGCACTTGTTAATCATCTTCTCTTGGATTGGGATGAAAATTGGCATACCTATAGTTTCCTGGTTGATTTGGTTGATGGGGATAAATTATCTTTTAGAAACTTCGGGGGGGATAATGTTGGAGCGATGCTGGATAACATCCGGGTTTCAGCCGTTCCAATACCAGCAGCAGTTTGGTTATTTGGTTCAGGTTTGATGGGCTTTTTAGCAATGCGTAGAAGAGCGAAAAGCCAGTAATTTTGACGCTTATTTTATCTAAAAAAGCCGTGACAGTTTCTGTCACGGCTTTTTAATTGTTAGCATAAGATGATCAATTAACCAAGCTTTGAATCGGAGCAGGAATACGGCCACCTAAGCGAACAAAGCGGTTTTCCTGATTCCCCATATTGACAGCCATCACTGGGCCTTCACCCAACAAACCACCAAACCGGACAATATCACCTGCTTTTTTGCCAGGCGCTGGAATCAATCTTGCTGCTGTGGTTTTTTTGTTGATGACACCAATTGCCATTTCATCAGCAATAATCGCGGATAGCATTTCAGCTGAAGTATCTCCAGGTAAAGCCACCATATCCAGGCCAACTGAACAGACTGCCGTCATGGCTTCGAGTTTTTCCAGATTCAAGGTGCCGTTTGCAGCCGACTCAGCAATGGTCAAATCTTCACAAACCGGAATAAACGCACCACTTAAACCACCCACATGTGAGCTGGCAAACGCACCACCTTTTTTCACTGCATCATTGAGCATGGATAAAAATGCGGTACTGCCTGGTGATCCAAAAGCTGGCAAACCGATCGCTTCAAAAATCTCTCCGACACTGTCATTACGATTCGGTGTCGGTGCCAACGACAAGTCGACAATACCAAATGGCAGATTTAGTAATTGTGCCACTTCACGGCCCACCAACTCACCAGCACGTGTCAGTCTGGCTGCTGTTTGTTTAATGACATCCGCCGCACGGCTCAGATCCATATTTTCATCTTCAGCCAAGGCTTTTTCCAAAGCCGCTTTAACTACACCAGGACCACTGACACCAACACTGACAACCGCATCTGCTTCACCGATGCCTAAATAAGCACCGGCCATAAACGGTACATCTTGTGGAATATTGGCAAATACCACTAATTTTGCAGCAGCAAGGCCATCATCGTCTGCAGTGAGTTCTGCAGCCTGTTTGATGATTTGCCCCATCTTGAGAATCGCGTCCATGTTGATACCGGCACGCGTACTGGCCACATTGACGGATGAACAGATTCGTTGCGTTTCCGTCAGCGCCTGTGGAATGGCTTCGATCAAAGCCTGATCGCCCTTACTCATGCCCTTCTCTACCAAAGCAGTAAAACCACCAATAAAATCCACACCCAATTCATGCGCCGCTTTATCAAGCGTTACGGCGACCTCAACTAATTGTTCTGAACTAAAAGGTGCACCGACAACACCGATTGGGCTGATAGAAATCCGTTTATTGGCAACTTCAATACCGTAGCGTCTTTCAATGCGGTTACAGGATGCCACCAATTGGCCAGCATAACGGGTGATTTTGTCGTAAATTTTACGTTTGAATGTTTCCAGATCATGACTGACGCAATCGGTCAGGTTGATGCCAACAGTGACGGTGCGAAGATCCAGGTTTTGTTCCCGCACCATCATCAAAGTTGAAATAATGTCTTTTTCGTTGAGCATGAGAGGTTCCTTAATTACTGATGTTGCTCACGGATTCGAAGATCTTGCGATGTTGCGTATCAATTTCGATATCCAGTCTCTGGCCGACTTCATGGAGTGCATCACGCAAATCCTGCATGATGGTTGAACGCGGTACATCAACTTCAAACACCATCAGATTATCCATCGGATTCTTACCGCCTTTGAAAATCGCCTGAATATTGGTGATATTCACCCCATGACGGGCGAGTTGGGTAGATACTTCAGCCACCAGACCCCGTCGATCCGGGCCGATTACGGTCAGAATGTAAGGTTGTACTTCAGGCGGATTTTCCTGCCAGGGTGTTGGTTGCTCATCCCATGGATCAACGTGAATCGACAAACGCATTTTCTGGCCTACCTGCTGGAGAGCCTTGTGCAATTCTTCACACTGAGCTTCTTCTGGCATTGAAACCATTAATAACGCGCCGAATACCGATTGAAGCAGTGTTTGGCTCAGATTTTCAATATTACCGCCATGCTCGGTAATAACCGTGGCAACTGCTGCCATAATACCGGGCTGGTCATTGCCAAGAACCGAAATGAGTGCCTTGTTCACGATGTCTCCTTGTATGAGATCGAATAGTTAAAAGCGGGTTTGGGCATAATTTTTTGAGGGAACCGCTTGCTCCTGTGGTCAATAGACCAAAGCAAATCCACAATGTCACATTGACGCGCCATTTTAGTTCATTAATGATGAATTTTTGTACAGATAAAGAATAGTCGGATAGCTTATCAAATTAGGGCTTGTTGATGTGCAATTTACCTATCATGAAGTTTTTGCTGTTTTATCGTTTAATAAGCCTAGTCTGCACTTGCGTCAGCTGAATTTTCAGCTTTATTAGTACGGCTTTTCCAGCCGATTCTAACGCTTTGAGGGTGTCGCAACTCTTAGTGCTTTCTGAAACATTTGCGAAGTTTGTATCAAAATTAAAGTTTATTGTTTACTCCTAAAAAAGAGTTTTTTATGGCCATTCAATTTCTCCCGATTATCAAAGCTGTTGCGCCTTATGTAGCCCAAGTTGCAGCCTATGCGATACCGGCATTTACTGCCAAACCCGAAGCGGTCAAAGCCGATCCGGTTGTGGTTAAACAGATAGAAGAATTGCAAAAAGCAGCAACACAGAACGCTCAATCCATTCATGTGCTGGCTGAAAATATGCAGCAGGCGATCAGTGGCTTTGAAACGGCTGCTGAAGAAGCCAAAAAGCAGGTTAAAACCTATCGAAATCTCTTATTTTTTTCATTAGGTTTGTCAGCGATATCAGTGCTGATATGTCTTTATCTGCTTTTGAGATAGGTCACTATGCCACATTGCATTATTGAATTTTCCAGCTCACTGGATATCTCACCAGACATATTGGTGGAGGCCGTTCATCATGGGGTATTGGAATCGGCTTTATTTGAGTCATCCCATATTAAAACCCGAGCACTGGCTTATGAGTATTTTCGACTGGCGGAGGACTGTAACGATTTTATCCATGTCACTATCCGTCTGCATGACGGCCGCACCACACAACAGAAGCAACAGTTAACCAAACTGGTATTACAACAGTTGGAAAAACTTGCGTTAAAAAGTACTTCTATAACGCTAGAAACGGTAGATATTGAAACTGAAAGTTATGCGAAAGCTATCACCCCTTAACCATTAAATGCACATCCCTTTCAGGTTTGAATACCCTGTTTTTCCGCTAATACTTGCTGATGGCGCATTGCTGTAACGGAAGGATTCTCACCAAATAGACTGGTGTAATCATGGGTAAACTGACCGGCATGAAAAAAGCCCCATTGCTGGGCAATCATCGAGATGGTCTGCTCATCCTCTAACCCGTTTAGCAAAATCCGTCTTACAGCATTGAGCCTTGAAATCCGCATACATTTAAGCGGGCTTATTCCCAATACATCTTCAAAACAATATTGCAGGGTACGACGACTGACATGTGCCAGATCACACAGATCCGTAATACTGAGCGGTTTATCAGGGTGGGAGTCCAGATACGCTGTAATCTTTTCTACCACGGCACGGCGTTTCACAAAGCTCGGTTTTTCATGAATCTGCTGCTCGTTTTGCTGCAGAATCTCCAGCACTGCCATAATTAAAATATCTTCCTGATGCTGTCGGATCAGATGATCTTGTTGTGGCTTCAAAACATCATTTAACAAGTAACGCAGTGAATTCAGTTTGTCGGACTGCCAGAATCTTAATGGCGAATAAAACAAACTGTTATCTAATACGATACCTTGTTTACGAGCGAAAGCATGAAGCGTGGCTTGATTAATGACAATGCCAAAAATATTGAATTGTTCTGGGGTAACTAATTCAAACTGGGTATTGCCAGGCCGAATCATCAGATGATCACTACTGACATGATGACCATTGATACGGCAGGATTTTTCATCTGCTGAAAAACCCAGCCAGATTGCATTAGGCCATACATTGCATTGTTGTCTTACGGTTTGGCTGGTGTGCTCTCGAAAGGCATGAACTGAATCAAACAGTACTTCTTCAATTTTGCCGTAAAAGCGTCCGTTACTAATCTGATCATACTGCTGTTGCCAGTTTTTCAGGTTATGGGCCTGCTCGTCGGCGTCTGTAGCTTCCATAACGCACCATTTAGATACAGTCCCGCTTTGTTTAGGTGCAAATTCTTCTGGATTATCGGTCATCTGCTTTACCTGTTTTAATAATAATGCCGGTGCTGCCTAAGTAAGTAACTGAATATAAACCCAATATTATTTTGCCGATTTTCGATATTCGGCCGGTATAGATATCGCATTCATAGTTTGTAAACTTTGTTTATTCAGGTGCAATTTTTATTCCATCTAATTGGATTTAAAGCAGTTTATGAGCCAAAGCTATCGATATCAGTTGGGCAGCAAAACCTATCAATTCGCAGATTTAGCTGAATTGATGGCAAAGGCGACCCCTGCCCGCTCGGGAGACCGATTGGCCGGTGTTATTGCTGAATCAGCAGAACAACGTGCTGTCGCTCAATTGCTATTAGCTGAAGTACCTTTAAAAACATTTCTGAATGAAACGTTAGTACCTTATGAAGATGATGAAATTACGCGTCTGATTATCGACGAACATGATGCAGAAGCATTTTCAGTTATCTCTCATCTGACAGTCGGTGATTTTCGGAATTGGTTACTAACCGATACCGCAAGCACAGAAGTCCTGAAACAAGTCAGTGCTGGCATTACCCCGGAAATGGCTGCTGCTGTCAGCAAAATTATGCGTAATCAGGATTTGATTCTGGTCGCCCAGAAATGTCGAGTGATTACAGCTTTTCGCAACACCATCGGTTTACCCAAACGCCTGTCTACCAGACTGCAACCTAATCACCCGACCGATGATGTCAATGGCATCGCGGCCAGTATGCTGGATGGTCTTTTATATGGTTCTGGGGATGCAGTTATTGGTATTAACCCGGCAACCGATAATGTGACGCAGGCCACGCGGCTAATGAATCTCATGGATGAAGTGATTTCTTTGTATGAAATCCCAACACAATCCTGCGTCCTCACTCATGTCACGAATACACTGGAATGTATCGAAAATGGCGCTCCGGTAGATTTAGTTTTTCAATCGATCGGGGGAACGGAAAAAACCAACAGCAGTTTTGGCTTTAATCTAGCGATCCTGGCTGAGGCCCAACAAGCGGCTTTATCACTGAACCGTGGCACCGTTGGCCAGAATGTGATGTATTTTGAAACCGGACAAGGCAGTTCTCTTTCGGCAAATGCACATCATGGTCTGGATCAGCAAACCTGTGAAGCCCGCGCCTATGCCGTTGCCCGTAAATTTGACCCATTACTGGTCAACACAGTGGTTGGTTTTATCGGCCCTGAATATCTGTTTGATGGCAAAGAGATTATTCGCGCCGGTCTGGAAGATCATTTCTGCGGCAAGTTATTAGGGCTGCCAATGGGCTGTGATGTCTGCTACACCAATCATGCTGAAGCCGATCAGAATGATATGGATAATCTTCTGACATTGCTTGGTACAGCCGGCTGCTCATTTGTGATGGGCATTCCCGGCTCAGATGACATCATGCTCAATTATCAGACCACCTCATTTCATGATGCGTTATATGCCCGACGGGTGTTGGGTTTAGGTGCCGCGCCAGAATTTGAAGCGTGGCTGGAAAAGATGCAGATCATGAGTAATGCTGGACTGGCCCAACTCACCAATCATTTACCTCCAGCCTTCGCCGGTTCACTGAACAGCTCAGCCGTGAGGCATTTTCATGGTTGAAGATAAAGACGTGCTGATAACGGATCAATACAAAGCTGATGAAGACATGGTGACGCATAATCCATGGCGTCAGTTGAGACAGTTCACTGCGGCACGTATTGGTCTTGGTCGTGCCGGGGTCAGTACGCCAACCCGGGAATCTCTGGAATTTCAACTGGCTCATGCCCAGGCTCGTGATGCGGTGCATACCGAGCTGGATGTTGAAACCTTGCAACAGCAGCTGCTCCAATTGCAGCAGGATTTTCCACAAATCACTACTCAACCGCCACTGATATTACATAGTCGAGCCATCGATCGTGTGACCTATCTGCAACGTCCTGATTATGGACGACAGTTGGATGAGGAAAGTTTTACCAGCCTGAAACCATATTACACAAAAACGCCTTATGACCTTGCGCTGGTCATTGCTGACGGCTTATCTGCCACTGCGATTCATCAAAATGTCGTGCCTTTTATTAGCGCTTTGCTGCCGATATTAATCGACGGCATTGAGGACTTCACACTGGCACCGATCACCTTGGTTCAACAGGGCCGCGTGGCCATTGGTGATGATATCGGAGAAGCACTTAATGCCAAGGCGGTATTGATGCTGATTGGCGAACGTCCCGGTCTCAGTTCACCGGACAGTCTTGGCTTGTATATGACCTGGTCACCCAAACGTGGTCTGACCGATGACAAACGAAATTGTATCTCCAACGTGCGGCAAGCAGGGCTTTCCTATGCTACTGCAGCACACAAATGCCTTTATCTGCTGAGTGAAGCTCGCAGGCTCCAGTGTTCTGGTGTTGCTATCAAGGATCGATCGACTGAAAAAGTCCTTGATAGCAGCGCCGTTCAAACCAGCTTTTTGCTGGACAACAAAGTTGACCGAAAAGGGGTAAACGGGAAATGACTTTAACTAAAATGAGGATAGTAAGATGGAAAACTCGCCAACACTAGAATCCTTGCAGGCAGCGTTAGATGCCCAGCAAGCTGTATTCGAAATGCATCAGGCCATGAATGTAGAAGTTTTTTATTGGTGGTGTACTGCCATCATGTTAATGATACATGCAGGCTTTCTGGCCTATGAAATGGGCGCTTCACGAAGTAAAAACGCACTTGCAGCCGGTATCAAGAATATTCTTGCTATCGCACTGATTATTCCGGCATTTTATCTGTTTGGCTGGTGGATTTATAACGCATTTCCTAATGGTTTTGTCCCTATTGAAGCAGCAGCTGCATTACCATGGGCTGCCAGTATGGGTCCTGATGTTCAGGATATGGGAACCGGGATTTTCTGGGCAGCATTTGCCTTATTCGGGGCCACAACCGGGTCAATACTATCCGGGGCGGTTATTGAAAGGATACGGGTCAGTGCGTTTCTGATACTGACTATTTTCCTGGGTGGTGTGGTCTGGATTATGGCAGGGGCATGGGGCTGGCATCCAGATGGCTGGTTGTTAACCGAATTTGGTTATCACGATGTCGGTGCTTCTGGCGTTGTACATGCTGTAGCGGGTTTCTTTACTCTGGGTGTTTTGATGAACCTGGGTGCTCGTAAAGGCAAGTTCATTGACGGTGTGCCACAAATCATTTCTCCTCACAGCCTGCCAATGACATTGATTGGCCTGATGATGATTATCTTTGGTTTCTTCGGGTTCCTCGGTGGTTGCATCATCTTTAATGGTGGTGAGACAGGTTGGACCACAATTTATGGAACACCTACTAACCTTTCAGCATTTGCTTTTAATACGCTGATGGGATTTGCCGGAGGTATTATTGGTTGCTACATCGCTACACGTGACCCATTCTGGACCATGTCTGGTGGTCTGGTCGGTATTATCTCTGTAGCAGCTGGTCTGGATATCTACTCTCCTTCACTTGCGTTCATCATTGCCGTGACTACCGGTATCGTGGCAGTTCAATTTGCCAAGTTCCTGGAAAAACGTGGTATTGATGACGCGGTCGGCGCTGTCAGTGTTCATGGTTTCACAGGTGTTGTTGCGGTTGTTCTGGTCGGTGTATTTGCCGGTGGAACACCTAATGCAGAAGGTTTACCGGAAATTAGCTTTGTTGGCCAGCTCATCGGGGCTGCAGTAATGGGGCTGATGGGCTTTGTACCAGGGTATGGCTTGTCATTCTTACTGAAAAAAGCCAACAGCCTGCGTGTACCTGAAGCTTGCGAAGATATCGGTATTGATGAGGTTGAACTCCTGGCTAAACCTTATCCGGAAGGCGGCGTGCCCGCTATGACGGATCTGACCACCAGTGAAGTGCCTAACAAATTAGCCAATTCTGAAACCTAAGGAGCATTATTATGGGAAGTTCAATTACAACCTGGGAAAACGTCAGTGCCTATTTTACCTTTGCAGATAACCCTTTTGCTTTGGTGCTATTTGCAATCGGCACAGCCGCCATTATTGCCGGATTGATTATTTCAATTATCCGTCATGAAAATGCGGCGTTTGAAAAAATTAAGTAGGGTTTATTCCTGCTTTATGCAGGGTTAAAAATTACTTTAATTCATAAAAAACCCCGGCTTAAAGCCGGGGTTTTTGTTGGTAAAGCAGATAAACAGACCCTAAATTAATCTCTATTCCAGTCCTTTAAATCGCGCATGGCATATTTAATTGCACGTTCCCAGGCCTGATCAGTGTTGCCACGAAAATCATAGGATTTACGCTTGATCAGCTTTCCTGACTCTACTTCTTTAAACTCGACATGTAATGTTGAAATCAGATGACTCATACGAAATACATTTGGCACAATCACCAACTCTGCACCCAGCTCTTTCGCTAAGGTAAGTTCACAACCATTGCAATAATGCAGATTGTGCTTTTCATCAAACGCTTTAACTTTCGCCAGAGAATCGGCATCGTTGATGATATTAAACTGCGTCTTATCGTCTAATTCATTTCGCAGATGTTCACTGAACTTGGCAATCTTTTCTGCGTTCTCGGCTTTATCGCCGGTTACTGAGCTATCTCCAGTAATCAGAATATCCAGCACCAGAGTCTTATAGTCATGCTTCTGATAGTCATCGGCCATGACAGAGGCAGCACTGACAAACAATATCAACGCCAGGAAGTATCTGGTTGCACGGGTCATTAACGGCATACGGTTCTCCTAAAATACGATTACTCACCCTAACAGTGACTGCAGAAAACCCAAACAGTTTTTTGACTGCAAACAGCGGGATATTTGCCCGTTCAATAAAGTAATGATGAATTAATGCTGGAAAGTCCCGTTTTGCAGAAAATGCAGGGTCTGCGATTGCACCGTATCGTTCGCCATAATAAACGGATGTGTTTGCTCAACCACCAGAAAATCCTGCATGCCATCCAATCGTGCATTTTTGATGGAAACCTTGCCATCATCGGGTCCGGGAATCAGCGTAGATAAGATCAGATTGATCGAGCGGTTTCCAGTAATAATACCCAGTTCAAAAGTGGCTGGTCCCAACTGGTTGGGTATAGCGTCTTCTGTTGTCCCCAGTTGCTTGCCGGCAGGCCCGTTTATCCATTCAAATAAGCCCCAGGTGCCCAGTTTGTCGACCACTTCGCTGCCTTGATTAGGCGGCGATAACATTACTACCCTGCCAATTTTGATTTGCTGATGTTCCACCGCGAGTTGCCTGACAATAATACCTCCCAGTGAATGGGTGACAAAATGCAAAGGTGTTAAAACATCACCGAAACATTGTTGGATTTCCGGTACAACAAATTCGCTGGTCAGATTCTCGATACGGTGTTTGCGGGAAGGATAATCAATATTGCATACCTTATACCCTGCTTTGCTCAGATGTTTTTCCATCGAATCCATTGAGCCTGCTGTGCGAGCCAAACCATGTAACAGCACAACATTACCGGCTGACTCCTGCTCCTTGCTGTGAGCTAACGGTGAGCTTATGCTCAGCATTAGCCAGCCAAAAGCCATTAACCATCCACAATTTGGCAAACGGTTATAATTTTTCATCGCAACTAAATTGATTTTGCAGTAGCTAATTTTCCTGTGGGCTTGGTGCTTTTTGCTATGGCAATATCCTGCCAGAGTTTTTCCACATGTGACTCTACCGGTCGACAGTATCCAGCAATCAGCATAATACTCAATGTGGTTAAAAAGCCATACACGCCGGGTGTCCAGCCATAAGTGATGATAAATGCTGGCTCAAAGATTGTTAAGCCAAATGATACTGCCATCCCCGCCAAAAACCCATTCACTGCACCGATTTTATTGGCACGCTTCCAATACAACCCAAGTAACACCACCGGAGATAAAACAATCATGCCCTGGTAAGTCATCAACGCCAGAAACACTAATTGCCCTTCTCGTATATAAGCCCCAATCAATGCACCGATACTCATAAAAACTACTGACCAACGGGCAATTTGCAAGGCAGTTTTCTCACTGATATCACGTTTAATGACCTGTGCCAGATCACCTGAAATTGCGGTAGACATAGCATTAAGGATACTGCTCACCGTCCCCAGACTTGCCGCCATTACCAGCACCGCAAAAAAACCCAACGGCCATGCACCTGCCTGACTATGGATCCAGAACATTGCTTCCTGAGGATTTTGTTGAGCAAATGGGAGTGGATGTAATGCCATTGCCAGCAGAAACAGTAAACCGAATGACAGAATACCCAGCGTCGGCGCAAATAACACCGATTGTTTGATGGTACGAATACTGTCTGCAGCAAATAACTTGTTATAGACCCATGGCCACATAAAGCCGCCCAGACCACTGGTAATGACGATTGCCATCCAGTAATTTGGCGACATATCCCAGCCGGGACCGGGAAAGGTTAATGCTTCGGGGCTTTGTTCCAATATGCGTTGCATAGCGCCTTCAATACCGCCAAGCTGGGTATAAATAACCCATAACAGAATGGCTGATCCCGCAATCAGCATATACAGACCCTGAATAATATTGGCAGTGATAACTGAACGCATGCCACCGAGTGCGACATAAAACACCACCACAAATATGCCGATGATCATGCCCAGTAACGGGCTTATAAATCCATCAGTCGCATAATTAAACACGTAACCAATGGTGTACCACTCCATTAATAACCACGGTACTGATAACGCTACACCGGCAAAACCTGTTAATACCCTGATTGCATCGCTTCGATAACGTAGCCCCAGCAGTTCTGACTGGGTACGGATGTTATATTTCTTGCCCCAGATAAAGGATTTTTCAGCGACCAGATACATCACCAGCATGGTGATAATGCCATAAGGAATAACGTACATACCGATCATGCCAAAACTGACGGCAAACCCTGAAAACACGGTATACCCGGCACCGACATACCAGGTAGCAAGAAAGCCTAAGGTAATACCCAACACCCCAATACTATGACTTGCTGTTGCATAATCATTCAGGGTTTTCACGCCCATCTGACGACGGTTTATCCATAGGATAAGTCCCAGAAAACCCGCCAGCATCAACATTGGAATCATTTTGATGCCTCCGACTCAACTTCAATATCCAGATCACCACTACGACTCTCAACCAGATACCAGCAAGCCAGAAAAAAGGCGCCTAATAACGCCATGGCAATCTGCCAGAGAAAGGCAAACGGTAAACCGATAAAACTGGGTTCAACACGATTAGCCCAGGTAAAGAAAATGGGAAATGTGGCCAGTACAATAGTGGATAAAATTAATAGTAGAAAAATGGCTGAACGCATAAAAGTCCAAATCTATTTTATTAAAATGGGTGCGATGAGCATGTCAACAAATTCATCGCAATTCAATATCAATGATTAACGGAGTATTCATAACTCAGGGCCGGCACAACTGAAATATCTTTCAGTTATACCGGCCCTGAAATGGTTATAAAAAAACCGCTTAAATGCGGTTCAATATTAAGATTTCTTTTCGATTGCAGCAGCCAGTTTGGCAGATAACAAACCAAAAACCGCACCAAGAATCGTGGAAAGAATGATGATCAATACAGGATTAGTCATATCCATAGTTATGGCACTTCCAGCATTTGCTGTTTGTAAACCAAATGCGGCAGTTGCGGCATAACCATAAACATTGGCTGGTACCACCGATAACAAATCAAATCTGGCCACAATAACCAGGAAAAATACGGTTACACCGACATAAATCGCGGTTCCTAAAACACCTGGTAAACCCAGCGGGTTGGTAGTCGCTAACAATAAAGCAATGCCAGCAATCACCGCACCATAGCTCATGCCCACAATGGTTTTTTGTAAGGCCGGCATATCAGCACCGGTATGGAAAAAACATGCCCAGGCAATAAAACCTGCCCAGACTAAAACAAAACCAGCTAATGGACCTAAAGCCAGGTACGCCCAAATAGCTCCTAATACAGCAATACTTATAGATAATGCAGTTAACTTTGACATACGTTCTCTCCGTTGATTTTTATTAAATTAACAACCCGTTCCTCGACAAATTTTATTTATAACTTTTTTAACTATAGGGTTGCCGGAGTGATAGTAATCCTATATATGATCAACTGTAAACCAGTTCGCACCACAATTGTGCGCAAAGTGAACAAAAATGGGGCATCAGATAATTTTATCGTTTAATCAGTAGCTTAATGTGACGCAACATTTGATTAAAACCGTCATGGTTATAGCTAATATCGTTAGCAACCGTAGTTGACTATAGAGTTTGATGATAAAGATTGGATTTAAATCATTCTTTTGACCCTTGATCTTTCAAGCCCACTAATGCTGAAGGATATTTTTTTCCAACAAGGCAGAAATGAAAGATTTACAGGCCCCAAGACTATGCTTTTCTATTGGTATTCGCTATCGTTCACATACTGCTCGTAATGCCGCGATTCGCAGTTTACTTTTTTCAGATAGCTCTTCCTGCTATCTGTTTTAATCAGATTTTGGAGTTGCGAATGCAGAAAGTCGCTATCTTTCAGCATGCTGATGGCGAATGGATAGGTTCCATGCGGCATTGGTTTGCAGATAAACCGTTTCAATTGACTACTTATCGGTTGGATCAGCATGTTCAATTGCCTGCAGTCACCGAGTTTGACTGGTTAATCATTATGGGTGGGCCTATGAGCACTTATGATGAAACCAACTATCCCTGGCTGATTGGTGAAAAACAACTTATCCGTGAAGCGGTTGACGCAGAAAAGACTGTGCTGGGGATTTGTCTCGGCTGTCAGTTAATTGCATCAGCCATGGGGGCCAAAGTATATCCAAATGCTCAACAGGAGATCGGTTGGTTTTCCGTCAATAAAATCGATCCCGAAATAACATGGATGCCTGATGATTTAACCCCACTTAGCTGGCATGGGGATTGTGTGGAGTTACCTGAAAATACCCGTTGTTTTGCCGATAGCAGGATTACTCCCTGTCAGGGTTTCTATTTTGGCAAGCGAATTTGGGCGTTACAGTTTCATCTGGAAGTTGAGCCTGGCACGATTGAAGCCTTTCTGGCACTGGAAAAGCATTCCTTGCCCGAGACCGAGTTTGTACAAAAGGAAGTGGAATTAATGGATAACATCGATCAGCTTAAACGAAGCAGACAAGCAATGTTTGCTTTATTGGATGTTTTACATCGGGAATCTGATACCAATAGATAAAGCTTTCTGTGGTGGAGTAGCTTGGATAAAACTGGCTACTTCACGACAGGTTCAATCTGCATCCCCACTCTGATTTGACCATCTGACAGAACATCGGCACGCAGTCCGGCTTTATGCGTAAATGCTTTGACGATAGCTTTTTTGCTTATGCTATCGTTTTCCAGTAATGCGCCCAAGGTAGAGCAGGGTTCACAAAGTTCTACGCCCTTGAAACTGACATCGCCAATCCAAAAAACCTGTCCAACTAAATCGTTAAGACGGACGCCTTCGGTAATTACATTACGCCGGGTATCAGACAGACTAATCTGCTGCGAAAAACGCTGATTAAACTCACTGATTTCTTCCTGTTCGATAAAGGTAATGTTCTGCCCCGGCCATTGGCTTCTGTCAAAATTACGGTCTCCTTTAATACCTTTACCCGCAACCAGATTAATTTCCGGGACTTGTCGTTGCCCACCCAGATTTTCGCTTGCTGTAAAAATTGCTTTTATCATTTCGAAATTGCTTTACCTCCATTATTAGCGAATCAAAAAAGGAGCATGCTTTCAGGCACACTCCTTATTTCAGGACGGGTCAATGAAACATTACTTCAACTGGGTAGCAAAGTGTTTATAAAACTCCCTTTGAATCAAGTAAACTCTGCTAAAAACTTATACAGCATAAACGCCTTCTCGCAATAGACCCAAAGTCTTCCAGCAACATTTTTTTGTTCACCTTAAATACCATAATACATTTATCAAAATACAACTAAATCGATCAATCAGCGCTGTTAATTATCACGATCAATCTTTATCAGTTAGTTCTTAGTCATCTCCAGAACTGCCACCATTTCTTGTTATTTTCACGTGACTGTTGTCCTTGCTGTGCTCCCTGACCCAACTCATTCTGTGTCTGTTGGTTTTTCATTTCACGCTGTTGATTCATACCCTGGTTTTCGTCCTGATGTTCGCGAAGTCTTTCACGATCCTGTTCTTTCATTTGCTCCTGTTGTTTGTTCCCCTGCTGTCCGCCCTCTTGTGTTTCATTGCGCATTTGTTCTTGTTGTCTTTCTTGCTCTCTAATTTGCTCAGACTGCTCATTCCTTTGCTGGTCTTTACTCGCTCCTTTTCCGGTTTCGCTCATACCTTGCAAAGGCCAAATAATCAAACTTGTCACTAAAATGCTGATATATAGTTTTTCCATTTTGCTTCTCCTATGGGTTATCGGGTTTACACCAGCCTGTAAACATCCGCTAATTGATGTCGGTAGTTTTGTGCAAGTGACGGATCAATATCATGGACATAGGACAATACCCCGTCTAAATGCGCTTTGAATCCATCAGTGGATAGAAAACCACGCTTTTGTGCGTGTTTCTGAAGACCAACATCAGAGTGGTTTAGATAGAAAATATGTTGACGAATATGGTTTCTAACCGATTTTTGTAGTCGAGGCTCTTCACCGTCGACTAATAGTCCGAGAACAATTTTTCTGGCGCCTGGCGTAATGATCTTGGTTTTAGTCATATTCGGTGACTGACCATATGTTCGCATCAAGCGAAAAACTCGGTGAATAAAGGCCTTGGCCAGTTCTCGTGAAAAGCTCGTGAGTGGCGTTGAAAAACTGAGATCATCAGCGTATCGACTGTAAGTTAATTGTTCTTCCGCGGCGAGATTCATGATCTTCCGGTCAAACGCCACCATGGCGAGATTAGATAATGCCGGACTAGTTGGTGCGCCTTGAGGCAAGTGGCCCATTCGCTGACCTTGATATTGACTGATAATAGTGGAGTTTCCCTCAATCTCCCATCTATGCCGATGCCGAAAAGCGGTCAGACTACCCAGCCGGGTACACAATCTTGCAAGTTCAAATGCTATCAACGGCTGGTAACCCAGACTGTAGAAAACCCGATAAACATCAATCTCGGAAATAGCACCAAAAAAATTATATAAATCGAGCTTTATTAACCAGCGGCAGCCACAGTGAACGCTAGCAGCATCGCGAATAGACTTTCCCTTCTGAAAAGCATAACTTACCGGACTTGGCTGGGCCTGAGAAAGGATATGCCGATATATCCATTGTTGCACTTTGAGCAAACTTTCATCAGGTATGGCAATGATACGAAAGCCGCCTGATTTTTTCCTTATCCGGAATACTTTGTATGGTTCTGGTGACTGCCGGGTAATAATTTTCCTGAGATCGCGATAGCTGGTCTCAGTGAGGTCTGCAAGATGCTTTAGACTCTTAATAGGCGGCAAACAATTACTCGAAGCAGATATTTCCTGCGAATCGTGAGTGAAAAATAACTGAGAGTGCTTTCGACCCATCTACTCAGACCCGAAAGGGGTAGGTGTCGTGACAAGCCAAGGAGGTAACGCCGCAGGTGCAGGCGCGACACGCTTAGCCACAAGCAAAGGCTTGCCCGAGAAGCTGAAGTAATCTCCGCCCCCACTTTTTTCAACAGAAAAAAGCGTAGTTAGTAAACTAACATGCACTAGATAAGTCATCCGGCACTCCCAGTTAATCCGTGAGAAGCCATGTGAATAATGTGTTTATCCATTAAGGAACTCGCTCTGGAAATACCCATGAAGATGTGCTTGGATTTCTTGTTTTTCCATCGCAACGAGATCTCTGGGTTTTTCCAGGATGATGTGTTTTTTTATGTTGGCTGGCATTAATTTGCGTAATTCACCTAAAAAATCAGGCGCGGCAAGAATCACAAGATTACCGAGACTCTGTGTCTCATATAGATCGCGCAAGAATCGGATAACGAGTGATGCAAATGCTACCTCATCATGATGTTTATGCGTTTCTGCTGTCTGATAATTGTGACTACCCCCTCCGCGAGACATAATTCTGCCTGGTGTATCAGAAGTCAGTTCCTGCTCTAACAAATGTCCGGTAGGATTTTTTATGTGTTTGATTTCAGACAGTGTCGCATGTCGATTTTCAGCGCTGAACACTTTAGCTTCTGAAGCGTCCGCCACTAATACAGTCATCATTTTCATATTTCTCCTATAAAAATGCTCTTCTATCAATCGATCTGCAATCGCTCACGCAAACTATTTATTTCATCCAGTAACTCTATAGCTAGAGCAGCACCAGCCATATTCAATTCCAGATCACGACATAAGCGCATTGCAATATGGACTTTCCTAACACAATCAGTCTCATATAAAGCCTCATGATCGAGTATGGTCATAGCTGATGGTGTAATCACCCCATAATCGAGCATTTCTGTCAGTTTTTTTTGTGGCAGTCCACAACGGTTGCATATCTGTTTGAACGACAGCAAATGACTAATAGACTGATACACATCGATATCTGACTGCAATTAACGCTAGCCTCTTAATGTCACTTCTCTGCTACTTTTCAACCTTGATCTCCAAAGGTTTTGCTTGAGCCTTTGCTTTTTTAGGTACAGTCAGTTCAAGAACACCATCTGTTGTTTTGGCTTTTATCTTTTCCAGATTGGCAGCTTCAGGCAATGTAAAGCGACGCATAAAACTGCCACTAAACCGTTCAATGCGTTTGTAATTATTCGACTGCTCACGTTTCTCAGATTCTCTTTCACCTTTGATAGTCAGAACATCATTTTCAACCGTGACTTTGATGTCTTCAGACTTTACGCCGGGTAAATCTGCTTTGATGACGAACTTGTCCTCTTCATCTGTAATATCTACAGCCGGAGACCATTCTTCGCTATCAAAGTTGGCTATCGCTGAACTGGGAAAGAAATTACTCAGTTCACGCTGTAAATCATTGATTAAACTTAAGGGTTTGTATTGGCCAATCATCTCAGTATCCTCTGCTTGTTAAAGTTTATTACTCAATTGACTGGTTGATAGTTCGCTCGGCTTCTAGCCAGTCGTCCAGCTCACGCTCACCATCAAAATTACGTTTCTCAGCAATGTAATAGGCTGCTTCTTCAATCATTTTATGATGCGTTGTAGTAAATGCTTGGTTGCTGTCTGGTAATTGAGCCGAGGCATTTTTACTTTTTGTTTGTGTCTTTGCCATAGACTTTCTCCAGCATTGTGAAAACAACTTTTCTTAGAATAAGGCAAACAACATGCCTGTTTTTTATGTTATTGATAAGTATTATTTTTTTTCGAGCAAGCAGGAGAGTTAAGATAATGTCTGTCGAATAAATGAGTCATTTTGATGATGGAATATCTGAAGAAATAAGGTAAATGTACCTTCAAGCAAAGTGTCTACAAATGTAGACAGCTGATGAATTTTTTATACATCCTCAATTAATGACCAAGGCCATGTTTGTTCATAAGCCGATATAGCATTGCTCTGGAAATACCGAGATGATTAGAGGCTTTACTCACATTGCCTTCATCCCTTTCCAAAGCGTCAATAATCGCCCGTCTTTCGGTTTCTTCTTTTATAGCCTTAAGTCTTTGTGTTCGTGGTTTGGTGTCGGTTAATTCAATGCCTAAATCATCGCTTTGAAGTTCTTCACCATCGCACATAATGACGGCTCTTTGTATTCGATTCATCATTTCACGGATATTGCCATGCCAAGCATAGCTTTTCATCATCGCAAGGCAATCTGATGAGAAACCACTGAACTGCTTATGATGTTCTGCTGAGAATTTATTCAGAAAATAATAAGCCAATAATTCGATGTCCTGCTGGCGATCTCTAAGGGGGGGTATTTTGATTTCAAGCACATTCAGCCGATAAAAAAGATCCGCACGAAATCGTTCTCGATACATCGCTCTCTCCAGATCAACATTTGTAGCGGCAATTACCCGAACGCGGACTTTTACTGTATCAACACTGCCCACCCGTTGAATGGTTCCCTCTTGCAGAAAACGCAGGAGGTTTGCTTGTTGTTCAAAAGCCAGCTCCCCGATTTCATCAAGCAGTAACGTGCCGTTGTCAGCGGCTTCAATGAAACCTTTTTTTTGCTGATTAGCACCGGTGAAGGCTCCCTTCTCATAACCAAATAACTCTGCCTGAATCAGGCTATTGGCGATACCACCGCAATTTACTGCGATAAAAGGTCCTGATAAATCTGACATTTCATGCAGAGCTCTGGCAACGAGCTCTTTGCCTGTTCCGGTTTCACCCGTAATCAATACGGTGCAGTCTACGCTTGAGGCTTTTTTAATAGCTTGTTTTAAATCATTGATTAGCCGGCTATGGCCCAGAAGAACTCTGTCAAAAATAAGATTGTCTGGGTGATCACAGGCCGAAGACATTATTTTGGCCTGCTCCAGCATGTTTGATAGCTGCATCTGTGTCAGGGGAAACAGATGATAATCATCAAAATAATTGCGCAGAAGCGATTTTATGGAAAGCTGTTCCAATAACGCCGAGGGTACCAAAGCCAACCACTTGATTTTTGATGCGGTAATAAAAGCTTTTAATCGGTCTAGGTTATCCAGCTGAGGATCATACTCACTGAAATCGACCAAGCCGATGGAGCCAGTGTGAAAAGATACTGGAGAATCCGCATGACTATTAAGGTCAAAAGTTACCACATGCCATTTAAGGTGTTTTAAATACGTGATGATAGGTTCAGACTCCTTTCTAAACCTAATAAAAATTAATGGCTTAAAAAATTTGTTTTTCATTCCTCCCCCCCTACTACTCGATAACACAGAGCAAGAAGCAGCGTGTTTCAAATGAAAGGACGAAACAGACTCAAATTAATTATAAGAGCAAATTTATTATTTGCTAATGATCTACTTGCATTAATACAGCAACGATCTGAAGTTCACGATGAACTTAGCTGCAGTTTTATTATTTCACTGGGAATACAGACTTATATTGATATAGATCAAAAGAAATGTAATAGCTGAAACAATTTATAATTCAGTCAATTATCAATAATATTTAATACGCATTTTTGATATTCACTTGGCATATGCACGATAAGCATAAAATCGTTTAACTAAAACGATTAATGAATCGAAGAAGATAAATAATAAAAACACCAAGCTTATTGATAAAAGCACCCGTATCTCAGGAAGAATCATTTCTAATTCAACGAGTAGATAGATAATCGATTGTACTGCAGAAAACCTTGAAGGGCTGGAACTAGTTTCCGCCCTTCTGCCATGAAAATGACTCGTATAGAACAACTAAACTGCCCGATTTTTTTGCCTTTATGGACAAAAAACAGCCCCCAGCAGGGGGCGAGGAAAAAACAACAGGTATTAATATTCCATCCAGTTTTTATGATTGGATTATCTTAGAGCTTAGTCCAACCATCAAATCGATCACAAATAGCTCACCATTTTATCGATCATATTAGTTAACAAACTTATCCTATCCAATTGAATTAAAATAAAAAAGTTTATTAGGCTTAGGCTTCTTTAGCTATTCGTATTTCACTTTTATCAGACAAATAGGCTTCTAGCGAGTCATCCAAAGCCTCCAACCAAGGGGTGTGATGAGGTGGCGACATAGTGCCGGTCATTAGCGACCGATACGAGTGATCACGGAAGGTCATAATGTTTTTCTTCTTATGATATTTCCATTCCAGGAAAGTCTGATTGACGGCTGGAATATCAAATGAAGGATAGTCCGTGGCATCAATTAATTCCTGGATGTAATCGCCCTGATAGGTATACATTTCTTCAGCCGTTTCCAGCGTCAGCTCTTTCTCCCGCCACATCATACTGTGCGCCTTCATGTCAGCTTTTGACGGTAATGCAATACGCCCCATGATAATGTCTCGAACATACCAGGCCTGCGCATCAAACATATTGAATGAGTACCATTGATCCTGCATGCCAAGATAGAAAAACTTCGGATTATCCTCCCAGACCACGCCTTTATAGAGATTCAGCGGCCACAAACGATTGTTGGTCTTTAAGCGTAAATCATCGGAGAGGAATGGGAAGTAATGTAAATAGCCGGTACATAAAATAATCGCATCAATTTTTTTCGAACTGCCATCGATAAAATAGGCCGTATCGGTATCAACTCTGACCAGATTAGGCTTTTCATCCCAGTTTTCCGGCCATTTATAGCCCATGGGTGCCGTTCTATAACAGCTAATCAGACTGCGGGCACCGTATTTGTAACATTGCGAACCGATATCCTCCGCAGAATAACTGCTGCCCACCAGCAAAATATCTTTGTCTTTAAATTCCAACGCATCACGGAAGTCATGGGCGTGCAGAATACGTCCACCAAATTTATCAAAGCCTTCAAAGGTGGGGACTTTTGGCGTAGAGAAATGGCCAGTAGCACAGACCACGTAATCAAATTCTTCAGCGTAAACCGTATCTGTGCTGTGATCCTGAACTGTGACGGTGAATTTTTGACTGGCATCATCGTAGGTTACATTGCGAACAGCGGTGTTAAAACGGATATATTTACGTACACCGGCCTTTTCTACCCGGCCTTTAATGTAATCAAACAACACTTCGCGCGGTGGATAAGAGGCAATCGGTTTACCGAAATGTTCTTCAAAAGTGTAATCGGCAAATTCCAGACATTCCTTGGGACCATTAGACCAAAGGTAACGGTACATACTGCCATGTACCGGTTCACCATTTTCATCCAGGCCGGTGCGCCATGTGTAATTCCACAAACCGCCCCAATCACTTTGTTTTTCAAAGCAGACTATTTCTGGAATTTCAGCCCCTTTTGACTGGGCGGATTGAAAGGCTCTAAGTTGTGCAAGGCCACTGGGTCCAGCGCCAAGTACCGCTACTCGAGTTGACATAGGTTCACTCCATCAAAGTTATTTATAAACATGAGGCTGCGTTTAATGCAGCTGTCAGCGTAAAAGTAACCTGCTATGGCGTGATGAAAAATCCTCTTCTATGGGTATCCCAAACAGGGTAAGTGGTTAATTAAGTGGAAAAATACCTATTTATTCAGCTATCTGAAAAATAATTCCCTCAACACCAAGTACCATTCCACTCTCGGAATACAACCCCCTGCCCTTATCAAGAACTACAATTTCATTTCCATTTGCCTGGGTGAGACGGTATTGAATGGTAAACGTGTTTTGGTTTTCCAGAGCGATCTGCACCTGCTCCCAGACATAGCCAGCATCTGCTGCATGAATCATCGCCCCCAGTGACACCTGTGGTTGATTCAACATAGTCTGGGCACTGTAACCGGTTACATTCTCACAGCCTTCACTGACATATTCCATCGACCAGCTGATATTGTTTCGCGCTCGATACAACATGGCCGGTAAACGATCCACCAGACTTTGCAAACTACGATAACTGGCATGACGCACCTGCTCGTTACGCACCTGGGGGGTAATATCACAAAGTGTGGCCGACAATGGATAGAGTTTATTTTTTTCCACTGACTGTAAGCGCATTTCACACCAGCGCAATTCGCCACTGGCACTTATCAGGCGAAACCAGATAACTTCTTTTGCTTCACAACGCATGTTCTGCAACAACTGTATCCAGTTAGAAATATCCTCTGGATGGAGAAAGTCAGTAAACACCTTGCCTTGGGTTTGCTCTATGCTGATACCGGTAATATCCTGCCAACACTGATTAATCATTATTATCTGATGCTGTTCATCGAGCATCATGACGACATCACTGAGACTATTTAGCAGCTGGGTCAATTGTGATGCTGTGGGGGCGGAGTTAACGATTTTATTTGGCCATTTAAGTAGGGTCATTTCAGCCTTCCCGGTCCGGCAAATCAGCCGAGTGATTATTGTGAGCCCATGCCGCCAATTCCAGTCGCGAGTGCAGATTCAATTTACGCAACAGGTTTTTGACATACACTTTGACCGTGCCATCGCTAATCCCTAACTCGCGGGCAATCAATTTATTGTTCAACCCCCTGGATATATGAAATAGCGTTTCACGTTCCCGTTCTGTCATCTGGGTAAACGCCGCATTCGATTGGTTGCCGGTTTCCGTTTTATGTTCGCGAAGATGTGATGCAAGAGATGTGACGGCTCCGGCGTTGATCACCACATTGCCTTTTACCGCTGATATCAGTTGGGAGAGGATTTCATCCGGCGGTGTATCTTTTTGCAGAAAACCGTTAGCCCCGGAACGCAACGCCTCAAGTAAAACTTCCTGATCATTGCAGGCGGTGATAATAATGATTTTGAGTTGCTCATCATGGTTGCGAAGCTGTTTGAGCACGTCTAGTCCCGACTGCTCTGGCATCTGTAAGTCGAGTAACAGAATATCCGGATAGGTATTGCTTAAATTGTTTAATAACGACCTGGCAGAATCATATTCAGCAATCACTGTCAGTTCATCACTGTCATTTAGCAGCTCCACTACCCCACGACGAAACAGTGGATGATCATCTACCACGACCACGGATATAGGCTTCATACTTTATCTCCAATATCCATATCCAGTTGCACCAATGTGCCACCATCATGCCGTTGCGATATTTGCAGTTTTGCGCCCACCCGCTCGGCACGCTCATGCATTATTTGCAAACCAAAACTGTCACTACGCGCTGCTGCGAAATCAATGCCTGTGCCGTTATCTTCGACCTGGATATGCAGTTTCCTGGGGTCTTTCAATATCAGTCTGACCCGGGCATGGCTTGCATGAGAATGCCGTACGATATTGCTGAGACTTTCACGAATAATGTAAAGGATCTGAATAGACTGTTTCGGTGGCAACAGATTCGCTGGCAACCGGTTATCCAATTCAAATACAATTGCTGACTGCTGTTCAAATTCTCTTACCGAATTGGTCACGCCCTGGGACAGACTCTCACTTTGCATGGTCAGTCGCGAGGCAGTGATCAGTTCACGAGTCTGATGATAGGCACATTGGGTATAGGCAGTCAAATCCTCAGTAATCGGCTTCAGCTCGGCAAACTCTGTTTTGAGACATAACTTATCAAGCTTGGCACTTTTAAGTTTCAGGTAACCCAGCACCTGGGCCAGTGAATCATGCAGCTCTGCAGCATAAATCGCCCGTTCTGCAGCCAACGCCTGTTTAACCTTGCTCTCACGTTGAAACCAGGCTTGTAAGCCCTTGGCAATAATCTGCTCCATTAACACCATTTCCCATTTGAGTTTTTTTTCATTCGGCAATGCCTGACTGAAAACCATCAAAAGCCAAATGGTCTGATTATCATGCTCAAAAAGACGGCTTGGAACACATGTAACTGAAGTTCCGTTTATCTGCAGATGAATATAACCATTTTCTTCTGGCCTTCTGATAGTGAAATGCTGATGCAGACTCTGAATCAATTTTTGTGATGGCGCTTGTTCCATCGAATGATGCAAAAATGATTCTGACGTTAATGGGTTGCTGAATAACACCAGTAGATCGCCCTGCTCAGCAGGAATGAATTGCTCATCTATCAATCCCTGTAACGAAGAGAGTACCTTGGGCAGAATTTCATTAATATCGTTGGCGGTTGCCAGTTTAAAAGCCAGATCATTCAAGTCCAGAGGAGGTTTGGGTTTATTTTTATGTTTTACAAACTGTAATTGCTGACTCAACCATTCTTGTATCGTTGGCCAGTTTTTCCGTTTGATATTGAGCATGACTCCATTGTCCTTCGGCTGAGGTCTTTTTTATCTCTACCGGCAGCTTTGGGCCAGTAAAAGACAAATAGCCACGAATACCATTTATCAGTGTAAAGCGTCATCACGCGAGGTTTTCCTTGCTGGAGACAGCAGTTTTTATGCCATCTAAAGTCAATTCAAGCCGGGGTAACCCCAATGAGGTATGCCATCAGGAGAATTGCTGCAATCTTGTTGAAGATAAATAGTGTGTCAGTAACAAGCAGCCATTTTTTTGGGAAAAGCAACTTCCTTTTATGCACTTTAATGTTGCGAAAAACTGAAAAAATGCACCAGATAAGCTCATATTTATCGCAGATTTTTCGTAATTGGGAATAACAGATGTTAGAACTGCAACAACAACAATGGGGGAAAGATTATTTTTTCACTTCCCCCTCAGAGAAGGTTATCAAACACTATCGATTAGCGGGGCATCAAGCGATAAAACTCTCGCTGTTGGCTGGCGATAAACTGGCAATATCCAGTCAGGATAAAGCGCAGAACAGTGAACTTATCGTATTGAATTCCAATGGCAAATCGGCGCCAGAGCTCCTGGATAACCGCCCCCCTGTTCCAGCAGTGACTATCAAACAACAGCTTGAACAGACAGGGGCAGCTGCAGAACAATTACGTGGTCAATTGGCAAACTGGCAAATTGATTCGAGCCATCTTGAGCAGGTTCTATCTATCTCAGGGTCAGAGACGGCAAATTTAACAGCGCTCAACGAGCTTAACGTCATCATCGTCGCGGCGGGTGCAAAAATGACGGTGGATCAACAGTCACCGGTGACAGAGATTGATATAAAAGTCACCTACGTCGAACCCAACAACGATTCATTGCCGGAGCCTTTAGGCCCGATTAAATCCGAGTTGCGAATCCCTCTCGCCTCAGCAAAAACCTATGAAGTCCAGAAAGGCGAATGGATCCAGATTATCGATGTTCATGGTAAGCAATGCTCCGACTTTGTCGCCTTTGATAAACAAGCCTTGGAACAGGGCATAGAAGTTGGTCTTGATGCGACCGCAACCCGGACGGTGATGGGCTTGAGTAATCCGGTTCCCGGTCTAAACTCACGTTTTCTGGGAACCGATCTGTTATCGATGGTGGAAGTGGTACAGGATACCGTCGGTCGTCATGACAGTTTCCTGTTGGCCTGCACACCAAAATACTACGACGACAACGGTTATTTTGGACATATCAGCTGCACCGAGAATTTTAACCGGGTACTGGCACCGTTTGGCATCGCTCCACGTGCCGGCTGGCCAGCGATCAACTTATTCTTTAACACGGCGATTGATGATTCAGGTGCTGTCTTTATGGATGAACCCTGGTCGCGTGCTGGCGATTATGTATTGTTTCGCGCCGATCGGGATCTTATCTGTGCCTCATCGGCCTGTCCGGATGATATTGATCCGGCCAATGGCTGGCAGCCCACCGATATTCATGTGCGTATTTATGGCGCCGAACAGAATTTTCCCCGCGCCATTGCCCATCGAACCACTTCTGAGGAGTTACCTCGCATGACCAAAGCATCCGGTTTTCATAACCGAACTTCTGAACTGACCAAAAAATTTATCGACTATGCCGGCTATTGGGTCGCCAATGAATACGATGGTTGGGGAGCCAATGCAGAATACCTGGCCTGTCGTGAACGAGTAGCGGTGCTGGATTTATCAGCATTACGTAAATTCGAAGTGGTCGGCCCGGACGCCGTGGCCTTTTTACAATATGTATTAACCCAGAATGTCAGCCGCATGGCGATTGGCGAAATTGCTCACTCAGCAATATGTCTGGAAACCGGCGGCATGATTGATGACGGTACTATTTTCCGGATGGGTGAACAAGCCTATCGCTGGATATGCGGCGCGGAATATACCGGTGTCTGGATGCGGGAAAAAGCTGAGCAAAAAGGTTTTAAAGTCAGTATTCGCAATGCAACTGAACAACTGGATAATCTGGCAGTACAAGGGCCGAAAAGCCGCGAATTACTAAGCGAAATAGTCTGGACTTCGGACAGCCAACCCAGTGTGGAAAAACTCAAATGGTTTCACTTCACCATTGGTCGTCTTAGTGGACCGTCTGGCATTCCGGTGATGATTTCACGAACCGGTTATACCGGTGAGCTAGGGTATGAAGTCTGGTGCCATCCGGATGATTCACCGGCCGTATGGGATGCTGTCTGGCAAGCCGGTCAGGCTTATGATATTGCGCCTATGGGTTTTGATGCGCTGGATATATTGCGTATAGAAGCTGGTTTAAGTATGGCTGATCATGAATTTACCCATGAAATCACACCATTTGAAGCCGGCACCGGATTCAGTGTGCCACTCGATAGTAAACAAGAAGACTTTATTGGCCGTGACGCACTGGCCCGTCAAGCTCCTGCAAGTCGTCATAAACTAATGGGCATGCTGCTTGAAGGAGGCGATCCTGCGGCACATGGAGATCACGTATATAGCGGCCGATTCCCGGTAGGCATTGTGACCAGTGCGACGTATTCGCCGTTAATGGGTAAGCAGCTTGCCATGGTTAGAGTCGCTCCCGACTTTGCACATATTGGTAAGCGACTTGAAGTCGGAAAACTGGATGGCCAGCAGAAGCGACTTGCTGGTGAACTGGTTAAGTTACCGTTTTATGATCCCAAGCGTGGGAAGCTGCTTTCCTGAGAAGGTTGCTCCTGGAGGCAGCAGTATGCTGTCTCCATTCACCTTTGGGTCTGTTCTTGTAAATTAGCGGCATGAAGATTTGAATTTGAACAATAACTAAACTCCCCTGCCTCAACTTAAACCCACTGTAATAATCCCTATTCGCGCCATCTAACTATTTGCTTAGTTTCCCCTTGCCCGCCAAAATGACGTGTGGCTGATTTGCAGCAACTCTTTCTTTTCAATAAAAACCAAATAAAGGAATGGCATGTCCGCCAGAGAACACGACGCTTCAGCTCTACAGAAAATTATTTTTGCTGTTGTAATTGTGCTGGTGGCACTAAATCTGCGCCCTATCCTGGCTTCAGTGGGCCCGCTACTTCCTGCGATTCAACAGGATATAACCCTCAGTTTCAAGCTCGCATCATTACTGACAACCCTGCCTGTATTTGCAATGGGACTGTTTTGTCTGGCCGGTTACCAACTCGCCCACCGCTTTGGTGTAAATCAAATCATTGTCTTTTCAATTGTGCTGATTGTTTTGTCTGCTGCATTACGTTTATGGGCTTTCGATGCCAGTAACCTGATCATCACCGCCCTATTGGCTGGACTGGGGATCGCCTTGATTCAGGCGTTGATGCCAATGGTGATCAAAAATATTTACGGTTCACAACATCCCAGAATGATGGGACTGTATATCACCGGCATTATGTTGGGAGCAGCAATCTCCGCGTCAATTTCCCCGTTTATTGAAGCTGAATATGGTTGGCGTATGGGGCTGGGCAGCTGGAGTCTGCTGGCATTAATAGCCCTGATAGCCTGGTGGTTTTACAAGCCCGATGCCAGACGTTTTCAGGATGATGACGCACAAATTGTGGCTACTCCGGGCCTATGGCGTAATAGGCGCAGCTGGTATCTGGCAATCTTTTTTTCATTGGGTTCCAGCTGTTATGTCTGTGTTCTGGCCTGGTTATCACCCTATGCCATAGAACAAGGATACACTGCAAAGCAGGCCGGTCTGATGCTTGGTCTTCTCACTGCGATGGAAGTCGTGGCCGGTTTATTATTCCCCGCTCTTTCGGCTAAAAATATCGACAGGCGCCGAATTCTTTATGTGCTATGTACACTGCAAATTATTGGATTTGGTGGTATGGCATTTAGACCGGATATAAGTTTATGGTTGTGGTCAGCAATTGCCGGGTTAGGTATTGGCGGGATATTCCCCATGGCATTAATAGTGACCATGGATCATCAAACAAACTCTCTGCTGGCTGGCAAACTGGCTGGGTTTGTTCAGGGTATAGGCTCAATGATTGCAGCTATCGCACCATGGATCGCGGGCTGGATGCGTGATTCATTGCAAAGTTTCACTATGGCCTGGGTTGTTCTCACTGGACTTGGAATACTTGCCTTAGTAATGGCCCGCGCCTTTAACCCAAGCCGATATGTTGCCGTTTATCCACACTAAGAAGCTAATTTAGCCTTGTTAAATTCCCGCAGATGAAACCAATTTAGCCTTAATCAGTCCCCTTTAGTGTCTCATTATATCTCGCATGGGCATTGGCCCCCTGCATGACGATGGCGTCCTTCAATGACCTTTAAACAGTTCCGGTGATTATCAATATCACCGTGAAATCTGTAAGGTATTGTTTTATTTATTAAATTTCAAAGGTGGTAATTTATGGCAGAATCAGCGAAACACAGCTTCAATCCAGATAAAGGTTATATCGCATTACTGGGATGGAGTCTGAACGCTGTTGAAGCTGCCGAATCATTCGATCGACAATATGTTGTCGTCGCGCCTGATTGGGCAGAAGAATATTGCACTGAGCACAACATTCCCTATATCAAATGGAATTTTGAACGACTCAATGATCGTTCGCTTGAAATCGCCCAAACACTGCAGGAAGCCGGTGTTGATGTGGCGATTCCGTTATTTGAAGAAACGGTTGAATGGGCCGGAGCAATCAACTCAGTGTTAATGAATAACCCCAGACTATTTGGTCAGTCACTGTTATTACGTGATAAAGCCTTGATGAAGCGTCGTGCTCAGCTGGGTGGCATTCGGGTTGGTATTTTTGAAGAAGCACATGATAAAGATGATGTAGTCCGTTTTCTGAAACGCGTTAATCAGACTCTACTCAAATTGGATGGCGATCCCAATGACCCTATTCATCTGAAGGCATTTGATAAAGCAGGTTGTCTTGGACACCGGGTGATTCGTACGCCTGATGAAGTGGACATGATTCCGGATGAAGAATTTCCGGTATTAATGGAGTCGCATTTGGATGGCTGGGAATTTGCTGTCGAGGCCTGGATCCATAACGGTAAAATTCGTTTTCTGAATATTTCGGAATATGTCACGTTAGGTTATTCAGTGTTTGTTCCGGCAACACCTGAACTTGAACAATATCGTCCAGAAATAACCAGACAGATCGAAAAACTGATTAAAACGTTTGATATTGAATTCGGTTTTGTACATCCGGAATACTTTGTTACCAGTGATGGTGAAATGTACTTCGGTGAAGTCGCCTATCGTCCACCCGGTTTTAAAGTATTTGAATTACTACAGCGGGCATATGGCTTTAATGCTTACCATGCGTTGATTCTTTCTTTCGATCCGAAAACGACTGAAGAAGAAATCAGCAGCTTCTTCCCGAAAGAAGTAGTGGATGCCAAAGGCGTCGCTGGATGCTTTGGGGTTTATCCCCGTCGTCGCGTGGTCAGTCGTTTGGAAATTCCACAGGAAACCGAAGATAATCCCTATTTCGATTATCATGAATTGACTGCACCACTGGAAGAAACCGTCACTAAACGCACCGCCTTTGGTACACATTGGGGTTTGCTATACTTCTTCGGCAAAGATCCCGTCGTGATGCGTGATTTACTAAAAGAACAGGAATCATTGGATTTCTATATTTAGTCGATTACCCTAAGCACACATGCAGTAAAAGCAGAAAGCAGGTAAACAGTTTGATTGAATCCAATGTCATTGAATATCCAGATCCGAATCAGTCCTTGTTGATTGAACGCCTGGATGAAGCCATTAAGCAATTGGAACAGGCGCCAAGTTTTAGCAAGCCTACCAAGGCTGGGCGCTTGTTTGATACCGTCAAGCGGGTTTTGCATGCCAACGGTGGCTTCAAGATTATTTCACAGCATATTGAGCGTATCGAAAAAGCTGGTGCGTTTGATAATTCAGATTATGCCAAACCGCAGATCCTGATACCGGCGCTGAGTGCGCCGGCACTGCTCAGTAATGATGTCTATACGGTGATTATTGAAACCTTAAGCGAATTAAGGTTTTTGGCAGTGACCAAACAGGAATATGTGCATCCGGAAATCTCGTCAGAACAGGCTCATCATTTTCTGACACAGGTACTGGCCGTTAATCTGAAACGCTTATTTTCGGCAGCCGATGAGGCAGAACGCGAATTGCAGGGTCGTTTGGCTGAGATCAGTCGGGGCTTGTTGCACCATCTGGCAGAAAGCATTGGCTATGAGCACGTTATTGATCAATTAATTGATGAAATCTGGCGAATTCTGCAGCAACGGCCTATTCAAGTCGATCATGTCAAACAGATGGTGACGCAAATTGCTATCTGCCGCCAAAATCCCGATATTGATATGGGCAATAGTGGTCAGGGCGCCGATCGATTGATTAGCAGTCTGTTCGGGCCAACACAGGCCTGTAGAGAAGATCCGGGCGTCGAAATTTATAAGCAACGACTGCAGAGCATGGACAATGCTGCACTTCAATATGAAGCCAGCGGTTTTGCCCGTGCGATGCATGATACCGGTCTGGTGTCGCCCTATCACTCTGTATTACTCAGACATTTATCGGAAGAAACTGATTATCTGTTAAGTGAGGCATTGGGCTTATCCTCTACCGGTCGAGATTGTCTGCTGAGTTTCAGTGATCTGGTACGGGCACTTATTGCTAAAGCTATTCATCCTGAAACCGCTCAAGCAGTTTACGGTCTTTCCTTAATGCTGGAGCGTGGCATTCTTTATCAACCTGCAATGGCGCCCTCTTTGTGGCGGCAGCTATCGCTCCCTCTCTCTCCAGCGGCAGAAGAACGTTTGAATTCGTTATTTGGCGATTCTCCAGGTGCAAGCAGCCGATTACTGGAAGGCGTGTTATGTGTGCTTGGACAGCCTTTAGGCATTGGCCAGGGTAATAACCCGACCTGTCAGTCGGCCAGAGCGATGTCGATGTGGGCCTATAACGATCCGGATTATCTTTTACAGATGGTGGTTTGGGCGGCACGTGATGATGAAATCATTATGCATTTCGAAGGTAAGGCAATTTCATCACAAGACAGTCTTTCAGGACTCGCCAGTCATTTACCCATGGATCTGGATCCGGTTTCACTTATCCTGGTACCGCATCTGGATCGGATTTATGCCGAAATGGGCCGTTGCTGTATTGATCGTGAGGGTGATCCTCATCGCTGGGTTAATCCGGAGTTTCATGGCTGGTGGTGTGGTCGCGGATTCAGTATTAATGTTGATGTAGCCTCAGGCAAACTAATGCAGCTGGAGGTGTTTCTCAGACATTTCTATGCCAGTTATCACCCCTATTACAATGACAATCAGCCATTGATTCATCCTCAACCGGCAGGTATTGCGGTTACTGATAGTGCCCTGCGGTTTGTTGGCTGGCATGCGATTACTATCTTAAGGGTTACACTGGATCCAAATAGTGTCATGCGAGTCTATTTCTACAATCCCAACAATGACAGCGGTCAGAACTGGGGCGATGATATTCAGGTCAGTACGTCGGGAAATTCTGAACGGTTTGGCGAAGCATCCTTGCCTTTTGAGGAGTTTGCCTCGCGGTTGTACATATTTCATTATGATCCGTTAGAGCCTGGCCAATTTGCATTGGTCAAATCTGAAGAATTACAACGTGTAATAGATCGTATTCATCGTAGCTGGGGAGCCAGTCGCTTACCTGAACTGAACGATTGAATAAAGCTTGGTTATCTCTAAAGATGACAACAGCATCGGAGATAAAAGATAAAAAAGCCTAAGGCAGCTCAAAATGATTTTCGTGTGATGGTCTGTCGTTTGAGTCGGAGTCTGACTGGGTTAAACTAGCCACCTGGTTTCTTCCCCTGTTTTTCGCTTGATATAGTGCTTTATCAGCCTGATGAAACAATTCATCCAGATGACTGCGTCCATCCCATTGCGCCACGCCGAGACTAGCTGTAACGTTGATTTTCTGATTTCGGTAAAGAACTTCAAGTGATTCAATTTCCGCTCGAATACGTTCAGCCACCGTATTAGCCAATTCATGATCAGCGCCGGATAAAAAAACCAGAAACTCTTCCCCCCCCATACGTCCAAATAAATCTCTGGGCCTGATAGCACTACTGATCGGCTCTACAATATTACACAACACTAAATCGCCGGCTTCATGCCCCAGGTTATCATTGACCTGTTTGAAGTGATCCAGGTCGATCATTATGGCGCTGGCAGTTTGTCCATCCAACCTTAAACGCTGTAACTCACGCTGTACTTCACCGAGAAAATATCGCCGGTTGGGAATACCCGTCAGCTCATCAGTTGCGGCACTTTTAGCCAATCGTTCATTGGCTTTTTGCAATGCTTGATTGACCTCTTTCAATGCCAAAGTGCGTTCGTTCACCCGCTCCTCTAAAAACTGGTTTTGTGCTTTTAATGCATTTTCATGTTGTTTAAGCACATCACGTTGATCAGAAATCTCTTGAATCAGCATCGCCAGGCCAATCGAGACTACAGCAATAATGGCAAGATATTCCTGCGTCAGCCAAACGGCATTCTGTGGTGTATTGACGATTATCGGATGGGTACCACGCATTAAGTGTTCGACAGCAAAAACGGTAATCAAAGCAACCGTTGCTGCTGCACCGACGACGCCCAAGCGAATTGCAGCCAAAATACCAAGCAATACTAACCAGATAGGCGTGAAAAACAAAAAAGCTTTTTCATAGACTTCAACGGTAAAGCTTTGATAACCAATCACAATCACAGCCGTCCAGAGAATTAATGCTTCCAATAAATAATGTAATTTAAATTGTGGCTGCCCTGCCTGAAGCCAGCGCCATAAAACCACAATCAACGGGGTTAATACCAGCATCGCCAACGCATCACCAAACCACCACAACTGCCATAAATTAATATAGCTAGTGTCGGTTCGCCCCATTAATACATAGACGATAGCTCCAGAAAGCCCGGCGAATGAAGCCGATAAAAATGGCGCAAAAAATAAAAAACATGCACCATTTTTAAGGTTTTTGAAATTAAAATTCTGACCACTTTTGCGTCGGATAAAAAAAGCTGCCAGTGAAACCGAAGCAATGTTGATTATTGCAAAACAGCTTGCTGCCCAGACCGGAAATGCCGGTATAGACGCTACCAGCTCTGCAATGATGCCGGCTATTGCAACAAAGGGTAGATAATGTTTTGGATAAATCAGAAATGCTGCCAGTAATATCGCATTGGGAGGCCAGAGGATGGCGATACCTTCGGGGGTGATGGTCTGATGAATGGCCACCAGGGCACCAAAATAATAGGCCAGCCCAACCAGCACCATCGCTTTAACAATCTGTAAGTTCAGATATCGGCTGAACAGAAAAACTGGTTTAGAGCCAATCATTAGCAGATCGCATGTATAACGTGATTAACAAACACCTAAAACCATCCGCTGACCATTAACCTGGCTAAAAATATTTTATCAATCATCTTCCCCCCAAGAACCGGATGAATTATTCATCTGTTTCAGTTTATTTTCTGTCGTAAGTTATAACAAATGACAGAAAAATAATGCTACTGCCAGCATTTTCTTCATTAAAGTCCTTTAATGAGCGTTTGATATACCTCTTATAGCTGTAAAGCCATACATTTATATGTTTATTTCCATAATGATAAAACTATCATTGCTCCGACACCGACTAACAATATTGCGGCCAGTTTATTCAAGTATTGATGTCCTTGTTTGAAGTACGACTGACCGACAGTTGATGCCAGAAAGGCATAAACACACTTTACCCCTCCTACCGCTATAAACGTCACTAGAAAAATAACACCGGTGTCGGTAAGGGTTAACTCACTTAACGTGACCCAGGCAGGGAAAAATCCCATGTAAAACAGAATCGCTTTATGATCTGCCAATGTCACAATAAACCCCATTAAAAAACTGCTTTTTAATGAGATCCGAGGATCAACTTGTAAAGCGGGTTGTTTCAAGGCTTTTTGACGCCAAAGCAGTATTGCCAGCCAGAATAGATAAGCCGCTGCCAGCATCCGGATAAGCAATTCCCAGTGACCTATTAATGGCAGTAACAAGCCCATACCATATAGTGCAATACTGATAAACAGAATGTCGGCCATCACAATGCCCAAAGCTACGGCAGCACCATGGCTGAAGCCGTATACAGCGGCTCTGGAGGAGACTAATAGCACGCTTATACTTGGTATGGCGGCCAGTATTGCCAGGCTGATAAATAACCCCAGAGACGTATGTATATCTATAGTTAATTCCATTTATAAAAGACTCGCTGTAATGCATAATTCTGAAAGTGGCTCTGCTATTCTGACATGTAATGCTTTTACCAAACTAATTTGGCAATATCATGATGACAGCTCGTCCAGCAAAAGCTTTATTGATGCATGAACTTTTTATTAAGTTGTCGATTGTAAGCATGTTATTGCTATTCGTTTTAATAACGACCAGCTGCTCCGATACCACAGTTAACCTGCCTGACAATCAACAGAATCTATGTGAGTTGTTTCGTGAACAACCCCGTTGGTATGACTACGCAAAAGTATCAGAAATAAAATGGGGAACCCCTGTTTCCTCACAAATGGCTTTTATACAATCGGAATCGAGTTTTCAAAGCCTTGTTCGCCCACTTAGAAGCAAATTACTGGACTTAATTCCTTGGCCACGAACATCATCTGCTTATGGCTATGCCCAGGCGCAAAATCAGGTTTGGCAGGAATATCTGGCAGATAACGCCAGTCCCTTGGCCCGTCGGACACATATGAAATATGCCACAGACTTTATCGGTTGGTACAACCAACGCAGTCAACGCATGTTAGATATCTCTATGGATAACCCTAAACATCTATACCTGGCATATCATGAAGGTCAAACCGGCTATCGGCGTGGTAGTTATAAGGCTAAACCACAGGTACAGCTTAAAGCCAGGCAGGTAAGTGAACGAGCCAAAAAATACTCAAACCAACTCGCTGAGTGTGAAGATGAGTTTAAATGTCGTCATTTTTGGCAGATTGGTCCATTCTGCCCAAAGAAACAGTCCTGAAATTTATTTCAGCCATAAAAAAACCGGCTGACGCCGGTTTTTTTATCAGGTTTATTGTGGGTTACTGATTTACCCATTCCCCATTGGCGTTACGGCAAGCAGTGCCTTTAACGACTTCACGTTGCCCGTCAATATAGGCGTCCATCTCGTATTCGCGACATGGGCGGTCATTCGTTTCATAGGTACGGGTAGGAGTAACACTGTATTGTGCTCCGGTATCAGGATTATTCCAGGAATTAGTACGTCCTGTAGGGGTATTTTCAAATGTTTCATATGTGCGGCGTCTGTCCAGCTCATCCATTTCACTACCAATATGACCACCCACCATTGCCCCTAAAATAGTACCGCCTATGATGGCTGCGGTTCGTCCAGTTCCACCACCAACATTAGAACCAAGTACACCACCTGCAACACCGCCTAAACCAGCCCCCACGTTTTGTTTACTCATCTGACAACCTGCCAGACTGACGGTAAAAATTGCTGCGATCATTATCGTGAATAGGGTTTTCATACACTGTCCTTATTATTTTTTTCAATTTATAAACTTCTGACTATATTCTAACGGATTAAATTCATTACTCTTGGGCGTGAAGCACACCTTTACATAAATTTTCACTTTGCAAAATAATTACCCTTTATATGATCTAAGGAGAGGCAACCTCTACACAGTTTCGACCAGACTGTTTTGCCCGATACAGGGCCTTGTCAGCATTCTGTAGCAGCTGGTGTGGTATATCTCCTCGTCCATCCCAACTACTAATACCCACCGAGATAGTCAAAGTGCCCAACTCTTTGTCCTGATAAACAATCTTTTTAGCAGCAATTTTTTCCAATAAAGTATTGGCTCGATCCAACGCGTCCTGAAGATGGGCGGCCGGCATCAATACAACAAACTCCTCGCCACCGTAGCGACAGGGTATATCTGTTTCACGAAAATGATCCAACATCAATGAAGCAACTATACGCAATGCCATGTCACCCGCGTCATGACCAAAACGATCATTAAACTGTTTGAAATTATCGATATCACAAATCAGCAGAGATAATGATTGTTGATAACGCTCAGCAAGTTGGAGTTCACGTTGCAGGGCATCATCAAAATACCGGCGATTTTTCAAGCCAGTCAAAGCATCTTCAAATGACATGATATGCAGGTCTTCTCTATGCTTGATACCACTCAACGTCACGCTTAATCTATCAATTGCCCTGAATATAAATTGTTCAATCACTTGCCGCATTTCTGATGTTTCAGTGGAAAGATCCAGCAGTTCAAAGGTAATGAACGTTTGTTTACCCAGCCGCAAATCATCAATCTCAATTCGATACTTATCATTCAAAACAGAATTTGGTGATAAATCCGCAAATTCATTGAAGGTCGATACACGCAGCTGTAGTGGTGCAAAAACCTTATGTAATTCCTGACAAATCATATTACCGGCCTGCTGCAGGCTCTGGCTAGGTTGTAGTCGACTTATCAGGGTTTCCAGTCGAAGGCTGAAGTCATTGATCAAAGCCAGTTGATTTGCCCGTTGCTGTTCAAGTAACACGTAATTCTGTAAAGCAGCAGTTCGTTCGCTCACCCTCTGTTCCAGCAACACATTTAATTCTTTTAAAGCCAGTTGGATCTGCCGATAATGTCTTAACGAAACAACCACCAGAATTAACGCAAAGATTAACCCGCCAAAGGCCAATGGAAAGTTCACCCAGGGCACAAAACCATGAGCAATAATCATATCAATCAGAAAAAATATGGCATAAAGTCCAAACGCCCCCATGACCAACCTTTGTTCGGTATTCATCACCGTGAAATGACGAATACAAAACCAAAGCATGATCACCAGTGTGATAACAAATAACATATCGAAAATCGGGTAGAAATGGGCCAGGTGCCAGGCTCCAAACAATGTTAATACCAGACACAGCACTACATAAAGCATATGCATTTGGGCGATACGCAGCATCAATTTACCGCTTTGTACGGCGAGCCAGTAATTGAGGATCAATGCGATAAAAATCGGAATCGAAAAATACGATATAGCCGCCAAATAGGTTTTTGCTAACGGCGCATATATCAGTAGTTGTAATGCCTGGCTTTCTCCCAGCAGATTTCCTGCACTGGCAAGTGAAAATAATCCAAGATAAATAAACTCACGGTTATCACCGCGCATTGCAGAAAACGCAAATGCAATCAGTGCGATAAAGAAAAAGAATGCCGAAATCACTAAATCGCTATGCGAATTATTGAGTATATTCAGTAATGCTGCAGAGCGTTCAAGCAGCTTCTTTTCTCCCCACAAACCAATATCGGTGTAGTCAGAATAGACTCGGAAGTATAGCGTACGGCCAGCAAAATCATCTGGCAGACCAATGATATGCCATGGCCACCCCGCATACTCCCCCTTTCCCTCCGCATCAAATTCACCAAAGCGATAAATAAGCTGCTGATCGAGATAAACCTCGGCAATTAAATCAATACTGGAAATAAACACCACTGGATCGATCAGATTTATATCTGGCAACGTGGTGCGATACCAGATATTTTCTTGGCCCTGCCGATCAGGAGGATAGGTAGGCTTGGGAATGGACTGCCAGTCGGCATGACTTTCCTGATCCGGCATGGTCCATACCGGTTTTCCATCAACAAACGGTGAATCTCCCCAACGATATTGCCAATTTTCGAGATCTTTTTGTTCAGAGGTGGCTGCAGACAGTATTCCGTGAGACACCAATAGCATTATTAGTATCAGCAGACGCATCAAACGTCCTGCCAAGTAACACTGGTTGTTGGTTGAGTCAGTCATAGGCGTTAAGCGTAATGCTTTTATCCTCAGATAAAAAAATACCCCTTGATGGACTCAAGAGGTATTCAATTTTTTAGCCGACCCAACGTCTTGCATTATGGAACACCCTTAACCATGGTGCATCTTTGCCCCAGTCATCTGGATACCATGAATGCTGAACACTACGGATGACCCGTTCTGGATGAGGCATCAGAATAGTGACACGGCCATCTGTGGTGGTAAAACCGTTATGTCCATTTGCAGAACCATTAGGATTAAAAGGATAACGCTCAGTGGGCTGACCATAATGATCTACATAACGCATCGCCACTAACGCGTCCGACATACTGCCACCTTCGCTGAAGTCAATCCGTCCTTCTCCATGTGCAACGGCAATAGGCATGATCGAACCCGCCATATCCTGCAACAGAATGGATGGTGATTCGGTGATTTCAACCAATGAGAAACGTGCCTCAAACTGTTCAGACAAATTACGACTGAACCGCGGCCAATGCTCACTGCCAGGAATCAATGATTTCAATTGTGACAGCATTTGACAGCCATTACATACGCCAAGCGAGAAGGTATCTTCACGGGCAAAAAACGCCGCAAACTCATCGCGTGCACGCGCATTGTGTAAAACGGTACTGGCCCAGCCACGCCCGGCTCCCAGAACGTCACCATATGAGAAACCACCACAGGCCACCAGACCTTTGAAATCAGCCAGAGAAACGCGACCTTCAACAATGTCGCTCATATGTACATCCACTGAAGTAAAGCCGGCATGATCAAATGCTGCGGCCATTTCCAGCTGACCATTGACACCCTGCTCACGCAGAATCGCCATTTTAGGTCGCTGTCCACTGATAATAAATGGCGCGGCGACTTGTTCTTTGAGATCAAAACTCAGCTTAGCGTGCAAACCGGGATCTTGCTCATCATCCAATGCAGCAAATTCCTGCTCGGCACAATCAGGGTTATCACGCAATGCCTGCATCCGGTAGCTGGTTTCAGCCCAGAATTTTTGTAATACCTGACGACGCTGGTTTAATACTTGTTCATTATTAACGCTTATTTGAATCGTTTGATCTGTTGAGACTTCACCAATAAGATGACTGTGTTTGCTTAAATCAAACTGCTGCAGAACTTCCAGTACAGCATCTTGATATTCAGCCTTGATCTGGATCACGGCACCCAGTTCTTCATTAAACAACACTGGTAAGGCTTCACCCAGTCCATTCAAATTGATATTCAGACCACAATGCCCGGCAAAAGCCATTTCACATAAAGTGGTGATAAGACCACCATCACTGCGATCGTGATATGCCAGAACCAGTTGGTCCTGCTTCAATTGCTGCATGGCCGCAAAGAAGTTTTTCAGAGTACGTGCATCGTCTACATCCGGACCACGATGCCCAACCTGATTATAAACCTGGGCCAGAGCTGAGGCTGCCAGACGGTTATGACCGTGACCGAGATCCAGATAAATTAAACGGGTTTCACCCAGATCGGTCCGTAATTGTGGCGTAAGCGTTTTACTGGTATCGGTAACCGGCGAAAATGCGCTGATAATAAGTGATAACGGAGAAGTAACCGCTTTGGTTTCGCCCTTTTCATCCCAGACTGTTTTCATCGACAGCGAATCTTTACCCACCGGAATGGCAATGCCCAGTTGCGGGCATAATTCCATGCCAACGGCTTTGACAGTGTCATATAACAAAGCATCTTCGCCGCTATGACCACATGCGGCCATCCAGTTGGCTGACAGTTTGATATCACTTATTTTCTCAATATCCGCCGCAGCAATATTGGTTAATGCTTCACCAATCGCCATCCGACCCGATGCCGGAGCATCAATAACAGCTAATGGTGTGCGTTCGCCCATCGACATGGCTTCACCCAGTAAGCCGTGATGATCAGCCAGAGTTACCGCACAATCAGCCACCGGCACCTGCCAAGGGCCTACCATCTGATCCCTAGCCACCAGGCCAGTTATACTGCGATCACCGATGGTAATCAGAAAGTTTTTGCTGGCGACCGTTGGTAGTTTTAATACCCTCTCCAATGCCTCACTTACAGTAATACCACTCAGTTCCAACTCGGGTTTAGGTATGCTGTGATGTTTGACATCGCGCAGCATTTTTGGCGGCTTACCCAATAGCAGCGATAACGGCATATCGATTGGATTATTTTCAAATTGGGCATCTCCCAGCAATAGATGCTGATCTTCGGTGGTTTCTCCTACAATCGCCCAGGGGCAGCGTTCTCTTTCACAAATGGCCTGGAACAACTCAATATCTTCAGGGTTTACGCCTAATACATAGCGTTCCTGAGATTCATTACACCAGATTTCCATCGGTGACATGCCCGGTTCATCATTTGGGATGACCCGAAGTTCAAATCGCCCGCCACGACCACTGTCATCCACTAACTCCGGAAACGCGTTGGATAAACCACCGGCACCAACGTCATGAATCGAAACAATTGGATTTTTATCATTAAGTGCCACACAGCGATCAATAACTTCCTGACAACGGCGCTCCATTTCCGGATTACCGCGTTGCACCGAAGCGAAATCCAGTCCCTCTTCACTGGTACCGGAAGCCACCGAGGAAGCTGCACCGCCCCCCAGACCTATCAACATTGCCGGGCCACCAAGCGCAATCAGCTGCGTGCCTGGTTGCATGATATGTTTTTCAACATGCTGAGGTCGAATACTACCCAGCCCACCAGCTACCATGATGGGTTTGTGATAACCCCGCATTTCAAAGCCATCATCAGATGGCACTTTAGCTTCATAGGTGCGGAAATAACCGCATAAATTGGGGCGGCCAAATTCATTGTTAAATGCCGCGCCACCTAATGGGCCATCAATCATGATTTGCAAAGCAGAAGCGATACGGGCCGGTTTGCCGTAATTGGTTTCCCATGGTTGTTCAAAGCCGGGAATCTGCAAGTTTGAAACCGAAAAACCGGTTAAACCTGCTTTAGGTTTAGAGCCACGTCCGGTGGCACCTTCATCACGAATTTCACCGCCGGCACCAGTCGCCGCACCAGGAAAAGGTGAAATAGCCGTTGGGTGATTATGGGTTTCAACCTTCATCAGAATATGCTGCTGCTCGCCTTCGTAGCAGTAGTGATTATCACTCATATCTACCTGAAAACGATGGCTGCGTGGGCCTTCGATAACGGAAGAGTTATCGTTATAAGCTTTAACGACACCTTCAGGATGTTGTTCGTGGGTATAACGAATCATATCGAACAGGCTGCGATCCTGGGTTTTGCCATCAATAATCCAGTCAGCCTTGAATATTTTGTGACGGCAATGCTCAGAGTTCGCTTGAGCAAACATCATTAATTCTATGTCATTCGGATTACGATTAAGTGCTGTGAAATTATCAAACAGGTAATCAATTTCATCATCAGCCAGAGCAAGGCCCAGATCTTGATTGGCTGCAACCAATGCCTGACGTCCACCGTTAAGAATATCTACAGATAATAATGGTCTTGGTGCTGTATGCATGAACAATTGTTCAGCGTCTTCTTCATTATTAAAAACACTTTCAATCATGCGATCATGCAATTTTGCTGCAATCGTAGCGCGTTGTTCACTGCTGAGAGTAGATTGGCTGGTGACATAAAAAGCGATACCGCGTTCAATCCGAACAATGTCTGTTAAACCGCTGTTATGTACAATATCGGTCGCTTTACTGGACCAAGGCGAAATAGTCCCGGGACGCGGAGTAATTAGAAACAGGTTTTCCTGAGCTTGCGCGCTGCTACTGCCTTTACTGGCTTCGAGCATCTCCCCCAGGGTAACAAGATCCGTTTGATTAAGTTGACCATCACTTTCCAGTTCAGCGAAATAGTGATATTCACTTCTTAACGCACTGACTGCAGCGACTTCAGCGCGGATAGCGCGCAGCAATTTTTCAATTCGGAAAGCAGAGAAAGCCGGACGGCCAACCAATTGCAGCATTTGAAACCCAATTCAGAGAAAATTAAAGCGATAATGATACTTTATACGCCCGAATTCGCCCAATAAAATTGAGCTTTAATGATGACTGAAAATAGTTCCACTCCCCGTAAACCCAGCCCTTTCAGACTACTTGCCGTGATGATGTATGACAGCATGTTATTGGTCTCGGTACTGTTAGTCGCCGCTGCCGTTGCGGTAGCCCTGAATGGCGGTGAAGCAATCGGTGCCAATAATCCATTCTTTTTTGTCTATCTGCTGGGCGTGGCATTTATTTTTTATGGCTGGTTCTGGACCCATGGCGGACAAACACTTGGCATGCGTGCCTGGCGGGTTTATCTCATCAGCGGCCAAAATACCGGGATCAACTGGCAGCAGGCATTTCTGCGCTTTATGGTTGGCCTCTTTTCCTGGCTGCCATTAGGTTTGGGATATTGGTGGTTGTGGCTGAGCCCCGATAAACTCAGCTGGCATGATATTGCTTCAGGTAGTTACCTGGTGTATTCACCTAAAGAGAAATAGCGGACTAAGCCTTTAATCTGAGATACGTTCCAGATTGATCATTTTATGATTGTCATCAAAGCGGATTTTGAAGCGACCATGAATACCGGTTTGTGTAATAAAACGCCGAACATGCAATGCAGGAAACTGAAGAGATTGTCCCGAATCGGTTATCGCAACAACAGCAGAAGCTTCGCCTCGATAGTAGCGCATCGCCTCTTCCCTATCGACATGAAGTCTAAACGTTAAGACTTTGACCACTAACGAGAAAACCTCTAAACATATCGCTTAAATTACGCAGCATTTGTTGTTTGTCTGAATCACTATACGGCACAGCTACGCCCTGGCCCCAGATCGGTTTTGGCCAGACGGCATCAGTTTTAAAGCGAGCCACATGATGCACATGTAACTGCGGAACCACATTTCCCAATGCCGCAATATTCATTTTATCGGCCTCGGTGAGTTTCATCAGTTTTTCGGCGACTAATGCTGACTCCTGCCAGAGTAATTGCTGATCCTGCATCGAAAGATCATAAATTTCACTGATATCTTTGCGACGTGGCACCAGAATCACCCACGGGAAACGGGCGTCATTCATCAGTAACACTCGGCACAGTGGTAAATCACCGATCAGAAATGTGTCCGCAGCTAACTGAGGATGTAATTCAAATTTCATTAATCCGCCAGATATTTGTTAACGATCTCATAGACATCAGATGAGAGATCCTGCTGCTGAGCAATATTTTGCAATGCATCGCGCATCATTTGCTGGCGTTTTGCATCATATCGGCGCCAGGAATTGAATGCACCCAATTGCCGCGAAGCCACCTGCGGATTAATTTTATCCAGCACCAAAATCTGTTCAGCCAGGAAACGATAGCCACTGCCATCTTTTGCGTGAAATAACGCTGGATTGTTACGACAAAACTGACCGATTAACGCCCGAACATTATTTGGATTTTTAATGCTGAACGCAGGATGTTTCATCAACCCTTTAATCCGAATCAATGTATCCGGGAGGCTGGATAGAGCCTGCACAGTAAGCCATTTATCCACCACCTGCCGGTCATGCTGCCATTGCTCATAAAATGCGCGCAAGGCATGTTCACGTTCGGTACCTGGCTGATCCACCATCAGACGCAGACCAGACAGAGTGTCTGTCATATTATCTGCCTGTTTCATCTGTTTCAGGCAGCGCTGAGTTTGCATCGGATCGCCGGTTGCCATCAGATAGCCCAGACAGACGTTTTTCAGGCTGCGTCTTCCCATATGCTCTGAGTTAAACTGATACGGCACATTTGGCAAATTATGCTGCTGATACAAAGCATCAAACTGGGCTTTCAACTGCGTTGCCAGGGTATCTTTTACAAATTTACGCACACTATGGATGGCATCCACGTCAGCTACTTTCATCTGTGCTGCCAGATAATTCTCTGAGGGCAATGTCAGCATGCGCGCTACCAATGCGGGATCAGCCGTTTTATCCTCTAATACAGCAGCACATTGTTTTGACAAAATTTCCGGCAATTGCAGCGTTTTATCTTGCTGATAATCGTTGATTAAAGACAGCATGACTTGGATGAAGAGACTTTGTCCGGCATCCCAACGATTAAAACTGTCTTTTTCATTGGCCATCAAAAACGCAAGTTCTTCATTATCACGCTCAATCAGTAATTTAACTGGCGCGGAAAAGCCACGAAGTAAAGAGACAATCGGCTTGTTATCTACCCCGATAAAACGGAATACTTGCTCTGCTTCGCTTAGTTCAAGTACGCGGGTGTCGTTATCATAGGGTTGAGCTTCATCAATCAATTGTAAAGGCAAACTATTACCTGCAGCATCCAGTAACCCCATTGCAACTGGAATTAAAAATGGTTGTTTTTCGGTCTGTCCCGGTGTGGCTGGGCAAGATTGCTGCAAGGTTAAGGTCAATATTTTCTTTGTTGCATCATATTGATGAGTGGCTGTAATAACCGGTGTTCCGGCCTGGGAATACCAACGTTTGAACTGGGTTAAATCAATACGGTTGGCATCTTCAATAGCTTTAACAAAATCGTCCGTGGTCACTGCCTGACCATCATGGCGGTCAAAATATAAATCAGTGCCTTTACGGAACCCCTCTTCGCCAACCAGGGTTTTGATCATGCGTACAACTTCCGCACCTTTCTCGTAAATGGTCACGGTATAAAAGTTACTGATTTCGATATAGCTATCGGGTCTGATAGGATGCGCCATCGGACCGGCATCTTCAGCAAATTGCAAACTGCGTAACTGATCAACATCATCAATTCGTTGCACCGCGGCAGAATTCAAATCCGCACTGAAAGATTGATCCCGCATCACGGTAAAGCCTTCTTTAAGGCTTAACTGGAACCAGTCACGACAAGTCACCCGATTACCGGACCAGTTATGGAAGTACTCGTGGCCGACAATGCTTTGTATGGTGTAAAAGTCGTTATCCGTAGCCGTTTTAGGACTGGCCAAAACGCAGGCAGCATTAAAGATGTTCAGCCCTTTGTTTTCCATCGCCCCCATATTGAAATCATTAACCGCAACAATCATGAAGACATCTAAATCGTACTCACGGCCATAAGTCTCCTCATCCCAGCGCATGGATTGCTTTAAAGACACCAGTGCATGATCACATTTATCGTGATTTTCTTTATCGACATAGATCTGCAAGGTCACGTCACGTCCGCTTAAGGTCGTAAAGCTGTCCTGTTGCATATAGAGATCACCGGCAACTAAAGCAAACAAATAACAGGGTTTAGGATGTGGATCATGCCAGCGAACCCAATGCCGTCCATCCGCTAATTCACCCTGCTCTTGCAAGTTACCGTTTGATAAGAGAATTGGCCATTTCTGTTTCTCAGCCGTGATGGTCACGCTAAATACGGCCATCACATCAGGGCGATCCGGATAATAGGTGATGCGTCGAAAGCCCTCTGCCTCACATTGAGTGCAAACCAACGCGCCTGAATGATATAAGCCTTCGAGCGCGGTATTTTGATCTGGATAAATCTCGGTGACGATTTCCAGCTGAAACTTTTCCGGTAATGTCGGCAACACCAGCTGAGTATTGGAGCGTTGAAATTCTGCGGCAGTTAATGTCCGTCCATCAAGTTTGATACTTATTAACTCTAAATGCTCGCCATTTAATACACAGGCTTCACCTGGCCCTTTTGGATTACGCCGCATGTTCAGAATACTGGTCACACGAGTCGTTGAAGCGTCCAGATCAAAATGCAAATCAACGTTGTCGACCAGATAAGACGGGACGGTGTAATCCGCGAGACGAATCGTTTTAGGGGACGCAGGTGCGTTCATTAAATTAAAAATCCTCTTGATTAACTGGCCAGTACTGATAAGCAGGCTCTTCATATGGATGTGCGAGTTTCAACGCTGAGACAACAGCTTTGATAGTCTCGTTCGAGCAAATCGTTTCAACTCGATATTCGTTTACTTGTTCCAGTTTTCCGTTTTCACCAATAAATGGCTGGCTGTCTTCTAAAGGTCGGAACTGGCCCATACCTTGTGTTTCCCAACTGCAGCAGTCATAACCATCAAAATGTCCTGCTCCGGCATTAAAAATGGCTTCTTTAACCAATTCTTTATGGGTTTCAGGAACAAAAAACACAAGTTTGTACATGAGGTTTACCTCCACTGCCATTGCTGGGCTTCACCGGTCCCAGCAATACTCAATACAGCGCTTGCATTGGCATTAAACGCTACAGCCTGTATGACCATTCCAGGATTAAGTGGATTCTGTCTGGTCACTTTCCAGCAACGTAATTTGTCACCTTGGGGTAATTGCCAGACGCAAATTCGTTCTGCCGCGTGCCCGGTTACCAGTAACATGCCATCTTCTGAAAAATTAACGGCCGTTGTGGTCGTATTAAAAACCGGGAATTCTGGAACTGGCAACGATTTTGGCCAGGCGGAACTGCGTAGCTGAGATTGCAGACTGCCATCCGCCAATGACCAAAGATAAGCATGGTCATTATCCGCTGCGGTAAATGCAAAACGATTTTGTGGATCAAATTTCACCAGAGTCACAGTATTACCATGCACCCAGTTCTGTAACTGCTCCCCACTCTGCAGATCCCATAACCGAGCAGTCCGATCATCACCGCCAGTTAAAGCCATTTTACCATCCGGTGAAATAGCCACGGTATTAATAGGATGCTTCACCGGCGAATCGACTGCAGTACCATCGTGTTCAAATACATGAAGAACCCGGTTGGCGTTAATATCAAAATAAACTGCTGTGCTATCTGCCAGTGCTAATAGCAAAAACTGGCCATCAGGCGAAATATCTAGTGCTTTCACGCGCAATGGAAATGTCAGTCTGTTTTCTGGCATTCCGTTATCCGTGTTCCATAACATCACCGTATCAAGTTCTACGGTAGCGGCAATCGGACTGGATTTAGCTAATGCCACGGTAGTGCTGCGAACCGTTTCCTTCTGCTCACTTTGCCAGCTGTATTTCACCTGATTGTTTTGCAGGTCCCATAGTCTGGCGGCGGCATCGACATCGGCTGATAGCAAAAATTTTCCATCTGCTGAAAAGGTAGCGGCATAGCTACCCTCACTATGCTGCCACTGATAAATTTGTTGCGGACGATCTTCACAACCAACCAGCAATAACAGCAACCCTGGTAAAACGAATCTGCTGATATTGCGCACAGTCATAATCTCAATCAGGATTTTGGTAAAGTCACGCCCTGCTGACCCTGGTATTTACCAGCCCTATCAGCATAAGAGGTCTCACAGACTTCATCAGATTCAAAAAACAACATTTGTGCTACACCTTCGTGAGCATAAATTTTGGCAGGTAATGGCGTGGTATTGGAGAACTCCAGGGTGACCTGGCCTTCCCATTCTGGTTCCAATGGTGTGACATTAACAATAATGCCGCATCTCGCATAGGTAGATTTTCCCAGACAAATAGTCAAAACATTGCGTGGAATTTTAAATGACTCAATAGTACGAGCCAAAGCAAACGAATTTGGCGGAATGATGCAGACATCAGAATTGATATCAACAAAACTACTGGCATCAAAGTTTTTTGGATCAACAATCGCCGAATTGATATTGGTAAAAATTTTAAACTCAGTTGAACAACGTACATCGTAACCGTAACTGGACGTGCCGTAGGAAATAATACGTTGTCCTTCTTGTTCACGAACCTGTCCTGGTTCAAAAGGCGAAATCATACCTTGCTGTTCGGCCATACGCCGGATCCATTTATCTGATTTTATGCTCATAATCCGTCAATTTGCTCAAAAGATGTTGATGATAGCTTGATTAGTCGTTCTTGATAACTATATTCGGGAATGCTGCGGAATAATTTTTGCCCTGCATTGCCAGGTTGGCGGCGATTCGGCGAGCTATCACACGATAGGCTAAAGCGATATCTCCATCTGGATCTTTGACTACCGTCGGCTGACCATTATCAGCATCTTCGCGGATATGAATATCCAGTGGCAAACTGCCAAGCATATTCACACCATATTGATCAGCCATTGATTGTCCACCGCCGGCACCAAAAATATGCTCTTCATGACCACACTGGCTGCAGATATGGGTACTCATATTTTCCACTACGCCGAGTACTGGTACTTTTACTTTTTCAAACATTTTCAATGCTTTGCGAGCATCCAGTAAGGAAATATCCTGTGGCGTAGTGACGATGACTGCACCGCTGACCGGTACTTTCTGTGACAGGGTCAGCTGAATATCGCCGGTACCCGGTGGTAAATCAATCACCAGATAATCCAGCTCTTTCCAATTGGTATCGCCCAACATTTGCTGTAAAGCCTGCGTCACCATCGGGCCACGCCAGATCATTGGTTCTTCTTCATCGATTAAAAAACCAATCGACATGCTTTGGATACCATAGCTTTCAATTGGTTCGATTGATTTGCCATCAACTGATTCAGGACGTTGAGTGGTGCCGAGCATACGCGGTTGACTTGGACCATAAATATCAGCATCCAGAATACCCACGGTGGCGCCTTCCGCTGCCAGAGCCAATGCCAGATTAACTGACGTGGTAGATTTACCTACCCCACCTTTACCTGAGGCCACGGCAATAATATTTTTTACATTTTCCAGCGCTGGCACACCCTGCTGTACTTTATGTTTTACAATTTTAGTTGTGATATTGACGCTTACATTCGCTGCGCCTTCCGCTTCAATCAATTGTTTTAGGTTTTGTGCCAGTTCTGCAGCATAGCCTTTGACCGGATACCCCAAAGTCACATCGACCTGTGTCTGATTATCGTCCTGCGATACTTTGACCGTGGCGCGGGTGTCGCCCAGTGTTATCAGTGTTGATGGATCCTGATAATTTTTGACGATTTCCTCAATTTGCGCGGGGCTAGTCATGCACGACTCCTGTAAATTTCAAAGCTAAATTAAACTCAATATTTTATACCCTGCTAAAACTGGCTGCATCCACACTGCTTGCAGGGCTATTGGCGGATACAAAGAAAAACACCGCTATAACAGCGGTGTTTAAAGTGTTTAGCGAGTTTGCTCAGGTCCAGTTAATGTGTGTTGTAAAGGCCAATCTCGGTAATTAAAGACCTGACCTTCCTCCCGAACGCGGGCAATTTCAGTCAAATCCAGATCAGCACAGACCCAACCAGGCTTGTCAGCTACGCCTTCAATCAAGATACCGTTATCGGTAAATCCATAATCCACCGGGGTATAAATGCTGGCACGCCCGGTATTCACATCAACAGCTTCTGACCAGCGAGCTTCACCAAATGTAGGAGATTGCACAACATAACATTGATTTTCCAAAGCCCGTGCCTGACAGCCAATCCGCACCCGATGGAAACCAGCCTGCGTATCGGTACAACTTGGGGCCAATATCAAATCGGCGCCAGCCTTAACCTGCTGATAGGTAATCAATGGAAATTCAATGTCATAGCAAATACTGACCCCAATACGCCCGACATCGGTATCCAGCACTTTAATCTGTTGGCCTGGATGAATTAACCATTGCTCATTTTCGAATCGGGTCATGATCAATTTATCCTGGAAACCAATCAGCCCATCCGGTCCATAGAGATTGGCACGATTACGGAATGTGCCGTCTTCCTGCAGAACCGGAAATGTGCTGGCCAGCATCATCACATCGTATTGTTTACAAAGTTGATGATGCAAATCCTGCCAGTCCGCATAGACATCCTGCATTGAATGTAATTGCTTACCAAGATCGGTATAGATGGCTTCACCAAAGAGTGAGGCCAGTTCCATACTGCCATATTCGGGAAACACCAGTAGTTTGGCTTTCTCTTCAACGGCTTCGGCTACCCACTGCGTCAATTTATCAGTGAATTGCGACCAGTCTTTGAAAAAACCAATATCGTACTGTGCTGCAGCGACTTTTACTTTGCTCATTTACATCAAACTCGGGAAATCGTTAGCGAGACATATAAGATTGGGCTTTTTAGCCTTACTTCAATGCCAGATAATATATTTTTAACGGCTTATTAATGTCTTTAATAACAAGCTGTTGATATACAAACAAAATTACTAGAGTCTATCGTTCTTTCAGAAGCATTATTAATGTTCAACAGACTCTAAAGTTTTTTCATCCAGAAAGTCATCGGCTTAGGTGACTCATGCTCTTCATCCAGTTCTTTCCAGCTGAATGTCGTGTTGAGTTCAGGATGCTTTTCATAGCCGCGTTTACGCCAGAAGTTGTCAAGAGGCTTATAACCTGAGGGTCGGCGTGGATGGTCTTCTGGGCGCTGTACTCCACAAAAACAGCTGAATTCATATCCGCCCAGTTCTTGTGCATGTTGCTCACGATGTTCAAAAAACGCTACGCCGGCACCTTTGCCACGGTATTGTGACAACAAGACCGATTCACCACAATAAAATACGCTATCAACATCAATACCCGCTTTGATAAACGGCGCTTTAACTTCATCAGTTTCATATCTCAGCGGAATACCCGTCGATGCACCAACGACCTTATCGCCATCAAAAGCTAAAACAATCACGCTGTCAGGCGCTTCGATATAGGTTTGCAGATAGCGAGCTTCGTAATCCGGATCACCATCATAGAGATAGGGAAAGTCACGGAAAACCTCAATGCGTAATCTGGCAAGTTCCGGGATAAATTGATTCAGTGCTTCGCCTGATAAGCGTTTCAATTCCAGCATAGTTATCTCACTTAGTGCAATGGAAAGGCAACCATAAAAAAGCCAAGCTGGATAGAACATCCCAGCCTGGCTGATTGGCCTGCAGTTTAACCGACGACTTGTTTAACCCAGTCTTCCAGGTTGTAGTAGTTAGTGATGCGAGCCACTTTGCCATCACGAATCACAAAAAACGCACCAGCAGGCAGATTGTATTTCTGGCCGTTAGCTTCTGGCAAACCTTCATCGGTGCTCAGATATTCGCCTAGTACGGTGAATTCAACAGCAGCACGATCGCCCGCTTCATTAGTGGTGATGGAAATATCCACGATTTGTTCTTTGTAATGGGCATTCATGCGATCCATAAATGCAGAGAATTTTTCTTTACCAATTTCGCGTCCGGCCTGGTTAACATCATGAATAACGTCATCAGTCAGCATATTCAAAAATGCATCCATATCCTGACGGTTGAATGCATCGTAGTAGTTTTGCAGCAATGTGATTGTAGCTTGGCTCATGTCGCAGACCCCAGAGAGTAAAAAAACCGCGAATTTTAACGTGTAAACGCTTCAAAGAAAAGCAAAAACTGCTAATTAACCACAGAGACACGGAGGGCACGGAGATTTTAAAGTTATCCGCAGATTACGCAGATTTTCGCAGATTATTTTTGTCGGGTTACGCTGCGCTAACTCGACCTAAGTTTTTTAACAATATTTAGGTCGGGTTGAATTTATGAAACCCGACAAAGCACAAATGCTTAGATGATGTTGGGTTTCGCACAATCAACACAACCTAGAGTCCTGTTAAAAATTATAAATCTGCGTCCATCTGCGTAATCTGCGGATCTATTTTTTGTCTCTGTGCCCTCCGTGTCTCTGTGGTTAATTTTTTTAACCGCAAAAAATCATTGACGACTACGAGCAGTGATCCCCATTAACTTGTAGGTTAGCATTGATGCAGCAAAGTCATATGCATGAAACCCTTCAATTGGTGCAAACTCCATGACATCAAAACCAATAATTTCACGTTGTTTGGCAACCGATTCAAACAGATTCAATGTCTGGTACCAGCTAAGGCCACCCGGTACTGGTGTGCCTGTTGAAGGAAACACACTCGGATCCATACCATCAATATCCACCGTAAAAAACACTTTTTTCGGGAAATCATCGGGCAAGGTAATGCTGTTGATATTATTCGGCACCAATTCATCGGCATCCTGGTAATACACACCAAACTCCTCTCGCACCAGCATCTCTTCTTCACAAAATGCACGAATTCCCAGTTGGTATAACGGGATACCCATATCCACAGCACGTTTCATTACTGAGGCATGGCTCAAAATATCGCCTTCATAGGCATGACGCAGATCAGCGTGGGCATCAATCTGCACAATACCAAAATCTTCGATGCCGGCATCTTTTAACCCTTTAATGACGCCATATGTCACAGTATGTTCACCACCTAACACTACAGGAATTCCGCCATTTCGGATGATTTCAGCGGTGGCATTAGCAATGTTATCAATCACCTGTTGCGAGCTAACGCTGCAATCGACTGGCGGGCAAGTATAGATGCCCAAATCACATGGATTACTTTTGCCGTCCCATTTTTCCAGCTGCCAGGATGCATTCAAAATCGTTGAAGGCCCTTTATTGGTGCCGCCACCATAAGAGACCGTTTTTTCATACGGAACAGGCAAAACATGGAACATCGCCTGTTTTGGATCGGCCTGGTCAATCTCGGAGCCCAGGAAAATCGGAAATTCTTCGTTCAATTCGGTGTTCATGACAGTCGCTCTTTAAAATCGCTGTAGCCAAAGCTTTTGACTACACGTAAATCATCGGTTTCGGAATTCCAAATAGCCAATGCCGGTAATTTGGTGCCATTAAATGTCGTGGTTTTAACCATGGTGTAATGGCTCATATCTTCAAATACTAGACGTTGACCAATTTCCAGTGGCTTATCAAAGCTGTAATCACCGATCACATCACCCGCCAGACAAGTTAATCCTCCCAATCGATAGGTATGTGAATTTTCATCAGGCAAACCTGCACCGGTGATATCCGGACGATACGGCATTTCCAACGTGTCGGGCATATGACAGGTAGCAGAGGTATCGAGAATCGCCTGATCAAGGTGATTCCAGCTGATATCGAGCACCTCGCAACTCAAAATACCAGTACCAATTGCCACCGCCTCACCCGGTTCCAGATATACTTCGACTTGATGCCGTTGTTTAAAATCCTGAACCAGTTGAATTAAACCATCGATGTTATAGCCATCAGCCGTAATATGATGGCCACCACCAAAATTCACCCACTGCATCTGTGGCAGCAAATGGCCAAACTTCGCTTCCATAGCCGCCACAGTTCGCTGCAATGGTTCAAATCCTTGCTCACATAAAGTATGAAAATGCAGCCCAGAAATACCATCCAATGCAGTTTCATCCAGTTGCGATAACGGAATGCCTAAACGTGAACCGGGAGCACACGGGTCATAAATTGGCACTGCACCTTCAGAATGTTCTGGATTGATTCGTAAACCAAAATGCAAATCTGGACGCTGTTTTTGCATTGCCAGGCACTGATCACGAAACCGCAGCCATTGGCCACAAGAATTAAACACAATGTGGTGGGCAAAGGTCAGCAGTTCATCAATATCCTGTTGACTGAAGGCCGCAGCAAATACATGCACTTCCCCACCGTATTCTTCAAAACCAAGCCGAGCTTCATGCAAACCACTGGCGCAAGTGCCGCTCAGATATTTGGCGGTCAACGGTGCCAAAGACCACATTGAAAATGCTTTCAAAGCAGCCAGAACTTTTGCACCACTGGCCGTTTGCACATGATTCAGAATGCGTAAATTACGCTCAACAGCCACCTCGTCCACCACAAAACAAGGCGACGGCAATCGAGATAAATCCAGCTTGGTAAAATCAGTAAATTGCATTATTTTCAAATACCTGAAAATGATAGTTAATTTGTATTATTAACACTTATTAACCACAGAGACACGAAGATCACAGAGTTTTATCCGCAGATTACGCTAATTCTCGCAGATTATTTTTGCCGGGTTACGCTAAGCTCACCCGACCTATGTTTTTAAAAAAATGTAGGTTGGGTTGAATTTATGAAACCCAATAAGACCCAGCAGAGTATATGATGTTGGGTTTCGCAAGCTCAACCCAACCTACATTATTAAAATTAAAAATCTGCGTCCATCTGCGTAATCTGCGGATAAAAAAACTCTGTGCCCTATGTGTCTCTGTGGTTAATGAATCAATTGTCGAGATTGAAATCATCCAGTTCAATCACTTCCCAAGGCAGTCCATATTTATTCATATCTTCCATAAATGGATCCGGATCAAACTGTTCAATGTTCCAGACGCCCGGTTTCTTCCACTTGCCTTCCAGCATCATTTTGGCGCCAATCATGGCCGGTACACCAGTGGTATAAGAAATCGCCTGCGACTGAACTTCAGCGTAACAATCCTGATGGTCTTTAATTTGATAGAGATACACAATTTTCTCTTTACCATCCTTAACACCCTTCACTACGCAACCAATACAGGTTTTACCTTTGGTACGTGGGCCAAGTGTTGAAGGGTCAGGTAATAAAGCTTTAAGGAACTGAATCGGTACAATCTGCTGACCGTTATAGTCAATTGGGTCAATACTGGTCATACCGACATTACCCAGTACTTCCAGATGTTTAAGATAGCTATCACCAAAGCTCATCCAGAACTGGGCACGTTTCAAAGTCGGGAAGTTGACTACCAGTGATTCCAGTTCTTCATGGTACATACGGTAAATATTGTAGTTACCAACCTCTTCTGGACAGGTAAAGCTGGCTTTTTTTGACATGGCCGGGGTGGTAACAAATTCACCATTTTCCCAGTGACGACACTCTGCCGTGACTTCCCGAATATTGATTTCCGGATTGAAGTTGGTGGCAAATGGATAACCATGATCGCCGCCATTGACGTCAATAATATCCAGCTCATGAATTTCATCGAAGTAATGTTTGGCAAGATAGGCAGTAAAGACGTTGGTGGCACCGGGATCAAAACCGCTGCCGAGTAATGCCATCAAACCGGCATTTTCAAATTTTTCACGATAGGCCCACTGCCAGCTGTATTCAAACTTGGCGGTATCCAAAGGTTCGTAGTTAGCTGTATCTAGATAGTCAACACCAGCCGCCAGACAGGCGTCCATGATATGCAAATCCTGATAAGGTAACGCTACGTTGATGACCAGATCCGGTTTTTCCTTTTCCAGTAAAGCTGTCAGTTCTGGCACGTTATCGGCATCGACCTGAGCAGTGCGGATTGGGCGATCCAGCTGCGCTGTTATGGCTTTACATTTGTCTTCATTACGGCTGGCCAGAATAATCTCTGAAAACACTTCCGGTAATTGGGCACATTTATGCGTAACGACGCCGCCAACACCACCGGCGCCAATAATGATCACTTTTGACATTGTTGAATCCTTATAAATCTGCAGTTATCTTTCAAAGAAGGTGTAGCCATTCATGCTGTCGCTGAAGGCACGTAACATTTGTTGACGCATTGGAACCGAAATCTTGCCATCTCGCACAGCTTGTTCAGCCAATTTCCGGAATTGTTCCTGCATTACTTTCGGATCGTATTCCACGTAGCTGAGTACATCGGCAATACTATCGCCATGAAACTCACGGACAAAATCAAAGCTGCCATCCTCGTTAATATGCACACTGACCACGTTGGTATCACCAAACAGGTTATGCAAATCACCAAGGGTTTCCTGATACGCTCCAACCAGAAATACGCTCAGATAATATTCCTCACCCTCTATAAGTGGGTGTAATGGCAACGTTTTACGAATACCCTCTTCATAGGAAAACGAATCAATTTTGCCATCACAATCACAGGTCATATCTGCGATGACCGCTGCGCGAGTGGGTTTTTCATTCAAGCGATGAATCGGCATGATGGGGAAGATCTGATCAATTGCCCAGATATCCGGCAACGATTGAAACAGACTGAAATTACCGTAATAAATATCGGACAGTAACTCTGGCAGACTTTCCAGTTCAGCAGAAACCCTGCGTGCCTGGGGCAACAATTCTGAGATTTTTTCCAAAATGGCCAATGAAACATTCTCGGCTAAAGCCCGTTCACGGAGAGTTGCCTGACCGTGATGGAATAACTCACGTAATTCATCACGATAATATATGGCATCGTTGTAACACTCCTGGAGGTTCTGCAGTTTTACATTATTCAGCACGGCATAGAGGTTCACCAGCATATCCGGACTATCATCCGGAACAATCTCCGGAATCGTGCCAGGTTTATGATCACGGACTTCCAATACGTTAAATAACAACATGGAAGAATAGGCAATCAATGCCCGACCAGATTCAGTAATGACGACTGGGTGTTCGATATCCAGCGGATCCAGACATTCCTGCAAGGTTTCGATAATGTTGTAGCAATATTCGTCCAGCCCGTAGTTCATACTGTGTGTACTGTTCGAACGGGCACCTTCGTAATCGACTGCCAAACCGCCACCAAGGTCCATATAACCCATCGGTGCGCCTTCTTCGATTAAGCCGGTGTAAAAACGGCAGGCTTCCATTACGCCACTACGGATGTTACGGATATTGGGAATTTGTGAACCTAAGTGGCTATGCAGTAACTGCAGGCAATGCAACATATCGGCTTTTTTGAGCTGGTCGATAACTTCAAGCAGTGCATTGGTAGAGAGGCCAAAAATAGAACGGTCTCCACTGTCACCATTCCAATGACCTTCAACTGTCGAAGCCAGACGAATACGTAAACCTATCAGCGGATCAATCCCTAACGCTTTACTGCGTTCCAGAATAGTGGAGAGCTCCGTGGCGGTTTCCAATACAAAAAAGCATGGAATCCCCATTTGACGGGCATATAAACCCAGTTCAATAAATTCTTCGTCTTTATATCCATTACAGATAATCAAACTGTCATGGTCACGAAGCTGTGAAATAGCAATAATTAATTCGGCTTTACTGCCCGCTTCCAGACCATGATGGTAGCGACGACCATAATCAGCAATTTCCTCAATAACGTGGCATTGCTGATTCACCTTGATTGGGAATACACCGCGATAGTGATTTTTATAGCCAGCTGTTTTAATCGCCCGGGCAAAAGCCTCGTTCAGTTGGGTAATTCGCAAATCCAGCAGGTTTTCAATGCGTAATACAGCGGGCATATCCAGGCCACGCTCTTTCATTCCATTAACAATATCGATCAATGGAACATGAATAGTCTTTTCACCAAACTGCAAACTGACGACCGCATTGCCATCGGCGGAAATATCAAAATAATCCGTCCCCCAATCACGCACACCATAAAGCTTACTGCTATGTTGCGCACTCCACTCTTCAGGGGCAACATCAGGTGAGTGTGTATCAAGATTGGCATGGGTTTGTGTCATCAGTATGACCCCCTTTGGCTTCAGTTAAATCGCGGGATTGTCACTATTTTACGGATAAATTGCAAAAATATTATGACAGCACTACTACGTAACGAGATGAATCGCAGGCCTAGATAATTGGTTGCTCTTCTGGAACGCTGGTATCTGTTGATGGATCCAGATTGGTATTGAACGCCTCCACACTGTCCGCAACTTCGTCAGGGCGATTAAAACGCGCAATATGGAACAGCGCCTCACCCTCATTGACCAGAGGAATATTGGTTCTGCCAATGATCACGCCACTACAGATTGCGACCACTTTGGTTTCCGATTTTTCATCACCATATGGGGCCGCGACCATTCCCAGAATATCGCCTTTGGTCACGTGGGCTCCCATAGGAACCAGCATTCTGAAAATTCCGCTTTGCGGTGCCCTCACCCAACTGCTTGAACGCGCGACAAATGGTTCTACCGGTTTTAAATGTTTCGTGCGTGATTCAGTCAACATGCCCAGCTTACGCATTACCGCCAATACGCCTCTGACACCAGCACGAATCGCCAGTTCATTAAAACGTAATGCTTCACCGGCTTCATAGACGATAACCGGCACATTGGCCTGTTGACAGGCATAACGCAAAGAGCCCTCAATCAATCCTGAATTCAAAATAACCGGGGCATTAAATGCTCTCGCCATTTCTTCAACGGCAGGATTATCCAACGCTGCACGAATCTGTGGCAGGTTATCGCGGTGAATGGCTGCAGTATGTAAATCTACGCCATGGGTACACTTATTCACCACCTCGCTCATAAAAAGATTGGCGAGGCGCGCCGCCAGAGAACCCTCTTCAGAACCGGGAAAACAGCGGTTTAAATCCCGGCGGTCTGGCAGATAACGCGTTTGATTGATAAAACCATATACGTTAACCACCGGGATGGTTATCAACGTCCCCTTAAGGCTTTTAAGCCGTTTACTTCTAACCAGCCGACGAATTATTTCCACGCCGACAATTTCATCTCCATGTACCGCACCGGACACAAATAAAACAGGCCCGTCACGTCGTCCACGCATCACCTGAACAGGCATACTCAAAGAGGTATGCATATACAAATCCGGTAGGGCTACATCAACTACTTTATTTTGTCCGGGGCCGATTTTTTGCCCGGCAATAATCAACTCGTCAGGCATTAACCACGGCCTTTGGTTTTAGTGGTTCCTGAAACAGAGTTCTTTTCAATAAAATCAATAATCAAACTGGCAATATCCTTACCGGTTGCTGATTCGATACCTTCAAGCCCTGGCGAAGAATTAACCTCCATCACGACTGGTCCATGGTTCGAACGCAATAAATCCACACCGCACACATTCAGACCCATCGTTTTGGCTGCCCTGACAGCGGTAGCCCGCTCTGCCGGTGTAATGCGGATTAAATTGGCACTGCCCCCACGATGCAGATTGGATCGGAACTCGCCCTCTTTACCCTGGCGTTTCATTGCGGCAACCACTTTCTCACCCACTACAAAACAGCGAATATCCGCACCGCCGGCTTCTTTGATAAATTCTTGCACCAAGATATTGGCTTTCATGCCCATAAAGGCTTCGATAACACTCTCAGCTGCCCCAGCAGTCTCTGCCAATACCACACCGATGCCCTGGGTACCTTCCAATAATTTAATCACCAGCGGCGCACCACCGACCATCTTGATTAAATCGTCGACATCATCCGGACGATGTGCAAACCCCGTTACTGGCAGACCAATTCCGCGGCGTGACAGTAATTGCAGAGCGCGAAGTTTATCGCGTGAACGACTGATCGCCACTGACTCATTCAGTGGATATACATTCATCATTTCAAACTGGCGCAGTACAGCAGTTCCGTAAAAGGTCACCGAAGCCCCGATCCGAGGAATCACCGCATCATAACCGGTCAGATTCTCGCCCTTGTAATGCACCTCCGGTTTCATCGAGGTGATATTCATATAACAACGCAGCACATCCAGCACATCCACTTCGTGACCTCGTGCCTCCGCTGCCTCAACCAATCGGCGAGTGGAATACAGCTTCGAATTACGGGACAAAATGGCTATTTTCATGCAGATTCTCCATCAAGCGCTTCATCTCTAGGCGCTTGGGTAGTGTCGTGGAATGCGGGGCTTGCTTGATAGGACAATGCCGGATTAACCAATATATTACCAGTCGTCATGGCAGTACGTCCCAGTAACATTCGAAACAACATAGTATCGCGATTGGTCAGGGTAATTTCAATCGGCCAGCTATGCCCGCCAACGCTCAGTGGCGTTTCAATTACATAACGTTTTTCTGTGTGACCACCCGAGTCAGTAACGTTGCGCTCGTCCTTAACTCGCGCTTCGCACCAGATTTCCGTCTCGGTATCATGTTGATTGGGATGCACCCCAAATCTTACCCAAAGCTCACCGTTCTTATCAATCGGCTCAACCGAAAAGGCATGGATGGCGGAAGTTCGGGCTCCAGTATCCACCTTGGCTTTGATTTGTTGAATACCCAACTCAGGCAAGCTCAACCACTCTCGCCAGCCAACAGTGATTATTTTTGGATAATTTTCCACGGGATTCCCCAATTAAGAATTTATGGGGCAATTGAAAGCAATTTAGGGACAGCTGTCAAAAAGGATTTTAGATATTTCGGATTTTAGTGAAACTTATATCTGATTTATAGTTATATCAATTATATTTTAATGTTGAAAATTAACCCGCTCCTTACAAAAAAAGCCCCGATGAATCGGGGCTTTTAACAAAATTCAACAATATTTATTAGCAAAGGCCGGCTGCTAAGCAAGAGCCACCAACTGTCCATTGGATAGGTGCGGTTATACCATCTGGAGTTAATGTATAATCATCATTAGCAGCATTAATATTTTGACTTGTAGCTGTAATAACACCATCAACCATTGTGACACTATTAACAAATCCAGATGCACCTACAGCACCAGGAATACCATTAGAACCAGCATCAGCATCAGCTAAAGCCGTTAGGCGACCAGATTGAGCTGCAACTTCAAAAGCAATTTTATGAGGAGAAGTTGCTAATACCACCTCAGAAAAACGGGCACGTTCAGTATATTGTTGGTACGCAGGCAAAGCGATTGCCGCCAAAATACCAATGATCGCGATAACAATCATTAATTCAATTAATGTAAAACCTTGTTGTGTTTTTTTCATATTTCAATCTCCGTAAATAGACGACAAGCTTTGTGCTCCAAATTAATAGAGCACTCTCCATGCCAATGTTTTTTTATTTTTAAAAACAGTTAGTTAAGATTTAAATATTTATTTTCAATATTCGCAAATTACTCAGGCACGTCAGTTTATGACGTTTTTTGTCAGTTTCTTGCTAAACAATCTTTTTGTAGTTTAATTAAAACTTTATTTGCCGGGTAATACTCCAAACTTTTACGAATGGTTTCACAACGCTTTTCAGGCTTTTCCATAGCAAAATAACCATTAATTACGTCTTCAAATAGTTTTAACTCTGGTTTTTTATTCAGTTCGTATTCAAACCAACTCACAACCTGAATAAGTTTTTCTGCATCCTTTCTTACAATTGCATCATGCAGATGTGTTCGCATGACAATCTTCTCAGCATAGTTTTTGTAATACATATTACTTAACACATGATTAAGTTGGGGAGATTGCTGGGATTGAGTCAAATAGGTATATAGCTGCTGTTGCGCCAGTGCGGTTTGCCATAAAAAGACTAATGAAATGCTTAGCAAAAGCAGGATTAAAACCCGAAGTGATTTATTCGCTGCATCACTAAGCAGATTCTGCTTGAATTTTAAATGATGGTTAAGTAATCCAAATAATAATGTTAACCAAATAAACCAGTGAAATGAGGATAGGTAAAAGGGATGCTCAACTTGTGTATGAAAAGTTATCGGTAGTAATAATGCAAGATAGGCAAGTATTCTTTGATGTTTATGTTTGAATACGAACCACAACACACTGAACATCGCTATAAGAATGCCCAGTAAAGCCAATAATCCTCCTTCAATGGCCCATTGCAAAAGTTCATTATGTGGATGGGCTATATAACCTGGCATATTTGCAGTAGGATGTTGTTGATAAAACGCAGAAGAAGCCAAGCCAAATTTTTCCAGGAAACTGCCAATACCATGTCCTCTTATTGGGGCTTCAGAAAAAGCATCAAGAGAAATTCGGTAAATACTCAGACGTTGATCTGAATATTGCGCTGCTACCATTTGGTAAGATTTATCAAATGTTCTGTGTAACCCTTCTTTTGCTAACCAGCTGGCCACCACAATTAGCAATAAAGCAGAAACCATCGTTTTCCAGTTTTTACTGACTTGACTTCGATAGGCTATGAGCAACATTAGTAATCCTAATACGCCTGATAACAGTCCTATTCTTGAACCTGTTGCAACCATCACATAAGCCGCAATACCTATGGTTAGTAGTAAAAAGACTTTTAGATAAAAACGCTTATAAGCAATCGGTCTTAAACAAAGATAAACTGAAACCAATATGCCGGTAGTCAGGAAACTGGCCATCACATTGACCTGTTGAAAAACACCGGTAGCAGTCACTATCGAGGTACGTGGGATCCAATTCTGCAAAATTGGTAACTCAAACAATTGAATAACACCAACGAAACTATGGATAAGGGTTGCAATAGCAATCAGCAACAAAATCCTGTCGGTGTTTTTCAGCCGAAACTGAAATAATCCAAACAGAAAAATCACACCTGCCATTACATACACAATACGAAACAGCCAGGTAATTGGATCCTGAACGCCAGCAAGTGCTGCAGCCAGCAGAATACCAACAGGTAAGGCCAAAAGACCTTTGTAATTTGCTGGAAGAATCAGCTTATCCTGCCCACAGAAATACCAGACTGAATAAGCAATAACTAATGTCGCCGCCGCCCAGACAGTAATATTAAATGGCAGATCAAACCCCGTACCGCCAAGACTGGAGGCCAGGTAAAAGGGAGATACCAGGAAGAGTAATGCCAATAACCATTCAATTGGCTGCTGCGGCAATAGTGGGTATTTTGAGAGATAACGCGACATAAGCTTCCCTGTTCTGGCGAATAAACAAAAAAGGATTATGTCGGCTGATTGATCGAGTGGCAAGGCGCGTTGGATAGAAACAACGACTATTTCATATCAGCTGTATTTTTATCCGCAGATTAGGCAGATTAAAAGAATACAAACCACAGAAACACAGTTTAAAAATAATGTAGGTCGGGTTAGCGCAGCGTAACCCGACATAAACAAGGTGTTGGACTTCGCAGGGTCAGCGCCAACCTACGGAGTTTTTTAAATTCATCAATCTAAAGATTAATGAAACAAGGTCCGTTGATATTATGACGTGAATATTCTGCGAACATCTGCGTAATCTGCGGATAAATCTTTTAAAACCTCTGTGCCCTCTGTGTCTCTGTGTCTCTGTGGTTATATCAACTACAAAGGCACACCAATCCGCTGAGCAACTTCTTCATAGGCTTCAATCACACCACCCAGCCCCTGACGAAAACGGTCTTTATCAAGTTTTTTACGGGTTTCAGCATCCCATAAACGGCATCCATCCGGGCTGAACTCATCACCGAGATAGACTTCGTCTTTGAACACACCGAATTCCAGTTTGTAATCCACCAGAATCATCCCGGCATCAGCAAACAATTTTTTCAACACCTGATTCACTTCAAAAGTCAGCGCTTTCATCCGTTGGACCTGTTCATCGGTGGCCCAGCCAAAAGTGGCGATATGGTATTCATTAACCATTGGGTCATGCAGAGCATCATTTTTCAGGAAAAACTCAAATACCGGCGGATTAAGCTCCATTCCATCTTCCACGCCAAGCCGGCGGACCAGACTGCCTGAAGCCACATTACGCACCACACATTCCACCGGGATCATTTTCATGTTTTTGACCAGCGCTTCATTGGCACTGAGCAGTTTTTCAAAATGCGTCGGAATACCCGCGTTGGCCAATTGCTCCATGATAAATGCATTGAACTTATTATTAATCTCACCTTTACGGCTTAATTGTTCGATACGTTCACCATCAAATGCCGATGTATCGTCCCGGAAACTGAGCACAACATAATCCTGGTCTTCTGTAGCAAAGACGCTTTTGGCTTTACCGGCATAGAGTTGCTGTAATTTTTGCATGGTGTTTTCTCTTAGGCTTTTTTAAGTTCGCGCCAGTCAAATCCGGCATCTTGTTCAGCGATGCCAATCCAGTCTGGTGTGCAGTTCAGTGCATCAGCAAATAAAGGACTCACCAAGGTCGGAGAATTATTTTTTTCGCTGATATGCATTGCAACAATGTGTTGCAAGCGTGAGGTGTCAATTTTCGCAAGTAATTCGGCAGATTGCACGTTATTTAAATGACCAAAACGTCCACCAACCCGCTGTTTTAAATATTCCGGGTATTCCCCCTGATCCAGCATTGCCATATCATGATTCGCTTCCAGCATCAGCCCATCACACAACGTCAAAGCTGACTCGATCACCGGTGTGATAAAACCAACATCAGTTAACAGGCCTAAGCGGAAATCACCGTTGTGGAACACAAACTGACTGGGTTCACGCGCATCGTGTGGCACCGGAAACGGTGAGACTTCAATATCATTAACATTGAAACGCTCATGACAGCTAAACTCGTGAATATGCGGCATCACATCAACAGGTAAACCTGCTGCCGTGCCGGGTGTAGCATAAACCGGAATATTGAATTTCTGTGATAAAACTCGAACGCCACCGATATGATCGGCATGCTCGTGTGTCACCAGAATAGCGGTGAGGTCCGAAGACGTCAGACCAACACGCCGCAGACGTTTTTCAGTTTCACGAGCAGAAAAACCACAATCCACCAGAATTGTGGTTTTTCCCTGTGAAATCAGTGTTGCATTGCCCCGGCTACCGCTGCCAAGTGATGCAAAGCGCATTATTGAGTCAATTGTTCCTGAATCAGACCCAGTAAACGTTTCGCTGTTTCTGAAGAAGTACGAACCTGTTCAGAATCCAGTACGGTTATACGGGTATCTGACGCATCTGAAATAAGTTTGATGTAGTAGTACTCTTCAGGCGCCACCTCATCGTCATCTTTCCAGAAAGCCATACGACCAAAGAAGCCAGGTTCTTCTCTCTCAGCTTCGTTAAATGGATCCAGGTAGCGCACGTAATATGTACCACGTGAACGGTCACGATCTTCAACAGCAAAACCACGGCTATCCAATACCCGACCGACACGATCCCAAACGGTAGTGAATTCCTGCTCCACCAATAAAGCCTGTTGACCTTCGGCTTCATCCAACAAAATGACACGCGCTTCAGTTTGTTGTGCTGCTGAGCTTGGCAAAGAGGCCTCAGCACGTGCTTTATCCTGTTGGTATAAGCCACCAAGATATTCAGCCAACTGACGCAGCATCGCTTCATCTTTCTGATTGTTGCGATTGGTATCATCTACACCATTCACATAAACTCGAGCCGAACGATTTACATCTCCGCGCTCCATACGAACACGATAGGCATAGCCATCAACGTCCGGCTGGGTATCCATCAGACCAATACGCTGATCTTTACGGTGAATATTCATATTGATATCCGCCCAGAAAGCTTCAATACGTTGCCAGGTTTCATCACGGTCTCCCGGAACGACCAGATGCCGATCATCCCCCTCGCCCGATAAAGCAGGTTTGGATTCTGGAGTGATGTTATAACGCGCTGCTAATGGATTGGTGCTGGCTTCTTCATATTCGGAATACGTTGCTGAGCTTTGCTGATTGCCAGCGATTTGATCGTTGATTCGTGATGTGCTCAAGTCAGGTGGAATGTCCAACGGTGGCATTGTTTCTGCTTTACGATACTTTTGGGTATTATCAGGAGCAACCTCATCCAGTGATGGCATTAACCCACAACCTGAAACGCTTACTGCGACCAGCACTCCACAGGCTTTCAACTTAAAACGATTTGTGTTCATTTAATTACATTCACTCACTTAGGGATTCAGAACACCGGCAGTGACCAGCGCCTCACGAACCGGTTGATGAAATTGTTCAGACAAAACTGTCATTGGTAAACGTATCCCTTCCGGTATCAGACCCATTTCATGGAGAGCCCATTTAACCGGAATAGGATTGGATTCAGAAAATAACCGCTGATGCAGTAAAGATAATTTATCGTTTATTTCACGGGCATTATCAGCATCACCCTTCAAAGCAGATTCACACATCTGGCTCATTAAGGCAGGTGCCACATTCGCAGTCACTGAAATGACCCCACGACCACCCGCCAGAATAAAATCAACGGTATTGGCATCTTCGCCGGTATAAAGTTCGAAATTATCGTCACACAGTTCCTTAATTAACGACACTCTTCGTACATCTCCGGTCGCTTCTTTAATACCGATAATATTGCCGATTTTGGCCAGACGACCAACAGTTTCCGGTAATAAGTCACAGGCTGTGCGGCTGGGAACGTTATAGAGGATTTGCGGAATATCCACCGCTTCAGCAATCGCTTTAAAATGCAGATACAAACCTTCCTGAGTCGGTCGGTTGTAATAAGGTGTGACCAACAGAACGGCCGCAACACCTAATTGTTTAGCGTAATGGGACAGTTCAATGGCTTCTTCGGTAGAGTTGGCACCGGTACCGGCAATGACGGGAATGCGACCCGCAGCCTGCTCCACCACCTGACGAATTACATCTGTATGCTCATCAATGCTTAATGTAGCGGACTCACCAGTAGTACCGACAGCCACAATCGCACTGGTGCCATTTTGAATATGAAAATCAACGAGCTTGCGCAGGCTTTCACCGTCTAACGAGCCATCCGCCCGCATGGGTGTTACCAGAGCTACCATACTGCCGCTGAACATATTCATCAGACTCCGCGAAAATAAACTGGCATGGTACTTTGCCAGCCAGTAGATGACAAGACCGGACTGCTTTGGGTAAGGTACTGCCAGCAAAATAATCACTAATGGAGAACGTTTAATGACGACAGTTAATTTACAGCAAACCGTACCGGATTTTGAATTGCCTTCCACTGGCGATAAAAACATCCGGCTTTCCGACTTGCATGGCAAGAATGTGCTTATCTATTTTTACCCCAAAGACAACACCCCAGGATGCACATTGGAAGGTCAGAATTTCCGTGATCATATTGAGACGTTTAATGCTCACAACACACTGATATTCGGGATCTCCAGAGACAGCGTGCGTGCTCATGAAAACTTCAAGGAAAAACAGCAATTTCCTTTTGACTTACTCTCTGATGCTGATGAAACAGTCTGTAACTTGTTTGGCGTGATGCAGCTGAAGAAAAATTATGGACGTGAATACATGGGCATTGTTCGCAGTACATTCCTTATCGATACAGAAGGAAAGCTGATCCATGAATGGCGAAATGTCAAAGTCAAACAACATATTGATGAAGTATTGGACGTCGTCAAAAACCTATAAGATCCAACAAGAATCATAGATAATAGACTTGTAAAACAGGTATTTACATTACTCTTTTTAAGTGCACTAATAAAACCCGCTGCTCCTCCCCTACCGCACCAACCCAGTGCGGTATTTTTTTCTCTTTAACGATTAACCACTTGTTTTTAATCGACTTCACAGACTGGTTTAGAAATTGCCTACCCCTTTTGGAGTATTCCTAACTAAGGTATCAATTGCTATGTCTTTAAAAAGTCAGTCGATGAATTTGAGTGTTGCTGAACGACACTGGCTCCCCTGGTTTGGTCAAACGGGAAAGTTTGCCATGAGATGGAGCTGTTATCTCAATCGTGATACCTATGCCGAAGTTGAACATACATTCGAAGGAATTGCGGCAACTCGTGTCAAACTACTACAGCAATGGACGCATTCCCAATGGAATCAGCTCAAGCTACTCGCAGAGCAATTACCCGGTTCTCTCGGTGATATGGATAGCTCTCTGCTTGAACAACGGCTGAACTCTGCTAAACATTTTTCCGAGATATTTATTATTGAAAAGAGCGGTCGAGTGATCCAATCGACTTATTCAGCACATATCGGCCAGCATGACCTGAATAACAACGCCGTTGAACAAGGTCTGAAACAGCCCTTTTTGCATGGTCCCTATACCGATCCGTTAACGCTCAAGATTGGGCCCTCAAGTTCAAAGTTTCATGATGAAGTGACTTTGATGTTTTATCTGCCGTTAGTAAACGGCGATCAGGTTGTTGGTGCGTTATGTGGCCGTGTACCCAATGACGTAGTAAGTGATTTAATTCAACGCGAAGCAGGTCATGTTTATCCAGAGTCTGGGGACAACTATATTTTTATGGTGGAATCACGTTTTGACCCGATGATTCAGCAAGGCGTTGCTCTGTCCCGATCACGGTTTGAAGATAACACTTTCTCGCATGGTGAAAATCTTAAGTCCGGCATAAACACTCATTGGGGAGTGGTTAAAGTTAATCGGCATACCGAGTTCGAAATTCGGTTTACCGATCCGGCGACTGGCCAATTACACCCGGGGGTACGCGAAACTATTCGCAATGGCGAAAACCTGTTTGTCACTTATCCTGGTTATTCAGATTACCGGCATATTCCCGTCATTGGTAAAGGTGTGACTTTTCAATTAACAGGCTCTCCTGATCGTTGGGGAATGATGTGTGAGGGCGACCTGGAAGAGGTTTACCGTCGCCGCTCAGTGAATGTCAGCTTATTGAAAGGCTTTGTCTCAGGCATGATAGCGTTGGTGGGGGTAAACAGTGCTTTACACTATTTCACCACGCTACCTCAATTTGCTATCGACACGGTATCCGTTTGCATGATGATTATCATTGCATTACTAATCCGTAAATTCAGTACTAAACGACTTGCAGATCGAATGAATGAAATGACACGAGTTATCCAGGAGATTGCTGAGGGTGAGGGAAATCTCCGGCAACGCCTGAATAATGAAAAAATGATGGCCGATGAAACAGGCGACATGGGTCGCTGGATTAACAGTTTTATCGATAATCTGGATGGCATCGTCGGACAGGTGATTTTTTCCAGTCACGACGTACACCAAACCAATAAATCCATGTTAGATACCAACCGTGAGGCCTATCAGGTATCAGCAGAAGTGACCGACGCAATAACTAAAATGCTCGATCTGTTGAAAGAGCAAATAGAGGATATCGGCCAGGCTAATCAAACCGCCGAGACCATGAAACTTGAAATGGACCGAGTCGTGGAAGACGCTCGGGTTCAATTTGAAAGTGCCCGCAAAGGCACTCAAGAGATACGCAACGTCGTTGAAAATACGGCTAATTCAGTCAGATCACTGAATGACCGAACCTCTGAAATCGGCAAGATAATCAATGTTATCACTGAAATTACTAATCAAACCAATATGCTGGCATTAAATGCTGCTATTGAAGCGGCCCGGGCCGGCGAGCATGGCCGAGGTTTTTCAGTCGTGGCCGATGAGGTTCGTAATTTGGCCTCACGCACAGCGAATTCTGCCGACGAAATTCAACGCATGATAGAAGGCATGCAACAGGAAACTCAGGAAGCCATGCGCTTTATGGAAACTGGAGTAGAAAACGTCGACAGAAGTTTGAAAATGACTGAACAAGCTTCAAGCGATAATGGTGAGTTGCATATTCTGGTCGAGCAGATGTTCTCCACCATCAAACAACTGGCAAACAACAGCCATATACACGGCGATACTGCCCGACAAGTAGGAGTATCTGCTGAACAATTAAAGTCAGCGGTCAGTGCTTTGCAATCTCGTTCGACAATGGTTCGTAATACAGCCCAAACATTATCCCAATTAGTGGGTGTATTTCAGGTCAGTCCACGTTGAACCGGCTCAGGCCGGTTTCAGATCAAAGGCAATGCAAATCCGTTCCTCATCCGAGTTGAAGGGAATCGTGCGATGAAATACCGATGAGGGAAACATCACAATATCCCCAACCTCAGGTGCGATGGTTTTGCTGGGAAATTTGTCATGTTGCTTGGGATAATCATCCCCATGGGTGCTTAGCTCAATGCTGCCTTCATCGGGATGTGTTTTTTGCTTGGGCACTGCCAGGTACAACGCTCCGCTTACCCAACCTTCTTCATGAATATGCGACGTTAAATGCCCGCCGGTTTTCATTCTGACGTACCAGGAGCTGGCAAACACGGTTTGCTTAGGGAACCCTTTGGCGAAAATACCGCTTTCACCTTTTAGATTTTCGCGATAATCATCTATGGCACGCGCTACCAATTTGGCGATTTGCTGAAAGCTGGCCTCTGAGCGTTTAAACAAATTTCCTGCAGACTGCACACCATGATGCAGACGGCCCTGACTTTTTTCTTCAATATCGGCCTGTTCGATATCCGCCAGTAGTTGTTTTAGCAGTTCGCTATCGCCTTTTAATTCCGGCACTTGCACATGACAAACCAGATCCAACGGATTTTTACAGAAATTATAGTCATTCACCGTGCCAAAGTTTTCGGCGTAATGTCCTGCGAGTGTCGCCAGAAATGGCGAGCTATGGCGGGCTTTTTTCAGTTGATCCAAGCCCTGTTTGAATTCATCAAATCGCTCAGTTTTATACAGACAATATAAAGAACGTTCTTGCCAATCCGCGTACTGCGATTGTTGAAAATAGCGTAAAGCCAGCGGCAAATCGCCACTGTCATAGAAATAGACTGCCAGACTGTAATTTGCCAAAGGTAAACTGGGATCCAGCTCCAATGCGCGTTTGTAGGCAGCAACTGATTCATCATAACGTCCCTGATCACGCAAAACTTCACCGATATTACTATGCACTTCAGCATAGTCTGGTTTTAATTCCAGCGCCTGATTATAGACAGCAATGGCATCGGCCAGTTTTCCCTGATTTTTAAGTGCTGTACCAAGATTAAAATACAGTTGGGCATCCTGTGAAATCGTTAACGCACGCTGATATATCGCTACCGATTCTTCCAACCGACCCTGTTCCTGCAGACAAACGCCAAGATTGGCAATGGCTTCCAGGAAATTCGGCTGTTGTTCAATGGCTTTTTGATAATACTGACCCGCCTCTTCAAAGCGGTTTTGGGATTGCAATGCATAGCCCAGGTTATAAAGGGCATCTGTCAATTCGGGTTTCAATCTCAGTACTTTTTTATAGCTGTTAATCGCTTCGTCAATACGATTCAAATTGGTCAATAAAATACCCATGTTGAAGTAAATCTCGGGTACATTAGGGTCAATTTCAGTAGCTTTACGAAACACACTAACCGCATCTTTAAATTTATTTTGCGCTGCCAAGGCATTGCCATAAAGATTTAATACCGGAAAAGAACGCGGATAAGATTTAAGCAGTTTTTTTGCTGCCGATTCAGCAAAACCTGCCTGCCCGGTGTTAAGGGCTTGAATAATAGGTTGTAAATCGGCCTGTCCCGGCGTTGGGCTTGGCATGGGGTGTTTCATAACTGAGATTCCAATAAAGCAGGAGATACTTCCTGCAATTTACAGGACTAATTCCTATCAGCGCAAGATATCTTCCCAGAATTTTTATTAAGATAGATTTAAAGCTGATCAACGAACCATAATTCCGCTGTTCAGGTCTGCTTAACAATCACAATAAGGAGTCATTACATTCATGGATACGATTACGCAGGCGTTACTTGGCAGTGCAGTGGCTTACAGCGTTGCAGGACGCAAAGCGCCCAGAGCTTCTGTTTTGTATGGTGCTGCTTTCGGTATCTTGCCGGACCTTGATGTATTCATCCAATATGCTAATGACCTGGACACCATGACTTTCCACCGGAGCTGGACCCATTCATGGATTGTGCACAGTTTGCTTGCACCGTTAGTGGCCTGGCTAATGAGTAAACTGGATCAGAGAGTGGATTTTCGACGATGGCTGGCGTTGATCTGGTTGGTGTGGATTACCCATAGTGGACTGGATGCAATGACCGTTTATGGAACGCAGCTTTTCTGGCCCTTTATGCCTCCACCTGCTTCGATTGGCAGTATATTTATTATCGATCCGCTCTATAGTCTGCCACTCGCTGCAGGCTTCCTGGCAATACTTCTGGCCGCCGGAAAACGGCTGAGCCATGCTGTCATGATCGGTAGTCTTATCTTCAGCACGGCTTATCTTGGCTGGAGCTATGCAGCCCAATACTGGATAACACAGCAAACTGAACAGGCATTACAAAAACAACAGATTGACTATCAGCATATTAAAATCACTCCGGCACCGTTAAATACCCTTTTATGGCGGATAGTGGTGATTGATGAAGAGGTTTATTACGAAGGTTTTCGTTCGATTTTTGACGGCGACACAGCATTTTCATTTACCCAATTCGAGCGCGGTATGGAGCTGAAAAAACTTCTGCCCGATCAAACCTATATCAAAAGAATAAACTGGTTTACTCAGGACAACTTCAAGCTTGAGCAACAGGACAATATGATTGTTGCGACAGATTTACGTATGGGCATGGAACCCAATTATTTCTTTCGTTTTAAACTAGCAGAGATACGTGATGGCAATGTTATTTCAGTAGGACCACAACAATTGGGTATGCAGAGAAATGCAAAAGAAGGCTTAAATTGGGTGTGGCAACGTATATGGAACCCACAGCTAAGTCCACTGCATTAGCAGTGACTCGGAAAACAATTGAGATTCCAGCTTACCCTAGGTTTTTTTCATCTTCAGCCAGACTGGATGGCAGTGGAATTCTGATGGTGACCCGCAAACCGTTGGTGTTGCCATTTTCGATATTAAGCTCACCTTTAAAACGTCTGACAATGGCATCAACAATTGCCAGCCCCAGACCGCTTCCATCACTATGGTGACCATGGACAAAGCGTCGGGTTAGCTCAGTGAGCAATTTTTCCGACACGCCAGGGCCCTCATCTTCTACCGTCCAGCATAATTGCTGTTTATCCAAATTAACTGACAGGGTAACTACACTATTCTCTGGTGCATGACGGATGGCGTTTTCCAGCAAATTACGTAAAGCAGCCGATAATAAGATTGCCGAAGCATGGATCTTTTCATCCACACCATCATTACAACGCAATGTCACTTGGTGTTGTCTTGCCAGATGTTGCACATCACTTAATGCCATATTATTAATTTCAGCTACTGGTAAATGGGTACTTTCAGCTAATTGCCCATCGCCTTCTACTCTGGCGAGTAATAAAAGCTGATCCAGCGTTCGTTGTAACCTGTCCGTCGCCTTTTCTGCCTGCACCAAGGCATGCATGGCCTTGCCTCCCTGCGTCAGTCTCGCGACCTGCAGCTGGGTTTTAATTCCAGCTAATGGCGTACGTAATTCATGCGCCACATCACCGGTAAACCGGCGTTCCCGTAACAAAGACTGCTGCATGCGTTGCAACAGTCGATTGATCTCATCCACCAGCGGGCGTACTTCGGCCGGGCGTTGCTCCCAGACTAACGAGGTAAGATCTTCGGTATTACGTCTGGCCATATTCTGAGTCAAGCTATGCAATGGTTTAAATCCATGCAAAATACCAAACCAGACTACGGCCAAAGTGCCCGCCAGACTGAGGAAAAACGGTAGTCCAGCGGCGATCACCACCGACCGCATCAACGTATCTCTGGTTTCCAATCGTTCAGCGGTGGTAATGGTCAATCCCCCCTGAGACAGATTAAACACACGCCACGGCTCTCCATCCTGCAATCGATTTTGGTAGCCTTGCTGCGTAGTGGTCAGTACGTTTTCAGGAGCATCATGGGATACCGCGATAATATCTCCCGCGACATTGGCTACCTTGCAGGCAAGTGTCGCAGGTAAATCAAGATTTTCAGCCGGATCAAATAAAGCATTGCGTTGACCGCCATTTACTAGCGGATCCAAATCATATTGAGACATTAAAGACATCAGCATTTTGGCGGAAGCGGCAAGACGGTTATCCAGAGTATTCTGCATTTCCTTTTGCACACTCATAAGCAACCACGGAGCCAATAGCAGCCACATCAACAGCACTGCAATACCAATCCGCCATAGTAACTGCCAGCGTAAATAGTCCTTGGCTTTAGCGGGGCTCATTGAGCGCTCCCAATCGATATCCCATGCCCCGAACCGTTTCAATCCAGTCATCACCCAGTTTACGACGTAAATTATGGATATGTACGGCTACAGCATTACTTTCAATGCCTTCGGCCCAGCCATAAAGACGATCCTGCAACTGTGCAGCGGTAACCACTCGGCCGGGTTGCTGCAAAAGGGTTTCCAATACGGTAATTTCACGACGGGATAAATTCAGCGGTTTATTGTTTAGCAAGACTTGTAAAGTGGAGGGATCAAATTGCAGACTACCGTGCTGAATCGTCTGGGTGGCACGTCCTGCCGCTCTGCGACTTAAAGAATGCAGGCGAGCGGCAAGTTCTGTTAAATCAAATGGCTTACTCATATAGTCATCCGCACCGGCTTGTAAACCACTGACGCGATCAGGTACTGCATCTCTGGCAGTTAATATTAATACCGGTAAGTTATTTCCACGCTCCCGCCAGCGATTGAGTAAATGCATGCCATCTTCGTCTGGCAAGCCCAGATCGAGAATAACGGCATCAAAACTGGCGGTGGCCATGGCCGTTTCAGCTCCTCCGGCATTCATTACCCACTCGGCCTGAATGCCTAATGCCGTCAGACCGGCCTGTATGCCCTCACCCATTAAAGCATCATCTTCCACAATCAATACATACATCGGTCAATACCCGAAATAAAAACGTTATGTTCGTTTAACTGAATTAAGACAACGTTAACATTGCCTTAATTTTGTCGCTGCACTCTACGCATCAAGAATTGGTTGCGTAACGTCGCTGCAACCAAACCTCCCAACATTTACTAATAACATGAGAAGCTATTTATGTGGCTGGTGCGTTATGCTCTAACCCGACCTTATTCTGTGGCCGCTTTAAGCCTGCTGATATTTGCAGCAGGTTTAATCAGTTTTCTGAAATTGCCCGTCGACGTGCTTCCCAGCGTCAATATACCTTCTATAAAAGTGGTATGGACCTATAACGGTCTTAACACCAATGAAATGGCATCAAAAATCACTACTTTTAGCGAAGTAGCGATTATGAACAATGTCGATAACCTTAAGGAAATTCGTTCACAAACCCTGAATGGCACCTCAGTCATTCATATCGACTTTCATCCCGAAGTTGATATTGCCAATGCCATGGCGCAGGTCACCGGTGTATCGCAAACCATCCGTCGGCGAATGCCGGAAGGTACTTCACCGCCATTGGTTGCCGAATACAATCAATCCAGTACGCCGATTATCCAGCTGGTCATGTCTTCAGATACGTTGACCGATGGCCAACTGGCTGATTTTGCACGGTTACAGTTGCGTGGCATGGTTCAATCCATTAATGGCATTCGCATGACCCTGCCTTATGGTGGTGCCACCCGGCAGATCATGGTGGATCTGGATCCTGAGGCGTTATTTGCTCAAGGGTTAACAGCAAGTGACGTAACGCAGGCGATTAATGAACAGAACCTGACACTGCCATCAGGCAGCATTCGTGAAGCGCAGAATGAACTGCAAATCACTGTTAATGCCAGTCCACAGGCAGTAGCTGATTTTGAGGATCTGCCGATTCGCTCCCGAGATGGCGAACTGATATTGCTACGTGACGTCGCTGATGTTCGGGATGGCACCGCGTTGCAGACTAATATCGCCCGCGTCAACGGACAAAATGCGGTCATGGTGTCATTGATTAAGCTGGGCGGTGCTTCGACTGTAGACATTATTAATGAACTAACCGAACGACTCCCTTCAATTCAGGCTGCGGCACCTGAGGGCATTACCATATCGCCAATTTTTGATCAGTCGGTGTTTGTGAACACGGCATTACATCATATTGAAATGGAAATTCTTATCGTCGGCTCACTGGTCGCATTAATGGTACTGCTGTTTTTGGGATCATCACGGGCCACATTGATTGTCTTGACCTCTATTCCATTATCATTGCTGACAGCAGTTTTTGTATTAAATTTAACCGGCAACACCCTGAATTTAATGAGCTTGGGTGGACTGGCACTGGCCATTGGCATTCTGGTTGATAACGCATTAGTGGAAATTGAAAATATCAAACGTCACCTGGCCGATGGCATGGAACCAAGTCGGGCCATATTGACCAGCGCCAGTGAAGTTGCCTTCCCTGAACTTGTTTCCACACTTTCCACCTGTATCGTTTTTTCACCGATATTTTTATTAACCGGTGTGGCAGGTTATATCTTTCAGCCAATGGCGATTGTGGTCATTGCCTGTCTTGTTGCCTCTTATTTATTATCTCGCACTGTGGTTCCTGCGCTGGCCAGACTTTTACTCACCAATGAGAAAGCCGTAAATAAACACTCCAAAAATCCATTGGTCCATTTACATCTGGCATTGGAACAACGGCTGCATAATGGTCAGCAGCATTTACAAAATACGATTGGTAAATTGCAGCGTCACATTGTGATTGCACCATTGATTGGTGTTGTTATCGTCACAGCGGCGGGATTTGCACTTCAGGATCTCGGCAGGGATTTCTTTCCAAAAACTGATGCGGGTCTGATGAGGCTTTATCTAAGGGCCGAACCTGGCACTCGCATTGAACAAACGGCCGATCAGTTTGCACAGATTCAGCAGGAAATACGCAAAATAATCCCCGAACACGAACTTGATTTTGTATTTGATAACATTGGCATGCCCGACTCCATTAATCGTGCCTGGATAGACAGTTTTGCTATCGGGTCCTACGATGGAGAATTACAAATTCAGTTAGCTAAAGGTCATCAACCCACCAGTCAATATGAATCGGCGATTCGGCAGATGCTGAAACAAAAATTTCCGGAAGTTACATTATTTGCTCAAGCGGCAGATACCACCAATCAGACATTATCCGGCAGTACACCGACAGCACTTGATGTGCGGTTTACCGGCCGAAATCTGCAAGCCAGCATTGCCAAGGCGGAAACCCTCATTGAAAAGATGCAAAACGTCGAAGGCGCTGTCGATATTGGTTTTCAGCAAGTATTTGCGTTGCCTGAATACTATGTGCACCTGGATCGCAAACGTGCAGCTGAACTCGGTGTGACCACACAAGACACCATGAACAGTCTGTTAGGTGCTTTAGGCTCTGCCGGTACTGTCTCCCCCAGCTTCTGGTCCGATCCGGTGTTTGGTTTTTCCTATGAAGTGCAAACCCGTATGCCATTACACAAATTACGCACCACCGATGATCTTATGAACTTGCAGATTCAGACTTCTGATCCCCAGGTTACTGTGCCACTGGCAAGTATTGCTTCTATTAACCCACGAAATGTCGCTGGAAGCATTGGTCGCACCATGCTGAAACCCACCGTCAATGTGTTAATCAATACCGAAAACATAGATTTAGGCTCGGTTTATAAAGCCACGCAGCAGATTGTGAATGAATTAAAACAAGACGTCGTTCCCGGTAATGATATTGAAATCATGGGACAGGCAGCAGCCATGGATGAAGCTTACCGTGACCTGCTGTTCGGTTTTTTACTGGCGGTATTTTTCATCTACATCATCATGCTGTTTAACTTCGCCTCCTGGATCATGCCTCTAGTTGCCTTATCCGGCGCGCCCATTGCCATATCTGGCGCGATCATCGGCTTAATGCTTACTGGAACGACTATCAGCGTACCGGCATTAATGGGTTTTATCATGGTGATTGGCGTATCAACTGCCAATAGCGTTCTGGTCACGACCTTTGCCCGAGATCAATGGGTGGCAGGTAAATCAGCATTTGAAGCAGCTCGCGAAGCAGCTTCGACGCGGCTAAGACCAGTATTAATGACCGCTCTCACCATGATTATTGGTTTACTGCCGATGGCATTGGCGCTTGGCGAAGGGGGTGAACAAAATGCACCGCTGGCCCGGACGGTTATCGGTGGTTTGATGCTGGGTACATTTGCCTCACTTTTTTTAGTGCCTTGGACTTTCAGCATGATCATGCAATTTATTAAACGTCCGCAGCCCATCAAGCTGCCGACAATTTGAGGACCTCACCATGTCAAATATAACCAAGACAATCATAGTTGCTGCGGTCATCGCTGTTCCGGTGTGGTTTTTAATTCAACCTGCCAGCGAAGCCAATATCGAACAATCCTCTGCTAACACCCCTGAAACTCTCTCGGTGCGGGTGGCTCAACCAAAACACATAACTGATTATCAGCCATTGGTATTCAATGCACGCGTCGAGGCCATTGAACAGTCGGATATTTTTGCCCGAGCTGATGGTTATGTCGAAAGTCGTTACGTGGATATTGGTGATGAAGTTAAACAAGGTGACCTGTTAGCCAAACTGTCTTCCCCCGAACTGGAGCAGGAAATTCTACAGGCCAAGGCTGAAATAAAGCGCCAGAAAGCCATGCTGGATCTGACTGAAAAAGTGGCCAGACGCTACATTAATTTACGTGATTCCGGCGCCGTGAATGCTACCGAAGTAGATGAAAAAGAAGCAGAGCTCGCTGTTGCCAAAGCCACATTAGCCACTTATGAAGCAAGACTGGAGCAGTTGGAAAATGAATTTGCCTATACCGAGATTGTGGCACCATTTGATGGCATCGTTACCCGTCGCCAGGCTGAGCGTGGTAATCGAATTACACGCAGTGATGATATGCCGTTGTTCCGTATAAGCCGTAGCGATAGATTACGGGTTATTGTGGATATTCCCCAGACCCAGCTATTCAATATTGATAAGCAACAGTCTGCACAATTAACGCTGCCTGATATGGCGAATCAGCAAATTGAAGTCCCATTTTCTCGTATTTCAGGTGAAGTGAATCGTGAAACCGGAACAATGCGGTTGGAATATCTACTGGAAAATACCGGCCTGACAATTCCGGCCGGGGTCAGTGGAGAACTGACGATTCAGGCAATCGAAAAAGTGGATACAGTGCGTATCCCGGTTAATGCGTTAAAGACTATTAAAGGTAAACCTTCGGTAATGCTGGTCAATGCGGATAACCAGGTTGAAATCATAACCGTTCGGGTAGGTCGGCTGGATAAAAGTGAGGTTGAGATTCTATCGGGGCTGATAGCTGAAGATCGTGTCATCCTCAATCCTAACGCAAGATTGGATGAAGGTGAAAAGGTCAACGTTTCAGACTAAAAGCAATCAGGCCCACTTTTAAAGTGGGCCTGCAGGACTTATGGGTTAAATTCGACCGGTCAGTAATAAAACCAACAATATAATCACCAACACACCGATCAATCCTGTCGGACCATAACCCCAGTTTCGACTATGTGGCCATGAAGGAATTACTCCGACTAATAACAGAACCAGGATAATTAATAAGATAGTACTTGTAGTCATGATCATTCCCTCTCATTGAAAAAAACACGATATAAACAAAAGCGGATAACGTCTGTGCGTTGGCGTACCAATTACCAGTCAATATTTTTTAAGCCACTCACTGCATAATCCGTTTGTAGGTTTTTTTATCAATTTTATAGCAACTGCAGGCAGATGCCTCGAGTCCTTTCACATCCAGAATGGTGATATTGCCTCGGTGATATTTGATTAACTGCCGTTTGTGCAATGCCGTGGCTGCTCGGGTAACACCGACGCGACGCACCCCCAACATGTAGGCAAGAAATTCCTGGGTAATGCGAAACTCATTGGATTCAGCCCGATCACGAGTCATTAATAACCAGCGAGCCAGCCGGGCTTCGACTAAATGAAATCGGGTACAGCCTGCAGTCTGAGATAATTGCACCATGGTGACATACAAATATTTTTTTAACATCGCTTCCAAAATGGGGCTTTGTTTAATCTGCTGCAGCAAGTTAGCCACTGGAATACGTAAAGCCTGTCCTGCCCCCTGTACCAATGAATGCAATGGCGCTATAGTCACACCCAAAACCAGGGTATTTCCCAACATACCTTCATTGCCGATGAGTCCTACTTCCAGGTTTGAACTTTTATCAACTGGGACCGTCAACGAGATAAAACCTTGATTGGGAAACCAGGCGTATTGCATGGCCTCATTCGGTTCCGTCAGAATCTCGGCAAATACTAAATCTACCAGCTCACACTCGGCCAAAAGCCGATTTCTTTCCAGTGCAGGTAAATCAGTAATAAGATGGTTGATTAGTTGGACTTCAGAAATTAGCAATGTGGTACTCCAGTATTGCTCATAAAATGACACTGAAAAATTTATGTCATTAAGAGGTTTACTCTACGCTTATTAATGAAAGGTCGTATTAATCTCTAGAGTCTTCTCTTTTGGCCAGCCCACGCCGATGTGAACAATGTCATTTAATCGACTTCGTTATCCTTCATTAATCTGTCTGTTTCTCTTTTGACAACTTGATAACATTCGCAAACACGTTCTTCCAAACCTTTGCGATCTATTACGGTGATTTTGCCTCGGGAATATTGAATCAACCCCGCTTTCTGCAAATGCCCTGCTGCCTCGGTAACACCTTCGCGGCGCACGCCCAACATATTTGCAATCAACTCTTGGGTCATTCTAAGCTCATTGGACGGCAACCGATCCAGACTTAATAATAACCAACGGCATAATTGCTGATCGACCGTATGGTGACGATTACATGATGCTGTTTGTGCCATCTGAGTGATTAACGACTGGGTGTAGCGCAACAGTAAACGCTGTAATTTTTCCGCTCGAAAAAACTCTTTTTTCAACAATCGGCCTGATAATCTGTAAGCATATCCTTCACTTTGCACCACGGCCCAACTGGAGGTCGTTTCGCCTCCCATAAACAATGAGATCCCAACAATGCCTTCATTACCGACCACAGCGATTTCCGCTGAAGCGCCACTTTCCATAACATTTAATAAAGACACTATTGCTGTAGTCGGAAAATACACATGGTTAATCTGTTTATCAGGAGAATAAAGCACCTCCCCTAAAGGCATCTTAACCAATTCTAAACCCGGATAAAATCTTTCACGTGCTTGATTTAGTAGTGATGCCAGAATCTTATTTTTACTGGGGTCTTGTTCTTGGCTCATACGCTCACAATTTAATGATCTATAAATATCCGTTTATCTGATGTTTACTCCTCACACATAATCCGTGTCAGTCATTGAGTCCATACAAACGCGATCCCACTATTTATTAACACATAAATACTCTCGGCTTGTTTGTACGGTATCGCACATAACTCTCAAAAAAACAACATTACAATTTATTGGTTTGTGCGAAAACGTACATACGAATACTGCTGTTTTCTTTATCCTGAAAATTAAGCTGAAAAACTTAATGGGGAGGAAAAGCCGTTATGAAAACCAAATTTATCTTTGAATATTCATGCTCCTCAATAAAAAAACCTGTTAATTATGTTTCACCCCGTCTGTTTCATAATTCAACACGGAACGGGTGAAATAGGTTATGCGTACTTTGCGAACCCGTAGGACGGACAGCGGTTCAATATGGCAAATCCTTCCAAAATTTCAGAGAGATAAACTCGATTACGATAATCTGAAAAAAATGTGTGATGATTTTCCGTTAGGCATTATCCTGTGCGATAAAGCAGGTCGGTGTTTATATTCTAACCATGCATATACCAACATTCTCGGATATGCTCCCGGGGAACTGCTTCATCAAGACTGGCACGCTTGTCTTTATATAGAAGATTCTGCTCAACTGAATGAAAAGTGGAAACAAGCTGTTTTAAACCGTACCCCCCTGCAGGATGATGTACGCCTCATACGGGCTGATGACGCGATGATATGGGCCCGTCTCCATGCCAGCATGCTGGAAGACGCTGAATATCCATTTGCCAGTTTGCTAATGGTTGAAGATATCTCCGAGCGTAAAGCCATGGAAAATACATTGAAACAAATCGAAAACGCCTTATTCGAGGAGAAAGAACGCGCTCAAGTTACCCTCGATTCGATTGGTGATGCAGTGCTGACAACCGATTTAGAAGGCAATATTACGTATCTCAACCTTGAGGCGGAGCGTTTAACCGGCTGGGAACGCCAGCAATCTATCGGCAAACCTTTGCTTACCGTGTTTAATATCATTGATGGTGAGTCTCGGGAAACGGCACCTAATCCAGCAAATAAGGCTATGTTAGAAAATAGAACAGTTGAGTTGGCAATAGGCTGTATTTTAATTGCCAAAGATGGCTCTGAGGTTGAAATTGAAGACTCGGCAGCACCTATCCATAACCGTGATCAGCAAGTCTGCGGTGCAGTGATTGTGTTTCACAATGTCGCCAAATCAAATGTGGTAATGGAAAAAACCAACCGACTGGCATGGTATGACTACCTGACTGGCTTACCCAATCTGGCCTTATTTAATGAACGTTTATCGCAATCGCTTGGCATAGCGGATCGACATGATAAGCGTGTTGCATTGCTCTTTCTGGATATGGACGATTTCAAAAAATCAAACGACAGCTTCGGGCATTTAACCGGTGACTTATTACTCAAATCAGTCGCCGAACGGGTAACACAGTGTCTCCGTACCACCGACACGGTTTGTCGACGTAGCGGCGATGAGTTTCTGATATTACTGAGCGAAATAGAACATCCCGAAGATGCCATCCTTGTGGCCAGGCAGATACTTTCAGCGATTGCAGCACCTCAAAAAATTAACGATAACGACATAACTTTAGCGGCAAGCATTGGTATCAGTGTCTACCCGGATGATGGAGTGGATGCAACGACTTTAATGACATGCGCTGACAGTGCTATGTATATCGCCAAGCAAAATGGGCCAAATCAATTTTATTATTCTGGCTCTCCCTACCCTGGAAAAGTTGAGTCTTTATGTCGTTAGACATCTACTTTAATCATCAAACCAGCTTCAAACGACTTTTCCGGAAAACCTTATGAAATCCATTACTAAACCCTTACTTTTCTGCACATTGTTTATTGTCCCTCTCGTGGGGATACTGACAATTAGTGGTTGTGCTTCTACATCCACCCAGTCCGGTACTGGCGAATACATTGATGACAGTGTGATTACCACTAAAGTCAAAGCAGCTATTCTCAATGAAGAAACACTGAAAGTTGCCGAGATCAATGTGGAGACCTTTAAAGGCGTTGTGCAATTAAGCGGCTTTGTTAATTCACAGGAAGACATTGAACGCGCTGTTGTCGTGGCACGCAGTGTCGCTGGAGTGAAATCAGTAGAAAATGATATGCGGGTGAAGTAAACCACCTTAATTAATGAAAGCGTTTTAAATAAAAAAGCCCTGTCATCGCTGACAGGGCTTTTTTGGTCGCATGGTTCTGGTGAATTAATCTTTACCAACCTGGCTACCAATAACACCGCCTACTGCTGCTCCACCAACAGTACCAACGGCGCTACCACCGGTTAAAATAGCTCCGCCTACGGCACCGATACCGGCACCTGCCGCTGTGCTTTTATCGCGGCTGGACATATTGCCACAACCCGCTGTTGCGAGGATGGCTGTTGCTAAAAGGACGATAAGTGAAGTTTGACGAATGATGTTCATGATAATGCTCTCTGAGTTCGGCCAAAACATATCTGGCGCGATAATTTGATGATACTCGCCTTATTTTTAGGCTATCGCTTTTGTTTCACTGAACTGTGATAAGAGTAGTTAAAAAGCATTTATTTAACTGACCGTTAATACTTCTCCCCACTTTGTTGTGTAGCTTGGACTTTTATGTTCCTGCTTCATTTTCCACGGACGTTTAAAGCCCTGATTGGCCAGTTGCAAGGTGTCCCGGCCCATCGTGTTATTAATGACATCAATCACCGTCATTAACTGTCCGGATTTAGCATCCTGATTCGGCGCAAACAAGTCCTGCTGCTGCCCACTTTTCGGCTGCAGTTCGGTGAGCATAATGCCGGCTTTGGCATAGTTAAATCCGGGTTGATACATCTTTTTCAATGCACTCAGCGCATGTTTGACCAATACACGCGTGTCATCAGAAGCCATCGGCAACGCTACCATCAGACTATTGCCGTAAAAAGCCTCCCCACTGCGATAAGGACTGCAACGGATATAGACCTGGAGCATCCGCGCCACCGAGTACTGCCGTCGCAGTTTTACAGCCGCACGACTGGTATACAGACTGATGGATTCGGCCAGACTGTTCATATCCGTCACCGGAATACCAAAACTTCTCGAACTTAATATCTGCTTTTTGTCAGTGATGGCATATTCCAGCTCCAGACAGCTGATACCATTGAGTTCACGTACGATTTTTTCCATCACCACACTGTATTGGCGCCGCAGGGTTTCAGCATTGGCTTGTTTTAAATCCAAAACGCTGTAAATGCCCTGTGTTTTCAACTTCACTGCCAGTTTACGGCCCACTCCCCATACCTCACCAACATCCAGCTCCGCCAGCAAACGATTAAGCTGGCTTGGACTCAGCTGATTAAAATCACAGACCCCGTCAAATTCAGCCCGTTTTTTAGCACAGTGATTTGCCAGTTTCGCCAGGGTTTTACTGGCACCGATACCGACACTGACCGGAAGACCAGTCCATTGCGCGACACGATGGCGGATCTGCTGGCCATATTGCAGCAAATCAAGATGCTGGAAACCGGTCAGATCCAGAAAACACTCATCAATTGAATACACTTCCTGATCGGGCGAAAACTGATTAAGAATACGCATCACCCGATTACTCATATCGGCATACAACGCATAGTTGGATGATAAAGCGATGATCTGCTGCTCATTCGCTATTTGCTGAAACTTAAACCACGGTGCACCCATCGGAATATGCAGTTTGGCCTCGTTGCTTCTCGCCACTGCACAGCCATCATTATTACTGAGCACCACCACCGGTTTACCGGCCAGTTTTGGATTAAATACCCGCTCACAAGAGACGTAGAAATTATTGACGTCGATCAGGGCGATACTGCGTGACATTATTTAAAACGCCGAAACGAGCCCGTCACTACACCCCATATTTCAAACTGCATACCATCCTTGATTTCAATCGGCCGATATTCACCGGACTGATTCGACGGCAGTAATCTTGGCGCCCCCTGTTTGTTTTTGGCCAGTAATTTGATGGTGAATTCGCCATCGACAACCGCCAGTACAATATCGCCGATACTGGCATTTTTAGAGCGATCCACCACCGCTTTATCGCCGGGCAATAAACCACTGTCGATCATTGAATAGCCCTGAATGGTGACAAAAAATGTCGCTTCTTCGTCATCAATCAGGAATTCATTAGGATCCAGTCGTTTTTCGACATGTTCATCTGCCGGCGAGGGAAAACCCGCCGCCACTTTGGAACTGAATAATGGCCAGCTACGTTTAGCGGGTGCAATGATTGGACGTTCAAACTCCATTGGCTGGTCTTGCAATGGCGCGGACTGCCTGCGTCGATAAGCCGCCAGAAAATCAGTGATTACAGGCTTTTGACTCTCAGGAATACGTATCACGGTTGTCGGTTCTTTGATCACGGAGCCTTTTTTGCGGCCGGCGCCGACGCGCCGACCACCATGTGTATTTGAGCGAGTTGTCATAAACCACTTGATTAATTGAAACAGTTAATCAAGTGTACGAATCGTTTCCTCATCAGGCAAGGAAAAATTCACTATCCCGTGATAAAAAAATTAACCACCGAACAACAACACGCTCCAGATAACGGCAATCAATACAAGAATAAAAATCGACGCACCGATTTTGTTTTCTTCAAACATTTTTTGTGTCTGATTACCAAACAGACACACCAAAAGACCCAGACCAAAATAACGCAGACCACGAGAAATGGTGGTTGCCAGCATATACAGTAAAAATGAATAGCCCGTCACACCCGCTGCCAACATGGCAATTTGAAATGGAATCGGCGTAACTCCGACGCTCAATACATACCAAAAACCATGTAAATGAATTTGCTGACGAATAGTTTCAAACTGCTCGGGCGTCGACAGCAGAGCAATCAGTTGATCGCCGATCAGACCAAATACAAAATAGCCAATCACATAGCCCAATGCCGCACCAAAAATACAGCCCAGTAATGCCATAGCGCTAATGGCCCAAAGCAACTTCCGACGAGCCTGCATCAAAGGAATCAAAATGGTTTCCAGCGGGATGGGGACGATCAGTGACTCCATAAATGAAGCGAAAGCGACACCCCACAACATATGTTTTGAGTGCACTAAACGAGAGCCCAACTGCTTGAATCTATTCAAACTGATTTATTTCCTTATTTAAGGTCAGTATGCTCAACGCAAGAACACACAAAACAAGTAATATCCAGATAACAAGCCGCTATCCTCATTGAAATCACTGCAGCTGTAAATAACCTGGGTTGATAAAGCAGTGAGGATTGTTGTCATGGCTACCTGAAAAATTCCGGCAGGAGATACAAATGAATTACCGCTTTCTTTTACTGATAACCACGCTGCTATGGATGCCCGCGATATACAGTGAGGAGTTAGTTGATGCAGGCGCTGAAATACAGGTAACGAATGCACCGGATGATCAAGCTATTGAAAATCGGTTGAGCGACATTCTGAACGTTATCGAAAGCTATGAAGATGTTGAGGTCACAGTCGATTCCGGAGTGGTAATCCTCAGTGGTAGCGTCTCCAGCGCTCGCGCCGGACGTGATCTGGTAGCGCTAGCCAGTCGGGTCGAGGGCGTTATTTATGTGCAAAACCGGCTCAATGAGCTAATGGACATTTCCACCCGCGTACAACCCACGACACAAAAAATCGAATCAATGCTTGCTTCATTGTTCCGCAGTCTGCCCATTTTTCTGGTGGCAATCATCACCATCATTTTCTTTTGGCTGCTCGGTCGCTGGGTCGGTAACCGCAGTGCCTGGTTGAGTCGTATAGGGCTTTCCGAACTCGCCACCGATCTGGGTGGACGCATTATACGAATCCTGATTGTTGGCATCGGCTTTCTAATTGCGTTACAGATCCTCGATGCAACGGCGCTGGTGGGAGCACTGCTTGGTGTGGCAGGTGTATTTGGCCTCGCTGTAGGTTTTGCGTTTCGCAATATTGTCGAAAACTATCTGGCCGGTGTACTGCTCAGTGCACGGAATCCATTCAAAATCGGTGATTCTATTCAAATAGCTGAATTCACCGGTAATGTGGTTCGGCTGACTTCCCGAGATACCGTGCTGATGACAGCTGATGGCAACCATTTACGTATTCCCAACAGCACGATGATCACGTCGGTCATGATCAATTACACTCGCAATCCCTTACGTCGTTTTGAATTTACACTGGCTATCTCTGCCGAGATCGATCTGATCAAGGCTCGCCGCCTGGGCTTAGGAATTCTGCAAAATATGCAGGGACTGCTAGCTGAGCCGGGTCCACAAGTGCTGATTGCTGATATACGTGAAAATATCGTCGATCTGCACTTTATGGCCTGGATTAATCAACATGAAAGTGATTTTGCCAAAGCCCGCAGTGAAGCTATTCGCCTGATAAAAATCGGGTTTGATGAAGCCGGCATTACATTTCATCAACCAGTACATCGACTGCAGCTGATAAATGATGAAACGAATCTGGAGCCAGAACCCGCTGATGCATTACCAGAGACAGAATCCACTTTACCAAACGTTTCGGCTGAAGCATCGACTGTGGATATTGCCACTGATCCTACAATGTCCAGACAAGTGGCTCATGAACTGAATACATCTGACGAGGAAAACCTGCTTAAATAACGAAGCACATCAAGCGGTTGAAATCAGCGGATATTCATGCTCTGCGTAAAAGTTCTGATAGACAATTTCTATCCGCAGTCGATCACCCGCCTCTATAAACTGTAATGGCTGGCTGACATCATCAATCCACTGCTGAGCCTGTTCCGCTTTAATAAAACTGCAGATATCTCCCACCGGCCACTGGAAATACACTTCGCGTTGTTTCTTTTCGGCCAACACTACTGGATCCGTGGTATCGGGAAGCGGAATATACGAACTGAAAATCTCTAATCCGCCCTGCTGTTCGGGATCATTTGCATTATATTCCAGTGAAATATCCCAGCCGCGGACTAACCCATCATAGGCATCGCCACGCTCAAAACTGAATCCATACATCGCCAGAATATCATCGTCGATTTCCGGCAATTTCTGCAGAGCATCCTGCACAGCTTTAATCGCAGTTTTATCCTGCTCCGAAAGGTTTTCCAGGCTTAGTAGCCAATCGCCTAGATTGATAGCCGCCTGAATAATGGGGGGATGCGTTTTGTCGAGCAGAATCTGTGGCATATGTTTGGACTATCAATGATAAAAGCCGAAACATGATATCAAAGTGGGGAGAATAACCCCATTTACGTTCCCACGCAGATGCGTGGGAACGAGTCTGGAGCGAAACCCATTAATCCTCTATAGGCGTTACCCGCCAAATGGTATTACCAACGTCATCAGCCACCAGCAAACCGCCTTGATTATCAACGACAACACCGACCGGGCGTCCCATAGCATCGCCGCTGCCATCAACAAATCCAGTCAGAATATCTTGTGGTTTACCAGAGGGTTCACCATTGGAGAAAGGCACAAAGATCACTCTATAGCCACTTAACGGCTTACGATTCCATGAACCATGCTGACCGATAAAAGCCCCATTCTGATATTTATCAGCCAGTAAGTCTTCTTCGTAAAAGGCGAGCCCTATCGAAGCGGTATGTGCACCCAGCGCATAATCCGGCTTGATGGCTTTTTCTACCAAATCAGGGCGTTGTGGTTCAACACGTTCATCAACATATTGTCCATAATAACTATATGGCCAGCCATAGAATCCACCATCCTGCACTGATGTCATGTAATCCGGGACCAGGTCACTACCGATTTCATCGCGCTCGTTAACCGTAGTCCACAACTCACCACTTTCAGGTTGCCAGGCCAGACCATTCGGATTACGCAACCCTGAAGCGAAAAGCCGCTTTTCACCCGTTTCCAGATCTACTTCCAGAATAGCGGCACGATTTTCTTCCGCTTCCATCCCGTATTCAGCAATATTACTGTTTGAACCGACCGTGGCATAAAGTAAAGTGCCATCTTCATTGGCAATAATATTTTTGGTCCAATGATAATTAATTGGGCCACCTGGTAAATCCGTCACATGTACTGGTTCGGCGGTAATTTGCGTCTGCCCTTCTTCATAGGGAAAACGCACAATGCTATCCGTATTAGCAACATAAAAATCATTACCAATCAGCTCCATGCCAAAGGGTGAATGTAAATCATCCAGAAAGACATGGCGTGTTTCAGCTACCCCATCACCATCTTCATCCCGCAGCAATGTAATTCGATCAGCACTGGGCACGGCAGCCCCTGCTTTTTTCATCACCAAACCTTTTATCCAGTCTTTAATACCCGGATCCGGTTTTTCGGTTTTGGGTGCATTTGATTCAGCCACCAATACGTCCCCATTCGGCAACACATACAACCAACGTGGATGATCCAAATCCATAGCAAAACGATTTACCTCCAATCCTTCTGCAGCCAGAGGTTTACCATCTATTGGCCATCCCACTGCCGGCGCGATATTCACTGTTGGTATCAAGGTATTATCCGGTTGGGTTATCAGTGGATCAGGGCCATAATCAGATTGTGGAGGGATTTTAGCGGTATCACCACAACCATTCAGACTAACGGCCAAAACGCCAATAACTGCGCTGTATAGATAACGATGCTGCATATCTCTGCTCCTGAATAAAGAATCAATACCTGAGTCTAACAAGGTTCACCTGAAGTTCGGCTTGCTTTGGGTTAAAGGACATTAAATAAATTGCCTTTATAGTGTTGGTCATTCCAGTTGAGACAGCGGAATGTTTAATAATTGTGATTGTCTTATTTGGGTCTGTTGAGCTTTCAGAGCCGCCACTGCTGGAATCTCAACAGACCCTAGGTTTTATTTCACTCAATGGAGGTTGCATGCAAATTCAGGTTAATACCGATCGCCACATTCCAGGCGATGACACGCTCACCGACTCTATTCGTGAGGAACTACAACATTCTCTCAAACGATTCGATGAACACGTTACTCGTGTCGAAGTACATCTAAGTGATCAAAACAGTGAAAATCGTGGCGGTGCTGATGATATCCGTTGCCTGATCGAAGCCCGGATAGAAGGCCACCAACCCAATGTGGTCACCCATGACGCCGCGACCATCAAACAAGCGTTTACCGGCGCGACCGATAAAATGAAACGCGTATTGACCACAACGATTGAGCGTATGCAGTCACGCTAAGTTTTCTAACGAATACTGGTTCCCACGGTCCACCGTGGGAATCCACTTCACAGATTGGCATTGCCCTCTGTTGATAAGCAACTATGCTCCGATGAATACCAACTGCAGATGTTGCTTGTTAGAGTCTGAAACGGTACTGATAATCGGCTAATGGCTCCAGATTACCCGTTTGATAGGTATCCACCACAACCGTGCCATCCTGCATCAGACTTAAAATCCGATACATTGCTTGATGGTGGCTTTCATCTGGAATTTTGGTGCGTTCTAACGCCGGGATATGTAAGTAATGTACGCCGTTTAATTCTAATGAGTGGTTTACCCGTGGCATATCCATATGTAAATCGCCGGAGATTACTGCGCGTACATTTGATTGGCTAATGACTTCTGTTACAAAACCTGGGTGACTGATGCCTTTATCAGGATTTTCTTTAAAAACACCTTGTTGAGCACCATGCACCACCAACATCACCGGTTTAGGTGCCAGTCGGCCGACTTCACTTTTTAACCAGGCAATTCCATCATCATTAAAGTCGCGGCCAAAATCTGGCGAGGCCAGTATCAGCGCCACACTATCAAGCTCAAGCGTATATCGAGTACTGTCGATGGTGGTTTTACCCTGATTCCACAAATTGGCAAAGCTTAAAAATCGCTCTGTGGTACTGCCGTGCTCTTCGTTGCCCATAATAGGATAAAACGGTAGATTCAACGCTTGTAATACCGGCGTGGCCTGTTCGTATTGCACCAACGTTCCTTTATGGGCGATATCTCCTACGCCAACAGCAAACGTCAGATCCAAGCTTGGAATAAGTTGATTGATATCTGCCACGGCAGCTGCCATATTTGGAAACTTGGCTTCGGGCTTTGGCTCTGCATCACCTAACACCACAAAGCGCAGCTCTGCTGTGTTGGCAGGCTCTTTACTACAGCCCATGATCAAGACCATACCCAGTAGTAACAAGCTGCTTAATGTTAATTTGGATAACAATTTCATTCTTTTTCCCTAACGGTAATTTGAAAAGCTTGGCAATCAGGTGGTGATTCAGAACAAGGTATATGGTGACAGCCCCGTCCAGCGTTTAAAGGCACGGCGGTAGTTATTCATATCATTGAATCGAAGATATTCGGCGATTTGCTGGTTATTGAAGTGCTTGACCTGAAACAGATAAATGGCGGTATTTTTTCGTGCCATGTCAATTTGCTGCTGAAAAGTGGTGTGATGCTTTTTTAATTTTCGTTTCATTGACGCGGGACTGATGCCAAACGCGGCTGAGACTTTTTCCAAATTAAGTGGTTGTCGAATATGCGATTGAATATAGTCGTAAAGCTGATCAATAAAGCTTTGGGGGCTATGCAGTGATAACAGCTGTTTATGAGCTTCTTTTAGTGCTCCGTGAATACTGAGCTGTGAAGTGTTTGGCCAGGGTTTATCCAGCAGTTCAATGGGCAATCGCATGCAGTTCATTTGCTGTTCAAAGGCTAGGTTCTGCCCCATATTGACCCAATATTGTTCAATATAAGTCGGTTCTGCATAAGTAAATTCACAACGCCAGGGCATTTTCTCTTTTGATAACCAGGACACCATTGAGATAAAGGCGGTCATGTGCGCTTCAATCAGAAACTGCTGTTGCTCTTGACTGCCAGTTGCGTCTTGCCAGAATAGAAATAACTCTTCTTCGTTGGTATAAAAACGTGGGGTAAATAGCGGCGATAAAATGGCGTGAAACTCACTGATAATGTCTATCGCCTGACGCAGGTTACTGACCAGCTGTAAGGCCTGACTCGCCGCACCGAAGCAGCCTGGCCATAAGCGTTGACCATACAAAAAACTGGTGTCATCGGCGTTGACTAATTTTCGGCAATTATTGATGAGCGTGAGGTATTGATCTGGACTGATACTTTTTTCTGCCAATCTGAAATCTTCAAGTTGAATACGGGTGCTTCTCAACAATTGACGACTATCGACCTCGCGTGACAAAGCTAACTCAACCAAAACTGCAGGTTGATAATGGGCAGCAATGCACGCTGTGTCTATTTCATAGCCAAGCGTTTTAATGGGCGGCGTCATTTGCTTAGGTGGCGTTTGAAAGTTGCTGTCTGGTTTTACTGATTTCTAGATTGAGACGTTTAATCAAAGAATCCGAATCATCCGTTCTCGCCATGGTGGTGACCACCGTGGCTGATAAATACACCCGTTGATGATGTTCGCGAGTTCGATAGGCAAAGCTGGAAACAGCGTTTTGTAAATCAATGCTCATCTGCTGCGCATCGTGTTCAGAGGTATTATGTAATAACACCACAAAGCGATCACCGGCCAAACGGCAGATCAGATCTTCATCACGCAGATTGAGCAGTAATAGCTGACAGATAAGCTGCAAAATATGATCACTTTCTGCTGCGCCATAGAGACGGTTAATCATATTAAAGTTATCCAGATCAACGGCAATTAGAGCAAGTGGTTGCTGGAGTTTTTTACTTTCAGCCAAAGAGAGTTTTAATTGTTTTTTCAGATAGGCGGCGCCCCCCACTGGGATCAGTTTGTCGAATAGGCGATGTTCACGAAAGTACCGCTCACGCTTGACCATTTGTGCACTGATGGCGATTTCTTCTTGATGCCAGTGATAGATACCAACACTTAACAGTATTAAAGCGATAGGGATAGGTAAGCTTTCTAACCAGTTATGCCAGATGAGCGACGATGGCATACGGATAAACTCATCCGCTACATCCATTGACCATGAAAACACAATGGCACATAAGCCGAGTGCCAGTAATTGGGTCACTCTGCCTGCCGGTCGACTGCGTAATAACAGCGCCAGCCAGAATAAAGCCAGAATGACCATTCCCCCTTCTGAAAAGACATCCAGCCAACTAATTTCAACTGTGGGTTTCAGGTCCCCCCACACACTAATAATCAGTAAACCAATGCCAATAGCTATAGCGAGGCCATAAGAATAACAAGTCTGTAAAAAAGCTCTTTTTTTCATTGATTTAGCCGACTTTTAAAATGCGTTATAGGTTTGTTTTCGGCGAAACTACGCTACAAAAATGACAACTTCATTACATATAAGGCAGTCAAATCAGCTCACAAAAAGTTGAATTATTTTCTCCAATAAACGCTGATTTTTTTTGCTAAACATAAATTAACCAATTGAATTAATAGAACATTTACTTCTTTAAAATTGCCTTCCTGGTTTTTAAAAACAATACATCCCTCAGTCAAATGAGCTCTAAACAGCACCAACCATGCTTATAAGTCATTGATTTTTAGTATTTTTATTTTTAGCTGTCATCGATCTGTCATTTACCATCCCTAGACTTGCCGCCATCCACCACTATGACAACAAGGGTAGGTAATGAAATTGACAGTAGAAACCAGAGAGCGGCCAACTCATAAACTCAGTCTGATTGCGTTGAGCATCGCGAGCGTTTTCAGTAATGGTGCTTTTGCCGCTGATGAAATCAATATGGAAAAGGTGCAGGTTTTCGGTCAAGCCGTACAGATTGATAAAGCGCTGAATGAACAACGTAATTCAAACAGTATTGAAAGCGTGGTTCACGCCGATGGTATTGGTCAATTACCGGATGATAATGCTGCCGAAGCTTTGCAACGTTTGCCCGGTGTTTCAGTTGAAAATGATCAGGGTGAAGGACGTTTTGTCACAGTGCGAGGTCTGGCACCGGAGTTAAATGCTGTCACGATCAACGGGACCAATATCCCTTCACCAGAGGATGGCACACGTGCCGTAGCATTAGACGTCTTACCCAGCGAGCTGATTCAGTCACTCTCTGTGGTGAAAACGTTGACACCAGATATGGATGCCAACTCTCTTGGTGGTACGGTCAATGTCAGAAGCTTATCGGCGTTTGATCATGATGGTTTGTTTTATACCCTCTCCGCTGAAGGTAGCTATGACGACAATACCGATCAAACCAGTCCCAAAGGATCTGGTGCCTTCAGTAATATCTTTAGTATTGGCGAAGGCGTTGATAATTTTGGCGTTGCGGCGGCTCTGAGCTGGCAAAAACGGGATTTTGGTTCGGATAATGTGGAAACCGGTGGTGCTTGGGATTTTGATGGGAGCCCACGTTTAGGAGAGCTGGAACAGCGTGATTATGATATCACCCGTGAACGGCTGGGCCTTGGCGTTAACTTTGATTACAAAGCGGATATCCATACCAACTATTATCTGCGAACCCTATTCAGCCAGTTTACCGATACTGAAACGCGTAATGCAGCGGGTATGGAGTTTGCCGATCCCCTACTCCCCAATGAGTCCGGTGACGGTGCTGAAGGTTTTCGTGAAGTAAAAGATCGTAAAGAAACCCAAGAAATCCAGTCTTATGTCTTTGGTGGTGAAAAAACTATCGACTTGTGGACAATCAATGGACAAGTTGGTTACAGCCGTGCGAGTGAAGATTCACCCGGCCATATTGCCGGTGCAAAATTTGTCGGGGATTTTGATGGTGTTGGCTATGGCAGTACTTCAAAACCCACACTGAATGCTGGTGCAGATTATTATGATCCCAACAGTTTTGAATTAGATAGCGTGGAATGGGAAGAGCAAAAAACCACCGATACTGAAAAAAACATCAAGTTTGATCTTGCCAGAGACTTTGATTTAAAAGGTTATGCATCACAAATAAAATTTGGTGGCAAATTATCACGTCGTGAAAAAGATAATGATTTAGAGGCTTGGGAATTTGAAGATTTCGGCAGCAATGACACCAGTCTTGCTGCATATAGTGCTGGCAATGTGGATTATAGTTTGAATCAATTTGGTAACGGCATCAGTAGCTCGGCTGTTGAGGCGTTACTGAACAAATTGAATAAAGCCGATAACGTTAACGAAGAAGAATCACGTATTAACGATTATGTGATGAACGAGGACATTAACTCAGCCTATGTCATGAACACCCTGGATTTGGATGAGTGGACCATCATTGCCGGTTTGCGATACGAAGGGACGCGTTTTAAAGCCAAAGGGACTGGCATCAGAGACGACGAGTTTGAAACTATCTCCAGTAAAAACAGCTACAACCATTGGTTGCCTGGTTTACACGGTACTTATTATCTAGATGATAAAACACAAATTCGGGCGGCCTGGACCAATAGCGTGGTTCGTCCGACCTTTGAAGCACTGGCTCCAGGGTTCTCAATTGAAAGTGGCGACAGTGCCAGCTTTGGTAATCCTGACTTAGATCCGATGACATCGAAAAACCTGGATCTCGGCATTGAACATTACATGGGTCGTGCGGGTGCGGTTTCTGCCTATGTTTTCTATAAAGATATATCCGACTTTGTGTATAACACCGATGTGTCTGGCACTGGCCTATTCGCTGACTTTGATGAAGCGGTGACATTTGCCAATGGTGATTCAGCTGAGGTCTACGGCATCGAACTCGCCTATTCCCAAAAGCTCAGTTGGTTACCTGCCCCCTGGAATGGCCTTTTAGTGGGTGCTAATGCGACCTTCAGTCAATCCGATGCTGAAATCGAAGGGCTTGGACAAACACGTAGCATTGATCTGCCCGGCCAATCAAAACAAGTGGGTAATCTGATGATCGGGTGGGAAAACGACAAGCTGAGCATGCGTTTATCGACCAACTATAAATCGTCTTATTTATCTGAAGTAGCCGCTATCGATGATGAAGCACTGGATCAATATGTGGACTCACAAGTGTTTTTGGATTTCGGCGCCAGCTATTTCTTAACTAAAAATGCTCAAATCAGTCTGGAAGTGAAAAATATCACTGACGAAAGTTTCTATGTCTACAACCGCAGCAGTTCATATAACGCGCAATATGAAGAATACGGTCCGACCATCAAGCTTGGTTTTACATTAACCAATTTCTAAACCATCTTGATTATCAACTTTAAAGTGAAGCAAATGAAAAAAAACCAATTCAAGCTAAAACTGACCGCATTGGCGTCTTGCATGATGATGACAACCTCACTTACGGTCATGGCAGAGGCTGAACTGCTGTCTATTTCAAGTAATAGCCAGCCAATTGAAGCCGCCCAACTGTTAACTCAACCTCAAATAATGCCTAAGGCCGATAGCCTGCTGTCTTATGAACATAAGGGCATTGTTATTGAGGATAAACAAGGCCGGCAACTCAGTCTGTTAAAAGGTAATTTTGGCAGTATTGACCATAGATTAGTTCAAAAAGGCCTGTTACTGGCTACGGTAGATGTGGATCGTCAGCAAGCCATGGTGACGGTATTTGATAAAACCGCCCAAAACTGGAATCAACCCGTTTATATACCGCAACCGGCTTTTAAGATTGATGGTGTCTGCCTGTATCAGGATGAAGCCCATAATGGCTTTTTGTTTCTAGTGGGCGAAGAAGGTCATGGTGAGCAATGGTTGGTTTCTGACGCGACCAATTCAGTAGCACAGCCAAAATTAATCCGTCGCTTGAGCACGCCTCCCAATAGTGAATATTGTCAGGTCGATGATAAACAATCATTGATGTATATCAACGAAGAAAACGTCGGTATCTGGGCCTACCAGGCACATCCTGAGGCAGATCTCATCCGTGATCCTGTCGCATTAATGAAACCCTTTGGAGAGTTATCTCAAAGTGCGGCGGGAATGGCATTGGTACCTGGTGGATTACTGGTACTCGATTCAGAAGCTAAGACATTACATGCCTATCAAAATAACGATGGCGTTTGGCATTCGCTTGCAAGCTACCCATTAACCAACCTATCGGATCCAGAAAATATCAGTGCTCGGCTAAACGATAAAAAATTAACCATTCGCATTAAACACGATGACGGTCTGGCAACCTTCAGCCTGCCCTGGAATTATCAAGACACTGCTCAAGCAGCGACGATTCCAGTGATTAAACCTCAACTACAAACTGATCCCGTGCCGAGTTTAGGTGATGCAGCGGATGATCCGGCCATTTGGGTTAATCCAAAAAACCCTCAACAAAGTCTGATTTTAGGCACTGATAAACAAGGTGGTTTAGTGGTGTATGACTTGAAAGGGAAAACGCAACAACACCTGGCGGTGGGTCGGGTGAACAATGTCGATGTGCGAGCTGGTTTTAACTTGAACGGCCAAAAAATTGATTTAGCCGTCGCCAGTAATCGTGACCACAACTCGTTACATGTGTTTGCCATTGCCCCTTCCTCGGGAGTTGTCAGTGAATTAGGACAGGTGCCAACGGCAAGTCAGGATATTTATGGCTTGTGTATGTATAAAAATCAGGCCGGTGATATTTACACCATTGTGAATGACAAAGATGGACGCTTTTTCCAATATCGCATGCAGGATAACCACGGCAAGATTGATGCTGAACTGGTACGTGAATTTAGCGTGGGCTCACAACCCGAAGGCTGTGTCGCGGATGATAAAAATCATCGTTTGTTTGTCGGTGAAGAAAATAATGCCGTTTGGGTGTTGGATGCCCGTGCAGATAAAGCATCAACGTTAACGGAAGTCATTGCAGACGGTGACCATCTTAAAGCGGACATAGAAGGTCTCAGCTTGTATCAAACGCAGCAAGAGAATTATCTGGTGATCTCCAGCCAGGGTAATGATAGTTACGTCGTAATCGATGCACTCCCCCCATTTGCTTACCGTGGTGTTTTCCGGGTTGGCTTTAATACCGATGCAGGCATTGATGGTGTTTCGGAAACCGATGGTCTGGATGTCACCAGCGTCAATCTGGGTGAACCATGGCATCAAGGCATGTTGGTGGTACAAGACGGACGCAACCGGATGCCGGTAGACAATCAAAATTTCAAATATGTGCCTTGGTCAGATATCGCTGACCAACTTGGCCTTTCTGCGAATAAAAAATAAGGAGTCATCATGGAATCTTCAATGCATGAAATGACCATGTGGGGCTTGGTGAGTGAAGCCAGTCTGCTGGTAAAAATCGTAATGATTATTCTGGTTTTAGCCTCTATGGTGAGTTGGTATTTAATTATCTGGCGGTCCAGGGTATTGGGCCGTTTGGAAAAACAAAATCGCCAATTCCAGCTACGGTTCAGACAAACAGCAGATCTCACGAAGCTGGACTCGACTGCAAATAACCAGACTGTTTACCAAGCACTTCCGGCTATTTATCAAGCAGGTTTATTGGAATATGAAAAATATCGCCAACTCGATGCGCTCCCCCAGGATGAGATTGTCGAGAATGTCGAACGGGCCATGCTGGTCAATATTGGTGAACAGGAAGTCGAGTTGGAAAAAGGGCTTTCTTATTTAGCCACTATCGGTTCGGTCAGTCCCTATATCGGTCTGTTTGGCACTGTGTGGGGCATTATGAATTCGTTTATCGGTTTGTCTCAAGTTGAGCAAGCGACCTTAAATACCGTTGCACCGGGTATTGCTGAGGCCCTTATCGCCACAGCAATTGGCTTGTTCGCTGCGATACCGGCGGTAGTGGCTTACAACCAATTGAGCAAACGTGCCGGATCATTAAGCACACGTTATTACCATTTTGGTAATGAATTTATTACCCGGTTGCAGCGTGTGTTGCACCGCACACCATTAGCTAAAGTTGCGTGAATTCATCATGATAAGAAAACCTGTTACCAAACACGCCCTCAAAGCTGAAATGAATGTGGTGCCCTATATCGATGTCATGCTGGTACTGCTGGTCATCTTTATGGTTACTGCACCCTTGCTGGTGCAAGGCGTCAAACTTGAACTGCCTAAAGTCGCAGCCAAAGCGTTACCAACAGATAGTCAAAAAACCATTTTGAGTTTATCTGTGGTGGCTGATGGGAGTTATTACTGGAATGTCGGTTCTGAGGTGGACATCAAATCACGCTCTGATCAGGCGGTAACATTGGATGAGATGGTCATAAAAATTGACCAGATCAGATTGCAACATCCTGATTTGCTTTTCTTTATTCGGGGTGACAAAGCAACAGATTATGCGTCAGTGGTCAAAGCCATCGCGGCATTGCAACAAGTCGGCATCGAAGATATCGGACTGATCACGGAGTCACCCGATGACTGATGTAGGATTTTATGATGACCGTTTTATCAATCCACCAGCCGAGAATGCCGGATTAAGTACATCAGCATTATTACTGGTCGGTTTATTTCATCTGGCCATGGCGGGATTGTTATTAAACTCATGGACACCTGCTCAGCAGGATGAGCCCAAACTGAGTACGATTAAAATTCAAATGTTAAGGCTGTCAAAGCCTGCCCCTGAAATCAAACCGGTTGAGCCGGTTCCGCTGACTATCCCGGAACCGACTCAACCTGTGTTTGACCCCCCACCCGTGGTACAAAAAACTGAACCAACACCCGTGGTTCAGAATGAACTGGCTTTTAAACGGGTTGAAGAAAATCCGATACCTGAGAAAGTTATACCAAAACCTATCAAGCAAAAGCAGGCTGAGCCAGAGAAAAAGATCGTCGAAAAAATGATTGAACAACCTGAAAAAAAGCGTGTTCAGCCCACCGCTAAACCGACTAAACCAGCCTTAGCGCAGCAAACAAAAAAGACCGATAGCGCTGCGAAGACACCGGTTAAGCAGGATGTGATCGCAAGCGCTGAGGCTAGTGAGCCCTTTTCGGTCGAGCGCTATAAACCAATAGAAAAACAGGCTCCAGAATATCCTCGTGGCGCATTACGAAAAGGCCTGGAAGGTGATTGCACGGTACGTTATACCGTCAATACCCAAGGTAAAGTGGAAACACCTGAAGTCCTGGCAAACTGCCACCCATTGTTTAAAAAGCCGTCTTTAGAAGCCGCCAAAACCTTTCGATACTCACCCAGAATGGTGAATGGAAATGCGGTAGCCGTGAATAACGTACTTAATACTTTTGAATATCGTATCAACCAATGAAAAATAAACTTTCTATGAATAAGCCTTGCGTTTCCGACTTTCATCAACAGATGTCAGCACATGATGATATCGCCATTAATACCAGTGCCGAACCCAATTTAAATCAAATTGTGTTGTCTCGGCGTCAAATGCTGAAAGGTAGTTTAAACGCTGCGGCATTGGGTTTTTTTGGACTCAATTTGTCGTCAAATCTGGTGTTTGCCGCAGGCAAAAACAATCTGAATATCCCCTTTATCGGCTTTAATAGCATCCAGCCTCAAACCGATCCTGGATTTGATAAAGTTATGGTTGCCGATGGCTATCAAGCGAAAGCCTTTTTTTCTTGGGGTGATCCGGTTGAAACAGGGGCAACGGCTTGGAAGACCGATGCCACAAACAGCTGGCAAGAACAATTAAAACAAGCCGGCCAAAATCATGATGGCATGCATTTTTTTGCTTTTCCAGACGATCATAATCGCGGCTTAATGGTAATTAATCATGAATATGTGAATCCGACCCTCCACCAAGATGGCTTCACCTATGTCGATGGAAAACGCCGAATGGAAGATGTCAAAAAAGAACAGGCTGCCCATGGTGTCAGTGTCATTGAGGTCAAAAAAGACAACCAGGGCCAATGGCAGCGCGTATATCCATCGGTTTATAACCGTCGTATTTCGGCCCTAACCGCGATGCAGGTCAGTGGGCCTTTGGCTGGTCATGATTTGTTAAAAACCGTGGATGATCCGGCGGCGATGGATATCATCGGCACGCTAAACAATTGTTCTAATGGCTTTACCCCTTGGGGCACCTATCTGGCGTGCGAAGAAAACTGGCATAACTATTTTACAAATCAGGATGCTTCGGATTATCAGTCACGGGTATCACATCATCGTTATGGCATTTCAACAGGAAAAGAAGCCAAAAACTATGGCTGGAATACCATTGATAAACGCTTTGATGCCACGCCCAACCCTGCTCTCGCCCATCAAGGCTATGTCAATGAACCTAATCGCTTTGGTTGGGTGGTTGAAATTGATCCGTTTGATCCAGAGAGCAAGCCAATCAAACGTACGGCGTTTGGCCGATTCTGTCGTGAGGGTGTCACCCCAGCTTTAGCTGAAAATGGACAGATGGCTTTTTACTCGGGCGATGATACCCGGGGTGAATATGTCTACAAGTTTGTGCCGGAACAACGTTTCGATAAAACCCAGCCTCATAAACATCGTGACATGCTGGATCGTGGAACGTTATATGTCGCTCGTTTTAATGATAATGGTTTGGGTCGCTGGTTGCCCTTGATACATGGACATTCGGGTTTAACGGCTGAAAATGGTTTTGCCAGTCAGGCTGATGTATTGGTCAATGCCCGTGCTGCAGCTGACCAACTAGGTGCTACCCCTATGGATCGACCGGAATGGGCAACGGTGAATCCGCATAACCTCGATGTGTATATATCGTTAACCAATAACTATTTGCGTGGTAATGAATTTTCGCTCAACGCTGCCAATCCCCGTCCTGATAATCGCCATGGACAGATTATCAAGATACAAGAAGATCAGGCCGATCCAGCCGCTATCACCTTTCAATGGGAATTATTTGTCGTGGCAGGTGAAAAAGCCGGCACACAGAATACTGATGGCCAGCCGGTTGCTGAGCATTTAGTCGGCAATATTCAAGGTGATATATTTTCTTCACCCGATGGTTTAGGATTCGATAAAGATGGTCGGTTATGGATTCTAACGGACTATGATGATGACGATCCGGTGATGGACAACATGGGCTGTAATCAAATGTTGTGCGCTAACCCCGAAACTCGTGAAATTAAACGCTTTCTGGTGGGGCCAAGAGGTTGTGAGATTACCGGGATAACCTGGAGCCCGGACTATACAGCGATGTGGGTGAATATTCAGCATCCTGGTCTAAGCTATCCTGCCAGTGATGGCAAAACCCGTCCGCGCTCCACCACTGTACTTATTACTAAAGATGATGGTGGTGTGATCGGTCGCTAGCTATGGGAGGGGGAATGTTGCCGTATTGATAATTTTGTATTTGAGTGATGCATCGGTATGCTTGCAAGGATTCTGTTTATCCTTAAACCTTAAAAAGACATCGGGCAGCATAATGAATAAAAAGTTACTTTTCGTCATCGGCATAATTCTGTTCGTTGCTATTATCATGATAGCTTCGCGTTTGATAAATACGCCTTCACCCTACCTCACTTCTGACAATGATCAGGAATTGCCAACCGAGACAACGATTGAGGAAGGTTTTATGGAGGCTGAAAAATTCATTAATTCCAGAGCGCCCATCAAAATCGATGATGAAACCCAGCTTATTAAGGCTTTAGCCGGTCCCGGCGATTTGATGACTTATTATTATTCATTAACCAATGTCACTATTAACGATGTGAATCCGACGGCGGTGCTGGAGGATATCAAACCCAAATTGCTTGCCAGCCTTTGCAGTAATGCTGATATGCAGCCTGTTCTAAAGGCGGGTGCCAAGCTTGTATATGTCTATTCCGATAAAAATCACCAAGATGTTGGCCGTATTGAGGTAGTGGAAGCTGATTGTTAAGACCGCTTTCGCCATAAGCAATAGAGCGTGCCCACTTTTCTCCACGTTATTTTCGTTATTGTTAAATGGGAACGGACTGTATTTTTGACGGGTCTTTAATTTATCAATAAACCATTTCACGATTACTCTTTAATCAAAAGGCTGATTGTCATGACGAAATACCAAAAGTCACCTAAAGTTGTTGAACAACTATCACCTGAGCAACATTACGTCACCCAACAATGCGGTACTGAACCACCATTCGATAATGCTTATTGGGACAATCACGAAGCTGGGCTTTACGTCGATGTAGTTTCTGGTGAACCCTTATTTGCTTCAGTAGATAAGTTTGATAGCGGAACTGGCTGGCCAAGCTTTACCCGTCCAGTGCAGAATGAAAATGTGAACGAAAATTTTGATGACAGTCTGGGCATGCGCCGTGTTGAGGTTCGCTCAGTACATGGTGACAGTCATTTAGGTCATGTTTTCCCTGATGGCCCTGAAGAAGCAGGAGGAATGCGGTATTGCATCAACTCAGCATCCCTGCGGTTTATTCCCGTTGAACAGCTTGAAGCAGAAGGTTACGACGAGTTTAAAAATCTGTTTTCAGAAACTTTAGGTGAAACAAAATGAGCGAGACAAATACTGAACGTGCCGTACTGGCCGGAGGATGTTTCTGGGGGATGCAGGATTTAATTCGAAAATTACCAGGCGTTATCTCATCGCGAGTCGGCTACACCGGCGGCGATATTCCAAATGCCACTTATCCAAACCATGGCACACATGCTGAAGGTATTGAGATCATCTTTAATCCTGAGCAGATTACTTACAGACAGTTACTGGAGTTTTTCTTTCAGATCCATGATCCAACCACTCCTAACCAACAAGGCAATGATCGGGGCATGAGTTATCGTTCAGCAATTTATTACACCAGCGATGAGCAAGCCGAAATTGCCAAGCAGACGATTGAAGATGTAAACCAATCTGGATTATGGCCAGGCAAAGTTGTTACTGAAGTGGAACCTGTCGGTGATTTCTGGGAAGCAGAACCCGAACATCAGGATTACCTGCAACATTATCCAACCGGATATACCTGTCATTATATTCGACCGGATTGGAAGCTATCTTAAGAAAGGAATTGGTTTTATTGATTGAGTCAGCCTCTCCTCAATTAAAACAATAATTTTTCTGATCAGTTGTTGCACCTTCAGCAACAACTGATCGTTATTTTACAATTGGCCCCAACTCTTCAACCAACGTTAATAACTCATTCGTTATCGCAATCAATTCATCCAGTAGCTGTGGAGTGATTTCCAGATGACCTTCATATTCAGCCAGATTGCGTTGCTTATGACATTTATCTAAAACTCGCCACTTGCTAGTTGTCATGCCTACAGTGTGTTCCAAACATTGAAACACCAGATATCGATTGTCTGAGCGATATCCATGCCAACGCATCGACGCCAAAGACAAAGCATGTGCGGCACCATAAGCTAATGAAAAACGGCTATCGTCGGATAAGCTTTCCACATTGGCATCCTGCAAACGGCGTTTGGCAGAAATCACCATGCCATCAAATTCTTTTTGATCTGCAGGTTCTGTTTTTAAATTGTTAGTTTTTACCAGGTTATCAAGATGCGCTAATGTCATTTTCTGATCCCTTCAGCCAAATCTTCGGTTGGTCCATTACCTTTGAAATAAATGCATTATCTTGCTGCCATTTCTGTTTGAAATGTTCTAATTCATAAACAGAAGGATTGATAGGTCGCGATAAAGCTTTTTCAGCGTCAACAAGACATTCCATCAAATCCGCATAAGCCAAATTATCAGAAATAACCAGCAAATCAATATCACTTTTGGCCGTTGCCTCGCCCTTCGCGATGGAGCCATAGATAAAGGCGCATAAAACCTGCCCATCAACGCGGGTTAAAGCCTCACGAACGACATCAGCTACCCCGAATGTCTTTGTTGCAATCGCCACCAGTTCATCAAATATCGGATTATCTGGATTTGCTTGATAATACTGCTGATTACCTTCTTTCGAACTAATCAATATGCCCGCGCTAGTAAGTTTTTCCAGTTCCCGGGTAACTGTGCCCCGACCCATCGCAGCCATGCGAACAATCTCGTTCGTATAAAAACTTTTATCAGGTTTGCCATATAACAAACCCAGCACACGTTGCTGTGTTTTTGTAAACAATGCTTCAGCGATGGATGTTACTGACATACAACACCATTAATAAAATACCCAATATGGGTACTATAATCCCCATATTGGGTATTTACAATATTGATATAGCTCACAAGAAAAATTAGGGAATAGATCAACTTTATTTTTCAATGTCCTTGTTAGTGTTCCATTCATTAATTACAGGCTAGAATGAACTGTGAAATGAGAAGGTATTAATATGTTCGTTCAGAAAACCATTTAATTTTGAGCAAATTTCAGGCACAAAAAAACCACCCAAAGGTGGTTAATTTTTTGTTTTGGTGGAGGCGGCGGGAATCGAACCCGCGTCCGCGAATCCTCTGCCTTCAGCTCTACATGCTTATTTCATCTATTAATTTAACTTCAAGCTACCCGATGAACAGGGAAAACATGAAGCGATCTTGTTAGGTTTTAGTCAATCAGTACCAAGCATACGTCAAGACGATCTTGTGAGAGTCGACGCCCGATACCAGACGCACAAGCACGGATCTGGTCGGACGGCATTCACTGGTTATTAAGCAGCTAGTGCGTAGTTGTTATCGTTAGCAACTATATTTTTCCAATCTTTTTTACGAGAAGAACTGGAGTACTCGGCATGCACCTTAGGTTTCGTAACCCGCGTCGAAGCCAGGTCGCCCCCAAAGTTTGTTGTACGTTAGTCATTATACGGATTTTAAAGTTCCGTGACGATCTCTTTAGATATTTTTAAACAGTCGTTCTTTATCACGCTGCCAATCACGTTCTTTCATGGTGGCGCGCTTGTCGTGCATTTGCTTGCCTTTAGCCAATGCAATTTCGACCTTGGCTTTCCCCCGCTTCCAATACATGGCGAGGGGGATCAATGTGTAGCCTTTGCGCTCAACTGCGCCAATCAGCTTATTTAGCTCGTTACGATTGAGCAGCAGTTTACGGTCGCGTTGTGGTTCTGGAACAACGTGAGTGGAAGCTGTTTTCAATGCAGTAATTAGTGCATTGGCTAACCAGGCTTCGCCATGACGAATCAGCACGTAGCTATCACTCAGCTGTGCTTTGCCTTCACGTAAGCTTTTGACTTCCCACCCCTCCAGCACCAAACCCGCCTCGAATTTTTCTTCTATAAAAAATTCATGACGCGCTTTCCGGTTACGGGCGATAGTGTTATCTGTGTTTTGTGGTTTTTTCTTGGTGGCCATCGCGGCATTATACATGGGCAGATTGCTGCTTGGCTTGAGCATTTTAGGAAATTCGCCCAGAATCGAGACTATTTATTTTTAATGAGTGTGATATGAGTAGACCGTTAAAATCGGTTCATGGTGAGTGGACATCACGCTGGGCCTTCATTCTCGCAGCAACGGGGGCGGCTGTTGGCCTCGGAAATATCTGGAAATTTCCCTATATTGCTGGGGAATATGGCGGCGGCGCATTTGTTCTGGTTTATCTTGCCTGTATCTTTGCCATCGGTGTTCCCATCATGATGGCGGAAATTCTGATTGGTCGACGCGGTCGACAAAACCCTTTTAACAGTCTGGCCAGTCTGGCTGAAGAAGAAAAAGCCTCCTCCCTCTGGAAATATCTTGGTTTCGCTGGCGTTTTGGCCGGTTTTTTAATCCTTTCTTATTACAGCGTGATTGCCGGTCAGGCAATTGCTTATGTTCCTCGCTTATTGTTTGGGGTATTTGAAGGTGTGACGGCTGATGGTGCGCGGAACTTACATCTGTCGTTAGTGAAAGATCCAGAAAAACTTTTAGCCTGGCATACGATTTTTATGATGCTGACCATGATGATTGTCAGTCGTGGTGTACAACATGGTCTGGAAAAATCAGTACGCTTTTTAATGCCCTCTTTATTTTTAATCCTGCTGATTCTGGTCGCTTATGCTTATCAAACCGGGGTGTATTTTGATCAAGCGGTAAACTTTATGTTCAAACCGGATTTTTCCAAGCTGACCACTGAGGGTATTCTAACGGCGATGGGACATGCGTTTTTCACGCTAAGCCTGGGCATGGGTGCCATTATGGTTTATGGTTCGTACCTGCCCCAGAAAGCCTCTATTTTTAAAGTCTCTCTGGCGATTTCCTTTATGGATACGGCTGTGGCGATCCTGGCTGGATTGGCGATTTTTCCATTGGTGTTTGCCAATGAAATGTCACCCGGCGCCGGACCAAGTCTGATTTTTGAAACGCTGCCCATTGCCTTTGGTCATATGGAGAATGGCGCATTTTTTGGTGCCATGTTCTTTTTGTTGCTGGTATTTGCAGCTCTGAGTTCAGCGATTTCATTGGTCGAGCCGGTGGTCACCTGGCTGGTCGAAAACTTTGAGATAAAACGGCTTAATGCCTGCATCTGGGTGGGTATATTGGTCTGGCTGTTAGGGCTGTTAAGCTTGTTCTCATTTAATCTGTTGAAAGACTGGACTTGGCTTGATATGACAGCCTTTGAGTTGCTGGATTATCTGACTGCCAATATTATGTTGCCTTTGGGCGGCATGCTCATTGCGATATTTGCTGGATGGATCATGTCGCAACGCAGTACTCAGGAAGAGCTGGGGATTAAATCCAACCTGATTTATCACGAATGGCGCTTTTTGGTTCGTTATGTCACACCAATAGCGATTTTTGTTGTATTCGTAAGTTTGACGGGTGTATTGGATTTCATCTTTTGATTACATTGATTAGAGGTCAATAGAAATACTCAATGACAACTATTACGCGCAGTTCACTGGTGATGTATTCGCCGGATCAGATGTTTGATCTGGTCAACGATGTGGAAGCTTACCCAAGTTTTCTTCCCTGGTGCCGTGACAGTAAAATTATCAGTAAAAATGATAAGGTGATTTGTGCCACGCTGGATATTGCAAAAGGGGGTATTCATCATGAATTTTCTACCCGCAATACACTGCAACATGGTGAATCCATCCGTATTGAGCTGATTGATGGTCCATTCCGTCATTTAGAAGGATTCTGGCAGTTCAGTCCGATTGGGGATAATGAAGGCTGCCGGGTACAGCTGGATATGGATTTTGAATTTTCCACCCGTTTGCTGGATTTGGCATTGGGTCCGGTATTCACTCAGATATCCGGTTCATTAGTTGAAGCTTTTTGTGTACGTGCCAGAGAAATTTATGGAACACGCTAACGCTGAATTAATCACCGTAGAAGTGGCCTACGCCCTGCCGGATGAACAGGTGATTTTGTCATTGGAAGTTCCGGATAACACTACTGTGGAACAAGCCGTTAAACGCTCCGGTATTCTGGAACGTTATCCACAAATCAATCTTGAAACAGATAAAGTCGGGATTTTCGGCAAAATCTGTAAGTTGAATGCCACGCTCAGTCCAAAAGATCGCATTGAGATCTATCGTCCCTTGATTGCAGATCCCAAAGAATCACGTCGGCAAAAGGCTGAGATGGAAAAGAAACATAAAACTGCAGAAGCCGCTAACGATTAGATTCCAGCCAATCCAGTTCTGCATCAGTAAAGCCCGCCTGTTTGCGGGCTTCAATATGAAATGGCCCGCGTATCTCACCATTAAAGTAGGTTTTTAATAAGGTCGTGAAGGTATGAGTGGGTTCCAGATCACGCTGTTCGCATAGATAATTAAACCAACGCGTGCCAATTGCCACATGGCCAATTTCTTCACGCAATATCACTTCTAGAATCTCCACCGCTGCCAAATCGCCACTGCCACGCAGTTTATTCATCATGCCCGGCGTTACATCCAGTCCCCTCGCCTCTAATACCCTTGGTACCAGTGCCATGCGAGTTAAGGGATCGTGATGGGTTTTCTGTGCCATTTCCCATAAACCATCATGTGCCGGAAATTCTCCATAGGCATACCCTGCCTGCTGTAAATGGGCAGATAGCATTGAAAAATGTTTGGCTTCCTCATCGGCAACCTGTAACCAGTCACCATAAAAATCATCTGGCATATTGGCAAAACGGGCAATGGCATCCAATGCTAAATTAATGGCATTAAACTCAATATGACAAATGGCATGAATCAACGTGGTATGACCGGTTTGCTGATTATTACGTCGCCGCGGTAAATCGCGTGGCGAGACCAGGTAGGGCTTATCGGGTCTGCCTGGGATGGCCGGAACATTCAATGGCTGATGCTGAATGACATAACCTTGTTCACGGCATTCAACAGCCAGTTGTCGTGTCTGTTGCGCTTTGTCAGCGGCATCATTAATTAAAAGACATTGTAAAGCGCGGGTGCGTATATCAATATTTGAATCAGCCATCCATTCGTACCCGTGGATCAACAAAAGTNTANGAAATATCGGTCAGTAACAGACCTACGATATATAAGACTGAGCCAAGAAACACCATGGCTCGCACAATGGCAAAATCCTGAGCATGNATGGCGTCAATGGTATAACTGCCCAGGCCTGGAATACCAAAGAATGACTCCAGAATCAGACTGCCCATAAACAAGGTTGGTATTACCACTACCGCGCCAGTNAGAATTGGAATCATCGCGTTTTTNAAAACATGCTGAAACAAAACCCGCACTTCAGATAAGCCTTTTGCTCTGGCGGTGCGGACGTAATCCTTGGAAATTTCTTCCAGAAATAAAGTGCGGTACCAGCGNGATCCCGAGCCAATACCTGAAACAATGCCAATCGCTACCGGTAAAATCAGGAATTTTATCGTACTGAAGCCTTCACCGAAGCCNGAGATAGGTACCAGCTGCATGACTTTGCCGATAACAAACTGCCCGGCAATAATGTANAACAGACTGGATATCGACATTAAAACAACACACAGCACTACCCCACCGAGATCAACATANGTTGCCCGAAAAAACACCATCATCAACGCAAAGGTAATATTGACCAGCAAACCAACNATAAATACCGGAATGGCGATCGCCAGACTGGGCCACATACGGGTTTTGATATCATCACCNATATCACGCCCATCATCGGCCTGACCAAATTCAAAGCTGAATAACGCCAGTGATTTATCAAAAAAAATGGTATCGGTGAGTTTTTCGAAACCTTCGGCGGATTCATTCCACAGCAAATCCCGGTCGTAACCACGTTCCTGTTTCCAGGTCGTAATCGCCTGTTCAGTAATGTAACGTTCGCCCAGTTGCATTCGCGCCATATCATCTGGCGTATTAACCATAAAAAACAATGCAAATGTCAGTGCATTGACACCCAGCAATATTGGAAAGGCATACAGGATACGGCGAATAATATAGGCCAGCATAATTGTCTCAGGCACTGATATAACATTCTGGATAAGGTCATAACGAATTATGGCTTTGGCAGATGTTGNTCAGCTGGGTTACAAAATTAAAGNAAAAACATTGTAACAGCGCAACCCTCAATTGGGTTATCAAGCAATTGGTTTCTTTGACAACTATTAATGATTACTATGGTCACAGGTTTAAATCATTCAGGAGTATCGCATGGCAAAAACAGCATCGGATCTGGTACAGGCAGCAAAGGCATCCATACAGCAAATCAGTGTTTCCCAGTCACAGCAAATGCTGGACGATGACAGCATTGCTCTGGATGTACGTGAGCCTGAAGAGTNCGCTAAGGGTCATATCGCTGATGCCAGACATATTCCTCGCGGCATGCTGGAGTTTTCAATAGAGACACATCCCGATTTTCAGGATAAAACACGTCCTATTGTGGTGTATTGCAAATCAGGCGGTCGCAGTGCATTGGCAACAGCAACCTTGCAACAGCTTGGGTTTACNAATGTCTATTCAATGATCGGGGGCTATGATGCATGGTCTGCGGCATCGAATGATGCTGATTAATTAAACAAGTCTGGAGGGGGAAAGACATGTACACACGCTTTTGGGTAATTATTGCGCTAATGATGGTCAGCCTGTCAGCTATCGCTGCAGAAACAGAGATCATGGTCAGAGCGAAAGCNGTTGATTCGAAATTTATTGGCACCAGTGTCGGNGGTATNCGCGCCATCGTTGAAGATGCTGAAACAGGTGAAATTCTCGATGAAGGNTGGATAAACGGTGGCACTGGCGATACAGCGGTGCTTATCGAAAACCCATTAAAACGTGGCGAANGACTGACAGATGATAAAACGGCCGGTTTTTTAGCGAAAGTGGATATTGATGCNCCAAGATTACTGCGNTTTAAATTAATCGGACCTTATGGTTATCAGCAGGCCTATCAGGAAGCCAGCTTGACCAGCTGGGTGGTGCCTGGAAAAGATATTCTGGGTGATGGCATTATCATTACCATGACCGGCTTTATTGTGGATGCCTGGACCCGTGTTCTGGAGAATGGTCAGGTTGATATTTACACCAAAGCTTCATTGCTCTGTGGTTGCCCNATCACCAAAGACGGTCATTGGCAGTCTGATAATTATGAAGCCAGAGCTATTCTGATGCGCGATGAAGAAACTATTGATGAAGTAACACTGGACTTTACCGGACCAGCTGGCANGTTCAGNGGTAAAACNACGATTACCGAACCCGGCCACTACAAAGCGGTTGTCTATTTATACGATGCAAAAACCGGAAACGTAGGCGTTGATCGTGCGATGTTTGAAATTCCGGAGGCGGAATAAAACCGATTGGCAATTCAGTTGTAACAAATCGCATCNAGATGAGTCTCTTTAATTACTTTTATGAATAAGAGTTTCAGCATGAGATCACAAGGTTATGCAGTCAATGGAGCTGGTCTGGGNTTNAGACGCAGTTTCATTGATGAAATCATGCAGCTGGATCACCCGCCTATCGACTTTATTGAGGTCGCACCNGAAAACTGGATGGANATGGGCGGTCGGCTGGGCAAAAAACTGCGGGCATTCAGTGANCGTTTTCCNATGCTATGTCATGGTCTTTCNTTATCACTTGGCAGCCCTGCTCCGCTGGATGAGGCGTTTGTTAAACGTATTAAACACTTTCTGGATCAGCATCAGGTTCGTCTCTACAGTGAGCATCTGAGCTATTGCAGTGATGAGGGTCACCTTTACGATTTGATGCCCATACCGTTCACTGACGAAGCTGTTAAGCATGTCGCAGAACGTATTCTTCGGGTTCAGGATATTCTGCAACGCAAACTGGTCATCGAGAATGTCTCATACTACGCGGCACCGGGTCGGCAGATAGACGAAATTGAATTTATTAATGCAATACTGGAAAAAGCCGATTGTGAGTTGTTACTTGATGTGAATAACGTCTATGTAAACAGCATTAATCACGGTTATGACGCTAAGGCTTATATTGACGCACTTAACAGTAAACGTATCGCTTACCTGCATATTGCCGGTCACTATAATGAAGCAGAAGATCTGATTATCGATACCCATGGTGCAGATGTAATTGATCCGGTTTGGCAACTGCTTGAGCATACTTACCAGCAACATGGAGTGATTCCGACGTTGCTGGAACGGGATTTTAATATCCCTGCTCTCAACACGCTGTTTGAAGAAGTCGGTCACATTCGAGATATCCAATCACAATATCGATCTGAACATGCAGCAAGCGCCTGATTTTAAAACTACCCAACAGCAGTTCACCGCCCATCTGCGTGATCCAGAGAGCATCCCTGAGCCAGCCGATGTTGAATCGCGGCGCATGGCTATTTATCGGCGGCTGATTTATAACAATATTGAAAGCTTTTTAAGCACGGCCTGTCCGATATTGAAACAAATTCTGGGGGAAACTGCCTGGCATGCACTGGCACGTGATTTTATTCGTGAGCATCGGTGCAGTTCACCCTTATTTAATGATATTGCCCGCGAGTTTGTGCATTATCTCGAAGAACATCCGCAGCAGTATCAGACGTTGCCTTTTCTTGCTGAGCTCGCCCATTACGAATGGGCTGAGTTGGCGCTCGGAATTGCCAATGCGGATTTTGTGAAGCGTGAATTGACTGAACAGCAAGATATCCTGCAACTCGCTCTGCAACGCTCTCCCCTGAGCTGGACCTTTGCTTATGATTACCCCGTGCATCAAATCGGGCCGGATAACCTGCCTGATAAACCTGCCGAAACGCCGTTTTTTATGTTGTTATATCGAAATGCTGATGATCAGGTGAAGTTTATTGAGCTTAATCCCGTTAGTGCACGGTTACTTGATCTATTAGATGACGGTCAGACTGGCCAGCAAGCCGCTGAAGCCATTGCTGAGGTATTGCAGCATCCCAACCCCGAAGTTGTGTTACAAGGCGCAAAACAGTTGATAGAGGACTGGTTGGAACGCGGCATTGTGATCTAAAGACATAAAAAAACCGGACTGGTAAACCAGCCCGGTTTTAATCTAACTAAATCCTGTTGCTTTTAGTTAGTAGCAAGCTCAATGGCTTCAGCCGCTAAACGGGTAATTTCATCCCAGTTTTCCGCTTCTACCAGATTCGCTGCACACATCCATGAACCGCCTACACAACCTACGTTAGGTAAGCTGTAGTAATTTTTCACATTCTTCTGACTGACACCGCCGGTTGGGCAGAACAGAATTTGTGGAATTGGGGCACCAATTGATTTCAGCATGGGTACACCGCCAGCCGCTTCAGCCGGGAAGAACTTCATCGCGGTAATGCCACGCTCTAATAAGCGCATGGCTTCACTAGGATTGGCTACGCCTGGTAATAAAGGCACACCGGTTTTTAATGCCGCTTCAATCAAGGTATCTGTGGTACCAGGACTGACAATAAATTCTGCACCCGCATCAATCGCTGCATTTAACGTTTCGATGTTGATAATGGTCCCAGCACCGACAATCGCATCTGGCACTTCAGCTTTAATACGACGGATAGATTCCAGCGCTGCATCAGTGCGCAGCGTGATCTCCAATACTTTCAGACCACCTTTGACCAACGCATTGGCCAACGGCACTGCATGTTCAACATTATTAATAACCATCACCGGGACAATCGGTGAAACTTGCATAATTTCGTGAATCGTTTTGCTCATAAAAAATAGATATCCCTAATTCTGGTGAAGATTATTCAACGTTGAACATATTGATAGCGCCTTCTTCAGCTGAAGAAACGCCTGCCCGGAAACTGTCAAACAATTCGCGACCACTACCGTAATGATGCTCAGTATTGGCCATCATGCAAGACAGGCGAGCATTAAACTCTTCATCATCTACCAGCACATTCATAATGCCTCTTTCGGTATCGAGATGAATAATATCGCCATCTTTGATTCGGGTCAGTGGACCACCTTCTGCAGATTCAGGACACATTTGAATGGCAGACGGGACTTTACCTGACGCACCAGACATACGACCGTCAGTGACCAACGCCACTTTAAATCCACGATCCTGTAATACGCCCAGCGGTGAACTGAGTTTATGCAGTTCCGGCATACCATTGGATTTTGGTCCCTGGAATCGTAAGACCACGATAACGTCTCTTTCCAGTTCGCCATTTTTGAATGCAGCAACGGCATCGTCCTGATCGTCAAATACCAAAGCAGGTGCCTCTACAACACGATGCTCAACATCTACCGCAGAAACTTTCGATACACCACGTCCCAGATTACCTTTAATCAGATGTACACCACCTGACTTGGCGAACGGTTGTTCAACTGTGCCAATAACTTCTTTATCCAGGGATTCTTTAGGTCCTTCCTGCCAAATCAGTTTGCCATCAATGATTTTTGGCTCCTGACTGTATTGTTTCAAGCCTTTTTCATTACCAACCGTAATGATGTCTTCGTGTAACAAGCCCTGAGATAATAATTCCTGAATTAATACGCCCATACCACCAGCGGCCTGGAAGTGATTCACATCGGCACTGCCGTTTGGATAGACTCGGCTTAATAAAGGAATGATTTGCGACAGACGATCAAAATCGTCCCAGTTGATTAAGATACCGGCAGCCCGGGCTACTGCAACAATGTGCATGGTGTGGTTGGTTGAACCACCCGTTGCCAGCAGGCCAATAATCGCATTTAGAATTGCTTTTTCATCGATCATATGACCGATTGGACGGTAATCGTTACCCAGTGCGGTAAATTTCAATACCTGACGGGCTGCTTCTTTCGTTAATTCGTCACGTAACGGGGTATTAGGATTGATAAACGTTCCACCCGGCAAATGCAGCCCCATGATTTCAACCATCATCTGGTTGCTGTTGGCCGTACCGTAGAAAGTACACGTACCAGGACTATGGTAAGACTCTGACTCTGCTTTAAGCAGTTCCTCACGGCCTACTTTGCCTTCAGCAAACAATTGGCGGATACGAACTTTTTCTTTATTCGGCAGACCACTTGGCATCGGACCTGCCGGCACAAAGATGGTCGGCAAATGACCGAAGCTTAACGCCCCGATCAACAAGCCAGGTACGATCTTGTCACAGACACCCAGCATCATTGCGGCATCAAACATATTATGACTTAGACCGACAGCTGTGGACATTGCGATGACATCACGGCTGAACAGCGACAGATCCATACCCGGATAACCCTGAGTAATACCATCACACATTGCCGGTACACCGCCAGCAAACTGGGCAACCCCACCAGCTTCGTTGGCAGCTTCTTTGATAAGTGGCGGAAAGTCCTTATAAGGTTGATGTGCAGAAAGCATATCGTTATAAGCTGAAATAATGCCGATATTGGCTTTTTTGTCACCAGCCAGATCACTTTTTTCAGTTGCTGCACAGGCAGCAAAACCATGAGCCAGATTACCACAGCCAAGCGTCAGACGATGAGGACCCTGCCCTGCAGCTTCGTCAACACGAGCAAGATAAGCCGTGCGAGTTTTTTTACTTCTTTCGATCACTTCGTTGGTGAGCGAGTCTAAAACTGGATGAACCATAAAGTTAAGTCTCTCTTTCGTTTACTTGTACTATCGAAGTAGCGGGATTTGAGGCCGCTTGATTGCAGCGGCGTTTATCCATCAGATCTAATATTCAGACAGCGCATTATAGTCCTTATCACTCTTTTTCGCACTGTTTCTGGGCTTATGTCATCTTAATGCTCAAATACCTGCTTTTGGTTTTATTGTTGCCGTACCGCATCAATCGCAGAAAAATACTGGGTTAGCTGTTTAATGATTTGTCATTTATGGGACAACTTCCCAACGCTAAAATCTGCACATAGTTGGTATTTAGAACATCAATTTTTGCAAACTGCGGCAGTTAAATGCATCGCCATAAGGATTTTCCAGTAGTGCTTCGGTATGATGTCACGCTGTTTTTCATCGATATATCGATGAGTTACCACTTAATTGAAAGGTGAATTCAATGACCGAAGGTAAACGCCTCCGTCAGGTAAAAAGCTTTGTGAAACGTGAGGGTCGCTTAACCCCTGGTCAACAAAAAGCACTGGATGTTTTATGGCCAAAGTTTGGTATTGAAGCCGATAACCAACCTATTGATATGCCAGCGCTGTTTGGGCGTAACGCTCCAGTGGTGTTTGAAATCGGATTTGGTAATGGTGCTTCGTTGATTGAAATGGCCATCCACCAACCTGAGAACGACTTCATTGGCGTGGAGGTGCATCGACCAGGTGTGGGCCAACTGTTAAAAGCTATCGAAGAAAATAATTTAACTAATGTGCGGGTGGCCTGCACGGATGCCGTGGAATTACTCAAAAATCAGGTTGCGGATAATGCTCTGCATCGCGTGCAACTATATTTTCCGGATCCCTGGCATAAAAAACGTCATCATAAACGTCGAATTATCCAGCCAGCCTTTGTTAACGTCCTGGCACAAAAAATACAGTCGGGCGGTTTTCTGCATATGGCAACAGACTGGCAGGATTATGCAGAACAAATGTTGCAGGATCTGTCGGCAAGTCATGATTTTATCAACACCAGCATATCAGGTGATTATATTCCGCGGCCGGAGTACCGTCCCTTAACCAAGTTTGAACAGCGAGGCCATCGACTGGGACATGGAGTATGGGATTTATTATTTCAGCGTCGATAATTGTTACAAACTTGCTTCATTTGCATGCATAAGCTAGTTTTGCCTTAATTAACAACTAATCACTTACCAGGTAACGCTGCCATGACCATGTCCCGTACAACCCAATTTGGTTTTTATCTTTTATTAGGGGCAGCCAGTAATTCTGCAGCCGCAGCGGGCTATGCCCTGATAGAACAAAGCATTACGGGGTTGGGACGCGCCTTTTCAGGTAGTGCTGCAGTGGCGGATGATGCCAGTACAATTTTTTTCAATCCGGCTGGCATGACAAGTTTATCCCGTAAAGAAATGAATATGGGGCTCAATCTGATCGCACCCCGGGCAGAATTCTCCGATCGCGGTTCTAATGCCAATGGCACACCATTAACCGGTGGTGATGGCAGCAATGCCGGTGAACTGGCTGCAGTTCCTAATTTTTATTATGCTCACCCGTTAAATGACAAGACTGTCGTAGGAATTGGTGTGGGCGCGCCCTTCGGTCTGGTGACCGATTATGGCGATAGCTGGCAGGGGCGTTATCATGCGATTCGTTCGGATCTGCTTACGGTTAATATTAATCCCAGCATCGCTTTTAAAACTACTGAAAAACTCTCGTTAGGGTTTGGTATCAACCTTCAATATATAGATTTGGAACTAAGTCAGGCAGCGAATTTTGGTGCTTTTACAGGTGCACCTCAACAAAATGATGGTCGAGTACGTTTAACTGCAGATGATTGGAGCTGGGGATACAACCTCGGTATGACTTATCAGTTTACTGAAGCAACGCGTATGGGCATTAGTTATCGTTCAAAAATAACCCATGATTTGACTGGTGATGGGGAGTTTCGTATCCCAGAGAATTTTAGCGCTGCTGCTGCCGCCTCAGGTATTCGGGATGGAAACATTGGTGGCCGGGTAACCTTGCCTGAATCGGCATCCATCGCTCTGATTCACCAATTAAATTCACAGTGGTCCTTTATGGCCGATGCCAGTTGGACACGTTGGAGTCGCTTTGAAGAATTACGTATTAATTCTGATGTGAGGTCATTAAATTCTGTTAAAGAAGAAGACTGGGAAAATTCCATGCGCTATGGGCTTGGCGTGGAATATAAAGCTAATGACCGTTGGTCCTGGCGCGCTGGCGTCGCCTATGATGAAACACCGATTCCCAATGCACAACGTCGAACACCCCGTATTCCGGACAGTGATCGTACCTGGTTAGCTTTGGGGGCAAGTTATCACTACAGCGAAAATATAATTTTGGATGCTGCCTATTCGCACATATTTATGAAAGATACCAGCATCGATGATACTGATTCAAATGGAAATCAGTTACTAGGAAGTTATAAAAATTCAGTTGATATCGTCGGCGTTCAATTACGCTGGCTCTTTGATTAATTATGTCCGCTGCTCATGATTACATTTCTCCGGATCAGGCTCGGACGCTGTACGGCTTAGCTTGTGAACGGATAAAAAGAAGTCCTGATAAAGATGCCTATGGCTTTTTTGATAATGATAAGAAAAGCTGGGAAAGTTTAACTTGGCAACAGGTTGCTGACGAAATAACTCACTGGCAACAAGCGCTGCAACAGGAAAATCTGCGTAAGGGTGATCGGGTTGCAATCAATTTACGTAATAGCAAAGAGTGGATATTTTTCGATCTGGCAGCCTTAAGTCTGGGGCTGGTAGTGGTGCCACTTTACCCCGATGACCGGCCGGATAACGTTGCGTATATATTACAGGATGCTGATGTACGTTTATTGTTAGTAAACAGCTCCAGACAATGGTCAGCCATTCAAGCCGTATTACCCGAAGAACATTCTGTCAAACGAGTGCTGCTGTTCCATGATGAATCGACAACAGATAACGAATCCTCCACGATATCGCTGCAGAACTGGCTTGATACAGCTTTTTCTGCTGAGTTGAAACTACCCCACTGTGCACCAGAACAATTGGCATCGATTATCTATACTTCTGGCACCACTGGCCGATCTAAAGGGGTCATGCTCAGCCATCATAATATGTTGTCGGTGGCCTATGGTTCGTTGCAGTTTTTTGAAATCCTGCCTGATGATATTTTCTTGTCCTTTTTACCACTATCACACACATTGGAACGAACTGGCGGCTATTATCTGCCGATGATGGCTGGTTCAAAAGTAGTTTTCTCTCGCAGTATTCCCCTGCTTGCTGACGATATGCGGCAAGTCCAACCCACCATCATGATTGCTGTGCCCAGAATTTTCGAGCGGATTTATGATCGGGTTCATAAACAACTTGCTGAAGGCAGCTGGCTTAAACGTCGAATTTTCAAACTGGCGGTGAAGGTCGGTTGGAAACGCTTTCAGTACCAACAGGGTCGGAAATATTGGTCGCCCTTTCTGCTGTTATGGCCATTGCTGCATAAACTGGTTGTGAGCAAATTTCATCAGCGTCTTGGCGGCAAACTGCGTTTAGCTGTCAGTGGTGGTGCTGCTTTACCCACCCACGCCGCTAAATTGTTTATTGGACTGGATTTAGTTTTGCTGCAGGGTTATGGCCTGACTGAGACCAGTCCGGTGATTAGTGTTAATGAACCTTCCAGTAATGATCCTGCCAGCGTAGGACGCGCTATTCAGGGTGTAGAAGTCCGTATTGGCAAGGATGAAGAGCTTGAGGTAAAAGGTCCGGGCAATATGCTGGGCTATTGGAATAATCATAAAGCAACGGCACAGACGATTGATGCTGATGGCTGGCTGCATACCGGTGATAAAGCCCACATCAGCGAAAGCGGTCATATTTATATTGTCGGTCGAATCAAAGATATTCTGGTGCTCAATAATGGCGAAAAAGTCCCGCCTGCCGATATTGAAGCCGCCATAGTCAGCAATGGCCTGATTGATCAGGCGTTAGTCGTCGGTGAAGGGCAACCTTATTTGGCCGCTTTACTGGTGATTAATGGCGAAAGCTGGCCGCAGATTGCGCAGCAACTCGGTTTGGATCCCTTGCAGAATGAAAGTCTTGGCTCAAAAGTTTTACAGCAGCATTTTGTCCGCTTACTCAGACAGTGGTTATTTGAATTTCCGGCCTATGCCAGGATTCGGCGAGTACATCTGACTTTGCAACCCTGGACGATTGAAAATGGTTTGCTGACGCCTACTTTAAAAGTTAAACGTGCGCTGGTTGAGCAAAGGTATGATAAGGAAATTAAGGCCCTGTATCACGACACCTCAAGCTGAGGCAGATAACGGCTCATTAATGAAATCCGGGATATGCCGCATGATGGCTTCTACTGTGTGGAATGAGCCAAAAATTAAGATACGGTCCCCTTCACTAGCATTAGCTAAAGCCAGATCATAGGCCTGTTCCACTACTTCACTGGTATGAATGCGATCATTGGAAATTTTACCTTGCAGGCCAGTTGCCAAATCTTCTGCAGACTGCCCTCTGCTTCCATTTAAGCCACCAAGAAACCAATTATCTATCACTGGAATCAAGGCATCAAAAACCGCTTGGCTGTCTTTATCACGCAACATGGCGATCACCGCATGGGTTTTGCCATGACAAGGAATTTCCGTTAATAGTTTTGCCAGATTTTCAGCACCCTGCTGATTGTGTGTTACATCAAAAATATGGGTAACGGATCCATCAATCATCTGAAACCGGCCAGCGAGTCTGACGTGAGCCAATCCATCACGGATGGCTGTTTCATTGATTTTTCCCATTCCGGAATCTTTCAGCAGGCTGATGACCTGTAGCACAGCCGCGCTGTTCTGAATCTGATAACACCCTAGTAAGGCCGGCAACGGTAATCCCGTGAACTGATAATCGGCATTTTGCCAATGCCATACATTTTTATCGGATTGAGCATTGAAATCTTTGCCAGCAATATACGCTGGCGAGCTTAATTTCTGAGCGCTCTCAATAACGGTGACTGGCGGAGAATGTTCACTGCAGACGACAGGGTTCATTGCCCGCATTATCCCGGCTTTTTCAATACCAATCTTTTCCCGGGTATCGCCAAGCCAAACTGTATGATCCAGACCTATCGGCGTAATCAGCGCAATATCGGCGTCAAACAGATTCACCGCATCAAGCCGTCCGCCCATACCAACTTCCAAAATCGCGATATCAATATTCTGTCTACAGAAAATATCTGCTGCAGCGAGCGTGGCAAATTCGAAATAGCTCAGAGAAATGTCACCACGTGCGGTATCAACCCGCTCGAAAGCTTCACATATCTGTTGATCAGTCGCCGTTTGACCATCAACTACGATGCGTTCGTTATAACGCAACAGATGTGGCGAAGTGTAACAGGCTGTTCGATAGCCGGCAGCTGAGAGTATAGAGGCCAATAATGCAACAGAAGAGCCTTTACCGTTGGTGCCGGCAACCGTCACCACCCGAAAAGGCAGTTTGTTGTCGTCATACATCTGCTGCCAGACAGCACGCACCCGATCCAGGCCGGGATCTATCTCAGTAAAATGTAGCTTTTCCTGCCATGCCAGCCACTGTGGCAAGCTATTAAATCGCATAAACTATGGTTTAAACAGCAATACGATTTTGCATCATGGTTAACAGATTATTCAGACGATCGCGCATTTCACGGCGATCAATAATCATGTCGATGGCACCATGTTCCAGCAAAAACTCACTGCGTTGGAAACCTTCAGGTAATTTTTCACGAACGGTCTGTTCGATAACGCGTGGACCAGCGAAACCAATTAAAGCTTTAGGTTCAGCCACATTGACATCACCAAGCATTGCCAGACTGGCTGAAACACCGCCCATGGTGGGATCGGTCATCACCGAAATAAACGGGATGCCAGCCTCTTCAAGCTGTGATAAAACAGCACTTGTTTTAGCCATCTGCATCAGTGAAAACAAGCCTTCCTGCATGCGCGCTCCACCACTGGCGGAAAAACATATCAACGGAAGTTTCTTGGCCAAGGCAACTTTTGCAGCTCGGACAAACTTTTCACCGACCACGGAGCCCATTGAGCCACCCATAAAACCAAAATCAAACGCAACCACCACAACAGGTAAGCCTTTAAGCGTGCCTTGCATGGCTAACAGTGCATCGTTCTCACCGGTATTTTTTTGTGCCTGGGTAATACGATCACGATAACGTTTACTGTCTTTGAATTTAAGAGTGTCGACAGGTTTAACTTCGGTACCAATTTCCTGGCGATTATCTTCATCCAGAAAACTTTTCAGTCGATCACGGGCATTTATCCGTTGATGGTGATCACATTTGGGACAAACCATCTGGTTACGCTCAAGCTCAGCCCGATAAAGCACATTGTCACATGCTGGACACTTGCACCAGACACCTTCAGGTACCGAGCGGCTGCGGCCACTGGTGCGGATTTTCGATGGAAGTAATCTTTCAAACCAACTCATTTTGTCACCTTATCGCTTATTAGGCCGAGACGCTGGCTAAATCACGCGCATTAATTGCATGACGCATTTCAGCTAACAGACTTGCTACTGCTGCGGGTAATTCCTGTGGACGATTGGAATGTTCTTCTATGCAACGTACCAAAGTACTGCCCACGACAACAGCATCAGCTACTTCCGCGACAGCTGCGGCTGAGCGGCCATCTCTGATACCAAAACCCACACCAACCGGTAACGAAGTGTATTTACGAATTTCTTCCAGTTTGGCGGTTACTTCATTAATTTCCAATGCGGCAGCACCTGTCACACCTTTGATTGAAACATAGTAAATAAAGCCTTTGGCATGTTGGGCGATTTTCTGCATACGCTCTGCCGATGTCGTTGGCGCAACCAGGAAAATCGTATCAATATCATGCCCGTCCATCAGCCGCAGGAATTCATCAGACTCTTCTGGTGGCATATCAACAGTCAATACCCCATCCACCCCGACAGCCTGGGCTTTTTTGGCGAATTTTTCATAACCCATTGCTTCAAGAGGATTGGCATATCCCATCAACACAAGTGGCGTATGGTTATTTTTCTCTCTGAACTGTTTTACCATATCCAGAATTGAATCCAGCGTGACATCATTTTTCAACGCCCGTTCACAGGCTTTTTGGATTACAGGACCATCCGACATGGGATCAGAGAAAGGCACACCCAGTTCGATAATATCGGCACCGGCATCCACCAAAGCATGTAACAGTGGAACGGTTACCCATGGTTCAGGATCACCTGCAGTCACATAAGGGATTAAAGCAGTTTGCCCATCTGCCTGAAGATTTTTAAAACATTCTTTAATACGACTCATTTTATATTCCTCAGAAATTCAGACCAGCCATGGCTGCAACCGTGTGCATGTCTTTATCACCACGTCCTGAAACATTAATAAGAATACTTTGATCCGCTGACATCGTTGGGGCTAATTTTGAAACATAAGCCAGTGCATGACTGGTTTCCAGAGCCGGAATAATGCCTTCAGTGCGTGTCAGTTCATGGAAAGCATCAAGGGCCTCAGTATCCGTAACAGTAACGTATTGTGCGCGGCCGATATCTTTCAACCATGCATGTTCAGGACCAACGCCAGGATAATCCAGTCCGGCTGAAATGGAATGGGTTTCGGTAATTTGTCCCGCAGCGTCCTGAATAAGGTAAGTGCGATTGCCGTGCAATACGCCGGGAGTTCCGGCAGAAAGTGGAGCTGAGTGCTGCCCTGTCTGCAGACCATGACCAGCACCCTCTACGCCAATCATTGCAACGGATTCATCTTCAATAAATGGGTAGAACAGGCCAATTGCATTCGACCCTCCACCGATACAGGCAACCAGTGTATCGGGTAGTTTGCCAGTGGTATTGATCATTTGCTGACGGGCTTCACGACCAATAACTGATTGGAAGTCCCGCACCATTGCTGGATAAGGATGAGGGCCGGCAACCGTACCGATAATATAAAAGGTGTCATCCACATTGGTAACCCAGTCACGCAAGGCTTCATTCAATGCATCTTTGAGCGTTTTTGAGCCAGACTGAACCGGCACTACTTCTGCCCCTAAAAGCTTCATTCGGTAAACGTTCATGGCCTGACGCTCAACATCTTCCGCGCCCATGTAAACCACACATTCCATACCTAAGCGGGCAGCTACTGTAGCGGTCGCTACACCGTGCTGCCCCGCACCTGTTTCAGCAATAATACGGGTTTTACCCATACGCTTAGCCAGTAAAGCCTGACCAATCGTATTGTTAACTTTATGGGCGCCGGTATGATTGAGATCTTCGCGCTTGAGATAGATCTGGGCTCCCCCCAGTTTCTTTGTCCAGTTTTCGGCATGATATATAGGTGATGGACGGCCTACAAAGTCGGCCAGATCTTTATCCATTTCAGCTTGGAAGTTTGGATCATTTTTATACTTTTTATAGGCCTCTTCCAGCTCATAAATAGCACCCATCAAGGTTTCGCCAACAAAGCGTCCACCATAAGGTCCAAAATGACCTAATTCATCCGGGTAGTTTTTAAAATAGTCATCAATCTGTATATCAGGCATTTGCCACCTCTCGCATGAATGCGCTTATTTTATTATTACTTTTAAGTCCTTTCGACTCTTCTACACCGCCGCTTACATCCACTGCATAAGGCGAGACCTGCTGAATAGCTTCTGCAACGTTTTCAGTTGTCAGACCACCCGCTAATATCAGCGGCTTGCTAACTGCAGTAATCATGGACCAGTCAAAGGTCTGTCCGGTTCCCCCCGGCACCCCATGTTGATAGCTATCCAGCAATAAGGCTGAAGCTTCAGCAAAATGCTCATCAGCCTGTATTAAATCACTTGCAGTCTGCATTCGTACCGCTTTGATGTACGGCATATTGAATTGAGCACAATATTCAGCGGATTCATTGCCATGAAATTGCAACAAACTTAATGGAACCTGCTCAAGTGTTTGCCGCACTTTCTCTGCCGTTGCATTCACAAATAAACCAACAGCAGATACAAATGGTGGCAACTGCGCAGTAATTGCGGCAGCCTGTGCCATTGTCACAGCGCGAGGACTTGGTTCATAAAAAACCAACCCGATAGCATCCGCCCCGCTTTTTACAGCAAATTCAGCATCTTGACGACGCGTAATGCCACATATTTTAACGCGGGTTCTCATTTGGGATTATCAGCTTTCCAGAAGTTACTACGGTACTTTACCAGAGCACTGGAAAACCTGACACTGTTGGCAGGAAAAATTCATCCGGATAAACGACATCTGTCAGGTACAGACCTTGAGGTGGGGCGGTAACACCCGCCATGTTACGGTCCTGACTTTGTAGAACATGTTGAGCCCATTCGACAGGTCTCTTGCCCTCCCCAACAGGAACCAATACGCCCATCAGATTACGCACCATGTGATGCAAAAAAGAACGGGCTTCAACATCCACAGCAATGCAATCATCACGACGAGTGACAATCAATTTATCAAGGGTCTTTATCGGACTTTTGGCCTGACATTCCTGTGCCCGAAATGCTGAAAAATCATGCTGGCCAAGCAGGCTATTAGCAGCCAATTGCATCTGGTGTTCATCAAGGTTTTTATATACCCACCACATCCGTTGATGATGCACACTGGAACGGCTGTCACGATTGAGTATTAAATAACGATAGCGACGTTTTATTGCACTGAACCTGGCGTTAAAGTTTTCTGAAACCGGTTTTACCCATTTAATACTGATATCGTGGGGTAAGTTGGAATTCAATCCCAATAGCCAGTTTCGTTCTTGCCGAATAGCCTCGGTATCAAAATGCACCACCTGATTTAATGCATGCACCCCAGTATCAGTGCGGCCGGCAGCGAACACTTCTGTCGGTGTATTGGCGATAAGCGACACGGCTTTCTGCAATTCGCCCTGAACAGTCCGTTGTTTTGGCTGAAACTGCCACCCATGAAAATTACTGCCGTCATACTCGACACTTAACGCTAACCTCACCTTAGCGCTCGTTAAGACAAATTGTCGAGCAGTTCCTGTGCTCGTTTTTTCTGTTCATCCGTACCCTGCTCAAGGACTTCTTCGAGGATACCTCTTGCGCCTTCAGGATCACCCATATCGGAATAGGCTGCTGCCAAATCCAGTTTGGTTTCAGATTCATCGATTGAGTCGAAATCACTGAGATCGAAATCAAGTTCATCATCATCAACACTGCTATCCAGATTCAGATAATCTTCTATAACATCAACTTCTTCAGTTTCTGTCGGTTCTGCAGTTTCAAAATTAGTGAGATCCAGTTCATCAGCATCTAAAGAATCTACAGATAAAACCTCATCAGGTTGCTGGTCTGAAGCATCGTCTGTCTCATCAATATTCAAATCCAGAACATCGGGGGCAGAGGAATCCGGTTGCAACACATTATCCTGTTCAAAATCTATTCGCAGATCATCATCTTCAGGATAAGTATCAATTTCAGATTGTTCTGATTGTTCCAGCTCAGTTGCTGAGTCTTTGTCTGCAGATGTACTGCTATCAAACTGCAACAAATCCTCTTCATCACGTTGGTAGACTTCTTCAGCCTTGGAAATAGTGGTTGACTCGGTTTTGTAATCATCCAGATTGAAATCTATATGATCCGACTCCTCAGGCTCAGAGGATGTCTCCATCACTTCTTCTTCGGCATCAACATCGATTTTTGGCTCATCCTCAGTATCAAAAGTGGTTTGCACTTCCTCGATGGATTCTTCAATAGCAGCCTCAGCCTCATCAGAGGGTTCAGCAAATAAAGGATTATGAGGTAATAGCTGAGCGCCCCAGCTTCTTACCTCAGGCCACTGCGGATCGGTTTCACCAATACTTGAGGTGTTCAATAATGCAATGAAGTCTGCAGATTTTTGTTGCTTGTAATAAATGAATAATAATTTTGCAGCAATTTCCTTATCATCGGGTGCCTGCTGATAAGCTTGTTCAAGTGCGGTTGCTGCTTGTACATAATCGGCATAACCAACAAACATATCAGCTTGTTCGACCAGTTCATCAACTGATTTGGTTTGGCTTTCAGTTGTTGCCTCTTTCTCTTCTGCAACCGGGGTGACAATATTTACACTACCGGTTTCAGCTGTCGTGGTGGCCGGTTTGTTTTTGTTAATTTTACTGACAGCATCATCCCAACTGACTTCACGCTGACCACGGCGGAGAATCATCCAGATAATCAAAAGCAACAATAAGATTGCCAGTAATGATTCAACCTTATGTGCTATGACAAAAGCTTGAACCCGCTGGTAAAGAGAGTCCAGCTGTTGCTGGTCTAGATTCAGTTCCTGAGCAGCTTCAACTATCGCAGCATCAACCTCTGCAGCAGCTGTTTCCAGTTCTGCTGGTTCTGCTGTATTTTCATCCAACTCAGCAACAATCAGTTCGGGAGATTCAGCATTGGTGACAGATTCGAATTCTGTCGGCTCCTCAGCGACATTTTCGTTGCTTTGTGTTGATGACGGTTCTTCTTCAGTTGACGTTGCATCTGTTTCATCATTAGCAATATCAATCGGTTGCCATTCATTATCTACAGCATCCAGATTGGTTGGATCTTCAGCTGTATCATTCAGATTGGTATTATTGTCGCTGTCATTTAATGCTTCGCTTTCAGCTTCACTATTTTCCAGAATGGTGTTTGCTTCATCTACCAATGTCGCTAAATCCATCTGGGTTTCGTCTTGTTCGAGCAAGCTTTGCAGTCTTGCCATATCCGCATCTTTAAGCGAAATAAGACGACGCATAGTATCCAGTTGACGTTCCATCGCGTCCATACGATTTTTGAAATCAATGTTTTCCTGGGTTTGTGACTCTATGGTTTCCTGGGCAAGCGTTAATTGTTCACTGATGCGCTGTAAATCAGGATCACCATTAATTTCCGGATCTGCCTCCAGCAAACTGTTTTCCGTTGCAGCAATTAACTTTAAGCGTGCACTCTCAGCATCTGACAGTGTTTCATCGCTCTCTGTTAAGCTTGATTGATCTTCAGCGTCGTTTGGCGCTTCGGTTTCTGGTTCAATTTCATTATTTTCTGCTGCTGCAATATTTTCCGATGTGGAAACTTCATCAACGGTGGCTGCAGGAGAAGCAGTCTGAGCAAGACTGCGTTGTTGCCAGTCGAGATTTTGCCTGTCTACAGCAGCTTTGGCTTCACTGGCAGAAAGGCGGGTAATTTCTTCTGTAGCAGGAATTTTAAGTGTGCTGTCTGCGTAAAGACTGTTCACATTGTTTTGCTGAAATGCCCTAGGATTCGCATTAAGCAAACCAATCATCATCTGCTGCATCGTAATATCGTCTGAGGGCCGTGTCCTCTCGGCGATGCTCCATAAGGTATCGCGTGACTGAACGTTATATTGCGTCAAGCGATCAGATGTATAGGCTGACTGATTTGAAGATGTTGTGCGAGGAGCAGCAGGAACCGTTGATTGAGTATTCGGTGCGAGTGGTGAATCCACATTGCCACGACCGGGGTACAGCTCTTTAGGTGGATCCAGCAGCACCATATATTCGCGAAGTAATTTTCCCTGACCAGTGGTTGCGGCCAGTAAAAATCCCAGAAATGGTTCTTTGATGGGTATATCAGAAGTGACCAAAATTCGGGTGGAATCACTTTCTTCAATAACTTCAAAATTCAGCTGGGTTAATAAAAAACTGCGTTCCAGTCCTGCTCTTTCAAAATCCTGGGATGAACCCAATCTGACCTCAAGATTACCCTGCTCATCATCCTGAAGTGCATTGACCTCAATCTCTGCCCTGAAAGGTTCATTCAAGGCAGAGTATAAAGTTATCTGACCAAGGCCAAACGCATGACCCGGTAAGGGAGTTAATAAACCAAGTGCCGCAGCTACCGACAAACTGGTCAACGTTTTCTGTTTCATTTAACTCCCCTTCCTTGACAATCTCAGCAATGCCTAGAGGTATCTATCTACCAGAAGTTCAGCAATTTGCACACTGTTTAGTGCCGCACCTTTACGAACATTGTCTGAAACAACCCATAAATTCAAACCGTTTGGATGTGAAATATCTTCACGGATTCGCCCTATATATACAGGATCCTGACCAGAGGAATCTGTGACAGCTGTTGGATAACCACCATCTTTGTGTTCATCAATCACGACGATGCCATCAAACGCTGATAGCAGCTCTCTGGCTTTTTCAGCAGTGATCTTGTCACGGGTTTCGATATGAATGGCTTCAGAATGACCATAAAAGACAGGCACCCGGACCGCGGTTGGATTGACCTGTATTGACTCGTCACCGAGGATTTTGCGAGTTTCCCAAACCATTTTCATTTCTTCTTTGGTATATCCGTTATCCATAAAAACATCGATTTGAGGAATCACATTAAAGGCAATTTGTTTAGGATAAACTTCAGCTTCCACCGGGCGACCATTCAAAAGAGCAGCAGTTTGTTTGGCCAGCTCATCCATTGCAGGTTTTCCACTTCCCGATACCGCCTGGTAGGTGCAAACGTTAATACGAGTAATCCCCACAGCATCGTAAATAGGTTTTAACGCCACCAGCATTTGAATGGTAGAGCAATTCGGATTAGCGATAATGCCACGTTTTTTATAACCGGCCACCGCATCTGGATTCACCTCAGGCACGATCAGTGGAACATCATCGTCATAACGAAACTGTGAGGTGTTATCGATAACAATACAGCCTGCAGCAGCCGCTTTTGGCGCATAGATTTCAGAAACACTGGCCCCAGGAGAAAACAAGCCTATCTGTACTTTGGAAAAATCAAACTCGGCCAAATCTTCAACCATTATCGATTTATTACCAAACTGAACAGTTGAGCCAGCTGAACGCTCACTGGCCAATGCATACACTTTACCTACCGGAAAATTCCGCTTATGCAGGATATCCAGCATCGTTTCACCAACCGCACCAGTAGCACCTACAACAGCAACATCAATTTGTTTAGTCACATTTCACCTAAATTCTTTTGTTACAGCGCTGCCACAACGGCATCGCCCATTTCAGCAGTGGTCACGCGAGTCATTCCCGCGGAGAAAATATCTGCTGTCCTTAAACCTTGATCCAGAACTTTACTTACGGCAGCTTCAATACGATCTGCAAAAGCCGGTTGATCAAGGGTGTAACGTAACATCATAGCAGCTGACAAAATCGTTGCCAGTGGATTAGCAATGTTCTGACCAGCAATATCAGGGGCTGAACCGTGAATAGGTTCATACATTCCCTTGCCGTTTTCATCAAGCGACGCAGAGGGCAACATACCAATCGAACCGGTCAGCATTGATGCACAATCTGACAAAATATCGCCAAACATATTGGTGGTCACCATAACGTCAAACTGCTTTGGTGCTCGCACTAGCTGCATTGCAGCATTATCAACATACATATGACTTAGCTCGACATCGGCATAGTCTTTGGACAATGTTGTCATCGTCTCACGCCACAACTCGGTGCATTCCAATACATTGGCTTTGTCCACCGAACAAACACGACTTTGCCGTTTACGTGCAATATCAAATGCCACGCGTCCAATACGATTAATTTCACTTTCGCGATACACCAGTGTGTTGTAGCCTTCTTTCTCGCCATTATCCAGAGTACGGATCCCTCGGGGCTGACCAAAGTAAATCCCACCCGTTAACTCACGGACAATCATTAGATCCAGACCGGACACAACTTCTGGTTTCAGGGTGGATGCATCTGCTAATTGTGGATATAACAAAGCCGGACGTAAATTAGCAAAAAGGTTTAATTGTGAACGAATACCCAATAAACCTTTTTCCGGACGCACACTGATATCCAGTGCTTCCCATTTATAGCCTCCCACTGCACCTAACAAAATGGCATCTGCCTCTTTAGCCATTTGCAAGGTTTCATCAGGAAGCGGACTGCCAGTTTCATCGTAAGCGGCCCCACCGATCAAACCGTATTCAAGTTCAATCGCCAAACCATCCTGTTTAAAAGCATTTAAAACCTTTACGGCTTCGGCAACAATTTCCGGACCGATTCCATCACCGGCCAATACTGCAATTTTCTTTGTCATGAATGTTATTACTTATAAATGGAAAAAATATTAGGAAAACAGCCACGGCGTTTGTTCACGACGACGGGCCTCGTAAGCTTTGATTTCATCAGTATGCTGCAGGGTCAGACCAATATCATCCAGACCTTCAATCAAACAATGCTTTTTAAAGCTGTCTATTTCGAAATGCAGGACTTCACCATCAGGCAACAAAATGCTCTGTTCTGGCAAATCAACGGTCAATTTATAACCTGGAGTAGCCTCGACCTGATGAAATAGTTTTTCGACCAGCTGTTCATCGAGTTGTATTGTGAGAATGCCATTTTTACTGCTGTTGCTAAAAAAGATATCAGCAAAACTGGGGGCAATAATCACTCGAATACCATAGTCTTCGAGTGCCCAAACAGCATGCTCACGGCTCGATCCACAACCAAAGTTTTCACGCGCCAGTAATATCGTGCCACCCTGATAACGTGGTTGATTCAATTCAAAATCCGGATTCAGCGGACGATCTTTACAATCCTGTCCCGGCTCGCCGTGATCCAAATAACGCCATTCATCAAACAGGTTGGGACCAAAACCACTGCGCTTGATCGATTTCAGAAACTGTTTAGGTATGATGGCATCCGTATCGACGTTTGGTCGATCCAATGGGATCACGATTCCTGTTTCCACGGAAATTTTTTGCATGTTTACCTCTAACTTTCTTATTGTCAGCGCCTTTATACAACCGACTGCATTATTTCTATACGGTCGTCTTTTTTCCAGTAAAAGGCTCTTTTTTTGTTTGTGTGCTTATGTTTCGATGCTATGAATCGTGTCATAACTGATATCAAAAACTTGCAAAATAATACCATTGTTTAGACAGATATATTTTGATGGCAGCAATCTTTTGATGTTCAACGGACTTGTTGAATTTCACTTTCTATTGCATCGTGCTGCTGAATCAAATCATCAATGGACTTGGTGAGCTCGCTGTCCAGCGAACCTTTTAGAACAACAATTTCCACACGACGATTTATTGCCCGATTTTCAATAGAATCATTTGGGGCTAATGGGCGGGTATCAGCATAGCCTTCAAGCACAAAACGTTCAGGTGGAATCGTATTGTACTTAAGCAGTTCGTGAACTACTGAAGTCGCTCTTGAAGTTGATAACTCCCAGTTAGAACGATAACGGGAAGTATTAATCGGAATGTTATCAGTATGTCCTGCCACAGCAATTAGTCCGTCAGTCTGCGTTAATACTTCATTAATTTTTTTCAGGATAGGAACAAAGTCCTGGTTCAAAGTAGCGTCGCCAGAGGGAAAGGAACCACGCTCACGAATTCGGATAACAATACGATTGAGCTGATTCTCTACAACGATCAAACCACGTTCGATTTCTGATTCCAGCGCTTCTTTAAATTCTTCGACTTCCTCGGCGACCTGCTTTGCCTGCGCTTCTGCGACAGCTTCGGCATCCATGGTGATTTTTAACACATCTTTCGTATCATCAGTTGTTTCCTGTCTGACAATATTCAGCGGTGTGGGTTTAGGTTCGCCCGGGCTGAATTCCTGTGCAATGATGCTGGTGCCTTTAGGAATGGCTTCATCTACTACCTCTCGCTGCACACCAAAGGCTTTCTCCAAAGACATAACCACCATTTTATATTTGATGGCATCGATTTCAGCGAACGACAATAACAAAACAAAGAAACACATTAATAACGACATTAAATCGGCAAATGTCGCCATATAGGCAGGCAACCCTTTCTTTTGCTGCTTTTTGAAACTTTGCGTTTCAGAATCACTCATAGAATTCTGCCGTCGTCAGCTGATTAAGCTTCGGCCGGGGCTGGCTCTTCAGCATCCCGTTTTGAAGCCGGAAGATAATTTTTCAGTAACTCTTCCAATACTTTCGGGTTCTGTCCTTCCTGAATTCCCATTACGCTCTCGATGATAATACTTTTATTCATCAGCTCTTCATTACTGCGTAAAGCAAGCTTATCGGCTACAGGCAATGCAAACATATTGGCAATCATTGCACCATATAAGGTTGTCAGTAATGCAATCGCCATCGCTGGACCAATTGATTTTGGATCGGACATATTCGAGAGCATCTGAACCAGACCAACCAGAGTACCGATCATTCCCATCGCCGGAGCGGCATCACCAATTTGCTGGAAAATCTGTTGACCGATGCTATGTCGGTTGACCGTTTCATTCATTTCTGTGTTCAGGGCTTTTCTGACCACAGCCGGCTCATGACCATCAACCAGCATTCGGATACCCAATGCCAAGGCAGGATTTTTAACTTCCTGCCGTTCCAATGCCAACAAACCCTCTTTACGGGCGATACCGGCTAAGACAACCACACTGGCAATAATTTCAGAAGGATCTTCAGATTTATGCAAAAAGGCTTTGGTCGCCGTTTTCATTGAACCAATGAACTGTTTGAGGGTAAAGCGCATCATGACGACGGCAAAGGTGCCACCTACAACTATCATGAAAGAAGGCGTGTTAACAAAGGTGCTCGCCGCTGCCCCAAGAGCAATAGTGGCGATAATCAGACTCCAGGCTATTAAAAAACCCAGTAAAGTAGCCAAATCCACGTGCTTTTCTCCCTGCTCAATTGATACCTGAAGTCGTATAACAATTTTCGCGTTTAATTGTACCGGATGATACGCAAAATCAACAGTATCAAGTATTGACAGCCTGCTGGTGTTTTTTCCGACGATAAATCAAAATAGCTGGCAACATTGCCATGATAAAAATAAATAACAGCAAAATCAGCGGCCAGATGGTCGGTTGATTCCATTTCGACCGCAACTGGTCTCGTAATAGCGGATCAATCCGATGATACTTTAATGTATTGTTTGCCATCAGATTAGGTTTGATATTTTTATTCCACGCGTGGAACAACGTTAACTGTTTGGGATGAAATCCCCATACCCACGGCACATCATGGCGAACAATATCCACCATTTTATCGATAATTTCCTGACGCTCATCACCGTCAGGCATCACCCGCATCTGTTCAAATAACTTATCGAATTCAGGGTTTTGGTAATTGGCGCTGTTTTCACCGTTATGAATAGCTTTGGCATTGGGCCCGTATAAAAGAAACAGAAAATTTTCCGGATCCGGATAATCAGCACTCCAGCCGACTTTGAATATCTGTGTTTGTCCGCGACGCATCTTATCCTGAAAACGATTGTAATCAGTCGACCGAATCACTAATTGGATATTAAGTTTTTGAAACTGTTTGCGCATCCAGTCCAACTGGGCTTTGGCATCCGGTCCAACAGCAGATACATCAAAGTACAGAACTAACGGTTGCCCTGTTTCAGCATCTCGACCATTGGGATATCCGGCATCTGCCAGTAGTTCTCTGGCAAAAGAAATTGGCTTGGTGCGTACCGCGTCATCCCGCCATTCATAAACGTAAGGGTCCAATCCCTCCCGGCCGTCACGATAACCAAAAATTCCCGGAGGGATAGGTCCTTGGGCAGGAATTCCACGTCCGTTAAAGAAAATAGAAACGAATTCCTCCTGATCTATCGCAATAGCAATCGCCTGACGTAGTTTGCGTGCTCGTTCACTGTCTCCACCCACCACTGAATCCAGCATATTAAAACCAATATAATGGGTAGTTGTGCCAACAGCAGCCTGCAAATCAATGCCTTTTTCCATCATATCTTCGCTTAGCCCAAACGACCCACCTGAAGAAACCTGGATCGCCTGTTCAAAGCTGTCGGAAGTTAAGCCACTGATATCGTAGTACCCCTGAATGAATTTCCCCCAGTAAGACGTACTTTCTTTTTCAAGGGTGTAAATGATTTTATCGATAAAGGGCATTGGCAAACCCGCATCATCCAGCAGACCAGCTGCAGCATCACCTGGATTACCTTCACTGGGATAAATTTCACCATGATAATTAGGATTTTTAACCATCACCATGCGACGGTTAGGATCGTTTTCAATCATTTGATAGGCCCCTGTTCCAATCGGGTACCAGTCTAAGGTGATATTTTTATCTTTTAATACAGTCTGCTGGTAAAACACGTCAGCTTCCCAGGGGATGGGAGCAAAAAATGGCATGGCCAGCCAGTACTTCAACTGGGGATATTGAGCATATACGGTAATTTGGAATTGATAATCATCAATTGCTTCCACGCCAGCGATATCTAATTCACGTAAATCAATCGGCTTACCTTGTTGCTGAAGTTTATTGAGAGTGGCGGCAAAATCACCCAAACCGACAATGTGCTCACTCATTAAACCTAAAATGGGTGAATGCACTTCCGGATGTGCCAGCCGTTTAATTTGATATACATAATCAGCGGCTTTTAATTCCCGGGTGGCTTGCTCGGGGAAATCCACAATAGTGTTCAGGTGACTAGAACTCTGTTGATCCAGATCGTGATAGAGCCATTGTCCAGACGCATCCTGAGCAAATGCGGGATGTGGTTGATAGGCGATTCCGGGTCTCAGGGTAATCGTGTAACGTGAAAAAGCGATATTTTCTGCTGTCTGTTGTGCCCCCGTTAATACTTGTTGATTCTTATCTAAAAACACCACTTCCGGCATTTTCGCTGCGGTCAATGGTTCCATTTGATATGGACGTTTGAGGTAATGATATTGAAAGGGCGGCTCATAAATCTGCGCCGTAATGAGACTTTCATTTGCTGAATAAGAACGGGCGGGATCCAGATGTTTTGGCCGCAGCATAAAGGAGCTGTAACTGACCGTTTTTTCACTCTCAGCTGCAGGGTATGGAGAGTTGATAGCCGATATATCACAACCTGTCAGCGATGCAATAACTATCCAGAAGAGCACAACAGAAAATCGGGGCATAATCATCCAACGTTGAAACCATGCAAATAGGGAGTATAACGGGAATGTAAGCTGCTCGCCTCTTCCAGTACCTGCCAAAATCAGGTAAGTTTATCGGTTTTAAAATTTCTGGAGTACTTCATGGGTTTTCTACAAGGCAAACGGGTATTGATTGTTGGCGTTGCCAGCTCGCGTTCTATCGCCGCCGGTATTGCGCATGCCATGGCACGTGAAGGTGCTGAATTAGCTTTTACTTACCAAAATGACAAACTCAAATCCCGCGTCGAAAAAATCGCTGAAGAATGTGGCTCCAATCCAGCATTAATTTTTCCGTGCGATGTTAGCAGTGATGAGCAAATCAAAGCTGTTTTCGATGATCTGGCCAAACAATGGGATGGCCTGGACAGTATTGTTCATTCGGTCGCATTTGCTCCGCGTGAACAACTGCAAGGCAGCTTTGTTGACAGTGTGACACGTGAAGGTTTTGCCGCTGCACATGATATCAGTGCCTACAGCTTTGCTGCATTGGCGAAAGCCGGTAAAGAATTAATGGCTGGCCGTAACGGTTCATTATTGACATTGAGCTATCTGGGTGCCGAACGGGCTATCGATAATTACAATGTTATGGGTGTCGCAAAAGCCGCTCTGGAAGCCACAGTAAGATATATGGCCTATTCATTAGGTCCGGAAGGCATTCGGGTAAATGCTGTTTCTGCTGGTCCTATAAAAACACTTGCTGCTGCCGGTATTGGCGATTTTGGCAAGATGCTGGCCTATGGCGAACGTAATGCACCATTGCGTCGTAATGTCACGATTGATGAAGTGGGCAATGTAGGTGCTTTCCTGTGCTCCGATCTGGCATCCGGGGTAACCGGCGAAATTACCTATGTTGACGGTGGTTACAATATTGTCGGTATTGGCGATAAGTAATTTTTAACCGATGTTCATCCAGTTAACAAAAACAGGGCTTTCAGCCCTGTTTTTGTTTTAGCACTTATAAATTTGAGGATAGCAGCCCATGCCACACTCACATGCCGTCATATTATTAATTTTGATTATTCTGAGTGCCATCAGTGGTGTCTTGTTTGGTTGGTTTTTCGGTGACCTGTCATTACAAATCGGTTGGCTGGGTGATTTATTTCTCAATGCACTAAAAATGATCATTATCCCGTTGATTGTTGCCTCGGTTATCAGCGGTATTGGCGCCCTTGGTGATGTTCGAAAACTGGGCCGTTTAGGTGGTTCCACCCTTCTGTACTATGGTTTTACTACGGCTGTTGCAGTGTTTATTGGCTTGGTAGTGGTTAATATCATCCAGCCCGGTGCAGGAATCGAGCTCGGAGATGCTACTGTTCCCGAGCGAATTCTGGAAAAACAGGGAACAGGAGCATCAGACATTATTATGTCACTGATCTCGCCAAATCTATTTGCCTCTGCGACTGAAATGCAGTTATTGCCCATTATTGTTTTTGCCATATTGTTTGCGATGGCGCTGACGACGATTGGTGAACGTTCCAAACCTGTATTTTCCGTTTTTGATGGTATTAATGAAGCCATGATGAAGTTGGTGATATGGATTATGTATTTCGCCCCAATCGGCATTTTCGCTTTAATAGCTGCACGCATTGGTCTGGCGGGTGGTGGTGAAGAATTATTCAAAGAGATAGAGGCTGTCGGCTGGCATGTGGTCACCGTTTTAACCGGGTTATTCATCCATTTTTGTTTTCTATTTTTACTACTACAACTGGTTGCTGGCAAAGGCTTAGCGTATTTATTTGGTATGAGTCGAGCTTTGTTTACCGGTTTTGGCACCGCAAGTTCAACAGCCACATTGCCATTAACCATGGAAAATGCCCGCGAAAATAATGTTAGTGATAAAGCCATCAAATTTGTTTTGCCACTGGGCAGCACGGTCAATATGGATGGTACGGCCCTTTATGAAGCTGCCGCGGTGTTATTTATAGCCCAGGCCTACGGCATTGATTTGACGATGACTCAACAGATTATTGTGTTTATTACTGCAACGCTTGCGGCCATTGGTGCTGCAGGAATCCCTGAAGCAGGACTGGTCACCATGGTAATCGTACTTAGTGCGGTAGGTTTGCCCCTGGATGGTATTGCACTGTTACTGGCAGTGGACTGGTTTCTGGATCGATTCCGTACCGTAGTCAATATTTGGGGTGACAGCGTCGGCGCTAAAGTCATTGATACATTAGTTATAAAAAAGGCGCTATAAAGCGCCTTTTTCAATCTGCAATTATGATTAGCGAACTACTCTTCTTCGCTAGATGTTACCCGTGACTCATAAATTTCGATGTCGGCTTCACTACGTAATGTATTGAGGAATGCTGCCATTTCTACACGGCCGTTCAGTCTGGTCAGGTTAGAGACCAGTCCATCGCGCATTTCAGGCTCTACATCTTCAACTGAGCCCTGTTTCACATCACTTACCGCTATGACAACATAATTGCCGTTATCGGCAGTGAAACCGGCATATTGGGTTGATTCAGCGTTAGGTAATCTAAATGCCTGATCCAGAATTTGTGCGCTAATATCCTGACTATCACGCCCATAATAAGTGGCTGGCTGCCAGGTATCAGGAAAGACTTGTGTAGCGGATGCACCAGATTTCAACTCCTGCAGTCTGGATTCGCCCTGAATATAGGCTAAATCGCTTGCACGCTGATAACGAAGCTGTTCGGTAATTGCTGGTGCAACTGAGTCAAATGGCAACAGCGTCGCATCAACATGACTGTTCTTGCGAACTACAACCAACCGAGTATCAGATAACTCTAAGACCTGGCTGTTCAGTTCCTGATTCAATACATCATCAGAAAATGCCGCTTTCACAACCTCCTGGTTTTCCGCTATACCACTGCCACCGCTACGGGTAAATTTCTCAGAGGTTTTAATATCTAAGCCCAATGTTTCAGCGGCAATATCAAGTGTTTCGGGATTCTCATAGGTCAGATTCGCCAATTCTTCAGCTTTATCGTAAAACTGTCGTTCAGCTTGCTGACGTTTATATTGCTGCTCAACTTTCTCTTTTACATCTGCAAACTCTACATTGCTGGATTGATCTATATCCGTTAATTGAATGATGTGATAACCAAACTCCGTTTTAACAGGTTCAGAGATATCACCAACATTCTCTAAAGCAAACACTGCTTCTTCAAAAGCTGGCTCCATCACATCACGCTGAATAGCCCCTAAATCACCACCTGAAGCTGCCGAACCAACATCGATCGAATAGGTTTCTGCCAACTCTTCAAAGGTTTGACCTTCTTCAAGTTTGGTTTGAATTTCAGCGAGGATCTGCTCTGATTCTTCATTATCTTCGATTAAGATGTGACTGGCGCGGCGCTGTTCTGGCCCCACAAACTGTGCTTTGTTATCAACATAATATTGCTGCAACTGTTCTTCACTCACTTCAACCTGTGTTGAAATGTCATCAAGTGACAGTTCCAGATAATCAAGAGAGATTTGTTCCGGTGAAGTAAAGCTTGATTGGTTGGCATCAAAGAAACCACGTACATCTGCTTCATCAACTTCGGTGTCATCAAGAAAATCTTCCAGCTTGACTACGCCAAAGGCAATTTCGCGCTGTTGATTTTCCAGTTTTAACAATCTTTCTACCTCAACCTCGGAGACCAGGGTACTGCCCTCTACACTCTGGATAAGCTGTTGGCCCAAAAGATCATCACGTAAGCTGGCTTCATATGAGGTGGGAGTGAAGCCCGCTCTGGCGAGAACCATTTGATATTGCTCGCTATCAAAGGTGCCATCACGTTGAAATGCAGGGGTTTGCTGAATGAACTGGGCAATTTGACGGTCACTTATCCGAAGACCAAGTTCATCAGCAGCAGAGCGGATAAGTTGTTGGTCAATCAAATCATCGAGGACGACATAACGAATTTCAGCGTTATCAAACATCTCGGGATTGAACTCTTCGCCCATCATTTGCCGCATTTGATCACGATAACGCTGAACAGCTTCTAGTAAGGCTGTTTGGGTGATTTCTTCACCATTAACTTCTGCAACGATGGTATCGGTTGGTCCGGAGACATAAGAATTCACCCCCCAAAGTGCAAACGGAATGCTGATTAAGCCAACAATAAACCAAGCAATCCAACCTTGGGCGCGATCACGTATGAAATGCAACATAGGAGTGAACCTTCTTCACGAGTGTGGGTTAATTTAAGCAAAAAAAAAGGCGCATAGAATGCGCCCTTCTTTTGTATTGGCGGAGCGGACGGGACTCGAACCCGCGACCTCCGGCGTGACAGGCCAGCATTCTAACCAGCTGAACTACCGCTCCTGATATTCCTGGTGGGTGCTGAGGGGTTCGAACCCCCGACCCTCGCCTTGTAAGGGCGATGCTCTCCCAGCTGAGCTAAGCACCCCAGAAAAAAGAAACTAGTTTACAGCATCCTTCAGGGCTTTACCAGCTTTAAATGCAGGAATTTTTGCAGCTGCAATTTTGATTTCTTCGCCGGTACGTGGGTTACGGCCGGTACGAGCAGCACGCTCACGAACAGAAAAAGTACCGAAACCTACCAGAGTAACTTGATCGCCTTTGCTTAACGCTTTTGTGACTGCAGAAGTCACGCCGTCAACAGCCAGAGCCGCTTTTGCTTTTGAAATGTCTGCGGCCGCAGCAACTGCATCGATTAATTCAGATTTATTCACAGCTTAATTCCTCGTGTCGTTTATATTATGTATTCAAAGTCCCAAAGGACACACAATACCTCGGCGCGTCTCATTTGGTTGTGTGTATCTAACTACAGCAAAAACAGTGTGTCAAGACAGTAAAACATTAGTGTCATTTACTATGACCATTTTTTGTGAACCGGCTCTAAACTCCTGCTAAATCAGTACTTAAGCTTTTACTTATATAGCCTATACTTATTTTAAGCACTAATGGATTGTGCCAAAGCAACATATTGTTCAACGGATAAGGTTTCAGGACGCAGCTTTGGATCGATCCCCTGAGCCTCCAACTCCGCCACGGAAACACTATTTTTCAAAGTGTTAGCGATGGTTTTTCGACGCTGACTAAAAGCCTGTGTGACCAAACTGCCTAACGTTTTTATACATACATCGCCGCCTAAAAATTGCTTTCTTGGTTGGATATAAATGATGGCTGACTCCACTTTAGGCGGAGGATCAAAGGCTGTAGGAGGCACAATAAATAATTGCTCAACCATGCATTGGTATTGAATCATTATGCTTAACCGACCATAGCTTTTGTTACCTGGTGCGGCACAAATGCGCTCTACGACCTCTCGCTGAAGCATAAAACACATATCTTCTATCAACGAAGCCTGTTCGAGTAAATGAAATAATAACGGTGTAGTGATGTTATAGGGCAGATTACCAATCACCCTTAATTTTTCATCATCCCGGGGTAATACACTGAAATCAAATTCCAGTGCATCAGCCTGATGAATATGTAGATTAGGCGCGTCTTTAAACTGGTTTTGCAGTATTGGCACCAAATCACGATCCAGCTCAATCACATCCAGTAATCCAGCATCTTCCAGTAATGAGGACGTTAATGCCCCACGTCCCGGTCCTATTTCGACCAGATGCTGATCTTTTTGAGGGGCTACTGCCGCGATGATGTCCGCTATAACGGCTTCATCCTGCAAGAAGTTTTGCCCAAATCGTTTACGTGCTTTTGGATAATGTCGCTGATCAGTCATGGAGTTCTTCTGGTTAATGACATTGTTTCAGCCATATTGATTGCAGCCTGCAGGCTGGTTGCACTGGCTTTACCTGAACCGGCAAGGTCCAGTGCGGTGCCGTGATCAACCGATGTTCGGATAAATGGAAGCCCCAGGGTAATATTCACAGCATCACCAAAACCTTGATGCTTAAGCACTGGCAGGCCCTGATCGTGATACATCGCTAATACAGCGTCATAATCCGCAAGGCGTGACTTTACAAAAATAGTGTCTGCGGGCCATGGACCGTTAAATTCATAGCCCTGCTCACGTATGAGTTTAATCACAGGCTCGATTACAGTCTGTTCTTCAGTACCCAGATGACCACCTTCGCCAGCATGAGGATTTAAGCCGCATACAGCTATTCTAGGGTGTTTTAATCCAAAACCTTGCTGCAGACTTTCAGCCAGAATATGCATAATTTTTAGCAGGCTTTGTTGAGTAATGGCATCACTTACGTCGCGAAGCGGTAAGTGTGTCGTAGCCAAGGCCACACGTAGCTCCGGTGTGGCCAACATCATCACCACTTTATTGACACCAGCACCATCAGCGAAAAACTCGGTATGGCCGCTAAAAGGAACCTGAGCATCATTAATGACACCTTTATGCACTGGTGCGGTAACAACAGCATCGAAAGTCCCATCCAGACAACCATTCAGCGCGAGTTGCAATGTATTAATAACATAGGCTGAATTAGCAGGATTCAACTTCCCCGCCACCACTGTTTCTGCAAGCTTACTTTCCAGATAGACGATACAACCAGCTTCAACTGGTTTGGGAGCCGAATCTGGATCAAATTCAATCAGTTTTATGGGTAGCCCTAATTCATCTGCACGTTGCTGAAGCAGCTCTGGATCAGCAATAACGATTATTTGGTGACGTTGGGCCTGTTGTGCCAGCTGAATACACAGATCGGGACCAATTCCAGCGGGTTCACCTGAAGTTAGCGCTATACGACAAATCTCACTCAAAGGTCACGATACTCAATGTAGGCTTCATCGCGCATTGCTCTTAGCCAGCTTTCAAGTTCTTCTTCAATTTTGCGTTGTTTTAACTGTTCACGCGCTTTATTGCGCTTAAATTCATCTGCCATATTTTGTTCACGTCGTTCCTCGACCTGAATTAAATGCCAACCAAAACGGCTTTGGAAAACATCGCTCATTTCACCTTCAGCCAAACCATTCATAACTTCTTCAAACTCTGGAACCATAACACCGGGACTTGTCCAACCGAGGCTTCCGCCGTCAATGGCAGATCCGGTATCCTCAGAGTGTGCCTTTGCCAGCTCGGCGAAGTCTTCGCCATTGAGGATTCGCTCGCGTAATTGCTGAAGTCGTTTTTCCGCGGCTTCATCAGTCACCAGCTCATTGGTTTTGATTAAGATGTGTCGAGCTTTGGTCTGTTTAACCAGATGGGTTTCTTCGCTGCGTTTTTCAGCCAGTTTGACCAGGTGAAAGCCACTGCCGCTGCGTATAACGTCGCTCACTTCGCCAACGGCCAGATTGGGTACAACACTGGCAAACAAGGTTGGCAATTCAGCCTGTTTACGCCAGCCTAGTTCGCCACCTTCCAGCGCATTTTGACCATCAGAGTATCCTGCAGCAATTTCTGAAAAATCACCGCCCTCCGCCAATAAATCCTGAATAACAGCAAGCTTTTTTTCGGCTTCCTGTACTTGCTCAGGAGTTGGTGCATCTGGAATACCAACTAAAATATGTAACAGTCTGAAGGCTTGCTCAGAATCGCCCTGCAGGTTTTGGGTTGCCAGAAAGTTATCTACTTCACGCTCAGAAACGACAATAGAATCTTCGACCTCGCTCTTACGTAACCGACTGATAACCATTTCTTCACGAATGGTTTCTCTGAATTCAGTGAAATCATAACCGTCACTTTCAAGTGCATCTCGGAACTGACGTATGGTGAGATTATTGTTTTCAGCAATTTGGCGGACGGCAGCGTTCAGCGCGTCATCTGCCACCCGAATACCTGACATTTCTGCCCGCTGCAGTTGCAGTTTTTGCATGATTAGTCGTTCAAGGACCTGTCGGCGCAGAATATCAGAGGATGGTATTGCGGCATTACGCTGGCGAAGCTGCTGACGAACAGTCTGCTCCATCTCGACCAGCTCACTATCCAGGACAATTTCGTTATTAACAACAGCAACAATACGATCAAGCGGCGCTGCCCATACACTGTTCGCAAGCAATAAGCCGACAAGCAAATATTTAATCATGAACTATTCAAACTCCGTAAATTGTTGGCCGTTATTATAGCGTTTCAAAGCGTCTAAGACCTAAAGAACCTTAAATGTAGATAGATGAGTTAATGACAAAAACATCTATTGGAAAGTTGAATCTGCTGGCTTATATTTATTCATAGCCTCGAATACTTTCCTCGAGCAGGCCACCGGATTTCTTACCAAAGCGCCCCAGCCCTTTCAATTCAATTTCAAAATAGATGGCTTTATTGCGACTGTCAGCATTGATATCGTTAATATAATCACGGAAAACTACGCGTGTTGCCCAGCAACAACTGTGGTATTCAACACCTGCCAAAGCTTCTAACGTCGTATTATCCATCAAAGAGCGATAATAGCGGCCAATAACACTCCATTGATCATTAATCGGTAGACTTCCAGACACATCGGCCTGTTCAATCGGAAACTGGTTAATGCCATCATCACGTCGATAACGATGAGCAATATTGAAGACTCCTCCATTTTCTCCGCGATAGCGTAATTGCAGAGAAGACATATTGGAGGTGGTGCTGTCTGGATCCCATTGAATCTGGCCAGCGAGCGCCCATTCTTTCGTAATGCTAGCCACCGCTTCAGCAATATAATCAGAATCGGAGCTGGTCTCTCTGGCATCTTGTCTTAAATTGACTTTACGATCTGAGAAGTATTGGATTTGTCCCAATGTCATCCGTAATTTTTCACGACCAGTTTCTTCATTGATAAAACGGCTTGTCAAGCCCACCGTTATCTGATTTGCGTCACCAATTCTATCTGGCCCGGTAAACCGTTCATGGCTGAACATGCTTCCCATACCAAAGGTACGTAAATTTGTATCAAAAAGTGGAATATCGTCCTGGTCCCGATAAGGTTTATATAGATAAAATGCTCTGGGCTCTAAAGTCTGGATCATATTATTGCCGGCAAATTTCAACGGTCTTTCAAAAACCAATCCATTATCAATACTGATTATGGGTAAAGTCCGGCTAATGTTACTCTCCTCAAAACGGGTTTGGGTTTGCAAATTATCCAGTGAGTAGTATGTGTGGTTTAAAGCAACCCGAGGAGTAATAAAAAAACCTGCGGTACCCATCGGCAGGCTGACACCAGGTTCCATATTGAATCGTTGCCCCTTGACCAACTCGTCATGATCAAACGCTGTAAATTCAGACTTGAACTCATAGCTAAGTCCATAGGCCTGATCAGGCAGTAATCCATTCAATGTTAATTGCGGCAATCGTTGATAAGGGTCTTCAACATCTTCCAACAGATTCTGATAGCCCTGCACCCTTGCTCCGAAATTCCAGATATCACCGTAATAGTTCACATTTAATAATCGGTTTAAATGCGTAGTACTGCTCAAACTTAAATTACTACTGAAATCTTCCAGATAATCCCTATCCGATACATAATTATAATCAACCAGGGTTCGCCAGCGGTTGCTGCTGCCATAATGCCCATTTTGCTGAAATGAAAAATGTTTCCGGTCTTCATTGTAGTTGGGATTTATTTCATCACCATTCTGACGAAGACTGTCACTGCCCAAAAAGCCTGCATCAATCAAGCCTTCAGATTGCGGTGTGAGATAACGAAACTCACCATTCAACATCAAGCCACGATCTGACATATAACGTGGTGTCAGGGTCGCATCCATATCGGGTGCAATATTCCAGTAATAAGGTGTGCTGACATCAAAGCCGGTTTCATTGGAACTTCCAATGGACGGGATCAGAAAACCTGATTTACGCTCATCACTTAACGGAAAACTGATGTATGGCGTATAAAAAACCGGGACATCTTTAAGACGCAGCACAACATCATAAGCCCGGCCAACGCCCTCCTCATGATCCAGATCGACTTCTCCGGCCTTTAACTTCCAGAATTCATCGTCTTCCATACAGGTTGTATATGTAGCGTTTTTTAATTGGGTGGACTGTACGCCCTGACGATTCACATGACTCGCTTCACCGCGCGCATTCATCTGTTTGGTTTGATATTCCGCGTCAATCAGCGTGCCGCGATCTTCATTGATATTCCATTCCGCCTGATCACCAAATATTGACATCTGACTATCACGTAAACGCACATCTCCCTGAGCAGTCACTTTACCGGTAGTTTGGTTGTAAGTTGCACGGTTGGCATTTAATTGCTGCCCTCCGCGACGAATATCTACTTTGCCAGTAAATACAGAAGTGCCTAAATCAACCAACTGAGCGGTATCAGCTTTAACATCAACTTCACTTTGTTCAGTGAGTGCATCTTCAGGGAGAAAAAAATCGGCGTCTGGTCGGGGACAGTGACTGGGCACATGGTATGGCTCTGCGAAAACAAGAGGAGCAAAACAGGAAACAAAACCTGCAGATAGAATTATCAGTTTGCGCATCAATATCCCCGGTGAGCCTTGATGACCGAAAAATCGGCCTTCTATATTCAATAAATAACTGCCAATTTATCGCACAGAAATGTGCTTTCATCAAATCCCCTATTTAATTAAGTTGGCCAAAATCAATATATTGACCATTCATCAATAACTTAGCTTTACCATGGCATTCCTGCTGGCTTCCTAGCCACCACAATCTCCGTGGAACCATCTGGAGTCCATGTAAATATTTTCAAATATTCTGTTGACAGAGAAAAACTCAATCCCTATAGTATGCGCTTCCTTTCGGGGGCTATAGCTCAGCTGGGAGAGCGCTTGCATGGCATGCAAGAGGTCGGCGGTTCGATCCCGCCTAGCTCCACCAAGAAACGAAAGAAAACAGTTTTAGGTCCCCATCGTCTAGAGGCCTAGGACACTGCCCTTTCACGGCGGTAACAGGGGTTCGAATCCCCTTGGGGACGCCATATAAGGCAACCGATAACAAGTGTTATCGGGCGTTAATAAAAAGGCGGTGAGAAATCTCACCGCCTTTTTTGTTTCTGTATTACGCATTCTCTTTACTAAGTCATTACGCTCATTGATAATCAACCCATGTTTTTCAATGGTGAGCATCATGACTGTAAACGTTCCTTCAGTGAAGTCCTATCTCCTAACCTTTATGTTCAGAAACACTCTCCGCCAGCTGTTAGGATTATTAATGCTGTCTTTGCTTGTGTCTATTCATTCAGTACAAGCGGATGAGAAAAAAGCGGCATCTTTTGCCTCGGAATTTGAAGCACTTACGGAAGATAATCTTCCTCAATATGTCAGCCAGATGAGTCAGCGTTATTACAATCAGGTGGAACTGCTAAAAAAGTATTTTGATCTCTACCAACAAAGAAACGATCCCAGAGGATTTAATGTCTGGCATCTGCGAGGCTTTTCACCGAGCTTTAGTCTGTTAGATGCTGAGAATCAGCTGGTTGCGGCCAGTAACCAGAAGTTTTTGGCTGAGCGGCCTGAAAAGGCACTAACCACGATTTTTGCCGAGCTTAAGGAAGTTTCTGTCAACCTTATGCTGTCTTTCCGTGATAATGATCCACAAGCCTACAAAGCGGCTAATGCTATGGTAAAAGATCACAGTGCGCAGATTGCGATACTGCTTGAATCTCATGGTCTTGATAAAGAGATTCGTGGGGTCTCCCTTAACTAACGCACCTTTCGCAGCATAAAGATGCCTATGCCGGCAAAAATGATGGTTGGCAGTGATGCCGCAAGCCAGGGCAAAACACCAAACACCAGCCCCATATGCTGAAAGCTCTGGTTAAATAAATGAAAACCAATCCCAACCAGAACACCTACCAAAATACGTCCCCCTATCGGTGCGGAACGTAATGGACCAAAAATAAACGGCACAGCCAAAAACACCATTACTGCTGAACTCAGCGGCATCATGATTTTGCTCCAGAATGCCAATTGATATTGACCAACAGCCTGATGATTGGATTTAAGGTAGGAAACGTACTCAATCAGACTCCATACCGGTAAAAACTCTGGCGGGACAACGACCACATTCAACATGCCAGGATTGAGCTTGGAACGCCATTTAGCGCGTTCTATCGCTCTGACCTCCACGCCATTTTCATCAATTGTGCTTTGCACCACATCAAACATCAGCCATTCATTATTATCGTAACGGGCCTCTCTGGCTTTAGTAACAATCCTCAATTGATGCTTATCATCGAATTCGTAGACCTTAACCCCTTCAAAACGACCATCGCGATGTATCCGTTCGATATGGTTGAAATGGTTACCATCGCGGGTCCAGAAACCAAATTCTGATTGACTTCCTTCAGTTCCGGTTTGTGCGGAGGTTTGCACCTGCAAGGCTTTTTGTTCAGTAATAGGCCTGATCAATTCACCAAGAACGACAGCGATAATCATTAAAATACCGGCGACAATCAAAACAGCTTTGTTAATGTCTTTTACCGATACGCCTGCCGAACGCATTGCCACCAATTCACTTTGCGACGCCAATGTCCCCAGACCAATCACGCTCCCCAGCAAAGCAGCAACAGGCAGTAATTCATAGATTCGCTTCGGCATCGACAGTGCTAAATAAGTCAGTATATCCAGTAATTGATAATCACCTTTACCCAGGTCATCCAGCTCGGTAATAAAATCCATAAAGGTATACAGCGACATTAATACCACCAGTACCAAAGCGGTACTGCCTAATATGGTTTTACTGATATAGCGTTGCAGAATCATGCTGTTTTGGGTCGCTTACGTTGTTGCCAGAATCGTTTGAGTTTCAGGCGATTTTGTAACATCAGCATAATGCCAATCATCAAAAGATGTACCCAGATCGCCCCAATCCACGGAGCCAGATCGCCCTTTTCTACCCACGCTCGGGTCACGCCTAATAAATTGCTGTAAATCACATAGACCAACACCGCCGGGAAAAATCCGGCATAACGTCCCTGCCTTGGACCAGTGTGCGCCAGGGTGATGGCTATTACACTCAAAATGATCGTCATGACGGCACTGGAAACCCGCCACTGAATTTCAGCCAGATCCTGAGGTTCTCCACGCTCCCATAACACCGCAGTGGGTAGAGATTTATGTTTTTCGCGAACCTGGACCGACTCGCCACGTTCAATCAACATGCTATGCGTTGCGTATTCAGCAATGCGGAAATCCAAATCACCGGCATTACCCTCGTAACGATAGCCGTCTTCCAATACCAGGTATTTATCACCGGTTTCAGATTCAATATCAAAACGTCCACGCTCAGCTCTGAAAATTAAGGGTTTTTCATCACGATGAATCTCAATAAAGATGTTTACCATGTGGGTTTTATCTTCACTGAGCTGTTGTGAATAAAAGGTCCAGTCGCCGTTCTGGCTTTCCTTAAAACTCCCCGCGACCAAACCTGTAGTATTGGCAGCAATCTTGGCTTTCTGTTCGATTTCATAGCGACCTGATAAGACATCTGGAACAATCAGTAATGCCAGAACGCCTGTAATAATCGCCATTGTACCGCTGAAAACAACCACATTGCGTAATATACGATTACCATCAATTCCACAGGCCGCGATCACCGTCAGTTCGTTATCAGAGCTCATACGTGACAAACTGAGCAATACCGCTAAAAATGTACCAATCGGCAGTAAAATGGATAATGCGCCAAAGGAATTCAGCCAGAGCAAATTGAAAATGACTTCTGCCGGTAAATTACCCACAGCCGCCTGAGCCAGATAGCGGGCAAAACGCGTCGCCACGTAAATCAGCCATAGCACACCGATGACGGCTGTCAGAGAAATTAAAAACTCTCGCAGCATATATCGGTCTATCAGGCTGAAACGCTCAACAAATATTCGTCTTAGGGCGGGCATTATTCAGTGGTCTTCGTTAGAATAGGCAGTCAGTTCACTGCAATAAAAAGCGCAGTCTAAACCATCTACATCAACAGGAGAAATCCATGCAGTATTTTGTGACCAAAGATGTTTTGCCAACACAGTCAATCGACTGTATTGCCGTCGCCGTTTTTGAAGGCAACCAACTAAGTCCCGCAGCGGCTACATTAAACACGGCAAGTAAAGGAATGATTCAACGCGTAATCGAACGTGGCGATATCAGTGGCAAACCAGGTCAAACAATGCTGCTACAGGATATTGAAGGCATTTCCAGCCCTAGAATATTGTTGGTTGGTTGCGGAAAATTCGAAAAAACCAGTGAAAATGATTTTAATGCAGCCTGTATTGCGATGGCCAAATGGTTAAACGAAAGTGCTGCCACACAAGCGGTCAGCTGTTTAGCAGAAACACCTGTCAAAGAACGCAGTACTGCCTGGAAAATTCGTCAGACGATTATCAATACTGAAACCGCTTTATATCGCTACAGTCAGACAAAAAGTCAGTTTAAGCCGGTTGAAAAACCGCTTACCCGACTGGGCTTTATGGCTAGCGAAGCAGATATTGATACCCTTGAAAAAGCTTGTGATACTGGAGCAGCCATTGGCAGGGGCATGAATCTGGCACGTGAACTCGGTAACCTGCCGGGTAATATCTGCACCCCAACCTACCTCGCAGAACAAGCCATAAAATTAGGACAGGATTTAGATAACCTGGTCGTTGATGTACTTGAAGAAAGTGATATCGCTGAATTGGGTATGGGTTCATTCCTGTCGGTTTCACGCGGCAGCCGTGAACCAGCAAAACTCATTACCCTGAATTACGGTGGTGGTGGCGACAGTAAACCTATTGTTTTGGTTGGCAAAGGCCTGACCTTTGATGCCGGTGGTATTTCGCTCAAACCTTCTCAGGGTATGGATGAAATGAAATACGACATGTGTGGTTCCGCCAGCGTACTGGGCACCATACAAGCCGTTGCCGAACTACAGCTACCCATTAATGTTATCGGTGTGATTCCAAGCTCAGAAAACCTGCCCGATGGCGATGCCAACAAGCCCGGTGATGTGGTAACAAGCATGTCCGGTCAAACCATTGAGATTCTGAATACTGATGCTGAAGGTCGTTTACTGCTGTGTGATGCCCTGACCTACAGCGAACGTTTTGATCCCGACACCGTTATCGACATTGCCACCTTAACCGGTGCGATTATTGTAGCGTTAGGCAGCAATGCAACGGGTTTAATGGCAAACAACCAGGATCTGGCCGATGACCTGCTTAAAGCTGGCAATGATAGTTTCGATCGGACATGGCAATTACCGTTATGGGATGACTATCAGAAACAACTGGACAGTAATTTTGCCGATATCGCCAATGTCGGCGGTAAAGAAGCTGGCAGTGTAACAGCGGCCTGTTTCCTGTCCCGTTTCACTGAGAAATTCAAATGGGCACATCTGGATATTGCCGGTACCGCCTGGAATGGCGGTAAGGAAAAAGGCGCAACTGGCCGTCCAGTGCCATTATTGATGCAATATATTCTCAACCGCCTGGAAGGCTGATAGTTCGTTCATGACTAAAGTCAGTTTTTATATTTTAGCTACAACCGATCCGCTTGACCGACAGCAATTTGCCTGTCGGCTGGCGGAAAAGGCTTATCTTCAGGGTCATCAGGTGTTTATTAATACTGAAGATCAGAATCAGAGTGAAGCGATGGATAAGGCTTTATGGGCTTTTCGCCCAGACAGTTTTGTACCGCACCAGATTTTTGCAACGGATAACAAAATCGAAGCACCGGTATTAATCAGCCATGAAAACACTGCCCCACCCAAATTAATGGATGTATTAATCAATTTAAACCCGGCTCAGCCACTTTTTTTTAGCCAGTTTGAACGGCTGGCAGAAATTATTAATGGCGATGAAGAGATCAAAAAACAAGGACGCGTTCGCTATCAGTTTTACAAGGATCGTGGCTATCATCTGGATACGCATCAAATAAACAATTAAGACAATCCGGCTCACTCATGACCGGGCACACATTAAGCGGGTATAATGCCCGCTTTTCTTTTTCCGAACAGATAAACGCAGAGACGCATGGACAAAACCTATAATCCCGATGCAATAGAACAACGCTGGTATCAACAGTGGGAACAAAACGGCGAATTCAAACCTTCTGGTGAAGGCACGCCCTACTCCATTATGTTGCCGCCGCCAAATGTCACCGGCAGTTTGCATATGGGTCATGGGTTTAATAACACCATAATGGATTTGCTGACCCGTTATCACCGCATGAAAGGGGATAACACGTTGTGGCAACCGGGTACTGATCATGCCGGTATCGCCACACAGATGGTGGTCGAACGACAGTTAAATGCCGAAGGCAAAACCCGCCATGATTTAGGCCGTGATGCATTTATTGATCGGGTCTGGGATTGGAAAGGCGAATCCGGTGGCAATATTACCCGTCAGTTACGCCGTCTTGGTTCTTCTCTGGACTGGTCTCGTGATCGTTTCACCATGGATGACAACTTGTCGGAAGCCGTGAAATATGTGTTTATCAAACTACACGAAGAAGGCCTGATCTATCGCGGCAAACGACTGGTGAACTGGGATCCGGTATTACATACCGCCGTATCTGATCTGGAAGTATTATCAGAAGAAGAAGCCGGCCATTTATGGCATTTCCGTTATCCTTTAACCGATGGCAGCGGTCATCTTGTAGTCGCCACTACCCGTCCTGAAACCATGCTCGGTGATACGGCCGTGGCAGTACATCCCGAAGATGAATGCTATAAACACCTGATCGGCAAAACCATCACCCTGCCATTAGTTGGCCGTGAAATTCCAATTATCGGTGATGATTATGTTGATCCGGAATTTGGTAGTGGCTGCGTCAAAATCACCCCAGCCCATGATTTCAATGATGCCGAAGTCGGTAACCGTCATAACCTCGAACAAATCAATATTCTGACCATTGATGCCGCCATTAATGACAATGCGCCGGAAAAATATCGTGGCCTGGATCGCTATGCAGCCCGCAAACAAATTGTTGCCGATTTCGAGGCTTTAGGCTTACTGGAAACCATTCAAGACCACAAACTGATGGTGCCACGTGGTGACCGTTCCAATGCCGTTATCGAACCGTTATTGACCGACCAATGGTATGTCAAAGCCGATGTCCTCGCAGCCCCCGCAGTTGAAGCAGTACAGTCCGGTAAAATCAAATTTGTCCCGGCCAACTGGGATAAAACCTTTTATAACTGGATGGATGGCATTCAGGACTGGTGTATTTCACGGCAAATCTGGTGGGGACACCGCATCCCTGCCTGGTACGACGAACAAGGCAATATTTATGTCGGTCACGATGAAGCCGATGTGCGCCAAAAACACCAATTAGCGGACTCTGTTGCGCTGAGACAGGATGAAGACGTTTTAGATACCTGGTTCTCTTCTGCCTTATGGCCCTTTTCCACCCTGGGTTGGCCGGCTGATGATGCGGCATTGAAAACCTGGTACCCGACCAGTGTCTTGGTCACCGGTTTTGACATTATCTTTTTCTGGGTTGCCCGGATGATGATGATGGGCATCAAATTTATGGATGACGTGCCATTCAAAGAAGTCTATATCCATGGTCTGGTACGTGATTCACATGGTCAGAAAATGTCGAAATCCAAAGGTAATGTGCTGGATCCTATCGATATTATTGACGGTATCGATCTGGAATCACTAGTCGCCAAACGTACCAGTGGCATGATGCAGCCCCAGCTGGCTGCTAAAATTGAAAAAGCCACCCGTAAGGAATTTCCGGAAGGTATCGCTCCGCACGGAACTGATGCGCTGCGTTTCACTTTTGCCTCATTAGCCACTACCGGCCGTGATATCAATTTTGATATGAATCGTATCGCGGGTTATCGCAACTTCTGTAACAAACTATGGAATGCTGCGCGTTACGTATTAATGAATACCGAAGGTCAGGATACCGGTATTGATAACGCTGACGTTGAATTAAGCCTGGCTGATCGCTGGATCATTTCTTTACTGCAACAAACCGAACTGGATGTTACCCGGGCTATCGAAAGCTACCGTTTTGATTTGGCAGCGCAGGCCATTTATGAATTTGTCTGGAATAACTATTGTGACTGGTATCTGGAACTGTCCAAACCGGTATTAAACAATGATGCTGCAAGTGACGCCGCCAAACGTGGTACCCGCCGTACTCTGGTTCGGGTTTTGGAAGCCACGCTGCGTTTAGCACACCCTTTTATGCCATTTATTACCGAAGAAATCTGGCATAACATCGCACCGTTAGCCGGTAAAACAGGCTCTACTATTATGCGTGAAGCCTATCCGGTAGCTGACAGCAGTAAAATTGATAGCACTGCCGTTGCCGATATGGAATGGGTAATGCAGTTTATTAACGGCATTCGTTCTATTCGTTCACAAATGAATATTGCCCCGAAAAAACAATTACCAGTGTTGCTCAAGGATGCCGCTGATATTGATAAACAACGTTTGCATGACAACCACGACTTTATCAGCCGATTAGCCAACCTGGATTCTGTAGAATTTCTGACTGGCGAAGCGCCTGCCGCTGCTACTGCACTGGTTGGCAAAATGGAAATCCTGATTCCACTGGAAGGTCTGATTGATAAGGATGCTGAAATTGCCCGTCTGGATAAAGAAATCAGTAAGCTGGATAAAATTATCAAGCAATCCGCTGGCAAACTGAGTAATGAAAACTATGTTGCCAAGGCGCCCGCAGATGTTGTTGCCAAAGAACGTGAAAAACTGGCAGAGCTGGAACAGTCTTTAAGTCAGTTACAGCAGCAACGTAAAGCATTGGGCTAAAACCCTAAGTCCTTTTTTAGGAACTTTCCGACTCTATTAGTCAGTCAATAACAATACGAAAAGCCGGTGTTTTCACCGGCTGCTATCTGTTGTAATAGAGACTATGACTACTGAAGAATTTAATCCCAACGACGCCACCACCACGCCAATGACACGGCTGCAGTTCGATAACCGCTTTGTACGGGAACTCCCCGCCGATCCGGATACCGAAAATGTTCGCCGTCAGGTGCTTGGTGCCTGTTATACCTTTGTAAACCCAACACCCGTTGCCGATCCTGAACTGGTCGCTTATTCCATGGATTTAGCCACCGACCTGGGCATCAGGCCAGTAGATTGTGAAAGCCGACAATTTACTAACGTGTTTGCCGGCAATGAAATTTTAAAAGGTATGCAGCCTCATGCAATGTGCTATGGCGGACATCAGTTTGGCAACTGGGCCGGACAACTGGGCGATGGCCGTGCCATTAATCTTGGTGAAGTTCAGGATATTCACGGCCAACTGCAAATGTTGCAGCTTAAAGGTGCTGGCGAAACCCCCTACTCCCGTTCGGCTGATGGCCTGGCCGTATTACGATCCTCGGTGCGTGAATTTCTCTGCAGTGAAGCCATGTTCCATCTTGGCGTACCCACAACCCGTGCATTAAGTCTGGTTACAACCGGTGAAGGCGTAGTCCGCGATATGTTTTACGATGGCCGCCCGCAAACTGAGCCAGGTGCGATTGTCTGTCGAGTCGCGCCTTCTTTCCTGCGCATTGGTAATTACGAACTGTTTAACTCGCGAGGCGAAATCGACAATCTTCGTTTACTGGTCGATTACACTATTCGCCATCATTTTCCACACCTGGGCGAACCCTCCAAAGAAACCTATCTGGCCTGGTTTAAAGAAGTCTGTGAACGCACCGCAGATTTAGTAGTGCACTGGATGCGTGTTGGTTTTGTGCATGGTGTATTAAATACTGATAACACTTCGATTTTAGGGCTGACTATTGATTACGGCCCTTATGGCTGGATTGATAATTACGATCCTGACTGGACACCTAACACCACCGATGCCACTGGTAAACGCTACCGTTTTGGACACCAACCACAGATTGCCCAGTGGAANNTGCTGCAACTCGGCAACGCGATATATCCATTGATTNATGAAGTTGAGCCGTTACAACAGATTCTTACCGATTATGTCGAGCTCTACACCAACAAATGGCAACAGATGCGTGCCGATAAGCTGGGGCTGAACGAGTATNAGGGTGATGATGATCATGAATTGAATCAGCAGTTACAGAAAATTCTGTTATTGGCTGAAACCGATATGACGATTTTCTATCGCCGATTAGCCGATGTNAGCTGTGNACANAANGACCTCAGCGATGAAGCNCTATTGGAACCGTTGATGGAAGCTTATTACGCACCAGATGCTTTATCGAAAGAAGATAAAAAAGATATCTGTGACTGGTTGCGTCAGTATCAGCAACGCGTGCAACAGGATGGCACCAGCGATCAGGATAGAAAAACCAGAATGAACCTGGTTAATCCGAAATATGTATTACGCAATTACTTATCACAACAGGCGATTGATAAAGCCCATGAGGGTGATTACAGCATGATTCATGAACTTCTGGAAGTCATGCACCGTCCTTATGATGAACAGCCACAGTATCATCATTACGCTGCCAAACGCCCNGACTGGGCCAGAGATAAACCTGGCTGCTCAATGCTGTCCTGTAGTTCTTAAATTAAGGAGTCGTTAGATGAAGTTGATCAGTAAACTGNTTNTTTTATTGATTTTAACANCTGCAATGACNGCCCATGCAGGTAGCGTCAATGATAAAAAGTTGCAAATTGACAAGGTTGCAGATGGATTAGGAATCCCATGGGGAATGGCAATTTTGCCGGATGGCACAATGCTGGTCAGTCAACGTGAGGGCAAATTAAGCCAGATAAATCTGAATTCTGGTGAGAGCACTNAGATATCTGGCGTACCTGNAGTTAAAGCTGAAGGCCAAGGTGGTTTACTTGATGTTGCCTTATCCCCTGATTATGCCGAAAGTGGCTGGATCTATTTTACTTACAGTAAAAATGTAGATGGTCAGGGAGCTACCACTCTCGCCCGCGCCAAGTTGGATGGAAACACCCTAAGTGATTGGATCGATTTGCTAGTCACTCAATCTCGTACCAGCAAAGGCCAGCATTACGGTAGCAGAATTGTGTTTGACCAACAGGGTCATCTATTTTTCTCGATTGGGGATCGTGGGGAACGTGATAGAGCTCAGGAGCTAAGCAATCACAATGGCACTATTCTAAGACTGAAACTTGATGGAAGTGTCCCGCAGGACAATCCTTTTGTTGGAGAGAGTAATGCCTTGCCGGAAATCTGGAGTTATGGGCATCGTAATCCNCAAGGTTTGTTTTATAACGTCGAGACCCAGCAACTATGGGGCATTGAACATGGCCCACGCGGTGGCGATGAAATCAATCTGATTGAAGCCGGTAAAAACTATGGTTGGCCGGAAGCCTCTCACGGCAAGGAATATTACGCTCCNGTTTCCGTTGGCAAGAAAGAAGTAGACGGTATGGAAAATCCGGTAAAAGTCTATATTCCGTCAATTGCACCCAGTGGTCTGGTGCAATATCANGGTGATGCTTTCCCGGAGTGGCAAGGTGATTTATTTTCCGGTGCACTGGCGTTACAGCATCTGAACCGGGTCAAAATTCAAGATAACGANGCTGTAGATGAAATACGCTATCTGCGTACAATGAATAAACGTATCCGCGATGTTATTGAAAGCCCTGAAGGCTGGTTATATGTCTCTACGGATGATGGCGAAATTTACCGGATTCAGCCGGCAAATTAATAGTTAATGTCCAGAATCAGATAACGATGACCACCATCCTGAACCTGGATGCTAACTTCATCATCAATCTGCTTTTTTAACAACGCCCGCGCCAAAGGTGAATCGACACTGATATTGCCTTTGGCGTGGTCAATCTCATCCGGGCCGACAATGCGGTATTGGACTTCTTCCTTATCATCTTTCAACAGCGTTACATAGGCCGCAAAAAACACCGCATCCTGATTATCAGGAATACGATCAATCACCATCAAATCGGGAATACGTTTTTGAAGATAACGAATACNCCGGTCTATTTCTCTGAGTTCTTTCTTGCGATATATGTATTCTGCATTNTCAGAGCGATCGCCTTCTGCCGCTGCAGCCGCCAGCGCCTGAACCACGTGNCTGCGTCGCTGCCAGCGTTCACTAAGCTCCTGGTTCATCCTGAACATGCCATCAGCAGTAATGTAAGGTGATGAAGCCATTAATTTGTTGTTGCTGATTTATGAAGTGTTTGCTTCAGCTGAGATTCATTAATTGTTGCACCTAAACGGCTGGCNATCAGCCGCATATCGGTTTCAGCATTTTCCAGNCAGCTGGTGCCACCAGGCGATGGTGTCATGTTAAAAACAATGCCTGTGCCAGGATTAATCTTCGCTTCNCCCATCAACAATTTGGCATTNTTTTTATCAATCAACTGAGGTCTGACACCNCCAAANCCTTTNGCGAATTCAATATCTTTCAATTGCAGGCCAGGAACAATTTTGCGGGCATCTTTCAAAAACAGCCAGCGACGTAATAACGGCACTTCAAACAGAAAGTTTTTAAAAATGTAATTACGGATATCCTTAATTCTGAATAAGTCCCAGAANACTCTCATTACCCGGCTGTCGAGACGCAGAACACGCAGAAAATCAAAAAAAGTTTTGTTGTTATAACGCTCTAACAATGGCAGTAACAGTGCTGTTGGTCCAAAACGGGTTTTACCTTCGACCAGCACATCTGGATCACCATGTACCGCTGCGAACGGCAACGCATCATTTTGCACGGTATAGACCTTGCCACGGAGAANCTGCGGAGTGAAATAAAAACTTCCTGCTACTGGCAGACANGAGAACTCTAACCCGTACCCCATTTTCTGTGCCAGTAATAAGCTGTGTCCGCCAGCAGAAACAACCACACTGCGAGCCTGGATGATTTTGTCGCCGGTGACCAGCGAAAANACACCNTCTTTTTCGACAATNTCATCGACTTCGCTGTTAAACACTAACTGGATTTGTTTATCGGTTTTTGCTTTGGCTTTATCAACNAAGGCTTCAGATAAACGCAGATAATCCACTGCACTGTAATCATCCAAAACGGCAAGCGCAACACAGGGTTCCGCCCGCATTTCGCCATTAACCATAACCACTGAGGGTTCATAGGTAGCGATATCGGACTTCTCCAATAACTTCATCTTGGGGAATACTTCACGGAAAGTCTGGTAACGTTGGCGAAGCTGACGACATTCCTGCTCGCCTACACCTAAAACCATTTTCGGATATTTGAAAATCACCTGATCAACATTAGGTAAGTCCTCAGCAAAATTCACCAGCATCTCAGCGGCGGCCTTTACTTTAGTGGCTTTCTCCAATGTGTAATTGGTTTCAATATCACCGCAATGGATCGTCTGACTGTTGTTACGGCCATTGGAGTTGACCTTAGCCACTCCGGCATACTTTTCCAACAGGACAATATCATTGAGATCAGTATATTCAGCCAGCATATACAGTAGCGCGGTGCCACAGACACCGCCACCGATAATGGCTACCTGATGAATTTGGTCTGACATAATTTTTTCCGTGCTTAAACGACGGAAATTTTAGCAAAACGTTAATCAGACCGTTTAAAAATATCGCTATTTACACATTATCTGAGTCCAATAAAATNCTCAGATTATTTGTATTTTGTTTTATTACTGCCAGAAAAGGACGGTATTGTTGAGAGAATCGCCTGCAACTCACTGCGTTTCTTTCTACTTTTCACCGGTTTTTTAACGGCCGTTAATTTATCTACATCGGTCAATAGGTTCTCTAATTGCGCAGGATCCGGAAGTGGTGTCTCCTGTGTTGGAGGAATCAGCGATGCATTATTATCTGATTGTGTCGCCTGCAACTTCTCGACATCTTTAAGCAATGATTCGAGACGTTCAGGTTCAGGTAACTCGGGCTGTTCTGGAATATCAAAACCGGCTATTTCTGACTGGGTCTGCTTCCGGTCCTGTTCAGCCTGGGCTTGTTCTGCGGCCAGTGCGGCGGCAAAATCCAACTCTGCCTTTGTTGGCTCTTCTGAGGCTTCGGCTTCGGCTTCGGCTTCGGCTTCGGCTTCGGCTTCGGCTTCGGCTTCGGCTTCGGCTTCG
>NZSL01000008.1 GCA_002696735.1 Methylophaga sp.
AGAAATGTCCGACGTAAGTACCCACACAAATTACTTGATACCAGTTTTTTAAAGAGCTTGCAGTTCTTAACGTCCTGCAAAGAAGCGAGAATTATACAGACCTCGCTCAGTCTGTCAACCCTCAGAACGTTTATTTATCAGCGTTGAGGGCCGCCTGTCGAAACAGAACGGCGCATTCTACAGGTTGAATTGAATACGTCAACAGGAAGTTTTTCTTGATTGTTTTAGGGTTACGCTAGTCTTATGAATTGATAAGAAAAATACTGATTAAATAATTACAATTTACTCATTTGCCACTCTCAATCCAGTCGTTTTTTGGGTCATAGCACTCCACGTGCGCCAAGAGAGAGATACTTTATACTTACTTTGATACGAGGCGAATCTAGGAATTGGTAAATAATTGACGATATGCCCTAGGCGAACAACCGTAATATTTTTTAAAAACTCGACTGAAATGCGACATATTGTTAAAACCGTATCGCATAGCAATCTGGGTGATAGAAAGACGGGAATAAAAAACGTTTGCCAGACAATGCCGACATAGCTCCAATCTCTCTTCAGTCAGGAAGCGCATCAGCGAAGTATTTTCTTCGTTGAATAGGTTATTAAGATAACGTTTCGATAAGCCTGTCGCATCAGCAATTTTTGTTGCTGTGAGTTCTGGGTCGCTCATTGCACTCTTTATATATTGTTTGATACGTATCAACATAATCTGACGGTGGCTGGTTGTTGTCAGCTTATTTTCAATAACCTGCCCTAATGACAAGGTCAACATATCGACCACTGGCTGCGATAATAATTGAAACTGTGACCTGGAAAATTGTTCCAGTTGTTTAACGGTAGATTGAATAAAACTACTGGTGACAGAACCAATGCCCTCAGCCGAAGGAATCCGGGTAGCTGTAATTCTTCCAATATTATTTAGCCGTTGATCCAGAATCTTGCGGGGGATAGAAATTAATATCTTGGAAAAAGCTTCTGGAATAGTAATTCTGTGCGGCTGAGTCGCATCATAAATCGTCATTTCACCTGGTTTGAGAAAAACTTCTCTGCCACCCTGCTCCAACTTGTACTTCCCGGAAGTAAGCAGGACCATGAAATAGCAATCCTGACTTGAATGGGAAGGCTCTTGAGGTAATCGCTCCAATGTAATTGCATTGGATTGAATGGGTGATAGCCGTACACCTTCTTGCCAGGGATAAATCAACATATCATTGAACAGCACCATTTCCTGAGGCGGCGTAATATCGACGTTGGCATATTCCCGGCCAATGACTTCCTTCAGCCACTCTACCCGCTGAGCGCTGGGTTGTTGCTCAGTGCAGAAACGCTGCCCATCAAGACGAACAAGCGAATCAGGACCATCAGCTATCTGGCCTGGAGGAGCAATCAGTGCGTTTGTCATAACTCATCACCCAAATGTACAAGGATTTCTGCCGTTAGAGTAAAGAATACTCATCTTAAGCTCGGCATACTGCTGCTGTATTTCAGAATAATAACAGGAGAGAGCATGAAACAGAATGATAACCACGCTGGTAATGTGGTGCTGATAAGAGGTGCCTGCTTGTGGATACTGATGGCTTTATTACTGGCTTGGTCACTGGTTGGTATCTATAACCAGATTGGTTTTCTGGAGACTTTATTTCCGGGTAAACCTATGCGTGTGTTGCAGGCACATATCGACTTTTTACTAATGAGTGCTTTGATTCTGGGATTTTATGCTGCAAGGATTGGATTGCCATGGCATGTTCGCTGGGCGATGGTAACGGGGGCGTTTACCAATTCCAGTCTTTTTTTATTGTATGCAATGTTTCCTGAATTGGATCCGCTATCAGAAACATATACTCCTGCAGGTGTCTGGTTCACAGCTTTTAATATCTATTTATATTCAAGTCTATTAATAACCAGTTATGGCTTTGGTAAAGCTGCAGTTATTATATTTCTGACCACTCTTGAAAACGATTCAAGCGCAAAAAATTGTAAGCGATGTGGTCGACATCTGATGTGACAGCAGATTCATACCAGGCTAATAAATAATATTTTACAAAGAATCAAGTGGTAGAGATACGGGCAAATTTACGCTTGCCTACTTGAAAAACACCTTCGACACCCATCTTAATTAATAAGGATTTATCCTCTACTTTTTCGCCGTCGATTTTGACAGCCCCCTGCTGAATCATTCGCATTGCATCTGAGGTGCTACTTGTCAGCCCGGCCTCTTTAAGAACATTGGCTATTGGCATACCTTCAGCTCCAACAGCCAAAGTTACCTCAGTGATATCATCTGGGATTTCACCCTTTTTGAATTGATTTTCAAAATCCTGACGAGCTTGTGGTCCAGCATCTTCGCCATGAAAGCGAGAAACAATTTCCTCAGCAAATAACTTTTTAATCTCAACCGGATTCCTTCCCTCTGCTGTTGATTGCTTCCAATCAGCAATTTCATCCAATGACTTAAAACTGAGCAGTTCAATATAACGCCACATCAGTTCATCAGAAATTGACATGAGTTTGCCGAAGATATCCTTCGGACTTTCATCAATACCAATATAGTTAACCAGCGATTTGGACATTTTCTGCACACCATCCAGCCCAACCAGAAGTGGCATCGTCAAAACGCATTGTGGTGATTTTCCATAAGCCTTTTGTAATTCTCGTCCCATCAACAAGTTAAATTTCTGATCTGTTCCACCAAGTTCTACGTCAGCATCAAGCACAACAGAGTCATATCCTTGAATTAAAGGATATAAAAACTCATGAATAGCAATAGACTGGCCTGTTGTGTAACGTTTATGAAAATCATCACGCTCCAGCATACGGGCAACGGTATGGTGAGAAGCTAACCGAATCATATCGGCAGAAGATAACTCGTTCATCCAATGCGAATTGAAAACGACTTGAGTGCGTGCTGGATCCAGAATTTTGAATACTTGTTGTTGGTAAGTTTCCGCATTGCATTTGACCTGCTCAGGCGTTAATGGCTGGCGCGTCACATTTTTACCGGTTGGATCGCCAATCATCCCAGTAAAATCGCCAATCAAAAATAGAATCTCGTGTCCCAATTCCTGAAACAGACGCAACTTGTTAAGGAGTACCGTATGTCCAAGATGCAAGTCCGGCGCAGTAGGGTCAAAACCAGCTTTAATACGCAGTGGCTTACCACTTTCCAGCTTTTCTATCAGTTCTTTTTCAACCAGAATTTCTTCTGCTCCACGACGGATTTCTGCCAAGGTTTCTTGTACAGTTGTCATCATCGTTCTCCGCACATTAAAAATTGGCGGGCAATATAACACAAGATCTTGACCTGAAGGGGTTTCAATTCTGTGTAAATGCTGAGAGAATTGCACGAATTTACTATAAACAGGGAATGCCCATGAAGAAACGTAACAGACTTCTGAGCTCATCACAGCAATCAAAGTTATTTAAATCTGAATCGCTGTCTCCCCATAAAAACCGACATATCACTATTTTGTCGTTACTGGCATTAACCGGTATATTCATCACTGGGATTGTACTTGCTACAAGCGAACCAAGCGCCACGACAAGTCAAACTCAGCCAGTACAGCTGCCGAACATGCCTGAAAATACTGAAGCCACGACCTCAGAATTAGAAACAGCTATTAATTTACCCTCTCAGCCCTCTTCGGAACCTACACCCTCAGCTGATATTGTTACCATTGAAGAAGATCAACCTGTAACCACGAATGCTGCTTTGAGTGAATCTGCTGAAATTGAACGGCTGCATCTGAATCAACCGAAAGCAGCCCCTGAAAATGCATCAGATATTACTATCTTAAATGATGCCTTATCAGATTCTCCAGCTGACAGTGAAACCGCTTCAGACGAACTGAGTTGGCAAGAAATTGAAGTAAAATCAGGCGATAACCTTTCCTTGATTTTTCCCCGTGCAGGTTTAACTGCACGTGATGTTTATGTTGTTGCCCAGACGGCTGGTGAAGATGCAAAAGCCCTTCTCAATCTCAGACCCGGTCAAGTGCTTCGTTTTGGAACAGTGACGGATAATGAGCAGAAGCTGGAACTGAAACAGCTGCAATTACAATTAACTCCAATGAAAACATTGACCTTAACGTCAACTGAAAAAGGCTTTGAAACAGATCTCATTGAACGAGAACTCGATAAGCACCGCCAACTGGTTGCGGGTGAAATTCAAAGCTCACTCTTTTTAGATGCCCAAAAAGCCGGCATGTCAGATAAATTGATTATGCAAATGGCGCACATTTTCGGTTGGGATATCGATTTTGCATTGGACTTACGTCAGGGTGACAGTTTTAAAGTTATTTATAATGAAAACTTCCTGGATGGAGAGAAGATTGCTGATGGTGAAATCCTGGCAGCAGAATTTACCAATCGCGGCAAAACCTTCCGAGCTATTCGATTCACTGACAGCAATGGTGAAAGTCGTTTTTACACCCCAGACGGCGACAGCATGCGTAAAGCATTTACACGTACCCCTGTTCCTATTTCACGTATAAGTTCAGGCTTTAATCCAAATCGTAAACACCCTGTATTAAAAACTAACCGTCCCCACCGTGGCGTTGACTACGCTGCTGCAACTGGAACGCCTATTCTGGCAACTGGCGATGGCAAAGTAGCATTCGTTGGTAATAAGGGCGGTTATGGTCGTACAGTTATCCTGTCACATGGTGGACGATACACCACGCTATTTGCCCATATGTCTAAATATAAGAGTGGTATTCGCGCTGGCCAACGGGTAAGACAAGGTGAAGTCATTGGATATATTGGTAGCAGTGGACTAGCAACCGGGCCACATTTGCATTACGAATTCCGAATCGACGGCGTGCATAAAAACCCATTAACCGTCACTTTACCTAAAGCTGAACCGATTCCTGGTCAATATCTGGCAGAGTTCAAAACGCTGTCACTACCATTGCTTGCCAGCTTGGATAATCTGCAAGTTCCAACATTGGCATTTCGTCAAGACTAGCCATATCAATAATGGGACTTTATGTCGGTGTAATGTCAGGCACTAGTCTTGATGCAATTGATGTTGCATTAATCGAGACATCACCGACCGACCAACCGAAATTAATTGGTTTTCATAGTGCGGATTTTTCGAAAGATCTGCAAACTGCTTTAAGAACATTAATCCGCTCTCAACAATGTCAGCTATCCCAGTTGGGCGAGCTCGACATCCAGCTTGGCCATGCCTATACAGACGCGATATTTAATCTGCTGGAATCTGCTGATGTGTCACCCCATCAAGTTGATGGTATTGGTTGTCATGGCCAGACAGTTTTTCACTCTCCTGACTCAATTTATCCCTTTAGCATGCAAATCGGCAATGGTAATGTTATTGCGGAAAAAACCGGTATAACCACAGTATGTGACTTCCGTCAGCGTGATATGGTAAATGGAGGTCAGGGAGCACCATTAGTTCCAGCCTTCCACGCTGCTATGTTTCGTTCTGATAGCGAAAACAGGGTCATCGTCAATATTGGTGGCATTAGTAATATCACCATCTTAACCAAAGCCCCACATAGTTCACTTCAAGGATTTGATACCGGGCCAGGTAACACTCTGATGGATTCCTGGATACAAAAGCATAAACATCAGGCTTTTGATAATGACGGGCTATGGGCTGAAGCTGGGGAGGTTAATCAATCCCTGTTATTAACTTTAAAGTCTGATCCCTATTTCAAACGGGAAATCCCTAAAAGCACAGGTTGTGAATTATTTAACCAAAACTGGTTAATGCAGAAGATAATTGCTGCTAATTGCGCAGATCTACCACCACAGGATATTCAAGCCACACTCTTGGCATTAACCGCGTCGACAATTGCAGATGCTATTCATCAATACGCCGCTCAAACAGACAAACTTTATATCTGTGGTGGTGGGGCAAAAAATACTGCTTTAGTTAAGCAACTAAGGAAGGATTTAGCGCCGATTATTGTCGGCACTACCGCTGAAATCGGTTTAGATCCACAATGGGTCGAGTCGGCCGCCTTTGCATGGTTTGCTGAACAGACTTTGCAACATAACGCACTTGATTTGCGCCATTTAACAGGTGCTAGGCAACCCAGTATATTAGGTGCCATCTATTGGTCCAGAAAAGCCTCGTAGTCAGCGGAAGACATTAATTCTGCAGCTATTTCTTCATACGGAACCTCAGAGCGAAACCGCACAATCCATCCATTGTTAAAAGGTTCCTGATTAATCAGTTCAGGCATTTCGACCAGTTGCTGATTTATTGCAATGACTTCACCACTAATCGGCATAATCACATCCGAGGCTGATTTTACCGATTCAATGACTGCACACTCTTCACCCGCTGCAAACTGTTGCCCTTCAGCAGGCAACTCCACAAATACAATATCTCCAAGGCTATTCTGAGCATGTTCAGTGATACCAAGTGTAAAAATTCCATCACCTTGCTCTTCCAGCCAAATATGAGACTCACTAAAAAAATAATCTTCTATATTATTCATCAATGATACGTCCATATATTTTGTTTAAGGCACTTAAATTACCTGAGCAATATTCAGAGAGCATATTCCACTCAAACTGCCACATCCAGTTATCTTCCATGGTACCGGGAACATTCATTCGATGTTCACCACCTAACTCAAGTAAATCCTGCATAGGAATAACGGCAAGTTGAGAGACTGATTTTAATGCTACCCGGATAAGTAACCAGGGCATTGCTTCATCGCTGGGTCCGATATATTGATGCATATGATGCCGGGTTGCATCATCAAGCTCATGATACCATCCAAGACTGGTGTTGTTATCGTGAGTGCCGGTATAAGTAATACTATCCCTGCAGTGTTGATGTGGAAGATAAGGATTGTCAGCATCACCCCCAAAGGCAAATTGCAGAATCTTCATGCCAGGCATGGCAAATTGTTCTCGTAACGCAGTTACTTCTTCAGTGATTATTCCCAGATCTTCGGCAACAAGAGGAAGCTCACCAAAGTTTGCTACCAATTTATTAAATAACGCTTCACCTGGGGCTTTACCCCACTCACCTTCCATTGCCGTTTCGCAACTGGCCGGAATCTCCCAACATGACTCAAACCCCCTGAAATGATCTATACGGATTAAATCAAACAGCTCGAGCTGAGTCGACAAACGTTTTACCCACCAATCAAAATCTTCGTCAATGTGCGCCTGCCATTCATAAAGCGGGTTACCCCAACGTTGTCCCGTTGCAGAAAAATAATCAGGCGGAACACCGGTTACCTTTGTGGCCTGCCCTGTCTCATCGAGGGTAAACAATTCCGGTGCTGCCCATACATCGGCACTGTCATGGGCAACGAAAATTGGCATATCACCAAACAATTTGACGTTCTTCTGATTGGCATAGGTTTTTAAATTGTTCCATTGCTGGAAAAACAGAAACTGTTCAAATCGGCGAATATTCAGGGATTCTGCACGTTGCTCAGCCAAGTCTTTCAGCGTGGCCGGGTCTCTGTCACGAAACTCAACTGGCCAGTCAAACCATGGTAGTGCATGATTCAGATTACGTATTTCACGATACAGAATATAATCTTCCAACCAAAATGCCTGTCGCTGACAAAAACTATCAAAGGCAGCCCAGTCAGCCTCATTAGCATTTTCGTAGAATTGCTTGTAAGCATTTGCCACGATTGTGTAGATTTTTTTACCCGCCAGATCTTCGGTGTGCACCCAGGGTTGAGCTTTAATATAAGCTTCACATAACAGTTTGTTATTGCCAGCATGAGCCGATAAACATTGATAAGGCGAACCATCATCATGGGTAGGTCCTAATGGCAGCATCTGCCAGACTGTTACCCCTGATTGGTGCAAAAAATCCACAAAACGGTAGGCATCTGCCCCTAAGTTTCTACTGGGTAAACTGGTGATATGCAGCAATACACCGGTCCGACGATTATCAAAGATATGAGCCTGTTTCATTAATTAGCCGCCACGACGCATTGTGCCACCCTGCTCGGCTTCTCCTCCTCCTAATGACACAACCTCTGACAATATTTGAGGCACTTCTTCTCCCAACATTTGATAAAGGTTTGATAAATGCAAACGGAACAGTCGTTCAAAATCACTGACACTGTCTGCTGCGTTGTAATCGCCAAACCACCAGAACCAATCCGATCCCTCACAAATAGCCAGCTGTTTATCAATTGCCTGTAGCAGATCTTCATCAATCTCTGCAGCAGCAATTTTTTCGTCATAAACCTGTTTAGCCTGACTCAGCAGATCCCATGCCCGATTTTTATCAACATCACCAATCCAGGTGGAGAAAGTACCGTAAACCCAGCTACCAGCTACCATTTCAGGTAATAATGCGGGTTTAACGCCATTCTCCAGACAATCTGAGAAAGTGGTCAATTCTATATCCGGATGTCTGGAAAGCTGTTTATACAGGCTTTGCAAAAAATAAAACCCATTATAGGAATAATGTTCCCAGGCATTTTCTCCATCCAGAATGACTGAAACAACTCTATCGGCATCACCCTCTGTCGTAGCTTTAATATTAGTCAGATGATGAATAAAGTCGTTAACAGCATCTTCAGCACTCCATTTGGTATAGGTAAAACCAATTAAATCGGATAAACCATCATCTCGGAAAAAGCATGCAGGACCTACCGCTTCTAGTTGATAAGGCTTATGAATGCTACTGTCAGGCAAAGCACTTTTCTGCAGACTGTTTCGTAAGACATTTTCACCACTGGCAGTCCAACTAAAGCCATGTTTGGCTATCGACTCAATAGTTGGCTTTGAAACTGCACCTTCAGATGGCCAGCAGCCTTTGGGACGGAAACCAAAAAATGACTCAAATACTTCCAGACCTTTTTCCATATGCCAATCGGTGCGGACATCTCCACCAGGATACTGCCGAATTTGTGGCAACAGGGCATCCGGCATCGCTTCCAGCGTGCTATTAATATCCAGTAATAATGGCACTATCGGATGAGCGTAAGGCGTTACCGATAACTCAACTTTTTTGGCCTCTGCGAGTCGTCGATAACGTGGAATAACATCACTCAGCAACTCACCAATAACGATCATCAATTGCCGGCGATCATGAAAATTAAATTGCTGGCCTTTTTTCATTAAGGCCTGAATACGAATATCGTTGCGCCTCACTGACTCGCCCATCCACACCAGATGGTACCAAACCAGCATATCCACCAGGAATTGATCATTTAGGTAGGCCAGACGCTGCTTCTCTTCCAAGACCCAGCATGCCATTTCAGCAAGTTTTGCAAATATTGGAAACGGCGCTATAAGCTTCTCATCATTGGCGCGCAGACAAGCATTTAGTATTGTTTGGCGCTCTTCAATATGAACTGGTTGCACCGGTGAATCCAGCGCAATTAACAAAGGATCTTTCAGACATCCTGTTCCTTTAAAGCGGCCTTTCAGTTGCTGATCATAATCATCAATCTGTTCCAGTAAGGTAGGTGCGAAATTAACCACCGCCCGAGCCTCAGGGATTTGTTCGAGATGCCAGGCCATATCGACATAATCTTTTATTGCATGCAAATAGGTCCAAGGGAGCTGATAGCTTCCGCCCATCGGTTCACTATATTGCGGCTGGTGCATGTGCCAGCATAAAACGACTTTTAATTTATCGGACATAACGGTAATTTTGCCCCAGCATTTCAGGTGTGACTAATACAACACCATTGGGTGAAACTTCAAAACGTTGAGCATCAAGTTCAGGATCTTCGCCAATAACCGTTCCTTCAGGGACGATACAGCCTTTATCAAGCACAACTTTCTTCAGGCGACAGTGCCTGCCCACAGAGACATCCGGTAATACCACACTATCTTCTATCAGACTGAAACTATGGACTTCTACATTGGAAAACAGAACCGAGTGCCTCACAACGGATCCGGAAATAATGCACCCCCCTGAGACCATTGAATCAACAGCCATACCCCGCCGATCGTCATCATCAAAAACAAACTTGGCAGGCGGCAATTGGGCCTGATGCGTCCAGATTGGCCACTCTTCGTCGTAAAGATTCAGTTCTGGTGTAACACCAATTAATTCAAGATTCGCCGACCAGAAAGCATCTATTGTTCCCACATCACGCCAGTATCCTGGATCATTGCCCTGCACATCTTTGTAAGGAAAAGCGACAACTTTATATTTCTCAATTAAGGACGGGATAATGTCATGACCAAAGTCATGACTGGATCTTGAATTGTCAGCATCCTTTATCAACTGCTCATACAAGAAACCAGCATTGAAAATATAAATCCCCATTGAAGCCAATGCAACATCATCATGCCCCGGAATCGGCGTTGGATTTGCAGGTTTTTCATTAAAAGCGATAATACGGTGATTCAAATCAACCGACATGACCCCAAAAGCTCTGGCCTGGTCCAATGGTACCTCGATACAACCAATAGTCATATCGGCATTTTGCGCAACATGTTCAGCCAACATATCACCATAATCCATTTTGTAAATATGATCGCCTGCCAGGATCAATACATACTCAGGGCCATGATTGCGTAGAATGTCGATATTCTGATATACCGCATCGGCGGTGCCGGTATACCAACCCTGCTCGGTACGCTGTGAGGCTGGCAACAACTCGACAAACTCTCCCAAAGCACCACGCATAAAGCCCCAGCCCTGTTGGATATGTCTTATCAATGAATGCGCTTTATACTGTGTTAACACCCCTACTCTGCGGATCCCCGAATTGACGCAGTTTGATAGAGGGAAATCTATAATCCTGAATTTTCCACCAAAGGGTACAGCGGGTTTTGCACGCCAACCAGTCAGTTGTTTCAAACGTGAACCACGCCCGCCTGCTAGAATCAACGCCAGAGTATCTCTGGTCAGTCGACTGACAAAACGCGTGCTATTATTTTTGGGCATATTCAAATCTCCAGCCAGCTATGCAGTGAAATATGTTGTAATGGCTTTAAGCGTGCCACATCGTTAAGGTGGACAGCAATAGAAAAATTTACGGGACAGTATATCTATGGTTTTTGAACAAAATTTGACAGATGACCAACTTAAAATCATAGAAGCCAGACATCATGATCCTTTTGCAGTTTTGGGTCGTCATCCGACCAAAAGCGGCGTGTATGTCAGGGCTTTCTTACCTCATACCGAATCCGCCACGGTAGGAAACAATCTGCCTATGAAGCGGGTTGAGGGTACAGATATTTTTGAGTGGACAGGCCGTTCTGATGATTTAGAAACGCCATACCAGATTCATCGTACCACTTCACAAAATCAAATTCAGAGTCATTACGATCCGTACTGCTTCCCACCGCAAATTTCGGATTACGATCTGTATTTGTTTGCGGAGGGTAAACACTGGCATGCCTACCGAATTCTGGGATCTCACAAGCGCACAGTAAACGGTGTACAAGGTGTGATGTTTGCCACCTGGGCACCCAATGCCCAACGTGTCAGCGTTGTCGGCACATTCAACCGTTGGGATGGACGCTGTCATCCCATGCGTTCCAGAGGCAGTACTGGTGTATGGGAATTATTCATTCCAGGTCTGGAAATTGGTGAACTCTACAAATTTGAAATACGTAACTATCATGATGGCAGTCTGCATCTGAAAATGGATCCATATTGCCAGCAGGCAGAACTTCGTCCCGGTACTGCATCAGTGATTTTTGACAGCAACTATCAATGGCAGGACAAAGAATGGATGTCCAACAGAGAGCATACAAAATGGCTCCATGCGCCACATAGCGTTTATGAAGTCCATCTCGGTTCCTGGCAAAAGCGCAGTGATGGCAGCTTCTGCAGTTACCGCGAACTTGCCGACAAACTGGTGCCATACGTCCGTAAAATGGGCTTCACTCATATTGAGCTTTTACCGATCACCGAACACCCTCTGGATATTTCCTGGGGTTATCAAACCACAGGTTATTATGCTGCAACCAGCAGGTTCGGCTCACCGGATGATTTTCGATATTTTGTCGACCAATGCCATCAAAATAATATTGGTGTGTTACTGGATTGGGTGCCTGGACATTTTCCCAAAGACAGCTTCGGCCTTGCCAAGTTTGATGGTACCGCGCTCTATGAACATGAAGATCCCCGTCGTGGAGAACACCAGGACTGGGGTACATTAATCTTTAATTACGGCCGCAACGAGGTTCGTAACTTCCTGTTATCCAGTGCATTTTTCTGGCTGGAAGAATGCCACATAGATGGATTACGCGTCGATGCAGTCGCGTCGATGCTTTATCTCGATTATTCACGTCAGGAAGGTCAATGGTTACCTAATATTCATGGTGGCCGTGAGAATCTTGAGGTCATCAGCTTTCTCAAAGAAGTTAATACCATACTGCATCAGTCTCACCCTGGTTGTATTATCGCCGCGGAAGAATCCACCTCCTATCCAATGGTTTCTCGACCAGCAGATATGGGCGGACTGGGTTTCTCGATGAAGTGGAATATGGGCTGGATGCACGACATCCTTGAGTATATGAAACAGGATCCGATTCATCGTCGCTATCATCATGATCAGCTTACCTTTGGTTTGCTTTATGCATTTACCGAAAATTTTGTATTGCCTTTTTCACATGATGAAGTTGTACATGGTAAAGGTTCGATGCGATACAAAATGCCCGGAGATGAGTGGCAGCAATTTGCTAATCTGCGATTACTTTATACCTTTATGTACAGCTATCCCGGCAAAAAATTATTATTTATGGGATCAGAATTTGGTCAGGGCAGTGAGTGGAATAGTGAAAAAGCACTGGAATGGTATTTACTGGATTACCCAAAACATCAGGGCCTATTACAGCTGGTCACTGATTTAAATAAAGTCTACCGAGAGAGCCCGGCGCTTCATTATCATGACTTTGATGCACATGGGTTCGAATGGATTGATTGCAATGATCGGGAACAGTCCGTACTAAGCTACCTGCGACAGGGACAGGATTCCATCGCTGTGGCAGTGTTCAATTTCACACCTGTCGTGAGGGATAATTATCGCATTGGTGTGCCTGAAGCAGGCGAATATGAGGTTGTCATCAATTCTGACTCGGAGTACTACAGTGGCAGTAATTATTCTGTTAGTCAGGTAATTCAGAGCGATTCAATAAGCTGGTCTGACAGACCTTACTCAATTGTTTTGAACTTACCACCTTTGGCTGGATTGATTATTCGTAAAAAGCATTAACTCTTGATGATGAGAGCGGCTCGTCAGTTACGAGCCGCTTTGATTTATCTATTGGCGCAAGGTACGGATCAGTCTGATAAGCTCGGTAGTAGAACTATCATGTACTGAGATTTCGGCATTACTCTGCAAATCCGGCAAAATAGCTTTTGCAAGCTGTTTACCAAGCTCAACACCCCATTGGTCAAACGAATTGATGTTCCAGATAACCCCCTGAACAAATACTTTGTGCTCATAGAGAGCGACAAGCTGTCCCAACATTTCCGGCGTTAATTTAGGAAATAACAATACATTACTCGGACGATTACCCGGGAAGACTTTATGCGGCAATAATGCATCCAGGGCTTTGCCTTCATAGCCTTCCTTGACCAACTCTTCTCTGACTTCCTCAGCCGTTTTACCTTTCATCAATGCTTCTGATTGAGCCAAACCATTGGCCAATAAAATGGATTGATGATCACATTCAGGATAATGACTGTTGACCGGTAACACAAAATCCACCGGAATTAACTGTGTACCCTGATGAATCAGTTGAAAGTAAGCATGTTGGCCATTGGTACCAGGTGTGCCCCAGATAACCGGTCCCGTTTTATAACTTATGCGAGCGCCCTGACGGTTAATAAACTTACCGTTGCTTTCCATATCCAACTGTTGCATGTGACTCGGAAAACGCGCCAGTGAGTGATCATAGGGAACGATTGCATGGGTCTGGGCGTTAAAGAAATTGATATACCAGATCCCCAGCATTCCCATAATCAGCGGAATATTTTCTGCCAATGGCTTGGTACGGAAATGCTTATCCATTTCATGTCCACCATCCAGCAATCGTAGGAAATTATCCATGCCAACATACAATGCAATCGGTAGACCAATAGCACTCCATAAAGAGTATCGACCACCCACCCAGTCCCATATTTCGAACATATTGGCAGTATCAATACCGAACTTGGCAACTTCCTTAGCATTGGTTGATACGGCAACAAAATGTTTTGCCACATCAGCCTGAGTTGCTGCCTTCAGAAACCAGTTCCGTGCTGATTGAGCGTTAGTTATGGTTTCCTGAGTCGTGAAGGTTTTCGAGGCCACAACAAAAAGTGTAGTTTCAGGATTCAGTTTTTCCAGTGTTGTACTGAGATCAGTACCATCAACATTGGAAACAAAATGGGCCTGAATGCCATCAATACCATAAGGCTCAAGCGCATCGCAAATCATGGCTGGGCCGAGGTCAGATCCACCAATACCGATATTAACGATATCCGTAATTTTTTTACCGCTGAATCCTAACCATTTACCAGAATGCACCTGTTCGCAGAAAGCAGCCATTTTGTCCAATACTGCATTGACCTGCGGCATGACATCCTGACCATCCACCATAACCGGTGTATTAGATCGATTGCGCAATGCCGTATGTAAAACAGCACGACCTTCGGTGTGATTAATCTGATCACCCGAAAACATTCGTTCTATCCATTCCTGAATATTAACCGCATCTGCCAGCGCAATTAGCTTATCGATGGTTTCCTGAGTAATGCGGTTCTTTGAATAGTCGAGCAGTAAATCCCCAGAGCGAATTGAGAAACGTTCAAAACGTCCTGAATCCAGTGCGAATTGTTCACGCATCGACAGATATTTGATATCGGAATAGTGTCTATCAAGTGATTGCCATTCGGCGATATTTAGTGGCGTCATATTTCTACTTATTTTTGTTAACTGTTAGTTGAATGCCGAAGCAGAAAGAAAATTCGCTAGTTCAGACCAGGCTAACGTCTGTTGCTCGCCTGTGGCCATGGTTTTCACACCAATGGTTTGCTGCGCCATTTCCTCTTCCCCCAAAATTAAGGTCCAGCGCGCTCCGCTGCGATCAGCCCGCTTAAATTGGCTTTTAAAACTACCACCACCACAGTGGCTAATCAAGCGAAGTTGAGGAAGTTGGTCTCTCAGACTCTCTGCTAATAATAATGATTGTGCGGCGGCGACATCCCCTACTGCAACCAGATAGACGTCAGGCCCGGATATTTCAGGCAGTACTCCACCCGCTTCCAGTAGTGAAATCAAACGTTCAAGCCCGATGGCAAAACCTATCGCAGTGGAAGCCTTACCGCCAAGTTGATCTATCAGTCCGTCATAGCGCCCGCCCGCACATACTGTTCCCTGGGCACCCAGTTGATCGGTTACCCATTCGAAAACTGTTTTGCCGTAATAATCCAGTCCACGGACCAGTCGGGGGTTAACTTCAAAAGCAATTCCGGCTTCCGTTAAGGTAGCGCATAATTGCTCAAAGTGTTCAGCTGACTCTGCATCTAGATAATCTATCAACTTAGGTGCAGCCTGGTTAAGCATCTGCATTTCAGGATTTTTACTGTCCAGAATGCGTAAAGGATTGCTCAATAAACGCCGTTGACTGTCCTCATCAAGTTGCTCATGATTAGCTTGATAATATTCAACCAGCTTTTGACGATATTTAATACGAGCTTCTGTACTGCCCAGAGAGTTTATCTGCAGGGTAATATCTTTTAATCCGAGCTTTTTCCATAACCTGGCCGTTAGCAGGATCATCTCTGCATCGATATCGGGTCCACTGAAGCCATAGGCTTCGACACCTAACTGATGGAATTGGCGATAGCGACCTTTTTGAGGACGTTCATGGCGAAACATGGGCCCCATATACCAGAGTCGTTGTTGCTGATTGAACATACCATGTTCCATGGCCGCCCTGACGCATCCAGCGGTGCCCTCTGGACGCAGAGTGAGGCTGTCACCATTACGATCATCAAAGGTGTACATTTCTTTTTCAACGATGTCCGTGACTTCGCCTATAGACCGCTTGAATAATTCGGTTTTTTCCAGAATGGGTAACCGTATTTCCTGATAACCGTAGCTATCGAGAACCTGTTTCAGGCTGGTTTCCACTACTTGCCAGTACGGCGTCATTTCCGGAAGAATGTCATTCATTCCCCGGACAGAACGGATAATCTCTGCCACCTTTAGCTTATGTCCTTTATCGGAATTACTTTTTCGGGTTGTTCACTTCGCAGCGAAATCCGTTGACGAATTTCTTTTTCCAGCTGATCAACCAATGATTCATTATCTAATTTATGATGCGGTTTACCATCACGATATAACAGATTGGGTGAACCGCCAGTCAGACCAATTGCCGCTTCTTTAGCTTCACCTGGGCCATTTACCACACAACCGATAACAGCCACATCCATCGGTTCAATAATATCTTCCAGTCTGGCTTCCAGAGCGTTGACTGTTGAAATCACATCAAATTCCTGTCTGGAACAGGATGGGCAGGCAATAAGGTTAATTCCTTTGCTGCGAATGCGCAGGCTTTTTAAAATATCAAAACCGACGCGAATTTCTTCGACAGGATCAGCGGCCAATGAAACTCGAATGGTATCGCCAATGCCTTCCGCAAGTAGCATACCTAGACCTATCGCTGATTTGACTGCTCCACTGCGCAGACTTCCTGCTTCGGTGATACCCAGATGCAAAGGCTGCTCAATCTGGTCAGCCAGTTGACGATAGGCATGCACTGTCATGAACACATCAGATGCTTTCAAACTAACTTTAAAATCCGGGAAATTAAGGCGATCCAGAATATCAATATGGCGTAAGGCCGACTCGACTAAAGCTTCAGGCGTTGGTTCACCATATTTTTTTTGTAATTCTTTTTCCAATGAACCGGCATTGACACCAATGCGGATTGGAATACCAAAATCTCGTGCCTTGTCGACAACAGCCCGCACCCGATCTTCGCGACCAATATTGCCCGGATTAATACGCAGGCAATCAACACCCAGCTCAGCCACCCGCAGCGCAATTTTATAATCGAAATGAATATCGGCAATTAAAGGGATATCCACTAACTTACGAATCGCACCAAAAGCCTCTGCCGCATCCATTGAAGGGATAGAGACCCGAACCAGATCAGCACCCACTTTCTGTAATCTCTGGATCTGATCAACGGTGGCAGCAACATCTGTTGTTTCGGTATTGGTCATGCTTTGAACGGCAATCGGCGCATCACCGCCTACCGGGACATTACCAACCATAATTTGACGTGATTTTCGACGTTTTATCGGTGAAGCAGTTTGCATTAAGAATCTTCTCCCAAGGTAAATCGAGCCACATTACCGCGAGTGTATTCAGTAATATCGATGATATCGCCATCAAATCTGACAGAAGCGGCATTCGCCTGCCCCAATGAAACTTGTAAAGGTAGCGTACCGGTCAATTCGACCGTATTACCTGCTCTGACCACACGACTAATCAGAACTTGCTGACTGGCATCTCTGACTTCAACCCAGCAATCTGCATCCAAACCAATGATAAGGTTCTTTTCAGTTGTAGCTTCTGCTGTAGCAGGTTCTGCATCTTCAACTTCTGCAGGTGGGGTTATCTCAGCTTCAAATGGTTCATCGAGGGCGGTATCCGCGGTATCCAAAGTTGGCTCAGATGTATCGGTTTCATCTGGTGATAAAGGTTGTTCCTCCAGGCTGATATCATTAGACTCAGTCACTGGAACAGGATTAACATTATTCTCGGTTTCCGGCTCATCCAATGGTTCAAGCAGTGTTCTCTCTGCCGGCTCATTATTCTGTACAATTTGCGTCGCCTGCCATTGCTGGTAGGCAAACCAGGTCAAAACTGCCACGGTAATCAGCAATATCAAAGGCAGCCAGGGGAATGTTGATTTTGCAGGTTTAATCTGTTGAATTGGTGCTACCGATGGGCTTCTTTTATCAGTCTCGGTGAATTCGATATTAAAACCTGCCAGCATTTCATCCTGTGGAAGCCCCAAAAACTTTGTATAACTCAGGAAATAACCACGGGCATAGGTTCGACCGTGCAGCTTATCCCAGTCTTGTTCTTCGAGATGGACAATGGCGCTGCGAGTCACCCTCAACTGGGCTGCCGCATCAGAAACCGAGATTTTTTTTGCTTCGCGAGCTTCCCGCAGTCGTCTACCAACGTCCACTGATGATGAAACAACATTTGGTTCTTCTGAATGACTCTCAGTCATAAACGTTAAATACCTTCATTGACCATGCGCATTTCATCAGAATCCGGAAAACGGGCTCGCATAATTAACTCGTAACTTGATACGGCGTCTTCATTGCCCAATTTGGATTCAGTTTTAATCGCGGTTAGTAAAGCCTGTGGTGTCCACGGAGAAACACTACTGTAACGCTGAACATAAGCGCGTGCCTGCATGTAATTCTTTTGTTCATAGCTCAAATCAGCCATCCCAATTAATGATTTACTCAGATTTGGATTGATCTGTAACGCCCGTCTGAAATGGGATTCAGCTTTGACCAGATCCGGAATTTGTCTGGTACAGAGTGCAGCGTTTTCATAGGCCATGGCAGCACTTTGATAGAGCGGGTTTTCCACGGATTTTAAAAACCGCTTTTCAGCCTCTACATATTTGCCTTGCTGGCACAGAAACACACCATAGTTATTTTGTGCTTCGGAATATTCCGGAGCTCTGCTAACTGCTTCTTTAAAATGTTTTTCGGCTTTTTCATCTTCACCCAGTCGTTGATAAAGCAAGGCGATAGTATTGTGAGCACTGGGTAAATTTGGATTTTGTTTCAACGCTTTATTAAGCTTCTCCATGGCGATTTCATAATCACCACGTTGCAGATAACTCAATCCCAATTGCATATTCAATTCAGCCGCCTTGGGATCCGGCGCAATATGCTCACGTGGCCCGGTTGTACCACATGCGGTAAGCATTATGATTGATGTCGCCAGAAAACCTATTTTCAAAAATGATTTCATCGGACGAAAACAACCTCCCGTTCAGCTAATCTTTGAGTACGACGAGTTTTATCCTGAACTTCGCCTGCCAGTTGACCACAGGCTGCCACGATATCATCACCACGGGTTTTTCGTACAGTCGCAACCAGACCGGCCGCGATCAACTGCTCTTTAAAACGATTAATGACATTTTTTGAAGAGCACTGGTAATCGGTGCCCGGGAAGGGGTTAAATGGAATGAGATTGATTTTGTTCGGTATGCCTTTCAAAATCCGGATCAGATCCCGTGCATCCTTTTCCGAGTCATTAATTCCTGCGAGCATCACGTATTCAACTGTGATGTGACGACGCAATTGCTCACCCGTCACATATCGTTTACAAGCCGCTAATAATTCAGCAATCGGGTATTTATCGTTTAACGGAATAATCTCGCTGCGTAATTTATCGTTCGCAGCATGTAATGATATGGCCAGACTGACATGGCAATCTTCTTTCAGACGATCAATCATTGGCACGACACCTGAGGTGCTCAATGTTAACCGTCGCCAGGAAATACCATATGCCAAATCATCACGCATAAGATTCATCGCTGAAATCACATTATTGTAATTTGTCAGCGGTTCTCCCATGCCCATCATCACCACATTGGTGACCATTCGATTGCCTTTGGGGTCTTTACCTAAAGCCTCATTGGCAATCCACAACTGAGCAATAATCTCGGCAGCACTGAGGTTGCGATTAAAACCTTGTTGACCGGTTGAACAAAAAGTACAGGTTAAGGCACATCCCACTTGAGAGGACACACATAAAGTCCCACGACCATTTTCCGGAATAAATACCGTTTCAATGGAATTATCACCATCCATTTTGATGATCCATTTACGGGTTCCATCAGTGGATATGTGCTCGTGTAACAATTCGGGTACGCGTATCTCGGCAATCTGACTCAGTTTTTCGCGCAACGATTTGCTCAGATTACTCATCTGGGCAAAATCAGTGACACGATATTGGTGAATCCATTGTAAAAGTTGACGCGCACGGAAGGGTTTCTCACCGATTTCGATGAAAAACCCTTCCAGACCTTTCAGATCCAGACCAAGCAGATTGGTCAGTGCAGTTGCCATCAGTTATTGATTAGCGTGTGCGAGCGCACAATTGATCATCAGTAAAGAAATACGCAATTTCACGTGCTGCACTTTCAGCAGAATCAGAACCATGAACAGCATTTTCATCAATACTTTGCGCAAAATCAGCACGAATGGTGCCAGGTGCCGCATCAGCAGGATTGGTTGCACCCATCAGATCGCGATGAGTAATAACCGCATTGTCACCTTCCAGAACCTGAATCATGACAGGGCCAGAAGTCATAAAACTCACCAAATCGCCAAAAAATGGACGTTCTTTATGTTCCGCGTAAAAGCCTTCAGCTTGCTGCTGTGTAAGATGCACCATACGGGCTGCTACGATAGACAGACCAGCTTTCTCGAAACGTGAGTAAATCTCACCAATAACATTCTTTGCTACCGCGTCCGGTTTGATAATTGACAGAGTACGTTCAGTCGCCATGTGTATCCTCATTGATTGATTGGATTAAATCGACATATTCTAGCATCTATAAGACTCAGAGATAGTAACGTTCACCGAGTTTTTATTAAGCGGTCAATTTTGCTTTGGATTTGATGACAAAACCATTACCATCAGCTGACTATTTTTTGATAAAACTCAAATGCAAATTCGATGATGAATAACACATTTAAACGTATCGGCCTGTTCATCCGTAAGGATGATCCTGTCCTGGAAACTGCTGTAATTCAAATAAATGAATTCCTGATATCCAGAGAGTTACAGGTATTTTGCAACGAGCCGATAAGTTTTTTACCTGATTTGGAAGTTATTTCGATCGCAGAGTTTCCTTCAAAATGTGATTTAACTATAGCGATTGGCGGGGATGGCACCATGCTATCTGCCTCACGAGCCCTGGCAGGATTTGATTTACCGGTTGTTGGCGTAAATGTTGGCCGGCTGGGTTTTTTAGCTGATGTCACCCTGAATAATCTGCAATCTCAGTTAGGTCGAATTCTTGACGGCCAATATCGGCATGACAATCGGTTTTTGTTACAAGCCCACCTGAATAATGCTGAAGATCCAATTAGCATTGCCATGAACGATGTAGTGGTGCATTCACATCAAAGCCGACATATGATTGAATTTGAAACCCATATCAATGGACGGTTTTTAAACAGCCAACGTGCTGATGGATTAGTGGTTGCTACGCCCACCGGCTCAACCGCTTATGCCATGTCAGCGGGAGGTCCGATTCTTGATGTTGATTTGGATGCGGTGGTGTTAGCATCAGTTTGTCCACACACTTTGAGCAATCGTCCTCTAGTGATTGCGGGCAGCAGCATTATTGACATTACATTAAGTGAAAATAACATTACCACAGCAATGGTCACTTGTGACGGACGTCCTGGCCACGAGCTTAAACCTGGCGATACTGTCCGAATTCAGCGTCATCTAAACCGTATAGATTTACTGCATCTTGAAGATCATGATCATTATTCAATTTTGCGTGCCAAACTGGAATGGGGCCGAAAACTGACATGTTGATAGCGTTAACTGTTCGCCAGCTGGCGGTGGTAGAAGATTTATCCTTAACTTTTAAATCCGGCATGACTTCACTAACGGGTGAAACCGGGGCCGGTAAATCCATATTGGTGGATGCCCTTGGTCTGGTACTGGGGGATCGTGCTGATTCAAATATGGTACGCCATGGAAGTGAACGTGCTGAAATAGAAGCCAGTTTTGATATCAGCAGTAACTTGCCGCTTCAACAGTGGCTTAAAGAACAAGAACTTGATGATGAAGATCAATGTCATCTGCGCCGAACAATCAGCCGTGATGGTCGCTCCAAAGCGTATATCAATGCCCGACAGGTTGCATTAACCCAACTACGTAATATCAGTGAATTAAGTGTTGATATTCATGGACAGCATGAACACCAATCCTTGTTACGGACGGAGACTCAGCGCGAACTTCTGGATATTGTCGCTAACAATAAAGCCCTGCTTAAATCATTAAAACAAGCCCATGCCGAGTGGCAAAAAATTCAGCAGCAACTGGCTGCAATCCGTCAGCAAACTGAACAGCAACTGGCACGTCAGGAATTATTAAACTATCAGGTCAGTGAGCTTGAACCGTTAGCACTGACAGACGAGAGCATCAACTTACTGCTACAGGACCAGCAACAGCTTGCACATGCTGCTCAACTTCTCCATACCAGCGAATCAACACTGCATAATTTATTTGAGCAGGAGCATGGTGCGGCTTACGATCTGATTGGTTCAGCACTGACCGAGCTGGAAAAGTTACAACAATACGAACCCCGTTTTACCGAGATCATTGAGACGCTGAACAGTGCGGCAATCAACCTTGATGAAACGGCCACTTCGCTACGTCATTATCTGGACAGTGCGGATCTGGATCCGGCGAGGCTGGAAGCCGTTGAAGATCAGTTAGCTGTGTTACATGATCTGGCGCGTAAACATCATGTTGAAATTGAGGCCTTACCTGCCCATTATCAGGCTTTGTGTGATGAATTGGATAGCCTGTCAAAATCCCAGCAAAATCAGACAAAGTTGTCTCAGCAACTCAAAGCCCAGGAAAAATTATGTCTGGACTTATCTGCACAGATCCGTGCAAACAGAGAAAAACATGCTAAACCTCTGGCGGAGACCATTACCCAGTCCATACAACAACTGGCCATACCTGCTGGCCGTATAGAATTTGTTATCACACCCTTTGAAGATGGCAAATTCAGTGAACATGGTGCGGATCAAATTCAATTGTTGGTCAGCACCAATCCCGGCCAGCCGGCAGGAGAATTGGGCAAAATTGCATCGGGAGGTGAATTAGCACGGATAAGCCTGGCCATTCAGGTAGTTACTGCAGGAAAACGTAGCGTTCCTACGTTAATATTTGATGAAGTTGATGTGGGAATAGGCGGCGGCGTTGCTGAAATTGTTGGTCAACATCTCAAATTACTGGCATCAAGCCAGCAGGTGATCTGTATTACTCATTTGCCTCAAGTCGCGGCACAAGCTCATCAGCAACTGCAGGTTACAAAGATTCTGGGTGAAGATAAAACCCATACTGAAATCAGCGAACTTAATCGTGAACAACGCATTGAGGAAATTGCCCGGATGCTGGGCGGAATGAACCTGACCCAGAAAACTCGTTCACATGCTGAGGAGATGCTGGATCAGGGACAAAACTGATTTATCGTTCTTTTTTGCAGTCTTCGCGGTTGCAAATGCCATAGATGTAAAGGCTGTGATCGGTCATTTCAAACCCATTCGCCTTGGCAATCTCTCTTTGCCGCTCTTCAATCACCTCATCATAAAATTCGATAATGCGATTGCATTTCACACAGAACAAATGATCATGATGTTCGCCATCTTCCAGTTCAAAGACCGCATGTCCACCATCAATATTTAATCGTGAAACCAGCCCTGCACCCTCAAATTGCGTAAGCACTCGGTAAACAGTTGCCAGACCGATTTCCTCTCCCATTTCCAGCAAAGCCTTATAGACATCTTCAGCACTTAAATGGCGCTGTTTGGAGTGTTCAAGAATCTCCAGCACCTTTAAACGTGGCAGAGTAATTTTCAATCCCGCTTTTCTTAAATCTTGTCTTTCCATTATTATTGTTGCCTCGTAGAATAGTTACGAATAGCGTATCATCGCACTTTGGTCATCAACACAGAAACAAATACTAAATGAAAAGCCTGCTTATTTATAGCCTTTCCTTGGTTATTCTCACTCTCAGCGCCTGTAGCAAAGACAAAATCCCTGGTGTTTATCGAATTGATATTCAACAAGGCAATCAGGTTACACAGGAAATGCTCAGTAAGCTCGAACCTGGCATGACTAAAAGCCAGGTATCTTTTGTGATGGGAACACCGATGTTAATTGATGTATTCCATCCGAATCGCTGGGATTACATATACAGTTTCCACCCCGGAAACGGTACACGCGAGCAGCGTCGCATCACTTTGTATTTTGATGAAGCAGAAACGCTTGACTACATTGATGGCAATACCCAGATTGTTGAAAACATCCAATTAACGGAAGAACAGCGCACTGATACTAACGTGGTGGTTCCGTTAAACGAGAAGAAAACCGGTTTCTTCAATGGCATATTTAATGTGTTTGGCCTAGGCGAAGATGAAGCAGAGATTATCGAAGACGATAACGAAACTGATGCCGCTGAGAAAAAGCAGAAAGAAGCTCTGCCGGAAAACTTAGATGACTCAATGGGAACACAACCTGCAGGTCAGCTCCCAGATATTCAGTAAGTCCCTGAAACGCTATTCCTGAACCGGTTCAAACTGGCCGGTTTGGGAATTAAAACAAAGCAACTCTCCTGCTGCCAAGTCAAAATACCAGCCGTGTAAGGTCAAACGACCCTCTTCTACCCGTTGCTGAACACATTCAAAACTCATCAAATTATCCAGCGAAACTAGCACTGCACGTTGTTCGCAGGCCTTTAACTGACTGGCCTCATCGCCATCAGCGTGCGAATTAACCCAGTCCTTTGCCGGTTGTGCAATTGAAACCCACTGATGGATGAATTTTGAGTTTTGTTGTCCATCATCATCCCACAGCGCACGTATACCACCACAGTTGGCATGCCCCATGACAATAATGTTTTCGACTTCAAGATTATTAACGGCAAATTCAAGTGCTGAGCTGGTGCCATGATGTAAACCATCATTCTCACAGGGTGGCACCAGATTGGCGACGTTTCTGACGGTAAATAAATCCCCAGGATCACAATCTGTCAAAATCGCGGGATCAACTCGAGAATCACAACAGCCAACCATTAAGGTTTTCGCTGGCTGCCCCGTTTTCATACTGGCATAAAGTCGGCTGTCCTGACCAAAGTATTGTTTTTTAAAACGTTGAAAACCTTCAATTAATCTATCTGTATTCGCCATTTTTTATGCATGTCTCAAAAACGTTAAAAAAGGATTATGTTGTTTCTCATGGGAAATGGTTGTGACCGGTCCATGACCACTATGCACTCGCAAATGCCCGGGTAATTGCATTAACCGTTGTAAGCTTTGCTGCATTATAGCCGGATTCCCCATAGGTAGGTCAGTGCGTCCAACGCTGCCAGAGAATAAGGTGTCACCGACAAAGATATCCTGCTCGTCATAGTAACAACCCTGGCCTGGTGTATGCCCAGGGGTCGAGATAAACCTCAGTTTGGTATTCCCCAGCTGAATTTCATCACCATCGTCGACAAAATGGTCAATTCGTCCACATGGCCGATTAAATGCTGGCTCGCCAAACCAGTCCCCCTGTATCGGTAATGTCTCAAATAATGGAACCTCGTTTCGCGGCAGGTAGGTCGGCACATCAAATTGCGATTGTAAGTAGACCAGGCCTCCTGCATGGTCCAGGTGACCATGTGTTAGCAATATCATCTGTATGCGGGGACGAGGATTGATTGACAGCAACTTTTGCACTAATTCATCTGTTTCGCCGGTATCGATTACTGCTGCATCACCAGTCGTCTCATCCTCGATTAAATAGGTATTGACCTGAAATGCACCAACGGTAAAGCAGGTGATTTTCATCCTGTATAACTCTCCCAAAAAAAAACAGCTGGTCGGTTAAACCAGCTGTTTTTAATAATGACATGTAAGACGTTTTATTTATCTTTGTTTTTCTGCGCTTCGCGCGCTAAACGCATATTGTTTTCAAACCAATCACGTTTAATTTTTTGGGTACGGGCCAGATTGATATTAGCTTCATACCATTTCTTTTTGATATCTGCATGTGGATCGGGATGCAGGTTCGCTTCATACCATTTTTGATGGCTTTCACGAGCGGCCTGCAAGTTGGCTTCATACCATTTTTTATCACTGGCCGTCTGCTCATCACTGAATTCATACCAGTGTTTATCGGTTGGCGTCTGATCCAGATTGGCTTCATACCATTTACTGTGTTGTTCACGGAATTTGGCCAGATTAGCTTCTTGGAAGCGTTTTTTCCAATCGGTATCGCCCGCTTCTTTGAACTCATACCAATGGGTAGTCGTAGGCGTATTGTCCAAATTGGCTTCATACCAGTGACGATTCGCTCTAACCGTTTCTACTGCTGTGCGTAAATTGGCCTCATACCATTTTTTCTTGCTATCAAGATGATCCACCATATTGGCTTCGTACCAATGCGTATCGCGCTGTTGAGCTGGACGCTGATTCGCTTCATACCATTTGGAATTTTCACGAGCAACATGGGTATTGTAGGCAAACCAGTCACGCTTGATTTGTTGGGTACGTGCCAGACTGATATTAGCTTCATACCATTTCTTTTTGATATCCGCATGTGGATCGGGATGCAGGTTCGCTTCATACCATTTTTGATGGCTTTCCCGAGCCGCTTGCAGGTTGGCTTCATACCATTTTTTATCACTGGCAGTCTGCTCATCACTGAACTCATACCAGTGTTTCTCCGTTGGCGTCTGATCCAGGTTGGCTTCATACCATTTACTGTGCTGCTCACGGAATTTTGCCAGGTTGGCCTGTTGCCAACGCCTTTTCAAATCACTGTATTGTGAATCAGCAAATTCATACCAATGGGTTTGTGTAGGCGTTTTATCCAGGTTCGCTTCATACCAATGACGGTTCGCCCGCACTGCTTCAACAGCAGTACGCAAATTGGCTTCATACCATTTTTTCTTGGTATCAAGATGCTTCACCATGTTCGCTTCATACCACGGACGTTCAGAATGCTTTACAGGATTCTGTGCCGCTTTGTACCAAGGCAGTTTTTTCATTTTATCTCTCACTGCGTTTGCGGATTGCAACTTAGCTTTAATGCTATCAACTGTTGCGTGATTGCTCTCGTACCACTTTGTTTTAATATCTATTGTGCTACTCATTGCGTTTACCTCTTTGGGTAGTTTTACAAACTGATACTACCCCAGAAGTGAAGCCTACTACAAGTAAAACCATGCGATGAGACAGCGAAATAATCTAATTATTCAAAGCAATGCTTTTCAGCTTTTACCCGCTGCAACATAGCTATTTTCTGTTCCACTTGCTGTGTTCTTCTGGCCTCTTTTTCATCTACCAGAGAAGAATATCCCAGATAGGCCAGACCCAACCATCCCTCAACAATCGGGATCGTATCAAAAGCAATTAATGTCGCGGCCAGTTTATTACTGCCATCCTCGTAAAAGCCAGGCTTGTAACTATAACGATATGGATGAAGCTGGTTGATAGCACCATCAATTTCAACGCAGCTATGCTTGCGGATTTCATCGGTAATTTGCACTACCGGCGGTTCATAATAAATTGGCTCAGTCGGCACGGGAACAGGTGTTAACGCCTGTACTGGTAACACCATAAAACCAAGCATCAAACCTATAGACTTGATAAAAAATTGATTTTTCATAACTGACATACCTATACAATTTATGCGTGTTTGCCTGTAGAGGTTAACGGCTGACCTGACCGTAACTATAGCCTAAGGCTTGTTTATCTTTCATCTCCGCTATTGCTGGTGACTATTTCTTGTCCGACAAGGCGGTGATGAAGATAAAATCAGCCCTAATCACTTGCTTCATGGCTACTGTCTTTATCATGCTTGTGCAGCTCCGCCCAATTGGCCAGTCTTGCCGCGACAGCGCCATTAAAACTGTTTTCAGGATAGTTGCCCTGTTCGTCTGCTTCGCCAGCCTCATATTCACTCAGCACATTGATAGCATCGCTGATGTCATCGACAGCGTAAATATGAAACAGACCATTCTCAACGGATTGTCTGACTTCGGGTTTCAGCATCAGATGCTGCATATTACTGCGGGGAATAATCACGCCTTGTGTGCCTGTCATTCCCACCAGACAACAGACATCATAAAAGCCCTCAATCTTTTCATTAACGCCACCGATAGCCTGAACCTGCCCGAACTGGTTCATTGATCCGGTAATAGCGATAGATTGTTTGAGTGGAATTCTGGCAATAGAAGATAATAAAGCACACAGCTCAGCGACTGTTGCACTATCGCCATCGATCTCACCATAATTCTGTTCAAACACAATACTGGCAGCCATGGATAGCGGTTTATCTGCCGCATAAAAAGACCCCAGATAAGCAGCCAGAATCATCACACCTTTTGCATGCAGGTTGCCCCCCAGCTCCACTTCTCTTTCAATATCAATAATCGCATCATCACCATATCGGCAACTGGCAGTGATGCGGGTAGGTTCACCAAAATGAAAACTGCCGATGCTCAATACCGATAAGCCATTGACCTGACCGATATGCTTGCCATTCACATCCAGTTGAATAATCTGCCGCTGTATTTGCTGATAAACCACTGAACGAACGCGATCCACCCTTCTGAGACGCTGTTGCCAGGCATGATTCACCGCATCAGCAGTAATTTCAGCCTGTTGGTATTTGCGAGTCCAATAGGCGGCTTCACGCAACAGATCAGTCATATCAGCAATATGCAGCGACATTTGTTGCCCATCATTAATTGATCTCGCTGCATATTCAATCATTAATGCCACTGCACTCTGCTGCAAAGCGGGCAAATGCTCATTCATTGCTGTTGAGGCAATCAATTTTGCCATTTGCATATGTGTTTCAGCCGTACGCGGTAATTCATCTTCCAAATCAGCCAGCACTTTAAATAATCCAGCAAACTCGGGATCCAATTCATACAGTTGATAATAAAGATCCCGGTTCCCCAGTAAAATCACTTTGGCTGAAAGCGGGATTGGTTCAGGTTCTAGTGAAACCGTTGCCACCAGACTATAGGTTCGTTCAAGGTTTTCCAGGGGTATTTCGGAAGCTTTTAACGCTGCCTTCAACCCCTCCCAGGCAAAAGGCTGCTCCAGAAGCTTTTCGGCATCAACAATTAAAAAGCCGCCATTGGCACGATGTAATGCGCCCGCCTTAATCAAGGTAAAGTCAGTCACCAGTGCACCCATCATTGCCATGTTTTCAACACAGCCCAATAGATTCTGATGATTTGGTTGATTGAGATACACCACCGGAGCTCCATGCAGATCGGCATTATCCACAATCAGGTTAATCTGATAGCGCTTCAGACAATTATCGACATTAACATCTTCCTGCCTCTCTTCATTTTTGAGGAACATCTCGATATTCCTCTGAATATCAAATTGCATATCATCAAAATAATTCTGTAACGGCTCGGATTTTGGATAAGCATGGCGTAAAAAATCGATTTGCCGGGTTATCACTTCTAACGCAACCTGATCATTCAGCGCGGTAATCTTATTTACCGTGTCATGTTCCCATTCATGAATTTCAATCAGGGTATCCTGCATTGACACCTGTAATTTCGCGATAGCCTCTTCCGTTTCCATTTTCTTGGCATAGGGCAGATCTTCAAAATCTTCGCCAGATAAAGGCTCCCCTTCATGCTGAGCTGCAAAGGCGTAACTGCCATCTTCCATTCTAAGCAGTACAACGCCCTGTTTATCCGCTTCAGTCTGCAGTGCACCAAACAAGCGTACCCGGTGCTGGCGACTGGCTTCTTCAATTGCCCTTACTCTTCCCCGATAATATTCGTCATCAAAAGCGTGAGGTAATTGTTGCTGTAGCGCTTTGATAACCCGCTCGATATCCAGTTTTAACTGCGCACCATCACCGGCGGGTAATGACAATGATTTAGGCTGTTGAGGTAAATCAAAATTATGTAAATAAGCCCAATCTTCTGCATCAGGCCGGTTGGCAGTATGTTTGGTGAGATATTCACTGACCAGCGACTTTTTACCCATGCCGGCCTCCCCCATCACATACAGGTTATAACCATCTGCTTGAATATTCGCTGCAAATTCAATTGCTTCGCGGGCTCTGTCCTGGCCAATCAAGCCTGTTAAAGGCTCCACTGTAGCGGTAGTTTTGAAGGGCAGATCAGCCGGATTGCAGCCGTGATACAGTTGTGACGCGTTTAAGTGAGTTACAGACATGGATATCTCTGGACGAATGAACAGAACTTAGCTTAGGCTAGGGGCATCTGATAGGCAACTGCATCGATAAGGGATAAAAATTATGGCAGGTCAGGATTTTGAAGAAAAACGCAATTATTTCCGAATGCGCGTCAACGGTCCGGTACAGATAAAGCGTCCGGATACCACAGAAAGTTTTCAGGCAGAAGGACTCGATTTAAGCGCCAGCGGTTTAAGTTTGATAGCGGATGAAATGGTTAGCGAGGGGGAAATACTGGATATCAGCATTAAAAGTCATAATCCGGACCTGGCCGACTTTGTTGCACAGGCTGAAGTGGTCAGAGTTGAGCCTTCTGAAGAACAGGCGGGACGTTTCAATATTTCATTGAAGTTTACGACAATCTATTGACGTCAGCTTACAGCCAATAACTGCTGCGGGTCATCACTTTCGACATTGGCTGCATGATTTTCTGCACCAGCCATGGCAATTGAGCGCCGCCGGCAGCTAAAGCAGTTTGCTGATGATGACTTTCATCTTCACGCATTTGCGCAAGAATTGAACGACTGCGCAGATCCGCATCACTCATCTTGCCGAGATGCTCATCGAGATGTTCTATAACCTGTTTTTCAGTTTCGGCAACAAACCCCAGACTCCATTTATCACCAATTTTTCCTGCCACGGCACCAATCACGAAAGAACCGACGTACCACAACGGATTTAACAGGCTGGTACGCCCCTCCAGTTCATCAATACGTTTTTCGCACCATAACAAGTGATCGTTTTCTTCAGCGGCTGCCTGACGCATCGATTCGCGAACATTGGTCAGTTCTGCCGTTAATGCCTGTCCCTGATACAAAGCCTGGGCAGATACTTCACCCGCATGATTCACTCGCATCAATGCAACTGATTGCCGACGTTCATTATCGGTAAGGGGTGTTTCTTCTATATTTGTTGCCGGGTTATCTCTGCCACTTGATGGTGGGGTCCCAGCCAGAGTAGTTAATGCTTTATCCAGTTCGATAATAATTTTGTCAGCCAACAACAGATTACGTAAGCTCATATTTTTCCTGGGATTTTTTCAAAATAATTCAACGTCTGAACTCGCTATTTTTTTCGGCTCGCTAATTTTACCTTCTGCCACCAGGCTATGGTAATTTTGCACTTGATTTCGACCTTCGTTTTTGGCGCTGTACAGCGCCTCATCGGCCTGTCCAATAACATCCGTTGGCGATAATTGTGCGGAAACTTCCACAAAACCAATACTGACAGTGACCTGACCAAGCTGAGGAAAGCTATGCTCCGCCACTACCCTGCGTATTCTTTCAAAAGCCTGCATTGCATCCGTTTCATTTGCAGCTTTAAGTAACACCACAAACTCCTCGCCACCAAAGCGATAAATCAGATCATCATCACGGATAACGCCCGAAGTCATCAGCCTTGCGACCAGAATGATCACTTCATCACCGTATAAATGGCCGTAGGTATCATTGATGGTTTTAAATTTATCAATATCCACAACGCCTAACCAATGCTTAATAGCATAGCGACGGCGTCGTGAATCATTTGGTGAAGCCATCAGCTTGTTAAGTTCACTGCTCTGATTGACGAGAATCTTGGTTATTTCTTCATCCAGCGTTTCCCGGTTATATAAACCGGTTAATTTGTCACGTTGAGATTTATCAATTAACGCCAGATAATTGGCATACACCCTGAGAATTCCATGGACCAGTCGTTGGTCAATGCTGGATGGCAATTCCTGGCAATGGTGGACCAGGCTGGCGAATATTTCACCATGTGAATCATATGCGGGATAAATCACATTCCAGCCAGTTTCTTCAGCAGGACGATAAGAAACAATATCTTCTTTATCAATCGCTTCTGTCATTGCGGCAGTAAGCTCATCCGCCGTTTCCTGATTCAGTTTGGGATGCTGTTCGGAAGATGAAATAACATCATTTACACAAAAAGCCAGCAGACTGATATCGTGCATCAGATCATGGCGTTTGATTCTAAATAAACGTAGTGATTGTGCCGGAAACAATTCATTGAGAGTTTTGAGCAGACTTTTTTCCAGTACCTGCCGATCGTGATGTCGGGTAATTTCGGCAAGATTGTCGACAATTCGTATACTGCTATGACGATGTTGCATTATTTGTTGCCTTCAACAGTTCGGATAATCGAAAAGACTCATTTACGCTGTTGGAACAGCCTCCATATTAAAATGGTATAAAACACTAATGAGTACTTTCAATAAAACCACGAATGGTTGCTGCCAATTCACGTGGTTGAAATTTTGATACATAGGCATCTGATCCCACTCCCCGACCCATTGCCTGATTGGCAACCGCTGTCAGGGAAGAATGCATAATCACCGGTAAATGGGCCATACGCGGATCCGCTTTGATTTTCTGTGTCAGGACATAGCCGTCCATCTCAGGCATTTCCACATCGGTTAACACCACTTGAATTTCCGTCGTAATGTTCCGGTTTTCCTGTTCACATTGGGTCGCCAGTTTATCGAGCATTTTCCAGGCCAGTGCACCGTTCACTACGCCTACATGGCCAACGCCCAACTTGTCTAATGTCTGTGTAATCTGTTTACGAGCAACATTTGAATCATCGGCATATAACACTTTGTATTTTTTACCGTTTTCAATTTTTTCAATGCCTTCAAAAGCATTCTCATCATAAAAGTCGCCGGTATCGGCCAGTACTTTTTCCACATCCATGATCATGACCAGACGTTTATCCTGTAATTCAGCCACCGCGGTGACCAGCCCGCCCAGACGTTTGGAAATCAATGGAGGTGGTTCTTTAACCTGCTGCCAGCTTAAACGTTGGATAGTATCAACTGAAGTCACCAGAAAGCCCTGTACATGGGTGTTATACTCGGTGATCATCAGGATTTTTGGGGTTTCATGAGATTTTAATTTACAGAATTTTTGCAAATTAATGATCGGCACCATATCGCCACGCAGACTTACAAAACCTTCAATGCCATCAGGCATTTCAGGGGCGCCTGTGATTTCAGGGACATTAAGCACTTCACGAACTTTAAACACATTTATACCAAACAGTTCATTTCGTCCGGTATCATCATTAGTACCAAGACTGAATAGCAAAACTTCAAGGTGATTTGTGCCTGCTAGTTTGGTACGCTCATCAATCGAGTCAATAAAAGTTGCCATGTCCATTCTCACTGTGCAAAGGCTGATTTTCCGTTGGGCACACTAGGAATGTACCTTGATACGGTATGTTAACTTGCACAATATCGTAACCTTAAAACAGGTTCAATAGCATTAATAATCAGAATATGGAAATGTGGAACGAGAAAGATTCACCTGAAAGGACCAATAGCAGTTAAAATGGTCTGGTGACAATAAAGAAAAATTCGGAATGGTGCCCAGGGGGAGACTCGAACTCCCACGTACATACGTACACTAGCACCTGAAGCTAGCGCGTCTACCAATTCCGCCACCTGGGCAAGAAGACGCGCATCATATAGATCGAGATAAAAACTGTCAATGACTGAACAAAACATAACTGACCCTTTTGAGGGTCGTGAAGCCGAGAAATACGATAATCCCATCCCTAGCCGTGAATTTATTCTCGAGCTCCTAAAACAACACAAAGCCCCTGTTTCCCGGAAAAACCTTTCCAAACTTCTGGACATCAAAGGGGAAGAACAAACCGAGGCACTTCGTCGCCGTCTGCGCGCCATGGAGCGTGACGGACAAATTCTGCGTAATCGCAAAAATGCTTACGGCATTGTCTCTAAAATGAATCTGGTCAGTGGCCGTGTGATGGGGCATCCCGATGGCTTTGGCTTCTTAATTCCTGACGAAGGCGGTGAGGATTTATTTCTCAGCGAACGTGAAATGCGGGTGGTTTTGCATGGTGATCGTGCATTAGCTCGCATCAGCGGCACCGACCGTCGTGGCCGAAGAGAAGGCGCGATTGTTGAAATAGTCAAACGTGCCAACCAGACCGTGGTTGGTCGCTTGCAGGAAGATGCCGGCCTTTATTATTTAATTCCGCATAATCGTCGCATCAGCCAGGATATTATGATTCCTGTTCCCGACTTAATGGACGCCAAAGACGGACAAATAGTCGAAGCAGAAATTACTGAACATCCGAATAAACATCGCTCGCCTTTGGGCAAAATCGTTTCCGTATTAGGCGATCATATGGCGCCAGGTATGGAAATCGATATTGCACTTCGCAGTTTTGAATTGCCGCATGTCTGGTCTCCAAAAGCACTGGCTCAGGCTGAAAGTTTCGGTGAAACCATTCCTCAGGATGCTATTCAAGATCGCCTCGACTTGCGCGAATTACCGCTAGTCACCATAGACGGTGCTGATGCGCGTGACTTTGACGATGCAGTTTATGCTGAAAAACTGGACTCTGGTAACTGGCGTTTATGGGTGGCTATTGCTGACGTTTCCTATTACGTGAAACCTGACGATAATCTCGATAAAGATGCCCAGGAACGCGCCACTTCAGTGTACTTTCCAAGTCAGGTCATTCCAATGCTGCCTGAAGCACTATCCAATGGCTTGTGTTCATTGAATCCTGAGGTTGACCGTTTATGCATGGCCTGCGAAATGATCATCAATCAGGAAGGTGAGATTGAATCCTACAAATTTCATCAAGCAGTAATGAACTCCAAGGCACGGCTGATTTACGAGCAAGTTGCCAGCATTCTGCAAGAAAATGATAGCGAATTACGCAATCAATACGCCCATGTACTTCCGGGGCTGGAAACCATGTATGAACTGTTTCATGTCATGCTCAAAGCTCGCGAAAAACGTGGAGCAATTGATTTTGAAATGACCGAAACGCAATTTATGTTTGATGAGAATCGGAAAATTTCCTCAATCGAACCACGTCAACGCAATGACGCACATCGGTTAATTGAAGAATTCATGATTGCCGCCAACGTCGCCGCGGCAAAATATCTGCTCGCCAGCAAACTGCCGGTTTTATATCGTGTTCATGAAGTGCCTTCGGTTGAAAAGCTATCCGCCTTACGTGAGTTTTTAGGGGAATTGGGATTGTTTTTAGGGGGTGGAGATGAGCCCGAGCCCGGCCATTATGCCTCTCTATTGAAAACGGTCAGCAATCGTCCTGATGGACATTTGCTACAAACAGTTATGTTGCGCAGTATGAAACAAGCTGTTTATTCTCCTGATAATCTGGGTCACTTTGGTCTTGGTCTCGAGGCTTATGCACATTTCACGTCACCGATTCGACGCTACCCGGATTTGTTAGTACATCGTGCAATCAAGCATACGATTACTAAACAGAAAAAGGCCGCCTGGCATTATTCGGAAGAAGCTATGGTTCAGCTAGGCGAACATTGTTCAATGGCTAGCCGTAGAGCTGATGAGGCAACACGTGATGTGGCTGACTGGCTCAAGTGCGAATATATGCGTGATCGAGTTGGTGAAGTTCATGAAGGTGTGATCAGCGGTGTTACGGGTTTTGGTTTATTTGTGGAACTGAGTGATATCTACATTGAAGGTCTGGTTCATGTCACTGCACTGAAAAACGATTACTATCAGTTTGATGCCAGCGGCCATCGCTTGATGGGTGAAAGATCACGCAAATCCTATCGTTTGGGTGATTCCATTAAGGTTAAAGTGGTACGAGTCGATCTGGATGAAAAGAAAATCGACCTGGAACTGGCTTAGGGTCTGTTGATCTTTCATAGCCGCCTCTGTTGTGACTGAAAATGCGCCAATCAAGGTGCGAGGAATGCAGTTTGTGAGATACATCCATGTATCTCACCCCTAAGGGGCTTACGCTCAAAAACGTTCCGGACGTTTTTGTAGTCACTCTAAATAAAACTACGAGTAACGCAGAGTGGTGCATTTTCAGCCTTAACCCGTAGGGCTGGGACTATTTTTCCGCCCTCCTGTGTTGGAAATGATTTATGTAGAACAACTACATCGCATCATTTCTGCCTTGTTGGACGGAAAAACAGCTTCCAGCAGTGGTGGCTCTGAAAGATAAACAGGCCCTAAGGTCTCATTTCCCTTGACCAGAAAAATAAAGGCAGTACAATTGTCGACTTCCTGAAGGTCACCCAGCTTCTTTCGAGTGATTTTCTGAATAGATTTCTGTGGTGAGTGTAGCTCAGTTGGTAGAGTCCCGGATTGTGATTCCGGTTGTCGTGGGTTCGAGCCCCATCACTCACCCCATTTTTTTTGACATCGACTATTTACATCAAAATATCGAAAAGTAAATAACCGATTCAGCATTATTTTTTAACAGGTGATTCAGGCTTGCATGCCCCCCACACTGTTTGTATAATGCGCCTCTTGTTGCCGGTGTAGCTCAGTTGGTAGAGCAACTGATTTGTAATCAGTGGGTCGTAGGTTCAAGTCCTATCTCCGGCTCCATAATAATGAAAAAAGGTTATGTTTCTTAACATGGCCTTTTTTTTTGCCCCTAGTTAGTCAACTCTCCATCATATTTATAAATATATATATACATTCAACTCCTTCAGAGCTATTTATTATTTAGACTTAACTTTAAAGTTATTTCTCTGATTTCTTTATAAAAATATCCTATAAATTATATCTCAAAGTACTTATATAACTTAAAATAAACCAGTTACTTTTGAGAAGGAAATTGTAGTCATTAAATCAGTTCATAGACTGACAAAAACTACATAAAATAAATGAAAATTGCGATTCATTGGATAAATGGAGTAAAAAAACATATTTCCAAACTCCCACATTTTTTTATCCCCATTCTAATCATAATGATAGGTAGCTGGTTTTCCTTTTATCAATATCATCAGGTTAAACAACGAAATCAACAGGTAATTGCTGATCGCTTTGCTATCTCCTTTAACGAAACCACCCAAAGCGTTACTGAAAAAATTCGAAGCTACGAACAGATGCTACGGGCGACTCAGGGTCTTTTTGAGTCTTCGGACAGCATCACCCGTGAAGAATTTAAAAATTACGCCGAAAAACTCAAACTGGAAGCCTTTTATCCCGGAATTCAAGGTTTGGGATATGTGCCAGTTATTACGCCCGCTGAGAAATTTGTTCATATCGAATCGGTAAGACAATCAGGATTTCCGGACTATAACATTACTCCAGAGGGTAAACGGGAGCTCTATACCAGCATTTTGTATCTTGAGCCCTTTCAAGCTCGCAATCTGAGGGCTTTTGGTTTTGATATGTATTCGGAACCCACACGTCGAGCTGCGATGATCGAAGCCCTTGTTAGTCGTGAGGTGAGTCTTTCTGGTGGGGTCAAACTGGTACAGGATATTCCTGATGAATCCGTCACAGGCCTTCTGATGTATCTCCCTTTATTTGATTCAGTAGAGCCTGAAAATCCTCACCTTGGCTGGGTTTACGTCGTATTCCGGATCAGTGATGTAGTGAAAGCATCATTAACACAAAATGGCACACTTAGTCACTTGAAAATCTCAGATGTGACTACTGAACCAATGGATGTACTTTTCCAGTCAAGCAGTTTCGAGACCAGTTCCTTTGAATTAAGCGAAACCTTTACACTCGCTGGCCGCCAATGGAAGTTTGTGGCTTATCCTGATCAGAATTTTATAAAAGCCTTTGAAAAACAATCTGCCATATCGATGTTGTTAATACAATTGCTTATAACTTGTTTGCTTGCTTATGTTTATTGGCTATTGGCAAGTGGACGAAAACGTGCAGAGCGCCGGGCCAACGAAATAACAAATTTCCTGCGTGAAAAGCATCTGAAGCTCCAACTGGCAACAGACACCGCAGGCATGGGCACTTGGGAGTGGGATTTTCAAAAACAGCATGTTCTGGTTGATGAGCATCAATTAACCATTTTCGGACAAAGTAAACATTCCAATCCTTATTTAACACTTGATAACTGGTTTGCACATTTTGAGGAAACTGATCAGCAACGAGTTGAAAAGGCTTTTCACAAATGCAAGTCCGATCGTCTCGAGTTAAATATTCAAGTGTTGGTGCAGTCCAGAACCGATACTCGAATGGTGCAACTAAAGGCGGCCTTGAGTTTCGATGCCTCAGGTTCAGCAACAAGCATGATTGGGATTTGTTTTGATATTACAGAAAGCTGGCTTTATCAAACACAACTTGAACAAACTGAATCACGTTGGAAACATGCGCTGGAAGGTAGTGGCGAAGGCGTCTGGGACTGGTCAATTATCAATGACAAAGTGCTTTTTTCGGAAAAACTGATTTCCATGCTGGGATATACGCCAGATGAATTTTCTCCTCATATCAGCGAATGGTCAGATCGAATTCATCCAGATGATCGTCAACAGGTATTCAGCGATATTGATGCGTTACTGGATGGCAGCCAACCTGAGTACCGAAACGAACACCGTATGCTGTGTAAAGATGGTAGCTGGAAATGGATTCTTGACCGTGGCACAGTGATTGAACGTGATGAGCAGGGAAATCCGCTAAGGGCGATAGGTACACATACCGATATCAGTGGTCGCAAAGAAATCGAAATCACCCTTAGGATCAGTGAAGAACGTTTCAGAAATGCCTTTGATACGGCGGCGATCGGGATGGCTCTGGTCGGTCTGGATGGCAGCTGGCTGGAAGCAAATCCAGCCTGTTGCGAAATGCTTGGTTACAGCGAAGGCGAATTATTACAAATGACTTTTATGGATGTGACACATCCTGAAGATCTGGATCTCGATCAGCAGTTTGTCGCTCAACTGGTCGCCGGTGAAATTGATCACTATCATATGGAAAAGCGCTACGTTCGCAAAAATCATCAGATTATTGATGTATTACTCAGCGTCTCAGTTGTGCATGATATAAACGGAGAACTGTTGCATTTTGTCTCACAAATAGAGGACATAACGGCCAGAAAACATGAACACGAATTAATGCGCAAGTTGGCGCTCTATGATGCATTGACTGGTTTACCAAATCGTCGTTTGTTTGATGAGAGGATAAACCAGGCAATACTCGGCGCAAAGCGAAATAAACATCCACTTGCGCTGATGTTTATTGATGTCGATCATTTTAAACAGATCAACGATACCTACGGGCATGATGTTGGTGATCAGGTGATAAAACGCGTTGCTGAAAGCATGCAGTTAGCATTACGGGCAACAGATACGCTTGCCCGATTTGGAGGCGATGAATTTGTGGTATTGCTGAACGAGGTAAGCTCTGCAGATGCTGCGGTAAAAGTAGCCGAACATTTGCGAAACAGTCTGAAAAACCACCTTGAGTTTGACACTATCCGTTTATTGGTGACCTTAAGTATCGGCATTGCCGTCTATTTACCTGAAACAAATGAATCTGCTCTTCAGCTGATGAAAAAAGCCGATATGGCGCTTTACGATGTCAAAGCTCGTGGTCGTGATGGTGTCGGTTTATTTCAGGCCGGTGGATTTGAAAAATAATAACTCAATATTTATAAATAAAATCAACGTGTTTTTATTCCTCCAGAACTCCAAGTGGTGAACCTGTAACAATTTGCTGAGTCTGAAAAATAGTATTACTTCTGTTAGATTGTATCTATGCATTATCAGGTTAAACGAAGAGGTTTGAATGTCCTATATTGAGGCGACGATGAAGAAGCTGCAACGAAGCAGCCCAAGTCAACCAGAGTTTTATCAAGCTACCGAAGAAATTCTCCAATCTATACGCCCTTTACTGGAAAAAAATCCTCAGTATCTTCAACAAAATATCATTGAACGCATAGTTGAACCGGAACGCCAGATTATGTTCAGAGTTGTCTGGCAAGATGATGACGGTAACGTTCAGGTCAACAAAGGCTATCGAGTTCAGTTCAACTCCGCTCTGGGTCCCTACAAAGGTGGCATCCGCTTTCATCCCTCGGTTAATGCCAGTACCGTTAAATTTCTGGGCTTTGAGCAGATATTTAAAAATGCGTTAACTGGTTTATCACTCGGTGGTGGTAAAGGTGGATCAGACTTTGATCCCAAAAATCGATCAGATAACGAAATCATGCGGTTCTGTCAGGCCTTTATGAATGAGTTGCAACGGCATATTGGTGCAACCATTGATGTGCCTGCAGGTGACATTGGCGTGGGCAAGCGGGAGATTGGCTATCTGTTTGGGCAATACAAACGTTTGAATCGTCATTTTGAAGGTGTATTGACTGGCAAAGCAATCAACTGGGGAGGCTCACTTGTTCGCCCTGAAGCCACAGGCTACGGCTTAGTCTATTTCACAGAAAATATGCTGCAAGCCAATGATGATTGTCTCGACGGCAAAAAATGTCTGATATCCGGCGCAGGGAATGTGGCGATTCATACTATTGAAAAACTCTATCAATGTGGTGCATTGCCAATAAGCTGCTCTGACAGCACCGGTACGATTTATCACGAAAAAGGTATCGATTTAATTCTGCTGCGGGAATTAAAAGAGGATCAAAATTGCTCCTTGGCAAAATACCGGGAAACGCACCCCGACGCTGAATTCACACCTATCAAACAGTATCCTGAAGATGGTCATGCGGTATGGCGTATTAAAGCAGATGCCGCTTTTCCGTGTGCTACCCAGAATGAATTATCAGCAGCTGATGCCATTGCACTGTGCAAAAACGGTATTAGCTGTATTGTTGAAGGTGCCAATATGCCCTGCACTGCTGAAGCACAGGCACATATTATTGCTGCAGGGATTCATTATGCTCCAGCCAAAGCTGCCAATGCCGGCGGTGTAGCCACCAGTCAACTCGAAATGGCGCAGAATGCCAGTATGATGCAATGGTCATTTGCTGATGTGGATCAACGTTTGCAAATTATCATGAAGGATATCTATCAACGCTGTGCAGAGACTGCCATTGAATTTCATCACCCCTGCAATCTTATGCTAGGAGCAAATATTGCGGGATTTCGTAAAGTTGCGGATGCGATGATGGAACAGGGACTGGTGTAACCTGAGTTACACCTTACGATAAAGACTAACATTCGGAATACAATTTTGAAATTCACAAACCTATTAATTGTGAGTATAGGCCTCGCCGCATTAAGTCAGGCATTAACAGCCAGAGCAGAGTCCATTACTTTGAAAATAGTTGATCAACAACAACAGGCTGTTTCCAGTGCCGTAATTGAGGTATTGAGTTCGCCCGAAAGCTTTGGTCAAGTAGATTCAATCAATGTTATCGATCAGATAGATAAGATGTTTGTCCCTGAACAAATTGTTATTCAACAAGGTCAATCGGTAGATTTTCCTAATAGTGACAACATACGACATCATGTCTATTCATTCTCAGAAGCAAAAACGTTTGAACTCAGGCTCTATGCCGACAAACCGGAAAAGCCAATTCAATTTGAAAAGCCTGGTGTAGTTGTGGTGGGCTGCAATATTCACGACTCAATGATTGGCTATATTTATATCGCACAACACCAAACGGTTGTGTCGTCATCTGACCAAGGTCACGCAAAATTTAGCTCAACTGTGCAGAATCCCCGGATAAGTGTCTGGCATCCCTATACAACTGATGGTGCCGAAAGCCGTCAGTATTTTGAAATTGATCAGCTTGAAAAAAATGATAATGGTGAGCACATAGTTCAGTTGAATATTGCCCCCCCTTCTCCGCGTGAGTCTTTTAAGGATACCTTTGGTGCGCCTGGGCATCACTAAATTACGCACGCAAATTCTACTATTTGCGCTTTCACTTGTCCTGGCGACCACAATGGTCATTCAGTCTATTTCGTGGTGGTCTGCCAACCAGTTTAATCAGCAGCAAATTCGGCAAAATACCATCAAGGCTGAGAATATTCTGCGTCAATACATCCGTTCATCAGAAAACAATCTGGTAAATTCGGCACGAGTACTGACGGCCGACTTTGGTTTTAAACAAGCAGTAACCTCCGGCGACAAGGACACTATCGCCAGTGTATTAATGAATCATGGTGCACGAATTAATGCTGATTTAATGTTGTTAACGGATTTATCCGGTAGGCTCATCTCCAGTAGTCATTCGACCATTTATGATGAAGCACTACTGAGTTATGTCGTTAAAGATTTACTGGAAAAACCAGGAACAGCACATATTGTAATGCTGGATAACCGGGTTTATGAGTTAATCCTTTTGCCAATAATGGCTCCCAGAACCATAGCTTATACGTTAGTGGGATTTGAGCTGAATCAGACAACCCTTAATGAACTCAAACAACTTACCGGTCTGGATATAACCCTGCTTAAACATTCAGTTCCAGTTTATTCCACACTGGAAAATATTCCCAATGATGCAGAATTTATAAAGACGATAAATTCAGCACACACAAAATGGTTTTGGATGGAAAGACCCACATTTATCAATTCGGATTTTATGCCAGCGACCACAAGCATAAATCCTGTCAGCATTTTGTTATCAGCGGACTTAAGACCCATCTATCAGCAGTATGATGATATGTCAGCGCGCATAATACTGATCGTTTTACTGGTGATGTTGGGATCTATCATTGTCAGCACCATCATTGCACATACCTTAACCACCCCGCTCGCCAAACTTGTTGGTATCGCCAACCAGTTTGCCAAGGGGAATTACGATGCCTGGCAGGAACCCGGCCAGGCCAGCAGCGAAATCCGCGATTTGGCTGCAGCTCTCAGAACCATGGGTACAGAAGTCAAACAGCGTGAACAGGTCGTTACATGGCAGGCCAAACATGATGCATTGACCGGTTTATTCAATATCCACACCATACGTAGCACGCTTGCTGCAACAATGCAGAAATATGGTCAATGTGTTGTTGTGGCGACTTATATACAAAATTTCCGACAGATAAATGATCGACTTGGGCCTGAAGTCGCCGATGCCTGCCTCACTGTACTGGCCCAACGTCTTAACCAGTTTGCTACCGCTGGGGAAAAAACCAATGCGCGTCTGGAAGGAATCGAGTTTCTATCCGTTATTCAGTTACTGCCGGGGCAAAGTCCTAGGCAGGTTGTTGAAGAATTGCTCGATAACCTGGATAAGCCCTTTCAAATCGGTAATATCAGTTTGAGTGCTCACTTCTATGCGGGTGTATGTTGTTATCCAGCCGATGGTTATGACAGTAAAACAATGCTTCGTCGAGTCAGAATTGCTGCTGATCATGCCCGCCTGAATCGTACAACCATACATGTTTATACGCCGGGTGAAGACGAAAATCATCTTGAAGAATTAAGTCTTATTGAAGCGCTACAAGCATTGCTGAGACAACCGACAAATATTGAATTATTTTTAAACTTCCAGCCAAAGGTTGAGCTTAAAAACGGCAAAATGGATACCGTAGAAACGCTGATTCGCTGGCATCGTCCAGGCCTGGGGCGAGTTGCACCGGATAAATTTATCGGCTTGGCTGAGCAATCTGGACTCATTGTTGAATTAACCCACTGGGTTATCCAGGAAACACTCAAGCAATTACGTAGATGGCGCGATAATGGGTTGGCTTTGAACGCAGCAATTAATGTGTCAGCAGAGGATTTGGCTCATCCGGATTTTTGTCATTTTCTCGAAAAACAAATTGCGGTTTACGATATTCCCGCAAACTCAGTCACTATCGAGATCACCGAGCGGGATATTATGTATGACGAAGCACTGGGTATTGAGGTACTGAAAACCTTAAAAAATGCCGGGTATATGATTGCTGTAGATGATTACGGAATAGGTCAGTCATCTTTATCAAAATTAAAAATACTCCCCGTCGATGAACTCAAGCTGGATATGAGTTTTATTCGCAATCTGGATAGTTCTCTAACGGATCAGAAAATTGTCCGTTCAACCATCTTTCTGGCTCATTCACTCGGTTTAAAGGTGGTGGCAGAAGGAGTCGAAAATGCCGCGACCTATTCTCTTTTGCAAGAAATGGGTTGTGATAGCGTTCAAGGCTATTTAATAAGTAAACCACGAGATGCTGAAGATCTCGTTGCTTGGTTAGGTGAAAATAATGCGACTTATTCTTTTTCTGCTGACAGTATTACTCACTAGTCAGCTATACGCTGCTGATGGCAAGTTGATCGCCACACCGGGCATTTCCCAAATTGAAGGCACCGGTGGTGGCGGTTTTGTTCCCTGGGCTCAATTAGCCGGTTATGGTAGCCGTGATGAAATAGCAGCCAATGTATTTTGTAGCGGTGCAAACGTAGATGATTATGATTTACGTGTATGCGGTGCACAGGCTACTTTCTATGACCGAATTGAATTCTCAGTCGCCAAGCAAAAATTTCATGTCGATACCTTAGATCTAGATATCAAGCAAAGAGTACTGGGTGTCAAAGCAAGACTTTATGGAGATATTGTCTATAGTCGATTTCCACAAATAAGCCTGGGAATTCAGCATAAAAAACTTGACGATCCCACTGTTGCCTTTCTATTGGGAGCAGATGATGATTCTGGAACCGATATTTATCTGTCTGCCAGTAAACTACATCTTGGGGCTATTGCTGGATATAACTGGTTATGGAATGTAACGGCCCGCTCGACAGAAGCCAATCAAACTGGATTATTAGGTTTTGGTAACGCAGCAAATGGAAATCAGCGCGAAACTGTTCTTGAAGCATCAACAGCCATTCTATTTGGCCGCCATTTAGCCCTTGGCATTGAATATCGCCAAAAACCCGATAACCTTGATTTAAAAGAAGATGACTGGTCCAACATATTTGTGGCCTGGTTTCCAAATAAAGTTATCAGTGTGACGGCAGCCTGGCTGGATTTGGGTGACATTGCCGGAGCCAAAAGCCAGAAAGGGGCTTATTTTTCTGTTACAGGTTACTTTTGATGTTCACAAAATTTCGATATAGCTTTTTTATGGCTTGCTACTTGGCATTAACTGCTTGTGCCAGCACATCAGAACCCACTTTGTATAACAAACTTGGAGGTGAGCAAGGTGTGAATAATATTGTCGAAAACCTCATCCGGGAAATTGGACAGGATGAGCAAATTTTCCATTATTTTGCCGAAGCCCGTGTCAGTCGATTTCGGGAAAATCTTATTGAACACTTTTGTGCAATCTCAGACGGTCCATGCCAATATACCGGTGACAATATGGTGGACATCCATACTGGAATGAATATCAATGAAAGTGATTTTAATCACTTGGTGGATTTATTGATTAATGCTATGGAGGCTGAGGGAATCCCTCACCGCATTCAAAATCAGCTGCTTGCCCGATTGGCACCATTGCGTGAAAACATTATCTATCTATAATTCAATTTTATCGTCAATATCCGCTTCTACAACCGGGAAAGTGGGAACATGGGTAAAAATCACCTGATTACGTCCATGCTCTTTTGCTCTGTATAACGCCGTATCGGCTGCATGTAGAATCACATCCATCGGCGGCACAGGCTCTTCAGGCCATAGCAGACAAACACCGCAACTCATGGTTACCGGAATTAACTGGGAACCACTTGGAATGGGGGTATCCGCTATAACAGATCTTAATCTTTCAAAAGATGCTGTTGCCTCTTCCGGTTTTAATTGCAAAGCGACCAAGAATTCTTCACCACCAAATCTTCCCAACACATCATAGCTTCGCAAAGTGGATTTCAGGCGACTGGCAAAGCGGCGTAATACCTCGTCACCTGATGCATGACCATAAGTATCATTAATCTTTTTAAAATTATCTATGTCACATAATGCGACACAATAAATTTTGTCGCTACGTCTTGAGCGCGCGAGCTCTTCGGTGATCCGTTCGATAGCAGCATGACGATTTAGAATTGTCGTTAAATGATCATGGGTCGCTCGATAAATCAAATCCTTGTATAGATGGGACAGTGGATTTGCCAGCCGCTTGGCCAGTAAAGTACTGAGCACTACACTTATTATCACAATAAATAACGTTAAACCTAGCAGAGAATAATTCAGTCGATCAAAAACCCGATGAAAAATGGATAAATCTGCCAACAAAAATAATTGTATGGGCTGTTTATTAACGTTTTTTAACTTAACCTCTTCCAATAAAAATTGAGATCTTTGCCACCATAAGTCAGGCTCATTAGTTGTTTGAAGAAGATGGTCGAACTCAGCTTTATGAATTGGCAGTGTCGTTAAAAATAAATCTGTCTGGGTAGATTCAAACACAATATCCAACCCGGTTTTGAGCTTTAATTCTTCCAATAAAGGTGCATTTATTTCAAACGCGATAATACTGATGGCGACTTGATGTGGTGCATTTATGGGTACACTGAATAAACGATACAAACGATTATTTATTTCTACAAACTGACCCTGTTGACTGATGCCATGAACCGCCAGCCAGTTGATATCGGCCAGATCAGAGAGTGGAAAATCCAACTCATTCGCTGCAATCAGCTCACCGTTATCATTGAGCACCAACATTAAATCTGCCTGAATGCGTCCAGCATGGTTAGTGAGCATGCTGGTAATGGTTGGCACATTATTGGTGGCAACAGCTTCTCTGAATCCAAAGTCCTGAATAATGACTCTGGTGGCGTAATGTAAATTGGTTTCCCGGCTGTCGATGTACTGATGCAGAAAATAAGCAGCATTTGCCACCTGTTCACGGATTTGCTGCTGATTATGTTTATGAATAAACCAACCATGGCTCAGCTGCATCGCGAAAGCTGTCAGTAAAATCAGACTGACACAAAGTAGAATCATCCTGGTCTGGATGCTATTCATCTATAAGTCGTTTCCATAATATGCAGCGTATTCAGCCATCTGAACTCCGTTCATCAGGATTTATTAATCTGTAACTCTTCAGGGTAAACGCCATACCTTGATTTTTTGTCCAGTTTTGAAACCAAACAGACGATTGCCACCCACCGCAACAGCAATATGCTGTTTACCATTAACGCTGTATGTAATCGGTGGCGCATTGACGCCCGCTTCCGTTTTACCACTCCAGCGTTTTTCTCCCGAATCAGCATCAAAGGCCATCAGTTCACCGCTCCCTTCTCCGGTGAACACCAGACCACTGGCTGTACTTAAAACGCCGCCTATCAATGGATTTTCAGTTTTGACCTGCCAGACTATTTCTCCACTATCTAAATCAATTGCAGTTAATAAACCATGTTTTTCAGGAGTATTTAAAGGAGACATCGAAGAATAACGCACCGCTTCTTCTCCATCCTTGGCAGCCTGTTTGTGTAATTTATATTCCACCGGCCAGTGAATGGCGGCAATAAATACCAAACGTCTGCGAGCATCCACTGAAACGGGAGACCAGTTTGCACCGCCCATTACACCAGGATAAATAATCGTTCCTTCACTGCTGGGAAGTTCAAACATGTTTTTTTGCGGGACAAAGGCTTCGCTTTTATAGAGAAACTTACCATTACGTCTGTCATGTACATAAAACCAGCCCGTTTTACCAGCCTGACCAATTGCGGGAGTAGGTTGCCCCTTAATGGTAATATCAAACAAAACCGGCGGACTGGCTACATCATAACCCCAGCTGTCATGCGGGACTTGTTGGTAATGCCAGCGATAATCGCCACTGTTGGCATCAAGTGCCAGTAATGAACTGCTGTAAAGATTATCACCTGGTCTGGATGAGCCTTCCATTTGCGGTGATGGATTACCGGTACCAAAATGCAGAATGCCAGTATATGGGTCAATAACCGGCGTACTCCATGCCGAAGCACCACCATAACGCCAGGCGTCACCGTGCTGTTCCAGAGCGGCTTTTTCTTTTGCTATATCGCGAGGTAATTTCACCCCATCAGCTGTTTTGGTAACAAAATCACCTTCCCAATTTTCAGACTTGATGGTGTCAAACTGCCATTTTTGTTTACCAGTTTCGATGTCATATCCTGCCATGAAACCACGGCGCCCATATTTCCCGGCGATACCGACTACAGCGCCCAAAGGTGAATCAGAATCCGTAGCATCAAGATGTAATCCATATCCCACGCCGGTGATGCCAATAATGACTGTATCCTGATAAATCATCGGGGCCATATTGATGCCCGCTCCCGAGGTACCGGAGACGCTGCCCAGTTCAGTATCGTCCAGCGTACTAACATCTTCCTGAATACCACTGTTTTCATCAACAACACGATTATCCCAGCGTTTTTCTCCTGTTTTGGCATCCAATGCAATCAATCTGGCATCAATGGTGCCGGTAAAAACCATACCATTTGATACAGCCACACCGCGATTGGCAGGACCACAGCAAATGGGATAATCTTCATCTAAATCATGCTCATAACGCCATAATTGTTGACCACTCGCGGCATCCAGTGCGACCACATCGTTAAACGGCAAAGAAACATACATCACGCCATTCTGAACCACCGGTGTTGCCTGAAAGGTTTCATTTACACCGGTATCAAATTCCCATGCTTCAACCAGCTCCATAACATTGCTTTTGTTAATTTGGACCAGCTTACTGTGCCGTTGATGTAGATCATCGCCACCATAAACCGGCCATTCAATCTCTGTTGCTAAAACTGGCAGGGATAAAACAGTTAAAAGCCCTCCCAACCAGAAGATGTGTTTTAAAGGCATGGTTTTCTCTCTCTTAATTATTTTTAGTTATGATAACAATTACTATCGAACAAGAATTTTTTATCCCGTAAATTGGATCTTATGATCCAGATCAAATCAAAGCCCGATAACCCTACAGCAAATAATAAGTCTCCCTAAAATCAAATTATCAACATCTGTTGTTAATCAGATAAGTGAGGTAAGTAATGTATAAAACACTACTGGTAGGACTTATAACGTTTTTAAATATATCCCTTGTGTTGGCAGATAATTTTAGAAATGAGCCCATCAAACCGATACAGCCATTTATTATTACCGAACCCGCCAAAGTTGAACTCGGGAAAAAACTTTTTTTTGACCCCAGACTCTCCCGCTCAGGGTTCATATCTTGTAATTCCTGTCATAATCTCAGTATGGGAGGCAGTGATAACTTGCCGACTTCCATTGGTCATAATTGGCAGCAAGGACCAATCAACTCTCCCACCGTACTCAATTCCAGTATGAATCTGGCCCAGTTCTGGGATGGTCGGGCAGCCGATTTGCAGGAACAGGCTGCCGGACCAATTGCTAATCCGATGGAAATGGCTTTTAGCCACTCTCTGGCCATTGATGTTTTGCGTTCGATTCCACAATACGTTGCAGCATTCAATAAAATCTATGGCAGTAATGAGATTACTCTGGATCAGGTTACCAATGCCATAGCAGCTTTTGAAGAAACCCTGGTCACTCCCAATTCCCGTTTTGATCTTTGGCTTAAAGGCAGTGACAATGCCTTGACTGACACTGAAATTGCCGGTTATCAGAAATTTAAAGAAATCGGTTGTGTGGCTTGTCATAACGGGGCTGCTGTAGGTGGCAGTTCATTCCAGAAGATGGGGATTATGGAACCCTACCAGACCGAAAACCCGGCTGAAGGACGTATTGCAGTGACCGGTAAAGATGCCGATCGCTTTTCATTCAAAGTACCAACTTTACGCAATGTTGAATTGACTTACCCATACTTCCATGACGGTGCCTATTGGAAACTGGAAGATGCCGTCGATGTGATGGCCAGACTGCAACTGGGACAGAAGCTGGAAAAACAGGACATTCAAAACATAACGGCATTTTTGAAAACCCTGACGGGTGACCAGCCTCAATTTGCCGTACCACAATTGCCACCCTCTACTGGCGACACACCGATTCCTGTTCCATTTGAAAAGGAATAAGTAAAAAAGCCCGCCAGAGTTGATAACTGGCGGGCTTTTCTATTGAGCTGTTAATCAGACAGGTCTGAAACCCTATCAACTACTGCCGCATATAAATCTCGAGTTGAAGCAATCGCGCCATCCTGAACCTGTTCAGCCGAAATAACTTTGCCACCAGCAGCCTGAAGCGGGCGGGTTGCAGTCGTACTGGCCACAACTGTAGGTTTATACCCCAGATTAAATCCGCCATGCGCGGTGGAATTTACACACATATGTGTCATAAAGCCTGCCAACACTATATTTTCAATATTCAGTGATTTCAGTCTTTGATCCAATTCAGTTTGCACAAATGCATTGGGAAAGTTTTTAGTAATAACGTATTCCCCGTCTTGAGGTGCCACCTCATTGGAAATCTGACCAATATCCGTCGTGAGATCGTAAGGTGAGCCCACACCACCATCATGTTGAATATGAATGATAGGGATATTTAACGACCTTGCACGTTCCAGCAAAGCTTTGGCTTCCAAAATAGCTTTTTCCACGCCCGTGAGATGCATAACACCGGTTCGATAGGTATTCTGACAATCAATCATAATTAATGCTGAATTACCCAACTTTGCCGGCTGATGCCCTAAGCCGACAATATCTCTTAATGTTTGTGACGCTTGTGTCATAACAGTCCTCTTTGAATGTTCAAAAATTTACCCGCGGTATGGTTTGCTTCAGTCTTGCTGCCGATCAATCCATGCGATGCTGAAAACTCAACGCATAAGCACCCGGTCTGGCTAATAAAATAGGATCAGAAGATGGCTCAATCCCCTCTGGCAAAGCCAATGGATTAAACATCGTCGCTTTTTCATACTCGGCAGCATCTGCCATCGGTGCCTCGATCACAATAGTCCCTAACTCAACCACCTGGCGATCATCCGGCCAAATTACCGTTGCATCATTTACTTCATCGCCTGGTTCAGCAATTTGCACCGACAAACGAAACTCGGCAGCTTGTTCAGGTAAACGCTCACGAATTTCATTCATTAAATAGTTTTCGTTTTGTGCTTCAGCATCGGCTTTTTCCAATGTTTTCACACCATCTAATGGTGTCACAATGTAGCGACCATAAACCGACTCACCATCGCTGTTGGTAAACTTAAACGCATTGATGCCATGGTAGGACAGATTGGCAAAACTGGCTGGAAAGGGTTTGGGATATTCAACAAAATGCTTGGCTTTAGGATTGTCAGCTAAAAATTGTTGAATAGGTTTGGTCTCAGCTTCTGAAGTGGCAGAATCTCTGACTGCTGTGAGCATTTCCAAAAAAGCTTCTGGTGTTGCCACCGGAAAACGTGGCACTGAGCTCAACACCATATCGGTATATTCCTCGTCGCCCAAATCTATACGCATCGCCATACCTTTGGCTAATCCTTTAGGATCATTGTCCGCAATTTCGGGAAACCCGGTTGCATTAGAAAAACGTACGACTATCGGAGAAGACTGCTGTTGCAAATGTGCTGCAGAAGTAATTTGTCGAGCTGACTCAGCCGGATGGAACACGCCGGTTAACACCACCCCTTTAGTGTGATTGGAACGCAATCCTTCTCTGGGTCCTTTGAATAAATCGTGCTGTACATCAACAATCTTCTCGACTGTCGACTTTTCTGCTTGCTCTGCTGAAACAGGATTTATATTGAAACCTAACAACAATGCCAGTGGCAAATACTTCAATGTTTTACTGCCCATTAACGTTATCCTTTTGATGAATTTACTGCCCGCATTGAGCACGAAAATATAGCTTAAAGCTTTATGAGCCTTTTACATCAAACTTAGTTCATGTTGATTTAAACATTGCAGCAAAAATTCAACGCTGTTGATTTAGCATGATTTGCATTTACTAGACGATTGGTCTACTGTGAACACACATTCACTAGACGACCGGTCTAATATGACACGCATCGAAACAAGACAATCATTAATCAAAGTCGGTACCGACGTTATCGGCAGTCCTGGTTTTAACCCAACAGGCTTAAATACCGTGTTAAAAACCGCTGGCGTACCGAAAGGTTCGTTTTATTATTATTTTGCCAGTAAAGAAGATTTCGGCCTGGCTATCATTGATGAATTCGCAATTGCCTATAACGAAAAAATTGACTCGTTTCTCAGCGATACAAAAGTCAGTCCGCTGCAACGGATTCGTAACTATCTGCAAAATGGACTGGAAACAATCAGCGAAGGTCAGTGTAAGCGTGGCTGCCTGATTGGCACCTTAGGACAGGAATTATCCAGCCAAAATGAAACATTCCGAGTTCGGCTGGATCAAGTGTTCGAAGGCTGGAAACAACAATTTGGCCTGTGTATCCAAGCTGCTATCGATTGTGGTGAACTCTCTGAAGATACCGATATAGAACAACTTTCCGAGTTTTTACTATCAGGCTGGCAAGGTGCCATTTTACGCGCCAAGATGCATTCCAGCATCAGTCCCCTGCAGGCTTTTATCGATACGACTTTTGATCGTGTATTGATCACCCGCTAAATAATTTATTTCTACCAATTACCCGGAGATTTTTATGAGCAAAGTTGTTCGTTTCCATCGAACAGGTGGACCTGAAGTTTTACAACTGGACGACATGCAGGTGTCCGCTCCGCAAGCCGACGAAGTGCTGCTGAAAATTAATAGCATCGGTCTGAATCGTGCCGAGGTCATGTTTCGTAGTGGCCAATACCTGGAAATGCCCGAGCTTCCTGCACGACTAGGCTACGAGGCGTCAGGTATTATTGAACAGGTAGGCTCCAATGTCAGCCAGTTCAAAACTGGCGATAAGGTTAATGTGATTCCAGCTTTTTCAATGAATCAATACGGAACTTATGCTGAAAAAGCTGTTTTGCCGGTTCATGCCATTGTTAAACAACCCGCCAGTATTTCTGACGATGAGGCAGCGGCTGTGTGGATGCAATATCTTACCGCCTGGGGTGCACTGATTGATATCGGGCAGTTAACCCAAGGACAGACATTACTGATTCCAGCGGCATCGAGCAGTGTCGGTCTGGCCGCCATTCAGATAGCGAATCATGTTGGTGCCCTTCCAGTAGCAATCACCCGCACAGCCGCTAAAAAGGCCTTGTTGCTTGAACATGGCGCCAAACATGTTATTGTCAGTGACTCCCAGCAAATAACCGAACAGGTCCAGCTGATTACGGGTGGTAAAGGTGCGGATATGGTGTTTGATCCTGTCGCCGGGCCTGCATTAAATGAATTAGCCAACGCCTGTGGACGATTCGCACAAATTTTCGTCTACGGTGCGTTAAGCACTGACGCAACACCTTTTCCATTATTTACTGCTCTGGCAAAAGGCCTCACCTTCCGTGGTTATACCTTGTTTGAAATCAGCCAGGATGCCGAACGTTTACAACGCGGTGTGGAATTTATCGAAAAAGGCTTAGCGGCTGGCCACCTCAAACCGGTTATTGCCAAAACCTATTTATTGGATGACATTGTTGCTGCACATCAGTACATGGAATCCAACCAACAAATTGGCAAAATCATTGTCACCACATCAAAAACCTAATGCTTTTCACAATGGAGGAATCCTATGAAGTTTAACCTCAAGACTCTAAGTGCCTTAACCCTTGCTTCGCTTGGTTTAATTAGCACTGCTAGCTTCGCCGATGCAGCTGATGTCGAAAAAAACCTGCATAAACTCAATGTACCTGATGGCTTTAAAGTTGAAGTTTATGCAGAAGTGCCTGGCGCACGGCAAATGGCACTGGGCCAGTCCACCGGTACCGTGTTTGTCGGTACCCGTGGCCAAAAAGCTTATGCAGTAGTGGATCGTAATAAAGATCGTAAAGCCGATGAAGTGGTCACTATTCTTGACGACCTTAAAGTCGGTAACGGTATCGCCATGTATCAGGGCAACTTATATATTGCCGAACAAAACCGTATTGCCCGCTATGCAGCGCCCGGCTTTGATCTGAGCCTACCCTTTAAAGAAATGCGCGAAGTGATTTATGAAGATCTGCCTGATAAAGCGCATCATGGCTGGCGTTATATTGACTTTGGACCCGATGGCAAACTCTATGTCACCGTCGGCGCTCCATGTAATATTTGCGACGTAAAAGGTCAGGAAGCCACCATTATCCGGATGAATCCAGATGGCAGTGATGTTGAAATCTATGCTGAAGGTATTCGTAATTCTGTCGGTATGGATTTCCAACCGGACACCGGAACATTGTATTTCACCGATAACAACACCGATATGATGGGTGATGACATTCCACCGGGTGAATTAAACGCTGCACCTGAAAAAGGCATGCACTTTGGCTTCCCCTACTATGCCGGCGGTAAAGAACGTCATGAAGACTGGGCCGATAAAACACCGCCTAAAGACGTTACTTATCCCGTTGTCGAATTTCAAGCACACGCCGCCGCACTAGGCATGAAGTTTTATACCGGCAACATGTTCCCGGAAGATTTCAAAGGTGATGTCATCATTGCCCAGCATGGTTCATGGAACCGCACAGAACCGGTTGGCTATCAGTTAATGCGTGTCACGTTTGATGAAAACAATGAAGTCAGTGGTCATGAAACCTTTATTGATGGCTGGTTAAAGGATGGTGAAGCGTGGGGACGTCCAACTGACGTCTTGCAATTACCTGATGGTTCGGTGCTGGTCTCTGATGATTTTAATGGTGTGATTTACCGCGTCAGTTACGGTGAACAACAGAGTGATGCTCAAACCACCAGCACAAGTCATGGCAACAACACGATAGAAGATCTGATGATGCCGGAATCAGCTATCGCCCATCCGGATGGACGGGTATTTGTCACTGAAATCGGTGAGTTTGGTAAAAAAGGTGATGGTAAAGTCACTGTTGTGAACACCGATGGCAGCACTGAAACGTTAGTTGATGGCCTGAACGATCCAAAAGGCATCGATATGTTTAACAACACCTTATACGTTGCCGATGTCGATCAATTGGTGAAAATCAGTCTGGATGGCAAAAGCGAAGTGATGGTTAAATCAGCTGACTTTCCAGGTAAACCAGTGTTTCTCAATGATGTCGAAATCGATGGTCATGGCAATATCTATGTGTCCGACAGTGGTGATGATAACGGCAAAGATGCCGGTATTTATCAAGTTACAGCCAAAGGCAAGGTAACTGAAATCATCAACCAGAATTCCGGTATCAAACGTCCCAATGGTTTGTTAATGGATGGCTATAACAAGATGCTGGTAGCTGATTTTGGCACTGGTGATTTGTTCCAGCTGGATATTGACTCCGCTAAAGCCACCAAAGTAAACACTGGTTTTGGGGGTGCAGACGGTCTGGTTCGGGATACTGATGGATTTTTATATATCAGTGACTGGAATAACGGCAAGGTATGGCAGTTAAATGAAGCTAAAGCTACGCCACAACTGATCACCGACGAGTATGAAGCCGCAGCCGATATTGCTTTATCAGCCGATGGCAAACATATTCTGATGCCCGATATGAAAGCCGGAAAACTGTATTTCCTGCCGATTAAATAAGTCGATTTAAAATCTCTCAAAAAGCCGGGACTTGTCCCGGCTTTTTGGTTTTTACTAATATGGATTGTTAACGTATTAAACAGGAATAAATCCTTCAGCTTGAATTCAGATTTGTCTGCTAATTTTTCCCACACTGTTAGATTGGTTGTTGTGGGGTGATATATGTTCAACAAACGCAGTATTAAACAATTTCTCATCATCAGTTTTCATTGTTTATTAGCATTACTGCTTCTGATACAAATGAGTTTTCAATGGTTGTTTCCCATCACTAAAATCAAGCGAAGTCTGAAATCTCACCTAGTAGACCCCTCTTTACTTTGTGACCGATCAGAAATGAAGATCTGACACCATCAACCCAATAGTTGGTACAGCAATAGTAGATTAAATAACAAACTTAATACTGCTAACGTTTGCCAGAATCGCACAGGATGACGTTCAATCAATGGCACAAATTCAGTTTGTAAAAATGCCGGGTTGGGTTTTAGCAGGTCCGTCTGCAGTTCGGATAAGGCTTCATAGCGTCGTTGTGGATTAAGCTGTACGGACTTTTCTATCGCTTTATCAACCCACACAGGAATATCGTTTGTCACTAGCGTCAGAGATTTATAATTCAGGCGGCTCAATTGCTGACGATTTATGTGTTTTTCGAAACGCTTTCCGTAAGGTAACTGTCCGCTCAGCAATTGGTAAATAATCGAGCCCAAAGAAAACTGATCAGCCTGCACTCCCGCCTGTTCTCCCAGTAGATATTCAGGCGCGGTAAATTCTTTGGTTCCCAGCAGTTTTTTGCGTTCTATCGGCGATGCCACATCCGCGATACCAGCTATTCGGGTGGAACCAAAATCAATAATTTTCACCACACCTTCATCACTAAGCAGGACATTACCGGGCTTAAGATCTTGATGCAGCATATCCAGTCGGTGAAATGCCCGAAGTCCTGAGATCAGTTGTGGGAGTATCTGTCTGACTTCACTCAGACTAAGTGGCCCTTCATCATCCAGTTTCTGTTGCAGCGTTTTGCCCGCCACATATTCCATCACATAATAAAGAAAGCGTCGGGGACGCTGTTGCTCAACGATGCGAACGACATGGGCATTGTCAATTCGTCGTCCAATCCACTCTTCCAGCTGAAAACGTTCCAGATAGGCCGGATCATCTTCAAAGTTTACTGAGGGTGTTTTCAACACCACTTTCTGCTGGGTTTGGGTATCTATTGCCAGATACAGCTGACTGGTGGAACTGGCATGCAGCTCACGTAACACCCGGTAACCATCAAGAATGACACCTTCGTACAATTCTGGTGGAAACGGTAACGCCGTCAATCGGGCATAGACTTCATCCGGCTTGGGATCAGATAACTCGTCAATACAAAACACTTGGCAGCTTACATTATCTCCACTGCCGTTTTGCAACGCTAACTCACACAATTCTTTGGCACACTGCTCAGGATCAGCATTGTCGCTTAACTGCTGTTTAATGACATTGTCTGCAACAAACTCATAAACACCATCCGTCATCAATATAAAAACATCACCCTGTTCCACAGCCAGGTTTTTATAGTCGATATCCAAAGCATAATCGACTCCCAATGCCCGTCCCAGATATTCCTTTCCTTGATCCAGTTTTATACGGTGATCCTGGGTTAGTTGTTCCAGCGTATTATTACGATAATGATAGATACGGGCATCGCCAACATGAAATAGATGAGCGGTAACTGATTTGATAATCACCGCCGAGAAGGTCGTAGCAAAGCCTCGTGACATTTCCCGAAACTGATGACTCTGGCCACACAGCCAGACATTTATCGCCGTTAAAACCTTGCCACCGGATTGTTTGACCGACCAGGTATCTGGTGTACTGAAATAATCAGCAATAAATCCGGTGATGGCGGCATGACTGGCCTCGCGGGCCTGTTCGCTGCTACTGATACCATCGGCAATTGCACAGATGGTACCCTTGCTTTCCAGCAGCAAGCTGTTCTCCGGGGCATAAAAACCGATCGCATCCTGATTTTCGGCTTTCACTCCGGCCCGCGAGTATTGCCCGCAACGGACTTTCAGCATGATCTCGATCCCGTTTAATGCACGTCGATCATTTGCACGGTTCCATCCGGCAATACTTCTGCCATCTGGCCGCGCGGCTCATCCATAAATTGCACTACGATCAAGGTAACAACCGCGGTGGCAGCAATTACCCAGAAAAACAACTGCGCTGAGACCACGGACAATACCGTCAAAAACAATAACGCACCGACATTACCATATGCGCCTGCCATGCCAGCAATTTGTCCCGTCAGACGACGTTGCACTAAAGGTACCACAGCAAACACCGCTCCTTCACCCGCCTGAACAAAGAACGAACAGCACATGGTCGCCAACACAGCTAATACAATAAACCATTCAGGCGTAATCAGGCCCATAACAAAATAGCCCACAGCCAGGCCTGCCAGACAAATGGTCAGCGTCAATTTACGACCCAGCTTATCACTGAAGTAACCGCCGGTTGGGCGTGAGACCAGATTCATAAAGGCAAAACCGGATGCCAGTAGTCCGGCCTGAACAACAGTAATATCAAATGTTTCACTGAAAAATAGCGGTAACATCGACACCACCGCTAACTCAGAACCGAACGTTGCCAGATAGGCCAGATTCAGCACCGCGACCTGCTTGAATTTGTAACGATGAATTTCTGGAACCGGCGTATGAAATATAGATTTGTTGACCTGAAAAATATGATAAAGCTGGTACAAAAACAACAGTATTAGTCCAGCATAAATCAGCATGGATACTGATTCAGTCAGTAATGAGACCCCGTTTGGAGACAGTTTCCAGGCCAGTAGTGCCAAAGCGCCATACATCGGCAGAGTCATCAGAATTAATAAAACAAAGTCGCCTTTGCTGGTAACTTCCATTGCCCCGGACTTTTTCGGTTTGAAATAAGTTGACCCTTTTGGCGTATCAGAAACGCTGTTGTAATAGATAAACGCATAAATCAATGCAATTAAGCCGGTCAGCGCTACCGCATAACGCCAGCCTTCATCACCGCCAAACATCAACGCAATCGTCGGCAGACTCATCGCCGCTGCAGCTGAACCAAAATTACCCCAGCCCCCGTAAATGCCTTCCGCCAGACCGACCTGTTTAGCTGGAAACCACTCTGAAATCATTCGAATACCGATAACAAAACCGGCACCAACAAAGCCCAGCATAAAACGAGCTAAGGCCATTTGTTCAAAACTGTCGGCCATCGCAAAAAAGAAACACAACATACTGGAAATCCCCAGCAGCAATGAATACATGATTTTGGGGCCGTATTTATCTACTAACATCCCCACCACAATCCGGGCAGGAATGGTCAGCGCGACATTCAGAATCAATAGAGTTTTAACTTGCTGGTCGGTGAGGCCAAGTGTTTCTTTAATCGAAACCAGTAATGGTGCATGGTTAAACCAGACCACAAAACTGATAAAAAAAGCCATCCAGCTGAGATGTAAAATGCGGCTGTTACCGCTGAAGGATAAAAATTTTAAATTTGAGGCAGACATTGTGTTCTCACTTCAGAACGTTTGACCAACATTGGTCATCATCTAAAGCGGGAATTATGCCAACTTATAAGCTATTGATTTTGTTAAGTACTTATTATTTAAACAGGTATCTTATGCACTTATTTAAGCCGTAGTTATTCTTGCTGCACCATGGCTGTGCAGATTGTCAGGCGACAAAGGCCACTGCATTCTTGCCTGATTGTTTTACCCGGTACATCGCTTCATCGGCTGCTTTTAACAAGGCATCAATGTTTTCACCGTCCTCGGGATAACGGGCAATGCCAATACTGGCCCCCACCTGACAAGGGCAGTTATCAATCACCATTTTTTCGGAAAGTGTAGCAATGATTTTATCGCCTACCGTTTGTAAATGCGTATCTTTAGCTACATCACTAATCAGCACGACAAACTCATCTCCACCAATACGGAATACGGTATCCGATGCACGTAAACGCTGACCAATGCGCTGGGCCACCTCTTTTAATAAAGCATCACCCACATGATGACCACAGTCGTCATTAACGGATTTGAAGTTATCCAGATCAATAAACATCATCGCCAGCGAAGTACCCTTACGCTGTGCCTGTAATATGGCCTGCTCTGCCAGCAGGCTGAACTGTGCCCGGTTGGCCAGACCGGTCAAACTGTCTTTATGCGCCATTTCGGTGAGCGCCAGCTCCAATTGTTTGCGTTCGGTAATATCACGAATATCACCGCTGAGTTCAATGGTGCGACCATCTTCACTACGATTGAGTTGAAGTAACATTTCCGCATCAATTAGTGCATTGTCAGCCCTGACCAGTTGTACTTCACAGCGGCTATAAGGCAAAGGACGAAATTTTTTGGCCAGTAATAATAAATGTGAGATGCGTGTCGCTGATTCCTGATCAAACAGGCGGTGGTAGTGTTGGCCGAGATAATAACGTTCTTCGTGTTGCAGCAATAATTTCACTGACGCACTAATAAAGGTGATATTGCCACTGGCAGAATTGATGACGATAACGATATCTGAGCTTTTTTCCATCAGCTTGCTGAAATACTGCTCGCGACGGATCAATCGACTTATTGCCATCACAAATGACAACAGAATCAAAATCACAATAATGCTCTGTAGTCCTCTCAACAAATATGTTTGCCGTTTAGCAGAAGCTTCGAGTTGATTGGTTAATTTATTCATCAGGGCAAGTAACTGCGGATTATCCGCCACCATGGCATTCACCAGTTGCTCCAACGCCGATTCCCTAAGCTGCATTTGTTGAATAGACCGGTACAACGGTTCCCACAACTCAATTGACTGCTTCAGTGTTTTTTGAATTACGGTTTCCTTGAATTGTTCAACCTGAATAAGTTGACCATTGGCGCTTAACGTTTCACCACCATTCATCATGGCGTTAAGAGTTTGATCGAATAAGGACATGGCCTCCATCAATTCCTGATAAGCCTCGTCGGTACTAAGCCCCTGACTCTGCTGATAACGCATTAACAACAGTGCTTTGGTCATTTTCTGTGACAACATGCGTTGACGACCAGCAATATTGATATTGATTGAGGAAGCTTCCAGCTGAACCGAAATATGATAATTCATTGCCAGTAACGTGACATCAAAGATAATCACCAGACTGAGTGGCAGCAAAAAATGTCGGTACTTTTTGATTACCTCAAACATGCCCCCCCCTTGTTATCCGCTAAGGATTTTTAGCGTTAATCGTCCTGCCAGTCCAGATCGCAACAAAACACATAAAGCTTGTTATGTACCACTACCGTCTGGGAAACCGTGATGCACATTCTGGAATCGGCAACGGATAGATAAGGTCGACTAACCTGCATTTCACCGGGATGTTCAATGGCTCTGAAATGATAGTGTTTGTGTGACCAATTAGCATTATCACCTGACAAAAGCGGGGTAAAACGCGTATCCATTTTTTGCTGGTAATGTGGAGAATAGACATTTCTGGCCATCTGATAGCCAACTTCATCCAATAAATAACAGCGCACCGCACGCTTTTCCTTAAACAAAATAAGCGTGCTGGTATCAAAGGCATTGGTAATAGAAAATTCACTGACAGCCTGACGAAACAGTGTTTCGATCTTTTTGAAATCCTGATTCATTTGATGGCTGTTTTTAAAACGCTGGCGTTGCTGAATTTTCAAAAGATGATCAATATCTTCAGCAAATTTCGTGTTTTGAGAGATACGTTGTTGCGGGCGGGCAAAATAGAACCCCTGAACCATATCGGCGTTGGCGGCAATAGCCACCAGCGCTTCCCGTTCAGTTTCCACCCCTTCTATTACCACCAGACTACCGGCTTCGTGGATCAGTGAAACGACCCCAGTCAGAATGCGTTCAACTCGACTCGAGGTGCCCGCACCATGGATCATGCTGCGATCAATTTTTACAATATCCGGTTCCAATTCCCAGATACGATCAAAATTGGAATGCCCGGCACCAAAATCATCAATCGCTATCAGGCAGCCCAAATCCCGAAAGTGGCGAATCAAACTACGTAAGTATTGCCGGTCATCAATTTCACTTTCGAGAATTTCAATCACCACGCGATGGGGAGTAATACCGGTTTGTTCAAATAATGTGTTCATAAAGCCGGCATCCGGCCGCTCAGAAACCAGACATTGTGAATTCAGGTTCAAAAACAACCATGTTTCACCATTCGGCTGACGGGCAAAATTGTGCATATGCAACCGTCGACATAATCGATCCAAAGACAGGTTTTCCACACCGGTTTGGGGTATTGCCAGCAGCTCTAGTGGTGAATGAGGTTGTTGTTCTGTATCGACCGCGCGAATCAGTCCTTCGTAGCCAACAGGACGACGATGCGAGATGCTGAAAATGGGCTGAAAATGACTGCTCAACGTTAAATGATGATAATCAGCCGTCACATATAGACAGGTTTGTTCAGCATCATGCATCTGCTGCATTGGCATACCTTTAAATTCTGATTGGAAAGCAACTGTGTTCAACATAATATAGCGGTCAATTCACCGAGAAGTTTTGTTAATTATCAAACCTGCCCAAGTTGAGCAGGTTTGATTCACACTTGCATCCATGCCAACGCGTCTTATTTAGCTCATTTCAACGCATTAGGCAGCCTTCCTGGCATGCCTTTGATGTAAAAATTTAATCACTTCAGAACGGTAATGGTTGTAATCGGCATTATCTGCCAAGTCCAGTCTTTGTCTGGGTCTGGGAAGATCTACCTGCAGAATTTCACCAATACTGGCTGCCGGACCATTGGTCATCATCACGATTTTGTCAGACAGCAACACGGCTTCATCCACATCATGGGTAATCATAATAACGGTGTTGTTCAAATCTGCCTGAATTTCCATCAACGAATCTTGTAAATGGGCACGAGTCAACGCATCCAATGCACCGAATGGCTCATCCATTAACAAGACTTTTGGCTCCATTGCCAACGCTCTTGCAATACCGATACGTTGTTTCATACCACCTGAAATTTCCGCGGGTAGTTTATCTTTGGCATGAGTCATATGCACCAATTCCAGATTATGCAATGTCCAGTCACGAATTTGCTGACGATTACGGGTTTTACCAAACACCGATTTCACTGCCAATTCGACATTTTGATAACAAGTAAGCCAGGGAAACAAGGCATGATTCTGGAACACGATAGCCCGATCCGGACCCGGTTCATTTACCTCTTTGCCCTGGAGAATCACTCCACCTTCAGTGGCCTGATACAAACCACCAACAATATTCATAACGGTCGATTTACCACAGCCTGAGTGACCAATAATACTGACAAATTCGCCTTTATTGATTTGGATGTTCACATTGTCCAACGCCCTAAATGGGCCATTGGCGGTTGGAAAATCAATGCTGACATGATCGATATTTAAATAACTTTCCATTGTCTGCTCCTAGCGAATATTTGCGGTTTTGTCGTATGAGAAAAACTTCTGCAATGTGAGCATAATGCGATCCAAGGCAAAGCCAATCAGACCAATCGCCAATACCGCGACCATAATACGGCTGAGCGAATTGGAACTGCCATTTTGGAACTCATCCCAGACAAACTTACCCAGCCCCGGGTTTTGTGCGAGCATTTCTGCTGCAATTAATACCATCCAGCCGATCCCCAGCGAAATTCTCAATCCGGTAAAAATCATCGGAATGGAAGAAGGAACCACGATTTTCCACACCGTCGTGAAATATCCCAGTCGCAACACCTTTCCCACATTAAGCAAGTCACGATCAATGGAGGACACGCCAACCGCAGTATTAATCAAGGTCGGCCACAAAGAACACAACATAACGGTGATGGCCGAGGTAATAAATGACTTGGAGAACATCGGATCGGCCGAGACATACACTGCACTGACCACCATGGTCACAATGGGCAGCCAGGCCAGTGGTGACACTGGTTTGAAAATCTGGATCAGAGGATTTATTGCGTTATACAGATTTTGACTTAAACCACTGACGATACCGATCGGAATCGCAATCAAACTGGCCAGCAGAAAACCGACAAATACGGTAAACAGACTGGTCCATATCTGATCAATAAAAGTGGGTCTTCCATTGAAGTCCCGAACTTTAATTTCGGCATCGGGATTTTTCGCCAGTTTGTTCGCATTCCGCTGTTCCTGGCGCTGATAAAAATCTGTCTCACGCTGACGTTCAGCCTGATGTTCTTCATTCAGCACCTTAACCTGCTCCCATACCTGAACCGGTCCGGGTAATTGGCCAAGACTGGTATCAACTTTGGCAGCTCCAAAATGCCAGAAAAATAGAAAGGCAAGCATCGCTATCAATGGCAAACCAATCATTTTTACTAGCTGTTGAAATTGAAACCCGGCGGGTTCCCCACCAGCGATTTTCGCCAGTGGGACGAACCAGTTGAGCCCCGTTATTTCCAGAAAATATATAAGTTTATCGTTCATAAGAGTCCATCTTTGTCCGTTTTATGAAAAGCAGGGGAATTAATCCACCTGCTCCTCTCCTTTCAGGCCAATGGCAAATTTTTCCAGGTAAGCATTAGGTGCTGTCCCGTCAAATTCGATACCATCGATAAACTCATTTTGAGCCGGTTTGAAACCCGTTTCAGAGGTGAAATCTGGGAAATCTGTTACAGCTAACTTGCCCTCTTCAATCAATTCTTTTGCTGCAATTTGATAAATATCGGGACGATAAACTTTCTTTGCCATATCGGTATACCAGCTATCCGATTTGGCTTCCGGGATCTGGCCCCAACGACGCATTTGGGTCAGATACCAGATGGCGTCACTGTAATATGGATAGGTCGCGTTATAACGGAAAAACACGTTGAAATCGGGGATTTCACGTTTATCACCTTTTTCGTATTCAAAGGTGCCCGTCATACTGTTAGCAATGACATCATAATCAGCACCGACATAATAACTTTGTGAAAGTATTTCAACGGCCTCAGGACGATTGGCATTATTCTCAGCATCCAGCCAATGTGCAGCACGGATAAGGGCCTTAACTAATGCAATATGGGTGTTGGGGTTTTCATCAGCCCATTGCTGGCTAACACCGAACACCTTCTCTGGGTTATTTTTCCAGATTTCGTAGTCGGTAATCACCGGTACCCCGATCTCCATAAATACTGCCTGCTGATTCCATGGCTCGCCCACGCAATAACCTTCAATGGTTCCAGCTTCCATCGTCGATGGCATTTGAGGTGGAGGTGTGACCGATAACAAGGCTTCTGCCTTAAGCTGACCACTACTGTCACCTTTGTGCGGTGCGTAATAGCCTGGATGAATGCCACCAGCTGCCAGCCAGTAACGTAATTCATAGTTATGGGTGGAGACAGGAAAAACCATGCCCATATTGAACGACTTACCTTGCTGTTTGTAACTATCAATAACCGGTTTTAAAGCTTCAGCACTGATTGGATGCTGGGGCTTGCCATCCTCAGCCGTGGGGATATGCGGTTTCATCTGTTCCCATACATTATTGGAAACGGTGATCGCATTACCATTGAGATCCATACTGAAGGCGGTAATGATATCGGCCTGAGTTCCATAACCAATTGTCGCACCAAGCGGTTGTCCGGCAAGCATATGAGCACCATCAAGTGCACCATTAATTACTCCATCCAGCAGCACTTTCCAGTTTGCCTGGGCTTCCAGCGTGACGTACAAGCCTTCATCTTCAAAAAAACCTTTTTCATAGGCGATTGCTAATGGCGCCATATCGGTGAGCTTGATAAAACCGAGGCGAAGATCTTCTTTTTCCAGCTCTCCCGGAGCTGCCAGTGAGTTTGTCGAAAAACTGATAACACCAATGATGCCAACGGCAGATAACCAGCGGCGTATGGAATGTGAATTTACTTTAGGTAAAGACATAAATAGCTCCAACTTTTAGGGCCAGTTCATTCTGATGATTCCATTACTGGAGATCATAAAAACAAGGCCAGAGGACAGAAAACGGCGACGTTGCCCGATACCGGGGAAATCATTTCCAGACACGGTTTTCAATCCTGCGTTGGATTGTTCCAGGACCCTCTGATTTTCATAGCCAAGAACAAAAACGGCTATGAAAAAACAACAGATCCCACTGTCCTATTTGCAGTTAATATGCCAATCACATACCTATTTAAAAAATAATATATTTCAATCACTTATAAAATCGCTTTACTAATAATCAATTTCAACTTGCGTCGCTTTGGGGCTTAACAAAAGGTCTGGCACTCAGATGGTGCAGTAACAGACCATTTTATTTAACTCAGTTATGAGGATGAGTTTCCAGCAGGTTTGCTGTAGCCAAGACCTGTTTTGCCAACATCGCCAGACGCATGTTCTGGTTCATCGCTGTGGTGCGTAACAGACGATAAGCTTCGTCCTCACTGCACTGACGCTGCTGCATCAAAACGCCTTTTGCACGGTCAATAATCTTGCGTTCTGCCAGTTTGGTTTCCAGTGATTGCACCTGTTGACGCATCGTCTGTTGTTGCAGAAAACGGTTTCGTGCTGTGCTCAGTAACGGCAACACCCTATGCGGTTGTAAACCATCAACCACATACGCACTGACGCCAAGCTCAATAGCCTGTTTTTCGACCTGCGCGTCATAAACGTCGGTGAAAATAACCACTGGCATTGGCTGCTGTCTGAGTAACATATCGACAAGCGCCATCATGTCACTATCGCAATTACGAACGGCCAGAATGAACATGCCAGTAAATTCGAGTTGTTTCATGGCTAGTTTAGGAAGAGAAGCCGATTGGTTGGTCACCTCAAACATGGTGCCACTCAATTGTTCGACTAATTGCTGTGCTATATCAGAACGATCGCACACCAATGTGGAGTTAAAATTTTGTGTCATGATGTCAGTTGAGTTTCGCATGATTATCCGCAGCATAGTTAATGATAAGAGAAAACACATTGAGTACCGTATCAATGGCACGGGAGGCCGTTTTAAAGTAATCATCGGCTGATAAGGTAATCGAACCTTCAATCAGCACTTGTTGATCAATGGTCTGTAACAATAAATCTGTATCGCGTTCGATTTTACCGTTTTGACCAGCCAGAATTCCCACCAGGTCTTTATTACGAATTCCGGCAATTTCCCTGAGTAATTCACCGATCCTGCTGTTTGCTGTTAAACGTTGGAATGACAACATCATCGTTTCGGTGCCCCCTGCCTGACCTCGGGCACATAGGGTCGATCCAACGGCACGCATTTGGCCGAGAATTTCAGCAGCTCTGAGAGTGTCAAGACAGATTTCGGATAAGCGAGTGATGTTATCCAGCATAAAATGGTGAAGGTTGTACAAACGGCTAAGATCATCAAACAAAGACAATTGGCCTTCGATCATCGCATTGTGCTGCCGGATAACCTGATGAGGAGTCAGCTTGCGATCCAGTATCTGCTTTTTAAGTCGCGGCCAGTGATCTACAAACGATTGCCATTGCGGTAACGTTTGCATTTCGGTGTTTTGTGCACCGAGAATAAATTGATCGATTTGTTGCTGCAGAAAGGTCAGCTTGCCGACCAGGGAAGCATTTCCAGCACAGACAGCACTGCTGGTGCCCCGATGTTGCTGAGATAAATCAATTAACTGTTTTAAATTAACCAGTTGAGAAATGGCAAATTCTGTACGTCGTTTATCACGGAAATTCAGGGTGAATTGTCTGGTAGCAGCAAAACATGCTGCTACCGATAATGCACCTGCAATGGTGGGGTTGACTATCATAGCCTGACTCTCAATTAGTCGTTGTTCCGATTATTCCCAGCTGAAAAGATAACCAGCCATTAAGCCTAAGGGAGAAATCAACACTAACAAAAGCAGCTTGAATAACTCTTTCATCAAATAGAAAAAATCAACTAAGTATCCCATTGTTGTGGCCTCCTTCTTTGTATGGCAACGACAACGATATTGCATAAGCTGTGCCAGAGATAAAATTATTATTTATCAGTAACTTAAAAATTCATCTTGTCACGTCATGCATTAAAATGGGCTGTAGTAAACGGACCATCGCTTATTTTTGGTGCGCCGAAGCAGAATTACAGATAAAAAAAAGCCAGCCCTGAAGGGCTGGCTTGGTACAACAAAGGCAGCTATGAAAAATCAACAGCCTCTAATACCGAGGAGATATCAGAACTTAACTTGTCCATAGACCCAGAACTTTTCAGTATCCACTAACGATGGAAATTCATCATCCGCTTGATAATCAGCGTATTTCACACCCACGGTGTAATGCTGGTTAAAGGTTTTCTCCAACAGAACATCCAGCTCATTACCGGCATCCAGACTGTCCTGGTCCGTTTCAAAGTCATGGTAGGAAACAATCAGTTTGGCTCCGAAAATCACATTGCCAACGACTGTTAAATAAGCATCTTTCAGTCCTTGTGCCGGAGTGTTCAGGAATTGATCGGCCCAGCCCTGAAACGCATGATTAGTGCCCAGGGGTGTTTTAAAACTGTCCGTTCCATCGCCTTCCTGCACTTCATAAGAGAGTTTGGCCATCCAGCCTTTATGCTTGGCACCCAGCTCTGCCAGATAATAATCCTGAGCATCCATGGTGCCGCTTTTATAATCACTTTGACGGGCATATTCGGCTGTATAAACCAGATTCCAGGCATCATTGATCGCAGGAGCACCACTGAGTCGCACACCCAATGTTTTAGAAGAGGTCGCTTCGGCATCTTCATATTCCAATAAATACCCATAGCCTTCCAGTTTGCCAAATGGTAAACCGCTGTATTGGGCATTAAGCAAATGAGCTTCAACATCAATTACGCCATTTCTGATAATCCCAGCATCACGATCATCCCCAAAAATAGTGTTTATTTTATTGACAAAAGCGTAACTCAGCCTGGTATCAGGTAAAGAAGTATTCTGAATCGAAAAAGCATCAAAGGTTTGATGATTCTGCCGCCATAACACATTACCAATATAACGATGGAATGGTGCATCTCGGTAGGTAATTTGCTGACGACCAAATTTCGCAACGGTATCAAAGCCCTGATAACTCAGATAAGCCTGATTGACTTCAGTACCATCCGGATCTGCCACTACTGAATATTCAGTCTCACCATTAGTGGTGCTATTGTAATTATCACCGCCCAGATCAGTAACATTCTCAAACTCAAGAAATGCACCAAAACCATTTAAACGGCCGGTTTCATACCCCAGGGTAGAACGCACGGTAAATGCATCGGCATCTTTCAGGTCGTTATCCTGTTCAACAGATTCATAACGGGCACGGGCAGAAAAACTGACCTTTCCGCCAGTCAGGGCTTCGATAAAGCTGTCTTGTTCGGCTGCAGCCGCTGTCATTGAAAATGTGCCAATGAAGCTCGCCATCAACGTCGTTGCAGTATATGTAGGTAATTTTGACATGATCCTTCCTTAATTTACGGGCCGCGAAAATACCTTCGGCGACCGAAATATCAAAAAAATAGAGATTGATTTGCCACGTCGTTATGGCTGCATACGCGCTGGGCGGTTCAGAGGGCAATGCATCATCGTAAATACACAACACTCGTCAATTTGTTAAGGCAGAAACAAGCTCTGCCCTGACAGCTGTCAGGAATTAGCCAACAACTGTTTTAATTCGGGAATGCAGGATCCACAGTTGGTCCCTGCTTTTAAACATCGGCCAATATCATCAACCGATTTGGCTTCACCTTTACGGATAGCGTCTTTAATGGTGGTTTCGCCAACACCGAAACAGGCACAAACCATTTTGCCTTTATCCTGCTGTCCCGGCCCTGGACGGCCTGCAAGCAGACTCTGCCGGGCAGCTCCATCCAGTGTTTCTTCTGAAAATAATTGAGATAGCCAGCCACGTTCTGGCAGATAATGGTCGGCAGCCAGAAACATCACAGTCTGTAACTGATTATCAACAATATTGGCAGCACGATAGCGGCCAGCTCGCTGGTCACTGAATTCGATCCATTCACCTTGCTGTTCTGTAATATTCTGAATCCACTCAAGTGGTTGCTCTACCCAGTTTTCACCAGCCAGTTCATAGCGCCAGAACTGCTGACCTTTGACTTTGACCCAATAGGCTGTTTCAGTGAGGCTCAATGGCTTGCGGGATAAAATAAAACCATGCCAGCGCGGCAAAAATGGACGTACATTCACCGGGGTATGTTTGGACTCGGGTTGACCGGAAATGGGATCGGTTAGGGGTGCGACCAATGTGTCGACACGTGCCTGTGAGGCAAACTGTCCATTCCAGTGAATAGGCACAAAGATGCTGCCCGGGCGTTGATCCTGAGTTAAATTCACCCTTCCGGTGAGTCGTCCCCATTTGCTTTCAACCTGGGCCAGAGCCTTGTTCTGGATCTGCCAGTGGCCGGCATCGACCGGGTGCATATCAATCATCGGTTCACTGATATGCGCATTTAATCTGGGTGCCCGTCCGGTGCGGGTCATGGTATGCCATTGATCACGGATACGGCCGGTGTTTAACACTAAAGGATAGGTATCATCGACTTCGTTTTGCGGATAATGCGGGTCAACCGCAATCATTCTGGCTTTACCGGAAGCGGTATAAAAATGATTATCGGTAAACATTCTCGCTGTGCCCTGAGGCGCATTTTCGGTCACTGGCCACTGAATGGGTTGCAACGATTCATATTCCTGCTCGGTGATATTGGCCAGAGCGCTAATATCAAAATCACGCTGTCCCTGATTTTCAAAGGCAGACAATCTGGCATGTTCACGAAAGACATCTACGGCCGTTTCAAACTGAAACTGTTCAGCAAAGCCCATACGTTTGCCGACTTCCTTGAGCATCCACCAATCGGCTTTAGCTTCACCGGGTGCTGGTAAAAAAGCCCGTTGATGACTGATACGTCTTTCAGAGTTGGTGACAGTGCCGTCTTTTTCGCCCCAACCAAGCGCCGGCAGCAGTACATCGGCAAATTCGGTGCAGTCCGTTTGCTTTTCAATTTCAGAAACAATGACCAATTCACAGCTTTCCAACGCTCTCTTGACCTGATCAGCATCCGGGATGCTCACCACCGGGTTGGTGGCAATAATCCAGACAGCTTTGATGTCGCCACGCTCTATCGCATGAAACATCTCAATAGTTTTATGACCGGCAGTATTGGTTAAGCGATCGGTATTCCAGAAACGTGACAAACGATCATGATGTTCTGGTTTGTCTATTTCCATATGAGCCGCCAGCTGATTGCTCAAGCCACCGACTTCACGCCCGCCCATCGCATTGGGTTGACCAGTAATGGAAAACGGCCCCATACCGACTTTGCCAATCCGACCAGTGGCCAGGTGACAGTTGATAATGGCATTACATTTATCCGTGCCGCTGGTCGATTGATTAACGCCTTGAGAGAACAGACTGATCGTTTTTTCAGTCGAAGCAAACAATTGATAAAACTTTGCTATATCGGCTTCCGATATTTCCGTCTGACGTGCCACTTGTGGAATATTGGCCGCGGTTTTTCCCGCCGAATCCAGTGATGATGCAAAGCCTTCCACATATTGCTCAAGATAATGCCAGTCGATACAGTCATGCTGTTTGAGATAGCTCAGCAAACCATTAAATAAAAACGCATCCGCACCTGGCCGTAATGGCAGATGCAAATCGGCGATATCGCAGGTGGCCGTTTTTCGGGGGTCAATCACTACCACTTTCATATTCGGCCGGTTTTGCTTGGCCTGAGTAATACGCTGAAACAGTACCGGATGACACCATGCAGTATTGGAACCGACAATCACCAATAGATCAGTTTGTTCGAGATCCTCATAGCTGCACGGCACCGTATCACTGCCAAATGCACGTTTATGCGCGGCCACTGCAGAAGACATGCATAAGCGTGAATTCGTCTCGATATTGCCACTGCCAATAAAACCTTTCATCAGTTTATTGGCCATATAGTAATCTTCGGTCAGAATTTGACCTGACACATAAAACGCCACGGCCTCCGGACCATGTTCATCAATGATCTGTTTAAACCGGTCACTGACATGGTTCAATGCGTTATCCCAGTCAACCCGTTTGCCATTTACCTGTGGATACAACAAACGATTATCCAGACCGACGGTTTCCCCTAAAGCAGAACCTTTTGAACACAAGCGTCCTAAATTAGCGGGATGGGACGGATCACCTTTTATGGCGACCGTACCATCGGTTTGCGGAGCAGCTAAAACGCCGCAGCCGACGCCACAATAGGGACAAGTTGTTTGTGTTGCGTGTTGTGCCAACAGTCAATCCTCAGAGTGCAATGTAAATCAGGCCGTCTTCGACTTTGGTATCAAATGAACGGGTGCAACCTTCGTCTGGACCAGTGGCCTCACCGCTGCTTAAATCAATCACCCAGTTATGTAATGGGCAGGCTACACGTTTATCGTAAACAATCCCCTGGGATAACGGACCTTTTTTATGCGGGCATTGATCAAATAAGGCAAAGACCTCATCACCACTGGTCCGAAAAATCGCCACATCCCCATCCGGCGTTGTCATCACTCGTGAGCCTTTTTGCGGTACGCTTTCTACCGATCCTACTTCAGTCCAATTTTGCATCTGTTGTTAACCTACTTGCTTGATGGGAATATAGTTTTCGCGCTGTTTGGCAGCATGTTCCGCCCAGGGATCGTCCTGCGATTTTTCCTGTGACTCGTAAAACCGCTGTGCCAGGACTTTGCGGTTGTCATGATCATCAACCACTTTGGCCTGAACGCTTTTCAGTCCCACCCGTTCAATCCACGGTGCGGTACGTTCCAGATAATGGGCATCTTCACGATAAAGCTGCATAAAGGCTGCACAGTATTCCATCGCTTCTTCTTCAGTAGCGACTTTGCACAGGAAATCAGTCGCACGAACTTTGATACCACCGTTACCACCGACATGCAGTTCGTAGCCTGAATCAACACAGACAATACCGAAATCCTTGATGGTGGCTTCAGCACAGTTACGCGGACAACCTGATACAGCAATTTTGAATTTATGCGGTGTCCATGAACCCCAGGTCATTTTTTCAACCTTGATGCCCAAGCCGGTGGAGTCCTGAGTACCGAAACGACACCATTCTGAACCCACACAGGTTTTCACGGTACGTAATGATTTACCGTAAGCATGACCTGAAACAAAGCCCGCTTCACTGAGATCAGCCCACATTTTCGGCAGATCATCTTTTTTCACACCAAGCAAATCGATGCGCTGACCGCCAGTGATCTTTACGGTGGGTACTTTATATTTATCCGAGATATCGGCAATAGCACGTAACTCATTGGCGTTGGTAACCCCACCCCAAATCCGTGGCACCACTGAATAGGTACCATCCTTCTGGATATTGGCATGAACCCGCTCGTTGATAAAACGTGACTGAGGATCATCTTGATAGTCTGGCCAAGTGCTCAGCAGATAATAGTTTAATGCTGGACGGCATGAGTGGCAGCCATCAGCATTTTTCCATTCCAGGGCGACCATCAGATCAGAAATGGTTTTCAAACCTTGTTCTTTAATGGCGTTTTTCACTTCGCCATGACTCATGCTGGTGCAACCACACATGGGTTTTTTACTTGGCGTATCGTTAAAGTCACTGCCCAGCGTCGATGCCAGTAATTGCTCAACCAGACCGGTACAGGAACCGCACGATGCAGAAGCTTTGGTATGAGATTTGACTTCATCAAGAGTAAACAGGCTGTGTTTACTGATGGCTTTAACGATATCGCCTTTGCAAACACCGTTACAGCCACAAATTTCGGCATCATCAGGCAATCCATCGACAGAATTGCTCGCACCATGGCCAGAGTCACCAATATGGTGCTGACCAAACAGCATATTCTCACGAATACTGGACACATCAGTGCCATCACGCATCAACTGGAAGTACCATGCCCCATCCACGGTATCACCGTATAAAACTGCACCTATCAGCTTGTCATCCTGAATGACCAGCTTTTTATAGATATGACGGGCAGCATCTTTGAACACCAGATCTTCAGTACTTTCATCGCCAATAAAGTTACCTGCAGAAAATAAATCAATGCCGGTAACTTTCAGTTTGGTCGAGGTAATGGAGCTGACATAACGTGCAATACCCATTTGAGCCAGATGGTTGGCACAGACTTTAGCTTGTTCAAATAACGGGGCCACCAGACCAAAGGTTGAACCACGATGCTGTACACATTCCCCCACTGCATAAACTTTAGGATCAAAGGTCTGCATGGTGTCATCTACCACAATACCGCGTTCACAATGAATTCCGGCAGATTGTGCCAGTTCAATATTAGGACGAATACCGACCGCCATCACCACTAAGTCAGTATCGATTTCTGTGCCATTTTTAAAGACGACTTTTTCAACCCGTTTTTTGCCTTCAATCGCTGCTGTTTCATACGACATCAGGAAATTAAGCCCTTTGGCTTCCAACTCATGCAACATTAAATCCGAAGCAGGTTTATCCAATTGCTGATTCATTAACACATCAGCAATATGCACCACGGTGACTTCCATCCCCTGGATCATCAAACCATTGGCTGCTTCCAAACCAAGTAAGCCACCACCGATAACAACGGCTTTTTTATGGGATTTGGCAGTTTCCAGCATGGTATCGACATCAGCAATATCGCGGAAACTGATAACGCCAGGCAAATCACGACCGGGTAAGGGCAACATGAATGGGCGAGAACCGGTGGCCAGCAATAAACGATCATATTCAAAGACTTCGCCTTCTGCGGTTTCCAGTTGGCGTTTTACACGATTGATATGGGTAATTTTTTTACCGGCATGCAAGGTAATGCCATTGTCGATATACCATTGCCGATCGTTGATCATGATCTGATCGATGGTTTTATCGCCTGCCAGCACAGGTGAAAGCATAATACGGTTGTAGTTACCGTAAGGCTCATCACCAAAAACGGTAATGTCGTATTTTTCAGGTGCTAACTTGAGTAATTCTTCCAGTGTTCGCACACCGGCCATACCATTACCTATCAGCACTAATTTTTCTTTCATGGATCGCTCCTGCATTTCGATTAAATATGCTTGAGCAAGCACTGTGCCAACAGGTAACTTATTAATTTAATTACACATTAATTTTAAACAGGTAAGTAACATGCGACTTTGTGGTGCAAAACGGTGCACTACGCACAAAGATGGTGAATTAGGGCCAGTTTATCTTTCAGAAACACCTCTGTTGTCATAGAAAGCTCAACAAGCCCTAATAAACCGTAATACGATTACGGCCTTTATTTTTGGACTCATACAGGGCGTGATCACAACGTTCAATCAGATCATCCATGCTTTCTCCCAGTTGAAACTCTGTCACACCGGCACTGATGGTTACGCTGATACTGTCATCTTTAACCCGGATCTTATGCTCGCTGACAGCTTCGCGAATCGTTTCTGCCACCCGTGCTGCATGTTGTTGATCACAGTTTTCTAACAATAATAAAAACTCTTCACCACCCCAGCGACACAAAACGTCTACATCTCTCACTTTTTGTTTTATAAGCCGAGACACCGATTTGAGAACCTGATCACCAAACTGGTGACCGTATTTATCGTTGACCAATTTAAAATGATCAATATCCAGCACGATCATTGATAAAGACCAATCCTTACGTAACGCAGTTTTTTGCGCTTTATTAAAGACCCAGTCGAATACCTGTCTGCTGGTCGCCCCGGTGAGTTTATCTTTAGTCGCCATCAATTCAAGACGACGCTGGTAGCCCCGGATAGTGAAATGGGCAAGCATTAATACACAGATACTGATAGCCAGAGAAACCGCAATATTGATCCATAACGCCGTTTCAATCCGGTCAGCGGCGGGATCGTTGATTTGCTCGACGATCAAAAACCAGTCAAATTCGGGAACCAAACGACTGTTTAAGTAGATAGTGTTACCGTTTTTCGCCGCATAACTCACCGACGCACTCGGATTACTGAGGATCTGTATAAATAATTGATCTAAACCGGTTTTGTTTTGCAGGTAGATATCATCTTGAAACTGACTGCTTCGCAGCGTAATTTCACCCTGACGATCAACAAAATAGATTTCCCGTCCATAGCGTCGTTGATAGTTTTCAATCAGTTGAGCCACTGACTCCATCGACAGGCCAACACCGGTAACCCCGACTAACTCACCTTGTTGATTCAGAACGCGATAATTAACAAAAATGCTCATACGATTGGGTTCGGCGGTATCCCAATCTATATTGATATCGTAATCGGTAGTGATTTTTCGCGTGGTGAAATACCAGCTATCCGCCGGATCTGACTCATCAACCTGTTTGATAATGCCCTTGGGATGATAATAATTGCGCGTTTTTTCAGAGACAAAAAAAGCGGTAATCGTATTGTATTTTCGTTGTATCTGCGCCAGATATTCGGCTAAACGCTGGGGATCCTGTTCACCATTCTCAGCCCAGTTAATCATAAAAGTATCATTCGCCATCAATGATGAGATTAACAATGGCTGCAACAGGTCACGCTGAATTTCGGAATAGATGTTATCACTGGTCAGCGGCAGCATTTGTTTTTGCAGCTGGTCACTGGTGGAATCCCGCGCCACAAAGTAGCCAATCAGACTGGTGGCCATAAATCCCAGCAAAACCAGCGCGCTGATTGTCAGCGTGAAAATTCTCTTCCGATTTTGCATTCCGGCCAGCCTGTTATTAAACAAAGTTTTTAATCATAGTGAATTTGGAGTAAGGATCCTAGTGGCTATTGCTCTTTCATCCCCATTTCTATTGCAATCAGCCCAAGGCTTGTTGTTCTTTCAGAGGCTGACCAAAGCGACAATGGCCCTAATTTTTTGTTAAGGCCTGCAAATTGTCCGCATTCAACTCAGCGGGCTGCATTTGCATTAGTTTGGCATGAACAAATTGATGCATATCCTGATAACGTGTTCTGAGCGATTGGAAATTCTGCATGGCCGTTTGTTTTTTACCGGCTTGATAGAGTTTAATCGTCATGGTTAACAGATGATGAAAACTTCGATATTTTTCTTTTAGAATTTGCAGACATTCTTTATCAATAAGTTGGAGATTTTCTGTTCGCTCCAACCAGACACCACAATGCGATTGTTTAATTGAGAGAATTGGCCACAGTTCAAGTTCTTCGGGGTCCACATCAAAACGCTGTTCAAGGCTTTCCAGGCTTAATTCCAGATACAAATAAAACAGGTTTAACTGTGTCCATTTCAAATGCTGGCGATGATAGCGATAACTGAACCATTCTTCAGGCAATTCAAATTGTTGCTTCCAATGCGTTAATTCCGTCACTGGCATCGGTTTGGCAATCACATAGCCCTGAGCCAGTTCACAGCCCATTGAGAGCAAAATCTGACCGTGGCGCAGTGACTCTACGCCTTCTGCAATAACCTCCAAATCAAATGATCTGGCCAGTGCAATAACACCTTCTACAATTTTGCAGTCATCCACATCATTTAACATGTTCCGCACAAATGTCTGATCAATTTTTACCGCAGATACTGGCAAAGTCCTGATATGGCTCAGTGATGAATATCCTGTACCAAAATCATCCAGCACTGTTGCAATAGAGAATTCATCCCTGCAACGACGGACCACATCAACGATCAGACTGAGATCATCCAGAGCGTGACTTTCCAGAATCTCAAATTGGAAATACTGTAAATCCACTGCTGGAAACTCATTAACGATCTCGCCAAGTCTCTTTAAAAAACCATTACTTCCAAGATGATAGGCCGACAGGTTGATGCTGATATTCCATTGTTTAGAGTCGGCCTGCCATTGTTGTAAATAACTCAACGCCTGACGAATGACCCACTCACCTAACTGAATTTCCAACGATGTGCCGTTAATTAAAGGCAAAAACTGTTGCGGAAACACCAGTCCGTTTTCAGGATGCAACCAGCGAATCAGTGCTTCGTATCCGACCACTTCCCCACTGCACATATTGATTTTTGGCTGCATGTGTAACTGAAACTGGTTTTCACTCAAAGCCCGGCGAATAGCATAAAGCTGCTCGGTTTTTTCATCACGCCAGGCTTCGTTCCCTGTTTCATACATGCGAAAGGTTTTCTTACCGTCCAGTTTTGCTTTATACAGCGTTTGATCAGCGTGCTCGATCAGGGTTTGCATCGAACCCTGATCAAATGGATAAACGGTATAACCAATCGAGGCACTGATGCGGATGGTATTGTGCTCAATCAGATAGGGTCGGCTTAGCTCTTCAGTTAATCGGTGCAGCAACAGTTCGCAATCCTGACGGTTTTTGATTTCACCAAGCAACATGACAAACTCATCGCCACCATAACGGGAAACGGTATCATCCTGTCGCAACATGCTCTTGATACGCTGCGCGACTTCAATCAGTAATTCATCACCGGCGTTATGTCCCAACTCATCGTTAACGGGTTTAAAGTTATCCAGATCCAGAAAACATACCGCTAATAATGTTTGCGTACGATTACTATGGGCGATGGCCTGTTCAAAGCGATCCACCAGCAGATTTCGATTAGGTAAAGCGGTTAACGCATCATAATGCGCCAGTCGCTCCAGTTCGGCCTGATGCTGCTTTAACATGGTGATATCAGAAACCAGTCCCAAATGAAACATCTCACCCGTCTGCGGATCAGTGGTGCGATGAATCGTCAGCACTTCAGCATAAAATGACCCGTCTTTTTTACGGTTCCACACCTCACCCGACCAATAACCGTTATCTGACAGGCTTTGCCACATTGTGCTGTAAAAGGCTTTACTTTGTTTGCCGGAGCTTAGAATATTGGGTTGTTGGCCGATTAATTCGTCTCTGCTATAACCGGTGATGGAACATAATGTATCGTTTACATCAACAATGATATTATCGGCATTGGTAATAATGATGCCTTCATGTACTCGATCAAACAGCATTTCCAAAAGAGAGTGTCTTTGTTGCTTCAGTAAGGCGCTCACCGGAAATATCCTTATAAAAACCATAAAATCAATAGGGTTTTTAGCATAGCCTTTATGACCTAGGCAAGTTTTCCTTGCAATAACTCTCAAGCATAAAAAAAGCCGATCATTGAGATCGGCTTTTTTTGCTGCAAAGACTGTTGGATTTATTCAGCCATATTCCAGATATGTGAAACGACTTCCCATTCATCCTGGTCGTTCTGTTGCAGAACTGTCATCAATACACCATTAAATGTCATCGTTTCACCATTTTCACCTTCAACATCTGCTGACCAGTTAGCCAATTGACTGACTTGTCCTGCAGATGAATAAGTGGCGATAGTGGTTATATTATGATTGTGCAGCCCATTATCGAAAAAGCCCTGAAACAGTGCCGCAATCTCCTGCTGGCCATTCAACACATTGCCATCACCGGGCGACAAAGTGGCTTGTGATGCATAAAGTTCGGTTAACGCATCGAGATCCTTATCGTTGAAAGCAGCATTCCACTGCTCATTGGCAGAATTAATGACTTCCTGTGCATCATAGTCAGCACCGGGGTTACTGCATGCACTCACTGCCAGAATAAGCAGACTTAAGGGTAATAAACGATTTAAAAATTTCATAGAGATTCCTTTTTTTTTTTGAACATTATTTAAGATGAGATTCATCTTCAAAAACATGTCGTTGTTGATAGATTTTTTTCAATAACGACATAAGTTGGGTTGTTTCAGTTTCGCTCAGCGCCTGCATTAATTGATTTACACGTTGATAATAACCAGGCATTACCTCATCAAGTTTTGCCTGTCCCAGAACGGTCATTCGAATCAGTATCTGCCGTCTATCCCGCTTACCATGCACGCGACTGATTAATTTATCGCGTAACAACCCATCTAATAAACCGGTCATGGTGGCTCGCGAAACCCCCGCTTTTTCAGCCAGCGCTGAGGGTGTTGAACTCAGGTTATCCTCTCGCATCAGCAATAGCAAAACCCACCATCGTCCCTGTAACAAGTCATATTCCGCAAGATAGCTGTTTAATCCCAAAGACAAATCAGAACCGACGCGCAGCAGATTCAAAAATGTCATGACATTTTTAATGTCGGTTTGCGGGTAACGATCGGCAAACTTCTGTAATATTTCAGCGTTAGGAATATCTTTAACTTGTAACATGATAGCTAGCTTATAGTTAGCCACCTAATCATGTCAAATCCAATTCAGTTAGTAATTAATGATATATTTGAATCAGAATGTAACAGTCCTGTTTGCTGAGATAACACCATTGTTTTGTATTGACTCAACTTTTTTCTTATTTCGATCCAGCGAACGGAGTTCATTTTCCGTCGATCGCCACTGCCGTTTCTAATTAGGTTTGTCCGGTGTCTGCTAAACCTGTTTTACGATTACGTTACCCAATTCATAGCAAACTACTGCTTTATACCTTCGTGCTGATTGGGTTGACGTTGCTGGTCATTTATCAAAATTATCAATCGCAGTTATCAGCCTACTCCTCACAAATTAACCAACAGATCGAGCAACGTAACCAGTTGCTGGCATTGATGCAGACCCAGTTACTGGAATCTAAACTGGAAGCCATTGATCAAACGTTGAAACTGATCAGTTCATATCCCGATTTTATTAAAAATTCTGCACCTCATACTTATCTCCTTGAGAAATATTCTCAAAATAATCCTGAAATGCAGGCTCTATTGCATATCAATGCGGATGGGCTGTTACGCTATCCCATGCATCAGCGTAGTCAGTTGGATTTATCCGGGCGAGACTATTTTAAAGTGCATCAGAACTCAAAAACGGATGGCGTTTTCACTTCAAAACCCATGCTTCCTGGCCGGGGGCATTCAGATCCGGTTATGGTGATCAGTCGGGGTCTTTATGATTCGAACGATAATTTTCAAGGGGTCATCGCCGCCGTTATCGATATCGAAACCTTTTCATGGGCTCTCAGTGGTATCAGTGTCAATGCCCAGCTATTTTCATCGATTGTTCATCAAGAAGGTGAAGTTGTATTTCGAGTCCCCTATAGAAACTTCGAAGTTGGGCAAACTCTGGATTACGTAAAAGATCGTAGCGATAAAGACAAACTACCCTTAACCGGTGAAGGGATTTATCAGCATTTTAGTGGTGATTATCAATTTGCCTATCAGACATTGCCCAAATGGAAGTTACACGTTTTTGTCGGTGAAAATCGAGCCGTAGTCGATGAATTAATTTCCAACTACCGTTTTGCCCATCTCCGTAACAGCTTTTTGACCGCACTATCCTTAATGTTACTGATTCTGGCCACCGCCTGGTTAATTGGCCGGCGTTTGGATATAAACAAACAACTGATTGAAAGCAAAGCGGCTCTGCAGCAAAGCTATCAGCGTAATCAGGCGATTATCAAAGCCATTCCGGATCTGCTGTTTACCATTGATAAAAATGGCAAAATCATTGATTTTGAACACGGCGATGGTGTGCCATTGCTGATGTCTGAACAGGACTTTATTAATAAACATATAACTGAAACATTACCTGACTTTCTGGCGCAGCGGACGTTACTGGCGTTACAAAAAACGCTGGGTAGTGGAGAAAGTGATTATTACGAATACGAACTGAATCTGTCAGGCAAACAGCATTTTTTCATGGCCCGCTCTTCGCCAATCAACGAGGACAGAATGCTGGTTGTTGTCATTGATATTACCGAGCGTAAAAAATCTGAAAACGCCCTACAGTGGCAGGCAACACATGACAGTCTGACGCAGTTACCCAATCGGGTTTTATTTTATGATCGACTGAATCAGGCCATTACCGAATCAGCCCGATATAAACAGCCCTTTTGCCTGCTTTATATCGACCTCAATGATTTCAAACTAGTCAACGATAACTATGGGCATCTAAATGGCGATATGTTGTTGATCCTGGTGGCACAACGTATTCGTGAATCAATTCGTCAGTCAGACACGGCTGCCAGACTGGCGGGAGATGAATTCGCCATTATTGTTAACCACAGTAATCTGGAAGAAGCCATGCAAGTCTCGGAAAAGCTACGGGAACAGTTATCGGTTGGTTATGAATTAAATGATGGCGTGATGCTGAATATCAGTGCCAGCATTGGTATTGCTTGTTATCCTCATGATGGTAAGGATGCCGATGAGCTGATTCTGCATGCTGATAACAGTATGTATCATGACAAACGTTCAACTGCTTCTTAATTCAGACAGACAGCAAGCGTCTGATGTAAGCTGATGCCTATGAATTCAAAGATTGAAAAACTAGGTCTGCGCCTCAATAAAACACTTGATGGAATTGATCAACAAGCCAGCAAATGGGTGGCGCGCAGTCTCGATAAACATCTGAGTATTGGCATTACCGGTTTTAGCGGTAGTGGCAAGTCGACTTTTATTACCAGCCTTATTCATCAACTCAAATATTCCAGTAATGCAAATCTGGGAGGCTTCCTGCCAGCCAGAGATGAACGCCTGTTAAATGTCGAATTACAGCCACTGGATGATTTACCACTATTCGATTATCAACAGGGAATTCAGGCCCTGGCAGGTGATCCACCTGCCTGGCCACCATCAACTACTCATATCAGCGGTTGCCGGTTAATCATTGAATTCAAAAAGAAATCCATGTTGCCGACCTTTACAGGAGAAACCCGTCGATTCACGCTGGAATTACGTGATTATCCAGGTGAATGGTTGCTCGACATTGCCATGTTGCAGCAAGATTATCGGCAATGGAGTATGGATACTGCTGCACTTTGTTCCAAAGGCATCCGTCATCAACTCGCGGAAGAGATGCAAAAAGAGTTTAATGATTTGGATCCGCTCGCCCCAATTGATGAACAACAAATTGAAGCATTATTTGTTCGTTATCGAAGTTTTCTGATGACATGTAAAACAGCAGGTTTGACATTTATTCAACCTGGGAGGGCTTTATTGCCTGACAGCAGTGACTTTCCAGTGTTTATTCCATTGTTCAATCTGCAATCGCTCAGCCCGCAAGAATTAGACAATGCCGATGATGACTCCTTATACAAAGTCATGCAGCAACGCTATAAAACCTATCTGAAAAACTTTGTTCAGCCATTTTATAAAACTTTTTTCCGTGGCATTGATCGTCAGGTGGTATTGATCGATGTGCTGAAAGCTTTGAGCGGAGGCAAGGAAAAATTTGACGATATGGTGATTGCTTTCAGCCGGATTATTGATTGCTATCGCGTGGGGCATAATGCGTTTCTGAACCGTTTATTTAGCCCTCAGGTCGAAAAAATTCTGTTTCTGGCATCCAAACCGGATCGAATTTTAATGAATCAGCACGAATCTTTGCGTCGTCTGTGCGACGATATAATCAGCCATATCTGCCCACAATCGGTTAGAAATCGTATTGAAATCGAAACGGAGATAGCGGCCGCTGTACGAACGACACATGATCATAATGATCATCTGACTGCCAGACTACTGGATGGACAATATGGCGAACTACGCCACCCTGCTATTCCCGACAAACTGCCTGATCCCGATCAGTGGCATCAATTATCACGCTGGAATCCGCCCGTACTTCGAGCTCCGCTCAACCCTGACTTGATAATGGGCGGACGTCTGGCTCATATTCGGATGGATAAAGTATTACGGGATCTGATAGGAGATAAATTCTGATGGCTTCCACAGAAGATTTTTTTAAACCTAAACCACAACAGGAAGCTAAGCAAAAAGCGGATATATCCCCCGAGGAAACTGAAAACTTTTTCAAAGTTCTCTCCGAAAACAACGAGGTCAACCTGCCTGATTCGGTGGAAACTGATCCATTGCTCGATTTTGACGACACATTACTGATACCGCCGCGCCGTAATCGTGGTTTGAAATGGTTGATCGTCACATTGTTCATTCTGTTAATCGGTATGTTGGCCTGGGATGTAGTTGATTTTGCACAAATGCTCTGGCAACAAAGCAAAGCGATGGGGTTAGCCTTCAGTGCCTTCGCAGCTTTCTTAGCAGGTCTGGTAGTACAGCAATTACTGGTGTATCGCCGCAACCAGAAACAGCTTAAACGGGCCGATCAGATCCGCGAACAGGCTGCTCAACTGGTCCATGAACAACATATCGGCAATGCAAAAAAATGGCTGAATTCGCTAGAGACTTTCTACGATGGTCAGCCACAGGCTGATTTATTAAAACCTTGTGTTGATAAGCTACCTGACTATCTAAATGACAGTGAAGTTGTCTATCGTATCAGTGAAGATTTCTACCGGCAGCTGGACCGCCAGGCAATCCATATTATTGAACGTACCAGTATCAGCAGTGCTGCAATGATTGCGGTCAGCCAGCTGGCAGTTGTTGATTCTTTGTTAGTGGTCTGGAAAACACTGAAAATGATTAACCAGATCAATATTATTTATGGCGTCAGATTAAATCGCTTAGCTCAATGGCGATTAAATCTACGGGTATGCAAAATTGCACTTGGCAGTTACGCCAGCCAGGCGGGCATTAGTTTCTTTTCTGAACAGGTCGGTATTGGTTTGGGGGGCAAAATTCTGGGCAGCGTGGCCCAGGGATTTGGTGTGGGTTTGTATCAGGCCAGAATCGGTATCCATGCAATGCAACATATTCGGCCAGTCGCCTTCACCAATGACGAAAGACCCAAACTGAATATGTTTGCCAACCTGTTACGCCGTAAATTAACCAAGCTGACGGCAGAACAGGACTCAGATTAACCTGACTATTCTGGCTGTCAGAGTTGAGCGATCAGGTGATTTGAACCGAATATATGCACCCCATTACGTCCAGCAGATTTCACCTCGTATAAGGCCAGGTCCGCCTTTTTGGTAAGCTCGCTGACCGTTTCGTTTTCAGCATCGCCTGGGAAGATTGCTACCCCGATACTCAGGGTAATACGAAAGTCATGCGTATTTACATTTAAAGGCTTCGATACCGTTTCCAGAATATGCTCTGCCACTAATTTGGCATCATCTGGCTTTTTGAGTTCGGTGAGTAAAATAACAAATTCATCACCACCGACACGGCTTAAGGTGTCTGTCTGTCGTAAGCAGTGTGACATTCTGTCAGCAACAGATTTAAGAATCTCATCCCCAACATCATGACCATGGGTATCGTTAATTTGTTTAAAGTGGTCGACATCGACAAACATCAACGCAATGGGATAGCCCACCCGTTTCGCATGTGCCAGAGTATGACCAATTCGTTCATCAAACAAACGCCGATTTGGTAGCCCCGTTAAGGTATCGTGATATGCCATCTGACGAATACGATCCGATTCGGATTTGCGAGCGGTTACATCTTCAATTTGTGAAATAAAATGGATGACCTCGCCCTTTTCATTACGAACTAACGACACACTCAGCAATACAAAAATGACATCACCGGTTTTATGAAAATAGCGCTTTTCCATCTGATAGTGTTCGAGATCCCCATTGAGTAATTTCCGTACATACTCAAGATCCAAATCCAGATCGTCTGGATGTGTCACATCAACAAAGGTTTTATCCATCAACTCTTCTTCGCTGTATCCCAACATTCGACAGAGTGCACCATTTACTTCCAACCAACGACCATCCAGACCAACAATCGCCATGCCAATTGCGGCGGTATCAAACGCATTGCGGAAACGTTCTTCACTTTGTTGCAATGCCAACTCAGCCTGTTTACGCCATGAAATATCGGTTTTGGTGCCAATAACGCGAATCGGATTCCCATCGGCATCACGTTCGGCTACCGTGGCGCTGCCCAGCATCCATTTCCAGCTGCCATCCTTGCTGAGAATACGATGCTCATTTCGATATTCCGGTTTTTCCCCACTAAACATCCGGTTGATATCGGCCGTTACCCTTTCGATATCCTGAGGATGTATTAATTTCAGCCAATGTTCCATCTGACCGATAATTTCACCCGGAGCATAGCCGAGCATGGCCAGTAATTTATCAGAGAACACCACAACATTATTGGCCACATCCCAGTCCCAGACCCCGGCTCCACTGCCCTCGAGAGCGTGTTTCCAACGTTGCTCAGTCTCCAGAATCCTTTTCTGGTGCTGCCAGTCTTCGGTGATGTCGTAGCTGACACCGACCAGAGAAAGCAGCTGTCCAGCATCGTTGAAATAGAGTTCTGCTGAAGTATGAATCATTCGAATCTCAGCACCATGATGTATTCTGGAGCGAACGTCAAAAGATTTATGCTGTTGAATGGACTGTTCTACAGCCACTCGGAAAGGCAACAGATCCGCTTCGTGAATCAATTTTTCAAATTCCGCGTAATCCATTTGCTCAGTTGAGTTGGGTAGACCAAATACCTTGCTCGCCATACTGTCGAACATAATAATATTGGTTTCCACATCCCATTCCCAAATAGCAATTTCAGCCGCCTCTGTTGCCAGCGCCAGTCTCCGTGCATTCTGTCGATAGGATTTGGTCATTTGTGAAGCAATACGGATGGCGTTTGCCCGGCTTTTCGCAATGGCCGCAATCACCAGGGCAAATAACAGGGAAATCACGATTCCGATTATCCAGGTTATCACTGTATTGTTACGCAGGATCGAATCAGCAAATTCCCGATCAGGTTGGCCTACAAATGACCAGGTACGGCCACCCACCTCGTAGCTTTTTTGCAAACTAAATGACTCTTCGGATGCTACTCCAGGCTGAGAAAATAACAGGCTTTCGGATTTTTCGGCTTCATCATCATATATGTTTAGCAAGCCGACATTCTTATGTGTCATCAACACATCCTGCAAAACATCATCAATACGAAACACTGCATAGACCCAGCCTGAATGAATAGTTCGCTTACCAATGGCAACGTCTGATTCGCTCGCGTCGATGTACACAGGCAGATACATCAACAAACCATTGATGGTCGAGTCTGAACCATCCTGTTTTAAAAAAACCTTTTCGGTAATGCTTGCCTTGCCGGTTTTGACCGCTCTATCCATGGCGTCTCTTCGAGTGATATCGGCATACATATCAAAGCCCAAAGCCCGCATATTTTTCTTGGTCACAGGTTCGATATAAAGGTTTGAGGTATATTTATCACGCACTCCCTGAGGATAAATATCATAGCTCAACATCCCGGATTGTCTGACTGCATTAATATGCATCTGTTTTTGTTCTGGAGAGAGAGCAACTACATAGCCCAGTCCCTGAATGCCTGGATAATTTTCTTCCAGTTTCAGGCTTTGATAAAAATTGGCAAAATCCTCACGAGACAAATCAGGAGAGACATAAAACAAGCCCTGGGTAGCTCGTAGCATTTCCTCATAGGCATTTATTTTTCCGACCACGGCATCGACGGCCTGATTAAAAGTGACGTTATAAGCAGCCTCTAAACGAACAGACTCCATCTCAGCCATTTTCCCTGCAACGAAATAGGTTAAAACCAAACCAAACAAAAACGCCACAAAAGACGTTACAAAGGTAAAAGGTTTAAGCAATAAGCTTTGATTAGTGCGAATAACCAGCTCCATTAATAGCGCATACGTTGAATGAACGAATTCATTTTTCAGGGAATCAATATCAAATTGAGCCAATCATCAGCAAAAAATTGACGTTGAACTTATTTGCTTAAGTTTGCCATCAAGCAAAATATAAAGAAACTCTACCTAATAAATAATCAAAATCGAAGGTAATTCATCACACTAGGGCTTTTTTTGATGCTTGAAGTTAATAGAATTGGTTTTATATAGTTCTTGTCACCGTAGTCATGGTAAGCTGAAATTCAGGCCAGTTCTTGGCCTTTTAAATCAACGGAGGGATGTATGAAACAAAAAGTATTTGCGTGGATTGCTTTGCTTGGCTTTTTCGGAAGCATCACCTTACCGGTGCAGGCAGCAATGATCAGCACGCCTGATGTTATTCAATCACAACAATCTGCATATGACCGCGAGCAATTGTCTTCAATGCTGGAACGTGACGATGTTCAGCAACAACTATTGTCAATGGGAGTTGCCCCCGAAACCGTTCAGGATCGTGTCAACAGCATGACTGATTTTGAAATTGCCCAGTTAAATGAGCAAATTAATGACATGCCAGCTGGCGGGATACTCGGTGCAATAGTACTTATCTTTGTTGTGTTTGTTATTACTGACGCTATCGGTGCAACCGACATTTTCCCTTTTGTCAGACCGGTCCGTTAATCTGATTTAAGCTTATGCAAACAGATAATCGCTCTCTCTACACCCAGCTTCGGCTGGGTGTTTTAATATTACTGAGCTTATTGTTGACCGCTTGCAGTCATACACCTCAGACAAATCTTCTGAATCAACAGCCATTCGAGCCAGTTCAGGCCGAGCTCGATGATGTGCCCTTTTTTCCCCAGACCCAATATCAGTGTGGTCCGGCTGCCTTAGCAACCGTGATGCAATATCGTGGCGTCGATATCACGCCCGATCAGTTAACTGATCAGGTCTATATTCCACAGAAACAAGGCAGCCTGCAGATAGAAATGGTTGCGGCAACTCGAAAACAAGGCTTGATGCCCTACCCTTTGGCGCCAAAGATGAACGATTTATTGACTGAAGTGGCGAATGGCAATCCCGTTTTAGTGATGCAAAACCTTGGCTATAACTGGAAACCCTTCTGGCATTATGCCGTGGTGATTGGTTTTGATATCAACTCACAGGAACTCATTCTGCGTTCTGGTGAAACCAAACGATGGCAAACAACATTAAAAACCTTTGAACGTACCTGGGCCCGCACCGATCATTGGGCACTGGTCATTGTCAGGCCTGAACAAATCCCTGCCACCGCGAACATGCCGGCCTGGTTACAAACTGCCTATGATGCTGAAAAGACCGGACAGCATAAAACAGCAGAACAAGCCTATATCGCTGCGATGGAGCATTGGAGCGAACATCAGCAGGCAGGAATCGCACTTGCCAATTTGTATTATCAGCAGGAGCGTTTTGATAAGTCTGATACTGTCTATGGTCAATTAACCGAACAATTCCCATACGACGCTTCTCTGTGGAATAACCGGGCCTATAGCCTGAAAGACATTGGTTGCCATCAAACTGCGTTAGCTTCTGCATCTTGTGCGACACGATTGGCACCTGATGACAAAAATATTCAGTCCACATTTCAGGAGATGTTACTGCTGGAACCTCTGACCCATAACAGTTGCCCCAAGATTAACTGTCCAGATTGATTAACCTGACAAAATACAGCAGCTCAAGGACGGTTATCAAGAAAGGTGATACAGGTCTGTTAGATGCATGTTTAAGCTTGTCGTCATGCATTCTCTGACATAGACTAATCTGAAACAAGACGAGGCTAGTTGTACCAGCTTGTTCGTATTGGATAACAGGATGCGGTATTTTGACGAAAAGCTTATTGAGAATTTTGTATACCAGTAAAACTCATAATCGCTTATCCGATGTCGATTTAACCAGATTGTTACATCAGAGTCGTGAAAATAATCAGCGCATCCAGATTCATGGCATCCTATGTTATAACCATTCCGATTTTATTCAGGTGCTCGAAGGTCCAGAAACAGCTGTTATCTCTCTCTATAAAAGAATCCTTGATGATGAACGTCATCATGACTGTAAACTCATTAATATATGCCTTAGCAATAAATACATTTTTAATAATTGGGCAATGGGATACATTGATATCAGTCAGGGCGATATGCGCCGGCTGAGGCAAGAGCTACCAGAAAAGTTATCGAATGATAATGCTGACAACTTTGCCTATCAGCTGAAACATTATTTAAATAACCCGATAAAGAAAACTGATCAGACGATTTTTATCTAATGACAGATGACTATCCAACGATAACCAACACAAAGAAAGAGTATCAAATGACAAATCAACTACCCGATTTCAAACCTTTAGGTTGTAATAAATGTTTAGAAGGTGGTGGATTAGACTTCAGTTTTTCAATGGCTTTTCAGCCGATTGTTAATGTTCAGGAAAAACAGATTTTTGGTTACGAGGCACTGGTACGTGGCATAAATAATGAGCCGGCTTATACCATTCTGGATAAATTGAATGACACCAATCGTTATTCCTTTGATCAGACAATTCGGGTGAAAGCCATTCAGCTGGCTAAACAACTTGATTTACAAGGCATGCTCAGCATTAATTTCTTTCCTAATGCCGTTTATCGTCCGGAAACCTGCATTCGAGCGACATTGGAAGCAGCTGATTTAATGGATTTTCCCACCAAAAATTTAATGTTTGAAGTCACCGAGGTGGAAAAGGTTACTGATAATAATCATCTGAAAAATATTTTTGATGAATACAAACGGCATAATTTCACTACAGCAATTGATGATTTTGGCTCCGGTTATGCCGGCTTAAATTTGCTCGCCGACTGGCAGCCAGACATTATCAAACTCGATATGGCACTGATTCGGGGTATTAATAAAGATAAAGTCAGACAATCGATTGTCCGCTCAATCATTATGACCTGTAATGATTTGGAAATAAGAGTTATTGCTGAAGGTGTCGAAACGATAGAAGAGTTTCAATTTATCCGCGATCAAGGCGTGGCTTTATTTCAGGGTTATTATTTTGCCAGGCCTCAATTCGAAGCTTTGCCAGAAGTCGACCCGGCTTTGTATGAATGATATAAATAAAAAATCCTCCCTCCGGCAGTGGTGGCTCTGAAAGAACAACAGACACTGGCTGGAGGGAGGATTTCAGGTGAACTTATTTGATATTGAAACGACCGTTCATCATTCCACTATGCCCTGGGAATGAACAGAAGAAAGTCAGTTTTTCATCAGCAAGTCCTTCAGTAGAAAACTCAACTTCAGCCGATTCGCCACCACCAATTACTTCCGTCGCGGCAATAATACGATCATCACCTTCTGGCAGATAATTATTATCCAGCCCCGCAGCAGCGCCTTCTTTCACGATTGCCTGCATATCATCTGCCTTGGTCAAAACCCAGTTATGGCCCATCATATCTTTAGCCAATGAACCTATATGTTTAAGGGTGACTTTGACTGTTTCACAACTGGCAGGAACTGACATTTTCTTAGTGTTGTAGGTCATTTGATCTGTCGCTTCAATCACTAAATCACATTCATCGGCAAATGCTGTGAATGGTAATAAAGCAAACAATCCCACAGCAATTAACAAACGATTTTTTTTCATTTCGATCTCCCAATAATTCCGGCAACATTGCCTTCTCAACGAGCATCAACTTTATCAGCTGAAAAATTAAGTTGGTTTAATATGCGTTAAACATGATTCATTATTAATGCTCATCCTTTCAACGTTACCGGGATAAAGTTACAAGCAAACCATAACAAACAAGTAGTCCTTAAGCTTCATGGATAGCTAACTGCTAATGTTGCAGGGACAAAACTTGATACTGAGCTTTAATAACAACCATTCTCATTATAAAGAGCCTGTTTTGATGATAACAATAGGTCAGGAAAGATTGAGGAATAATTCCTGTAGCTATCCGTGAAACACCAGCTAAAACAAGCTATTGGGAAGCTTTCAGCCAAATGGATATAATCAGCATGACCTATTCGGCTGCTACCTGAATATCAAAATAATTTTCAAGTGCGTTTGGCGACATCAACGTCGCCATAAAGACCAGAAATATTCCAGCACCTTCGGGACTTTTAGAATTTATATCCAGCTCGACTTGTGGTGTATCGCTATCAATAAACTGACTGCTGGCTTCAATCAATTGGGTTCTTAATCCGGGTGAAAGCGCCTGTAAAGCTGAAAACTGTTGCTGAATCTGTAGTTTCAAGCCGGCTTTATACTCTTCTGTAGTCATCCCTGCACTTTCAGCACCTTGCTCTATTAAAGGCTGCCACGCACCAGCATCTTCAAACTCTATGGCAGCTGTTATCAAACCAGTCTGCATCCATTCTGCTGTAACAGCCGACATATCCTCATTATTTCTTAACCGTCTCATCTGACTTTCCAGATCCGGGATCTGACTAAAGTTGGTATGTAGATTCATCGAAAACAGCTGTGCCGCATCTTTTTCTGTTAACTCGGGATTATAAAACTGATTCTGCAAATTCAGCGTCAGTTGGCGCTCAACCGGATGATAGCGGTAAGCCAGATGCTGGTTGTGACCAATTTTGTCTTCTTTAATACCCAGGTTTCGCAATGCTTCAACTAAAGATTGTTCCTGTTGTTCCGTGCCATCACCACCGGTAACGGTAAACAACGCATCCTCAGTTGAAATATCCATCGCATAGATAAAATCCTGCGCCTGATTCAACTCAATATCACTTATCGTCAGTAAACCAATCTGGTGTTTACGATCAGCATCATCAGTGATGAGAACATCATTCACCGTAATATCTTTGGTGTAGGGGTTGGCAACAACCTCCCCGACTTCGACCTGAACGCCATTCTGGTTAATTTTAGCGACTAACTCATCAACTAACGCCTGAGCTGCCTGATTTGCCTCATTATTAGCAACTGCATGGGCTCCACCCAATGCAATAGCGATTATCAGCAGAGGCACATAAATGATTTTTTTTCTGAACACTGTTGTCTCCAACAAAATAATAAAAAAACAGAACCGCAGTATGCCTGTATGACTAATAACGAACCAGTTTAGTTTAAGAACATAGGCTAATCTTAAGGCGTGCTATTTCAACTTTCCTTTCCGCCCAGCACATGATTGCCTTTATGCATAGAGACGAAAGTTGGCAAAAGGAACTAAATTCTCACGTTTATCAACCATGAAAACACTACTTCAACCGGGTGAGCTTTGTGAGATTTATCCGAAATGAGCGACTTTTGCTGTATGGGTAAATAAAAACTTATTAAGTGCTAATTATCAGCATTGATTAATACGCTTATTTCATTTGTTTGATGACCTGTTGCCAGCAGCATCGATGATCTGCCTCGGGGATAATAATGATCTGACTATCCGCTGTTGGTGGTAATAAACGTTGAAAACTTTCTACAATTTCTGCAGGGGTAACACGGTCATGTTCTCCCACAAAATGAATCTGTTGTATACCTTGAAGCCCTGATACCTCGTCTGCGGGGTTGAGCGACCCTGATAACGGTGAAATATGGTGCAGTTCTGTCCACGCTGTTGTGTTCAGATTGCCTGCAAACGTGACTAGACGCGTCACATCGTCGCGTCGACTGGCAACTAACGCTGCAATAGCCCCGCCACCAGAATAGCCTACCAGCTGTAATTCAGAAGCTCCTATCATTATTTTAAGTGCTGTAATCGCCTCACCTGTGGCGATAATGACTTCTTTTGAAAAGCGGTGGGAGGTCCAATATTTTTGTGTGCAACGCTTTTGATCGTGGGATGTGAATTGACAGGGTCGCCCAAGATAAGCCACGGCATCATCAGACTCATAAGCTAAGGCCAGCTTCAGTGAAACAGGATTTAACGGCGTAGGGTCAGAGGAAGGCTGTGAACGTGAAATCCAGGCTAAGCCATCGCCTTCAATAAATACTGTCAAACGTGTATTTTTCAAACGCTGTGCAGGTATAAAAGCCTGAAGATCGAAATAGGAGGTGGATATGGTTTCAGAGGTCCAGCCAGCGTCTTCGGCAAGCTTTGTAGCGCTCTCTAGGCGTTCCTGAGTAGATGGCAGATGAGTGCAACCAGTGATCAGCAGGAAAAAAATAATATAAAAAGGAAACGATTTAACAAACTGCTTCACCTGCCATCCTTAAATACTTTGAACGTCATACTTAACATGGGCATTAAGCCACAAAAAAAGCCCCAGTGGTTATCCACTGAGGCTTTTCTTTATACTAAACATAGCATTTTGTTAAAAACGCCAGCGCATATTCACTGATGCTGTTTGATTCAAAAAGTCTTCACGCCCTTCCAAATCATAGGTGGCTGTCAGCTCGGTCATATCATTCAGTGAAATGGTTGCTCCGACGCCTGCACGCGCTAACCAGGGTGATGGATCTATTCCCTCTGTGGTAAAGGCAGCGCCACCACCCGTATATGAGGCGGTCAAACTGGTGTCGTCATTAATCACATCATAACCAACACCAAGCGTGGTCGATAAAGAAGTTGACTCACTCCACTGATGGTTAGCTTCCACCTGGGCCATCAGAATCAATTCCTCGGCATTGACACTATCCACATCTAGATTTAACGCACCAGCACCTTTTTCGGTATAGCTTTCATCTTTAATATAAGCATAGTCAGCACGCAGGCTCGGCATAATCAGACTTTGCTCAGTCAGCTGAAAGCGCTTACCAATGCCTGCCCCAACGTGTGCTGTATAACTATCATAGTCAGCAGTGGCTTTACGGTTCATAAAGCTGATACGGCGTTTGCCATCGTTTTTATTGAGACCCACATCGGCTTGCCAGCTCACTTCGACATCTTCAAATTGCGTCAAGTCATGGCTGCCGTAGGCGATAAGCTGATAGGCATCAATATCGGCACGATTGCCAGATGCTAAGCCATTGCCATCAACACTGGTATTCATATAAGACACGGCAAAACCTAAACGACTAGTGGGCGTTATTTCACCATCAATACCACCAACAAACCCATAACTGTCAGCATCGTAACCACTGACGCCATTACGCTCTTGTTGCCGACTCCAGCTTCCCACGGGTTTTAACCACACCGCTTTATCCACCAGGAACTCATCACCAGAGGATAAGCCACGGTTACTGGCCTGCCGACTTTGGATCACCCGGTTGGTGCCGCGCATGGTGTTCGAAGCCAGTCCAGTGGTGCCTGCAACTAATAATGGTAAGGTTTCAGCTACAGCCTCACTGACTTGTTGTTGTGTAGATAATTTACCAAGAGCGGTTGTGACATTTTCAATATCAGTACCGGTGATACCACTATTTACAAAGGTATCCAGCACCCTGGCAGCACCGCGGCCTGGTGTAAAGCCCTGGCTATTAACACTTCTGAGCACGCCATTGCCAGAGTCATCGCCCGAATCCCCTCCCGTTCCTTCAGCAATGACTTTCAGGTCAACTACATTGCCATTAATCTCATAGGCAAAATCATATAAAGCTGAGTTATCAGTCATGGTAAAACTAGAAGCGTTGAGTGTGCCTGCACTGATCACACTCGATAGAGTGCCGCCCTGAGTCAGTGATGGTGACCCCATCACATTGACATCCAGACCAGTATCTTTGGCAAATGTGGCAGTCCCCATCACATTCAACTTGGCATAGTTATCCATTGTAGCCACCCCAAGTCTCAATTTGGCATTGGTTTCCTGATGATAATTGGCTGCCTGACTAGCATATATACTTCCAACGTTTAGAGTATTACCTGAATCGACTGCCAGCGTGCCTCCATTTACTCGCATATCACCAGCAAAAAACCGCTGATTATAATAAGTGAATCGGGTCGTGCCACTATAGAGCTCAATATCTCCCTTACCAATTATTGAAGAGCGAAATTGAAGATCCTCATCAGTGTGATTAAACACCAGACTGCCAACCCCATCTCCAAAGCTTAACTGGTTAACATCAAACTTCCCCCCAGCAACTGCCGGCTCATCCTTCGCAGCACCAATATTAATTATGCCGTTAGAGCCAACAGATGAAGCTAGCGTAATACTATTTGCCGTGATAACAGCACTGTTATTCAATGTAATTTCAGCACTGCCACTAAAGCCAAAATATGACCTACTACTCGTGCTAGTCATATTTAACCGGGCATTTTTACCTGTAACCAAAACCTTCCCTTGTGAATCGTCATATGTCCCGATATACAATATGCCAAGCGTTAGTTGTCCATTATCGTTGATAACCAGTGAACCAGTTTGACTGGTATCATTGCCAACATAAAGAATACTGTTGTTGGCCTCGAGATCAATCGTACTGTGAACAATTGCCTCGCCACCATTACTGATACGAATGTAGTTTCTTTCAGGATTAGCTTCGTCTGGTGCTGCACCTTCGGCCCAGTTTGCCCCCTCACTCCAATAACCACTCGGTATGTTCCAGTCGTAGCTTGTTGCCAATGCAGTACCGGTATAGGCAAGGCTGGTTGAAACCAACAAGCTGCTACTGATCAGCTTCAGCAACCCTTTTTTACGGCTGATCTGACTTTTGGTTTTGCCGCGAGTGAGCTCAGCAGCGACCATCCAGGCCTGACGGCTGGCGTTCCATACAATGCGATATACCCGGTTCATGAGAGTTCCTGTAACGTTTGTTTCATCGATAAACAGGTAACCCTGCAGCATTTTATTTCACTGCAGGCCCCTGTTTGCACCGATAAACCATACTGAACAGGCGGGTATTTTCTAAGCTTATTTTTGTTTCAATATGTAACATCGAACTGTGTAGGTCTTGCTAAACAATCACTATGGCTTCGGTCAATTCATAGCCGACATTACGTACCGTTTTTATCGGGAACCTGAACTGGTCTGAACTCAGCCGGTGGCGCAGGCGTGACATATGTATATCGAGGCTTCGGCTTTCCGGGGAATAATTAGGATTGCCAATCGCTGTGTACAATGCTTCGCGGGTTGATGGTTTACCCTGACGGGATTGTTGGGTCAGTTCGGATAACAAGGCAAACTCACTGCTGTTCAAAGCATGTTGCTGACCATCGGGTGATGTCAGAAGCCAGCTCGTTGTATCCAGCGTCCAACGTCCGGTCTGCCTGAAAGGTTTCACAGCCTGCGTCGTAAAACGATTGCGCATAACGGCCAATAATTCACGAATATCAACGGGTTTGGGCAAGTAATAATCCGCACCTGAATTAAGACCACTTACCCGGTGTTCTACTTCCCCCATTGAAGACAGCATGACCACATCCACGTAAGTATTTTGTTTTAAATGGCGTGCAATGTTGAAACCACTGTCATCTGGCAAATTCACATCCAGCAATACCATATCAGGGTGAAATGTCTCCATTATCTGCCTTAGCTGTGATGCAGATTCTGCCTCTTGCACCACAATGCCCTCATTGATAAGCACAGCTTTGATTGGCGCTCGAAAGTCCGGATCGTCATCGACTATTACAACTCTGGGCTTAGCCATTGCTTTCCTCTGTCTTTGTTAACCGTACGGTAAATGTCGTCAGCCCATCACAGTTCACTGTGACCTCACCTTCATGCATTTCGGTAATTTTTTTGACAAAAAACAATCCTAACCCTGAGCCCCCTGTCGAGTGACCATTGTCAGCACGGTAGTATTTATCAAAAATATAATGGCGCTGTTGTTCATCAATACCTTCACCATCATCCATTACCTGAACCAGATAATCATTGCCCTGCTCCAGTAAACTCACCTGCACAGATTCAATATTTCTCGCATGCCGCAAGGCATTGGCAATCAAATTGGCAAATAATACCGGCAGAAAAATGGATTCACCTTTGACCACAGCATCGGTAGAAACTGTGGAGTGAAATGTCACATTAAATTCGTCAGATAAACTCCTGAGAATTTGCGTCAGCGAAACAGGTTCTAAACTGACCTGGTTGTTTTCGATTGAGTGGGCCATCCATTCATCATCCAGGCATCGCTCCACCAGTGAATTGAGTCGTTCTGAAACATTTTTAATTCGTGACAAACTCTCTTCCACAAAGCCGGTCTGTGGCGTTGCTAACAATAAGGCAGCATCTGCATTGGCTTTGATTGCACCAATCGGTGCTTTGAACTCGTGCGACAACATCGCCATGAAGTGCTGCTGCTCCTGAAGCGAACGATGGGCAATGTCACGGGCATAACTGACCTGCTCGACCTTAGCTCTTAATTGCTGCTGCAACTTTTCCGACGCCAATATGATAAGACCGATGGTCGTTACGATACTGTTGATGATCCCCCACAGAAAAATCATATAACCCGCATTGAAATCTAAAAATCTTACCTCCCCAATTGGGGTAATCAACATATTCGGAATACGCCACAAACTTATCGCGCTGAATAAAAAAAACATCAATGCCAGGCCTTTTCTGCCTGGCAAGTCAATGGCATTTTTCCCCAACACCCAACCACACATCATGCCTAATATGCCGAGACCCAGCGACGAGATAATGATACGTTCACCAAGATTTTCATTGCCAGGGAACAACATAAACAGCGGGGACAAAACAACGATTAGCGTTGATGGAATCACCCAACTCGTTTTTAAATCGGTCAGTAATCTGACAGCCTGATAATAAAAAAGAAATGACAGAAAAAAACAGCTATTGCTCACCATGATCGATACCATCGGCTCGATGCTATCCCTGAGCAATAAGAACACGGAACCTAATGCCTGACAACCACCTCCAATGGCGGCATATTGCATTCCATTTATCTCTTTTATCAGTCGATAAAACAGAAATAAGGCGATTGCCGCGATACAGGTGGTGATAACTAAAACAAGGACAATTGTTCGAAGATCAGGAAACACTATTTTCTCGCAGAGACAGGTTTGAGATAGAGCGAAAGAGTCCGGCTAAATCACTTTAGTGAGGAATTTAAGACTTAAGACTTTTAATAAACAACATGAACCAGCGGGAAATGAGCAATCTACGAACCCGTCCTGATTTCTGTTGCTGCTGATGGCACACGAAGTCCACCAATCAGTCTTTCGCCCAATGATAAAGTGGTTAAATGCCACCTTCAAGTTTCTGGCAAAGATCGTTCATTTCTTTGCGGCTTCCAGCATGACTGGCTATATAAACGATTATGGAAGATAAATAAAACTGCTTTTTTTCAACCCTCCTCATATTACAAAAATCTTGGAATTTCATCCCCTATTCTCGCTTTTAAAGTTACAGATAAGTTTGCCATTCATTAAGGCATACAACTTTTACGCAGCCCCGTTCAAACGGATGATTTAGGTGAAGTAAAAGCTATATAGAGGGTCCATCATGGAAAACATCAAATTGCAGGCATAAAAAAAGCGCCGAAAGCGCCTTAACTATTTGATTGTATTGAACTTTAAAATGGAGGCTGGGGTCGGAATCGAACCGGCGTTAACGGAGTTGCAGTCCGCTGCATGACCACTCTGCCACCCAGCCATGGTATGTCTTTTTTCTTACGTTTCAAGACTAAAAAGCCGCAGTAGTAACTTGGACTGACCGCGGCTTTTTTTATTCTTGGAGCGGGAAACGAGATTCGAACTCGCGACCCCAACCTTGGCAAGGTTGTGCTCTACCACTGAGCTATTCCCGCTTAGGAAGACGTGCATTATAGGCACTTAATATTTTCTGTCAACCCTTATCTACCAACACTGGCAAGGCTGCTTTCAAGTAGCTGATCATTGAGGTCAAAGTGAGTAATGCGGCTATGTATAACAAGCCTACACCGATTTCAAAAACAGGTAATCCAAACAGCGGTTTATAGAATATCAGGCAACCGATAGCGACCATTTGAAATGTGGTTTTCCATTTGCCGATAGAAGAAACCTGAACTACATGGCGGGCACCAATTTCAGCCATCCATTCGCGTAATGCGGAAATTGTGATTTCACGAAATACGATGACAATCACCGGAAGCAGAATAAACCATACTGGTGATTTGAAAAGAATCAGCAATAACGCCACCACCACAATTAATTTATCTGCGACAGGATCAATAAACGCTCCAAAGGGCGAGGTGAGGTTCATCCTTCGAGCCAAATAGCCATCCAGCCAATCCGTGATACCTGCCAGCACAAAGACAATGGTGGCCCACAAAGGAGCATAGGTACTGGGAAGAAAATACAGTACCACCAGAACAGGTATTAAAAGCACCCTGAGCAGACTGAGTAAGTTAGGTATATTCAGCATAAATCGTTTCGTTATAAGCTATAGATAACGCTTATGTTAGCACTATGACGTGTTTAATTGTCCGGATGGAACATATCGTAAATTTTTTGTGCCAAAGCAGCACTGATTCCATCCACCCTCTGCAGATCTTCAACCCCTGCCCGTTTTACTTCCTGAAGGCCGCCAAATTGCTGCAATAATTTTTGTCTACGCTTGGGGCCTAATCCGGCAATATCTTCCAAGGTTGAGCTTTTACGGGCTTTGGCACGGCGTTGACGATGACCGGTAATGGCAAAACGGTGCGCTTCATCCCGAACTTGCTGAAGTAAATGTAATGCGGGTGAATCTGCAGATAAGATCACTTCGCCAGCCCGACCGACCAGAAATAACGTTTCTTCACCAGGTTTACGTGCAGGACCTTTAGCGATACCTAAGATAGGAAGATCACTTAAATTCAGCTCAGCCAGCACTTCCTGCGCTTCTTTAATCTGTCCCTTACCACCATCAATCAACAGTAAATCCGGTCGTTTTCCTTCACCGTTATTCAATCGGGTAAATCGACGACTCAATGCCTGATGCATGGCGGCATAATCATCGCCACCGGTAATGCCTTCGATATTGAATTTACGGTAATCGCTTTTAATTGCGCCTTCCAGACCAAATACCACGCAGGAAGCTACCGTGCGCTCGCCACTGGTGTGACTGATATCGAAACACTCAATACGTTTGGGCATTTCATCCAGCTCTAATACATCCTGCAGAATTTCAAAACGCTGCAATAAATTGGAGCGACTGCTGATACGCTGGGTAAGACTGATATCGGCATTGGTCATCGCCATCTGCAACCAACGTGTCGCATGGCCACGTTGCGGCTTACGCAGGCTGACTTTATGTCCCGATTCGGTTTGCAATACTTCCTGCAACAGCTGTGATTCTTCAACTTCATGACTCAGCAGGATTTCCGCCGGCACGTCTTTACCAAGATAATACTGCGGTATAAAGGCCGCCAGTAATTCTGACTCGGTCAAATCCGACGACCCTTTAGGGAAATAGGATTTGCTACCTAAATTACGTCCACCTCGTACAAAACTGACTTCAACTACTGCTATACCATCTCTGACTATCGCCGCCAGCACATCGGAATCACCTTGCATTGAGCTGACATACTGGCGTTCCTGCACCCGGCGTAAACTGATGATTTTGTCACGGATAAAAGCCGCCTGTTCGAACTGCAGATTCTGTGACGCCGTGTCCATCTGCTGGCTCAACTCATCCATTACCTGCTGGTTTTTACCTTCCAGAAACATAATGGTGTGCTGCACATCTTTTTGATAATCGCTTTCAGAGACTAAATCAACGCAGGGCGCAGTACAGCGTTTAATTTGATATTGCAGACAGGGCCGGCTGCGATTTTGATAATAACTGTCTTCGCACTGACGCACCGGAAACAGTTTTTGTAATAGATTCAGACTTTCCCGAACCGCCCCGGCACTGGGATAAGGACCAAAGTATTTGCCTTTTTTACGCTTGGCACCGCGATGAACGCTTAAGCGAGGAAATTTATCACCGGATATCAATAAGTATGGGTAGCTTTTATCATCCCGCAATAACACGTTATAGCGAGGCATCAACTCCTTGATCAGATTATTTTCCAGGATCAAGGCTTCGTTTTCAGTATGCGTGACAGTGGTTTCAATCGCCGCGATCTGCGCCACCATCACCTGGGTTTTACTGGTTAAACCGCTGCTGCGAAAGTAACTGCCAACACGTTTTTTGAGATTTTTTGCCTTGCCGACATAAATGACCGTGCCTTCAGCATCGAGCATACGGTAGACACCAGGACGACTGGTTAGTGATTTTACAAAACTGACCGGATCGAAATGGGATTCTATAGTGGGGTTTTCAGCCTGACTCATTAAATTTCGTAATTAAGAATTATCGTCTTTTCGTGGAGAATATTGGCGCTGATAACATTTATGGGCCTGATAAAAACTGTTAGCAGACAAGCCTAGTAAAATTAATCCACCGATTACTGCAGGTACATTTTCGTGATAAAAATAAAACATGGCCAAGGCAGCTAATAACTCAGCAGTGCCAATAACTTTTAATAACACAACATTTTCCGTACGTTTCCCCATGTTCCATCTCCGCTTCGTTGCAAAAATTTTGACTATAGCATTAACACTTATTGTTTGTAAGGACATTATCTTCCTCCGAAATCACGAGTGCTGTGATCGGGCAATTGTGGGAAAATAACGCGCTTTATCATTTCACTATCAGGGTATCACTCTTGCCAGCTAATTTGCTTCAGCCTGTCTTACCAGCATCAGCCAAAGATCAACTTCGTGCCGGACAATTATACGGTAGTGCACAGGGTTTGCTGTTAGCTAAAGCGGCTCAGCAACATAATGGTCCATTATTAGTGGTCACTGATGATGTTGCCAGCGCCCATCGGCTTGAACTGGAAATTCGTTTTTATCTGGGCGATACCGAGCTGCCAATATTGCATTTCCCGGATTGGGAAACCTTGCCTTACGACAGCTTTTCGCCGCATCAGGATATTGTTTCAGAACGACTGCAGACATTACATCAACTACCCGACTTTAAACGCGGCATTTTACTGGTGCCGATTGCCACCCTGATGCAGCGCATTGCACCGCGAGCATTTCTCGATGGCAACCACCTGGAACTGAAGATTGGCGATCAGTTTGATATTGAACAATGGCGATTGAAACTGGAAAAATCCGGTTACCGGAATGTTGCCCAGGTGATTGAGCACGGTGAGTTTGCGGTTCGCGGTGCGATTATCGATTTGTTTCCAATGGGCAGTCGGCATCCTTACCGTATTGATTTATTTGATGATGAAATTGATACGCTTCGAACCTTTGATCCGGAAACCCAGCGATCCATCGACTCCATTGATCAGATTCAGTTGTTACCGGCGCGAGAGTTTCCAGTTAATGACGACAGTATTGCGTTATTCCGTAAACAATTCCGTCAGTATTTCGATGGGGATCCGCAACGCAGTTTGATTTACCGGGAAGTCAGTGCCGGCAATATGCCGGGCGGTATAGAGTTTTATCTGCCGCTATTTTTTGAGCAAACTGCCCGACTCACCGATTATCTGCCGGATAACACGCTGTTAGTACAGCTCAATGACACCTTTAATGCTGCTGAACTGTTCTGGCAGGAAATCCAGATCCGTTACCGTCAGCATAGTGTTGATCCAGAAAGACCATTGTTACCCCCGATCAATGTGTTTGTGCCGGTAGAAGAATTATTCAGTCAGTTCAAACAATGGCAAAGACTGCAATGCCAGAACTTTGAATTGGATGGCTCGGCAGGTAACAGCAACTATGCCACGGTAATGCCACCATCTTTACCGCTGAACTCAAAGCAGGATCGTCCCTGCGAAGCGTTACATCAGTTTATCGATAAATTTTCCGGCCGAATCTTAATCGCTGCCGAATCGGCAGGACGTCGTGAAACCCTGCTGGACCTATTGCGTAAAAACCAGCTGCAACCCAAAGTTGTCGACAACTGGGATGCGTTTATTAACGAAAATGCTCCGCTATGCATTACCGTGGCTCCACTCGAACAGGGTTTGCTACTGCAAGTTGAAAACATTGCGGTGGTGGCTGAAACCCAGCTGTTCGGCCAGCAGGTTATGCAACGCCGTCGTCGTAGCCGTAAAAAACGTGACTCCGATGCCATCATCCGAAACCTTGCTGAACTGACCATTGGTGATGCCGTGGTGCATGAAGATCATGGTGTTGGCCGCTATCTGGGTCTGCAAACACTGGATGTTGGTGATGTGGCCACTGAATATGTCACATTGGAATATGCCAAGGGCGACAAGCTCTATGTGCCCGTGGCCTCATTGGATTTAATCAGCCGCTATTCCGGCTCTGCACCTGAACTTGCTCCGTTACATCAACTTGGTACTACGCAATGGGAAAAAGCGCGCCGCCGTGCAGCTGAAAAAGTACGTGATGTGGCAGCAGAATTACTCGATATTTATGCCAAACGCGCTGCCAACAAAAAACCGCCGATGCAATCACCCGATGAACAATATGAAGCCTTCTCCGCGGCATTCCCGTTTGAAACTACGCCCGATCAACAGGATGCGATTGATGCTGTGATTGCTGATATGCAATCAGAAACACCGATGGACAGGCTGGTATGTGGTGATGTGGGCTTTGGTAAAACCGAAGTCGCTATGCGCGCCGCTTTTTTAGCAGTTCAATCAGGCAAACAGGTCTTGGTCCTGGTGCCCACCACCCTGCTCGCTCAGCAGCATTATGAAAACTTCAAAGATCGTTTTGCTGATTGGCCCATGCGCGTTGAAGTTTTGTCCCGTTTCCGCAGTAAAAAACAGCTTGATGATGTTAAAGCAGCGATCAGCGAAGGGACTGCCGATATTGTCATTGGTACCCATAAATTATTACAGCAGGATATTGATCCCAAACGACTGGGCTTGTTTATTCTTGATGAAGAACATCGTTTCGGTGTCACACAGAAAGAACAGCTGAAGAAATATCGTGCCCAGATCGATGTCCTCACTTTAACCGCGACACCGATTCCCCGTACCTTGAATATGTCTATCTCCGGCATTCGTGATTTATCGATTATTGCCACAGCACCGGCACGCCGGTTAGCAATCAAAACCTTCGTATTGCAATGGAATGCCGACAAAATACGTGAAGGCATGCTGCGTGAAATCAAACGTGGCGGACAAGTGTACTTCTTGCATAACAAGGTCGAAGACATTGATCGGGTGGCACGCGAACTGGAAACCTTAATGCCTGAAGCGCGCATTGCCGTTGCCCATGGTCAGATGCGTGAACGTGAGCTGGAACAGGTAATGCTCGACTTTTACCATCAGCGTTTTAATGTGCTGGTCTGCACCACCATTATTGAAACTGGTATCGACGTACCGACTGCCAATACTATCTTTATCGACAGAGCCGATAAATTAGGCTTGGCCCAGCTTTATCAAATCCGTGGTCGTGTCGGTCGTTCACATCACCGTGCTTATGCTTATCTGATTACCCCACCGCAACAGGCCATGACAGCGGATGCAATTAAACGTCTTGAAGCGATTGAATCAATTGAAGATTTGGGGGCAGGCTTTACCCTCGCGACCCACGATATGGAAATTCGTGGTGCCGGTGAATTATTGGGCGATGAACAAAGCGGCCAGATGCAGGAAATTGGCTTTACCTTATATAACGAACTGCTGGAACGTGCAGTCAATGCATTGAAATCCGGTAAAACCCCGGATCTGGATAATATGGCGCGCCACACAGTTGAAATCGATCTGCATGTGCCCGCATTGATTCCATCCGACTATCTGCCTGATGTGCATACCCGACTGGTGTTATATAAACGCATTGCAGCGGCGGCAGATAAAGAAGCTTTACGCGAACTGCAGGTGGAAATGATTGATCGGTTTGGTTTGTTACCGGAACCAGTACAAACCTTATTTGCTGTACATGAGTTGCGCCTTAAAGCCAAAACCATCGGTATTCGCAAGATTGATGTTTATGATCAAGGGGGTCGTTTGCTGTTTGATAAAGAACCTCAGGTTGAACCGATGACCATCATCCAGTTGATTCAAAAACAACCCTCTCGCTTCAAACTGGATGGTCAGGATAAATTACGCTTTACCGATAACATGCCGGATGCGGAAAGTCGGATCATGGTTATAGATACACTGCTGGATAACCTGCTTAAACCGGCCGCCTGATGCAACAGGATCGAAATTTCGACGATTTGGCTGAGCGATTTAATGCGCGAATTTATGACACAGCTAAAGGCCAGTTACGATTAGAGATCCTTAAACAGGATCTACAGCAGTTTACCGAGGCTAAACCATTAAGCATCTGGGATGCTGGCTGTGGTGCCGGGCAGATGAGTTTATGGTTAGCCGGTTTTGGTCATCAGCTGACGTTGTGTGATATCTCTGAAAAACTGTTAAGTCAGGCGCGACAGGAATTTGCTCAGTCAAGACTGGAAGCCAGTTTTCACCATGCCTCTATTCAACAATTGGCGCCGCAACTGGCAGCGTTTGATTTGGTAATTTGTCACGCCGTTGTGGAATGGCTGGCAACTCCCCTGGAAACGCTGAAACAGGTCATGGATCGCGTCAAACCCGGTGGTTATCTGTCCTTGATGTTCTATAATCGTAACGCTATGGTTTACAAAAATATCATTCGTGGTGGCTGGAGACTGGAACCAATTCTTAATGATCGCTATATTGGTGTTGGTAACAAGCTCAGCCCACCCAATCCGCAATACCCATTTGAATTGATTCAGTTTTTACAAAATAAGGGTTTTGACATTAAACAACAAAGTGGAATCCGCGTGTTTAGTGATTATTTGAACTCTGAGACTCGTCGCCAGACAAATGAACAGGAATTGCTGGCTTTAGAGCAGCAATATTGCCGAATGCCAACCTATCGTGATATGGGACGTTACGTGCATTTACTGGCCGAGAAAAAGTCGCCGGGTTAACCGGGAATACTTCATAATATGCAGCCCAATCAAGCCGAACTTGATAAACGCGTTTTGACTTTATAATCCGTTTTAAGATTTAGGAAAGACATGCTCAAACTAAAACTTCCATTCATCATCCTGGTATCAAGTCTGTTGACCACTGCTTGTATTCAAAACCAGTCACGCCCGACTGTTTCCAATGAACAATTAAAATCCGCACTTAGCGACACTGAATCACGAATGGAAACTCAGGTTCGCCAACAGTGCCAGAAAATCATTGATAACCAGAACAAACACCAGTCTGGGCTACAGTCATTTTCCAAAGAACAACAAATTACCCGTAAACAGCTTGATCAGCTTAATGATCAAGTTGCAGAACTGAATGAAACACTGGCTAAACGTGCCGTTGTTCAGTCAGTACAAGCTATTCAGCCAATGGAAACCAGCAGTTGTCCACCAGCGGCACCCATGACGTTAAATGACAAACTGGTATTGGGCCAAACAGAATGGTTGTGGATTGAAGCCGTAAATCGGGTGTTTCCTGCGCGAGTCGATACAGGCGCTACAACATCATCTTTGACAGCTCAGGATATTATTACTCTGGAGCGTGATGGACAAAAATGGGCGCGTTTCACCATTGTTCCGGAAGAAGGCAGCGACAATAGTTACGAAGTGGAAGCCCCCATTGCCCGGATAGCGAATATTCGCCAGTCCTCGACCAACGAACTTGATAAACGCCCCGTGGTAAGACTAACCATTCGTATTGGTAACATGACGGACACCGCAGAGTTCACTCTGACCGATCGCTCGCATATGAGTTATCCGATTCTGTTAGGTCGTGAATTTTTAAAAGATATCGCGGTGGTGGATGTGGCTAAGAAAAATGTTCAGCCAAAACCCGAAATCCTCAAAGATCGTGCATCGGCGATACCGAAAAAAGCCAAGCAGGCTAACCCTAAAGCATCAGACGAAGAATAAGGATTCATCATGGCATCACGTACGCCTTTTTATATTCTGGTAAGTCTGCTGTTTCTTGCCGGTACTGCGTTAACTCTGCACCGGCATATTGCTTTTGATATTCCCTGGTTTCCCGGTGAGCAAAGACAGACCTGGTCAATTGAAGCCAAGGTAGATTTTGAAGCTGATGGAAATCCGGTAACGGCGCGTTTAGCCATTCCAAATACCCAACCCGGTTTTACACAGCTGAACCAACAGACGGCCAGCCCGGGTTATGGGCTTTCTTTTGTTGAACGTGAAAGTGGTACCTATGCTGAATGGTCAATTCGTGAAGCAACTGGTAACCAGTCTCTGTATTACAAAGTAGATATGCTGGTTGATCCTTTTGCCATTCCAGACGAACAGGTTGTCATTCCAAGCGCTAAACCGAATGTCGAAAAAGAGCCCTATGCTACTGCAGCACAAATGATTCTCGATCGTGCAATAGAACGTTCATCATCCAATTACACGCTGGCTCGGGAGTTAATACATGAGTTTAATAATCAACAACAAACCGCTGAACTGCTGGCACAGGTCAAACCCAGAACAGCCTGGATTTCACAATTGCTACAGGAGGCAGGTGTACCAGCGAGGCGTATCCATGCATTAGAACTTGAGGATGGCCGTCGCCGACAGTCGTTAATTGAATATATTCAGGTGTTTGAGGGGGAAGAATATGACATCTTCAATCCTGAAACAGGTGAGCAGGGTCAAGCGGAAAATATGTTGTTGTGGCAATATCACTCCGGACCGGTACTGGAAGTCATTGGGGCGACAAATGCTCAGGTTTCCTTTTCAATGATCTCTCAGGAACAACCTTTTAATATCGCGTTAAATCAAAAGTTTGCCGATAATGAATGGCTGAATTTCTCGTTATATACACTCCCGCTGGAAGAGCAGGCCATTTTCAAAGGCATTTTATTGATCCCGGTTGGTGTTTTAATCGTTGTATTAATGCGCATTCTGGTCGGTATCAAAACCTCCGGTACCTTTATGCCGGTATTGATTGCCATGGCGTTTATTCAAACCAGTCTGCTGACCGGTCTGATTGGCTTTTTATTGATTGTCGGTGTGGGACTGATGATTCGCTCCTATTTGTCCTACCTGAATCTATTACTGGTAGCCCGAATATCCGCGGTAATCATCATGGTTATTGGCATGATCGCCATTTTCTCCATCATCGCCTATAAATTTGGCCTGACTGAAGGTATGAAAATCACCTTCTTCCCGATGATCATTCTGGCGTGGACAATTGAGCGTATGTCGATTCTTTGGGAAGAAGAAGGTGCCAAACAAGTCATGATTCAGGGTGGCGGTTCTCTGTTGGTGGCCATTTTGGCTTATATGGCAATGAATCTGGACTGGGTGCGTCACTTGACCTTCAACTTCATGGGAATTCAATTCATCCTGATGGGATTGACCCTGGTGGCAGGAAGTTACACCGGCTATCGTTTACTGGAGTTAAAACGCTTTAAACCGTTAACCAAACTGGACAAATCATGAGCGAGCCAGCAGTAAAAATGAACTGGTTCCAAACCATGCGTGAACGTTACGCGCATCCCGGTGCACTGAGTAAAATCGGTGTATTGGGGATGAACCGTCGTAATGTTTCCTATATTAGCCGTTACAATCCCCGGCATCTTTTTCCATTAGTAGACGATAAGCTACAGACCAAGGAACTGGCTTTAGAGGCCGGGGTAAAAGTCCCTGATTTAATTGGCGTTATCAGTGAACAGCATGCGGTTAAAGAATTAAGTCAGATTCTGCAGCGCTGTAGTAGCGGATTCTGCATCAAACCAGCCCACGGATCAGGCGGTAAGGGCATCATGGTAATTACCCGTCAGAGTGAAGAAGGTTACCGAAAGTCTAACGGTCAATTTGCCACTATTAGTGATCTGGAACGCCATGTCAGCAATATTCTGGCGGGTCTATTCTCACTGGGCGGCCGAGCCGATGTGGCCATTATTGAAGATTTGATTCACTTTGATGATTGCTTCAGCGGCTTCAGCTATGAAGGCGTACCGGATACCCGTGTTATTGTTTTCCGGGGCTTTCCAGTCATGGCGATGATGCGCTTATCCACCGCAGATTCCAATGGTAAAGCCAATCTGCATCAAGGTGCGGTCGGCGTTGGACTGGATATAGGTGATGGTCATGCTCTGCGGGCCGTACAATTTGACAAGCCGATTCTATTACATCCGGATACCGGATTGAATATGATGACGTTGAAGGTCCCGCATTGGGAAGAAGTATTAACACTGGCAGTATCTTGCTATGAAATGTCAGGGCTGGGATACTTAGGCACTGATATTGTTTTGGATCGTTTTAAAGGGCCAATGCTACTTGAATTAAATGCCCGGCCTGGACTGACCATCCAGATTGCCAATGGCAAAGGCTTGCTGCCACGACTACGCCAGATAGAAAGTCTTAGTCATAAGAGAAGAATGAGTGTCGCTGACCGCGTCGCCTATGCAAGAGAACACTTTACCGATCATCGCTGATTCTATGGGAGTTCAGGATATGGCCAATCAAACCAAATCGACCGCATTGATTTTAGGTGGCGCATTATTTCTGGGCTTGACACTGCTGGGATTTCAACTTGGCAAGGCGTTGATTGATTTTAAACAATTCGAACGCAGCGTCACGGTAAAAGGTTTATCTGAACGTGACTACCCTGCTGATGTGGTGATTTGGCCTATTCAGTTTATTGAAGCCAACAATGATTTGCCTGAGCTTTATCGGACTGTCGAAGATAACAGCAGTAAAGTTCGTGATTTTCTGCTCCAACGTGGCATTGATGAAGCTGAAATCACTTTTAATGCTCCTTCCATTACCGATAAATCAGCCCAGCAATATGGTGGTGGCCCAAGGGCAGAATTTCGTTACACCGCAAACCAGACAATAACCGTTTATTCAGAAAATATTGAAGCGGTTCGCATGGCAATGACAGATTTGGCCGATCTGGGCAAAAAAGGTCTGGTATTAGCGGGTAATAACTATATGGCACAGACCGAATATCTGTTTACACGACTGAACGAAATCAAACCGGAAATGATTGAAGAAGCGACCGAAAATGCCCGTGAAGTTGCCGAAAAATTTGCCGAGGATTCTGACAGCAATCTAGGCAAAATCCGCAAAGCATCTCAAGGTCAATTCAGTATCAGCGCCCGCGATAATAATAATCCGCATATCAAAAAGGTTCGGGTGGTTTCTACAGTGGAATATTATTTGTCTGATTGATGCCTCCTACACAACCTTCTATCAAAGGACGAGGAACTGCAGACAAAATTGATGGACGTTTCAACACACATCAGCGTGAAACGGTCGAAGATGGCTGGTTTCAGGAACCGGAAAACCCGCCCAAAACCACGGTAGAAATTGAACACCCCAAAACCATCATCACCCGTAATCAATCCCCGGATCTGCCTTTTAGCCAATCTATTAATCCCTACCGGGGCTGTGAACATGGCTGTATTTATTGTTATGCAAGGCCATCACATGCCTATTTAGGGTTATCGCCTGGCCTTGATTTCGAAACCAGACTTACGGCCAAACCCAATTCTGCCATTTTGCTCAAAAAAGAGTTAGCTGCAAAAAGCTACTCATGTTCGCCAATATCATTGGGAGCCAACACCGATCCCTATCAGCCCATTGAACGCGAATATCAAATCACTCGTCAGATCCTGCAAGTGTTGAATGAAACCTGCCATCCCTGTCATATCGTCACCAAATCATCTATGGTTGAACGGGATATCGATATTCTGCAGCAAATGGCCCGACAAAATCTGGTTCGGGTACATCTTTCAGTAACCACATTGGATCCAGCGCTATCGCGCTTACTGGAGCCCAGAGCCAGCGCGCCGAAACGACGACTACAAACCATTGAAACCTTACGTGCTGCAGGCATCGAGGTGACGGTATTGATTGCCCCGGTTATACCCGTATTAACCGATGCCGAACTGGAAAATATTGTGAAAGCTGTTACCGATGCAGGCGCATTGGATGTTAATTACATTCTGCTCAGATTACCCCTTGAGGTAAGCCCATTATTTGAAAACTGGCTGCAAACTCACCGACCAGATCAGGCCCAGCACATTCTGAACCGAATCCATGACTTACGTGGAGGTAAAAACAACGATCCGCGCTTTGGTCACCGCCTGCGCGGTGAAGGGATATTTGCTGATCTGTTAGCCCAACGCTTTCGAAATATCACTAAAAAACTTCAGATCGACTCTAAATTAGCGCCTTTAAGGCAGGATTTATTCCAGGCTCCCGGTCAGCAGCTATCCCTTTTTTAATGCATCATTCTTTTCGGCAGTGTGCACCTGATTACGGCCAGCATGTTTTGCTGAGTAAAGAGCGGCATCAGCAGCAGCAATCAATATATGCTCGTCTTTCAACGGTTCTGGCCAAGTGGCTACACCAATTGATGCTGTCACCCCATCCAAAGCTTTACCCTGATGAAACAATACAAGCTCACTGATTTTTAGTCTTAATTGTTCTGCAACCTTGAAAGCCGCATTGCCATCACACTCAGGAAGAATGACCAAAAACTCTTCCCCACCTAAACGACATGGAAAATCAGTTTTACGGAAACTTTCTTTCAACAGGGTGCCGACGGCTCGAAGAACCACGTCACCAGCATCATGACCGAAACTGTCATTAAAACGTTTGAAATGATCAACATCGATCATAAGTACTGACAAAGATTTATCATTTCGACGACAGCGCGCAACTTCATGCTCAAATATTTCTTCAACAAAACGACGATTATACAATCCGGTCAACACGTCTTTTATAGACAGGTTACGTAACGTCTGTCTTAGTTTGATATTGGATAAGGCAAGCGCCAATCGTGCAGCAGCCGATTGAGCAAGCTCAACAAAAACCTGCTTTCCGTCGTTAGTGGGGAGTTGAAGATGTAATACTCCAAGTGTTTTGCCATCAGCCAGCATAGGAATGCAAATATAAGCACCTTGCTCTGTCTCAGCAATATGATTACAACGGGTATGCAGTCCTTCGGGTTCAAATTGCCAGCTACGGCCCAATCTTAAAGACCAGCAATCATCAGGGGCAAAGCCATCATGTTTTTCGATCGCTTTTTTTCCCCAGCTGACACCATGCATTAAAGCATTACCGCTATCCCGATAGGTATAAATCGTGCCCTCTAAATCATCAAACAATTGGGTAAGAGACCGCCCAATTATTGGCCAACTTTCATCCAATGTATGACAGGACTGCAGCATGTCAGTCAGCTCATTCATAACAGTAATTTCAAGTCGTTGTTTTTCCAGCAGCTTAGCTCTATCAATAGCTTCACGACTGGCCGACTCCAGTGCCAGAGTGCGTTCCTGCACTTTCAGTTCAAGACTTTCTTTGGCTTGTGTCAAAGCTTGCTGATTGGCAGCCTGTTTGTTTTCGTAACTTTCCAGATAACTAACCATTAAGTCAAAGTTGTGGGCTAGTGTTTTTAATTCACTGGCCCCGACCATTTGTCCAATACGAATACCACGCTGACCGCTTGACACTTGTTCAACCAGGCTTGCCAGCTTGCTCACCGGCCGACGCACTGCGAGCTCAGCGATAAACCATGCAGCGAGAATAACTAAAAGGCTAACCACCGCCAGTACACTTAATGTTCGCCAAAAAATAGCATCGACTTCCGCAAATAACTCCTCCGTTGGCAGACCTACGCTCAATAAAATATTGGATTCACCAAGACCAATTTGGTCAAATGCATACCAGCGCGGTGTATTATCCAGACCGCGTACTTCCATTGTCTGTCGATTAGTCGTGTTACCAATGAGCGTTTGAAACAATTCACTTTCACGAGCTTGCAGCCCAGTCATAGAGAACGGGTCCGGCGCTCTGACCAGTACTGTTCCATCTGGTTGCCATAAAGTCGCCGTGACATTATTTAGACTTTTGCTGTTGAGAGAATGCGACCGAAGATTATGATTGAGAAACAGGGAAAGATTGATGCTAACGCCAACGACACCCATAATTTCACCCGTTGATGAATATAAAGGCAGCGCTATTGGCATGACCATTTGCTTGGAGATTTTTCCTTCTACGGGTTGACCAACAATAATTGCTCCACCAGACAAGGAATTCTGAATGTAATCCCTATCCAGCAGATTTATCGTTGTCTCATTATTTGTTGCAGTACAAATGACTTCCCCATTGAGATCCACCGAATAAATATTGCTGTAACTGGCAAATTGTTTACTCAGATTGGCCAACTGCTGATTACATTGTGGAGAAGCTTTAAGCCATTTCTCAGGTGTTAATGACAATGAGGTTAATAACTGAGAAGAGGCATAAATAGCATCTTCGAAATCGTTGTGAATCAATTCAACAATCGTGGACAATTTATTAATTGCCTGTTCACCTGTGAGTCGTCGATTTTCCAAAGCTGAATAGATTAATACCAATGCAACTGGAACCAAACTTAACAAAACCAACAAAACTAAACGACTACGGATACTGGCTAACTGAGGGAAAAATTTTGAGAATAGGGACATGTAGACCTTACAATTTCGAATTCATCTATGGCTTTATTGCGCCTTAAGAAGTTTGTTAATTGTTTCTGTTTAAATAGCGTAACGGTGCTGATTTTAGGTAAGGATGGGTGGATTACTTACTTCAACTACATCAATTTGTTCTGACTATCATAACGTTTTAACTCTACGGTACCAAACCATAAGTCTTTGTGAAATAAATGTTTTGTTTTATTAGATGTATTACTGGCGTGCTGTAAATGACGACAGCATTCAAAAAAATCCATGCTAACGACATTCTATGAACTTCTTAAATAAAACTAAAATGCATAAGATGCATTCCAACTCCGAAAAAAGTGCGAAGTTGTTTCGATAGTGTCTTTCTAAGCAGTTATTGCGTTCTCCTTTAATCCACAATTGCCAAGACCAAAAAGAAATTTCCTGAAGCAATAATTTAAAACGGCATCGATAATACCGCTTTGACATAAATCTCACATGTGTTGAACGATAATCGCCGGCTTCATCAGCTAACTACGCAATGTCGTGTACGTTTACGCATATCAGGAATATTCAGTGACTATTAAAAACAGGCTTCAACTCGGCTTTGGCATCGTTTTAAGTTTAATGGTGTTAATCGCCATTATCGGGATTAATGAAGTCAGTAAAATTGACCGTACTATGAGTAAAATCAATGAGGTTGATACCGTAAAACAACGGGCTGCTATTAATTTTCGAGGCAGTGTTCACGACCGGGCCATTTCGATTCGGGATGTGGTGTTAAGTGACAGCAGTGCCGAGCGCCAGCAGCATCTTCAGGATATCGAACGTTTAGAACAGTTCTATGCAGAATCAGCGATAAGCCTGGAAGCAATGGCCAATAATCCTCAGCAATTTACCGCTCAGGAAAAAACGCTGCTGGATAATATTAAAACCATTGAACAACAAACGCTTTCCCACACCGCAGAAACCATACAGCTGATTAATCAGGGTCGGGATATTGAAGCACGGGATTATCTGTTACTGAATACCTCCCCTGCTTACACACAATGGTTGAAAGCAGTAAATCAATTTATTGATTTTCAGGAAGCCACCATCAGCGATCAGGTTGACTATATACGTCAGCAAACCGGGGGATTTATGGCATTAATGATTACGGTGACGCTGATCGCCTTCGTCATTGCCATCTTTGTCAGTTATCGATTGATTGGCCGATTGTATTCAACCATTGGTGGTGAGCCTGATTCAGCAGCTCAATTAATCAGAGTATTTGCTTCAGGTGACTTAACTCAACAAGCTCAAACAAAGTTTCCTAAAAGTATTGTCGGTGCACTAAGCACTATGTCGAGCGAACTCTCGCATATTATGAAAGCCATTAGCTCATCCGCAGGACAAGTATCAGATGCGGCAAAAGTAATGAATCAAACTTCGGCAGATAATCAGAGTTTAGTCATTGACCAGAAACAGCAAACGCTAGATGGGGCGAATGCCATCAGTGAAATTTCCACTTCAGTACAAGAGATTGCACGTCTGACCAGTGAGGCTGCGATGCAAGCTCAAACAGCGGATAAAGAGACAATTAATGGTAATCAGGAAGTAGCCAAAACACTTACCAGCATTGCAGAGTTGGCGGCAAAAGTAGAAGAAGCTGCCAGAGTTATTGATGAACTTTCCGAAGACAGCAAACAAATTGGCACCGTTGTTGAAGTTATTGCAGACATTACCGAACAAACCAACCTATTGGCATTGAATGCTGCTATTGAAGCGGCCCGTGCTGGTGAACATGGCAGAGGCTTTGCCGTGGTTGCTGATGAAGTTCGTGGTCTCGCCAGCCGTACCAAAGAGTCGACGCTCAATATTCAGAAATTAATTGAAAAGACTCAAAGTAGAACGGTAATCGCAGTGAAAGTCATGGAAGAAGGCAAAAACAAAGCCCATCAATGTGTCACCCAGGCAGAACATGCCGGTGAATCTTTGGAGGTCATCAGCCGTTCAGTTACCGCCATCAATGATATGAATGCTCAGATAGCCAGTGTCGCCGAACAACAGTCAGCCGTCGCTGAAGAAATTAACAATAACTTTCGCAGGATTACCGATGTATCTGATAAGGCGGAAGCGGGATCACAGTCTATTTCTTCACTCAGTACTGAACTGAATCAACTGGCTGATGCACTGCAACAATCCATCAGTAAATTTAAAACTGCAAGTTAAATCATTCACTTCAAGACCATAGAAAATGCCACTTTTCATTAAGTGGCATTTTTGTTTAACAACGCCGTTTAATCGCTTTACACCTCACTTCTGGACATATAGCTCACCCCAAATAGTTACTTAATAGAATATAAAACTCATTAAAAAGTTACTGCGGACGATAACTATCAAGGGCCATAGTTATTCTATAAAAATCAGTACACTAGGATGAGAGAATATGAAGCTATACCAGAAACTCATTGTCTCCAATGTGGTGAGCAGCCTGTTGCTAACCTTAATTATTGTCAGCGCCACTACCTATATCCTGAGTCAGGGTTTATACATGCAAGCTCAGGAAAACCAGGAGAGCAATATGCGGGTGGCCTGGTCAGTGTTAGAGCAACAAGGCCAGCAATTCAGTCTGGAAAACAACCAATTACTGATAGATGGCCAACCCATTGATCAGGATTATGCTGTCGTCGATAAAATCAAACAGTTAGTGGGCGGTACGGCCACTATCTTTCAATATGACACGCGCATATCGACCAATGTGATTAAAGACGATGGCACACGCGCCATTGGTACAAAGCTCGCACCAGGAGAAGTTTACGACACGGTTTTAAAACAGGCGCAGCCATTTCATGGTGAAGCAGATATTCTGGGAGTACGATACTTTACTGCCTATGAGCCTATTCTGAATAATGAGGGTGAAGTCATCGGCATTTTGTATGTCGGTGTCGAAAAAGCACGGTTTTTCGATATTATTGGCGAGCTGGTGACTAAAAGCATGATATTTGCCATTATCCTGGTAATTATTTCTGCCATTGCCATTCGTCTGTTAACCCGCCGTTTACTGCTGCCGCTTAACGGACTGGAAACGTCGATGAGCAATCTAGCTATGGGTGAGGCCGATTTAACCAAACGGTTACCAATAGTGAATGCCGATGATGAAATAGGCGTGGTGGCCAGTGCCTTTAATAAGTTTATGAATAACTTACAGAATATTATTCGTGATTTACTGGAACATACCCAAAAAACTTCAGAATCTGCCAATCAGCTAACGGATATATCCGATCGCGTCGCCACCGGTTCAGTCAAACAGAAACAAGTGGTAGATGATATCGTTCAGAAAATTAGCCATATCAATTCCACTATCCAGTCAGTTGCCAATAATGCTTCTGAAGCTCAGGAAATTTCCAAAACCGCACAACATTCTGCAGAAAACGGTCGGGCGGTTGTGGCTGAAGCTGCTAACAGTATTAATCAAATTGCTGAAGCCGTTCGACATATGGCGTCTACGGTTACCAATCTCGGCGAACGTTCTGACGAAATAAGTGGCATTCTTCAAGTGATTCAGGATATTGCAGCTCAAACCAATTTATTGGCATTAAATGCCGCGATTGAAGCCGCACGGGCGGGTGAACAGGGACGAGGTTTTGCCGTTGTAGCTGACGAAGTACGCAAATTAGCCGAGCGTACCTCCCAGGCCACATTAGAGATTGGAGAAGTTATCGCCGCAGTCCAATCGGAAACGCAGAATGCTGTTAAACATGCAGATCAAGGTGAAGTACTGGTAAAACACGGCGTGGAACTGGTCGAAAAAGCAGGTCAATCCCTGCTGCAAATTAACGCCGGCGCTCAGCAGACAAATAATGTCATTGAAAATATTGCCTCGGCAGCAGCCCAGGGAAGTGAGGACAGTCAGCAAATTAACAGCCAGATAGACAAAATCTCACAAATGGCAAAAGACCGAGCCGAAATCAGTGAGCAAATATCACAAACTGCTGAGCAACTTGCCTTGCTCTCCGGACGGCTCAAAACTACTGTCGATAAATTCCAGGTTTGATTAAATAGAAAGGCTGCATCAATGTGCAGCCTTTTTTGTTAATCCAGTTTTATCATTTTGCCCTCTTTAACCGACTGCAATGTAGCCACAATCGCTTTGCAGTTAGCCCGGGCATCCTCCAGGCTGAGTAATGGAGCACTATTATTCAACACGCAATTGGAAAAATGTTCGATTTCGTTAACAAACTGATCGGCAGCGGGCACTTCAACCGTTTCATGTTGGCCCGCCTCGGTCCACCACGAAATCTTGGCGGGTTCGTCAGCCGGTTGCCAGGTGGCATGACAGGTGACTCCGCCTAAAGTGCCAATAATTTCGTAGACACTGCGGCGGGCATGTTGAAAACTCATCTCAAACTGGGCGAATTTTCCTTCACCATAATCAAAAATACCGGTCAGACTTAAGTCAGCACCGTGCTCATTTAGATTAGCCACCGCAGTAACGGCTTTGGGCTCCTCTTCAAACCATAATCTGGCAGTATGAATGGCATAGGGGCCAATATCCCACATTGCTCCACCACCATTGGCAATGGGTCGATTAACCCGGTATAAACGTGCCGGTTTCATTGGAAAGGCAAAACGGCTACTGACGGTTCTGACTTCGCCAATAACACCAGATTCGATAATCTCCCGAACTGCATCATGCTGAGGATGAAAACGATACATAAACCCTTCCATCACCGTCACGCCCTTTTCTTTAGCAGCCTGGGTAATGGCATCAATATCTTTAACCGTGAGAGCCATCGGTTTTTCAATCAACACATGCTTGCCATGAGCAATCGCTTTTAATGCCCATTCAGCATGTTCTTCATTGGCCATTGGTAAATGGATCACATCAATATCAGGATGCGTTAATAAAGCTTCAGGGGCATCCCAGGCCTGAATATCGTTATCTGCCGGGGCCAGTTTTTCAATTACTTCCGCTGCAGCCCCTTTACGACGGCTAGCCACAGCGATTAACCGCGCATTGCTGGCTTGCGTAATGGCTGGTATGAGTTTTTCAGTGACACGCGCTGCACCGAGAATGCCCCAGTTCAGAATGTTTTTATCTGCCGTCATTTTTTTCTCCATCAATCATTTGTGCTATCCATCATAACGATTTAAGTTGATTGCACCAAACTTGAAAGTCCCTGCAATAATCAGTGTTTATATCTCCTGACAGATGGCTTATGCTAACCAGTCAGCTTATTTATCCATAAGGAGAGATTATGACAATCGAAGTTGGACAACAAATACCCGATGGCAAACTCACAGAGTGTGTGGAGTTTGATCCTCAGAATGGCTGCCCGATGAATCCATCTCCGATGGATGTACGTGAAATGGCAAAAGGCAAAACCATTGTTTTATTCACGGTTCCCGGCGCTTTTACCCCTTTATGCTCTTCTCAACATCTGCCCGGTTTTATTGAACATGCTGAAGAATTAAAAGCCGCTGGCGCTGATGAAATCTGGTGTTTAGCGGTGAACGATGCATTTGTGATGGCGGCATGGGGTCGTGAACAAAAGGCCAATGGCAAAGTTCGCATGATGGCAGACGGTAGTGCGGAATATATTAAAGCATTAGGTCTGGATCGTGATTTAACCGGTGGTGGAATGGGTGTACGTTCATTCCGTGCAGCGATGATCATTACCGATGGCGAAGTGAAATACATTGGTGTTGAAGGTTCGGGTGAGTTTGGTAAATCCAAAGCCGAACCCATTCTTGAAGAATTAAAAAAATAAACCAATTACGTTATCTGTTTGCTGAAAGGGCAGTGTTGATCACTGCCCTTTTTTTATTCAGGCCTGCAATAACTTGACGCCGTCAGATGAGCCAACAAATACGGCTTTGGCAACATCAGCAAAAATCCCATGCTCAACTACTCCCGGCATCACTGTCAGTAAAGCATTGATCTGTGCGGTTTCAAACGTCGTAAACTGCATATCCAGAATCAAATTCCCTGCCGCACTGTAAGCAACATTGTCACCCGCGGCATTTAATCTCAAACTGCCTTTGGCCTGTAATTTGGACAAGCGATTCAATACCAGCTGTGCTGCCTGCGGGATTACCTCAATTGGAATGGCATTTTTCTCACCTATTTTGTTCACCATTTTGCTTTCATCGACCATCACATAAAAGGCTGTGGCATGAGTGGCAAGCAACTTTTCACAAACCAGATCCTGCCCTCTGCCCTTCAGTAAAGTCATATCGCTGGTGACTTCATCTGCTCCATCGACATACATATCCAGATGCGACAGATGCTCTATGGCCATAACTCTAAGCCCGGCCTGTTCGGCCTTAACCCGACTGATCACAGAGCTGGCGACCACTTGAATATCCAGTTGATTTTCTCGTTGACGGCGAGCCAATTCATCAATAAAAAGATTCGCTGTTGATCCTGTCCCCAGCCCCACAATCATGCCATTGTCGACAATTTCAGCGGCTTTGATTGCCACTTGCTGTTTGGGGCTTTGTGGCGTGGCCTCGGTATCAGTAGACATTGACAAACTCCTTGAATGTTTTGGCAAAATTACCGTTTCAGCTTAGCATGGTTAAACCGCCTGCTCATCTTTGATGGAGAAATTTATGGCTCAACTCAATGAAATTATTCAGCAAATTGAAAGCGTCACCGGACTAAGTTGCCATCCGCATCAACTGTCTTCCATCGGAGGAGGTTGCATTAATACAGCGTATCAATTGAAAACGCCCGACAAGCAATTCTTTATCAAGGTAAATAGCCCAAACCTGGCGGATATGTTTGTCGCAGAAGCGCAGGGCCTGCAGGAGATGGCCGCATTGAATGCTGTGCGAGTCCCGGAAGTAATCTGTTTCGGCACCGCTGATGGACATAGTTATCTGGTGCTGGAATATATTGCTTTAGGCGGCATGCGCGGTGGCGCGAATGCCAAACTCGGTGAACAACTGGCCCTGCTCCACCAACAGCCCCAACCCTATTTTGGTTGGCACATGGATAATACCATTGGCAGCACGCCACAATTAAATGATCGCTCAAATAATTGGGTGGAGTTCTGGCAACAGCAGCGTTTGGGCAAACAACTGGAATTTGCTGCAAGCAATGGTTTCAGAGGCAGTCTGCAAAAAAATGGCGAACGGCTTATTGATGAGTTGCCCGCCTTTTTTACCGATTATCAGCCACAAGCCTCCCTGTTGCACGGTGATCTGTGGGGGGGAAATGCTGCCGGTGATGAACAGGGTAATCCGGTGATATTTGATCCGGCCTGTTACTACGGTGATGCCGAAACCGATTTGGCGATGACCGAATTATTTGGCGGGTTTGGCAGCGATTTTCATGCGGCTTATCGCAATGTTCGTGCTGTCGACTCAGGCTATCGCACACGCAAAACGCTTTACAACCTCTATCATATTATTAATCATCTCAACCTGTTTGGTGGCGGCTACCTCGGTCAGGCCGACGCCATGATTTCACAATTACTGGCCGAGCTACGGAGTTAGTTACGAATGAGTCAAATCAAAGTGTTATTTGTCTGCATGGGCAATATCTGTCGTTCTCCCACCGCCGAAGGCGTTTTTGTCAGTTTGCTGAAAGCTAAAGGTACCAGTGACAAATTTCTAATCGACTCGGCCGGTACCCATGCCTACCATGTGGGCGAACCACCTGATGCCCGGGCCCAACAAACGGCCAAACAGCGTGGTATTGATTTGTCTTTTATCAGAGCCCGCAAGTTTCGCTATGAGGACTTTGAGCATTTTGATTATATTCTGGCAATGGATAAGGACAATCTGGAGATTCTTCAGCAAGCCTGTCCGAGCGAACACCAGCATAAGGTCAAGCTGTTCCTCGATTTCGCTGAAGGACGTGATGAGACCGATGTTCCCGACCCGTATTATGGTGGTCAGAATGGGTTCAACCATGTATTTGATTTGGTCACAGATGCGGCAGAAGGTTTCTATCGCACAGTTCTAAAATAACAGTTGTCATTCCAGTGATGAGGGGTATCATTTAGCGCTTTTGCTCCCCCATTTTCAGGAAGTCATTATGCCCGTCTCAGGCCTTTTCAAGTCTTTTACCGGTTGGTCATTATTTTTATTGGCCATGCTTTTCTCCCCCTCAACATGGGCAGTAGAAAATGTCGCATTACTTGATTTAACCGGACACTGGGTCGGATTTGCCGCCTTAGCGATATTTTTCATTGCTTATGCGTTGGTAATCGCTGAAGAGCATATCCATATGCGTAAATCCAAACCGGTCATTGTGGCGGCCGGTCTGATTTGGGGATTGATTGCCCTGATTTATTCACAGCAGACTGATCCGGTTTTTCATGAAACAGCTGGCATTATGATTCGGCATAATCTGCTTGAATATGCTGAGTTATTTTTATTCCTGCTGGCAGCAATGACCTATATCAACACCATGGGCGAACGTGGTGTATTTGATGCTATTCGTGCCTGGCTGGTGAATAAGGGATTTTCATTAAGAACTATTTTCTGGTTAACGGGTTTAATGGCGTTTTTCATCTCGCCAGTCGCTGATAACTTAACCACGGCTCTATTGATGGCTACGGTGGTGATGGCGGTTGCTGGGAATAATCACAAATTTATTGCGGTCGCTTGTATCAATATCGTTGTGGCAGCCAATGCCGGTGGTGCCTTCAGTCCTTTTGGTGACATTACCACCCTGATGGTGTGGCAGAAAGGTGTTTTGGCTTTCCATGAATTCTTTGCTTTATTTGTCCCATCATTAGTCAATTGGTTAATCCCGGCAGCCTTATTGTCTCTGGCGATTAAAAATGTTGCCGCTATCGCTGTACATGAATATGCACCGCTTAAATCTGGTGCGATGATCGTGGTTGGATTATTTATTCTCACCATTGCCATGGCCGCCAGCAGTCATCACTTTCTTCACCTGCCCCCCGTACTGGGCATGATGACAGGACTCGGGTTTCTCAAGTTGCATGGTTATGTCCTTAAAATGAATGATAAACGTCTTTTAAATAAGAAAGAGATTGACGGGCAAGCTGCATTTAATATTCAGGATGAAACACAGCGAAAAGCACCTTTTAATATTTTCGAACAATTGCAACGCGCCGAATGGGACACGCTGATGTTTTTCTATGGCATTATTTTATGCGTCGGAGGTTTGGGAACAATCGGCTACCTGAGTGTGGGCTCTGAGTTTTTATACGGTCAGCTAGGCGCCACCACCGCCAACATTCTGGTGGGTCTGATTTCCGCAGTTGTCGACAATATTCCAGTGATGTTTGCCGTGTTATCGATGATGCCGGAGATGAGTCAAGGTCAGTGGTTATTGGCAACGTTAACCGCTGGTGTCGGTGGTTCATTGCTATCCATTGGTTCTGCAGCCGGGGTTGCTGTGATGGGTCAAGCCCGCGGTATTTATACTTTTATGTCTCACCTGAAATGGATTTGGGCAATCGCACTGGGCTACATCGCCAGCATCTGGGTTCATCTTTGGTTGAATGCAGATTTATTTACGGTGGTATTGCCATAAGGTCCGCTATTGAGAAAAATCAAGCGACCGTAACAACTTGAAATAGCGAAAAAGGCCCCGAAGTATTACAATTGCCGATTATTTTTTTGAACACAAATCAGGTTGAAAATGCGTTACAACACAGATGACTTACGCATCGTTGGAATACAGGAAGTATTACCGCCAGCGCAATTGCATGAACAATTACCGATCTCGGATGCGGCATCTGAAACTGTGTTTAACGCACGCACAGCCTGTCAGAACATTCTGCATCACCGTGATGATCGTCTGATTGTTATTATTGGTCCCTGCTCTATTCACGATCCCAATGCGGCACGTGACTATGCCAGCCGTTTACAGCCGTTGATTCATGAACTGGCTGATGATCTGCATATCATCATGCGCGTTTATTTTGAAAAGCCACGTTCCGTTGTCGGTTGGAAGGGTCTGATTAACGATCCCTACCTTGATGGCAGTTTCCAAATCAATGATGGTCTGCACATCGCGCGAAAACTATTACTGGATTTGGCAGAAATGGGAGTGCCGGCGGCAACCGAATATCTGGATCTGATCAGTCCACAATACATTGCAGATTTGGTTTCATGGGGTGCTATCGGCGCACGCACTACTGAAAGTCAGGCTCATCGAGAACTTGCATCGGGTTTATCCTGCCCGGTCGGATTTAAAAATGCTACTGACGGTGGATTGCAAATCGCAGTAGATGCCTGTCTGTCAGCATCAAAACCCCATCACTTTATGTCTCTGACCAAAGACGGACATTCCGCTATATTCTCTACCACGGGAAACCCCGACTGCCATGTCATTCTCCGCGGCGGGAAAAAACCTAATTATGATCAAACCAGTATTGATGAGGCAGCCGAAGTCATTGGCCGTAGCGGTCAGCCGGTTCGCATGATGGTTGATTGCAGTCATGCCAATAGTGGTAAGGATCACCTGCAGCAGGAAGTTGTTGGTCGGTTGCTGGCCGAACAAATTGCCTCTGGAGATAATCGTATTATTGGTTTGATGCTGGAAAGCAATCTGGTGGCAGGTAGACAGAATGTCGAAGCGGATAAAGAACTGGTTTACGGCCAAAGTATTACGGATGCCTGTATGGCTTGGGAGAACAGTGAGCCACTGTTACGTGAATTAGCAGCTGCAGTCAGACAGCGTCGCAAGAATTCCGCTGCTGCCTAGGGCTTGTTGATCTTTCATATCCACCACTGCTGGCGGCTATTTTTGTGACCGACAAGGCGGAGATGAAAGATCAAACAATGGAATCTTTGCTGCGTTTCATAGTCAGATTGCAAACTCGTTGCAACGGTCCTAAGTCCTTCAACATCAAGCCTTAACCTCTATCGCAACGCTACATAAAAAGCGTTATTAAGCTATACTATTCGGTTCGTAATTTATATTTGAATCAGGATTAAGCGTGAATCCAAGTGAATTCCTGAGAAAATCAGTAGGTTATTAAATGGCTGACTATGCCCTAATTTTGTTAAGCACCATTCTGGTGAACAACATTGTGCTGGTGAAATTCCTTGGCCTGTGTCCGTTCATGGGTGTTTCCCGTAAGCTGGAAACAGCAATGGGCATGGCACTGGCAACCACCTTTGTGTTGACCTTATCTTCTATCAGCAGCTATTTGATAAATGAATATCTATTGTCTCCGCTGGGCCTTGAATTCCTGCGCACCATCAGCTTTATTTTTGTCATTGCAGTCGTCGTACAGTTCACTGAAATGGTGGTGCATAAAACCAGCCCTCTGCTGTATCAGGTGCTGGGTATTTTTCTCCCGTTGATTACCACAAACTGTGCTGTATTAGGTGTTGCACTGCTTAATGTTCAGGAAAAACATGGCTTCCTTGAGTCTGCTTTGTATGGCTTCGGGGCTGCTGTAGGCTTTTCAATGGTCTTAATCATTTTCGCAGCAATGCGTGAACGTTTGGCCGCCGCTGATGTGCCTGTTCCTTTTCAGGGTGCCGCAATCGGGCTGATCACAGCCGGACTGATGTCGATGGCCTTTATGGGCTTTGCCGGATTGGTGAAGGTCTAACGTATGCTGACAGCCATCATTGCCATCACGCTGCTCGCGTTGGTCCTTGGACTTGTACTCGGATTTGCTTCAATCCGCTTCAAAGTCGAGGGTGATCCAATTGTTGATCAAATCGATAAAATTCTGCCACAGACACAATGCGGACAATGCAGTTTTGCCGGGTGTCGCCCGTATGCTGAAGCGATTGCTGCCGGTGAAGTTGATATCAATCGTTGTCCCCCGGGCGGTGAAACCACTATTCAGGCGCTGGCCGATCTGCTGGATGTAGAACCCAAACCACTGGATGAAGAATGTGGTGTGGAAAAACCCAAGACACTGGCCGTAATAGATGAAGATCGTTGCATTGGTTGTACGCTGTGTATCCAGGCCTGCCCGGTAGATGCCATTCTGGGTGCAGCCAAACATATGCATACCGTTATCGCTGATGAATGCACCGGCTGTGAATTATGTGTTGAACCTTGTCCGGTAGATTGTATTGATATGGTCGAAACCCAACCAAATCCACATACCTGGCGCTGGCCGGATCCTTCCCATGTTGATTTGCAACGGAGGACCGGCTCATGAGTGCACCGTTAAGCAATTTCCCCGGTGGACTGAAACTGCGAGGACATAAAAAACGTTCTACGCAGCAACCGATTCGCAAAACACCATTGAGCAAACAATTGGTATTGCCCCTGCAACAGCATATCGGTGCAGCGGCCGTGCCCATTGTCGAAGTTGGCGATAACGTATTAAAAGGCCAGCGTATCGCCAGAGCGGAAGGACATGTTTCAGTATGTCTGCATGCTCCTACCTCTGGTGTGGTCAGCGCCATTGGAGAACATGCTATTCCGCATCCTTCCGGGCTTTCAGCACCTTGTATTACCATCGAAACCGATGGTGAAGATCGGTGGATTGAACGCGAGCAAATAGCCGATTTCCGTCAACACTCCGCACATGAGTTACGGCAAATTATTCGTGATGCAGGCATTGTCGGTTTAGGTGGAGCAGGTTTCCCCAGCTTTATAAAACTCAATCCGGGTGTACACCATACTGTCGAAACCTTATTGATAAATGGTGCTGAGTGCGAACCCTACATCACCTGTGATGACATGCTGATGCGTGAACGTGCCGATGGCATTCTTGATGGTGTCGAGATCATGTTATTTGCGCTGCGAGCTTCCCGCTGCATTCTGGCGATTGAAGATAATAAACCTGAGGCGATTGCGGCAATACGCTATGCCCTGACCGGCAGACCACATTTATCGCAAACCGAAATTGTCATTGTGCCGACCCGTTATCCAACCGGTGGCGAAAAGCAGTTGATTCAGGTGGTCACCGGCAAACAGGTTCCTACCAATAAATTACCGATTGATATTGGGATCGTCTGTCATAACCCGGGTACTGCCTATGCTGTGGGTCGTGCGATTCTGCATGGTGAACCGCTGATTTCAAGAGTCGTGACGGTTACCGGTACTGATGTCCCTCACGCCGGTAATTTTGAAACATTGTTTGGTACTCCGATCAAAGATTTACTGGATTTTTGTGAAACCAAACGTCAACCCGATGAGCCCTTTATTCAGGGTGGGCCGATGATGGGTTACAGCTTGGCTGGTGATGATTTACCTATTACCAAAACCGCCAACTGTATTCTGGTCGGGGTGGATGATGTTGCCCCACCTGCTCAGCCGTTACCGTGTATTCGTTGTGGTGATTGTGCAGACGTCTGCCCTGCCAGTTTGTTACCACAACAGCTTTACTGGTATTCACGCGCCAAAGATTTTGAACAAACCCGTAATTACAATTTATTTGATTGTATTGAATGCGGTTGCTGTGATTATGTATGTCCCAGCAAAATTCCGCTGGTCTCCTACTTCCGATTCTCCAAAACCGAAATCATGAATCAGCAACGTGAACAGCAAAAAGCTGATCTGGCTCGTGAGCGTCATGAAAGCCGTTTGGCCAGACTGGAACGCGAAAAGCAGGAAAAAGAAGAGCGGCAGCGGCAGCGTAAAGCTGCGTTGGCGGCTTCCAAAGCAGCCAAAGCCAAAGAAGAATCCACCACAAACGCAGAATCAGCAGATTCGGTAAATGAGGAAAAAGCCTGATGCCCATTTTTCGGCTGAGCCCACCGTTTTTAGCTGGAGCTAACCGCGTCACCTTACAAATGCTGCAAGTGCTTGTTGCACTGGTTCCAGCAGTAATCGCCATGACATATTATTTCGGTCCCGGTGTGCTGATTAATGTCACACTTGCTGTGGTGGTTGCCCTGATCGCCGAAGCGGTGATGCTTAAACTTCGTCATCGGCCATTAAAGCCTTTCCTGAGTGACGGCAGCGCTGCGGTAACAGCTATTTTACTGGCATTAGCTATCCCGCCACTTTCGCCATGGTGGATGACGGTAATTGGTGTGACCTTTGCCATTATCTTCGCCAAGCACCTTTATGGTGGTCTGGGTTATAACCCGTTTAATCCGGCGATGGTTGGTTATGTTTTGCTTTTGATTTCTTTTCCGCTGGAAATGACCACCTGGTTACCCGTGCAGTCGATTGCTGAGCAACCAATGGGATGGTTAAGTGCCCTGCAATTAATTTTTACCGGTCAGTTTAATGGTTTGGGCATTGATGCTTATTCAGGTGCAACCCCACTTGATGCAATGAAAACGCAGATTGTATTGGATCGGCATCCTGAATTTATCAGTAGTCAGGAATTGTTCGGCATGGTCGGTGGGCTGGGCTGGGAATGGATCAATATCTGGTTTGCTTTGGGTGGTATCTGGTTAATTTACCGCAAAGTCATTAGCTGGCATGTTCCTGTCGCCATGATTCTGGCTTTGCTGATCATCAGCAGTATTACCACGTTAATTGACCCCACTGTGTCAGGGTCACCATTATTTCATTTACTCAGTGGTGGCACCATGCTGGGGGCATTCTTTATTGCGACCGATCCGGTCTCGGGTTCTACCACCTTGAAAGGTCGTATTGTATTTGGTGCCGGCGTTGGCATTCTGACCTATGTGATTCGTATCTGGGGCGGCTATCCGGATGGCGTTGCCTTTGCCGTTATTTTGATGAATATGCTGGTACCGTTAATCGACTATTACACTCAACCACGTGTATATGGTGGAGCAACACGATGAAAGCATTATGGAATCAACCGGCATTTCGAGTTGGGCTGATGCTGGCTGTGTTTGCTATTGTGGCCACCACTCTGGTTGCTTTTACTGAAGAAAGTACTCGCGAACAGATCAGAGAAAATGAACGTCAGGCCCTACTCGAAGCGATAAATGTGCTGGTGCCTAAACAAGAATATGACAATAATATCCTGAGTGACACACTCGTGTTACCGCCGACGCCGCAATTAGGTACCGAGGAGCCAACCGTTGTTTACCGAGCCAGAAAAAACGGTCATCCCGTGGCAGCCGTATTAACCGCTGTGGCCCCTGATGGTTACAGTGGCAGTATCAAAATTCTGATTGCCATATACACGGATGGCACGCTGGCGGGAGTTCGGGTTATCAGCCATAAGGAAACCCCTGGTCTCGGCGATAAAATTGATGTGCAACGTGATGACTGGATCCTGCAATTTGCCGGACTATCACTGGAATCACCGGATGAATCACGTTGGAAAGTTAAAAAAGATGGCGGTGAGTTTGATCAATTTACCGGTGCGACGATTACCGCACGTGCCGTGGTCAATGCCATCAAGCGTACACTGGAATTTTTTGAAGCAAATAAGGGTAAGTTGTTTATCCCGGCAGAGGAAAACACATGACAATCTACAATCAGATTATTAAAGAAGGTCTGTGGAAAAATAATCCGGCTTTAGTGCAATTACTGGGTTTATGTCCATTGCTTGCCGTGACCAACACCGTCATCAATGGCCTGGGGCTGGGACTTGCCACCATCCTGACATTGGTGGCTTCAAACGGCATTATTTCCATGCTGCGCCACCAGATTCCCGATGAAGCACGTTTACCCGTGTTTGTTTTAATTATTGCGTCGATTGTAACGGCCATTGAATTATCAATGAACGCCTGGTTCCATGAGCTTTACCTGATCCTGGGTATTTTCATTCCGTTAATTGTCACCAATTGTTCGATTATTGCCCGGGCAGAAGCCTTTGCTGCACGTAATCCTGTTACCCCGTCATTACTTGACGGTTTGATGATGGGTATCGGTTTTACCGCCGTACTGGTACTGCTGGGTGGAATGCGAGAACTGCTTGGCCAGGGCACCTTATTCAGTCAGGCACATTTAATGTTTGGTGAGGCAGCGCGTGGTTTAACCATTACAGTCATCGATGATTATCGTGGTTTTCTTATTGCGATTTTGCCACCCGGCGCCTTTATTGGTCTGGGACTTATCGTGGCATTGAAAAATGCAATTGATGCCCGTGTGGCGAATCGGACCGAGAAAGTGAAAGCTGAAGTACTGACTCCGCAAACCACAACAGGTTAACGATGAATCAAACGCAGCGGCAACAATTTTTCAGCAGACTGCGCGATCACAACCCATCGCCCACTACCGAGCTGAACTACAAGACGCCGTTTGAATTATTGATCGCCGTGATCCTGTCCGCTCAGGCAACCGATGTCGGCGTCAATAAAGCTACCGATAAACTCTACCCGGTGGCTAACACACCCCAGGCCATTCTGGATTTGGGTCTGGATGGTTTGAAAAGCTATATCAAAACCATCGGACTGTTTAACAGCAAAGCGGAAAATGTCATCAAAACCTGCCAGCAGTTAATCGACAAACATGGTGGTGAAGTACCCGATGATCGCGAAGCGCTGGAAGCCCTACCCGGCGTCGGCCGTAAAACCGCCAATGTTATTCTCAACACCGTTTTTAAACATCCGGTCATGGCCGTGGATACCCATATCTTTCGACTGTCGAACCGAACCGGTCTGGCGAAAGGCAAAAATGTCCGTGAAGTTGAAGATCGATTGATGAAGGTGATCCCGGACGAATTCAAACTTGATGCCCATCACTGGCTGATCTTGCATGGCCGCTATGTATGTACCGCCAGAAAACCGCATTGTGATCAATGCATCGTTACCGATTTATGTGATGAATACCGGCGTACTCAACGCCAGCGGAAAACCGCCTGATGGCCATTTTCAGTCAGGATCGTGATGCGTTACGCCAGCAATACCATGATGTCTGGAAAAAAATGCAATCCGGACAAATACTTACCGCGCTCGAACAAATGATTGCCGATGTGATTGTGTTACATCCGGAATATCACAACCTGCTCTCCTCCCCGATTCAACCCGGTCAGGAGTATTTTGTGGAAAACGGGCAGACCAATCCCTATCTGCATATGGGCCTGCATATTGCGGTGCTTGAACAGCTCTCCACCGATCGTCCAGCCGGAATTGTAAAGGCATATCAGCGTCTAATCGCCCAGACGGCTGATGAGCATAAAGCACAGCATATGATGATTGACTGTCTGGCAGAACAGTTGTGGTTGGCCCAGCAAAACCAACAACCGCCATCCGAAACCGCTTATCTCAATGCACTTCAACGCTTAACGGAGAAATAGTTATGCAGGCATTACAATTTCAACATGCAACCGGCCCCGCCCAACGTGTTCAAAAAGAAATGCCCAAAGCCACGGGTTACGATGTTGTGGTCTCAGTAGAAGCTGTCGCGGTAAATCCAGTGGATCTGAAAGTGAAATCAACTATTCAGGATGCCTCCAATGGCAAAACCATCGGTTGGGATGCTGCTGGAATCATCACTGACGTTGGCGAACAATGTCAGAACTTTCAGGTGGGGGATAAAGTCTTCTATGCCGGTGATATTGGCCGTGATGGCTGTTACGCAACTCATCAACTGGTGGATTCGCGGATTATTGCCAAAGCGCCAAAATCATTGCAGCCCCATCAGGCAGCTGCGTTACCACTCACGGCTTTGACAGCTTGGGAATCGCTGTTTGATCGACTGAAAATTGATGCAGAAAAAGATCGCGATAAAACCTTATTAATTATTGGCGCTGCCGGTGGTGTCGGCTCGATGGCGATTCAGCTGGCAAAACAACTCACCAGCCTCAAGGTGGTTGCCACGGCATCACGGCCAGAAACACAAAAATGGTGTAAAAAATTAGGTGCGGATGTGGTGATTAGTCACAAGGGTGAGTTGAAAGATAATTATCAGGCAGCAAATTTGCCAGCTGCAGATTATATTCTGTGTCTGAATGACAGTGATTATTACTACCCGCAAATGGTTGAACTGATTGCACCTCAAGGGTTAATCGCCCTCGTGGTCAGCTTCCAGCAACCAGTTGATTTGAACCTGTTAAAAAACAAAAGCGCCGGTCTGGTATGGGAGTTTATGTTTACCCGTCCTAATATGAAAACAGCCGATATTCAGCAACAGGGCTATATTCTGCAACGTATTGCAGAGATGGCTGATTTAAACCAGTTACAACCTGTTTCGCAGCAGCATTTTGATCAGTTAACGCCACAAACACTTGATCAGGCTCATCATTTATTAAGCCTGGGTCAAACAATCGGAAAAATCACGCTTGGAGCGCTATCTGATACATAGCGCGGCTGAACATATGCCCGTATAATTAATGCCACTATTATGGAGTCAGAGGTAAACCATGCAATCTTCTAATACACCAAAGTACCTGATCGGCAGTTTAATTGTTGTCGGGGTATTGTTTTTAATCGCTAATTTAATTTTGTCGAATATGCTGTCTATTGCCGACAATGTAGTCGAACCTGAGCCCATGGATGCTGAAGCAATTGCAGAGCGATTAAAACCAGTAGCCAAAGTAAACATTGGTGAAGAACAGGTTGCAGAGGCTCCCACAGCTGAGGAAACTGAGGCTGCAGATGATGCTGCCGATGCTAGCGTCGGTAAACAAGTTGTGACTCAGGTTTGTGCGGTCTGCCATTCAACCGGTATGATGAATTCGCCCAAAATTGGTAATGCAAATGATTGGGCTCCCCGTATCGAAAAAGGCATGGATACTCTCTATACTCATGCTATCAACGGTTTTAATATGATGCCGGCACGTGGTGGCAATCCAAAACTGAGTGATGATGAAGTTAAGGCTGCCGTCGACTACATGACCTCTTCGGCTGAATAACCGATAAAAATATTAGTCCGTGAGCACCGAACATATTCGGTTCTCACGGATAACTGAAAACTCAGCGAGTAAAATTTAATCATTCTAAGCCACATGCTGAAACGATTATCGTCTAGCATCGACAGGGATCACATTAGCCGCCATGAGCTTACTCAGTTTTAATCTTCCCTTAGCCGCACTCCTCCCATTTGCAGCCGCTCCACTTGCTGCATGGTCTACCCGATACAATCGATTGGCTTCTGCCTGGGTAGCTGGACTGACAACATTGTTAACGTTGGCGATTCTATTCCCGTCCATGCAAGCTGTATTTGCTGGCGAAACCCTCATTCAACAATGGTCATGGCTACCAGCTATTGGTTTTAACATTGCCTTCAGGCTTGATGGCTTAGCGCTGTTATTTGCCTTGCTGATTCTGCTGATCGGTCTGCTTGTTATTTTTTATGCTCGCTACTATCTTTCAGCCAAAGATTCTATGGGACGGTTTTACGCCTATATGCTGATGTTTATGGGCTCTATGCTGGGCATCGTATTATCTGAAAACCTGTTGCAACTGGTCGTATTCTGGGAACTCACCTCAATAACGTCATTCCTGCTGATCAGTTATTGGCAGCATCGTCAGGATGCCCGTCAAGGTGCGAGAATGGCCTTAGCGATCACCGGCGCAGGTGGTTTGGCCTTATTGGGTGGCGTGTTATTACTGGGCCATATTGTTGGCAGTTATGAACTGACTCAAGTGCTGGCGTCGGGCGATTTAATCAGAGGTCATGATTTATATCTGCCGACATTGCTACTGATTTTGCTGGGGGTATTCACCAAATCAGCGCAGTTTCCATTCCATTTCTGGCTGCCGCATGCGATGGCTGCCCCTACCCCGGTCTCAGCTTATCTGCATTCTGCCACTATGGTGAAAGCCGGTATCTTTTTACTGGCGCGTTTTTTCCCGGCTTTATCGGGTACCCCGGAATGGAGCTGGCTGGTCGGTACGGCCGGTATGCTGACCTTGTTGATCGGTGCCTATGTCGCTTTATTCAAGCATGACCTGAAAGGGCTTTTGGCCTATTCAACCTTAAGTCATCTGGGGCTTATTACCCTGTTATTCGGCTTTGGCAGCCAAATGGCACTGGTGGCAGCGATTTTTCATATCATTAATCATGCAACCTTTAAAGGTTCACTGTTTATGGTCGCCGGTATTATTGACCACGAATCCGGTAGCCGTGATATGCGTAAACTGAACGGCTTATTCAAAATGATGCCGCATACGGCAATGCTGGCCATGATCGCCGCCGCCGCAATGGCCGGTGTCCCATTACTGAATGGTTTTTTGAGTAAAGAGATGTTTTTTGAACAGGCGATCAGCGCGTCAGATACCACACTGGCAGCCTGGACCATCCCGGCATTAGTCACCCTGGCCGCTATCTTCTCGGTCGCTTATTCACTGCGCTTTATCCACGATGTGTTCTTTAATGGTGAACCAATTGATTTGCCTAAAACACCTCATGAACCACCGCGTTTTATGAAAATACCCGTCGATATTCTGGTGGTGTTATGTCTCATTGTTGGGGTAGCCCCAATGTTACTGATTGGGCCGATTCTGTCTGTAGCGGTTGCCGCTAGTCTGCAGGCCCCGGCTCCGGAATTCAGTCTGGCCATCTGGCATGGCTTTAACTTGCCATTGATGATGAGCTTTATTGCCCTGGTTTTAGGGGTGGCGGTTTATACCGTACGACATCGTCTGTTTGCCTGGCATGACAGATGTTTACACGGGATTGAAGGTAAAGCCGTGTTTGACTGGCTGCAGTGGAAAACCATCCGGTTCGCCAAAAAAGTAACCGATTATTTTGATCAAACTACCTTACAACCTTCCGTGAGCTGGGTGATTGGCGGTGCATTGGTGCTCAGCATCCTGACGTTCTTCCAGTTTAACTCACCATTATTTGGTGACAGAGCTTTAATGGAAGCCGATGTCATCACCATTCTGATGGCATTGACGTTGATTGTGGCCAGCCTGTTAACAGTCGTTTTGCATCATCAGCGCCTGACTTCTCTGATTAGTATCGGCGTGGTCGGTCTGGTGGTAGCGTTAGGATTTGTGAAATTCTCAGCCCCGGATTTGGCTCTGACCCAACTTTCTGTTGAGGTGGTGACCATCGTGTTGCTGCTGTTAGCGTTATTCTTTTTGCCACAGCACACCCCTCAGGAACGTAGCTATATCCGTTTAAGCCGTGATGGGATTATTTCCATTTCTGCCGCTGTTGCGGTATTCCTGTTGACCATGGCTGTATTGAGTCGTGAATATACCTCCATTGCCAATTTCTTTATAGAGAATGCCAAACCGGGTGGTGGTGGTACCAATGTGGTCAATGTGATTCTGGTTGATTTCCGTGGTTTTGATACCTTAGGTGAAATAGTCGTGCTGGCATTGGCCGGTCTCGGGGTCTTTGCCATGCTGGAAGGACTCAAGCTTGCTGCACCAGCAAAAGATGTTGAAGGACTGGAATGGAGTCATGACCCACACCCACCGATTATGCAGACTCTGACCCGGCTGCTGTTCCCATTAATGCTGATGGTTGCAGTGTATATATTCCTTCGTGGTCACAACCTGCCTGGCGGAGGATTTATCGCCGGCCTGATTGCTTCGGTTGCATTGATTTCACAATATCTTGCTAACGGTATCGACTGGACCAATGAGCGGTTGCGGACCGATATGCATCGGGTAATGTGGCTGGGTCTATTGATCGCTACCGGTACAGGTGTCGTTTCCATGTTACTGAGCTATCCATTCCTGACATCTGCGTTTACCTATCTGAACTGGCCCGTAGTGGGTAAATTTGAAGTGGCCAGTGCCATAGCCTTTGACTTAGGGGTATTTCTGGTGGTGGTTGGCGCCACCGTTATGATTCTGGTTGAGCTTGGCAAACTGAGTCATGCTGCACATTTCATCAATGTTGAGGATATCAAGTAATGGAGTGGCTAATTGCCAGTGTCATTTCCGTGATGACAGGTTGCGGAGTGTATCTCACACTTAGAGCAAGAACCTTTCCGGTAGTACTGGGATTGACTCTGCTTGCCTATGCAGTAAACGTCTTTCTATTTAGCATGGGGCGTTTGCAAATCGGCATCCCGGCCGTTATTGATCCTGCCGCTGCAGCTTACACCGATCCCCTGCCTCAAGCTTTGGTATTAACAGCTATCGTAATTGCATTTGGGATGACGGCTTTCCTCATCGTACTGGCCCTAAAAGCCCGTAGCGAGCTGGGTAATGATCATGTTGATGGCTTGCATCGCTCAGATGATGAACTGAAAGCCACTAAACATAACAGTACAAAGACAGAAACTGAACGGAGCCAATCATGAGTCCGTTTACTATTTTGCCGGTTTTATTGCCGTTAATTGGCGGCATCCTGATGCTGATGGCTCGTCCCATAGGCATTGATACACAACGTATTTTAAGTCTGATTTTAACTACTCTGTTGGTGGGTGTGAGCCTTGTCAGCTTCCAACTGGCCAACAGCGAGATTTATCAAGTCGTGCTGCTTGGCAACTGGCAAGCGCCTTTTGGCATTGTCATTGTGCTGGATCGCCTATCGGCACTGATGTTGTTGCTGACCTCCCTTCTGGCGTTGGGCGCGTTATGGTATGCGATTCGTACCGATACCGATAAACAGGGTCAGCATTTTCATGTGTTATTCCAGTTGCAACTGTTCGGCCTGAACGGTGCATTTATGACGGGCGACGTATTTAACCTGTTTGTATTTTTTGAAGTGCTACTGATCGCCTCTTATGGCTTATTACTCCATGGCGGGGGGCGTTTAAGAACCCGTGCAGGTCTGCATTACGTGGTGATCAATCTGGTAGGTTCAACCTTATTCCTGTTCGCTGTCGGCACGCTTTACGGCATTCTGGGGACTTTGAATATTGCTGATATGGCCATCGCCGTGCGAAACGTATCAGAGGCGGATCAAGGCATCGTTGCCACCGCGGCCGTCTTGTTACTGGTGGTCTTTGGTATTAAGGCTGCCATGTTCCCGCTTTATCTGTGGTTACCCGGCGCTTATGCCTATACCTCTGCTCCAGTCGCAGCATTATTTGCCATTATGACCAAGGTTGGTCTTTACTCCATTATCCGGGTCCATGGCACGATCTTCGGCGAAGAAGCCGGTGATTTGGCGTTTGTGCATATTGAATGGGTATTGCTACTCGGTTTAATAACATTGGCTCTGGCCGCTTTGGGTGTGCTGGCCGCCCGTGCATTACGTCGTCAGGTCGCCTATTTGATACTAGCGTCAGTCGCTACCTTAATGGTTGCCATCGGTATCAATAATGAAGCCGCCCTTGCTGCCGCTTTGTATTACTTAATCCATTCCACCATGCTTGGTGCAGCAATGTTCCTGATAGCCGATGTGATTATGAAAGGCCGTGGCATTTATTCCGATTCGTTTACCAAAGCCATTCCGATTGATCGGCCAATAATCGTCGGTTCAGTGTTTATGCTGTTAGGTATCGCCTTAACCGGTATGCCACCGTTATCCGGTTTTTTCGGTAAGGTGATGATTTTACATTCTGCTCTTAACCATCCTTGGTTTGCAGCCATTTTGAGCGTGATATTAACTGCCGGTTTAGTGATGATCATAGCGGTAGTCCGTTCGGGTTCATTATTGTTTTACAGTGTGCAAAAGGAAGAAGGTCAAAAAACCAGTCCTTTAAATAAGTCGGCTTTCGTGGCTGTTTTCCTGCTGATGCTGGTCAGTCCATTAATGGTAATGTTTGCTAAACCTTTAACCGATATGAACACTCAGATTGCTGGACAGTTATTCAACGGTCAGGCATATATTGATGCTGTATTAAGTACAGTTCCATATGGAGGAAATAACAGCAAATGATTCTTCAGCGACTATTTCCCCATCCATTCCTCACGCTGATTTTGTGGGGTATCTGGTTATTATTGAATAACACCATCAGCCCTGGTCATATCGTGCTGGGCGCAGTGTTGGCAATTTTAATTCCGTGGCTGACCTCCAGTTACTGGCCTGAAAAAATCAGTATTCGGCACCCATGGATGTTATTGCTCTATGTGCTTAGAGTATTGTATGAAATTCTGGTAGCCAACGCCGTCGTAGCCAAATTGATCCTGGGGCCTCAAAAGAATTTAAAACCGGGCTTCCTGCATTATGAACTGAAATTAACCAGTTCTGTCGGCATCGGGCTGTTAGCCAATACCATTTCTTTAACACCAGGAACTGTCAGTTGTGATCTCTCAAAAGATCGCCGCTATTTACTGATTCATGCGCTACATATTGATGATGTTGAAGCGATCAAAGCTGATATACATCGCAAATTCGAGAAGCCATTGCTGGAGATATTTGTCACATGCTGAATCTGGCCTTATCACTCGCGTTCATCATGGTCGGTTTAGCGATTTTGCTAAGCTTTATCCGGCTGATTATTGGTCCGAATACACCAGACCGAATCCTGGCTTTGGATACCTTATACATCAACTCCATTGCATTGCTGATTCTGCTGGGTATAAACCTGCAAAGTGCTCTTTATTTTGAAGCGGCTTTATTAATCGCGGTAATGGGTTTTATGGGTACGCTCGCGCTAAGCAAATATCTGCTGCGCGGCGATATCATGGAATAGAGGCAATTATGCTTGAATGGGTCTTAGCTATCTTGATTTTAATAGGTGCGTTTTTCACGCTGGTGGGTTCAATCGGCCTGTACAAACTATCCGATTTTTATATGCGCTTGCATGGCCCGACCAAGGCCAGCACACTTGGCGTGGGAGCTATTCTGATTGCCTCGGCAATTCATTTCAGTTTTAAAACAGATGGTGTCAGCTTGCATGAAATCCTGGTGACGCTTTTCCTCTTTATTACTGCACCGGTAAGCGCACATCTGATGGCAAAAGCTGCCATTCATATCAAAGTTAAACAGGTGGAACGTACCCGCCAGTTGGAAAAATAAATTGACCGAAATTGAACCACGTAAGCCCCAAATCTGGGTTGATGCCGATGCCTGCCCGGTGGTAATAAAAGAAATCCTCTATCGTGCTGCTACCAGAACAGAAACCCAAACCACTTTTATTGCCAATCATAGCTTAAGATTACCGCCCTCACCTTTTCTCAAATTCCAGCAAGTGCAATCCGGTTTTGATGTCGCGGACAATGAAATTGTCGAACGTCTGATGAAAGGTGACTTAGTCATCACCGCCGATATCCCGCTTGCCGCCGAAGCGATTGAAAAAGGCGCATTGGCTTTAAACCCAAGAGGTGAACTGTATACTACAGACACTATCAGCGCCCGACTGACCATGCGTAATTTTATGGAAACCATGCGTAGCAGCGGCGAACAGATGGGCGGCCCACCGGCTTTTAATCAACGTGATCGACAAGCGTTTGGTAATCAACTGGATAAGTGGTTACAAAAGGCAAAGCGTTAAGTCGGAATTCTCCCTGCTATCAAATAGTCTTACTTTTGATGTCACTAGAGGTAAACAACATGAGCAATAAATCTAAATCTACTCAGGCGGAAAGTCCTAACGGCCCGGAAAATGCTATGGACGACAGCACCATTTCGCCAAAAAGCTCAGTTGAAGTCAGTGACAAAGCAAAAACTAAAAAAGATAAACCGAGAAACGAACGTGATTTGATACTCAATCATGAAGATGCGCAGGCCGCCAGCCCTGATGATATGGCTGCCTGTGGCGAAGAAGATGTAGGTGCCGGTCTGGAATTTTTAGTGACACGCAACGATCATGATAAGTAAGCACTGATCGAACATTTTTTCTCCACTCCACACTTTTTCACTGGCCTTACATCAATCATTTACTCAGCATCCTGAGTAGCAATACCATTCATTTTACTTCCTGACTTACAGCTCACTTGCTATGTTTTATTTTAATCAATAGAATGATATTGATTCTCATTACCAAATAGCATTCAGGAGCTTTTCGTGAGCAGTGCCCAATCTGTCATCAACCATCATGTACAGGTGCTGTATAGCGAACATCATAACTGGCTAAAAGGCTGGTTATCCCAACGATTAGGTAATAGTACTGAAGCCGCTGATCTGACTCAGGATACGTTTCTCCGCCTCCTTGGTTTTCCCTCATCGCGCCACTTTTCCAGTAGCGATCAGGCGCGCAGTTATTTACGAGCTACCGCCAAAAACCTCTGTATCGACCTCTGGCGTCGAAAGGAAATTGAAAAAGCCTGGCACGATACACTTTCCAGCTATCCGGAAGAAACCGCGCCCTCAGCCGAGCGACAGGTGGCAGTGCTGGAAGCCCTGGAAGAAATTAATCTGATGTTGAGTGAGCTTCCAGCCAAAGCCGCCAAAGCATTTCTTTTAGCTGTCGTATGCCAGATGACAGATGCCGAAACAGCCGTTCAATTGGGTGTCTCGGATCGCATGGTGCGTAAATATGTGGCTAAGGCCATGTTGGCCTGCCTGAAACTGCAAGCCTCGCAAACAACTCGCGAACTCATTTCTGAACCACAATCATAAAATGGCTGAGCCTTCTCATAAGACGTTGGAAGAAGCCGCCGAATGGTTTGCCATTCTTCGTGATGGTCAAGCCAGCAATGACCACAAGTCAGGCTGGCGTAAATGGCTTGATGCCAAACCTGAGAATAAAACCGCCTGGCTTTACGTGGAAAAAATCAGCCAGGGTTTCCAGCCCTTACAGCAAACACCCGACCCGCATAGCACAGCTGACAATCTATACAATGCCAATCAACGATTACGTCAACGCCGCCGACTTCTCAGTGGCATGGCCAGTATTGCTGTGATTGGTTTAGCAAGTCATTTCAGCTGGAATAGAAAATGGCTGCCTGACAGTGTGATGGCATTGGCTGCTGACTACCGCACCAGTGTCGGACAACAAACTGATATCAACCTGCCAGATGGCTCGCAGGTATGGTTAAACACAGCGAGTGCCATCAATGTTGATTACACAACCCAACAAAGACGCATTGAGTTACTCCAGGGTGAGATCTTTATCGAGACAGCAAAAGATGTCAGAAGATCATTCGTTGTAGATACGGTGCATGGAAGATTAACTGCGCTCGGAACACAATTTAACGTGATGAACCTGCAACAGGATATCGAGCTCACCGTCTATGACGGTTCAGTGTCTGTTCATACCAATAACGACCACTATGTTGAACTTCAAGCAGGTGAAACAAGCCGTTTTAATGAAAGCCAGATAATGCCAAAACAGAATGCTGTAACTGCCAGACAGGCCTGGAGACAGGGATTGTTAGTGGCAGAAGATATGACACTGCAGGAGCTGATTGCCGAGCTTAACCGTTATCAATATGGCTATATCAATATCTCTGATGAGGTTGCTCAGCTGAAAGTGTATGGCAGTTTCCCGCTAGCGGATACTGACCGTGTTTTGGCAATGCTCACCAGCGTTTTGCCCATACAGGCACGTCAGGTGTTTCCAGGGTGGATCATTCTGGAACCAATCCAGAGTTAAATTTCAATTTAATCAAATACCTACAGATTGTTTTCGTTTTATTTCAAATTATGGTTCCGGGTTTACACGCCTCATCCGTTTATATCTGTATCAACACTAAACTCGATGAGGTAAAACAATGGTGAAACCACAACGCCACACACAACCGGGTATAAACCGATTTAAGCCACTGGCACTTTCGATCCATCTTATTGCTGCTGCCAGCATAGGGACGTTGCTGACACTACCTGCTGCACAGGCAGAAACAACGCAATCTGCGGCTCAAGCCACGCAACAATTTAATATCCCCGGCGGTTCGCTTAGTCAGGTACTGGCCCGCTTATCTGCCCAGGCTGGAATCTATCTTGTGGGTGCTTCGGAATTAGCCAGCGGCAAGAGCAGTGATGGATTACAAGGCAACTATACCGTTGAAAATGCATTAAGCCATATTCTCAACGGCAGTGGTCTGGTCGCAGTTGCTCAAGGTGACAAAAGTTACGCTTTGCATCAAGCCAATCAGGATGATCAAAGCGTCACTTTATCGACGATGCAGGTACAAGGTCTGGGTATGAATGGCTCGGCCGCCAATGCCTATCGGGTGGGTGATGTTTTCGCTGGTGCACTGGGAAACCTCTCAAAGCAAAATACGCCGTTTACCATTGAAACTTACTCTGAAGATTACATTGCTAATCTGCAGGCACGTTCGCTGGGTGAGTTAACCAAATTTGATGCCGCTATCAGCCTCTCATCGAATAATTTGATCACGGAAAATAACGCATTTTCGATTCGCGGCATCAATCCGGATTTCGATACCGGACAGAAACTCGATGGAATGAATTTCCGCAGCCGTGCCAAAGACCTCCCTCTGGAACACCTTGAACGCGTAGAAATTCTGAAAGGTGCGGGCGGTTTTCTGTATGGTTTTGCTGCTCCCGGCGGCATCATCAATTATGTGCTTAAACGGCCAACAGAAGAATTCAAAGCCAGTGTTTCCACACAAGTGATGGATAGCGGATTGCTAATGGCACACGGCGATGTCGGCGGTCGTGTCGGTCCAGATGATATATTTGGTTACCGCGTTAATGTGGTCAGTGAGGCTGGTGACACTTATGTCGATGACAGTGAGGCCTACCGTAAATCAGCTTCTGTTGCCGTCGATTTACGTATTACGCCGGATCTGACCTGGCAGGCAGATGCACTGATATCTGAGCGTAAAAGCTATGGTGGTTATTTTTCGATTTCCCCCAACTCCGACGGTTCTTTCACTGATCGCACAGTCAGCAATATTGTCAGTCCAATTGACGGTGATAAACGCCTGGCTCCAGAGTGGACCCGCTACGAATCGGAGCACATTACCACGGGCAGTGATTTAATTTGGCAGATTAATAATAACTGGAACAATAAACTTTCCTATCGTTATTCCACCAGCTACCGCAACCCGTTGATGCCCATTTTGTACGTGGATGGCGATGGTAACTATTCGGCTACACTTTACAATTACAACAATCTGTTCAAAAGCTATCAGACACAGAATGTGCTCAGTGGCATCATTGAAACCGGCCTTGTTACGCATAATGTGGTGGCTGGTTTATCACATACCCGCACTATTTCATCAAATAGCAGCGGTATTGGTACACTGGCTATTCCACTGGGATCGGGTAATGTATCTTCCCCTGTTGATTTCGAGCGTCCAGTTGGCCATCTTGATAAAAGTGATGCCAGCTTTAATGAGTATTCCAGAGTCACCCGTAAAGAAGTATTTCTTTCCGATACGCTGAATGTCGGCGACAGCTGGGATTTCATTATTGGGGCACGCTACGGTAGTCTTGAGGATGACTATGGCGATTATAAAGAGAGTGAAATCACCCCTTCCTTCGCAGCCATTTATCGTCCACTCGAATGGATGTCCATTTATGCCAGTTATGTAGAGGCCTTTGAACAAGGTGCCACAGCACCGAACACCGCTGCCAATGCTGGCGAGGTTTTTGAACCGTTAATCAGCAAACAGTACGAGACCGGCATCAAAGTTGAGCATGATAACTGGTCGGCCAATATGGCAGTTTTCCAGTTGCAAAAAGGCCTCACCTACGAGGATGAGAATGATGTCTTCAGCCAGGATGGTGAAGCACGTTATGAAGGTCTTGAGCTCTCCACCCGGGCCAAAATCAATGAACAATGGTTAGTGGGAGCCAGTGCAATGTGGCTGGATGCCACCAACCGAAAAACTACTGATGAAAGCCTCGAAGGAGAACCAATACAAGGTGTCGCCGACAAACAGTTCCGTTTATACAGTGAATATCAGGTGCCGAATACCCAGCTGACCTTGACCGGCGGCGCGCAATATACCAGCCAACGACCACTGGATACGGCAAACCAATGGCATGTCGGGTCAGTGACGTTGTTTGATTTGGGCGCTCGCTATGAAATTGATCTCAACAAACAACTACTGACACTGCGGCTGAACGTTGAGAACCTGACAGATAAAGCCTATTGGTTAACCTCTGCAGGCAGCTCTAGCATTGCCCAGGGCGCACCACGCACCATCAAACTGGGAGCCCAACTGGACTTTTGATATTTAAAAACCCCGGTAGTTCTCGCTGCCGGGATTTCTGCATACTATATAAGCAGGGACACACGCTAACTTGGATTATTGAGAGTCAAATCACAGAGATGTATTGGCAAATGCCTGCATCTCAACACAATATGGTGGATTTGTTACCGCTTGTGGCGTGACCGCAGGTCCAGCAAGCGTTGCGCCAGTGATATTAAGAGGTGTAACAGCAGCCATTAAGAGCATAATGGCCCAGAGAACAAAAAGCAAAAGATTGGCTTAGGTTATCTGAATTTCGAAAAAACCGAAGCGATGGTTGAGGATATTTCGTTAGATTAGGTCAAAGGGAAAGCAATCGGCTTCTTGTATGGAAAAGTACGAGGTCGAACAATTATTTCGACAAAAATCTAGTGGAGCATGGTTACATGAAAAATGAACCGACTAATGCCAACAGCATATTTACTGAAGGAAAATTAAGTTTAGGCCTTATGTTTCCCCTTGAATCCTATCAGGGGGATGTTCCAACTATGGCCAATCAGGAGTCATTGGCTTGCTTGGCAGAAGAGGCAGGATTTTCTGCGCTTTGGTTTAGAGATGTTCCTTTGCGAGATCCCCTGTTTGGCGATGTAGGACAAATTTATGATCCCTTAGTCTATATGAGTTGGATTGCAGCACATACTAAGAGAATAAAGCTGGCGACAGGATCGCTCATACTGCCACTAAGACACCCTGTTCATCTGGCTAAATCATTAGCATCACTCAATATACTTAGCAATGGTCGTATCGTAGCAGGTGTTGCATCAGGTGACCGACCAATTGAATTTCCAGCATTTGGGGTTGACCTAGAATCAAGGGGGCAATTGTTTAGAGAGCATTTCGAGACACTGAAAACATTGCTGTACGACACGTTACCACGGTACAACAATTCTTATGGCGTCTTGGACGGTCGAGCGGACAGTCTGCCTAAGGCAAAAGAAGTGATTCCATTATTTGTCACTGGACATAGCCAACAAAGCTTAGACTGGGTTGCAAAAAATGCAGATGGATGGATTACCTACCCCAGACCACTCGCAATTCATGATCGAATTGTCAAAGAGTGGTATCGAATATTGGACGAGAATAATCAACCTTTCAAACCGTTCGCACAGTCTCTCTACATAGATTTAGTTGCAGATCCTAAAACGCTGCCAACTCCCATCCATTTAGGCATTCGCACTGGGATTAAAGCGCTGTTGAATTATTTATTACATCTTAAGGGTGCAGGTGTTAATCACGTAACGATCAACCTCAAGTATGGAAAACGTCCCGCGAAAGAGGTAATTCAGGAATTGGGAGAATATATCGTACCTTCAATTTAGAAGATATTTATATCCACTCCAATGAACACACAAGGATCAGTTATAAACATAGTCCACATAAATCAAGTTTGCTGTATCCTGCCTTGAATTTGTGTAGAAAATAATCAAAATAGTGGCTTGCTGTGTTTACACGCAGCAAGCTGTTTTCGTTCAGGAACCCCCATGTTTTTCAAAAGAGCCTTATTACCGATTTCATCGTTGTTCTTCTCTATTGCACTGTTAGCAACGGGTTACGGTTTATTGATGACCTTCATCGGCATCTTCCTGAAACAGGAAGGCCTCAATGAGGGCGCCATCGGCTTAATCAATTCCGCTTTTTTCCTGGGCGCGATGTTAGCCGCAATTTTCAGTCAAAAACTCATCGTCACCGTAGGTCATGCACGCAGTTTTTCGGCTTTTTCTGCAATTATGGTCATGGCATTTTTAGGGCACGCCTTATGGTTTGATCCCTGGTTTTGGGCCACATTACGTTTGGTATCCGGTTTTGCCTTTTACGCCATGCTGATCGTATTAGAAAGCTGGCTCAATGAAAAAAGCTCCTCTGAAGACCGCGGTAAAATCCTTGCGATATACACCATCGTATTCTTCTTGGCATTGGCATTAGGTCAATTGCTATTAATACTGGAGATGCCAGCCAATACGATTTTCATTCTGGGTTCCATTCTGGTGCTCTGGTCGCTGGTATTGGTCGCGGTGACGCGTGTCACGCAACCTGTATTAAAGCCCTTTGAACGTTACAGCATGCCAAAATTATTATCGATAGCCCCTTTGGCATTGGTGGGGAGCTTTATTGGTGGAGTGTTTGTTGGCGCGTTTTACACCATGCTACCGCTGTACGTCTTAAATCTGTTTGATCAGCCTAAGGTGGTCTCATTGTTTATGACGATTACCATTCTGGGTGGGCTGATGGCGCAATTGCCTGTGGGCATGTTATCGGATCGTTTAGGCCGTCGGAAAATGCTGGCCTGGTCTGGATTTTTCAGTGTTGGTGTTTTGCTGCTGATGCTGATTTTGCCTTTGATTTGGCGTGATAGTGTGGCGTTGCTTTATACAGTAGGATTTTTATTGGGTGTCAGTTTGTTCAGCATTTATCCCTTGAGTGTTGCCCGGGCCAATGATGTATTTGATGAAAACACCGACCTGGTTGAGATTAGCCGAACCTTATTGTTTTCGTATGGCTTCGGGTCATTTATTGCACCGTTAGTTTTGGGTTTTGTACTGGGATTTTCAGCAATCGCCTTTTTTATCGTGCTGGCGTTGTTTGCCTTGGTATTAGGCTATTACTCATTACAAAGCGAGCGAGTTTCAGAAGACCATATGAATGTCTATGTTGCCGTTCCGGCAGCATCCGGCAGCGTTCTTGCTGAAATGGATCCACGCATGGACGATCAATGGGTAGAAGATCATCGTCCTCATCCGGAGCACGCGCATAATTAATCAAGTATCTAGTCTGTTGATAGCTGGTTTTAGTACCGGAGAATCTTCTCCATCGACTTGCCTTTAGCCAGCTCATCAACAAGCTTGTCCAGATAACGAATTTTCTGCATTAATGGGTCGTCGACTTCTTCAACCCGAACGCCACAAACCACACCTTTGATCAGTGAGCTATTTGGATGAATGGCTGGAGATTGAGCAAAAAAAGTTTCAAAATCATTTTCCAGTTCGATTTGTAGTTTTAAGCCAGCTTGGTCATAACCGGTCAGCCAACAGATGATTTGATCCACTTCCTTTTTTGACCGATTTTTTCGTTCGACCTTTTGAATATAAAGCGGATAGACCTTTGAAAATGGCATGTTGAAGATAGGATGTTTAGCCATTTTCATCCCCAAATAACGTTGGTCTCATATCAAGTTTGCTGACCCCTTGATATTCCTGTCATTTCACATCCAAAAATGGTTCTGACTTAATTATGGTTTAGGCCAGCGAGAAGTATAACTTTCAGGCAATGATATGCCATTCTCTGAAGCAAATTCATGCGTATACACATCCAGATCTTTTAATAAACTAGGGTCTGATTTTTCTGCTGCACTAGCGATTCTTTTGAATGTCTTTTCAAGATACGTTTGATTATTCAAATACAGTCCAGGAGCAATGCCTAATTCGAATAACTCAAGACATTCGCGGCCATTCTGGTTCCTTGTTATGATACATTTAGCTGCTATCAATTGCAGTTGTTTGGTGTTTATTTGTTTTTGGGATACCTTTGTGTAGGACCATCTTTGAGTAAATTTTTCTGGCAGAGTGTGGCTGTTCTCAGCTAAGTGCTGATAAGTTAAATCAATCTGGTTCTCCATTTCTTCTGGATCATGGCTTTCAGCTATTTCAGAACTCTCCAATTGGTAAGACTTATTACTCTTAGATAGCTCCGGTGATACTCCAAGCTCTAAAAGGTCATTACAAGCCTCGCCGGCCCCGTAAGTCTGACAATCAATGACAGATGGTGACAATTTGCCAACTTGTTTGTTATCACTTAGCCATGAAATGACAAGTGCCAGGACAATGAAACCGAGAGTAGTTGATGTTACGGCAATTACTTTTTTATTCATTTTTTTTCCTTAGTTTGTCTTCAGGTAAATAACGATGGATATTAAGTAACGAGGGAATGAATCAAAAGTGTCAGAGTCAATTGAAAATTAATAACTGGTTCAAAGATCTGATGGTTCGAAAATTTGGTATTTCAGAGCACCGCTGCTCACATCAAGAACCTCCACAACATAACCTTCCATCACAATTGAGGTATCGCCTGGTTTTAATATTATTGGTGTGGCGCCCTGTGGAATAATGGCGTGAAAATCGCTTGTTGGCGACAAAGTAGTTGACGAGTAATTGGTGGAGGCTCTCCCGCTGACAGTTCCGTAATTTTCATTCCCATAGTAACTTCCGGAAGCTGTCGTGTTTGCAGAACCGTAAGTTGTCGAAGCCCCACTGCGACTCATGGTCGTCTCATTGGTTATTATTTGAACATCATTTCGGTAAAAAACTACCGCTCCTGATTTTTCAATCCCAACGAACCGAAGTTCACTGAAACCTTCGTTTGTTTTACGCCCGAAAATATCAGCATTACCAAATGCGTTTTCTAGATCACGTTTCTTGTTAACTCTCAGCACGATGTCACCTTTGCCAGCTAAAAGTGGCTGATTGGTGGGCTGTTCCGCCAACCTGCTTTTTTCAATTGATGCGCAAGCAGATAGGGCCACACATACTAACGTTATTACGACTGCACGAATGGCTAAAACTTTCATCTGCTAACCCTATGTTGGATATATATTTAACATGTTAAGGACTGTGGCCCAATAATAATTCTTAACGCATCATTTAGATTGAGTGTTTAAGACCAAATATCGTTATGAATCAGGATATGGATATTTCAAATGCACGATATTTGTTTTTACGCGCCGCACCGCTTCTTTTGGAGGATCGAAGAAATACCATATATTAAATTTCCTTTCTCGAACGTGAGTATCCGAGTCAAACGTATTCCAGCCGAGATGTTCCGCTACAATCTGTCGTACAGCTAACTTGGCAGGATTAGATGCTTTTTGTTGCCAAGTCTCCATAACTGCACCTAGCAGCAAATCACACAATTGTATTGATGGAGTTAACTTCGAGTCGCGAGTGATCACCGATTTAACAGGCGATCTACCTCGGAATTCTTGGTTGAGCACATTATTGGAGATTACTTCAACGGCTTCGTCAGCCTTATCGTATCGGGAAGCAATTGGGTCAACATAAACACGAAACTCATGCTCTCTATCTGGAAAGCGCTTAAGCGCTTTTCCCATTTTGTTCGTTAATAGCATCGTAAAATGCTTCCGACGAGCTAAGTCCCAATCATTGTTATGAAACTCACCCTTTCTGACAGTGTCTTTTCTGACGACCAAACAATGGAACACAATCCAGTGCCGTTGAAAGAAATAAGAAATCAACTCCTGGTAAAATGGTAAATTTCGCTCCGAATTGACCTTGTTCCATTTACACTCATCTCTAAAGCCATGACGCTCCTTGATAGCTCGGAAATCTTCAAGAAAATCTCCGCGACGCTGCCACTTAAGCCAAAGACTCCCAAAGCCATAATGGGCTGAGCCATGAACGCCAGATTCATCACACGCTATCAACCAACTCCGAACGCCGATATTTTCCATGTTCGTACCTTTCCAAAAGCTAATGCAAAACTAAGCCAATACTGGCTGAATATTCATATCGGCCTCAAAATGAGAGATAGCTCACAATTTATACGGTTTTTGATATTAAAACAAACCTTTGATTTATTTGAAATATAACGATGAATCGAAGATTTGAATTTGATTCAGACGAATTCAGTAGCTGCCATAAAACTGCACCGGCAATTCAAAATTTTTCTTCGTGTCCTCTGTGTCTCTGTGGTTATTTTTTGAAAGCTGATGAGTTATCAAATATCCACTTCTTCAAACAGTTCTGGCACTTCGGCATCCCAGCCAAATTTTTCGGTGATGTGTTTACGCATGGTGTCGCTGGCGACGACTTCGCCGTGGGTGACGTAAACTTTATCGGGCTTGAGGTTGCCCTGCTCTAACCATGTCAGGATTTCATTGTAATCACCATGAGCGGACATGGAATCCATATTATGAATTTCGGCTTTTACCGGCCAGTAAGCACCGTGGATTTTGACAGATTGAGCCCCATTCACCAACGCATCACCACGGGTGCCTGGAGCCTGAAAGCCGGCGAAGACAATACTGTTACGTGGATTGGGTAATAAGGTTTTAAGGTGATGCAATACCCGACCGCCGGAGGCCATACCGCTTGCGGAAACAATCACACACGGGTAGCGCATGGTATCTAGTTCAATGGCTTCCTCTACCGTGCGGATGTACTGAGTTTGATTATCTATCAGCGCGCACTGGCTTTGATCCAGCTTATGTTCTTTGTGGTGATTGATGAAAGTCTCCGTGGCCTTGATAGCCATCGGGCTGTTCAGGTAGACCGGCATTTCGGGGATTTTGCCTTCTCCCATAAGTTTATGCACCACATACAGCAGCATTTGTGCTCGGCCAACAGCAAAAGCAGGCATCAGCGTGATACCACCACGGGCTGCGGTTTTGGTAATGATTTCTGCAAGTACCGCTTCGGGATCTGATTCACCATGGAGGCGATCACCGTAGGTGGATTCGCATACCAGTACATCTGCGTGCTGGAGTGGTTCCGGTGGACGCATGATAATGTCGTTTTGTCGCCCTACATCACCCGAAAATACCACTGTTCGGTCTGAAGCTTTGTGATGAACATGCACACAGGATGAGCCCAGAATATGTCCTGCTGGTGTGAAGCTGACTTCAAAGCCTTTTACCGGCTCAAATGTCTCATGGTAATGCAGAGATTCGAAATGTTTTAACGCTTCTCTGGCATCTTTTTCAGTAAATAACGGTTCCGGGCTCTCGTGTTTTGAGAACTTCTTGCGAGCAGCATATTTGGCATCTTCCTCTTGGAGATAACCAGCATCTGGTAACAACACATTACACAGTTCGTGGGTGGCCTTGGTGCAGTAGATTTTACCTTTGAAGCCGTTCTTCACCAGTGCCGGCAGATAGCCGGAATGATCGATATGAGCATGAGTGAGTACCACAGCATTGATAGTTGAAGGATCTATCGGAAATGGCGCCCAGTTACGCCGTCGCAGTGTTTTCACTCCTTGATACAAACCACAATCCACCAGTAACCGGTGGTTATCATCAGAAAGTAGATAGCGGGAGCCGGTTACTGTGCTGGTACCACCGAGAAAGCGAAGTTTCATATGCGTGTGATCCTTGTCTGGCAAATGCTGTTTTAGCTAGAGAACAAGTTTACTGGGGTTAGACATTCAAACAGTTGATATGGGTCAAATCTTTGGTGACTTCTGCTTTACCAATCTTACCAGAGACGCAACTTATCAGAGGACTGCCTTTAAGTTGGAAGACCACCCTACATTGACCATCTAAATTAAAAGGTTCGGTAAAGACTGGAATATTTAGATCTCTTTAATGTAGTAGGGATGTATCGATAGTAAAGCTTATTTTCTCTGCGCCCTTTGGGTCTCTGTAGTTAATTTCTAAAAGTTAATGCGTTATTAAATACCGGACAAAAATGCCCTGTTTATTTAAAATCAAAAAGTCAGAATTAATTGAAATTAAGGTTGGCAATAGTCATGGGCAGATTTGAATGAACATAATTCAGGATCGTCTTAACTCATGTTCTTGTATTTTTGTTTATATACGTTACTGTAGAAAACACTAAAGCATTTCAATTCTGTAAATCTCTAAGCAGGTTATGCGTAAGGCGAATTCATTTTTCACCTTGAGATACTGTTAGCCACATTGAATGGTTACCCCCTGCAAATTATCGCGTTAGTCATTCCAGTCTTGCAATTGCTGCAAGATATCTTCTTTAACTACCTTAAGGAAATAACATAATGACACTACAACAAAACCATGGAGAAAGCTCAGTGAGTATCTCCACTATTATCGCCGCTTCTAAAAAGTCTGAATATGAGGACAAAGAAGATGAAAAATCACCTCAGGTTCCAAACCCTTCGAAAGGAACCTATCAGCCGGCTGATGATCCGGATGAGGATAAACAAAAAGAGGCTGAAGACGCGCCGCCTATGCCGCAGCCGCCTACTCCTCCATAATGCATAAAAAAAGGGCCCAATTTAAATTAAAAACTGGGCCCTTTTTATTCAGTCAGAGAGAATTAATGGTGATTATGGTCACCGGTGCCATCCACCACTTTGACAAACGGGGCGGGGTGTTGCAGTGTGGTTTGTCCATGTCCAGAATGGGCTGAATGATCCATTTTATCGGCTGTATCCGTCATATCCATCTGATGACCATGGTGATGTTGATCGGCTTTTACCTGATCATCGTCGCTTGAAATTTCTGATTTTTTCGCTTGATCATTTTGATGCTCTTTATCCAGCCCTTCCATTTCTTCCATCAGATCAATCACGGATTGGGGACCAGTTTCGGGCATGGTTTTTTTGACCGGTTCCACCTCAGCAATTTGATCCCAATACAGTTCACCTGCTTCACATTTCTGAATAACTGGGAAATACAACACGCTGGTAGCTCCAACGCCGACACGGCCCCGGAAAATAAACTCATCAAAATGAATATCGTGTAATGAATTACCCGACCAGGTGATCTGTCTTACTGCTTCGGTTATCTCAATCCCATCCTTAAAGAAGGGTCGTTCAACAGGTTTTTTAACAATTTCCAGCTGCCAGCCTGCTTTGGGCATGGGTTGTACAAATTGCAGACCTTCGGGAATATCGACGGTAATGGAGGTAGTGGACGAACCATCACAGCCTGCTGTTACGGTGAGTATACCTTTGTAATAGCTGCCACTTTCGGCCTGAGTCTGTTCCAGAAACACTTGAGCATTTGCCAGGCCAGGAATCATCATCGCCAGGTACAGAAGTTTTGTTTTCATATTTACCGCCTTAGTCGTATCCGCTAATAGGTTATACAACCTATGTGCTACTTAAGCATATCGCGAATATTGGATAAATGGGCTTTGCCACGCTCTTTTCGCTCTTCTGGATCGACCTGTGTTTTTTCGGTCATCCAAATCAAGTCTTCTGGTGGTAATTCGCGAAGAAAACGACTCTCTTCACAATCCACCTTTTCGCCATAACGTTTGCGGGTGTTTGCCAGCGTCATTACCAGGCTGCGTTGTGCCCGGGTGATGCCAACATACGCCAGACGCCGTTCTTCTTCGATGGAATCCTCTTCAATACTGGTTCGATGTGGCAGGATTTCTTCTTCCATACCGACAATGAATACATGTGGAAATTCCAGTCCTTTAGCAGCATGTAACGTCATCAGATGCACTGCATCGGACTGATTTTCATCCGCCTGACGGTCCATGATATCCATCAACGTTAAACGTGCAGCAATATCACCTATGGATTTTTCTTCGGTGTCCTGATCAATCATTCGTTCGATCCAACTAACCAGTTCATCGACATTTTCCATACGACGATTGGCTTTATTTGGATCGCCGCTGACTTCTTCCAGCCAGCCGCGGTAATTGATTTCCTCGATCATATCTTTGATCGCGTCCAGCAGATTGCCACGAGCAGCGCGATCAGCAATATCAATCAGCCAGCGGGTAAAGACTTCCAGATTCTGCACTGATTTAGCTGGCAGGCTTTCCGCCAATCCCATTTCAAAACAGGCTCCGAACATACTGGTGTTACGTTTGGCGGCGTATTCACCAAGCGCCTGCAAGGTGGATGAACCGATACCACGACGTGGGGTATTAATGACCCGTAAAAACGCATTATCGTCATCCTGATTGGCCAGCAGTCGCAGATAGGCCATGATGTCTTTGACTTCGACTCGCGAGAAAAACGAGGTGCCACCGGTCAAAAAATACGGCACATTATGTTCGCGTAACACTTTTTCCAGCGAACGGGACTGATGATTACTGCGATACAAAATCGCATAATCCTTGAAACTCGCCTGGTGTTTGAGCTTGTGATATAGCAGCTCGGAAATGACTTTTTCCGATTCATGCTCGTCATCACGACAACCAATGATCCGAATGGCATCGCCCTCACCCATAGCGCTCCATAAGCGCTTTTCAAACACATGGGGGTTATGACTGATAAGTTTATTGGCAACTCGCAGGATACGGCCCATGGAACGATAATTCTGTTCCAGTTTAATCAGATTTAATCGGGGAAAGTCCGTTTGCAGTTGCACCAGATTTTCCGGGCGTGCGCCACGCCAGGAATAAACTGATTGATCATCGTCCCCTACCACGGTGAGCTTTTCACGAATGCCAACCAATTGTTTGACCAGCTCGTACTGGCAGCCGTTGGTATCCTGATATTCATCCACCAGCAGATAATGAATTTTCGCCTGCCATTTTTGCAACACATCACGGTGTTCACGAAACAGAATCACTGGCTTTAAAATCAGGTCATCAAAATCCACAGCGTTATAGGCCTGCAATGCCTGCACGTAACGTGGGTAAACCCTGGCAGCAAATTCCTCTTGAGCCCCATCAGCAATCTGGGCGGCTTGTTCGGGCAGAATCAGCTGGTTTTTCCAGTTTGAAATCAGATTTTGTACTTCCTGGGCATGATCGCTGTCAGCCGCAAAATCGCGTCCCATCAGATCGCGGAAAACTGCCAGTGAATCCTGCGCATCAAAAATGGAAAAACCCGGACGATAGCCTAATGATTTGCCATCACGACGCAGGATATTCAATCCAAGCGTATGGAATGTGGAGACCATCAAACCACGTGCTGAGGCTTGTCGGGTAGACATCAGCTCCGCAACCCGCTCCTTCATCTCACGAGCGGCTTTGTTGGTAAAGGTAACGGCGGCGATATTGCTGGCTTTGATGCCGCACTGCTCGATCAGATAGGCAATCTTGCGGGTAATAACCCGCGTCTTGCCACTGCCGGCACCAGCTAACACTAACAACGGTCCATCGATGTAACGCACAGCTTCCCGCTGTTCCGGATTGAGATCTTTCACTAAATATTAATTCGCTGTGTCGAGGCGTCGATAGCCGATGGCTTCTGTTAAATGGACTGTTTGAATGTCGGGTGAACCGGCCAAATCAGCAATGGTGCGGGCCACTTTTAAAATACGATGATAGGCACGGGCCGACAGACCAAAACGGCTGATGGCTTTTTCTACTAATTGAAAATCCTGATCTGACAAGGTGCAAAAAACCTCTAGTTCTTTATGTTGCAGGGACGCATTGGCTTTATTGGCACGCTCCAGTTGAATCTGTCGTGCCTGAATCACTCGCTGACGAACCACTTCACTGGATTCCGGCGGGACATCATCAGGCTGAGGTCGCAACAGTTTTTTATCCACTGCCGGCACCTCCATCAACATATCAATGCGATCCAATAACGGGCCGGAGATCTTACCACGGTAGCGCCTGACTTGCTCTTCTGTGCAATGACATCTTGCCTGCCCCAGATAACCACAAGGACAGGGGTTCATTGCGGCAACCAATTGAAATTTAGAGGGAAATTCCGCTTGATTAGCGGCGCGGGAAATAGTTATTTTCCCAGATTCAATTGGCTCACGTAAAACTTCTAATACTTTACGATCAAACTCCGGTAACTCGTCAAGGAACAGCACACCTTGATGCGCCAGCGAAATCTCTCCCGGTTTAGGCTGGCTGCCTCCACCGACTAAGGCCACAGCAGAAGCGGTGTGATGTGGCGCCCGAAAAGGACGCTGCATCCAGTTTTCTACCTCAAATCCGGCAGACGATATGGAATGAATAGTCGCCGTTTCAATCGCTTCCTGCTCAGTCATCGGCGGCAGAATTCCTGGAAGCCGACTAGCCAGCATAGTTTTTCCGGTTCCGGGCGGACCAGCAAAAAGTAGACTATGTGATCCAGCAGCTGCGATTTCCAATGCCCGTCTGGCAGATGCCTGACCACGTACATCTGCTAAGTCTGCATAATTATTTTGAATATGTTTCTGTTGATTTATATTGGTCGATAAACGCAATTGATCATGCAAATGTGCACAGACTTCCAACAAGCTCTTAGCGGCAAAACTCTCACCCTGTTCAGTCAGGGCCGCCTCTTCAGCATTCTCAAACGGCACCATTAATTGTCGGTTAGTCTCAGATGTGGCTAATGCAGTTGGTAACACACCGCGAACACCACGCAGTTCACCGGTAAGACCGAGTTCACCGATAAACTCCATACCACTTAACGATTGCACCGGAATTTGATTAGAAGCCGCCAGAATGCCCAAAGCAATCGGCAAATCAAATCGCCCACCCTCTTTGGGCAAATCTGCAGGAGCCAGATTAATAGTGATACGTTGCTGAGGAAAAGTGAACTGAGAGTTAATCAACGCCGATCGAACGCGATCCTTGCTTTCCTTAACCGCTGTTTCCGCCATACCCACAATCGACAGACTGGGTAAACCATTAGAAAGATGCACTTCAACCGTCACTGCCTGAGCATAAATACCGGTCAAAGCACGACTGTAAACCGTGGCAATACTCATATTCCTTCCCTGGAAAATTAGTGTAAGTCGATTCTAGACGATTAGCGCTATGTAATGAAGACCAATCCCGGCTTAATCAAACCTGGTTATCAGTTTCCTATATCAACAATAAAAAAGAGGTCAGACATTGTTAAATGTCTGACCTCTTGATTAGCTAATGGATTTACCAGTTATAGTTAACTGTAGCCAGGACTTCGCGGCCCGGATTGTAATAATTGGCCGTACCGGATCCCACTACGTGTTGCTCATCAAACAAGTTACGTACATAAACCGTTAAATCGGTATTTTGGTAAAACTCGTAACTGAATGAAGAATCAACCAATGTAGCTGAATCGCTCTTTGCTGAATTCACTGCATCGAAGTAGTACGAGCCGGTATAACGAACGCCAAGGCCCAAACTCATATCCCGAGCAGGAAATGTGTAATGCCCCCAAACCGATGCCATTTGTTTTGGTGCAGATGTAAACTCATTGCCTTTAATAGAAGAGCCATCACGTAAGGTGCCGCTTACTACTTCTGTCTCCATGTAAGAATAAGCACCGGTTAAGCTGAAACTATCGCTTAATTCTACTTTGGCCTCTAAATCCAGCCCTTTTACTCTTGATTCACCAATAGTCTCCCGTTCAATCGATCCATTTTCTTGAACAACAGCGATAGTGACATCGTCTTTGGTCAGATCATAGATAGCCATTGAGTAAAGCGCGTTAGAACCAGCAGGAGCAAATTTCAGACCCACTTCATATTGCTTACCACGCTCTGGTTTTACACCAATTGATGGAGGAGCAACCGATTCAACCATACTGATATAAGTGGAAACCTCGTCTGTAACTTTATAGGTTAGCGCGCCACGCAATGATGTTTCAGTTAAATTATCCGACTTTTCGAATCCGGTAATATCCGTACTTGAAAGATCCATGTGATCAGTACGAACTCCAGCCGTAACAATAAAACGCTCAGCAAATGACAGGTTTTGTTGTAGGAAAATAGACTCCGTTGTGTAATCCTGATCATTTGCACTATATGGTGCTGGAAGACTCGATATACCGCTATAAACTGGATTGGCAATATTAATAGGTGCGACTACATTCGGGTCATAAATACTACTATCTTCGGTAGATGCATCACGATACTCAACACCAATGAGCGTACTTGTATCAAAGTGCTCAAAGCGAGCATCATATTGCACAATTGCGTTACCTATTAGCTCCTGAGCTTGGCTGTCTGTCCCAAAATAATCTCTGTTTGCACCTGCGGCGCTTGAAGTGCCTGTCAAATAAGCATAACCAAAATCATCAGTTAAATCGCTATAGCGTAAATTAGCGCGAACAATAAAACCGTTATCAAAGTCATGGCTGAACATGCCGGTTATGCTGGTGCGTTCTACTTCCTGAGAATTGAAATCGGGTTCACCATAAAACTCATCGCGGTCATACTCCCTGTCTTTAGGATAACCACCACTGTTAGGCGTACTATCGCGATTCAGGTAATCCAATAATAATGTCGCAGAGGTGAAATCAGTTGGCTCCCAGGTAATGCCGCCCATAAAGAACTCATTATCGTCTTTGGAATAATCGTATTCGCGTTCACTGTCCTGAAATTTACCGGTAAAGCGGTAAGCGAGCGTTTTGTCTTCGTTTAAGGTGTCACCGACATCAAGACCGACCTCTTTGCGGTCAAATGAACCATAACGGGCATAACCGCTGCCAAACTGCTCAAATTTTGGCGTTTTGCTGACAAAATTGACCGATCCACCCGGATCAGCAGCCCCAAACAAGGTTGAGTTTGCACCGCGTAAGACTTCAACGCGCTCAAAGGCATAGGCATCTTCGCGCACCCCACGCATTGAACCCAGTGTCATACCATCGCGATAAGTTGTGGCCTGAAAGCCGCGAATCTGGAAATAATCATTACGATCATCCGTACCGTAAAAATCCGTGATAATGCCAGGCGTGTACTGCAACACTTCTTCGGTGGTGCTGGCATGGCGTTGCTCAATTTCTTTTTCGGTAATCACTGAGACAGAAGCAGGTGTATCCAGAATACTGGTCGCTACTTTTCCACCCACCGAAATTTCCTGAGCGACGATTGAATTTGCATCATCGTCAGCCATGGCTTGAGTATTAACGATGATTGGGGCAAACCGATAGACTTCTTTATCGCTTTCTTCCTGTGCATTCACGCTAAGAGATACAGCGACTAATGGCGTACATAGAAGAAGAGCAGCAGTATGACGTTGGGACTTAGTGTTTAAAGCTTTTAACGGGATTTTTTTATTATCAATGCGAGACATTTATCTTCAACTTACTAACGAGGAGAGGAATCGCCGCATGTATAGCAACGATGAATTGATAAATTATCAGCTAGTCAAAAATTACTGTCAATAATAATCTAAATAATATTCATTATTATCTACAAGTAAATAAAGTTTGTGACCTCAAGGGTCTGTTGATCATTCAAATGTGACTATGAAGATCAACAAATCCCTGGTTAAATTTAAAGAAAAGGTTTACGCGATTGTTTTATGAAACGTTAAACTGCCTAACCATCGCCGTGAGTTTTTCACTTAACTTGGCAATTTCCTGGCTGGCTTTGGAGACTTGTTCTGAGCCTTCTGCAGTGCTTTCAGACACATGTTGAATGGTATGAATATTTCGGTTGATATCGTTTACCACATGGCTTTGTTCTTCTGCTGCTGTGGTAATCGATAGATTCATTTCGGTGATGGCACGGACTGACTGTGTGATTGCCAGCAACGAACCTGTTGCTTCTGTGCCCTTGGCGACTAGTTGGGTAATACTCGACTGGTTTTGCTCCATGGACTGAACCGCATTATCTGAACCAGCCTGTAATGTTGAAATAAGCGATTCAATTTCCTGTGTAGATTGTTGTGTGCGTTGAGCAAGTGTACGAACTTCATCTGCCACGACTGCAAAACCACGTCCCTGATCCCCTGCCCTGGCAGCTTCAATAGCAGCATTCAGTGCCAACAGGTTTGTTTGTTCGGCGATGTTTTTGATGACATCCAGAATAAGACCGATGTTTTCGCTATCCGTCTTCACTTTGGTAATCACGCCGGAGGAATCATTGATTTCAGAGGCTAATGCATTAATTGATGTCATGATTTGCTCAACGACATTTCTGCCTGCTTCAGAGTCAGCTTCACCTTTGCGGGCGGCATTTGATGCTTTCTCAGCATTTGCCGCCACTTCTTCTACCGTTGCCGTCATTTGATTGATAGCAGTAGCAACCTGATCTGTTTCATTTTTCTGTTTAGCAATATTGGTATTGGTTGTTTCGCTGACTGACGAAGTTTCTTCCGCGGCGGTCGATAACTGCTCGGATGCAGAAGTAATCCCCACCACCAGCTCCTGAAGCTTTTCAACGAATGTATTAAACACGCCGCCCATCGCCCCGACTTCATCTTTGCTGGTGAAGGTCATTCTTCTGGTGAGATCGTTATCCTGTGCCATGGCGCTGAGGGTACTCATAACCTCTTTGATGGGCCGGACAATATTATTAATAATAATTTTTGAAATGAAGACACCAAGTAATAATGATGCTGCAGCGATGGCTATCAGGCTAAGGATGCTTGTTTTTTGTTTCTGCTCAACGTTACTGACCGCACGTTGTGAAATGTTATCAATACTCGCCTTCATCGCAGCCAGAGTGACGAATAATTCCGCTTCAATCGTTTTTAGTTCTCGCTGTTCCTCTTCAGACAAATAACCACCGCCGGACATGCTGCCACCCCGTTTGATGACATTGATCGCTGCATCTACATAAGCCTGATAGTTCTGTTGCTGTTGAACGATTGTTTCAATATTTTCCGACATGCTTGTCACATCCACCAGCATTTCAGCTTGCAGGTTTGTGCTTTTGGCTTGTTCAAGAATACCGACGGTTTCAGCCAAGGTAAGCTGACTCTCTGTGGTTATATTTTCTATTTCTGCGAAATGGGTCTTGATGATACTTCTGGGCGCACCAGAGCGGGCATCCAGCAAAAGTGACTGCAAGGTAGCGGCTTTTTTGTACTGAAGTTCGCTGGTCTTGGCGACGCGTCTTTCAAGTGGAATAACCATCTCATTCATCACCGAAAATTCTTCTGAGATTTCTTGCATTTTTAAAATTGCAAAAGCCGCTATCAATAGTTGGGTCAACCCAAGAACAATGACCACGGTGAAAATTTTCTTGCCAATCGGCAGGTTATTTATGAACTTCATTGTTTATCCTGATAAGGGGATCGGTGATGGCTTAAAGCGTTATGCCATATAACAAAAGATTATAACGGCACAGCTTCAGCAAACCTAGGAAATTTTCCCAAGTGAAAATTCTCAAAAGTGACAATAGCCAAACGTCATTTGAAGAAAATGAATATTCTTTTTCACAGTATTTTCACGTTTTATTTTTTAGGGTCTGTGGGAGTCGTTTTTCCAGACCGCGAATAAATTGTTTTAAAAATAACGTTTCAGTCAATTTATAAAGCTTCGGTTTCGCATCCTTGGCAAAGCATTTTTGAACCAAAGGTAATCCATCAAATAATCGTCGTAGATTCACGGAAGACCTTAATCAAACACGGAGAAATCATGCTTCAACGTCGATTGAGCACCGCTATATCCACCGTTCTTCTTTTCACTTCCACCAGCCTCGCAGCGGATCAGATATTGCTCGATGATGGCAGTATTCTTAAAGGTTCTATTAAACAGATTTCTGAAGGCAAAGTGGTTATGGATACTGCTTTTGCCGATGAAGTTACCGTTGATTTCAATCGAGTGACACAAATCAGTACAGATCAGAAGCATCTTATTGAACTTGATAGTAGTGATCGGGTTCTGGGCCAGCTGACTGTTAATGATAAGGGGCAACACCAGTTAACTGGTACAGCATTTGGTACAGTGGATATCGATCCAAAACGGATTAATACGCTGTGGGAAAAAGATGCTGTGCAACCCCAGAATGCTCAACTGGAACAGCAATATCAGCAGGAAATTGAGCAAATCAAAACAGCTCAGGCAAAGGAAAAAGCCGCATTGGAAGAAACGTATACAGCCGAAGTGCAACAGCTCCGAGCGGAACGCGAAGCACTACTGGATCCATGGAGCGGTAATCTGGCATTTGGTATTCAGGGAGCCAGTGGTAATACTGATCGAATGTCCGTCACCGGTCGGGGTGAGCTTTTCCGAGAAACTGTGAATGAACGTTTAGGCATGTACCTGGAAGTCAATTATGCCAAGGAAGATGACGAACAAACCGAGAACGAGAAACTGGCGGGTATCAAATTAGAACGTGATATCAGTGAAAACTATTTTGCCCGTGGCAGCGCCGATTTTGAGATTGATGATTTTGAAGAACTGGATTTACGGGCAATAGCCACCGCCAGTCTGGGTCGATTTTTTATTCAGGAACCGGATTTAGTCTTTAAAGGCTTTGCCGGTGTCGGTTATCGATTTGAAAGTTACTCTGATGGCACCACTGAAAAAGATCCAACGGGCGTTTTAGGTTATGAAACCAATTACAACCTCAATAGCCGAATGAATCTGTTTCACGATTTAACTTACTACCCTTCGTTTAGCAGCCCCGGACAAAATTATCTGCTGGTCACTAATTTTGGCGCTGAATTGCCAATTACCAACGATGAAGCCTGGAAGCTACGCGCCAGCCTGAGAAGTCAGTACAACAGTCAACCAGCCGGCGATGCTGAAACGACTGATACCAATTATCGGCTGAATCTGGTTTACGATTGGGAGTAAACAGACCCTAGGGATTATCCTGTAGCAGATAATCGACAAACTCCGGCCGTTTCTGTTGAGCGGCCGGGTGTTGTCGCCAGACAAGTTGGATGGACTTTCTTAAAGCATTATCTTCAATCGGAATGGCGCATAAACTTCCATGCCTTACCTCATCGGCAACGGCAGAGGCAAATACCAGTGAGATACCCAGCCCCGCCCGAACTGCCTGTTTCACAGCCTCTGTGCTTCCTAGTTGCATTGTGACTTTGGGCATCTGCTGAAAATCCTGTAAATACGTTTTTAGCAATCGACCTGTTCCACTCCCCGATTCACCGCCTATCAAATCCAGTCCGGCTAAAATTGATTTACTTATTGATGGCAGCTTTGCCAGCGGATGATCCGTGGGTGTAATCAACACCAAAGGTTCTATTTTCCAGGTTTGCGATTCAAACCCGGCTTTAGATGACCACCATTCCATCAGGGCAATATCGATTTCAGCGTTTTCCAGTTTGTCAGCAACTGTAGGATTGTTATCAATCAGTAAGTCCAGCTTGTCTTCCTCCTGTGATTGATGGCGAAGGAAATCATGTAAATAAGGCTGCAATAGATAAATACCGATATTGGAACTGGCACCCACTTTAAGCTTGGGTGACTTAATTGCCAGTAACGCTCTGTCCTGTAGACGTAACATGCTCTCAGCATAAGGCAACAACCTTAACGCATGTTCTGTCGGCTGGCAGCCACTACGTCCTCGCTGAATCAGTGACACCTTCAGCATTTCTTCCAGCTTTTGAATATGCTGTGTGATGGTAGGTTGAGCTAAACCCAATTGACTGGCCGCCGCCTGAAAACTGTGCTGCTCGATCACGGTTATCAGGCTTTTCAGCCAGATCAGGTTGAGCATGACATTTCCTTTTTGTCAGATAACTGATTTGCTGGATCAAGTGGCCGTTCACCTCGTAATACGCTGAGAATGTTTTCAGCGGCACGTTGTTCAATGGCCAGTCGAACCTTGCTTACAGCTGAACCGATATGTGAGGTGAATAGCGTCTTGGGATGCGTCAACAGCTCCTGATCGATTTCACCTGGTCGATCCGCTCTTGCCCAATCCTCCATTTCAAATACGTCACTGGCATACCCAGCCAGATGGCCCTTACTCAGCATGCGTAAAACGGCTGCTTCATCGACAACTGACCCACGACAAGGATTGACCAAAAACGCACCGGACTGCATCTGCTTTAAACGCGGTTCATTCACTAAATGCTGCGTTTGCGCGTTTAAAGGCAAGGCCATAATCACAATGTCAGCCTGTGCAAGCGCTTCATCCAGTGACACAAACTCCAGGTTTAATGCCACCTGTTTTTCAGCAGATAAAGGCTGCTGATCGGTATAAATTAATTTTGCATCCCAGCCAGACAGTCTTTGAGCAATCGCCTGACCAATCGCTCCCATGCCGATAATGGCAATGGTAGAGCCTTCAACGCCAAGCCCATAAAATTGTGGTCGCCAGCCTTTAAAATAGCCGCTTCGCACATGTTCATCGGATGCCCGAATATGGCGGATCAGCCCGACCATCAGACCAATGGTCAATTCAGCCGTGGGAACGGTCAGTAAATCCGGCACAAAGGTCAGCCAGACATTGTTCGCCGTGCAGGCTTCCACATCAAAATTGTCATAGCCTTTTAATGCAGCACCGATTACTTTCAATTTAGGGCAGGCCTTTAGGAAATCTGCATCAACCCGATCCGGCATAAACACCATTAACGCATCAGCATCCGCTGCCAGCTGCATGGTGTCATGCCGTGAAAGACTGCAAGTCGTCTGATTGGTTATCACATCACAATGCGGTGCGAGCATTTCCAGCACTTCATCATGTACTTTATGGGTAATCACCAGTTTTGGTTTCATTGTCATCCTTTACTTGAATTTTTTGCGTAACACGCCGCTTAATGCGTCAACCAGCGTAACCATCAACAAAATCACCAGAAGAATCGCAAATACTTCCTGATACTGCATAATGCGTAGCGACCCCATCAGCTCAAAACCGATGCCGCCGGCTCCGACCATGCCCATGACCGTGGAAGCACGGAAGTTATATTCCCAGCGATAAATGGCCACATCGGCAAACTGAGGCATTACCTGGGGCAGAATGGCGTGATATAACACCTGCATTGGCGAAGCGCCGGCTGCTCGGGCTGCTTCAACGGGCGCTTCATCCACATGTTCTATCGCTTCAGCAAAGAACTTGCCCACCATACCAATCGAATGCAGTGCCAAAGCCAATACACCGGGTAATGCCCCAAAACCGACAGCAGCAACAAAAATAATCCCCATAATCAGTTCTGGCACTGATCGCAAAGCATTCAAAACGATGCGTGACAGTTGAAAAACCACACCATGGGGAGATGTGTTGCGAGCTGCTAAAAACGCCATTGGTACCGAAAACATCACAGCAATCGCGGTTCCGGCAATACTCATCGCCAGGGTATCCAATAAGGGTGAAAACCAGTCACGAAGATGGGTAAAGTCGGGTGGAAATGATTCACTGGCCAATGTGCCAATAGCAGGCAAACCATTCGCCAGTAATTCAAAATTAAGGACATCAACATACCAGGCTGCCAGCAGAATGATGGCCAATAAGGCCATCACTTGCAGAGTTTGTTTTTTCCAGCGCTGGCTGTAACGTTTCAGTGCCTCTGATTGTTCAAGGACATGGGTAGTCATAAATCAACCTTACATCTTGGAAAAATCAAGATTCAGTAATTTGCCCATATCACGAATCACGTCATAGTCTGCATCGGTAATCGGTGCAAAACCCTCGGCTTTAAAGTTCTTCAACACTTCTTCATCATCCAGACTGATAAAGGCGTCTTTGATTTGTACTTTCAGTTCATCATTCAGGTTTGAACGCATGGCCCAAGGGTATTGAGGAAACGGCTTACTGTAACCCAGCACTTTTACCTTCGCCGGATCAATCAGTTCGCGTTCTACGACATACTTGAAAATCACTTCAGACAAGCCACCGGCATCGGCATTTCCATTGGCCACATTCACTGCAACGGCATCATGGCTTCCCACAAAATGCTGTTCATAATCAGTTTCTGCTTCGATCCCACCTTCTTCCAACAGCACCGTTTTAGGGATGAGATGGCTGGAGGTAGAAGCCCGGTCACCGTAGGCCATTTTTTTACCTTTGATATCCGCATATGAATCCACACCGGAATCGACGTTGGCAATCAGAATAGAACGATAAGTCGGCACCCCATCTATCACCATGGCAGCAAACGGTTCAATCTCACTTTTCGATTTCGCCATCACATAAGAAAGTGGTCCAAAATAGGCTAAATCAATACGGCCAAATCGCATCGCCTCAATCATCGAGGAATAATCGGTGGTGACAATCAACTCTACTTTTTTATTCAGCGTGGATTCGAGATAGTCTTTTAACGGTTGATTCCGCTTGATGAGCTCTGACGCATTTTCATCGGGAAGTAAGGCAACTTTTAACGTATCCGGATCTGGGTCAGCATCAGCCGCCATGCTTGGGGCAACGGCAGTGACCAATAAGGATGTCGCTAACAGTAATTGTTTAAACAGTTTCATCAGGCAATCTCCAGTTGTGTTGCAGTTTTAGTAGGTAAACGTTCAGGGGAGGATTTGGGTTGGCTATCTTGGGTGGATTTATTTTTTTCAGCAGGTTGCTGGTAAATCAACGCCAGTTGTTTGTCATCAAGCTGTTCAGGGGCAGCATCAAACACCACTTGTGCATTGGCCAGACCAATAATGCGATCGGCAAAACGTTTGGCGTATTCAAGCTGATGCAAAGACACAATGCTGGTGATACCGTCTTCAGCACAGATTTTTTTCAGCTGAGACAGGACTTTTTCGGAAGTAGCAGGATCCAGACTGGCAACGGGTTCATCCGCCAGAATGATGGTGGGCTGCTGAGCCAAGGCTCTAGCAATACCGACTCGTTGCTGCTGCCCCCCAGATAACTGATCAACACGCGTCATGGCTTTATCCGCCAACCCGACCCTATCCAGACAATGTAATGCCAGCTCCAAATCGCTTTTAGGCATCGGCATAAGGCTACGCCAGAATGAGTGATAACCCAGCCGACCCATCAGCACATTTTGTAAAGCGGTGTGACGCAGGATCAATTGATGGTGCTGAAAAACCATAGCGGTTTTACGGCGATGTCGGCGCAGGGTACGTTGATTGTTCAATACCCCGAATTCGGCTGAAATCACTTTACCTGAAGTCGGTTTGACTAGATGATTCAGTGCCCTTAATAACGACGATTTTCCGGCTCCTGATAATCCAAGCAGTACATTGAATTTGCCAGCTTGAAAGTCGATTGAAGTTGTTCGTAATGCTTCAATACCACCTGGATAGGTAATACCAAGATTATCAATTGAGAGAATCGATTGAGATGTCTTGGTTGTAGTCATATCATCACCTTTCGCAATATTTAGCACCGCAGTATTGCGGTTCACAATCGAATGCTAAGGTTTGTATATGACCGATAAATGAAGGTTAAATGACGATTTAATGACAGAAGGTGTGGTAAAAGACATAAAAAAACCGCCGTACTGCAACATACGGCGGTTTAGCAAAATCATTTTCAATACAATTTAATCAAGATAACTGCAGCAATAATCGACTAATTCGGTGATTTCGATATCAAATGATGAATTAGCCGGTACATTGAATGACTGACCGTAGGTAATCGGTGTCCACTCGGTGTCGCCATCGAGACGGTAGCGCAGCTGGCCGGCGAGAATTTCCATTAACTCGGCTTTCTCGGTGCCAAATTTATATTCACCCGGCATCATAATGCCAAGCGTTTTATAGCTGCCATCCTCAAAGGTGACTTTGCGGCTGGTGACTTTGCCATCGAAATAGATATTGGCTTCACGGGTTACCGTGACATTTTCAAATGTAGACATAGGATTCTCTAATGATAAAAATGTGGAGAAATATACGCCGGAGTTATCAAGGTGTCATCCAGTCTTTCATCTCTTTAAAGCCTTTTGGCACTTCATAGACGTAAAGCGTATCGGTTTTGGTTTCTGACCAGGTAGCACCATTACGATCTACGTAATGAATGGTGTCACCCTCTTTTTTGATTGCATAATGTACATAGGGACTGCTTGATTTAGGGTCGGTAAACACAAAACCATGCTGCATTTTTAACGGTACGTCCCTATCAACTCCTTTCTGAAAGGTGCCCAATGCCTGGGTAACCCGCCACCAATAGTAATCGTAGCGTGTGGCATTATCTTTATATTCCATGGCTCGGATATGCTTTGGGCCTGCATATCAGCTTCTTCATGCCAATAGCCATTCAATTCCTGTGCACTTATCTGCGGTGGACGCACAAAGTTATAAAGTCCATTTTTGAAACTGAAGCTTTGTTTCTGCCAGTCCACTTCGGTGGTAATGGTTTTATTGGTTTTTTTGCTGCCCTCTGCAGGTATCATCGTCAACTGATCATCAGCTGATAATTCAACCTGATAGGTATTCTGTGGATCAGCTTCACCGGTTGGTGATAAAAATGCGATGCCATTATCAAAGGTTAAAACCCCACGTCCTGAGGTATCCACCCAATGTCCTTCAAGGCTTTGCTTATGGTTTTGACTGATCGTAGCGGCAGATTGTGAAGACGTATCTGCCTGAACGCCTGCCAGCATTGGCATGATCAACACCAGCAGCGCTGATGGGATCAAAGTCACTGATTTTTTCATTTCTCTACTAACGTCCTTTTTAGTGATGGTAAAACGTTTATTTTGTATTGAGCTGTTCCAGTTCTTCTACACGTTTTTCCAGTGCTTCCAGCTTTTCACGAGTACGTAGCAACACCTGCGACTGCACTTCAAACTCTTCTCTGGTCACTAAATCCAGCTTGTTAAACGTAGAGCTCATTGCAGCACGAATATTCTTTTCAGCGTCTTCACGCATCTGCAGTAAGCCTGGTGGCAAGGCACGGGTAATAGTGTCGGCGATTTCATCGAATTTTTTCGGATCTATCATGAGGCTTCCTTTAAGTTTGGTTACTCAAGCTTATTCTACTGTAAAGCAGAATAGACTGACATTTTGGTGACAGCTTTGACTAATAAAAATCTGCTCTTGAAAGCGTAAAGCGCTAAAAAAATCTGAGTTTATAACGGTAATCCTAAAAAAAAATAACACTATTTATTACAGAACTATTACAAATGACTTGAATATTCACTTGGTTATGCAATATCCTCAGATACTGGTTTATATTAGTGGCGCTAGGACGGTATCTAAATTGCTTCTTACAGACGACTCAGCTTCCCAAAAAAGCAGTCTTAACTTTGACTCACTGTGGCACCTTTATACCAACTGGTTTGAAGAACCCAACGTACGTCGAGGTGGCTGGAGTGGCGTTATAAAACAACCTATTCAGGTTGAGTCGGGAGCCGTCGAGGTTTTTATCAAACGCCAGGAAAATCACTCCAGTAAAACGCTATTACATCCTTTTAAAGGTCAAGCTACCTTCTACAAGGAATACCGCAATATCAGGCGTTTAACCAAAAAAAAAATCCCCACCCTGAATGCGCTGTTCTTTGGGCAGCGTGGCATGAAAGCCATCCTGGTGACCAAGGCACTTACTGATTATCAACCGCTGGATATCGCTTCACTGAAACTGGATCGCCAGCAAAAACGTGCATTACTCACTGAAGTTGCCAAAAACCTGAGATTAATGCATCAGCATCACTACCAGCACAATTGTCTGTATCCAAAACATATCTTTGTTAAATATGTGAATGGTGCATGGCGAGTCCGGTTTATTGATCTGGAAAAGCTCAAATGGCAACTTTTTAAAAGAAATGCCATTCATCGCGATTTGATTACGCTTTATCGCCACTCTGGTGGTAACTGGTCCGAAAAAGATCGTCTGTTTTTTTTCCGCGCTTATCAGCAGGAAGCAAAACTTTCAAACCGTTCCAAAAAATTATGGCGAAAGTTACAAATGAAAAATGCCACAAAAAGTAAAATGATTTTTACTGAATTGTCAGCGACATAACTAAAAAATCATTTTCCTCTCAACAGAGAACCTAATATTCCACGCACTAAGCGTCGACCAATCTGACTTCCAATCGAGCGCATCGCGCTTTTGGCAAAGGCTTCAAATATTGATTGACGATTACTCGCACGCGATGGTTTCACCGTTTCCTTCATTGCTTCATTCTTTTCTGCCAAAGCTGCCTGCTGCATTTTTTCAGCGCGTTCAGCTAGCACTTCATGGGCAGACTCACGATCCAAAATCTTGTCATACACTCCGGCTAGCAGAGAGCTTCGCAATAATTGCTGACGTTGTTGAGGCGTAATGGGTCCAATCTGACTTTGAGGAGGCTTGATCATGGTGCGTTGCACAATCTGCGGACGCCCCTTTTCATCCAGCATTGATACTAGGGCCTCGCCAACGCCCAAATCAGTTATCACATCCGTGGTGGAAAACGCCGGATTATCACGAAAGGTTTCTGCCGCGGCTTTAACTGCTTTTTGATCTTTTGCGGTATAGGCACGCAGGGCATGTTGAATACGATTCCCCAGCTGTCCTAATACACTATCGGGAATATCAGTCGGATTCTGCGTCACAAAATAGACGCCAACACCTTTGGATCGAATTAATCGCACCACCTGTTCAATCTTGTCCAGCAGTGCTTTGGGTGCATCATCAAATATCAGATGCGCTTCATCAAAAAATAACACCAATTTGGGTTTTTCCGGATCACCGATTTCCGGCAACTGATCAAACAATTCGGCCAGCAGCCATAATAAAAAGGTGCTGTATAACTGCGGTGACTGCATCAATTTATCGGCTGTCAGCAAATTAATAACGCCTTTGCCATGCACATCGGTTTGCAGCAAATCATCGAGATTTAATACCGGTTCCGCAAACAGCTTGTCCGCCCCCTGCTCTTCCAATACCAGTAACCGGCGTTGAATTGCCCCCACACTGGCCGCAGAAATATTGCCATATAACGTCCTGAATTCGCCTGCATTTTCAGCGACGAACTGCAGCATGGCACGTAAATCCTTCAGATCCAGCACCAGCCAGCCATTATCATCCGCTACCCGGAATATCAGTGTTAACACACCTTGCTGCGTATCGTTGAGATTCATCAACCGGGATAACAGTAATGGGCCCATATCGGAAATGGTGGTACGAACAGGATGCCCCTGTTCACCGAACACATCCCAAAAGGTGGTTGGAAATCCCGAAAACTGAAAGTCCTCCAGCTGCATTAAGGTGACACGTTCACTGATTTTAGGATGCGGTTTACCAGGCTGACTAATACCAGATAAATCGCCTTTAATATCCGCAGCAAACACGGGTACACCAATATTACTGAAAGCTTCAGCAAGTCCCTGAAGGGTCACGGTTTTCCCGGTGCCAGTAGCCCCAGCCACCAGACCGTGCCGATTGGCCATTTGGGGTAACAAAAAAACCGGCAGCTCAGCCTGTCCTACAAACATGGGTTGTGCCATATGCTCTCCTTATCTGTGCCAATTCGGTCTCGAAATCCTGATGGGATATTAAACACTTTAAATGTCTCGTATATCAGCTTATCGGTTTGCGGACTATTCTGATGCAAGCTATGCTGTAGTCAGTCACAGCAGACTATCTGCCACATCGTAACGTTAAATAATAAGCTTTTTAGTAAAGATTTCATTAGGGATTTGTCATGACATCAATCGAAATATGGGCCATCGGCATTGTTGCAGCAGTAATTACAGGTATTTTGGGGTTTCTGTTGGGTCGGCGGCAACCCGTTGGCAGCCCGGAACAGATGAAACAACTGACCCAGGCGCATGAACGTCAATTAGCGCAGACGCAAGCCGAACTGGATGCCTATCGAGAAGAAGTGCATGCCTATCACGAAAAAACAGCCAATCTGTTTGTATCAATTGCAGCACCTTACAAAGAAATGTTTGATCATCTGACTGAAGGTTATGACAAGCTTGGTAATTTCACCGAACGCAAAGTATTACCCGATCGTGCCGGTGCATTACTGGATGGTCCGGATGCCAATAAACATATCCCACCCGAGCTGACAGAAGATTTAAAACCTAACCCCGATTACAGCAAGGTAAACCCGACGGCTGTACAAAAGGATTATTAACAAATCGTCTAGCGGATATTGGCGAGTAACCGCGCCAATCCGCTTTCCCTTTGATGTCGACGTAATACTGCCTGCTGCAAAACAGGCTGTGTCGACAGGATATTCACGTTTTGCCTTGCTCTGGTAAGCGCGGTATAAACCAGCTCCCGACTTAACACGACCGAATCTTCCTGGGGTAATAACAGTGAGACGTGGTCAAACTCTGATCCCTGGCTTTTATGTACCGTCATCGCAAACACTGTTTCATGGGCCGGTAAACGGCTTAATGGCAACCAGCGTAACTCCTCACCGAATAGAAAACAGGCCTGCAGTTCCCCTTCGGCAGTCGGCAAAACCAAACCAATATCACCATTAAACAGATTCTGCCGATAATGATTCTGCGTAATCATCACTGGCCGCCCCGGATAATATGGCTGCGCTGTTCTCCAGCCACGTTTTGCCAGAAGCTGGCTCATCAGTTGATTCACCGAATACACCGATTGCGCTCCATTTTTCACCGCACAAAGCATCCGATACGCTTCAAATGCCTGAATACAACTCACCGCATCTGCCCGTTTTTCGATAGTCTCAATAAAATGCTGATATCCGTTGAGTAACTGGGCCTGGATATTCTCTGTTGAGGGCACAGTTAAGGCGGATAAGGATTGATTTACCAATAAATCCGTTACCTGTTCAGCATCTCCTCTATTGACTGCCTGAGCCAGTTGACCGACCTGCCCTCCCGCTGCAAAACGATAGCTGTGCTTTAATTTGACCAGCGAATCCTGCAAGGGATTGTCATCTCTCGAAACCGGTAGCTCTATTTCGCTGATCTGTTTCACCCAGGATCGGAAATCAGCCGAAAAATCCGGTGTGTCGGCACATAAGTTAGCGAGTACTGCGCCGGATTCCACTGAGGCTAATTGATCACTGTCGCCCAATAAAATCAACCTTGCGTGCAATGGTAAGGCTTTCAGTGTAATTGCCATCAGATTGATATCAATCATCGACGCTTCATCAACAATCAGCACATCAACCGGCAATGGACGCTCTGCTGAATAGCGCCCCTGATCAAAACGTGCACTGATGCCCAGTAAGCGATGCAGCGTTTTAGCAACATATTGCTCACCAGTATGCTGACTGATTGCTTGTTGCAGTCTAGCCGCAGCTTTTCCTGTCGGGGCCGCCAAAGCTACCCGTGGTTTATCGTCGTTTAATTGCAGACATTGCAGAATTTTTAACACCACCGTGGTTTTCCCGGTGCCTGGACCACCTGAAATCACACACAACTGTCGGCGTAACGCACTTAATACCGCAACTTTCTGCCAGTCGGTATCGGGCAGATTATTTTGCCACTCCACCATAAATGTCGACAGATTTTCTGCTGCTGGCAGGGTGTCCCCGTCCTTCAATCGCCTTTGTATGGCAATTGCTACCTGTTGTTCTGACTGCCAGTAGCGATATAGATATAACAAGCCATCGGATGTCAGTACTAAAGGTTTAAATTCGCCAGGAGCACCGATAACCTCACTGTTTTGCAGAAGCTCCAACCACAGTGACGCTTCAGGAATCGCGCTCTGAATAACCGGATTAAGTGATTGGAAGTCATTCAGATTCAGGCACACATGCCCTTCACTAATGGTTTCGCTTAGCAGTCCAGCCGTCAGGGTAACGATTGACTCTTCATTCTGTTGTTGACGACTAATATAGGCTGCAAACTGATAAGCCAGCTCGGAAACCCCCGCTTCTCGCAGCAGTTTCAAGGCATTCATTGAACACCTGCCATAAGCTGATCCACTGCTTCCAGTAATGTCCTGTCCAGCCGGTCAAAAAACACACCGGTTTGTGACCACTCCGGCTGCATGCCACGTAAAAACAGATAATAAACGCCACCAAAATGCTGTTCCGGATCATAATCCGGTAAACGTTGTTGCAGATGTCGATGTAACGCCAGACTGTAAATCAGATATTGCAACGGATACCCATGACTGAGCATCGCATTCTGCAAGGCTTCACCTTGATACTGTGACTGTTCTGACCCCAAGTGATTGGATTTATAGTCGGCCACATAAAAACGGCCCTCATATTCAAATACCAGATCGATAAAGCCTTTCATAAAGCCGGTGAGTTCGTGAAAGTGCAGATCGGCTGCTAGTTTCTGCCAGATAGAATCTTTGGCCGTCTGCTGCAACGCATTTTTTAAGCCGGCCACATTCAAACCGGCCACCGGAAAATAAAACGCCATTTCATTAATCCGCTGACTTGCCGGTAAATCAGATAATCGCACACCATTGTCGGCATTCAATGGTGTCTGCAACACCGCCTGCAACCAGTCAGTAACCACTTCAGTCCAGTTTAAATCCAGACCAAACTGTGGCAGTAAACGCGATACCGTTTGGCTGATTTGGCTGTTATCAGCTGAATCAAATTCAATATTTTCCAGACATTTGTGCAGGAAATTACCGGCCTGACGCCCCCGTTCAAAGCCAAATCGATCTTTGCTGCTCCGTTGTAAAACCATCTCGGTTTCTACCGTCACCGGTTCAGCGTCGTAATCGGGTTGTTCTGAGACATGGCCGCGACTTAACAACGAAAAACTACCAATCCGCCACGGTTTATGGATTTCGCCTTTAAAGCGGCGAGCCTGATAAATGGCAGTGCCTGACTGAGCAGACTGATATACCACGGGTGGCTGAGGCTGATACTGCGTCACGGCAATACTGCCTGCACTGCTAGCTGCCAGACGGTGTAAATCGTCACGCATGCCCTCTGAACTTTCACCATGCAAAAGTTGGTAGAGAGCGGATTTCTGCACATCTCTGACATTGCCCCAGACAATTACACAGCGTTCTCTGGCGCGGGTTAACGCTACATACAACAGACGTAATGATTCAGCCTGCTGTTCCTGTTCTGCCACTAACTGCGCTTCGGATAAAAGCGGTTCGGCCAATGCAACACTGGGCTGATGCTGATTTCGTGGATCATGAAATTCAACGATATCCGTCTTGGTTCTATTGGATTTTGCTGTCCAGTTAAATGGACAGAATACAATTGGATATTCCAGCCCTTTACTCGAATGAATGGTCATGATCTTGACCAGCGCCGCATCACTTTCCAGTCGCAACTGCGCTATTTCGTCTTCTGTCGCACTGGCTTCCTGCTGTCTGGCAAACCACTGATTCACTGCTTCAATATGATTATTCTGCCGGGCGGATTCAGCCTGGATTAATTCGGCAAGATGCAGAAAGTTGGTTAACTGCCGTTCCCCATCCGCCTGTTCCAGTAACCGTTGCAGACCATTATCCAGCTGCAGTAATGACCGGAACATCGCCATAAAACCCGATTGCTGCCAGCGTTGCTGTAACAGTTGCAGCTGATCCATTAATGCATTCCAACGTAATTCATCCTGCTGAATCGCATACAGCTCTTCCGCAGAGTACTGAAATAATGGACCTGCCAATACTGTGCTGAGTCGTTGATGATGATCGGGCTGTGCCAATGCCAGCATTAAGCAGGACAGATCGGCAGCCTGCCGGGAAGCAAACACATTTTCCCTACCCTGCTGCACGCTATTAATGCCTCGACGCCGTAATGCCTGCTGAATCAATTCGGCTTGTGCATGGTTGGGCACAAGAACGGCAATATCGCCACCTGTCAGCGGTCTTGTCTGTTGACTGTCTTCATCCAGCAATCGAGCTTTATTGTCGGCAGCGAGATTCAGTAAGCGGGCAATTTCGTTAGTAGTCACTTCGACTGCCGTGCTTTTCATAGGGTCAATGTTTAACGGTTTGTCGCTCTCCACATAACAGAATTGCAAGGCCGCCTGCTCGCCTTCATCGACTTGCAAAGCCGGCTTTTGATCACGCGAAGCATCCACTTCGACAAACGGGATTTGCTCATAAATAAACGGCGTAGCGGTTTGCATAAACAGGCGATTAACCGCACCGACTAACGAAATATGTGAGCGCCAGTTTTTACCTAATGTATAGGTTTCATCAGCATCCTGTTTCGCTTTGAGGTAGGTGAAAATATCGGCGCCACGGAAGCTGTAGATCGCCTGTTTGGGATCACCAACAAAAAACACCGGCAGATCACTGTCAGCAAAAACCCGCTGGAAGTTATCGTACTGAACCGGATCGGTATCCTGAAACTCATCAATCAAAGCTGCTTTGAACTGTTCACGCAATCGTGTAATTAACCACTCACCTTGTGGGCCTTGCAGTGCCTGAGAAAGGTTGATCAACAGATCATCATAGGACTGCACCTGCTGCTGGATTTTCTGTTGTGGCAGTTGTTCCCGGATATAACTCAGTAAATGCAGGCGTAAATGCTGTAATTGCAATGCCCGAACAGTGTCCAGATCCTGATAACGTTGTTTTAACGTATCCATAGCTGACCAGAATCTCAGCTCTGGTAACGCCGTGCCTTTTTTCAAACTGGCCTCGGCTTTTTCCAGCGTGGCCAACTCCAGCAGTTCATCCCAGGCTAACGGACAGGATTGTTCATTGAAAACAAGTTGTAGTAGAACCAGCAGTCTTTCAACTTTTTCAGGTTTGTAACTGGTTTTGCTCAGACCACCACTGTGCAGAAAGGCAGTAATCTGTTCAGACTCTTTTTGCCAACATTGGCTGACATGCCAAAAGGCATTATTCAATGCTTCGGTGATCGCCTCTGCATCAACTTCCGGTAACGACTGAATCTGCAGATAGGGTTTCGCCACCAGATTACGGATCGATTGCAGCAGGCTTTCCGGAGTTTGTTTTCTGGCTAGTAAATAGGCACTGAAATCGCTATCCGCCTGCACCACATTTTGTCGCCAGAAGTCATCGGTAACGGAGAGTAATAACTCACGGTCATCACCAATCAAATCCATTTCAAACGGACTGCCAGACTCAAAGGCAAAGTCCTTGAGCACCTGCTGACAGAAACTGTGAATGGTGTAAATCGCTGCTTCGTCAAAACTCTGAATCGCCAGATCCAGTCGTTTCAAATCTTCGTTGCGGTGTGGCTGTTCATTCAGAATCAGTTTGCGTTCGTCACTGAGTTTTTTACGCAGACGATCCCGCAACTCCTGTGTTGCAGCTCGGGTATAGGTGACCACCAGAATCTGATCGACATTGAGCTGATGTTCCAGAATCAAACGCAGATACAAGCCGGCCAGAGTAAAGGTTTTGCCGGTGCCGGCACTGGCCTCAATCAGATTGACATCGTGAAGCGGTGTTTGCAGCAGATCAAACTGTTTCATAGCTTGTCTCCCTGCAGCGCATCCCATAAAGGCTCATACACTCGCAGCGCCAGGTCACGGAATTGATCATTCAACGGTAAGTCGTTGAACAGTAATTGATGATAGGGATCAGACTCTTCCCCCTGGTGAAATCTTGAGGATTGCCAGGCTTTATACGCTTCTTTCTCCGGATCGGCTTTTCCGGTATTCAGCTCTGCTAACGCATAAGCCATGCTGGTTTGTGGCATTAGTGGGATGGGTTGATGCAAGCCTTGCCAGTATATCGTCAATAAATCGGCCAGCAATTGTTCCGGCTCGTTCACAGGGTTCAGTTGCAGATAGTTGTCTTCACATTGTAATTGGCTTTGTAAGGCCACACCTTCAGGGCTGACACAATTCAACACCAAATGCGAACACCACAAACCTAACAGATCCTTGGCTTTCATTTTCGCCAGCCGGTAATGCAACAGCCCGGATGTTGAAAGTCCCTCAAGCTGGCCGGTCAAGGTGAAGTCACCAAGATCAAATTCAAAGGCCAATGGTTGCATTGTCTGAGAGCTGGTTAACGGTTGTAACTTATCAGTAAAGGCATCGACCGTTTCCAGCTGCTGATCAAATAACAAATCGGCAAAATGTCCTTGTGGTAATACCCCTGTCGCCTGTATCACTGGTTGGATCTGCGCTTTATCCAGTGCGTTTAATCTGCCCTCCAGCATTTGTTGCCGGACAGACCAGGCTTCCAGTCCATTTAAAACAAATGGTTCACGAATTTCCAGCGTCGCATCATCATTTTCAAAGTTGATACCCAGTCGCTGCTGGGCCAGAAATCTTGCCGGATGACTGAAAAAGCTGATCAGTTGATGCAGACTGACAAAGCGCCAGCTTTCATCCGCTTCAGGCAGTGGTCCGGCAAACCAGTTTGTTGCTTCAGACAGTTTTTTTACTGGTGGACAGGCCTCAGTATTAAAACTGAATAATGTTTCATGCTGCCCCGAAAAATAGCGTGGACTAAACGCCTGTAAGGGATGTCGCGTAAGTAACTGCTCCCAGATCTCAGTGCCGTCAACGGTCTGAAAGCGCCTGTTAAGCACATCGGCAAAATCACTGACCAGCACCGACGGTGGGATCGGCGAGTTATCATGAATACTGGCCCCCACATAGCTGATATAAAGATGCCGATTCGCTGAGAGAATTGCTTCCAGAAATAGATAACGATCATCATCTCGACGTGAGCGGTCACCCCGCCGATAATCGCTGGAAAGCAAATCAAATCCGGGTTTGGGCTGGCGTCGCGGATAGCTGTTGTCATTCATGCCTATCAGGCAGACCACATCAAAGGGAATGCTACGCATCGGCACCATATCGCAGAAAGTCAGGCCGCGGCCCATAAACTGATGCTCGGCACTGGGCAGTTCAATATGCAGGTCCAGCCAGTCGCGCAACAGCTCAATCGATATTTTTTGTTCAAAACCAACTAGCACTGCCGCTTCGGTCAGCGAATCTATCGCTTTCAAAATCGCATCCAGTTGCAGTTGCTCGTTTTCTTCTCGCACCGAAAACAATTTACGCAGCCAGTCCATAAGCAATATTTGCCAGTCAGACGGCGTTCTCGGCCGCTTTAATTCATTACGTAATTGGCTGAGTTGATCAATAAACGCATTGAGCTGCGCCATTAATTGGGCACGATCACCGGATATACCACCGACTGGTAACTGCGCATTAAATAACTGCCATTGATCACGTTCGGCCGGGGGTAAGGCATATCCCAGTAATAATCTGTCCAATCCAGCTCGCCAGGTATTGGCATCCAACGCAGGTAAACCCAATGCCTGCTTGTCCTTGCCATCCAGTCCCCAGCGGATCTGGGTTTGGCGTAACCAGCCACGAATGGTATCCAAATCTGTATGGTCCAGTCTGAACTGACGCTGGATGGCCGTACATTCCAAAAGCCGCATAATGGTCTCAGCATCAAACCGGGATTGGGGCAGCCCGAGTAAATCGGTAAATGTCTCAATAATGGTCTGCTGTTGTGCATCACCCCTATTAGCGATACTGAAGGGAATGAACCGTTCAGCAGGCTGGCTACTGAAAACGGCTTCTATCGCCGGAGCATACACTTCGATATCCGGTGTCATCACCACCACATCGGTGGGCGATAAATTGGGGTGTTTTTCAAATAAGTTTAATAATTGATCATGTAATACTTCGGCTTCACGCATGGCGCTGTGGCAACTATGGATCTGGACGGAATCGTCATCACTGGCCACGGCCACCAGCTCATCTGCATTATCCAGCTGATAGATATCCTGCTTAAGCTGGCTCAGGATGTCAGTAGCCTGGGGTTGCAGGTACAGCATCTCCGCTTCATGAGGAATCGCCTGTAGCTGCTCAAAAAATGTCTGGCCAAGTTTGCCCAGACTGGCCAGTAAAGGATGGCCGTTATCAGTGAAGTCATCTTCATCATCAAACAAAAGTCGTTGTTTAGCCTGTGACTTCTGATTCAGCAGATCACCCCAATAACCTTCACTGGGAGACAGAAAGTAAATTGAAACCTCGGTGAGTTGAGCAATTTCTGCCAGCAAATCCAGATAGATGGGTGGCATCGCTGTCAGCCCGAAAATGGCAATCCGCGGGGGTAATATTGAAGTTGGAAACTGTTTGCTTTTAAGTGCCTGTTGCATCTTCTGCAGTAAACGCGCCCGGTGCATCGGCTCAGGATCATCCCTGGTTAACAACTGCCATAAAGCACCTTGCCAGTTAGTTGTTTTACCTGCTTCCCAATTGGCAATCCAGTCAGGACGATACATTAGATACTGGTCAAAACTGTCAGCAATGCGTTGTGACAAATCCAGCATTTTCCGAGCATCATCTGCTTCGCCAAGATAACGACTGATCGCCTCAAATTCCGGCTGGTTTTTGATCGTTGGCAGCAATTCGAAGATTTTCAGGCTCATCGCATCGGTTGAATACGGCGATTCGCGGGGAATATCCGGCCAGACCTGGCGAAATAACTTCCACAACCAGGCAGATGGAAACGGAAATTCAATATGTGCAGCAATCGATTGGTTTGAGGCCAGGAATAAATTAAGCCAGCGCGCCAGCTCGTTACTCTGCACCATCACGGTTTCAGCCTGCAGAGGTGGCAAAGGATTCTGTTGCTGGTTTTCCGCCAGATGTGCAGCCAGCTGCGACATCGAATTGCTGTAGACCACTTTCAGCATATTAGTTTTTTCCTGACCAACCCGGTATGTCCATCATCATTTTTAATGCTCGAATATTCATTACACTGCATCCTTTCGGGTCCAGTTTAATCAGGATGGTAATTTGCTCAATTGGCGATTATGCATACCTGAAAGGAATACCAGCGCCACGATGGCACCAACCAGAGCCATTGCCATATCTGACTGGGTATCCCATATATAGCCTTGCGTCCCTAAAAATGCTTCGGCTGCTTCATTGCTTAGTAAAGCAACCCACCACTCAATAAGTTCATAAAAAGCACTGAAAGCCAGACAAATCGATAAAATAAACACTACCAGCCAAACTTCGCCATTGACGACATGTTTTCGCTTTAATATTTCTCTTGCCAGTAATGCCGGCACAAAGCCCTGAAAGAAGTGGCCCACCTTGTCATAATTATTTCGCTCAAAGCCCAGCAAATTATCAAATAAGGGGACTTCGGCGTAGGTATAGTGGCCACCAACCATCAACACGATGCAATGTAGCAATATGAGCAGGTATAGCAACGGCGTTAATCGAAATTGCTGATACGTGAATAACAAAACGGCACCACCGATTAGCGCTGGCAATACCTCAAGAAACCACGTTAACTGGTCTTTTGGCTCAATACCTGACCAAACCAGTGTGCTCACAAACACTACTATCCAAAGTATTTTAATAGGTCAGTCCTCTCACCACATCGTTATCCGTTTAATATCAACTAACTCAACGGCATTATGCTTGCTCAGTCATTCACTAACCAGCCTTTTGCCTCTGCCCGTTCGATATTGTCGGTTATCCACTGATGAATCTCCGGAAACAACTCAGCAATGAAAGCATGTGCTCCTGCGACCTGCGACTTTCTCACACTGTGCTCTTTCCACGGTTTGCCATCATTATTAATATTCAATAAAAATGGCAGTAATCGATCAACAACCTTAAGTAACATCGCCTCCCTACTGTTACCCAACTCCTGCTCTTCCCATAAATCGCTAAGATCGTTAATACTGTTTCCCGGATGATCGCTTAACCGTTGCAGACAAGAGCGTTCAGCATGGTGGGCTGCACTACGATCCTTGGCATATAGAAACGTATCGCCCGCATCAATTTCACCCAAATCATGGACGAGCGCCAACTTTAATAATGTTTCCATATTGAGTTGAAGCTTGAAATGATTAGCGATGGACCAACAAGCCATCGCCAAATGCCAGGAATGTTCTGCCGAGTTCTCGCGACGTTCACCGCCGGTAATAAAACTACGCCGTTCCACATGTTTAAGCGCATCCAACTCAAGTAAAAAGTCTGTGATTTCGTTGAGCTTTGTGTCTGTTTTATTCTCAGGCAACATTATTTGTCCATTTATTTACTTTGGGGCAGAGCTTCGATGGATTGCAGCACTTTGCGAACGATCGCTTCGCGTTTGTGCAAGTCCTCCAGCCGATTGGGTGTATCAATGTTCAACGCAAAAAACACTGGTCCAGTCGGCCATTCAACCCAGCCTACCCACCAGCCAATTTGTCCTTCCCATCCGCTTTTGGCCCGGAGTATCCACTCTTTTCCAGCTTCAACGATCATAATATCTTTGACCAGACGCTGATCCGCTTCGTCAAACGGCAACTCATTTAAATAGAGTTTTTTCAGAAACTGAACCTGCTCCTGAGCGGTAATTCGCAAATTACCATCTATCCAGTAGGTACTGGTGTCTCCTGATGGATCGGCATTGCCATAGTGGATTTTGGTCAGATATTCCCGAGCTTTATCCTCACCGATCTGTTTACCAAATAACTCATATACCCACACTGCAGAATTGCGCATGGAAGAACGCAAGTCCTGATCCTGATTATGTATTGCGAAACTACGTTCAACCCCATCCCATGGAAACACCTGAAACTCATCCTTTACCACGCCAGCATCCAGAGCAAACAACGCATGCGGTATCTTGAAGGTTGATGCAGGTGGTAGACGTTGCTTGGATCTCGGTTCATTAAATACCATCAATTTGGCGTTGTCTTTACGCTCATCCAGCACCACAATTGTGCCTTGCGCAGCATAGTTATCAAAAATTGTCTGCCAGTCAGGTCGCTCTTCACTATTCAATTGAGCAAACGCATTGCTACACCCTAGAAGAATAAAACCAAGCAAGCTAACCACAGGGATCTTCATAAACATTCCGTTGACGTTTCAATATAAAAAAGGCGCCAAAGCGCCTTGTATGAAAGTGATGTAATTTGAAAATTAAGCGTTGCCATTTCGCCAGCGGGGGACGGATACCTGAGAGGCAAACATGGCCATATCCTAGACAAGATTCTGATTGATGTCATCAGCTTTAACCTGCTTCATGACGCTTTTTATCTGGATAAATTGTTCTTAGCTAGAGCCGTTCTTATATCGAGATATCTTAATCTAATGGCCTTAATTCATTAGCCTGGCTAGATCTGCTTTTGTACCTGAATCAAGGCATAAATACTGATTGAAACTGTTTCCTGGAATTCGCTTTCTGTTGAATTTTTTTGCACATCTGATGAATCATTTTTTTAGACGTTAACGAAATTTTCTGTTGACCGAAATATGCTTGAAAAAAAAACACGATATCTCTAGCCGTCCAAAGCCCATTTAGATGTCGGATAAAGGTTGTCAGATCATGAATGACTGCATTTTTTTTAAATAATCGATATTTTAACTTCTCAAGATCGATAAGTTTTACATCCCATTCATTGTATTGATACCTAACCATAATATGTTTTGGATAGAGACAATTATGCTGGTAATGAAATCGGTGTAGATGATGAATCAATTCGGCAATACGAATAATTAGCGCTTTCCTCTCCCGTCCATTAAGCGTCTGAAAGTCAATTTCATCAAGGCTTGCGTATCCTTCTAAAGCTTTTGTAACCAAAATAGCTTTGGACGACCTGACACCAAAATATAAAACATCCAGCGTTGGGATACTTTTGGCATGCAGTGATTGAATATTATGGTATTCGCGCAGAAAGGTTGGAATACCTTTAATTGGATGCTTCAGTGTTCTTGTCATGTGGTTTTCTTGGCGCTTGATAAAGACTTTTTCGGGTTTACCCAAGCGATCAACTACACATTTAACAACGCCACTCCAGCCTCCGCGACGAATATTGGGAGCTTCAAACCATGGTGCATTGTTACGCCAAAGCACATCGAAAGTATCGCTGCTGTTGTTTGCAGCAGAGCCTAATAAACTGCTTTGATTGATGCTTTTCAGCATGACATATTCTCATCTTTTTCGAGAATATAAGTCCGCCACATCGCATATTTCGGCAGGAAATCCAGATGGTTTTTTATACGAAAACCAGCTTCCTGAAATTCTTTTTCAATAATATGCTGGGGAATGACAAAGCGGTTTTGATATGATCGTTTAGTTCTGTTGGATTCGAGTTTTTTACGTTTCCATGCTTTCACATTGCCATCCACCCACAACGAGACAATCACTGTTGATTTGGTGACGCGGTGAAATTCTTTTAACAGCTTAAGACGGTCTTCAGATTGACCAATATGATGTAACAAACGGATGCAGAAAATATTATCTACATAACCGTCACTAACTGGTAACGAAAAAGCAGACGCTTTAAAGGTATGTATTTTCTTTGAGAGATGTTTTTCACGATATTGCAACCCAATATCAATCATCTTCTGACTATTGTCGCTGGCGTAGACTATTCTTTCAGGGTTTTCCGTCAGTACCTTCCAAAAGCGTCCTGTTCCACAAGGGACATCAAGCACACTCAGCGGATCACCCGCAATTTTTAAGGCTTTTCTGGCGATCTGTTGATCTCGCCAGTTTGACAATTTTCTTGCTAAACCATCTGCATGCTTATAAAAGTAGGCTTTTGCATGAAGTTCATTATATTTTTCTGAAAATTCAAGTTGAGTGGTATCCAGGTTTGACATATATGACATGCTCACTCTGATAAGGAAAGGAAGTGGCATTGTCTGTCTTCATGCTTAAGAGAAACTTAAGTTTTTTGGACGACTATCGGATCGAAATCATGAATACTGTGAAAGTGTTTTCCATGCATCTTATTACAAATAAGTTTATGTTTATAAAACAGTAAAAGTCTGCCGCATATATCTGCTTTCAAACATATGCATATAAACAATCAACATCGGAAGATCCTTAATGATAAAACATACTGAATCTCATAAAACGCAACATGTTGGTTGGCTTCGTGCCGCGGTAATGGGAGCAAATGATGGCATTGTTTCCACAGCAAGCCTTATTGTTGGTGTGGCGGCGGCAGGTGCATCAACGGAGATCATCTTTATGACAGGCGTAGCAGGCCTGGTTGCAGGTGCTATGTCCATGGCCGCAGGAGAGTATGTCTCCGTTAGTTCACAGGCTGATACTGAAAAAGCCGATATTGAGCGTGAACGCGTCGAGTTAGCAACTGATCCGCTTCATGAGTATGAAGAATTGACCGCGATTTACATTCATCGCGGTCTGGATAAATCTCTTGCTCAGCAAGTAGCAAAACAGCTGACGGATAAGGATGCTTTGGTTGCTCATACTCGAGATGAGCTGGGAATTTCTGAGGAATTTACCGCTCGTCCAGTACAGGCCGCGTTATCATCTGCTATTACCTTTACAGTTGGCGCGCTGCTACCCTTGATGGTGGTGCTGCTGGTCTCCAGTAATCAATTGATACTAAGTGTTTCCATCAGTGCTTTAATAGCATTAGCGATTTTGGGCGCATTATCAGCAATGATTGGGGGAGCGCCCGTTGCAAAAGCCGTCTCACGTGTGGTGTTTTGGGGGGCGTTAGCAATGGGACTGACGGCTTTGGTTGGTCGTTTATTCGGAGTGTAAGCCCCTCTTAGAGAGTGTTTCTGCAATAGCTTGCCGATAATCTCCTTAAAAAGGTTTAGGTTTTTGCTTAATTTTTTGCTGGAAAATCACTTTAACTATTGTTCCGTGACCGAGCGTGCTATCTAATGTCATCGTCCAGTGCAATCGATCACAAATTCTTCTAACGAGATTCAATCCCAGCCCTGTCCCACCAACCTTGGTACTGTAACTCCGTTCAAACACCTGATTTAGCTTGTCGGCTGGGATACCTTCACCCGTGTCGCTAATCGAAAATTCATTGTCGCTAATGTGAATCCGTATGATTCCTCCCTGAGTATGCTCGATAGCATTTCGCAGCAGATTGCTAACGGTTATCTGCACCAGATTAACGGGTAGAAATAATTGCGGCGTGCCAACGTAATCACGTTCAATCAGCAATGATTGGTCAGCTATCTGTCCGGCATAATCTTCCAGACATTGCTCTACCAGGGCCGCGAGGTCGATGGAGCTGTCCTGATGGATCTGGCTGCTTTCTTCGCGTGATAAAAGAAGCGTCGCTTCGATGAAGGCAAGCATTTCTGTACAGGCTCGGTTTATACGCTCCAATGCTCGCTGCGACGCAGGGCTATGCGTATCGGCCGAGAGTACATCCAGGGCCCCCATCATCACGGTCAGCGGCGTGCGTAACTCGTGACTTGCCGCTGCAGTAAAAGATCGCTCCCTTTCGACAAATTTCTCTAAACGTTCCTGATATTTGTCAAACGAGGAAGCAATCTGACCGATCTCCGTGCCGACATAATCAACAGCAATACGTAAGCCGGTTTGTCCCGGCTCAATATCTATGAGTCGTCGCGACAGATTCTGCACCGGTGCTAATATTGCCCTTGTAGCACTCAACCCCATAACAATCGCCACGATCAATACCAGAAAAAGACCATAGAGAAGCATACGTAATACAGCATGTTCCTGTGCTTCCCACTCGGTAATATCGTAGGTCAAATAAACAGGACTCCCATTCCATTCGCCCACTTCAACCTGATAAACCGAATCCCCCATTGAGACCGTGTGATGAGATCCTGGCTCCAACTCAGCGAACTCTGGAGCAATATTGGTGTTTTTATCACCAATAAGAAATTCCCAGCCGGTGAATAATGCATTTTCATGATAACTGCCATCATCCAGTTGCGCCGTTAGCACTCGCAACTGCTCAGCGACCATGTCACCGAAAACTCTTGCCTCCAGTTGTGACTTGATCAGCAACACCCCTCCTGCAAACAAAAAACTAGTGATGCTGACGATGAGTACAAGTGCAGTGAGTATTCGAAATTTAAGGGATGCGTTAGATTTCATGGAAGTGATGGCTCGGCAACCAGTCGGTAGCCCGCTCCATGAATAGTGTGAATCAGTTTGGTGTCGAACGGTTTATCAACCACATTGCGCAGGCTGTAGATGTGCATCCGCAACACATCATTATCGGGCAGCATATCTCCCCAAATGTGCTGCTCCAGTTCTTCACGGGTGACAACACGATGAGTATTTCTCATCAATAGCTCCAGCACTTTGCGTTGAACAGGATTGAGTTCCAAAAGCTGACCAGCTCTTGTCGCAGCAAGTGTCTGGGGATCGTAGTGTAAATCACCCACTATCAATGTCCGTGGTGTGTGTGAGCTGCCACGTTTTATCAGTGCCTGCAGCCGCACCTCGAGCTCCTTCACTGAAAAAGGTTTCACAAGATAATCATCGGCCCCCGCCTGAAATCCCTCTAATTTATCGTCAAGCTGATCACGGGCTGTCAGCATCAGCACCGGCACATCGTTGCTGCCTTCACTCCGCAGACGCCTGCATACCTCCATGCCATTAAGTCCTGGCAACATAATATCAAGGACAATCACGTCATAACGCTCGCTCAGCGCGAGCTTCAAACCATGTGGTCCAGTCGCAGCAAAATCGAGCACATGTCCCTTAGGTTCGAGATAGTCAGCAATGTTTGCTGCAATGTCGCGATTGTCTTCGATTACCAGCACTTTCACTGCCACCCCCTACACCAATCAATAACTTTGTCAGTGTCCATCGGCCCATGTCAAAAAAAAGTCAACTCAACGGGTTGACAATTTATTTACAACTTCTGACTTAGGCTGACGTAAAAGCTTTCACCCTATCCCAACTGACAAAGGGAAACATTACAAAGTGAAAAAAACACACATACAACGCCTTAGAGCATTAACCATTTTAGTTGCGCTCATGACCACGCCAAATCTGCACGCTCAGGAACTAGATCATGCGCCACTTATCAAGGCTCAAGATTTAAATTTTACTACCCTGCTGGAACAGACGTTAGCCCATGCCCCTGAAGCTTTGGAAACCGAAGTACGGACAGAGCAGGCGCAGGCCATGGTAGATGTTGGTGAAAGCTGGATTGCTGGCCGGCCAAGCGCGCAACTGGACTATATCGATGATCAAATGCTCAGTAACCTCGGTGAACGCGAGCTCACTTATGGCATAGCTCTACCGCTGTGGCGATCGGGAGAGAGAAATTCCATGCAGGCCCGGGGACAACAATACAATGCCCAGGTAGCAGCGTGGCAAAAAGCTTTTACTTTGACTATGGCAGGAAAACTACGCCAGGTACTGGCAGACATGCAGGATGCAGATACTCTGTTAACCACAGAAAAACAGGCTACAGCAGATGCTCGGCAACTATTGTCAATCGCTGAGTCCTTACATGCTGCAGGCGAAACCGCACGGCGTGATGTTTTACAGGCTCAAACATTGCTGCTGGCCCAGCAACGAAATGAACTGGCAGCAGAAGCTGCTCGTGTTGATGCTGAACGTAAATATCAGATGCTGACTGGTCTGAATAGGCGACCAGCAAAGCCGCATATCGAATCCCTCCTAACAGCTGAAGAAGTCAGCCCAGAACATCCTTTGTTGCGGCTGTTAAGAAGCGATATTGATCTGGCAGCAGCCGAAATCGACAAGACAGAATTGGATGCACTAGGCAGCCCCACTCTCAGCATCGGGTCACGGCGTCAAAGAGCCGGTAATCAGAACGATTATCAAGATGCCTTAGCACTCTCATTGACAATCCCCTTCGGCGGTCGCGCACATGTCAATGCTTCAACAAGTTCGGCACGTCGCAACAAGGTCGACGCTGATGTGCGCTACCTCAATACTTACCGTGAATTAAACCTGCAACTTCATGAGGTTGCCCACGAGCTTTTCACATTGAATGAATCTCTGCCACTCAGCAAGGAGCAGGCCCAGCTGGCTCGTCAGCAGTGGGAGATGGCAAAAACCGCTTTCGTTACCGGCGAGACCGATATAAGTCAGGTAGTCATCGCCTTGCAGCAGTCGCGCCGGAGTGCCCGTGAGCTTGAAGTGATTACTCTGCGACACGCCCGCCTGATTACTGAATTTAACCAAATCGTTGGAGTCCTGCCATGAGCTTTTTTTTCCGCAAGAAATTCATTGTGGTTGTTTTGGCAATTTTTTCTGCATCTCTGAGTGCTCAGGAGATCGTGCCTATTAACAGTGAAGATGTAACCAGGATGGGGATTGTCTTTGCTCCAGCCATACCAGTGGACACGAGCTCCGGCGCACGATATGCCGCGACAGTCGTCAACTCACCGGACAGTGCAGCAAGCCTGACAACTCCTTGGGCCGGTACACTGGTTTCATGGAACCTCATACCTGGGCAGAGTGCAACTGCTGGCACTATTCTCGCCACCTTCAGTAGCCCTTCCATCTTGCCCCTGCAAAATACCTGGATAGATGCCGTCTCCGCTCTGAAAGGAGCCGACTTCGAACTGCGCAAAGACGAGTCTCTATACAAAGATGGCATTATCTCCAAACAGCGTTTGACAAAAACCCGCCTGCTAAAGCAACAAGCCGCGTTCGCTGAACGTACTGCGCGATCACATCTGGCACAAGGCGGTTTCGATAGCGCAAAACTAGAGGCGCTGCGCAATCAGGGTTCGGGCCTGGGAGAATTCTATTTGGTGGCGCAGGAGGATGGCGTCCTTTCACAGCGCATGTATAACGTCGGCAGCTATGTAGAGGCTGGACAAATCATCGCTACGCTGAATGCAGGTACTCGCCGTTGGGTCAGCACTCATATTCCTGCCAAAGCAGCAGAAGCATTGGAGATTGGCCATCAGCTGAGTATTGCCAATAGTGGCGAGACGTTGACGTTGCGCCAGAAGGATCTGGTCATCGACAGCAGTAATCAGACGATTAAATTGCTGGCGGAGTTTAACACCAATACTTCTTTCACCACGGGGCAGGTCTTATCTATTGTGCTGCCACCGGTCGACAATGGTGTGCTCATTCCTGACCGTGCGGTCGTGCATACCGGCGGTGAAACGATAATTTATGTACGAACAGCTGCAGGGATTGAAGCACGTACTCTGGAACTACAATCCATCGGCGCTAACTATCTGGCATCCGAAGGCATTGCGGTTGGCGAGGAGATCGCCATTCAGGGCACCGCTGTTCTCAAGGGGATTCAACTCGGTTTGGGTGGAGCTGAATAATGCTGTCTTCACTTATTCAATGGTCCCTCAGTCAGCGTCTGCTGGTTTTATTGCTGTCAATATTGTTGATTGGTTTTGGTGGTCGTGCACTGCTCAATATACCTATTGATGCCTTCCCCGATATTTCGCCAACACAAGTCAAGATCATCATCAAGGCGCCGGGTATGACTCCGGAGGAAGTTGAGTCGCTTATCACACAACCTGTGGAAGTAGAATTGCTGGGTATTCCATACCAAACCATGCTGCGCTCTATATCCAAGTATGCACTCACCTCAATCACACTGGATTTTGAGGACGGTACGGATATTTACTGGGCGCGCCAGCAGGTTAGCGAACGGCTCAGCAATGTCTGGGACAATCTCCCCGGAGGCATCAGCGGTGGACTGGCACCGATGAGCACACCACTGGGCGACATGTTTATGTTTACCATCGACAATCCATCCATGACACTGGAGGAAAAGCGCTTCCTGCTCGACTGGACCATTCGTCCGGCGCTGCGTAACGTGCCCGGAGTTGCTGATGTGAACTCGCTCGGCGGCTTTGTGCGCACCTATGAAGTCAAACCTATTCGTGAAGCCATGAGAGCAATGGGTGTTAACTTGCAGGATATCGCCGACGCACTCAGCGCCAACAACAAAAATGATGGTGCCGGACGGATCGACCAGGGAGAGGAAGTCATTCTGGTTCGTGTAGAAGGGGCGATTAACGGCTTTGAAGACATCAGCAATACCTTCGTCGTCAACGCTGAGGGTGATCGCATTCCGCTAGCAGAAGTGGCACGTATCACCACTGGGAGTATGGAGCGCTATGGCGCAGTTACGGCGGATGGTGGAGCAGAAGCTGTGCAGGGCCTGGTGATCGGCCTGCGTGGCGCCAATTCCCGTGAAGTTGTACAAGGCGTTAAATCCAGGCTGCAGACGTTGCAAGATACCTTGCCAGAGGGCACACAGATCAGCGTTTTTTATGATCGTACGGTACTGATCGAAAGTGCGGTAGGCACCGTATCTTCTGCCCTTCTGGAAGCTGTAGTTTTGGTAATCATCCTGCTTGGCCTGTTCCTTGGCAATGTGCGTGCCGCCCTCACTGTGGCTATCATCCTGCCCTTATCCGCCTTATTCACTTTCCTCATGATGGGAAAGATGGGGATGTCAGCCAATTTGATGAGCCTGGGGGGGCTGGTTATCGCCATCGGCATGCTGGTCGACTCATCCATCGTGATCGTCGAAAACATTGTGTCATCCCTCGCGCATCAGCGCGGCACACGTAGACTGCCACACCTGCATATTATCTACCGTGCAGTGCGTGATGTAGCAGCACCTGTGGCTTCCGGTATTATCATCATTGTCATCGTGTTCCTGCCGCTACTGACACTGGAAGGGCTGGAAGGAAAGCTTTTCGGGCCGGTAACCTTAACCATCATCTTTGCGCTGCTGGGATCGCTGCTGCTATCCCTGACATTGATTCCCGTCATTGCATCATTCCTTGTCCGCTCTGATGCCCATTCTGAGCCTTGGCTGAGCCGGACTCTGGCAAAAACCTATAAGCCTTTGTTGCACAAAGCACTGCTGCACCCCGTCCTGGTTTTAAGTGCCGCAGGCGTTTTGCTGGCAGCCAGCTTTGTGGTGTTTCCACTGGTAGGCAAAACCTTTATGCCCACCATGGATGAAGGCGATATCCTCATCCAGCTGGAAACAATTCCTTCGATCAGCCTCGAAGCGAACACTCGCATCGTGCGTCAGGTTGAACGTGCGATTCTCGAAGAGGTACCGGAGGTTGCACGCATCGTCTCTCGTATCGGTTCTGATGAGATGGGCATGGATCCTATGGGACTGAACGAGACTGATATATTCCTGCAGTTGCGACCCGTTGAAGAATGGGGTGTCGCCACCAAGACAGAACTTGAACAGCAACTTCGGGAGGTAATGGAGCGTTTCGTCGGCCTCAATTATGGATTTACACAACCGATCGACATGCGCGTATCGGAGATGCTCACTGGCTCGCGGGGTGATGTCGCTATCAAATTGTTTGGCCCCGACCTGTCTACCCTTAACACCCTTGCGCAACAGATCGCCACGCAGGTAGAAACCATTCCGGGTGCTATTGATACTTTTGCCACACTCAATGAGGGATCTCAATATCTGCAGGTGAGCATCGATCGCATTATGGCAGGGCGGCTGGGATTAAATGCTGATGCACTGCAGCTCCGGCTGCGTGCTGAGATTGAAGGTGTCAACATTGGCAATGTCATTGAAGGAAGTGCACGCATTCCTCTCATGCTGCGTTATGGAGCCATTGAAGGTGATGGTCTGGCACATTTAAATGATAGTTTCATTGACTTGCCTGAAGGCGGCAAGATTCCGCTTTCAGAGATAGCACGTGTGGTACGTGTCGAAGGACCTATTCTGATTTCCCGTGAATCCGGTCAGCGTTTCAGCGTTATCCGCACCGACGTAGCAGAACGTGATCTGGTGGGCTTTGTAGAAGAGGCACAGAAGCTGATCGCAGATAATGTCGAGATGCCGGATGGATACCGTCTGGAATGGGGCGGTGAGTTCGAAAATCAGCAGCGAGCAGCCGCGCGACTAATGCTTGTGGTGCCGCTTGCACTTGCATTGATCGCATTGTTGCTGTTTCTGACTTTTCATTCCATCAAACAGACGCTGATCATTTTGTCCAATATTCCCTTTGCCCTGACAGGAGGACTGATCGGTTTGTGGGTGACAGGTGAGTTCCTTTCTGTACCAGCATCGGTGGGCTTCATCGCCCTGCTGGGTATTGCAGTATTGAACGGCGTGGTGATGATGACCTACTTCAATCAATTACGAGCCAAAGGTCTGGATATTGCCACGGTGGTAACGGAAGGCGCACTGCGACGGCTACGTCCGGTGATGATGACTGCTACGATCTGTGCTTTCGGCCTGGTACCACTGCTGCTTGCTACCGGTCCAGGATCAGAGATTCAACGCCCATTGGCGATCGTGGTCATCAGTGGACTAATCAGTTCCACCCTGCTCACCCTTTTCATGCTTCCAATTATTTATAAAGCATTTCATCGTCCTCTTAACAACCCTGGAGACCGCGTATGAACACGTCCCCCCCTGAACATATCAAAGAGGAAATCAGCTTACTGATGCTCAATGTTGCGCCGGAACTAGAGGAAGATCTGGTTGATTACCTGCTTTCCATTGAGCAGATAGTCGGTTTCACCTCTTATACAGTTTATGGTCATGGCCAGCATCAAGGACTCAGCGTGGCTGAGCAGGTTTCGGGAAGGCGCAAGCGTTCTCAATACGAATTGATTGTCAATGAGTCGTTCATACCTCTCATTCTCGCTGGATTGGCCGAGGCAGTGGGCCGTGACATCATCTATTGGCAGCAAGCTGTCAGTAATTTCGGCAGGATAGAAGGCTAATAAAATTTATTAAACAAAAAATGTTTCGTCACTATGGTTGAGAGTCAATATCAATTTATCCAACTTAAAAGAATAAAACCAAGCAGTTTAGCTAAACGGAAATTGATAAAAAACTCCAGATGATTAAACAGAAAAAGGCGCAAAAAAGCGCCTTTTTAAGAGTGCAATATTAAATGACCGAACTCATTCCTGCTTGATCAAATAAACATTTTTCAAGCCTTTAGGTGACAGCGAACCATCATCGTTAATCACCAGGACTTCCTCATCCTCTTCGCTCAACTCAATGAATACCTGGTCACCATCAACGTGATATTCATATTCCTGCATCTGTCCTTTTTCACGAATCATCACTTTGCCATTCGGTTCAAAGGTGTAGTTATAGATGCCAATATCATCAGCATAAGTGCCTTCCAGCCCTGAACCACAGGCTGTCATCCAAAGAGAAAGTAGGCTAATAATAAGTATTTTTTTCATCTGCTTGTTCCTTATAAAGTAGGTTTACTACTGCCAGCAAGTCTGGCTTCAGTGGCTTCGGTTTGCAGCTGCTCAACCCATTCCATGGATTTCAGGTTAGCTTTCACCCACGTTGGTGCATCAATCATGGTGGCAGTGACTCTATTGGCTGGTGCATCTGGCTGTAACATGCCCAATTCGTATACAAGATAGCCTGCACAATCATCAACACTGGTGAGTTTGGTATTTTGAAATCTATCCAGAAAATATCGGTTCCCACTCGACAAAAAAATACTTTTCATAATCTGATCAATATCTGGCGACATCACCAGATTGGTGGCGGAATAACAACTCTGCTTCCCCTCTGGAAACCACCAGACAAGACGACTCCCTATCGTCTGAGCTTCTCCATATTTATCGTTAAGGGCCGCCATGTATTGGCCTACTGTCGTGGGATTATTACGTGTTGTGACAATTCGAGTAATCGCCACAACCCGAGACTGTTCCGGTGGCGACGAAAAATTCACAATGAAGCTATCCTGATCCCGGCCTTTTTCCCCCATCACCTCTTTTCCAGCCGTCACGCTATGCAGAAAAGTCTCTGTTTTGTGGAGTTCAGCGCCGTCGTGGTATTGAAAATATTGATGTTGCTGCTGGATACTTTCCGGTTTCGCGCCATAATCAAGCAGCGTCTTTTCTACTTCTTCAAAGGTCATACCTAATTTCAGGCCGACGATATCGAAATCATTGGCCTGAACTGTCGTCATAAAACTAAAACAAAAAACGGTGAAAATAACCCTTTTAAGCTGTTTCATCCCCCCCTCCTTGAAATTCGCTGGAAATAATTCCAACTTTCCTTTTAAGTTATTTTTCCATAAAAGACAAGTACTTAAATAACTTCTTGCGATGATATTGCTTTACATTAAGGCTTAGGAAGGCAGAAGTCAGGACAATTAAAAATGTCAGGTGTTAAGCAATGTCTTAATAGCCCCCCGCCACCAGCCAGAGGTTGTGTATGAAACGAATTTTACATATTTCGGATTTACATTTTGGCCGGTTGATACCCGAAGTGATATCGGCACTCGAAAAGAAAATAACTGAATTGTCCCCAGAGCTGATTATCATCAGTGGGGATCTGACACAGCGAGCTAAAACCAGCGAGTTTATTCAGGCCGCTAATTTTCTTGAAAGGCTTTCTGCCCCTTATTTAATTATCCCCGGCAATCATGATTTAAGTACTTACCGACTGCATGAACGGTTTCTCTACCCCTGGAAAAAATGGCAACGCTTTATTGCTGCAGATTTGGAACCAACAACTGAAACAGAGACATATAAAGTCATCGGTATCAACACGGCCAGAAGAGTAGGCAATTCGCTGGATTGGTCCCAAGGACGTATCAATGCCCAGCAAATCAAACGGATCGCTGCGTTTTTTGAATCCGCCTCACCCCAGCAAATCAAGATTCTGGTGGCACATCATCCTTTCTGGTTACCTACCGGGCATCAACATCGTGGCTTGATTGGTCGATCTGAACAAGCTATCCAAGCTTTTCAGGCCAATGGCCCGGATATCATTCTTAGTGGCCATGTACATCTGGATTATTGCCATGTTCACGGTGGCATTATTGTCTCTCATGCCGGAACAACGACTTCCGACCGTTTATTACCGGGATTCCCCAACAGTTTTAATCTACTAGAGGGTGATCCGAGCAATATACTGATTTCTCGCTATCACTGGTCAAAGGGTGATTTTACCTATCTCACCAAGCAATCATTTATTAAACAGAGCGATGGTTGGTATGAACAGTAATCAGTGGCCCGACTCATTGACAGAGTTTGTTAATAAATAAGCTGGCTGTGCAGATAAGGTAATTACCGCGTGAGTGCCTGAAATAACAAGTTCTTTCCCAGATTGCGGCGGTCGGAAAAGATGGCAGACTGGCAATTGAATTACAGTATGCTAACCACTTTACTGCATGAGAACAGCAGCTGAACAGCAACCTTTATTGAAGTAGCAGAAGTTGATGGTGAACTGGTCAAGCTTAAACCCCCGTTAAAATATGCGTATTATCAACAAGACTAAAATAAGGATATCGAATCATGAAAACAAAAAGTCGCTTTGTCGAACGTTTAAGTTGGTTTCTCGATGAGAGCATTACCCTTCCGGGTGGCTATAAAATCGGGCTAGACGGCTTTATTGGTCTGATTCCTGGCATCGGCGATTTTATAGGCGGGCTGTTATCCAGCGTTATCATCTACAAAGCTCACCAAATAGGCGTACCACGAATGATTCTGGGCAGAATGGTCATTAATATGATGATTGACACCGTATTAGGTGCTATTCCGGTTGCTGGCGATGTGTTTGATTTTGTCTGGAAAGCCAATAAACGTAATGCAGCACTTTTGGATAAATATCAGCAACAACCCCAACAAGTTTATCGTAAATCGCTGATCGAGAATATTATCTTTATTGCCGTATTACTGAGCATTTTAGTCCTTATGATTGCTTTGATTGGCTGGATAATTGGTTTGATAGCCACAGCTATAAGCAGCTAGAGTCGTAATAAAACCATCACCATCATCGTTTGGGCTTGTTTATGGAGAAAATGTTTATGTCTCGCCTGCTTTGCATCGCTTTGATGATGTTCACCCTGCCGGTTCTGGCCACGGAACATAATTACGGTCCGAGGCTGGAAGGTTTTGAGTATCCGTTTGCCGTTGACTATTTCCAGTTTGATTCACAAGGTCAGTCACTTGAGATGGCCTTTCTGGATATTCAGCCTGAAACACCCAATGGTCAGACAATGGTGCTGCTGCATGGTAAAAACTTCTGCGCAGCCACTTGGGAAGGCACTATTCAATTTCTGACAGAGAATGGCTATCGTGTTATCGCACCGGATCAAGTCGGCTTCTGTAAATCGAGTAAACCTGAGCACTATCAATTCAGCTTTCATCAATTATCCGCCAACACCAGCGCTTTACTTGATTATTTAGCTGTTGAGCGTTACTCGGTTATGGGCCATTCAATGGGCGGTATGCTGGCCACTCGTCATGCTTTGCTAAATCCTGACAAGGTTCAGCAGTTAGTGATGGTAAATCCCATAGGCCTTGAGGACTGGCTGGCTAAAGGGGTGCCCTACCGTGAAATCGATGGCTGGTATCAAAATGCTCTGAAAACCAATGCAGAGAGCATTCGTAATTATCAAAAAAATACCTATTACGCAGGGACCTGGCAGCCTGAATACGATCAGTGGGTGGAAATGCAGGCCGGCATGTTTCGTGGCCCGGGAAAGGAAATTGTCGCCTGGAACTCAGCGTTGACCTACGACATGATTCTGACTCAGCCAGTAGTGTATGAATTTAAAAATCTGCAGGTGCCAACTTTATTGCTGATAGGCGAACAGGATAATACAGCGGTTGGTAAAAACCTGGCACCAAAAGACAAACAATCTGAGCTGGGTAACTACCCAAAAATCAGTCAGCAAGTGGCTGATCAAATACCGAATGCCACTTTGATCACTTTTAAAGAGTTGGGGCATTCGCCACAAATTCAGGCGCCTGATAAATTTCACCAGACATTGCTTGAAAACTTACGCCGACAATGAAAATCCCTGTCGGCGGTTACAAAAAAAAGGGCCGCAAAGCGGCCCTTCAATTTTTGCATTACAGCAATTCTTACCAACGCATCATGCGTCTGATAATGCCGTCATTTCGGTACGAATGGTAAATCGCCCCACTGACATGCACAGCAACTAATGCCAACAGAATCCATGCTGAGTAAGTGTGTAACTCACCCCAGAATTCATTCATATCTTCGTTGGCTTCAGCAATGCGTGGCAAGGTAAATGACCACCACACTACGGTATCCCACTTGGTATGCGCCGAAGAGAGATAACCACTGATACAGACAAAAAAGATCAGACCGTAAATGGCAATGTGCGCCAGAATCGCTGATTTATGCATCCACGGCGTCATATCCTGTGCCGACGGTGGAGCCGGTGGATATTTAAATCGCATGTAAAGCATCACAATCAGCAGTACCACCAGCGTCAAGCCGATGTTTTTGTGCAATTGAAACGGGAAAGCCCGGAATTGAAGCTCCTCAGACGGTAAAGGTAGCCCCATCATCCACCAGCTGGAAATGAAGAGAAAAAAGATGGATACGGCCAGCAACCAGTGAAGGACGACGACCGCTCTGTTAAAACCTTGTCTTTGCATAATGTCTTCCAATTAATTATTTGTGAGAATCAGGCAATTCGTGCCGCTTCGGTATGTCGACCAGCAAGAGCTCCGACCAGTAACATCAAATGCAGAATGAACCACAGCAGGATGCTCCAAAGATACATGCCTCGCAAAATAGGTCCCGCGTTCACCACAGTTGCAAACTGCAGCAGATCAACTATTGCCAGTCCTGCAAATACCACCACTGCTGCCATGGAAGACCATGAGGTATAGTTCACTAAAGCGCCACCGATAATCACTGATGCAAACGCAAGTAAGGTACCGATTAATGCCAGAGTCATCATCGTGCCCGGGAATCCCTCTGGGGTCGCCTGTGCAACACCTTGAACGTAATCAACAAGGAATTCACACTGCTCCAGCGTGATACCTTCTTCATCAAGTTCGCCTAAAGGACAATCAGCCGCAGGCATTTCGCCCGATGCCGGCATATTTGAAGTCAATACAGATTGTTTCATCAGCTCTGTGCCATGCATTGCTGTCAGAAAGACACCAAGCATGATCGCCACTACGCCAAGAATACTGGCCCAGTTAGGCGTCGAGCTATTATTTAGATCGTTAGATACCATAAGCACCTGCCCTCAATTATTATTAATTATTTCGAACAGAAAACAGTACCGTCTGGTGGACGTCTACTACTCTCTCCATTTATATAACCCTTTGCTATTTCGCTGCTTAGGGTCTGCAAACGTTTGGCTAACATACACACAGCACTCACTCACGCTGGTTTAGTCTTATTATTTGAGGCTGCTGCCAAACGAATAAAACCTGTGACATTTAAGGTTTTTATAAGTTCGTGTCACAGGAACCATTCCTCTAAATAAGCATACCTGCTATTGAATGTTACTGCTAACCAAGACAAATTACTGTCGTTAAAATAAGGGTGTATCCTTTACCTACCGTTTCATTTACTGAACCAACTGAACCATGAACCAACGCCAACTCCCAATCAAAAAACTGCTATTGAACTGTGATATGGGCGAGAGTCTCGGGCCGTGGTCTATGGGGATGGATGAACAGATTATGCCCTTGGTGGATATGGCCAATATCGCCTGTGGTTTTCATGCTTCTGATCCAGTCACCATGACCCGAACTGTCCTGTTGGCGAAACAAGCCAAAACACAAATTGGCGCCCATCCAAGTTATCCCGATTTGATTGGCTTTGGCCGTCGCAGCATGCAATGCACACCACTGGAAATTATTTCCATGGTGCAATATCAGATTGGCGCTTTGGATGGCATCTGCCGGGCACATGATTCTCGTGTTGAATATGTCAAACCACATGGCGCGCTCTACAACGATATGATGCGAGATCCCGATATTCTGCGTGCAGTACTTGAGGCCATTACCTCTTACGATAGCAACTTGCCCTTGATGGTGCTGGCCTCCACTGATAATCGTAAAACTGAATCGATTGCTGCAGAGTTTGGTATCAAATTACTATTCGAAGCCTATGCTGATCGTGCCTATGAGAATAACGGCCAACTGCGCCCCCGCACTCAGGAAGGCGCTGTTTATCATTCAGAACAGCAAATCCTTGAACAGGCGTTATTGCTGGCCACCGAAGGTAGCGTCATCAGCCGAAATGGTCAGCGATTAAAGCTTGATGCCGACACATTATGTGTACATGGTGATAACGCTGAATCGGTTAAGGCTGTTCGACATATCCGCAACTCCTTCAACAAACTATATCGCTGCTGATGAAACTCGAGTTTCATATTGAACATGCTGGACCGGATGCCGTGTTAATCCGGTTTGGTGATCAGATAAATACGGATCTGGTCCCCATCATTCGTGCCGCCACCAAACGCCTGCAAAAAGAATTTCAGGAAGAAATTCGTGGACTTGTACCAAGCTATACCACCCTGATGCTTTGTTATGATCCCCGCAAGAATGACTTCCCCAGTATTCAGGATAAAATTCAGCAGCATCTCGCCAACTTGAATATCAGCCCGACCGAAATGGGTAATCTGGTTGAGATTCCGGTGTGGTATCACCCCGAGGTGGGGCCTGATTTACAACATGTTGCCGAGTATCATCAAATCAGCATTGATGACGTTATTCAACGGCATAGTGAAACCATTTATCAAATCTTTGCCATTGGCTTTGCACCTGGCTTTGCTTATATGGGCAATGTATCCGACCAACTCGCCACACCAAGACTGACAACACCACGGCCTCATGTTGCAGCTGGTTCAGTTGCCATTGCCGATCAACAAACAGCGGTTTATCCGATCAGTACACCTGGTGGCTGGAATATTCTGGGACGTACGACGATGAAAATGTTTGATCGTCACAGCCCGAAATTATGCCCGGTGCGTCCCGGTGACAGAGTGAAATTTGTCTCGGTCAGCAAAGCCGAATTTCTGTTGGCAGGAGGCCAGCTCGAATGACGCAGCCAGGTTTAAAAGTGCTCAAACCCGGCATTTTAACGCTGGTACAGGATTTGGGACGCTTTGCCTATCAACATATCGGACTCTCCCCCGGCGGTGCTGCCGATGAACATGCTTTTTTATGGGCAAACCGCTTACTTAATAACCGGTCTAACAGTCCTGCGTTGGAGATATGTTTTGGTGGTTTACAACTTGAAGTATTAGCTAATACCACTATTGCCATAACCGGCGCCGAAATGAACGCCACTCTCAATAACCAACCCATTGATAACTGGCAGACGCATACCCTCATGGTGGGAGATAAACTGAGTTTTGCCCATGCCTCTTCAGGAATACGCAGCTACCTGGCAATACAGGATGGTTTTGAATTGCAGCCCAGCTTTGGCTCTGTCGCGACGGTCATGCGAGAAAAAATCGGCGGCATTGACGGTTACGGCAATCCGTTAAAAGCCGATGACTTTTTGCCATGCAGTCAACACAAACCAAAACTGACAACACATGTACCACCCTTATTTATCCCTGATTACCAGCGCTCTTTAATTCTCAGCGTCATTCCTAACGAACAAACTGATCAATTTGACGAAGCCGAACTGGAAAAGCTTTATCACTGGACCTATCGGATTTCGACGCAAAGCGATCGCATGGGGATAAGGCTGGAAGGCGAACCGATAATGCCTAATGTGCAGGGCATTATTTCCGAAGGCATCCCCTACGGCACCATTCAACTGCCCCCTGATGGTCAGCCAATCATCTTGCTGAAAGATCGTCAGACCATGGGCGGCTATCCCAAAGTTGGCACCTTGTTTGTACTTGATGCCTTTTTACTGGCCCAGCAACAAGCCCATACCGAAGTGAGATTTACCCAGATTTCGCTGGAAGAAGCTCAGGAAAAACTGCGTTATTTCTATCGGTTTTTTGGTGTGTAAGTATCCAGTCGATAAAAATTCATATCGTTTCATAATCAGAACATTCCCATCTGAAACGTTCTCTCAATCGACCGTTACAGCATCTTTAACCTCGCTTGCGTTTCTCCATTATCCTTTCGACGAACGGTGTCAGAATGATTTCCATCGCCAGGCCCATCTTGACGCCAGGCACCACGATATTGTTGGGACGTGACATGAACGAGTCTTTCAGCATCGACAGGTAATAGGGAAAATCCGCCACTTGCGGGTTCTTGAAACGGATCACACACAGGCTTTCATCCGCGGTCGGTATTTCACGCATCACAAAAGGGTTGGACGTATCAATGAGAGGCACCCGCTGGAAGTTGATATGGGTGCGGGAAAATTGTGGTGTTATATGGTGAATATAATCTGGCATCCGTTTGAGGATGACGTCTACTACGGCATCTTGTGAATAGCCACGGTTGGCACAGTCACGTTTGATTTTCTGAATCCATTCGATATTGATAACCGGCACCACACCAATCAACAGATCGGCATACTGGGCAATATTGACTTCATCAGTCACCACACCGCCATGCAACCCCTCATAGAACAGTAAATCACTGTCATTATCGATTTCTTTCCACTTGGTAAAAGTGCCGGGAGGTTGGTTATATCTGGTGGCTTCACACTGATCATGAATGTAGTGACGCTTTTCGCCACGACCAGTTTCAGAGTAGGTTTGGAATAGTTTTTCCAATTTATCCAGACAGTTTGCTTCCGGCCCGAAGTGGGTCAGCGAGCGGCCTTCTGCTTCAGCATTGATGACTTCAGCACGCATTTCTTCACGGGTATATTTGTGAAAGCTATCGCCTTCAATAACGACGGGTTTGATATTTGCCCGGCGAAAAATATCTTCAAAAGCATGTTTTACGGTTGAAGTACCGGCTCCTGACGAACCGGTAACGGCAATAATCGGATGGGAAATCGACATTTAAGCCTTCTCCTTGGTGGTGAACATTGGGAAACGAATTTGTATTTGTTACGAATACAATTTCCGGGCTAGGTAGCCGGTCCACGAGAAGGCATCGACCAGGATATCATTGGTAATGATATCGGGCTGATGTTGGGGTTTACCCTTTACATTGGTTGAGTTCGAGGCGTCCAACATGCCAGTAATGACGCCTCGACCAACCGTAAAAGCAATGTGTTTACATGCTGTTGCCAGATCTAGTAATGCCAAAATATTCATCCTTTCGATTTGCAATTCCATAGGCGGAAAAGCGTGTCACTGATGACCAGTCATTTCTGGTTTTTTTAATCTAGACCAGAGAGGCAATAAATAAAAGGCATAAATATTTATGTTCGGTATAAATAAAATTTATGACTTAAGTCTTAACGACCATTTCATAACGGCACAGGATGGAGTGATCAGCTAGGTAGACAGTTTGGGTTGGATGGCTTTTTTATTAGATTAACTAAAGTGAGATTTAATAATATTCAGTGAGATGGAGCTGAGGAAAAAAAGCGATATCTCTATTGGTTTTTTGGAATGAAGATTTCGTTTTATTTTGTTTTTGGCGTTATTGATAATCGTCATAATAGGATTCATGAGGGAGCTGGAATGTGTACCTCGTGACTTGATTCAAGCCCTAATATTCCCAGCTACGATAAAGCTCGTTTTTATCCTTCATATCTTCGTATAGCCAGACCATTCGGTCCAGGTACCAGCTCTTGCCAAGATAAGCCAATGCAACACCTAATACAGCGCCCCATACTGAGAAATAAACAGTCGCCCAGACCGATACCAGTACGCCTATCAACGAAATTCCATTAAGAATGCCGTGTAGCGGAGTGTTATGGCTATCCGGTATTGGAACAATATCCCGGTTCAAAAAAACACGCTCGCCCAGAACAGCCTTCGATGCCCAGTTTTTGGTAGATTTCGGTTTTTTGAAAAGAATTGGATTGAAAAATAACCAGAGAAGCGATGACAGCCCTGGCACCAAACACCACCAGCCTATCCACTCTCTACTCCAGAACGCGAGAACGATAACAGGAAGCACAGAGTATCGGGTCCAAACACTAATGGGGTTTGCGTGCCTCATCCAGTTGTCATCATCAAGCTTAAAAAGCCCAGCAATCTTCCGTTCTAAAGTCATTTCATAGTACCGATGGGGTAATCATCTGGTTCGAGTAAAATAGCCAGCATTTGAAGCCTCTTGATCTCAAGATCCTTTTTCTAAACCTAACAACCTCGAAACAGCCATGCGTGAATTAATTTGGTGTAGCGCGGCATTACCACATAAACCATTAGCAAAACCGCAATACCGGTAATGATCAATGTGTCGAGATAATGATTATCAGGCAGTCCCAACCTGTGAATGGGTGGCAACAAAAATGGCAACATCAGTACCAGCGGATAGATAGCTGACCAGGTGACCAAAGCCTGTTTCCAACGAATAGGAATTTTGGTATTTGCCTGCTCCGGGGTAAACCAGAAATCCAGCCCGCTGTTAATATAAAAATCATCGCCTTTCACCAGTAATGGTGAAACTTGGGCTATCAGCTCACTGCGTTTGGCCGATTCCATCCAGCCCCGTAAATGTGATTGGTTATCAAAGCGAATAATAATCGTATACGTTTCAGTCAATCCTGCGATAGGCCGAATCACGTTCAGATCCAGATGCCCCGGCGAGCTTTTACAATGTGGAGCAATTTCATTTAACCATGCTTCGTATTCGGGATGTTTATCCTTGGCAACCTGATGGGTAATAACTGCCGTCGCACCATTGGTTAACGGATCCACACGATTTTGTTGCATAAGATTTTTCCTAAAATACCAAGTTGTCGGATACATGTTTCATAAACAAAATATCAAGTCATACGTTTATTTTAAAACTTTATTGCAGTTGAAGCTTATAGAGACAAGGTACGAAAACCTTATATAGATAGTATTCAAAAGCCTCCGTGGGTAACTATTAGGCTTGTTTGTTTGATAACAAATACCAAGCCAGTAAGCTCATTTTTGTTTAGATGCCAATACGTTAATGAATAAGGTATAGTCATTTTCACTGATTATTTTATGGTTTTACTATCATGGTCATTCTCATATCTTTGCTGATGCATTAAAAATGACGTCAACACACCACACCGTCTATCGTGATCAGCCTTTGTTCGATGCTTATGAACAGCAGATGGCACAAGACTGGTTGCCCATTGAGATAATGCAATTATCCGCAGGGAATTTTCGTGGGCATTATCGTGAAGTGGGTAATGATGATGTCAGAGTTGTGTTTGAACAACAAAATCAGGTCATACACAAACGTGCCATTATTGAGCGGGACTTCTGTACGGTTTCTTTTGCACGCATTGCAAATCAGGTACGGGTCTCTGAGTACGATGCTTTCGATAATTCATTATTTTTTCTGCCTTCAAATGTCGAAGTCGATATTCAGGCAGCGAGCGGTGTTGAAACGGTCTATTTTAGATTCGAACAGTCTAAATTAATTGAAGCAGCAAGAGTCATTAACCCAAAATATTGGGAAATGCCGACAGACCGTATTTTGGTATTTGATGGTATTAACCGGGAACCCCTAGAGGATTTTACCGATTATTTATATCAGCTTTCGGCACTGAGTTCGGATGATAATCTGCATGAGCAGCAGAAAGATATTAATTTATCAGTAATGGAATATGTCTTGCTCTCTCTCGATTCATCTTTAGTGTTTGATGAACAATCATCTGATGTACTGTCTCGCCGTCGGGCGGCAAAATCAGTAAGGCAGGCAATAGACTATATGCACGCCAACCTGGAGAGACAGATTTGTCCATCCATTATCGATATTTGTAAAGATTTACATATCAGCCAGCGTAATCTGCAATATAACTTTAAAAAAACAATGGGAATCACCCCCAATGCGTACTTGTATCGATTACGTTTAAACCGGGTTCGTGCACAACTTCTAAAACCAGCTGATATCGGTGTGACAGTCACGCAGTTAGCCAGTGACTGGCATTTTTGGCATCTAGGTCGTTTTTCCAAGGATTATCTGCAATTATTTGGCGAGTTGCCTTCCACCACATTACATCGAGCCTTTAATTAAAATCATTACTTTTTAGCTGCGATTGATACGGCTTTATGTGGCCGATATCGAATATCAGACTTGTAATGTCATATAAGCAGGCAACGAAAAGTAAACATAATCTCCCCTTTAATCATTCAGGCTTAGGTTTATAAAAACCGACTGATTCTAATCCAAAAAAATTAATAAAGATTATCCGTGTTCTCGATAAATGATTAATTTATCTCTTTGCGAAAATCGGATAGTGCCATGTCATCCGTCTCTATATCATCATATTTCGGTTGGGTTGGACTATAGCCCATTTTATTATTGCCAAACTTGGTGTGAACTAAGGACGGAAAACTACAGACCTTGATGATGTTGTTAAGGTGGCTGAGTTGCATAGATTTAAGAGACTTTGAACATGCAAACTCAATCTTTAAAACGTTCTGTACTCAGCACATTTTTTATTTCATCAATCGTTTTAAGTACTGCGGCAAGTGCCGATAGTGTTTTAATTGGAGTCAATACATCACCTTTAACGATTAATGATGATGCCACCACAACCATTGTGACGGGCACACAATTTCAAAATGATAATGAGTTATCCGTTATTGGTCAGCCATTTGTTAAAGATCCTGTTTTAGCAAACGAAGGGACTTTTATAAATAATGGTACCTTTTACGGTAAATTCAGTGATTTAAAAAATGATGGGGTGCTGTTAAATACAGGCAGTCTGACTACTCATGTCAGTGGTTTAAATAATGCAGCAAGCGGTCACATCACTAACACCGGCTATATATACAACAACGGTGGTAGCTTGAAAAATGATGGCTTCATTGATAATCAGGCTGAGTTTAACAATTCAGGCACATTGACTAATTACGGGCAGTTAACCAATCAAGATACCCTCACGAATAGAGGTGTTTTATCAAGTTATAGAGGAGCAACCCTGACCAATACGGGAACCTTAACTAATACCAGTGCGGGTAGATTCAATAACTATATCGATTCCACTTTAATTAATGATGGCACGATGAACAATGAGGGTCGCTTCACTAATGCCGGTAAGTTAATTAATAATGGTTCATTTACGAATAAATACGTATTCTCCAATGCAATTAATGACACCGTGACCAATAATGGCGTCATGACCAATAATAGTACTCTTCAGAATATGAACGAGATTATTAATACGGGCGTGTTTATTAACAATGAAAAAGCAACCATAAGAGGTAATGGCAGTTCAGTGGGTAATTACACCCAAACCGCTGGGCAAACCATAAATAACGGCGTCATCACTCAAACCAGTGTCAATATCAACGGCGGTAGCTTATCTGGTACAGGCATCATTAACAGCAATGTCACGGTGAATGGCACCAGTTCTGACAACTATGCCAGCATAAATGCAGGTAACTCGATTGGTACGATGACCATTAATGGCAATTACACTCAAGGTGAATTCGGTTCAATGGTGGTGGAGTTTAATGAAACCAGTTCAGATATCTTTAATATTTCACATGAGGCTTCTCTGGCCGGTTTACTAACCTTTGAGTTTATTGGTGATAATGTGCAAGTAGGAACATTTCAGTTCTTAACGTTTGCCAGCATTGTCGGTAGTTTTGATAGCATCATTTATCCATCCCTTATGGGCTTTAATTTTGATGTGGTGTTTGGTGATACGTTTGCCAATTTAGAAATCAGTCAATCGGTGAGTGAAGTGCCTGTTCCAGCGTCATTATTCTTATTTGGCCCGGCATTATTAGGCTTTTTGGGTTTACGACGTAAGAAGGCAATGACAGCTTAAAAATATGCAGAGTGTTAATCTCAAAGACAGTGTAAAAATTGATTCTGGCTTGCCGTGAAAGAAATGAAATAACGGGTGGTGGCCATCCTACTCTTTTGATTTCGTTACGTTCCTTAGTTCGTAACGTTTACTCAGATACTCCTGATCTAGAATTCAACGTTCAGATCCGGTCGAAAATTAAAGTAGGATTGCTCCACCAGGGTTTGATAAACACCGGCAATATTCATTGGCAGCCATTCATCATACATCCGCAAATGCGCATATTCCGGTAAGCGAATTTCAGCCTGAAGCGTTTCAAGCGTTTTCCCCGCCAGCATGCCCTCACGCACAGCTGCATAAAGCGCTTCCAGATAACCAAGATAATGCTCCACATCCTCGCGCGTGCCGGTATCAGCATGTCCGCCGATAAATAAATCAAACGGTTCAGCCGCCAGCACTTCCCGGGTGGAATGAATCATGCCATGAATGTCATAGCCTAAAAGATTCTGATAAGGCATTCGGCCAAGCACAATCCAATCCACCACAAACAGCACATTGGCTGGCATAACTCGCATACTGACTGAGCCACGACCATTGTTTGGGCCGTGATATTGCAGGTGGATTTCACTGTCTCCCAGTTGCAAGGTCTTAGCATCCTGAAACGTGATATCTGGTAAAGCGGTTGGCGCTTTTGTCCATTGCAAATCTTCTGCAGCAAATTCATGTGCCACCACCCGAATATCCCTGTTGGCAAGAATATGGCCGCCCATGGTATGGTCAATGTGATTATGGCTGTATACCAGATAGCGAATCGGCACAGTAAACCGCTTAGCCAATTCCTTTTTTAAATAGCTCGCCGCGGCATCATTAATTGGGTCGGTGACGAGAATCCCCGCATCGGTTACCACAAATATCGAATGATAATGACCCGCCGAAAAACGATACACATTGTCTTTCATCTGCTCGATTTTGTACTCGGTGGCCTCATCCGCCCAGGAAGGCAATATCACTCCCGATAACCCCAGAGAGAAAACAATTGGGATGATCAATTTCATAAACATTTTTTGGAAAAACAACATAAAAGAAACCTGGTCTTATTCAGGCCATAGCCACAAATGGCATTTACTTATTGCGAACATTGCGTACTAAAAACGAATTACCTGGGCCACGTTTTAATTCAAATAAATCAATCGCTTTAAACAGGCTGCTGAGGTTTTTAAAGCCATAGTTTCGAGTATCAAATGACGTCTTGTTCGAGATGTTAGAACCAACCGGCCCCAGCGCCGCCCAGCCGTCTTCGTCTTCGGTTGCCTCGATGGCCTGCCGTAGCAAATGAATCAGTTTGGTATCGGATTTGATGTTCTTGGGTTTAACCGCTGTTTTGGTGACTTCTTTTTCTTGATCCAGAAAAAGAAACTTAGAGCAGGCGTTAACAAATGCCGATGGTGTCTTCCGCTCACCGAACCCCAGCACAACCTTCCCTTCCGCTAAAGCTCTAGTCACCATCGGCGTAAAATCACAATCCGATGACACAAAACACATCACATCAATTTGCTTGGTATACATCACATCCATCGCATCAATCACCAATGCGATATCAGACGCATTTTTACCCTTGGTTAAATCATATTGCTGGATGGGTTGAATGGCATATTCATGCAACAGATCTTCCCAAGCCTTGAGCGTAGGCGACTTCCAATTGCCATAGGCTTTACGAATGGTAACCACACCATAGTTTGCGACCTCGCTCAGAACATCTTCAAACTTACTCGCGGGCGCATTATCAGCATCAATAAATAATGCGATTTTCTGTTTTAATTCATCCATGTTTGCACCTCATTCGATATATATTTGTAGATGGTGAGCTATCTTATTGATACTAGTTTTTTATGACGACTTTATCACTGATAGCCGGATGGATTTCAATTGACTCTGACCCTTTTGGTCCCCGCCCCTTTTGGTCCTTTGGCGACAGCCGCTTATTATGTGCTTTTCTCCGATCAAGGATTTGCCTGGATATGCATTCGCATATCCTCAATAGATTGATTTAGCTGGGCGTCTGTGAATTTAGGATTACTGGTGTTTTCAGGATGGTGTATTTGATGGCGCACATACTCGGTTAAGATTATTTGTAGTGGTGTGGTGGTTCCATTACGGTTTAACCGATTATAAGCAACAGTTGGTTTTCCAGCTTTATATGCTTCAAGTGCTCCCTGTGACTCAATATAGCCATAAAGTTCATTGTGATACTCAAACGATGGTTCACCAAAAGCCACATAATTGACTTCGTTCAAACTGGGATAAGGAAGCTCATGCTCTTGCACTTGTCGTATTGAAGCTGAGTCTTGGCCGGTTATTAAGAGAATATTTTCAAACTTTAAACGCTTTACGATTTCGGGGCTGTGCGAGGTGAGGATAATTTGTGTACGTGGCACATCCGATAATGCAACTAAGGCGTCTATCAAGGCACGTTGGTGGTCTGGATGCTGAGATGTCTCAGGCTCTTCAATTGCATAAACAACGCTTGGTAAACCCGCCTCGCGTTGCCGTCTTTCCGCCTCAGCACGAAAAAAACTTATCAATATTAGCCGCTTAACACCACTTCCTCTTTTGTTAATAGGGATTTCGTTATCACCAGAAATGGCAACACTTTTGAAAACATCACCCCACTTCAGTGTTCCTGAATCTGGTATTTGGGGATTCAAGGAGGATGCAATATCTGGATTCATTTCGCTGAGCTTAACAAGCGTTTGTCTGGCTACTTCGTCAAGCCTTGACTTTACAGTGTCCGCAATCTTAGCCAAATCCGCTTGTATTCCTGGATCTCCTAAAATTTCCTTCACAGCCAGGCGCATTGGATCTTGCACCTCACTGTCTCCATCGCTATTCTTCCTGTCAGATTGGAATAGCGTATAAAGAGGCATGTAAGCTTTCAATTGATCCCAAATATTTTTTGAGTCAATTTTTGCCACCTCTATCTCGGTTTCTTCTAACTGCAAATCAGCTTGACCAAGCCATATAGCTTTTCGCAACTCAGAGTTTTTGGTTTTGTCTGCACACACTAAAGATTGATCGTTTAATATCTTTTTTAAATCAGCGTTTTTCTTAAGTAGTAGCTCTTTGCATCCATCCGCATTTGGATGGTTTGCTTTGATATAAACTTTTGCTGCTCCCGCATTTGGATAACGCTTTATCACCTTCAGCGTATTGGATGGTGTTAGCAAATACTCAGCTGATAGTGTGGTTTCGTTTGATGAATCAATAACAATCTTGGATGGTAAGTCTTCAAACTCTACAGAGATTTCGATAGTGTTATCGCCCGTCAACAGATTAGCTTTATTGATATCCTCTTTATCTAGCTTTACGCTTCCCTTACCATCGTTAAAAAATATATCCAGTGCTTCAAGAATAGTTGATTTACCGATGTCGTTTTTTCCGACCAATACTCGCAAATTGGGAAATTCAACATTGATTCGACTTGAATAACCTCGAAATCCTTGTAATCCAAATGACTTTATTTTCATTTTTCCAATCCATTGCAGATGTCTTGGATTGAATATTTCACAGATTTAAATGGCATGCAAATTCAGTAACTTATTTGGAGTTAATTAATCATAATTAGCTGAATATTCAGATGCTCAGAGAGCAGGTAATTCCGGCTCTGGCTTAAGAAACGGTGCTGGATCAACTGGGCCGCCTGAGTAAATCCCAAAGTGAAGATGTGGTGGCGTGGTGATAGCGTTGCCGGTGTTGCCAACGTATCCAAGTATGTCGCCTCTTTTAACCCTGTCGCCGGACTCAACCGCGAATGAATCCAGATGGGCGTAATAATAACGAGCACTGCCGAATCCAATCATGCTGCCTGATAGCCAGACATGTTCACCACCTCTAGCGCCTGTTCCGGTTCGGACATAACCATCAATAACCGCTGTAACTGGTGTTCCCCTTTCTGCAAAGATATCCACGCCGTGATGTTTTCGGGCACCGCCATCGCGCTCCACACCGAAGGCACTACCAATATCCCGTTGGCCTGCTCCCTCTACTGGGAATGGTAATGAACCGCCATTGGCCATTGCCAGTGAATATTCTGCATTGGCAAATAACTCTGGTTGCAGAACGATGCGGTAGGCACCCGCTTTGGATACCACCTGACTGTTGGTTGTGTCATCTGCATCCAGTTCCGTGATGGTTGACCATTGTTGGTCGTTTTTTTCACGACGCTCCAGGCTGGCGTAAAGCCTACTTTCAGCATTATCCAGACGTGAAAATTGCCATATCAGCTTTTCGCCTCGCTCAAGCGATACCTGATAAACATGTGCCTCAACTTCATCACTCGTAAAGGATTCTGTTGTGCGGAATTGACCGCCAGCTTGCACGGGTTGCTCGCCCGCTCGATTTACAGCCTCTATCCAACGTTGCCCCAATGGGCTATCCAACAACCCCGCCATTCGTAAACGCCAGATAAACAGATCTCTTGGAGACCAGCCTAATACATCAAAGGCAATGTAATGGAGTGCATTTTCGCTGCTTTCTGCTGCGTTTTGTCTTACGTCATCACGCACAACCAGAAGAATAACTAATAAAGCTAACAGACCAAAAAGTAACCACGATCGTATGATTCGTTTCTTTGGGTTTATTGGAGATTGATCAACGCTCTCGCCTTCTGTCTGGACAATGTCAGGATCTGACGTTTGCTCGCTATCAGTTGTTTTTATCGGGTCACTCATACCAACATTCAACCTATTGTTGTCGTGAATTACTTGTTAAGACAAACTCTAAGGCGTAATGGCCGTCGGCGATATGATTGAGGTTAAATCGATTATCCTATAAACGGCTCGTAAAAGAGCATGAACCCAATAAGATCGATTTACTTGGTTTTGATGGTTATGCAGCTGTTAGTTCAACCTTGTGAACTCTATCCAGCTTGATACTCTTGCCTGCCTGCCAAAGGTCATAGGCATCTTGCATGGCAAGCCAACTCTGGGGAGTTCGGCCAAGCGATTTTGACAGGCGCAGTGCCATTTCGGGGCTTACTCCGCTCTGCTGCTTTAAAACTCGATTTAAAGTAGAGGGAGAGACGTCCAGTTGCTCTGCTAGATAGCGACAACTTAGCCCATAAGGCTCCATATAGGTTGCCATGATGAACTCACCAGGATGTGGAGGGTTGTGCATAGTCATTAGTGGTAATCCTCATAATCAAGTAGGTACGCATTTCCATCCGAGAACTCAAAAGTCAGTCGCCAATTACCGCTGACGGTTATGGCCCATATCCCTTTTCTATCGCCCTTAAGTTGGTGTAACCCGTACCCAGGTATATCGAGATCATCAATCTCCATTGCAGTATCCAAAGCTGCCACCTGCATTCTGAGCCGCTTGGCATGATTCACCTGAATACCACGCATGCTCCCTGTCTCGTAGTAGCGCTTCAATCCCTTGTGCTTAAAAGACTTGATCATGCGCCATAGTGTAGCGCGTTGCGCAACGGAGTCAAACTGCATTAAGAAGTTAACCTCTGCTTTTTTCTCTCTAGAATTTTGGCATCAAAAAAACTTTTCGCTTATTCTGTGTCTAACCAAACGTTACTTATTGGTATTTAGTTAATGACAAAACCACAGTCTCTTTTTCATTATTTGCTTATCGGCTTGTTTATGCTGTCGATGCTGATGCCTGCTGCGCATGCAGAAAATAATGATATGGCTGTGCATCATGAAATGAGTCAGCAACAGCATGATTGTGATTCCGATGCTGAACCTCAAGTAAAACACGATGCCAATTCGCATTGCGCCAGTGATCATTGTCATTGTGCAACAGCCAATTGTCATGCATCCGGTGTTTTAGGTTTTCAATCTGTTTTTACTGCTTCACTCTATTCACAAAGTCGCTTGGCCATTGCTGCTGAGCAGCTTGTTCGTCAATCTCCTACCAAACTAGAACGCCCTCCCCGCAGCTAATCCTCCCGTTGTAGCGGGTATCGTCCGATACCCAATCGAAACACGTTGAGGATAGATCTCATGAAACAATTTACACGCTGGCTGATCGCTATTTCAGCCGTATTATTACCCTTCTCCGCCATAGCGGATGTGACCGAATATACCTTGGTCATTGATCGTGAACCGGTCAATATTACGGGCAAAACCGTCGAAAGAATCACTATTAACGGTGGTATTCCCGGCCCGATACTGGAATTCACCGAAGGTGATGAAGCGGTTATCCATGTGGTAAATAAACTGGATGAGCCAACATCTGTGCATTGGCATGGCTTATTGCTGCCGCCTGAAATGGACGGTGTACCGGGCCTGGGTGGTTATGAAGCCATCAAAGCCGGTGAAACGTTTACCTATCGTTTTACCCTGCGTCAAAACGGCACATACTGGTATCACGCTCATAGCGGTACACAAGAACAGGATGGGCATTACGGGGCGTTGGTGATTTACCCCAAAGATGAACCGGTGGTTCAAGCTGATCGGGATTATGTGGTGTTATTGTCGGATTTCAGCAATGAAATCGGTCAGCAGATTTTCAACAATCTGAAAAAAAGCCCGCACTACTACAATTATTCACAACGTACTGTCGGCGACTTTTTCAGTGAAGTTCGCGAGCAAGGTTTAGCTTCCGCCTGGCAAGATGTTCGCCCTTGGGGAGAGATGCGGATGTCACCCACCGATCTGGCCGATGTGCGTTACGATGCGTTTCTGGTCAATGGTCAAACCAACGAACAAAACTGGACGGGACTTTTCAAACCCGGTGAACGTGTGCGATTGCGCTTTATCAATGCTTCGGCCATGTCGATGTATGACGTAAGGATTCCGGGTTTGCAAATGACCGTGATTCAAGCTGATGGTCAGTACATCGAGCCGGTCACCGTAGATGAATTCCGTTTTGCCGTGGCCGAAACCTATGATGTGATTGTGACGCCGGAGGCGGATCAGGCTTACACCATTGCAGCGGAATCTATAGACCGTACCGGATTTGCTTTGGGTACGCTCGCCCCACGAACAGGCATGAAAGGAATGGTGCCAGCACACCGGCCCCGTTCATTATTAACCATGGCTGATATGGGCCACGATATGGATCACGGCGATCATCAGATGAGCCAGACTGATTCGATGGATCATAGTGGACACGATATGCACGGCGATGATCATCAGGCGATGCAGGAAGATGAACCCGCTGAAATGCAAAGTGGCTGGGCCGATGCCAGTACGCCAGAAGGTCACAAAGCGTTGCAATATAGTGATTTAAGATCACTGGGCACTCAAGATGATCTGCGTCCTGCCGAAAGGGAAATTGTGGTCAAATTAGGCGGCACCATGGAACGCTTTATCTGGACGTTAAATGGCCATAAATATGGCGATCCGGGCTTTGAACCGATCAAACTTAACTATGGTGAACGGGTCAGGCTGATCTTTAAAAACGAAACCATGATGGCGCATCCAATGCATTTACATGGCATGTTTGTGCAGCTGGAAAACGGTCAACCCGGTGAAAAACTACCCAACAAACACACGGTAAATGTCGCACCTGGCACAGAGTATTCGGTATTACTGACAGCGGATGAACCCGGTGAATGGGCATTTCACTGTCACCTGCTCTATCACATGTCTGCTGGCATGATGTCTTCCGTAGTGGTTGCTGAGTATGACGAAGATGATTTACCAGCTGCTCCACCAGCACTACAAGAGATGGGAGGTCATCATGATCATCACTAAAACCAATCTGTTTTTCATCCTCGTGCTGAGTCTGTTTATCTCCAGCAGCCATGCCGATGATAATTATGATGGGCATGGGCACGAGCATGAATCGCAAATCTTTCATGCCTTATGGTTTGAAGCCCAACATGGCGGTGGCAGTGAAGGTGATAAAACCCATGTTGAATGGGATGGCTGGATCGGCGGGGACTATCACAAGCTCTGGCTGAAAGGTGAACTGGAAGGTCACAAAGGCAAGCTGGAACAAAGCGAAGTCTGGGCGTTGTACAGCCGAAATGTGCACGACTTCTGGGATGCTCAACTGGGTCTGCGTGTGGATACCCAACCAGAATCGACCCGCTATCTAACGTTGGGCTTTAATGGTCTGGCACCTTACCTGTTTGAAACGCAGGCGCATTTCTTCATCAGTGATTACGGTGATGTCAGTGCCCGGCTGAAACAGAAAAACCATCTGCTGTTCACCCAGCGGTTTGGCTTTGAACCCTACTATCAACTGGACTTTACTGCCCAGAATGTTGAACGTCAGGAATTAGGCCGGGGCTTAAGCGAGGGTGAAATCGGCTTCAAACTGTTTTATGAAATCACCCGTAAAGTCGTGCCTTATCTGGATCTGAAATACGAACGCAAATTTGGCCGAACGGCGTCTATCGCCCGAAATGCTGATGAGAGCGAAGAAGACTGGATAGCTTCAGTCGGTATCAAACTGCTGTTCTAAAAGAGCTCTATTTTTCAAAAACCTCGTTCCCATGGTCCGCGTGGGAACGCAGCTTTTTACCTTAAAGATGGGACCAATATTCATAGAATTAATAAAAGTACGGTATATTCATTTAAAAATCTTTAAAAGAATCTATCGAGAAACCTAAAATAATGTTGTCAAAACAACATGCTTTCTATCGTGATGAACACTTAAGTGATGTCTCTGAACAACAGGCAGCACAAGACTGGTTACCATTGGAAATAGCTCAAATTTCTTCTGGTGATTATCAAGGGCGAATTAAAGAATTAGGCAACCAGGATGTCAGAGTTGTTTTTGAGCAGCAAAATTGTACCGTTCATAAACGTGGCATCATGGATGCCAAACTCTGCACCATTTCTTTTGTTCGCTCTTCAGACACTTCCCTGCGGTTTTCTGAATATAACGCGTTTAAAAATGCCTTATTTTTTCTTCCATGCAATGCCGAGCTGGATATTCAGGTCGGTGCCGATGTAGAAACCGTCTATTTTCGGTTTGAAGAATCGGCCCTGCTGGAATCGGCCAGAGCCATTAACCCACAACGTTGGGAAAATACGCCTGACAATCTACTGCTTTTTGATGCTATTGACCGTCGATATTTAGATCGTTTTACCGACCACCTTTATGAAAACTCTGTTTTACATTCAACCGAAGGTCTTACCCGGCGTGAAGAATACGTTGCCTCTTCGATTATGGAGCAGGTGTTATTAACCTTAGATTCGTCTCAGATACACGAAACAACCTCACCAGATGTGATTGCTCGGCGGCGAGCATGTGAATTGGTGAATCAGGCTATAAACTATGTAAATTCGGGGCTTGAGAGCCACACTTGTCACAGCATCGTCGATATCTGTACCGATTTGAAAATCAGTCAACGTAATCTGCAATACTGCTTTAAAAAAGTATTGGATATTAGTCCTAACGCCTATCTCTATCGGCTGAGACTCAATCGGGTACGCGCCCAATTGCTTAGACCCAAAGACAGTGATGTGACGGTTACCGAAGTCGCTTTTCACTGGCATTTCTGGCATCTGGGACGTTTCTCCAGTGATTATGTTCAGCTTTTTGGTGAGCTCCCCTCTGCGACACTTCGCCGTTCATTGACCTAAATCCTGTCCAATTTTCCGGTTTGCGGAAATCGGATAGTCGTAATGTGTTCATCTGCGTAAGTTAATTGGATTTGTTCGCTCAATAGGAATAATCCATGAACCGCTATTTCCGGTTTATACGTAAGACAACTTCATCCATCTTGATGTCATTATCTGAAGTCCTATCCCATCACTACTTACATAAAACCGCTATCACATTGGTCGCAACATTGGTTGGGACGACTGCCGTTTTAGGCACAGCCGAGGCCATTGATTTTAACTGGAACGCAGGCACTGGTGACTGGGAGAACGGCAGCAACTGGTCTAATGGCTTCGGTTCAATGGTTCCAGATGAGGATGCTTTTGCCTTTGTTGATAATGGCGGCACCGCACAGGTACAGACAACCGACTCAGTAGCAGGTTATGTCTATATTGGCAACGTAAATAGTGGAGCACTGGATATTTTTGGCGGCGGCCAATTGGAGAGCTTTTATGGTAATGAAATAGGCCGCAACGCTGGCAGCAGTGGAGCAGTTACTGTAGACGGAATTGGCTCAAGCTGGCAGCTCACTGGCCCAAGTGCCAGTTTAGACGTGGGCGCCTCTGGTGAAGGCAGTCTTACTATTACCAATGGCGGTGAAGTGCTCAATGCTGACTCTTTTTTGAGCACTTCGATAGGTGACAATGCTGGCAGCAGCGGTACGGTTACAGTGGATGGCACTGGATCAAAATTGACGAACATTAACGCCGGCATAAACGTAGGCAACTCGGGCAACGGCACGCTTAATATTCTTAATGGTGGTTCGGTCAGCAACACATTTGGCTCTGTCGGTCGTCTATCTGGCGCTACAGGAACAGTGACTGTGGACGGCGCTGGTTCTAGTTGGAACAACAGTAACGCTTTAGGTTTAGGCGACTGGGGAAACGGAACGCTGAATATCATTAATGATGGGCTGGTAACGGTCGCCAGTGGTGCAGCTACTGTTGAATTAGGACGGTTTGGCGGCAGCGGCACACTGAATATGGGTAATGGTGGTGCGGCAGGCATTCTCAATGCGGCGGCAGTCAATGGTGGCCCAGGCACGGCTACACTTAATTTCAACCATAATGAGAGTAATTATTTTTTTACCAACGACAGTACTTCGGGTGGCGATACCATCAGAATAACTGGAACCACCGATGTCAATTTTGTTGGCAGCGGCACAACGTATATAAGTGGTAATAACACTTACACCGGCAGCACTAATATTAGTAGCGGAAAGTTAGTAGTGTATAACGGCGGAACATTGGGAAACAACAGTGCGGTGACCGTTGGTACTGGTGCCATGCTTGAAGCATTATCTGATCTGACAATTGGCTCGTTAGCAGGTAATGGTACTGTTGATGTGGATACCGGGTCGGGTGGCTTTACACTGACCGTTGGTGGCGATAATACGTCCACTGTTTTTAGCGGCACAATTATTGACTTTAGTTATTTAACTAAAACAGGAACTGGAACGCTTACCATGACTGGCAACAACCCTTATTACGGTGCCACTATCATTAATGATGGACTGCTTATCGTTAATGGCTCCATTGCTAACTCCGGTACAACGGTCAATGCAGGTGGTGCGCTGGGTGGTAGTGGCACACTTGGCAGTATTACAATCAATGGCGGCTCCCTCGCTCCTGGCAACTCGATCGGCACAATGAACGTCTCCGGTAGTGTTGATTTCTCTGGTGGCGGTGTTTATGAGGTGGAAGTGGATGCCGCAGGCAATTCCGACTTGATTAATGCCACCGCCATGGCCACCCTCACTAACGGCACGGTGTTGGTTTTACCTGAGTCGGGCAACTATTCGCTTAGCACTGATTACACCATCCTCAGCGCAGCAGGCGGGTTAGGCGGTACTACATTTGATAGCATCAGCTCCAATCTCGCCTTTCTCACTCCGACACTGACTTACGATGCCAGTAATGTCCTCCTAAACTTGCGTCGTAATTCATTTGACTATGCTTCTGTTGCGAATACGCCTAACCAGACAGCTGTAAGCTCAACGCTCGATACCCTCGCGCTCGATAACATCTCTAGTCTGGATAACCTGTTTAATAATCTTAATATTCTGTCGGATCAAGGGGCCCAACAAGCCTATGACTCACTCAGTGGTGTGCAGCACACTCACAGCAATCTAATCGCTTTGCAATCCCTTAATCAGTTCCAGGGTTTGCTGCTTGGGCGCTTACATAGCAGTTCCTCCACTCTGGCCGATAACGGAAAGATCCAGCTTGTCTACAATGACACCGGCACGATGACGGATGCAGGAATGTCATTAATAGGTGAAAAGCCTGCTAACAATCGTGGCTGGTGGCTGCGTGGTACTGGCAGTTATGCCGATATTGATGGTACATCCAATGCCAGCGGTGCCTATTACAAATCAGCTGGTACAGCCGCCGGACGCGATATCTTTGTGGATGATTTACTCACAGTGGGGCTGGCTTTAGGCTATAACCGGACCGATGCCAGCGTGTCACAAGGTACTCTGGATGTAGACAGTTATCAGGTCGCTTTGTATGGCAAAAGGTTATTTACTGATAATTATTATGTGAGTGGTATCGCTGGTGTTGGCTATCATGATTTTGAGAGCAAACGTGGTATCACTGTTGGTCTATCAAATTCGACTGCCAGAGCGGATTACCATGCATGGACCAGCAACCTCGCCGTTGAAATTGGCCGACTGATTGAAGTTAGTGAGAATACAAACCTCACGCCTCTCGCTGGACTAGAATATGCTCACACTAATCGGACAGATTTCGTTGAAAAAGATGCAGATGAAGGCAATCTTAACGTCCGTCGTGACCGGCAGGATTCATTAAAATCGGTTCTCGGTACACGTATTACGCATCGGTGGAAAACCAAACGTGGCTACCGTATTCAACCTACAGCTGAAATGGCCTGGGTGCACGAATTGATGGATAACGAAGCGCAGATGCGTGCAGGTTTTGCTGCCACCTCGCTGGCTAACTTCCAGGTTGATGGCCCGGAGCTTAACCGTGATCGAGCCAGACTAGCTCTGGGTCTCGATATGCAGATGACTGAGCTGACTTCAATACAATTGGGCTATCAAGGCGAATGGGCCAGTTCTGACCAACGTCATGATCTCTCCGCTACCCTAAAAATGCTTTGGTAATATAACTAAATCTCGTTCACATGCTCTGCGTGGGGACGTTAAGCTAACAAAAGCTTTAACTCATTTTTTAAAACAATGGGCTCTCAATAATTGACCTAAATTGAAGCCTGATTAATAAATTTGCTCTAAATTTGGGCAAAATTATCGAATTCTCTCAAAACCGTTTTAATGACAAAAATTCTCGTTTTCCTCTTAAAGCTATTGGTTTTGCTTGGTTAAGTTTTTCAGAGAACTGGTAAAGCCACTCTCAAACTGACACGGTGCATTTTTTGCTTATACATCAGATTATTAGACTTAACAGGTGTCAGCATTATGTTCAGTCAATCTGCTGTATTTGATGATGTGAATCAACATGCCCATTCTTTGCAGAACTGGCCACAGGAATATGCTCAACTAAGCTCGGGCAAATTTGAAGGTTTCCTTGAAGATATCCAGCTGGATTCCGTGCGGGTTTTTCGTGAACGAATGAAACAAAGCGTAGTGCAGAACACCCATACACCCACTGGGAAAATCAGTTTAATGATTCCGCATAATATGGATGCCAGTGATACTTCTGATCAGGCCCGGCAGATCATGGCCGATGGGGTGACTCTGCTCCCTTACGAAAGTGATTTTGCTTTTGTGGGTCCCGCGGAATTGGATTACAGTGTCATAGCCGTTGATCAGCAACGCCTAAGTCAATTGCTCAGTCCTGAAACCTATTCACGTCTTATCGGGTTTAACAAAAGTCATGGTGTGAAAACGGACTCTGCAACGTTAACCCGGCTTCGTCATCATCTTGCCGCACTGCTGCAGCAGTTAACGTCTATTCCCGAAGACGCGGCATTATCAGAGAGCCAAATCCAGCAACAGCTAAAAGCCATTGAAGATAAGATTATATTAATGGTGTTGGTCATATATGACGCTAAAGAAACCGGCATCAGTCATCCAAAAAGATTGGGCAATCAACATAACTCTATTGTGCAACGCTGCCATGATTATGTGACGTCAAGCGAAGGCAGCTGTGCCAGCGTGGTGGATATTTGTGAGTCATTACATATCCCGCATCGCACATTGAATTACAGTTTTCATAAAGCCACCGGCACCTCGCCGATGCAATATTTGCGGGCTGTTAAACTGAATGCCGCACGGCGTGATTTATTGCAGACTGCTTTTTCGATAACGGATATCGCCGCCAATTACGGCTTCTTTCATATGGGGTATTTTTCGCAGGAATATCGCCGTTTATTTGGCGAAACGCCGAGCATGACGCGTAAGCTTTATGCCTGATGTTCCGGTTTGCCAATAGGCTAATCCAGCTATTATAAATATCAGCCCACCCAAATATTGATCGGCCACCGCAGAAAGCTGCAGCCAGTCCGGTAAGTTGTTCATCATCATATGGTGATGGTGGGGTCCTAAATGAGTATCGCTGTACATATTTGGGAACACCAGCATCAACAATCCCCAAAGCACTAACGGCATGATCACAGTTAACAGCGTTAAGTTTTGCCAATAACTTGTCTGCTGATGTTTTTGTATCATCATCAAACACAAGGCTATGCCGCTCAATGCCATAAGCCATTTCATTACGCTGTATAACAGTGCACTTTGCATAAATAACGGATGCAATTCCGGTAACATCCACACCCAGGTTAATACGGCAAAGCCGCTCATCAATAGCGTCAATGGCCAATGTGAAGCAGCAACCGCATTAGACGGTTTTCGTGCTGAGTGATGTTGCAACGCACTGATCCATAATAACGGTGCAAGATGATGCACCATCACACTCTGAGCGCTGTGCAACCAGATTGAATAGCGTGCCAAGGCATCAAACCACGGTAGCATACCGGTCAAAAACACCACATTCCCGATAATAAATAACAAAGGTCGGTTGATTAGTTGATTGGCAACACTCCATTGATGCAGCGTGATCACAAAGATCACACTGCATAACAGATCCGCCGTGGTGAGCAGCATCGTATTGACTTATTTGGAGCAGCAACTGCCAGAAGCAGATGCGGTATCAACACTATAGCCATCCACTTCTTTCGGCAGATCCATTGCCGGATTGCCGTCAAAGAAGTTATTGGGTTTTAACGAAAAGCCAACATATTCCACCGGCATGATTGGAAAATCTTCCGGTTTGCAGACATGCGTATGACCATAGGTATGCCAGACCACAATATCGGTGTTTTCAATCGGTCGATTTTTCTCCACATAGAATTGCAGACCATCGCCTTTATTCTGATTGGGATACATGCCTGAGCAATACATTTCATTGGGATCATACGGCGTCACCCATAAATGCTTGCTGGCAAAACCGGCGCGTTTGCCAATGTAACTATTGGGGCCCGCCAGCATCACCGGATTATGCTCTGCCACCAATTTATAACTTGGTGGATTACCGACCGAATTTTTCATATTAGGATTAATGATCTTCCAGAAACGTCCTGTCGCGCCATTGGCTTCACGGGTGGCTTCGAGTTCGGTTTTGAATAAGGTGGTTTCGGTTTTGAATACATTGCCCCACGGGTTGGTTTCCGCATCCTGATCGGCCGGTGAAAAGTTGGTTTCCACTACGGAGTTATTTTCGCCATCCAACATCATATGCAGCCTGGCATTAAAGAAATGCTGGTGTGTAGGGCCGTAAATTTCCGGCGTGACAATGCCTCCGAATTTAGGTTTATCGCCTGGCACCATACCGCTGGTCTGGATAATGCCGGTCAGTTTGGTTTCCTGCTGGATGGTACCGTCCTGATACAGATACCAGTAAAAACCATAATCATAGTTACCGACGGTGCAGAAAAAGCTGATGACCAGGCGGCGTGAGCGACGCATTTCATAGGTTTCACTACGAAATTCGTAATGCTTCCATAAGGTGCCGTAGTCTTCTTCATGCATACACACGGCATTTTTCATCAGAAACGGCAGCCCCTGATCATCCACGGCAGGTATATCAAAATAACGAATAGAACCCAGACAATCACAACCGAGTTCCAGTTGGTTGGCCATACGACCCAGCCCGTATTCTCCACCGTCAAAAGCACATTTCCAGTAATGATTGAGCGCGGTATCAGAATACGGCACCGCCATATCATTGATACTCGCCCGATAGATGATAGGACGAACCCGCTCGCCATCTTTATAGCTGATTTGATTCAGCACCAGTCCCTCACGTGGGGTATAGCCCACTCGGAATGACCAGTTCTGCCAATCCACCCTCCAGCCATCCACCGTAAAGCTGACTCCTTCCGGTTGCACGATATGTAACGGTTTCAGGCCTTCACGGGGTTTGCCTAATGACGGTGTATCGTAATTGCGTTTGGTTTTGGGGACCGGTGTATTCATACCGTCATCAATGATCTCAATAACCTTCTCTTCATTGAGATCAATAATCGCCATCAGGCCTTCAATCGGACGGGCATAGCCGTTATCGACAATCTCATCCCGTACAAACGCAACCCCACGCATCAACCGGCGACCACGATATTTTTCATCATCACCGTAATAACCAAATGACCAGGGATCGATTTGAATATTTTCAATATCTTTGTCGGTTAAACCACGACGCTTCACCGCTGCCCTGAAGCCTTCATCGGCTTGCACAATATCCACACAACTGAAGAACTCTTCAACCATTATAGGCGGCTGACCGTTGACTTCCGGGTCCAGTTGTTTCCACTCGGTAATCTGCTCAGCAATCAGATCGATTTTGGCTTCGTGAATCAATCCCGTCGATTTATCCAGCACCACCGCAAAGGCTTTACGAGAAATGGGTTTACCCGCCTCAAAGGCCAGTACTTCATCTTTGGCAGGTTCATCCAGTTGCAAATAGGGAAAACGGCATGACGGACTGAGCTGTTTCTGTTTTCTGAGCAGCAAAGTGGCTTCAGCCAATTCTTCAAGGGTCAATGGATCTAACGGATGGGTAGGTTTAATACCGGGTGTGGTTTCTGGTTTATAAGCGGTGTGGATTGGCGTATTCATGGTGACCTCGATGGAATAACATTTCTTACTCCATACTAGTCACTTCAACAATCCGCAATATCACAAACTGGCAAAAGTCGATTATGTTAATTATGAAAAAACTAACACGCATTATTCAATGACTTTCACCATGCACTATCAAGGAACTCAACTCAGTTCACAACGCTTTGAACCTGATCGACCCGTTTATAAAACAGCCATTTTCAAGTTACCACGCGATTGCGGCCTTCCTTTTTGGCACGATATAGATTGTCATCACTACGTTTCATCCAATCCCGCCAATCTTCTTTTGGCTGCAATGTGGCGACACCAACACTGGTTGTTACGCTTCGATCCGGTAATAACCGCATGGATTCAATCTTCTTGCGCAACTCCTCAGCAACCAGCAAACCCTGTGCTGAATCAGTCTCATAGAGCAGGATCAGAAACTCCTCCCCGCCCAGACGAAATACTTTGTCAGAGCGCCGAATACGCTTTTGCAGTAGTTTTCCAATACCACGCAGAACGTCATCACCGGCATCATGCCCCAAGGTGTCATTAATCTTTTTGAAATTATCCAGATCCAATGAAATCAGCGTCATTGGCACCGCATGACGCTCAAACATTTGCACAGCTTGTTCCAGCGAGTCGTGTAACTGCACACGGTTTGACAGCCCCGTTAACGAGTCAGTCATGGCCAGGTCATGTAATTCATGTTGCTGGAGACTGATCACCCGAACAAAAATCACGGCAAAGGCACTGACACACAGCAAGGTGGCGGTAGCCCTTGATGCCAGTTCGGCATCTAAAAACAGCCATGACATTGGCAATGACATCGCCAGTAAAACAATATTGGCTCCCCAGGCGTAGCGTTCCGGCAGCATGAAATAAAAGGAAATCACCGCCGGGTAGCACCATAACAAACCAATAAGGCCCTGCTGATAAATAGTGAAGCCGAGGAAGATAATGATGATTGGTGCCAAGCCAACCAATATCAAAAAAGGATAATAACGACCATGCCAACAGTTCCAGGCATTGATGGCCATAAGCAAGACCACGGACAATGATCCCGTTCCTAAAATATATCTTCCCTGAAAAAAGTTATAGAGTGAAAAAGGCATCAGAAAAACAAAGACCACCACCGCTACCCCGACAATGGTTTTCACTCGAACTGGTGACTCCCGTTGCACGATCTTTGAATATGCTGTCACTTAACGCAACTCGACATATTTAGGATGTCTTAAGACCAACAAAAGATTTGTTGTCCACATTACGTCTACTCCGAATCATCTAGCTTCTGATTCTACTGATAAAAGCGTGGGAATGTCCTTTTTCTAATACAAACTGAAACATTTGCGGTGCATAAAGTACCGGATCGAGTAATTGCTACATAATATGACATATTTGGAGAACTACAGATCCGCCATGCCAGACAACTGGCATAGACGGATCGGATTTGATTGATGAACTTAAAAGCTACTTTTTCCCAACCTCGGTTTTCTTTCCCTGATTCATATTCATGAGATATACAGATGCTGCCAAAGCCAGAACGGACAAGGCTAAATAAATTGCATCCAGCGGAGTGATAAATTGGATGTCCACTACTGCCCTGAAGAATTCAATTATCACTGCAAGTATAACCACTCTGACAATTTTATCTTTCAACTCATCAAAGGTCTGTATATTGAATGGATGAGCAATATCACTTTCCTCAGACTGATCGATTGGAGAAATAAACAGCCTGTAAACACCAGCACCAAACATAAGCAGCACGACTGCTACTAGGTAAATATCAACAGCAAGAATGATATCTTTGACAATAAACTCATGAATGTCCTGCTCACTTCGTCCCAGGTAATAGTTAATTGTTGAAATTCCTACTTTGAAGATATCCAGCGTACCAACTACAAACAGGACCAATGATCCTATTAAGCTTGAAACCACCGCGATTAAAACTAAAAAGCGGGATTTCCACAAAAATTGCTCGAAATAATATTCGATTTTTTTCATTTGATGCTTACTCTTGAAAATAATAAAGATGTTCGTTCATCTATAATAATGACGTTAACGGTTTGGTTTTGCATTTTTAATTCAATAGATCACTTCGGATGTTTTGCATCAAAATCGATCCTGATATTTGATGGCAGACAGCTAACCGAATCCAGTACAACTATCTCTCCCTGAAAAATGCTTAATAGCCAGAATAGCCTGGTTGAGCAAGGTGTTCCAAGATTCCTCAGCCGATACTTTAATGTCATTATCGTTGGATACTAGGGTTGCTGACGATAAAACTGGCACAACAAACCATAAACCTTGGGCATTTTTTCCTTCATGGTTTCCGGTGACTCAAAAAAAGCCTCACTGCAGACAGCAAAGAATTCTGCCGGGCTGTTTAACGCATACTCATCAAGTGGCAATGACCGATGGTGTTGCCTGTCATTTTCCAAACGATCCCATGCTGCTGTAAAAATATCGTGCCATTCACCAGGTTGCATATCAGGGTGCATCGGCGGTGCCCCATTGGCGCCATCACGCAACATATCGATCTTATGTGCCAATTCGTGAATAACCACATTACTGGCCTTGCCGTGACGAGTATTGCCGCCGCTTTCAGTAATTGCCTGCCATGATAAAATCACCGGTCCACGCTTCCAGGCTTCACCACTCAGGCCGGGGCTTCTGGGATGCACTACACCGTCGTCAGTTCGATAAGGCCGGTTTGGGACAAAGTCCCCTTCGTACAGAATGATGGTCTTCCAATGGTCATACCAATGAAGGCCAAGATGCAGAATGGGAACACAAGCCATAGTGGCGAGTTTCAGGCACATCGCATCTGTGAATTGAAACTCAGCTCCGGAAAGCACATTTTTCCGAGCCAGCAAACGAAAGGTCATCTCGCGTAGGTCGTCACGCTCAGTTCCTTGATAACGCTCCATGACCGGCCAGTCGGCAATCGCCGACTCCCATTGGTCGGCGGTAAACCCCATTTTTTTAATCCGACGACCTTCGAGCCAGTCATGCAATCGCTTAAACATGTTTCAGGTACCCCTCAACTACTTCAAAATCTTCGAACGGATCAGAGTTCAATCACCTGATATCCAGAGAGTCAGGGGAAACATTCAAACATAAAAAGCGGTTTACTTAATTAAAAATGGCAGTGAGACCATTTTGCGCCATTGCCAGGCAATCCAAACTGAAAACAGCATGATGATCAAGGCAACCATCAACATGGCCCATTCTGCATGTAAAACGTGTGTAACCACAGGCCCAATCATAAATAACCCCAAACCCGCTGCTGCTAGGGCTCGCACCTGTTTGAACAGCAATGCCACTGCACCTGACACTTCAATAAAACCCACCAGATATATAAACCAAAGTGGATATCCCCAACGTTCGAAAGCCTGAATCTCAAACTCCAGGCCAGCGAGCTTTGCTAGTCCCGTGAGGAAAAAAATCGCGGCCAGAAGCAAACTGGCATGTTTTGAAAAAGCATTCATGATCAAAATCCCTCAGACTGTTTATAGCTCAAAGACAAATGAAATCAAAGACTGTTACAGAGCGTGGATTAAAATCCTCGGAAAGTGATTAAACGGCCTATCAAAGGATGGCAACACCAGTCGGATGAGCGCGCCAGAAAATGATGCAAAATGCGGTTTGAATCGAATTAAAGGCTTAGGATCTCTTTGAACTTTAAAAATCCGTGATAAAACGTCATGGCAATCACAAAGAGGGCGGCTATTACCATGATATAAACGTATATCCGTTGCAATTTGTCTTTCAGCTTTTTTTCCATAACTTCTTTCAGTCTATAGATATATCAATGGCTATGTGGCCTGACCATGGTCCGTTTCTGAACCCCGTCAGTTAGTTATTTAACAGGATTTTTTTGGTATTGGCGAGATGCTGATCCAGAGAATAAAGTAATCTTTTGAACTCCGTCGATTGCTCACCTAATGCCGTCTTACTGATAAGATTTACCAGCGCTTCATCTTTTTTGAGACATTTATCCAAAATAGCATTTGTTGAATCAGCAGAAAGCAATTGGGTCAATTTGCCACCAAGCTGCTCGACCAATTCTTTATCGGAATCAGGTGTCGCCGGAAGTTCGTGCAGCGCTTTAACGACCTCTCGAAACGGCTCTATATAACTTTCCCGTTCGCTGGCAATCTCAAATAGCTGATGATCAACATTATCTTCGGTTAATAACTCACCCATTGCCCGGTAAAAGTCGGCTGTTTCAATGATTAATTTTAAAATTTCCAGAGCATCTGCCTGGTCATCGGTGCGTAGTATCGACATATCAAACGTTTCCTGTGGTTGATGTTGGAATATCACCAACAATGGCTTCGATTGCTTTAGGGATGACTTCAAATTCTACAGGCGTTGTCGTTTTAAATTCACCATCGGCTTCCAATTCTTTTGGTTTAGAGGTCTGGATGCTGAATTTTTCAGCTGCTTTACGGACGATGCGGTCAGTCGTATCCAAAGCGCCTTGTCGTAAACTCGGCCCGAGCAACAACAGTTGCCACCATCGTTGCGGCTTGATAAAAAACAAATTCAGCTGTCCATCCAGCAACGTTGATCGTTGATCAACGATATTGCCTCCACCATAAAACCGACCATTACCTACCGCCAGATGAATCACCCGTGTGGAGATGTACCAGTCATCTGTTTTAATGTGTACTTTAAAGCTTTTATTTCGCTTTATCGCTTTTAAAAAAGCGCCCAGATAGGCAAAAATACCAAAGAACTTTTTGCTATCTGAAGTGAGTTCACGTGTCACTTCAACACCTAACCCCATGTGAGCCACATTGATAAAAAAATGTTCATTATTGACCTTAGCTAAACTGATCTGTTCTCGTTTTCCATCCACGATGACCTGTGCAGCGTCTAACAAATTTTCTGGAACACCAAGTGATCGTGCAAGATCATTGGCCGTTCCCATCGGGAAAATGGCCAAGGTTCGTTTACAGCTATGTAACGGCTGCAAAGCTGAACTAATGGTTCCATCGCCGCCACCAATAATGACGATTCCGTCTTCACGTTCATAATCTTTAATAAGCGAAACCAAATGGGACTCATTTTCAGACTCACAAACGGATACCTCGATACCAGAGGCTTCAAGCAATCGCACGGCTCCCTCCAAGGCCTCGTCTTGCCCTTTTCGGCTATGCGGATTAATAATTAACAACGCGTGCTGCAAATGTTTATTCCCTTGTTAAGATAGCTTTCGTCAGGAAAATGAAAAACGCTTCAAGAAGACTATAAGTCCTTAATACGACCAGGTCGTTAACCCTAATCAAGATACCCGATGTACCAAACGTGATCACAAAATCTAGCTGCCGCCCCATGATTTTTAGGGTGTGTTTATTCATTTCCGCCTCTGTTATGACTTGATAAAGCGTCAATCAAGGCACGAGGGGGACGCTTCTTGTGAGATAAGGCATCTCTCCCCTACCTCAGACCCGCCCTGAATCGCTGGTCACCAATAATTACATCATTCCAGCGTGATGGGGCCACTTTAATTTCACCCGCTAATAACGCCTGATAAAACTGGTCAACGTTATCTTTATCTTTTCGAAAGCTTCCCAGATAAGACGATTTCCATTGCTCATCCTGCTGGAAAAATAATTTTATTACAGTGTGTTCAGGTTTTTTTTCAATCCAAAGATATTCCTGGTCTCCATCCTTATCCAGATCCAGTGCCTGTAAAAAATATTGCTGTGTCTGCTGCAGGTTCCAGTGATTTTTTGTCTCCTGTTTATAAATAGCCGTCAGCAACGCCTCGGGCGGATTTTCGGATAACTGGGTGATGGCAGCGATAAATTCGTCTCGGGTAGAGCTGGGGCGATCATTGTTACCGTTGGCATACAGAGCGTTGATTCTGACCAGCAGACCTGGATGTGCTTCGCCGTATTGTGCTTTGAGGGTTTGTAATCCCTCATAGCCTGGCCGTGCCAAGTGGTTACGAAAATAGCTGAGGTCGAAGTCTTCAATCGTGACTTTGTTGTCAGCCAGCCGTTGCAATTGATCAGCCACGGCCATTTTTCTGAAATCCAGCAGTGGAGAGTTAACCGATAGCATCACCACCAATACGACCAGACCAATGGCAACATTCGTCCGGCTGAGCTGATGTGCCCATCTATCCCGGTATTTGGCAATACCCCATAGGTAGCCGATAGCGAACAATGCCAGTAAAAACCAGATCAGGTAAGCCCAAAAACGACTGAGACTCCAACCGTACTGATCAATACGCAGGCTCAAACCATAGAAGCTGATCACACTGTAAACAGGCAGTATCGCGATACATATATAAATAAAGCGGTGCAGCCAAACCGAGTAAGGCCAGTTGTCCGGCTCATCCTGATACACGGCATTGACGAAAAACAAAATCAGCGCCTGCATCCATAGAATAAGGCTGCTCCCCCCACTCTCCCACAATGGTTCGAGACCGGTAAAGGGTAAAGCGCCAAGAAATAGCAGTGAGACCAACGACAGCAGCACAAGCAGAAATTTAATCAACGCCTGCTGAAGACGGGTAATGGTGTCGATAATATGAGTGAGTTTGCGAAAAATGATAATGCCGAAGCCATTGGCAAGCGCAATAGCAGGGTAATAAAACCAGCGTTGCTCAAACAGGTCACTGAAGAAATCGATATTGATAGCTTTAAACAGCGCGGCCCACAACATCAGCAACAGCCAGAAGCTGCCGGCAAAAAGCATTGCCAAAGACAAAGTCAGGAAATTACGCCATGACCAGAGAAACAACGCGCTATAAGTAACACGTTCCCCTCTGGCCCACTGCTGGCTGTACATTAACGCTTTAAAAGTTGCGATGACCATCGTCAGCACAAAGCTGAACAACAGTGCATTAAAACGAATATGTTCGATGGGCGTGACCTGATGGCCGACGTAATATCCCAGCAGACCGCTGACCAGCGCGAATGGCAAGGTAGCTTTGACCATTGCCCGCCCATTGTTCTGATCCAGCCCAAGCAACAGCATAATCGGCCAAATAAACATCACGCTATAGAAAGCGAATAACCACTCTGGCTGGCCGTGTGGCCAGTAATGAAGCTCAATGGCTTGATGCAGGTACAGTAAACCGAGCCCCTGCAATAGTGATATCAGAATCATCAGTTTTGATGGTAATTGCGTGGATTTATCCTGTTGATTCAATTCCATGGGGAAAGCCGTCCTTAGTTTCGTTTTGGTTTAGTGAATAGTTTTAACACGCCAGAATCCAAATTTTCTGGAATACGATAGTCAAATTGAGAAAAAATAGCTGAGTTGCTCTCACCCTAAAAGTTAAACAAGCCTAATGGTGGGTTAAGCATCTTTACTTGGGAGTAAACTGCCCCTAACACCTAAACCAGGTATATAACTGCAACATTAACCCTATTTATTCAGCTAAGCGGCATACCACAACACGGCAAAAAAATGGCATGTGGTACCCCCCAGAACAAATAAATGCCAGATAAAGTGACCATATTTCAGTTTTGAATCGGTGGCAAAAAACACAACCCCCAAGGTATAAGACAAACCACCTGCCACTAACCATAAAAAACCAGTAGTGGGTAAGTTTTCCAGCAAAGGCTTGATAGCAACCAACATCACCCATCCCATTAATAAATAAAGACTGGTAGAGAAGATCGGATGTTGTTGTTTTTCAACTATTTTAAGAACAATACCAATAGCTGCCAGCCCCCAGATAATGCCAAAGAGTGTCCAGCCCCATGCGCCATACAACACACCAAAGGTGAAAGGTGTATACGTCCCAGCGATCAACAGATAAATTGCAGAATGTTCAATACGCCGGAAAAGCTGCTTCGCCTTCCCCGCAGGCAATGCATGATACAACGAAGAACCCAGGTAAAGAATTATCATCGTCGCGCAAAATATACTGACCCCGACCACAAAAGCCGTATCAGCTTGACGAACAGCTTGTGTGATTAAAAAAGGCGTACCAATCAGTGCACCCACAAGCCCGAATCCATGGCTGATCGCATTGGCAATCTCTTCCCCACCAGATTGCTCCCGCTTGAATCTGCTATGTGATTTTTGCATACGACCCTCCTCTGGGAATGTTGATCAGCAACTTTCTGTAAATTATGAGCTGTGAACATGACCAAAATAATTACTCTAAGCTCATGCGCTTATGGCACACATTTCAACAAAGACTGAGTTAACTCCTGACTAAGAGCCATGTCCAAAATCATCGGTGTATAGCAAAGCTTTGTTTGCGGCAATCTTCGGGGACATATCTACATTTTACAACTCACTTCCCTTGGTTCGACAACGCACAGACACTGCTTTCAATGTAGCCAATACTGTCTTCACGCTATGGCAAGTCTGATATCAATCCGCCGGATTGGATCGAAGATTTAAAACGCTCATAGTACGAATAGGAGTACTTTTTATGAATTCTATTTTTCGTAAAACATTAATAGCCAGCGCCCTTACCGCGATTTTTAGCTCAGGGGCCATTGCAGCAGATGATTACTCGAAAACTATCGATGGATCTGATGCGAGTAAACAAGGTGAGATGCAACAGAATGACTCATCTTCAACGCATCCAGCAATGCCGAATCACGAAGATGAGTTTAATAAAACCATTGATGCTGATGTGCCCAGAGCAGGTAATAGCGCTGATAAAGAGATGCAACAATCTACTGACAGCCCAAATGCCAATGAAGAAGAGTTTAACGAAACCATCGATGCTGAAGGTCCCAGTGCGGGCAATAAAGCTGATCAGCAGAAGCAAAAATCATCTGATGGTCAAAATGCCGATGAGGCCGAATTTAACCATACTCTAGATGATGAAGGCCCTAGCGCAGGCAATAGAGCTGATCCAGCAAAAACTGATCGTCCATTATCCGAGCATCAAAGTAATGTAACCGAGGAAGAAGAAGAGGAAGAAGAAATCGGTAATACAGAAATCGAAACCGACACTGATGTTGAGATGAAAGGCCAAATGGATAGAAACAATGATGTTGAAATGAATGAACAACCTCATGGCCCAACCGGTGCAGGCACACCAGCTAACAGAGGTGGACTGTACGATATGTCAGCCAATGAATTGAATGGCATGGACGTCATTACCAGTGATGGCGAAGATATCGGCGGTATTGAAAAAATCGTTATGAGCCCTGATAACCAAAACGTTCATGCCGTTGTTACAGTTGGTGGTTTGCTCGGCGTAGGTGGCAAAACCATTTTGATACCGCTTGAAAAGTTCACTCGCACAAATGATGAATTGCACGTTAAAGCAACACAGTCTCAGCTTAAAGAGATGAATGATTACGGTTCAGAAGACTATATTGAACTGGAAGGTGATGCAGCCATCAGCACTGCATTACGTCAATAATTGATAATCTGATTGGCTTTTTTGTCCTCTTAGCCAACTGATGATCATAATTCGCCCGGTGGAACGCATGTTTCATCGGGCTTTTTTTTGGGCCATGACGATACCTGGAATCAAGCTGGCCGATCTGAACTATCAGGTTCGAGCATATTAATCAGGTATGCCTTTTAAGTTGCCATGTTCCATATTTGCACGGCGCTACCACTGCAAAGCAGAATTCCGGCTAACCATGCATAGTAGGGAACCTTGTATTTCACTCTTCGGACCCGATTAATAACATAGGTAAAAAGCAGTGCCAGCACTGGCCAAAAGGCATTAATAACTACTGTCTTTAACATTCCTACCGACTCCAGCGCCGCGAAAAATAACGCATAAGCTAAACAGAAACTAATGATGCCATGCACTGCAAAAGGCAACAGCCATCCCCCCCCCAGGGAGTGTCTTTCAATATACAACTTTTTACTAAAAACCAGCATAACCGGCACTATAGCTAAGGCACCAAACACTAAAGATACGAAATTATCAGTCAGAGGAGAACCGCCGGTCAGGCCCAGAATCATGAAGGTTTCACCTACAGACCAGGCCATCGCGGTAAGTGCTCCCAAAAACACCGCCTGCATGGTAATTTTTCCGCGTATTGCGGTGACAATAAAAATGCTTATACCCGCAGCTATCAGCACAATCGGAAACACCATCTCGGCGTTCAGCGCCTCACCTACAAAGACCGCTGCAAAGATAATCGAGATCAGTGGTTTGAGTTTTGCGAATTGGGCTGCTACCTCAGCTTGGCCTTTAAAAGCAACCGCCGTAATGTAGTACATGCCAGTGGCCACGGGAAAAGTGAACACCCCAGCTGCTGCCAGACGCCAATTTAAATTTATCACTGCGCCGCTCAGCCAAGCCCAAATGGCAAGGCACAACGCAGCGGAACTCAAGGCAACAAACAAGCCCAACAGAACGCCATGACTGCCTAGTCTTGGGGGAATTTTATCTAAACCTAGATTAACAATTGGTGCGGACAACGCCCACAAAACTGCGCTCATAACGGGCAAAGTATAACTAGGCCAATTTGAAAAAATATCTGTTAGTTCCATAGAACCAGGTACGCATAAATTAAGCAGGGTGTTAACACCCCAAAAAATGGAATTCTAATAATTAGCCTGAGTCTCTCTCTGGCAAAACCCGAATACAGAATTCTCATTCCCAGGCCGTGGTTATTTTCAGCGTAATCTTCTGAGGAAAGATCATCCAGAGTGGCATGGTAGGGGAACCAGTGATAATAGCCGATCGACATAGTAATCCACAGCATAATAGAAGCAATCAACCCATTATGTATTGCTGCAAAAGAGGTAATACCTAATATTAGAAATATGAGCCCCATATACTTAGGGTTCAGAGTGAACCTATAGAATTTTCTAACCATTTTCAGTTCGATTCTATCTGTCAGGTAACGGTTGAACATAGAGTCCAGTGCATCCACTGATAACAAAAAGGAAATGAAAGCGATAAATGATGACAAGGCCGACAAGGCCAAAAAGGTGCTTTCCCAAATGAAAGGTAAAGTCAGGAAGTCCGCTTTTGATACCAGGTACTGGTTAGTCTGTACAAGAAGAATCAGACTGCCAGCAATCATAATAGCGATTACCGTCATCGCAGCACGCGCCTTCTCGCGATAGGATTCTTCAAGCTGGTGCTTAACAGAAAAGGGATCATCCACAACGCCTGCATTCCCCTCTTCGCCTTTCCACTGCAGGCTGGAGGCCGTCAGTATTCTTCTGAGCGTGGCGACATTGAGGAATCTCAGTTTTTTGCTGGATGAGAAATAAGCTAACCAAAATCCAATGTACACACTCAAAGACAGTAAATAAACAATTCTTGAGGCAGACAGTTCGAAATGTAGGAAACTCTCCGGCAGCGTGGTAATTACAACGTACATCAGAAAGAAAACCAGTACGGCATACCCCAGAATGGGGACTATGGCACTATTGGATGACCAGTCTCTGACCGCAACATCCTCATTGTAAAGCAGATTCAATTTGGCAATTGTGTCCTGATAGAATTCACATTGCTCAAGGTCTCTGACTAACGAATCACTTTCTTTTACCTTATCCTTGGATAAATCAGTGATATCAGAGTGCTTAACCACCTTGGTTGACTCAAATATTTCTTTTCCAAAATATAATGATTTGAGTTTGTTAATACTTACGGGCCCATGCCAACGATTTTCGTTAAAGTAGTACCAGGCCAGGTAATCATCGTCCGACATTATCAAACCTCCTGTTCTGTGTTTGCGGAAAATACACAAACCTGATACTACCAAACTCTTTACTAGTAATATTAGGGTTTAGGGCTGAGCGACTCCCACCACCAGACAGGCAAAATCAAAGCCATAGAGAATCCATGAAAATATTCAAAGCATTTGGCGAGTTGAAAAATCTCCAAAGATAAATCTGTCCATATTTTGCGACAGATCTATAAAAAAGCATTAGCCCATTTTATTTGCTTGTCTAAATTCAAGAAAACCAGTTACATCCTAAATTTTAGACTTGTTGTTCTCTACCTTTCTTGACCAGAGTTACATCTGCTTTGGCATGGTTTCAAGGATCAGCCACTGACAGATCCCTACATAAAGATATAAAACTTCCTTCTGGCCAGACGGCTGACTTTACTCCTGTCTATGACTTTACGAAAAGTGTCTGGCTCGACTTAATCATCTCAATATGCGGTATGCCATCTTCATCATAAGGCTCCCCGGAAGAGTGAAATCCAAGCGACTCATAGAATTTTTGCAGATAAACCTGTGCTGAGATTTTGATGTCATTGCCTGGATATTTTCGCTCAGTGAAATTTATGGCTTCCTCCATCAGAGCACGGCCAATCTTTTGTCCCCTGAATTTTTTCAGGGTCATTACCCGGCCAATCGAAGGCTGGCTGTTATTAATCCCCGGATCAACCACTCTGGCATAGGCTGCCAGTTCACCATTTACCAAAGCAGATAGATGCCATGCATAAGGATCCAACTCATCTGTTTCCTGATAGGGACAGTGTTGTTCGACAACAAAAACGGATTCGCGAGCCATGATGATCTGGTAAAGCTCAAGCGCGGCAAAAAACTCCAATCGAGACCATTTAAACTCGAGCTTCATATTTTTTGTTCCTGTTTAAGCAGATCTGTACTCAACACTCTTCCAAACCAGGCCGATTAGTCCTATTGCCAATAAGGCAAACAGAACAATGGCCGCGGTTGCGTCTAGAACCAATAAAGTTAAGCCCGAGACAAGCAACCAGAGTACTGGAATAATAGCAATAAGCCACAAGGCCCAACCTCTGAACATAATCAATACCAACCCCAGCGTTGTTATGGCAGTTGGATCGGCATGGATACCAAATACTTCTGCCTGGAACCAGGACCCGCCAGTGTAAGGTGCGATAAACGGCAAACCAATTAATCCAACAAGGGCGATGACTACACCGATAAAAGTAGCTGGTCTTTTGCGTGGATTGCTGTCTAAAGCAACTCCAATCAGCGCTAGCAATAACAACAGGGTTGCTTGACCAAGAAAGCAGTAACCAATATAACCACCAGCCCAGTTGAGTTCAGCATAACGTTGAATAAAGAAGGCAAAGCCGACAAAGCCCCAAACAGTTGCGATAAGAGCACTGGCAAGGCGAGCGCGGTTGGTGAGTGCCAACCAAACTGCTGCAACGCCTAAAGCCAACGTCAGTAGATGCAACGGCCAGAAGGTTTCACTCATGCGTTCAAGAAGGCGGAAATAGATATCAGCAGTAAAGGGAATAAAATCCTGCAGCTTGTAGCTGGACCAGGTGTTCATAACGACTCGATATAATCTGCCATCTTTTGCCGGGTGCTGGCCGAAGGCATAGGACTCGTACCCGCATGCATATTTTCTCGCAGATGCTCGACTTTTGTGGTCGCGGGAATGGCACAGGTAATCGCCGGATGACTGACGATAAATTTCAACAGAAAATCTGCCCAGGTCGTGCAGCCGCATTCTGCCTCAGCCCATTCCGGCAGTGGTTCATCGCGACGTTTCATGCCTTTAATCAGACTACCGCCATCAAAGGGTCGATTGGCGATAACAGCAATACCCTTTTCTTCTGCTAGTGGTAGCAGACGGTTTTCCGCTTCTCGCTGAGCAATATTGTATGTCAGCTGGATGAAGTCGATATCCTCGTTAGCCATGATCTGCTCGAACTCCTGGTGGCGACGGCCGTGTGAGGTGGTAATACCAATATGGCCGATTTTGCCTTCGGCTTTCATTTCCCGCAGTGCTGCCAGATGCTCGCGCCAGTCTGTCAGGTTGTGTATCTGCACTAAATCAAATTGCTCGACAGTCCAACGTGCTTGCAGATCAGCAACCTGCTCACGCGCTGAACCGCCCGCAGGACTCCAGACTTTTTCTGCTGAAAAAAGGCTGTCTGGAATACCCAACTGTTGCAATGCATAGCCCATGACATCCGGGGCAGAACCATACATGGGTGAGGAATCAATCAAGCCACCACCAAGCTCGAAAAATGTTTTTACCACTTCGGTTCGGGCATCAAGCAACTTTGGATCGGTGCCGACATTGAACGTTCGCCAGGTTCCCATACCGATGACCGGTAGCTTTTTGTTACCAGAATAAGATTTCTGAAGCAGTTCATTGCTTGCCGCAAAGCTCGGCATCGATGGCAGCATAGTCATGGCAAGACCGGCACCGATCAACTTGAGACTTTGTCTGCGGGTGAAGCGATTGGTCATGGTCAGCGCTCCTTGTGATTTCATTTCAGCACTTTGCCAGCATGTAATGGTTGCTGCTCAATATTTAATCAAACCATACCAGTACAAATAGCTCACTGACAATTTAATGGGTTTGTCATTTTTAGACGCATTTTCTACTTTGAAATACGCCCCTATACGCTATACAATGTGAATGTTAATTATTATCATTTAGCATTAGCGTTTACGAGCATTGGTTTTGCTTACTCTTGGTTATGCTTTTTCGTTTTTCAAACAGGTCCGTTTTCATGCCAAATTTTTCATCTCCTGCCTGGCCAATTGCCAGTCGGATTTTTGCCAGTCTTGTAGGTGGCTACCTGTTCACCTGGGGTTTGATTGCCATCGTTATCGCGGCGTTAATTCCACTTGGTGTGGAGTTTCATGATGCTGAGATGGGCATGCTGATGCTGGGTTTGCTGGTTTATTTGAGTTTGTTTTTGTGGGGCATGGCCACCGATAAATTAATCTGGTTGTGGCTAATCCTGTTTGGCGGTGGTGTGGCTATGACCTTACTGGCCAGTGTTGTGCAACAGTCATTTTTACAAGGAATTTAATCCATGTTCAGTAGCTTTCGACAGGCAATGGCTTGGCTGCATACGTGGTTTGGCCTGACCTTAGGCTTTATTCTGATGGTGGTCTTCTTTTTTGGAAGCCTGTCGGTTTTTGATCGCGAGATTGATCGCTGGTCGATTCCGGAAACCCGATTTGAACCACAGGTAATGCCATCATTTGATGAGATGTTGTTGCCCATTCTGCGTTCGGTTGAACCCAATGAAGAAGACTACAATACCAACATGCCGCTGTTGCATGATACAAGTCAGGGGCCAATGACGCCTCGCACCGAATTACCTGCTGATGAGTTCTGGGCCTACACCACGCATCGTGATCCGGTATTAATTATGGGTGTTGGTTTTCGGGTGCCACAACCTTTGGATCCGGAAGGCCACAATCATATTCATGGCAATATCACCATTGATCCACGTACCGGTAAAGCCCTGCCTGATGATCAGTTAAAAATCGGTAGTAAATTTTTCTATCCAATGCATTTCAGCCTGAACTGGAACTGGAATCGAATTGGGATTTATATCGTCGGTATCGCCGCATTTATTATGATGGCGGCACTGGTTAGTGGCGTCATTATTCACCGTAAACGGTTTCGTGAGTTCTTCACTTTCCGCCCCACCAAACAAACCCAACGCAGCGTACTGGATTTACATAACCTTACCGGCATGGTGGCGTTGCCGTTTCATTTCTTCTTCACCTTTACCGGTTTGCTGATTTTTGCCAGTTTCTTCTTCTTTCCGGTAACACATACCCAGCTCGAACCGTTACATAAATATCACGAAATGGTTGAGGCCAATGAAACCGGTCTGCCGCATGATCGTGCCGGCGTTCCCACAGATATGGCTTCCATTGATGCGATGGTTGCCAAGGCTAAACAGCGTTGGGCTGAAAAGGATATGCCAGGTGAAGTAGGCTTTTTGCAGATTAATCATGTGGATGATGCCAACAGTTATGTGAGCATTTATCGAGCTGGCAGTGATCGGGTGGCACTGGTTGGTGAAGGCATGCATTTCAATGGCATTACGGGCGAATTAATCCGTGAAGAACCTCCCCGCTCCGCTATTGCAGAAACTGAAGAATTTCTAACCGGTTTGCATTTACAGCATTTTGAACATTGGTTTCTGCGTTGGCTGTATGTGTTTGGTGGTCTGGTTGGCGCCATCTGCATTGCTACCGGTTTTATCTTCTTCGTTGAAAAACGTAAACGCCAGCATACGCTGCAGGGTAGCTCTGGTAGTCAGGTGGTTGATGCTTTAGCGGTAACGACCGTGACTGGCATGTTAGTGGCCACGGTAAGTATGTTAGTGGCTAACCGGTTACTACCAGCCGAAATGGTTGGCAAAGGTTACTGGGAACAGGTGGTGTTCTGGGGAAGCTGGGGCGTGATGTTACTGCATGCTTTCTGGCGCAGCTCTGCCGTTCGTCATATGCGTATTTCACCTGCCTGGCGTGAACAGAGCATTTTATTTGCTGTGCTTGCCGTTGCTGCGGTGATTCTTAACTGGATTACTACTGGCGATCATCTTTTGAAAACTGCATTTCATTATTGGCCGGTAGCTGGGGTGGATTTAAGCTTGCTGGTCAGCAGTGCGATTGCGATTTATGCCGCCAGATTTCTGAAAAGGCGTGAAAATGTTGCTGTGCATAAGGCCATTGAATTTTCTGCACAAAACCTGGAGGCTAGCCGTGGTTGAGATCGTTTGTTGGATAGCTGCTATTTTTGCCACTATGTTGGGCATGGCCTCGCTTTCACTCAGCCTGCCAAATCATTGGCGGCAGGTTACCGGTATCGAAACCAGTCTCCCCTCACGTTCCGAACAACTTAGCCTGCGTATTTTGGGTTATTCCAGTCTGGTGGTGGCATTGCTTTTGTGTCTTGCTGCCGATCATCCAACGATGGCCGTTTTAGTCTGGGTAATGTTGTTAAGTTTAGCGGCAAAAGGCATTGCGACCATCCTTACCTGGCGTCAGCATTGGCTTAAGCCGATACTCTGGCTATTTAATCGTAGTGAACTTAACTAAAGACGTAGTGAATGTTAGTTCTCATCTCTGGCGTCTTTCTCAAACAGATTTGTTTTGCAGTAATGAATCACAATGATGGATAAGCCTAACAAGAGAATTGCCACGGTTATCCCAAGAATCCGCCAGGTATCAATGTTTTTCATATCCAGAATCAGGTACCGTGCCAGCGCGACAATCGCGATGTATAACGGAAACTTGATAGGTAACTCACCTGATTTGTAATAGACCGCGACCATGGTCAACACTTCCAGATAGATAAACAACAACAATAAATCTGTCAGCAGTACTGTACCGTTTTCAACCATGAAATTGATTTCAATTCCCACAGCGACCAGGGTGGCGATAGCCACAATGATCAGCCCGATATCCTGGGCAATTGCCAATCCTTGATTCACTACCGTTTTAATTTTTTCTGACATGTAGACTATCTCAATAAATTTTTCAGAGCGGATAGTAGCCTAGCAGCCAAATTTGTAAAGCTTATTGTCTGCTATTCCGAAAATTTCGAATGTGTCTGGACTGTGGGTCAAAATTCACCATTGTGGAAAGCTAACTGAAATCATTGGCCTCGACATACGAAAGTGATTGAAACAGAATGAAAGCTACATCACTTGAGAAATTGCTTTATGAATGAATTTGATTATTACTGGGATATTTTTATTCGTTGGATGACAACGCCCATAATGGGATCGGATTCCGGTATCACCATTTCGAATATGCTTGGATTTGTATTGATTGTCTTTGTTGCCTGGTGGGCATCAGCCAAAGTCGAGAAAATCCTGCAACGCATGACGCTGGGAAAGTCCTATCGGCATATCGATGACTCTACCTTTTATCTTATCAGTCGGCTGTTTCGTTACTTCATCTGGATCAGTGCCACATTAGTTGGCTTGTCTTATATAGGCTTTAATCTTACCGGTCTGGCTTTTATCGGTGGGGCAATAGGTGTCGGCATTGGTTTCGGTCTGCAGAATATTGTCAGTAACTTTATTTCCGGCATTATTTTGATCCTGGAAAAGTCGCTGAAAGTCGGTGACTTTATTGAAATATCCAACTCCACTACCGGGATAGTTCAGGAAATTGGCCTTCGTTATACCCGTATTACCACGCGCGATAATATCGATATTCTGGTGCCAAATTCAGAGTTTATTAACGGACAGGTCACCAACTGGAGTTTTAGCGAGAAACTGCGCCGAATCCATGTTCCATTTGGTGTGGCTTATGGTGTGGATAAAGATCTGGTTCGGGAAGCAGCACTTGAGGCAGCCTCTCATGTACCGGGAGCGATAACGGGTGATCCGGGCAAACTTGCTGAAGTATGGTTAACCGAGTTTGGGGATAGCAGTCTGAATTTTGAATTAGTGATTTGGGTTGGTAATGAATTAATGAGTCGACCGGCTCGTACCAAAGCATTGTTTTTATGGGAAATCGAAACCCAGCTTCGGGCAAAAGACATCGAAATTCCATTCCCGCAACGTGATTTACATATTCGCTCAGGAAAACTGGCCGTATCGATTGAACAATAAACTGTTGCTGGGCTTTATTTCAGCGTTACTTGGTTTTACTGATGCCAAAACAACGCAGCAGACAGCGCTCATAAAAAGATTCTGGCAGGCCGCGTTTCATCCGGAACAGGAAGTACTTTTCAAAGGCGATTTTGGCCAGTTGTACCCAGCGGCCTTTTTTCATCCAAGCCAGATTGCGTGGCGGAATTTGTGGTAAAGCCACAAATGCAGCACCGGTATGTCCCATATCTGCCAGACAAACCGCATTCAAACTGGCTCGGGTTTGAATCGGGCGATCTACTATAGCAGCTTGAATATTAGCCACAGCTGCTTTGGCCATGCTTTCAATCATATAACCGGTTTTCGGCACGCCAACGGGTAAAGGCGTTGCTTCAACTGGAGGAATCGCAACGCAGACACCGACACCATAGATATTGGGATAAACAGGGTTACGCTGGAATTCATCGACTTTAAGAAAGCCTCGGGGGTTAACCAGTTCTTCATTCAGATTGGCGACACAATCAACCCCTTTAAACGCGGGAATCAACATACTGTAATCAAATGCCAGTTGATGCGTTTTGAAAGTCTCAGCGTTATCGTCCACCTGCTCGACCAGCATTTTGCCGTTTGCGATGGACTTAACACGAGCATTGGTGATCCATTTAATATCGTTTTTGCGAAACTCGGACTCGAACAGCCCTTTTGAATCACCTACACCGCCTAATCCCATATGGCCGATATAGGGTTCGGGAGTGACAAAGGTCATTGGCACCCGATCGCGGACTTTGGCCTTACGTAATGCCCGATTCATAATAAAAGCAAATTCATAGGCAGGACCGAAACAGGAAGCACCCTGAACAGCACCCACCACAATCGGACCTGGATTTTTCAGAAATTCACGCCAGGCCCGGTAGCTGTCTTCAGCATGATCCACGGTACAGATGGAATGGGTGTGGGCATGTGGACCAAAGCCTTCGATCTCATCAAATGCCAGCTTGGCTCCGGTTGCCACAATCAGAAAATCGTAATTAAGAATGGTGTTATCACCCAACAAAACCTGATTGGTAGCCGGTTTGATTTTGGCCACACCGGAATCATAAAAATCGATGTTTTTGCTGGATAAAACTGAGGCCAGTTTAAAGCTGATATCTTCACGTTTGCGCCATCCCACGGCGACCCAGGGATTGCTGGGTACAAAGTGAAATATTGGCGTATTGGAAACGACGCTGATATGGTGTTTTTTATCAAGAGCAGAACGACATTCATAAGCAGCGGGTAACCCGCCGGTACTTGCTCCGATAATGACAATATGTGCCATATCTATCCTGAATTAATGCAGCGTATCCGAGTCATTCTGAATGTTAAGCGGGTCACTGAATAAGCCTGCCACATCCACTGGATCAAACTGATAATGGGTATTGCAAAACTCACAGGCCAACTCAACAAAGCCTCGTTCGGCAATAATGTCTTCTGCTTCCTGCCGCCCCAGTAACTTGATAGTATCAGCCACTCGCTGGCGCGAACAGGTACAAGCAAATTCCAATACGGTTGTGCTCAATAGTCTTACCATTTCTTCGTTAAATAATCGATATAACAAAGAGACTGCATCAAGGTTCAGCAGTTCTTCATAGGTCACGGTATCGGCTAGAAAATTAATTCTCGTCCAGTTTTCGTCATGCTGTTCCGGATCCTGATCAGGTAATTGTTGCAGCATCAAACCACCAGCAGTCTGTTCATCAGTAGATAACCAGATACGGGTTTTCAATTGTTCAGATTGGGCAAAATACATTTCCAGCATCTCGGCAATTGATTCACCCTGAACGCTGACAATGCCCTGATAAGGTTGTTTGGCTTCAACATTTTCAATGGTAATAGCCAGATTACCGTCGCCGAGCATTTGCTGCATCGTGGCATCATCAGCAATTTCGCCTTCCCAGTTCGCTAATCCACGAAGAGTGTGATCACTGGTGCATTCAACCATTAATAACGATACCGGCCCATCGGAACGGCATTGTAATACCAGTCGTCCGGACATTTTGACTGTTTCAGCCAACAATGCTGCGGCTGCCAGCATTTCTCCCAACAGACCAGCAACTGCAGGTGGATATTCCCGTTGAACTTTAACCGTTTGCCAGGTTTGTTTAAGTTGCACCCATTCACCACGGATGGCGGCATTATCAAAGATGAAACGTTGTAAATGATCTGCCTGAATGGCGTCGTCTTGCATGATGAATCCTCACACTGCATCTATAGCGGGTGGTTATATGGCAAATGAAGCTGCCGAATAATAGCGACATTTTAACGTATCTGATTACAAGTGGGGTTTAACCCTAAGAAGATCAAGCCATAAACTATCAGCGGCTTCGGGCGGCTAAAAAATCCCTCATAGCTGTTGAATATTCTTGCACAGCTGAATCATGCTGCTTTCTAGTGATATTCATCAGCGTTGTCCCTCGCGATGGCTGTGGTGATTTTTTCGAGGAATTAGATTGTGATTCGGTCGCAGGGTTTTGGCAAGTATGATTAAAACAAAGTGGATTGTTGGGTTTCATGCCTCAACCCAACCTACCATGAGCAAATGTTGTGTTGATCCGCAGATTAGGCTCTAAGTTTAAGCATTCCGGGAAAATGAAAAAGCCCATTACCCCGAGAAAATGGAGTAATGGGCTGATTTCAGTTTAAGCGCGTTGTAATAACATTGCGTTCAGTTTTTTGACGAAGCTAGCCGGATCTTCCAGCTGTCCGCCTTCAGCCAATAAAGCCTGATCGAAGATAATGGATGTCCAGTCACTGAACTGTTCATCATTCTGTTCGTCTTTCAGTTTGGCGACCATTGGATGCTCAGGATTGAGTTCCAGAATTGGTTTGCTGGCTGAAACCTGTTGGCCTGCAGCTTTGAGCATGCGTTCCAGATTACCGCTCATATCGTAATGATCGGCTACCAGACAGGCTGGTGAATCGGTCAGACGATGGGTGATGCGAACATCCTTGACCTTTTCATCCAGCGTTTTCTTGACCCGTTCAACCAGATCTTCGAAGTTTTTCTCGACTTCTTCGTGCGCTTTTTTCTCTTCTTCATCTTCAAGCTCACCCAGATCCAGATCGCCTTTGGCAACGGATTGCAGGTGTTTGCCGTCAAAGTCCGTCAGAGAATTGACCAGCCATTCATCAACACGGTCGGTGAGCAACAGGACTTCAATGCCTTTCTTACGGAATACTTCCAGATGCGGGCTGTTTTTCGCAGCGGCATAGCTTTCAGCAGTGATGTAAAAGATTTTGTCCTGCTTGTCTTTCATCCGGCTGACATAGTCTTCCAGTGAAACGGTTTGATCAGCATTACCGGTTTCGGTGCTTGCAAAGCGCAGTAATTTTGCCAACGCTTCTTTGTTGGCAAAGTCTTCGCCCGGACCTTCTTTGATCACCTGACCGAATTCTTTCCAGAATTCAGCATATTGTTCAGGTTCGTTATTGGCCATTTTGTTCAGTTCAGAGAGAATTTTCTTCACTGAAGCAGCACGGATGGTATCAATGACTTTGCTGCTTTGCAGGATTTCACGCGACACATTCAATGGCAGATCGTTGGTATCAATTACACCACGGATAAAGCGCAGATAACGAGGCATCAGCTGTTCGCTGTCTTCCATGATAAATACGCGTTTCACATACAGCTTGATGCCATGCATGCGGTCGCGATCCCACAGATCAAACGGTGCTTTGGATGGGATATACAGCAGTGAAGTGTATTCGGTATTCCCTTCGACCTTGTTATGGCTCCAGCTCAATGGATCCTGAAAGTCGTGGGCAATCTGCTTGTAGAACTCTTTGTATTGCTCATCAGTGATATCGTTTTTGGATAAAGTCCATAAGGCTGTGGCTTTATTGACGGTTTCATCTTCGATAATGCTTTCATCGATCTTGCCCTCTTCATCCGGCACTGGCTCTTTTTGCATGATGATCGGCAGATTGATGTGATCAGAGTATTTACGGATCACATTTCGCAGACGCCAGCCATTGAGAAATTCATCTTCATCTTCACGTAAATGCAGTGTGACTTCGGTACCGCGGGTGACTTTTTCAATGGTTTCAATATTGAACTCACCTTCACCAGCCGATTCCCATAACACACCGTGTTCTTTGGTAGTACCAGCACGGCGGGTTTTCAGGGTGACTTTATCCGCCACGATAAAGGCAGAGTAGAATCCCACACCAAACTGGCCGATGAGTTGTGAGTCTTTCGCCTGATCACCGGTTAACTGACCAAAAAATGCTTTGGTACCACTACGAGCAATGGTGCCGATATTATTGATGACTTCTTCACGGGTCATACCAATACCGTTATCAGTGATGGTGATGGTGCGGGCTTCTTTGTCAAAATCGACACGGATTTTCAGATCGCCATCTTCTTCGTATAACGCATCATCGGATAACGCTTCAAAACGCAATTTGTCGGCAGCATCTGCTGCGTTGGAAATCAGCTCACGCAGAAAGATCTCTTTGTTGCTGTAAAGCGAGTTAATCATCAGGTTGAGAAGTTGTTTGACTTCTGTCTGGAAACCCATTGTTTCCTTATGTGCATCAACGCCCATTTCTGTGTTGCCTCCGTCTGGCTGTTTTAACGATAGCTCACAGATGGGGTTGTTCATATTAGATATCAAGAGTGCATCACTATAAAAGGCTAAAAATTTGATAAATCAGCACTTTAACTTTGATTAAGCTTGAATTCATTAAGCCCGTGTTAGCCTGTTGCTGGCCATGATGCCCACCCAATTCAAATAATTAAGAAAAGGATAGAGACACCATGCGTAAACTCACTTTGAGCTTGTTATTGGCCTTCAGCTTCACAGTACATGCCAATGAAAGCAAAGTTGATATCGAACAACAATCGGTTTTAGGTCATCAGGAAATCGTCACGTTATTCCCTGGTGAAATCCAAACTAAAGCACGGATTGATACCGGGGCTGCAACCAATTCGATGTATGCAGTTGATACAAAGGTCATTGAAGAAAACGGCGAGGAAATGGTGCGTTTTACTTTTATCGATCATCAAGACCAGGAATATATCTTGACCCGGCCCATCGTGGATAAAGTCACGATTAAACAGGCCAGCGGTAAACAAACACGATATGTAGTTGAAATGGGGCTGTGTGTTGGCACCCATTACGAAGAAACCCGTTTTACACTTGCTGATCGCAGTCGTATGACCTTCCCTATCCTGGTTGGGCGTAACTTTTTAGAAAATTCACTATTGGTGAGTTCTTCTGAAAAGATGGTCGCATCACCAGAATGTGAGGTGAAGCTGGCAAACAAAGATCCGGAAGAACTTCCCGAGGTACAACCTTGATTCAGTAAAAGCTATTATAAAAGCCACATTACAGAACGCCGGCTCATAGTTGAACCGGCGTTTTTTTTGGCTAGGATTTAAAGGTTTAATATAGGTCATATTTTCTAGGCATAAGAGATGTTACTGTATTGCTTTAAGCTTTTTTCAGAGATGGAATGTCCAAACAATCACTTAGAATCCTGACTTACAACCTGCATAAAGGCTTTAATACCGGCAATCGGCAGTTCATCCTGCATGAAATGCGGGAGGCGCTTCGCGAAGCAGATGCCGATATTATGCTGTTACAGGAAATTCAAGGTGAGCACACTGGCCATCAGCAGAAACACAGTCATTGGCCAGATTGCCCACACTGTGATTTTATTGCTGAAGATATGTGGCCACATTTCGCCTATGCCAAAAACGCCGTTTACAGTGTGGGTCATCACGGCAATGCCATCCTCAGTAAATATGCGTTGCAGAGCTGGGAAAATATCAATGTTTCCCCCTACACCTGGGCAAGCCGCAGCTTGCTACATGGCGTCATTCACATTCCCGATACCCAGCAGGAACTGCATATTGTCTGCCTGCATCTTGGTCTGACGGGCACCGAACGTAAACGTCAACTGCAAACACTATGTGAGCGTATTGATCAGCACGTACCGCACGACGCTCCCTTGGTTGTTGCCGGGGATTTTAATGATTGGAATGGTCAGGCTGAAAAACATTTCACCCAACGGTTGGATTTGAAAGAAGCGTTTCGAACGCTGCATAAAAGACATGCACGAACCTGGCCCTCATGGATGCCGATTTTCAAGATGGATCGCATTTATTATCGTGGCCTGGAGCCAACATTTTGTGAATGTCCTCCACATTCCTCCTGGAAGATGCTGTCGGATCATGCACCATTAATTGCCGCATTTGAATTTTAACTAAAGACGCAGTGTCTGCTCCATCTTTAACGAAGAATTGCTCGGCGCAAGCCGGCAATAACGTTACACTATCTCCTCTTGTTTGTTATATAGAATCAAGGATTGCCTGTGCCTGACATCGTTGTAATGTTTTTCCTGCTTGGCCTGGTGGGTGGCCTGGTGAAATCCGATCTGGCCATTCCCAAAGCCGCATACGATGTTTTAAGTCTGTTATTAATGCTGACAATTGGTCTCAAAGGCGGTATGGCATTACATGGCAATATGGGCTGGAATTTGGTGCCAGAACTGATATCCGTGGCTTTTTTGGGCTTTTTGATACCGCTTATTTTATTCCCATTACTGTTGAAAGTTGTTCGGCTGAATCTGGCCGACAGTGCCAGTTTTGCTGCGCATTATGGCTCTGTCAGTGCCGGTACATTTGCTGTGTCGCTCGCTTATGCAGAAAGCAATCAATTGGTGATTGGCGGACAGGTAACACTTTATCTGGTGTTACTGGAATTACCAGCTATTGTTATTGGGTTAATACTTTACCGGCATTTCAGCGGGGTAAAACAAGCCTCCTCCGGTGGCATGTTGAACATTCTGCATGAATCATTAACCAACCGAGGCGTTATATTGCTGGTTGGCGGGGTAGTGATTGGCTGGATGTATGGTCCAAGACAAGGCGCCGGGGTAACTGATTTATATACCGGGGCATTTATGGGCGTCCTCGCACTGTTTCTTTTGGAAATGGGTCTGGTCGCCGCCGAAGCATTGAGTAAATTATCACGCGATAAAATTCCCGTAGTACTATTTGCCATCGTTGCACCCAGTATCTTAGCGTTGGCTGGATTGTTTGTCGGTAAATTGCTCGGACTGCCAGACGGCTCCGTATTGATCCTGGCAAGTTTAACCGCCAGTGCTTCGTATATTGCTGCACCGGTTGCCGTTCGTTCGGCCATTCCACAAGCTGATATTGGTTTAGCTATGCTGGCGGCATTAGGCCTGACGTTTCCATTTAATGTGCTTGTAGGCATTCCGCTATATCACAGCCTGATTGGTTAATTCGTTTTCCCAATGGCTGATTCTGCCAGTATTTCCAGCAAGCTTTCATGCGGTTCAACAATTGCATAATACTTTAAGCAATCAATTGCAGCGAAGATGCTGATCAGCAATGCTAACCTCTTATCCCTTTTAGTAATGCAGGTTTAATGGCATTTTCCAGGCTAGGTGCATTTGCATTGCAGAATCCATCACGGCTTTGTTTTGGTGCGTGATGGTTCAAAAATAACCAAATGGACAGTCGAATAAGGAGCTATGCATGCAATCATTGGCGTTGCTAAAACCTATTCAGTCGATTTTGTGGAGCGTTGCTCTCCTGCTTCTTGGAAATGGACTTATCAGCACACTGTTAACCTTACGAGGAACCAGTGAAGGGTTTTCCAGTGCAGTAATGGGCATGATCATGTCAGCTTATTTCGTCGGATTTATCTGTGGCACCTGGGTGAGTGGACGCTTGATTCGTCGTATGGGGCATATTCGTACTTTTGCATTTTGTGCTTCTATCTGCGCCACCACCACGCTTTTACACATTATCTTCATCGACCAATGGGCGTGGATGGGCTTTCGTTTCTTTTATGGATTGGCCTATATCACGCTGATGACTGTGATTGAAAGTTGGCTCAATAGTCAGGCGGCCAGTCATGAACGTGGACGCATCTTTGCCTTTTACATGGTAGTCAACCTGGGCGCGCTCGCTCTTGCACAACAATTGTTGCATCTTGATTCGCCAGAAGGCTTTTTATTATTTGCTTTGGTATCGATTCTGGTGAGCTGGGCGATTTTACCGCTAACCCTTACCAGGCGTAATCAACCCAACATCGCGACTGAAAGACCAAAAAGCAGTTTAAAAAACTTATTAAGAATCGCTCCACTGTCTGTTGCCGGGGCGTCTTTATCCGGATTGGCTATGGGCGCTTTCTGGTCAATGACACCTATTTATGCCACCCAACTTGGATACGATATCAGCGGTATTGCTTTGATCATGAGCCTGACCATTATCGGGGGTGCGGTGTTGCAGATTCCAATTGGTCGCTATTCGGACAAGCATGATCGACCGAAAGTCATGACATGGGTGGTGATGCTGGCTGCAGCTATATCGATAATGATGATTATAGCGTCCTCACAAAAATTGCTGCTCAGTATGTTCTTTATCTGGCGTGGCCTGGCGTTTTCCATTTATCCACTCTCGGTTGCCCAGCTGATCGATCAACTGCATCCGGATGAAATTGTTTCCGGTTCATCCGATATGCTGGTATTGCATGGAGCCGGCTGTGCGTTTGCTCCGGTGCTGTCCGGTTCCTTAATGACATTACTGGGAGCGCATGGGTTACCGATTTATATCGGAGTGGTCTTGCTGTTACTTGGCGGTTATATCGTTTATCGTCGGCGCCGGGTGGTGGATCTGGTTAGTGGTCAAAATGCCCACTTTGAACCAATGGTGCAAACCAGTGCCCAGGCACTTAATATGATGTTTGATCAACAGCAACGTGATTTATTCGATGATCCGAGTTTTTACGCCGAAGAAGAACAAAAGCGGATCATCAATGCTCTTCGGCAAAGCGGCTCTTGACGCTAGGGCAGCTAGCGTCAAGTGTAGCTATGATTTTGCTATTTGAAATTACTTCCAGCGTAAATTCACACCGGTATAAACAAACCTGCCTGCCTGGGGGTAACCATAACTGGTGGAGTAATCCTCATCCAAAAGGTTTTCAACACCAACATAGAAGTCGGCCTTCTGATTGGCAAGCGTATATTTAAGTCGAGTATTTACTAATTCAAAACTATCGAGTTTATCTCGAATAGCTGAATCCTTTCGGTTAAAGTAATTTTGTGAACCGATACGAATGATATCCCCGCTCAATTGCCATTGTGGTGTTAACTGATAGATGGCCTGCAGGCTGGCTTTATGTGAAGGGCGATACTGCAGTCTTTCAGTAGTGGCATCTGATGACTTATCTTCAGCACTTAAAAAGCCTAGCCCAGCGTTAATGGTTAATTTATCCGTAAACTGATATCCGCCATCAATATCAACTCCTTTAAAACGCAATTTATCACGGTTTTCAAATACATCTGTGATGTTGTCCTTTTCAATAAAATCTTTAATATCTGATTGCCAGAAGGCGATATTCAATGCACCTTTTTGCCATTGATTTTTCACACCCACTTCATAATGTTTGGCCCTTTGAAAACCCAACTCACTGTTACCAGAGCCCTGCTCAAACAATTGACGGATGGTTGGAGCATCCACTTTACGTGCAATTGTTCCATAAAGGGTTGATATCTCTGTTATAGGTTTAGTGAGTGAAAATTGCCCGCTGTGCGTTGACTCATCAGTATTTCCCGACTTATCTAGTTCATGTCTCGCAATACCCAGCACAGCCGTAATATCAAATGCCAATGGCTGTGTTAACTCAGCTGCATAGGATTTTACCCTGATCGATTCATCGGAACTGGTTTGGGTAAAAGGTCGTGATGGGCAAGTTTGGGCGCCGCCACCGCCACCGCCACCGCCACCGCCACCGCCACCGCCACCGACAGAAATGGTGCATTCCAGACCAGCCTCGTCATAGCTTTCTTTACGCTGATCAAAACTAAATGCCACTTTGGATCCGGTTGTGGGAAATACACCTGTCAGTTGGGCGTGGCTACCATGCGTTTTAGTCTGCTCTGTTCTAGCAAAAGTATTATTAGTGGTGATAGTTGAGAAAGAATTATCATCGTAACTGGCGCTGCGCTCTTCTAGTTGGTTTTCAAAAAACCATAAGCGCGTTGACCAGTTATCGGCTAGTTGATAATCCCCTCCAAGTTGAAGAGAAAAGCCTCGCTGAGACTCAACACGCTCAAACCTGGCACGTTGAGCAAAATCGTCTCTATTGTTATCAAAGACAATCGGTGGCTTGCCGTACTGGCCTTCAAGATAGCTGGCAAACATGCCAATGGTGAGTTTTTCGGTTAAATTTCGATTATATGAAAATATCAGGTTTTCCCGTCGATCATCACTGTTACGCCGCTGGTCATTATCCTGAAAGTTATCTGCAGAAGTTTCCAGCGGCGAAGTGAAATCATTGGACAATGAAAAGCCATCACGCTCTCTCACACCATACCCAAAGAAAAAATCCTGATCGGCATCCCCATAACCAACCTGCCCATTGGCTAGCCAGAAGTCATCTGAGCCACGTTCTAGTTTGGAACTGGCCTGAAACCCGCTCATCGCATTGCGGGTTTTAATATCCATCACACCAGCCATACCGCCATCACCATACAAAACCGATGAACTACCGATATTCAAATCAATTTTGCCAATAGCAAAAGCCGGAATCAGACTGGGGTCAAACTGACCATCAAACGTGGAATTAAAAGGGATACCGTTCAGTAGAAGCTTGACCTGCCTAGTTCGTAATCCACGGATATCCATACGAGGAGTACCGTCACCCCCATATCTGGTATTGACTGATGGCACTAAGCGCAACGCATCTTCCAGGCTTCTCGCACCTAACAATTCCAGATCATGCTGATCAATCAATACCTGTGAACTGTTCACCGGATTATTTTCAACCTTAATTTCAGCAAGCTCGTAGTTTTCATTTGTTATTTCGGCAGCCATGATCTGTGCTGAAACAGGAATTATCAGTGCACTGAAAACCAACCTGGATATATTCTTTAATATATATCGGTTGACAGCATTATGATGTGAAGTGCTCACAAAGTCTCCTTGAGTTTAGTGATTGTATTTTTGCGATGTCTTTAGCGTTCGCCAGGCCAGAAAGCCAATCAGCCCACCCACTGCACCAAAGATAAAGTGAGTCATAAAGGGATACGCCAAACCATGTCGCAATGAATCCGTTTCGACCCCTGCCCAAGTTAGAAATCCCATTTTGAACAGGGGTTTTAACATATGAGCAAGACCAGCAGCTAAAGGCAATAACCATAATGTAATGTTGGAAACAGAAAGTTGTTTAAATGCGAGGTCAAGGACTATCCCTTGGCTCAAAACGATAATCGCAGCAGCAGGATTGTCACGTATCACTAAAGCGGCCACTAAACCACCACTTCCAGCCAATGTGGCAGAATAGTGATATGGCGAAACCAGTCGTACAAATATCAATATTGCCATTAACGTCAGTCCCTGACGACCTGGCAAATCGAGTCCGAAACGGAAGGTTTCATGCATTAGCATCGCCATTGCACCTGCGATAAAAATCCATGCATGCTGGGATTTATCTGATTGCCAGACCTCAGAACTGTTTGAGATAGCTCTTTTCAGCAACTTTCCACTCATTGGGGGTTTCCTCGTCAGGTTCAACAATCAAGGTGGCTTCTCCACCCAGCCAGATAGCACGTGGCCAGCTTCCCATTGCAATTTGGATAACAGGATCGGTTAACACTTTTCCTTGCCGATCCTGTACCACTGTTATGTCGGTCAAATCCAACAAACTCGAAAGGCTTAAGGTTTGCTGAACATGATCACGCATGCCAGGCAACCACAGTAAACGTCCATCCACTCCCGAGCCACATAGATTAACCGCTGCCAGCGCGCCAATTACACCATCCTCTGTTCCCGTCAGGCCATGGAGGATAACGTTGTATTGCCTTGCAAGATCACGGGCTTGCTGCTGAGTCACCAATCGTTGTTTACAGATAAAACCGAACTGCAGCATAGCCATGGAAAGCTGTTGCTCAGATGCAATGCACAAACCAACATCAGCCCCCTCGGCACTCTCGTTTAAAAGATACTCAACACACAATTTTTCAATATGCCTAACGGGAGCATTGAACTGCTCAATAACCAGACAAGCAGCACTATTATGGGAAGTAAATGGCACCAGCGGACTCATCAATAATTGATGGCGTGTTATAAATCGGCATCTACCCAATTGCTGGTTATTAATCGCAGCACCAAGTGAACGCGCATGAAAGCCGGTGCCACGGCTTTCAATATTATCTGTATCATCAATCCCGATATACCAGCGCTGTGCTTTAGTTGGTAGCATAATCTTCCTAACCTGTTATCGACGTATTCCAACATATATAACGATTAAGGTAAATATTTCTTTAATACTGTTTACTGAACTCAGCTGCCCAGCAGCTGTGTCATTTTTTCAAGATCATCAGCAATCGAAACGTAGGCTTTCTTTTCAAGATCACGGTAAGCAGTCAAAATGGATTTCCCAAACTCGGTGACTTCAGCTCCACCTCCATGTGAACCACCTTTTGCTGTCACCACAAGCGGTTTGGAAAAGCTCAGATTCATCGTATTCACCAGATCCCAGGCACGTTTATAAGACATTCCCATCGCACGCCCGGCAGCAGAGATTGAACCATGCTGTAAAATGGCATCAAGCAAATCGGCTTTCCCCGGCCCCAACGCGACCGAGTCTTGGTTATGTAACCTGATTTTTATACTGACTGAATCTGACATGCAGCACCCTGATGAAGTAATTTTAAACAGATAAATAATAGCATTGTCGACTTACTCTCAGTTGAATAGCTGCGTTTGTATTTATCCCTTTAGCTTTAATGAAAAAACATCAAGACAAGACAAACAGGTTATTGTTTATTACCCTGAAGAACTCACTAACGGATCAACTGATGGCTCATAGTCACCCACATCATCACGAAGTCGCTAATTACAATCAGGCATTTGCCATTGGCATCAGCCTGAATATTATATTTGTCATCATTGAAGCCAGTTACGGCATTCTGTCTGGATCAATGGCTTTGCTGGCAGATGCAGGGCATAACCTGAGTGATGTAGTCAGTTTATTACTCGCCTGGGGAGCCAGTATCCTGGCGAAAAAAGCTGCCACTGAAAAACGCACTTATGGATTTCGTAAAGCCACCGTGATGGCGGCATTAATCAGTTCTGTCATGCTGTTAATTGCCTTGGGTGGGATTGCCTGGGAATCGATCAACAGGATGCTGGCCCCTCAGCCAGTGCAAGGTATGACCGTTATTATTGTCGCCAGCATTGGTGTGGTCATTAATACCATCACGGCACTGTTGTTTTTTAAAGGGCAAAAACAGGATTTGAATATTCGCGGGGCTTTCCTGCATATGGCTGCCGATGCTGCTGTCTCATTAGGCGTAGTGATTGCCGGATTGTTTATTTTGTTTAAAGGGTGGTTATGGATTGATCCGGTGGTCAGCCTGCTCATTGTTGCTGTTATTCTGGTAGGCACCTGGCGATTATTAAATGAATCCCTCAACTATGCGATGGATGCTGTCCCAGCCAATATCGATATTAAAAAGATCCAGCATTATTTGTTAAGCTTTGAACAGGTCAGACACTTTCATGACCTGCATGTCTGGCCTTTAAGCACCAATGAAACAGCTTTGACCGTTCATCTGGTCGTTGATGAGTCCGATCTGAATACTGTCTTGCTCTATCAGTTGCAAAACCATTTGCATGATCATTTTGGGATCGTACATTCCACCATTCAAATCGAGTCAGTAATGGAAACTGAAAACTGCCTGCTAAACAGCAGTAATGAATGCCATTAACCATACTCCATCGTGAGCTCACAGAAGTAAACCAAGCCTAATTGATAGATGATTACCCTGATTTAACCTATCAATTTAAAATGTTGGCGTGTTGGATAAGCAGGAGAAACAAATGAGCCAGATATTTTTTGATAATTGGGAAACCTTATTTCGCACTCTGATTATCGGAGTGCTGGCATACATCAGTCTGGTCATCTTATTACGGATTTCAGGCAGACGAACTTTATCCAAAATGAATGCGTTTGATATGGTTGTGACTGTAGCTTTGGGTTCTACTTTGGCGACTATTTTACTTAATAGAGATGTTGCATTGGCAGAGGGAGTCCTGGCGTTTGCTTTGCTGATCGGCATGCAATATCTGGTGACCTGGTCCAGTGTCAGGGTGCCTTGGGTTCGAAAAATTGTCACCGGCGAACCTGCACTGCTGGTCTATGAGGGAAACCTGTTATCGTCAGCACTGAAACGTGCACGAGTCACTGAAGATGAAATTCATTCGGCTGTACGCTCCTCGGGTAATCAAACATTCGAGCATATCAAAGCCGTGGTTTTGGAAACCGATGGTTCATTTAGTGTGGTGCAGCAAGAAGATAGCCAAGCAACTACGAGCCTGCAAGGCATCGTTGTTCCAGGTAAAGGCAAACTCGATGGATCTGACCTGCATTAACCATGAATAAATTTATCAGCGATCCATAAATCCCTTCTGGCGAACGTTATTAAACTTCCTTAAAGCGTCTGGCTTTGTTATGTTGACAAGTTATTAATTAAATTAAGATTGAATGAAAATGCACGGAAAGTTAATCAAATGGAAAGATGACAGAGGTTTTGGATTCATCCTCTGTGAGCATAATCAACAGCAAGTATTTGTTCATATTTCAGCCTTCCCATCCAGCAGTCCCCGTCCCAAAGTTGGTGAACTGCTTGATTTTGACATTGAAACCACAGCCGATGGTAAAACCAGAGCCATCAATATTAGCCGTGGGGGATCAGTAAAAACGCAAACGCATGCTTCGACGATTAAACTCAGTAAAACGCCGGGTAACAAAACAAAAATTCTCAGCGGAATAATTGTGCTGTTGGTGATTGGGTTGATCGTGGCGAGCGTAACTCAATAACGCCAATGTAATCCAAATCCGATTAAATAATTTAGTGCTCGTCGTATAACGCCACATATTCCCCTGAAAACTTAGCCGCCAGCTGTTGACCGGAATACAAAACTGCTGCCATGCGAATACGGGCTTTTCCTTTACGACGTAAGATTTTAAGGAACCTTGTCCAATCATTTTCATCCACTAGCGCAGCCGTAGCAGTGAAGTCTCCGGTCATGGGTTTGAGATAGGCCATCTCGTTTCGCTGAATCACCAGTTGAGAAGCTATCCCCTCCTCCGCCAATCGTGTATGCAATAACGACCAGGCTGATAGAATCGCCAACGTTGATGCACTGCCACCAAATACCGTTTCCTGATGGTTAATATTGGGGGCCAGCGGTGCCTGCAGAGTTAATGATTTTGCAGTCATGTTCTGCACACTTACCTGCATGGCTGCCGACAAAGGAATGTGTTTATACAGATAGCGTTCGAGTTGATTATGTGTCATATCTATTAGTCACTACTATTGTTGCTGTGCATTATCAAGGTAATCCAGTACTGAATTCATCAGCTGATTGATATTTTGATATTTTTGCAGATCGGCGGTCAGTATTTCACCTTCAGCCTGCACATAAGGTGCCGGCACCAATTCATCGGCACAGTGTTCAATAATGGCCTGAGCAGAGTCTTCGGTGGTCTCTAAATGAAATTGCAAACCAATGACTGATTGGCCCAATTGAAATGCCTGATTATGACAGCCAAAACTTTTTGCCAGCCACAAGCTATTCTTCGGTAAATCAAAGGTTTCACCATGCCAGTGAAACACCATGGCCATTTCAGGAAAAGTGAAAGCAGCTGCATTATTGTTAGCCACCGCCTGAATTGGCCACCAGCCGATTTCTTTTTCTATATTGGGATAGACTCTGGCACCCATCGCGCTGGCGATCAGTTGTGCACCGAGACAAATTCCCAGAACAGGTTTACCAGTCTCGATAAATTGCCGGATAAACTGCTTTTCTGCTGCTAACCATGGATACTGAGCTTCATCGTTCACGCTCATTGGCCCGCCCATCACCACCAGAAAATCCACATCATTAATATCTGGCAAATTAGCTTGTTGATAAAACCGGGTAGCATTGATTTGATAGCCATGATTTTGAAACCAGGCTTCAATACTGCCTAAACCTTCAAACGGTACATGCTGAAAATAATGTGCCTGCATTCTGAGTCCTGAAAAATTACTGAAAAGGGCTATGACTATCCCCCGTTCTGTTTAAAGTTTGCCTGTTTGCTCAATAAATTAAGCATTGATTAATCTGGCTTAAGTCATGGCACTGTATTATCTGGTTTAATGGAAACTGATCACATCAAACAGCATTTTGGAGTATCTTGGCCGGTAGAAGCCTATTATTTCGCCTTATGTTGTTAATGATAAGTGCTTTCCGAGGGAGAATCATTATGACAAAGAGTATTTTTTTATCTAAACCACACCACAAACTGACCTTTACTTTAGCATTGGGCTTAATGCTGACAGCCTGTGCACCAGAGCCTGAAGTAAAAGACGTTCAGGCAACTGAAGCAGAAATCGAATACTTGTTTGACCGTTGGAATAATGCTTTGCAAACCGGCGACGCAGCCGCGGTAGCAGCTTATTATGCAAATGATGCGGTTCTGTTACCAACACTCTCTAACCAGGTTCGTACTGACCATGAGGGCATACGTGAATATTTCGGATATTTTCTCGCCCTGCAACCCAATGGCCGGATTGATGAAAGTAACATTACCATTAATGGCAATATTGCAATTGATGCCGGAATTTATACCTTCACCCTGACAAAAAACGGGCAGGAACAGGAAGTTCAGGCACGCTACAACTTTGTATATGAACGTCAGAATGATGGTGAATGGTTAATCATCAATCACCATTCATCAGCGATGCCAGAAGATATGGTTGATGAACCAGAGCTAATGAAAAATATTCTGATTAAAGAACAGGGCTAATTCTGTATTATCATTCCTGCTCACGTCTTCTGACAGGCTTTTTGAGCACAATAATAAAATTAATTACAACAGCGAGGGAAAAAAATGACTATTGCACTGACTCCACTGATTTCTTTGATAGCCGGTATTCTGATCCTGGTGGTACCAAGATTACTGAACTATATCGTGGCAATTTATCTGATTATTATCGGTTTGGTAGGTATCTTTGGCGGCAATCTCAACATTACGCCTTAGGCTTAATAGATTACGTACCAATGACGACGGGAGTTGTAATAAACTTTCGTCGTTTTTGATTTTATTGTGATGTTTGTATCTTAATGGCATCGATCGCTTGATGATTACTATCAATGTCATGACGACTTCATGCTTAATTTTTACTCTTTACCTCTTTCAACGAAATTTTACGGCTGTCAGCCAGTTCCACTAACTGTTCGAGTGGGTCGGCCAACGCTTTCACTCCTTGTGCAATTTCGTCTTCTTTATATCCCAGTTGGTGCATCAATTTGATCTGATTTTGCAGCAGTTTCTGCATTGCAGCGACTTCTTTCAACTGATGCATTTGTTTATCGTGACGATTTTGTTCAGTGAGCCGCTGTTTGGTCAGCCGGTTTTGATAGGAAATATCTTTCCACAAATCACGCAATTGCTGAATAATTTTATCCACTCCCAATAGATTAAAATCTCCAGGCGAATGCACTTCGATGGATTTGATAATCAGGCGGTGGGATTCACTCACAGAGGATAATGAACCGTAAAACGCATTTTTGAGATTACGGCTTTGGCCTTTATTTTTTATCTTTTCCAGAACATAAAGACGGTTATACAATATATTTAGTTGGTGAAAGAAACGGTAAAAATCTTCTACCGTCCAGTCTTCGCTGGCGCTAAAGCCTATCGGGCTAATGGTCTCTGACAATCGTGGCCTCCTTGTTCGACTGATATCATACAGCGATTAATCAGGCAAATTAATCCTCTTTACGGCTGATAATTTCACCCTCAATGATATGAGTCTCATGACGAGATTGTCGAGAAGATCGTTGAGAAAACGGCTGATGCTGGTTACCTGCTTGCTGAGCTCTACGCATTTGTTTACGCGCCCGGTACAACATCAGGGGGATCAGAATCCAGCTTAGCAACACGACCACCAACAACAACGCCAGGCTGAGCATCATCACCATTCCCAGTAAAATCCAGGCAAAAATACGTTGCAAAAAACCGGCAGACTGAACTTGTCGAAATTGTTGTTGCCAGTTTTGAGCTTGCTGGCGAAAAGCATCTGATCGAAACATAAAACCTCTTTTTTTCAAGCACTTTAACTGCTGATGTGATCTTTAAAAACCGTTATAGAAATAAATAGTTTTTATGATGGTCTGTTGTTTAAGGGTTAAGAAAGTCGCCGGAGATGATACGTTTCTTACCCGATATAGGTTGATTATAAAGATAAACCCAGGCTGAGAGCTTATTTCCATTACTCAAACAAATTATTTGCTGCTGCCGCACATATTCGTGAGGCTCTGCAAAACTTGAAGAACATTCTTCATAATCATCAAGCTCGGCAAACAGCAATTGGGGATTATGGATACGATACACCTCCCCGACAACTTGCTGCTGCGGATTATCTGTCAATATCACTCCTGGATAATAAGAAATTAGATACATGACAGCCTGCAACATTCCGGTATCGATATAATCACAGCAGCGTTGCAACAAATCATGGCGTTCAGTGTTTTTACGTAAGGTACCGTATACAAAAAGATAATCTTCAGTCATAAATTCAGGCTATGAAAGATCAACAGAAACTCATTACACTCTACGTGGTGGATTATCTCAACTAAACATGAATTCAGACTTAACATCTCTAAAATATATCGGACGCTTTGCACCGTCTCCCACTGGCCCACTGCATTTTGGCTCTTTGGTCGCTGCAACCGCCAGCTATCTGGATGCACGTGCACATAATGGTAGTTGGCTGGTGCGAATGGAAGACCTTGATAAACCTCGTGAGGTACCCGGTGCAGCTCAGGATATTATTGATACGCTGATAAGCTTTGGTTTTCAATGGGACGGTGAAATAATTTATCAAAGCCAGCGTGATGATATCTATCGTCGGGCACTTGAAAAATTAATCTCACAACAATTGGCCTACCCATGCGGTTGCAGTCGTAAAGAAATTAACGCTGCTGCCCAAATGGGTATTGATGGCCCTGTTTATCCTGGGTTTTGTCGTCATGGTTTGCCAGAAGGGAAGCAACCAGTTTCCTGGCGGTTGCGGGTAAATAATGAAAGTATTGATTATGAAGATCGTGTTCAAGGCAAACAATCTCAAATTCTCGGTCAGCAAGTCGGTGACTTTGTCTTGAAACGGGCAGATGGTTTATTTGCCTACCAACTTGCGGTGGTGGCTGATGATGGGCTGCAGGGGGTCACACATATTGTGCGTGGTGCAGATTTGCTCGATTCAACACCGAGACAGATTTATCTGCAACAGCAGCTGGGGGTTAACTCCCCGGAATATGCCCATATACCAGTGGCCACCAATCTTCATGGTGAAAAACTCAGTAAGCAAACCCGGGCACAACCGGTAAAGCATAGAGACAGCGGAGCTGTGTTGTGTCGTGTGTTGAATTTTCTGGGGATGCAACCACCAACGGATTTAGCCCATGTCCCACTGGATATCTTATGGGAATGGGCCATTCAGCATTGGAACGTTCAGCTGGTCCCCAAAATTCGGCGCCAGGTGACGTTAATTCCTGCAGAAAACGATTAATCTGTTTCGCTATTCATATGGAAATAAACGTATAACACCACTATCGCCTTTGGCATCACAAATTAACCAGATCTGTTCGAAAGGATGTTTGTCCGGTAACACTATTTGATGGCGATGTTTTTCAAAATTCTTTTGTTGCCATAATGAATTCATATTGCGTAACACCAACCATACCCTCTGGCTGTGGTATTTTTTCTGCGATTTAGTAGTAAGAACAGCATTCAGCGATGCAATTAACCGATTGTTGATGGGTAATTCTGATAGCTGGTGTAAGGCAGCTAATATCCTGTCTTCTGCTGCTCTTCCAAGGATTAACTTTGCCTCTGGTTCACTACCGTAGATATGCGCAATCTCCAAATCTAGCTGTGTGCCATTGAGATAACATGAAACATCCGGTTTGCGCGGCAGGTTATGCCAGATATGTCGCATCGGTACAGCAAATTGTTTTTCGTACAACCGCATAAACAATTTAGCTGCTTCATGTTCCAGATGAATTTTTTCCTGAATACTGTTGTTCATGGAGACTCATCCAGAATCCGTTATTCACTCTATCTTTGGCTCAGGCAAAAGTGGTGGACTATTTTCCATATAAGTAAGGTAACTGTGCCATATCTGATGCGTTCGTAATTTTGTCATCCGAATAGAACAGCTTAATCCCATGATGCTACGGATAGTCCCATCTCTCCAAATATTATAGATGGAACCGCATTGTTCCTGACGATAGCCGAGCCAATTTTGCTGGGCCTTTTCAATCGATTCTACAATCACTATATCATCAGCATAACGGGCTCTGGCTTCGGCAAGATAATGTTGCATTTCAACCTCTTGCTGCTCTAATTGCTCAGCCATGCAAACACCAATCTCATAGGTTGTGTTGGCATTTTGGCAATTTTCTGCAGCTACTACAGGAGCTGAAACACACAATAAAAACAACCCAATGATTCTCATCACGACTCCTGGGTGAATCAGGCAAAAAAAAACTTATATCTCTTCAACAACACAGACATTACGCCCCTGCTTTTTGGCTTTAAACATCGCAGCATCAGCACGTTTAAATACTTTTTCGGTATTATCACCCTGATGAAAAGTAGCTACGCCAGCAGAAACGGTAATGGGCACAGGTTTGCCATCATATAGAAAACGTGTGTTGCTGATTTCTTCGCGAATTTTATTGGCCAGCAGCATGGTTTCAGCTAATGCGGTCGCAGGAAATATCCCGACAAATTCCTCTCCACCAAATCGAGCAACAAAATCAATTTCACGGGTAGAAGTCGATAAAATCTCGGCAATACGAATTAATATCTTATCGCCTGCCAGATGGCCAAGATTGTCATTTATCTGTTTGAAGTTATCAATGTCCCAGACCACCAGGCTAAGCGGATGTTTGTAACGCTGCCAGCGAATGTATTCTGTTTCCAAAGCATCCATCAGAGCCTGACGATTACCGATCCCAGTCAACGTATCTTTGCGTACCATTTAATGGGCTTTGCGAATACCATCCTGTAAGGATTTGGTCTCAGATTCCAGTTCCTGTAACCGATCTGTCAGCTTTTTGATTTCTAATTGTGATTGATAATAGCGTGTCTGATCAGCGTTTCGATATTCATCTACCGCTCCGCTCAGTGCTGTCAAACGTTCACGAATAATCGTCTTCAACTCACGCGGTTCACTGGCAACATCAATTTGTTTGTAAATATCATCCAGTCCGGCATCAACCTTTTGACCAATTTTCTGTCGTTGATTAAAGGCTTCTTCTTCGTCTTTCACTGTCACCCGCAGCAAATCATCAAGCTCATTAATGCGCTCACTTAACGTGGCAAGAAAAGCCCGGTATTCAAGTTGTTGAAGCTGAGCTTGAGCTCCCAGCGAATTAATCAGCGCAGTCAGGGCATCAATAATTTGCGGTAAGTTCTTTTTATCCGGCTGGGATTGCAATTGCGCATGGATCTCACGGAGTTGTTCGTTGAACATTTCTGGCAACTGCAGATTATCAATCATACTGCACAGCAACTGAGTGACTTCAATAGTACGTTTCTTAAAGCCGATTTTCTGCAACAGCCCTGAACGAGGTTTTTCCTGGTCCGGTGAAGCAGATACCTTGACGTTAATCGCTTCCAGTAAAGACACAAAATCCGGTAACAATTCACGGGTTTGTTGGTTGGTAGCATCTTTCAGCTGAATTAGCAGATTATCAACAGCTGGCTTTGATTCTGCTGGTATGGTTAACGATAACAGCAGATGACGTAATAATTCTGAAGCATCGGAACTCTGCGGACTTTCATCCATTTGGTTGATAAATTGCTGTATTTTTTCGAGGATATCGCTGATCCGACCAACATCTTTATTACTGCGTAATTCCTTTCGCAGTGAATGCAGCTGTTTATCCAGGACAGGATTAATCCCTTCAGAGACCAGGGCAAGTCGTCCAAGACTGCGTTCCAGAAGTTCGGTATAAGTTGTCTGTTTTTCTTCACGTGCAAGCAGCTCGAGATATTTGTGCTTCCATTGTTCGAGTTTACTTTCCAGCTCTTCTGCCGCCATTGGTCCGACCTTTGTTATAGGCAATGTAGGATTTATTCCTTTTCAGGAATCTTACATCAGCTGTGCATGGATCTGAACTCATAATTTTCCGCAATGTGATGCAAGCCAAGAACGCTTTAACAAGTTTGAGAGCCCTGAAACAGCATCAAGCTGAGAAATATTGATAATGACTATCCCATTTAATGAACCAGAATCTGTTGTATCGTTCATATCTACCACTGCAGGAGGTTATTTTTGTGTCTGACAAAGTGGAGATGAGAGCTCATCAAACCCTAGTGGATATTTTTAACCCGTTGCAGCCTTAATGCATTTAACACAACAGAAATAGAACTGAACGCCATTGCTGCACCAGCCAGCCACGGGGCCAGTAAACCTGCTGCTGCAATAGGAATACCCAAAGAATTGTAGCCAAATGCCCAAAACAGGTTTTGTCGAATATTTCGCACGGTCAGATGACTTAACTGAATGGCAGTATCAACGGTATTCAAATCAGCCCGCATCAACGCGATATCCGCTGTTTCAATCGCCACATCGGTACCACTTCCCATTGCAATACCAACATCTGCTTCAGCCATTGCCGGGGCATCATTGATACCATCCCCCACCATTGCCACGACTTGTCCCTGCTGACGTAATTCACGGATTTTATCGGCTTTGTGTTCTGGCAAGACTTCGGCAATTACCTTATCAATACCCAGCTCAAGAGCAATGGCATCCGCTGTAAGCTGATTATCTCCGGTCAACATAATGATCTGTAAACCGCGTTTTTTTAAAGCGGTAACAGCTGATTTGGCGGAATCCCGAATCGTATCAGCCACAGCCAGTAAGCCGATTACCTGCTGATCTACTGCAATCAGCATGGCGGTTTTTCCCTGTTTTTCCAGTTGCTGTTGCTGAGTTTGCCAATCACCCATATCGATATCGTGATCCTGCATCAGTTTTTTGGTTCCCAAACGGATCTGGGAGGTTTTGCCGTTCACCTCAGCATTACCCATCACCCCATGACCACTCAGGGCGGTAAAGTTCTCAATCAATACACTCTGAGGTTTTTGGGGTTTTAACCCATCAACAATAGCCTGTGCCAGCGGATGTTCTGATTTGCTTTCAATAGCGATGACGATGCCAGCGATAACCGATTTTTCATAATCTTCTGCCAGCAAAAAATCCGTTAATGCCGGTTTGCCCTGGGTTAACGTACCCGTTTTATCAAACACAATCGCTGTCAATGATTGAGTTAATTCGAGCGTATCGGCTTGTTTGAATAAAATGCCAGCTTCAGCCGCCCGCCCTGACCCGGCCATAATCGAGGTTGGTGTAGCCAGCCCCAAAGCACACGGACAGGCGATAACCAGCACGGCCACCATGGTTTCCAAAGCTCTGCCACTATCACCGGGGGTAAACCAAAACCACCACAGTAAAAATGTAATCAGAGCTATCACCACAACCACCGGAACAAATACACCCGAAACTTTATCCGCCAGACGCTGTATCGGCGCTTTGGAGCCCTGAGCCTGTTCAACTACCCGAACAATTCGGGCCAGTGCCGCTTCTTCGCCCAAATGGGTAGCGCGAACCCGTAAAAAACCATTTTTGTTAAAGGTGGCACCAACCACTTTGTCATTGACGTTTTTTTCCACTGGCATGCTTTCACCGGTCAACATGGATTCATCTACAGCCGACTGACCTTCGACTATCACTCCATCAACGGGGATCTGTTGACCGGGTTTAATCTGCACAATATCGCCCTGTTGCAACTCTTTTACCGAAACCAATAAGGTCTGACCATCTGGTGATTCGCGTAATGCCTGTTGAGGCTGCAGTTTTAATAGTTTGCGAATAGCCTCAGAAGTATGGCCTTTGGCTCTTGCTTCAAACCATTTGCCTAATAAAATTAACGTGATCAATACCGCACTGGTTTCAAAATACAGACCATCATGCGCTGCTATCGCACCAAATTTGAAGGTAAGCCAGACACTGTAAAAATAGGCAGCTGATGTGCCCAACGCTACCAACACATCCATATTGGCACTGAGATTTTTTAAAGCGTAATAACTACCACGATAAAATTGCCAGCCGATAATAAACTGCACTGGCGTGGCCAAGGCCATTTGTACCCATGCATTCATCAAAACTGTTGGAATCGGCAGATCACGGGTCCAACTGAAATGACCGATCATGCTGTAAAGCAGCGGCAGAGATAAAATTGCTGCGGCAATAAATTTATATAGCTGGATTTTCTGCAAATCCTGCCGATTATCCTGCTGGTGCTCAATATCAATTAATTGCGCTTGATAACCGGCTTGTTCAATGGCTTTTATCAACACATCTGCTTCAAGCTGTTCGCCACGAATCGTGGCCTTTTCATTGGCGTAATTCACCTGCGCCGACTTCACCGAAGGCGTTTTTTTCAGGGCTTTTTCGATGGTGTTCGCACAGGCAGCACACCGCATGCCGCTGAGTTGCAATTGCACAATTTGCTGAGCCATTTAATGTCCTGTTGCTGAAAAATTAGTGGAGCGTTCTATTAAAACAAGTTTACAGGGGCCAAACCCACAATATTACCGGTAAGGCTGTCAGAATCACCAAAATAGATAACGGTAAACCAAGCTTCCAGTAGTCAGTAAAGTTATAACCACCGGGCTCCATGACCAATGTGTTGGATTGATGAGCAATCGGAGTCAAAAAAGCACAAGAGGCACCAATCGCCACGGCCATCAATAACGGGTCTGCCGAAACATCCATGCCGCTGGCCACACTCAAGGCAATTGGTGCGGCCAATATCGCCGCCGCGGCATTATTGATAATATTCGACAGTAACATTGTTGCCACCATCAGGATCACCAACGTCATTGCCGGTGGCGTGGACTCCGACATATTAAGTAATAAAGTGGCAATTAACTCTGATCCCCCCGTTGTTTCCAATGCCTGACCCACTGGCAACATCGCCGCCAGCAGCACAATCACCGGCAAATCCAGACTTTTGTATAACTTTGCAATCGGCAATAAACCCGCAAAAAACATCGCCACCACCCCTGCCACCATTGCCGTTGCAGTGGAAACAGCATCAAACATAATCAACAGAATTACGCCGATAAAAATGAGCGAAGCTATGGCCACTTTCCGCGGTTGCCCAAGACGTAAGCCTCGCGATGCCAAGGGCAGACAACCCAGCTCTCCCATAACTGATTTGAGCACGTCCTCATTACCTTGCATCAGCAAAATATCGCCAGCGACAAAGCGGATTTGATGCAAACGTTGTTTGAGCTGATGACCTCGACGTGCCACAGCAAGAATATTGACGCCGTAACGTTGGCGGATTGACAGACTGCTTAAGGTATTTCCAACCAAAATCGAATCATGCGCCAGAATAGCTTCGGCCAAATCCAGAGCTTTGGTTTTGCTCGAATCTGCCTCGTCGGCTTGCTCTTCAGTTTGCTCATTGGTTTTATCGCCGATAAGCTTCAGTCCCGTGACATCGGTAAGCGCTTTCAGGCTGTCGGAATCCGCTTCAACCAACAACACATCGTCTTGCTGTAACACTTTATACATGGAAGGTGTATTAAAGCGCTCTTCACCACGTAATAATGCCAACACCGTGATATCAGCCTCATCTTCTACTGCAGCGACCAAATCCATCAGACTGCGTCCGCTATAATCAGATTGTTCCGGCACGGTGAGTTCTGAGAGATAACTGCTGATCTCGAATAATTCTTCTTCACTGTTACTGGCCTCACGCTTAGGTGTCAGTAAACGGCCAAATAGCACCAAAAAAATCACGCCGACAATCGTAACTGCTGCGCCAACAGGTAAAAAATCAAACATGCCGAATGCGGGTGAATCTGTTTGAGCACGATAACTGGCAATAATAATATTCGGTGGTGTACCAATCAGGGTCAAACAACCACCCAATAACGAACCAAACGCCAGAGGCATCAAAAACATTGATGGCGAATGTCCGCTCTGCCGGGACATCCAGATCGCCACGGGCATTAGTAAGGCCAATGCACCGACGTTATTCATAAATCCGGAGCAAACTGCCACGGTCACGGTAAGCGCGGCCATCTGAATGGTTGGATGACTGCCCACTCGGGTCAACTGGCGAGCAATGACATCGACCACACCGGCATTAACCAGTGCCTGACCAAGAATTAATACCGCAGCCACCGTCACCACCGCTGGATGTCCTAAGCCGGAAAAGACATCATCTGCGGGAATCAGACCGGTTAACGCAACAGCTAACAGGGCCAACACCGCCACCACGTCATAGCGCAGCTTATCCCAGATAAACAGGCCCAGTGTTGCTGCCAGCACGGCAAAAATAATGATTTGATCAGTGGTCATAAGATTCCTTTTAAACCGCAATATAACAGCTTGTGCCGAGAACGACGTTAGTACGGGTTAATGTAAAAATAAAGTCTTAAGCCCTGATCATGCCTGTCTGCATCTGCTAGACTCAATGCGATATTTCATCATTGAAACAAATTGAACCCCGGAGCATTTATGGCCCATGAAGAGCTGCACCTGAATTTACGTAATCTGACCCTGGAGGATTACGATCAGCTCAAAATTCTGATGGACACAGTATACGACGACATCGGCGGTGCCTGGCCGCAACCCACGATTGAAGGATTAATTAATCAGTTTCAGGATGGACAGATCTGCATTGAAGATTCGGGTGAACTGATTGCTGTGGCATTAACCGTTATGGTCAGTTATGAGCGATTCAGCAATCCGCATACCTACGATGATTTAATCTTGAAAAATGACAAAATCTGGCATAACCCGAAAGGAGATTCATTGTATGGTCTGGATGTATTTATTCATCCGGAATATCGGGGTTATCGGTTAGGGCGTCGTTTATATGAAGCGCGTAAGGAATTATGCCGTTCAATGAATTTACGCGCTATTCTGGCCGGTGGACGGATCCCTAATTACCATAAATTTGCTGACAAGCTTTCACCTGCAGAGTACATCGATCAAGTTTCACGAAAAGAGATTTATGATCCGATCCTGACTTTCCAGTTATCCAATGATTTTCAGGTCATGCGGTTGATGCATAAGTATCTGCCGGAAGATGAGAAATCTCTGGGCCATGCCACATTGCTGGATTGGAACAATATTCTTTACACCCCACCCACTTCGTTATTGGATGTCAAAAAAACTCAGGTTCGTCTGGGCGCCGTGCAGTGGCAGATGCGTGAGTTTCATTCGGTTGAGGAAGTGCTTAAACAGGTTGAATACTTTGTTGATGCATTGTCGGATTACAAAAGCGACTTTGCCCTGTTTCCCGAGTTTTTCAATGCCCCATTAATGGGACTGACCGATCAAATGGATCAGACTCGGGCAATCCGTTATCTGGCGAGTTTTACCGAACAGTTCCGCGACGAAATGTCGGAAATGGCGGTCAGCTACAACATTAATATTATTACCGGTTCAATGCCGTTACTGGAAAATGATCGGGTCTACAATGTGTCTTATCTTTGCCATCGTGATGGCCGGGTCGATGAACAGCGTAAAATTCATATTACCCCGCATGAGCGCCGTGACTGGGTAATTGAAGGTGGCAATAAATTTCAGGTTTTTGAAACCGATGCCGGTCGTGTTGCCATCATGATCTGCTATGACATTGAATTTCCTGAACTGGGCCGTATTGCTGCTGATCAGGAAGTTGATATTATTTTTGTTCCATTCTGGACTGATACCAAAAACAGTTATTTGCGGGTTCGCCATTGTGCACGCGCCAGAGCGATTGAAAATGAATGTTATGTTGCGATTACCGGTAGTGTTGGCAACTTACCGAAAGTGGAAAACCTGGATGTGCAATATGCCCAATCCTCGGTATTCTCACCGTCTGACTTCGCCTTCCCCCATGATGCAATAATGGCTGAAACCACGCCTAACAGTGAGATGATCATGTTTTCCGATCTGGATCTGGAAAAACTCAAACTGGTCCGCAATGAAGGTGCCGTCAATAATCTGAAAGATCGTCGGGCCGATCTTTACGAACTGTTTATCAAACCAAAAGATTAAATACCTTATCGCACCCTTTTATTTGGGTGCGATAAAGATAGTCTGGTAAGAAATATCGGACTGCGGTCCATCGATAACCTCAACATTAAAAGTCAACGGGCTGATGCCGCTTTGCAGCTCTGATTCCGGCACCCGGACCAGCGCAGTCACGCTTAGTACTTTGGCGGGCTCTAAAACATAAGAGTCATGCACCCCATGCAGACTGGCCCCCTCCAGACCTTCAATCTGATATTGCACTTCAATCGGCACATTCTGCTTGTTGAGCAATTTCAGCGTATAGCGGTTCTGTATTGAGCCATCACTGAGGCGCACAAATAAAGGCTGACGGTCCGGTCTGACACTGAAGTCGGTGGCTGATAAGGATAAAAAGCCGTAGGCTATACCGCCCAGTGACGCCAGCAGGATCAAGCTGTAAATAATCACCCGTGGACGCTTGTACAAGGGTTGTGGTTTGCTGTGACCTTGCAGCTCGGCATAGGAAGCATAACGAATCAAACCACGGGGTTCATTAATCTTATCCATTACCGAATCGCAGGCATCAATACACAAACCACAGGTAATACAACCTTCCTGCTGACCTTTACGAATATCAATGCCGGTCGGACAGACATTGACACAAAGTTTGCAATCTATGCAGCTGCCTTTACTCGGGTCGGTCTCACCTTTTTTCAGTTTGCCTCGTGGCTCGCCCCGCTCAGCATCATAGGCAGGCAAAATCGTATTCTGGTCATACATAACCCCTTGTAAACGGGCATAAGGACACAACCAGAAACAAACCTGCTCACGCATAAACCCGGCAAAAACATAGGTAAAAGTGGTAAAGATTGCCATCGCAATCCACACCGCAATATGCGCCTGGAAACTAAATACATCACGCCACAACTCAAACGCATCAGTGAACCAGGCTGAAAAAGTCAGCCCGGTTAACAAGGCGATAGCCAACCATAGCGTGTGTTTACTGATTTTTCTCAGTAGTTTACTGACCGACCATGGCGCTTGTTTGAAACGTAATTGTTTTTGAGGAGTATTGCCTTCGAGTTTGCCTTCAATCCAGGTATAGATATCGGTCCACACTGTCTGAAAACAAAAGTAACCACAGAAAACCCGTCCGGCAACACTGGTTACTGCCGCCAGCAAAATGGCAAAAAACAACAACGTCAGTGAGAGCATCCAGATATCCTGCGGAAAAATCGTCAGCTCAAAAAAATGAAACTGACGATTGGGAATATCCAGTAATACCGCCTGTTTATCATCCCAGCGGATATACGGCACCAGAAAATAAAACAGCCAAACCGACATACCAAACCATTTCAAGTTACGAAACCGGCCTGACATACGTTTTGCGACAATTTTCTCGCCGCCGGCATTCACATCCCAATCGGCCATTTCCTCATAGATATCGCCATTTTTTTCCATAAAGTGAATAGGTTGTTCAGTCATAATTATTTCACCTCTGGGGTCAAATGATGTGATGTGATGTGGTGGCGGGCTGAATTAATAATCCGCGCAAGATACTTAATGCCTGTGACAAAGTCGCATGATCCGGCGACAATCCCAGCGACAGGCGCACGGCCTGTCGCTGATTGTCAGTGAAACCAAAACTGTTACATGCCACCACCGATACGCCCAGCACGGTGGCTTGTTCAGCAAAGGCCTGGGCCTGCCAGCAACTGGGAAGCTGTAGCCAGATATGATGGCCTTCCTGATGACTGTAAAAGTCCATTCCCGCTAATAATTGGCTGGCAATCTGTTGACGCAGACGGTTTTCTTCCCGAATGGCTTCAGCAAACCGGTTAATACGTCCATCGTAAATCCAACGTGTCACCAGCGCAGCCATCAATGGAGATGCCATAACGCTAATCGCTCTTAATACATTAGCGAGGCCCAGTGCCTGTGAGTTACTGGGAGCAATCACATAGGCCAGCCGCAAAGCGGGCGTGATACATTTGGAAAGTGTCCTTACATACCAGGTACGATCAGCTGCTAAATCGACTAAGGCTTTAACGGCCTCCGTCTGCAGCGGCGAATAAGGATCATCTTCAATAATCGTGATGTCATATTCGTTGGCAACGGCAACGACTTGCTGCCGACGGGTTAATGACATGGTGGCGGTTGTCGGGTTATCCATCGTCGGCACCAGATAAATTGCCTTGATTCTGTGATCCCGACATGCCTGTTCAAATGACGCTGGAAGTACCCCTTCTTCATCCATAGCTAAAGGCTGCAATACCAGTTCAAGCTGTTCAGCAGCCGATTTCAGGCCGGGATAGACAAACTCACCACAAGCAATGATATCACCGGGTTTTGCCATACAATGCAAAATGGCATACAAAGCAGACTGTGCTCCACCGGTGATCAGTGTGCGTTCTGCCGAGACATTCGTTATGGTTTGATTTAGCCAGCCCGAGGCAGCACTTCGATCATGTGGGTTCCCGGCACTATCCTGATAATGCATCTGTAATACCCGGTCGGCTGCGGAAATCAGCTGGGCAATACCTTGTGGAATATGTTGCTGTAAACCGGCTGACTCAGGCTGCGGCGGATTATTCATGCTCAAATCCAGCAATGGACGAGACTCAGAGATATGGGAAATAAGTTTGCTTTCGACATGCTGTCGAACATAACTGCCACGCCCGGTGGTCGCATCAATCAATCCACGCCGGCGCGCTTCGTTAAATGCACGGGTGACGGTGGTCAGATCCACATTTAAGCTTTCGGCCACAGCGCGTTGCGGTGGTAAACGATCACCGGCTTTGACATAACCAGAATAGATATCAGCTTCCAACGCTTCCACAATACCAAGATATTTGGATTTAGCATCGGTTTCGATTCGGGCTTTCCACAAGTGCATAGGTAAATTCCTAGGGGCTATTTATCTTTCATCGCCACCACTGCTGGAGGCTATGAAAGATAAACAGCCCCTAACATTTAGGCTACAGGCTAAGCACTTTCCCGGACAAAAACAATTTTATTTACATACAAAAAAAGATAATGTATGGGGATGTTGAACTAAAAAATGATATTGTATGGAAAAATAGCGTGTTAACGCTAAATTTGTCGAAAATACCCATACAATTTTTTACAACAACGTTAGCGGATTTGAATTTTATAAGTTTGCGTTGCGCAAGAAACTCAATTGATTAAAAAAGTTAATGAGGTTTAAGGGCCAAACGCTTTTCGGAAATAGTTTGTTGCCACTCGGCCACTGGTGCAGGCCTGCCAAAGTGATAGCCCTGATAAACATGGCAGCCAAATTTTTCCAACAGCACTGCCTGCTCTTCGGTTTCCACTCCTTCAGCGATCACCGCCAAATCCAGGCTTTGTCCCAACGCAATGATGGTGCTGACAATTGCTTCATCGTTTGGATCGGTCAGCACATCCCGGACAAATGACTGATCGATTTTCAGTTTATTCAGTGGCAGTAATTTTAGATAACTTAACGACGCATAGCCGGTGCCAAAATCATCAAGTGCAAAACGCAAACCACGTTGGCGCAAGGCATTCATCCTCTCGATTGTCTGATCAATATCTTCAATTAACAGGCTCTCGGTGATTTCAAGCTCCAAATGATTTGGATTGACATCTAACTCTTTCAGACAACTGTCGATATAGTCAATAAACTGCAAATGTCGGAACTGCCGTGGGCTGATATTGACCGATAAAGTAAGATTTTGCATTTCAGGTAGCTTCGCCCACTGCGCCAAAATCTGACAAGCCTCTCTTAACACCCAGGCGCCCAGAGGAATTATCAGGCCGCTGGATTCGGCAACCGGGATAAAGTCGACCGGTGAAATAAAGCCCTCAACCGGATCATGCCATCGAAGTAGCGCCTCCATGCCAACATACTGCTGGTCACTGCTGATTTGAGGCTGTACATACAATTCAAGTTGCTGAGAAGCAATGGCTTCTCTTAATTTGCGTTCCAATTGACTGCGACGATTAACTTCCATCTGCATAACCGGATCAAAGAATCTCAGACTGTTTCGCCCCGAGGCTTTGGCTCGGTACAAAGCCATATCAGCTTCCTGTAAAAGACGCTCAACATCTCCCTCGGCATCGGAGAACAATGCTATACCCAGACTTGCGGAAGCAATGTACTGAGTTTGTTCAAGTGCAAATGGCATGACAAAATCCAGCAGAATTTCCTCGGCGTATTGTTGTACAAGCGCTTCTACTTCTCCCCGCGCTTTACCCATTTTAGGTTTGACGATTACAAACTCATCCGACCCCAATCGGGCAGCCAGATCATGTGGCAATAATCGAGACTGAAGTCGTTTTGCGACGCCTTGTAATAATAAATCTCCAGCGTGATGTCCCAAGGTATCATTCAGGGTTTTAAATGAGTCCAGATCGACAATTAGTAAAGCACCTTCCATTTCCGATTGGTGGCCTTCTGCCAGCGAATCCTCCAGAAACTCCATTAACAATCGGCGGTTGGCCAGACCGGTCAGAGAATCATATAACGCCAGTTTACGAAGCTGTTTTTGAATTAATAGATAATCGGTAATATCAGTGGAAATCCCACATAAAGCGTAAATACTGCCATCTTCCTGACGCAATGGTAGTTTGACCGATAAAAATGTTTGGGGCTTATCTGAACCAAGGACGGTATTTATTTCTTCTTCAACAATCCGTTCGCCTTGTTTGATAACCCTTAAATCATGTTCCTGCAACGTTTTACAGGTATCCCGATCAAATAGAATGGCATCGGTTTTACCCAGAATCTCTTTTTCGTCCAGCCCAATCAGTTTGCAGACATTTTTATTTACATATTGATAGCGTAACTGCAGATCTTTGATGTAAATATGAGCATCCACACTATCAAGAATCACGTTGAGATTTTGTTGGGTCTGACGCAGAGAAATATTTTTTTCCTTTACACGGCGACGCATCAACAGCAAAAACATTAAAGCACTGAGAAAACCGACTACCAAAGCAATAAGCAACCACCAGATTTCTTTTGGAATCGTCATCTTGCTAGTAGAGCTGTTCCATTTTTTTAAGACCGTAAAGTACGGCGAATTGGCATCTGCCTGCCATTGTTGTAAGTAGCTATCAATTGCTTTTAGCACCTCTCCATGTTTATTTTTGGGGACAGCAAAAAATAATCGACTCGGTTGAAATACCACTGGCGTTGGTCTTAAATTCAGTTCTGCCGCTTTAAGCTCACTGATAAAATTATTAGCGGTGACAGCATCGGCAATGCCATCCGATAAAGCAGCGAATGCTGCCTGTTGGGTATCAACAACAACAAAGGTGACATCAATATTGAAATTTTCAGCTAATTGTCTAAGGTAATCGTATTGAATGGAGCCCTTGAGCAGTGCCAGGCGTTTACCATCCAGTTCCAACAGACTGCTGAGGTTATGTTCACGATTTACGTAGATCTGCGACCAGCTGAGTAATGCAGCCGTATTATGAAAATCATAAAACTCAGTTCGCTCTGAGCTGGTTGCCACATCAGGTAATAAATCAATTTCCCCTTTAGCAAGAAGCTCCAGACAATCATTCCAGTAGCAGGGTACAGCAACCAGCTTCCAGTTTTCCTGTAACGCAATAACCTGTAAAAGATCCCCCAGAATGCCACTCACCTGTCCGTTTGGGTCCATCACCAATTTGGGTGGGTTTTCATAAACACCCACCCGTAAAACAGTTTCCTCAGCCCACAATTTGCCGCTGGTTAGGATGGCAGATAACACCACCAAAAACCTGAATAAATTGGCTAGTTTTGTGTTTGAACTCATTATGGGAATAGCCGCCGGGATAGAGCACCATTTATACCAGATTATAGTGCTCTCATTGAGCAAATATAATTAATCAATCTGCAGTGACAGGCCAATGCATTACGGGTTGGTATTGCGGCCCATGATCGGTGGAAACTGATTTCATTAATACCAGCTGTTCTGCTTTAAAATTAACTGGGGCAATGGGCACGTCTAGAGATTCACTGGCTTTTCGCGCCAATGTAATATGGGGTAGGTAAGGTTTTACATCGACTTTAATATCTGCCTGACTGGCGATATGCTCCAGTTGGTTCACCAGGTTATACAATTCACTGCTTGGAGCACGACTTGTCAGGCAAAATATCTTTGGACCATCCCAGTATGACAGGTGATCAAACTGCATATCTATTGCCGGGAAACGTATTGAGTCAGTCTGTTTTAACAGGGCATTTAATTGTTGTTGGTCTAGTTGGCCGAGAAATAACAATGTCTGATGTAAATTGGCGGTGGTTTGTAATTTCAGCGAGGGATCTTCCGGCAGACGTTTCATAATGTGCTGAATCTGCATCCGTGAACTGGTATCTGGAGACAAGGCGAAAAAATATCTGCCTGGTGTTAACGGGGTGTTTTGTTGTGAATTCATATTAATCAGAGTCCGCCATTACAATCTGATTCCGACCATTTTTCTTGGCATCATATAACGCATCATCAGCTCGCTTAATCGTATCACCAATAGTTTCGCCATGACTATACTCACTTAATCCAAAACTGGCAGTAATTTGCTGATTTACCGGGAAATTGTAATTTTGCACCTGATGCCGTAGCTGATCAGCTAACTGAAAAGCGCCATTTTTGGTTGTTTGTGAGCAGAGAATGAGAAATTCCTCGCCGCCCCAACGACCAACGATATCGTTCTCACGCACCATGGACATTAACAGAGAAGCAAATTGTTTGATAACCTCATCGCCTACATCATGACCGTACTCGTCATTAATGGTTTTAAAAAAATCAACGTCCAGCAAAATGATTGAAAAGACCTGTCTGGTCTGGCTGGAAGTTTCCATTTCCACGTTAAACCGTTCATGTAACGCATAACGGTTCGCTAACCCGGTCAGGTGATCGTGGCGCGAGATTTGTTCTAACTGATTATTCAGATTACGCAGGTTTCGATTATGGTGATGGACCTGCCGATAACGATAAACCAATACTAACAACACTAACGACACGCCCACCAGTAATTGCCAGAATAACGCCGTATTATGTTGCTGAAACTCTATTGATAACCAATTGTTCAATACACGCTGTCGTTCAACTTCTGAAGTATCATCAATGGCCTTGTTGAAAATTTCGAGTAACTGGGGTTCACGGGTGCTCACTCCCACCGACATTGCATATTGCAGATCCAGCACATTGCTGATCTTCAGATGCGATATTCCCCAGCGAAGCATCTGATAATTAATGGTCGGTACCGTATCGATAAATCCATAGGCATTACCGGTTTCGACCATTTTCAGCCCTTCTCGTGAGGTGCTTACGGTGGTGATATTGATATCTGGATAACGATTACGCAACAATTCGACCCCCGCATAACCCCCCACCATCACAAAATCACGATGTTGGATTTGTTCAAACTTCACCACAAACTGATGATCGGGCTGAGTGGCTACAGCCAATGGATAAAAAATAAAGGGATTGCTGACATTGAGCCAGTCACGTCGACTGGGCACATCCTGCGCGCTGGCAAGAATATCGCAATTGCCATCCTGTATAAATTGCAAGGATTGCTCCCAGCTTTCCGTGTTGACCAGTTGGATGGGCATATTGATTTTGTCAGACCATAAAGCATAAAAGTCAGACATGATACCGGTGAACTTATCGCGCTCATCAATGCCTTCATAAGGCAGCCAGTCAGGATCAACACACAGCTTGATGACTTGTTTTTGGGTGAGATAAGCCTGTTCTGCTTTCGTCAAAACGACTTCTGCGTTGGCTGAAATATGCCCCGCCATAAAGCCAATCAAGATCAGTATTGTATGTATGTTTCTCTTAACCATCCCTGGCTTCATTGCCGACCTTAGTTCACTTTAGTTAATTATTATCCCGGATAAACACCCAATCATTTTTTTGACTCATTTCTTCACTGTAACGATAGCCATCCGAGTCAAATTGCTTGAGTTTTTCCGGAGAGTTAATTTGCTGGTCAATAATAAAACGACTCATCAGTCCACGCGCCTTTTTGGCATAAAAACTGATGATTTTGTACTGCCCGTTTTTCCAATCTTTAAAAACCGGGGTAATAATAGTCGCCTTGAGCTTTTTGGCATCGACGGCCTTAAAGTATTCATTTGACGCTAAATTGATCAACACGCCATCTTTCAGTGCTGGTTCAGCCTCCAGAGAGTGACGTATTTGATCTCCCCAAAAACTGTAAAGATCCCTGCCGGCATCATTCTGAAACGGGGTTCCCATTTCCAGACGATAGGGTTGCATTAAATCCAGGGGTCTTAACACCCCATATAAACCAGAGAGTATTCGTAAATGCTGCTGTGCAAAGTCCAGCCCCTTTTCATCCAGGGTCTCAGCAGCCAGTCCAGTATATACATCGCCTTTAAATGCCAGAATCGCCTGTTTGGCATTTTCTTCGGTAAAGGGTGTTTGCCATTGCTGAAACCGCGCCATATTCAAACCGGCAAGTTTGTCGCTGATCTTCATCAAATTGGCAATTTCCTGAGAAGACAGCTTTTTCAGTTGCTCAATCAATTGTTGTGATTGATCCAGAAAGCGAGGTTCAGAGTATTTATTAGTAGACACAGGCGTATCAAAATCAAGTGTCTTGGCCGGAGAAATTACAGTCAGCATAAGAAATTCAGTATTCCATCAATCAATTTTATTTTTTAGGGGCATCAGGATCATCACGGTCAGTGATGTCTTCATAGTCAGCAATATAATCGTCGTTATCATACACCGCTTCAACTTCCACCTCGTCATATAGTGGGTTGAATGGGAACGGTTTTTTCTCATCATTGTATGTCAGGAATAAAACAATTTGCTGTATAAAGCGTGACAAGTCTTTTGAAAACCCTCGAATAGCATCATTGGCGCTGCCACTAAATAATGCAAAGACAAACTGTACAATAACCACAATCGCTAATACTGACATCGTCAGATAGAGCACAAAACCGTAAAGCAACATATATAAAAGGCGTATCAGTTGGTTTTTTTCATCACTGTTTTTAAATTCCGTATTATCCATTTCATTTCTCCTGGTAGAGGATAGGTCAATATCACTTTAACACTTCCATAACTTGTTGCGGAAAGTCGAGCAATAAATTTCAATTAATGTTGCAAATGCCGAATTACTGGAGCAATTGGCCGCTTTATGGGAAACTTCAACGTTTATTTTGTTGATGACAGACTACCATGGACCGATTCTTTGCCTCGTTGGAAACATCGATAAACTGTTTTACTGAATACACTGGCAAACTTTGCAGCTGGTTGGTTTTGCTGCTGGTATTGTTAACCTGCTACGACGTAATGATGCGTTATCTGTTTCAACAGGGATCGGTCGGTTTACAGGAACTGGAATGGCATCTGTTTGCATTGATATTCCTGCTTGGTAGCGCTTATACGCTCAAACACGATGCGCATGTGCGGGTAGATATCCTTTATCGCAGTCAACGGCTTAGTGATATACATCGCGCCTGGATTGATGTCATAGGCATCATATTATTTCTGATGCCGTTTTGTCTGCTGATTCTGATCAGCAGCTGGCCATTTGCCTACAATGCCTATCTCTATCAGGAGGGGTCGCCTGACCCAGGCGGCCTGCCCTATCGTTTTCTTCTCAAAGCAGCTTTGTTACTGGGGTTTCTATTGATAATGATTCAGGCTGTGGCGGAGTTAATTCGTAATATCCGCATTATTCAACATCATCAGGAGCAAAAGTAATGGAATATATTGCATTACTGATGTTTGGCTTGTTGATCCTGTTACTGCTGACCGGCTATCCGGTCGCCTTTGTGCTCGGTGCCATCTCGCTGTTATTTGGTAGTATTTATCTGGGTTTTGACTTCTTCCAGCTGTTGCCATTTCGCATCTGGGGCATCATGACCAACTTCACCTTGTTGGCGGTGCCATTGTTTGTCTTTATGGGAGTAATACTGGAAAAATCCGGGGTGGCAGAAGAACTACTCGATACCATGGGCCGGGTGTTTGGGAGAATCCGCGGAGGGCTGGCAATATCCGTTGTCATGGTGGGTGCTTTGTTAGCCGCTACCACCGGGGTAGTAGGCGCATCAGTAGTCACCATGACGGTAATTGCTTTGCCATCGATGCTGAAACGAGGTTATGCCCCGTCTTTAGCCAGTGGCACTATTGCCGCTTCCGGCACCTTAGGACAAATTATTCCGCCCAGTATCATTCTGATCCTGTTAGGTGATGTTATCGGCGTACCGGTGGGTGAATTATTTATCGGTGCGGTAGTGCCAGGCATAATGCTGATTCTGGCTTACATTTTATATATAGTCTATGTCGCATGGCGCCATCCACACCTGGCACCAGCGGTACGGGATGATAACCCGGAACTGGCCGCGCTGTGGATCAGTGTATTAAAGAGTCTGCTACCCCCCTTATTGCTCATAATAGCGGTATTAGGTTCCATTTTTTATGGTATTGCCTCCCCCACAGAATCCGCTGCGGTGGGTGCACTGGGGTCATTGATACTGGCTGCTCTGCATCGTCGATTGACGCTGCCTAATCTTCGCGATGCTATGGAGAAAACAGCTCGTCTGACCAGCATGGTGTTCTTAATCTTTATTGGTGCCACCGCTTTTGGGCTGGTGTTCGTCGGCATGGGTGGGGATGGATTGATTCTGGATATTTTTTCAGGTCTGCCGGGAGGTAAATGGACGTTTTTAGTTCTCAGTATGTTACTGATATTCATACTGGGCTTTTTTCTCGATTTTATTGAAATCTGCTTTATTGTGGTGCCAATCATTGCACCGGTAGCAATCCATTTGAATATTGACCCATTGTGGTTTGCTCTGCTAATTGCAATTAACCTGCAAACATCATTTCTGACACCGCCGTTTGGTTTTTCACTGTTTTATCTGAAAGCCAGTGCACCACCCACCTTGAAATTGATGGATATCTATAGAGGCATCATGCCGTTTGTCGGTATTCAGATTATTGTGCTTGCACTGCTTATCAGTTTCCCGGCCATCTCACTTTGGTTGCCAAACTTGATGGGGTAAAGCCTGACTGCTAGGGCCTGTTGATCTTTCACGCTATCTCTTTTAAGGGTGTACCAAAGTCCAATTGTTTATTTTTTTGTATATCCATATCATACAATCGACTCCCATGTATCCTTTAAAGGAATAAGCCAAGTGCATGTCTCTAAATTAACCCTTGCCAGTCTCTTTTTTATCAGTTTCAGTCAGATGGCAAATGCCAGCCCTGTCGACGCCACTTCATTACTCAACCAATATAACCTCATTACTTCAGGCAATGTCTCAAGTACCTCAGAGGTCGAAGGAAACGCTCTTATTGGGGGCAATGTAAATGGCGGCCTTTACAACATGCATCAATCATCAAATGCTGCTGTGCCCTCACTGACGGTGGGTGGAAACGTTAGTGGCAACGTTCAAACCAAAGGCAAAGGCCTTAATGTAGGTGGAAATATTGCCGGGAATGTCACACTGAATGATGGTGGCGATGCCTTTGTTGGTTCGGTATCTGGATCCTTACAAAATAATGCAAACGGCAGCGGCTCCACCTCCGTTGTTGGTGATATTTCAGGTAATGTAAACACCAATGGCGGTAATACGATTTATGGCGGAAATCTGACAGGTTCGGCAAATGCCAATGGCGGCGGAACCGTATCAAACCAACCGGTTACCGCACCCTTCGAACCTGCAACTCAAGCTTTAAATGCGATGAATGTATTAAGCAATTTTTCTAACCAGTTATCCGGGCTTGACGCAAACAGTGGCTATAGCATTAATGGGGGAAAAGTCACTTTTAACGCCGTCGGTAACAATAGTGGGCTGGCAATCTTCAGCATCACGGATGCAAGTAGTTTTTTCGATAAAGCCTTTGAGTTTGATTTCAGCATGACCAACACGCAAAGCATTCTGTTTAATGTATTTGGTGGGGGTAATACCGAGTTTGATATCAAAGCGAACTTCCTGGCCAGTGCAGCGACCCTTTACGGCTCGATGTTTTTATGGAATTTTGTTGATGCTACCGAGCTCAATCTGGCCAGCCAATTCGGCGGTAGTATTCTGGCATTGAATGCAGCTGTGACGAATAGTAATAATATTGAGGGCACGCTAGCCGCTAAAAGCCTGACACAATATGGTGAGATTCATTCTCAACCTACTAATTTCGTCCCACCGGCAGCAGTTCCTGTCCCAGCCGCATTGCCCTTGTTTCTGAGTGGTTTGATTGGATTTTTCTCACTTCGTCGTAATCGCAAAAAATCACTTTAATTTAAGTTATAAAACCAAAAAGCCACCAACGACATCGTTGGTGGCTTCTAGATTTCTCAGCTCTCAATAAATGCAATGCCTTGTACCTGGCTGATATTTTTCTCATCGAGCTCTAACATCATTAAACGATCCAGCCCCAATGCCACGCCACTGCATTGCGGTAAACCAGACTGCATCGCTGTCAGCAGGTTTTCATCTATCGGCATTTGAGGTTTGCCTTGTTGCAGACGCAATTGATTATCGTGTTCAAAACGTTGACGTAATTCGGTGGCATCACACAATTCGTCATAGCCATTGGCCAGCTCCATTCCACCAGCATATAACTCAAAACGACTGGCGACCTGATATCCTTCAGCATTTATTTCAATTTTCGCCAACTGCGCCTGAGAAGCAGGAAACTCTGTAACCATCACCGGCATTTCCAGCGCTTTAAGCTGTGGTTCAATTACTTCGCTCATCAGCATTTCCAGCCAGCCATCCCGATCAGTTTGCCAATCAGCAGTAAGCCCGGCTATACAATCCAATGCAATTTGCTTCAACAAAACATCATCAGCCTGATAAATATCCAACTGCAGATATTTCGCGAATAAATCACGATAAGGAAAAATGACTGCAGCAGGTAAGCCGATCACCTGTTGCATCAAAGCATCGACTTCTGCCATTAACTCTGTCAGTGAAAACCCTGGTCGATACCACTCCAGCATGGAAAATTCGGGCGCATGCTGGCGACCCAACTCACCATTACGAAACACCGTGGCAATTTGATAAATCGCGCCGCTACCAGCCGCCAGCAAGCGTTTCATCGCAAATTCAGGTGAAGTATGCAAATACAGGACTTTGGAGTCGCTGCCAGCCTCGAACCGGGTAGAGAAATTGTCAAGATAAGGCGCGGTAGGTGCTGCCGAAGATAAAATGGGAGTATTCACTTCCAAAACATTGCGGACTGAAAAAAAACGGCGGACATTTGCCAGAAGCTTTGCCCGCCGTTTTAATATGTTCTGTAATTGCTCATTGTGAAGCATTATTCAGACTTAGGTTTAAGGCATGTAAGCTTGCTACATGCACCACTAAAAACACAAAAACTGATAATGAGTTTAATCTTTTTTAGCACGTTCGACGTATGATGCTGAACGAGTATCAACACGCAACACTTCACCAATTTCGATAAATAACGGAACTCGCACTACTGCACCAGTTTCCAGCGTTGCCGGTTTACCACCACCACCAGAAGTATCACCACGCACACCCGGATCAGTTTCAACTACTGCCAGATTAACGAAATTAGGTGGCGTCACCAGCAGTGGTGTGCCATTCCATAGCGTGACTGTATAAACATATTGTTCTTTCAGCCAGTCTTTACTGTCAGCAATCGCATTGGCATCGGCAGCATATTGTTCAAAACTACTGGGATCCATAAAGTGCCAGAATTCACCGTCACTGTAGGAAAATTCCAGATCGATTTCGACAACGTCAGCGCTTTCTACAGATTCGTTAGTTTTGAAAGTACGTTCATTAACGCGACCGGTTTTAAGGTTACGGAATTTAACACGGTTAAATGCCTGACCTTTACCTGGTTTCACAAATTCATTTTCGATGATGCTGCAAGGATCGCCATCCATCATGAATTTCAGTCCGGCTTTAAACTCATTTGTACTATAACTTGCCATGCTTACCTCTTTTGGGGGACGATCGTCGCCTGTTCACAAAATCAAAGCCCACTATGATACCGCAATCGCAAGCTGACGTAATCTTTGCTGATTGGCAGGATGAATTAAGTCATGCCATTAAAAACCCAACAGTCTTGCTGCAAATGCTCGGACTGGAGAATCATCTGCAAACGATTGATGCGGAGAGCTTAAAGAAATTCCCGCTGCGGGTGACGCTAAGTTACATTAATAAAATGCATTATGGCGACGCCAGCGATCCGCTTTTACGTCAGGTTTTCCCGCTGATTGATGAAACTATTGAGGTCGAAGGTTTTTCAGCGGATCCTGTGGGGGATCATTTGGCGATCAGCTCACCCGGCATTTTGCATAAATATCAGGGCCGTGCATTATTGCTGACCACCGGTGCCTGTGCCATTCATTGTCGTTATTGTTTTCGCCGACATTTCCCTTATAGCGAAAGCAATCCATTAGCGAGTCAGTGGCAACAATCGGTAGCTGCACTGCAAAGTGATAACAGTATTCGTGAAGTAATTTTCAGTGGCGGCGATCCATTGGCATTAACCGATACAAAATTAGCCGCCATGGTAGAGGACTTACAAAAAATCCCACATATCAAACGTTTGCGAATTCATACACGGCTGCCATTAGTGCTGCCAAAACGGATTTGCAACAGCTTATTGAACTGGATCAGCAGCACTTCCTTACGGGTGGTGATGGTCATCCATGCCAATCATGCCAATGAAATTGATGCTGAAACTGCTGAGACGCTATCAGAGTTACGTAATGCTGGATGTGAGTTATTGAACCAGGCTGTGTTGTTACGGGGAGTTAATGATGATGCGGACAGCTTAATCGCTCTTAGTGAGAGATTAAGCGAGGTTCAGGTAGTGCCTTATTACTTGCATTTACTCGATAAAGTAAAAGGCGCCAGTCATTTTGATGTGGATGAACAGCAAGGAATAGAGCTCATTGCTGCCATGCGTCGCGAATTACCTGGCTACCTTGTGCCACGCCTGGTGCGCGAGCAACAAGGTGAAGCCAGTAAAACCATTATTGCTTAGGCGCTTTTTTCCGTTCCGACATCGGAATATATTCACGCTGTTCATGACCGACATAAATCTGTGTCGGACGATAAATACGGTTATTGGAAATCTGTTCACGCCAATGTGCCAGCCAACCCGCTGAGCGTGCTACTGCAAACAACGCGGTGAATTGATCTTCCGGAATGCCCATTTCGGAATACAAAATACCCGAATAGAAGTCCACATTCGGATAAACGCCTTTATGTCCCAGACGATCGACACAGACTTCTTCCAGCTTCATCGCCGTGGCAAACATTTTATCCAGTGAACCACCACGTTCTTCCACCAGCTTGGTCACCAGCTTATGCAGGATAGTGGCTCGAGGGTCTTTGACCTTATATTCACGATGTCCCATGCCCCAGATAACTTCTTTGTTGGCCAGTTTCTTGTCAACCCAGGCTTCAACATTATCGGGTGAACCGATTTCCTGCAGCATGCCTACCACACGTTGGTTAGCACCACCATGTAATGGACCAGATAAGGTTCCAATTGCTGCTGAGATAACGCTGTAAGGCGATGCTAATGTTGAACCGGCAACCAAAGCTGCAAACGTTGAGGCGTTCAGAGTATGTTCGGCATGCAGAATCAGGCAAACGTCCATAATGCGTGCCATCAGACTATCCGGTTCTTTGCCGGTAAACATATACAACAGATTTTCCGCAACTGACAAATCATCACGTGGATTGATCGGATCATAGCCCTGACGCATGTGTTCCCACATCGCGACCAAAGGTGCCATCTGCGCGATAATATTGACCGTCATATTGCGGACATAGTCGATATCTTTACAACTTTCAGCATCGGTCAGACATTCGGTGCCCGGATAGAACATACCTAAACTGCAAACCGCTGTTTGCAACATATCCATCGGATGACCGGTATGTGGGAAATGACGCATCATTTCACGAATATGATATTTAATACGATAACTGCTGCGCAGCTGTTTGGAAAAGCGATTTAATGCAGCTTTAGTGGGTAATTCGCCATCCAGTAGCAATAGCGTAGTTTCTTCAAAAGTACTGTTGGTTGCCAGTGTTTCCAGTGGATAACCACGGTAACTAAGGATGCCTTTTTCGCCATCAATAAATGAAATGGCTGACTTCGTGGCAGGCACACCTTCCAGGCCGGGTAAAAAATCGCTCATCTACTACCTCGTGTTTAAATCCAGCTGGTGGAGTTATTGAAATTGGGGGTCATTATACTGCAATGGGGAAAGACCGAAACCCCGAGCAGACCAGCGTAAAGAAAGTTGAAAATCAGCCTAACGAATCAGCCCAGATGTTTTCGGCCCAGCCCTGAGCATAGCGACCTTCCTCTTCACTTGCCGTCTCGGAAACCCCACCACTGGGGTGAGGAACCATATCCTGACTGCTTTTATCATAACGATAAACCGCGGCAACATGCCCTGCCTGTTGTCCATCGACAAAACTGTAACAGGTATTGCTGAAAATGGGTTGCTGCTCAGGTATTTCTTCACGCAATAGAGCGATGACCGCAGCAGCACAGACCTTGGCTTGCTGGTTAGCTATATGAGCAGATTTGGGCACCTTCGCCGCCACCGAATCCCCTATCACGTGCACTCGTTCAACTGCTGTCGACTCATAGGTCAGAAAGTCTACATCACACCAGCGATTATCTACATTAACCACGCCAGCCATTGCAGCCACCGCACCGGCCTTTTGCGGAGGAATGACGTTTAAAACATCGGCTTGGTAGTGATCAAAAAAACTTTCAACCTCCAGATTGCCGACATTGACCGATTCAATTGGATTCATTGGCTGATACTCGATCAAGCCAGCATATTGCTGTTGCCACGCTTCGGTAAATAAGGCTTTTTTAGAGACAATATCCGGATTGGCATCTAGTATCAGTAGTTTGCCGGTAGGATTGTGTTGTTTAAGATGCAATGCGATCTGACAAGCACGCTCATAAGGCCCAGGAGGACAGCGAAAAGGTGCAGCCGGGACAGTCATTATCACGACCCCACCCTGCCGCATCGACTTAAGCTGATTGGCTAATAACAAAGTCTGCTCACCTGCTTTCCAGGCATGGGGAACATGTTCCTGAGCTTCGGCCGTAGCAAGGATAGGCAACTGGTCATAAATGAAACTGACGCCCGGGGCAATAATCAACCGGTCATAGTCCACTCGGCTTTTATCTGCAAGCCACAGTTGACGGTTTTCAGTATCAACAGCAATAACTTCCGATTGTACAAAGCGAATAGCTTTATCTGTCTGTAAAGCAGTGTACTCGCGAGTAAGCTGTGACAGACTGCGATTGCCGCTAAGCACCAGATTACTCTGTGGACAGGATATAAACTGACTGTTTTTTTCTATCAATGTGATTTCAAGTTCTGGCGCCCACATTGCCAGATATCGCGCTGCAGTGGCTCCAGCAAACCCACCACCAATAACTACGACTTTCTGTTTTTGATTACGAAAACAAGCAGTAGATAATCCCAATGGCAGGGCTGCCATAGCCGATAAATAAGCTGCATTTTTTAACACTTGTCGACGCTTGATAGTCATATCAGAGCACTCAGCTGTTAATAATTATTGACTCAAGAGACTTTTTCACCCTGAGCCTGCAGATCGGCATGATAAGACGATCGCACCATTGGTCCACTGGCCACATGTTCAAAGCCCATTTCCTTACCTGCTACTGCCAGCTCGTCGAACTCTGCTGGAGTGACAAAACGCTCAACTGCCAGATGATGCCTGCTAGGTTGTAGATACTGACCCAGCGTCAGCATCCGACAACCATGATCGCGTAAATCCTGCATCACCTGTTTAACTTCATCGATGCTTTCACCCAAACCGAGCATCAGGCCAGATTTAGTGGGCACTTCAGGATGCATTTGCTGAAAGCGCTGAATCAGATCTAATGACCATTGATAATCCGAGCCAGGTCGAACGGCTTTGTAGAGTCTGGGGATACTTTCCAGGTTGTGATTAAAAATATCCGGTGGATTATCCGCCAGTATCTCCAGCGCCACATCCATACGACCACGAAAATCAGGCACCAGCACTTCAATACGGGTTTGTGGCGATTGCTGACGAATTTCACTGATGCAGCGGCTGAAATGGGCAGCGCCACCATCACGTAAATCATCACGATCGACCGAGGTCACCACTACATGTTTGAGCTGCATGGCGGCAATGGTTTTTGCCAGATGATTCGGTTCATTCTCATCTAATGCATCAGGACGGCCATGCGCCACATCACAGAAAGGGCAACGTCGGGTACAAATATTGCCCATGATCAGAAATGTCGCCGTACCGTGGGCAAAACACTCCCCAAGATTGGGACAGGACGCTTCTTCACACACGGTGTGCAAATCATGATCACGCAACATTTGTTTGATGCGCTGTACTTCAGGTGCACCTTGTGATTTGGCACGAATCCATTCCGGTTTGCGCTTAGGATCACTAGGAACGATTTTTATGGGAATACGCGCGACTTTAGAGGCACCTTTAAGCGCTTTTACATCACGTTTTACCGGTTCAACCGTGTCAGTCATGTGTTGCTACCTTGTTGCATGTGTGCGAGAAAAACAGACACAAATTGTTGTTTTACTGAGGCCATATCGACCGTTGCACCTAATGTTTTCATATCGGTCATTTGCATGCCTGCGTAACCACAGGGATTGATATCGGCAAATGGCTGTAAATCCATATCAATGTTTAAACTCAGGCCATGATAACAGGCGCCGCGTTTGACCCGTAATCCCAGTGAAGCAATTTTCGCTTCGCCACAGTACACTCCGGGGGCATCTTTACGAGCATATGCGTCAATCTTATGCTCGTCCAGCATGGCAATAACCGTGTTTTCCAGACAACTGATCATATTGCGTACGCCCATGCCGAAACGACGTAAATCAATTAATGGATAAACGATTAATTGTCCCGGACCATGGTAGGTTATTTGACCACCACGATCAGTTCGTACCATCGGAATTGTATTTTGTCTCAGCAGATGACCGTCCTGACCATTAAACCCCTGAGTGTAAACAGGATAATGTTCTAATAACCACAGTTCATCTTCGGTGTGATTATCACGTTGCTGCGTGAACTGGTGCATGGCTAGCAGGGTTGGTTGATAATCCCGTAGGCCGAGATCCTGTATCTTCATCAGAGCACGTATTTAACGGCATCGTGACTACTGAGTTCCTGATAGATAGCGTCCAGTTGTTTTTTACTGGTCGCCTCAATAACCACGGTGATGGAAGTATATTTCCCCCCTGAGCTCTGTCTACTGGTGACTGCTCCTTCAGTAATATCACCAGCATGCTTGCGGACGATTTCCACCACAATATTATCCAACTGCGGGTGGGTTTCTCCCATTGCCTTTACCGGATATTCACAGGGAAATTCCAGTAACGTCTCTTCGCCGTTTGATTCACTCATCAGATTACCTCTTGTTTATAGCGCTGAAACAAGATGTCCATTTGTTGCCACACGGGGCCGGGTTTACCATTACCAACGATTTCACCATCCAATAAGGTCACTGGCACCACTTCTTTGGTTGAACTGCTGATCCAGATTTCATCCGCATTTCGCAGAGCTGATTCACTGACGGCTCTTTCATGTAGCGGCATATCATTTTGCGCCGCCAGCTCAATAATCAGATCACGGGTAATGCCAGGCAATACTTTTTCATCTTTTGGCGCAGTAAAGATGACACCGTCGATGACCACATACGCATTACTGGCTGAACCCTCGGTCAGATAATTATCGCGGAGCAATAACGCTTCCTGTGCACCAGCATCCTGCGCCAACTGTTTCATCAGACTGTTTGCCAGCAAGGTAATTGCTTTAATATCGCAACGCATCCAGCGAATATCGGCTGTGGTAATGGCCTTGATACCATCCGTCTTCCAGCTATCGGCAACCGGATGCAGTGGATTACTCATCAGAAACACACTAGGTGCCACACCAATCGGAAAGATATGATCTCTTGGTGCTACGCCCCGGGTGACCTGCAAATACAACGACTGATCGCCCGCATTATTCCGGGAGATCAAATCATTAATAATGCCGGTCCATTGCGCATCTGAAAACGGGTTTTCGATCCGTACGCCGTCCAGACTATTCTGCAATCGCTGCAGGTGCCTATCGAGTAAAAAAGCGCTTCCGGCATACACCGGAATCACTTCATAAATGCCATCACCTAATAAATATCCGCGGTCATACACAGAGACCTGAGCTTTATCAGCGGGGATAAATTCGCCGTTAAGATAAACTATTGCCACGAAACATTAACCCCAGATAAGCATCAACAAACTGTCGAGGATTCGTCTCCACCAGCTGCCTTTTTCAACCTCTTCCACAGCCACCAGTTTACGAGTGGCAACCACTTCATCGCCCAAACGGATTTCCACCTCTCCCAGCTCAGTGCCTTTGGCAACTGGAGCGACAACAGGCTGTTGGATATTGGTTGAGGCCTGCAAGTCTTTATAACGTCCGCGAGGAACCGTAATAGATAATGGCTGTGCCAGACCCAGATTCAACTGATCAGTTTGCCCCTTCCAAACCTTGGTTTGAGTAATCGCCTCATCTGCCGCATAAAGCTGATGCGTTTCAAAGAAACGGAAACCAAAATTAAACATTTTTTGGATTTCCTGGGCCCGTGCATTTTCACTTGCCGTGCCAAGAACCACAGCAATCAGGCGCATACCATCACGCTTTGCTGATGCAGATAAGCAGTATCCAGCCTCTTCGGTGTGACCGGTTTTCAATCCATCAACCGTATTATCACGCCATAACAATTTATTACGATTGTGCTGAGTAATACCGTTGTAGGTATATTCCTTTTCTGCATACCATTGGTAATGTTCGGGAAAATCCCGGATTAAGGCTGCTGAAAGGATCGCAATATCATGCGCCGTGGTGTAATGCTCTGGTCCCGGCAAACCGGTGGCATTTTGATAGTTGGTGTTGACCATACCCAGTTTCTGAGCATATTGATTCATCATCTGGGCAAACACTTCTTCGCTACCCGCAACATGTTCAGCCAGCGCTACAGCAGCATCATTACCTGATTGCACGATCATGCCACGCAACAGGGCTTCCACGGTTACCTTAGTGTTCACCTCAATAAAGCTGCGTGAGCCAATCATGCGCCAGGCTTTTTCACTGATTAATACTTCATCATCAAGTTTAATATTGCCATCGTGGATTTCCTGGGAAACCACATAAGAGGTCATTAATTTGGTAATGCTGGCTGGTGGCAGACGCTCATCTGCATTTTCGGACATTAAAATATGTCCGCTATCGTAATCCTGCAAAATATGGGCAGTACCCGCAATTGAGGGTGCTGTAGGATTCGGCGTGATCATTCCCGCCGAACTGATAGTGGCGACACTGAACAGTAGCCCTGCCAGGCTCATTTTGAAAATTTTAATCATTTAGTTACTCTCAATAAAAAACAGTTATTCCTTGATAAGCCGGGTATCAGAAAAACCTAATCCCATTAGTTGATTAGCGATCCTATCGCTATATTCAACACTTTCAAGTGGGCCAATCCGAACCCGGTATAAGGGAGTTTGAACACGTTCAACAGATGAAATATGAACTCGCTCTTGAATCTGTTGTTGAACTTGTTGCTTTATCTGTTCTGCCCTGCTTAATGTGCTGAATGCTCCTATTTGCAGAAACAGTCCGACTTTCCCCATTGTTGTGGTTTGGGTTGAAACAGCATTTGCTGTGGGTGTTACATTGGCGACTACATCTTTTTTAGCGGTAGTAGACGCAACGACATTCTTACTGCTGATTGCCCTTACTTCAACCTGGCCAGTACCTTTATCAATAATACCCAGCTTGGTTGCGGCGCTATAGGATAAATCTATCAATCGATCATCATGAAACGGTCCACGATCATTAATTTTTACCACGACCTTGCGTCCATTCTCCAGGTTGATGACTTCAGCATAACTTGGTAAAGGTAATGTTTTATGAGCAGCCGTCATCGCATACATATCGTAAGGCTCACCACTGGAGGTGCGTCTGCCATGAAACTTTGTACCGTACCAGGATGCTTTGCCACGCTCTACATAATTTTCACTACTGGCAAGTGTGTAATATCTTCTGCCGAACACTTCATATGAAGCTGGATTACCATATTTACTTCTTGGTTCATCACGTGGGACTGCATCCGGGATTTTCGAAACATCCGGTTTTACTTTTGGTGCAGAATCCTGTTGTTCAGTCACGGTTCCACAGGACCAAAGCCCCGTCAGCATTATCGATAAAGTTAAATACTTAACTACACGCTGTTTCATTTTACAGACTCATAACCATCACGAATCGCTTCTGACAATTGGATAACAGCCATGGCATACATACGGCTGTGATTGTAACGGGTTATCGCATAAAAATTCTGCCGGCCTAACCATAGCTCTTCACCATCGGGCTGGGTCAGGCTGAAAACGGTAATCGCATCTTCACCCTCGGGTAATTTATCGGTGCTCAAACCGGATTTTCTTAACTCTTCACGCGTTACGGTAGGCTTCAATCCGCGATCAATCAAATCCTGTGGCAGATCATTACCTTCGTACTTTGTAGCATGCACAATGCTTTCGCCTGGCTGCCAGCCGTGACGACGCAGATAATTCGCGATACTGCCGATAGCATCCGTTGGATTATTCCAGATATCACGGTGGCCATCATTATCAAAATCGACAGCATATTCACGAAAACTGCTAGGCATAAATTGCCCCAGCCCCATGGCCCCGGCATAAGAACCAATCGGTTCCAGTTGAGACATCTCCTCTTCGCGAGTCAGGATTAAAAAGTTTTTCAATTCCGAGCGGAAAAAAGTGCTACGCGGAGGGTAACGAAAGGCCAGAGTAGATAAGGCATCCAGAACCCGGAAACTGCCCATGTTACCGCCAAAACGGGTTTCTACACCGAGAATAGCCAGGATTATTTCAGCGGGTACACCCAATTCTTTTTCAGCTCTTTCTAACGTATCGGCATGTTTTTTCCAATAAGCTACACCCGCATTAATACGTGCCTGATCGAGGAAAATCTCGCGATATTCATACCACGGCTTACTTTTCTCAGCAGGTCTGGAAATAGCTTTAAGAATGCTATCTTTGACTTCAACCTCAGCAAACAGGTTTTCCAGTTCGGCTCTGTCAAACGCATGTTCTTCAACCATTTCATCAATAAATTTATCCACATCCGGTAGTTCAGGATTGGCAAATGCTGGCGTCATTATCAGGCTTAACAGTGTAGCGGTAATGTGTTTCTTCACGGTGACATCATCCTCCGATGAGTGTGTATGGACATCAGGATACCGAAGCCTGCCAGCAAGGTCACCATGGATGTACCTCCATAGCTGATCAGTGGCAGCGGCACCCCGACAACAGGTAAAAGACCAGTAACCATTCCTACATTTACAAAAACATAGACCAGAAATGTAATGGCAATACTGCCCGCCAATAATTTCATGTAACTCAATTGCGCTTGAGCAGCTATATAGAGGCCTCTCGCAGTAATTAACAGATAAACTGTAATCAACAGTGTCAAACCAATCAGACCAAATTCTTCTGCAATCACCGCAAAAATAAAATCGGTGGAGCGTTCCGGTAAAAACTCCAGATGCGACTGCGTCCCCTGTAGCCAGCCACGACCTTGTAACCCACCCGATCCAATCGCAATCTTCGATTGAATAATATGATAGCCGGCACCTAGTGGGTCCGACTCAGGGTTAAATAAGGTCATCACCCGGCGTCGCTGATAGTCATGCATGAAGTACCATAATACCGGCGCAGCTGCAGCGGCCAGAGCCAGAAAACTCATGATCAATCGCCAGGAAACACCCGACAGAAAAACCACTATCAACCCCGAACTGGCAATTAACAATGCCGTTCCCAGATCTGGCTGTTTGGCAATTAACAAGGCTGGAACAGCAATCATCACCAGTGCAAAAAACATTCTGACAAAGCTGGGCGGTAATGGTCTATCTGCCAGATAAACGGCTACTACCAAAGGCACCGCCAGCTTCATAATCTCAGATGGTTGAAAGCGGAAAAAACCCAAATCAAGCCAACGCTGAGCGCCTTTTCCTATCGTGCCAAACAATAAAACAGCAATCAGCATTAGCAGTCCGACTGCATAAATCCAAAACGCAACATCTTTGAATCGATCGGGATGTATCTGCGCCAGAAGAATCATCACCGTTATGGCGATTGCCATTCTGACTCCCTGACGTAGCAACAAACCAATGTCTTCACCGCCACTGCTATATAGCACGACAGAACTGAACAACAGCAGCGTCAGGATGCCCAATATTAATAAGCCATCCAGGTGCACACGTTGCAATCCTGAGCGCCACTGAAATCCGGGCACCCGTCGTCTGTCCTGCAGCAAACCGCTCATCGCTCTGGGCGACTGTCTTACCTCATTCCGTAACTGGCTCATCAGTCTCAATTCCAAAATATACATCGATAAGCTTACGTGCAATTGGAGCAGCTGTGGCACTGCCACTTCCCCCATTTTCTACGACTACTGCAATCGCTATTTCAGGATCATCCGCCGGGGCAAAAGCCACAAAAAGCGCATGATCATGTAATTTTTTGGCCAGTAACTCCGCATCATACTTAGCATCCTGGGCTATTCCGAATACTTGTGCTGTGCCTGTTTTCCCTGCAATCTGGAATGGTAAATCTGTTCCAATATGTCTTGCCGTGCCACGTTTGCCGTGGACCACTTCAACCATCGCTTCGATTACCGACTGCCAATGACTGGAATTTTGTATCGGTAAACTGTCAGCCTGTTGCACACCCAACAACTGCATACCTTCGTCATTATCCGCTTTGGTAGCGCGAACCAGTTGGGGGGTATAAACCGTTCCCATCATTCCAAGCGTTGCGGTTGCATGAGCCAGTTGAATCGGCGTCATCTGATTAAATCCCTGCCCTATCCCCGATATCAGCGTTTCACCGGGATACCAGGCTTGATTGCGCTGATTACGCTTCCACTCTCTGGAAGGAGACAAACCTTTACTCTCACCAGGAATATCGACACCTGTCTGATGACCAAAACCAAACAAATCCAGAAAGCCATGTAACCGATCAATCCCAATTGCATGTGCTAAATCATAAAAATACACGTCACAGGATTCGGCCATCGCACTTTTCAGATCAACGTGACCATGTCCTATGCGTTTCCAGCAGCGGTACCGATGAGAATTGCCTGGTAATGAATAAAAACCAGGGCAAAATGTTCGGCTTTGCTGGGTCACGACATTTAACTCCAAACCCGCCAGAGCAACAAAGGGTTTGAATGTCGATCCCGGGGGATAATGACCGCGCAATGCACGATTAAACAGGGGTTGATCGATGGAGTCACGCAATTCTGCATACTCTTTGACGCTAATGCCGTTCACGAAAGAGTTAGGATCGTAATCCGGTTTGCTGACCAAGGCTAACACACCACCGTTTTTTGTATCGAGTACGACAACAGAGCCATTATATTCACCCAATGCTTCTGCGGCCGCCTGCTGCAGGTTAATATCAAGATGCAAATACAGATCCTGTCCTGCAGTGGCCGGTTCACTGAAAAGTTCTCTAACGGTGCGCCCCTGCACATTGGTTTCAACCTGACGATACCCTACTGTGCCATGCAGAAAATCTTCGTATTGTTTTTCAACACCGGTTTTACCTATCTGCAGTGTACCTTTGTAATTTTGTCGATCAATAACCTGTGTTTCCTGCTGATTGATACGACCGACATAACCCACCGCATGAGCAAAAAGCGGTCCCTGCGGATAATGCCGTATCAACCGGCCTACCACATCAACACCCGGGAAACGATGACGATTAACTGAAAACAATGCGACTTCTTTCTGAGTCAGCTGGTTACGAACCACTATTTCTTCGAAGGCTCGATGACGTTTACGGCGTTCATTAAACGCATCAATATCTTCAGCGGTTAGTGATAACAGCTCAGCCAATTCGGCAATTGTTTGATCCACATTCTTTACTTTCTCCGGGATCAACTCGAGACTGAATGTCGGAATATTTTCGGCCAGTAACACACCATTACGATCGTAAATCAAGCCGCGTTGAGGCGCTAACGGCTCAATATCCACCCGATTGCGATTGGAAAGTGAATCAAAGTGTTCAAATTCGACAATCTGCAGCATCACCAAGCGAAAAATAATGATGCCAAACAACACTAGCGAAAAAAGCCCGGCGAATATCAGTCGGTTACTGACCAATCGACTTTCACGAAAATGGTCTTTGAGCCTGTGCCGGGGATCGATCACAATCAACTCACCTGAAAACTACGACGTATTTTCCTTAATACGGCATACACAAAGGGCCAGACCAGTGTACTGGTCAGTACGGTCAACCAGTGGTTCCAACTGAAGGTGATCGGCGCACTCAGCATCACGATAAAATGCACCAGAGAAACCAGGGACAATATTGTAAAAGCCTGTTGCCAAAGAGGATATTGACGAATTTGCAAATGTAAACGCCCAACCAGATAAATCACCAGTGCATAGGCAAATGCATGAATCCCCAGAATACCTCCGGTGACCACATCCATCACCAATCCGGTAAACCAGGCAACGCCAATGCTGACCCGTTGTGGTAAAGCCATTGCCCAGTAAATCAACGTGATAGCAACCCATTCCGGACGTGCGTATCGGAGCGTATCTGGCAGTGGCACCAGCATTAATAAAATGGCGAATAACAAGGTAATGTATATGACACTGCTATGCTGTGACTTCACCAGAACCATCAGTTACTTTCCTCCGATGGCGTCACTGGCGCATCCACTGCAGGCTGTTCTTCCACTGCAGGTAAATCACTTTCTTCAATTTGCAAAGGATATGTAATACCGAAATCAATTTTTTCACCCGGCAGTACCAACATGACTTCTCGACTGGTTGCCAACCGAGCAGCTGGACTAACGCTAATTTCGGCAAAAGATTTTCCCTGAGGGAAGTTTACTGAGATCACCTTTCCAACGGGGTAACCAACCGGGAAACGCCCCCCCAGGCCCGAGGTTACCAATAGATCTCCAACGCGCACATCGGCATTGTGCGGTAAAAACTCCATCTGTAAATTTTCTCCTAGACCCCGCCCAGTGACCACAGCGCGTAAGCCATTTCTGACAATCTGTACTGGAATACTGTGGCTGGGGTCGGTTAACAACACGACGCGGCTGGAAAACTGGCTGACTTCCGCCACCTGTCCCATGACACCTAGAGAATCGAGTACTGGCTGCCCTTCATAGACGCCAAAGGTTTCACCTTTATCGATGATGACATGCTGATAAAAAGGATCTAAGTCGACACTGAGCAGTTCGGCAACCTGCACCCGTTCCTGTAGACGAAATGATGAACCAAGCAATTCTCGCAAGCGCATGTTTTCACTTTCCAGCGCCTGCATTTTTTGCATCCGCACACTATTAGTGAGGTTTTGTGCTTCAAGCTTCATGATTTTCTCACGCAGTTGCCGATGGCCCTGAAAAAAATCAGTAAACCATGTGGTGAAATCGTCTGGCATAGAGGCGAGTTTCTGTACAGGATAAACAGCCGTAGACAGGGTCATCCTGACGGGCTTGAAATAATCCAGTCGTGTATCCAGAAAATACAATAACAACGATGCGACTACTGCAAGCAGCATCCGAGTATTTAATGAAGGTGTTTGGGCAAATAACGGTTTAATGGCTCAGTTCCGAAAATGAAAAGACCTTCACAAATAACCTTGCTATTTGTAAAGGTCAAATACCTACTTCAATCTGACTGAAGACTATTCAAACGTAAATACGTCGCTCCCGCGTTCGTCAATAAGTTCTAATGCTCGACCACCCCCTCTGGCAACACAGGTCAGCGGGTCTTCTGCGACAATGGCTGGCAAGCCGGTTTCTTCCATTAACAGGCGATCCAGGTCTCTTAGTAACGCACCACCACCCGTCAGCACGATGCCTCGTTCAGCAACGTCAGCACCCAGTTCCGGCGGTGTCTGTTCCAGCGCAGTTTTCACTGCAGCGACAATACCGGCTAATGGATCCTGCAACGCTTCCAGTATTTCATTACTGTTCAGTGTGAAACTCCGGGGGATTCCTTCTGCCAGATTACGTCCACGTACTTCCATTTCTCGGACTTCGTTTCCAGGATAGGCAGAACCGATTTCTTTTTTGATCTTTTCAGCAGTGGCTTCACCAATCAATGTGCCGTAATTCCGACGGACATAATTGACAATCGCCTCATCGAACAAATCACCACCAATTCGCACTGAAGCTGAATAAACAATACCGTTCAGTGAGATAATCGCGACTTCAGTGGTGCCACCACCAATATCCAGCACCATCGAGCCGCTGGCTTCTTCTACCGGCATACCGGCACCAATGGCCGCTGCCATCGGTTCTTCAATCAAAAATACATCACGCGCACCGGCGCCGGCAGCAGATTCACGAATTGCCCGACGTTCGACTTGTGTTGAGCCGCAGGGTACGCAGACCAAAACGCGCGGACTTGGTTTTAAAAAGCGACCTTCATGCACCTTGCGAATAAAATGCTGCAACATTTTTTCAGTAACAGTGAAATCGGCTATAACACCATCTTTCAATGGACGTATCGCAGTGATATTGCCAGGAGTACGCCCTAACATTCTTTTAGCTTCTGCACCTACCGCGGCGATCGAGCGAGGGCCGCCTGGCCCCTTATCCTGTCGAATTGCGACTACTGAAGGTTCATCCAAAACGATGCCCCGGCCGCGCACATAAATCAGCGTATTAGCTGTACCCAGATCGATAGACAGATCGTTAGAGAAGATCCCACGTAAACGTTCAAACATTGAAGAAACCACATCCGGAAGAGGTAAAATGGATACTTTAGCAATGCTCAGGTCTGTTGGGCAAGCAACTAATGATTTAAACTTCAACTTTGTGAAATCAATTAACTTACGGGACGACTGATGAGTTTAGATAAATCCGATGTAGAAAAAATCGCGCATCTTGCGCGGCTTGCCATTGATGAAAGCACGATTCCTGATTACGCCCGAGATCTTAATAACATTCTCAATCTGGTCGAACAGATGAGCGCGGTGAATACCGATGCAGTCAGTCCCATGGCGCACCCACTGGATGCACACCAACGATTGCGTGAGGATGTGGTATCCGAAACTGACCAACGTGAATTGTTCCAGTCTATTGCCCCTAAAACCGACGCTGGCGTCTACCTGGTTCCACAGGTCATCGAATAAATCCAACACAGGCAAGTACATGCATAACAAAACTCTTTCTGAACTTTCGGCCTTGCTACACAACGGTGACATCACCAGTGTGGAACTGACTCAACACTTTCTAAACCGTATCAAAACGCATAATGGCAATTTGAATGCTTTTATCAGTGTGACTGAAGAAAGCGCGCTGGCGCAGGCTGCGGCTGCTGATAAACAGTTTGCAGACAAGACTGCCGGTAAACTGACCGGCATTCCAATGGCGCATAAAGATATTTTCTGCACCAAGGGCGTTCGTACCAGCTGTGCATCAAAAATGCTCGATAAATTTGTTGCGCCCTATGATGCGACTGTGGTGGAAAAAATTGCAGCCAGTGGCATGGTAATGTTGGGTAAAACCAATATGGACGAATTTGCCATGGGTTCATCCAATGAAACCAGCTTTTACGGTCCGGTCAAAAATCCCTGGGATACTGAACGGGTTCCAGGTGGTTCTTCCGGAGGCTCTGCAGCAGCAATCGCTGCTCGACTGGCACCGGCGGCTACCGGTACAGATACAGGTGGTTCAATTCGTCAGCCTTCATCTTTATGTAATTTAACCGGTTTGAAACCAACTTATGGTCGTGTTTCCCGTTACGGCATGATTGCTTTTGCCTCCAGCCTGGATCAGGCGGGCCCGATGACGGCCAACGCCGAAGATGCGGCATTATTGTTAAATGTCATGTCGGGTTTTGATGAACGCGATTCCACCAGCGTGGAACGTGATGTTCCAGATTACACCGCAAATCTGAATGATTCCCTGCAAGGTCTGCGCATTGGTCTGCCAAAAGAATACTTTGGTGAAGGTCTGGCACCGGAAGTGGCAGAAATAATTGATGTCGCCATTAAGGAATTCGAAAAGCTCGGGGCAACCGTCAAAGAGATCAGCCTGCCAAATACCTCTCTGGCGATACCAACTTATTATGTGGTTGCCCCTGCAGAATGCTCATCCAATTTGTCTCGTATGGACGGCGTGCGCTTTGGCCATCGCTGTGAAGATCCAAAAGATTTACTGGATCTGTACCAACGTTCACGCGGTGAAGGTTTCGGTGACGAAGTTAAACGTCGCATCATGATCGGAACCTATGCACTATCTGCCGGTTATTACGATGCCTACTATCTTAAAGCTCAGAAATGCCGCCGTTTGATAAGCGATGACTTCCAACAGGCATTTGAAGAAGTTGATGTGATTATGGGACCTACCGCGCCAACCACAGCCTTTAAACTGGGTGATAAAGCCGATGATCCAGTAGCCATGTATTTAGCGGATATCTATACCATTAATACCAATCTTGCTGGTTTGCCCGGTATGTCAATTCCGGCAGGTTTTGCCAATGGCTTACCTGCTGGTTTACAGATCATTGGTAATTATTTCGATGAGGCACGTTTACTTAATGTTGCTCATCAATACCAACAGGTCACTGATTGGCATAAACAAATTCCAACAGCATTTCAGTGAAACCTAGGGTCTGTTGATCTTTCAGAGCCGCCTCTGTTGTGACTAAAATGCTCCAATCAAGGCGCGAGGAATGCAGTTTGTGAGATACATCCATGTATCTCACCCCTAAGGGGCTTACGCTTAAAAACGTTCCAGACGTTTTTGTAGTTGCTCTAAATACATGACGAGCAACGTGGAGTGGTACATTTTCAGTCACAACCCAAAGGGCTGGGACTATTTTTCCGCCCTACAGTGTTGAAAATGACTTATGTAGAACAACTACATCGCATCATTTCCGCCTTGTAGGACGAAAAAAATAGCCTCCAGCAGTGGTGGCTATGAAAGATCAACAGACCCTAGAGGCGAAAGCCCCTTTTTTAAAGCCATTCATCGCGGAGCGAAAAAATGAAAGCAGCAGAGCTATTTGTCCGTACTCTGGAAAATGAAGGTGTGGAATATGTTTTTGGTATTCCCGGTGAGGAGAATCTGGATGTCATGGACGCCTTGCTGGATTCCTCCATTCAATTTATTACCACCCGGCATGAACAAGGTGCGGCCTTTATGGCAGATGTTTATGGTCGACTCACTGGCCGTGCAGGAGTCTGTATGGCGACACTCGGTCCGGGTGCGACCAATCTGATTACCGGTGTGGCTGATGCCAATATGGATCATGCCCCCCTGGTAGCCATTGCCGGTCAGGCTTCGACCAATCGCTTGCATAAAGAATCGCATCAGGTCCTGAATCTGGAAGCGATGTTTTTGCCCATCACCAAATACTCCACTCGAATTGTCAGCCCTGAAGTGATTCCGGAAATTGTTCGCAAAGCTTTTAAAGTGGCGCAGACCGAGAAAACCGGTGCCTGTTTTATTGAGTTTCCTGAAAATATTGCCGAGATGGAAATTGACGATGCTCCACTGCGGGTCAAACACGCCACACCTCCTGAACCGGCTGCTGAACATATCGAACGAGCAGCAGAATTAATTTCCAATGCAGAAAATCCGATTATTCTGGCGGGTAATGGCGTCATTCGTGCGCATGCCGCTAAAGCGCTTACAGAATTTGCTGAAAAGCTGGGAATTCCTGTCGCCAACACCTTTATGGCCAAAGGCGTCATTCCGTTTGGTCATCCCATGTCACTGGGCAGTGTTGGGTTGCAGTCAAATGACTATGTAAATACCGGCTTTGCCAATGCCGATGTAATTATTTGTATCGGCTACGACATGGTTGAATACCACCCCTATCTCTGGCATCCCTCACGGGATCGCACGCTGATTCATATTGATACCACCCATGCTGAGGTTGATGGATATTACAGTGTGGTATTGGGTGTTGTGGGCAATATTACGCACAGTCTGAATCGAATTGCAGCCCTAACCACGCCGCACGAAGGTAAGGCCATGCGTACTTTACGCGATAGTCTGATTACAGAAATGAATCAGCATCGCCGTGATACCGAATTCCCTGTTAAACCACAGAAAATCATCTGGGATCTGCGTACCGCCATGCATCTGGAAGATATCGTAATCTGCGATGTGGGTGCCCATAAAATGTGGATGTCACGAATGTTCCGCTGTGAATACCCGAACACCTGCATTATTTCCAATGGCTTTGCCAGCATGGGCATAGCAGTTCCGGGTGCAATTGCAGCCAAACTGGCACATCCGGAACGCAAAGTCGTTGCAGTAACCGGTGACGCTGGTTTTCTGATGAACTCTCAGGAAATTGAGACAGCCATTCGTTTGAATATCGCGATTGTCATTCTGATTTGGAACGATGCAAGCTACGGTCTGATTGAATGGAAACAGCAAAACCAGTTTGGCCGAACCAGTAATGTAAAATTCGGCAATCCGGATTTTGTACAATATGCGCAATCATTTGGCGCAACGGGTGTCAGAGTGAATAAGACCGAAGAGTTAATGTCTGTTTTAAAAGAAGCTTTGGACAGAAATACAGTCACCGTTATTGATTGTCCGGTGGATTATCGTGAAAATCTGAAACTGACAGAATCTCTAGGTCAATTAACCCAGCAAACTGAGAGATAAAATGAAGTCTGGAAAACGTTTTGCACTGTTTATAGCCGCCCTATTTGCATTATTGTTTGTCGTCTTTATGTACAAGAATGCTACCGCTCCGGCCTACACCGAACTTACGTTTGAGGATGTAGACGGAAAAATGCATAATTTCACCGAATATGCCGGTAAACCAATATTGATGATTTTCTGGGCGACTGATTGCCCGGCGTGTATTCAGGAACTGCCCGAACTCATTGCTTTGCATGAAGAATACGCAAAAAAAGGCTTGGTCATGCTGGGCGTTTCACTGCCCCACGACACACCTTCACATATCAAGGCAATGCGTGAAGACCGGGGTCTTCCCTACACGCTTATCTGGGACAGTGAAGGCGAAATTTCCAGCGCATTTAATAATGTTCGGGTGACACCAACGCATTATCTGATTTCGCCCGAAGGCAAAATTGTGATGCGCAAAATTGGTGTACTCGATAAAGAGAGCGTTTCAGCACAGCTCGACAAAATGGGCCTCAGCTGATTTATAGCTTAAAACTGCTACACATCAGATAGCACATATGGTATAAAGTCCGGCTTAGTTTATTCAGAATGATGCGTTGGCAGGACGCGTCAGTCACTAAAAATGCATCAGGAGCAGGATTAACATGTCCAGAGTATGTCAGGTAACGGGCAAACGCCCTATGAGCGGAAACAATGTTTCACACGCTCACAACAAAACAAAACGCCGTTTCCTACCTAACCTTCACTCACACCGTTTTTGGGTTGAGTCTGAAAACCGTTGGGTAAAATTGCGTGTCAGCAATCATGGTCTGCGTATCATTGATAAAAGAGGTATTGATACCGTTTTATCTGATCTCCGTAGCCGCGGCGAAAAAATCTAAGGAGTCAGGACATGCGCGATAAAATCAAATTAGTTTCATCAGCAGGTACAGGTCACTACTACACTACTGATAAAAACAAACGCACCATGCCGGAAAAAATGGAAATCAAAAAGTTTGATCCCGTTATCCGTCAACACGTGATGTATAAAGAAGCAAAAATCAAGTAACACTATTGTTTACTGCTTCTAAAAAAACCCGCTCTTTAATGCGGGTTTTTTTATGGCTCGAATAAATTAAACTTAAAATTGTTCTTTATTTTGGGCAATGAGATGAACTGTGCCGCGCTCCAAAAATATTGAAATCTCAGATGATATCTATGTTGCAACAACGTAGTAGACGATTCACCTCAAAACCGTATTATAGTGCGCTATGACTATATTGCTGGAAGCACAAAATCTGTCACGTTATTTTGGACCCAATGTTGTGGTTCAAAATATCGATCTCACGGTAAAACGCGGAGAAATACTGGGTTTTCTCGGTCCCAATGGTGCTGGTAAAAGCACCACTATGAAAATGCTTAGCGGTAATCTGGCGCCGGATAAAGGCGAGATCCATATCAATGGTTTTGATTTATTGTCGCAACCTAAGCAGGCCAAGGCTCAACTGGGCTATCTGCCGGAAAATCCGCCGTTATATCGTGAATTGACCGTCAACGAATATTTACAGCATTGTGCCAGACTCAATCTGCTCAAAGGCCAGCAACTTAAATCTGCAGTTGCAACGGTCATTGAGCGCTGTGGACTGGGTGATGTCCAGCGACGTTTGATCGGTCAATTATCCAAAGGCTACCAACAGCGTACCGGCATCGCTCAGGCGATCGTGCATAACCCGGCGGTGGTCATTTTGGATGAACCGACTTCTGGTCTGGATCCCCTACAAATTCGGCAGATCCGCGAACTCATTCGTGAACTGGCCAATGAACATAGCGTGATACTGTCGACGCATATTCTGCCAGAAGTGGAAATGCTCTGCGATCGGGTACAAATCATCAGTAAAGGCCAGGTCATGTTTGCCGATAGCCTGACAGCTCTGCATCAGCAAAGACTCAACAGCAGCCTGAGGATCACTTTATCTGCCCCGCCACCGATCACCGAGCTTCAGGCTCTAACGAATGTGTCTTCGGTGGAGCCCGTTTCAGCCAATCAGTTTCGAATCCTTTATCACCCGGAACAGGATCCTACAGAAAACCTGATAGCGAGTGCCGTATCTAAACACTGGCAACTGCAGGAACTGTTGCGTGAACAGGACTCGCTGGAAGATATTTTTATGCATCTGATAAAAGATGACGCACCGCTAGCTGAGGTTAAAAACTGATGTGGTGCGTGGCAAGACTTGAAATTTCGCGACTGTTTTTGTCTCCTTTTGCCTGGATAATGCTGGCATTGGTACAGTTTTTACTGGCATATATGTTTCTCAGTCATATTGAGTATTTTGCTCAGATTCAGGGCCAGATTTCAGCCATCCCGGGAGCTCCCGGTGTAACAGAAATGATTATTGCGCCATTATTAAGCAATGCTGCTCTGGTGTTGCTATTGATTGCCCCATTTATCACCATGCGGGCTTTTGCTGATGAACATCGTAACCATAGTCTGCCTCTTTTGATCTCTGCGCCACTTTCCGCCAGTCAGATTGTGTTAGGTAAATACCTCGGATATCTTGGTTTTTTTCTGCTGCAATTAGCATTGATTGCTTTAATGCCGCTATCGCTGCTTGCCGGATCAGCAATCGATTTTTACCAGTTTGGTGTTAGCATGTTCGGGCTGTTTTTGCTGGTAGCCAGTTTCTTGGCCGCCGGAATATTTTTATCATCACTCACCACCCAGCCGATTATTGCAGCGGTGATGACATTCTGTTTACTGTTTTTATTATGGATAATTGATTTTGCTGCGGCCAGCGCTGTTTCAGGCCAAATTAACTGGCTGGCCTGGTTATCCCTGTTAGGACATTTTCAACCGCTGCTGGCAGGACAGATTAACAGTGTTGATCTAAGCTTTTTTGCTCTGTTCTGCGTGGTATTTATTCTGATGACTATTCGGCGACTTGATGCAGCGAGGTTGAGTCTATGAAGATGTCAAAACAGTTTAAATATCAACATCGCCTGCAACAGATCATCTTTTACATTTTATTGCTGGTAGTGATTATCGCAGTAGCCGTTCTTTCGAATCGTTACAGCTTTGAGTCAGACTGGACAGCTAACCAGCGACATACCCTCTCTTCTGCTACTACCGAATTATTACAGTCGCTTGAAACTCCGGTGACAATAGAAGTATTTATCAGTCCCGGACATCAGTATCAATCAGCAGCAGAAAGTTTATTAAAGCGCTATCAACAGCATAGTCAGCAACTTACAGTGTCGTTTATTGATCCTGTCAGCCAGCCACAGCGGGTTCGTGAACTGGACATTCAGCAGCAGGCTGAAATGGTAGTTTCAGGTCAACAGGGACAACAACATGTATATGATTTATCTGAGCAATCGCTAAGCAATGCCATTATAAAAGTCAGTCGCAGTAACTTGCCTGAATTAATCTTTATTACTGGTCATGGGGAACGGGATATTGCCGGTGATGGTGCATTTGATATGTCGCAATGGGGACAACAGTTGAATAGCACCGGCTTTGAGGTGCAATCTCTGACCATGACAGAAGCGATGCAACTTAACAGCGAGGATAAAAAAATTGTATTGGTTATTGCCAGTTCACAAGCCGCCTGGCCGCAAAGCGATATTGTCCAGTTACAGTCATGGTTGCAGCAAGGCGGTAATCTGCTCTGGCTCAGCGAACCTGACACTGATACGGGCTTGGCGGCCATCCGTAAACAGCTTAATCTGAGCTTTGTACCGGGTACGATGGTGGATCCCAATGCCGGTAAATTAGGTCTGGAAGATCCACGTTTTGTGATTGTGACAGATTACGCCAATCACCCGGTTACTGCAGCCACTTCCAGCGTCACCCTGATGCCAGAAGCGCATGCTATTCAATTATCAGAAGCTGAATCTGCTTGGCAAGTTACTGAGCTGATGCAATCACAAAGTGATAGCTGGTCTGAATTAGGTGATATGACCGGCACCAGTCTGGATGATTTACGTTTTGATGCAGAAATCGATATTCCAGGGCCGTTAATGCTCAGCGTATTAATGGAAAAACCTGTTTCAACAACTCAACAACAACGTGTTGCCGTATTTGGTGATGGCGATTTTGTCTCCGACCTGTATCTTGGCACAGCGGCCAATCTTGAACTTGCGATGGCTCTGGCAAACTGGCTGGTGGCTGAGGATGATTCAATCGATATTCCGGTCATCACAACCCGAGATAACCAACTGGTATTAACCGAGCACCAATCATTATTTATTGGTATTGGATTTTTACTCGGATTACCACTTAGTCTGCTTTTGATTGGCATAAGTATCTGGTGGATTAGAAGACGCCGATGAAAAGCACATATCTGACCAATCTGCTGTTATTGGTGGTTGCGGTTCTATTAGTGTGGTTAATGACAGAATCGCAAGTAGAGGATTCAGCTTATATCACTGATAAAATTCAGGCGGCACAGGTCAATCAAATTACAATTGTTCGCCGTGAACAGCAAACCATTCACTTGCAACGCGATCAGCAATGGCAGTTAAGCCAGCCAATACATGTGCGAGCCAATCAAACCCGGATCAATCTGTTACTCAGTCTGTTACAACAACCAGCTCATCAACAGATCCCGGTGACACAAACAACTGACCTGGCAGAATTCGGACTGCAGCAGCCTGAGTTATCATTAGTTTTCAATGAATACCATTTTGCTTTTGGTGATACTGAACCGCTCAGCGGGTATCGTTATATTCTGCACAATCAGCAGATTTATTTAATTAACGATGATATTTCACCATTACTCGGTGCCAGTGCCAGTAGCTTTGTCGATAACCGTTTATTGGATCCGGCCAGCAAAATTGCAGCTCTGCACTTGCCTGAGCTGCAAAACCAACAGGGCCAGCAAAAATACGCGGCACTCTCCATAGTTCAGCAAAATGACAGCTGGCACTCCATGCCGCAAAATTATCCTCAGGATAAACTCCTGGCACTTTTGCAAAACTGGCAACAGGCTTATGCCATGCAGGTTGTTATCATGTTAGATGATGAAACAAGTACACCGGATGAGCAGGAAGTGACCATTAAATTAACCGATCACACACAGCGTAAATTTGTTGTATCAAATAGCGAGGAAGGTCTTACGCTTACTGATCATCAACAACAATTACAATATCTGTTTCCAGCCACCATTATTCCTGCCCTCTTTTCAATAAACGAGTGATATGCCTGAATTACCTGAAGTCGAAACCACCCGCAGTGGCATTGCGCCATATATAAAAAATCAGCAGGTTAAGCAGGTTGTCATTCGTGACTCTCGACTGCGCTGGCCTATCACTGACAACCTGGATGAAAAACTGTGTGGGAAAATCATTCAGTCGGTCAGCCGCCGCGCCAAGTATTTATTGTTGCATACCACTGAAGGCACGCTGTTTATCCACCTGGGTATGTCCGGGCGGTTACGTATTCTGACTGCTTTTCAGCCAGCCGAAAAACACGATCATGTTGATATTGTGTTTGCCAATAATATTATTCTGCGCTTTACCGATCCACGCCGCTTTGGGGCTGTATTGTGGACCAGTGAGCCACCGCTGCAACATCCGTTATTAAACCATCTGGGGCCAGAGCCACTGGGGGAGGATTTTGACGCCGAATATCTGTTCCAACGTAGCCGTAAACGTCAGGTCAGCATTAAAACTTTTATTATGAATGCGGAGATCGTTGTAGGTGTGGGGAATATCTATGCCAGTGAATCGCTGTTTCTCTCCGCCATTCACCCTCAGCTGATAGCTGCAAAACTAACAAAAAAACAGGCAGAAAAACTGGTTGCCGCGATCAAACTGACATTGGAAAAAGCTATTGCAGCGGGCGGGACAACCTTACGGGATTTTCGGGATAGCGAAGGCAAACCCGGATATTTTGCTCAGGAATTATGGGTTTATGCCCGGCAGAAACAAGGCTGTAAACAATGTGGTCATCCAATAGAATTGATTCGCCAGTCACAGCGGGCGACCTATTTCTGCCCATATTGCCAAAAGATTTGAAGCAAATTATTGTTTAGAGAAATACTCTGCCAATAGGCGAATTTCAGTTTCGCTGTACGCCGCAGCATGATGTCGCATAACAGAAGACTCTCTCGCCCCGCTGGCAAACCCCTGCATCTGTTCAATAAAATAATCTTGCTCCAGACCTGCAAGTTTGGGCATTTCACCTTTGCTGTGGCCATTGGTACCATGACAAGTCGCGCAGGATGAAGCCAGTAAAGCAATATTTGGCTCAGCCTGAATCCAGGTCGAAGTCAGTAGCAATGCAAGACATATCAGCAGTCGTTTCATAATCCCCCTTTCGTCCGTTTCACGGCGATGTATCAAGCTACGTTATAATACGTAACCCATTTTATGCAAAGCCATTCATGACCGAGATTATTAAACTAGATGCCACCATTCCCGAGTCATTAAGTGGCTTGCGTGTCGATCAGGCCTTGGCCCAGCTGTTCTCAGAATACTCCCGCGGTCAGCTGACCAAATGGATTAAAGCCGGCGATGTATTGGTCAATCAGAAAGTCTGTCGCCCTAAAGATGCGGTACGCACCGGTGACCAGATTGAAATTGCCGCACAGCAGATTATTCATGAAGATAACTGGCAGGCCGAAACTATCGCACTGGATATTATTTATGAAGATGACGATGTATTAATCATCAATAAAGCGGCAGGCATGGTAGTGCATCCTGGCGCTGGCAACCAGAATGGCACAATGGTCAACGCGTTATTGGCTCATGCGCCCCAACTTACTCATATCCCGCGCGCCGGGATTGTGCATCGCATTGATAAAGACACTACCGGACTATTAATGGTCGCTAAAAGTCTGCAAGCACATCATTCATTAATCAGCCAACTACAGCAGCGTACCGTAATTCGTGAATATCAGGCCATTGCCTGCGGTGTGTTTACCGCCGGGGGGACGGTTGATGCACCAGTTGGTAGACATCATATTGATCGTAAACGTATGGCAGTGACACAAAACGGTAAACCTGCCGTGACACACTATCGGATTGAGGAGCGCTTTCGGGCACATACCCATTTGCGTTGCAAACTGGAAACCGGGCGCACTCACCAGATCCGTGTGCATATGGCGCATATTCGCCATCCTTTATTGGGCGATCCTTTATATGGTGGCCGGTTTAAAACACCAAAAGGGATGACGGATAGCTGTCTGGCTGCCTTGCAGAATACCCGTCGTCAGGCTTTACATGCCGGTTTACTGGGGTTTGATCATCCGACTACTGGGGAAGCAGTGAGCTGGCAGATTCCCTTACCCGATGATATGCAACGATTATTGGAACTGTTACGGATGGATGCTGCCAGCCATACCGATTAACCAGAGGAAATAGCTTTGAAGGCCCTTAACAATCTGCATCACATCGCTGATGTGTTTTTAGCCTTTCTCAAACTGGGTCTGACGGCGTTTGGCGGACCGATTGCTCATATTGGTTATTTTCGCACTGAATTTATCAATAAACGGCAATGGCTTTCTGAACAGCAGTTTTCTCAGCTACTTGCTGTTACACAGTTTTTACCTGGCCCAGCCAGTAGCCAGATGGGATTTTCAATTGGCTTGTTTCGCGCTGGCTGGCTTGGTGCCATTGCTGCTTTTATCGCGTTTACCCTGCCCTCTGCATTACTGCTGTTTGCTTTTGCCACCATTGCTCATCAGCTGGACAATGCTATCGGCATGGCGATTATTGATGGTCTAAAACTGGTGGCGGTTGCGGTGGTCGCTCATGCTGTTATCAGTATGGCTCAGAAACTGACGCCAGACTGGCAACGTATCTTGATAGCACTGTTCAGTTTTGCCTTACTGTTGATTTTCAATCTGGCGATTATGCAAATTGCAGTGATTATCCTGGGTGGACTGGCAGGCTGGTTTTTATGTCGCCAGCAACAACTTACAGCGGATTTTAGATTCCCGGTCAATTATGGCAAACAAACCGCGTGGATATTATTCAGTGTATTTATGTTGCTGCTTATTTTCAGTCTTTTTGCTGGCAGTGAGCTTAATGCCACTAATATGCTGGCCGGCTTCTATCAGGCCGGCGCATTGGTATTTGGCGGTGGCCATGTTGTGTTGCCGTTGCTCGAACAGCAGACCGTTGCCACTGGTTGGCTCACCACCGATCAGTTTTTAACCGGTTATGGCGCCGCTCAGGCCGTTCCTGGCCCAATGTTTACGCTTGCAACCTATCTTGGCGCTGAAATCCCCACTCAAGTGCCCTCGGCCTGGAATGCCCTGCTGGCTACCCTCGCCATTTTTGTTCCGGGGTTTTTATTATTGCTGGCGATATTACCGCTGTGGCAGCAACTTGCTCATCTGCCCAATGCAGGTGCCGTTGTTGCCGGCATTAACGCAGCTGTAGTCGGTTTACTGGCCGCTGCTTTATACGATCCGATTTTCACTGAAGGCGTAAATCATTGGCTGGATTTACTGATTGCGCTCGGCGGCTTTTTAATTATTTTCGTGCTGAAACGTTCGGCATTATGGACTGTATTGTTCTGTGTCAGTGCATCAATCGTTGTTGCTTTGGTCTAATCTGGAGAAAGAAAACAGCTCCGCTAACGGGTGTTCGCGCTGTTCGATATTCGCTCTTAACAAGCCAGCACCAATCATGCTGTAGGTAATACCGTTTCCACCATAGGCCATGGCAAACTGCACACGTTCACCATATTGGGGATGAGCACCAAAAAATGGCAAGCCATCTTCCGTTTCAGCGAAGGTACCCGCCCAGGAAAATGTCGGGTTCATTGGTAGTTTGGGAAACAATTTTTCGACTTTCTTGGCCAGAGTCTGGGCTTTTTTATCGACACGTTTATCCCGTTTTGCCGGGATATCAATATCATCATCTTCCCCACCGACCAACAAACGACCATCGCCAGTAGTTCGCATATAAAGATACGGTCTGGTGGATTCCCACATCATGGTTTTATTTAATTCGCCCAGTAACTCGGGATCTATCGGGTCGGTGATAAAGGCATAGCTGCTGCGATTTGACGCTACATTTTGTTTCAGTAATTTCTGACTGGCATAACCCGTTGCAATTACCACATGTTGACAGTTAATTTTAAATCCAGACGTTGTCGTTAAAACAACCTGTTTATCTGAAGGCTTCAAATCTTTTATTTCGGTACGGTCATAAACGTGATGGCCACTACTTTGCAGCCTGTCCAGAAGTTTATGCGCCAGCCGATAAGGATCAACTCGAGCAGCCAGTTTGCTAAGGATCGCCCCGGGCGATTTAAAACCATACAATTTTTTTATCGCATCTGATTCCAACCATTCAACATCAAATCCATGTTTTTGTCGTAAGAGAAATTCAGCTTTTAGGGATTTTTTATCACGACTGCGACTGGCGTAATACAGACTTTCCTGCATTTCAAAATCGACATCACCGACAGTCTCAGCAAGTTTTTTAAGGTCATTAATTGCCTCTGCACATGCCCGATAAGCTTTTAATGCATCCACTTCGCCATACAATTCTGCAAGCTCAGTCAGATGAGTATCAATTTCGTATTGCAGCATAGCGGTACTGGCAGCAGTGCTGCCCCAGCCAATATCCCGTTGTTCGATAACCGCGACGGTATATCCATTTGAACTGAGATCGTCAGCAATCAAAGCTCCGGTTATACCACCGCCAATAACTGCCACATCACAGTCAATATCCTGGTCCTGAGCCGGAAAGATTCGCATCAATCCATTTCTAATCGCCCAGTAGGGATACCCGCTTTTCAGGTCCATTTTTCAGCCTTGTCCATTGTAAAGAAAGCTCAGCATAGACTAGTTCTTTCAATACTGGGCTAACCTGAGTTAAGGTCAATTTTTGGCCAAAAAAAAGGGGCGATAAACGCCCCTTTCTCAATAGAACTTTTAGTAAACTGCTTATTTTTTCGCAGCAGCTTCACGTTCTTTAACTTCTTTAATAACCTCTTCTGCCACGTTACGTGGGCATGGCAAGTAGTGCAGGAACTCCATAGAGAACTGACCACGACCAGATGTCATCGTACGTAGAGTACCGATGTAACCGAACATTTCGCTCAGTGGGACTTCAGCTTTAATACGTACGCCAGTTGCACCGGCATCCTGCGATTTGATCATGCCACGACGACGATTCAAGTCACCGATAACATCACCAACGTTATCATCCGGGCAGAACACATCTACTTTCATGATCGGCTCCAGCAATTGTGGGCCCGCTTTCGGAATGGTTTGACGGAACGCACCCATCGCAGCAATTTCAAAGGCCATTGCCGATGAATCCACGGCGTGGAATGCACCATCAAACAAGTTTACTTTGACATCGAGTAATGGGAAGCCCGCTAAAACACCACGGCCCATCATTTTTTTGAAGCCGGCTTCAACAGCTGGCCAGTATTCACGAGGAACGCTACCACCAGTTACGGTTGATTCAAAATTGAAACCGCTGCCTGGTTCACCTGGTTCAATGATGTAGTCAATACGACCGAATTGACCAGAACCACCCGATTGTTTCTTGTGGGTGTAACTGTCTTCGATTTTTTGCGTAATGGTTTCACGGTAAGCAACCTGCGGTTCACCAACAATTACATCAACGTTATGGGTACGCTTCAGGATATCGACTTTGATATCCAAATGTAATTCACCCATACCTTTCATAATGGTTTCACCGCTATCGTCATCGGTTTCAACACGGAAAGAAGGATCTTCTTTAATCATTTTGCCCAGTGCAACACCGAGTTTTTCCGCGGCAGCTTTATCTTTAGGCGCAATCGCGATTGAGATAACGGGATCCGGGAAGACCATTGGTTCCAGTGTCGCCGGGTTTTTCGGGTCACATAAGGTGTGTCCAGTCTGAACATCTTTCATACCGACGATGGCGATAATGTCACCAGCGTGTGCGTAATCCAGTTCGTTACGATCATTGGCGTGCATTTCCACCATACGACCAACACGTTCTGTTTTGCCGGTGAAAGTATTCAGGATGGTATCGCCTTTTTTCAATTCGCCTGAGTAGACACGAACGAAAGTCAATGCGCCAAAACGGTCATCCATGATTTTGAATGCCAGTGCACGCAGTGGGCCTTTGATATCAACGATAGCGTGTTTACCGGTTTCGTTACCTTCCAGATCAACTTCTGGTTGTGGATCAACTTCGGTTGGATCAGGCAGGTAATCAACAACGGCATCCAGGATTAACTGCATACCTTTGTTTTTGAATGCCGAACCACAGTATGTTGGGAAGAAATCCAATTGCAATGTACCTTTACGGATACATCTTTTCAGATCTTCGATAGAAGGCTCTTCACCTTCCAGATATTTTTCCATCAGATCATCATCCTGCTCTACAGCAGTTTCGATCAGTTTTTCACGCCATTCTTCAATTTGGTCAGCCATATCAGCTGGTGGCTCTTCGATGGTGTAGTCTTCAGCATTTTTCTCATCTTTCCAGATCCATGCTTTACGGGTCAGCAAATCGACAACACCGGTAAATTCATCTTCAATACCGATTGGCAAAACCATTACCAGTGGCGTTGCTGCCAGTACGTCTTCAACCTGTTTTACAACACGGTAGAAATCAGCACCGATACGATCCAGCTTATTAACAAAGATCAGACGAGAAACTTCTGAGTCATTCGCATAACGCCAGTTGGTTTCTGATTGCGGCTCAACACCACCACTACCACAGAAAACACCAATACCGCCGTCCAATACTTTCAGTGAACGATATACTTCAATCGTGAAGTCAACGTGACCTGGGGTATCGATAACGTTCAGACGATGGCCTTTCCATTCACAGGTTGTGGCTGCTGACTGGATAGTAATACCGCGTTCGGCTTCCTGATCCATAAAGTCCATGGTGGATTCACCATCATGAACCTCACCGGATTTATGAATTTTACCGGTCAGTTTAAGAATACGTTCGGTGGAGGTGGTTTTGCCCGCATCAACGTGAGCGAAAATACCAATATTTCTGTACTTGGATAAATCGGAAGAAGCCATAATCCTGTCTCTTTTGTGTGAAAAACCGATGTTGTTTACATCATCAGGGAGTTAAACCCGCAAATTCTAAACTACAATGCTTCGGGATGCATCCCGAATTGATATCAAAGCCTGTAAGTGCCCTGATAGCAGTCTTTTGAAGTTTCGGATTGAATTACTACGCCCTTAACAGGCGCATTTTTGCGATTTTTAACGGAGCTTTTGCTGTAATGGCAACCATTGATGCCGATACACTACGCCCGGTGTGGCAAACACCAGAAACAAACTCAAGGTAGTGACAAAAAACTCCCACTGCTGGGGATAAATATTGCCTGCATACTGCTGCTCAAAAGCGATGGAGACCAGTAGAGCTACAAAATAATATACTACTACTTCAAACAGTCTTAACCATGCATTTTTACCATTTTTTAACGGGATAAACAGAAATAATCTTGAATTTACCCATGGTAAATTTGCCAGCACAAACATTATCAACAGCAGTAACCAAATCGACATTTTTAAACCTAACTAAATATTCTGGCGCAAAGCGCAAATAAACTTCCCGGAAACAAACCGAGTAACAGTACTGCTAATACGTTGCCACTCAGCAGGTACTGCATTGAGGTTGTGGCTGCGATATGGGGCTTTTCGGTGGCAGTGTCGAAAAACATCACCTTGACCACCCGCAAATAATAATACGCACCTATAACCGACATCACGACAGCAACAATAGCAACGGCCAGTAAATTAACATCGACGACTGATTTAATCACGCCTAATTTCGCATAGAAACCGGCCAGTGGTGGAATACCCGCCATGGAAAACATCAGTAACAGCATCATCAACGCATGCCAGGGGTGGCGTTGCCCCAGACCTTTAAAGTCTTCTATCTCTTCAGCTTCAAAGCCCTCACGACTCAGCAGCAGAATCATACCAAAACTGCCTAATGTCATCAGTGCATAGACCAGGGTGTAAAACAATGCTGCAGCATAGCCTGCCTGGGTTCCGGCTAAAACCCCTAATAATAAAAAACCAACGTGCGAAATGGTGGAATAGGCCAGCATCCGCTTTAAGTTGCTCTGTGCAATTGCCAGCAGATTACCCAGGATAATCGACAATACGGCCAGCATGATCAGCATATCGCGCCAGACACTAAGCATATCGCCCATACCTTCCGTCAATATACGTATCAGCAAGGCAAAAGCCGCTATTTTGGGGGCACTGGCGACAAATAAAGTAATAGCTGTGGGCGCCCCCTGATAGACATCCGGTAACCACATATGAAACGGTACCGCACCAAACTTGAAGCCGATACCAATCACCAAGAACACAATGCCCAGACTCAGGACTGTCTGATTCAATTCTTCAGTGTCTAATGCTGCGGCTATGGCCTGGATACCTAATTCACCAGTGACCCCGTAGATAATCGACATGCCGTATAACAACATGCCCGAAGCCAATGCGCCCAAAATAAAGTACTTCATTCCGGCTTCGGTAGCGGCAAATGAATCTCGTTGCATGGCCACCATGGCGTATAGACAAAGCGACATCAGTTCCAACCCTAAATACAGCGTCAAAAAGTGATGTGCCGACACCATTACCAGCATACCCAGGGTGGCAAACAAGGCCAGTACATAAAATTCGCCCTGCAATAAATTTCGGGCCTGTAAATAACTGTAGGAATAGCTCAAAACCAGCATATTCACCAGGCAGATAGCCAGTTTAAGGATATCGCTAAGCGGGTCTTTGATATAAGTTTCAGAAAAGGTCAGCCCACCCTCGCCCATCATCCAGAAAACCGTCAAAAAGGTTACTAAAAGACTCAATTGGCTTAATGCATGCACCAGATTAATCTGACGATTACCGGTAAATGCGACCACGAGCAGCACGATGCAGCACATAGCCAGCAGCAGCATCTCTGGCAAGGCAAACAGCATATTTGGAACCTCAAACGCCATATGGTGTTTCCTTTAAAGCTTTGACTGAGTGATTTGCAGCAGCAGATTATCTACCGACGCATGCATCACATTAAGTAACGGATCGGGCCAAATACCAATCACTAAGACAATGACCGCAAGACTTGCCAACAGCAACATTTCCCGTGAATTAATATCCTGTAGTTTGGCGACTTGGTCATTGGCGATCTCTCCAAAAAATACCCGTTTGACCATCCACAAGGTATAAGCCGCGCCCAGAATTAAAGTCGTGGCCGCCAGAAAGGCATACCAGAAGTTGGCCTGAAACGCCGCCAGGATCACCATAAACTCGCCAACAAAACCGGATGTACCGGGCAACCCGGCATTGGCCATCGCAAAGAACACGGCCAACGCGGTAAATTTCGGCATGCTGTTGGCGACACCGCCATAGGCACTGATTTCCCGGGTATGCATCCGGTCGTATAACACGCCCACGCTGAGGAACATCGCCGCAGCGATAAAGCCATGCGAAATCATCTGGACCATCGCACCTTCAATCGCCAGCACCTGCCCATTCCCGATACCGATAGTGATTGCCTCATTGGCAGTAATCCGAAATATAATAAACAAGCCCAGGGTGACAAAACCCATATGAGCAATACTTGAATAGGCAATCAGTTTTTTCAAATCGGATTGCGCCAACGCGACAAAGCCAATGTAAACAATGGCAATCAACGATAAGCCAATGACCAGCCAGTCCAGCGTCATACTGGCATCCGGGGTAATCGGCAGAGCAAAACGTAGTAGACCATAACCACCGATTTTCAGCGTGATCGCCGCCAGAATTACCGAACCACCGGTAGGCGCTTCAACGTGAGCATCGGGTAACCAGGTATGTACCGGCCACATCGGAATCTTCACTGCAAAGGCAATTAAAAATGCCAGGAAAATCCATATCTGTTGAGTCAGAGTCAAGCTGACAGCATGAAAGTCCAGAATCGAAAAACTGCCCGCCTGAAATTGCAGATATAACAGTGCAATAAGCAAAAACACTGAGCCGAAAAAGGTATACAGAAAAAACTTAATCGTGGCATAGACCCGATTGGGTCCTCCCCAGATGCCGATCACCAGAAACAGCGGAATCAGCATTGCTTCAAAAAACAGATAGAACAGAATGGCATCAAGCGCTGCAAACACACCCAGCATCAAGCCTTCCATAATCAAAAAAGCAGCCATGTATTGTGCTGCCCGATCCTGAATGACCTGCCAACCAGCGATAACAACCAGAACTGTAGATATCGTGGTCAGGATCATAAGTGGCATCGAAAAGCCATCAATGCCAAGGTAATACTCGATATTAAATGTGGCGATCCATGACAGGCGTTCAACAAACTGCATTTGATGACTGGTGGTATCAAAGCCGATATACAGCAAAAAAGACAGCAGCATGGTGGCGACACTGATAACTAAAGCCAGTTGGCGGGCCAAAACATGATTTTGTTTACAGAACAAGAGTAAACCGCCGCCGATAATCGGCAGCAGAATCAATATACTGAGTAGCGGGAAGTCCATCATCTAATCAGCTTGCTCCTAAACCACAAACCAGGTGAGCAACAGCCACACCCCGATAATCATTACAAAGGCGTAATGGTACAAATAACCACTCTGCATTTTGCGCCCTACTCTCGAGATCAAGCCCACTGTCCGTGCTGTACCGTTAACCACTAAACCATCAATCAACATTCGATCACCTACGCGAGAGAACAACCAACCCAGACCTCGTGAACCACCGGCAAAAACTCGGTCGTTAAATGCATCAAAGCCGTATTTGTTTTCCAGTATTTTCCATAGCCACATCAGTCGATGCTGAATTTTGGCGGGCAGATCCGGACGTTTGAGATAGAGATACCAGGCGGTTACCAAACCGGCCATTGCCAGCCAGAACGGTGCGGTCATCAATCCATGGCTGATAAATCCGATTAACCCATGATAATGGGCAGCCGCCAGCACATCATGCTGCGGCATAACGTTTATCGCATCGCTGAAGAAATTGTCATACACCAAAGTGCCAATCAAATAACCGGCCAATACCGATGGAATCGCCAGCAGAATCAACGGCCAGGTAACCACGCTAGGGGATTCATGTGGCGGATGGCCATGCGCATCAAAACGTTCTTTGCCGTGGAACACCAAAAACAAAAGCCGAAAGCTGTACAGACTGGTAACAAATACCCCTATCATCACTGCCCATAAGGCAAAGCTACTGCCTGGTATGGTCGATTCATGCACCGCCATGATAATGGCGTCCTTGGAGAAAAAGCCGGCCAGCCCGGGAAAACCAATTAACGCCAGCGTACCAATCAGACTGGTCCAGTAAGTAATGGGTAAATATTTTTTTAGCCCGCCCATCTGTCGAATATCCTGCTGATGATGCAGGGCTAAAATCACTGAGCCAGCCGCTAAAAACAGCAAAGCTTTAAAAAATGCATGGGTGAATAAATGGAAAATGGCTGCGGAGTATGCCGACACACCCAATGCTACTGTCATATAGCCGAGCTGTGACAAGGTTGAATAGGCAATAACCCGTTTGATATCGTTCTGAATTAAGCCCAAAAAGCCCATAAACAAAGCGGTAATCGCCCCAATCACCAGAATAAATGACAGTGCAGTTTCAGAATATTCGTATAGAGGTGACATTCTCGCCACCATAAAAATGCCCGCCGTCACCATTGTTGCCGCATGGATCAATGCGGATATTGGCGTTGGACCTTCCATCGAATCCGGTAACCACACATGCAGTGGCACCTGCGCTGATTTCCCCATTGCACCGATAAATAACAGAATGCCAATCACCGTCATTAACGACCAGGCGTAATTATCAAATATGGAAATGGTCTGCCCCGCCATCACCGGAGCCTGATTAAATACTTCCAGATAATCCAGACTGCCGGAGTACATCAGTACGGCAGCAATCCCCAGCAGAAAACCGAAATCACCCACACGATTGACCAGAAATGCCTTGAGATTGGCATAAATAGCCGTGGGCTTTTTGTACCAGAAGCCGATGAGTAGATAAGACACCACGCCAACCGCTTCCCAGCCAAAAAACAGCTGCATAAAGTTATTGGCCATCACCAGCATCAGCATTGAGAAGGTAAACAGCGAGATATAACTGAAAAACCGGCTGTAGCCGTCATCATCATGCATATAACCAATGGTGTAGATATGCACCATCAGCGATACAAAGGTCACCACGGTCATCATCACTGCAGTCAGTGAATCAACCATAAAGCCGACTTCAATGCTCAGGCTGCCAACTTGCAGCCACTGATATACCGCCTGGTTATAGGTTGCGCCATCCATGACTACCAGCTTCAACACCCAGAGCGATAAAAAGAACGCAATACTGACACCGGCGATTGCCGCTCGATGTGACCAGTTCCGGCCAATCCTACGACCAAAAAAACCAGCAATGATACTGCCCAGTAAGGGGGCTAAAACAATGGTCAGTAACAGGGTCTGGGTCATGCCGTTAGCCCTTTAACCGGTTGAGATCATCAACATTGATGGTGCTGAGATTGCGGAATAATACGACCAGGATTGCCAGGCCAATCGCTGCTTCAGCCGCCGCAACAGTCAGAATAAAAAACACAAATACCTGGCCAGCGGCATCCCCGGCGTAATAAGAAAAGGCAATAAAGTTCAGGTTAACCGCCAGCAACATCAATTCAATACACATCAGCAGGATAATGATGTTTTTACGATTGAGAAAAATACCGGCAACAGACAAGCTGAACAAAATAGCGGCAACAATCAGAAAGTCAGATAAAGCAATCATGGTTTTCCTTTCCCATCCTGGCGTTTTTCCGAGGCCATTTTCACCAGACGGACGCGGTCTTTACTACGAACTTTGACCTGCTCAGCTGGATCCTGAGTTTTGCGTTTATTGGGCCGTAAGGTCAGCGTAATGGCTGCCACGATGGCCACCGTCAGAATCACCGAAGCGATTTCGAATGGATAAACATAAACCGTATACAACAGTCGGCCCAGCGTTTTGGTATTACTTTCATCAGAACCTTCAGGAACGGGCACCTGATCCAAACCAAAATTCGCCGCACCCAATACGGCAATTAATTCCAGCACGATCAAAACGGCAACTAATAAGCCTAACGGCAGATAACGGGTAAATCCTTCCTTAAGTGCACTGGTATCTATATCCAGCATCATGACCACAAACAAAAACAGCACCAGCACCGCACCGACATATACCAAAACCAGGCTGATCGCCAGAAACTCGGCTTCCAGCATCAACCAGATGGCTGCACTGGTAAAAAAGGCCAGCACCAGAAACAATGCTGCACGCACCGGATTTCTTACGGTAATCACCATGGTGGCGGCAAACAATAAAATGCCAGCAAAAAAATAAAACAGTATTTTTTCCATAATTATCCGGCCTATCGATAAGGCGCATCAGCCTCCCGGTCAGCAGCGATTTCCGTCTCGTATTTATCGCCAATCGCCAGCAACTGTTGTTTGTCCATAATGTTTTCACCACGATTTTCAAAGTGATAGGCAAATACCCGGGTTTCGACTATTGAATCCACGGGACAGGATTCTTCACAAAATCCACAGTAAATACATTTGAATAAATCGATGTCATAGCGCGTGGTTCGGCGGGTGCCGTCTTCACGAGGTTCGGTATCGATGGTAATTGCCAATGCCGGGCAAACCGCTTCACACAACTTGCAACCGATACAGCGTTCTTCACCATTGGGATACCGACGTAAAGCATGTAAACCGCGGAAACGTGGCGATTGTGGCGTTTGCTCTTCGGGATATTGCACCGTGACCTTGCGCGAAAACAAATGTCGCCCGGTCAGACGTAATCCCTGCACTAACTCCCACAGCAGAAAACTCTTAAAAAAGTGACGAATTGACTCATTCATGGACTTGTCACCTCGACGATGTTGTTAAACCAGGGCCCGATATCGAACACCTGCATGGTCGAAATAATCACCAGCCAAACTAATGTCACTGGTATAAATACTTTCCAGCCGAGACGCATCACCTGATCATAACGGTAGCGAGGAAAGGTGGCGCGGATCCATAAATAGATAAACAGAAACATACTGGTTTTCAGTAATAGCCAGACCAGTCCCGGTACCCAGGCAAACATCGGCTCTAAAACCGGAATACCTTCAAAAGGTGATAACCAGCCGCCCATAAACAAGGTGGCGGCCAGGATCGAAATCAAAATCATATCGGCGTATTCAGCGAGGAAAAATATCGCAAACGCCATCCCAGAATATTCCACATGGAAGCCGGCAACAATTTCGGATTCACCTTCGGCAATATCAAACGGTGCGCGATTGGTTTCCGCCACACCAGAGACAAAATACACAACAAACAACGGTAACAAAGGTAACCAGTACCAGTAAAAAATACCGCCTTGCTGAGCCATAACAATCTCACTCAGGTTCAAGCTACCAGCGGCAATCAGTACGCCTACCAGGGCAAAACCCATGGCAATTTCATAGGAGACTACTTGAGCGGCACTGCGCATCGCGCCTAAAAAAGCATAGCGTGAATTGGAGGCCCATCCAGCAATCACAATGCCGTAAACACCCATTGAGGTAATAGCCAGTACATATAACAAACCGGCATTAATATCGGCCAACACCATGCCAGCGTCAAACGGGATAACCGCCCAGGCTGCCAAAGCAGGACCAATTGCTAATACCGGTGCCAATACAAACAAATAGAGATTGGAGCGCGTGGGCAAGATGATTTCTTTAAGTAATAACTTCAGACCATCAGCAATCGGTTGCAGCAGGCCACGCGGCCCCACACGATTGGGGCCAATACGCATCTGGATATAGCCAATAACTTTCCGTTCGGCCAATGTCAGATAGGCTACCGCCAGCATCAATATCGCTACAATCAGCAAAATTTTGCCTATATTGGGTAACAAATGCTGGGTGAGCAGATCAAGCATCTGCTGTCTCCAGTATGGCTGATAATTCTACATCACCAAAGGCTGATGTTAATTTGGCACTTAATGGCGAGGCTGCAGCAAGATAAACCATGCCCTCAGCAACCTGTTCATCTATCAGTACGGTGGTCGATACGGAGATTTCACCCTGCTGAATATGCACCTGATCCCCCTGATGTAGACCTGACTGCTCAGCCTGTATCGGATGAATCCGCAAGGTATCCAGAAACTGATTTTCCGGTGTTAATTGCAGGGCTTTACTATGTCTGACCAGACTGTCTGTACGATATATCGGCACCTCTGAAATCAGCTGCAAACCGTCAGCCTGAGAAATTTCAGCTGGAATATACAAACCATGTTTAACCGGAGAATGCCGGTTCAACTGATCCTGCAACTCCTGGCGCACCCCTTCTGAAGAAACATAATCAAACCCGTTGAATTTTGAAATATTGCCCAGTACCCGCAGAATTTTCCAGCCTGGACGACTTTCTCCCGGTGGTGCCACTGCGCCGGTAAAGGACTGCCATTGATGATCCAGACCGACAAACGTACCAGACGTTTCTGCAAATGCCGCCAAAGGCAGTAATACGTCGGCATACTCATGAAGACTGTTGCAATGAAAACTGTTTATTGCGACCACAAAACCGGCTCGTTGCAAGGCAAGTTGGGCAGCAGAGGGATTGGAACAGTCAAATTCCGGTTCAATATTCATTAATACATATGCACGTAACTGCTCTTCCCAGACCGTTTTAGCATCCAGGCCAGGCTTTACGTCTTTTATCATTTCGTTATGCGGTAAAGCGCCGGCCAAATGCAAAGCCTGACTATTCGCTTCCGGTAGAATTAACAGCCGTGCTCCTGTCAGTTTACTGATAAGCGCCGCCATTGATCGAATGACTGCTGCCTGAGGGTGCTGATTGGCTAATGCACCAACAACAATTAATGGTTGATTGCCATTAGCCAGCTGCATCGCAATATTCTGCTCGGTTGCCGAGGCCGCTTTTTCAGGAATCAGATGTTGCCAGGCTGCAGCAGCCTCCTTATCCAAATGTAATAACGCTTTGGTAATGCCGCTGAGCAAGGCGAATAGTTGTGCCGTATTCACGACCACCTGACGGTCTGTCGGCATCAGCAAATCGGTTTTGAAGAAATTAATATCACTGACCAGCCCGCCGGCATAAGCCGACTGGCGAATTCGATGGGCTAACAGGGGCGCTTCACTGCGAACATTACAACCCAATAAGACAATCGCATCACAATCTTCAACTTCTGCCAGGCAGATTGGGCTGAATTGCTCGTGCCCTGCGTCACTGAAATCCTGCTGCCGTAAGCGATGATCAATATTCTGACTACCAAAATTACGTAGCCATTTCTGGAACAGATAGGCTTCTTCCAATGTAGCTGTGGGGGATATCAAGCCGGCAATCTGATCGGCACCATTTTTGGTTTTAACGTGTTTGATACCTTCTACTGCAAACTCAAGAGCCGTCTGCCAATCGGTAGTATGCCACTCACCATTTTGTTTAATCATGGGGTGCAGCAAACGATCAGGATGTTTTAAACCAAGATAACTGAAACGATCCCGGTCTGAAATCCAGCTTTGATTGACGGATTCATTATCTCTGGCAACCACACGCATAACATCATTCTGCCGAGTATGAATCTCCACACTGGAGCCCACGGCATCATGCATCGCAATTGACGGGTGGGAAGTCATCTCCCAGGCCCGTGCTTTATAGCGGAAAGGTTTGGAAGTCAGTGCACCTACCGGACAGATATCAATGATATTGCCTGATAACTCGGACGCCAGACTGTGTTCAACATAGGTACCGATTTCCATATGTTCACCACGGCCTGTCGCACCCAATTCTTTGATGCCGGCAATTTCCTGCCCAAAGCGCACACAACGGGTACAGTGGATGCAGCGGGTCATATCGGTTTGTACCAGCGGCCCGATATCCTTGTCTTTCACAACCCGTTTTTTCTCACTGAATCGACTTATGCCACTGCCATAGCCCAGCGATAAATCTTGTAATTCACACTCGCCGCCCTGATCACAAATCGGGCAATCCAACGGGTGATTGATCAGCAGAAATTCCATAACGCCACGTTGTGCTGCCAGCGCTGTTTCTGACTGAGTAAATACTTTCATTCCCTCTGCAACTGGCGTAGCACAAGCTGGCAAAGCTTTACGAGCCTTATCGACCTCAACCAGACACATACGGCAGTTGGCCACTATCGACAGGTTTTTGTGATAACAAAAACGCGGAATATCAATACCCGCCTCATCGGCAGCCTGAATAATCATTTTGGCTGAATCCACTTTAAGTGGAATGCCATCAATTTCGATATTAACCATAGTTCAACTTCAATTCTGGTTCATCAACCAGGCAGCGTTGGTGATCGATGTGATACTGAAATTCATCGCGAAAATGCTTGATAAAGCTGATAACAGGCGCGGCTGCGGCATCGCCCAGAGCACAGATCGTATTACCGTTAATGTTGTTCGCAACATCTACCAGACGATCCAGATCTTCCTGACGGCCTTCGCCATTTTCAATGCGTTTAATAACGCGATATAGCCAGCCGGTGCCTTCACGACAAGGGGTGCACTGACCGCAGGACTCCTCGTAATAAAAATAGGCGATGCGCTCCAACGCTTTGACCATGCAGGTGGTTTCGTCCATTACAATCACTGACCCTGCCCCAAGCATCGAACCTGCCTTGCCGATACCGTCATAGCTCATTGCGGTTTGCATCATGACATCTGCAGGTACCACAGGTGTCGAACTGCCACCGGGGATAACGGCTTTAAGTTTGTTGCCATTGCGGACACCACCGGCGAGTTCCAGTAATTCTGCAAAGGGCATTCCCAATGGCACTTCATAATTTCCCGGTTTATTCACATGGCCGGTCATGCAGAAGATTTTCTGACCGCCGTTATTTGGTGTGCCCAGCTCATGAAACCAGTCCGCACCATGTTGCAGTATGACCGGCACCGAGGCTAACGTTTCGGTATTGTTTATTGTGGTTGGCCGGCCGTATAAACCATAGCCTGCCGGGAATGGGGGTTTGTAACGCGGCTGGCCTTTTTTGCCTTCCAGGGATTCGAGTAATGCCGTTTCTTCACCACAGATATACGCACCGGCCCCAGGATGAGTGTGAAGTTCAAAATTAAATCCACTCCCAAGAATATCCTTGCCTAAATAACCCGCTTCACGTGCTTCAATTAATGCTTGTTCAAACCGTTCAATCGGCTCAAAAAACTCACCACGAATATAGTTGTAGCCACGTTGGGCACCAATGGTATAGCCGGCGATAATCATGCCTTCAATCAACTGGTGGGGGTTGTAACGCATAATGTCACGATCTTTACAGGTGCCGGGTTCGCCTTCATCCGAGTTACAGACGATATATTTATCCCCGGGCATACGCCGCGGCATAAAGCTCCATTTCAGCCCGGTTGGAAAGCCAGCACCGCCGCGTCCACGTAATGCCGAATTTTTGATGGTCTCAATAATGCTTTCCTGACGGGTCTTTTCACGGAGAATTTTCTCCAGTACTTCGTAACCGCCAACGCTGCGATAAGCTTCCATCGACCAGGGCTGGTCAAGGTGCATGGTGCGAAAACAAACCTGGTTTTGTTGCATCATTTCACCCCGTCTAAAAGCGTATCGATTTTTTCCACGGTCAGGTGCTCATGGTAATCACGATCCAGTAATAACATGGGGGCACCGACACAAGCTCCCAGACACTCTACTTCTTTTAACGTGAATTTGCCGTCAGCAGTAGTTTGCCCAAAACCAACCCCCAGCTTTTTCTGAATATGTCTGGCGATATCTTCCGAACCACAGAGCTGACAGGAAATATTGGTGCAAAGGCTGATTTTATGCTGGCCCACCGGCTTAAGTTCAAACATCGTATAAAACGTAGCAACTTCAAACACACTGATAACCGGAATATCCAGATACTCCGCCAACGCACGCATCAATCCCTCGCTTAGCCATCCTTCATGCGCATCCTGCAGAATATGCAAAGCCGGGATGACCGCTGATTGAGCCTGGCCTGGTGGATATTTACTGATCCAGCTATCCAGCTGTTGGCGGATGGATTCACTGAACAACTGATCCCGGTGGCCTGTGAGTTGCAACTCTGCTGTCATCGGTCAATCTCCCCGAAAACAATATCCATGGTACCGATAATGGCCACCACATCAGCCAGCAAGTGGCCTTTAGCCATTTCGTTCATTGCGGCAAGATGGGGAAAGCCCGGGGCACGTATTTTCACGCGATAAGGTTTATTGGCACCGTCCGAAACCATATAAATACCAAACTCCCCCTTGGGATGTTCTACGGCGCTATATACCTCGCCTTCTGGCACACAATAACCTTCAGTAAACAGTTTGAAATGATGAATTAAGGCTTCCATATCATCTTTCATATCCGCTCTGCTGGGAGGCGCTATTTTGACATTATCAACAATCACTGGACCCGGATTGACTCGCAGCCAGTCAATACATTGCTGCATGATTTTATTGGACTGACGCATCTCTTCAATGCGTACCAGATATCGATCATAACAATCCCCCTCTTTACCCACCGGGATATCAAAATCCAATCGGTCATAAACTTCATAGGGCTGCTTGCGCCTTAAATCCCATTCCACACCACTGCCACGTAGCATTGGTCCGGTAAAACCAAGTTGCAGCGCGCGTTCCGGCGATACCACACCAATTCCTACGGTACGTTGCTTCCAGATACGGTTATCGGTCAACAGCGTTTCATATTCATCAACGCATTTGGGAAAGCGTTGACAGAAGTCCTCAATAAAATCGAGCAGGCTGCCTTCGCGGCTTTGGTTTAACTTTTTAACCTCTGCGTCAGAATGCCATTTGGATTTTTGATATTGCGGCATGCTGTTGGGTAAATCACGATAGACGCCACCTGGACGATAATAGGTTGCATGTAACCTTGCACCGGATACAGCTTCGTAACAGTCCATTAAATCTTCACGCTCACGAAAGCAATAAAGAAAGACGGTCATAGCACCGATATCCAGACCATGTGCACCAAGCCACATCAGGTGATTCAAAACCCGGGTCATTTCATCAAACAAAACCCGGATGTACTGTGCCCGAACCGGAGGTTCAATACCTAATAGCTTTTCTATCGCCATCACATAGGCATGTTCGTTACACATCATCGACACATAATCCAGCCGATCCATATAACCAATACTCTGGTTATAGGGTTTGGACTCAGCCAGCTTTTCGGTACCACGATGCAGCAAACCAATATGTGGATCAGCGTGCACAATAACCTCGCCATCCATTTCCAGAATCAGCCGTAATACACCATGTGCTGCTGGATGTTGTGGGCCAAAATTCAGCGTGTAATTTTTAATTTCAGCCATTATTTCTTGGCCTCGCTGCCATGCGGTTGCAGGTAACGGTTATCATCACGAATTACCCGCGGGACCAGTGTTCTAGGTTCAATACTGACTGGCTGATAAATCACCCGTTTCTGTTCGGGGTCATAAAGCATTTCTACATTGCCAATCAATGGGAAATCCTTGCGAAACGGATGTCCGACAAAACCATAATCCGTCAGAATACGTCGCAGATCTTCATGGCCTTTGAACAGGATGCCAAACAAATCAAAGGCTTCACGTTCGTACCAGTCAGCCGAATGCCAGATGCTGGTAACTGAATCAATAATGGGCGTTTCAGCAATCAGATCCACCTTAAGGCGAAGTCGATTATTGTGTTGCACCGATAGCAAATGATAAACAACGGCATAGCGAAAGCCTTCGTCCATTTCGTCGATTTGCGAAAACGGTTCACGTGCCCGACTGAAACCATGTTCAGTGGCCTGTTTGGTTTCCCAGCCACTGTTGCCATATACGGAATAATCTACACCGCATAAATCAATTAATTGGGTAAACTCAAATTCATCGCGTAATGCTTGGCATACTGGAATAATCTGTTCAGCCTCAACATGGATTGTTAATTCGCCTCGATTAAACTCACACTCCACCAGCTGATTGGCAAAATGCTGTTCCAGTTTATGTTTAAGCGATTCCATGCAACAACCTTATGCTTGTGAGCTTTTAGCGATGGTATTGGTACGTTGAATCTTTTTCTGTAACTGAATAATACCGTAGAGTAAGGCTTCAGCAGTTGGCGGACAACCCGGCACATAAATATCCACCGGTACTATCCGATCACAGCCCCGAACGACTGAATAGGAATAATGGTAGTAGCCACCGCCATTAGCACAGGATCCCATTGAAATAACCCAGCGAGGTTCGGACATCTGGTCATAGACCTTGCGTAATGCCGGTGCCATTTTGTTAACAAGGGTGCCAGCCACAATCATCACATCCGACTGACGGGGACTGGGCCGAAACACTACCCCGAAACGATCCAGATCATAACGTGAAGCTCCGGCATGCATCATTTCAACCGCACAACATGCCAGACCAAAGGTCATCGGCCATAAAGAACCGGTCCGGGCCCAGTTAATTAATTTATCTGCAGAAGTGGTGACTATACCTTCGTGAAGAACGCCCTCTATTCCCATTCCAGGGCTCCTTTTTTCCATTCATAGATGAAGCCTACTACCAGAATCCCCAGAAACAGGAACATGGCCAGCAAACCAAACACCCCGATTTCATCGAGCACGATAGCCCAAGGGAATAAAAAGGCGATTTCCAGATCGAAAATGATAAACAGAATGGCAACCAGGTAATAACGCACATCAAATCTGCCATGCGTGTCTTCAAAAGGTTCAAAGCCACATTCATAGCTGGAGCGTTTTTCGGCATCAGGGCGCTGTGGCCCGATAATAAAGCCCGCAATAAGAGGCATCACACCGAAGCCAATGCCAATGATAATAAACAACAAAATGGGGAGGTATCCCTCTAACATGCCGCCCTTCCACTCTTCCGAGATGTAGTGTCTTTGTGACACCTGATAATTATTATTGTTTTTACGAAATCAAAATTATTTGATCAACTCCCGATAGTACACATTAACGGGCTGTATTTGAAGCGTGCATTTAGATGCATTTATTCATGAACATAATTCTCCAGCTTTGAGATTAATTCATCAGGGGTAATCGGTTTGCTGAAATAATATCCCTGCACATAATCGCAATTCATTATTTTGAGGGAGTTTGCCTGCTCTTCAGTCTCCACACCTTCAGCAACGACTTTCAGGCCAAGCCCATGCGCCATGGCAATGCTGGCATTAACCAATTCCCTATCGGCTGGATCAGTTGTCATATCGTTAATAAAGCTTCGATCGATTTTTAATATGGCAAAAGGATAGCGCCGCAGATAGCTAAGTGATGAATAGCCAGTACCAAAATCGTCCATCGCCATCTCAATTCCCTTAGCAGTAAAAGACTGAAATAACTCATCAGTCATCAGGTAGCCGCTAAGTAATACACCCTCGGTTATTTCCAATTCCAGCGTATTGGGCTGAACTGGGTATTGCAGTAGCTGCTGCTCTACAAAACCTAACAATCCAGGGTCACGAAACTGACAGGGAGAAAGGTTGATCGCCATGCGAAAATCTGGCTGAAGCGCCTGCCATTTTGATGCCATTTTTATAGCTGAATGCATCACAAATTCGCCAATCGAGACAATCAGACCGGTTTGCTCAGCAACAGGTATAAACTCATCAGGACCGATGGGACCCAACTGATCGTTTTGCCAACGTAACAAGGCTTCAGCACCAATCATTTTCCCCGTTGCCAACTCAATCTGTGGTTGATAAAACAGATAAAACTCGCCTCTTTCCAAAGCTCCATACATCTGTTGCTCTATCAATAATCGGCGGGTTGCATCACGGTTCATTGACTCGGTGTAATATGTAAAAGTATTACGCCCATTACTTTTAGCATAAAACATGGCTGCATCAGCTTGTCTGAGTAATTGTGAAGCATCATTTCCATCCACAGGATGAATGGCAACACCAATACTTAAGGTCATTGTGAGAGATTGCCCATCAATGCTGAAAGGCAAGCGAAATTGCTGAATCAGATTTTCAACAATTTGCGTAATTTCCTCCGTTGTCTGCAGGTCGGTCAGCAACACAATAAATTCATCACCACCAAGCCGACCAAGAGTGTCACCATGGCGAATATGCGTCTGAATACGCTTTGTGACCTGGATCAGTAAGGCATCGCCGGCAGAATGTCCCAATGATTCGTTAATTTTTTTAAAATCATCTAAATCCATACATAACACACCCACCATGTCTTTATTGGGGTGGGCCAACTTCAGCCGTTGGGATAAACGATCCAATGCCAGAAAGCGATTAGGCAGGCTCGTTAACGTATCGTATTGCGCCAGATGAAGTATTCGTTCTTCCTGCTGTTTACGTGTGGTAATGTCAGAAATAACGGCAATTAGCCCCGTCAAATCACCCAGCTCGTCATAAATATAGTCCCAGCTATATTCCAGAATTTTTTGCTGACCTTGCTGGCTAAGATTGGTGGTAACCATTAAATCTGGTGATGGCTGATGGATCACCAAATTATCGAACAATCGTTTAAATTGCTGTTGAGTGGTTTCATCCGGTTGATAATCCCAGATATGGGATCCGATCAACTCATTAGGTTTAACGCCCAGAATCTCATGATGGGCTTGATTACTGAAAGTAATTCGCCCTTGCAGATCGCATTCCAGTATCCCGCATGACACATTATCAAAGATCAAACATAACCTTGATTGACTATCCTGCAATGCAGCAATAAGTTTATTTTGCGATAACCATGAACGTTGGGTCATCAACCAGACCAGGATGGTCGTGATAGTGACAAACAGTAATCCCTTGTATGTTTGTAAACGTGACAATAACAGGGGATCTCGGGTGAACCGTTCTATAAGTTGATCTGAAAAAATAATCCATAATGTGGCAAAAATGGCATAAAACAATGCAATTCGCAGTGGTGCAAGATATCCTGCTCTTCGAGACTTATTAAGTCGACTCTGCAATTGGTTGAGTTTATTGCTTAACACCCGGTCTACCTATCCAATTCATACCATCTTAATTATTACGTTTATATTTTTTGTAACCATACTCTTTTAAGTATCGTTCATGGGTTTAATTACTTAAAAAGACCCTAGCATAGCCATTTCGTTAATATGTACAACCTCAAGCCTTTTAGCCAAGGTCATCAATAACATTATCTTTAAGCGATTTACTTTATGTATGGACTGATTTTCGCCATTGCTGCATACGTTATCTGGGGCAGCTTCCCACTTTATTTCAGTTATCTCAATAGCGTATCAGCCGTTGAAGTGTTGTCGCACCGAATTCTCTGGTCTTTACTTGCCACCACGGTGGTAGGCCTTTTACTGGGCCGCGGCCGTAAGTTGATTAAGACTTTTGCCGATAAAAAATTATTATTGTGGCTGGCGTTATCATCATTACTTATTGCGGTAAATTGGTTGATATTTATCTGGGCAGTTTCACAGCATCGTGTGCTGGAAGCCAGCCTGGGATATTTCATTACCCCGGTAATGAGTCTGTTATTGGCGAGATGGTTACTTAAAGAACAGCTGCATCCTTTACAGGCTTGGGCCGGGGTGCTGGCCACAATTGCGTTTTTGTGGGAATGGGTCAGCCTGGGGAGCATTCCATGGGTAGGCTTATCGTTGGCCCTGGCATTTGCACTTTATGGACTCATTCGAAAAAAACATCCTGTCGATGGCGTAAACGGCTTGACCATTGAAACCTTATGGTTGGCCCCTGTTGCGCTGTTCTGGATCCTTTGGCAATCAACAAACGTTGATTACAATCTCGCATTTGGTGAGAGCTCACAATTAACGTTGCTACTTATTGGTTCAGGTTTTCTCACTGCTCTGCCTTTGGTTCTATTTGCCATGGCGGCCAGTCGAGTCGATTTATCAGTAGTGGGGTTTATTATGTACATCAACCCGACAATTCAATTTGTGATTGGCGTTTTTGTGCTCAAAGAAGCCTACCCACCGGAAAGGCTGATAACCTTTGGATTAATCTGGATAGCGTTAATATTCTTTATTGCAGGTATGTGGAAAAAGCATCGTCGACAGGTTAATCACCAATAATACGCTTTCTATAAATCGACTTATTGGGCTAACAATTTGGAATTTGCCGATTATATTCAAAAATAAAAAACCCGCTCAGCGATTTTATTCACTGGCGGGTTTTTATATATTGGTGCCGTCGGCCGGAGTCGAACCGGCACACCCTAAGGCACTACCCCCTCAAGATAGCGTGTCTACCAATTTCACCACGACGGCAATTAACTGTGAGGGATTTTTATGGAAAGTCTGGGAGATCCGCAGGACTTTCTTCTGCAGGCTGTTCAACTACCACTGAGTCAGTAACACTCTGAACACGATCAGCGTTACCAGCAAGATAAGCCAATGTCAGACTGGTAATAAAAAATACTGTGGCCAGAATGGCGCTGCTACGACTCAGGAAAGATGCAGAGCCCTGACTCCCGAACAGGCTTGAAGAAGCCCCACCGCCGCCACTGCCACCGCCGCCAAATGCAGCACCGGCATCAGCACCTTTACCGTGCTGGATTAAGATCAAACCAACTAACAATAGTGAGATCACAATGTGAACCACCAGAATCAACGCATCCATTTAACTTCCTAATTTTGAACTGCAGCCTGACAGATTTTTACAAATTCATCGGCATCTCTAGAGCCGCCGCCGATTAATCCACCATCAATATCGGGCTTGGCAAATAATGGAGCAGCATTATTACCTTTTACGCTGCCGCCGTAAAGTATTCTGAGTGATGCGGCAATATTCGCATCATGTTTTGCCACCCGCTGACGCATGAACGAATGTACATCCTGCGCCCATTCCGGGCTGGCTGTCTTACCTGTTCCGATTGCCCAGACAGGTTCATATGCCAATACCACTTTTGACAGCGCTTTGACCCCTTGTTGCGCAATCACTATATCCATCAAGCGTGCCACCATTTCTTCGGTGCGGCCCATGGAGTGTTCTTCCGGGCTTTCACCAATACAGATAATGGGGGTAATGCCATGCTTGACGGACATTTCATATTTTTCTGCGATGATATGATCAAGAAAAACCTGATCCAGATTTAGCTCTGCATACAGGCAACGTCGTTCGGAATGACCAATCAACACATACTGACAACTAAAGTCATGCAACATTGCCGCTGAAATTTCACCGGTATAAGCACCAGAATCAAATTGCGACACATTTTGCGTCCCCCAATACATTCCTGTACCGGATAAAGCAGACTGAACCTGTTGTATATATAGTGCAGGAGGGAATAAAGCGACATCAACTGAAGCAAAGGAGTCTCTTTGCGCCAGTATCGCATCAAGCAACAATTTGTTGCTTGCGCTAGAGCCGTTCATTTTCCAGTTACCAGCGACCAGCGGTTTGCGCACAGACACCTACTCTCAATAAAAATTAATTATAAAGGGTACCGACAGACCGAAGATAAAGCAATGTCCTCTCCGCTCACTCTGTTGGCATAGAATTACTTATCTAACGTTGTAATATTATCTCAATTTGTTCGGCCAGAGACTTGGCTAACTGGTTAGTGCGGGTTGCATCGTGCCCCTCAACCATTACTCTTATAACCGGTTCTGTTCCGGAGGCTCTCAGCAGCACTCGCCCTTCCTGACCAAGTGTTTTCTCCACTTCTTCTACAGCCGCTTGAATTTCCGGATAATCCCGTAAATTAACCAGTTTATCAATACGTACATTAACAAGACGTTGTGGATATTTTATGACAGCAGAGCACAGTTCATGCAGGCTGCTACCCGTTTGCTGGATTTCAGCCAGTACCTGCAATGCTGCAACAATACCATCCCCCGTGCTGGTTTTATCCAGACAGATAATATGTCCTGAGGCCTCGCCACCAATCAGTCCTTCAACCTGTTGCAGCTTCTCCATCACATAACGATCACCGACATTTGCCCGATGCAGAATAATGTCGTGTTTTTCCAAGGCATGTTGCAATCCCAGATTCGACATCTGTGTACCGACCACATGGCCTCTATCCAGACCAACACGTTGTCTTCCACGGGCAATGATAAACAGAATATCATCACCATCTACCAGCTCGCCCTGATGATCCACCATGATAAGGCGGTCACCATCGCCATCCAGAGCAATACCCAAATCAGCTTTATGCTCGAGAACGCTGGCTTGCAGTAATCGCGGTTCAGTCGAACCACAATTCTGATTGATATTCAGACCATCCGGCTCGGCGCCCATCAAAATGACTTCGGCACCCAGTTCACGGAATACGTTTGGTGCGATGTGATAAGTGGCACCATGAGCGCAATCCACCACAATTTTCAGATTGGATAAATCAACCCCAGTCGAAATGGTGCTTTTACAAAACTCAATATAACGTCCTGCAGCATCAGCAATACGGTGGGCCTTGCCTAAATAGGCAGAATCAACCGTTCTAATCGGCTGGTCAAGCATTGCCTCAATCGCCAGTTCAACTGAATCCGGCAACTTGGTTCCCTTATCAGAGAAGAATTTAATGCCATTATCATGATAGGGATTATGCGAGGCACTGATTACAATGCCTGCCTGGGCATGAAATGTGCGGGTTAGATAAGCTACTGCGGGGGTTGGCATTGGCCCCATTAAATATACATCTACACCAGCGGCTGAAAGGCCTGCCTGTAATGCGGATTCAAACATATAACCGGATATTCTGGTGTCTTTACCGATCAAAACCTTGCTGTTACGTTCCTTCGCCAACACACGTCCAATCGCCCACCCGAGTTTCAATACAAAGTCAGGTGTAATGGCGCCATCGCCTACTCTTCCTCTGATGCCATCAGTACCAAAATAACGTCGTTTTTGTTCAGTCAAAATCGTTAACCTGCATTACATGTTCACACAATCGGACTGCCTGTACGGTCTCCCGGACATCATGACTGCGTATGATTTTTGCGCCTTGCCATATCGCTATCGATGCCAGAGCCAGGCTTCCCGCCAATCGTTCTTCAACCGATATATTGAGCATCGCACCGATAATGGATTTTCGTGAAACGCCGACCAGGACAGGCAGATCCGATTCCGTTATCACCGATAAATGCTTCATTAATCGCAGATTATGACGGGCATTTTTACCAAAGCCAAATCCCGGGTCCAGAATAATCTTTGAACGCGAAATTCCCGCTGCTTCACAGGCAGCAACCCGCTCAGACAGAAATTCATTTACTTCACTGACCACATCGGAATAGTGGGGCTGTTGTTGCATGGTTTGAGGTGAGCCCTGCATATGCATCAGGCACACCGGAACACCCAGTTCAGCGGCTGCCTGTAATGCCCCTTCACTACGTAACGCATTTACATCGTTTATCAGGCTCGCCCCAGCCGCTACTGCAGCTCGCATAACTTTAGCTTTCATGGTATCGATAGAAATAACCACATCAAGCTCAGCATGAATAGCTTCTATTGCAGGCACCACTCGGCGAATTTCTTCTTCAACACCAACAGGTTCAGAGCCGGGACGAGTCGATTCGCCACCAATATCAATAATAGTAGCGCCATCAGCAACCAGTTTTCGAGCTTGTTCGAGGGCTTTATCAGCCGAAAAAAAACGCCCGCCATCCGAAAAGGAGTCGGGCGTTACATTGACGATGCCCATAACGTGCGGAGCGGACAAATCCAGAGATTTGCCCGCAAAATCCATCATCATGATTTAACTTTTCTCAGTTTAATTGATCAGCAGGTTTGCCTGTAGGTTCCGGGCCATCTTCATCTGCTTTAGCGGATGGTGGTGGAGTCGATGATTTATCATCCCAACCCTTAGGTGCACCTGGTTCACGTCCTTCCATGATCGCATCGATCTGATCGCTATCAATCGTTTCGTATTTGATCAGAAGTTTTGCCATGGTGTGCAATTTATCAGCATTTTCGGTCAGAATATTTTTGGCACGATCATAATTCCTGGTAATCAATGCACGAACATCTTCATCAATCTGTTTAGCTGTCAAATCAGATACTGACTTGTGCTGGGTAACACTGCGACCCAGAAAAACTTCGCCTTCTTCTTCACCATAAGATAAAGGCCCCATATTGTCTGATAGTCCCCATTTGGTGACCATATTGTGTGCCAGTTCTGTTGCCCGCTGAATATCATTTGAGGCACCAGTAGTCACTGCTTCAGCACCAAAAATCATTTCTTCAGCCAGTCGACCGCCATACAGGCTTGAAATCTGACTTTCCAATTGTTGTTTGGTGTAACTGTATCTGTCTTCGATCGGTAAAAACATCGTTACACCCAGCGCACGACCACGAGGGATGATACTCACTTTATACACTGGATCGTGGCCCGGTACACTGCGCCCAACAATGGCGTGACCGGCTTCATGATAGGCCGTCAGTTCTTTTTCTTTATCACTCATGACCATTGAGCGACGTTCAGCACCCATCATGATTTTATCTTTGGCTAACTCCAAATCCACCATTGATACCAGGCGTTTGTTGGTGCGGGCCGCAAATAAAGCAGCTTCATTCACCAGATTGGCAAGGTCAGCACCTGAAAAGCCTGGAGTTCCACGTGCAATGACACTTGGATCAACATCTTCATCAGCGGGCACTTTACCCATATGAACTTTCAGAATCTGTTCACGTCCACGAATATCCGGTAATGGCACTACTACCTGTCTGTCAAAGCGACCCGGACGCAATAAAGCGGGATCAAGTACGTCAGGACGGTTGGTGGCGGCAATAATAATGACGCCTTCATTACCTTCAAAACCATCCATTTCAACCAACAACTGATTCAGTGTCTGCTCACGTTCGTCATTACCACCGCCCATACCGGCTCCACGGTGACGACCGACGGCATCAATCTCATCGATAAAGATAATACATGGTGCATGTTTTTTTGCTTGTTCAAACATGTCACGAACCCGTGAGGCACCGACACCAACAAACATTTCAACGAAATCAGAACCCGAAATAGTAAAGAAAGGTACTTTCGCTTCACCGGCAATCGCTTTGGCTAATAATGTTTTACCAGTACCTGGCGAACCAACCATCAGAATACCGCGTGGAATGCGTCCACCCAGCTTCTGGAATTTGCCTGGATCACGCAAGAAGTCGACTAATTCATGAACTTCTTCTTTAGCTTCCTCGACGCCAGCAACATCTTTGAAGGTCACTTTAACCTGATCTTCATTCAACATGCGGGCTTTGCTTTTGCCAAACGACATGGGGTTTTTACCACCGCCACCTTGCATCTGACGCATGAAGAAAATCCACACACCAATCAGTAACAACATTGGGAACCATGAAATAAATATCTGCATTAGCAGACCGGTTTTTTCTGCTGGTTCAGCTTTGATAGCCACTCCGTTATCCAGCAAATCACCAATCAGGCCTGGATCGTAATCTGGACTGTAGGTAGTAAAGTTACTGCCATCCGATAATTTGCCGGTGATCGTCCGACCCTGGATATCCACACTGGAGACCCCGCCATTTTTCACACTGCTGATAAAGGTCGAGTAATCCATTTCGCTCTGCTTGCTTTGCTGCGGACCGAAATTGTTAAATACCGACATCAATACCATCGCGATGACGACCCATAAAACAATATTTTTCATCATGTCACTCAATGTTTGTTACCCCTAGTAACGTTAGTCTTTTTACTGTCATTTCAGTCCACGTCCGAGTAGATATACCTCACGGCTGCGAGCACGTGAAGCATCAGGTTTACGGGTTGTCACTTTATTAAAATGTGACCGCATAGACTTCAAAAATTCATCAAAGCCTTCACCCTGAAAAACTTTGACCAGAAAATCACCCTGTTTACTCAAGTTATTAATAGCAAAATCCAATGCCAGTTCGACAAGATACATACTACCCGGCTGATCGATTGCGCCTACACCTGTCATATTGGGGGCCATATCCGATAATACAAGGTCTATTGATTGTCCGGCCAATACTTCATTCAGTTTTTCGAGTACATGATCCTCACGAAAATCACCTTCGATGAAATGTACTCCAGTCAAAGGCGTCATCGGTAAAATATCCAATGCGATAACTTTACCTTTGTCACCGACCCTATGCAAAGCATAATCAGACCATCCGCCCGGCGCCGAACCAAGGTCGACCACCGACATGCCGTTGCGTATTAATTTGTCTTTCTGATCGATTTCTTCCAGTTTGAAGGTTGCTCTGGAACGGTAACCTTTCTGCTGTGCTTTTTTGACATAAGGATCGTCAAAATGTTCTTTAAGCCAATTTGTGCTGGATTTACTGCGTGCCATTTCAGCTCTTCTCTGCCACGTGGATTTTGTCAGTACTCAGTACTAACAATAATCCGGCAATACTCAACATCAGATACAGATTCTGACTCAGCATATGTAACCATTCAAAGCGCTCGGCGAAATTGGTCTCTAGACGCCAGTTATCGACCGTTTTTATGCTGGCCATCTCAGGCTGTATATACATGCTGAATATCAAGGTAATCACCAACATGGCCATCAAAATCCAGAAACGCCAGGAATGTATTGCCCGGCCACGCTGAATAATTATTTTGCCCAGAAGAATCAGCGTACCACTGATTATGCCAATAACATTCACTGCAAAAAACAGTTTGGCCGCATAATCTGCGGCCACTAATGTCTCAAGGCTGATAAAAGCCAGCGGAACAGCAAGATAACCGACTGACCATAAAGCGCCTACCCACAGTGTCAGTAATAAGCGTTCGCCTATAGTTTCAGAACGATTCAACCGTTAGCCCAGATAATGAATGCCGGTAATTTCATATTCGATTGCACCACCCGGCGCCTGGACAGTTGCTACATCGTCAATTTCCTTACCGATCAATGCCCGTGCAATAGGTGAAGAAATTGAGATACGGTTCAATTTAATATCGGATTCATAATCGCCCACGATCTGATACTGCTTTTCTTCATCAGTATCGATATTCAGCAAATCGACCGTAACACCAAACACAACACGGCCATCTTTAGGCAACGAAGTGGGATCAATTATCTGACAATCCGCCAAAGTCGATTCAAGTTCCTGAATACGGCCCTCAATAAAACTTTGCTGTTCACGGGCTGCATGGTATTCAGCATTTTCTTTTAAATCGCCATGCGCACGGGCTTCAGAAATCGCATCCACCACGGCTGGACGTTTAACGGTTTTCAGTTCATGTAATTCAGTTTTCAGTGCCTGAGCACCGCGTTCTGTTATTGGTACGGCCATTAATTCAATTCTCCATGTAATGACTGTAAACGATTCACCGAGACACTGTCTTCGCAATGCAGGGCCAGAATTGTGGCACGAGCAGCGGCTAATGTTGTGGTGTAGTTCACCTGATGTTGCAATGCAGCGCGGCGTATTTCTCTTGAATCCGCAACGGCCTGACGACCTTCTGTTGTATTCACAATCAGGGCAATTTCATCGTTTTTAATCATATCCACAATATGCGGCTGACCTTCTGCGACTTTTTTAACTCGCTCACAGGGCACATCGGCCTCCATCAGCGTTTGTTGTGTGCCTCGCGTGGCCAGCAACGAGAAACCCAAGCCTAACAAATCTTTGGCAATCTTGATAACCGATTGTTTGTCGGCATCACGCACTGAGATAAAGGCTTTACCTCCAACCGGCAGACTCACCGATGCCGCTAACTGGGATTTGGCAAAAGCCTCACCGAAAGTACGGCCCACGCCCATTACTTCACCAGTGGATTTCATTTCCGGTCCAAGAATCGGATCCACACCCTGGAACTTGATGAATGGGAACACCGCTTCTTTAACCGAATAGTAAGACGGAATCACTTCTTTAGTTACACCCTGCTCTGCCAGGCTCATACCGGCCATACAGCGTGCAGCAACTTTAGCCAGCGGTACACCAATCGATTTAGATACATATGGCACGGTACGTGATGCTCGTGGGTTCACTTCAAGAATAAATATACGGTCACCCTGAATGGCAAACTGGGTATTCATAAGTCCCACTACGCCCAGTTCAAGTGCCATCTGTTTCACCTGTACCCGTAACTGATCCATTACTTCCTGACTCAGACTGTAAGGGGGTAAGGCGCAGGCAGAGTCACCGGAATGAACACCAGCCTGTTCGATATGTTCCATAATGCCGCCGATAAGCACTTCCTTACCGTCACAAATTGCATCGACATCGACCTCAATGGCGTCATCCAGGAAACGATCCAGTAATACCGGAGAATCATTGGAAACCGATACCGCAGTCAGCATATAACGTTGTAACTCTTCTTCGTTATAAACGATTTCCATTGCACGGCCACCCAATACATAAGATGGACGAACCACTAATGGATAACCGATTTCTGCCGCCAGTGACACAGCGGTATCAACTGAATGTGCCAAACGATTTGGCGGTTGCAGCAAGCCGAGTTTTTCGACCATTTGCTGGAACCGTTCGCGATCTTCTGCATGGTCAATGGCATCCGGCGAAGTACCAATAATTGGCACACCGGCAGCTTCAAGTGCACGCGCCAGTTTTAATGGTGTCTGACCACCGAACTGGACGATCACGCCTTTAGGTTTTTCCAGCGCAACAATTTCCAGTACGTCTTCCAGCGTCAGTGACTCAAAATATAGTCGATCCGATGTGTCGTAATCGGTGGAAACGGTTTCTGGATTACAGTTGACCATAATGGTTTCGTAACCATCTTCGCGTAACGCCAGCGCGGCGTGAACACAACAATAATCAAACTCAATACCCTGACCAATACGGTTAGGACCACCACCTAAAATCATGATTTTGTCACGATCAGTCGGATTGGCTTCGCACTCTTCGTCATAGGTTGAGTACATATAGGCAGTAGAGGTTGAAAATTCAGCTGCACAGGTATCAACCCGTTTATACACCGGACGAACTCCCAATGCATGACGATGGCTGCGAAATTGTTTTTCTGTTTTGTGTAACAATTTTGCCAGTCGTGAATCAGCGAAACCTTTGCGCTTCAACGCGCGCATTTCAGCTTCATCAATATCGTTTAACGAACGCTCTTTAAGCTGATTTTCAATTTCCACCAGCTCCTGAATCTGTATCAGGAACCACGGATCAATATGTGTTAGCTGCTGAACTTCGTCAAAGCCCATTCCATAACGGAAAGCATCACCTACGTACCAAAGACGATCGGAGCCAGGCAAACTTAATTCACGGCGTAATACTTCAGCGGTATTTTCGGCTTTCAGATCCAGAATTTCGTTAAAACCATCCCGATCTGTTTCAAGACCACGTAATGCTTTCTGTAAAGACTCCTGGAAATTACGACCAATGGCCATCACTTCACCGACAGATTTCATCTGAGTGCTCAGACGGTTATCCGCCAACGGGAATTTTTCAAAGGTAAAACGTGGAATTTTAGTGACGACATAATCAATAGTCGGTTCAAATGACGTTGGTGTCGCATTGCCGGTAATTTCGTTCTGTAATTCATCCAGTGTGTAACCCACTGCCAGTTTGGCAGCGACTTTGGCAATTGGAAAACCGGTGGCTTTCGAAGCCAAAGCCGATGAGCGTGACACCCGTGGATTCATTTCGATAATGATCAAACGACCGGTTTCCGGATTTACCGCAAACTGCACGTTCGAACCACCGGTTTCCACGCCAATCTCACGCAAAACTGCCAGCGAGGCGTTACGCATGATTTGGTATTCTTTATCGGTCAGCGTCTGGGCAGGTGCCACAGTGATTGAGTCACCAGTATGCACGCCCATTGCATCAAAGTTTTCAATGGAACAGATAATGATGGCGTTGTCTTTTTTGTCACGCACCACTTCCATTTCATATTCTTTCCAGCCAATGATGGATTCTTCAATCAACAATTCGGAAGTCGGGCTGAGATATAAGCCACGCTGGCAGATATCGACAAAGTCTTCACGGTTATAGGCAATTCCGCCACCGCTGCCGCCCATGGTAAATGACGGCCGGATAATGACCGGGAAACCAAATTTCTGTTGAACTTCAAGCGCTTCATCAAGGGAGTGCGCAATATCCGATTGCGGCATATCCAGACCAATTTTACGCATCGCCGCGCGGAACAAATCGCGATCTTCGGCCTTATTTATGGCTTCACTGTCAGCACCGATCATCTCGACGCCATATTTTTCCAAAACGCCATGTTTTTCCAGTGCCAATGCACAGTTCAACGCGGTTTGGCCTCCCATGGTTGGCAATATCGCATCGGGACGTTCAACTTCAATAACCTTGCTGACTGCTTCCCAGGTAACTGGCTCAATATATGTCGCATCAGCCATATTTGGGTCAGTCATGATAGTGGCCGGGTTGGAATTGACCAGAATGACGCGATAACCTTCTTCTCGCAGGGCTTTACAAGCCTGTGCGCCAGAATAATCAAATTCGCAGGCCTGACCGATAACAATCGGACCAGCACCCAGAATCAGAATGCTTTGAATATCAGTACGTTTAGCCATTATGTGTTATTTACCTGTCGCTTGTTCGAGTAGGTCGATAAAGTGATCGAATAGAGGTGATGCATCCTGTGGACCAGGGCTGGCTTCCGGATGTCCCTGGAAGCTGAAAGCCGGTTTGGTTTTATGATGAATACCCTGCAATGTTCCATCAAATAAAGAACGATGAGTGGTTTCAACGGTGTCAGGCAAAGTGGATTCATCTACAGCAAAACTGTGATTCTGACTGGTAATCATCACCAGACCTGCCAGCAATTCCTGAACCGGATGATTCGCCCCATGATGACCGAATTTCATTTTTTCGGTTTTGGCACCACAGGCCAATGCCAGTAATTGATGTCCCAGACAGATACCAAAAATCGGCATCTCTTTATCGAGGAAATACTGAATCGCCTTAATCGCATAATCACAAGGTTCTGGATCACCCGGGCCATTGGCCAGGAAAATACCATCAGGATTCAACTTCATGACTTCTTCAGCAGGCATTTGTGCGGGCACTACTGTCAATTTGCAGCCACGTTCGGTAAGCATACGCATGATGTTTTTCTTGATGCCATAATCATAGGCAACCACATGAAAACGCGGCTCGGCTTTACGAGACTGGTTGTCGATGTGCCAGATACCATCAGTCCACTCATAAGCCTGTTTGGTTGAAACTTCTTTGGCCAGATCCATGCCTTTCAAACCAGCAAAGGCTTTGGCCGCAGCAATTGCCGCATCAACATCAATATTATCGCCAGCAACGATGCAGCCTTTTTGCGCACCTTTTTCCCGTAACAGACGGGTCAGCCGCCGGGTATCAATACCAGCCAGTCCGACTACATTCTGGCGCTCAAGATATTTATCCAAAGCTTCTTCACCACGCCAGCTGGACATGACCGGTGAAAGTTCGCGAATGATTAAACCACTGGCATACACCTGGTCAGATTCTTCATCGTCTTTATTGACGCCAACGTTACCGATATGCGGATAAGTCAGGGTGACGATTTGGCGGCAATACGACGGGTCGGTAATAATTTCCTGATAACCTGTCATCGCGGTGTTGAAGACCACTTCACCAACTGACTGGCCCACAGCACCGATTGATTCGCCGTGAAAGACCGTGCCATCTTCAAGAGCAAGTAGCGCAGTTGTACGCAAGGGGAACCTCCACCAGATAAAAAAGGAACAGGGGACGACGTTCTCCCCGGACAAAATCTTTGCAATTTTAGCCTATCTGCAGCCTATGCGTCCACGCTAAAAACGATGACAAGTTACCTTGCCAGCGGTAGTATGAAGCGCAGCTTATTTACCTGGCAGAACTTATGACCCAACAGTATTTTAATTTTTCCGCTTTTCCACAACAAAGACCCCGCCGTTTGCGCAAAGATGACTTTTCCCGGCGACTGGTTCGAGAGCATCAGCTCACCGTCGATGATCTGATTTATCCCTGCTTTGTACTCGAAGGCAAAAATCAACGAGAAAAAGTCACTTCAATGCCTGGAGTGGAGAGATTGAGCATTGATTTGCTGCTTCAGGAAGCTGAAATTATTCACAAATTGGGCATTCCGATGATGGCATTGTTTCCAGTGACCCCATTGGAGCAGAAGTCACTGGATGCTGCAGAAGCGTTTAATCCCGATGGTCTGGCGCAACGCGCTGTCAGAGCCTTAAAAAAAGCCTTCCCCGATTTGGGGGTAATGACTGATGTTGCTCTGGATCCTTTTACCACTCACGGTCAGGATGGGCTGATTGATGACAACGCCTATATTATTAATGATGAAACGGTGGAAGTATTAATCAAACAGGCGTTATCTCATGCCGAGGCAGGAGCCGATGTAGTCGCTCCCTCCGATATGATGGATGGACGTATTGGCGCGATACGTAACGCGCTGGAAAATGCCGGGCACATACATACTCGTATCATGGCTTACTCCGCTAAATATGCCTCCAGTTTTTATGGACCATTTCGCGATGCTGTGGGCAGTGCAGGGAATTTAGCCGGTGGCAATAAATTCAGTTATCAGATGGATCCAGCCAATTCTGATGAGGCTTTACATGAAGTCGCATTGGATATTCAGGAAGGTGCTGATATGGTGATGGTTAAACCCGGCATGCCCTATCTTGATGTCTTGTACCGGGTGAAAAAGACTTTCCAGAAACCCACTTTTGTTTATCAGGTCAGTGGTGAATATGCGATGCTCAAGGCAGCAACGTTGAAAGGCTGGCTCAGTGAAGAAGTTATTATGGAAAGCCTGCTGGCATTTAAACGTGCGGGTGCCGACGGTATCCTCACCTATTTCGCTAAAGATATTGCACAACAGTTACAGCGCTAAATCATGACAGATAAATACGCCGTGATCGGTAACCCGATCCACCATAGTAAATCCCCGCTGATTCATGCCTCGTTTGCCAGACAAACCGGTGAGGATATTGAATATACAGCGATTGAAGTACAGTTGGACGGACTGCATAACAGTCTTCAACAGCTTCGCGACGTGCTTAAGTTAAAAGGCATCAATGTAACGGTGCCATTCAAGGAGCAGGTCTGGGAGATAACCCAGCAAAAATCTGCCCGGGCCGAATTGGCTGGAGCAGTTAATACCGTTGTATTCAATAGTGATGGCAGCTTGTTTGGTGACAATACAGATGGCATTGGTCTTTGCCGTGATTTAGCGGTCAATCATCAGGTAGAGCTTACCGGCAAACGGATTTTATTACTTGGAGCCGGTGGCGCTTCACGTGGCGTGATCGCGCCTTTACTTGAATACAAACCGCTCGCAATATTTATTGCCAACCGAACGGCTTCAAAATCCATTCACCTTGCCGAGCTGTTTGCCCATCTGGGCAATGTTCATGGCGGTGGATTTGATGACATTGACGGTGAATTTGATGTGGTGATTAATGCCACCGCAGCCAGTTTACAGGGTGAAGTACCTCCTTTGCCTGATACGGTGCTGGCAAGTGGCGCCTGCTGTTATGACATGATGTACAGCGAAGCTGATACAGCATTTATCAAATGGGCTAAAACACATAATGCAGCCAAGACAATTGATGGTATGGGCATGCTGGTTGAACAGGCCGCAGAAGCCTTTTATATCTGGCGTGGTGTGCGCCCGCAAACAGCTTCAGTAATTTCACTGCTTCAAAAGAAATCCTGAACAACGCCCATAAAAACCTCATCCTGCATTCATTGTCAGGATGAGGTAAGTAATTTTATTCAAGGCTTGTTACGGTTTTCAGAGTCGGCCATTTTCTGCTTCAGCTGCTGTTTTTGTTCTGCTGTTAGCACATTGAAAATCGCATTATTCAATTTAGCTTTTTTAGCTAATCTGTCGGCATGAGATTCTGTGGCTTCATTGATTATGGCTTCTAGCTTGTTTTGATCCAGACGATCATTAAAAGCCAATTGGTTTAATTTCTTGCGCAGCTCCCAGTGCGACTTCATATCATTTCTTTTATCAGTTTGCTGAGCCTCAACTAATTTTTTGATTTCTGATTTTTGATCCTCGTTTAAATCAATGCCTTGCAACATAAGAGGGATACCATCATGTTCACCGTGCATTTTCTTCATATCGCTGTATTTACTGCCTTCACCACAGCTTTTATGTTTATCGGCCATGGCAGGTACTGCTAAAAATAAAGCTGGAATCAAACTGAGCGCCATTAATTTGCTACGCATAGGTATTCTCCTAAAAAGGTTATTTTTTAACGAAATACTGTCGTTCGACAGGTTGCAGACAGTATTGATGGATTAACTGTTAATGACTGTTTTGATATGTAAATTCAGGTAAAACACTGATTTACAATTAGCTGATTAATATTTGCGGACGTATCATTACTTTAAAAAAATAACAGGACATCTCTGTGAGCAAAGTATTAATTATTGATGATGATGTGATTCTTTCTGGTCTATTTCAAGACTATCTGGAGGAAGAGAAGTTTCAGGTTCGCACTGCAGATACAGCAACAGAAGGCCTGCAGCTTGCCTTGCAGGGAGATTTCGATATTGTGATTCTGGATGTGATGTTGCCTGATATGAGTGGCACTGAAGTATTAAAACTCATCCGTCAGCAAAGTCATGTGCCCATTTTAATGTTTACCGCAAAGGGTGACGATGTTGATCGCATCATGGGACTGGAATCTGGGGCTGATGACTATGTACCTAAACCCTGTACTCCCAGAGAATTAATTGCTCGAATCAAAGCTATTTTACGGCGCAGTGAAATCACCCGACAACAGCAACAGGATGAAACCGTTATTCAAACAGGTCCGTTACAACTCTGGCCTCAACAGCGTAAAGCCTTATGGTTTGATACCGCGCTGGAACTGACCAGCACCGAATTCAGCCTGTTGGAATCCCTTGCAAGAAATGCCGGTCAGGTCGTCAGTAAAAATGCATTATCAGAAGCAGCATTAGGCCGGCCGCTGGCACGCTTTGATCGCAGTATTGATGTGCATATGAGCAGTATTCGGCATAAGCTAGGAGAACAACAGGATGGCCATTCTTATATTCAGACAGTCCGTGGTAAAGGTTATCAGTTGATTAAGTAATGCGAAGTTTATTCTGGAAATTCTTTTTTGCTTTTTTATTGGCTTTATTACTGACGAGTATTGGTGTCGCCAGTGGCATGTGGCTACGCCATAATGCAGAACGTCAGTCCTTCGAGGCAATTCCGGTGCAAATGGGCTGGAAAGCTACAGACCTTGTCGACAGTGCGGCTGATATAGCGCGTTATGCCGGTATCGAGCCGCTAAAAAAGTACCTCCATGAACAACATCGTAATGGCATTAAGCTTTTCGCCGTTAATCAGGATAATCAGGATATTCTGCAACGGAATATTGATCCGCAATTACTGGCAACGACGAGACAATTAGTATTTGAAAATCAAAGAATACGCTCTGTCCAACAAGTAATTTTGGAAGATGGCAGAGCCTTGCTGTTATTTATCCCCTCCCCTGAAAAACTCGGCCAGAAGCTGGATCGGCCCAAACCTCCTAAACCACCACTCTTATTATTACTGGGCATGTGGTTGATGTCGGGATTATTATTCAGTGCATTACTGGCCTGGTGGTTTACCAAACCCATCCGTATTTTAAAGAAAGCCTTTAATGATGTTGCAGATGGCAAACTTGATACCCGAATTAGCCCGGCTATGGGAAAACGTCGTGATGAATTGGCTGAACTGGGGCAGAACTTTGATTATATGACCGGGCGCATAAGCCAGTTGCTGAATGCACAGAAACGATTACTCCACGACGTTTCTCATGAGTTACGTTCACCCTTGGCACGGATGCAGGCTGCGATTGGTTTAGCACAGCAAAGTCCGGATAAAACTGCAAAAATGCTGGATCGGGTTGAACGTGAATCCGAGCGTATCGATCATCTTATCGGTGAGTTGCTGAATTTATCTCGTCTGGAAAATCCGACAACTGAAAATGATGAAAGACAACTTTTCGATCTAACAGAAATGCTGCTGGATATTGTGGAGGACGCTCGTTTTGAAGCCCAGAATAAATATGTTCAGATAACGCACAATACTTTTGAGCAAGTCAGTCTGTTTGCACGCCCTGAGCTTATTCATAGTGCTATTGAAAATGTTTTGCGCAATGCGATTAAGTATTCACCTGAGAATGGAGTGATCCAACTAACCACTGAAAAATTAGCCGGCCATTGGCAAATCACTATAGAAGATCAGGGTCCGGGAATTGCTGAACAGGATTTACAGCAAATTTTTCAGCCGTTCTTTCGCAGTCGTGACAACCACCAGCAAGATGGTATCGGTCTGGGGCTGACGATTGCTCATCGTGCTATTGAAATCCACGGCGGCGAGATTATTGCAAAAAACAGACCGGAAGGCGGACTTAATATTTCAATCTTGCTTCCGGTCTGATTACTGATTTATCTAGTTGACGGAGATTAATCCGTTACACCGCAGGCGACTCGGGCACCGCCACCACCTAAGGGTTTAGGATGATCAGAGTGATTGTCACCACCAGCATGAATCATTAATGAACGCCCTTGTAAATCTTTAAGCGTCAAGCGTGGTGCAAGCACTGGATGAGTTGCTGTTCCATCATCGGCTACATACAACGGTGGCAAGTCACCGGCATGACCGCTGCCCCAAGGGGTGTCGTGCTTACCAGTATCGTAGGGATCATAATGACCACCAGCGGCTAATGCAGGCACCATTTCACCGTCTTTTTCAGCGGCATCACAGCTTGGATTCTGATGCACATGAAAGCCATGCAAACCGGGTGTTAACGATTTTAAATCCGGGGTAAAAACCAGACCAAATGCTGATTGATGTACTGCTACGGTTCCCAGACTTTTGCCGGTTCCCTGTTTGTCCACTTCATAAAGCTCGATCTGTGTATCAGCAAGTGCTACTGAAGATGTCAGCGCAATCATTATGCTCGTCAATAGTTTCATAATCCCTCCAAAAAATAGTGTGACGCTTAATCGGACTCGCTCGAGACCATGGAGTTTCATTGATCAAATCAGCTCAGTCTGCTGAACTTAATTCACTTCATCAGCGGTTTGTTGCTGCTCGCGTTTATCCCTTAATGACGCCAGCCAGCGGCAGAAAACATAAAAGACCGGGGTAAATATCAGTCCGAAGAAGGTCACACCAAGCATACCAAAAAATACTGCCGTTCCTAAGGCCTGCCGCATTTCGGCGCCAGCACCAGAGGCCAAGACTAATGGTACCACGCCTAGAATGAAGGCAAAGGATGTCATCAGGATTGGACGCAAACGTGTACGTGCTGCTTCAACTGCAGCATCCAGTCGGCTCAAACCACGATCTTCAGCCTGTTTGGCAAACTCAACAATTAATATGGCATTTTTTGATGCCAAACCAATCAGCACCACAAAGCCAATCTGCACCAGAATGTTGTTGTCCATACCGCGTAAACTGACCCCAAGTATCGCTGCCAGTAAACACATAGGAACAATCAACACTACTGCAAGGGGCAGTAACCAGCTTTCGTATAACGCTGCCAGTAGCAAAAAGACAAAGACGACTGCCAGAGAAAAACTAAGAAAGGCTGTGTCGCCGGCTAACTTCTCTTGCAAGGCCAGCTCAGTCCATTCAAAACTGATTCCCTCCGGCAATGTATCGCTTAATAGTTCTTCGACAATGGCAAGTGATTCGCCACTGGAGTAACCCGGTGCGGTATTGCCCTGCACTTCGATCGCAGGATACAGATTGTAATGCGGCAGACGTATTGGTCCCGTAATGTTTTCAAACGTCGCTATCGTCCCAATGGGCACCATCGCTCCATTATCAGAGCGGGTACGTAATTTACCGATATCTTCAATTTCATCACGGTAAGGGCCATCCGCCTGCGCCACAACTCGATAAGTCCGATTCAGAAAGTTAAAATCGTTGACGTAACGTGAGCCAAGATAGATTTCCAGGGTATCGATAACATTGCCTACCGGTACATTGAGCATTTCTGCCCGGGTACGATCAATATCAGCGTAAATTCTGGGGGTTCCAGAGTTAAAGAAGGTAAACACTGCCGATAAACCATCTGTTTGATTTGCTGCGCCAATCACCTCATTGGTAACAGCCTGTAACCTTTCCAGACCAAGCCCGCCACGATCCTGAACATACAATTTCCACCCACCTGAGTTCCCCATACCCCTAACTGGCGGTGGTCTGATCGCAAAAGCCATCGCTGCATCAACCTGAGATAAGGCCTGCTGTGATCCTGCAACAATATCATCGATGGTAATACCGGCGGCAATACGGTCTTCAAACGAATCCAATGGCGTAAAGATAACCGCTGAGTTAGATGCGTTGGTAAAAGTAGGCCCATCCAGACCAACAAACAAAACCGCATGTGCAACGCCGGGAACATCTCTTAAACGTGCCGAAGCTTCGCGTGCTGCCGCATCAGTTCTTTCCAACGTGGCGCCAGGGGGTAACTGTAGGACATTGATCAAATAACCTTGATCCTGTTCAGGAATAAACCCTGTTGGCACTTTATTGAACTGATAGCCAGTCAACATGATCAAACCGACGTATATCAGTAGCATTACCGTCATCATGCGTAACAACTTGCGTGTCAGTGCCGAATAACGATCCCCCATCCACTCAAAGGCACGATTAAAGCCATTGCCAAACGCACGAAATGGAGAACTAAGCTTGCCCCAAATACCATTTGGCTGATGGCCTTCAACATGTGGCTTTAATAACAACGCTGATAAAGCCGGCGATAATGTCAAAGAGACAATCAGCGAAATAATGGTTGCTGTGGCAATGGTCAAGGCAAATTGCTGATAAAATGCCCCGGAAATGCCTGAAATAAAAGCCGTCGGAATAAATACGGCAGTCAATACGATGGCAATAGCCACCAAGGCGCCGCCCACTTCATCCATGGTTTTATGTGCCGCTTCTCGAGGAGTGAATCCATCTCGTATGTAACGCTCCACATTTTCAACCACAACAATGGCGTCATCAACCACAATACCGATTGCCAATACCAATCCAAATAACGACAGGTTATTTAATGAAACTCCTAGCAAGGACATGACGGCAAACGTACCAATCAGTGAAACCGGTATGGCCAAAATAGGAATAATGGATGCTCGCCAGCTCTGCAGGAACAGCATTACCACCAAAATAACCAGAATGATGGCTTCTAGAATGGTGTGATAAATCTTCTCGATGGATTTGGCGATAAACTCGGTTGGATCGTAAATAATCTGGTATTCGACCCCATAAGGCATACTTTGAGCAATATCTTTCATCTCTGCCCGTAACGCCTGAGCAGTTTCCAATGCATTGGAACCCGGGCGTTGGAAGATAACGACCGGTAAAGCCAGATTGTCATCCAGATAACCGATGTTGTTATAGTCCTGTGCAGCCAACTCGACTCTGGCTAAATCCCGTAATCTCACGGTCCGGCCATCAGTGCCACGTTTTACAATGATATTGCCGAATTCTTCTTCTTCCAGCAGCCGGCCCTGTGTTTCCACACTCAACTCAAAACCGCCTTTGGTTTCAATCGGTTCTCTGTTGATAGTACCGGCAGCAATCTGGGTGTTGTTCTCACGTAAAGCGGCAACTACTTCATTCGCTGTTAAACCAAACGACTGAGCTCTTTCCGGATCAATCCAGATCCGCATTGCATAAGCCCGCTCTGCAACAATCCGCGCCTCACCGACCCCGTCTATACGGGCCAACCGATCAACTACCTGGGTTCTGGCATAATTTGAAACATAGAGGTTATCGCGACTGCCATCTGAAGACAGAATATGAATAACCATCATCAAATCAGGTGAGTTTTTACGAATATCGATACCTTGTCGAGTCACCTCCTCCGGAAGTAAGGGCTCGGCAATGGCAATGCGGTTTTGCACCAGCACCTGCGCTGTATCTAAATCGGTACCCGGCTTGAACGTAATATTCAGGGAGGTGCGTCCATCTGAGGTATTTTCAGATTTCATGTAGAGCATGTTCTCTACACCATTGATCTGCTGTTCCAATACTGTCGCTACAGTATTACCAGCCGTTTCGGCTGTGGCGCCAGGATAGGTGGCAGTGACCGCTATACTGGGCGGCGCAATTTCAGGGTACTGTGCAACAGGCAAATTGTTATAGGCAATTGTGCCCACCAGGACAATCAGGACCGAAATAACGGTCGCGAAAATTGGTCTTTCAACAAAGAAATGGGTGAACTTCATGAGTCTTTTCCGTCATCATTAGGCTGTTCATCAGCTTGATATGGAACAGCATTCACTTCGGCACCCGGACGAGCTCTCAGCAAACCTTCAACAATAATGCGATCTGATGTTGTCAATCCGCTTCTGATAACCCGCATATCACCTTGTAGCGTGCCAAGTTCAACGGGTTTAGGAATGACTTTGCCTTCGGCATCCACCGTCATCACTATTTTGGCTGCCTGATCGGTCACAATCGCTTTATCCGGAACCAGCATCGCTTCTGCATTTTGACTGGTTGGTAAACGCAAGCGGGCAAAAAGTCCTGGACGTAAGACACCATCGGCATTGTCAACAACGACGCGCATTCTCAGCGTACCCGTATTTTCGTCCAGCCGGTTATCAACAAAATCGATGCGACCTTCACGCGTCCAGTTCTTTTCATCAATTAATTTAAGTTCCGTCGGCATGGTTCTGCCATTAACCAATTGCTCCTGGCCCTCTGGCAAACGAATCAATTCCAGATATTCTGTTTCTGATACGTCAAAAACAAAATGCAGCGGATCCAGCGAGACAATGGTGGTCAGAGGTTCACCTGTATCTCCACTGCCAATTAGATTGCCGACGTCAACACGGCGATTTGAAATCCGTCCACTTACCGGAGCGGTAATTTTGGCGTACTGTAAGTCCAGTTCAGCGGTTTTCAACGCAGCTGCAGCAGATGCCACATTAGCATTGGCTTCCTGAAAACGTGCCCGACGGGTATCCACCTCTTCCTGAGAAATCGCACTCTGGGTTAATAACCTTTCACCCCGTTTGGTATCCAGGTCAGCCAGTTTCAGTTGACTCTCCATTCTGGCCAGTTCTGCTTCAGCTCTGGCCACTGCCGCTGCATAAGGCCGCGGATCAATTTCAAATAATAAGTCGCCCTTTTCTACCATCTGGCCATCGTCGAAATGCACTTTATCCAGATAGCCTGTTACTCTTGCGCGCAATTCAACCATCTCCACCGCTTCAAAACGACCGGTGAATTCTTTCCACTCAGTCAACGTGCGAACTTCCGGTTCTACCACCTGAACTCTGGGAAGGTTTTGTTCAGCGCTGACGGAATGACACAGAAGGCTTAACGAGAAAAAAGCGGTGATTGCTAAAGCCTGCAGATAAGAGGGCTTAGTATCAAGTGAGTTATCACGCATGACAGATCCTTTGTTATTCGCTGGTGAAAGCGAGGGGAATAGCTTAGAATTCTTTCTAGAAAGGTTTCTGGAAAGACTAATGCAAGATTCTTTTACGTGCAAGTAAATTTTTTTGTCATAATTTTGTCATCTCAGGAGGAACTCACTTGGCAGATCGCTTATTAAGTATAGAAGAAACACTCGAACAAATGCGCAGTTGCTGGCACGGCGATGATCTTGCTGTAGCAGAGACAATAAAGCGGCTGTTTCGTGCGCGTGAATTATTTTTTTCTGATGCAAAAATTGTGATGGAGCAATTTCATCTGAATGTGGGTGAATTTGACGCGTTGGTATCATTGCGCTTGCAGGGGCCACCCTACGAGCAAACCCCATCCAATATATGCCAGGTGAATCTGGTGAGCTCGGGGGGGTTAACCAAAGTGCTTAACAGTCTGGAAAAAAACGGCTTAATCACTCGGCGACAATGTTCGGATGATCAGCGGAGTCGGTTGGTGAAACTGACCGATAAAGGCAAAAAGCTGATTGAGGAAGCGTTAGAGATAGTCTTGGCAAGACATGAAAAACAACTTAGCGATGCGTTAAGCAGTGATGAGCGTGAGATGCTCAATAGGTTATTAACGAAGATTAATCAGCTCGGCATGCGCTGATCTGAATCTGCACACAACAGAGAATTTAAAGAAAGGCCCCACAGTGGCGTTACGAACGGGGTTCTTGAACCTGTTGGTTCAAGTGGGAAACCGCATGGGGATGGCAAACTTCCCGTCGGAGCGGGCTTGTTTTTCAACCCCGTAAATTTGGTTTCCTAAAGCATTTGCTTATCGGCTCAAGACAACACATGTCGCTATCGCTCACCGCAGGGTTAGTTAAATGATACGCAACTTTATTCGCCAAGTCGTCAGTATTTTATAATTCCAACTGCCTATCTTCGTTAATAAATGCACTAACCCGCTCTTTAAGCAGAGAAATTTTTTCATTAACTTTTTTGATGTCCTGACTTTCATCCTGCTGTAATGACAGCAACTCATGCGCAATATTTAAAGCCGCCATAACTGCAATGCGATCAACCCCTACCACCTTCCCGGTGTTACGGATTTTTTCCATGTTCTGATGCACCATACGTGCAGAGGCAATTAGCGCATCTTGTTGATCTTCGGGACAGGCAACTTGATAATCTTTACCGAGGATTGTGACGTTAACAGGTACGGTCATAGTTCTTCATCCAGCTGCTTCAGACGGTTCACCATATTCTCGATGCGGTTACGGGCAATTTCAGTTTTTTCAACTAATTGCGCACGCTCACTCAGCCAAGCTGCCTGCTGAGAACGAAGTAACATATTCTCTTCACGCAAGCGTCTACTGGCCCGTAACAGCTCATCGAGCTGCTGTTCCAATTGTTGAATCGGGTTTTTATCCATTAATATGCGTCTTGGCTATGCGAGAATAATGCCTAACTATAGACGTGCGCCGTTGACCCGGTCAACAACTGCATGATGTGTTTTTTAATTTCGGGTTGTATCTCTATGTCTCAATTATATTTTCCATCCCTGTCGCCGGAAAACGTGACCGCCGATGGTCCTGCCAGCACAGCCGAGTTGCAGGGCGCATTATGCGGTTTGTTGTGTATGAATTCTCAGGCCAATCGTAATACCTGGTATAGCGATTTATTTGAGGATTACCATCCTGGCGAAGAAGAAAAACAAAACCTGCTGGGCCTGTTTGATGAGACGATGCAGTCGCTTAACAGTCTTGATTTCGATTTTCAGCTGGAATTGCCGGATGATGACGCACCTTTGGGCTCACGGCTTGCTGCTTTAAGCGATTGGTCTCAGGGCCTGGTATACGGGTTGGGTGTTTCTGGTCTGACCAACGAAACTGAACTGCCGGCAGATTGTCAGGAGTATCTGACAGATGTGTTACAAATCAGTCAGGTTGATGATATTGAATTGCAACCCAGTGACGATGACGATAATAACTACGAAGAATTAGTGGAATATCTCCGAATGGGTTTGTTCCTCCTTTATGGTGAGTTAAATCCGACTACTCCCGAAGACAAGATAATTGAGCATTAATGACTAAAAAAGAATTCGCCAAACGGCGCCAGAGATTGATGGAAATCATGGGCCCGGACAGTATTGCCGTGTTACCAAACGCTGTGGTTCACCCACGTAACCGCGATGTCGATTTTCCATTTCGCAGTGACAGCAATTTTCATTACCTTTGTGGTTTTGATGAGCCAGAGTCAGTTTTGGTATTGATCCCCGGACGGGAACATGGCGAATTCATCCTGTTCTGCCGGGAACGCGATCTCGATAAGGAAATCTGGGATGGTTATCGTGCCGGTCAGGAAGGTGCCATTGCATTATATGACGCAGATGATTCTTATCCTATCGCCGATCTGGATGATATTTTGCCGGGCTTGATGGAAGACAAGGAAAAAGTCTATTACACCATGGGTAACCAACCTGCATTTGATCAGCATATGGTAGGTTGGCTAAATCATCTTCGCCAGGCCTCCCGCTCAGGCAAACACTCTCCTACTGAAATCATCGAACTGGAACATTGCCTCAATGAGTTACGTCTGTTTAAGAGCAGCCAGGAAATCAAGAGCATGCGCTACGCGGCTGAAGCGTCAGCCAAAGCACATATCCGGGCGATGCAGTTTACCGAACCGGGTAAGTTCGAATATGAAGTCGAAGCGGAACTGATTCATGAGTTTATGAAACATGGCTGCCGCAGTCCGGCCTACCCTTCTATTGTCGGTGGCGGTGAAAACGGCTGTATTCTGCATTACATCGAAAATAACAGTAAATTGAAAAACAATGATCTGTTATTAATTGATGCCGGTGCCGAATATCAATGTTATGCCGCAGATATCACTCGAACCTTCCCGGTGAATGGCAAATTTACTCCGGCTCAGCGTGAGTTGTATCAAATTGTGCTGGATGCGCAATATGCCGCTATTGAGGCAGTCAAACCTGGAAACCACTGGAATCAACCGCATGAAGCGGCTGTGCAGGTTCTCACGGAAGGTTTGGTCAAACTTGGTTTGCTTCAGGGAAATGTTGATAAGTTAATTGAAGATCAGGCTTATCGTGAATTCTATATGCACCGCACCGGCCACTGGCTGGGAATGGATGTGCATGATGTCGGTGATTATAAAATCGATAGTACCTGGCGCTTACTGGAACCAGGCATGGTGTTAACCGTAGAGCCTGGTTTGTATATCCGCGATCCGGAGCATATTGATAAAAAATGGCATTTCACTGGAATTCGTATTGAAGATGATGTGCTGGTGACCAAAGAGGGTCACGAAGTATTATCTGCTGGCGCGCCGAAAGAAATTGACGACATTGAAGCCCTGATGGCAGGAGCTCGCTAACATCGTGAAAGCCGATTTTGATCTACTGATTGTTGGCGCTGGCATGGTAGGGTCAAGTTTGGCCCTCGCGCTACAAAATAGCGGTTTACGTATTGCTTTGGTGGAGGCTCAGGATCTGCTGGAACACCATCAACCCGGCTTTGATGATCGTGGCATTGCCTTGTCTTACGGCTCCCAACGAATTTTTGAAACCATGCAACTTTGGTCTCAGCTGGAGGATAAAGCCACTCCGATTCACGGCATTCATATTTCAGACCGGGGGCATTTTGGCGTAACGCGTCTGACTGCCCAGAAAGAAAAGGTTCCCGCGTTGGGTCAGGTGATGACCGCAAAACATCTGGGTATTCAATTAAATCAGGCATTACAGCAACACCCAACGCTAAGCATTATGACACCACTTCAGGTTGACAGTCTGGAGCAAACCGCTACATCAGTCACTGTAACGCTATCTGATGGCCAGCAACTCACCAGCAGATTACTGGTCGGTGCCGACGGACAATTTTCCACCATTCGGGAGTTGCTGGGGTTAACCATTTGGCAACGCGAATATCAGCAAACCGCCATCACAGCGAATGTGATACCTGAACGAGCACATCAGAATTGGGCTTACGAACGCTTTACTGAACATGGCCCGTTAGCCTTATTGCCCATGTCTGAGGGTCGTTGCAGTTTGGTATGGACGGTGAAAACAGGTGAAGAGCGTGCCCTGTTAGCAAGTAACGAACAGCAATTTGCTGAACGGCTGCAGAAAGCCTTTGGCTATCGTCTCGGCCATTTTGAAAAAATTGGTCAGCGTAGCTGCTACCCATTAGGACTAATGCAAACCAATCAACCTGTACAAAATCGAGTTCTATTAATTGGCAACGCAGCCCATAGTCTGCATCCCATTGCCGGTCAGGGCTTTAATCTTGGCTTACGTGATGCAGCGGTTCTGGCAGAGTTGATTGCCGCCCATCCTGAAGACTGTGGTCACGCCAGTCTGTTACAGGATTATTCCGACTGGCAGCAACAGGATCAGGATAAAGTGGTCAATGCTACAGATTTTCTGGTGAACACCTTCAGCAATAACCATTTTCTGCTTGGACATGGTCGTTCGCTGAGTCTTGCGTTACTTAATGGACTGCCTGGATTAAAAAATCAGCTGGCTAAAACAAGCATGGGACTTAGCGGTAAACAGTCCAGACTCAGTCGGGGACTGCCATTATGAAAAACCACTATGATGTGATTATTGTCGGTGGTGGCATGGTCGGCACCACTTTTGCCCTGTTACTGGCAAAGCAAACTGATTTACAAATTGCCTTAGTTGAAGCGCATCAAACAGAACAACTGGCGGTTGATGATGTTCCATCGCAACGTGTCAGTGCGATTAATCCTTCAAGCCAGCAAATCCTGACAGAGATAAATGTCTGGCAAAATCTGTATACCTCACGACTGGGTCCCTTTGAAAAAATGCAGGTTTGGGAAACAGTCGATAGCGTTCTGCATTTCTCGGCAGCTGAAATCGGGGTCGATTATCTTGGCCACATTGTTGAAAATCAGCTTATTCAGCATCAAGCAATCGCTTTAGCAGCCAATCATCGGCAAGTTGATTTAATTTGTCCCGAAAAGCCCCAACATTATCAAACAGGTCAAATCACTCTGGAAAATGGCCGCGTTTTAACCGCCGACCTCATTGTGGCGGCAGATGGTGCGCATTCCTTATTACGCGAGCAAGCCGGGATTGCCAGCCGAGGCTGGGCTTACCAGCAACATGGTCTGGTCGCGACCATACGCACTGAACAGCCCCATCAGAAAACCGCCTGGCAACGTTTTTTACCCGGTGGACCTCTCGCCTTTTTACCGTTAAATGATACGCATTTGTGCTCGATCGTTTGGTCCTTACCAACTGAGCAGGCAGAACACCTTAAAGCGCTCGACAAAAACAGTTTTGAATTGAGACTAGCAGAAGCATTTGACCATCAACTGGGCAAAGTTGAGCTGGTTTCCGAGCGGGCCAGTTTCCCCCTTGCATTAGCGCATGCCAGAGACTATGTGAAACTGGGGTTCGCCTTGCTGGGTGACGCAGCACATACAATTCACCCATTAGCCGGGCAAGGCGTGAATATTGGCTTGCAGGATGCCAGGGCGTTGGCAGAAACGCTTGCCTGGGCAGTACAGCAGCAGCGTCAGATTGGCAGCTTGCATACGTTAAAAAAATATCAACGCCGTCGTTTGGCAGAAAATCTGCTGATGCAGTTCAGTATGGATGGTTTTCATCGCCTGTTTACCCAGTCTGCTAAACCTGTCAGCTGGTTGAGAACAGCCGGAATGAAGCAGGTCAATAAATCCCAGTGGTTGAAAAAACGTATCATGCTGCAGGCGATTGGCGCCAAATAAGTTATCAGATGGGCAAAAACATCATCGAGGCCGCCTGCACCACTACCGTTTTTACCAGTCGGCCGTTTTTCTGAGCAATGATGGCGGAAATATTATCCTGTGTCGCAATCATGCCACCAATAATACGTTGAAAACTCAAGTTCCGGGACTCATCCTGCACACTATCACTGAGTAATAATCGTTTGCCATCTGCATCACGTCGTTCCGCCAGCATCCAAGCGGCAATTTCGATATTGCGTGCGCTGTTGTAGAGCTTTTGCTGATCGATAGATGACAGATAAAAGAATTCTGACTGATTGTTGTACGAAGCCATTAACATCCGCCGCATGCCCACAGTGAAGGCCAGCACCCTGTCACCATCATAATCATCCGTCAGAGCCAGACGAATAATCTCGGTCGGTTCAAACCCATCCCATTTGGCAAAACCGACATCCGCCGGATACATAAATAATCTGGCTACACTGTCTTCCAGTGTACGCATATGGCGATCATGACGCTGATAGGGATTACGTTGATACAGTTTGATAGTTAACGTTTTCAGATCCTGCATAACCCGTTGCTGATGCAGCTCGATAACATCGTCAATGTTACTTTTGGCAAAGCTGGAAAGGTTAGGTGAACCATCACTCGAATTGGCTGCACAAGCTGAAAATAAACAGATAACGCTGCAAATCAAGACAAGCTTAAGCCATTGCATCAAATAATCTCTCCTGAGTCGGAACATCCTTAAGGGCCTCTACCTGCAGGTAGGCCTGAACTTGTGCTGGCAATCTGTTCTGGGCTGTATACTCACGCTCAGTTTCACGGTTGGTCAGACTGAAATTACGAATATAACGTGCCTGTTGACTATCATTATCACTGGTTACCCCAATGACTGGACGGCTGATAACGGGCTGGCGATTTACATTATTAAAATCAGATTGTTTATCCAACAACACCGGAAGTCGGACAGACGACTCATCCGGTTGTCTTGTCGGAGCAAAAAGAACCGGTAAGTTACTATTGATTTGCATCCGAAGTTACCGGTTTTTTGGGGCCATTATTGCGCTTGCCGCCGCGCGGACGATTGTTATGGCTATTATCTCCACGAGTTTTATTTTTATGGCGAGGGTCCGGATTCCGTTCAGCTTTAATTCTGGGCTGAGGCGTTTCCAGCTGCTCATCGGTGCTTTGCGCTACCGGCAATTTATGTTTGATATATTGCTCTATATCAGGCAACGAAAAAGCATATTCTTCACAGGCCAGACTTATCGCAATACCACTGGCACCTGCCCGCGCGGTTCTACCCGTACGATGCACATAGTCTTCAGCATCCTGCGGTAAATCAAAATTGAACACATGACTTACTTCAGGGATATGTAACCCGCGTGCGGCCACATCAGTTGCCACCAGATACGGAAACTCACCATCCTGGAAATGTTTTAACAGGCTTTCACGTTTTTTCTGCGGTACATCGCCAGATAATAAAGCAGCTTTGTAGCCGTTTCCTTCCAGAAAGCCCCACACCCGCTCGGCGACTTGTTTTGTATTGACAAAAACAATGCTGCGGATAGGCTGAATTCGCTTAATCAACGCCAGCAGTAGCGGTATTTTTTCTTCATTTGAAGGGTAATAAACCCATTCTTCAATCCGATCACCCATCATTTTTTCCGGTTCGATCTGCACTTTCTCCGGATTATTCATATGTTCGTAAGCCAGCTCAGTCACTTTATAACTAAGTGTGGCAGAGAAAAGCATACCTAAACGCTTTTCAGGACTGGGTAAGCGGCGCAGAAAAAACCTCACATCTTTAATAAAGCCCAGATCAAACATCCTGTCGGCTTCGTCCAGCACCACTGCTTCAATATTGTTAAGGTTAAACACCCGTTGTTTATGGAAATCCAGCAGACGTCCCGGTGTACCAATCAAAACATCACAACCGTCATCGATTGCATCACGCTGACGTTGATAATCTTTACCGCCATGAGCGATCACAATGCGCAATCCGGCATGACTATTTAGTAATTCAGCATCTTTTACAATCTGAATTGCCAATTCCCGAGTGGGTGCCAATATTAATGCGCGAGGTTGCTTTGAAGCCGGTTTTTGCGCATCCTGATTCGTTAATAAGCGTTGAAATGTGGCCAATAAAAAGGCAATGGTTTTTCCGGTGCCTGTTTGTGCCTGACCCGCGACATCGTGGTTTGCCAGCAATAAAGGTAGAGACTGAGCCTGAATCGGCGTGCAAAATTCAAAACCGGCTTGCTGCAAGCCTTTCTGCAGGAGCGGATGGAGTGGCAGCGATGAAAATGCCGTGTCGGTGAGGTGAGCACTCATATAAATACTTGCATTACCTTTACTGATAAGAAAAAATGTTACTCAATGTTGGCTTGCGAGTATAGCGGTCCAATACTTTAGATACCACTGGAGATAAAACATGAGCGAAAACGTCACTAATGTGACCGATGGCGACTTTGACAGCCTGGTTCTACAGTCTGATATGCCTGTATTGGTTGATTACTGGGCTGAATGGTGCGGTCCATGCAAAATGATTGCGCCGGTGCTGGAAGAAATTGGCGCTGAATACGCAGGCAAATTAAAAGTCTGCAAACTGAACATCGATGAAAATCCAGATACCCCACCTCGTTATGGTATTCGTGGTATCCCGACATTGATGCTGTTTAAAGATGGTGAAGTGGAAGCCACAAAAGTCGGCGCTTTGACCAAATCACAATTGGCTGCGTTTCTCGACAGCAACATCTAAATCCATAATGCAACGCTATCCCCACTATCTGTGGGGATAGTTGTATCTATAGATGCCTCAACCCACTGCATCGCATATTATTTCGAGCTGATGCTTTTCAGGGCCACCACTCCGAAATGTTACGAAACTAATGGATGTATCTGAACTACTTGATGATCTGAACAAACCACAACGCGAAGCAGTTGCTGCACCGCTGGGGCATACGCGAATTCTTGCTGGTGCCGGAAGTGGTAAAACACGTGTTCTGGTACATCGAATTGCCTGGCTGATTCAGGCAGAAGCCTTATCACCGGCAAACATCCTTGCAGTCACTTTTACCAATAAAGCTGCCGCAGAAATGCGTGGTCGTATCGAACAGATGCTCGGCTATCCTATTGGCGGTATGTGGGTTGGTACATTCCATGGTCTGGCGCATCGCTTACTTCGTTCACACTGGCAGGAGGCTGGGCTGCCGCAGGGTTTCCAGATCCTCGACAGCGATGATCAATTGCGCATGATCAAGCGCATTATCCGTGGCATGTCCCTCGATGAAGCGCAATGGCCGCCCAAGCAGGCTCAGTGGTATATCAACGGCCAAAAGGACGAAGGTCTTCGTGCCGCGCATTTGCAGGCTGGGGAAGACCCGTATTCACAAAACATGCTGGCGATTTATCTTGCCTATGAACAAGCCTGTGAACGTGCCGGTGTAGTCGATTTTGGCGAGTTACTGCTGCGCAGTCATGAATTGTGGCTGAAACGTCCAGATATTCTGTCGCATTATCAACAACGTTTTTCGCAGATCCTGGTCGATGAGTTTCAGGATACCAATACCATTCAGTATGCCTGGATAAGAGTACTGGCCGGTCAGACCGGACATCTGTTTATTGTCGGTGACGACGATCAGTCAATTTACGGCTGGCGTGGCGCCAAAATTGAGAATATCCAGAAATTTCATAAAGATTATCCCGACGCCAGTACTGTGAGGTTGGAGCAGAATTATCGTTCCACCGGCAATATTCTGGCCGTAGCCAATGCGGTTATCAAGAATAACAGTGAACGTCTTGGCAAGGAACTGTGGACCGAAGATGCCGATGGTGAACCCATCCAGCTTTATAACGCTTATAACGAACGCGATGAAGCCGCCTATCTGGTGCAGGAAGTACGCAACTGGATGAATCAGGGTGGACAACGCAGTGATGTTGCCGTGCTGTATCGTTCCAATGCTCAGTCACGGGTCATTGAAGAAGCCTTGATGCAATCGGCTGTACCCTATCGGGTTTATGGTGGTTTGCGCTTTTTTGAACGCGCTGAAATCAAGGATGTATTGTCATATCTGCGATTGGTCAGTAATCGTCGTGACGATGCTGCCTTTGAACGTATTGTAAATACGCCCACCCGCGGTATTGGTGCAGCCACGTTAACCCAGCTGCGCCAATATGCCCGGGAAACCAATCAATCCATGTGGCAATCTGCGGTGGATACCTTACAACAAAAAGTTTTCCCTGCCAGAGCAGCCAACGCCTTATCGAGTTTTCTGGAGCTGATTGATTCGCTCACACCCGAAGATGACACCATGTCATTACATGAACTGACTGCACTGGTGATCGACGAAAGTGGTTTACGTACCCATTTTGCCAAGGACAAAACCGAAAAAGGCCAGGGTCGCATTGAAAACATGGACGAACTGATTAACGCCAGTCGTGAATTTATGCGCGCTGACGATGAAGAAGAGATGCCGTTACTGGATGCTTTTCTTGCGCACGCCGCTTTGGAAGCTGGCGAAAACCAGGGTGATCAATGGCAGGATTGTGTGCAGTTAATGACTCTGCATTCCGCCAAAGGTCTGGAATTTCCCATCGTCTTTATGGTGGGTATGGAAGAAGGCCTGTTCCCGGGGCAGAAATCAGCTGATGACCCGCTGCGACTGGCCGAAGAGCGCCGTCTTTGTTATGTCGGCATGACCCGGGCACGCAAAACACTCTATCTGTTGTATACCGAATCACGCTATTTGTATGGGCAGGAAATGCATCCTCGCCCTTCGCGCTTTTTGAGTGAAATTCCCGCTGAACGAGTTCATCAGGTACGTTCTCCACAAAATATGGCCGCATCTGGTCTGACGGCACTTGCCAGTCGATCACAATCAGCTGATGATAACGGGTTCAGAACCGGGCAACAGGTGATGCATCAGAAATTTGGTCAGGGTGTGATTATTGACACTGAAGGCAATGGCAGTCACGCTCGTGTTCATGTGAATTTCAAACAAGCCGGAAGTAAATGGCTGGTATTGGCCTATGCCAAACTTGAAACCTTGTAATTCAGGAAAACGATAATGCATTTATCCGTATTTATACGACGCTTGGCATTGCTGGTAAGCATCTGCTTACTCTCCGCCTGTGGTCCTGATGACACTGGCCCGTTTAACGAAGAAATTGATACCAGTAAAATCTATCGTTGGAAAATGGTAACCGCCTGGCCCCCGGGTTTCCCGGTGCTGCAGGAAGGGGCTGAACGCTTTGCCGCCAACCTTGAAGCCATGTCCAATGGCCGCCTCAAGGTTAAAGTATTTGCCGGTGGTGAATTGATTCCGGCTTTGCAGACTTTTGACGCTGTTTCTCAGGGAACCGTTGAAATGGGCCACGGTAGTGCCTATTACTGGGCGGGTAAAGTACCAGAAGCGCAGTTTTTCTCTACCGTGCCATTTGGTATGACCCCACGCGGCATGAATGCCTGGTTATATCATGGTGGTGGCCTGGATTTATGGCGTGAAGTCTATGAGCCCTACAATATTGTGCCTTTTCCGTTAGGCAATACCGGCATTCAAATGGGGGGGTGGTTTAATAAAGAAATCAACTCGATGGCCGATTTGCAAGGCTTAAAAATGCGTATCCCCGGCTTAGGGGGCAAAGTTTTTGCCAAAGCCGGCGGTAATCCCATTCTGCTTGCTGGCAGTGAAGTATATACCGCGCTGGAACGCAATACCATTGACGCCACTGAGTGGATTGCGCCCTACCACGATCAACGTCTGGGTCTGCATCGCGCAGCCAGATTTTATTATTATCCGGGCTGGCAGGAACCAGGTGCTGTGCTGGAACTCAGTATTAATAAACGTGCCTGGGATTTATTGCCGCCTGATTTACAAGCTATTATCGAAAATGCAGCCAAAGCAGAAAATTTGTTAATGGCCTCCGAAATGGAACAGAAGAATGTGGCTGCACTGGCAGAGTTACGTCAGCGCGATGATATCAATATCGTTCCCTTCCCAGCGGATGTATTGAATACGCTCAAAAAAATTACTGAACAGACTCTGGCTGAAGAAGCCGCGGAAAATCCTAAATTCAATCGTGTTCATCAAGCCTATAAAAACTTTCGTGAACAGGATGAAGATTGGGCGACTATCTCTGAAAAAGCCTATTTGGATATCCCATAATCATGGTACTTATTATTTTTACTCGTGAGGGTCTGGAAGCTTTTCAGGCTGAAATCAGTGATGATATTTCAGCCATCTGGCATAACCCGCAGTTGCTGACAGAAACTGAAATCGATCACTTTAAAAACCATGGAATCGATTGTGTCGAGTTGCCGCAGATGATTGATGTTGAAAATAATAAGTCGACATTGTGGGCTTTGGAGTATGTCGAGAAAAACAGCCAGGATCAGGAGATTATGATTGAGTGCCCTTAATAAAATGGTAAATTTCGGCCTGACTTTACTGCTGAGTCTGGCTTTAGCATCTACTCTCCACGCCAGCGAATGGGATCAGGCTCGTCTGCAACTTGAACAGCCACAAATGATTACTGTATATCGTGACGCCAATTGTCAGTGCTGCCATAAATGGATTGAGCATCTCGAAAAACATCAATTTGAAGTGATTGATCAGATCCGTAATGATATGGCGACAATTAAACAAAAACTTGGTGTGCCCAACAATATGGCTTCCTGTCATACCGCCGTTATTAATGATTTTGTGATCGAAGGCCATGTGCCGGCTGATGATATTAAACAATTACTGATCGATAAACCTGCTCATATCAAAGGTTTGTCGGTTCCGCAGATGCCGGTCGGTACACCAGGCATGGAAATGGGCTCACGCAAGGATCATTTTATCGTCTTCAGTTTTGATCCGGACGCCAACTACCAGATGTTTAATGCTTATCAAACCAATGCTGAAAATAATTATCTGCCATTAAACTCTGCTGAGTAATGGAGTTACTGATCGTCCTAGGGAGGATATTTTCCTCCGCCGCGGCTAACGTTTTTCAAAAACAGTTCACTCACAAAGGTCTGCATTCACTATTTATCGTGATGCTTTCCTATCTCGTTCTGGCCTGCATTAGTCTGCCTTTAATACTATTGGTGGAACACAGTGCCATTGATCATCGCTTCTGGATCAATATTCTGCTGGCTGCTCTGCTGGATATGGCGGGCACTTTATTTCTGGTGTTGTCTTTATCCAAAACCGATTTATCGGTTTTCGGCCCACTGAACGCGTATAAAGTTGTATTTTCGATGATTCTTGCGCTGATCTTTCTGGGCGAAGTGCCCAGTATGCAGGGGCTCAACGGGGTTATAATCATTTTGCTTGGCAGTTTTTTGTTATTCCCTCCGGCCACAACTCCATCTGCAAACCGACTATCGCAATTATTCATGCAACGCGGCGTGCAATATCGGTTTTTATCCATACTGTTATTTTCAATTGGCACCCTGCCACTTAAAAATGCCGTATTGAGTGGCGGTGCACTGGCAACCACAGTCTATTGGTGTTTATTTGGCCTGCCATTATCGATTGGTCTGTATTACTGGTTTGGTGGCAAACGCTGGGAAATGGATTGGCAAGCAGCCAGACAACACCGCAGTCATTTTCTCTGGCTGGGCGGTTTTATTTTTTTGATGCAATACACCACTATGCTGATTTTTTCGCAATTACTGGTGGCCTATTCGCTGGCGTTATTCCAACTCAGTATGGTATTACAGGTGTTTCTCGGCTACCGCATTTTTCATGAAAAACATATTCTTCGCCGATTAGCGGCTTGCGCAGTCATGATTGCTGGCTGTTTGCTGGTTTTGACTACCTGAAGTAAAACAACCACATCAGGCTTAGCAGCAATATTGTGTTATATTGCCCGCCACTTCTATGCCTGTTGTGATCCCACAGGCGCTTTCGACTGATAAGATAAACACCATGACTTTTGACGATCTATTCCTTGATGATGAATTGATTGCCGCTGTGCGCGACAGTGGTTTTGAAAAACCGACTGAGGTCCAGCAACTGGCGATCCCGGCATTATTGGCCGGTCAGGACGTATTGGCCTGTGCCGCTACCGGTACCGGGAAAACGGCGGCCTTTATCCTGCCAATTTTGCAACGCCTCAATGATGAACGCCATAAGCACGATCAGGCTCGTATTCTGATCCTCGCTCCAACCCGCGAACTGGCATTTCAGATCCAGCATGTGTTTCATCAACTCGGTAAAGCCTTTAAACCGACCATCGCCATGTTGACCGGCGGTGCCTCGCCTTGGGCGCAGGTGCAACATGCTACTGCTCAATGCGACATTATTATCGCTACGCCCGGTCGTCTGTTAAGTCTGGTAAATGATGAATCAGTCGATTTATCAGCAGTTGAACTGGTCATTATTGACGAAGCCGATCGCATGCTCGATATGGGTCAGGGTCCTGATGTGCTGATGGCGCTCGCCGCTATTAAATCAAAATTCCAGGCTGGACTATTCTCGGCAACCTTGGCAGGCAGTGGTGTCAGAATTTTTGCCGACGAACTGCTTACCGACCCGCAGGAAATTCATATTAATGCGGCCAATCAACTGGCAGAGAATGTTACTCAGCAGGTTTATCTGGCTGATAACCGTGAACATAAACAGGCTTTATTATTAGCATTTATCAACGCACCGGCCTGCCAACGAGCCTTAGTATTCTGTAATAAAAAAATCCGTGCTGAAGAAGTCTGCGACTGGTTACAGTCACAGAATATCTCCGCTCAGCTGTTACATGGTGATTTTGATCAATCTGTACGCCGTGAACGGATTCGTAAATTCCGCGCCGGCCAAATCAAGGTCACGGTAGCCACCGATGTTGCTGCCAGGGGGCTGGATGTAGCAGATATTACCCATGTCATTAACTACGATCTGCCGTTTCGCGGTGATAACTATATTCATCGTATTGGCCGTACCGGTCGGGCAGATAAACATGGCACGGCGATTAATCTGGTTGAACCGCACGATCTGAAAAATCTGGAACGCATTGAATATCACCTTGGCCACAGCTTACCCATCCGCAAATTGAAGGGGCTTGCACCCAAGGCCAAGGCTAACAAGGCACGATCCAAAAGCAAGGAAGATAAACCGCGTTATATTCCCAAGAAGGATCGTGCTGCCAAAGACGATTAACCGGTATTACGCATTCCCTGTGAAATGGCGCTGATAGTGCGCAACAACGGATCGCGCCATTTGGCTGTTTCCGCATCACTGTAATCGCCATGCCGATAACGTTTCAATAACAGTAACTGGATATGATTCAGCGGATCCAGGTAAGCCTGCCTTCTTCGTAAAGACAAGGCTAATTGGGGATTTTCGGCCATTAGCGTCTCCGCCCCTGTCAGCTGTAATAATTGACTGGCTGTTTGCTGGTATTCATTACGTATAACAGAGAGTACCTGTTGCGCCTGCTGTTTATCGATACACAGATCAGCATATTCTGCCGCGATATCCATATCAGCCTTGGAAAGTGACATCTGGGTATTACTCACCATTGCCCGGAAAAACGGCCATTCAAAATACATTTTTTGCAGTATTTGACGTCTTTCAGGATCCCCAGAAATCCACGTGGCAATCGCACTACCAATCCCATACCAGCCTGGCAAGGTATGTCTTGATTGCGCCCAGGCAAACACCCACCCAATCGCTCTGACCGAAGACTTGGATCGATCGCCGACCTTACGATGTGAAGGCCGTGAGCCAATATTCATCAAACCGATTTCACTGATTGGGCAGGCTTCATAGAAATAGTCGAGAAAGCCGGGAGTCTGCTCGGTCAATTGTCGATATTGCTGTTCACCCAACTGTGCCAGTTGCTGCATGATCGAAAGGTATTCGGGCTTTTCCTGAGCTGAATCGGTTACCAGTCCCCTGCTGGCTTTAATTAATGCAGAGACCCCCATACCTAACTCATAGGCCGCAGTTTCAGTATTACCGTATTTAAATGACAGCACTTCACCCTGCTCGGTAAACTTGATCTGACCGTGCACGGTATCGACCGGTTGAGCCAAGATGGCATCATGCGTCGGGCCACCACCACGGCCGATGGTGCCACCACGGCCATGAAACATTCGGCAACCGATAGCATATTGTTCTGAAAGTCGACTGACCGTTTTCTGCGCCTGGTATAAATTCCATGCAGATGCCAGAATGCCACCATCCTTACAGGAATCCGAATAGCCAAGCATGACTTCCTGCATATTGCCCGAAGCACTGAGCAAGGTGCGGTACTGACTGTTCTCAAGCAAAGCAGACATTACCGGCTCGATATGCTCAAGATCCTCAATGGTTTCGAATAATGGTGCTACCCGGATATGGCAAAACCAGCCATGTTCATCCTGACCAATTAAATCGGCAAATCTGGCCAGCAGCATTACTTCCAGAATATGACTGGCCTGATGGGTCATGGAAATCACATAATTACCAAATGCTTTTTCACTGACCTCTACCCGCAGTCGGGCGATTAATCTGAATACATTGAGAATTTCCAGAGAGTCTGGCTGCAAATCGCCGTATATTTCTGGCAATCTGGGGGCCGACAGTAAATCCGATAACAACGTCTGGCGCTCTGCTTCATCCATTTGCAGATAATGGCGATTGAGGCCAGTGAGCGCTAATATCTCGCCCACCGCATCAGTATGCTTTGATGATTCCTGACGAATATCGAGATTATAAAGATAAAACCCAAAGGTTTTGACCAGCCGAATCAGATCGGTGAGTTCAGCGGCAGCTATCGCGATATCGCCATTATCCACCAGTGATTTATGTATCAGGTACAAATCCGCCAGAAACTCATCTTCGTTATGATAGGCCACACCGAGACTTTCAATTTGCAGATCCGGGCGAAAGAATTCTTCCAGAACAGCCAGATTATCTTTGAGCCGATAGCGCATCATATAAAGCTTGCGGCGGTAAGGCTCATTAATAAACCGTTGCGGATTGGTTGAAAAGGCTCCGGCAAAACGTTGTTCGCTCAGTTCGATATCGGTAGCCAAATCAGCATTGATCTCGCAGAGTGGCTGCGTCTGCGTCAGAATAAAACTGAGTTTAGTGACATCTTCCAGATAACGTCGAATTACCGTGCGCTTTTGCAGCGCTATCGCCATTTCCATTGTTTGCGCAGTGACAAAGGGATTGCCATCACGGTCCCCACCAATCCATGAGCCAAAACGTAAATAATCTGGCACCACAATTGGTGTTTCCGGATCCAGTTCATCACCATAAACCCGACGAAGAGCATTCTCCAGGTTACGATAACTGCGTGGCACTGCATCAAACAGACTGACATTGAAATAATACAATCCGTTTTTGATTTCATCGCGAACTGATGGTTTAACCGCTCTTACTTCATCAGTTGACCAGAGCAGCTGGATTTGGCGTTTCAATTGGTTACGAATCTGCTGTTGATCAAACGGTGTTATCAGACCTTCAGTAAGTTTCTCATCAAGCAAAAACACGCGACGTAAGATTTCCATCACGGTGCGTCGTTTGGACTCGGTTGGATGGGCGGTAAACACCGGCATAAAAACCAGTTTTTCCAGCAAATCCTGTAGCTGTTTGATTGATACACCTTCATTTTTGAACTGAGTCAGTGTATCCAGAAACGAACCATGCCAGAGATTTCCACCGTTTCGCAGTTGAATTTGTCGATTATGGTGGTGATAGGCTTCTTCAGCCGTGTTGACCAGACTGAAATACAGATTAAAAGCGCGGATAACTTCACGTAAGGTCAGTTCATCCAACGATTCAATTTTATCCTTGAGAGTTTGACGCAGCTCAACATCATCTTCCTTACGCAGTCGGATAAATCCTTTGCGTAACTGCTCAATCACCTGATAAACCTCAGGCCCGGACTGTTCAGCGATAACTTCGCCCAATAAATTCACCAAAAAACGGACGTGTGAACGTAAATCTTTGTCCATAAGTAAATCAAGCGCCACAGCGCTACTGAAATCAACTTGCCGTGTTGTCATGAGTTATCCACTAATTGCTGATAAAGGTGCAAATAGGCTTGCGCGCTATTTATCCAACTAAAATCCTGCACCATTGCAGTCAGCATCATCCGTCGCCATAACCGGGGATGTGAAAATAATTCATTCACCGTTAACAGAGTATTGTACAAATCCTCGACGGTGGGCTTGGTAAATTTAAAGCCTGTTGCCAACATCTGTTTACGATTTTCTTCGTTCGCATCGACTACTGTGTCGGCCAGGCCACCGGTATTTCTGACGACAGGTAACGTGCCATAGCGCAGACTATACATTTGGTTCAAACCACAGGGTTCAAATCGTGATGGCATCAAAAACGAATCAACACCCGCCTCGATTTTATGCGCCAATGCTTCATCATAACCAAATTGGATGCCCACTTTATCAGGAAATCTGGCACGTAAAACACGCAAATCCTGTTCAAATCCGGCTTCGCCACTTCCCAAACAAACCAATTGGACATCTTTGCCTTCTGCCAGTAGACGATGAATCGCATCAATCGTGAGATCCACACCTTTTTGCGACACCAGCCGACTGATCATGCCAAACATCAATGTGTCGGCTGATTCGGGAAGAAAGAAATGCTGCTGCAATGCTTTTTTATTGAGCAATTTGGGTCGCAGGTTTTTAATACTGTAGTGGTGACTGATGAACTTATCGGTTTGCGGATTCCATTCCTGAGTATCAATACCATTCACGATACCACTGAGTCGTGATTGTTCTGAACGCAAGGCCAGTAAACCTTCCAGGCCATAACCGTATTCGTAATGACAGATTTCCTGCGCATAGGTGGGGCTGACGCTGGTGATGTGGTCGGCATAAACCAGGCCACCTTTCATAAAGGACATCATGCCGTAAAATTCAATGCCCTCAATCTGCCATAACGCATCAGGCAAATCGAGCATCTCAAATACTTCACGGGAAAACAACCCTTGGTAGGCCATGTTATGAATGGTGAAAACAGTAGCCGGGCGAGTCTTTTCCAGGCTGAGTAACGCAGGAATCAGACCGGTCTGCCAGTCATTACAATGCACTACATCGGGTTGCCAGTCTAATCCAGCATGATTGGTGGCTACCGCTACAACAGCGCGGCAAAATAACGCAAAACGTGCCGCATTATCCGCCCAGTCTGCCCCTTGTGTATCGCAATAAGGTCCACCATCCCGATCAAAATGCTCAGGAGAATCCACCAGCAACACGACAACATCACTATCCGGTAATTGTGCTTGCAGAAGCTGGATAGGCTGATGATAGCCCTCCAGTTTTACTGTGGCAATCAGCGGACATTCGCCTAATTGCTGCAGTGTGGCACGATATGCCGGCATGATAATACGAATATCCTGCTGCATCTGTGAAAGGGCCAATGGCAGACTGGCTGAGACATCCGCTAAGCCACCGGTTTTTATCAGCGGATGCACTTCACTACTTGCAAACAGAATTTTTCGCACTATGCTCTCCCAAAATTGTACAATTACTCAATTATATACGCTCAAAGGCATAGTCACAGCCTTGTAACGGGAGAAACCATGCAACCTTGTACTATTGTTATTTTCGGCGCCACCGGCGATCTGTCCCAGAAAAAACTGCTGCCCGCCTTGTATCATTTACAAGCGGAAAATCGTTTAACCGACGACACCCGCATCATTTGTATGGGACGCAAAGAAAGCACCCAGGAAGAGTGGCAGGAGCTGGTAACAGAATACGTTACTCCCAGAGTTCGTGGTGGCATCGATAACGATTTACTGCAAACTTTTCTGAAGAAAGTGCATTATTTCAAATGTGATATCAACGAAGCCTTCAGCTATCACGAATTGAAAAAACTGATCACTACACCGGAAAATGGTTTCTCTCAAAATATCGTTTTTTACCTCTCCATCAGTCCTTCTCTATTCAGCGTAGTGGGCGATCAGCTTTCTGCAGTTGGGTTGAATCAGGAAACTGATGGCTGGCGTCATCTGGTGGTCGAAAAACCCTTTGGTTACGATCAGAAAAGTGCCGCTGAACTGGAACGCATTCTGCGCAAAAACTTCACCGAAGAACAGACTTACCGTATCGATCATTACCTGGGTAAAGGCACGGTTCAGAATATCTTTGTTTTCCGCTTTGCCAATTTGTTGTTAGAACCCTTGTGGAATCACAAATACATTGATCACGTACAGATCACCCATGCCGAACAACAAGGTGTTGGTGGCCGTGCTGGCTACTATGATGGTTCGGGCGCTTTACGTGACATGATTCAAAGTCACTTATTGCAAGTGATGGCATTGGTCGCAATGGAACCACCTGCAGACATGGATGATGAATCATTACGCGATGAAAAAGTAAAAGTTCTCAAATCAATTCGTCCAATCACTAAAGACATCGTTGATCAACATGCTTTCCGTGGCCAATATGCGGCAGGTGAAATCAACGGCAAACCGGTCAAAGGTTATCTGGAAGAAGATGATGCACCTGCAGGCAGTGTGACCGAAACGTATGCCGCGATGAAAGTCTATATTGATAACTGGCGCTGGCATGGTGTGCCTTTTTATCTGCGTACAGGTAAATGCATGCCTGAATCAAAAGCGATGATTGCCATTCGCTTTAAAAAACCGCCTTTGGAATTATTCAAAGACACCAAAGTAGGTGAAAGTCATGCCAACTGGATTGTCATGGGTCTGCAACCTGACAATACGTTGCGTATTGAACTACAGGCCAAACAACCCGGGTTGGAAATGAAAGCGCATACCGTTGGTCTGGAAACAATGGAGTCCGATGACAACAAGCACAAGCTTGATGCTTATGAAGCATTAATCCTGGATGCTATCCAAGGTGATCGTTCTTTATTCCTGCGTGCTGATGAAGTCAATCTGGCCTGGAAAGCGGTTGATCCGATCCTGGAGAAATGGTCTGAAGAAAAAGATTTCATCCACACCTATACAGCGGGTACCTGGGGTCCGGAAGAAGTGGAGCAATTAAAGGACAACAGTTGTCACGCCTGGCGTAACAATGTCTAGATAGCAAACAAAAAAACCGGACAATGTCCGGTTTTTTTTTGCGTTTGATTATTTAGATACCTCAGGTCAGGGCCTGACCCAGTTTTATCTTCATCTCGGCTTTCCAGTTATCTGTCCAGGTTGGCGCGCCAGGTGGTAACAATAAAACCACCGTCGACCCCATGTTGAAACGCCCCATCTCCTCACCTTTATTCAGACGAATATGGGCATCGGTATAGTGCCAGTCCAGAATACCTTTGGTGTATGGCGGTGTAATCTCGCCTTCATGCCACACTGTTTCCATACTGCCAACAAAAATAGCGCCAACCAGAATGAGCGCCACAGGTCCAAAGTCGGTCTGAAAAATTGTGACCACGCGCTCGTTGCGGGCAAACAATCTCGGTACACCGCGAACGGTAAGTGGGTTAACCGAAAATAATTTCCCCGGTATATAGCGCATTCGGGTCAGACTTCCTGAAACAGGCATATGGATTCTATGGTAATCACGTGGTGACAGATAAATTGTCGCAAATTGTCCCCCATCAAACTTTTCCGCTACTGCTGAATCGCCACCTAATAGTTCGAGCGTTGAATAATCATGGCCCTTGGCCTGTACAATTCTGCCTTGTTGGATAAAGCCCAACTGGCTTAAACAACCATCTACCGGAGAGACAACTACGTCACTCCCCAATGCGACTGGTCTGGTTTGGGGTTTAATTTTGCGGGTAAAAAAAGCATTGAAATGCTGATAGGAATTAATATCTGGATTTACCGCTTCCGACATATCCACCTTATACTGGCGAATAATAATTGAGATTATGCGATTCTTAAACCAGGGTGTGGTTAATCGACAAATTCGGTGCATCAGCAGTGATAATAAGTGTTGTGGCAGACAGTATTGTGGCAGGGTCAGCCAGAAATCTTTTTTGCTCGCTCTCGGCACCTGATTTTGCTTTAGTTCATTATTAGACAAATTGCCCCCTTTCACGCATTACCTAAGCTTGTCATAATCAGTTGCTGATATCACCAGCTCATTCCGCAAAGGAGTATACCAAGTCATGAAAAATCTGCTGAACGCATTAATAATCACATTGCTCAGTTTTACCAGCTATGTATGTTATGCGGGAGGTGGCCAGCCGAATCAACCATTGTATTACGTTATTGAAGAGCCCTTTACCATTAATTTTTTGCGGCAAAGTGATGATCAGGCACGTTATCTGCAAATCAAGGTAGCGTTAAAGTCAGAAGATCCAGCCATCCTGGCCAGTGCAGAAAGTAACCTACCAATGATTCAGGACACGCTGCGTATTCTATTTGCAGAGCAAAATATGGATTCAGTAAAAAGTCTGGAAGGTCGTACCCAACTCCAGGAAGAAGCTTATCAGCGTATTAAAGCCATTTTTGAAGAAGAGACAGGTAACAGCAACCTTGAAGCAGTGTATTTCACTACCTTTCTCTGGCAATGAACAGGCACGGTATTTGCTTTGAATAATTTATCGATAGGACATAGACAACATGGCTGAAATACAAAAAGATATCGAACTCAAACAAGGCATGAGCAAAAAAACCAAAATCATCATGATTATTGGTATTGTCGTGCTGTTATCTATCATAGGGGCAGGTGTTTACTGGTGGCTGTCTAAAGATGCAGCTTCGGATGAGTCGACAGAGGATGCCGAGGTAGAGGTACAGAAAGCCACTCCGGTTTATCATGAAGTGACCGCCCCCTTTATTGTCAATTTCTCAGAGCAAAGTAACGATCGGGTTCGCTATCTGCAAATCAAAATGAAAGTCATGGCGCGCGATCAGGCATCCATTGATCTGTTTGCTTTACATGAACCCGCACTGGTTCATGAATTGCTGATGTTGTTTTACAGTCAAAATTATGACGATCTCAGTACGACTGAGGGCACAAAGGCTTTACAGCAGGCATCGCTGGAAACCATTAATAGTTTCCTTAAACAGCAGAATAGTGATGTCACCGGGCTTGAAGCCGTTTATTTCACCAGTTTGGTAATGCAATAGATATGGCCGTTCACGATATATTGTCACAGGATGAAGTCGATGCACTGCTAAATGGTCTTGGCGGTGACGATATCCAGCAGAATAAACCTGAACTGGATGAGTTCGGCAAACCACGGCGTTATGACTTCGGTAACGAAGAACGCATTATTCGTGGTCGGATGCCGACGCTGGAAATGATCAACGAACGTTTCGCTCGCTATTTACGAATTAATCTGTTTAATATGCTGCGCCGCTCCGCTGAGATTTCAGTGGGTGGCGTTCAGGTGATGAAGTTCTCTGAGTATGTTCATACATTGTTTGTTCCGACCAGTCTGAATCTGATTCAGCTACAACCATTACGTGGCACTGGACTTATCGTCTTTGAACCCAAATTAGTGTTTACCATTCTGGATAATTATTTTGGTGGTGAAGGCCGGTTTCAGGCTCGTATAGAAGGCCGGGAGTTCACTGCCACCGAGTTACGGGTGATACGGATGGTGTTGAATTTGTGCTTTACCGATTTGACTGAAGCCTGGTCACCGGTTATGCCAGTAAAATTTGAATTCGTCAGCCATGAAGTCAATCCTCAGTTTGCCAACATTGTCAGTCCCAGTGAAGTAGTGGTTATTTCCACCTTCCATATTGAACTGGATGGGGGTGGTGGAGATTTACATATCACCTTGCCCTACTCGATGCTGGAACCGATTCGTGAGTTACTGGATACCGGCCTGCAAAGTGATCGTTCTGCCGATGATGGTCGCTGGGCCAAATCAATGCGTGAAGAATTGATGTTGGCGGATGTCACCGTTTCGGCAACACTGGCGCAAACGAAACTGACGCTGGAACAAGTTCGCTCATTAAAAGTGGGCGACATTATCCCTATCAGCATGCCCAAAACGGTGACCACAATGGTGGAAAATATCCCGATATTCCGTGCTAGCTATGGTGAGCATAATGAAAAAGCGGCGTTGAAAATCACCTCAATTATTGAACATCCCAAAGACACTACACCAAGTTACCAGATGACAAAGGCTAAAAATCATGAGTGAAGATACAAAACAATCCGATCAGGATCTGGCTGACGAATGGGCGGCTGCACTGGAAGAACAGGTCGATGACGATAGCGGCCAGGATGACTGGGCAGCAGCACTTGAAGAGCAGGCCGATGCCGAGTCATCAGCAGCCCGGCCCAGCCCTGCTCCACTGAATAAACTGGATGATGAAGGTAAACCACGTACTGATGTAGATATGGACATGGTTCTGGATATTCCGGTGACCATTTCGATGGAAATTGGCCGTACCCGAATCAGCATCCGTAATTTACTGCAATTAAGTCAGGGTTCAGTGGTTGAACTGGATCGGCTGGCGGGTGAACCGATGGACGTATTGGTTAACGACACCTTGATTGCCCATGGTGAGGTAGTGGTGGTTAACGACAAATTCGGTATACGTCTGACCGATGTTATCAGCGCCGCAGAGCGGATTAAAAAACTGCGATGAGATATTGGCAAGTCATTTTGGTGAACTCTGTTGCGTTGTTCCCACTATTGGTCAACGCAGAAACCATGAGTTCCACACCAGTCAATGCCAGTACATTGCTACAAACGATCTTTGGCTTGATTGTGGTGCTGGCGATAATTGTGTTTTTAGGCTGGATCCTTAAACGCAGTCAATTCTTTCACGCAGCACATAATGGTCAATTAAAGGTTTTAGGCTCCCTCTCTTTAGGTACGCGGGAAAAAGCTGTGTTGATACAAGTGGGCGAACAACAGCTTTTAATTGGTGTTACTGCGCAAAATATCAGCACTTTGCATACGCTATCCGAACCACTTCCCATTCGTGAAATTTCCCCACCCGCTGAGGGCGAGTCATTTGCTGATCGGCTGAAACAGATGATGCAGCAGCGAGGCCATAAATAATGCGTAGCGTTGGTTTGTTCTTGTTACTGCTAGTGTTGCCTGGCTTGGTTTTAGCTGAGCCCGGTATTCCTGCATTGACCTTGTCGACTGGCGAAGATGGATCACAAAGTTATTCGCTGACCTTGCAGATCCTGGCGTTAATGACAGTGTTGACGCTGTTACCGGCAGCATTGTTAATGATGACCTCATTTACCCGGATCATTATTGTATTGGCGATTCTGCGGCAGGCAATGGGTGTGCAGTCCACGCCTTCCAATCAGATTATGATTGGTCTGGCGCTGTTTCTGACTTTCTTTATCATGTCTCCGGTCTTCAGTACAGCCTATGAAAATGGCGTTCAGCCATATATGGATGGCGATATCGAAGCAACCGCAGCGATTGAACAGGTTAGTCAACCCTTTCGCGAATTTATGCTGGCGCAGACCAGAGAAAGTGATATCGAATTATTTGCTGAAATTGGTGGTTATTCCGCCATTGAAAGTCCTGCAGATGTACCTTTCAGCCTGCTGCTGCCAGCTTTTGTGACCAGCGAGTTAAAAACCGCTTTTCAAATTGGCTTTTTGATTTTCGTACCATTTTTGATTATTGATCTTGTCGTCGCTTCAGTTTTGATGGCAATGGGGATGATGATGTTGTCACCCATGCTGATCTCTCTGCCCTTTAAACTGATGTTATTTGTTTTAATTGATGGCTGGGCATTATTAATGGGAACGCTGGCTTCCAGCTTTTATATTTAGCGATGACTCCTGAAACCGTCTTAACCGTTATGCAGCAAACTCTTGAAGTGATTACTTTGCTGATTATTGTGATACTCATTCCAGCGTTAATCGCCGGCTTAATCGTGAGCATGTTTCAGGCGGCTACCTCTATCAACGAACAGACGTTAAGTTTCATTCCCAAATTGCTGGTAACGATTTTGGTATTGATGGTAGCCGGCCCATGGATGCTCAGTCTGGTCACCAATTACACGGTTCGACTGTTTGAAAACATTCCCTACCTGATAGGTTAGCGATGAATCTGTCTATCGCAGAAATCAGTGCGATGCTCGGGGCGTATATGCTGCCGCTATTTCGCATTGGCGGTATGCTGATGGTGGCACCGATTTTTAGTAGCAATTTTGTCAATGTTCGAACCAGACTGATCATTGCTCTGGCCATCACTTTCGTGGTGGTTCCAACCATCAATACTCCCCCCCCGGTATTCTCGCCGCTGAGTGGTGAAGGCATCCTGCTTATTGCTCAAGAAGTGATGATTGGTATCTGCATGGGATTTATGTTGCAACTATTGATTAATGCCTTCATCGTCGCCGGTCAGATTATTGCAATGCAGATGGGGCTTGGTTTTGCCTCAATGGTTGATCCTCAGAATGGCACTACGGTGCCAGTAATCAGTCAATTTTATCTGATCTTCATTACCCTGATGTTTCTCAGTATTAATGGGCATTTAGTATTGATCCAGGTGATGGCAGAAAGCTTTATCACCTTGCCAATGGGTGCCGGCGGTATTTCAGTGGAAAGTTTTCGTGATATCGCCGGGCTGGCCAGCTGGATGTATGCAGCCGGTGTTATTATTGCCTTACCTGCAATTGGCTCTTTAATGATGGTCAATCTGGCGTTTGGTATTTTGTCTCGTGCTGCCCCGCAAATCAGCCCATTTTCGATCGGTTTTCCGCTTACCATCGGCTTGGGCTTTGTCATCATTTATATCACCCTGCCCGCGGTCGGCAATCATCTGGTTAACTTTTCGGATCAAATGCTGCAAATGACACGAATGCTGGTAGTGAACAATGGCTGATCAGGATAGCGGTCAGGAACGCACCGAAGACCCCTCGGGTAAACGTCTTGATGAAGCACGGGAGAAGGGTCAGGTCCCCCGATCCCAGGAATTAAGCACAGTAGTGGTATTGATTTCCAGTGCGGTGGCGATGCTGTTTGTGGGTGGAAATCTGGTCAGCAGTCTCGGCGAGGTAATGACCCAATCCTTTTCGCTGAACCGCAAGTTGATCATGGACCCGCATATGATGGCGCAGCAGCTGATTGTCGCCTTGAAAATCATGGCTGTTGATGTCGGTAGTTTTCTGGCAATTACGCTGATAGCGGCATTAGCAGCTCCGGCATTGATTGGCGGCTGGAATTTCTCCACGCAGGCCATGGGCGTCAAACCGGAAAAGATGAGTCCGCTTCGCGGTCTTAAGCGTATTTTTGGCCCTCAGGGTCTGGTTGAACTTGGCAAAGCGCTAGGCAAGTTTTTACTGGTGGGCAGCATAGGCACCTTAATTCTGTGGAGTCTGCGTGACCGATTATTGACACTGGGACGGCAGGAAGTTGAAGTGGCAATGACAGAGCTGGGGTTCATTGTCCTCTGGGGATTTTTAGCAATTTGTGCCAGCCTGATTTTGATTGCGTTGATTGATGTGCCTTTCCAGCTATGGAATCACACTAAACAATTACGCATGACAAAACAGGAACTTAAAGACGAAAATAAAGAAACCGAAGGTAGCCCGGAAGTCAAAGGGCGGATTCGCAGGATGCAACTCCAGTTATCTCAACAACGGATGATGCAGGATGTGCCCGAAGCCGACGTTATCATTACCAACCCAACACACTATGCGGTTGCTTTACGTTACGACCAATCTAAATCTGGCGCTCCAGTTGTCCTGGCTAAAGGCACCGATCTGATGGCGCAACAAATCAGAATGGTCGCCGATCACCACGAAGTGCCCATTATATCTGCTCCTCCACTGACCCGAGCCGTCTATTACAGCACGGAAATCGGTCAGGAAATTCCATCTGGTCTGTATATTGCAGTAGCCCAGATATTGGCGTTTGTCTTCCAATTGAGACGTTATAAAAATACGGGCGGTAACAAGCCAAATCTCAATACAGAAGACTTGCCAATACCGGATGAATTTAAACGAGATGAGTAGTCAATGGAGAATACAAGCCTGACAAGCCGTTTAGGTGGGGTGTTAAACGGTAATGTCGCGACACCAATGTTCCTGGTGGCATTGCTGGCCATGGTGGTCATTCCCCTTCCTGCATTTATGCTGGATATGTTATTCAGCTTTAATATCGCCTTATCACTGACCATCGTGCTGGCCAGTGTTTATGTGAGAAAACCCTTACAGTTCGCCGCATTCCCAACCATACTGCTATTAGCAACCCTGCTAAGACTGGCTTTAAATGTCGCTTCTACCCGTATTGTTCTGCTTGAGGGACACACCGGTACTGCCGCCGCCGGGCAGGTTATCGAAGCATTTGGTGAGTTTGTTATCGGCGGTAACTATGCGGTAGGTCTGGTCGTTTTCGCCATTCTGGTTATTATCAACTTTGTGGTAGTAACCAAAGGTGCAACGCGTATTGCTGAAGTTAGCGCCCGTTTTACCCTGGATTCGATGCCCGGTAAACAAATGGCGATCGACGCTGACTTAAATGCTGGCTTAATTGATCAGGATGAAGCCCGCCGTCGTCGTGAAGAAATCATGCAGGAATCAGATTTTTACGGTTCTATGGATGGTGCCAGTAAATTTGTTCGCGGTGATGCTATTGCCGGGATCCTGATCCTGTTTATCAATATCATCGGTGGATTTGTCATTGGTGTTCTGCAACATAGTCTGAGCTTTTCTGAAGCAGCACATAACTATACCCTGCTGACGATAGGTGATGGTCTGGTCGCCCAGATACCTTCATTACTGCTTGCTGCCGCTGCGGGCTTGCTGGTCACCCGCTCTACTGCTGATCAGGATATTGGTGAGCAGATTTTCTCTCAGTTGTTGAAAGAACCCAAAACCCTGGCCATTACCTCAGGCATTATCGGCGGAATGGGTTTAATTCCTGGCATGCCAAATGTCCCATTTTTACTTTTGGCCGGTGCCGGTGCTGGCAGTGCCTGGTTGATAGCACAGCGTCAAAAAGCCGCCACACTTGCGGCAGCTCCACCGCCACAACAGGAAGCCAATCGAGATCAACGGGAGCTGAGTTGGGATGATTTAAGTCCGGTTGATCCAATTGGACTGGAAGTCGGTTATCGCTTGATCCCACTGGTAGACAAAAATCAGGGCGGCCAGTTGATGAATCGCATCAAAGGTATTCGCAAAAAGATTTCGCAGGAAATGGGCTTCTTAATTCCACCGGTGCATATCCGCGATAATCTGGATTTATCGCCCACCGCGTATCAAGTCACTTTATTTGGTGTGACCTTTGGTGAAGCCGAGGTCTATCCCGATCGGATGCTGGCAATCAATCCCGGTCAGGTCTTCGCCCAATTAGAGGGTATTCGTACCAAGGATCCCGCCTTTGGTCTGGATGCAATCTGGATTGAGCCCAGCCAGCGAGAGCATGCCCAGGCCCAGGGTTATACCGTGGTTGATGTTGACACAGTTGTTGCCACCCATTTAAGTAAAATCCTGCAAAATCATGCGCATGATTTACTGGGACGCGAAGAAGTTCAGCACCTGCTGGACAATCTTGCCAAAACTGCGCCCAAACTGGTGGAAGGTCTGGTACCCGATACCGTCCCATTAGGTACGGTGCAAAAAGTACTGCAAAACCTGCTACAGGAAAACATTCCAATTCGCGATATCCGCACCATCAGTGAGGCAATTGCCGAACAGGCAGCACGCAATCCCGATCCCGAGGCAATCACTGCCGCAACACGGATGGCGCTGGCACATTCCATCGTACAGCACATTAATGGCACCCAACCTGACCTGCCTATCATCACGTTGGATCCAGAGCTGGAACAAATATTGCTAAAAACATTACAGGCATCTGGAGAAGGTGGCGCAAGTCTGGAACCGGGACTCGCAGAAAATATGCACAAAAATCTGCAAGAAGCGGCTCAACGACAAGAGATGTCGGGTGAGTCGGCGATTTTGGTGGTTCAGGCGGGATTAAGAGGTTGGATTTCCCGTTTTATCCGTAACGCGATTCCAGGACTACATGTGCTTTCCTACAACGAGATACCTGATGATAAACAAATACGCATTGTGGCAAATGTGGGTCGATAACAAGAAGGTGATGTGATGAAAATTAAACGTTTCCAGGCGGCAGATGTACGTCAGGCAATCCGCGAAGTACGTGAAGTACTGGGTCCGGATGCCGTTATCCTCTCTAATACTCGCGTTGATGGTGGCGTGGAGATTGTGGCGGCTACAGATTACGATGAGACGCAATTCCGTCGTCAGAATAATGTTCCTCGTCCCGCAGCTGTCGCAGACGAACCCAAAATTGAAATTGATCCTGCTCAACCACAAGCACCGGCTTACGTTGCCCCACAACAAAATATCTGGTCGCAGGAACCCACTCTGGTTCAGATGCGCAAAGAAATTGCCAGTTTGCGGGATATGCTGCAAAACCAGCTGTCTGATTTAACCTGGAAAGATATGGCAAGACAAAGTCCAACCCAGATGCAAGTTTTGCAACGCCATATGCGCATGGGAACGGATGTTGAACTCGCCAAACAACTGGTTACAGCCAGTCAGGGAATTGATGATCTGGAAACTGCCTGGCGTCAATCATTAGGCAAACTTGCGGCGCAAATCCCGTTATCAGATCAGGACATTATCGAAAAAGGTGGCATCATGGCTCTGGTGGGACCGACTGGCGTTGGTAAAACCACGACCATTGCCAAACTGGCAGCGCGTTGCGCATTGAAACACGGTGCACGCCAGGTAGGCCTGATTACCACTGATTGCTACCGAATCGGCGGTCAGGAGCAACTGCGTAGTTATGCTCGTATATTGGGCGTCTCATTACGAGTCGCGCGAAACCATCAGGAACTGGGTGAAGCACTGAATGATATGCTTGATCGGCGCTTTATACTGATCGATACTGCAGGTATGAATCCGCGTGATATGCAATTAACACAAAAAATAGCTATGTTAACTCAGCATTCTCCCCGCATCCGACATTTCCTCACGCTGTCTGCAACCACCCAAAACTCTGCTCTGAATGATATCATTAAGGCGTTTTCGCACCTTAAATTAAGCGGCTGCATTCTGACCAAAACTGATGAAAGCAGCAGTCTGGGAGGTGCGGTCTCTGCAATAATTCGTCATCAACTGCCTTTGGCCTATATCTGCGATGGTCAGCAAGTACCTGAAGATCTTGGTCTGGCACGACCAAACAGTTTGGTGAATCAGGCCAGTGAGTTGATGCAATCTGAACAACAAGCACTGGATCCTCATACAGTATCCAGTTACGGAGGTTTTGCCGCTTATGGCTGATGCACCCTTGGACCAGGCAAGTGGTCTGCGAAAAATGACCCACATTCCGAAGCCGGTAAAAGTAATCGCTATTGCCAGTGGTAAAGGTGGTGTGGGTAAAACCAATGTCACGGTGAATATTGGTGTGGCACTTGCTACTCAAGGGAAAAAAGTCGTTCTACTCGATGCTGACCTGGGTTTGGCCAATATCGATGTGATGCTTGGCTTACATCCGCAATTCAATCTGCTGCATGTTCTTGAGGGAGATAAAAGCCTGAAAGAAATTATGGTTGATGGCCCATCCGGGCTACAGATTATCCCAGCGGCTTCCGGTGTTAAGAAAATGGCTGAACTCAGCCCTGCTGAACATGCGGGTATGATTCAAGCTTTCAGTGAACTCGATGATCACATTGATATCCTGCTTATCGACAGTGCAGCAGGTATCGCTGACAGTGTCGTCAGTTTTACCAAAGCGGCGCAGGAAGTCATCGTTGTTGTCTGTGATGAACCTGCCTCAATTACCGATGCCTATGCATTAATCAAATTACTGAGTCGCGAGCATGGAGTTGAACGATTCCATATTATTGCCAATATGGGACGCAGTATTCAGGAAGGTCGTGAATTATTCGATAAAATCTCACTGGTATGCGATCGCTTTTTGGATGTAACCTTAAATTTTATGGGGATTGTTCCTTTTGATGAAGATCTTCGTCGGGCAGTTAAAAAGCAACGTTCAGTGGTCGAGTTTTTACCGCGCAGCAAATCTGCCACGGCATTTCAGCATCTGGCAAAAAAAATCGATTACTGGCCCGTAGCCAAACAACCGAGGGGAAATATGGAATTCTTTGTTGAACGTCTGATACAGGCTAGCCTGGAAGCAGGTTAGGATGATTGGATTAAGCATGTATTCCAGCCAAATATCAGAACTCACTCAGCACCAGCTGATTCAACAGCATGGTGGCCTGGTTAAACGTATCGCTTATCATCTGGTTGCCCGCTTACCCCATACGGTTGAAGTGAATGATCTAATTCAGGCAGGCATGATTGGTCTGCTGGATGCTTCCCACCAGTATAAAGCCAGCCAGGGTGCCAGCTTCGAAACGTATGCGGGTATTCGTATCCGTGGAGCGATGCTTGATGAAATTCGGCGCAATGATTGGGCACCGCGCTCGGTACACCGCAAAGCCCGTGAAATCGCTGAAGTCATGCATCAGCTTGAACAGCAACTTGGCCGTTCACCAATGGATGTAGAGGTGGCGGATGCACTGGAAATGACACTTGATCAGTACCACCAGCAATTACAGGATGCCTCAGGGCACCAGGTATTCAGTCTGGATGATATGACTGATAATCAACTGACTGATGGTGACTCTTTCGGTAGTGATGATGTCGGTCCCGCTGAAATCACCGAGAATAACAATTTTGAACGCGCTCTTGCAGAAGCGATAGACGGTCTGCCGGATCGTGAGCGGTTATTAATGAGCCTGTACTATAATGAAGAATTAAACTTAAAAGAAATTGGTGAAGTACTCGGCGTCAGTGAGTCACGTGTCAGTCAGATCCACACACAAACTGTGGTGAGATTGCGTAGTAAGCTTCGCGATTGGATGCAGTAATTTTGGGAGGTATACCTTGGATAAAAATATGAAAATCCTCATTGTGGATGACTTTTCTACAATGCGACGGATTATCAAAAATCTATTACGTGATCTTGGCTTCAATAATACTATTGAAGCAGATGATGGTTTAACTGCCCTGCCCATCTTAAATGCAGGTGGTATCGATTTCCTGGTAACCGACTGGAATATGCCCGGCATGCAAGGAATAGACTTGCTTAAAACTGTGCGTGCCGATCCCAAATTAGCTACCTTGCCCGTGTTAATGGTTACTGCCGAGACAAAACGGGAGCAAATCATTGAGGCCGCTCAGGCTGGCGTCAATGGCTATATTGTAAAACCATTTACGGCCGCAACATTAAAAGAAAAAATCGAAAAAATATTCGAACGTATCAACGCACAATAATCCGCTGGAAAGGAATTTATGGAAGCTCTGAATAAAGCAGAACAACTTGAAGCCGCCCAGGCCCTTATTAATGCGATTGAGCAGGATGACGAAGATCGTATTAAAACTGAATTAATGGCGCTTACCAATGCTCGCGAAAGTGCATTATTTCAGCAAATAGGCAAATTGACCCGTGAACTTCACGAAGCATTAAATAACTTCAAAGTTGATGCCCGACTGGTTGATCTGACACACAACGATATGCCGGATACCCGGGATCGTCTGAACTACGTTATTCAAACCACTGAAGAAGCTGCACACAAAACGTTAGGTTATATCGATAAAACCCTGCCTTTGGCTAATGAATTGAAACAAACTGCCGCTAAGCTCAATGAAAGCTGGCAACGCTTTCGAAATCGGGAGATGTCAGCAACAGAATTCCGTGATTTGAGCCGGGAAATTGAAGCTTACTTACCTGTGGTGAATACGCATGCTGGGGAGATCCACAATAACTTATCTGAAATGACGCTGGCACAGGGCTTTCAGGACTTAACCGGACAAGTTTTACGCCAGGTCATTGGACTGGTAGAAGAAGTTGAAAACAATCTGGTAAAACTGGTTAAGGTGGCAGGACAATCTCAGCAAAGTGGAGAGACAAAACAGGTCGATCCATTAAAAGCAGAAGGACCGCAGATAAATGCTAAAAATAAACCGAATGTGGTCAACAACCAGGACGATGTGGATGATTTGTTATCCAGTCTTGGTTTTTAGAAGGACAGGAGCATGGCCTTAGATACAGATGATGAAATTCTGCAGGATTTTCTGGTTGAGGCAGAAGAAATACTGGATGGCTTGAATGAGCAATTGGTTGCTCTGGAAACACAGCCACAGGATAAAGATTTACTTAACTCCATTTTTCGGGGCTTTCACACTATTAAAGGTGGCGCTGGATTTTTAAGTCTCGAAGCGATGGTAAACCTGTGTCATAAAGGCGAGGATGTATTTAACCTGTTGCGTCAGGGTGAACGCCTGGTTGATGCAGACATGATGGATACCTTTCTCAAGGTACTGGATATTCTTAACAGTATGTTTGCTGAGGTCAAAGCCGGCTCTTATCCAACGGCAGCTGATCCGGTCATAATCGATCAACTGGCGGCTTATTTATCTGGTGAAGCGCCGCCCGCTGCTGCAGAACCGGAACCAGAGCCTGAACCAGAAGTGAGCCCACCGGCAGCTGAAAACAATGTAGCTGGCGATGACATAACAGATGATGAATTTGAAGCGCTACTGGACCAATTGCATGGCAATGCTGCGCCTGGCATTACTCCACCTGCAGATCCTCCTAAAGCCGAACCAGCCAAATCGACTGGAGATGATGAAATCTCCGAAGAAGAATTTGAAGCGCTTCTGGATGAATTACAGGGAAAGAAACCAGCAGCTAAAACCACTCCTCCGCCCGCAACTAAACCTGCTGCCGAAGCAGCTAAACCCGTCAGTCCAGCAGAACCTGCATCTTCACCGAAAACGGCTGACGATGAGGATGTGGTAACAGCGGTAAAACCAGCAGCTGCTGCAGCTGCACCGCAAGCAGCGAAAGCGCCAGCAGAAACCAGTGTACGCGTCGATACGTCCCGACTGGACGACATCATGAATATGGTAGGCGAACTGGTTCTGGTGCGAAATCGTATTAACACGCTGGAAGCGGCCTTTGAAAACGAGGAAATGGCCAAAGCCGTCAATAATCTTGCCGTGGTTACTGGAGACCTGCAAACCGCCGTCATGAAAACGCGGATGCAACCGATCAAAAAGGTATTCGGTCGCTTCCCTCGAGTGGTACGTGATTTGGCTCGCAGCCTGAAAAAAGACATCAACCTTGAATTACGTGGCGAAGAAACCGATTTGGATAAAAATCTGGTAGAAGCCCTGGCAGATCCGTTGGTGCATCTGGTTCGTAATGCAGTCGATCATGGCGTTGAAATGCCCGATGTCCGTGAAGCGGCAGGCAAACCGAAACAAGGACAAATCGTGCTCGCTGCAGCTCAGGAAGGTGACCATATTCTGCTGACTATTTCAGATGATGGCGCCGGAATGAACCCTGAAGTATTACGCCGCAAAGCCGTTGAAAAAGGCATGATGGATGAGGAAGCTGCCTCACGTCTGACCGAATCGGAATGTTTTGCATTGATATTTGCACCAGGATTTTCGATGAAACAGGATATTTCTGATATCTCCGGTCGCGGTGTCGGTATGGACGTGGTCAAGACCAGCATCTCCAAACTCAATGGTGTCATTGATATTCAATCGGAAATAGGCAAAGGCACGACACTTTCCATCAAAGTCCCGTTAACCCTGGCGATCATGCCCACATTAATGGTGATGTTGGGTAATCAGATATTTGCCTTCCCACTGGTCAGTGTGAATGAAATTTTTAATCTGGATTTGAATAAAACCAATACCGTTGATGGTCAGCAAACTGTTATTGTTAGAAACAAAGCTCTGCCCTTATTTTATTTGCGTAAATGGCTGAATAAAAACAATGTCACAGAGCGTAAAGCAACAACCGAACATGTTGTTATCGTCAATGTCGGCACACGAAAAGTGGGTTTCGTTGTTGACCAGTTAATTGGACAAGAAGAAGTGGTTATCAAGCCTCTGGGAGCCCTGCTGCATGGTACCAAAGGCTTTGCAGGAGCGACCATTACTGGCGATGGACGTATTGCTCTGATTCTTGATTTCCCAGAGTTAATGAATACTTACGCACATCGAAATTATTAAGGATATTTGTGACTGTTAAGGTACTGATTGTTGATGATTCAGCTTTTTTTCGCCGGCGACTGACTGAAATCATTAATGCCGATCCTCGGCTTGAAGTTATCGCCAGTGCCGCTGATGGTGTGGAAGCCGTCGAACTGGTATCTCGCTACAGACCCGATGTTATTACCATGGATTTGGAAATGCCTGTATTGGATGGCATTGGGGCAGTAAAAAAAATCATGCGCCGTCGCCCTACCCCGGTGCTTATGCTTTCCACCTGGACCACGGACGGCGCCAAAGCAACACTAGAGGCATTAGATGCCGGGGCGATGGACTTTCTGCCAAAACGTTTTGAAGATCTTGCGCAGGACAAAGCCAGCGCCCGGCAAAAATTATGTGACCGTATCAATTTTCTGGCAACACACTCAAAGCCTGAAAAACATACCACAGCCATCAAAACGTCAGAATCACCGGTCACCATAACGCCACTTGAAAAGAAAAAAATTGAACTGGTGGTTATCGGCACCTCAACCGGTGGGCCTGTTGCTTTGCAAAGTGTATTGTCCCAGTTGCCAGCGGAATTTCCGTTTCCGATTATTCTATTGCAGCACATGCCTGCAACGTTTACCCCCTCTTTTGCTGAACGACTGAATTCCCAGTGTCATATCAAAATCAAAGAAGCTCAGCAGAATGATTCCTTAAAACCAGGAGTGGCTTACCTTGCTCCGGGTGGACAACAATTGATGTTGAAAGGCCGTAGAGGACAGCTTTATCTGCAGGTCGAGGCTGGCCCCGAAAATGCAACATATCGCCCCTGTATAGATGTCACACTGGAATCTGTTGCCCAGATTTGTCCAGCACAGACCTTGACGATAATCCTTACCGGTATGGGGGCTGATGGCTGTGATGGGGCGATAAAAATGCATCAGAAAGGCTCAACCGTGTGGGCTCAGGATCAACAGTCCAGTACTATCTATGGTATGCCAATGGCCGTCGCCAAGGCAGGCGTGGCTGATAAAATTCTCAGCCTCGCTGAAATCGGTAAACTACTGACGGCGCTTAAATAAGCTATGGATATCCTTAGCATCCTGGGCTTACTGATTGGGTTTGGTGCCATTATTGTCGGTCAGTATCTGGAAGGCGGGCATCTCGATACCATTCTTAATGCGGTGGCCTTATTAATTGTATTGGGCGGTACACTGGGTGCCGTAATGCTACAGACGCCGATGAATACATTTTTGCGTGCATTGAAAATGACCGTATGGATATTCAAGCCCCCTCAGCAATCGGCCAAACGTTTACTGGAAAAGATTCTTGACTGGAATCAAATCGCCCGACGTGAGGGGTTACTTCGCCTTGAGGCTATGGCTATGGAAGAAACCGATATCTTTACCCAAAAAGGTCTGCAACTCATTGCTGATGGTGCCGAGCCGGAAATCATTCGTGAGATTCTGGAGACCGATCTGGATATCATGGAGAACAATGATCTGCAGGCTGCTAAAGTCTATGAAGCCATGGGAGGTTATTCACCCACCATCGGTATCATTGGTGCGGTGTTAGGGTTAATTCACGTCATGGGAAATCTGGCAGATCCTTCCTCACTTGGATCAGGCATTGCCGTGGCTTTTGTTGCCACCATTTATGGTGTCGGGCTGGCTAACCTATTGTTTTTACCAATGGGGAATAAACTCAAGACGTTGGTACAACGCCGCACCCAATTACAAATGATGTTAATTGATGGCTTGATCAGTGTGGCTGATGGTGACAATCCACGCAATATCGAAAGCCGTTTGCAGGCATATCTGGGTTAATCCTATGGCCCGGAGAAAGCGTCATGAAGAACACGAAAACCATGAACGCTGGCTGGTTTCCTATGCTGACTTTATCACCCTGCTGTTTGCGTTTTTTGTGGTGATGTATTCCATTTCTTCAGTTAATGAAGGTAAATACAGGGTGCTATCAGAGACACTGGAAAGCGTGTTCTCACAACCAACCCGCAGTGAAGACCCCATTCAGATCGGCGAAGTCAGCCGCGGACAAGGCGAACGAGTAGCTTCACCGGGTAAACCAGAACTTCCGGATTTTGAAATTGAATTACCCGAACTTCCCAAAGAACGCCCACCCGTTTCCGAGCAGAGCATACGGACAATTAATGATATTTCGCAGCAACTCAGCAGTGCACTGGCCGATTTGATTACAAATGAAGATGTCAGTATCAAACAAACTGAAGACTGGCTGGAGGTAGAAATCAATTCCAATTTTCTGTTTGCCAGCGGCGATGCGCGTTTAGCACGTGAGGCCGTGCCAGTGATTGGTCAGATTGCGGATGTACTGGCACCCGTTGCCAATCCTCTGCAGGTTGAAGGGTTTACCGATGATCAACCGATCAATACGCCAAGATTTCCGTCAAACTGGGAGTTGTCAGCAGCCAGGGCTGCCAGCGTGGTAAATTTACTGGATCGTTTTGGCATTGAGCCGGGACGAATGTCAGCTATTGGGTATGGAGAATTCAAACCGATAGCTAATAATGAAACGGAATTGGGCCGCCAAAAAAACCGTCGGGTTGTTCTGGTTATTCTGGGCAGCTCGGAAAGCCGGAGGACACTTGAAGTGTTTGATCAATTTAATCGCTCTGCAACAGAGCCAGAAAACTCAAGTACTCCCATTACTGACACCTTGTCATCGCCGTTGATGATGCCCGCCAATAATGGTGAAGCATCTCCATGACGGTCTGGGCGATCGCCAATCAGAAAGGTGGCGTAGGCAAGACCACTACGGTGGTGAGTCTTGCCAGCCATCTGGCGTTGAAGGGCCATTCAACGCTGTTGCTGGATATGGATCCACATGGTTCATTAACCACTTATTTTGGTTTTGATCCGGACAATATCGAAAACAGTATCTATACCCTATTCCAACATGCTGAACAGCAACCACTGAACGCCATATTCAAAACATTGAAGAAAACCAGTCAGGAAAATATGTACATATTACCGGCTGCAACTGCGATGGCGACACTGGATCGCCAGCTGGGCATTCAAAGTGGTAAAGGTTTAGTGATACAAAAAACCCTACAGCAACTCAAAGACCGTTTTGAATATGTACTGATTGACTGCCCGCCAATGCTGGGAGTGTTGATGGTGAATGCTCTGGCTGCATGTGATGAGCTGTTAATACCGGTCCAGACTGAATTTCTGGCCTTAAAAGGGCTAGAACGCATGTTGCACACGCTACACTTGATCAACCATTCCCGTCAGCACAAGCTGCCGTATCTGATTGTGCCGACCATGTATGATCGTCGTACTCGGGCTGGCACCCAGACATTGCAAAAAATGCAAAAAGACTATGAAGATAACCTTTGGCAGGATGCGATTCCAATAGATACGCAATTTCGTGATGCCAGCAAATCAGGCATTCCCCTGCCAGCACTCAATCCTGAAAGTCGGGGCAGCATGGCGTATGAACGTCTAATGAAGAAACTCACCAAAGCCGCAGCAGTGGCAAAGTCAGATAAGAATGTCTAAGCCAACACAAATAAAAGAACCAAAACAGGCGTTAGCAGCTTATCTGCAGGAGTTATTGCTGGACAGTGAACCGGAAACGCTTGAACAGGTAGCTGCTGAGATAGACCAGACACTTCCTGTCGCCGAACCCGAAAGCTTCGCCGACATCGAAAATTCGCCTGACAAACATACGCAGGCATTATTATTCGAGGTGGCGGGAATGCAGCTTGCATTGAGTCTGGATGAACTGGATGGCATTGAAAACTGGCCAGACGATGGGTTGTCGCAAATTCCAGGGCATCCAAGCTATGTTGTTGGCACCTTAAGTCGGCCTCAACAGCATACCCAAGTAATTGATTTGACGACATTGATCACCAATCAATCAAGTAATTCAGATAACAACCGATACATATTATTAGTAGACAATAAACAATTGGGATTGGCGGTTTCAGTGATACGTCATGTGGTCAAGCTCGAGGGTGATAATGTGCGTTGGCGGCGAGAACCAGGTCAGAGACCCTGGCTGGCGGGTATGTTAATGTCTCCTCTGAGTAGTATTATTTCGTTACCCGAGCTGTTAAAAATAATACGTTAGCCAATAAAATTGGCACAAACTGTGCTTTGATGAATATATATAAATAGCGTCATAAAATTGGCAGATTAAGGTTGGTCAATTTTTTGAATAAGGAAAAAACCATGAGCGAGCAAGATAATCAGGCCGGGAGTGATCCGATTCTACAATGGGTTACCTACCATTTGGAACAGGAAGTCTATGGCATCAATGTGATGCAGGTGCAGGAAGTATTACGCCCAACTGAAATAGCTCCAGTACCTGGAGCACCTGATTATGTGCTGGGTATCATCAATCTACGCGGTAATGTGGTAACCGTCATTGATACTCGCAAGCGGTTTGGTCTGCCCTCCCGTGAAGCTGACGAAGATTCGCGAATTATTATTGCCGAAGTCAGTGGTAACGTTATTGGCATGTTAGTCGACAGCGTCGCTGAGGTCGTTTATTTACATCAATCAGAAATTGACACTGCGCCTAATGTCAGCAGTGATGACAGTTCTCGTTTTATTCAAGGCGTATGTAACCGAGATAAAACGTTATTGATTCTGGTTGACGTCAATAAACTGCTGAATGATGACGAAATCGCTGATATCGCCAGTTTCTAATGTGACATGGCTGACGAAATTCATCCTGCTCAACCACTTGTTCCTACAACAAGAGTGGATGTTCCTGCAGATGAAAAACGTCGCCATAAACAGAACGAGCAGGACGATAATCATGTCGAAGATAATGAAAAAGAAAATAAACAGCCAAAGCGGCCTCCTAAAACCGGCATTATTGATGAATATGTGTGATATCTCAGGAGATATATCATGATGTTATACGGCTTATACAGTTTGGTGGGATTGCTGGGGATTGTGCTACTGGTCACCAGCTACCGTTTCTTTCGATTGAGCCGCTCTCAGGCCAACCAAATCAGTGCTCTGCAGCAACAGTTATCTGCTTTATGCAGTGCTGCAGTGGGTTCGGATGAACGAATTGTTCGCTTTGAACAAACCCTGATGAAAATACGTGAGCAGCAAAACAGTATGGATTTGGGACAGCCTCAACAACAAAGTTACGAGCATGCCATTCGCCTGGCAAGAAAAGGTGTTGATATCAATCAGCTTATTGATAATTGCAACCTGAGTGAGGAAGAAGCATTGTTGATTACCCGTCTGCATGGGATACAGCGTCAGTCCGTAACCGATTTACACTAGGATTTATTAGGCAACGCTCGTTGCGGCTTACCAATTAAATAACCTTGGACAAAGTCCACACCGAATTCCTGCAACATCTTCAAAGTTTCCCTGTCCTCAACAAACTCAGCTACCGTTTTTTTGCCGAGACTGTGTGAGATATCAATCATTGATTTCACCAATAATTGATCCACCGGATCATTATGTAAATTGGTGATAAACCCACCATCAATTTTCAATATATCTACCGGGAAATGTTTTAAATAGCTGTAAGAGTTGAAACCGGCACCAAAGTCATCCAGTGCGAAGCGGCACCCCAAATTTCGCAGACGATCCACCATCTGTTTGGTTTGTTCAAAATTGGATATCGCTGACGTCTCAGTAATTTCAAAGACCAGACGCGAAGGATCGGCACCGGTTTCCAGCAGTTTGCGTTCCACCAGAGGATATAAATTCTGATCGAGGAAAATATTGCCTGACAAATTAACCGCCAGTGCCGTATCACTCGGTATGTGTGTCAGCAATTCAAATGCATGATTAACCACCCACAAATCAATCTGGTGAATTAACCCCATGGCCTCAGCAACGGGAATAAAATCCTGTGGGTAATAGAGTTTGTCGCCCTGTCCACGCATTCGAATCAAACATTCGTAATGGTTGATTTTTCTCTCTTTGAGCGAGTAGATGGGCTGAAATTCCAGAACAAATTTTTCTTGTTTCAATGCCGCACGAATTCTGGGCGCCCATTTGACACTGTGTCTTAATGCATACATCTCACGATCTGCCGGGCTGTATACATGCACACGATTGCGTCCACGTTTTTTGGCGGTATAACAGGCCTGATTGGCATGCGACAGAATTTCACCTACTGTCGAGGCATCCGCTTCGGAAATACATTTAACACCGATACTGGCAGATAAATGATATTGATGATCATGGAAAGTAAAACTGTAGCCATCAAACAGGTCTCGCAAACCTTCTGCCCGCGCTACGGCGGTTTCCGGATCGATGGTATCGACTAATACCGCAAACTCATCAGAACCGATTCGAACCAGTGTGTCGCGGACTTTAAAAAATCCCCGCAACGAATTCGCAACCTGTACCAGTAGGCTATCACCCGCCTCATGACCCTCAGCGTCGTTAAGAACTTTGAAGCTATCCAGATCAATATAAAACACCGCACTACTGGTATGGAAATTCCGCACCTGCGTTAAAGTAATTTCAAGTGCCTGTTCAAGCCGACGCCGGTTTGCCAGACCAGTCAAATCATCATGATTTACTGAAAATTGCAGTCGAGCTTCCATCACCCGTAGCTGGGCATTTTCGTCTTCAATCTGTTGTTGGCGGAGATAGTAATGATCACGTTCGCGCTTGGTAGCCAGCGTTGTCATAACTGCAGGCGGCAATGATTCAGCAGTAAGCGGCCGATATAAAAGCGACGTCACCCCATGCCCCAAATCCGTTAATAATTGGTTATGGTTCCATTGGGATTTTTCGGTCAGGGCAATAACTGGAATGCGCCGCCATTCATCAAACTGATCCAGTTTCAGACGCAGTTCACGGGCATTACATTCACCCAGACGACAATCCAGAATAATTAAATCAATATCACATTGATCATCATTAATATTCTTGCGCAGTACTTGCATCAGCTTTTCTTGGCCATTGGCACTGGTGATGTTAGTAAATCCACTAAGTGACAACATGGTTTGCAGAAAAGCCAGATCAGAAACGCGTGTCCCGCTAATCAGAATTCGTGCCGCCAGTAAATCATTAACTTCCGCAGCAGATACTGGCGCCGTCAGGCTCTGCTCGGATGTCTTTGACACCTGTGACTCAATTGTTAGCAGTTTATTCATCTGTTCTGTATGCGGTTACTTTTGACCGGTTTTAGAGATACATGCAGATGAAAATAGCGGTTTTATATTTTAAAATCAATACTTAATGTGATTTTTATAATGCGATTTATAAAGTATTGAAGAAATTTAGCCTATATGAGCTCAATGATAATGGTTCGATATAGATGAATTGATAAAGGAATTTAACCTTTTTCTTTGGGAAACTTTCCTGAAACAATATAGGCATAGGCTATCACTTCAGCGATTACCCGATATAAAGCTTCGGGTATCGCTTCACCCAGCTGCATATCTTTAAGCATGTCCGCTAACGCTGCATCTTCACGAAGCGGAATATTGTGCTGTTTGGCAATGCGGATAATTTCAGCGGCAATATCGCCCTCACCACTGGCGGTCACTGTCGGGGCATTATCACCATCATAATGCAGTGCAATTGCTCGTAATGGCTGCGTCTGCTGTTTCATACCGAAATATCCACTAATGCATCAGAGGTAGCAGTCTGTGTCAGCGGCGTTAACCATTCCACCGGGGCACAGTGACAACTTAATTGCTGTACCTGTAAATCAAGTGCCGCTAGTTTTTCACGTAATAAATCGATATTTTCCTCCAGCAAGGCTACCGCTTTGGGATCTTCTGCCGTTAATGCCACACTGACGACAGTTGATTGCAAACCTATCGAAGCCCGCAGTTTGCCAAGATTTTGCGTTTCCAGATTAAGTGTGACCTGCCATTGTTCTTCATCTTGCTGGTTCTGTTTGGTCCCCTGCTGAAACTGTAACTGCATCCACTGTAACTGTTGTTTATCCCTGAGTGGCACATCCATTAACCAGACCTGCTGTTGGGTGGGGCTATCCGCCTCCCTTACCATGTTCAGTTGGTTCATCTGCACTCTGGCAAGCGCCGTTTCCACTTCACGCAATAACACCTGCAATCTGGCCAACTCGGTAACGCCAGCCTGAAATTGGGCATTCTGAGCAATTTGTTGAACAGGTGCATTTGAAGAACTCATCGGTTGATTAGTTGTGACAGTCGCGCCAACAGAACCTTGTCCAGCCAGAAGCGTGGTGAGCAACTGCGCTGGCGTCTGCCCGCCAGCCAGTAAAGCACTGGTTATATGAGATGGCAATTGCTGTAAAGCCGCTGGCTGATTGAGCAGATTTATCAGTGCAGTTCGAATTTCCGCCGGAAGATTCTGAGCATTGATTTGGCCATTTGCTGTCTGCCGGATCTGCCCTTCCAGCGCTGCAGCCAGTTTCAGTAAATTGGCTTTAAAGTCTCCAGTTAAACTCGGATTGGGCTGCAGTAACTGTCGTTCCAGAAATACGCCAGACTGCTGAATGGCCTGCTGTAAATTGGCAGGTTGCTGGACAGTCTGTAATTCCCGGATATTTTGCCAAAGCTGGCTCACAGCATTTTGCACCGGCACCATGTTTTTCAATTCAGGTAACGCATTGATAACATTTTGTAATTGCGGTGGTTGAGCTAAAACCATTGGCATTAACCGACGTTGTTGGGAAACCATGGTTTCTGAGGAAGTTTGATTGGGAGTTTGTAAAGCCACGCTTAACGGTGAGTTACTGAGAATTTGCACTAAAAGCTGCTGACCGGGTTTAAAGCTGGAACTTAGTCTGCTGATATCCAATTCCAGGGGAACAGATAACTTTCCGGATTGCTGTAGCGCCAGCAAGATGGATTGCTGGGGTAGCAACTTAATGACCTCAGCCAACAACGTTTGCCCCGGCCGCAGATCGGTTGTAACGGGAGGAACGGCTGCCACCGAAATCAGTTTAAGCGCCGCTTTATCACCGCTATCAGACCGCTGTAGCTCGATAGTCTGACCACGTTGCAAATCCACACCAGACTGAATGGTGACGATTTTTCCCGCCAGTTGAATATCAACATTTTCACCGGCTTTACCTGCTGAGACCACCACCGCTTGCGCAACCTGGCCGGGGGAAAGTGGCAGTGTGCGACTTGCAGTTTCCGTAACAGTGACCTGAGCAGCCTGTGAGGTCTGAGGTATTTGCATGAATTCACCCAGCATTAAACACAATGCTAGTATAGCAACCAACTTGTTGCCAAAGACCGGTCAATGAATAAATTCAGTACAAAATGGTATACACGCCAGGATAAGACCATCAGTGGCCCTTTCACAAAGGCCCTGCTGAAAAGTAACCTGCAATTGGGCAGAATTAATGCTCAAACGGAAGTCAGCACTGATCAGAAATACTGGCAACCGTTGGGCGATATCATCGCACTGGACACTGTTGACCCGGTCATCCCCCCTCCATTACCCATTGATGAACGTGATGGTTTTGATAGGCGCAATGAACAGCCGCTTACCGAAGCCGAACGTGAAATGCGTCGGCAACAGCGACGCAAACAGGAACCGGACTTTTTAATTCAGCAGCGCCAACAGCGCAGTGAATTATTAAAAAGACTCAAACCGGAACGTCCTGCCCGTTTTTGGCCGATATTTATTATCAGTGTGATTTTAACGGGTGTATTTATAGGTGCGATTTCATTCCCAACCCCTTCGAATATTTCTGAAGCAGATTGCGACACTGCTCCAGCCCCGTTGGTGAATTGGGAAAACTGTCTGAAACCCGGCTTGGACATCCCTTCAGCCACGTTAACGGGAGCCAACCTTCGCAACAGCGGACTCGCCATGTCAAATATGATGAATGCTGATTTGGTTGGGACTGACTTAAGCTATGCAGATTTACCACTTAGTAACCTGAGTTATACCAATTTACAGGGGGCCAATTTGAAAGGAGCCAACCTGCAGCAGGCTGATTTGTCTTACAGTAATTTATCCGACAGTGATTTGAGTTTTGCCAATTTACGTGATGCCAAACTGGGGGGCAGTGATTTGCAAAATGCAAAATTGGACAAAGCTATCTGGATAGATGGCCGGATATGTGCGGCAGGTTCGATTGGAAACTGTTTATAAGCCGGGTTATTAATGCAGCTTTTGCGGAGCAGCCAATGTGAATGCCGGGATATCGACCGCAAAGCGGCTGCCACTGTCATCCATCATATTGTAATGGCCCTGCATCATACCGACTGGGGTATCCAGCATCGCCGCACTGGTGTAGGTAAATGTTTCTGTTGGCGCCAGATAAGGATGCTGACCAACCACGCCATCACCTTCCACTTCCTGTTCATGACCATCGCCACCAGTGATTTTCCAGTAACGTGATAATAACCGCGCTGGCGTATCGCCCTCATTGGTAATGGTAATGGTATAGGCAAAAAGATATCTTGCTCTGGCCGGATCAGATTCATGATCCAGGTAAGTGGTTTCAACGTTCACCATAATGTGGTTTTTTTTATCGGTCATGGTCAACATTATACAACGCTTTTCGAGCCAACAAACGTGCTCCACGGAGTCCCACATCAGGATTGTTGATCAAATACACCGGTATCTGCTCCAGCACCCCACGCATCCTGCCTTTCGCCAGAAACGACTGCATGAAAAAGCCCTGTTCAAATAAGGCCAGATTCTTTACCGCAATACCTCCAGCGACAAAAATTCCGGCTCTGGGCAAGGTCATTAGCGCCAGATTACCCGCCTGAGCTCCGTAAATCTGCATAAATAACTGCATGGCTTTTACTGCCGCAGGATCTGTTTCTTGCAGAGCAGACTGACTTATCTGTTCTGCCGTTAAATTCAATGTCGTGTTGTCACCTTGCTGTTCGGCAATAAAATGGTACAGCATAACCAGGCCGGAGCCTGATAATACCCGCTCGTAGGAGACATGCTCAAATTGTTCAAACAGTTTATTCAATAAAGCGTGCTGTTGGGTGTCCTGAGCAGCAAAGTCGGTATGGCCGCCTTCTGTCGGCCATACCCGCCAGCTTTTATGGAGAGGTGACAGAATAGCCTGCCCCAACCCGGTACCTGCACCAATGACTGCTCGTAATGATTTGGCTTCCGGCTTACCTTGCTGCAGCACAATGAGATCATTCTCTTCAAGTTCACCGATACCATGACCCACCGCGGCAAAATCATTGACCAGGCAAAGCTCAGCAAGTGGAAATTGCTGCTTCAGCTTATCGCTATCGATAATCCAGGGTCGATTCGTCAGTTGCACTCGGCATCCCCTTAACGGTGCTGCCACGGCAAAACATGCGCTACTGACTGGCAGAAAATCGACGGCTACAGTAGATAAAAACGCTGTCAGCAGACTTTCAAAATCAGCATAATCATCATTTTCCAAACGTTGTTGCAGAATAATTTCACCTTCGAGGTGACTGAGTTGCAACAAGGTTTTGGTACCGCCGATATCTGCAGCTAACAAGGTTTGCATATTATTGTGCCGCAGCAGCCTGGTCCATAAACCAGTAATAATCACCTGTCGGCGCGAGCCGCTGAACCGGTAAGCCGGATACCGCCTCACTGGTAATATCTCTGACAATATCTGCTTTCGCTTCACCGGCGATAAACACAATCACCTGTCTGGCTGAGTTGATTACCGGATAGGTCAATGTTACGCGCCAGGATTGAAATTTCTCCACAAACAGACTGGTTGTCAGCGTATCGGTAACGTCCAGTGCGGGAGTATCTGGAAACAGTGAAGCAATATGACCATCAGGCCCTAACCCGAGGAGCACCAGATCAAAAGGATTATCTTCCATCACCATTTTGATGGTACTGGCATAACGAGTTGCAACCTCAGCAGCATCGCCACTTTCGGTAGGCATGCGATGCACATTCTCAGCCGGGATAGGTAAATGATCCAGCATTGCCAGTCTGGCCATTTTAAAGTTGCTGTCATCGTGAGTGGCCGGCACACAGCGCTCATCACCAAAAAATATCTGCACTCTTGCCCAATCTATCTGTTCGATATAAGGTGAAGTAGCCAGTTTCTGATACAGTCCTTTTGGTGTCGAACCACCGGCAAGCGCAACATAAAATACGCCTCTTTTGGCAATGGCTGAACGGGCGGTCACCACAAAATGTTCGGCAGCAGCCTCGATCAACGTATCAGAATCAGGCAGAATTTTTTGTTCAGCTTTCATGTCTATCCTCAATATTAAAAATAATTTTTGTGCGGTAATCAGCTGACAGTGTCAGTCAAATCCTGCTAATTTAGCAATCAAGCTGCACCGACAGCAAGCCAAATAACACTTCAATCCACTTCTCACAGGAACCTTCACTTTATGAAAAATACTTTTTTTATTGTTGCCATGTTGTTTTATTCCGCGTCTGCTGCAGCTGAAACAGAAATAAACTTTAACCTAATCAATCTCAATGCAACAGCCGCCACCGAAGTGGCAAATGACAAGGTAAGCAGTGTGATTCAGGTAATGCTTAATGGCACAGATCCGGCTAAATTGGGTCAGCAGGTCAATCAACGCAGCAATCAGTTACTGGCGAAAATCAAAGATTTTGATGCGGTCAAATCTCAAACCACCGGCTACCAAACCCGCCCGATGTATAAAGACAGTCAAATCGTCTCCTGGCAGGTAAGCCAGCAAATTCGCTTAAACAGTCACGATTTCAATCAGATGAGCGAATTATTGGGTGAAATTCAATCTCTTGGCACAGTACAATCCATGGAATTTTCATTATCCGACGAATTAATCGAATCAACTCAAAACGACCTGATGCAACAGGCTATCAGCAAGTTTCGTAATAAAGCATCGTTAATTCAGCAGCAATTTGATGAACCGGGTTATCGCCTGGTTAATATGTCAGTCAATACCAGCGGCTATGCGCCGGTTCATCGCATGGAAAGCAGCATGATGATGTCCGCCGATATGAGCAGCAAAAGTGCACCCGTAGCACTTGAAGCTGGCAGCAATAAAGTCTCAGTTGATGTCCATGGCCAGATTCAATTGATCAGTGATACCACCACACTAACGGATTAAGACTTATAGTTCTTTCATTTCCGCTTCGTTGGACGAAATGCGTCTCCAGCAGTAGTTGCTCTGAAAGATAAACAAGCCCTAGGCTTACTTTAAAAACAAATCGTAGGCCGGGTTGTCGGTTTCCAACCAGTGGACATAACCAAGATTATCCAGGAACGCCTGAAATTCTTCATTGAATTCAGGTGCTACCTGAATCCCAACCAGCACCCGGCCATACGCTGCTCCATGATTACGATAATGAAACAGGCTGATATTCCAGCGCTGACCGATATGTGTCAGAAAACGTAACAAGGCCCCCGGTCGTTCCGGAAATTCAAAACGAATCAGACGTTCATTTTCAGCTTGAGGTGCATGGCCACCAACCATATAACGAACATGTAATTTCGCCATTTCATTATCGCTAAAATCGATCCACTGGTAGCCTGCTTGAGTCAGGTTTTCAAAGAGGATCTGTCGTTCTTCTTCGCGACCAGACATCCGCACCCCAACAAACACCTGTGCCTGCTGTTTATCAGCATATCGATAATTAAACTCGGTTATTCCGCGTTCCGCCAAAGTCTTGCAGAAGCGTTGGAAACTACCCGGCTGCTCGTCAATAGTTGCGGCAAACAATACTTCCCGGCGTTCACCAATTTCAGCCCGTTCTGCCACATGCCGGAGCCGATCAAAATTCATATTTGCGCCGCTGTTGATAACCACCATGGTTTTGTCATACAAACCATTTTGCTGAATATATTTTTTGGCACCGGCAATCGATAACGCCCCTGAAGGCTCGGCAATTGAGCGGGTATCATCAAACACATCCATTATCGCAGCACAGATTTCATCGGTCTCCACCGTCACCACATGATCAACCGTTTTTTGTGCAATCCGGAATGGCTCTTCACCAACCTGTCTGACCGCAGTTCCATCGGCAAACAACCCTACCTGATCCAGTTTGACTCTTTCACCGGCATCAAGAGCAGCTTTGAGACTCGCAGCATCGGCAGGTTCAACTGCAATAATTTTGATTTCAGGCCAGATGGCTTTTATATAAGCCGCCATTCCGCCTAGCAAACCGCCGCCACCTACCGGAATAAATACTGCATAAACTGGATCGGGATGCTGGCGCATGATTTCCATCGCAATGGTGCCCTGTCCGGCTATCACCAGAGGATCATCATAAGGATGGATAAACACCCGTCCCTCATCAGCAGAAACTTGCTTGGCATAATCAAACGCTTCATCGTAACTATTACCATGCAAAGTAATGTCAGCACCCAACATACGTACCGCTTCCACTTTGATTGGTGGCGTAGTTATCGGCATAACAATGATGGCGGAAATACCCATTTTGCTGGCGGCCAGCGCAACACCTTGCGCATGATTACCTGCTGAAGCGGCGACCACCCCCTGCTTTCGCTCAGCATCGGTTAAGTGGCTCATCCTGTTATAGGCACCACGCAATTTAAAGGAAAAAACCGACTGCAAGTCTTCGCGTTTAATCAGAATCTGATTATTCAACCGCTTGGATAATCTTGGCATCAAATCCAAAGGGGTTTCGATAGCGACATCGTAGACGCGCGCTTTAAGGATTTTTTCTACATAGCCTGTGAGCATGGTGTTCCAGATTCAGTCTGTTAGGTTAACAAAGATGACTACGTTACCATTGACCATCATTTATCTCTATAATTAGCCGGATAAAATCAAGCCATTCAAATTAACAAGGAATCGCAATGACTGCTGATGAAATGAAGAAACAAGCTGCGTGGTCGGCTTTGGAATACATTACCACTGATGGTGTCGTAGGTGTTGGCACCGGCTCTACCGTTAATCACTTTATTGATGCGTTAGCTACCATTAAAGGTCGTATTGAAGGTGCTGTATCCAGTTCAAATGCTTCCACCCAACGGCTCAAGGATTACGGCATTCATGTTTTTGATTTAAACGAGGTTAAAGAAGTCGCGGTATATGTAGATGGTGCAGATGAATCAAACCACAATCTGCAACTGGTTAAAGGTGGTGGCGGTGCATTAACCCGCGAAAAAATTATTGCAGCAGTGGCTGATAAATTTGTCTGTATTGCTGACGCAACCAAACTGGTTGATGTGCTGGGCAAATTCCCGTTACCGGTTGAAGTGATCCCGATGGCGCGTAGCTACGTCGCCCGTGAAATCGTTAAACTGGGCGGTCAGCCAGTTTATCGTGAAGGCGTGATCACCGATAACCATAATGTCATTCTGGATGTGCATGGTCTGGATATTATGGAACCTATCAAACTGGAAAAAACACTGAACGATATCGTTGGCGTAGTGACTAACGGCTTGTTTGCAATGCGTCCTGCGGACGTGTTGTTACTAGGCACCGAAAACGGTACCCAAACCGTCAACCCAAAATAATATGCACTAGCCCGCTGTAATAGCGGGCTTTTTGCCAGAGCGAATATATGTTCAGACCTCTAAGTGTCTATATCGGCGCCCGTTATACCCGGGCTAAACGGCGTAATCATTTTATTTCATTCATCTCGATGACCTCTATGCTGGGCGTCGCGCTCGGTGTGGCCGCATTGATTACCGTGTTATCGGTAATGAATGGTTTTGAAAAGGAATTACGCGAACGCATTCTCGGTATGACATCACATGCTTTTGTCACCGGCTCGGATGGAACACTGGCTGACTGGGAAAAGGCCGAGGTACTTATCGAAGGCTTCCCAAGGGTTATAAATACTGCTCCTTTTGTTGAAGGCCAGGCAATGCTGAATCAGGGTAGCCGGGTTCGAGGCACCCAAATCCGTGGGGTTGATCCCTCTTTGGAGCCTAAGGTTTCCAGTATTGGTGACAAAATCATTCAGGGTCGCTTTGACTCATTGCAACCGGGCAGTTACGGCATTATTCTGGGTAAGGATTTAGCCATTGCCATGGGCGTGGGCACCGGCGATAAAATCACGGTGATCACACCACACGTTACCCCAACCCCTGCCGGGGTTATTCCCAGACTGAAACGTTTGACCGTATCAGGTGTTTTTGAAATCGGCATGTATGAATATGACAGTGCGTTAGCCATCATGAATATTGAGGATGCCGCTAATTTATTCCGCATACCCGGCAAAGTAACGGGCCTGCGATTGCAACTGGACGATGTCTATCAGGCTCCAAGAATTACCCGAGAGCTTTTACAAACCCTGCCTGCAGAATATCGCGCAGCTGACTGGACTTACCAGCATGCTAACTTTTTCCGTGCCTTAAAAACCGAAAAAACCGTGATGTTTGTCATTCTGATGCTGATTGTGGCCGTTGCGGCATTTAACATCGTTTCAACGCTGGTAATGATGGTAACCGATAAATATGCAGATATTGCCATTTTGAGGACGCTGGGCATGTCACCGCGCGGCATCATGGGGATTTTCATGGTGCAGGGTATTGTTATCGGTCTCATTGGCACAATTCTGGGGGTGATAGGTGGGGTCATTCTGGCGTTGAATGTCTCTAACATTATCGCCTGGATAGAAACCATTTTAGGCTACCAGTTCCTGCCAGCAGAAGTGTATTACATCAGTGACCTGCCTTCCGATTTGCATTGGAACGATGTCACGGTGATTGGTATTACTGCCTTTGTTTTATCCATTCTTTCGACTATCTATCCTTCCTGGCGTGCCGCTCAGGTTAAACCGGCTGAGGCTTTACGTTATGACTGATAACACGGTAATTCGCTGCGAAAAACTGGTAAAGCGCTATAAAGACGGTAATCTGGAAACCCCAGTATTACAGGATATTAATCTGCAAGTGCTTGCTGGTGACCGTATTGCGATAGTCGGCAGTTCAGGTTCCGGTAAAAGTACGCTATTGCATCTGCTTGGCGGACTGGACGGTCCAACTGACGGAAAAATTGAGGTATTGGGTCAGGATATCAGCAAACTTTCAGTCAATGATCTCAGTAAATTACGCAATCAATCATTAGGCTTTGTTTACCAGTTTCATCATTTACTACCTGAGTTCACGGCAGAAGAAAACGTTGCTATGCCACTGGTTATTGGCGGCATGCATCCCAAGGCAGCCAAACAACAGGCCAATGAACTGTTACAACAGGTAGGACTGGGTCACCGGGCACATCATAAACCCAGCGAATTATCGGGTGGTGAACGTCAGCGTGCGGCACTGGCTCGCGCATTAATTACAAAACCTGCCTGCCTGTTGGCTGATGAACCTACCGGAAATCTGGATCACCAGACTGCTGAAGGTATTTTTGATTTGATTATGAAATTGAATACGGAACTGGGTACAGCACTGGTCATCGTAACGCATGACAGACAACTTGCTGCCAGAATGGATCAGCAGTTAACGTTGATTGATGGCAAATTACAAAACTGATTTATTTATCTTTTCGTTTAGCTGAATTTTGGCGCTGGTAGCGTTTTAACCAACTGTTGATCACGACCAGACGCCAGATTAATCGAACAATAATCACACCCGCTAACGCAGCCAGCGCGCCGCAGATTACCGAACCGAGTAATAATGGTTGCCAGATAAATCCTATCTCCTGCCACAACCATTCCAGACTGAAAGCAAATTCATGCGTGCGCAGTGGCACATCCAGCAGGATAGCGCCGACTTTATAAGTGAAAAAGTAAATTGGCGCCATGGTCAATGGATTGGTTATCCATACACACATCACGGCAATAGGCAGGTTTACCCGTAACCAGATAGCCAGCAGACCCGCCACCAGCATTTGTCCGGGCATCGGTATAAAGGCAAAGAAAACCCCTATCGCCACCGCCGCAGATACTGATCTGCGGTTAAGATGCCACAATTCCGGCGCCATGATCTTTTCGCCAAAACGCCGCATATGCTTATGCTCGCGCATGGTGACATGATCTGGCATGATTCGTTTTAGGAACTTACGAGGCATTACGTCTCAGTATTGCTGATAAACGGCGGTCATTATAGGGATATATGATTAAACCTGCCATTGCATTTTTGTCGGGCTGTTTACTGGTGGCATGGTTGCCCCAGCTGCTCTCTCCATATTGGCTGCTCACTTTAATCCCCTTGATGATTATTGTCTGGCGGCGGTCTCAATGGACCGTTATGTGGTTTGTTGTGGCGGTGGTATGGGCGAGTTTCCAGGCTCAGCTCAGAATAGATGATCAGCTTGATCCTACACTTGAGAGACAGGATATTGTGGTGTCAGGTTTCATTACCTCGCTGCCACATCATAACGATCAACGAATCCGTTTTGAATTCAAACCGGAAAATAACGATTTAAAGCTGCCCGAGAAGATTCGCTTGAGTTGGTATTTCCCTCCCACCAACCTCCCCAAATCTGGTGAAAAATGGCAGTTCTCCGTTCGCTTGAAAGCCCCACATGGTATGTCCAACGCGGGTGGGTTTGATTACGAAGCATGGCTGTTTCAGCAACAGATCGGGGCTACCGGATATATCCGGGAATCTGATCATAATCAAAAATTACATTCAGCAAATTTGCTATCGGTTAATCATTGGCGCGCGCAGTTAATAGATAAAATGTCCGACGTCTTAAAGCAAAGTCCTTCGCTGGCGTTAGTTCAAGGGCTGGCTGTTGGTAACCGTGACAATATGCAAACAAGCCAATGGGATACTTTACGACAAACTGGTACCAGCCATTTACTGGCAATCTCCGGATTGCATATAGGACTCGCTGCAGCACTGGGATTTTTTACTGCCAAACTGCTCTGGCGAATACGCAGTCGTCATTTATTAACATTAAGCGACAGGCAGGCCGGTGCTGTTGGCGGATTTTTACTGGCTTTGTTCTATGCCTTGCTGGCCGGATTATCCATCCCGACTCAGCGTGCATTAGTAATGGTCAGCGTGGTGATGCTCAGTATCTTTATAAAACGTCGTACTGATCCGCTGCATGTGCTGAGTCTGAGCTTGATATTGATTCTGATGCTGGATCCATTTGCGGTTCTGGCAGCAGGTTTCTGGCTTTCATTTGCTGCTGTTGCCTGCATTTTGTATATAGCACAATATCGACAACCGGCCAGAAAATGGCTCTGGCTGCATATTCATCTATGGATTGCAATAGGTCTGACGCCATTACTTTTACTGTTTTTTCAGGAAACCTCGTTGATTGCACCGTTAGCTAACCTGCTTGCGGTGCCGGTGATCAGTTTCCTGGTTGTTCCGCTGTTGTTAATTTCCATGCTGTTGTTAAGCTTTGATCTGCGATTGGCTGAATGGCTGCTGCAACTTACAGAATGGTTGTTATCCAAATTGTGGTGGTATCTGGAGTGGCTGGCACAATCACCCTTTTCTGTCTGGCAAACACCTGTGTTTCCCGTTGAGCTGCTCGCCATATCAATCATTGGCACGCTGATAATACTTGCCCCACGGGGTTGGCCTTTACGCTGGCTGGGTGCTGTTATGTTATTGCCACTTTTTTATTATCTGCCAAATAAACCAGAAAGCGGTGAAATCTGGTTTACGTTACTCGATGTGGGACAAGGCTTGTCAGCCGTAGTGCAAACTGAAAATCATACATTGGTTTTTGACACCGGTCCGGCTTTTGGTAATTTTGATACCGGTGCTGCAGTGGTAGTGCCTTATCTTCGATATCAAGGTATCAAGCAACTCGATATGCTGATGATAAGTCATGCAGATAACGATCATATTGGCGGAGCAAGTGCCGTTTTATCAAGCTATCCCACTAAACAGATTCTAAGCAGTGATCCTGATAAATTAGCTGGCAGTGAATTCTGCAGAGATGGCCAGTCATGGCAGTGGGATCAGGTCCGGTTTGACGTTTTACATCCTGATAAAGATCAAACCGGTAGCCGTAATGATTTATCCTGCGTACTTAAAATCAGCGGTCCATATGGTACGGTTTTATTGACGGGCGATATTGAGCGAAAAGCCGAGATAAAACTTATAAGACAATATGAGCAGCAGCTCAAAGCCGATATTCTGATTGCACCTCACCATGGCAGCCGCAGCTCATCCTCTACGACGTTTATCAGGCAGGTTTCTCCACGCTATGTTTTATTCGCCAGTGGTCATCAAAACCGCTACAACTTTCCTTCTGAAGAGGTAGTTTCCCGTTACCAGGATATTGGCAGCAAAACATTTCAAACGGGTAAACAAGGTGCATTATCTATCAAACTCGACCAACACATAGATTTAATGCCCATTGGATGGCGGGAGCAACACCGTAGAATATGGATGCGTAACGCTACTGAATAAATGCGTTTTCACGTATCATGGCAACATTTCATTAACTGGGACGGATGGAGCATGCTGGAACTATTTAAAGCAGGTGGCTGGCTGATGTTACCGCTACTTGGCTGTTCGATAATTGCCATTGCAATTATTGCAGAGCGGTTTTGGAGTCTACAACAACGTCGTATTGCACCACCTGAATTAATCACTCAGATCTGGCAGTGGTTACAATTCAAACAAATTGATCAATATCGCATTAACTCACTGCAAAAAAACTCTCCGCTTGGTCAAATTCTCGCTGCAGGTCTTATCAATCGCAACAGTTCTCGAGAAATTACCAAAGAAAGTATTGAGGATACGGGTCGCCATGTAACTCAGCTACTGGAACGCAACCTGAATACCTTAGGCACTATTGCCGCGATCTCCCCCCTAATCGGTTTGTTGGGTACCGTTATTGGCATGATTAAAGTTTTTGCCGTCATTACGCTGGAAGGTGTCGGAAACCCGGAAACACTGGCCGGCGGTATTTCTGAGGCATTACTGACCACTGCAGCCGGTTTGGTCGTGGCCATTCCCAGTGTGATTTTCTATCGTTATTTCCGTGGGAAAATCAATCAACTGGTGGTCAGTATGGAAGAACAAGCCATGCAGTTAATTGAAATGTTACATGGCGAACGTGAGTTTGACCCTGATGAGGCACGTTCGCAATGAAATTGTTGCCACGGAATTCTGAAGAGCCCGACGTCAATCTGACGCCGATGATTGATGTGGTGTTTCTGCTACTACTGTTTTTTATGGTCTCTACCAGCTTTATTCGGGAAAGTTCTTTAAAAGTGGATTTACCTGAAGCCAGCGGTCAGGCACTGACGGAAGAGGAAACACCGATTGACATTATTATCCGGGCAAATGGAGAAGTGTTGGTTAATGAAACACCAATAGCCGTTGCCACCCGCGATGCCTTAAGGGATTTACTGAAAACCACTGCAGGCGATAATGCTGATCCACATATCATTATCAGCGCTGATGCCAATGCCGAATATCAACATATCGTTACGGCGATGGATGCCGCGCAATTACTTGGTTTTACCCGTTTGACACTGGCAACACGCCAAAAAACTGCTGAGACTCCATGAAACAAATAGCCAATGAAATGAGCGCTGTCCAACTGTATAAGCGCCTGCTGACTTATGTAAAACCCTATTGGCTGGTGTTTGGCGCCGTTATTTTGTCCATGCTGGTTTATGCCGGCAGTGAAACCGCGATGGCTGCTTTGATGAAACCGTTAATGGACGGCAGTTTTGTCGAAAAAGATCCGTTTATTATTAAATGGATCCCCATTGCGTTAATCGCTATTTTTCTGATTCGTGGTGTCGCCAACTTTCTAACCACCTATGGTTTAGGCTGGATCGCCCGTAATGTGATCATGACCTTGCGATCCGAAATGTTTGATCGCTTGCTGACATTACCTGCCAGCTTTTACGATAAAAGCACTTCCGGGCAGCTGATGTCCAAACTACTGTATGACGTTGAGCAGGTAGCTGATGCTGCGACGGACGCCATTCTGGTATTAGTTCGGGACACCTTGACGATTGTTGGCCTGCTTGCCTGGATGATTTATCTGAATGGCTTGCTTTCGTTAATTATTTTACTGACGGTGCCGTTTATTGGCCTGCTGGTCTACAAAATCAGTTCACGTTTCAGACGCATCAGTAAGACCATTCAGGATTCAATGGGCGATGTCAGCCATACCTCCAGTGAAGTGATTGAAGGCCACCGTGAGGTGAAAACGTTTGGAAGCCAACAATATGAAGCCAAACGTTTTGATAAGGTCAATCAGCTGAACCGTCGTCAACGAATGAAAAAGATCGCTACCGAAGCGACCAGCCAGCCCATTATCGAATTAATTGCCGTGCTTGGACTGGCTGTGGTGATTTATCTGGCCACCCTGCCGCAAATGCTTGAGCAGATCACCGTGGGCACCTTTATTTCCTTTATCACGGCGATGTTTATGATCCTGACACCGCTAAAACGCCTCACCAAACTCAATTCCAAACTTCAGGCCGGTATCGCAGCCGCCGATAGTGTATTTACAATGCTGGACCAACAACCGGAAGCAGACACCGGTACAAAGCAACTGGAACGTGCCAGAGGCGATATTCGCTTTCAACAGGTGGGCTTTCAATACAATCCAAACTCACGAAAGGTTCTGGACAATATCAGCTTTGAGGTAAAAGCCGGTCAAACCATTGCGTTTGTAGGACATTCCGGAAGTGGAAAAACTACATTGGTTAGTCTGTTACCTCGATTTTATTCACCTACAGAAGGTCAGATATTCATTGATGAAACGGATATCAGCGATCTCAAGTTGCTGGATTTACGTCAACAGATTTCCCTGGTTAATCAGCAGGTTATTCTGTTTAACGATACGATTGCCAATAATATTACCTATGGTCAAAAAGAAGTTGTGGCTAAAGAACGTATTATTGCGGCAGCCAAAGCAGCTCATGCCTGGGAATTCATTCAGAAACTACCGGAAGGCTTGCAGACTGAAGTCGGCCAGAATGGTGTCTTATTGTCTGGTGGACAGCGACAACGACTGGCTATTGCCCGGGCGTTATTACGTGACACGCCCATTCTGATTCTTGATGAAGCCACCGCCTCACTGGACTCGGAAGCCGAACGACATATTCAGTCAGCATTGGAAAATCTGATGCAAAGCCGAACCACATTGGTTATAGCGCATCGACTATCCACTATCGAAAAAGCCGATCTTATTGTGGTGATGCATGATGGGCGCATTGTTGAAACCGGTACTCATCAACAATTGATCAGTAAAGGCGATCATTACGCAGAACTTCATCGACTGCAGTTTCAACAACAATAATGAAGACGGATTGGCTAACTAATAACTGGTATCGCCCCTCGTTAGTCTCACTGCTGTTACGTCCAGTCAGCTGGTTATATCGACTCATTATCAGTCTAAGACGTCAGTCATACCGAAAAGGCCTGTTCGAACAACTATCACTTCCAGTGCCCGTCATTGTAGTGGGCAATATCAGTGTTGGTGGCAGTGGTAAAACCCCTTTTGTGATCTGGCTGGCGCAATACTTACAGAATCAGGGCTGGCAACCAGGCATTATCAGTCGTGGTTATGGCGGCAAGGCAGATCATTATCCATGCAGTGTTCAGCTGAACAGTTCGGCTGCCGAAGTCGGTGATGAGCCCTTGTTAATTCATCAGCGCACTCACTGTCCAGTGGTGGTGGCTCCGGATCGGGTAGCCGCGGGGCAACAACTGTTAGCGGAAAATTCCTGTAATGTGATTATCACCGACGATGGACTGCAGCATTACCGGCTAGAGCGTGATATGGAAATCGTTATTATTGATGCCAAACGAGGTCTGGGCAATCAATTATGTTTACCTGCTGGACCATTGCGTGAACCATTATCCCGGCTTGAAACCGTTGATTTTATTATTTTTCATGGTGAGTCCGATTCTCAGCGACTCACCATGCAACTGCAACTCCAGCAGGCAACCCAGTTAAAGAATAATAACCGCCACATATCATTAACTGAATTTGCTGAAACCCCTGTTTATGCCGTCGCCGGAATCGGTCATCCGCAACGTTTTTTTGACCAGTTGCAACAACTCGGTTTAACCATCATTCCCCATGCATTTGCTGATCATCATGCCTATACTGAAGCAGATTTCCAGTTTGCAGAGGCCTATCCCATACTGATGACTGAAAAAGATGCGGTAAAATGTCAGGGCTTTGCCACAGAAAACATGTGGTATGTGCCAGCGGAAGCTAAACTCAGCCCATCACTTGGTCCAGCAATCGACAAAAAATTAAGAGAGCTTTAAATGGATAAAACCTTATTGGAAATACTCGCCTGCCCCGTCTGTAAGAGCAGTGTTTTATATCAGAAACAATCTCAGGAACTGGTGTGTAAAGCCTGCCGTGTGGCGTATCCCATTCGTGATGAAATTCCGGTAATGTTAATTGATGAAGCACGCGAACTGACGGCTGAAGAAACCTACTGATGCAATTTAAAATCATTATTCCGGCCCGCTTTGCTTCAAGCCGGCTGCCAGGTAAGCCTTTACGTCAAATCGTCGGAAAACCGATGATTCAGCATGTCTATGAAAGAGCCCTGGAAAGTGAAGCCAGTGAAGTCATTATCGCAACAGATGATCAGCGTATTGCCGAAGCGGCAAAAAGTTTTGGTGCAGATGTCTGCATGACAAGGGATGATCATATTTCCGGCACCGATCGTTTGGCAGAAGTGGCTCAGTTAAGAGCTTTTCATGGTGATGATTTAGTAGTGAATGTACAGGGAGATGAGCCCTGTTTGCCGGCCTTGTTGATTAATCAGGTCGCCGCGGATCTGGCCCACCATCGTGAAGCAGCCATTACTACGCTTTACAGCCCGCTTGAAGACGCTGAACAGGTATTTGATCCTAATATCGTTAAAGTGGTGGTGGATGCTAAAGGTTATGCGATGTATTTTAGCCGCGCTCCTATTCCATGGTTACGCGAGCAATTTAATAACAAACAGCCCCTCGACAACGTCACTATGCCGCATTTAAAGCATGTTGGCATGTACGCCTATCGAGCAGATTTTTTGCATCGTTATCATGAATTACCACCTGCACCACCAGAACAATTTGAATCACTGGAACAGCTTCGAGCGCTTTACCATGGCAATCGGATACATTTGACAGAAGCCCAGGTTGATCCGGGACACGGGGTAGATACAGAGCAGGATTTACTGGCCGTAGAGGCCTTGCTCTCTCAGTAATTGATCCAGACCGGCTGAGACTAATTCAGCATGTAACTCACCTTCACCGTCAAAAACCGGTAAAACATGGGTCACAGGAACCGGACGATGCCCTTCTCCGTATTGTGTTGGCTGGATATTACTGTCCTGATTGAGCTCCTGTAATACCAGCTCACAGCCATCCAGCAACTCAATAATTTCACAGCGTTGATGATGGTATACGACTTGCTGACCAATAAGGTTCAGCAAGTCGTCACAGCTAAATTTATGATTCCTTGGCATCTGCTTTAGGACTCTCTTCAGTTGGTTTTGGTTTTTCAACTGGTTTTGGTTTTTCAACCTTCTGAGTCTCATTATCAGCCGAAGCAGGATTTTTTTCTACTTCTTTTGTTTCACGGTTTTCTTTATCTTTTGCAGGTGCTCCGCGGCGGCGACGGTTATTAGTCGATGCTCCGGTGCTGGTACGCGAACGACGTGGTGCAGATTTAGCCGGAATTTTGTTGCCGTCTACTTCTGGCTCCGTCGATACTGGAATAGCATTGCCATTGATTTCCGGTTCTGGTTCAGGGATAGCATTACCATTCACTTCTGGTGGAGGTGTCGGAATGGCATTGCCCTTTTCCGGACGTTCCACTTTTTCAGAAGTTTCAGAGTTCTCAGTCGCTACTGTTCCCGCCGCTGCGGCATCGCCTTCACCACGTCCGCGACGACGACGTCCGCCCCGACGTGAACGTTTGGCATTGGGATTACGCGCTTTTTCATCTCCCGCAGCCTCAGCTGCAGGTTTCTCATCTGCGGTGGCAACTTTTGTGGATGCTTCCGCTGGTTTGATATTTTTCTCCTCTTCACCGGCAGCATTTTCAGGCCGACGGGGACGATTATTATTACGTCGGTTGGTATTATTTCGTCCTCGACTACGACGATTTTGATTACGGGTTTCTTTTTCCACATCAGTCTCTTTAACAACAGAAGCGGGGTTATTCACTTCTGGTTCTTCTACCGGAGCACCGGTTAAAACACCTAACAGTCGTTTTAACAGACTTGGCTTACGTTCAGCCGCTGCTGCAGGTTTAATAATCGGTGCAGGAGCAATAGGGGCAATACCGGTAACAGCAGGCTGTTCCATAACCGGTTTTTCTTTTAACACTACGGTTGCTTCAATTTCAGGCGTCGTAATCAGCTGATGGCTGCTGGTCTGTTTTTCATTGCCATCTTTAATACGTTCGATATCGTAATGTGGTGTTTCCAGATGCGGATTGGGAATCAATACCAAACGCACGCCATGACGTTTTTCAATCGTATCAATCTGGGCACGTTTTTCATTCAGCATGAAAGTTGCCACAGAAACCGGTAATTGAATTACCAGCTGGCTGACGCTGTCTTTTGTCGCTTCTTCTTCAACCAGTCTTAATACGGCTAAACCTAAAGATTCTACGCCACGAACATGGCCTAAACCGGCACAACGAGGACAGACTTCCTGATGTGCATCTCCCAAAGCAGGCCGTAAACGCTGACGTGACATTTCCAGTAAACCAAACCGTGAAATTCGGCCAATCTGAACGCGAGCACGATCTGATTTTAGATGGTCACGCAGACGATTTTCCACCTCACGTTGATTACGGGTAGGTCCCATATCAATAAAGTCGATAACCACCAGTCCACCCAAATCACGCAAGCGTAATTGACGGGCAATTTCCTCAGCTGCTTCCAGATTGGTATTCAGTGCCGTTTCCTCGATATCGCCGCCCTTATTGGCACGCGCCGAGTTGACGTCAATTGAAATCAACGCTTCAGTGGGATCGATTACCAGAGCGCCACCGGAAGGCAGTCGCACTTCATGACGGAAAGCGCTTTCAATCTGGCTTTCCAGCTGGTAACGGGTAAACAACGGAACTTTGTCCTGGTAGAGCTTGAATTTGCTCAATTCATGCGGCATGACCATGCGCATGAAGTCATAACCAGTTTGATAAACTTCTGGTGAATCCACCAGAATCTCACCAATGTCTTTACGCAAATAGTCACGTAACGCACGAATGATGATGTTACTTTCCTGATACACCAGAAATGGCGCATTACGGTCTTTGGTGGCAACATCAATAGCTGTCCAAAGCTGGACAAGGTATTCAAGATCCCACTGCAGTTCTTCGGTTTGTTTACCGACGCCGGCAGTGCGAACAATCATGCCCATGCCATCAGGAACTTCCAGATCGCGCAAGGCTTCTTGCAGTTCCGCACGTTCATCGCCTTCAATCCGGCGTGAAATTCCACCGGCACGTGGGCTATTAGGCATTAAAACCAGATAACGGCCGGCCAGGCTGATAAATGTGGTGAGGGCTGCGCCTTTGTTACCACGTTCTTCTTTTTCAATCTGAATGACCAGTTCCTGGCCAACTGAAAGCACATCCTGCACATTGATTCGGCCGTTGTTTTCGCCGTCATCCTTGTTTTGTCGGAAATAACTTTTACTGATTTCTTTAAGTGGCAGAAAGCCTTGACGTTCAGAACCGTATTCAACAAAAACCGCTTCGAGACTCGGTTCTACACGAGTGATTTTACCTTTGTAAATATTACCTTTTTTCTGTTCTCTGGAAGGAGTATCGATATCTAGATCGAACAAGCGCTGGCCATCGACCATCGCAACACGCAACTCTTCTTCGTGTGTTGCGTTAATTAAAATTCGTTTCATTCATAAACCTCAGTTAGAGGTTCACGCGTCAGTTACAGTCAGTAAGCCGGGCGGCATCAGCCTGCCCAGGACATCCAGAACGGCGTTTTATCAGCAATATAATCAACTAGTTGGGCACTGCCAGTATCGAATCAACAGATCACTGGTCCATTTATACAATGTCATCACATTGTGGCTGCAATAGGGTTCTGCAACGCTACATAACGTCGTGTGACTCTCTTTAGTCACAGTACGTTTGATTATTTACTTCGTCGCCCTGTCTTGTACATTTTTTGCTATTTGTTTTGCTGTAGCCAGACGTGGGAACCATCTTATTCTTAAAAACAAGCTCCTTATGCGGAGCCCTGCATCACTGAACCCCTGTTCAGCGTATTCAAATTCGTTTCGTGTCCTTAGCCGCATCAACCCCATTTCTAGGGGGAGCGACGTTTGCTTAGGTCTCATCGCCAGAAAGCCGGTATACTGACCTCATTTTACGTACAGACCAACGGCAAAATATATCAGTACGCAACCACATCAGCAAGAAATAACCTTACAATATTTTATGGCGAATTCTCCACCAGCACCACCAAGCGTTCAATTTATCGATATTCGGGCCGATCAGGCAGGCCAACGTATTGATAATTTTTTGATTACATTGGAAAAAGGCGTTCCGAAAAGCCGGATTTATCGTGCCTTGCGCAAAGGCGAGGTTCGGGTTAATAAAGGTCGCATTAAACAGACCTATCGACTACAAGCTGGTGATCAGGTAAGGGTTCCTCCGCTCAGGGTCAGTGAGAAAGTTGTTATTACCGAGTTATCCGACTCACTTACCGATGCACTTGAAAGCGCAATTCTCATGGAAGATGATGACATACTGGTGATAAATAAACCTGCAGGTCTGGCGGTTCATGCAGGTAGTCAGATCCAATTGGGCGTCATTGAAGCCATGCGCATTATACGTCCTGAAAATCGCTTTGTTGAATTGGTACACCGCCTGGATCGTGACACCTCAGGTTGTCTGGTGCTGGCAAAAAGCCGTACCGCGCTATTAAATCTGCAGCAGCAAATGAAAGACTCTGAAACCGATAAGCGTTATCTTACCTTAACCAGAGGCAAGTGGCCTGCACAGGAAAACATTGTTGATTTGGCATTACAAAAAAATTCGCTGAGTTCTGGCGAGCGCATGGTGGTGCCGGATATTAATGGTAAAAAATCCAAAACCTTATTTGAGGTAAAACAGGAGTTTTCTGGCTGCCAGCTGGTTGCTGCAAAACTCTACACCGGACGTACACATCAGATCCGTGTGCATAGCGCCAGCCAGTCACATCCGGTAGCTGGTGATGAAAAGTACGGCGATCGTGAATTTAACAAACGTCTCAGACAATTTGGTTTAAAACGCATGTTTCTGCATGCTTGGCAGCTTTCGCTCAAACACCCGATAACGGATGAACCATTAACCTTTAACGCAGAACTGCCCGATACGCTAAAAGACGTTTTAAAACAATTGGAAAAGCAGTGATGAGTCAGTATCAAATGATCGTTTTTGACTGGGATGGCACCCTGATGGATTCCACCAGCCATATCGTTTTCTGTATGCGCGAAGCCATTCATAAACTGCAACTCTCGCCATTAACTGATAATGCAATCAGTCAGATTATTGGTTTGGGTTTACCAGAAGCCGTCCGCACCCTATATCCACACAGCACCGATGCAGATATTCAGCGGCTGGCAATGGCTTATCGAGAAATCTGGCTGGATCATCCACATGAGTCGCCGATGTTTGATAATGCTGTCGAGTTATTGCACAAACTGGCAAATCAGAATATTTTCCTCGGTGTGGCAACCGGTAAAGGACGACGCGGTCTGGACAAAGTCCTCGCTGCCACGGGTTTAGCAGATTTATTTACCGCAACGCGTTGTGCTGATGAATGTCATTCCAAACCGCATCCGCAAATGCTTGAAGAATTAATAAGCTTCTGTGGCGTTGAAGCAGATGCCACTATGATGATTGGTGATACCGAGTTTGATTTGCTGATGGCCCATAATGCCAAAGCAAAAAGTGTTGCGGTAACACACGGGGCACATGCTCTGGAAAGGTTGCAGGCCTGCGAGCCACTGCATATTGTTGATGACTTATTTGCGTTGGATGACTGGTTGCATGGCAACAACGTGCGCTTTTGATTATGATGTGACCCACTAACTTTATAGTTCAGGATGAAACCTAATGGCAACTTTTGGCGACTTTCCACCAGAACACAAACAAGATCCACAGAACACTTCACCGCAAAATGACCAGTGGGAACGCAAAATTCTGCAGGATCTTGCATTCGCTGCCATCAAAGAGCAGCGCGCAACACGCCGCTGGGGATACCTGTTCAAATTTCTGGTATTACTGTATTTCGTCGCTATCTTCCTGATGACTAGGCCTTTTGGCGAGAGTGATCTGCCATCAGGCCCACATACGGCATTAGTTGATGTGAGTGGTGTTATTGCACCGGATATGGAAGCCAGTGCCGATCGGGTTGTCACCGGTATCCGTGAAGCTTTCGAAAGTCCACAGGCCAAAGCATTAATCCTCCGCATGAATACTCCTGGCGGCAGCCCGGTTCAGTCGGGAATCATCAACGATGAAATCACCCGTTTGCGGGCAACACGCCCTGATTTCCCTGTTTATGCTGTCATTCAGGATGTCTGCGCTTCAGGCGGATATTATATCGCCGTGGCCGCCAATGAAATTTATGCCGATAAAGCCAGTATTGTTGGTTCAATTGGCGTTCGTATGGATAGCTTTGGTTTCACCGAAGCAATGGATAAAGTAGGCGTGGAACGACGTTCATTAACAGCCGGTGAAAATAAAGCTTTCCTCGATCCGTTTATGCCACTTAAGGAAAGAGATGTTGAGCATGCCCATGAAATGCTCAACAATATCCACCAGCAGTTTATTGATGTCGTCAAAACTGGCCGAGGGGATCGTTTAAAAGATAATGCTGAAATTTTCTCCGGATTGTTCTGGTCGGGTGAGCAGGCGCTTGAATTAGGTTTGATTGATGGACTGGCCAATAGCAGTACCGTTGCCAGAGACATTGTCGGCGCCGAAGAACTTGTCGATTACACACCCCGCCCAAGCTATCTGGATCGCTTTGCCGGCAGCCTCGGTGTGAAAATCAGTGAAATTCTGCTGAGTAGTCAATATTGGAATCTTCGTTAATGGAAACTAACCATCTCAATGAATCAGAGACCAAGGCCTTAGCCGAGCGCGAAGAATTATTCCGCTATGCAGACCTGAATCATCCTTTAATAGCCATGCTGTTTGCCGAGGCATCAATAGACAAGCTGACTCCTGATGAAACGGATAAAGCATGGCTCTGACACCTCAATCATTAGTTAACAAATCGCTGGAACTGGTTTCACCGCCCAGTACCTATGCCCGGCTTGATGAGTTGATCCACGATCCTGACAGCGCCATTGATGACATCAGTAAAGTCATTAACACCGATCCGGCATTGACGACACGATTATTGAAGATCGTTAACAGCCCTTTCTATGGCTTTCCATCGCAGATAAATACCATTTCCCGTGCGATTACTGTTATTGGTACCCGTGAACTGACCAATCTGGTTCTGGCAACATCGGTGGTTAATGCCTTTACCGGCATCCCCAAAACACTGATAGAGATGAACACTTTCTGGCGACACAGTCTGGCCTGTGCCATCTGTGCCAAATTACTCGCTGAAGCAGCAGGCCATAAGCAAAGTGAGCAATATCTGATTGCCGGTTTGTTACATAACATCGGCAGTTTGGTCCTGTATCAATCAGTACCTGAACTGTCTGGCGAAGCAATAAAAAGCGCCAGATTCGGGCATGAAGTCATTTACCTGGCTGAACAGCGGGTGCTCGGTTTTGACCACACAGAGGCCGGAGAAGCGTTAATTCAGGCATGGCGGTTACCGGAATCGCTTGGTTTTGTTGCCAGACATCATCACACTCCGGTTGCTTCAGGCTATGCGCCAGAAGTCTGCATTGTCCACGTCGCTGATGTTATGGTCAGTTCAGTTCCATTCGGACACAGCGGTGATCAGCATGTTCCTCCGCTGGACCCTGTGGCCTGGGAAAGATTGGGTTTACAACCGGAAATAATTCCAGCATTGCTACGTAAAGTGGCCATCCAATTAGATCATCTGGCAGCAAACTTATTATAAAAATCTAATTTAAACGAATAGCAAACTAGCAAGAGGCAAACATGAGAACAGTATTACTTGGCGCACCGGGTTCCGGTAAAGGTACTCAGGGCGTATTTTTATCCAAAAAATTCAATATCCCACAAATTTCAACTGGGGATTTACTTCGTGCCGCGGTCACTGCCGGCTCTGACTTGGGTAAAAAGGCTAAATCTGCGATGGATGCCGGCGCACTGGTTTCTGATGAAATCGTGATTGGACTTATCCGTGAACGTTTGACACATGATGATGCCAAGAATGGTTATATTCTGGATGGTTTTCCACGTAATATTGCTCAGGCCGAAGCACTGGATCAGATGCTGGATGATCTGGGACAACCATTACAGGGAGTGGTGTTACTGGATGTACCCTTTAATGAATTGATGCAACGCTTAACCGGTCGCCGTACCTGTAAGGACTGTGGCGCCATTTTTAATGTACATTTGTCTCCACCCAAGCAGGAAGGTATCTGTGATAATTGTGGTGGAGAATTATTTCAACGGCAGGACGATAACGAAGCCACTATCGAAAATCGCCTGAAAGTCTATGAAGAACAAACGGCGCCATTAGTCGGCTTCTATCAGCAACAGAATAAACTTCACACGATAAAAGGTACCGGCGATATTGATGCCATTACTGATGCAGTCGGTGCCATTTTCGACGACATCTGATTTGTTTTACTGATGGCACGCATTCTGGCCACCGGCATTGCGACGCTGGATATTATTAATGAAGTTGCCAGCTATCCGGAAGAAGATGCAGAAGTTCGGGCTTTATCACAGCGCATTCGCCGTGGTGGTAATGCCAGCAATACCCTTTGCGTGTTAAGTCAGCTGGGCCATCAAAGTTATTTGGCTGCTACACTGATTAATGAGGCCGATGGTCAGGTTATCGAAGCCGATCTAAATCGCTATCACATCAATACACAGTTTTGCCCTCGATTGAATGAGGGCAAAATGCCAACATCCTATATCACGTTAAACCGGCAAACTGGCAGTCGTACGATTGTGCATCACCGAGATTGTCCCGAATTGAGTTTTGCCGCATTCCAGCACATCGATTTATCACAAATTGACTGGTTACATTTTGAAGCCCGTAATATTTCTGAATTACAGAAAATACTGAAATATTGTCGGCAAAAGGCACCAAATGTGCCTATATCATTGGAAATAGAGAAACCTCGCGAAGATATTGAGAGCTTATTTGATTGGGCTGACTGGCTCTTTTTCTCCAGCCAATATGCCGAGGCGAGAGGTTTTCAATCTGCAGAGGATATGCTGGCTTCGCTGCCAGTGACCTATCAGGCAACGCTTACCTGGGGTGCAGAAGGTGCTTATGGCTGGCACAATGGAAAAGTTATGTATATTCCAGCAACCAAGATCGATCACGTTGTTGATACCTTGGGTGCCGGTGATACCTTTAATGCCGGAATGATCCACAGCCTGGTAGCGGAAAATTCGCTACAGGATAGTCTGCAATTTGCCAGTGAACTCGCTGCTCGAAAATGCCAACAATATGGTTTTGAAAATCTCGTTTAATTATGATGAAAAAATTTGTTTGCCATACCAAAGACCTGAAAGACCATCAAAGCTATGGATTTCAGATCCCGTTAGCAGCAGAAAATGAGCTCGATATTGTCGTGCTACGTCAGGGCAAACATATCCGCGCCTATCTCAATCATTGTCCACATCTGGGCATCCCCTTGAACTGGCAGCCAGACAAATTTCTCTCGCTGGAAGAAACACATATTCAATGCTCAACACATGGCGCGTTGTTTACGCTGGAAGAAGGTTATTGTATTTCCGGTCCATGTCGCGGGCAAAGTCTGACTCCGCTCAATATTGAAATCACTGAGCAAGGGGAGGTTTACCTCATCTCTCAAGGCTGATAGGGTTTTAATTACTTCAGCTGAAAGGAATTGCGATGGATTCTTTGCTCGATAAATGGTCCGAGGCCGCCCTCACCAGCTTGGGATTTTTCTGGATGGCTCTTTGGGCATTTGTGCTGGGTTATCTTATCAGCAGTATTATCCAGGTCATGGTCTCCCGTAGTGAAATGCGCAAATTAATGGGTGATGATAGTCTGAAATCTATGACGCTGGGCAGTGCATTTGGCTTTATCTCCAGCTCATGTAGCTTTGCTGCACTTGCAACCAGCCGTGCTTTGTTTCAAAAAGGCGCCAATTTCGCCCCCTCTATAGCATTTCTGCTTGCTTCCACCAATCTTGTTATCGAGCTGGGTTTTGTTATCGCCCTGTTTTTGGGCTGGCAGTTTGTGGTCGGAGAATATATTGGTGGAATTATTCTGATCCTTTTAGCCTGGCTATTCATAAAGCTGACTAATCCGGCCGAATTAATCAAAAAAGCGCGGCAAAAAAAATCAAATAGTGATCATGACCATGAAAACGACGGTCATGCGTGGTCACGTATTCTGGATAAAGAAATCTGGTCCGCTATTAGTCAGAAATATGCCATGGAATGGCAGATGGTATGGAAAGACGTACTGATTGGCTTTACTGTCGCCGGCATTATTTCCGCTTTTGTGCCAACGGCTTTTTTTGAGTGGCTGTTTATCGGTGCCGGTACCAGCGACCCGGGTTTCTGGGCCTTATTGCAACAGGCGATGGTTGGACCCGTTGCCGCATTTTTTACATTTATCGGCTCAATGGGCAATATTCCTTTGGCAGCAGTTCTGTTTGGTGAAGGGGTCGCTTTTGCTGGCGTGATGGCCTTCATCTTCTCTGATTTAATTGTGTTGCCAGTGCTGCGTATTAATGCCCAATATTATGGCTGGAAAATGGCTCTGTACATTATGCTTATGCTATTTACCTGCCTAATAGCCACTTCCTTGCTGATGCATTATGGGCTGCAGTTATTTAACTCGTTGCCGGATCAGAGCCAGTGGTCATCCCCAGCTGATCGCGATCATTTTCAGCTTAATTATCAGTTCTGGCTCAATGTCATATCCATAGTGGCTTCAGTATGGATGTTATTGAAATGGAAACGCCAAAATGAGAATAGCAAACATCACCATCACGGTGGAGGTAGTAGCCAACCGATTATCAATAGTCTTTGTGTAATTGCTGTTATTTGGCTGGTGTTGGGCGTGGTTCTGAGTTTGTTTTGAGAAGAACAGTCTTCTGCCTGACGCATTTGAACCAAGAGTATTTATAATCCAGCAGGAATTGCTTGTTCGTTTCCCTCCCAACTTTTCTCTGTTGTGATTATTTCATTTGCTGTTAGTGCTAGTTATTTAACATACCTGCTACTAAGCTTAATTACAGAAGTTTGTTCCGTAGGTTTCGATCAAGCCAATGTTAGGCGAAAAGATGACAACTATATTGCATTTTAATGAAGCATAGCTTGTGGGAAGCACTGCAAAAAATTGTTCTACAGATTATTTATTACTGACCTCACAACAATAGAACTCTGATCGCTTCCCGCAACTGCCCTATCAAATCCTGCTTCCCTTTCAAATTTAACTGTCTGCAAACAGTGGCTATTGGCTGCTGCTGTAATACAAAAATTAAACAGATAGATTGCAGTAATGTTGAAATTGATAGGAACCGCTGCTGTTCTACGCAATTCAACACAAATTTTCTGATGGCTATCTGGCAAGCATCATAATGCCGTTTTTGAAAGGCAAAAGCAGTGATTTCCTCTTCATCAGCAGCCGTTATTGGCAACTCCGCTTCCGGTAACAGCTGCATCAACAATGGGATCAAACCGGCTTCCAGTTGAGATAGCTGGCTATTGAGCAAATCTGGCCACTGTTGACTCAATCGTTGCTGGGTTAGCTCAACCAGTTGCTGACCAGCCAAACTGATGGGTTTTGCCAGAATGACTGCATGACGACCACTGATATGATCACTATGAGCGCCCACTCGCATTAATCGATAATCGCTGTTTTGCCAGAAGCGCACCAATGCTTCACTGGCAGCAAAGCTGCAACCTAATATATCGGTGTTTTCTGGTAAATGAGTTACCAAAGCATTTACTAAATACTGTCCTATGCCACGACTTTGCAGGGCAGGATGTACAGCAATCCGCACGATTCTCTGATAATGATATTCACCGGCAATACTAATGCCTGAATGGGCTAACAATGTCTGCGGCAATAGATGACCATTTAGACGTCGTTCACCAGCAAATACTGCTGCGGCCAATCGCGGATTAATCGGTCCTTCAGCTACTAACCATGCACTAGCAACCAGCTGCTGCTGATTAAAGACACCAACTAACCACATATCATCACGATCCAACAGCATTTGCAGATCAGATGGCCGAGTTCGGTAATGCGCCGTTACCATCAGACCAAAGCATTGTCTTAACAACGCTTCGTCCTTTAATAACTCTACTGCAGTCAGTTTTTTAACCTGAAGCTTTTCTATCCCCAGATCCACAATCAATTGTTCAGCGACAGGTTCGGCATCCAGCAAACAGAGTTCAAAGCTGAATTGTTCCAATACATCGCCTAAATTCCAGCGAACCGGTTGCGTTAATTCAATCTGTCGCCAATCTGGTGTTTGCTGATCAAGGACTTGCTGGAACTGCAATTTAAAACCATGGCCACTGCCCTCGTAACCATGTAAAGTCGTCGCAAAAATAATCCTCGGATAGCGTTGCAACATCAGCTTGAGCATGGGTAAGGTCAATGCAGCGGCTTCATCAACCAGCAATACATCAGCTTCCAGCTCATTCTCCAGCAGAGCATCAGGTGCCACAAACTGAATCTCGCAACCATCGCTGAATAACTGCCCGTGACCAAGCTGGGCGTTTTTTAATTCGCTGGCAGCATGTTTAAATAAAGTTTCCACACTGGCATAGCTGGGGGCTGTGACTAAAATCTTTTGTTTCCCCTGGCGAATCAACTCCGCTGCCGCGATCCCCAGCAAGGCTGTTTTGCCACGACCTCTATCAGATGTAATCAATAAGGGTCGGCGCCGATGACCAAAAGCTGTTTTGTGGATAAGACTTAATGCATTTTGCTGATCAGGCGTCAGTTGAAACGCTTTATCCGGGTTTTGTTCAGGACGAAAATCACCTGGCAGGATTCTACCCGGTAGCCATTGATGAAACTCTACAAAGTCAGCTTGATAACGCTCAATAACCTGCTCAAACCGTTGATACCAGTTGGAAGAAGGACTTTTTTCAGGCAGCAGCATTAGCAATATACCACCTGCGCGGATAGTGCCAATAATGGCTGCAAAGCTGTCGGCGTTAAATTCCTGAGTCGCGTCAAAAACCACTACATCAAATTCTTGCCCGAGAAATTGGCGTGCCTGTTTTTGAATTTTTTTATCCGCTGAGGCCTGTGAAGCGTCAGTGAGCCAGATATGAGAATCGGGCTGCCAGAATGCCAGCAAGGCTTCAGCAGTTTGATGAGCAAGCTCAACCGCTTCTTTAATCAGCAAACATCGCCTGGGCGGTTTATTCAACTTCATAGACGCTGGACAGAATTAATAATGCGGTGGTGGCGGTTCATTCGCCTGTTGGATCAACTGATCTGCCTGAAGTGCTTCCACCTGACCCAGCAATTTTTCCATTCGACGTTCCAGTCGATCTATCTGCTGTTGCTGATCGGTGACCACCTGGTTGAGTTGTTCAATCACACCATCCTGAAACGCCATGCGGGTTTGTAAATCTACGATGTCTTCATGCATAGCTAAACTTCCCCTTTCTTATAGTTAATGGGTTTAAACACAGTTTTAAGAATGGGCTTGTTTTTTATCCGTCATCAATCATCACCATCATAGGATAATGCCGGTGCCAACCAACGTTCAGCATAATCAAGCGTCCAGTTTTTGCGTTTTGCATAATCCTTAACCTGATCTTCACTAATTTTACCCAGACCAAAATAACGTGATTCAGGATGCGCAAAATAGAAACCGCTGACCGCCGCTGTTGGCAACATGGCAAAACTTTCGGTTAACGTCATGCCAATGCGTTTTTCTACATCCAGCAAATCCCATAACAGACCTTTTTCGGTATGATCTGGACATGCTGGATATCCCGGTGCCGGACGAATACCCTGATATTTTTCGTCAATCAGATCTTCATTGGCTAATTGTTCATCTTTTTTATAGCCCCAGAATTCCTTGCGAACCCGTTCATGCATACGCTCAGCAAAGGCTTCTGCTAGCCGGTCGGCCAGCGCTTTGACCATAATGCTATGGTAGTCATCATGATCAGCTTCAAAACGTTCAATATGCTCATCTATGCCAATTCCGGCAGTTACAGCAAAGGCGCCGATATAATCTTCCACCCCACTGTCTTTGGGGGCCAGAAAGTCTGCTAATGCAGCATTAGGCCGACCTGGTGGTTTCTCGGCTTGCTGTCGCAATGAATGCAATTTCATTAATACCTGCTGACGACTGTCATCAGTATAAATTTCGATATCGTCATCGCCGACACTATTGGCTGGAAACAAACCAATCACCGCGCGTGCTGTTAGCCATTTTTCATCAACAATCTGTTTGAGCATTTTTTTCGCATCTTCAAACAAATGCGTGGCATGCTCACCGACGATTTCATCGGTTAAAATACGGGGATATCTGCCAGCTAATTCCCATGACTGGAAAAATGGTGTCCAGTCGATGCGATCCACCAATTCTTGTAGTGGGTAGTCATCAAACACCTGAATTCCGGTCTGAGCAGGTTTTACCGCTTGATATGCCGGCCAGTCGATTTTGGTTTTATTGGCCCGGGCTTGTTTCAGTGTCAGCAAACGTCGGGTAGATTTACGGCCTTTATGCTGATCGCGTTTAGTTTGATAATCGGTTTTGATTTTGTCGACAAAATCTTCACGGGTGATTTTACTGACCAGATTCTGTGCCACGCCAACGGCTCGTGATGCGTCTTTTACGTAAATCACCGGACCATGATAATTTGGATCAATTTTGACAGCGGTATGAATCAGCGAAGTCGTTGCACCACCGATCATTAACGGAATATCAAACCCCAAACGCTCCATTTCCTTGGCCATATGCGCCATTTCTTCCAGCGAAGGCGTAATTAAACCTGACAAACCGATAATATCGACATTTTCCTTGCGTGCGGTTTCCAGAATTGTCGCTGCAGGCACCATCACGCCAAGATCAATGATCTCGAAGTTGTTACATTGCAATACCACGCCGACAATATTCTTGCCGATATCGTGAACATCGCCTTTTACCGTGGCCATCAGGATCTTACCGTTACTGCTACTGACCGTGCTGTCGTCTTTTTCCAGTTCGATGAACGGCATCAGATAGGCCACGGCTTTTTTCATTACCCGGGCGGACTTAACCACCTGTGGTAAAAACATTTTGCCTTCACCGAATAAATCGCCGACCACATTCATGCCGTCCATTAACGGTCCTTCGATGACCTCTAGTGGTTTGGCATATTCATGACGAGCCAGCTCGGTATCTTCTTCGACAAAGTCCGCGATACCTTTGACTAATGCATATTCCAGCCGTTTAACCACCGGTAGACTGCGCCATTCCAAATCTTCTTTTTTCTCAACGCTGCCATCGCCTTTGTATTTATCAGCAATTTCCAGCAAGCGATCAGTGGCATCGTTACGGCGGTTTAAGATAACGTCTTCAACCCGCTCACGTAACTCTTCGGGTAAATCATCATAGATCGCCAGCTGTCCGGCGTTGACGATACCCATGTCCATTCCGGCTTTGATGGTGTGATAGAGAAACACCGCATGAATCGCTTCACGTACTGGATTATTACCACGGAATGAAAATGATACGTTGGATACGCCGCCACTGATCATCGCATGTGGCAGGCTTTGCTTGATATCACGGGTGGCTTCAATAAAGTCGACGGCATAATTGTTATGCTCATCAATGCCGGTCGCCACGGCAAAAATATTCGGATCAAAGATGATATCTTCGGCCGGAAAATGCACTTTTTCAGTGAGAATCTCATAACTGCGGGTACAGATTTCGCGTTTCCGTTCACGGGTATCGGCCTGCCCATCTTCATCAAACGCCATGACGATAACGGCTGCGCCATAACGGCGTACCAGCTTGGCCTGTTCGATGAATTTTTCCTCACCTTCCTTGAGACTGATCGAGTTGACGATGCCCTTGCCCTGAATACATTTGAGACCGGCTTCAATGATTTCCCATTTGGAGGAGTCAATCATAATCGGAACGCGGCTGATATCCGGTTCGGCAGCAACCAGATTGAGGAAAGTCACCATCGCATCCTGCGAATCGAGCATGCCTTCATCCATATTGATATCGATGATTTGTGCGCCGTTTTCAACCTGCTGTCTGGCAACCTCTAAAGCTGTATCGTAATCACCTTCCTTGATCAGTTTGGCAAACCGCAATGAACCGGTCACATTGGTCCGCTCACCAATATTCACAAACAGACTGTCCGGTGTGATCGTCAGGGGTTCCAGGCCGCTCAAGCGGCAATAATGCTTGTTTTCAATCCGCTGGCGTGGTTTAACACCTTCGACGGCTTCGGCAATGGCTTTGATATGTGCCGGCGTCGTACCACAGCAACCACCGATAATATTCAGGAAACCGGCTTCGGCCCATTCCTTGATATGAATCGCCATGGCTTCCGGTGATTCATCATATTCACCAAACTCATTTGGTAAACCGGCATTGGGATGGGCACTGACATAACTGGTGGAAATATTCGACAGCTCTTCAACATACTGACGTAATTGCTCTGCACCTAAAGCACAGTTCAAACCAATGGATAACGGTTGTACATGTGACAGTGAATTCCAGAACGCTTCAGCCGTTTGGCCAGAAAGTGTGCGGCCACTGGCATCGGTAATGGTGCCGGAAATCATCACCGGCAAATGCACATCATGCTGTTCAAAATACTGCTCGATGGCGAATACTGCGGCTTTGGCATTCAAGGTATCAAAGACGGTTTCAACCAACAGCAGATCACTGCCACCATCAATCAGACCACGAATGGCCTCCAGATAGGCTTCCACCAGCTGATCAAAATTGACGTTACGAAAACCAGGATTGTTTACATCTGGTGAAATACTGGCGGTACGATTGGTGGGGCCTAATACGCCGGTGACAAACCGCGGTTTGTCAGGATTACTGGCGGTAAATTCATCGGCCACTTCACGGGCCAGTTGTGCCGAGACTTTATTCAGCTCATAAACCAGATCTTCCATCTGGTAGTCGGCCATCGCGATCGACGTACCATTAAAGGTATTGGTTTCAACTATATCGGCACCGGCTTCAAAATAGGCCCGATGAATATCGCGAATGATCTGCGGCTGAGTCAGCGACAGTAAATCGTTGTTACCTTTGACATCACAAGGATGATTGGCAAAACGTTCACCGCGAAAATCTGCTTCACTCAATTTGTAACTTTGCAGCATGGTGCCCATGCCGCCATCAAGGATTAGGATCTTTTGTTCAAGCAGACTGCGGATTTGATGAGAAGCTGTGGTCAAAACGGTTTTCCTGTCAGGCTGTTAGAGGTATAGAAAAAACGCTTGATTATAACAGATACTCGTATCGCTTCAGGCATGTTAGCGCTTCTGTTTTGAGCTCAGTCGAAAATATATCTTTAATGGATTTAAACTGACAAAAAGAATATGGGAGGAGAAATGTTTCTCCTCCCAGTTTTGATTTCAGCAGGATTGAAGCGTCTCAGGCGTGAGAGAGCTGATATATCCAGCGGGAAATAGTCTCAAGCTGTCGGCTGTCTTCTTCGAGGGCCTGATTAAACTCATTCGCCAGGTCCTGTAACCCCATGTTGGTAAACAAACCGTGCAGTGTATGCCATTCTGCATTGTCATTAGTAGCAAAGATCAATACCGATTCCAGGCATTGCAGCACGGATGTCGTTTTCTTGGTGAAGACTTTGGGTATTTGCAGGCTGGACTGTAAATTGGAATCCGCATCGGGAATCCATTCATCAGAGTCAAATCCTAATGTCTCGATGGCCGTCTTCAGTAACCGACTATGTTCTACTTCTTCATCACGGAATTGTCTTAACAGGTCAACGGAAACTACAGTTTTTCTGCCATTTCGCATTGCCAGACATTTGAATATCAGCGCTTCATATAATCTGACGCTGGCGCGTTCAAATGCAAGTCGCTGACCTAGTTTATGCAGCAACAATTCAGTGTTGTGTTGATGCACTTTCTTGATGTCACCAACGGCTCCATCAGGAACGGATTTACTTAAAACTTCAAAATCCATCTCATCCATATCAAGTTCAGGATGAAGCATGATTTTAGCTCTGTTTTTTTCAGAAGAAGAGCTCGTGTTTGTCTTTTCATCATCCGTGAGTGTTTTTGAAAACCGGGTATGGTGTCTCGGTATGGGCTGATTATCTAACTTTCTAGCGTGTGGCATGGCAGCATCCTTTTATCTGTTTGACCCTGTAGAAGCTTTGTTTATATTAGCGATGTTATCCAAACTGGCTCTTTAACACCGCAAGCTCAACCAAGTTGAGCAGTTAAGTTCGATTCTCGTCATTTAGTGTTTCACCCTCATTTCAACGTTATGGCGTCGGGCTATCATCCGGATAGGCTGAATCCGGCACATCTGGCGCAATACCCTGTGGAGACTGGTTTTCGGGAAGAGTCGGATCGTTACTTTTCGGGTTTATGCGCGAAGGTGGTGGCGGTGGTTCAGGTGTGATAACCGATCTTGAAGGAGGAGTTGTCGGCAATGGTTCAGTTTCAGGAGGATTGACCGTTGTGTTTTGTTGATTCTGTTTTATCTGACTATCAACTCGATTATCGATGGGTAGTCCAACCTGATTTTCCTGTTTCTGGTTAATGGTTGAACGGTGGTCCTGAGGTTGATTTAAATCCTCTGCCATTACTGAAGTAACGGTTAAGAAAGCCGAAACGGTTGCTGAAAGAAATAATTTTTTATACATTTCTTTAGTCCTTCATTAAGCTATCTTTTAAAAAGACAGTTCTATATAAGTAAATGTTGCATGCCTGGTGTGATATTTTTCGTATGTTTTAATCAAGCTCTTGTATCGCCGATTCAATCCAGACCCGATGATGACGAACATCTCCCAGGGCCTGCTTCAGCATTAATTGGATATAACCAGGATATATTTCATCATTAGCATTTTTATAAAGCTTGTTGGTCAGCCCCTCATTAAGCAGCATGGCTTTCAAAACAGATTTATCCCCACCAATACCCGCGATGATCACGGGTCCCTTTGTGAGGAATTGTTTGTAATCTCCTCCATCTAGTGGAGTTCCACCTTCCTCGATAATCGCGTCACATAAGTCCATCAAGTGGCGCTCGTGTTCGCCAAGAAACTCCGTCATTTTTGCCCGATAGTCGAGATTTTCCAGCCGTTCGATTGCAACTTCGTAAGTCTCAATAGCATTAAATTCCAATGCAACCAAATCATTAAGCTTGCTGATGATATCTTCAGTCTCCATGACATCACTCTCATTAATTACTTCCATCGTGTGCCTTTAAATTTTTTATTGAATATTAATTGCTTATTCATTTTTTAAACCTGACCCTCCATTTACTACAGCCACTCACGCAGCCATTTTCGGTACTCATCTTTAACGCGGGTCGTAACACTGACCATTTCGATTTCCGGATTCATGATGTCTTGGATATTCTTGATTCTCTCCCAAACATCTCACTCTGTTCGTTACTTAGCGTACATATACTGCAATGCATCATGTACTGGCCTTAGCCAAAAGCTAATCAACACTATCGCAATCTGTATGCCAGAGATCTTTTTTCACCGTGAAACAAGGATGCACAATGTCTGGCCCGGAATTCTGTTTAAATTAAATCAGCAAAATAAAGGGTTACCTGTATAAAAAATTCCTATCACCAGTAATTTTTACCCGGGCATTGTTCCTGTAAATACATCTAATTACGCATTAGCAGCTCATCATCACTGATTGTTTTCTCGTTGAATCGTGATCGGAATAGCTTTTGCAATTGAGTTATTCATTAAGTGTTTTTCAATTAATGATTTAGGAGGATTTCAGCCATGACGCAAAACACCTTCACTGATCCAAGAAATTGTTACCCTCGTCCCGAATTTGAAACGCAGTCACAGAAATTGCCCGGTCAGGAAAGCAAAATGAACCCGGTGCCGGATCATGGTGAAACCAGCTATCAGGGACATGATCGATTAGCCGGGAAAGTGGCTTTGATTACCGGTGGTGACAGTGGCATTGGGAGGGCGGTGGCCTTGGCCTATGCTCGTGAGGGAGCAAATATTGTATTTACCTATCTCAGCGAAGAAGTGGATGCACATGAGACTGAACGCCTGGTACGGGAAGCTGGTCGAGAAGTTATTTCAATAAAAATGGATCAGTCAAATAATCGACCGGCCTGTGATAGAGCCGTGGAAGTATGTATCGAAGAATTTGGCCGACTGGATATTCTGGTCAATAACGCCGCTTTTCAGCAAACCTATGAATCGATACAGGATATTCCCGATGAGGAAATCAGTTATGCATTTCAAACCAATATTGAAGCCTTTTTCCATTTTTCACGAGCAGCGTTAAACCATATTCCACCAGGTGGATCCATTATTAACACCACCTCTATTCAGGCATTTGAACCCAGCAGCAATCTTGCTCCTTATGCCGCAACTAAAGCAGCTATTGCCAACTTCACCCTGTCATTAGCTTCTGAAGCCATCAACCAGGGCGTCAGAGTAAACGGGGTAGCACCGGGCCCGGTCTGGACTCCGTTAATCCCCACCACCATGCCTGATGAAAAAGTGAAAAACTTCGGTGCCAATACCTTATTTGGCCGCCCGGCCCAGCCGGCTGAACTGGCACCGGTTTATGTCTTTCTGGCCTCAGCAGATGCCAGCTATGTGACTGGTGAAATTTATGGCGTCACCGGTGGCCGTATCCAAATGTGAAACCCCGGGTTGCCATAAAATCCAGGTCAGACCTTGAACGAACCTAACTGAAGTTTAAGGCTGTTAGCAGCTTCGTCCAGCTGATTCCCTACCTGATTCAGCTGGCGAGCGCCCTCGGTTGTATGTTCGACCAGTTGCGAAATTTTTGTCAGATTTTTACTGACATCCTCACATACCGCACTTTGTTCTTCGGTCGCTGAAGCAATCTGAAACGTCATTTCGGTGACTTCCATGATAGCTTTCTGAATATCCTGCAATGCAGATTCTGCTGCACGAGCCAGATCAACAGTTTCAGTCACTTGTTGCCCACTTTGCTGCATTTTGGCGGCTGCCTGTCGACTGCCTTTTTGCAATACATTGAGCTTTTCCTGAATATCAACAGTGGCTACCTGAGTCCTACTTGCCAGGGCTCTTACTTCATCTGCTACTACAGCAAAACCACGACCTTTCTCCCCGGCCCGCGCTGCTTCAATTGCTGCATTAAGTGCCAACAAATTGGTCTGTTCAGCAATTCCCTGGATCACTGACAAAATGCTGACAATCGCCTCACTGTTTTTTTCCAGCTCCAACATCGCTGATTGAGATTCCTGCACACTATTACTGACCTGGTGAATTGACTCTGAGGTACGTTGCACCAGTCCAGCACCAGACTGTGATGACTCATTGGCATTACTGACAAATTGTGATGTGCGATCGGCATTTCCGGCAATCTGCTGGGCTGAAGCAGCCATTTCTGTTACCGCAGAAACCATTTCTTCAAGCAACTGCTGCTGCTGATCCATCTGTGTTCGCGTTTGCTCGCTGATTTGACGACCTTCAGCAGACAACTTGCTGACATTGTCGCCAAGCGGAATTAATTGCTGAATCAGCCTGCGAAGCTTGCCAATAAAGGTGTTCAGAAAACCGGATAATTTACCCGTCTCATCCTGGCGTTTGATATCAAGCTGCTGCGTCAGATCGCCCTCGCCCTCAGCGATAGAAGCTACCAGTGTAGTCATTTCTGACAATGGCTTGATACTGCTACGCGCCACCAGCCAGACCACACCGACACCAATAATGGCTAAAAGCAAACCCAGCAGACTGGTGGTGGTCACAAAGGTGGTTTGAGCACGATGAAGAAATTGCTCCTGTTTGGCTACGGCTGCCAGTACCTCGGCTTCTGGAACCGCCAGATAGGTTACCCAGCCCTGATCACTTCCTGGCAGGTTGAATGGGCTAAGCACGATAAATTGTTGCTGTTGCTGCAAAATCCGGCTTTGGCCTTCCTCGCTGACACTGCGTAATGCTTCTCTGAGGTCATTATCCAACGCATTGAGATTCTGACCAATCAGCTCAGGTTGCTGACTGTGTCCAACTATGACACCCCGTGGACTGATCAATAAGGTCTGCCCCATTCCCTTATAAAGCTCTGCCGCGACATCCTTGATAACCGATTGCAAAAAAGCAGCAGAGATATCAATACCACTTATGCCAATAAACCGACCATCACGCATTATCGGAGCAACCAGACTGGTCAATAGCACTTGCTCACCGTCAATTGGATAAAGGTAAGGGTCAATGACACAACTGCTTTTCCGATCTTTGGAACAAAGATAGTATTCACCTGCTCTTACGCCATTTTCATCCGGCGTAGCATCTTCCAACCCTTCCAGATTTTCCACCACAAAGCTGTTTTTATCGGAACGCACCACATAGGGCAGGAAACGCCCACGGGCATCACTGCCTAAGCTGTTACGCTGAATGAAATCACTGCCGTCCACAGTATTTGGTTCAAATGCCACGTAAGCACCCAGGAAATCATCATTTAGTGTCAAAGTCTGTTCCAGCGTTCTGACGGCAAGACCGCGCTTGTCTGTAATGGATGAATCGGCGACAACAGCCTGCATCACCGCGGCATTAGCCTGGGCTGTATGTAATGCTCTTTCCAGAGGAATGCGCAACTGCGCCGCTGTGTCCTGAGCTAATATCTGTAAATATTGCTGTGCCTGTTGCTGGCTGACATCACGGCCCTGCTCAGAAAGCGTCTGTTTTATCGAACCGAATTGCCAAACACTGATCAGTGCTGTTACCACCACCACAGTCAATAGACTTAGTCCGGCCCAAATACTAAAACGCTGTTGAATGGAAAGCTGCATTTTTATCTCCGTTGTCAGGGACCGGTGTTGCCGGCATACCATTAAATTTGCAGGTTGAAAATTCAAGCTACAATAATCGTATTCACTGAACAGCCGGAATATTACCCACGATGGCAACACATTCCGACTTTACCCCTGTCCGGTGATAACATCCCAATTAAGCTGATTGGCTATAAGGCTTGGAATAGGCCTGAGGTGCTTGTCGTGATGACAAGACCGCGCAGACTTTGCCAGATTTTTTTCGGCCGCGCAATCCTGATAACAGAAATATATGTAACAGTTAGGGCTTGTTGATCTTTCATCTCCACCAGTGCTGGCGATTATTTTTGTGTCTGGCAAGGCGGAAAACCCACCTTGTAGCCTTACTACATAATTGATTGACAACGCAGGCGCTCGCAAAAATAGTCGGAGCCCTTCGGGTTGCGACTGAAAAAGCGTCACTTATGTCCACGGATGGGCGGTATACTGGCGCGCCAGGGAGGCGTGCGCCGGTCTGGGTGGCCTACATGGATGTAGGTCAGGGGCGTGAGCAGGATGCGGAAGCTTTGCTCGTCACTTATTTAGAATGACTACAAAAACGCCGGGAGCGTTTTTGAGCGTAAGCCCCAATGGGGACATGGATGTATCTCACAAAAGGCACCCCTCGTGCCTTGATTGACGCTTTTTCAGCTCACAATAGAGGTGGAGATGAGAGCTCAACAAGCCCTAGCAAAAACTAATTTCCCGCAGTGTTCGACAAGTCAAACTGGCCGCTCTCTTCTATGTTTAGATAAGGCACGAACCTTCCCATATCCAGTTTTGCCTTGAAGCGGTAATCAAGGCTTTTTGCCTGCCCGGAAAACAATCGATTCAGTAAGCGGGCGCTACCCAGTAAATCTGGACTGGCTTCAATGGTAAAATCAGCCATACCATAGGCTGGAACACGCGGTAAATCCGGTGTCGCACCGCTTAAAACCCGATTATTTTCCACTTCAATCGAATAACTCATGCCTTTTAACGGTAAGGCATTCCGGTTTGGATTAATGATCTGCAATCCAATAATAAATCTCGGCGCCAGACCATTCGATTCAGGTGCAAATGAAAATGAGGTGATATTGACCTGTGGCTGTTCATAGTTGGGCGACCAACTGGCACAACCAGATAAGAAAGCTATGGTTATCAGACAAACCGTTCTTAGCAGTGACATATCATTTCCATTCTGGCGTTAAAAAGTAAGTCTAAACCATACAGATAGTATTGGTTCAAAGAAAAAAGCGACATACCATTGAGCTTACTCAACAGAACTGCCGCTTGATTAAAAATGGACTGATAAAAGTGTTATTGCCCGCGCTTCTGAACAGGTTCTACCTCATCCATTTCATGAGCAGGATGCATCGCATTATCTTCTTCTACAGCATTTAAACGATTTTCCTGATACGCATCTTTAGATTCTTTATTAATACGTTCAGCAGACTCGCCCATATCATGGGCTGGATGATTACCATCCGACGATATATCTGCCGAACTATTGGCGGCTTTATCTTTTTCCCATTGATAATCGGCCTGCTGATCTATTTCCGCAGCTGTCGGCGAGACGGAGTTATCCATTTTATGAGCAGGATGCTTGCTAGTATTTTCATTGGCAGCAAACGCAGAGGTGCTGGCAAAAAGAGTTGTCAGGGCGACTGTGTAAAAACATTGTTTTAACATGGCGGCCTCCTTTTATAGTGGTTAAAAACAGCTTAAATAAAATGGCTGCTAACCATTTACTGTTTCATACACCCTAACGAATATCACCACTCACATCAAACTGACGAAAAATATAACCAACCCCTTTTAAATCAACAGTTTAACTGTTAATTTAGGCCAAATTCAGTATTCTAACCATAGATAAGGTGAAAAACTTCCTTACCTTTGCTTATCAACCATTTTTCATTACTTTCAATGTGTTATGCTGCTTCACGCTGCATTGTGAGAAAACGATTTACCCCATTGATTAGCGCTTTAATGGCGGCCCGGCTGATATTTTTATCCTGTCCGACACCAAATACCGGTTGAGCATTACCCACTTTCATTTCAACATAACTCACCGCTATGGCTTCTGAACCGCTTCCGATGCCGTGTTCATGGTAATCAACAACAGAAATATCCTGCTGAATATGTTCAGACAAGGCCTTTGCAACCGCATCAACTGGTCCGGTCCCTTTGGCCTGAAGTGTGAAGGGTGTTGTCCCGTGATCCAATTGAACCTCAGCGCTGGCAATATCTTGTGAATCATCCACTACGCTACTGCTTCTGAAACGGTAAGGCGTGTTGACAGCGAGATAAGCTTCATCAAACAATTGCGCTATAGTTGCAGCATTAATTTCCTTGCCACTACTGTCACTGTGCTGTTGCACAATTTTACTGAATTCAATCTGCAAGCGACGCGGCAACTCAAATCCAGCATTTTGTTGTAACAGGAAGCTCACCCCGCCTTTACCCGATTGGCTATTCACCCTGACCACCGCATCGTAACTTCGATGTAAATCCGCCGGATCAATTGGCAGATACGGTACTTCCCAGAAACCTTCCGGATCCTGTTTGGCCAAGCCTTTTTTAATGGCATCCTGATGGGATCCCGAAAACGCGGTAAACACCAATTCACCGGCATAGGGATGACGAGGATGCACCGGTAACTGGGTGCACTCTTCGGCCAATTGACGAACCTGATCTATCTGGCTGAAATCCAAACCGGGATGAATACCTTGAGAATATAAATTCAACGCCAGCGTCACCAAATCGACATTGCCGGTACGCTCGCCATTACCAAACAAACAGCCTTCCACCCGATCAGCGCCAGCCATCACTGCCAACTCAGCAGCTGCAACAGCAGTACCGCGATCATTATGCGGGTGCACACTCAGAATAATGCTGTCTCGATTGTTTAAATTACGATGCATCCATTCAATCTGGTCGGCATAGGTATTGGGTGTCGACATTTCAACCGTTGCCGGCAAATTGAATATCATCTTTTTCTCTGGTGTTGGCTGCCAGATGGCTGACACGGCATCACAAACTTCTTTGGCAAAATCCACCTCCGTGCTGGAGAACACTTCAGGTGAATATTGGTAAACCCATTCGGTTTCCGGGTGTTGTTCTGTTAACGCCTTAACCCAGCGCGTGCCGCGTTCGGCAATCTCTTTCACGCCGGCTTTATCGGTGTTGTAAACGATTTTGCGAAACTCCGGAGCAATCGGATTGTACATATGTAAAATGGCCCGACGAGCCCCTTTAAGTGACTCTACAGTGCGTTCAATTAAATCCTGACGGGCCTGGGTCAATACTTCAATAGTGACATCCTCCGGGATCACATTTTCTTCGATCAGACGACGGACCAGATTAAAGTCAGTTTCCGAGGCAGACGGAAATCCGACCTCGATTTCCTTAAAGCCCATTTCCACCAGGGCTTTGAAATAACGCATTTTGGTTTCGATCGACATCGGATCAATCAATGCCTGATTGCCATCACGCAGATCGGTGCTCATCCAGATAGGCGGCTTTTCAATCACCTGATTCGGCCATTGGCGATCCGGTAATTGAATTGGCTCAAAGCGACGATATTTTTGAGCGGGATTGGCAATCATCTTCTGACTCCTGAGTCTGGATAAGCAAAATAGAGTGCCTGAGAGCGTAGTTTTTTTAGGGACGCTTCCGGCAGGTTTATTTAATAAGGATTGGAGGGTAACCAATCTTTTTCAGTTTCCGCCATTCACTTGTGATGAACTTGAGGGAACTGCGTTAAACAAAGCTTGTGGCTCATAACACTACCGGTTCAGGCATGTGGAATAGTATAAAGAGACAGCTGCAGAATTAAATTGCTAAAGTTTCATGAAAACGTCTCCAATACAAATATAATTGCTGATAAAGTTAATTTTTAAGCATAAAATGCTTTTAATGTATTTTATTGGAGTAAATCATGACTGAAAAACTGGATCGATATGATCATATGATTCTCGATATTCTGCAAAAGCAGGGCCGCATTTCCAATCAGGAACTGGCCGAAGCGATTAACCTATCTCCCTCCCCTACGCTTCGACGTGTCAAACAGATGGAAGAGAATGGTTTGATCGATGGTTATGTGGCGTTATTAAATGCACGTAAGCTTGGGCTGACACTGATGGCTTTTATCGGCATTAGTATGGATAAACATACCCCGGAACGCTTTAGTGGTCTGGAAGAAAAGCTCGCCAGTTACCCGGAAGTATTGGAATGTCACTTGATTACCGGTCAATCAGCAGATTACTTGCTCAAAGTGATCGTCAAGGACATGGATGCCTATCAGCAGTTTCTGTTGCAGAAACTCACTCGAATTGAAGGAGTGACCGGTGTGCATACGTCGTTTGTGATGAAATCACCGATAAAATCGACGGCATTACCATTAGATTAATGCTCCGTTCAGGTCGCTTTAGTGTCAGGATTTCTCTAAATGCTCACGAATAGACTGTAATTCAAGTCGATGGGCATCAGTCGCCTGAGGATAGGCCAATGGCAACGCACTCAATGTGTTTAAAAAGATTTCCGAAATAATTAACCGGGCATTCTTTTTATCATCAGCAGGGATGATGTACCACGGTGCCTCTTTCGTTGTTGAAGCATTAATGCACTCTTCGTACGCTTTGGTATAGTCATCCCAGAATTCACGTTGTTCAATATCTGCAGTAGTCAGTTTCCAGTTTTTATCGGGGTCATCGATTCTCTGCATAAAACGTCTGGCCTGCTCATCCTTGGATTGATGTAAAAAGAACTTAATGATTCGGGTGCCACTTCGATGCAAATGTGCTTCATGTTCCAGAATGGAACGGTAACGGTTCTGCCAGAAGCTTTTTTTGGGGGGCAGTTTATCGGGTAAGCGCTGTGACACCAGAAACTCAGGATGCACTTTAACAATCAGCACCTCTTCATAATAGGAGCGATTAAAAATACCGATCCGTCCCCGTTCAGGCAGGCAACGTGCCGTTCGCCAAAGAAAATCATGTTCCAGTTCGTTTGCACTGGGCTGTTTAAAGCTGAATACCTGAAAACCCTGTGGATTAATACCTGACATCACATGCCGTATAGCGCCATCCTTTCCCGCGGCATCCATGCCCTGAAAAATCAGCAGTATCGAATAATGATTATCGGCATAAAGCATATGCTGCAACTCACTTAATGCCTCAACATTCTGTTTCAGTATTTTTTGGTAGTGTTTTTTTGAGGTATATAAAGGATCAATCAGAGTAGGCCATTTCTTCAGATTAATCTTGCTGTCTGGCAAGGCCTGAAAATCGCTGATATTGAGCTTCATCATTATTGCCTTTGAAGGTATGAATCTGTCGGGATGTATTTTCGCTTATTAGACGCTTGAAAATCTCAAAGGACAAATTTCCTATAATGGTGATTCAGGGAAATCCTTATTAACCTGCCAAAGCCCATCAGAAAAATAGCCTTGGGAATCTTGCCAGTTTTTCAACACATTAAAGCCGGTTTCATTGGCCATTTTATGCATATCTGATAGCAGGTATTTATGTGACAGTTCAAGATGGATGGCTTCATAGGGGTTAAATTCAAAGGTTTTCTCCAGCGCCCCGATATGTACTTCCTGTTGCTCCAGCGAGACTAAATAACTCTCCATCGCCCCATGCCGCGGATTATACATTCCATGATGCGAAAATCGGTTTAAATCAAACTCACCATCCAGCTCATTATTAATGCGGGTTAATACATTCAAATTAAAAGCGCGGGTAATGCCTTTTTTGTCGTTATAAGCCCGGGTTAGTACATCAATATCTTTTTTCAAATCAAAACCAATTAACAATAAATCATTATGATTCAGACACTTCCAGATACTGTGCAAAAACCGTTTGGCACTTGGAAAGTCAAAGTTGCCGATATTGGAGCCCAGCAACAGCACCAGTTTGCGACTGTCAGATGTGTTTTCAAGGTGGCGGATACTGGCAAAATAATCACCGACAATACCGTGAGTAGTTAGCGTCGGATGAGATTGATTTAATGAACTGATCAGATCTGCCATCGCCGATTCAGAAATATCGATGGGTATGTAAGAAAACGCATCAGTGGATTCTAATAGTTTGCTCAGCAAAACTTTAGTCTTACAGCCATCCCCGGCGCCCAACTCGACAATTTCAAATGGCTTATCCTGGATAAATCCAGCAAGTTCAGATCCAACCTTACTAAGGATTTCAAATTCACAACGTGTTGGATAATATTCCTCCAACTCGGTGATCTGTTCAAATAACTTACTGCCTTTGGCATCATAAAAATATTTACTTGGCAGATATTTGGTGGGTGCTGAGAATCCCATTAAAACATCAAAAGCAAATTGCTCTTTAAGGGCATCTTGCGTTTGATTTCGAATTGAATCCAGAACCAGATAGGTCATTACAAATCCTTTGCCAAACGAATACCGGTAAAAGCCCAGCGATCATATGGGCGGTAAAAATTTCGATAACTGGCACGCATGTGATGTTTAGGTGTTGCCACACAACCACCTTTCAAAACATACTGATTCGCCATGAACTTACCGTTATATTCGCCGAGCGACGTATTAGATGTTCTGTATCCAGGATAGGGTGAATAAGCACTGTTAGTCCATTGCCAGAGCAGACCAGTATCAAATTCATCACATGCCCTGTCAGGAGAAGGATAAATTGATTGTTCCGGATCCCAGAAAGCGTTTTCAGCCTCAAACAACTGTCTGTTACGAGAAGTATACGACTCCAGTTCAAACTCAGTAGGCAGTCGTGCCCCCATCCATCGCGCATAGGCATCGGCTTCATAAAAACTGATATGACTCACCGGTAAATTCGGGTTTAAAGGTTGCAGACCACGGAGATGATATTCATCCCAGTGATGGTTTTGTTTACGCCAGTATAGCGGATGGGTCATTTGGTTTTGCTGCACCCAGTCCCAGCCATCACTTAACCATAGCTCTGGACGACGATAGCCACCATCGGTCATAAAATCCATATATTCGCCATTGTTAATCAGCCGATCAGCCAACTGAAAACCACTAATCCAGCGCCGATGGCGGGGACGTTCATTGTCATAGGAGAACTCATCCAAACGCGCACCAAACAGAGAGATATTTTCTGTCCATTCCAACCAGCCCAGGGCTCTGGCAGGTAATAAAATATCATCGGCATCAGCAGTCTGTTCATAGGCAGCAGACCAAGGCTGATTACCCAGAATAAATTTGATATCCATTAACAACAATTCCTGATGCTGCTGCTCGTGTTGTATTCCGGTGGCAATTATTTCCAGTTGTTGTTCAGACAGAGCGTGCGATTCAAAAAGCTCAACAATCGCCTCGGTAATCTGCTGTCGATAAAGCATGATTTCTTTCACTGTCGGCCGAGACAGTTGACCACGATTGGACTGCTGCCAATGGGCACCCTGACTTTTATAATACGAGTTGAATAAAAAATGATATTGAGGCGATTTGCTGGTTTGCGCTAGCTGAAGTGGTGCTAAAACAAAACAATCAAAAAACCAGGATGTATGGGCCAAATGCCATTTTGGTGGACTGACATAAGCGGCTGGCTGTACGACCAGATCTTCAATTTCCAAATTGGCACAAATCTTTTCCGTTTGTTGGCGGACTTCTATAAACGCTTCCTGTAAAGAAGTTTCGAGTTCTTCATTTACTTGCCCAAATACAGTTGGGTCTATTGCACTATTTTTTCTTGTCATTGATTCAACTCCATATTGGGTTTTATCAACCACCTGACCTTTTGAAGTCGCGATAAGCTGGTTAACTTAAGAGCCGAAGAGCTCAATAGCAAACACCTGCGGCTTGCATCGGCGATAAACCTTGTTCATTTAGCACTGTTAGCAGAGTCGTATTAGCGACTCCGCTAACTTTTTTGCTGTTAAATTTAAAGCAGGATCGCCAATAAAATAATGATGGGAATTGGCACACCTAAAAACCATAAAAGAATGGATCGCATGTTATTTCTCCTTAACAATATTTGTCATCATGCCACTACAATTAATGAATGATGGAATCGCGTTGGCGACCACCAACTGTCGCCATAAAGCTGGCGATATATGCGCCAATCAATAACGCGACAAATATCCATAATGATGCGAAGGTAGCGCCTTCCAAAGCAGTATCGGCTGCTTCACGAGCAGTCTGCTCAGCATCCGCTAACGCTTGCTCTGCACGTTCGATGACATTATCAACACGTTGCTCTGCTTCGGATTCATCTAATTCGGTATAGTTCGCCACCAATCCAACGACATATTGTTTATCGTCTTCGTTTAGCTCGCCGTCACGCAAGGCTTGAACCAATATGGTGGATAATTCATCACGAACATTGCCATCAGCACGTTGAGCAATTTCAGTCCCTGGCGCTGTACGTAATAGTGCATCGGTAAAATAATCAGAGGATTCAGATGCCGCTTCACTAATGGCAGGGGTTACTGAAGATGCGCCTTGTACCAGAGAAGCACCTGCCTTGGTTGTACCACTGATAACAGCACCCACACTTGAGAGAATTAAAAGTGCGACCAACAGCGTTGCCACAGCCCAACTGATCAGGCCGTGCGCGGTATCACGAAAATAAATTTCATCAATATTGATATCAGTCCATCGGGTTCGGAGTCGTCCAGCGATATAGCCACCTAAACCTGCTGCCACAATTTGTGTGATGGTTAACCAGGTTATGGTCGACCATCCAATGGTTTCCATTGTGACGCCTTCATTCTGCCAAGGTGAAATAACTGAAAAGCCCAGACCGAAACCAAGTATTAACATGATTAACGTCATGGCCGCTGCACTGACAGCACCAGCGAAAATGGCTGCCCATGACACGCTGCTATTATTTGCTGAGAGAGTTTCCATATTGCGTTCCTTATAATTAGCTTTCAAATCCGGATTTGTTTTTTGTAAGTAAAGTATTTTGGTATGACTACCAGGGAAATATCGTTTAAGTATGTGGCCGGATTTAATCCCGGCCTAGGGGCTGTTGATCTTTCAGAGGCGGCTATGAAAGATCAACAGCCACTGATGAATAAATCAGAATCCCAACGGATACTTCTCGCCATGTACCAACATGGAAAAAAACACCGTAGTGCCTACGTTGAAATGACTGTTTATGACACTAGTGAGTTTAAGGTAGCAAGCTAATCTGCCAACTGATATTACATAGGTTAAAGTTTGAACAAATAGTCACTTGCTATTTTTGATTGAGAAGCAAATTGAATGTAATTACTTAATGCGTTGCCATCAGTAAATGTCCAAACAAGGCTAGACAAAAACCCAATACCGCCCCTAACGGTGGAGCCCAGTGCTTTTCCAATTTCGACTGGGGGGCAATATCCTGAAAAATGAGATATAAAATCCCACCTGAGGCAAACAACATAATGGCCCCCAGTAACGATTGATGTTCTGATAAAAACCAATATCCTACCAACCCAGCAATCGGGCCAAGTATTACTAATCCTGCCATTTTGAGCAGTACGTTATCGTGTTTATTGTGGTGTTTTAGTTCTCGGTAGGCATTAAACCCTTCAGGTAAATTTTGTAACCCGATCAATAATGCCAGCAAAGGCCCGGAGGCAGGATTTAAGGCCATCAAACCTCCCAGCGCGATAGCCTCAGGAATGTAATCCAATATCATGCCCATAAGTTGAGGAGATTCGTTATTATGGCTTCCCATTAACCGTTCCACACCGAAAAAAATCAGGCCACCTGACAAAATAACCGGAATACTCCAGAGCGAGTCATGCATATTATTGATACCTTCCGGGACCAGCACTATCGTTACTGCGCCCAATAAAATCCCACCACCGAAAGCAATGATGAAATGTCTTAATTCTCTTTCCAACCACTGAGAATGCACCCGCTCAAATGAGGCAACCCAGCCACCTATCGGAATACAAATTCCTGCAGCGGTTGTCAGTAAAATAATTTTCAACACGGATTCACTATCCATTTTTTCCTCTTTCTTCTAGGGACTGTTTATCTTTAGTTCATCAGCACTTTTGGGTTTCTCTATAGTCAACACCTTACTGATTCCCAAAAGCAACCCTGTAGGGTAAATATGACAAGTACTAAAACGTTCTCTGCTAAACATTTTATTCAGACCAGTTGCCAATTCGTCTTCAGCTGCATGCTGTTCATCAGTCACGCTACAGCTGATAAATCTAAAAGTGAAAACAAGGCGAGTCCTGACAAAATGGTCTCTCTGGATTTCACCGAATGGAAAGTCGAATGGCAAAACAGCCGACCTCGTGATCCCTATATCAGTCCGGATGGTCAGGTCTGGTTTGTAGGTCAGGTAGGAGATTATATTGCGAGGCTGGATCCCCAGTCAGGCGATATGCAACGTTATGCTATTCCCGAAGCCGGCCCACATACAGTCATTGTCGATGACGAGGGTTATCCATGGTATGCAGGTAATAAAGACCAACATATTGGCCGCCTTGATCCTGAAACTAGCAATGTGACTCGTTTTGAGATGCCCGAGGGCGTCAATGATCCTCATACAATGGCCTGGACATCGGACGGAAATATCTGGTTCACCGTACAGCGTTCGGGAAAAGCCGGTTTTATTGGAAAATTGGCTACTGATTCGGGTGAAGTGCAAATCGTTGAGGTACCAGGGAACCACATGCGTCCTTATGGACTGGTGGTCGATAATCAGGATCGTCCCTGGATTGCCTTTATGGGCAGCAACGCGATTGGCACAATTGATCCAGATTCAATGCAATTGGAAATCATCTCCACTCCACACGAAGAAAGCATTATTCGCAGGATCGGACTGACGTCAGATAACCGGGTCTGGTGGGTAGATGCAGGTATGGGCTATCTCGGTGTTTATAATCCGCAGGATAAATCCATGCAGCAATGGCAGACGCCGGGTGGCGAAGCCGCTGGGTTATATGCCATGGCTGTCGATAGTCAGGATCGTATCTGGTATGTCGAAACAGGTTTGCAGCCAAATCGCTTTATCGGTTTTGATAGCAAAAAAGAACAATTTATTGCAATAGATAAAGTACCATCTGGTGGATTAACAGTCAGAAATATGGTGTTCGATGATGATACCAACGCCTTATGGTTTGGCACTGACGCCAATACCATTGGCCGAGCAGTAGTTCCAGACTAAAGCTGAAATGCATTACTACCAAGACCTAAGACCATTTCAATATCAAAACTTAATACTTTAATTCGATAAAAAGTAAGGAACCAACGTGCCTCGTCCAGTGATTCAGCTTTTGCTATTTGCAGGCCTAATGATAATGTTAGCTTTGTCCTGGCGCTACTTAATTGAGAGCGGTTTTATCACCACTTCAAGAATCGAAAAGCTATTAACTCATGTAGCCCAAATCAAACACGCCCCTTGGTTATTTCCAGCCATTCTTCTAAGTTATTTATTACTACTGACGGTCATGTTCCCGTTAACCATACTGGTCGTTGTGACTGGTTTTTTGTTCAGTCCTTGGTGGGCGATTTTTTACGCAACAGTAGCGACTTTATGTTCCTCTGCATTGAGTTATTGGATTGGTCATGTGCTAGGACGCAGCACCATTGAAAAACATAGCAGCCATTACCTGCGTGTTGTAAGTCGGTTTATGCAGGAAAATAGTGTTCATAGCATGGTGGTTATTAATTTACTACCTATCGCGCCGTTTACCATGACTAATATGATGGCTGGAGCATTCCAGCTAAAATTTTCTCGCTATATGATTGGTTCTGCGATTGGCATCATCCCTGGTCTCATAGTAGTCACCCTTCTGGGGGGACAATTAAATAAAATTGTTTCGGCTACCGATAACCAACAATTTTGGGGCGAACTTGTCATTGCTGTGACCTTAATTAGTGTGTTGATGGCAATTATTCGTTGGGTAAAGAAAAAAGAACATGTTGATGATTAGTTTCGTTCTTGCTGGGCATGCGTAGCTAAAATTTCGCTGTAAAACAAATCGATTTTTTCAGCATATTCGCCGATATCGTGTTGTTTGGCGAAAATGATCGCATTGTGAGAAAACTGTTCACGCAGAGCTGTATCCCTAATTAAATCTGCAAGTTTCTTAGTCCATACCTCCACATCATCCAATGTTTTATACCCGGTTTTACCATGTTCAATCACATCATCAATACCACTGGAACGAATCGCCACAACCGGTAACCCTGCCGACATGGCTTCCAATATAACCATTCCCTGGGTTTCAGATTTTGATGCGAACACAAAAATATCCGCCATCTGATAGTAAGCAGGAATATTATCAGGATTAATTTCACCTATAAGTTGCACTTTTCCTGACAAGGCTTTGTGTACAATACGATTTTCTAGATACTCTCGATCATCACCTTCTCCAACCAGGATCAATTTGACCTCTTGCTGAATAAATCTTGGTAAGGTTTCCAGTGCATCCAGTAAAAATTTGATATTTTTTTCCCTGCCCAACCTTGACACACTGAGGAGGACAATATCATCGTGCTGTAATCCCAGATTTTTTCGCAAACTCTCAGAACCGATAGCATGTGGTTGATTAAATCTGTCAAAATCCACTCCAGTAGGCTGGACACATATCCTTGATTTCACTCCAATCAGACGTAAATATTCTTCTGTGGAAAAGGTGGGTACAATTACCCCGTCACAACGATTGCAGAAACGTCTGATCATGGCATGGGAGATAACATTTCGAAAAAACACCCCTGGCAAAGGCACATAATGGGCGTACATTTCCAAACGAGTGTGATAAGTGTAGACAGTAGGTAAATTGTGTCGCTTTGCCAACCAATGCCCCACCGATCCCAGCCAGAATGGGTGATGCAAATGCACCAGATCTGGTTTAAATTCTCTAAAACGCTTGCGAATAGAAAACTGTAAAGGATTCGTTAAACGAAATTCACGCTTATGACCGAATGCTAGAAGGGTTTTAACACGTTCACATTCAGGCTGTAATTCAGTAACTGCCTCATAATCCGGGGCAAAAACCTGGACCGTGTGATGCAGCATTGTCAAACCGCGAGCCAGACGTTCGATCGACATCGTGACTCCAGAAATAAACGGAAAATAGTTATTCGTAAACATGACAATACGTTTTGGTTTATCGCGATAGGCACTGTCATCAATATTAAATTGGGTGTAGTAATCACGTTCTTGATAAATAAATTCGCGCAGTTTCAACCCAATCAACACCATCAGGCTTACTACAAACAAAAACCGACCAAAGCTTACATAAATAAATGTATAAATCGCTGACCAAACGCTGTCCAGCGTGTTAAGTATTGAATAGCTACTGATATCCAACCTTACTGGACTTATGCCAATCTCATCACCATTTACAGTCACTTGAACGTAATGATGAAAGCTGTCTTCATCATTTACTATCAAACCGCCTGCCCCCCCTGTTGTGACATAACGCACGCCATTTTTCAGCTGTTGATGAAACAGTGACAAATTGGCTGAAAACACCACATCAACTTTATGTCGCTCGAAAAGTTCTATGAATGCTTTACGGACAATGCTATCACCAAAGTAATTTTCTGATTCAAAAGCTGGAGTTTCCTCCAAAGCCTGATGCAGTGGCAGACCGATAAACACAAATCGGTTAGCTTGTTTAGATGATTCCAGTTCCCGATCCAGCCAATCCAGCTGCCATTGCAAAGGTGAATTTCCGGTGTTATCAACAAATAAGAAATGATTTTCACCAGCAATAAATGAAAAGAAATGTGGCCCTAAATGTTTATAAAACCTGACATCACCAAAATCACTTTCCTCATTTTCTCCGTATGTAAGCAGCCAGGGAATATCCAGTTCATGTAGCAGTTTGAACAATGAACGATAATTTTCTTCTGCCCCACTACTGACGGCATTTCCGGCAGAAATTAGAAAGCGGTTATCAGAAGCATTGATCAAAGGAATGAGTTGTTTTTGAAAAATATGCGTCGAATTATTGATGTTCCCCACCACTGCAAAATTAAACTGCTCCTGTTGAGCAATAGTTTTAATTCTGCTGACTTGCTCGGAATGGAGCGATTTAAAGTCTGTTTCAGATAGATGCAAATAAAACTGATAGCCCACCAGCAGCAGAATCAAAGCCACATTGAGATAATAGATAATTCGTAATTTTGTGCGTCGCTGCATCTTTAGCTCAAACCTTCATGTAATACAGCTATCAAGGAAAATTTGTCTCGCTAAAGCAAAATGAGCAGTCAAAAATCTTATCTGTCCAACTCAAAACAGATTAGCGATGATAAGCCATGCCGTCAGACCAGTCAGAATAAACGAAAATAACGATAGCAACCCATCGCTGGCAATCAGTGCCAGACCAAATGCCACTATTGCAAGACCTCCTGCATTGGCGCTGAAAGGTACGACCTCCATAAACGGTAACATCAATGCGATGAAAATACAGACAATGGCAATGACATATTTGGCTGTTCCATTGACGAAGATCAATAATCTTGGGCGAATCAGTTTATCGATAAAGTGTGCAGGTTTACGTAACCACTCAACCGCTTTGAGTAATTTTTCACTGGGTACAGCGCGTTGTAATAGCCATTTGGGCAACCAGAAATGTTCCTGACCAATAACTAACTGAACAGCAACTAATAAAATAAACAACCCCATAATAGTAGGAACACCCGGAATATCCCCTATCACTGGTGCCAATATAATCAGGCCTGCCAACAGCAATAACGGTCCAAATGAACGGCGGCCAATCATATCCATAATGCTATCGATGGAAACCTTTTCATTGCGTTTTTGCTCAGCAGCTTCCCCAATGCAATCAAACAATTGCTCAAGATTGGTTAGTTGTTGATGCTTAGCCATTGATATTTACCTGTCTAAGGAAAAAGCTGCTTCGGTACCCACCATAAAAACACCATCATGCCAATCAACTCGACCAGTGACTGAAACACAATTACCACCACTGCTAGCTCGTAATTCGCTGGTAAAGCCAAAGCCAATGGCAGCATGACAAATGAATTGCGGGTTCCAAAACTAAATGCCAACACTCTACCCTGTGCAGATGACAGATGTAATAACCTCGATAAAACTCTGGCCATCAGAGCGACAATCAGCAGAAATAATACAAACACCAGCAACAAACCGGGCAGCAGCGCTAACGAACCCAGAACAATTGCCACTTGTGAGCTGGCGATAATAAACATAACCAATGCCAGGACGGTGACGGGGAACCATGCCAGATAGTTTATGAACTGCTCGCCTGATGGATGCTGTTCGGCAAATTTCTGTGTTGCCCAGGCCAATATCAATGGCACGACAATTAAGCCGATAAAAACCCATAGCATCTCACTGTGCGCCAGACTGACAGTGAATTCATTGCCCAGAAAAACATACAGATAAAATGGTAACAATATAACTTGCAACAACAAGCTAATCGGCGCGAAAGTGATGGCCTGCCGGGTATCTCCGCCAGCAAGCTGAGTAAAGGTAATAAACCAGTCGGTACAGGGCACTAATAACACTAGCAAAATTCCCAGCCGTACCGCCGGATCATCTGGAGCCAACATCAACAAACCAGCCACAACAACTGGAATGAACAAAAAATTACCCACTATGGCTGCAATCAAAAACCGGGAATTGAAGGATGTCTCACGCAGATGCGTTAACGATACCTGGGTAAAAGTTGAAAATAACAGCAACCCTAATAATGGCCAGACTAAAACCTCGACATAGCTGCTTAGATGCGGATACATTACACCTGATATCAAGCCCAGTGATATCGCCACCAGATAAATGAACAGCTGATTTTTTTCTAACTGTAGCCGAGTCAAAGCTGAGATTTCCCCAAAGTCGATTAACTGAAGTTAACGCATCATGAAGCTTTATCATTTACTAATAGTGCTAATAAAATAGCAAGCCAGCACGTTAATCAGATCTTTTCCTTCGAACAAGGATCCACTTTATGCAAAATTTTTTTACTAAACCCATTATTGCCATCGTACTTTCGTCAGGTTTTATGACCATGGCGTTGGCTGAGGATGATGGTGAAGGCAAACAAGTCATCATCGACAGTGAAAACGGTAAAGAATCCGTCACTATTGAAGAATCTCAAACCGGCGATCAATCAGGGGCGGGGTCGGCTATCACCGATGATCTTGTCAATGATGAAAGAAGAAATGACGAAGACGACAACACGGATAAACCAAAGTATGAAGAATAGTTGTGTCAGCTATTAGCTGCGATCTGGAGGAAAATTAATTTTCCTCTTTCTCTGCTTCCTCTTCGTCAGTGCTTTTACCTTTACCGGAATAATCTTCCGTAAATACCTCTGAAAGAATCAACTGTTCGATATAACTGCGTTGCGACGCTCTCACCGGAAAACGTACCACCAGATGAATCTCCGCCGCGGTTGGGACTTGAATGGTAACGCGGGGATCCACTGAACTTGCATCCAGTCCCCGTTCATCACTGAGTCTCTGCATATATAACCGGGCATTCTCAAGATAGGGCAGACAGTGCTTGGAAGCAGCTACCAATAAAGCTTGCTGAGCAGCCTGCCACTTATCCGTTCTTTTAAACGGCACCGTGAATACATGCAAAACGTATTGTCGGGTATAGCTTTCATTGATAACGGGTTCTGAGACAAATAAAGCATTGGGAATTACCGCCATACGCCCGGTGCGTTGATGGGTCAATTTACCGGGGCCAACCTCCAGTATAGTCGTGGCCAACAAGGTTTGATCGATAACATCACCACGAAAATCCCTGATTTGAATCCTGTCACCAATATCAAAAGAGCCTGCACCGGTTTTCAGTAGTGATCCTGTCACACAAAGGATCAGTTCTTTAGTCGCCACCACAAATGCCACGGCAATCGCTACAACGGATAACGCCAGGGTTCTGAGCTCTTCTCCCCAGATTAAGATCAATCCCAGAATGAAGATGAGAATAATGCCATTGCGGGTCTGCCCCAGCCATTTTCGGCGTAATTCGGATGAATTAACCGTCCGGCGAATAAAGCGCGACGCAAGGGAGTTTAAAGCCAGCACCACCAGCAACAGGATAACAGTGCTGCCAAACAAACTGATGATTGGCAAAAAAAACGCAAAGGTTTCCTGTGAAATTCCAAGTTTTTCGTTCATTCAAATAGCCTGTTTCAGTTGGCGGGATGCGTTATAACTTGATTTGCTGTAATTTACATTATCGATAAAAATTAGACCTCTCAATAATGAGTTTACATTGGGTCGACAACTAATGTCGCCAGACAAATTGTTCATCCCTTGCTGAAGCTCAATCACTTTTAGCAAAATCATTCGCAATACCTCCATTACAAAGCATTATTTACAGTGGTTTCAATAACCTATTTAGTTTCCCTGTAGAAAACCCTCTGGAGCCTCTTTGCAGATGCGTATTCTTCGATCATAATCAAATGCAGGTACGTCACTATAACAAGAGGATCTCTTCCGAATGATTAAACGACCCGACGCGACAAAACGTCTGTTTGTACTTGATACCAATGTGCTGATGCACGACCCCACTGCTCTCTTCCGTTTTGATGAACATGATATTTTTCTGCCAATGGTGGTGCTCGAAGAGCTCGACAGAGGTAAAAAAGGTCTATCCGAGGTATCACGCAATGTACGCCAGGTCAGTCGTTTTCTGGATGATCTACTGGAACAGGCCGCAGACAACGATGCCATAAATCTGGGCATTCCGTTACCCAGTGTAACCAATAGTGATGTGCCTCAGGCCAGTGGCCGCTTGTTTTTCCAGACCCGACAAATGTCCGGCGAGTTACCTAAAGAGTTACCCGGCCAAATCGCTGATAATGCCATTCTGGCTGTTGCAATCAATCTGCAACAGGCTCAGGTTGATACCAACGTTATTCTGGTTTCCAAAGATATTAATCTGCGTATCAAAGCCACGGTATTAGGTATTTGCGCCGAAGATTATTACAACGATAAAGTGCTGGATGATGTGGATCTGTTATATCGCGGGTCCAGCGAACTTAAAGCCGACTTCTGGGAAGACCTGAACCGCCTCGAATCATGGACGGAAGATGGCCGTACTTTCTATCAAGTGGAAGGCGAAGTCGTCAAAGACTGGTACCCCAACCAATTGATTTATTCACCCGGTGAAGAACGAGCGATTGAAGCAGTAGTGCGTAATAACAATGAAACCACCGCCGATATCGAATTAATCCATGATTATCGCCGGGAAAATCATTCGGTCTGGGGCATTACCGCTCGCAACCGCGAACAGAATTTCGCCTTGAATCTGTTAATGGATCCGGAAATCGATTTTGTCACCCTGCTGGGTCAGGCCGGTACCGGTAAAACCCTGCTGACGCTGGCCGCTGCGTTAACCCAATGCATCGAACACAAACGTTATGGTGAGATCATCATGACCCGGGTCACGGTGCCAGTGGGTGAAGATATCGGCTTTCTGCCCGGTACTGAAGAAGAAAAAATGACACCATGGATGGGCGCATTAATGGATAACCTGGAAGTGCTCAACAAAACTGATGGTGGCGACTGGGGTCGTCAGGCAACAAATGATTTACTGCAGCGCTGGATTAAAATTCGCTCATTGAACTTTATGCGTGGCCGTACTTTCCTCAATCGCTTTATCATTATTGATGAAGCGCAGAATCTGACCTCGAAACAAATGAAAACCCTGATTACCAGGGCGGGTCCAGGCACCAAGATTGTCTGCCTGGGTAATATTTCGCAAATTGATACGCCATATTTGAGTGAGACCACTTCGGGCCTGACTTATGTGGTGGATCATTTTAAAAACTGGCCACATAGCGGGCATATCACCCTGTTGAGAGGGGAACGATCACGTCTGGCTGACTTTGCTTCAGAAAACTTGTAATCTGTTTAACAAAAGTGACATGTACGGCACAGAGAAAATATGCTTTCTGTGCCGTACATGTTTTAAACTGATTCGACTTTTAATGGCAGTGATTCATTAAATGAATCATGGGCAGACAGGAAAGCAAATGATGAACGAAACCACCGCTACAGGCGCCGATCGTCGCGCATTTTTCCGCATTAATGATCGACTTGTCCTGTCCCTCATTCCATTAACTGAAGCAGAAGCAGAACACATTGGTCAGTCTATTATTGATGCCACACCTGAGGCCGGACAGTTGACACAGCAACTTTCAACCATCCAGAAAAGTTTTAATCACCTGACCGATCAAATCGGTCATTCTGACAGAGATATCGCCAGAGCCCTGCGGATGCTTGATGATAAGGTGAATCTGCTGGCTCAGAATGTCCAGTTATTACACACACCGCTAAACCCGGAAACCGCCAATGAAGTGAATCTCAGTGCAGGCGGACTGGCTTTGATGACCGATACCGTATTTGAAGCCCGGTCACCACTCGAAATCAGAATGCAACTATTACCTGGTGGTTTGCATATCCGGGCAATTGCCAAAGTCATTGGCTGTGATCAAATGATTGAAAGTACTGGCGGGAAAAGTTTTTATCTGCGGGTAGCCTTTACCCATATGAGTGAAACCGATCGCAACATTCTGGTCAAACATACGTTAAACCGTCAGGCAGAAGAACTGCGGAACAGCAAACAAGCTTAGCGTTACTGTTCACGCAAATATCTTGTACAACGCACCGCCTGCCTGATGACTGCCTAACAGGCAGCCCAATTTAGCAAGAGCGTGATATGTCAATCAAACGCCCAATTCTCTATAGTTTTCGCCGTTGCCCGTACGCAATGCGTGCGCGTCTGGCCATTGCCATTGCCGGTTGTGAAGTAGAAATACGGGAAGTCGTATTAAAAGATAAACCAGCTGAATTGCTGGAAATCTCACCAAAAGCCACGGTGCCGGTACTGTTGGACAGCAATAATAATGTCATAGAGGAAAGTCTCGACATTATGCTTTGGGCTGCTGCACATCATGCCATATGGCAATCTTTGGATGAACAGCAACGTAAGGAAGCGTTAATGTTAATTGAAGAAAATGACGTCAGTTTCAAACAGATGCTGGATCGCTACAAATACGCCGATCGTTATCCAGAACATAGTGAGCGTTACTACCGCGAACAAGGCGAACAGTTTTTAGCCAAACTGGAAAAGCGTCTCCACCAGCAAACCGGCTTAATGACTGATTCTCTTACGTTAGTAGATTTTGCTCTGTTGCCTTTTATCAGACAATTTGCTCTGGTGGATTGGGAATGGTTTAGCCATGCGAATTATCCAAAACTGCAGAACTGGCTGAATGGCTTTCTTCAGTCCGACCTGTTCAAGCTAGTGATGCATAAATATCCGCAATGGCAGACAGGAGATGAAATCACTGTTTTCCCGGTAACGCAGCAACAATAAACGTTATAAAGTCAGATATGCGCTGGCATCTTCATCTTGGGCTAGTCTGGGCACAATCCCCAGACAGGGCGCCGTGATACGTTGCTTCAGACTTTGGATAATCGCGGTTGACTGTGAATCATCAAGAAAATCATTGGCGACCCAACCCACCAGATTGAGACCGGAGTCGGCAATCGCCTGAACCGTCAGCAGAGCATGGTTAATGCAGCCCAGCTTTATCGCCACCACCAGCACTACTGGTAATTTCAATGCTTTCGCCAAATCGGCAATTGTTTGCTGATCATTTAATGGCACCAGCCAGCCACCTGCCCCTTCGACCACGACGGCATCTGCCTGTAACCGCATCGCAGCAAATTGGCTTTCAATAACCGTCAGTGAAATGGTTTCGCCTACCTGTTCCGCTGCAAGATGTGGGGCAATCGCCGGTTCAAAGGCATAAGGATTGACCTGCGAATACGGTAACTTGATATCTGCCTGCTGGCTGAGGGCCAGTGCATCCTCATTTTGCAATTGCCCATCCCGCCACTCACAGCCACTGGCGACCGGTTTCATTGCCGCGACTCTCAGGCCCTGCTGTTGTAAAACTTTGATCAGTCCGACACTGATACGGGTTTTACCGACTTCGGTATCGGTGCCGGTAACAAATATATGCTGAGCCATCAGAGCTTGCTTCTCAATTGGTCGAGACTGACTGCCACACAGCCATCTTCGGTCATCTGCAGTGAATTCTCCCCTGCCCAGGCATGTCCGTATATTACTTCATAAGTGGCTGGAAGTTGCCCATTGATCCGGAATTGTTCACTGGCATGGGTTACTTTTTTCAAAGTGTTTTTACCCGTTAAGCCACGGCGCCGTCCATGATTGACATTGCGCGCTCCCAATTGCTGCAGATCACGCATCATGCTGACCAGATCGGGATATTGCAATGTATGCCGATCACTATCCAAAACCGGATCAGCAAGCCCGGCCGTAAACATGGCTTCCGCCACATCATGCATATCCAGAAATACATTGATATGCGGATAATTATCTACTGCCGCCCAACTTTGACGTAGCTCCTGCAAGGTATCAGGTCCCAGCGTACTGAACATCAGTAAACCACCGGGGCGCAAAACGCGTTGTATCTCTGCGAATACTGATGTCAGATCACACCATTGCAAAGCAAGGTTGGCATACACTAAATCCACGCTATTATCGGCCAAGGGTAATTGCTCAGCATCACCGGCAATAAATAAAGGTGATTTTTGCCCCGGTAACCAGCGACGTAAACCTTGATCTTTAAGATAACGCTGTCTGGCCTGGTTAAGCATCGCCGGTGCAATATCAACTGCCACTTGCCGGGCAGCCGGATACCGCTGCTGCAGCAAATGCAGATTGCGTCCTGTGCCGGTTCCCAAGTCCAGAATATGCTGTGGATTGATTTTGACCAGATCCAGACGCTCCAGCATTTCATCTGCGGTATCGCGCTGCAATATCGCCACATCATCATAACTGACGGCGGCTTTGCCAAAGCTGCGTGCTACACGATTTTTTTCCGGTCCTGATGCCTGGTCAGTCATGCAGAAATCCGTATATGTGGTTCGCACAAAGTTGTGGTTGCGAGATAAAAGGCGCATGACCTGCACCGGCAATACGTTCAATCACGATATTGGAATTTAACTCTGACAAACGTTCAGCCAGTGAAATGGGGACCAGTTGATCACGCTCCCCAAGAATGCACTGTACCGGCTGGCTCAATTGACTGAGCGCCAGACGTAAATCAAGGATTTCCAGTAATTCCAGTCCAGCCTTTAACGCCTCGGGATGCGCCACATTATCCGCAGTTTGTTCAGCCAGTAGCTGAATAGTTTCCCGACTGCCTTCCGCCCCACGGGCCTGTAACATCACAAAGCGTTTCAGGGTTTCCCGTTGATTTTGATCAAGTTGACCAGAAAATACCGAAAACACAGCTTCATCCATCGCCTCTGACCAATCATCCGCCGTCACAAATTTCGGATTTGCCGCCATCAGGATAAGTTTGCTGACCCGCTGGGGAAACCTTGCGGCAAATGCCAGACTTAATTGACCACCCAACGACCAGCCCAGCCAAAAAGCAGTTTCTGGAACATTGCGTTCTAATTCATCCAGGATATTGTTGATCTGCAGTGCGTCGGAATGCCATTCAGAAGTACCATGTCCTGGTAAATCAACAAGGTGTAAGGTGAATTTTTCCGCCAGTAATTCAGCCAGCGGCTGCCAGACGCCACTATGCATGCTCCAGCCATGCAGTAAAACCAAATCAGGTCCCTGGCCCATTTGTTTAATGTCCATAACTGGCCTCCAGAGCACCAAGCAATTTATTTATATGTTCGGCATCGTGAGCTGTAGAAAGCGTAATACGTAATCTGGCGGTATTTTTCGGCACAGTCGGTGGCCGAATAATGCCGACTAGAATGCCGTGCTGTTCCAGATCCTGTCCTAATTTAAGGGCTTTTTTATCATCACCGATCAACAGCGGTTGAATCGCCGTTTGCGATGGCATTAGAGGTAATCCCAGTTGATCCGCCCCATCACGAAACTGTTTGATAAGTTTTTGTAATTTGTCACGCCGCCAGGTTTCCTGTTGCACCAGTTTTAAACTTGCCAGCGTTGCTGCTGCAATCGCCGGGGGCTGGGCAGTGGTGTAGATAAAACTGCGAGCCTGTTGCACCAGAGTTTCAATCACCACTTCATCAGCTGCAACAAATGCCCCTGCAGTGCCAAAGGCTTTGCCAAAGGTACCGACTAAAATCGGTTTTTGCTGTGTTAATTCAAAATGCTCAATCACACCGCCGCCGTTTTGACCAAGCACACCAAGACCGTGTGCATCATCTATTAATACGCCAGCTTTGTGCTGTTCGGCCAATGCCATGATTTCTGTTAATGGCGCAACATCGCCGTCCATACTAAACACACCATCACTGACAATCAGTTTGTTTCGGGAGTTGGCGGCTGTGTGTAGTCGTTGATGCAGTAAAGCCATATCAGCATGGGGATAGCGTAATTGCTGCGCTTCGCTGAGGCGACCGCCATCCAGTAAGGAGGCGTGATTCAATTTATCCTGTACCACCACATCCGTTTTACCCAACAGTCCATCAATTACCCCCATATTGGCCATATAACCGGTGGAAAACAAAAGAACGCGTTGCTGGCCAGTAAATTCTGCCAGGGCTTCTTCAAGCTGATGATGATAACGGCTGTGACCGGTTAGTAAATGCGCTGCGCCACTGCCGACGCCTTCCTGATCCAGCGAGTCGATAAAGGCCTTTTTTAATGCTGGATGTGCAGCAAGTCCCAGGTAATCATTGCTGCTGAAAGACAGCATTTTACGACCATCCAACACGACCTCAACGCCCTGTTCACCATCACGCAACCGTGTTCGACGATACAAGCCGGCGGCTTTACGATCGGTTAATGTTTGTTGGAGTTGTGAATGCCAGGGAAGTTGTGACACTAAAGCGCCTCGAGAAATCAGTTATCTTGAGCGATGGAACCGACAGACTTTATTAACAGAAATGCTCTGTGCGATAGCATCACACAGAGCATTATCTTTAATTTAACCTTCAGGCCGCTGAACAGTGTTTATCTTCCGATTGTTGCTGTCCGACCTGTAACGGTGTAATACCCAGACGATTGAATAGACGCTGATCATGGTCAGTATCCGGATTGTCTGTCGTCAGCAGTTTTTCACCATAGAAAATCGAATTGGCACCAGCCAGGAAGCTCATTGCCTGTAATTCATCGGTCATGTTTTCACGGCCGGCTGAAAGTCTGACAAAAGACTGTGGCATCATAATTCGCGCTACCGCGATGGTACGAACAAATTCAAATGGATCCAGGTTGTTGATGCCATCAAGTGGTGTGCCTTCGACTTGAACCAATAGATTAATTGGTACGCTCTCAGGATGGCTTGGCAAATTGGCCAGACTGATTAACAGACCGGCCCGATCCTTACGGCTTTCACCCATGCCGACAATGCCGCCACTGCAGACATGAATACCCGCTTCGCGAACGTGACTTAAGGTATCCAGACGATCCTGATAAGTACGGGTAGAGATGATTTCACCATAGAATTCCGGAGAGGTATCAAGATTATGATTGTAATAATCCAGACCGGCATCTTTCAGACGTTTGGCCTGATGATTTTCCAGCATGCCCAGCGTGACACAGGTTTCCAGCCCCATATCTTTAACGCCTTCAATCATCGCGACGACACGATCTACATCACGATCTTTCAGGTTACGCCAGGCGGCACCCATACAAAAACGGCTGGCCCCAGTGGATTTAGCCTGAGCAGCGGATTCAAGTACTTTATCCAGAGGCATTAACGGTTCAGCTTTTACTGCCGATGGATGATGTGCGCTTTGGGGACAGTAACCACAATCCTCAGCACAGCCACCCGTTTTGATGCTTAACAATGTACTGATTTGCACAGCATTGGCATCAAAATTCTGCCGGTGAATGGTTTGAGCTTTGTACATCAGATCCGCAAATGGCAAATCAAACAAGGCTTCAATTTCCGCCTGCTGCCAGTCATGGCGAAGCGGTGCGGTCTTTTCTGCTATATTTTCAGTCATGGGCTTCTTCATCAGATTTAATGGATTAATAACATGATGGCCAGAAACTTTAGTGCCGTATTGACGCATCGTTTGGCGGAATTATACAGCAAACTGTTACCGATTCCCTGCTTCCTCTGTGGCGAGTTTAGTCAGCAGGATGCACTTTGCAAAGCTTGTATCAACGACCTGCCATGGTTGGGCCATTGTTGTCAGCGATGTGCACTGCCACTGAATGAGGCAGGAATTTGCGGACAATGCCTGCAGCAACCCCCACCTCAGCAATTGAGTCTGGCATTATTTCGTTATGAAACGCCTGTCAATCATTGCATTGCTGCATTCAAATATCATCAGCAACTGGTCTTTACCAAACTATATGCCAGGCTGCTGGCTGATAAAACCAGACAACGGAATAATGCTTTACCCGAAGTGCTGATTCCCATTCCTTTACATCCAAGCCGCATGCGCAGTCGTGGATATAATCAGTCCGCTCAGTTAGCGGACGCTCTGGGACATCAGCTTGATATTGCGGTGGATAAAACCAGTTTTATTCGACAGCGCAATACTTCTCCCCAAACAGGCTTGAGTGGCAAACAACGCAAACGTAATTTGAAACAAGCTTTTGCTATAAGAATGGCAACATCATATAACCATGTGGCATTGATAGATGATGTCTATACCACGGGACATACCGCAGCAGAAGCAACTCGCTGTTTGCAGCAAAATGGTGTCGATACAGTAGAAGTATGGACAATTGCCCGCGCAATGCGCCATTATTAGGGCCACCACACATAATTTCAGTGCTCAAGGCTGTTGCATGCCTCAAAAAGACGTGACGACGCTTCAAGATCGTTTGGATGATCTGATTCGTATTGCCAAAAGTAATGAGCGAAAACAGCTCAACTTTCAGCAATATGAATTAAGCTTGCTCAACAGCAGCGGTTTAGAACCGTTACTGAAACTGATCCTGGAAGAACATAAACATCGTTTTCAACTGACGGCAGTCACTTTGATGCTGCATGATCCGGAATATGAATTCCAACGCCTGCTGGATTCGTTATCGGAAACCGAACATTGGCAGAAAAATTTATTGTTTACTGAGTCTGTACAACGTCTGGAACAGTTTTTCAGTTTACGACGGATACCCCGGCTCACCAGATTTTCTTCTCATCAACACCAACAACTGTTTCCCTCCCATAATGAATTAGGCTCCGTCGCTTTACTCCCTCTGATTCGTCAAAATCAATTGATAGGCAGTCTCAATCTGGGCAGCCGAAACCCTAATCGCTTTCAATCCAACATCGGGACACAGTTTTTGCAACATCTGGCGGCGGTAGTATCAGCCTGTATCGAAAATGCCCGGCTACATGAGGAAGTGAAACTGGTTGGCTTACGAGATCCGCTTACCGGGGTAAATAACCGCCGCTTTTTCGATCAACGCATCATTGAAGAATTCAGCCGCGCTAATCGCAATGCTACCCCCTTGTCCTGTTTGTTTGTCGATCTGGACTACTTTAAACGCATCAACGACAGTCATGGCCATCAGACAGGCGATCAGGTACTCAAACATGTTGCACAGCTGCTCAATGACAGTTTGCGACAAGGGGATGTATTAGCACGCTATGGTGGGGAAGAATTTGTGGTTTTACTGGCTGATGCGACGCGCTCTGTGGCGGCGGATATTGCAGAACGTATGCGAAAAACTGTTGCTGAAACCCATTTCACCTCGCCAACAGGCAAGACATTACAGGTTACCCTGTCGGTGGGTGTATCTACTCTGGAGCCAGGCAGTAAAATGACCGTCAAGCGTCTGTTACAATCAGCCGATCAGGCAGTGTATGGCGCCAAACTATCCGGACGCAATCAGGTAAAAGTCAGCGCTGAGGCCTGAAAATACTGAAGCCCGTAACCTTTAACCGACGATAAAGAGGCCACAGTGAATCAACTGAAAGCTTTTTCAGCTGCATTTTTACACGCGTTGAAAAACCTGCTGCCAATCGTTGTCGTTGTGGTTATTTTTCAAGCTTTTGTATTGCAACGCGTCCCGGAAAACAGTCTGAGCATCAGTCTCGGTCTGTTTGTCGTTGCCATCGGAGTCGCCCTATTTCTGCGGGGCCTTGAATTAAGTATCTTTCCGGTCGGTAAAAGTCTCTCTAATCAGTTTACTCGACGGGGTTCGTTATCGATTTTGCTCGCATTTGGTTTTGCATTAGGCTTTTCGGCGGTGATTGCCGAACCGGCGTTAATTGCCGTGGCCGAACAAGCTCAGAAGATCAGTGAAGGCCGAATCGATGCATTGATCCTACGCTTTCTGGTGGCCGTTTCTGTTGGCTTTGTGGTTGCCCTCGGTGTATTTCGAATCCTGTTTGGTTACCCGCTACACTGGTTCATGATTATTGGTTACCTGATTGTCGTGGTGATCACATTTTTCACACCGGCTGAAATCGTCGGACTGGCTTATGATTCAGGCGGTGTTACCACCAATATTGTGACTGTTCCATTGATAGCAGCCTTAGGTATTGGTTTAGCCTCATCCATTCGTGGCCGTAACCCACTTATTGATGGCTTTGGTATTGTAGCCATGGCAGTGATGGTACCGATGATAACAGTTCAGCTGTATGGGATTGTCGTCTTCAGTGGGTCTGAAACTGCTCCCGCAGCAGATCTCAGTATCGACACTGCGCAGAAAGAAGCAATCTCTGGCCCGATGGCCATGCTGATGGATTTGTTGGGGATGATGGGAGATGTGCTTCCTATCATTATCACTATCCTGTTTTTCCAGTATCTGGTGTTAAAACGACCGTTAACGAACCCACGCAAAGTGATTTTAGGTTTTGCCATGGTGTTATTCGGGTTGTATGCATTTGTTGTAGGCTTAAAAATGGGGTTATTCCCCATCGGTAGCAGCATGGCTGAACAACTGATAAAAAATCAGCATATTGTCTATGTCTATCTGTTCGCTTTTGCGATTGGTTTTGCGACCACCATGGCGGAACCCGCCTTGATTGCTATCGGCCAACAGGCAGAAGAAGCCGCTTCGGGAAGGATAAATGGTAACGTCATCAGGCTTCTGGTGGCAGTGGGTGTGGCAGTAGGCATCACTATCGGCGTCCACCGTATTATATCCGGCGACTCAATTCACCATTATATTATCGGCGGATATTTAATCGTTATCGTACTCACCTTAATCGCCCCCAAATATATTGTGCCGCTGGCATATGACTTAGGTGGTGTGACAACCTCAGAAGTCACAGTGCCTTTGGTGACGGCACTGGGTATCGGCCTTGCAACCCATATTGAAGGTCGAAACATTCTGATGGATGGCTTTGGCTTAATAGCCTTTGCCTCAATCTTTCCAATCATTACCGTCATGCTCTATGCTATTACGATGCATTTCATGACGTCATTGCAAAGGGTAAACCCATGAAGTTTTCTGTTCTTGTTGCAATTGTTCCCGAAGAAAATGAACAGGCTGCGATTGATACCGCCAAAGATCTCGGTGCCGGTGGCATAACCGTCATGTCAGCCCGGGGAATCAGTAATAACGTCAAAAAAACCTTTTTTGGTCTGAGTTACGATGGCAGTCAAAGTGTGTTGCTGATGGTATTGGAAAAAGGCCTGTCATTACAGGTGCTCAAAGCCATTCAAAAAATTCTGATGCCGGATAATCAGGACTCCAAAGGTCTGGTATTTACTCTGCCACTGGAGCATCTGGCAGGTATCGATACCTCTCAGGTTGAACAATTCCAGCAACATTTACGAGATTCTTTCTAACCCTCAAGGATGCCACCAATGCGATTAGTTAAAGATGTCATGATTACTGATGTGGTCACCATTTCACCCTTTGCCAAAATGCGTGAAGCATTAAGCCTGATGAAGCGCCATAAAATAAAATCGCTGGTCGTGGATAAGCAGAATCAACACGATGCTTTTGGGTTAATTACCTACTCGGATATTCTGAAAACGGTTATTGCTGAGGAAGGCGATATTGATTTGCTGAATGTGTATGACATCTGCGCCAAACCGGTTATAGCCGTTGGGGAAGAATTAGCGATTCAACACGTTGCCACGTTGATGACAACGCATCGGGTGAAACGACTCCTGGTAGTTCATAACAATGATTTGGTTGGTATGGTGGCGATGAACGACATCATGGAAAAATTGTTAAGCGAAATAGAATAAAAACTTAATCCAATAACCTGATGGCGCTGGGATGCTGCACAAACAGACTGTATTGATCTCCTCGTTTGGACATCCAGCCACGGACTTCCAGTGACTTATTCAAATACGACTCCAATGGTGGGAACAGATCCTGCTGTTGCTTCGCTATCCTCAGACTCGCTTTGTCATTAACTTTTAATATCCAATAATCCCTGGTCTGTGAGCGTGATTTAGCAGTTAGAAGCCATCGTTGCCAGCCACGGTAAGCTGTTTCAGTGAGACTGGAGACTTTGCGGGGCTGATAATGTTTATCTCCCCAGATACCCTGCTGTTGTTTTATTGCCTGTCGTTGGGCGGCAATCAATTGATCTGCATACTGCAGATTAGGGGGCTTTAGAGTCAGTGCAGCCAATCCCTTTTGTAACAATTTTTCATTGATAAAGTCACCGTCCGGTGTCCATGCATACGCGAGCAACCGATCATAACGATCGCGTTTTTCGGTATCGTACTGCAGATAGACCTGGTTTTCTGATAACTGTTTTTTTAACCAATCCCTCGCTTCAATGCGCCTGGTTCGGCTTCGCGATAACGAGAACTTATTTCCGGGGTATTTATACTGAGTAATCTGACCCGCTGATTATTTTCCAAAACCAAAGTATCGCCGTCATAGACCCGTTTAACATTAAATAAATAGCGATTTGAGTTGGGGGTTAACTCAACGGTTTCCGCTGCTGGATCAGCAGGTTGATCAGAAAATATCTGTCGTCCATGGTCATCTGTCCACTGATAAATTTCTGTGGCGCTTACGGTACCAATTAGCCAAAACAGTAAAAAAACAGAAGATAAATATCTTGCCATGTCAGCTCAGGCTGTAATGCAAAACGATGCTGATAAAAATAACTGCTCCCACCCAATTATTGTTCAGAAAGGCTTTTAAACAGGCATGGCGTTCACGATCTTTACTAAGCCATAACTGGTAAACAAATAACACCGCAGCGATTGCTAACCCAATATAAAACAGCATTCCAAACTGCAACTGCAATCCAATGAACAACAGGATCAACAGATACCCGATTTGTAACATACCTTGTATTAATAAATCTTTCTGTCCAAACAGAATGGCAGTGGATTTCACACCTGCTTGCAGATCATCCTCACGGTCAGCCATGGCATAGAAGGTGTCATACATTGTTGTCCAGATAATATTGGCCACAAACAACCACCAGACAATAGCCGGCAATGCGTTGGTCTGGGCCGCAAATGCCATCGGAATGGCCCAGCCAAATGCCATGCCTAATACCAGCTGCGGCAGGTAGGTAAAACGTTTCATAAACGGATAGACCGCGGCCAGTAATACCGCCACCAGCGATAGCGCTATCGTGAAAGGATTAAGCAACAACACCAGCATAAACGCGAATAAGGCTAATACCACAAACGTCAGTACTGCCTGTTTTGCCGATAATGCACCGGTTGCCAGCGGACGATTCTCAGTACGCCACACCTGACCATCAATATGCCTGTCGGCAAAATCATTAATTGCACAGCCAGCCGCACGCATCAGCACAACACCAGCGATGAAAATCAGCAGGATCTTAATATCCGGCAAGCCGCCAGCTGCAATCCATAATGCTGTCAAGGTGGGCCAGAGCAACAATAAAATGCCAATAGGCCGATTCATTCTGGTTAATTGCCAGTAAGGGCGTAGTTGTGTGGCTAAATTTGTCATCAAGACCAGTCCTGATTCGGTAAAAATATCTCACAGACCAGTAAACTATTCTCAGCAAAATAAAAACATGACCGTCTTGCCCACATTATTGAACTATCGTTGAGTTCATTACTGCTGTGTTTTGCCAATTCAAACAGGCTTTGTCCTGAATGCAGACTGGCCACTTCCAGTGGGCCGCGTTTAATCGCCGGGTCAGTAAACAAGATTTCACCCAGAGAGCGATTACCCAGGTGATGAATATGCAGGTGTGCCTGCAATGCCTGATAACTGGCGCGCGGCACAATGGTGCGGGCAAATACGCGTGGCTGATCACCATCGCGTAATATCACCTCTCGGCAATAGGCATGTTCATATAACGGCTGTTCAAGCTTCAAAGCTTCTTCTGTCAGAGGTTTTTGCCAACCGGTTTGCTGCAGATCCACTTTGAATTGCTGCTGACTGGTCTGTTGCAGACGCAGCGTTAACGATCCTTTGTCCGTTAACCATCCAGCCAGTTCGCCTGGTAGTTTTGCAGTTGGCGCGGGATGCCAGTGTGTTTGGCTTTTTAACATTGATTCTGGTGACTCATACTTGTCCGAAGTTCAGTTTGGTACCAAACCAGCGTTGAATTAAAGGTGTGACGTTTTCCGGATAGTGCTTTATTAAAGTCTCAGCCGCTTTGCTGACCGCTGGCAACAAATCCTGATCAGCCAGTAAATCGGCCACCCGAAACTGGGGCAAACCGGTCTGCCTTGTTCCCAACACTTCGCCAGGACCACGAATTTCCAAATCGCGCTGGGCAATAACAAATCCGTCATTGCTTTCGCGTAAACAGGCCAGCCGTGCCAAACCATTTTCCGACAGCGGAGGATGGTACATCAACACACAATGACTCTGCACCGTGCCACGCCCTACCCGGCCACGTAATTGATGTAATTGTGCCAGCCCCAGACGTTCAGCATTTTCAATCACCATTAAACTGGCATTAGGCACATCAACCCCAACTTCAATCACTGTTGTCGCCACCAGCAAATCAATTTCACCCTGTTTGAACGCCTGCATCACCTGTTCTTTTTCAGCTGACTTCATTCGGCCATGCACCAGTGCAATCCGTAAGTCAGGCAACGCCTGTTGCAATTGTTCAGCAGTATCTTCCGCTGCCTGACATTGTAAATGCTCAGACTCTTCAATCAAGGTGCATACCCAGTAAACCTGACGTTTTTGCTGACAGGCCACATGAATGCGCTCAATTACTTCCTGGCGACGGTTATCGGCCACCACCACGGTGGTTACCGGTTGCCTGCCAGGCGGCAGTTCATCAATTATTGATACATTCAAATCAGCATATGCTGTCATTGCTAATGTTCGGGGAATAGGGGTAGCGGTCATCACCAATTGATGTGGCAGGATATCCACCGCTTTACCTTTATCGCGCAGCGCCATACGCTGATGCACGCCAAACCGGTGCTGCTCATCAATTATCACCAGACCCAACCGATTAAACGTCACTTCATCCTGAAATAACGCATGGGTGCCAACGGCAATATTGATTTCTCCTGCAGCCAGCGCAGCAATAACCTGTCGACGCTGTGCTGTTGTTTGCTTGCCAGCACACCAGCCAACCTCGATGCCTAACGGCTCAAGCCAATTACGAAAGGTCTGATAATGTTGCTCTGCGAGTAATTCGGTGGGCGCCATCATCACTGCCTGATAGCCACTTGATACTGCCATTAATGCTGATAAAGCAGCTACCACTGTTTTACCTGATCCGACATCCCCCTGCACCAGCCGCTGCATCGGAATATTCTGTTGCAGGTCGTTACGGATCTCTGTGATAACCCGTTGCTGAGCACCGGTTAATGGGAATGGTAGCCGTTGTAAAAACGTTTCACTGAAACTATCGGCTTCAAACTTAGGCGCTGTATGTTGCTGAGTGCGATAGCGGATTTGACGCATACTGAGCTGCTGAGCCAGTAATTCTTCAAATGCCAGGCGTTTCTGTGCCGGATGTTCACGAGCGATTAACTGACCGACATCACTATCGGGCGGAGGTAAGTGAACGTATTTCAAGGCTTGCGTCAGATCAAAATGAGCCACTCTGGGATCTAACAATGCTTCTGGTAAATAGGATGGCATTGCTTGCTGTTCCAGCAATTTGATTGCCTGATTCAACAGTTTCCGCCAAGATAATTGATGCAGCCCTTCTGTTGTCGGATACACCGGCGTTAAAACTTCATCCACAGCAAATGGCGCCTCACCCTGAATTATCTGATATTCAGGATGCACCATTTCTAGCGCTGATGGACCACTGCGCACTTCGCCAAAGCAACGAATGCGTTGTCCACGAGCGAGTTGCTGTTGCTGGGTTTTGGAAAAATGAAAGAAGCGTAATACCAGTGCACCGGTGCCATCACTGACATGGCATAGCAATGAACGACGCCGACCGAACTTAACCTGACTGAGCTGAATAACCCCTTCAATCAGTTTTTCCTGTTGTGGTCGCAAACTGCCAATTGGCATTAAACGCGTGCGGTCCTGGTAACGCAGAGGCAGATGAAACAGGAGATCCTGAATATAGCGGATCCCCAGTTTCTCCAGCTTTTCAGCCAGTTTTTCACCGACACCTTTCAGTGAGGTGACCGGATCAGTTATGGCCAGTTCAGTCACCTGCTACGGCCACTAATATAGTCGGGTTTAAGCGCCTAGATGCAAAATAGCATCCATTTCTACCGGCACATCTTTGGGTAAAGAGGCTACGCCAATTGCTGCACGAGCTGGATAGGGCTGCTGGAAGTAATCGGCCATGATTTCATTGACGGTGCCGAAATGGGCTAAATCGGTGAGATAAATATTCAGTTTAACCACATCCTGCAAACTGCCACCTGATGCCGCAGCAACCGCTGACAAGTTATCAAATACCCGGCGAACCTGAGTAGCGAAATCGCCTTCAATCACTGTCATGGTTTCCGGTACCAGTGGGATTTGACCAGAAAGATAAACAACATCTCCAACTTTTACGGCTTGTGAATAGGTACCAATAGCTTCAGGAGCATTGCTGGTATGGATAATTTCTCGGGACATAAAAACTCCGGCTAAGTCGCCCAGTAGACGACAGATTAAACAAATCAGTTATTAATACGGTTAATCCGTTCGACCATTTCCAGTTGGCGTAAACGGCGGATAATGCGAGCAAGATGCTGACGATCAGTGACTTCAATTGTCAGTCGCAGATTGGTATAGCCACCATCGCGCTCATCAACGATAACATTATCAATATTCGATTCAGCTTCAGAAATCACCGAAGCAATTGTCGCCAGTGCACCACGTTGATTACGCAGATGCATCATCAAATCTACAGGGAAATCACGATTGATCTCTTTCGCCCAGGCTACATCCAGCCACTTTTCATTTTGCTCGCGTAAATGGGTGGTATTTTTACAGCTGCGCTGATGAATAATGATACCGCGTCCGGCACTGACAAATCCGTGTATTGGATCTCCCGGAATCGGATGACAGCAGCGGGCAAAATTCACCACCATGCCCTCAGTTCCGGCAATCAGCAGTGCCTGTGGCTCTTTATCAGGGGTTTCTTCCTGTAGCAATTTTTGTGCGACCAGTAAGGCAGATATGTTGCCCAGACCCAGATCGCTCAATAATTCATCAAAGTTTTCCAGCTCATACTCTTTCAAAAGTGCCGTAATTCGCTTGGTTGGAATATTTTCCAATGCTGTTGAAAAGGCTGTCAGATGTTTGTTCAGCAGTCGCAATCCAAGCTGAATTGCCTCTTCGCCTTGCAGATGCTTGAGGTAATTACGAATATTGGTCCGCGCTTTTGGCGTCACGACAAAATTAAGCCAGGCCGGATTGGGATGCGAGGTCGGCGAGGTAATGATTTCAACTGACTGGCCGGTTTCCAGTGGTGAACTTAATGGCACCAGATGGCGGCCAACTCTGGCTGCTACGCAACTGTTACCGACATCAGAATGAACTGCATAGGCAAAATCCACTGCTGAGGATCCTCTCGGTAAGGTGAGGATCTCTCCTTTAGGCGTTGAAACATAAATCTCATCCGGGAATAAATCGATACGTAGATTTTCCAGAAACTCCATCGAGTCACCAGAGCTTTTCTGCATTTCCAGAATGCCATGCAACCATTGCCTGGCTTTACGGTGCGCCAGCGTATTGCCAGCAACTTCACCGGTTTTATAGAGCCAATGAGCGGCCACACCCGCTTCAGCCAATTGATCCATATCGCGAGAACGGATCTGGACTTCTATCGGAACACCATAGGGACCAAATAAAACGGTATGCAATGATTGATAACCATTCGCTTTGGGAATCGCTATATAGTCTTTGAATTTACCCTGCACTGGTTTGTATAAGTTATGCACTACACCCAGCATTCGATAACAGGCATCCACATCGTCGACAATAATCCTGAAGGCATACACATCCATGACTTCAGAAAATGATAGCTGTTTGCTAACCATTTTTTTGTAAATGCTATAGAGATTTTTCTCACGGCCCTGAATATCGGCGCTAAGGCCTTCCTGCTCCATTCTATTGAGGATGGAAGCGGTGATTTGACTGACGATTTCCTTGCGATTGCCCCGCGCTTTACGCACGGCGTCACCCAACACACGATAACGAATAGGGTAAAGAACGTGAAAGCCAAGATCTTCCAGTTCACAGCGCATCAGATTCATTCCCAGACGCTGGGCAATAGGAGCATAGATTTCGAGGGTTTCATGGGCAATGCGGCGGCGTTTTTCCGGTCGCAGGTGACCCAGAGTACGCATATTGTGCAAACGATCAGCAAGCTTGACGATAATAACCCGTATATCACGGGACATCGCCAGCAACATTTTTCGTAGATTTTCAGCCTGGGCGTGTTGTCTGGTTTCAAATGCCGCCTGCGCCAGCTTGGTGACACCTTCTACCAGCTCGGCAACGGGTTCACCAAATTCGGCGATTACGTCACGTTTGGACATTTCCGTGTCTTCGATAACGTCATGCAGCAAACCGGCCATGATGCATTCATAATCCATATGCATCATCGCCAGTACATGCGCTACCGCTAGCGGATGCGTGATATAGCGCTCACCACTGCGTCGGGTCTGCCCTTCATGGCATTGCTCGGCAAAGTGATAAGCTCGCCGAATCGACTCGACCTGATTGTTTTCTAAATAATTTGAAGTGGCAAAACACAGATCATCTATCGTGAGTTTGGGCTCGGACTCCTGGATGAAGTCAAGTTCAGACGCAACAGATGGTTTTGCACTCACGGTAAATTAGATTTCGCTTTGCAGCTCTTCATCGCTGACCATGCTTTCTTCGGCATGTTGACGAGCTGAGGTTTTAGTAAGAATAGTGCGATCAACCAGACCTGCGGCAATTTCACGCAGTGCCAGAACAGTAGGTTTGTCGTTATCGACCGGCACCATTGCATCATCACCCATGGCAATCTGACGAGCGCGTTTTGCCGCAACCAGCACTAATTGAAAACGGTTATCTACATTTTCGAGGCAATCTTCAACGGTAGTACGTGCCATGTTAATTTGTCCTGTGGTTAAAAGATGTAATTTTACGAGAGATACGCAGCTTAAGCCAGTAAGTCCGCTAACAAGGTACTGTAATTTGACTGTTGAACAGCCAGTTTGTGCCGACTCGCGACCACAATCGCAGTCAGGCTGGCGAGCGCATGATCAAAGTCATCATTCACAATCAGATAATCAAATTCAACGTAATGTGACATTTCACTCTCTGCGTCTCGCATTCTGCGCGAAATCGTTGCTTCATCATCCTGTCCGCGGCCTCTCAAACGCTGTTCAAGTGCCTGTTTGGATGGCGGCAAAATAAAAATACTGCTGCTGTCGGGAAAGTTTTTTCTGACCTGCTGAGCCCCCTGCCAGTCAATTTCCAGAATCACATCATTTCCGGCATGTAACTGGTGATGCACCGCTGCAGCTGAAGTACCATAACTGTTATCAAATACTGTTGCGGATTCAAGAAAATCTCCTGCATCACGCATCTTGCTGAAGATATCCTGACTGACAAAAAAGTAATCTTCGCCGTCAGCCTCTCCCGCTCTGGCAGCACGGGTTGTATGGGATACCGATAAGCGAACATGCGGGTCCTGTTTGACCAATGCTCGAACCAGACTGGTTTTCCCTGCACCGGAGGGTGCCGCCACAATAAATAAACTTCCAGACATTTTGATACCTTGCAGATTGCGCAGTTTCAGTTTTGAAACCTGAATTTCGTTTGTGAAAACAATACTGGTTTACGCTTTTTTGTGCCAGTTTTTTGCAAAGCTAAAAGCAGGCTCTGTGCGAGCTAACTACCGTCATATTATGATTCTTCCTGTTAATAACCCAAGAAAACTTTAATTCTTCCTATTCCAAACAAAAATAAATCTCATTATCATTGTTAATGTCATCAACCATGGAGTGTTCTATGCGCAAAGCAGGTATTTTTCTGAGTGTTTGTTTGGGTTTAAGTCTGTTGTTTATCTCGGGATGTAGCAATGAATCTGAAAACGAGATAAAAGAAGTCAATCTGTATTCCGCCCGAATTGAATCGCTGATCAAACCTTTACTGGATGAATTCACTGAAGAAACCGGAATTAAAGTCAATCTGGTCACTGGTAACGCAGATGAGCTATTGCAACGTCTGCAGAATGAAGGTCGCAATACTCCCGCCGATATGCTGTTAACCACAGACGCGGGTCGTTTACACCGTGCTATGGAAGAAGACTTGTTACAACCCGTTGACTCTGAAATTCTGCAGCAACGCATCCCCTCTTCCTATCGTCATCCGGAAGGTTACTGGTTTGGTTTGTCGCTGCGTGCTCGTCCTATTATGTATGTGAAAGATCGTGTCGATCCTGCAGAACTTTCAACCTATGAAGCGCTGGTTGAACCACGATGGAACAACCGAATCTGTGTTCGTTCATCAAGTAACATTTATAACCAGTCAATGGTTGCTTCAATGATTGTGGCCAATGGTGAAGCTGCAACGGAAGAATGGGCAAAAGGACTGGTCGCCAATTTCGCCCGTTCGCCACAAGGCGGAGATCGCGATCAGATCAGTGCTGCAGCGGCGGGCCAGTGCGATATTGTTATTGCCAATACGTATTATCTGGCAGGTATGTTGACCAGCAACGATGCTGATGAAAAAGCAGCAGCAGAAAAGTTAGCGGTTTTCTGGCCAAATCAGGATGACCGTGGTGTGCATATTAATGTATCCGGAGCGGGCATTATTAAAGATGCCAAACATCGTGACAATGCTATTGAACTGCTGGAGTTTCTGACCAGCGATACTGCTCAGCAATGGTATGCAGAAACCAATGGTGAATATCCAGTTCGAGACGATATTGAAAGAGGCAAAGTACTTGAACAGTGGGGAGACTTCCGTGCCGATTCACTGGACATGGATAAATTAGGTGAATTTAACGCCGATGCGTTGCGGCTGATGGACCGTGCGGGTTGGCAATAAGCAATTGCATGCGTAAAGTTGGCAGTTTTGCCCTATCAACTGCCAACTTTACAATTACATGTCCTTCATAAACCAATTTCGCCCCTACCCGGCATTCATTTTTGTACTGGCAGTGGCCCTGTCAATGCCTGTGGCAGTGGTTTTGGCGCATGTTTTTGTTCCCAGTGGTGATATCTGGCAGCACTTAAGCAGTACTGTGCTTCCCGACTATATTCGTAATTCTCTGCTGTTAATGCTTGGCGTCGCTATGGGTACGCTGTTAATCGGTGTCACAACGGCCTGGCTCACCACAATGTGTCAATTTCCAGGTCGCAGTGTGTTCGAGTGGGCCTTGTTGCTGCCGATGGCAATGCCTGCCTATATCATTGCCTATACCTATACCGGAATGCTGGATTTTGCCGGTCCATTACAAACCAGCCTGCGTGAATGGTTTGGCTGGCAATACGGAGATTACTGGTTCCCCCAGATCCGCTCGCTAAACGGCGCAGTTGCTATGCTGACTCTGGTGCTTTATCCCTATGTCTATTTGCTTAGCCGCGCGGCGTTTCTGAATCAATCAATCTGCGTGCTGGATGTCAGTCGTACATTAGGTAATGGGCCATGGAAAACGTTCTGGAAGGTAGCGCTTCCGCTGGCTCGTCCAGCAATCATTGCCGGTTTATCATTAGCATTGATGGAAACCTTAGCCGATTACGGTACCGTTCAATTCTTTGGCGTCAGCACTTTTACCACCGGCATTTTCCGAACCTGGTTCGGTATGGGCAGTGCTGCGGCAGCAGCTCAACTCGCCGCTGGACTGATGGTATTTGTCTTTGCCTTGGTTCTGATCGAACGTTATTCCCGTCGTAAAGCCCGCTATCACCACACCAGTCGTCGTCATCAGGATCTGCGTCGTTTTCCACTGACCGGCGGCCGGGCATTTCTGGCATTCCTGTTTTGCCTGTTTATCCTTGGACTGGGTTTTTTATTACCGGCATTGCAACTGCTTAGCTGGACCATCCATGTAGCCGATACCGTGATTGATGCAGAGTTTCTAAGATTATTGGTCAACAGCCTGTCGCTTGCCGCGTTTGCTGCCGTACTCGCTTTGTTACTGGCGCTTGTTATGGCTTATGCCCAGCGACTTTATCCAGGCAAACTGGTGAGCGGAGCTGTTCAAGTGGCAGGAATGGGGTATGCCGTACCTGGCGCTGTTATTGCCGTTGGTGTGATGATCCCTTTTGCCTGGATTGATAACACCATTGATGATTTGGCGCGGAGTCAGTTTAATTATTCCACTGGACTATTATTGAGTGGCACATTGGTCGCAGTCACATTTGCCTATCTGACCCGTTTTCTTGCTGTGTCATTACAAACCGTAGACAGTGGCTTAACACGCATCACCCATTCGATGGATGAAGCAGGTCGTTCGTTTGGATTTCGACCATTACAGATACTGAGACAGATCCATATACCGATGTTAAGTGCATCATTGATGACGGCATTGTTACTGGTATTTGTCGATGTATTAAAAGAGCTCCCCGCGACACTTATTTTACGTCCTTTTAATTTTAATACCTTAGCCGTAAAAGCCTACGAACTGGCATCTGATGAACGTTTGGCCGAAGCCGCTCCGGCAGCATTGGCTATTGTGATTGCCGGCATTATTCCGGTTATTCTGTTAAGTAAAACCATTACCCGATCCCGCAAGTTAAAATTGGCGATTGATGAAAACTGATAGCACTATGCAACTTCCACAATTACTCGTCGACAATATCAGCATTGGTTATGCTGGCAGGCCGGTCGTTGAAGGTATTTCCTTTCACTTAAAAGAGGGTGAAATTGCCTGCTTACTTGGCCCGTCAGGATGCGGGAAAACCTCGGTCTTGCGTGCTATTGCCGGATTTGAACCATTAATGCAGGGCAGCATCGTGTTGCACGGTAAAACTGTCAGCGCTGCTGAGTTTTCCCTGCCCCCGGAAAAACGCCATATCGGTATGGTATTTCAGGACTTTGCCTTGTTCCCACATCTGACAGTTGCCAAAAATATTGGTTTTGGTTTACAAAAACTGCCGCGGAAACAACAGCAGCAACGAATAGAGGAATTACTTGAATTAGTTGAATTAACGGGGGCCCAAAACCAGTATCCTCATCAACTTTCCGGGGGACAACAGCAGCGTGTTGCCCTGGCACGAGCGATGGCACCACGTCCCGATATTCTGTTGTTGGACGAGCCATTTTCCAGTATGGATTCCGACTTGCGCGAACAACTTGCCCGAGAAGTACGTCATTTACTGCGTCGCGATGGGGTAACAGCGATTATGGTGACCCATGATCAACATGAAGCCTTTGCCATGGCCGATCAAATTGGTGTGTTAGGTCAAGGAAAATTGCTGCAGTGGGGTAATGGTTATGATTTATATCACCGACCAAGCAGTCGATTTGTTGCTGATTTCATCGGACAAGGTGTGCTGATACCTGGAGAAATTATTGCGGATAATAAAATCAGTACAGAACTGGGCATTGTCAGTGGCAAGATGACTTCAGATGCGAGTACTGGCCAACAGGTAAATTTATTACTGCGCCCGGATGATATTATTCATGACGATAATAGCCCGCTGAAAGCCGAAATTGTGGGCAGAGCGTTTCGCGGCGCGGTGTATCTCTACACGTTGAAATTGCAAAGCGGTCAGCAGATATTGTGTTTGGTACAGAGTCACCACCAGCACGATGTTGGCGAATTTCTGGGAATCCGACTGGAAGCTGACCATTTAGCCGTATTTGCAGATCAGAGCTAAGGAATTTTTCACATAAAAAGCCGGGAAGTAGTACCAAGGTACAATAGGAATGTTTTATACAGCCGCCTATATTGTGAGCTACCACAAAAATAATTCTAAAAATCTCTGGGGGGCATTTATGAATAATTATATTAAAACGATTTTAGTCGCAGCTCTAACAACTTTTTCATTAACGATTAATGCAGCCACTTTATCTCTGACAGGTACAACGTCGTATAACGCTAATGGCTTTAAAGGCGAAATATCTCAGGTACTAAACATCAATGATTTTCTGCCAGGCGCATCAGAAGGCTTTCATGTTGAAAAACCCAATCCAACAGCCATGAGTGCTGCTCATGTACAAACCGCTTTAGCAGCAGCGGGGTCAAGCTTTATAGTAACGGATTTTTTCAAAACTAATGATCCTGCTACTAATACGGTAAATACCTCATCTCTGGGTTTGGCATTTTCCGGATTTTTAATGAAATACGGAACAACCACTTTGATTGGTCTATTCGATACCCCCATATCAAGTCTGGATTTTCTGACACATAATGGTAAAGACGTTTCACATTTTGCCTATTTCACTACCTCGGTGTCAGAAGTGCCGTTACCAGCAGCATTGTGGTTATTTGCTCCAGCACTGATGGGATTAATGGCTTTTAGACGCCGTATTAACAAATAATACTAAGTTCAATATTCTTTAAAGCCGTGCCATGCACGGCTTTTTTTTTGCCTGCAATTTATTAAAACAAGTCTTCCGGTTAATTACAAACACATTATCCGAGCCTGCTGATTGTTAACGCGATAAAACCCGGTTAATTCAAGTTAAGGCTTATCCGTTTTGCCAAATGTTAATGTGCTGGAAAATCAACAAAACTGCCTTTCAAAGATAACCTGTTTTCCTGCTATCCGATGATCAGCAGCGCCAAATTACGGAAACAATATCGGCAGTTCTATCGGAGTCATTCATGCTTAAAAGTGTTAGTCGGAAACCACTTTATGTGGGTTTAGCGGCTTCAGCGGGCGGATTGGAAGCACTAACCAGTTTATTAAAAAACCTGCCTAAACATGACAGTATCTGTATTGTCATTGCGCAACACCTTTCCCCTGATCATGAAAGCCTGTTGGCCAATTTGCTCTCGCGCGAAAGTAACTTACCCGTCATTAACGCCAAACATGGTATGGCGTTAACGTTAGGCACTGCCATTGTCATTCCGCCGGGTTATAACGGCACCGTCAGTGACGATAAAATATTTCTGCAATCCACTCGCAAACCGGGTGTGCCTAAACCCTCGGCTAATGATCTTTTTATTTCCCTGGCTGAGGCCTATCAGGACCGAGCTGTTGGTGTCGTTTTGTCGGGTACTGGAAGTGATGGCGCTCGAGGATGTCGGGAAATCAAAGCGCGCGAGGGTTTTGTGTTTGCTCAACAGCCCAATGAAGCCAAATATGAGGGTATGCCCAAAACCGCGATTGAAACAGGATGCATTGACCGTGTATTGAATGTGGCCAAAATCGCTGAGGAATTGATTCGTTTAGCGAATTATGAAGCCATTAGCAAGCTACCCAAAAATACCGATAATCAATTAGATTCTTTCGATACTATTTTGCAAGCGTTAGCCAGGCATACTGGCGTCAGCTTTTTTAATTACAAAGATAATACCCTGCGCCGACGCATTCATCGGCGATTAGTGGCGACCGATACGGCCAGCTGGATTGAATATGAACAATATGTACAGGAGTATCCACAAGAACTGGATTATCTGTATCAGGATTTACTAATTTCGGTAACTGCATTTTTTCGTGATGCAGACGCTTTTGATGAACTCGAACGACTACTCAGAAAAATCCTGCGAGGAAAAAGTAAAGGTGATGAAATCCGTATTTGGGTCGCTGGCTGTGCAACAGGTGAAGAAGCCTACAGCATCGCCATTTTACTCTGTGAAATTCTGGGAAATGACCTTGTCGATTATCGTGCACAGATCTTTGCCACGGATATTGATACCAAAGCGTTAACCATTGCCCGTAAAGGGAAATATGAACTTGCAGCCATAAAAGGATTATCCCAACAACGGCTGGATAGGCATTTTTCGCACATGAGCGATGGTTATGAAGTCAACAAATCAATACGCGATATGGTGTTATTTGCTAAACATAATCTGGTCGAGGATCCGGCTTTTCTGCGGCTTGATCTGGTGACATGTCGCAATGTCCTGATCTATATGAAAGCCCAATTGCAAAAACAGATTCAGGCCACTTTCCATTATGCTTTGAATCAGGATGGCTTCCTGTTTTTAGGACAATCAGAATCATTAACCAATAATGAGTTGTTTGATATTGATTCTAATGCCGGTCGAACCTTTTCCCGTCGAAATGTAAACAGTTTGGAGTTTTACCGAAGAAACAAGGTGAAACAGCAATCTTTAAGCAAGCCATCCGCCCCGATAAAACCGCCCGTTATGAAGGATGTGGAAACCATGGACGAACGGGTGTTTAAAGCAGTTACCCAACACATCATTAGCAATGCGTTTGTCGTCGATAGCAGTATGGAAATACGGTTTATTTATGGTGATATCTCACCCATCACTCAAATAGGTCGTGGCCGTGCCAGCCTGAATATCCAGAGCATGATTCGCAGCGAATTTCAGCTGGAAATCAAAGGTCTGGTCTATAAGGCCAGAAATGAAACGCAAGCTTACCGCAGTCATAATATTCGCCTGGGCGATATTGCGTATATGTTTGAAGTCATCCCGTTGCAGATCAAAGATATCAATGATGCGTTATATCTAGTCAGGTTCGAACAGACGACGCTCGATGACAATTTTGAAGAAGAAACCGATTCGGCAAATTATGAACGTATCGTGCAATTGCAACAGGAGTTGTCCTCCACCAAGGAACACTTGCAGACAGTGATTGAAGAATTGGAAACCTCAAACGAAGAGCTGCAATCAGTTAATGAAGAAATGCAGTCGGCCAATGAGGAGTTGCAATCGACTAACGAAGAACTGGAAACGGCTAATGAAGAATTGCAATCAACTAATGAAGAACTGACAACCGTCAATGAAGAATTACAGGTAAAAAGCAGTGAAATTATTACGCTTAATGCCGACTTGCAGAACATGCAAAATAGTCTGTCCCACCCGTTGATTGTGATAGATGACAATTTATTACTAACGCACTTTAATCCCGCTGCAGAGCAACTGTTCAGTTTGACCACAGACAATGTGGGTTTACGAGTCACTCAATTACGCAGCGACCATAACCTGCCGGATCTGGTCAAACTGATTGAAAAAGCACAAGAAACAGGAAAAACCGTAAATTTTCAAATTGCTGGCGAACGGCAGTATTTGTTATCGGTTAATTCGTATCTGGATAATCAGGGAAACATTAATGGTGCCGTTTTATTATTCTGGGATAACACCGAATTAATTCATACCTATGATCGTCTGAAACAATCCTTAATTGATAATAATCTGCAAGCGCGGGCAATGGAAGCCGCTCAGCAAAGCATCGTTATTGTGGATGCATTGGCTGAGAATATGCCGATTCTATATACCAACCGTGCTTTTACTGAAATGACAGGTTATCAAAGTGAGGAAGTAATCGGGCAGAGCTGTCTGATATTACAGGGTGAAGCCACGCCTAAAGTAGCAATTCAATCCATAAAGAAGGCGCTCAAAGAAGGCAGGCCTTATGAAACTACGATGTTGAATTATCGTAAGGATGGAACAACTTTTTGGAATCAGCTCAACATCGCACCGGTTTATGACAATAATACAGTGACTCACTTTATTGGCCTGCAATCTGACATTACTCAGACAATAAAAAATAATCGACAAATGTCACTGGCACAATCGGTATTTGATAACACGCAGGACAATATTCTGGTCATTAATGACCGGCAAAATATTCTGTATGCCAATCAGGCAATGCTGACTACGCTCAATATTGAAAATGATGAAATCCTGGCGACCAATGTGAATGACTTTCTGCGATGTGATGAAGAAAGTGAATTATCTTTAAAACAGCTATGGAAGACGTTAGCAGACCAAGGCTCTTGGCGTGGCGAACTCAGCTTTTATATCCATGACAAATTAAAACCCCAGATTGTCTCCATCAGTCGTGTAGAAGATCAGCATGACGGTGATGCCTGCTACGTGCTATTGGCCAGCGATATTGCTGAATTAAAAAGACGTGAACAGCAATTACATCAACTGGCCTTATTTGATGAACTGACTGGCTTGCCAAACCGAATGCATCTTAATCAGATCCTGAAAGACACCGTTGCCAGAAGTCATCGCAAAGAAAGTAAGTTCGCCGTGTTATTTCTGGATCTGGATAATTTCAAACGCATTAATGATTCGTTAGGGCATGCTGTTGGTGATGATGTATTGCAGTATTTCACTCATATTGTTTCGAGACTGGTCCGTGAGAGTGATACTTTTGCTCGAATAAGTGGTGATGAATTTGTCATTCTACTTGAGGAGATTGAATCTGAAGTTGATGCACAACTATTTGCACAACGAATCATCGAAAGTCTGAAACAACCCTTTCATACCCATAATCAGAATCTATTTATTTCCTCCAGTATCGGTATTGCCATCTACCCTGAAGATGGCGATTTACCCGATATTCTGCTGCGAAATGCGGATATTGCGATGTACCGTGCCAAAGAAAATGGCAAAGGCTATTTTGGCTTCGTTGACCCGGATCGTTCAGATGAACTTAGAAAGCAATTACAGATTGAAGCCGAGTTACAAAGAGGTTTGGTTGAGGGGGAAGATATCGGTTTACATTTAGTTTATCAGCCGATATTCCATTGCAGCGAGCCAGATATTAATGCATCGTTGGAAGCACTGATTCGTTGGCATCACCCCGAATTGGGGCACATTATGCCTCATGAACTTATCCCAATTGTGCAGATATCACAACTCACCGCAGAACTGGATGAGTGGGTCATCGAGCAGGTCGTTCAGCAACGCAAAAAATGGTTACAGGAGCATCCGGAAAAAGCTGAAAAACTCAGCATTTCCATCAATATGCACCCGACACATTTAAATCGTTTGCATGACGCTGAAAAAAGTGAACTTTTGCAAAAGCTGCAAACACTTTCTCCACTTGACTGGCTGACCATTGAGGTCACAGAAGTGGCGCTATTATCCCATTTTGAAAATGCCAAACTGGCATTGAAAAACCTCACCGATCTGGGTGTCTCCATCGCCATTGATGACTTTGGTTCAGGTTATTCAAACTTTGGTTATATTACGGAACTCAGTGAAGTCAAAGTAGTAAAACTGGATCGCTCGGTTATTTATCAATTCGAGAATGACCCGCAAAAACGTCGAAAAGTAAAAGCCTTACTGACCATGTTGCACGAAATGGGTTATGAAACCGTCATTGAAGGGATTGAAAATCAGCATGCTATGCAAACGGTGAGTGATATTGGCTGCCAGGGCGTCCAGGGCTTTTACCTCAGCAAACCACTTTCCGTTTCTCAGCTGGCTGATAAAGCAATGGATATTCAAAAAAACTAGTTTTCTTACTAAAACAGACAATGAAAAAAAGAGCATAAAAGCATTTCATTGATTGGTCAGGAAGCTATTTCGATCCCAATAATTACTTCAAAATATTGTTAGGCAGTCAACTTAATTCCCTGCGTCCTTTTACAGAAAGTCTACCTGGAAGGTGTTGTTACCCCCCACCCCACACCTGATACTTGCGCTATCTTATTGTTACAATCACAAGGTAAATATGCTAAATTCCCTGCTAATTGCCAATAATAATAAAGATACGTAATCATATGAAAATAATGGAGCTTTTCAGTATGGAAATTAACTGAACATGCTGCGGCTTCAACAATTTGGGGCGGATCGATCGTTGTATCTGCTCAGATATGCATTATGTTTTGTTCTTTTTCTTCTTCCCATTACCAGTTTTGCACAAAAATCATTTGTTGGTCAGTGGTATGAAGTCAGTGCCAACTGGATCTTTCCAGATCCGCCTGAAACCACTGTCAATGCTCCGTCTTTAACTGGCGGGCATTACGTCTTTCAATCCGTATTTGATATCACTGATGCTGATGAAACAATCGTTATTGATTTTAAAAATGGCAGCGTATTAGGACATTTTCATCACTATATAACTGACATTTCCGGTAATTTCATTGCAGAAGCCCGGGGTGGAATCGAATCAGAGGTCAAAAACACTTTTTTTATGCGTCATGGACGCGAGTTCAGATTGCCTCCGGGTCAGTATCAGCTCACCACCCAACTGGTTTCACCCTATTTTATTGCCCAGCCTCAGCCTTATTGGGACAGCTTGCCGCATTATCGTGAAGCCATAAAATGGGGCACTGTTATTACCCTGGTCAGTATGGGCATTCTGATAAGTCTTGGCGTGTATTACACCATTCTGGCTTTGGTCAGACGGCGTACCACCGAAATCATGTACACCTTTTTTATCATGATGAATGTGCTCTACAACGGTACGGCGCTGTTAATTACCCCGGATCTGTTCAATATCCACTGGTTTTACTTTGTCGGCGGTCCCATTCTGCTGAGTAACTTTGCCTACATTCTGTTTGCCAAGCATTTATTACAGATCCACCCCGAAACGCATCCCAGGCTGGATAAGCTGGCAAAACTATTTTTAATGATGCTGGCAGTATTATTCGTTGTGGCCATTTTCAATAAAAATCTGATCATAGAATGCGCCCGTTATGGTGTTGGTCTGATGATGCTCTATGCATTGATTGCGGCTCTGGTAAGAGCATTTGAAAGCTATAAAATTGCCTATTTTTATCTGGTGGCAATCGCTGCTTTTTTTGTGATTGGCTCGATAGCAATTTCCAGCAAGGATCTGGATGGTGTATACACCATCTATATCGAGCATATCGGCTTGTTAGCCGTCACGGTTGAAGTATTACTTATCGGTCTGGTTCTGGGATATCAGTTTGCCGAGGTTTACCGGGAAAAAGAACATAATCTGGTGCTGGTCCAGCAGAGTTTGCAAATTGCCCATCATGATGCACTTACAGGCCTGCCCAATCGTTATGCCCTGGATATTTCCATGGAAGAGTTACCGGCTGACGGTATGTTAACGCTGTTGGATATGGATAACCTCAAGCTTTATAACGACACCTATGGGCACCAAAAAGGTGATGAAATGCTGCAGATGTTTGCCAGAGTCCTGTCAGCGAAACTTGGGGATCTCGGCGTACTTCACCGGATGGGAGGTGATGAATTTGCCATCACCAGCGACAGTATTACCTACGCAGAAAATATCAGAGAAGTCATCTCACAAACCATACAATACATGCGACAGAACGGATTTGAAAAAGCCGGTGTCAGTCATGGTTCAGCTAATATGGTCGAAACCATCAATATAAATGAATTGAGAATTTTGGCTGACGAACGTATGTATCACCAAAAACGCACCAACGATAACCGTCAATGGGCTTAAAGACATCATAAGCATTTTGGCTGCTATCACCCTGAGCAGAATTAACGCTGCAGAATGGTGAATAACCAGCGAAAAATTACCATTGTCGGCTGACCATCATATGCAGCCATACGGCTTCATTACGCAATTGTGAATCGTTACCAAACGGCAGCTCGCTATTGGTGTAATCCACTTTTTTACGGAAATCGTATTCAATACCACCATAAATAATCCATTCTGAATTGTATTGATAACTGCCGCCAAAAGTGAGGTGATGATCAAAGATCCCCGCCACAACAGGATTGGTATGTTCTTTTGGGATCGGGTTTTTCCCATAGTTATAGCCGCTATATAACGTCAGTTTGTCGTTATAGCGATAGGCCATGCCCGTGGCAAACACCAGTTGGTTATTCCAGTTCATAGTTGAGGTACTGTTAATATCCGGTAAACCGGCAACAGAGGGATCGGTCGCTCGTAACTCGGTTTTTTTCATCGCGTCAGACCAGTTCAACCAGTTAACTTTTAACGAAAGTAACAGTTTTTCATTCATCTGATAGGCAGCGCCCACCCCGATTTCTTCAGGCAAGGCCAGACCTTTCAACGAAACATCATCGTACTTGACTACCCCCAGACCAGCACCTGTCATATTAAGTTTAAGTTCACCATCGGTTAACGGCAGCTCTGTTTTACCGGTATAACTGGCTGCCAGCGTAAGCTTGGGAGTTGCCCGATACTGAATACCCAATTTAAAGCTGGTGCGTAAACTGGTCGCGTCGTCTATCTCAATTCCCGCAAATGCAGGCGGTGCTGAGGTATCAGGGAAGATCTTCTGTTCAGCCTGCGCATAGACCAGGCCAAAACTGCCGCCGACTGACCATTTATCATTGACTTCACACCCTACGCCACCGGTAAGTTTGCCCACAGCAAACAAACCCGAGTATTCATCCTCTGTTGCAAAAGCGGTTTGCATATTTTCAAATACGCCACCAGAACCGCCTTGTGCAAACAGTCCGCCCCCCACCGTACATGCCACATTTTCCAGTTTTTGTGCATACCCCATGCCGCCTAATCCGGTATAGAGGTTACTTGCATGTCTATCATTACCAAACTGATCTTCATGCGACAAATCAGTAATCCGCAGTAATGAACCATACGCATCAAAACGTTTGGTTTTAATTTGAGTCAGTCCGGCCGGATTGGTATTGAGCGCAGTGGTATCACGTGCCACAGCAATATCTGCCCCAGCCATTAATGTAGATTCGGCGCCAAATCCAATCAGATTGATACCATTCGTAGCATGGCTGGTGCCAGCAAAAAGACCCAGGAAGCAAACAGTTATTTTTTTCATTCGATGCTCATAGAACAGGTGCTCGTTTCATTCATCCCTTTGAGCCCTTTTGCAGGCAAAACCTCATCATGAGCGTTCTGAAGATACACGTCCGTAACGGCCGAAAGCATGGTTTCTTTAGGGGGGGATAATGCTATTAATCCAACAATGACAAAAACCCTGGCGGCCAGTTAACACTGCCAGGAGAGTTCGTTCACATTGTGAATCATTCAATATTCTGGATTTGTTCTCGCATCTGTTCTATTAGTACTTTCAGATCAACTGAATAACGTGTGGTGTCGGTATCAATGGATTTCGAACCGAGGGTATTGGCTTCTCGATTAAGCTCCTGCATCAGAAAGTCGAGTCGACGGCCGACTGGCTCATCACGTTGCAGGACACGTTTGACCTCATCTACATGACTTTGTAAGCGATCCAGCTCTTCAGCCACATCGCTTTTCTGGGCGATCAACACAATTTCCTGTTCCAGTCGTTCCGGTTCCAGAGTCACTTCCAGTTCAGCAGCTTTTTGTAACAGACGTTGCCGTTGTTGTTCGAGAATCTCGGGCATACGAAGTTTCACCGCTTCAGCAATTTGCAATATTTCTTCACAACGCTGCAGGATCATATCAGCCAAGGCCTGCCCTTCTCTTTCTCTGCCACTGATAAAGTCTGCAAGCGTCATATCAAGAGCATCCATGGCCTGTTGCTTCAGTGCGGTTAAATCGACCTGTTCACTATCTGCCACACCAGGCCATTGCAACAGTCGCAAAGGATCAATCGGCAAAGCTTGTTTGGCCATTTGGGTTAATTGCTCACAGGCATCTATCACTGATTGCGCCAGGTTCTCATCGATATGTAATGCGTTTTGCTGTTGGGAAGGATGATATCGCAGGCTAGCTTCGATCTTGCCACGTGCCATACGCTCGGCAAAAATTTTGCGGATGTCCATTTCCAGAGGTCGAAATGATTCTTCCAGTCGCAAAGCGAGTTCTAAATAACGATGATTAACCGATCTGACTTCCCAGATCAGAGTGCCGAGTTCAGTTACTTGCTCATGGCGGGCAAAGGCGGTCATGCTTCGTATCACAATGGTTTTCCTATAGCTATTAAGCCCCCATATTAACGAAAACCACAGGTAAAAAGCACGCGGGAATTGAGATGCATCAGTATAATCATCGTATTTTTAGTAAAGGATAGAACAGATGCGTCCAAGTGGCCGACAACCTGATCAACTTCGTGAGATCACCATCACCCGCAATTACACAAAACATGCGGAAGGCTCCGTACTGGTCGAGTTTGGTGACACAAAAGTGCTATGTACTGCTTCTGTTGAAGAGCGTATTCCACCCTTTTTACGGGGGATGGGCGAAGGCTGGATCACGGCCGAATATGGCATGCTGCCACGCTCTACCGGCTCACGTATGCAACGTGAATCCAGCCGCGGTAAACAAGGTGGCCGTACCATGGAAATCCAGCGTTTGATAGGTCGTTCTTTACGGGCAGCAATTGATCTAAAGGCGCTGGGTGAACGCACGATTACCATTGATTGTGATGTTATTCAGGCCGATGGCGGCACTCGCACGGCCTCCATCACCGGCGCCTTTGTAGCGCTGCAGGATGCGATCGATTATCTGATTAAAAAACGTAAAATCAAAAAAAGCCCGTTACATGGTCAGGTCGCTTCTGTTTCCGTTGGGATTCACAATGGTACAGCCGTACTGGATCTGGATTATGCTGAAGATTCAACGGCTGAAACCGATATGAATGTTGTCATGAATGATGCAGGCGCATATATTGAACTACAGGGGACTGCGGAAGGCCATGCCTTCAGAGCAGATGAATTACAATCCATGTTGGATTTGGCTGCTATTGGGATTGAACAATTGATGATCAAACAACGCGAGGCATTGGCAGACTGATGTCTAAAATCGTTCTGGCCAGCGGTAATATCGGAAAACTGCGTGAATTATCGCAGATCCTCAGTCCACTTGGTCTGGAGCTTATTGCGCAATCTGATCTGAATGTTGCTGAGGCTGAGGAAACCGGTCTCAGCTTCGTGGAAAATGCCATTATCAAAGCCCGCAATGCCGCTTTATTCACTGGTTTACCGGCAATAGCAGATGATTCAGGGATTGAAGTCGATGCTTTGCATGGTGCACCGGGAATTTATTCTTCACGTTATGCCGGACCGGATGCCTCCGATACTGACAATATTGAGGCCCTGCTGGAAGCGATGAAAGACGTTCCGGAAACAGAACGTACAGCCCGATTTCAATGTGTAGTGGTATTTATGCGTCATGCAGAAGATCCGACCCCACTGATTTGTCAGGGCAGCTGGCAGGGACAAATCCTGCAATCACCGCTCGGCGATGAAGGATTTGGTTATGATCCAGTGTTTTGGGTGTCTGAAACAGACTGTACAGCGGCCGAGCTCTCGCCTGAACAAAAGCATGCAATCAGCCATCGCGGCAAAGCCATGCGTCAATTTATGGAAGAATTTAAATATACCCGCCATCAACCCTGACGGTTGTTGATATTTAACCCCTTCCAAACTGGTACAACCATGTTTAATTTTACTGCTCTGCCACCATTAAGCCTGTATATCCATGTGCCATGGTGCGTACGCAAATGCCCCTATTGTGACTTTAATTCACATCAGGCCGGAGACGAGATTCCTGAGCAGGCCTATATCGATGCGCTTATCCGGGATCTTGAGCAGGATCTGCCGTTGGTCTGGGGACGCACTATCCAGACTATCTTTATCGGTGGTGGCACTCCAAGTCTGTTCAGTGCAGAAGCATATGACCGTTTATTTTCCGCTTTACGTGCGTTACTGCCTATCCGGACGGATGCAGAAATCACTCTGGAAGCCAATCCAGGTACTTTTGAAGCGGCACGTTTTACAGACTATCGTGCTATTGGCATTAATCGTTTATCGATTGGCATACAAAGTTTTGATGGTGATTCATTAACCGCTTTAGGCCGGATTCATGACGGAAGACAAGCCATACGAGCAGCCGAAATTGCCCATCAGGCGGGGTTTGATAATTTCAACCTGGATCTGATGTTTGGTTTGCCCGGGCAAACGGCAGAACTCGCCAGAAAAGATGTAGAAACAGCCATCGCTCTCGAACCCACTCATATTTCGTATTACCAGCTCACCATTGAGCCTAATACGTTTTTTCATCAGTCCCCGCCACAATTACCTGATGACGAACCTATTGATAACTGGCAGATTGCTAACCAGCATCGTCTGGCTGAAGCCGGTTATCTGCAGTATGAAGTCTCTGCCTATGCAAAAAATGGTCGTCAGAGCCGCCATAATCTCAATTACTGGCAGTTTGGTGATTATCTGGGTATTGGGGCCGGGGCTCATAGTAAATTAACCAGTGCAGCCACGCAGTCGATTGAGCGGCTGGTTAAACAAAAACAGCCTCAAGCTTACCTGGACAAGGTCAATAATCCACAACGTGTTATGAAACAGGAACCGGTTGGCATTAATGAAATCGGTTTTGAGTTTATGCTTAATGCCTTACGTTTAACGGACGGTTTTGCAACATCGTTATTTATGCAGCAGTGTGGTGTGCCGCTGGCGACCATTAAAAAACCATTAGCTGAAGCCGAGGAACGCGGATTGATTGATTATTCGGTTAAGTGGATTAGACCTACCGAGTTGGGTCAACGGTATTTAAACAGTTTAATTGAATTATTTTTGCCGCAATAATATGCTGGCGCAGGTCGTTAAGGGAGCTACCATCATGTTGAAACGCCATCTCCTGGCAACTGGATTGTCTTTATTTATGGTCTTGCCAATACAGGCGGATACTTTATCAATTGCCGAACCGACTTATAAAACGCCTAACAGTGAATCAGGTATCTTGCGTCCTACTCAGGGCATGACAATGCAACAGGTTGAACAGAAATATGGGATAGCAGAGCAGAAATACGCGCCAAAAGGCACACCGGCAATTACTCGCTGGCAATATCCACAGTTTGATGTGTATTTTGAAAATCAGCTGGTGATCCACTCGGTGGTTCAGCGGAAATCCGAGTAACACAAGGATAGCTTAAACTCCTTGAAATCGCCGTTTTGCCCACTCTGGTAAGGTGCCCACTCTGGCATGATGCAGTGATTCCATTTCAATCACGATCAATATCAAAACACTGACCAGGGTCGGTAAAAAGCTTAGTCCACCTACCAAGGCAAAAGCGGCTTCTTTCATCAGTCCTAAGTAGGTGTAACTTAACCAGCCTAATATTGCCACAGTCACCACGACGGATAACACTATGGCAAAGAAGAAACTCCAGCGGCGGGCGATTTGCCAGTGAATATAGACAAACTCACTGTCTTCACGTTTGATTCTGCTGGAGCGAATAAAGGTATACCCAACAAACGAAAATGATAACAACGGCACCAATACGATAAACTCAAAATAACTCTTCCCTGTTGCAGCAATCGCCGTGAACAACAGAATATGATTCGCAATCAGGTTCGTTAAAAAGATATCGTGCGGCATTCTGGCTGCCGCTCTTTCATGATCCTGTGGTGCCATCATTTCAGTCATATTTATCTGGCCAAGTTGTTGATAATCGCCTCGCGTACTGAGTCTAATGTAGCATTTACAGTAATGACTGGTGAACTACTTTGTTTGATAGCAATGTCAGGGTCTTTCAGACCGTGACCTGTCAACGTACAAACAACGGTACTGCCTTCTGGAATCTTGCCAGATTGAATATCACGCAACGCGCCGGCGACTGAAGTTGCGGAAGCGGGTTCGCAGAAAATCCCTTCCTTTTCGGCCAATAATTTCTGGGCAGCCAATATTTCGTCATCAGAGCACTCATCAAACCAGCCCTGTGACTCTTCTTTCACTTTCCAGGCCATATCCCAGCTTTGCGGATGACCAATACGGATCGCGGTAGCGACTGTTTCAGGATCATCTACCATCGCACCACGCATAAACGGTGCACTGCCATTCGCCTGATAACCCACCATTTTCGGACGGTTACCAACAATCGCGCCACCTGCATATTTACAATTGCCATGACAGTAAGCGCAGGCTTCAGTGACATGATCGCCACTGGCTGATGAATACTCACAGTAGCCAATCCAATGGGCGGTGATATTACCGGCGTTACCGACTGGCAGGCAGTGATAATCCGGAGCACGACCTAACTCTTCAATGATCTCAAACGCAGCAGTTTTCTGACCTTGCAAACGATAAGGATTAATTGAATTTACAATGGTGACCGGAGCATGCTCTGCAACGTCTTTAACCAGTTGCATCCCCTCATCAAAGTTACCTTTGATTTGGATAACCACTGCGTTATGCATCATAGCCTGAGCGAGTTTACCCTGGGCAATTTTGCCATCAGGAATAATAACAAAAGCAGTGATACCAGCACGTGCAGCATAAGCAGCCGCTGCTGCTGACGTATTACCGGTAGAAGCACAAATAATGGCTTTACTACCCTCTTCAACAGCTTTGGTCACGGCCATGGTCATACCGCGATCTTTGAAAGACCCCGTCGGATTCAATCCCTCATATTTGACGTAGATATCAACATCTTTGCCAATTAACTTAGGGATATTGTTCAATTTCAATAATGGTGTATTACCTTCACCAAGGCTGATCAGTCTGGTGTCATCATTGACCGGCAAACGGTCACGATAACGGTCAATCAGGCCGGTATAACGTGGACGAAATGGCATAAGTAGTTCCTCTTTAATTCTTTAACGGGCGTTTTTTCAGCCCAGCGATTCCATGCGGATACGCATGATCGCGTGTTTGACAGTATCCAATGCTTCGATTTGGGCAATCGCTTCATCCATATTTTTTTCAACCACCGGCTGGGTCAGCATAATGATGGGCACTGTGCCCTCTTCTTCTTCCGGTTGTTTTTGCAGGATCGCTTCAATATTGATGTCCTGCTCACTGAAAATACGAGTAATGTCGGCTAACACACCCGGCTTATCTTCTGTGTTAATCCGCAAATAATAAGAGGTAATGACCTCAGACATCGGTAAAATCGGTGTATCTTTCAATGAATCAGGCTGGAAGGCCAGATGTGGCACCCGATTTTCCGGGTCAGTAGTCAGCGCACGAACAATATCAACAATATCGGCTACTACCGCAGAAGCAGTCGGTTCAGCTCCTGCTCCAGCACCATAATACAAGGTTGGCCCAACTGCATCGCCTTTCACGACGATGGCATTCATTACCCCATTGACGTTGGCAATCAGACGACGTTTTGGAATTAATGTCGGATGAACTCGTAGTTCAACACCTTGAGGTGTTTTCCGGGCAATCCCCAGATGTTTGATGTGGTATCCCAATTCTTCTGCGTACTGCACATCTTCCTGGGAAATTTTGCTGATGCCTTCGGTATAGGCTTTATAAAACTGTAAAGGAATACCAAATGCAATCGACGCCATGATGGTCAGCTTGTGTGCTGCATCAATGCCTTCCACATCAAATGTCGGATCGGCTTCGGCATAGCCCAAAGCCTGAGCTTCAGCCAGAACATCGGCAAAGTTACGGCCTTTATCACGCATTTCCGTCAGGATAAAGTTACCGGTTCCGTTAATAATGCCTGCCAGCCACTCAATACGGTTAGCGGCCAGACCTTCACGGATAGCCTTGATAATCGGGATGCCACCAGCAACGGCGGCTTCAAAAGCAATCGTGACGCCTTTTTCCTGCGCCTTGGCAAATAACTCGTTGCCATGCATTGCGATTAAGGCTTTGTTGGCAGTGACGACGTGTTTACCGTTTTCAATTGCCTGCATCACTAAATCTCGGGCGATACCGGTACCACCAATTAACTCAACAATGATTTGAATTTCCGGGTCATTGACCACTGAAAACGCATCATCCGTTAAATCAATGCCGTTCAAATCACAGCTTTTAGCTGAATCCAGATTTTTATCCGCGGCGCGCAAAATTTCAATTCCACGGCCTGCACGGCGGCTTATTTCTTTTGAGTTTCGCTTTAAAACACTGACAGTACCACTACCAACAGTGCCTAAGCCAAGAATACCAATTTTGACTGATTGCACTTTTGCCCCCTACCCTTTTTTCATCATGTCACGGATACCACGGATTGCCTGCCGGGTACGGTGCTGATTCTCAATCAGTCCGAAACGCACATAGTCATCGCCATATTCACCAAAACCAATGCCTGGCGATACAGCTACTTTAGCTTCTTTAAGCAATTTCTTACTGAACTCCAGCGAACCCATTTCACGGAATTGCTCAGGAATTCTGGCCCAGACGAACATGGTCGCTTTGGGTTTTTCCACTGGCCAGCCAATCGCATTTAGCCCGTCACACAACACGTCACGACGTTGTTTATAGGTTTCGACAATTTCTGCCACACATTCCTGTGGACCATCCAGAGCCGTAATGGCGGCTACCTGAATCGGGGTAAACATGCCGTAATCCAGATAGGATTTCATACGGGCCAATGCCGCAACTAATGTTGGATTGCCTGACATAAAGCCTACGCGCCAGCCTGGCATATTGTAGGTTTTGGATAAGGTATAAAACTCAACCGCAACATCTTTTGCGCCAGGGATTTGCAAAATTGACGGTGCTTTATAACCATCAAAGGTGATCTCACCATACGCCAAATCATGAATAACCCAAATCTGATGCTCTTTGGCAAAATCAACAACCCGCTGGAAGAAATCCAGATCAACGCACTGGGTGGTTGGATTGCCTGGGAAATTCAACACCAGCATTTTGGGTTTTGGCCATGAATCTTTAACCGACTTTTCCAGCTCGGCAAAAAAATCAACATCCGGGGTTAGCGGTACATGACGAATATCCGCACCGGCAATCACAAAACCATAAGGATGAATCGGATAAGCCGGGTTTGGCACTAAAACCGCATCGCCCGGGCCCACCGTTGCCAGCGCCAAATGCGCCAGGCCCTCTTTTGAACCAATAGTGACTATCGTTTCTGAGTCAGGATCCAATGTCACATCATATTTACGCTGATACCAGTCACAAATCGCTTTTCGCAGACGTGGAATACCTCTGGAAACAGAATATCGGTGGGTATCAGGACGCTGTGCCGCTTCGACGAGTTTTTCCACAATGTGCGCTGGTGCCGGTTTATCCGGATTCCCCATGCCAAAGTCGATAATATCTTCGCCGCGCGCACGCGCTTTTGCCTTCAAATCATTTACAATGTTGAAAACGTATGGCGGAAGACGCTTGATTCTGGGAAATTCGTCGTTCAACTGAGCACCTGCTATTAGCTAAAACGGTTGGCAAACCAAGCAAAATAACTGAAAATCATTCACACTTCAAATTGATTTAATATAGTGGATTAATATGAGTCAACAAGACCAATTGTACACGACGATCATTAATGATCTCCAAAAAGGAAAACTGGTACTGCCCACATTGCCTGAGGTTGCCCTCAAGGTTCGTGAAGTTGCCAACAATCCGGATGTCTCTGCAGCGCAGCTTGCTGAGGTCATTACGACCGATGCGGCCTTATCAACACGTTTGATAAAAGTCGCCAACAGTCCTCTATATAGAGGCAGGGTTGAGGTCGAATCGGTGCAGACGGCGGTCTCTCGACTGGGTATTCCGATGGTTCGTAACCTGGTGACCAGTCTGGTGATGGAACAGATGTTCCGTCCGACCAATAAAAAGTTGGAAAAACGTATGCGAGACCTCTGGCAGCATAGTATCGAGGTCGCTGCCGCAAGTCAGGTCATTGCTTCCAAGCAGCCTAATATTGCGAATGATGAAGCAATGCTGGCGGGGTTAATACATGAGATAGGTGCGCTGCCTATTCTGATGAAAGCCGCCGACACTCCTGAGTTGTTGGAAGATACCCGTCGTCTGGACACACTCATTGACAACCTTTATCCAAAAATCGGCGAAGCTATTTTGCGCAGCTGGGATTTTCCGGAAAATCTGATAACCGTCGCCGCTGAACATGCAAACCTTAATCGTAATAGTCAAAACGGCCCCGATCTGACTGACGTAGTTCAGGTAGCCAATTTACAAAGCTACTTTAATACCAGCAAAGCTTTGGATCCCAACACGCGCGACAAGGTTCTCGCTTTCCGTAAACTGAATATTGATACGGGTATCAGTGTGGTTGAACTGGATGAAAACAGTGAAGAATATGCCGCTGCTCTGGCACTTTTCCAGAATATGTAAAAACAAATCTGCAGCAGATTATTAAAAAGGCTATCTTCGGATAGCTTTTTTTAAGGCAAAAAATCTGGATTCCATACAATTTCCCATAAATGGCTATCCGGATCCTGAAAATAACCGGCATAACCACCCCAAAATGTTTTTTGTGGGGACTTTACTATCGTGGCACCTGCCATAGATGCCTGCTGCATGATGGCATCCACATCAGTTTCATTAAGAACATTGTGAGCAAGACTCATCGCTGTCGCTGTTGCAGTTAACGGTAATCCGGCATCTGCCGCCAGACTTTGTCGCGGCCATAAAGCAAGTTTCAAACCTGGCTGCAAATCAAAAAATGCCACCGTACCCTGGGCAAACTCTTCCCCAATAATGCCTTCGGTATGCAGCCCCATGCCGTCCTGGTAAAACCTGATGGATCGGTGTAAATCATCAACTCCCAGTGTAATCATTGAAATATAGGGCTTCATCTATCTGCTCCTTTGGCGCTTAATCATTTCCAACCATAAACCGATAATCTGATTCGTTTTCCCTGAAACTGAACACCTTCATATTGCAGTAAAGCTTTCTGCTGCTGATAAGCTTCGCTGTTCGGCGGAAAAGAAATTTCCCCTTGCGCATTGATTACCCGGTGCCATGGTAAAGAGGAATCTTCTGGTAATTTTTTTAAGCTACTGCCCACATAGCGCGCATAACCAGGATAACCACATTGTTTGGCTATCTGTCCATAGGTCATCACTTTGCCTATGGGGATGGCAGCAACCACTTGCCAAATTATTTCATCCAGTTCAGACATGCATTTTCTACATAGCCATCTTCACAACCATCGGCTTTTCAAGCCGATGAATGTGAAAATGTTGTTATCGCGATAATAATGGATGTTAAGGGTTACGCTTGACGAGATTATCAACACTCCATGCACCGCCACCCGCAACAAACAGATATAAAAAGATAAAGCTGAACAAAGCGGCTAATTCACCATTATTTAATAAAGGCCAAAATCCCTGAGGGGAATGAGCGATAAAATACGCTACCGCCATCTGGCCTGACAAAATAAAGGCTACCGGTCTGGTGAACAAGCCAATAAGGATTAAAAAACCACCGACAAGTTCAAGCACGCCGGCCACACCAGACAGGGTAAATAAATCAAACTCATTCCGCTGGGGGGCTGGGTAACCAAATAACTTTTGACCACCATGCTGCATAAACATAAAAGCTGTGACGATGCGTAAGATGCTCAACACACGTGGTTGCCACGCTATAAAAAAGTTTTCCATTGCTCTCTCTCCTTAGACTGAATTAATAGTTAAATTATTGATTATAGGTATAAAACGTTTAATAGTTCTTCGACAGAACTCAGAGGATGTTAGCAGTAATTCTGACAAAATACACAGCGAGCCGAAGTCTATAAACATCCTTTTAATCGACTGGCTTAGCGGTTTTAATGTTTAATCAACACTGTTAATAGCTTCATCGTGGCTTTTTCATCCAGGCTGAGATATTTGCCTCGATAGCGTTTGAACTGACGGCGAAAATAATCCAGTGTACGACCACTTTCATACTGCAAAATCACTTGCGGATGGATGTAATTACTGCGACATACGGCGGGTGTATTGCCAAGCCTGTCAGCAACGTTTTTCACTGCTTCGACAATATTACTTTTGCTGAGCTTTTCATTTTCAGCTGGCCCCAATTTATCCAGAGCTACCGCCATCAAAACTGTTCCTGCCCAGGTACGAAAATCCTTAGCACTAAAATCCTCCCCCATCACATCGGAGATGTACTGGTTCAAATCCTGTGCCGTTATTTTTTTACGGCTTTTATCGGGTAGGGTAATATCAAATAATTCATAACCGGACATATTCTCCAGCGCTATCAGCACCTCACGTACCTGTTCATCAGTCACTGTGCGAAACTGCTGCTGATGACTTTTACCTTCATAGTCGAACTCCACACGATCATCCTTAATGGTCATATGCTTGGCCCGTAACGTCGTCAAACCGTATGTCTGATTCTGTCGGGTATAGCTGGCACTGCCGGGACGAAAAAAAGCGTCATCCAACATACGTGTCATGCAGGCTAAAACAGAGGTCTGATCAATTGGTCTTCGTTGAATATGTTGGCCGGTTACCCGCCGCATGGTTTCCAGCTGTTCAGCAAAACGTAAAATGCGTTTGAATTTTTGCTCACTGGCAGTTTCAACCCAGTCCGGGTTGTAGATATATTGTTTGCGACCTTCTTTATCCCGGCCGGTCACCAGTACCTTGGCATCACGATCCTGCTGGATTTCCACTTCCCGCCATGCCGGCGGAATGGCCAGACTTTTTATCCAGCGTTTTAAAGCAGCATTTTTAACAGTTTTGCCATTGGCATAACAATAACTGAACGTTTTGCCATGGGGTTTTCTGTAAATGACCGGATTGCTCATAATAACTCCACATCCGTAAGACGAAATTCGGCGCTATCATGGCATGAGATGATGACTTATGACTTTAATGCAGATTATGTCAGTCTGGTCAGCGGCTATAACTTATTGGGCTACCAATACTTCACTTTTATAAAAAGCCCCACTATCAACCGCTAATGCATTAACCAATTTAGGCAGTAACTGGCTCATGGTATCGATTAGTTGCCAGGGCGGATTAATGACTATCATGCCCGATGAAGTCATACCGCGTTCAGCTGAATCCGCGGTAATGGCCAGCTCGAAACGTTGAATATTTTTGATGCCACTCTTGATAAAGTGTTTTTCCAATCGGCTAATTCGGCTACGTTCCACTACCGGATACCAGATTGCATAAGTACCGGTAGGGAATTTTGCATAAGCTTTTTCAATGGTCTGAAATACTAAATCGTAATCCGATTTGATTTCGTAAGATGGATCAATCAACACCAGTCCACGTCTTGATACAGGCGGTAATAAAGACAATAGGCCTTTTAAACCATCCTCACGCATAACCCGAACCCGCTTAACCTTCTGGGTATTTTGCAGTAACAGACCCGCATCATCCGGATGTAACTCATATAACCAGGCTCGATCCTGACGCCGCATACAGTGCATGGCGATAAATGGGGAACCCGGATAATATTCCAGCGGTTTTCCAGTATTAACTGCGTCAATTACAGCAAAATATGCAGCCAGTTCCGGCCAGTCAGAACGGGTTAATTTAGCAATACCATTTTGATATTCCTGCAGTTTTTCTGCATGAGCCGAAGCCAGATGATAAAGTCCCGCACCAGCATGGGTATCTATGTAATCAAAGGCTTTATCTTTTTTTCCAAGGTGCTGCAAAATTTCAATCAGCACGATATGTTTAAGCACATCGGCAAAATTGCCGGCATGAAATGAGTGGCGGTAGCTTAACAAGATAAATCCTGATTACATATGGAGGGATTTGATAAATAAGTAGCAGCAAATTACGCCTACTTAGCTGATTTAGCAAAACAAACTTTGAGTGACGTGTAGAGTCGTTGTTAACTCAATTTACAGAACGGGATTGGTTTACTCTAAAGCGGCTCGATCCGATGGATGATTAATACCATCATTCACCCTTACCTCTCCCAACTCGAAAGGATTCACACCATCCAAACAGGCCAGATTAAAGCCATAGAGTTCAGGATTCGCTCTGGTTTGATGATGCGTATAAATCCCACAAACTGAACAAAAATAATGCTTAGCAGTGATGGTATTGAACTGATAGAGAGTAAGCTTATCGGCGCCTTTGGTGATTTTCAGGTTAGCAAGCGGAACATAAGCCGCAATGGCGCCCTTTCTCCAGCACATGGAACAATCACAGCGACGAGGATCATTTATTCCGTTTGGCAAATGCACAACAAACTCAACCTCCCCACAATGGCAACTGCCTTTATGGTGAGGCTGAATTTGGGTGTTTCCTATTTTAGTGATCATTGCATTGCTGGCGCTTGTTTAATGTTTAACTATCTGGAGCATGATAACGCGATAACCAATGTGCATAAGGTGCAGGTAACACCCAGGCTGGATCTTCAATTTTTAAGGTTTTAGCTGCATGGTACGGCCAGTGAGGATTAGCTAAATGCGCACGTCCCACCATGACCAAATCCATTTGTTTATCCGTAATTACCTGGTTCACCGTGTTAGGTTCATCAATTCCCCAGGCAGAAGCAACTGGAATGTCAGCTTCACGACGCACACGTTCAGCAATCGGTGCTAACAAAGCTGGTCCCCACGGAATATCCGCATCAGGAGTTGAAAACCCTATACTAACGCTAAGCATATCCAGACCGGATTGTTTGAATTGCCGGGTTAGATGAATTGACTCACTTAATGTTTCTTCATCACGACCATCATATTCAATCACGCCAAAGCGGGCAGTTAAGGGCAGATTTTCCGGCCAGACTTCACGCACGGCTTGTAAAGTTTCCAGTAAAAATCGGCTACGACCAGCCAAATCGCCACCGTATTGATCATCGCGTTTATTAGAGTGGATTGAAAAAAAGCTTTGTGCCAGATAGCCATGAGCAAAATGCAGTTCCAGCCATTCAAATCCGGCTTTTTTGGCACGTTTGGCAGCAGCGACAAAGTCAGCTTTAACCCGTTCTATATCTTCCAGCGTCATTGCCTGAGGTACTTTCGGCAAATTAGCACCAAATGCCACAGCAGAAGGCGCTATGGTTTGCCAACTTTGTGGATCACTGTCAGCAAGATGATCATCGCCTTCCCAAGGACGATTGGCGCTAGCTTTACGACCAGCATGTGCAATCTGAATACCAGCACAAGCACCGGCTTTTTTAATAGCCGAAGCAATTTTTGCCATGCCTTCCGCTTGGGCATCATTCCATATGCCAGTGCATCCTGGAGTAATTCTTCCTTCGGGGCTGACTGCGGTGGCTTCAACAATCACCAGACCCGCACCACCGCGTGCTAATTGAGTGTAATGCGCCAGATGCCAATCATTGGTATGGCCGTCATCGGCACTGTATTGGCACATCGGTGGAACCGCAATACGATTGCGTAACGTTATATCTTTCAGTGAAAACTCAGTAAACAATGCTGTCATAAAAATCTCTTGTTAAAGAATAAAATTCAAAAATATTTCTAGGGCTGGATTTTGAAACTGTGAGAAATCGGATAAATTTTTAAAAAGCGCTTTTGATAACCCCGCCATCCACTCTAACTGCCGCACCGGTTGTGGCTGAAGCCAATGGGCTGGAGAGATAACAGACCATTGAGGCCACTTCTTCAGTGGTCGCAAAACGTTTAATCAAAGAAGTTGGTCTGACGTGTTCAAAAAAGTCTTTTTCAAACGCTTCGATGCTTTGGCCTTCTTTTTCTGCCAGATCACTGACGAAAGTTTCAACACCTCTTGAGCTGGTTGGGCCTGGCAAGACTGAATTGACCGTAATATTGGTACCGGCAACCTGTTCAGCCAAACCACGAGCAATAGCAATCTGAGCCGCCTTGGTCATGCCGTAATGAATCATCTCATGGGGGATCTGCACCCCGCTTTCACTGGAGATGAAAATCACCCGACCCCAGTTTTGTTGTTTCATCGCTGGCAGATAGGCTCGCGTCAAACGCACGCCACTGAGCACATTTACATCAAAAAAACGTCGCCAGTCTTCATCCGCTATCTCTTCAAACGGCACTGGCTCGAAGATACCCAGATTATTAATCAGAATATCGACTTCGGGGAACTGCTTTGTCAGTTTCTCGGCTTCAGCCGCTATCGAAAGATCCCCTGCAAATCCATCTACGTTGCCTTTACCTGTCGATTTAAGGGATTCAATAGCCTGTTTAACTGAAGCTTCAGAACGCCCATTGACGATAACATTCGCTCCTTCATCGGCCAGTGATTTGGCAATGGAAAAACCAATGCCCGCCGTGCTGCCACTTATAAAAGCCGTTTTATTTTTCAGTTGCAGATCCATAAAAACTCCCCTAAGACCGTTAATTAAACAAGATATTCATTGCTTGCTGATTACTGTGAAAGCCGTTCTAATGTAGCGCTTAACGATGCCGCGGAGACTTCTCCCATATGGCTCTCAACCAAGGAGCCCTGTTGATCAAAATACAGCGTCACCGGCAACCCATAGGCATCAAATTTATCGGCAACTTTGCCGGTTTTATCAAGCAGCACGTGTTCAAATGTCAGCTTATTCTCAGCCAGAAAGTCATTCACTTTTACAGCTGACTCTTGTTGATTGAGCATGACAAAACGAATATCAGGATACTGTTGTGCTGACTTTTCAAAGGCAGGCATTTCACGTTGACAAGGTGGGCACCAACTTGCCCATAAATTCACCACGGTAATGTTATTCTCAGCCAATTGAACCAGTGAAATCTGCTCGCCGTCCAATTGCTCTAAGGCAATATCGGGTATTGAAACCTGTTCCCGACCTGCATTCATTAATAAGGACGTTAGCGAAAAAAACAGCAAAATCGATAAGGCTCCACCGAACAAGGCAACACGTTGCTGTGGCAGGCGTTTGATTTGCCATAACAGAAACAGTGCCATTGCTATCGTGCCGGACACCCAGTCCACCCCACGATCGCGAAAATCGAGCATCTGCCAGAAAGAGTCGTATTGATCGGCAAATTTAATGACAAACACGATGCGTCCGATAACCAGACCGAATAACAGCATCATCAATAATGGATCGGTGACCGAGCCTGCTTTTTTTCTGGCCAGAACAGATGCCACCAATATCCCCAAAAGAGCACAGCCAAATAACAATAACGGCTCGAGAGGTAAAGCGAAGGGTCCGAGATTAATCGACATCACTGTTCAAACAGCTTGTCGATATCATCACGCATCGGCATACCTTCAATCAGCCGCACATGACCTTTTTCATCCTTGTAAATGCTGGTCGGTGTTGCCATAAACCCAAGCTGTTCCATCAGCAGGTTATTTTCCTCTACCAGCAATGATCCGTTTGCTAACGCCTCTTCATTTATATTTTCTGTAGGGTTATCGGCAGGTTGGATATGTTGTTGCAAAGCCTTTTCAGGTGAATCAGCCCCTAAAATAGCAGCCGCTTTTTTGATACTGTCCTCCTGCAGAATTCCCACCATAATGTGGCGCAACTGCACCTCACCCTTGGCAATGTAAGGATCAGCGATTTCACGTAATTTCTGGCAATACGGGCAATAGGGATCGGTAAAGGTATAAATAATTCGTTTTGCATCTTTATCACCATCCAATACCCACTTAGCCGTGTCGAGTTGCTGCCAAATCTTTTCATTCTGAGGAGCACTGACTAGTTCATAAAGTGCTTCCTGACCCAAATCGTCTCCTTGAGCGTTAATCAGGTTTCCAATCACCGCATATTTTTTATCTTCTGTCAGATAAATACTCAGCGGCTGCCCTTCTACACTGGCGGCATACCCAGTCAATCCTGCAGGGGTTTCAAAACTGTCAATGATGGTCACTCCCTGCTGTTTGATGTAGCTGATGACCTCGGGTTCCTGTTGTTCTGCCAGGGCAAAATAACTGCCAAATCCGATAACCAATAAGACTACAGGGACGATAATTTTCTTCATTCATAACTCCGGAAGGCATTTGCGTTGAAACTGTAACTCAGAAGGATTAAGTGGGGATTAATAGTGCAGATGACAATCTTTCAATTAAAAATGCTCTGTATTTATTTATACATCGCTATTTGAAATTATCACGACAACACATCCAATAAAGACTTATGGTAAAAGGTAGGGCATTAACTTACCGCAGGTAATATTCTGGTTATGAGCACAAATCGATTTCCACTCTCCCCCCGACATCAGGTCATTCTGGCTGGGATCTGTGCTTTGATTTTAACCGTCGGCATTGCCCGTTTTGCCTACACGCCTTTTTTGCCTATCATGTTAAATGAAACCTCACTGGACACATTAAGCGGAGGTTGGCTGGCCACATTTAATTACATTGGTTACCTGTCAGGCGTGGTGTTGATCTCATTTTTAACCAGCCTCAAAATCAAGTTCCTGTTCTACCGAATCAACCTGATTCTGGCGGTGTTAAGCACGGTCTTAATGGCTGTTACCACGGATATTGTTTTATGGAGTATTTTGCGCTTTATTGGTGGCCTGACCAGTACTGCGGGAATAATTCTGGCAGCAGGATTTGTGATGGGCTGGCTCAAACAAAATGGTTACAAATCAGCATTAGGTATTCATTTTTCCGGTTTAGGGTTCGGTATTGCGATACCTGGGATCGTTATTGTTCTGATAACGCCCTATTTCAATTGGGCTGAGCAATGGCTGATCATGGGGCTTTTCGGTATTTTATTTTTCCTGCCCGCCTGGTTTCTGATGCCGTCACCTGCAACGCAACAGGCTCCCACTGCTGATTTTGCAGCGCCCAACAATAAATGGATGCGATTAATGATCGCAGCTTATGCCTGTGCTGGCGTGGGGTATGTTATAAGTGCGACATTTATTGTTGCGATTCTGGAAGAGATGCCCAGTTTGTCGGGACACGGCAATCTTATCTGGGTAATGCTGGGGGTAGCCGCCATTCCATCCTGCATAATCTGGGACAAAGTGGCTGAGCGCATTGGTGAGACAAGTGCCATCATCGCCGCTTATTCGATTATATTGCTTTCTATCCTGATTCCCTTATTCAGTGAATCGCTGCTATTCAATGTGATTGGCGCGTTGTTATTTGGTGCCACCTTTGCTGGAATTGTCAGCCTGATGCTGGTCTATGTCGGGCATAAATTTCCACATAACCCCGCTAAAGCCATGGCCAAACTGACGATAAGTTATGGCATCGCTCAACTTATCGCCCCCGCTTTGGCGGGGTATTTATCTACGCTGACCGGTAATTATCTTTCAGCATTATGGATGGCAGCAGCGGTCATGGTCACTGGTATTTTCTTCGTCTGGCGGATCCAACGATTTGAAGAAAAAACCCAGCTCAAATCAGCAAACCTGTGATTTGAATAACAGCTTCCATACTGACCTCCATGAGACCTAATCTTCTTTTAGGATTAGCCGGGTGCCATCAGGTCGTTCCAGGGTTTTATCATCAATGCGTTTAAAGGTGAGATTGATATCACCAGACGTTACTACTTCATCGCTATCCACTTTATAAGTAAAGCTATATGAGCCCGGAACGCCACCAATCAACTGGCCCTGACCTTCCGCATTAAATTCATAGCCTGTGCCATATTGTGGATCAACATAGGCGCCTTCTTGAAAATCAGAACCACAGGCCGTGAGTGTTATCGCCAATAGCAAAGGGATTAGACGTGTGGAATTGAATGGTTGCAATACGCTTTTTAAAGTTTTCATAAAGCTACCTCGAATACTCGATCATTAAAAACGACAAAATTAGCCTTTCTCCCTAGAGGAAAAACGCTCGCGTATCGGTTTAAATGCAAGGATGGCTTCATCTTTAATGTTATTAGCATTGATAATGTGGCCAAGCCGATAACTGTTAAAACCGATGTAATACAAAATAAGTTGAGCGAGTGCGATCAGAATAAATAAAGCACTGCCAATAGTCAGCAAAAGCAACAGGGTCGATGCGAGATACACCACACTTAGCGCGGCTAGATGATTTTTATCCAAACTGGTTAACTGTTGTGGATAGAGAAAATAACCTAACACTGCCAATACAAAGCCCAGCAGTGCCGCTATGGCCAGAGGCGGTAATAACAATCCACCACCGGCCCCAACCAGAAAAAGAATATAAGTGTAGTAGGTGTATTTTTCTCTCGCGATAAATCCCAAGAGTTTGTCACTGGTAATGTTTTGCCCAGTTTTAGGATCAAAAGACGTTTGGTTTATCTGTTTATTCAACGCAAAAAATACAATCACACCAGCAATAAACAAAAGCAGACCCAACCAAAACAACATAGGACTATAAGATGGACCATCACCTAAAGATGCTGCTCCCTGACAAATCGGCGGTGTGGAATAGATGCAAGCCATCAACTGTAAAGTGACATCCCTATCACCATAACGGCTCATGGTATCCAAAGTGGAAGCATAGGCTACAAAAAACCACACCAGCGATAACAACAGCAATGCCATACCCGCCAGCATCAGAATCACGCAGAGCTTTCTAGGATTCATTTATAGAACTCCTTTTCAAAGAACAGGGAAAAACCGCAAGAGATGAATTGTCCTGACAGACAATCGGGGGAAATGGGTATGTAAAGGCATAGCCAATGCGTTGAAAGCAGGCTGTTCAGCCAAAATGATGTGTTATGAACCATCAGGGTCCAGCAACATCTGAAAGGAAAAGTTCGATACGCATCAGTCGCATCCTTAAAACTTTTTTTGTGAAATATTTCACAGTTTTAAGCGTATCGCAAGCCTTAATTTATCTTTGTCGTACTCTAAATTATCAATCGGAACAGAATCTTATCTAAGGCCACCCATCATTATCCAGACAAAACAGCCTTGCTTGTTTTAGGTGAAAATAAATCAGCTTCCTGAAGCTTTCTGCGTAAGCAAATAGAATTATGCAGAAAAAGAGAGCGACCACATTAAAAATTAATATTATTCAGAACAGTTGAAATAACATGCTTAATTTTTCTAGCTAATTTTAATCGTTTTCACTCCCCCAGGCCCGCGCCATAATAAGATAGCTGAAAGATGCTGACCAGGTAATCATCATAAAGCCCACTAAGGCTTCTGTACCGGCGAGAAATCGAATATGACCGGTAGCGGCCAAATCGCCCCAACCAACCGTGGTATAGGTGGCGGCAGAGAAATACACGCTATCTAACAGGCTAATATGCTCATAGCCACTGATGTACCCATACCCCGTTTGACTCAGTAAACCCCAAAAGGCCACGCCAAATAACCAGATTTCAATGATATGTGCAAATAACAAAACAAACATAGTAGCCAATATAATCGGCCGGTGACGGTGCTTTGCAGTCCTGGAAGGATGATTCGGACACCAACGATTCAATTGCTGAATCACTTCATAATGAAAAACCACAACCAGTCCCACCACCAGTGCGGTCACTAACACGGTAACAACCTGAGCGTCTGTCAGAAATTCCAGCAATGGTGCTCTCCTGCAATTGAATAAGTGTGATAGTGATAAACGATTTCAATCACTGTTGAAAGCAACTTTTCGTTATAGAACATTAACTTTTTTTAGATAGGGTCTCAAACTTCTGACAATATTCTTCAGACAAACTGTCCAGCGGCATAGCCTGAAGCCCAGGCCCATTGAAAATTGTGCCCTCCCAAATGACCGGTAACATCGACCACTTCCCCAATAAAATATAGTCCCGGATGATTACGGCACTCCATCGTTTTGGAAGATAATGCATCAGTATCAATACCGCCCAATGTCACTTCAGCCGTTCGATAACCTTCTGTACCGGATGGCTTCAATGTCCAGGGCTGGCACTGTGATACAACATGTTCGATATCTGCATCGGAAAGCTGACCGACCGGTTTATCTTCAAGCCACTGATCACACCAAAGCTGGGCTACCCGGCGGGTCAGTTTTTCGGCAAGAATGGTTTTCAGGGCTGTTTTGGATTTTTCAACACGCATTTCAGCTAAATAACCGGCCAATTCAATTCCAGGAAACATATCGATTTTCAGTGTCTCGCCAGGCTGCCAATAGCTTGATGCCTGTAATATGGCAGGACCGCTCAAACCACGATGAGTAAACAGAATATTCTCGTGAAATGAATTTTGATTAGCCTCTGTGATGGTATCCAATGAAATACCACTAAGCTCCGCAAGCGGTTTGAGTTTATGATCATCCAACACCACTGGTACCAGCCCTGCTCGTGTGGGCAACACCGGGATATCAAGTTTTCTGGCTAATTCAAAACCGAAACCGGTTGCTCCCATTTTGGGAATCGACAATCCTCCGGTTGCAATCACCAGCGATACACACTGTAATTTACCCTGAGGGGTTTCTAGCAATTTTTGACCACCGGTTTCAACCACCTTAACCGGCGTATCAGTCATAATTTTCACCCCAGCCGATGCACACTCTGCCAGCAACATCTGTACGATTTCTTTCGATGACTCATCACAAAATAACTGCCCCAGTTTTTTCTCGTGATAGGCAATCTGATGTTTCTCGACCAATTCAATAAAATGCCAGGGTGTATACCGACTCAATGCCGATTTAACGAAGTGAGGGTTGCGGCAAATAAAGTTTTCCGGAGCGGAGTACATATTGGTGAAGTTACAGCGTCCGCCACCAGACATCAGGATCTTCTTGCCGACTTTATTGGCATGATCAATTACCAGCACACGCCGGCCACGCTGACCAGCAGCAATAGCGCACATCAATCCAGCCGCACCGGCACCGATGATGATTACATCATATTCATTGGAAGCTTTATTTAGGATCGTCATGTGTGGGCATTTTACGCAAAAATGCCCTATCTGACCGATAAGTTGGTTAGGACTAAAAATCAGATAGAAATAAGTTTACCAATAATTCGTTCTAACCAATTCAGCTCGCGCAAAGGCAGATCGGCAGAATGCCGATAGCCCTTGATAAGCGCTTGGATCAAGTCTCCATGATTTTCCCACTCATGGGGATAGCGGAAAAAATGTCGCCAGTTTCGACGTCTCGCCCAGCGACTTAAAGACCACCAATGGACACGCATATCAAGAATATCGATAAGCCCAAAATCCATCCCGTTTACAATAATATTTCCCGGATGAATTGAACGAAAATATATCCCTTGACGCTGTACCCTCGCCAAAAACACTCCCAGGCGATACATCAAATTTGCATCCGCTTCATTGGAGTTAACAATGTCTCGTAAGGTACGTCCGGGTAAGGGAGAGTATATAGCTACAGTGTGGGCTTCGCCGATAATGCGATGCAAAGCCTTTACTTGCAATGTAGGAATGTCGAGTTGTGTCAGATGATAAGCATTGCGGGCAAACTTAACTGCTGCTGGTGCAAGTAGCTCTCTACTTAGAAAGCGTTTGCGGTAAAAAAATTTTAAGTATTGCCCATCAGGCAAAACTGCCACTTTAATACCTTTTTTGTCCGCTTCAATGACAGCCGCATTTTCCATCAGCGAAGCTAAACGCTCCCTAGAGAGCGGACGAATATTAAGCATTACTGTTTTCCATAACAGTTTTTAAATTCATTCGTTTCTATAGCCATCCAGGCTGAAGAAAATATTATCCCAACTTTAGTGTTTAAAAGGGAGCCGTGGCCAGATATCTCCCGTTTGCGACATATATTCAAGATAATGATGTCCATATTTCTCAAGCCCATCTTCTTCTTGACGTGGCACTCTTAAGCAATAAACCAAAGCGAATGTGATTAAACCGGCCACACCGGCCAGCCAATTCTGTGTTAACAGAAGCTGGGCAAGAACCAAGGCTAAAAGCGCAGAATAAAACGGATAGCGTATAAATCGATAAATTCCTTTAGCCACAAATTTTTTCTGCGGTTCGCCTATATCACTGTAATCACGAACAGCTCTATGTAGAAGCCATAATCCTAAAATGCCCTTTATAAGGCCTAGCCATGCTATTTCATTATAATATCGCAGATCTGCAAATTCCAGCCAGGGCAACGTGGCATCAATCAGTGGAAAACTCACCATACTGATCAGCGTAATAATTGTCAGTGCAACAATTTCACCATTCCAATGATTATCATTTAAAAAAGATCGCTTACTCATGTTGGAAAATAAGGCAAGAGCTGCTCCAACTATGAGGATTAGCAGCGTTAATTCAGCAAATTTATCCGTCATTCAATTACCTTTTTCAAGTCACTAAATATAAACAGATTTGTCTGTGCAGCAAATAGAGTGTTGGTAGTTAAAACCTACTGATAGTTCATGGCAAAATTATGACAGCGCTAAAATTTCTGCCTAAACATAGTCAAATTTGTCTTGTGAAGCCGACACAACAGCCATTCATTTTGAGAGATTAACATTGTGTTAGAAGAGAATTAATCATATTTTCAATAGACATCCTCCCCCTTTTTCCGTTATTTAGCCAAAAAACATGAAAATATCCTGTAAATATAGAACTATATGGTTTTTAATCTATGTGAATAGTTAAGAATTTGAAGCCATACACTTAATGATCAGAATACATTACAAATTTTTTATGACGTTACATTGGCGATTTTGCATAGTTTTTTTGCCAATGTTTGTCATGCTTTCGGGCTGTGGAACGGCCCCCAAATTTTCGAGCAAATCACCAGACAGAGCTTACATTTTTCAAACTGAGACTGATGCTCAATATTATGATGAAATTCAGGCGATGTTGCTGCTATATCAACAGCATAACGAATGGCATGGCACACCATATCGCATGGGAGGCATAAGTCGCTCAGGGATCGATTGTTCTGCCTTTGTACAAATCACTTTTCGTGATCTGTTTGGTATCGATTTACCCAGAAGTACCGACCAGCAAATTCGTAGCGGGCGAAAGATACCCAGGGCTGAACTACGTTCTGGTGATCTGGTATTTTTCCGTAATGGTCGTCATGTCGGTATTTATCTGGAAGACCATAAATTCTTACATGCATCGACCACCCGGGGCGTAATGATTTCCAGCCTTAAAAATACCTATTGGTCACGGCATTATTGGCAAGCTTTAAGCATTCGACATTAATACCGTAAAGTTATTTGTTACCGTTTTCCTGCCACGGCCATTTTCCCGTAAGCTCAACTTCTAACGTAAAGCTTAAAAATGTCCGAATAACGACGATAATGGCTAAAACTCCTACTGTTTTAAAGGTTAGCTCAACCGCCACGGTATGAATAATATCGGCAGCTACTAGAAACTCGAGTCCCAGCAGAATACCTCGTCCAAGACGCTGTCGTGTTTGACGGTAGATGAATTCAATTTCATTTTTTTTCCGTGTCAGCTGATAAATGGCTGATGTCAGAGCATAAACAGCGAGAACGAGTATTATGCTCACGCCCAACAATTCGATAATCGCTGCTATCCATTCAGCTGCGGGTTTAACAAACTCACTCATTGCCCCCTCCATTAATTGGTTTTTTTAGAACCTGAATCCCTACAATTGCAAACGGGTACTCCTGTAAAGGTGGCCTGTCTGTAAGTCGTCGTCTACATGAAGCAATGCACTGGCACCTTGGCTCCACCCCGGTCTGTCAGTATGAGCAGATGTTTTATAAACCGAAAGGATAGGTATCAGGCATACCCTGCATCGCTTCATAATCCAGTGGAGTAACGGCCTCAGTCTGATCAAACCAAATATATTCGTCAAACTGTTTTCTGAGACGTGCTTGAAAATAATGGCTGGTTAATTCGGTTTGTGGGCGGTAAATCACTCCAATAGCCCGCTCTGGTCGCTCTTCAAGCAGGTGTTTTTTCAATTCCTTGGATTCAGGTTTACGCAGACCGAGCATAAAGGCTGGAATGTCGGTGTCATGGCAAACACGTTCCCAACTGCCTTCCATTGATGGACGAATGGTTTTTACTTGCATTGATTCACCCCAGTTATCAGCAGCCGCCACAGTTCCCCCGTGCGTACCAAAACCGATCAGGTAAGCGTCGTCGCCAAATTTACTGCGGCATAACTGCCCCACATTATGCTCGCCTCTCGCTGACATTGAGGTAGCACGGGCATCGCCAATATGAGAATTATGTTCCCAGATCACTATTTTCGCCGGCTTCTCATCATGTTGCTGTTTGAAATCCAACAGGGAGCAGATGGTGTCAAACATGTGGCTGTCGCGCATATTCCAGGAAGAGGTATAACCTTTATACATGCTGCGATAATAAGCTTCGGCATTGGCCACCAATCGGGCATTCTGCATCGCATCCAGAAAGCTCTCCCCATCGTTTGCCACATATTCGGCCTGTTTTTCCATTATGCTCACCAGCATATCCACCACGAAATCTTCACACTTGTTATATTCTCCCGAAGCAGCTGCTCGGCCATAAGTGGCTGGATCCGATTGCCATGGTGTTAAACAACCATAACGTTCACGAGCAATTTCTGCAGCCTCGGGATCCACTGCTTCAAGATAGTTAATCACCTCATCAATGGATGAAAACATGCTGTACAGATCGAGTCCGTAAAAACCCACTTTTAAATTTGGTTTAGCTTGCATGGCATTATGTCGACGCAGCCATTCGACAAATTCCTGCATATCCGTATTGCGCCACATCCACGTCGGAAAACGCGCAAATGCCCGCCATTCTGAAGGAGGTGTCGAATGTTCACGAACATAATGATCGATACGGGCAGCATCTGGCCAATCGGCCTCAACTGCCACCATATTAAAGCCTTTTTGCTCTATCAATTGTTGGGTAAGGCGGGCACGGAACCGATAGAATTCAGATGTCCCATGGGTGGCTTCCCCTAATAACACCAGACGAGACTCACCAATTCGATCGAGTAGTGGACTGAGATCCACCGTTTCGATTGTATCGATTGGTTGTGCTGCCTCAGCAATTAAGGCTTCAATTGTTTGCGTTTTATGACGAACAGCATTTTCCGACTGATCCTTGCCCGCAGACAGACTAGCGCTGGAGCTGCGCTTTGTTGAGGAAGTGTTCAGATCATCACTCCAGCCTTCACGGCCGATCAGCGGCACAAAGTGAACCTGACTAATCACCTCTTCATCAAACTGGTTTTCATCAATACGTGTCACTCGCAATAACCGCTGATACAGACGGTTTCCTATCGGAATGACCAGTCGACCACCTATTTTTAATTGTTTTTTTAATGTTGTGGGGATTTCCGGCCCGCCAGCAGAGACCAGAATCGCATCATAAGGAGCTGCTTCAACATAGCCGATAGTGCCGTTCGCATTGATAATCTTAATATTGTTATAACCCAACTGCTTAAGCACTGTTTTGGCCTGGTCAGACAAGGTTGGTATTCGCTCAATGCCGATAACCTGATCGGCAATTTCAGCGAGGACGGCCGAAGCATAGCCACTGCCGACACCTATCTCCAGCACCCGTTCACCACCTTGCAAATTGAGTGCGTCTATCATTAGCGCCACGATATACGGTTGGGAAATAGTCTGACCTTCAGCGATAGGTAAAGGGGAATCCTCGTAGGCAAATCCCCGCATTTCAAGTGGTAAAAATTGCTCGCGGGGTACAGCGCTCATGGCCTCAAGAACTTTTGAAGAACTTATATCTCGATTAATTAATTGCTTGCGAACCATTTCATCACGTAAATGTTGAAAATCAGTTAAAACATATTTCGAAGACATAATAATTATCTCCCTTCTGTGTTTTAGATCATCATGCAATCATACGAGAACAAATCCTGAGCAATGTAAAATCGAATCGATATTAGCGACGCTTGTTTTTAGCTTTAGTCATTATCAAGCTGGAAGACTTATTTTCAATGACGTCAGCATATTCGAAAGTATAAAAAAGCGTATACACATAATTAAAAAATACACCAACACTACTTTCAGTAAAACGCATAATTTTCACTCTAGCAGCATTATTCTACTGATTCCAATAGACGGATAAGTATCTGGATCCTGTTAAGGCTATTGCGCTCTCCCTCACTCACAGGCAAGATTCTTTAATATCGGCATAGTTTATGACGACCACCATAGCAAAACATCAGGGGAACACCACTGTGCGTTATTTCATTTATTTTTCAACCTTATGTATCACTGCAGCCCTGGCTTTGCCCGCTTTGGCTGAAACCCCAAATTTAAAACCCGGTTTATGGTCATACAAAAGTATTTCGACAATGGAAGGACCAATGAATGTCCCGCCTCAAACCAGTAACAATCAGGAGTGTTTAACCCAATCACAGTTAGATAAAGGTATTAGTGTACTGAATATTCCGAAGAGCTGTGATGTGACGCAAACAGATATCACCCGGGAGAGAGTGGATTTCGCCGCAAATTGTAATGTTGAAGGCATGACGACAGTATTTAAAGGTTACGCTACGTTTCATGGCACCCACCTGGAAGGCAAGATGACCAGTGAAATGAATACGCCGATAGGTCCGATGATCATGAAAACAGATTATAAAGCGGAACGGGTCGGCGATTGTCAGGGAAAATAAATTCCAACTGAAGCCGATAATCTCAAAACTAACTTACGAGGCAAAGAATGACTATGGGGGTTATTTATTATCTGACTTTTCTTGGCTTGTTTATCATTTTGCTCACGTTGCTGATTCAATGGTTTGTCGCCAGTAAAACCAAAGCTTCCCAAGCTGGTGCTATTCCAGGCAAAATTCCGGAAAACCTCAGCCATGAATCCTTTGTGTTCAGAGCACATCGCACGTTTATGAACTCACTGGAAAATCTTCCACTGATGCTCGGTACGACTTTTATGGCGGTTCTTATCGGAGCCAATAGCTTTTGGACGGGTATTTTCGTCTGGGTATTTGCCATCGCCCGTATTCTTCACATGGTCCTTTATTACGCAATTGCCACAGAACAAAACCCCAGCCCCAGAACCTGGTTTTTCATGATTGGCCTGTTGGCGAATGTCGCGTTACTGGTGTTATGCGGTATAACCCTGCTGAGTTAGTCTGATGGTCATCAAAGCGTTTCGAGGCAACAGTCCCAAACTGGGTCAACGAGTCTGGATTGATGATACGGCCTCACTGATTGGCGATATTGAAATCGGCGATGACAGCTCAGTCTGGCCGCTTGTGTCGATTCGTGGCGATATGCATCGTATCAGAATAGGTGCTCGCACCAGTATTCAGGATAATTCCTGTCTGCATATTACGCATGCCAGTGAGTTTAATCCCGAAGGCCATCCGCTTATTATTGGCAATGATGTCACCATCGGTCATCTGGTGATGCTGCATGGCTGCACAATCGGTGATCAGGTATTGGTGGGTATGTCGTCGACCATTTTGGATGGTGTTGTCGTGGAAGACAAAGTGGTTATCGGTGCCGGCTCCTTAGTGCCACCGGGGAAAAAACTTGAATCCGGATATCTTTATCTGGGCTCGCCAGTTAAACAAATTCGACCGCTAACTGAAGACGAACTGAACTATTTTCACTATGCTTGCCAGAATTATGTGGCGTTAAAAAACGAATACCGAAATCACCATGATTAAGCCATCAGCTGTGTGAGTCGTTCGCTGATCTGTTCCTTCTTGGTTAATAATTTCTGAATATCTGCTGACTCAAATTCAACAATATCGATGGCTGCCTGAGGAAAATTATCCGCCAACTCATCATTCAGCATAGCATCAGCAGCATATCTTGCCATGTTTACAACTGCTGCCAATTGACCTGCCTCTTTGTCAGTCGATGGTGTTTCAATATGCTGAATTGTCTCAATGACCAAAGCCGGCATACGCCAGCGAATAACGATCATCTGCGAAACTATCAGCCAATAGTTATCTTCCAGCTGATGAACAATTTCATCGTTCAAAGGCAAATTGCGTTGCTCGGCAAGATCAATCAGCGTTTGGAGTACGGCTGGGCGACCAATTGAATGAATCAATCCCGCAAGAAAAGCCACTTCAACATTCACGTTGCAATGGCTGGCAACCTCCTTAGCCCACAGTGATGTCGCCAGTGACTGTTGCCAAATGAGGTCTGCATAGTCCTCATACCCCGGAGTATTAAATAATTTTGCATTGATGACGGCGCTAATGGCGATTTCACTGATAGTTGTCATGCCCAGTCGGGCAATGGCCTGTTGCAGCGAAGTCAGATTGGCCATCGGCGTATAAGCTGCGGAATTGGCAATACGCATCACATGACCGGCCAGTGAGGGATCACTTTGAATTAACTGGGCCATCTGACTAGCATCTGACTCTTTATTATTGGCCAGCATAAAAGCTTTATTCGCAATTTCCGGCAGGATAGGAACCTCTACAAATCCTTCCGCGATTGACTGCTTTAAGAGATTTTCCAATTCCGTTTCGCTGTGTTGACTATCTTTTTGCATCTCTCTATCCATCGGTAATTAATATCTATTGTTATGTTTTTATTAATACAACTTTTCATCATTCAGACTGCTTAGCAATAAATATTTGCCAGAGTCCTGGCAACATAGATAAAACCTGCCTTGTATTGCATTCCCAAAGTAGCACCATCATTTCTCTGCGTCTATTCTAACGTTGTAAACTGCTGAATTCAGTCTTACAACGACAGCATCTCAAATAGTCATTCAGAATGCTCTCACAAAACGTTCAGAGAGATACCACTCCCCCACTGATGATCATCCTTGATCCAGGATACCGAATCATGGTGCCAGGGATTTTCCTGAAATTACCGCTAAAACAAAAATATTGGTGATAAAACACATTTTTTTCACATATAAGCTATATATAATGCGCTCAAAAATGAACACAAGAAAGGTATTAAACTTTGATTAGACGCATTGCCTCAACTGATCTCCGACTGGGCATGTATATACAAAAACTGGGTGGTTCATGGTTAAAGCATCCGTTTTTTCGCGGCAGTTTTTTATTAACCAATCCCGAAGATATTAAAAGCATTCTTGAAGCAGGCATTACAGATGTCTGGATCGATGAGGAAAAAGGTGACGCTTTACAAAATACAGGCACCTTAACGCCATCACCTCCGCAAGAATCCTCAGAGAATGCTTTAGAAACATCCCAAGCCACTGAAAATAAAAGCGTTGTTGAATCATCAATGGAAGACGATATCAATCGCGCACGTCGACTCTTTAATGATGCTAAACCACAGGTTATGGCAATGTATAAAGATGCCCGGCTAGGCAAAGCAATTGATCCGCAGACAACTTTACCGCTAGTGAATGAAATTGATTTGATGGTACAAAAAAATTCAGCGGCCATACTCAGTGTCGCTCGCCTGAAAACCCACGATGACTATACCTACATGCATTCATTAGCTGTTTGTGCATTGATGATATCGTTGTCTCGCCAACTCAACTTGGAGGAAAATCAGGTTAAGCTGGCTGGTGTAGGCGGCTTAATGCACGATCTGGGTAAATCCCTGATGCCATTGGAAATACTGAACAAACCTGGAAAGCTTTCTGACGCAGAATACAACATCATGAAAAAGCATCCAGCTGCCGGAGCCAAGCTATTAGAAAACTCAGGTGCCGCACCAGAGGTCATCGATATCGCTTTACATCATCACGAGAAAATCAACGGTATGGGCTACCCGAATAGACTGTTAGGTGAGGAAATTTCATTGTTTTCCCGAATGGCAGCCATTTGTGATGTCTATGATGCGGTTACGTCTGAACGCGCTTATAAACAAGCCTGGGATCCTGCTGGAACCATTCGGGAAATGGCAAAATGGGAAGGTCATTTTGATAAACAAATTTTCAATATTTTTGTAAAGATGGTGGGCATTTATCCTGTTGGATCATTAGTACGTCTCGCCTCCCAGAGGTTGGCCGTGGTGATTGAACCTGGCGTGACATCACTGGTAAAACCCAAAGTGAAAGTCTTTTTTTCATTACGTTCAAAAGCGCCCATTCAAATACAGGTCATCGATCTCGCTTTGCCCAGTTGTAAGGAAACCATTGAGGGTCCAGAAGATCCCTCAAAATGGCATTTCAAACATCTGGACCAGCTATGGCAGTGAAGGTTAAGGCGCTATAAACTAATTCAACTAGCTATAAAGAAATGAATTTAAACCATTTATCAGACTTTTACCTTATAACCGGTTTTAAATATCCACCAGATAAACACCATAAACATAATCAGAAAAGTGGAAATCATCACCAGGCTCAATGTCATGCTGACATCTGCCGTGCCATAAAAACTCCAGCGAAATCCGCTTACCAGATAAACCACAGGATTAAACAGGGTCACTTTCTGCCAGAACTCCGGCAACATACTGATTGAATAAAATGTACCGCCCAAAAATGCCAGCGGGGTAACGACCATCAATGGAATGACCTGTAATTTTTCAAAACCATCCGCCACCACACCCAGGATAAAGCCCAGCATACTGAAGGTAATGCAGGTCAATACCAGAAACAGCAGCATCCATAACGGATGCAGAATCGAGTAATCCACAAATAATTTGGCGGTGAGCAAAATCAACATTGCCAGAATAATCGATTTGGTGGCTGCCGCACCGACATATCCCACTACAATCTCAAAAGCTGACACCGGGGCGGACAAAACTTCATAGATAGCACCAGACCACTTGGGCATATAAATACCAAATGAAGCATTGGAAGTGGATTCAGTTAATATCATCAGCATGATTAAACCCGGAATAATAAAGGCGCCATAACTGACGCCACCAATTTCAGTCATCGCCGAACCTATTGCTGAACCAAACACAATAAAATAAAGCGAGGTAGATAAAACCGGTGAGGCAATACTTTGTAAAGGGGTACGCCAGCTGCGATGAAGCTCGGATAAATAAATGGCTTTAATGGCATACCAGTTCATTTTGAATCCTCCACCAAGCTGACAAAAATCTGTTCCAGTGTACTTTGTTTGGTTTGCACATCACTTAGCTCGATGCCTGAGCGATGGATCGCCGCCAGCACCTCCGTCACATGATTGGTCGGTTGATTATCGACATAGTCATAAGTGAGCGTTTTTCCATTCTCACCGAGTTGCAGAACAAACCCGTTAAGCTCATCTGGGAGCTGTGTAATCGGGTGCTGTAATTGCAGGATAAGTTGCTTGCGTCCCAGTTTTTTCATTAAATCCTGCTTGTTTTCCACCAGCAGAATTTCACCATGATTAATAATGCCAATCCGATCAGCAATTTCTTCGGCTTCTTCAATGTAATGGGTAGTAAGGATAATAGTGGTGCCTCGCTGGCGTAGCTTTTCCACCAAACGCCACATATCACGGCGTAACTCCACATCGACACCAGCGGTCGGTTCATCGAGAAATAAAACTTCCGGCTCATGTGCCAAGGCCTTGGCAATTAACACACGACGTTTCATTCCACCGGACAGAAATTGAATTTTGGCATGGCGTTTATCCCATAACGACAATGCCTTTAAAATTTCTTCCAGATAGGCGTCATCACGCGGCTTACCAAACACACCACGGCTGAACACCATGGTATTCCAGACAAAGGCAAACACATCAATCGCTAATTCCTGTGGCACCAGACCAATTTGTTTACGCGCCTGCCGATATTGTTTAACCACATCAAAGCCACCTACCACTACCTGTCCTTCGTCCACATTGACCAGGCCACAGATAATACTAATCAGCGTGGTTTTACCTGCGCCATTAGGACCTAACAGGGCAAATATTTCACCACGTTTGATTTGCAGATTGACCTGCTTTAAAGCGTGAAATCCGGAAGGATATTTTTTACTCAGATTGCGCACATCAATGATGTGATTTTCCATCACTTGCGTTTCCTTCACTACGTTTTGTAAAGACATAGTCGTTATAGAGTGTCATTTTTCGACAAGGTTTGAAACCGAATGCATTTAAACATAAAACGACAGCGAAATAACTGAATCGCCCAATATGTCAAAATAGTCTCATCTTGACAGTGCCACGTTAAAAAAGTGTTAACAGCAGGAAGATTCAGGGTTACGGCTGCTCAGCAGGAGACGCTGTTGCAGGGGCAGGTTGCATCGCTGCCTCATCAAGTTTGTTACCAATATTGAAAGTCACCGTACTGATTTTATCCAACACATTTCCAGCCGGATCCTGCTGCAGAACAATCGATCTGAATAAGGCATAGTGATGCGTATCTGAAACCGACTCGATACCATCTGATTCCGGTTCAAAGCCCCATGCAACACCTCCAGTCCATGTACATGTTATCGCTTCTTCATAATCGGCAATAGTGGATTCAACACATGGCTGACCAGCGACTTCTCTCAGTTGACCAGTCGATATTTTGTCTTGTCGCGCTGGAGAACGTAACAACAAACTGGCATCCATATTGGTTAGTGGCGCAATCTCATAAGGCTGATTATCATTCAGATTGATCCCTGTCAGTCCCTCCGCATCTATCATGACATGACGACCACTACTGATCAGCTGAAAGTGGCAATGCGGTTGCTGTTGTGGTTCTTCCAGCTGATAATCCCATGATTCCAGACGATAGGCTGTTCTGTTTTCATCTATCCAGCGTTGCAAACGAATCGTACCCAGTTGTGACATTTCAGTATCCGTCAGTGCCTTGATTGAAACGCCCTCTTCCTGGCAGATAGTCAGTAAATCGACATACAATTCCTTGCGGTTTTCAGCGTTAGCAGGCGCAATAATCTGATCGATGTAAATATTCGGCATCGATCTTGAATGCTCAATTACCTCTGTGGTGCTGGTATCAGCAACAGATGGTGCTGAATCCGGCACATCTTCGATCTTCGTCAGCATTACGATACCTGCCACCAGTAACAGCAGTATCAATAAAAGATAAAATATAGGTGTAATTCGGTTTGGCATCGATTTACTTTTTAGTTGCTGACAAAAACTGTTAACGAATTTGCAGTGGGCCTTTATTCATCTTCACAATCCACGAATTCATAGCCAGTACCTGCGTCGAGATCTACCAGTTCAGATACTTCCTGAAAGCCAATATTTCTCGCCGTAACCAGTTCTGCCTCAGCTATCTGATGAATCAGGATAGTGCCTGTTCCCATCCCACAAGCTGCTGGATAGACAACACCGGTTCTCCGTCCACAATATGTTTCAGTCACCTCAATGTTTTCGGCTGCTAATTTCGCGACACTGTCGGCGGGTGAGATTCCTGTGGTTTCACATTGCAGCGCATTGCGACTCTCATAAACCATTACCGGCTCAGCAGCATCACAACCACTAAGTAAAACCAATGCAGTGCAAAAAGATAAATATATTCTCATGGTCAGACCTTACGTTATTCGCCCAAAACAAGGTAAATCATCTATGAAATGATCGCGTGGATGAAACTGAATACTACAACGATTTGGTCGATGATGAGAATTCATCTGAAAAGTATGAGGCGATGAACTCAAGGTTTTAAATTAACCGAACTCTGCCCGGTTTTCCCGAACACGGTATATCGCTGATTAACGCATAAAAATAACGAGCTGGAGTAAAACTCAGTTATGAGTGCAGACCGTAAAGGGCGGTCAAAGCCATGGTGAAAACTGACCTCAGCTGGGTCATAATAAAAAGGGTAAGCGAACACTTACCCTTTGTTTTGCAATTGTTCAGAGGCCTGAACGTAATTGTTGAAATTCTGAATATAATCATCCATATTCAATTCCAACATCCGCCGATATTCATTCACAAAAAAATCGACGGTTTCATCTCGTGCATCGGCCATATCCCTGGCATTGGTCCAGCCAGATGCGCTAAACCACGCACTGTACCGGGCCAATCCATACATAAACGATGCACTTACTTCACCGGCCTCTACGCTTTTCTCCATTTGTTCATTAGCCAGTTTAATAAAAGCATCCGCTCTATCAAAAAAGGCCTTATCTCTCTCACTCATAAAGGTTTCGCTTTTTTATTTCAAGTTGGGCAATCAGCCAGTAAAGGTCTTGCAGAATAAACCTCCATCACTACATATGAATACGGAATAAAACATAATAAATACCAGGAAAATATCATTTATTGCTTTTTAGCCATTTTGCTAACCGGTTTTACTCATGATAGGTTCTTGAACATCCATAAACGCTTAGCTGAGATCTGCCTATCCCCCCCAGACTCAACTCATTTCTTGTTGGAAAACTATTAGATGAACAAAACTACTGATGCAGAATTAAAGCGAAACGTCCCCGCACCGCTTCTTGCTTTATATGGTCTGGGAACCATATTGGGCGCTGGAATTTATGTATTGATAGGCGAGATTGCTGGTAAAGCCGGAATCTATGCCCCGCTCACTTTTTTAGTTGCATCCATAGTGGCGGCGTTTACTGCCTTTTCTTTTGCTGAACTGGCTGTTCGAGTGCCCAGAAGTGGTGGTCCGGTTGCCTATGTAAGTACCGCTTTTGGCTCTAGATGGCTTTCAATAACCACGGGTTGGATGATTGCCGCTACCGGCATTGTTTCAGCGGCCACTATCACTACAGGTTTTGCGGGATATTTCCAGATTTTTCTATCATGGCCGGAGCTTCCATTGATGATTGGCCTGGTTCTGTTACTCGGTGCTATTGCCGCTGTTGGCATGAAGGGGACGGCATGGTTTATGGGGATCACCACTGTTGCAGGCCTGTCGGGGTTAATCATCATACTCGTGGTAACCGCTGGTAATTTTTCGGAATTGCCGGGTCGACTTTCTGAAGCACAACCTTTATCCAGCACCACTGCTTTGAGTGGTATTGTTCTGGGGGCTTTTCTCGCTTTTTATGCCTATATTGGTTTTGAAGATATTGTTCACGTCTCCGAAGAAGCTAAAAATGTCAGTAAAGCCATGCCTTTGGCCATTTTGTTTGCTTTGATTGTCTCTTTATTCTTTTATATTACTGTCTCGATGGGCGCAGTACTGACCTTATCTGCTGAAGCACTTGCTGACTCTAAAGCACCATTGGTTGATGTCATGAAAGCAGAAGGTTATTCAGGAAATATTTTGGGCGCACTTTCGTTATTTATTATTGTTAATGGTGCACTGGCTCAGATTGTGATGGCTTCAAGAGTGTTTCATGATATGGGCAGGCATCTCAATGGGGTTCCAAAGTGGCTGTCACGCATCAACCATCATACCCATACACCATTAATGGCCACATTACTCATTGTTTTTATTATCATTTTACTAGTAACGTTTCTGCCAACCGAAAAATTAGCACAAGCCACATCATTCATTATCCTGATAGTATTTGCCTTATCAAATTTCGCGCTGATTCGCCTTAAAAAGCAGCGACCAACCCATAACGGTTTCAGTGTTCCATTATGGGTACCTTATGTTGGTGCCACGCTTTGTATTCTAATGATCACAGGTCAGTTTTTTGTTGCTAATGCCTCGCATTAGATAAGGGCATTTATTGTGCGAGTGATCTTCGTAAATAACAGCTATTGCCGCAGCGGTGAATGTACGAAATCACTGACGAATATGGTACCTTTCAGCCATCAACAATGAGTACCAGTCATGTCACGAAAAAAAGCTGCCCGCCATAAATCAATTATTGATGAACTGACAATTCATCCATCAATGCGCGTTAGTGAATTAGCTTCGGCATTACACGTGACCACAGAAACCATTCGGCGTGACCTCGAAGAATTGGCCGAACAAAATCTGATCAGCCGCACTTATGGTGGAGCCTTATTGCGTCAGGCGGTTGAGCCGGTACTCAATGAACGGCATAAAACCAACCTGGCTGAACGGGCAGCGATTGGAAAAAAAGCGGCTCCACTCTTAAAAGATGCCAAAGTACTCATGATAGGTTCAGGGGTAACCACGGTTGAAGTTGCCAAACGTATCGCTTATGAAATGAGCAATATTACGGTTATTACCCATTCTTTTGGCGTCGCCACGGTGTTGTCATTTAATCCGACCATTAAGGTGATCATGGCGCCAGGTGTTTATCATGCAGAAGAAGGCGCTACCCATGGTTCGGTGACTTGTCAGTTTCTGGCAAATTACACTGCTGACTGGGCGATTTTGGGGGCTAGTGGTCTAGCACCTACCGGCCCAACAGATGCGATAGTTGATGCGGCAGATGTCTATCAACAGATGATTCGGCAAAGCAGTCACAACATGGTTGTCGCTGATCACAGCAAATTCGATCGCATGGCAACGGCAAGGTATGCAAAGTGGAATGAAATTGACCATTTAATCACTGATCAAAAACCCAGTGGGCCATTGAAAAAAGCATTATCCAGCGAACAGGTTAAAATTATTGAGGCGCCGCTCCAATAATGCTTGTTGCCGATGCATATTAAACCTGCTGGGAAAACGCCTCCAAAAAGAAATCGGCTTCTGATTGCCTCAGGGTTAACAATGGTCTTAATTTCAAGGTTGCACCAAATCGTCCTGCCGCTCCAATCAAAACACCTGCCGCTTTTAAATCATTAATTACCTGTTTGGTTTTAACAGGATCGGGAACGTGTTTATTATCTCGTTTGCCGATATCGATTCCCAGAAACAGTCCCTGCCCTCTCACTTCATTAACGTAAGCGGATTGTTTAATGATAGAGCTCAACTGCGTTTTTAAATAAAGCCCCATTTTCCGGGCATTTTCCTGCAGGTTCTCTTGTTTGATTGTATCGAGAACAGCCTGTCCGGCAGCAGCGGCAACCGGATTCCCCCCAAAGGTATTAAAGTAACCGACATCAGCACAAAAACTATCAAGATATTCTGATCTACTGGCAACCGCCGCCATTGGAAAACCATTACCCATCGGCTTTCCCATCGTCACAATATCCGGTGTTACCCCGTGGAATTCAAAGCCCCAGAAGGTCTCACCTAATCTGGCAAAGCCAGGCTGCACTTCATCGGCGATAAATACGCCACCAGCGTTATGCACCACATCCACAGCTTTTTTTAAAAAACCTCTGGGCTCGGTATAGATACCGTCTGATGAAAAAATGGTATCGACTAATAAAGCCGCGACTCTATATCCTCGTTCCCATAAAAGCTCAATGGCTTCAGTGACTTTTGCAGCAAAGCCGGCTTCAATATCGTCACCATATAGCTCAACAGATGGGGCCGGTATTACCACAACATGATCCGGCAACTTACCCTGTTTGATAATTGACGGTGACACCTCGGTGACCAAACTGGTATTACCGTGATAGGCATCTTCAGTGACAATAAAACCTTCACCACCTGAAGCCTGTTTTGCCAGACGCATAGCCAGATCATTGGCCTCACTGCCCGAGCAGGTCATTACAATATTGGTAATAGAGTCAGGCAAAGTGGCCTTTAACGATTCAAGATAATCATCCACTACCGAAATCAGGTAGCGGGTATGCACATTTAGCGTAGCAATTTGCTTTGAGACCGCCTCAACCACCCTGGGATGACAATGGCCCAGACATGGCACATTATTGTAAAAATCGAGGTAATTTTTGCCATCAGAAGCCTGCATCCAGGCTCCCTGAGCCGAAACCATTTCAATAGGCTCCTGGTAAAACAACACTGAAGCAGCACCCAGATTATTCAAACGCCGCGTCACATTTTGCTGATGTTTTCCCTGATTGGCTTCAAAGGCATTCATATCCAGAATACGTTTTTCAGTTAATCCATTACGATCTTCAGTCTGTTGCTGCAGATAATTTTTTGCCAGTTCAATGGTGCCGAAGGTGAATTGTTCAAAACCGGCTTCAGCAGCAGTTTCTGTTTCAGGGTGACTTGCCACCCAGGCGGTCAGCAACAATCTCCGAAACATCACAAAGGTTGAAATCATCGCTTCATCTTCGGCAGATAAAGGCGCTATCGATTTATAACCACGTACCCAGGCACGTTCCAACTCAGGCAATAAAGGTGAGGTTTCCAGAAAAGAAACGGCTGAAGCATAATCATAAATAAACCAGCTAAACCCGCAATCATCAAAATCAATCACACTTAGCTGTTTATCATCGACCAGCAAATTCGCTAATCGTAGATCGGCGTGCACCAGACCAAAGCGATCCGGGCTTTCACCATAGTGCTGTAATTTTGCTTCCAGCACTTCGCATAACTGTTCTAATATCGCTTGCCCTTCTTTGTTTAGCCCCGGTGCATTGCGCCAGTCTCCCCATAAAGGATTTGCTCCGAAAGCGCTGTCAAAATTCCATTTTTTACGGGTAAAACCTTCCGGTAAAGACCATTGTCTTGCCTGTTGATGCAATCTGGCCGAGGTCGCCCCCAATATCTCGAAACCCTCGATCAGTGATTCATCCTCATTCGGCTGTTTACCGGGCATAAACTCGAAAGCCACCACGTAACGTTCCACTCCATCATCACTGAATGAAGCCACCATTGAACCATCACGACGGGTTAACGGTTCTGGGGTGTTGAGCAATGCTTGCTCGCGTAGCGATTGAATCCAGCGTAATTCGGAAAGAATTTCATTTTTGGAATGATATTCAGGGCGATGTACACGAATAATAAAACGTTGATCGTTTTTCTCATCGGTCACCATAAAGGTGGCATTTTCAGAAACCGTCAGCAGCGAGATATTAGCAGTTTCATTGATATTCCAATGCCCCAGTAATTTTTCGACCTCCCCAGTCAATTGCTGCAGATAATCGTTGTTATATAAACCGGTCATAACTCAAACCCAGATAAACAGTGGTGAAATTATTTATAACGCCAAAATGTCCGACTTGCAATATTTTTGTTGCAAAGAAAAAGATTTATGCTAAAAATACCTTTAATTGATTCAATCAACTTCTGGAGGTATTACATGCTCACATCCATTCAAGACAAGACGGTTATTGTTACTGGTGGCTCAAAAGGGATTGGTAAAGGGATTGCCAGTGTATTTGCTAAGCAAGGAGCCAACGTGATGATTGCTGCCCGTGGCGAGAGCGCAGCAAAAGAGGCCGTCGAAGAAATCAAAGCAGCGGGTGGCAGCGCTGAATATTATTTATGTGATGTCTCAAACTGGGATCAGGTTCAGGCACTGGTTGAACACACAGCAAACACGTTTGGACTTGTCGATATTCTCTGCGCCAATGCCGGCACCTTCCCGCAAAAGAAAATTGTCGACCTCTCCCCCGAAGAGTGGGATGACATCATGTCGACCAATCTGAAAAGCACCTTTCTGTGTGTCAAAGCCTGTATCTCACACTTTGAAAAACTGGGTAAAGGTCGCGTTGTGGTCACCTCATCGATAACAGGCCCCATTACCGGTTACCCGGGTTGGGCACATTATGGCGCGACCAAAGCGGGTCAACTAGGCTTTATGAAAACTGCAGCGATGGAACTGGCCCGTTACAACACCACCATTAATGCAGTTATGCCCGGCAATATTGTTACTGAAGGTTTAGCCAGTCTGGGAGAAGATTATCTCAACAGCATGGCCGCAGCGATTCCATTAAAACGACTTGGTGCCGTAGAAGATATCGCCAATGCGGCATTGTTTTTTGCTTCCGATGAAGCGGCCTATATCACTGGCCAGCAAATGGTAGTGGATGGTGGACAAACCTTACCGGAGTGTGTCGAAGCTGTAGACGAAATATAGTATGACTAAAACAAAATGCAATATCAGTGGAAAAGCTGGATGAGTATTTTACAAACGTCAGAACAACCGGTTGTTTAATAAAAGCAGAGGATTTATTGCTCAGTCACTTGCCACTGAATTGAGCAATAATCTCTGCTTCGGTGAAGTTTCTGGTCTTTTCGGCAAACGAGTAATAACCGGGTTTATTATCAATAAAAACTTGTTCAGCCAATTGCCATTTTTCCTTTTCATCAAACAATCCTACTGGAATGGCATAAAAACCACCTTGCTTGAAGCGGTAAAACAAGTGTGTGCCACATTGCTGACAAAAGCCCCGCTCGGCCCAATCGGATGAACTGTAAACACCGATATCCCTGTCACTTTCAAAATGCACATCGTCTTCACATTCAACCACTAAAAATGGTCCGCCGCCCCACTTCCGGCACATATCACAATGACAGGCCCCCACATGATTACTTTTTGGTTTTGCACTGACTTTTACAGAACCGCAAAGACAACTGCCGCTATTTTCAGGTAAGGGATCCATGGTTTTCTCCTAGCAAATCTATTTTGATAATCAATTGAATTACTATTTTTATCGGAAATTGCCTGAACTCAGATCCAGGCTACACTTGATGGGTTACAGTAAAAACTTTATTGGACACATTTTTAAAGCTCAAACCAAGTGGGTTGAATTTTGATTTTTTCGAAGCGTTTGTAGCAGAAGTAGATAATTATCCCGCCGGTCCAGCCATTTAAACCATTGACGAGAGAGTTCCTGATCCTGCCAGCCGGATAGAGCAATTATTGATTCGCGAGCATTCGCAAAAACCTTTGTAATAGCTCTGCTCTGTTTTCCAGATGATAAAGTAACTTCTACCAACTCATGGTCGATGACCCATCGAGCAAAATCCGGCAGGTGGCTTCGAAAAACCTGCAAATCGTGAAAATCACCCAATATTTCTTGTACCTCTTTGCACCAGCTTACCAGCTCTTTTGAGTTTTTAACGCTACTACTGAAGGGTTCGAGCAGATAGCGTAAATATTTGATTTCAATTCGCGCGAGGTGAGCGTCCCCCATCCCCGTATGTAAAAGTTGATCAATCAACTTAATACGCTGCTCCACGGTTTTTTCAAGCCATTGCTCTAAACCGACACTGATTTTTTGTTTGGGTTGTGGTGCAAGTGACTGCTTAGTAGAAAAAATCAGTTGCGTTGACTGTTGTTTATAAGCCTGTTTGCCATATTCAATCAGGTTATCGAGGGCGGACACCCCTCCAATCTGATTTTTTGCCAAAGCTAACCAACTAAGCATCACTTCATGATCTCGTAAGGGGTTACTCGCCTTTGCCAGGGCCTTGAGCTGTTTATTAGCTTTTTGATTGGTTTTAACTTCATCGCGTGTCAGTTTTACCCACACCCGTAATCGTCGCAGATCAACACGCATATTATGTAATGCATCCAGATCATTTTCTGCCGTTTTAAAATGCATCCAGGAAGCAAGAAACGCCGCTTCTTTTTCCAGAATCAGCTCTGCCAGCACCTTTCCCGCTGGTTTTAGCAAGACATTATCGCTATCGACTATCGATTCATTTTTTATTTTCTTGCGTTTTTTACTCATACAAAATCAGCAGTGGTCGCCATATAAGCTCAACAAATCTAGTCCAATTATATGTCTGTTTAATCTAATTATTCGTGAAAATAAATACGGTTTGAACCGGATTTTTTGGCTTTATACATGGCATGGTCGGCGGCTTCCAGCATAGCAATCGAAGAAATCGTCGTATCAGTAAATGTTGAGATCCCTATGCTGGCAGAAATCTGAACGGGCATTTGCACAAGACTAAACGGCACAGCAATCGCGTCAATTATCGATTGCGCCACCAGCTCAATATCTTTTTGCTGCTGAGCACCGGTGAGAATGACGGTAAATTCATCTCCACCCAGCCGGGCCACGGTATCTTCCTCTCGGACACATTTAATCAGCCGCTCTGCAACAAGCTCTAATACGCGGTCTCCCGCTTCGTGACCAAGTGTGTCGTTTACCTCTTTAAAGCCATCAAGATCCATAAACAGTACAGCTAAGGGAATTTTGCTACGCTTTGCATGTTTGACCTCTTGTTCCAGACGATCCAGAAAAAGACGTCGATTGGGCAACCCGGTTAGTAAGTCATGATGAGCGTTGTGCCATATTTTTTCTTCAGCCAGCGCTTGTTCGGTGATATCCCGGGCAATGCATACAGTGGCTTCAGTATTTTGTTGTTCATCCAGTACGGGTGCCAGAAGATACTCAAATCTTTCACCATGACCAGAGCTAAACCTATGCACAAACTTTCCACGATAGGTTGACTGATCCGCTATCACCTTTTCCAAATTGTGCTGAAAATCAGATGCAAACGGAAACCCAAGATCAAAAGTAGATTTGCCAATGATCTCCTTTGGTGCCAACGCGAAAAGATCCGCGGTGGCTTTGTTTGCATAGATAAATTTGCCTCCGAGATCGAGCACATAAATCGGATCAGGCGATGCTAACAGAATGGCACCAAATAATCGGGTTTCCATCTCTTTTGCAGTAGCATAATGTTCGAGGGACTCAGCAACGGCCTGGTCAATCGCTTCATGAAACCGGGTGAGATCTTCGAGATCATGGTTTTGAGTAGTTTTATATGCTTTAGTCCACTGTGAAACCACACTGGCCCGAAGCGCCCTGAACTCTGAAACCGTCTCCATCACGCTGAAACCGCTGATATGGCGGTCACCACCATGCACTTCTGCCCAAGATTCTCCTTCATCTTCAGGTTCATGCCCTTTCGATTTGGCAGTCTGTTCTGTTTCGCTCTGTGGGGTATCAAGATCGTCTGCAATCGCCAACAGCATATCTCTGGCATGATCACGCAGCCCAGATTTGCTCATATGTTTGCCACTCAGCAGTGTTTTGGCAAACGCTTCCCAATCCTGCAGAATCGGCTCTATTTCTGCTCGGATAAAATCAGCTAATCGCATTATTCATCTGCATATTTGGGCTCACGTTCGGGTAGGAAAAAAGGGAGGAAGATGCCAACAATTTACTTCGGGCAATAAAAGGAGTTTCTCACATTTTGTGCCATAGCATCCGATATTTACAGTTTGAATCCGACGCATTCCTGTAAATAACTAACCGAAATAATGGGCTTAGCGCTTGTTAAAGAGTCCTCAAGGCATTCTATGCTGTCAAAGGCTGAGCTACCAAACCATCAGAAACGATAAGAAACACCCACTGAAAGAATCTGGGTTTTAAGTTCGACAGAGCTTTTCAAGTCATTCGCAAGCGTCGGAAAAGCTGGATTGGTTACCAATGCTGTTGTATCAGCTTTTCCATAATCCGCGTAGAGATACTCTCCTCGAATTGTCCAACTTTCGCTAAGAGCATATTCCCCACCCAGACCGATAACCCATCCTAGTTTGGTTTCATTATCTGAATCACGACCAAAAGCGCCTGTCCCGGACAAGTCATCAGAAAATGTTGCATCCATTCTGATTTTAGTCGCTGCTACACCACCGGTAAGGTAGGCAAGCCAGCGTTTCTCGGCCCAACCTACACGAGCACGAAGTGATGCTTGCCAGTCAGCCTTCACGGAGATTTTATTGTTATAGGTCGCTATTGGAGCTGACTCATAAATGCCGCCTGATGAAGAGGAGTCATCAAAGCTTAAACTGTTCACGCCAGCCTCCACCCCGAGATATAAACGATCAAATTGCTGACCATAGCCCCCGAACAAACCCGCACTTAGCTCGGATTGCGAAGCACTTTTATCAGCCGCTTCGGCAATTTGCTCAGGATCGGGCGTCGTAAAATAAGACCCCGGAAAACCATCAGAAGTTGAAGCATCAAATGAGGCACGACTATGAGCCGCCCCAAGACTTCCACCTATATATGTTCCAGACCAATCATAGTCCTGTGGCTGAGCATGTGCAGCAGTCATTGTACCTAAGGCCACCATAAGGCCAACAGCGGCAAGCGAATAATTAGAGCGATTCTTCAACACTTTTGAATTTCCTTATAGCGTAAAGCTAAACGTTTTAATGTTTATGTTGTTTTCTGATTATATAAAAACAATTTAATAAATAGGCTGTTTTTATTTTCAACCATACTAAAACCGTCTTTTATTGTCGACGATACCACCGCCAACCAATAGTGAATATAAGCAATGTCCACAAGCTTGCCACCACATCATCAAGCACTATCCCCACGCCTCCAGGTATGGATTCAGCCGCCCGAGCCGGTGGGGGCTTGGTCCAGTCAACAATGCGGTTAGTCATAAAAATACCGGCCAGCATTACTGGATGTTGATGAACGGGAAGACCAATAGTTGCCAGTGGAAAGGTAAGCAGTTCATCCGCTACGATAACTGAAGCATCTTTGCTAGCAAAAAATCTTTCACCATGTTCACTTATTGGAATAGCGACAAGAATCAGCAAAGCGATGACCACCAACTGTTTTATAGTGCTAAGTCGACTAATCAATAAACTGAGTATAACGCCCCCAAGAGCACCTGCTGTACCGGGAATAAACGGCACACACCCCAGCCCCAAACCAATGGAAAGCATCACCATAGCGTCTTCAGTGCTGGCACCGCACAAGCTTTGATTGGATAAAGCTAAATACCAACCAATACTTGCTACAGCAATACACAATAGGACCAGCGAAATAATCGCTTTTTTGCCAAGCTGTCGATTCATTTTTCACCCAAAAGACGTGTAGTGTTAGTATCAGATTACAACAATCTATCCCTTTAACGTTTTGGGATAGCTAGTATCTCTCATTCAGAACGCCCCAATGCAAAACTAATATCCCTATTAAATTCCAGAGAGCAAACCATTCCCCAACCGAAGGTGAAGCATGGAAAGTAGAGATGTTCTGACGGCGATTGCTGGTAACGGCCTGGTGTTATCACCGCTAATTTCAAAGGCCCAGGCAAATTCAAAGTCCTTAATAAACCCACCATCTCTTTTCTGTTTTAACGTAAATGTGAGTTTAAATTAAGTTGGCTACTCGTCTGTTTCAGAAGGCTCATTCTGCGAGCTTGTATATCTGCTCAGCACTGTAACAGTCACAATTATCAGTCCCATACCGAAAAACTGCAGTGCCGATAAGTTTTCATCTAACACCACTATCCCGAATAGAGATGCTGTTACCGGTTCGACCATTGCCACAATAGCGACCAACGTTGGCGCGGTGTATTTCAGTCCGACGATATAGAGAATGAATGAGATCCCTGCGCCAAGCACTCCCAACAGCACAAACAGAAACCAATTTGGTGAGCTCAATACTGACACTGTCTGTTCAATATCTACAAACCCGATGAGTATACTGACCAGAACCCCAAAGGCTATAAACAGAATTGCCTGCGGACTACCGTGTGGAACTGCATATTTGAAACCAAAAATGAATATCGCATAGGAAAGGCCGGAGAGCAGGCCGGCTCCAGCGGCGACAGGTGTGACATCATCGGTATCAATATCATATAGCCCCGTTAGTAACATCACCCCCATAATGACCATTGCCATGGCGCACCATTTAAATAAAGAAGCTCTTTCAAGTTTGAGTGCAAAAGAAATTAGAAAAACGAACACAGGTGCGCAATACATCAGCGTTACAGCAACTGCAACGCTTCCCTCGGCAATACTCCTGAAATAAAAAGCGAAGTTACCAGCGACGCCCGCCCCAGCAATAACCGACCAAAACCATAATCGCCAATTTGCCAATCCGCTGTTGTTCGGACGTAATATCAGCCATAAGAAAACGAACAGAAGTCCTATAATGCCTCGATAGAAAGACACCACTAATGAGCTCCAGCCTTCTGCCGTGAGGATGCCACCAATCCCACCTGCAAGTCCCCAACACATTGCCGCCAGCACCACAAATAACGTGCCCGGACTTACATGTTTGTTGGATGACATTAGCGATTTGTGCAACATTCTAAATAGCCTTTAGAGAGTTGTTCAGGTGATCCGCAGGTCAGTTACGTTCCTCTTCCCTGAGCGTAAGCACTTCGTAACCATTCGAAGTAACCGCAATGGTGTGTTCCCATTGTGCAGATAACTTTTTATCACTGGTTACCACGGTCCAGCCATCTTTCTTTTGTTTCACCTTGGCCTTTCCCTGATTGATCATCGGCTCGATGGTGAAGGTCATTCCTTCCTGTAATACCAGTCCATTTCCTGGTTGACCAAAATGTAAAACTGCAGGTTCTTCGTGCATTTCTCGACCAATGCCGTGACCACAGTATTCACGAACCACAGAATATCCATGTTTCTCAGCATAATGTTGAATCGCGTAACCAATATCGCCCAGGGTCGCTCCTGGCTTCACGGCCCGAATCCCCTGCCACATCGCTTCGTAGGTTTTATCGACTAAACGTATTGCCAGTGGTGTGACTTCACCGATCAGATACATTTTGCTGGAATCAGCGATATAGCCACCTTTCTCCAGCGTGATATCTACATTGATGATATCACCCGACTTCAGTTTCTGATTGTCTGCAGGAACACCATGACAAACCACATGATTGACTGAGGTATTGAGCACATACTGGTAACCATATTGCCCTTTACTTGCAGGGTGGGCACCCAGTTGATCAACAATATATCGTTCAACCAGATTGTTGATATCCATCGTGGATATGCCAACTGTTACATACTTATCAAGATAGCTGAAAACGGATGCGAGCAGTCTTCCGGCTTCACGCATCACCTGCAATTCGTCCGTGGTTTTGAGTGTTACCCTAGCCACCGACAATTTTCTTTATTTCAACGTCGGCATGTTTCATCTGGGCACTGATAATTTCCGAAAAAGACATACTCGGGTTGGCCTCGGCCAGCATACCTATTTTTATCCAATACTCAGCCTGAGCATTGATCGAACGAACCATAACCGAGCTGGACTTTCGAATTTCCTCATGCAAATCATCATTTATTTTCACAATACCCATAACAGATCCTAATATACGAAACGTATACAGATCATATATTCTGACTATTAATGTAGCAACCACGAAATTGAAGGGGTTTCTAAAATTAGGATCGCCTTTGAATGGTCAATCTTTGGCAGGATCGAACCATTACTCAATAATCTGAAGCTGATGCATATCAGCATTCGACAGCACAAAAGACGAGCTTTTATTTTCAGCATCGTAGGCTGCTTTAATCATCGCCGCTGCCACGCATTTTGTTGAAATTGGACGCACAGCTTTGGGAATAAATGAGGATATGGGGGCGAGCAAACTTTCACCCAGTTTCTCGGCAAAACGACCATCATCCGGTCGGCCTAACAGTAGTGAAGGACGGGCAAAAAACACACTAGGTAAACCCAGTAATTTAATATCCCGCTCAACCTCACCTTTGACATGATTATAAAAACTAGCAGAATCCACATTGGCCCCATGTGCAGTGACAACACCGAGTCTGCAAACATCAGCAGATTTACATGCTCGTGCAAACGCGATCACCAAATCATGATCAATATGACGAAAGGCCGCCTTACTACCCGCCTGTTTTTGCGTTGTTCCCAATGCAATAAAAGCAACAGATTTTGGCGGAATCAGGGGAGTTACCTGTTGTTCCAACTGTTCAAAGTCCACAACCTGATTGTTTATTTTTGAAGCAATCGCATCGGGAAAATCTCTCAATATGTCTAATTCGCGACGCGAAATCAAAATGATATTAACGACATCTTCTCGTCGGCTTAATTGATTGACTAACTGCTTACCCACAGCGCCTGTCGCCCCTAAAACAATTGCAGTTGCATGCTTCATCATCTATCCCCACAGATTTTGGTATGACTGACTACGATAGCTATCAAATCTGCTGTTACTGAACTTTTCAAGAACGTCTTAAGGCTACTCTTTCATTCACTATTCTTGCCTTTATCGATGGCCTCCTCAGCTTCTTGTTCATCATCCGCATCAGACTGGGGCTCTTCGTTTTCAATGGACGCATCAGGATCGTAATCGAGCACAACAAATAGGGGAAAGTGATCAGATCCGATATCGGGAAGACGTCGTAGCTCAACGAGAAGGAAATGTTCTGAGGCGAAAGCATGATCCAGTGGATAGCGTAACAGGCGACTTCTGGTATCAAAAGTATTCATTAAGCCACGCCCTACACGCGGATCGAGTAAACCACCCGTTCGCTGAAAAAGATGTGTGGTATGTGACCAAGCCACATCATTAAAATCGCCAGCCACGATGACCGGAACCTCTCCTAACTCTTTAACCTCTTTGGCAACCAACATCAATTCGGCATCCCGCATATCGGAGTCTGCGCGTTCATCTCCATCCGCTTCAGCCTCCTCTTCTTCAGAAAGATCAAGACCCGGAGGTCGTGGATGCACACCATAAAGGGTTACAAGTTTTCCCGATGGAAGCCGAACCTGGGTGCGAATTGATGGAATTTCTGACTCAATTAAAAAGCGGATCTCTGGATTCACCAGCTCTTGTCGGGAGAAAAGCAACATACCGTAATGATTATCTTGCGGCTGGAATAATGTAAAAGGATAGTCGTCTTCCAGACCCTCCAGTTGTTCTAACCACCATTTGGTCGTTTCGCTTAATAAAATTATATCGGGATCGTTATCACGTATCAGTTTCAGCAGCGCTTTCACTTCACGATTATCGTAACGCACGTTATAAATCAGTAACGATATCCGATTGGAATCATTATCCTGTCGGCTTTCAGACATTTCCTTGGGATAAAACGCGGTGTATGGAGCAATGGCTATAAGCTGCCAGATCAATGACAGGACGACCATCGCAGCAAGCGCATATTCCCATATCCGCATCCGACGCCAAAAACTCAGAGCCACATAGGCGGCTAAAGCCAAACCCATCAATACGGAAATTTGTACGCGAGGAAAATCGAATATTCGTATCCACCATTGATCGGTATGTATTAAAGGAATTGCGGTACTACAAACCAAGGCTAACGAAAACAAGGCTAGCGCAATGCGGCAAATGCGATTCAGTACTCTTTCTGAAGGTTTTATTGTCATGATAAGAACTGAGTATGTGGCAATAAGATAAGTGGTATCAAGTAAATAAACTTTTAATATTTATATTCAGTTTTCGTCTCAATATTATTTCCGACGGAAATAATATTGAACGTCTGGGCAGATTGAGAGAGCTGCTCATTTATCGGTTAACTTTCTGAGTTATCATTTACCACTACTCTGTTTCTACCGGACTCTTTGGCGCTATACAACATGCGATCAACGCTTTGAAGCAAGCTGGTTTGGGTTTGGTTAACTCGAAACTCTGTAACGCCAATACTGCATGTCAGAGAGATATCGACGCCATCATCCTGGCAAAAACGATGCTGTTCAATGGCGGCCCTGATACGTTCTGCAAGCTGACTGGCTTCTTCAGTACCGGTTTCGGGAAGTAACAAAAGAAACTCTTCCCCACCATAGCGGCCCAGAAAGTCACTGGTTCTGCAGGTATCAGACAAAATATTGGCCACTTCTATTAAAACGGCATCGCCAGAAAGGTGACCAAATTTATCATTCACGTCTTTAAAGTGATCCATGTCGACCATTAATAAACTTAAGTGGTGATGGTAACGCTCTGCCCGATCAGTTTCTGCTGTCAAATTGTCTATAAGCCCACGACGATTCATCACACCCGTGAGCGGATCCGTTGTCGTTAAGCGTTCAAGCTCTTTGGTACGTTCTAACACTCGTCGTTCGAGTAACTGGTTGGATTCCAATAACTCTCGTTGAGCTTGCTGTAAGGCTGCATTTTTATTTCGAAATTCATCATTGCTTGGAATAGCCAAGGCTTTTGGTATTAATCGCCAAATCATAACTGCGGTCAGGATAGAGACTAAACCTGTTGCAAACTTAGCAAGCCCCTCAATGTAATAAAAACCCTGCCAGATATTTATTAAACCAGTGAGATGGGTAACACCACACAGAAAAATAAAGGCGGCAAACATAATAAATATCCAGTTAAAAGCGAGATCAGTTCTTTTTTTAACTAAATAGACAAGGGCAATAGGAATAACAAAATAAGCAATAGAGGTTAATAGATCACCACTGACGTGAAGGAACAGGAGATCCGGTAGCCATTGCAAACAATGGCCATGGGGCATAAAGCTGCCATTAAACAATTTATCGACTGTATCCATCCAAATCTCCGATTACAAAGCACTTTGAGCTATTAATAGCAAAATGAGGAACAACAGTTAATCAACAGAACAGAATGAATTTCATAACGAACTAGTATTAAATAAAAATTTATGACACCAGAGCATACTAGCTCTCAAAATGGAATAAAGCACGTGGCAACTGGAGACAAACCTTTTAATCCATAAATAATCTGTGCTTTTTGCTTAAATTTTCAATTGACTCCGCCCCTTTTACTTTTTTTAGCCCTAGGACAGAATTTTGTAAACCGTATCTTTGATCTGGCTCAATGTAAGTTTATTTCCAAGCCATATACTAAATATCCAGTAAACAGGAAGTTAACTGTCATACATATTCCATCTTTATGAGGTATGAAGTCATGAAAAAGTTAATTTTAATTCTATCCCTGATGACCTTAACAGCTTTCTCGACAACTAACTTTGCCGGTGGGCAAGGGCAAGGTGACGGTAAAGGCAAAAAGCAGCAAGAACAGATGCAGCAATATGGCGGCGAAGGTGAACAAACACGTGAACGCAAGCGGGAACACGATCCGGAAGACATGGATCGGCAACGTACAATGGAACAAGAACGGAAGCAGCAAGGCAAAGGTTCGGAGCAGGGCCAGAAATCACAAGAAGAGCATCGGAGAAGGTGGTGGAAATTCTGGGGAAATGACGAATAGATTCGACACCTACCCGGTAACTCCTACATTGCAGTTTTAAAACAAAAGCAGTCGTTTGCTGAAACGAACGACTGCTTTCCTGAGGTTTTCGGCCAAAGGCTGCATCAAGATACCAGCTACTGAAGCTTGGTTTTTCACAGGATTAAACTCAATCCATTTTCTGGTCGAATTTATTCAACGATCGCTCAATAATTCAACTTGATCGTCAAATCCAGTTTTTGGCCATCGTAAGTAAAACTGGCAGCCTCAAATGAAGGCGCACTCATTGAGGCTTTTGCATCGTTTGAAAAACCGTAGCCTTCTTTGGGCACCCCCAGCCAGTTAGTACGAAGCTCGCCGTCCATATTTTCATCATGAATAACAGCCAAGGCATACGTTCCAGGCGGAATATCTAAAAAGTCACAACGTGCCTTTGTATCCCGAATTTTTATCATCATAATATTGGTTGCATAGCGCAGAAACTCAGTAGGGAAACCATTTGGCGCCTCGAAAAGCGCGCACGCGACAGCTCCTTTGCTATTTCTGATATCGAGAATCTTCACATGAATTCCAGGACATGGAGTTTAAGCAAAAGCAACGGTGGGAAGGTACGAAAATATCAGCAGCGCACACCAAATTAAACCTCGGAGGTCCATAAGGATCTGCGTCAACAAATATTTGATCGATGAAAGAGAAACGGTCTTACGATTAGTTGATTCATTCATAATCTTCCTCACAGTTTTGATCTGCGTAGATTAATCGAATCTGACTGCCATCAAAGGCCTAACGGCTTACTGAGGGGCAGGCACCGTATATCGTCCGTGAAGTTTGTTATAGGTTAATCCTGAGTTTAAACAATTATCCTCTGCTTAGAAAAGCAGCTATTTTGTAATGGAGAGCCCAACTTACCGTCAAACCCTAAAAAGTCATAGCGACCTACCCTCGCAGGCAGGTCGCTATGCATATGAAATTAGACGTAGAAGTCCAACTCCTCCTGCGCTTTTAGCAAATCGCGCATTTTGATGGGATCATCACCAAAGAAGAAGATCAGGCCCCAATGCGTACCAAAAGCCGCCCGGTCAGGAACGGTTTCTTCTGCCGGTGCCACCAGTTCATGTGACTCAAAATAAGGATGCTCAATGGTTTCTTTGGGCATTTCCAGCTTGCTGACCACACGACGGCGTGGGTAGACGCCGAAGCAGCCAGCGTACCCCTTGGCATCGACCACTTCTTTGGGGAAGAATGCAGCCACTTCCTCTTTGGTGCTTTTCGGATCGAATACCAGCATCGAAGCCTGATAAGCATTGAATCCGTAGGCTCTCTCGATCAGCTCAAAAGCTTTAAAGCCGGGCGGACGATAGGCAACTTCGCCAAAGTACATTTCGCCATCAGCCGTAACGAAGTACTCAGGGTGAATCAGGCCAAACTGGATGTCGAAGGTTTTGATCAGCAATTCGATCTGTTTGGTGATCGCATTCCGCCAGCTTTCAAGTTCCGCGGTAGCCGGTACAAATACAGAGTAACCCAAGGTGACATATTCAGAAATATTGAGGAATTGGATTTTGCCATCGTGGATCCAGGCCTCAACCGCAAACTCCCAGCCATCCAGGTGACTTTCCATCAGCAACGGGTACTCTTCGGCCGGAATGTTATCGATTTCATCTATCGTGCGGATCATTCGGTGACCGAGGCAACCGGCCTTGTCGAATGCCTTAACGTGAATCGGATCATCCGGATCACCATCAAGTTTGAGCAGCGTCTGATTAACGCGTTTCATAAAGCGAACAATATCTTCTTTCTCATGCGCTTCTTCGAAAATCCCCACGCGAATACCACCAAGCTGAGCACGACGCTTCATCAACGCCTTGTCACGGAACAGAATAGACTGACCGTACATGCGCGGATTATTCAGCAGAACAGAATTGATGGCACCGGACCATTCAACGGTTTCCTCGAATAACGGTATAGCTACATCGACTCCTTCCGCCTTCAGTTTTTCGGCAATTTCCAGGGACCTATCATTGAGACGGATAAAATCCCATGAGATGAAAGGTATGTTGTTAGCGGTACAAAAATCTGCAGCCCATTCAGGCGCAACAACGATATAGCGACGGTCAAACTGCTGCGCAGCTTTTATTGCATTGACACTCCAGCCAAGCAGTGCGATGTAGCCTTTGTTCGGATCTTTGGGGGTTTCTGTTCCGCGAACGGAGTCCATATTGGGATCGCGCCAGGATAATACTTCTTCAGATAATTCAGTTTCACTGGTAATCGACATAGAACATTCTCCTGTTGAGCCTCCTCAGAGAAGCCTTACTGGAAAAAGCACACAAAATGAACTGAGCTTGTCAGTATTGTTTAGAGGAGATTGAATAAATCATTGATAGGGAGGCTTTATCAGCTTCCTAATTTCAGAATGAGCTAGTCGGCTTCATTACAACTGACCACTAACTGTCAGTTCAAACATAACACAAAAAGACAAAAGGGTTTGGTGGTATCCCTGCTATTCGTGACAAAAAAGCAGCAGATCAGCGCCCCTGAGCCCCGCGTCGCAACCAGTCGTGTACGAATGCAAGCTTGCGCCGGCCAGTTTCCGATAGAACAAAGGGATAGACGTCTGATAACCCCATTGAGCGGTTAATGTGATTGACGCGTGTCGCGAGGGCGGTAGCAACGTTGATTAGCAAAACAGAGTCAGGCTCTGAATAGGGATCCCAGCTATGGTGAGGCAGTTCTGGAGAACTTAGGCCAGTTGCCACAAAACTGTCGGTAATATCTGTCAGATGTAACAAATGTGCCGTCGTTTCAGCCCAGTCTTCGTGAGGATGCGCCGAGGCGTAGCTGGTCAGGTAAAACAGCTCCCAGTCTTGTGGTGCACCTTGCTGGTAATGTCGCTGAAGTGCCGCTGTGTAGTCCTCTCGCTCATCACCAAACATCACCCGAAACGCCTGCAGAAAGTCTTCACGCAGGCTCAGTCGCCACCAAAGCATGTGTGCAATTTCATGGCGCATGTGGCCGATCATCGTTCGGTAAGGCTCGTCCAGGGCTTCTCTGCGGGTAACCCGCACTACTGGATCGGCCTCGGATACGCTAATGGTTACGACGCCATTGCCATGCCCCATAGCAGCAAGCGTATGTCCATCAGCAAGCATATGAAAAACCGGCCGCGTTCCGGGATCTTCCGGCCGGAACCAGTGCCAGCGGCCAAGGTTATCGAGTACCCAGCGTTTTGCTGCTTCGGTTTCTGCCCAATTTGAGATAGCGTTGGGAATTTCCGGATCCGGCGCCAACGCAGTCATCGCACATGACCGGCAAAAAGCACCTTCTTCGGGTGCTATCCAGTTGCAACCAATAATCTCACGGTTTGCACAGAATGGCGGCATGGGCAGGAATGCCCGCGCCTGGGGATCATAGGCTACGGGTGTACCTTCGGCAGTGGTCAGATTGTGGAACCAAAGGGTTCCTGAGCCAACCGGATTTGAGAATGCCAACATATAAAATAAAGCTCCTGGCTAACGACCAAATACGCAAATAGTATTCTTGTGTAAAAGTTAACCTATACCCTTTTGAAACAATAACCAACTATCCTGAAACAGATATCCGTTAATCCCTCCAGTGAATATCGCTAATAAAATCAGAGCCGACAGGATGGTATTAATTTGAAAAAACAATCAAAGAAGTCTTACCGTATAGTAAAGGGCAAGTAGCGAAAGGAACTTCTTCGCTCTGCAAGCCCCCCAAAAGATAAAGCCATTTATAAAAACAAGGAGAAGAATTCGATGTCATCTGATCCAACAAAACAAGCAACGCTCTATCGTATGGTCATGGACAAGCATGTTTGTCCGTTTGGCCTGAAATCCCTGGATCTGCTTAAACGTGAAGGTTATGAAGTGGAAGATAAATGGCTGACTTCACGCGAACAAACCGATGCGTTCAAAGAGCAGCATGATGTGGAAACGACACCCCAGACATTTATCAACGAAACCCGTATTGGTGGATATGACGCGTTGCGGCAGCACTTCGGCAAGAAGGTAAAAGCCAAGGACGAAACCAGTTATCAGCCTGTATTGGCAGTATTCGGCGTTGCCGCCCTGTTGGCTCTGGCGATAAGCTGGATGTTGGGCGAAGGTCTGCTGAGCATCCGTACTGCCGAGCTGTTTATCGCCATTAGCATGAGCATTCTGGCGCTGCTCAAATTACAGGATGTTGAAAGCTTCTCAACCATGTTTCTCAACTATGACCTGTTGGCACGTCGGGTGGTGCCCTACTCCTATGTGTATCCTTTTGGTGAATTGCTGGCAGGCGTTCTCATGGTGGCAGGAGCAATGCTGTGGTTGGCTATCCCTGTCGCATTATTTATCGGCACGGTCGGCGCGGTATCAGTGCTCAAGGCAGTGTATATAGACAAACGCGAACTCAAATGCGCCTGCGTAGGTGGTGGCAGCAATGTACCACTGGGATTTGTATCGCTCACCGAAAACCTGATGATGATCGCGATGGGGCTGTGGATGTTCAGATACTTCTAGGACAATAAAATCCTAATGCAAAACGTAGCTTAAATCGGGTGTAAAAACAGCTGAATCAAAAGGGTCAGTGTCAGACTCTGACCCTTTTGATCCAAAAGACATTGGCTCGACGCAATGAGGGTTGCCCCTACGTCGATGATTATTTCAAAAGACGTGCTCGGCCAGCCCAAAGTCCGAAAAGGCCGAAAGCGAAAAGCGGTAATGCCGCAGGTAGTGGCACCGCACTTGGATTCATAAACTGTCTTGCAAGCGCTTCTGTCGAGAAAGAGCCATCAGCACCAAATGTCCATGATGAGAAGTTAGTGAATTTTCCTGAGAACAGTTCATCACTCGCGATACCGAAGGACATGTATATCAACGTGTCGGTGATATCAAATGACAAAATATTAGACAGTGAAAAATCATTAAAGAAAACACTATTCTCTCCCAAGCCGCCATCAAAAATGCCGGTACTCAGCATACCTGAAGTTGAAGTAAGCCCATCCACAATCAGCATGTCATCGCCAGCGCCAAAGATAACATCACCGATAATCTCGCTGTTGCCACTCAGTTGCAAGCTACTATTACCCTGATTGGGTGCAAACTGGATTGCAGTACCTGACCGGCCAACCAAGGTACCGCTGTTCTCAATGGTGATCTCAGAGGTGCTGGCCACATCTGTACCAATCGCGTGGACGCCTTCGATATAGCCTTCGTTTACGATGGTCAGTGGACCTGCAGTGCGAACCTCACCTTGCGTAGGCTCGTACAATGAATCTACGTCGATGCCATTACCGCCTTCCAATGGATTACTCGCCGATCCGGTGGAGACAATGACGCCCGAGGCGTGGTTGTGCACCTTACCCTCGTCGATGTCGATTCCATCATCGCTACCGAGGATCACGCCGTAGTTATTGGCTTCCCCGCTGGCAAATTGCACACCGTCTTCATCGTCAGTGGCACCTGTATTCATCCAGGTCTGCGTGCCAGCATCCCATGACAACCCGTTCAACGCGATAGTGCCGTGATTTTCAAGCGTGAAATTCTCTCTCGCTTCAATCACTTCCTCACCGCCAAGCAGCGTACCGTAGTTAATCACAGTGCCACCTGGTCCACGGCTCTGAATGGCGCGACCATCAGTACTTTGAATCAGGCCATAATTGGTAATATGTGCGTTTTCCAGTTCGGCATCATTGTCCAATCTGACGGCCTGGTTTTCCGCGAAGATTTTTCCAGTTTCACGGTTGATCAGTGTGAAATTATCGGCGTCATCCTGAAGACGGATACCCCGGTCACCGCCACGTATAGTGCCGGAATTGTCGATTGTCAGGTTTACACCCTTGCCACGAATCGCATCATCATCGCCACTTTCAATCAGGCCCTGATTATTCAGCGTCTGGTTGGATCCTTCCAATTGCACCGGACGTCCAGTTGCACGGACAATCTGTGCACCGCTTTCAACGGTCACTGACAGGTTGTCTCTGTTGTCATTGATATTGCCGCTGTCTGTTGGGGTGCAGATCAGCGTCGGTGAATCACTCGTGCCACCAGGAATACAGGTTGCCGCCATTGCTGGCACGTTATACAGAGCTGCCAGTATTGAAGCGAGTACTAATTTTTGCGTATTTTTCACGTTACCTCCAAGTCAGATAATGAACATCGGGACTGAAGATAGTGATTTATTGTGACAACTCTATGAATGTTGCAATTAATGTGAACCAGGACGCTAAATGAAAACTGAAGATGTGATAGCCGAATGGTTTAGCAACTTGATTTTATTTACTTACAGACTGAAGCTGTTTCTACTCAGACTTTTGTATAAGAGGACGCTGCTATTTTAGTTGTTTTTACGTTTGCAATTTGGCAAACCATGCATGAATCAATCCTGCTTGAAAGAATTGCACAGGTACACAAAAACCTGCTGATTTAATGATGTCAGCGACCTTGGTGGGATGCAGAACCGCTACATCTTTGGCATAGGCATCTCTTATCTGGTTTTGTTTTTCAGCTGTAATGCCAGCCCCCGCCATCATTGTCATCCATGTATGCAATAAGGCTTCATACTCATCCGATCCTAATTGTGAAGCTAAATCGGCACTTGCCAATATTCCACCCTGTTTCAGTCTTTGAGCAATTTCACCAAACAGCTTTGTGCGCAGCTGTTGATCCAGAATAAACTGGGAAACCAGAAAGCAGGTTGCTGCGTCATAAAGCTGTTTGTCAGGTAAAGAGTCAAGATAGCCTTCATGAAAATGACAGCGACTCGTCATCCCTTCCTCTTCAACCTTTTGACGACAGACAGCAAGCATGGCACCTGAAGGCTCTACCGCCGTAAACTGCCAACTGGGAAATTTCCTGGCAAGATGAATCAACTCTTTGCCTGTGCCAGCTCCCACACAAAGAATGTGAGCATCTTCAGCTAACCCCGCAAAAACAGATTCCAGCAAAAAATATAAACCATTATTGATGGACGCCATTCTGGCCCATTGCTGATCGTAGCCTGAAGCTTGCTGATCGAAAATTTCCTTAATTTCTTCGGGTTGCATGTTATGGCTTTGCCTTTATCTGGTCGCCTGGATAAATAATTACTTAAGCAGTGCGTCGAGCTCTTTGGTTAATCGGGTGATTTCGGTAGTGGCATGCCCCGTGTTCTCGGCCAGTTTTTTTACCTCGGATGCAACTACAGCAAAACCTCGGCCCGCGTCTCCAGCACGTGCGGCCTCAATACTGGCATTCAAGCTAAGCAGGCGGAGGGTTTTCAACATATCCAAAATGGTATGGGTTTGCTTGATGATGTCCGCGCTATGGCTTTCCACTTCATCCATTCTGGATTGACGCTCCAGTTCCTGCAATTTCCTGGCTTGTATCGTGGTCACCACCCCCTCAAGAAACGCCACTTGATTATTGTCGTCAAATACCGGGCCGCCCTTTTCATTCACCCAAATGGGGTCACCCGTTTTGCATTTTAAGCGGTAATCCACATCCCAGTTCTTACGCTCTTCAATAGCTGCCGCCACTGCATCATCGACAGCCTGTGCATCCTCCTCGTGGATCAGATTCACGTAGGAAGTAAGTTTGTTGCCAATTAACTCCTGATGTTTATAACCGGTCAGCTCCTGGACATTGCCGAACATGTTCAGCATGGTGTAGTCATTGTCCATGCGGCAACGATACAAAAAACCAGACATGCGGCTGGAAATACTTTCAAAGATGTTTTGATTATCTATTGGCGTTCCGTTGGGAAAGGCTTCAATGATGCTCATGGTCTCTCTTCCATTAATAGAGGTTGATAACACTCGCATTAAAGCGTGCGAGTTATGAGCGTCGCCTTTGATGCGTTATGTTGCATTTATTCGGATGAAGGAATCCACTAGACGTCCAGTGACCTCACCCCGTTTATAAAGCAAAGTAAACAATAGATGAAGTTGATAAAGAAAGAAACTTCTCCCGCATAACCAGTAAGTTAGATGTCTGCCACTTAATTTCTCGCCAAACCAAAGCATCCTTATATCAGAACAGTAGGTTTTAAATTGCAATGCACATCAAACATAATCAGGCTCTAAACGAAGCAACGAGTGACTTCAGTAAATCAACCGTCGGCTCTGAAGATAAGGTTTGGCTCAGCTCTTTAATTACGCTGATAGGCAAATCCCACCATCTTAACTCCAAAAGTAACGCTCTTATTTCCTCATCGAACCTATATCGAATGTGTTTTGCAGGGTTTCCACCGACAATTTCATAGGGAGCAACATCCTTAACAACGTGAGCGTTGGCAGCAATAACAGCTCCGCTTCCAATTGTTACGCCAGATACAATAGTTGAGCCATAGCCAATCCAAACATCATGGCCGATGACGACGTCACCATTACTAGCCGGATGGCCTTTTATTTCCCGGCCTCCTAACTCATCAGCCATTTGATGACCAAATGGAAAGGTAGTGATCCAATCAGTTCGATGGTTTGAGCCAAGAAATATAGTGGTTTTCATTGCAATTGAACAGAAACTGCCTATTGTCAACGAAACGCCTTCCGAGCCGAATACTTGCAAGTACTCATAACCATAGGTACATGGTCCAATTGTGACCTTGCTGTTTTCAATAATCCCCTGCTGAGTATCCAAACTCGCCATAATAATTTTTATCCTGTAGATATTCTGGCCATTCAAATAACATGCGCTGAAATTAAGGCATACATAATGAATAATCTAAGAGCATTGTTTATATTCATTCTCAGTCGAAAAAGGGAAGATTCCCTTTTATTATCCATCAAGGAATATGCCAAAAAACGTTACCTGATGTTTTAACAAGAGTAAGTGTTGCACTCTAAATAGCGTTGCTTGTCATCATCAAGAAAAAATACATCATCACGTCAATTATCTAACTGGGTAATGAGGTATGGAATTTTGAAATATATGTCGGCTATTTCGAGCATAGCAATAGACTAGAATATTAACCAATTAAAGGGAAGCGTCCCCACTCTTGTCGAATGTCTTTTGAATCTGTACCGGCAAAGCGCTAGGGTAAAAGCCTGAACACAATCAGGATAACAACATGGAAGCGCTTTTTACCGCCTTCGCCAATTTTATGTGGGGCCTGCCGCTGGTTATATTGCTGGTAGGTGGTGGGCTGTTTTTTGTGGTGTATTCGGGTGGCCTGCCTTATCGCCATTTCAGACATGCCTTACAAATCCTGACAGGACGTTTTGATCGTGAAGGCGATGAAGGTGATATACCCCATACTCAGGCGCTGAGCACCGCCCTGTCCGGGACGCTGGGACTGGGCAATATTGCCGGTGTAGCGCTGGCAATTACCATGGGCGGCCCGGGCGCCATCTTCTGGATGTGGGTGACAGCCATCATCGGTGTCGCCACCAAGTTTTATACCTGCTCCCTGAGTGTAATGTTTCGCGGCAAAGACAGTGAGGGCAACCTTCAGGGTGGTCCCATGTATGTCGTACGCGAAGGTCTGGGCAAACGCTGGTGGCCACTGGCCGTGCTGTTTGCAGTCGCCGGGCTGATGGGCACCATGCCCGCCTTTCAGGTTAACCAGTTGGTGCAAATTGTCCGTGAAGTGGTGGCTGAACCTGCCGGCTGGGCCACGTCACAAAGCCATTTCACATTTGATCTGGTGATGGGGGTACTCATTGCCGCCCTGGTATTGTTGGTGACGACAGGCCATATCCAACGCGTTGGCCGCGTTACGTTACGCATGCTACCGGTTATGGTATTGCTTTATCTGGGGATGACCGCCCTGCTGTTGATGCGTTTCGCCAGCGAAATTCCGGCCGCTTTTCAGCTGATTATTAGCGATGCCTTTTCCGGTGACGCCGTCGCGGGGGGCGCTATTGGCACCGTCATTCTGATGGGCGTGCGCCGCGGGGCTTTTTCCAACGAAGCTGGAATTGGTACCGAGGCAATGGCCCATGGTGCGGCACGTACCAATGAACCCATTCGTGAGGGTCTGGTTGCTATGATGGGGCCAGTTATCGATACCCTGTTGGTATGTACCTGTACTGCTCTGGCCATTCTGGTGACCGGTAGCTGGCAAGTTGATGGCGACATCGATGGTGTGACCCTGACATCACAAGCATTTGAAACCGCCTTCCCCGGTATCGGTGCCTATCTGCTTACCGTTGTCGTGGCGCTGCTGTCGCTGAGCACCATTTTTACCTTCTGGTATTACGGCAGCAAGTGTCTGGGCTTTCTGATTGGGGCGCGACATCAGCACCATTACGTCTGGATTTACGCCGCACTGGTGGTTTTTGGCAGCGTGACCAGTCTGCCGGCCATCATCGGCCTCATTGACGGACTCTATGCGACCATGGCGATACCGACCATGATTTCCGCACTGCTGCTCGCCCCTAAGGTCAACCGCGCTGCGCGGGACTATTTTCAGCGGCATGGGAAGCAATCAGAGGATCAGCCAACTTGATTTTTTCTAAAAATAATACGGTTAAACCTTAATCATCCTTATCACGTAACCACAATTGCCTTTCTTGTTCTTCTTCCAGGATCGCTTTGATTTCAAGCATCACCCCATCCACATCAGCGGCTTGAGTATCTTCTTCAAACAGACCAGTGAGTTCTGTATCAGGTAGTAATTCCCCATTTTCGAAGAGCGACCATATTTCTTTGTCGAAATGCGTTTTACGAAGTTCGGGTGCGAATTGAGCATAGTAACGGGTCATATTTTGCACATCACGACTTAACATAGCTTGGGCATTATTATTGGCCACCGCATTCACCGCTTGTGGCAGATCGATAATAACCGGGCCATGTGCATCGACCAGAACATTAAACTCTGACAAATCGCCATGGACTAAGCCAGCACAAAGCATTTTTTTCACCGAATGCATGACCATCATGTGGTCTTCGATGGCTTGCTCGGCAGACATGGAGACATCGTTGAGGCGCGGCGCGACATTACCCTCCTCATCCGTAATCAATTCCATCAATAACACGCCATTCAGGCAGTCATAGGGTTCAGGTACCCTCACTCCGGCACTGGCAAGCAAATACAGGGCATCGACTTCGGCATTCTGCCAGGTTTCTTCCTGCTGCTGACGACCAAATTTAGAGCCTTTTTCCATCGCCCGGCCCCGGCGACTATTGCGTACTTTTCGTCCTTCCTGGTATTGAACGGCTTTTTTAAAGCTACGCTTGACCGCATCTTTATAGACTTTGGCACAGCGTATTTCATCACCACATCTCACGACATAGACATCGGCTTCTTTGCCGCTCATTAAGCGACTAATCACTTCATCCACAAGGCCATCATCAACAAGCGGCTGAATTTGTTTTGGTATTTTCATTATTCGGTTTTTATCGCTCAAACGTATCCAGTAAAAGATACCGTGCAGTATAAACTACAGCCGCTTGTTTAAATTAGTTGGTGACTGATGCTTGCTTGTTTGTCTAATAAATAGAGGTAAGAGTTGATTGATATTGGTTAACCCAACCTAAGTGCCCAATTACCATTGTGGTATTGATTACAGTTCTCTTCAGAATCGTATGCGATATGATCACCAAGGCGTTTGAGCTTGATATCCATCGTTTTAAATTCAGCTTCAATTAGAGATATCAATGCTTGGCTGTCATCTGATTGGAGGTAATTTTTCAAATTCTCGTTGGTATCAAATACACAAACAACCATTAAGCTATTTGGATAATCATCATAGTTCACCAAGTGCGTTAGCCACTGGAAACCAGCGATATCTTTTAATCCTTGTTCACATACATCGGTCAATTTTAGCCGAAGTTCGTTATCAATTTTTTTATCAGTTTTACGCATAGTTCGTATTCGGTCTAATGATTTAATATAGGACTCTTAAGGAGTAAAGATCGAGTTAATTGATGAGTGCTAGTCCAAAAACTCTTTCGCGTTTTACTGTCTTTAGTGAACCTAAAACTGCTCAGGTTTTTCTATCTGATATTATGTGTTGCGTTCAATTGGCTTACATAGCCAATAACAACCTCATCAGGACTGCTATCAAATTTCAAACCCATAACATTAATGAGAGAGAAAGAATGAGTGAAAATTCACCAACAAAAACATTTCAACAACGTGTCGATGAATTCATTGCCCTTGCTAATCAACAAGCAGCAGACAGCAGTGTAGACGACGCCAATACATCTATTCTGTTTTCAGCCGCTCGCTTTAATGCCTTCAGCGTCGCCCGTTCGGTTGAAAGTGCAGAAAATCTACAAGCCGAAAAACAAGCCGCCATTGAATACTTCACTCAACGCTACGCAGAAATGCTCAACCAAAATCTGGAAGAACATATTGCACGTTTTGATAGCTTTAGACAGAAATAATCAATCAATAAAATGCTAGGACATAAAGCCCTGTTCTCTGTAAACAGGGCTTTATATTGATTGAAGGTGCTCAGAGTTTACTGCAGTAAAGGCACCGCTCTGAGAAAAGCAAAATCAATCTGACTGAAACCTTGAACTCTGGTGTCAACCACCGACCGAGTAGCAGCTTGAGATGTCCGGCCATTTATGGGCCTTGATGGTTGTGTAATGTTGCCAGAATGCATTGTCGATGGCCTTCAATTGGGCGGAGGTGTCTTCGCGACGGTATCGTGCCAACTGCCCAGGACCGCCGTTATAAGCGGCGTAGGTTGCCTTTACCAAATTGTCAGCACCGCCGGGCTGTTCGTGCTCGCCTTTACGGATCGCATAATCAAGCATGTAATGGGTCAAAATATCGATACCGGCGTTCACATTGTAATCAACCTCATCCACGAGACGGTCCAGATCGTAGACCTTGCGCCAGACCCGACCGTTGATCTGCATCATGCCCACCGCCCCTCCGGCTGAACGCAACACTTGAGGCTCGCCACTCGAAATTACGAGGTGGCGCCAGCAGGACTCTTTCCATGCTGTGGCACGAACCAAAGGATCCAGTCGCTCCGCCATCATCTCAGGTACGCTATCATTTTTAGCCAGCCAGGCACTGGCTTCTTCCTCCAGTAAGCTGTCGACCAGCTCAAGGTAATCATTAAGGTTATCCGGTCGCGGGACCACCCCCTTTAGAGCCTCGGCTGGTTGGATACTTTCAGCATGAGCGTTCGACATCAGCCAAGACCCTATCCAGCCAAAACCACCGGAGATTTGTCCCGTCAATTCTGCTGGTGTAAATACGGCCTCGTCTTTGGCATTAAACCCAAACAAATCACGAAACTCTGGATCAACCTCCAATGGCAAAGGTGTAAAACTCGGAGGCACCGCTTCGGCGAGCAGCAAGCGGGCAAGCCGGCGCAGTCCGTCACGGGTAATTTCAAAACCATACTCCGGCCCGAGGGCGTCAAGTGCTCGCAGCGCGTCACCACCAGCTATAAACGCGGCAAGCTTGAAATCCACTTCCAGTCCCGGTGTCTTCAGGCCTTCCAGTTCGCTCATCAGTGGCCGCAACCGCTCCCATGTCGTCAGGAAAAGTTCTCGAACCGGATCATATGCAGGATCATCGACCGTCAGCGCTTCAGCAATCGCGTGTCGCGCGTCCAGCAGCACGGCGAGTAATTCCAGACGTAAGGCACGAGACTCCGTCGAGTAGGCCAGCGCCGAAATAATGGTCGTCAGAAAGCCATCTAACTCATCTTCAAGCGTTTGCCATTGAGCCAACTCGCTGTCGTCAAATGTTGGTTCAACTGCTTGTTCGGCTGGTTCAGGGGGGCGAACCTGAAACGCCAGCCAGGCTCTGACGCCTGTTTCTTCCGTTTGAAGGCGGGTAATATGAGTTCGCTGAAGCAGGGACTGCTCACCACCTTGCTCTCTCCCCGCCCCCATCATTTGCACGATTAATCCATCAAGGCTGTTCAGCGGCCCGGCCAGGTCAATTTGCACCCGCTTCATGCGCGGCAGTACCAGTGTATCGGCAATGAGCTGAACCGGTTTACTCAAAAGGCCGGGGGTGCTATCCGGGCGAGATAACTCGATCGAATCAGGCAGAAACTCTATGCCCAGTCCCGAAGCCATCACCTGTGGGGTCAGTTTCAACGCAAGACGACCCTGCCACGGTTTTGGGCCCCGACAAGCACCGAGTACATAAGCACCTGTCGTGGCAGTCAAGGCCATGCCGACAGACAATTGGGCATCTTCGGTAACCACCACCATATCGGACAATTCAACCCGGTTACATGGGTCGTTGCTAATGGTGCTCTGGCCATTCTCATCGAATTCAAGGGCGCGACTGATCGCTGTCTGGAGATGCGCGGTTTCAGCCAGCAAAGGGATTTCAACTTCGCCAGCAGACAGCGCGTTCGAACTGTACATGACGAAAAGCAGCCATCCAATATGTTTCATGCGATGTTCCAAAGGTTAAAGCGACTTGATTCTGGGTCAGGGACCCGAGCCTAATACTGGCCTGCAATATTATGCCGATCTTTTTTAACAAGTGTTATGAATTGCAACGATCGGTCATCAAGGCTAATGGCCTTGCCAGGCTGCCGTCACTTATCAAATTTGAAGTCAGTTTTTCGCGATATCCAGCCACTTCAATTCGGCTGTTCCAGGTCTTTAAGATTATTCCAAAAAGGGATTTCGAAGGTTTTGCGTTTAAGAGCAGCGAAAGGGAATGTTCTTAGAAGCGACAACGTTGAGGGCGTCAGATGCCTTAACCTATTAGCCGCTTTTAGTTGAGTTTCGACATTAATTCGCGAACTTCATCCGAACGTAATGGCCTCACCAGACGATCCACTTCATGACCATCGTGCAGCAGTATCAACGTCGGCCAAAGCTTTACCTTGAACGCACGCCCCAGTCGTTTGCCCTTTCCATCATATATTTTTAGATGACGCAGTTCTGAATGTTCAGATACGGCTTCGTTTATCGCCGAACTTGCCGCCTGACAGTGACCACACCAGGGTGCGCCAAACTCCAGTAACGTGTCACCGGACAACTCGCTAATTTGTTCAGGTGTAAAGGATTCTTCTGCGTAATCAGCGTTAGAACCAATATCATTCATCACATTTATTCCCCACTATGAATGTAGACTACAACTATATTTTGTTGGCGCTTCATAAAGAAGCCCAAACTAAAAAAAATAACCATCTTCTGCCACAAACATAATCTGTAGTTTATATCTAGAAACAATCACGTATGCAGATATTCAGTCTTGGTCGTCCAGGCGTTTTCACAGGATGAAAAAAGTAATTTTTACTAATTAAAAAATTACTATTAATAAGAAACTGGTCCCACTAATTTCTTTTGATTATATCTAGCCAAACAGCCCGTAAAAAAGTAGTAGCACCTCACTCGTTGTGGAAGGTACAAGTTAACTGATGTTATCGCTCACTATTTGAGAAGCATGCAAGTATGAGTTGTTAGTGAGCCAAACAAAATCGGCCCACATCCATTGAAAACAACGAGGAGATATTCATGTTTAAATTTTTAGGCAGTGTAGCAGGGATTATTTTTATTATCGGATTGCTTGTCGTGATCGGCCTTTTTGCGTTGATTTTTTAACCCAGTTTTATTCTCGGCTTTTAAGGGATCAAGGGGTAAAGTATCTCAAAACCAAATACTCTGCCCCTTTTGGTTCCACCACTGCTAATAGCTATTTCCAACCCTGAATCCATTTTTCTTGGTTTTTTAATTCCGTCCAGTCGATTAAATAGAGCTTCTTAGAAATAATCGCTTCCAATTTGCATGAGATAACTGAACCATCTTCATCAAACTCGATGTCTGATACCAGGAAATGCTTTTCTCGATTTATCGGATTCACCGCCGTCCATTTACTGTTATGTAGCTTAGCTGGGTTTATTCGATTCACAGTAAGACCTGATAAGAACAGTATGGAATTCAAGATTAACATGACACGATGGTAAATAAGCTCCCATCTTAAATAGTGACTGAGCGTTTTCAGCTGGCGTTAAAAGGTCTCACATAACGATTTCATCGGCTGCATAAATAGTGGCTTAGAGTAAAATCAAATACTCTGACCCCATTGATTCGCGGAATCAAACCAAATCAAGTTGGCTGAACCCTTGATACACTTTTACTAATTAGTGCCGCCGACATTAATAAAATATTGCGCGATACATAACATATTCCAACTTAGACCTGCCATGATTGAATACGAAAGCACAATAAGAACCATATAAAAATAAAAAGTGTTACGTCGTCCTCGCAAATCTTTATTGATTCTTTCGTGTATTTCTTTCCTAGAAAAATACTCTCTAGTTACTTCAGACCATTCTTCAAGTTCTTTATCGGAAAGCCATATATCTCTTACAGCAGAAGTCGCCTGAAACAAAGCAGAAACGATAAAATAGATAGCTAATGCCTTAAAAAAAAGAACACCGGCGTCAGACATTAAAACGTCAACCTTTGAACCAAGCCGAGAGCTTAACGAGAGTGCAACAAACACGAAAGCGGCAAGCGTATCCCTGAGCAACCCAGCTATTAAACCTCTTACTTTCTCTGCGTATAAATCAGCTTGTTGCCTTAAATCTTTTAAAAGATCTCGCAACTCCTTAGCATACTCATCTTTTCGATCTAGAATTACAAATCGATATTGGTCCTTTGATTGTTTTAACGAGTCTTCCAAATGTTGAACCAATAAAGAGAGAAAACTGGCTTCGTTATCTGACTCCAAACATAACCTATCTGAGAGAAGCCTTTTCCTTGTATCGACTCTTTCTTCGTATACCCACGATAAGGCACTTTGTATTAAAGTTAATGCATCTTTATCGGGCACTTCTTCAGATTTATACAGAAGTGGGATCTGTAGGTGCCGGACACCTTTAAGAACTATTTTTTCCTGGCCATAGATGACGTCAGAAAAGCCCGCTGCCGCACACATGCCGGACATTCTACGAAATGGGCTGGCTAAGCTGCACCCAAAATCACCCCATGTGAGCTCAAAAGACTGAGGAGAAAGGCTAATTGGTTCAGATGGAACTAAATGCACGTGCTCTCTGAGAGTTTTCTCTTCGGGTAACTCACTTTCAAACGGCCACCAGCTGTCGATAACTTCTGTACTATCAAGAGGTAACACAGCAAGTCTAGGCCCCCCAAAGCTAGCTTTGAGCCCAGCCACGAATATTAAAACGGATTGGTTTTCAACGAATAAGTTATTAATGCTCTTCAAGGGGTTCAAAGCGTCAAGCCAAGCTTTGAATATTTTTTCTTCAAAGAAAAATAATATGGACGGATCGTCGTCTTTAGTTTTTAACCCTTTTGATAAAACGGGCTTGCTAATGTTTAGACGCCATTTCGAAAACCGATACGTTTCATTGAGGTACGGCTCTAAATTATCGATTTCCGTATACTCTTCATCTACTTCGAGTCGAATGGATGTCTGTACGTCAAGCTTCTTGGCGAGAAAAATTATTTCTGACGCCAACTTTAAGAGCTCGACACTTTCCTCGCCATCCATGCACACGTCTTCAACGCCGTCCTCAGATGAAACAGCTTTTGCGTAGAGGTCAAAAATCTTGTCTCTTAACTTAAAAATCAGATTCTTTTCTTTCATTTGACTCTGTTTTTTGGGTTTGACTTTGTTCTAATGTGAATGTCGATCATTCCACTCTCATCAGGATCGCCGATTGTAATGCCTGCGGCTTCCTCATCTCCCGACCAGATAACTTGGACATTTTTATCCGTTACGATTTTATTTCTCTTATCTGCATCAAGAATTGAAGCGGGCCTTGGAGCGAATCTCTGCCCAGCTACACCAGTGACTGAAAGCTCTTCATGTAGGCTTTTCATAAGTCGAGCTTTTCTTTCCTCGTCATCATCTTTCACAACCGCATTAACAAAAGTCTCGGTGTCAAAATGATCATGCATTTCTAAGTATGCGATGGCCCTATCCTTGTAGTAGCGTGGCAATTCAGCCAGATCTTGGCTGTTAGTACGTGCCCAAGTGAAAGTTGAGCTCACGGCTTTCCTTGTCAGATTGCTTGCATTGTCAGCCTCTGTGACCTTAAGAAAAATTCTGAAATAGTCAGCGATGCCTACCTTTTTTCGCTTCTCAAATGCGAGAACATCCCAGTCGAATGTATCCCCGACATCAACGATAGCGCATTTTTGAACAGCAGTTTTACTCTCTACAAAGGAGTTCAGGATTTCACTTATCTTGGCTACAGAACCACCTGCTTCCTGCTTAATTTTGTACTCTAGAACTCGGCTATGATCCATTTTGATCATAGCGATCATAGGCACTCTTTGCTCCTCTACTTCAATATTAAAAAATGCAACAATGAAGGCACCATCCGTCACATTGCCTTTGTGTTCTTCTTGGAAATCTGTCGCGAGACTAATTGATTCGGGGAGAAAGTATTCATCAGGATTTTCGATGATTCGCTTGCAGCGTAGCGCTGTCCCCATGTCTTTCTCTCGAAACTTGAATTGTGTCCCTTCGGCAGAATCCGCTATTCGCTGACAGAAGAACTCCCGTTGATTCGGCTCCAGATCGACCCTTGTCATTGTTCGCGGCTCATCTTCGCCTTTGATAACAATGTGGAAAATGAATTTCTCAATTACCACTGACTCTTTGACTTTGTTAGATAGAGAGCTCTCTTTTGGCATATTCCCGCCTTGGTTTTATGTCAATTTCATTGGAGGCACTGCCCGCCAAAACGCTAAGTTGCTATCATCTCTCATTTGAGCAGGTTAATTCCAGTTTTGTTAGCGAACAGAGAGTCAAGGGGGGCAGCCAACTTAACTTTGTTTTAGGAATACATGCCAGACTATTTTCAGCACAGCAATAAAACATCAATTAAAGGTAAGTGTCCCCATTTTTTAAACTAAACAAAATTGACTAATCCTTGTCTCAATTACAACTTCATCCATTTGTTATGTATCATCTATAGTGATTCTACTATTAATGAGTTCAATTAACTCATCATTTTTAGAGGTGAAATTAGAGCTGATATTTAGTATGTTGTCTGACTTATCTGATAAATTTATAATATCATTTTCAATAGAAATTATGATGTCATTATATAAAGAATTATATTCATTTATTACCTCAACATCTTCAAATTCAACTATCTCTGTGAACTCATTATAAATATGAAAATAGGCGAACTCACAAAGTCCATTTATCTTAAATAGTAAATCGCTATTCATTTTATATATCTGCTCAAATATTTCCAAGGGATAGAAAGCAAACCATTCTGCTGTTAACTCTTCAATCATCTGTTCAACTAGATGATAGTTTTGGAGCGTTTGTATAACTTTTTCGATAGATGGATTTAGTTTTTTTACTAGTGGTTTAATGTTCTTCCATACAGTTATTGTATGCGTAATAAGACCCGGAATATTTTTCATCGCCTTTCTTTTATTTAAACGGACGATTTCTCGTTGAACGAATTTACGAAAATCTAAGACAGTCGAGTATTTCCAGTTTTTTTGAATATTCGAGTGTTTATGTATCGTTACAACTTCAACTCTTTGCTTCCAGCTTGTTTCAGTAAAATTACTAGAGCCATAGTACAAATCATTTTCCGTCAATAACCATTTTGAATGATTGTTTCCATTTAGTATGATTCCAATTCCATGCATGTTGCAGTAGTTAATTATTTTTGGTTGATTGCTCCAAGGCCCAGCTAAATTAGTTGGGATTATCATTAAGACTGGGATGCCATAAGATACTTTTTTTCTTAGTATATTAAAAAAAGTATAACCAGCAGTTTTAAATGTGAAATTGTACCCACCTACAATTATGAATGAAGTAGCATCGTTTAAAATATCCAATATATCTTGAGATATATCTTCTCCAGAATCTTTTATGCCCCAACACGAATAATTTGGAACCACAATCATACTTTTAACCTTTTATTACAAATAAAAATCTGTTAAAAACATTCCGCCAAACTATAATTAAAGAGATAAATGGTGCAGTAGATAATTTAATTTTCACAAATTCTTCGCTATCAATTCAGCTTTTAATAACCCACCTTTTGTAAGTAACTTTGCTGAAAAATTTGGTTTCCGCTTCGTTTTGTATGTGTCATAAATCAGCTTTAAACCATCCGCTGTTAATAATGAAATATTAATATCCGTGTCCATTGCTGCTGATTCAATAAAATCCGCTGAAAAACTCGGGGCAATAATAAGGACTTGTGCCACTCTTTTCCCCTCCTTCTCACAGCGGTTGGCATAGGCTTTAACCTGTCTCGAAGTGGTGGAATATTTTGCGTAATCTCCATTTTTAAATGATTTTGCTTCACCAACAATTACGTCATCTTCGCTGAGTGAAATCAAAATGTCGGCTTTATCTTTGGCTGTATTTAAAGATTTTCTAAGCTCTTCGTTAACATTAAGCTCAAGACTTTCTAATATTGCTTTTATGGTTTCCTCAAATTTGCTGCCGAGTTCGGACTCATTAATTTCAACCCCAGCCGCTCTTAAGCCAGCTAAATCACGGCGTGAAAGCAAACCAAAGTTTTCAATTAATTTATCATTTGCACTGGCGAAAGCTTCCAGAATGACAACCCGTGGATTACCTTTCTTGGACAGCTTCATGCTGTCTCTAAGGTTTTTTATTTCTTCATTGGAAAGGAGGTAAAGAATATCGTGAGGAGTAATTGAAAGAGCGCGTAATCTTTCTGTATCAAGCTCTTCATTGTCTTCCAGTTCGAACTCTCGTCTGAGACGTTCAATAAATGTTTCGTTAGACTCATTATTTAAACTATTAAAATTACTTTCTAATGCTTCGAATAATTCTTTATAACTAGTGGCACTGATAGCATCAAATTCCCGTTCTGTAGCCGATCTTAAACTTTCAATAATGATATTAATCCGCTCATCCAGAGTAGTACCCAATCTTTCCGCTGGGATATCAAGCTCATTAATTAATTCTTTAAGTCGTTCTTTACGCTGATTTTGATTTTCGTCTTTGTCGAATAAATCATCTGAGAGAATATCTCTGATACTAATTCCAGCATGTAAAATCGTATTGATTTTCTCTGCCCTTGTTATCCCACGAATACGCTTGTCGTAACTTTTCAAGATGTTAGATAACTCAGCATCTGATAAACAGCGGAAAATACGTAATAAGTATTTATCTGCTAATTCTTTATTCTGTATTTCATTCAATACAAGAATGATTTCATCAGGAATTAGAACTTCTGAAGTCCGTCGATTAATAAAAATTATGCCCATTTCTCGAAGAGTCTGAAGGCATGCTTCAACAGTCTCTTTACCGGCTTTAATGGGATCGGAAAGATGTTCTATCGCAGCAGCTTCATCCTGAGAAATTTTTAATTCATGTGCCAAAATATTCAGAATACTTCGTTCATCATCTGAAATATTTGCTTGTCGATTAATTTGTAAATCGTTTTTGTATGCGACCTCAATACAATTTCGAAAAATACTCAATCGATGAGCATGATCATAATTTTCTTGGTCGGCTTTTTCGATTTCGTTTATTAATTCTTGAGATAGTTTGTCTAAACGTTCCTGCTCTTTTGAATATAGCTGTTCAATCCATGATGTTCTTGCAACAGCATTACCATCCCTTGTTAATATATTTATTAATAACCCGGTTGAGGCTCCAGCCATTGCCAGCTGTGATTGAATTGAACATTTATAGTCAGAGGAAACCGCATTAAATAATTGGGTTATTTCAACACCAGAAGCATCTTTGATTTCTTTGTTAACTTTCTTTAAGGCTTCGGAGATAGATTTGTTTGATTTCTCTGCTGAGGTACAGAGCTTATCCAGACAGGTAATAAATTTGGATTTTTCAATCTGGTTGATTGATGAGAGAACTTGCTGAAGCTTCATTGGACCTCCTTATCTACGAGTAAAAACTCACTAGAGCCCAAAAAACTTAATATCATTCTGACACTTAGAACGACCAGCTTCTCAAGATCATTAGGGTGGACAATAGACCGATTTTTAATAAGTGACAAGATAAAAATGTCTCGGCTTCACTTTCGATGTCGCATAAAAAACGGGCCATTAAGCCCGTTTTTTTATTTATCAATTATCCAGTGATCTACTCTGGCCGCATATGCGGAAACAGTAACACGTCTCTGATCGACGGAGAATCGGTCAACAACATCACCAACCGATCAATACCAATTCCCTCACCCGCTGTTGGTGGCATACCGTATTCCAGGGCACGGATATAGTCGGCGTCGTAGTGCATGGCTTCGATATCACCGGCATCTTTTTCTGCGACCTGGGCTTTGAAACGTTCGGCCTGGTCTTCGGCGTCATTTAACTCTGAAAAGCCATTGGCAATTTCACGGCCACCGACGAAGAATTCAAAGCGATCGGTGACAAACGGGTCGTTATCACTGCGTCTTGCCAAAGGTGAGACTTCGGTTGGGTAGGCGGTGATAAAGGTCGGTTGCATCAGTTGATGTTCGACGGTTTTTTCGAAGATTTCGATTTGCACTTTGCCTAGTCCGTAACTGTCTTTTAGTGGAATACCCAAGCCTTGGGCCACTTCTGTGGCGGCTTCGATGCTGTCGAGTTGTTCGGCTTTCAGATCCGGGTTGAAATGCAGGATCGAGTCTTTAACGGTCATGCGATCAAACGGCTGGGCAAAATCAATATCCAGACCTTGATAATGTATCTGGCTGCTGCCTAATACATTCTGGGTCACAGTACGCAGCATATCTTCGGTGAGATCCATCAGATCATTAAAATCTGCATAGGCCTGATAAAACTCGACCATAGTGAATTCAGGATTATGGCGGGTAGACAGACCTTCGTTACGGAAATTACGGTTGATTTCGAACACGCGTTCAAAGCCGCCGACAATCAGTCGTTTCAGATACAGCTCCGGCGCGATACGCAGGAACAGATCCATATCTAATGCATTGTGATAGGTGGTGAACGGTCTGGCTGTGGCACCGCCGGGAATAGCTTGCATCATTGGCGTTTCGACTTCGAGGTAGTCTTTGTCCATCAGATAACGACGCACGCCATCGATCACTTTGGTGCGAATCCGGAAGGTTTCACGGCTGGCTTCGTTCATGATCAGATCAACATACCGCTGGCGATAGCGTGTTTCCATATCGGACAGACCGTGGAATTTTTCTGGTAATGGACGCAGTGATTTGGTCAGTAATTTGATGCTTTCAACATGTACCGACAATTCACCCTTTTGGGTACGGAATAAGGTGCCTTCGGCAGCGATGATATCGCCGTTATCCCAGGTTTTGAATTGGGGATAGACGCCTTCTGGTAATTCATCACGTGCGACATAAAGCTGGATATCGCCGGACATATCACGCACGGTGGCAAAGCTGGCTTTCCCCATAACCCGTTTGGTCATCATTCGACCGGCGATTGCGACGCGACGCGGTGTGGCTTTGAGTTGATCGCCATCCCACTCGGCATATTCGGTTTGCAACTCGCCGTTCATCACATTACGACGGAAGTCATTGGGAAAGGCATTGCCTTGTTCGCGAATGGTTGCCAGTTTTTCACGACGTTGGGCAATCAGTCGGTTTTCGTCAAATTCTGTTTCTTGGGTCATGTTGGATTCGCTTATAAACCTGATTTGAGTGAGGCTTCAATGAATTGATCCAGATCGCCATCCAGAACAGCCTGCGTGTTTCCGGTTTCGACACCGGTACGTAAATCTTTGATGCGTGATTGATCGAGTACATAGGAGCGGATTTGACTGCCCCAGCCGATATCCGATTTGGATTCTTCGGCGGCTTGTTTGACTTCGTTTTGCTTTTGTAATTCCAGCTCATACAGTTTGGCGCGTAACTGGCTCATCGCCTGGTCACGGTTTTTATGCTGTGAGCGTTCCATCTGACATTGCACTACAGTATTGGTGGGTACGTGGGTAATACGTACCGCTGAATCGGTGGTGTTAACGTGCTGACCACCGGCACCGCTAGAGCGGTAGGTATCAATACGTAAATCAGACGGATTAATATCGATTTCGATAGTGTCATCCACTTCCGGATAGACAAACACCGAGGCAAATGAGGTATGACGACGGGCACCGGAATCAAATGGTGATTTACGTACCAGACGATGAACACCGGTTTCGGTGCGCAACATACCAAAGGCGTATTCGCCTTCAAAACGCACGGTGGCGCTCTTGATACCAGCAACCTCACCTTCGGAGACTTCCATCAGCGTGACTTTGTAGCCCTGGGCTTCGCCCCAACGCAGATACATGCGCAGAATAATATTGGCCCAGTCCTGTGCTTCGGTACCGCCAGAACCGGATTGGATATCCAGATAGGCGCTGTTGGCGTCGAGCTTGCCGGAGAACATGCGCTGGAATTCGAGTTTTTCCAGACCTTTTTCCAGCTCGTCTAAATCATTGTTGACGGCATTAAAGGTGTCTTCGTCGTTTTCTTCTACAGCGAGTTCGAGCAGGTCTTTGGCATCGTCTAAAACTTCACTGTGCGATGACAGGGTTTTGACAATACGCTCCAGGCTTGAGCGTTCCTGGCCTAATTTTTGGGCGTTTTCCGGATCATTCCAGACATTGGGATCTTCCAGCTCACGGGTGACTTCGACTAAGCGTTCTGCTTTAGTATCGAAGTCAAAGATACCCCCTGAGATCGTCACTGCGATCACGGAGAGTTTTAATTCGTTGCATCGTCGCGCCGAGTTCCACGCTAGTACCTCATTGAAATTAGTTGATAAAGCTGCCGCAGCAAACCCGTTATTGTAACGGATAATGCCGCTTATTGTTTAGGCAGAAAGCGGATTGGATCGACGGGTTTACCGTTTCGACGAATTTCGAAATGCAATTGTTCGACCTGGGTACCGGACCGACCCAGTGTGGCAATGCGCTGACCACTTTTCACTGTATCGCCCTCTTTCACCAGCAAAGTATCATTGTGGGCATATGCACTTAGATAGACATCATTATGTTTGATGATCAGCAGATTACCATAGCGCGGCAAGCCATCACCGCTGTAGACCACCTTGCCATCCGCTGCTGCCAAAATCGGCTGTCCGGGTTTGCCGATAATATTAATCCCTTTTCGACCCGCGGCAGATTCTGAAAATGTCGACACCACCCTGCCCTCAGTCGGCCAACGCCAGATAAGGCTTTCACTGCCTGAGGTCAACGCTGGTGATGATGTTGGTTTAGGTGTGGATGGTTTCACCTGCGGTGTTTGGGTGGCGGTTGAAGGCCGTGACGGTTGAGTGGTGGTTGAAGGACGTGTGACCGAGGGTGATGAAGATCTGCCAGGGCTCGGTTTTACAGTCCCCGGACGGGTGGTGGATGCCGTAGTAACCGGCTTACCATCGAATTTGATTTTTTGTCCGACATAAATGGTATAAGGCGGCCGAATGCCGTTGATACGTGCAACATCACGATAATCCATGCCATAGCGGAAGCTGATGGAATACAGCGTATCGCCTTTTCTGACGGTATAGCTGTTGGGTGCTGGCGTCGGGGCAGGACGTTGCTGATATCTACCCGAATCTTCCCTGCCGACCGGCGCTAACGCATTGTTACCGCTGCAAGCAGTCAACGTAACCATCAGCACAATGAACAGCCGTTTCATATCAGACAAATATCAAATAAGCCAAAACCAACAGACCGACCGTGATCCAGCCGAGTCGATCCACCCACAGATGTAATTTTTCTTCAAACGGCTGACCACCCCATTTCATTAAACCGGCGACCAGGAAAAACCGCATACCACGACCAATCAAAGAACCCAGAATAAAGGGTAATAACAGCATCCCCACCGCACCGGAAGCAATGGTAAATATCTTGTACGGTATCGGTGTAAAGCCCGCTAAAAAGATGGCCCAGAAACCATAATCAGCAAACCATTGTTGGGCAGTTTCATAGGCTTCAGTATAGCCAAACTGAATGATCAAGGGCTCAACCATCTGTAAAGCAAACACCCCAATAATGTAGCCCAATAAACCGCCTAACACGGAAGCTATCGTGGTTAATCCGGCATAAAACCAGGCTTTATCAGGTCTTGCCAGCGACATTGGCGCCAGCATCACATCGGGTGGTATCAGGAAAAAGGATGATTCGGTAAAGCTGACTAATGCCAGCCAATAGGTGGCGTGTTTATGCCTGGCCCATTGCATGACTTTTGCGTAAAGCCCTGAAAATAATTTCATCCAATCTGTCCAGTTAAAAGCGGGACAAAACTGACGGCGTCCCATTCCGTCTCTTCAAATTTACCACCGACCCGATCTATCACTTTCAGGATCTGTCCCTTGCTGCCACCGACTGGAATGACCAATCGTCCACCGGGTGCAAGTTGTTCCAACAATGTGGGCGGTATGTGTTCTGCACCACAGGTGACAATAATGCCGTCATAGGGCCCATTTTCCGGCCAACCCCAATTGCCATCACTGTGTTTGAGGCGAATATTATTAAGCTTTAACAGATAAAAACGTTCTCTCGCCTGCTTGAGTAATGGTGCAATACGCTCAACACTGAAGACTCTTGGCACTAATGCAGACAGCACTGCCGTCTGATAGCCAGAGCCAGTGCCGATTTCCAATACTTTGTTTCTGGGGCCACCCTGCAACAGAATTTCGGTCATTCGCGCCACAATGTAAGGTTGCGAAATGGTCTGGCCCAGGCCGATTGGCAATGCCGTATCTTCGTATGCTCTGCTGGCTAAAGCCTCGTCGACAAATAAATGCCGAGGACACTGTCGCATTACCGTTAACAGTTGAATATTCTGGATACCACGCTCCTGCAGACGCTGGATCAGTCGATCCCGAGTCCTTTGCGAGGTCATTCCTATTCCACGTGGATCGGCGATCATGGCAAAGTGCTTTCCAACCATCTTGAGACGCCATCAATCGCATCGTATCGAGTTAAATCAATTTGCAATGGTGTAACCGATACTGCACCACGGCGAATCGCATCAAAATCGGTTCCGGGCCCCGCATCCTGCTCTGCTCCGGCGGGACCAATCCAATACATGGGTCTGCCACGCGGATCCATTTCTTTGATCACGGGTTCGGCTTTATGCCGATGACCAAGACGGGTGCTTTCAAAACCAATAATTTCTTCAATGGGCAGATCGGGCACATTCACATTCAGAATAGTATCAGCGGGTAATGCTACAGATTTAAGTCTTTCGACTAACTGTTGGGCCACCCAGCCTGCTGTTTCGTAGTGTTTGCCTTCGAAGCTTGCCAGCGAAATAGCAATCGCGGGCAATCCCAGAAATCGTCCTTCCATTGCGGCAGCCACGGTGCCTGAATACAGCACATCATCACCCAGATTGGCTCCTGCATTAATGCCTGAAACCACCATGTCGGGTTCATCTTCCAGTAAACCGGTAATGGCCAGATGTACACAGTCTGTCGGCGTACCTTCTACGCGATAAACACCGTCTTCCATCCGGTCCAGTCGTAAGGGATTTTCCAATGTCAGCGAGTTACTGGCACCACTGCGGTTACGATCTGGCGCAACCACTGTGATTTCCCCCAGACCGGCAAGCGAGCGTGCCAGCGTACGGATACCCTTTGCCATGTAGCCGTCGTCGTTACTTATGAGGATTTTCATTTATTTTTTTGACCTGTTGCGTCAAGAGATTATTCGCCGCTATCTTAGCAAGAATGCGCGCTTATGACATAAAAAAGGGCATGAAAACATGCCCTTTTGTGATGTAAGGCGCTGTTGATCTTTCATTTCCACCACAGCTACACGGAACAACAGCCACTAAAGTGCATCAAGGCCTGAGTTTATTAACAGCTTGACCACCACCGTAGCTATGAAACTTCAAGGGTTCTCCACCTGGCGTGACTTTCACCGCGCAATATTTGAACTCTGGAATTTTTGCTGCCGGATCCAGAGCGGCGTTGGAGAGTTTGTTTACCGCCGCTTCGTAATAACAGAAGGCCATAAATATCGCTCCGGTCGGCACCGCTTCATCAACCCTTGCTACCACGGATACTTCACCGCGACGGGTTGATAAGGTCACCATCTCACCCGGTCTGACATTCATTTCATCCAGTGTCAGTGGATGAATGGTGGCCACCGCTTCAGGTTCCAGTGCATCCAGCACATTGGAACGACGGGTCATTGAACCGGTATGCCAATGTTCCAGCATACGGCCGGTGATTAAGATGTACGGATATTCTTCATCAGGACGTTCATCCGGTTCGACAATATCCGCTGGTACAAACAGACCGCGCCCATCCGTTGTCGGGAAACGATCGGTGAAAATAATCGGTTCACCCGGATCACCTTCCTGTTCACAGGGATAAACCACGCCATGTTCACGTTCCAGACGTTCCCAGGTGATTCCCCCCATGGATGGAACCGCTTTACGAATTTCTTCAAAGACTTCTTTCGGGCCATCATAATGCCAATCCAGCCCCATTCTCTGGGCAATCTGCTGAATGATCCATAAATCCTGCCGGGCATCTCCCGGCATTGGAATCGCTTTACGTCCCATTTGTACCAATCGATCCGTATTGGTAAAGGTACCGGTTTTTTCCGGGAAGCCTGATGCAGGCAAAATAACATCTGCCAGATAGGCGGTTTCGGTCAGGAAGATATCCTGTACCACCAGAATATCGAGCTCAGACAAAGCCTCACGGGCATGATTGGCATCCGGATCCGACATCGCAGGGTTTTCCCCCATGATATACAGGCCGTTCAAATTACCGGCATGAATGGCATCCATGATTTCTACAACGGTGAGCCCCGGTTTTGAATCAATCTCCGAGCCCCATAACTGTTCAAGATTATGCCGGGCATCATCATCCGTTACTTTGTAATAATCCGGTAGACGCATTGGGATAAGCCCCATATCTGATGCACCCTGAACATTATTCTGTCCACGCAGTGGATGCAGACCGGTACCCGGACGGCCAATCTGACCCGTCATTAATGCCAGTGAAATCAGGCAACGGGCATTATCAGTACCATGAACATGTTGCGAAACACCCATGCCCCACAGAATCATCGCCGCATCAGCTTTAGCATAGAGCCGCGCGACTTCTCTTAAGGTTTGTGCAGGAATGCCACAAATCGGTTCCATCAATTCCGGCGTATATTTCTGCAGGTGTTTTTTCATATCTTCGAAGCCTTGCGTACGCTCGGCAACAAAGCTTTGATCGACCAGATTCTCTTCGACAATGACATGCATGATGGCATTGAGCATTGGCACGTCACTGCCTGGCTTAAAGGCCAGATGATGCGTAGCTTCACGAGAAAGTTCAGTAGTACGTGGATCCAGCAGAATCAATTTGGTGCCGGAACGCAACGCATTTTTCATCCACGTCGCACCGACCGGATGATTCACTGTCGGATTTGCACCGATCAATACAATTACATCTGCTTTATCGACGTCTGCAACCGGGTTGGATACGGCACCTGAGCCGAGACATTCAAGCAAGGCCACAACCGATGAGGCATGGCAAAGACGCGTACAGTGATCGACATTATTGGTTTTAAAGCCGGTACGAATTAGTTTCTGGAACAGATAAGCTTCTTCATTGCTGCCTTTGGCACTGCCAAAACCGGCTAATGCATTGGGGCCTTTTTGATCGCGGATCTTCAAAAACCCCTGAGCGGCCATATCCAATGCCTCTTCCCAAGTGGCTTCACGGAAGATTTTGTCGATATCGTTGGGTTCCATCGTAAATTCACCGGTTTTCGGTGCACCTTCACGGCGGATAAGCGGTTTGGTCAGGCGATGTGGATGATGAACATAATCAAACCCATAACGGCCTTTCACACACAAACGACCATGGTTCGCCGGGCCATCACGGCCTTCAACGTAGAGAATTTTATCGTCTTTAATATTGTAGGTAAGCTGACAACCCACGCCACAATAAGGACAAACCGATTCAACCTGACGGTCCGGTTCCACCATGCCCACTTCATTGGCAGGCATCAATGCACCGGTTGGGCAAGCCTGCACACATTCGCCACAGGCGACGCAGGTGCTTTCCCCCATCGGGTCGTCAAGATCAAAGACAATTTCGGTGTGGCTGCCGCGCATTGCCAGACCAATTACATCGTTATTCTGTTCATCACGACAGGCACGAACACAACGGGTACATTGGATACAGGCATCCATATTGACGGCAATACCGGGATGCGAAAGATCAGGAGCAACTTGTTTGCGAGGCTGAAATCTTGGCGTACTGATTTTAAGTTTACCTGCCCAGTAATCGAGTTCGGAATGCAGGGTATGCGGCTTTTCGGAAACATCAGATTTGAGCAGTTCCAGTACCATTTTTTGCGAATGCAAAGCACGTTCGCTATTTGTCTGCACTTTCATATCATTGCCGGGATAACGGCAGCATGAAGGTGCTAAAACACGCTCACCTTCAACTTCCACCATGCATGAGCGGCAGTTTCCATCCTGCCCTTCACGTTCGGAATAACATAAATGCGGGATTTCAATGCCTTCGCGCTCGGCAATTTTTAAAATCGTTTCATCGGCACGGGCACTGATTTTCTGGCCGTTAAGTGTAAATTCGACCATTTCAACGCTATCTTGTAATTGAGTGGCCATTATTTCAACTCCTCAGGGAAATACTTGACGACGCTACGCAGCGGATTTGGAGCAGCCTGCCCCAGACCACAAATCGACGCATCTACCATTACTTGAGACAACTCTTCGAGCAATGGTTCGTCCCATTTAGACTGTTTCATTAAGGTAACCGCTTTGGCGGTACCGACACGACATGGCGTACATTGGCCACAGGACTCATCCTCAAAGAAACGCATAGCATTAACAGCCAAATCGCGTGCTCTGTCTTTATCGGAAAAGACGATCACTGCAGCTGAACCGATAAAACTGCCATATTCATGCAAAGTGTCGAAATCCAATGGCACATCACCTAACGACGCGGGCAAAATCCCGCCTGATGCACCGCCGGGGAAATAGCCATAAAACTTATGCCCTTCGAGCATGCCGCCACAATATTCATCAATCAGTTCACGCATGGTGATACCTGCAGGTGCCAGATGCACACCCGGATTATTGACACGACCACTAACGGAAAATGAACGCAGACCTTTACGGCCGTGACGTCCATGTTCGGTAAAACACTCTGGGCCTTTTTCAAGAATATCGCGAACCCAATAGAGCGATTCCATATTATGTTCAAGTGTCGGCCGTCCGAATAAACCCACTTGAGCAACAAATGGTGGTCGCAAGCGTGGCATGCCACGTTTACCTTCAATGGACTCAATCATTGCCGACTCTTCGCCACAAATATAGGCACCGGCACCACGACGTAAATGAATCGTTGGCAGATTGGTTACCGGAGGGTGGGAGCGCAATTTAGCAAGCTCCTGTTCCAGCATCACACGGATGGCGGCATATTCATCACGCAGATAAATATAAATTTCATTGATATCTACGGCCCAGGCAGCAATCAGCATACCTTCCAGAAAACAGTGGGGATCGCGATCCAGATAATATTTGTCTTTAAATGTACCCGGCTCGCCTTCATCGATATTGACGGCCATCAATCTTGGGGCAGGTTGATCACGAACAATTCGCCATTTACGACCCACCGGGAACCCCGCGCCGCCTAGACCACGCAGTCCTGAGTCATCCATCATGTCGAGCACTTTATCGACATTATGCTGGCCGGCCATACATTGTTGATAAATAGAATAACCACCGTTAGCTACGTATTGCTCAAACAAAATCGGTGCAAGGGTTTCCGGCTCGGTGATACCTTGCTCGACCAGATTGTCGACTTTTTGAACATCAGCGAATTCGACAGGATGCATACCTACAACTGCAACCGGTGCTTTATCACAACGACCAATACAGGGAACCCGCTGAACACGGACTTTTTCGCCCATGGCGGTTTCAAGAGAACCAATCAGGTCTTCAGCTCCGGCCATTTCACAACTCATTGAGTCACAGACGCGAACGGTTAAATCGGCTGGAACAGCATCACCTTCTTTAATCACATCAAAATGATGGTAAAAAGTGGCAACCTCATAGACTTCAGCGCGAGACAGTTTCATTTCATACGCCAGCGCGACTAAATGTGCTGCTGAGATATGTTTGTAGAAATCCTGGATTTTATGTAGATGCTCTATCAGTAAATCTTTTTGTCTGGATGCATTACCGAGTAATTCACGCACTTCTGCCAGTGCTTTCGGCTCAATCTGTCTACCTTTACTGGTAATACGTGATCGCTTGGTCTTTTTTCCAATTGCTTGAGCATTGATGGTTTGCTCGGTCATGAACTGCCTCTCTCACTTCGTAGCCTGCTTTGGCTTTTTATAATAAAAATCCAGTCAAAACTATCATGGCTAACGGCTGATGTGAAGCCTGATGACGAGCAAAAATCAAAGCGAAATCAAGCTTTTGTTTAAAGATAAGATGGGGAGCTTTTGCGAGAGTTCAAAAATGCACTAAATAAATGCACATTGCCTGAGCCGGCACGTTTCTCGTGCATTACATAAAGGAAAAATGATCCAATATGGATCATGAAAAATTTTTTTCTAAGGCATCAAAAAAACAACAGCCAACCCGTTTTTGCGAGTTGGCTGATAACAGGTATCTGATTTGCGCAAATTACTGAGGTGTATTTTGCTGTTGTTCCTCGACTTCTTTTAGCCAAAGGTCGTGATGCTGTTCGGCCCAGGCAACATCAACATGACCGGTTGTCATGCCTTCCAGAGCACCTTCGGTTCCGAGGGTACCGATATAGATATGGCCCAGTGAAAATGCCATCAGTAACATCGCGGTCAGGATATGGATCAGATGCGCGCCAATGATGACTTCACGTTCCTGTCCAAAATTGGGGAAATCCAAAACCAGGCCTGAGAAACACAATGCCACACCTGCTGTGGCCAACGTCCAGAACCAGGCTTTTTCACCACCATTAAACTTGCCTGCAGAAGGATGTTTATCCCCTACCATGCCGCCAAAGGCTTTAAACCATTCAATATCAACTTTGGTAAACAGATTATTTTTGAACCATTTGATAAGGATAATAAACAACGCCACCATGAATACCGGGCCAAGCACGTTATGTATCCATTTGGCTGCAGTAGCGTAGGCTGAAAAGCCCGGATATCCGAGCAGCGGAATCAAGGCGAAACGCCCATACAATAGACTGAGCCCAGTAATGGCCAGCAAGATAAATAAGGTGGCTGTTGTCCAATGCAGGCGACGTTCGTTCAACGTCCAGCGCTGTACCGTTTTACCGGTACGCGGATGGGTTAATTTGATCTCGCCTCGCCACAAATAAAATGCAGCAAGAATAACCAGCACACCACTGAGCAACCATGCACCATAGGTCGCAATCGGACCATTGCGCAGCTGACGCCAGTTTTGACCTGCTCCCTGGATCAGTTCATTGGTTTCCTGACCTTTAACAGCGCTATAACCTTCTTGATTTTCACGCACTTGTCGCCAGGTATCAGAACGAGGGTTGGTCTGCTCATCTGCTGCCGGTTGGTCCGTCATACTGACATACAGATAACCGGTTAACGGCAATATCAGGATTGCCAGCACAATGATCAACATCGCCCAGAGCGATGTTTTTTTACGATTATTCATAGCAGCAGTTGCAGACATGCCTTCTCCGTTAGCGATCCGTTTGTACGCTGTTGAAACGCTGCTTCAATATTTCTGCGCGTTCTTCTGCTGATAGAGCATGATTGTCCTCACTACCTTTATACACGCCAGCTTGATGCATGGTTACGTCAGTATATTCATAACAAGCGGTCAGTAGTAAGGCGCCAAGCATTAAAACAAGCAGTCTCATGATTAATCCTTGTAGGCTGTTGCCCAACCCCAGTTATCCGGACGGCCACCACGACGAACAACGCGGCTGCGGAACAGATCAGCGACGATATCACCATCACCAGCAATCAATGCTTTGGTCGAACACATCTCAGCACACAATGGTAATTTACCTTCGGCTAAACGATTACGCCCATATTTTTCAACTTCTTCAGCCGAATTATCTTCTTCAGGACCACCAGCACAAAAAGTACATTTGTCCATTTTGCCACGTGCACCAAAGGCACCTTCCTGTGGATATTGCGGAGCGCCAAACGGGCAGGCATAAAAGCAGTAACCACAGCCGATGCAGATATCTTTGTCATGCAATACCACCCCATCATCGGTGGTGTAGAAACAATCAACCGGACAGACCGCCTGACAAGGTGCATCGGTACAATGCATGCAGGCGACTGAGATAGATTTTTCACCTGGAATACCATCATCAATGGTGACGACACGACGACGATTAATTCCCCAGGGTACTTCATGTTCATTTTTACAGGCAGTGACACAGGCATTGCATTCAATACAACGCTCGGCATCACACAAAAACTTCATTCGAGCCATTTAGCAATCCCCTTAATTAGGCAGCACGGACACGACAGAGAGAAACTTTGGTTTCCTGCATTGCCGTTACGGAGTCATAACCATACGTGAATACGGTGTTACACGATTCACCTCGAACATGTGGCACAGTGCCTTCAGGATAGTTATCAATCAAATCCTTGCCCTGATAATGACCACCAAAGTGGAACGGCATAAACACAACGCCCCGTTCAACACGTTCAGTCACCATGGCCATTACTTTAATGGAGCCACCTTCAGGTCCATCGACCCAAACCTGTTCACCATTTCTGATACCTGCATTGTTCGCATCAACCGGGTTGATTTCAATAAACATATCCTGCTGCAATTCAGCCAGCCATGGATTGGAGCGGGTTTCTTCACCACCACCTTCGTATTCAACCAAACGACCACTGGTCATAATCAATGGGAAGTCTTTGCTAAAATCCGTCGCTTGAATTGATCCATAGCGAGTCGGCAGACGATAGAAGCTGCGGCGATCTTCGTAAGTAGGATATTTCTCTACCAAATCACGACGTGTTGTATAAAGCGGTTCGCGGTGAATCGGTACTGGATCCGGGAACTGCCAGACGATGGCACGCGCTTTGGCATTTCCATAGGGTGCACAGCCATGTTTGATCGCTACACGCTGAATACCACCGGATAAATCAGTTTTCCAGTTTCTACCCTCAGCTTCAGCTTTTTCCTCAGCGGTCAGGTCATCCCACCAGCCCAGCTCTTTGAGCATCGCATCGGTAAATTCAGGGTAACCATCGGTAAGCTCAGCGCCCACAGTACTGGAACCTTCTTCGGATAACAGATTAACGCCATCACGTTCCACACCAAAGCGGGCACGGAATGGACCACCACCCTCTGCTACCGGTGTCGAGTTGTCATACAGAATATGGCTGCCAGGATGTTTCATTTCCGGTGGTCCCCAGCATGGCCATGGAAGACCATAAATCTCACCATCACAGGGTCCGCCTTCAGCTTTCAAAGTGGTGGTATTGAAGGTATGCAGGTTTTCCGATTGCAGTTTGAGACGTTCTGGTGATTGACCGGTGTACCCAACTGCCCACATGCCTCTGTTGTATTCACGGGTGATATCTTCAATTAATGGCTCTTCACCATTCACGGTAATCTGATTACAAAGCTCTTTTTCAAAACCGAATTTTTTGGCGAATTTATACATGATCGTATGATCAGGCAAAGACTCAAACAGCGGTTTGATAATCTGGAAACGCCATTGCACTGAGCGGTTTGATGACGTCAATGAACCATAAGTTTCAAACTGTGTTGCAGCCGGTAACAGGTATACACCGTCGGTACGATCGTTCATTACCGCTGAAACAGTAGGATACGGATCAACCACTACCAGCAGATCCAGTTTTTCCATGGCTTTTTTCATTTCAGGGCCACGCGTCTGACTGTTGGGTGCGTGTCCCCATAACACCATGGCTTTAATGGCATCATTCTGATCGATGTTATCTTTGTTTTCCAACACCCCATCGATCCAGCGAGAGACTGTTATACCGTTGGTATACATTGGTGACACTGCCGTGCCATCGATTTCTTCGTATTTACTCTGATCAAATTTTTGTTTCAGCCAGTCCAGCTCAACATCCCAGACACGAGCCCAATGCTGCCAGGCACCTTCAGCCAGTCCGTAATAACCCGGAAGACTATTAGAAACCACACCAAAATCAGTGGCACCCTGAACGTTATCATGACCACGGAAAATATTGGTCCCACCACCGGAAACACCCATATTACCGAGCGCCAGTTGCAGGATACATAAAGCACGGGTATTGCTGTTACCAACGGTATGCTGGGTTATGCCCATGCACCAGATGACAGTGCCGGGACGATGTTCGGCCATGGTTTTAGCCGCCTGATAAACATCGGCTTCTTTGGCTCCGGAAACCTTTTCAACTTCAGCAGGTGGCCAGTTAGCGACTTCCTTACGGATTTCGTCCATTCCGTAAACGCGCTGTTCGATAAAGCTTTTATCTTCCCAGCCATTCTCAAAAATATGCCAGAGCATGCCCCAGACAAACGGGATATCAGAACCGCTACGAATACGAATAAATTGATCGGCGTGGGCAGCAGTACGGCTGAAACGCGGATCAACAACGATAACCGGTGCACCACGCTCTTTACCGCGGAAAATATGCTGTAATGAAACAGGATGTGCCTCGGCCGGGTTAGCACCGATAATAAAAATTGCTTTGGAATTATGAATATCGTTATAGGAATTAGTCATTGCCCCGTAGCCCCAGGTGTTTGCAACACCGGCAACTGTGGTGGAATGACAGATCCGCGCCTGATGATCAACGTTATTGGTGCCCCAGAACGCGGCAAATTTGCGGAACAGATAAGCCTGTTCATTGCTGAATTTTGCTGACCCCAGCCAGTAAACTGAGTCCGGACCAGATGTTTCGCGAATGTTCAGCATCTGGGTGCCGATTTCATCAATGGCTTGTTCCCATGACACACGCTGCCATTTGCCATCGACTTTTTTCATTGGATATTTGAGTCGTTTGTCACCATGACCATGTTCACGAACTGAAGCACCTTTGGCACAATGCGAACCAAGGTTGAAAGGATGATCAAAGCTGGGTTCCTGACCAATCCACACGCCATTTTGTACTTCAGCGGTGACACCGCAGCCTACACTGCAATGACTGCAAACACTGCGAACCCGGGTGATTTCACCTTCATCGTATGCGGGTTGCCGCCCTTCAGCTGCCTCGGCTTTCTGAATCATTGCATTAGGCAGCAAACTCATAAAGGCTGCGCCACCTGCCGCGATACCTGAACCTTTCAGAAAGGTTCTACGATTTACGCCAGAGATACCACTGATAATGGCTGCCGGATCACGTTTAGTCAGTTTCATAACGTCAGTCTTTTAAAAGTCAGCACGCTGGTAGTAAGTTTCAACATGCTCAGTATGTTGATAACCTTTTGCAGCAGGAGCGGGTTCGGCGGGAGTTTGTACAATTTTTTGCGGAGCAGCTTGCAACGTATTTGCTGTTAAAGCCAACGTTGCCGTGCCACCAATTGTGGCGGTCAATTTGTGCAGAAATTCTCTGCGGCTATTTGATGGCTTTGCAGTCATGGATTTCTCCGAATGAAATTCAGTGCAGTGACACGCAAGGGGTTGTCAACGTTGACAACAAATTGAGCCCTAATTATCGCGCAGACGAGGTTACTGTTCAAGGAGATTCGCCTGCAAATTCAAACTATCTGTCATTGTTCGAGTCGTTGAAGTTCCGCTTCTATGAAATGTTTGCCCAATAATGCGACGGCTGCATAAAAAACGGCACTTTTTGCCTTGGCCAAATCCGTAAAGAACTTGGCTGCCCAGGGGCGTAAATGCGCATTAAAAAAGGCTTTATCGTCAATGACCGGGATGCCATTGGCTGACAGGATAAGTCGCATCACATCACACTCACCGGCGATATGATCTTCGGGTTCAGCTTTATCCTCTTGCCGCTCCAACCCCAGTTTTCCGAGATCAACACGTAATCTTGCCAGGGGTTTTTCATTTAAAAAACCGCTTTGGTAATATGACCCGTATGGAATCACCTCTCCCTGAGCCAGTCCGATAAACAATAATTGATATTCATCGGCGATTTGTTCAGCAATGTTGTGTGCTGCCGCATCGATCAAAGCCTGCCAGCCCTGACCAAGAGGACTTTCCGGTTCAGTGACTTGCAAACGGCTGATATTATCAAGCAAGTCCTGCTCTGGTGGCGTTGCCAGCAAATTGGCTAAAAGCGCATAGGTTTGGGCACGCCACTGAGTTTCTTCAATTTCTTCCACGTTTGTTAACCTTTTTTGAACATGGCTTTGACACGACAATCCTCACACATCTTCAGCTGTTCCAGCGCCGCGCCCTGAAACATATGATGATCTTTTAATTTTGCGGTAATCGTGTCGATCATTTTCTGAGTGGCAAACGGTTTTGCACAACTGATGCAATGAAAAATCGCCTCTTCATGCAAAATACGCTTTTGCCGTGCCTGATCCCGTTGATACAAATAACGTGGTGCCAGACTGATGGCATTTTCAGGGCAGGCCGTTTCACAAATACCGCATTGCACACATAAATCTTCAATAAAATTGAGTTGCGGTTTATCGACGCCATCAACCAACGCCCCAACCGGGCAGACCGATACGCAAGACATACATAATGTACAGGCTTGTTTATCGACCAGAATCTCCCCAAAGGGAGCCGGTTTTTCCAGTTTGATTTCTGCCTGAGGTGAGGGGGCATTTTCATACAGATGCGACAAAGCCATGGTACTGACCCGCCGCTTGTTATCCATACCGGCAAAGCGGCTTGGAGTGGCAGCCTCTGTTTTGGGTAACTGCTGGATGTGGGATTTTAAGGCCGTAAAATCATTGCCTTGATGCCAGTGAATGGCGGTTGAATAGCCCATGCCGTTCAATAATTCGTTGGTTAAGGTTATTTGCTGCTGCAATTCCTGCCAATCATGATCACTATGGGTGAGCGCATCCCAAACCGTGACACCAGCGGCGCCATAGGCCATCGCCGCCAGCCAGAATGGCATACTCAATGCGCCAACTTCTTCAATCGAGAAGGTAATCACATTGTCAGTGAGTTCATGACCGCGCATCTCCAACAAGGTTTGAGCATTGGATTCATCATGAATCAGAATATGCGGTGGCTGGGTTTCCAGTTCGTCATATTGCTGCATCATTGAACGTAACCGTTCAAGGCTAACGTCCAGCGTTGGCAACGCATAATTCATTGCACCGGATGGGCAAACGGCCACACAGCTGCCACAACCCTGGCATAAATTGGGATCTACCCGAACTTCGTCACCTGCATGGCTTATTGCTTCAGCGGGACAGGCTTCAAGACATTGATTACAGCCTTGAATACCACGGCGCGAATGGGCACAGATATTCGGTTTGTATTGGAAATACCGCGGTTTATCAAAAATACCAATCAGATCGGGCAATTGCTGTATGGCTTCGGCCAGAGCTTGTTGATTTTCACCGGGGGCGAAATAACCTAAAGGCGAAACTTTTTGTTTGAGAATTGGCGAATCAGTTAAATCCAATACCAAATCAAAGCGTAATGTTTGCCCTGCAATTACGGCATCAAATTCACCCAGCCAGCCGGTTAAGCTATCCAGTTCACCTGCTAACAAGGTCACATCATCGCTTGTAACAGTTGATGAGTCGGTCACACATGCACTGATAGTTAATGGCTGACAATGTGCTGCCACGGCAGAAACAGCCTCGGCACTGCCAATAATCAGTAAACGACCACGGGATTCAAACTCAATCAATTGCACCGGATGAATTTCAATTCGGCCTGCTTCCAAAACCACGTTATGCAATGGGGTTATCCTCCTCGTCGCGATTATTTCGCGGTTTTGTGTCGTTATTCTGTTCAGAATCTTCTGCAGGATCAGCCGCTGCTGGCTGTTCAGCTGTTTCATCTGGCGCCAGCTCACGTTCCAGCACCCGTTTCATTTCATGGGTTACTACAGAGCCCAATCCAGCAAAAGCATGATAGTTATAGTCATTTTCGTATTCTTCAAGCCCATCAGTCTGATTAAAGCCCGGTTTACGAAATAAATCGCGTAATGCCTGTTTTTTGGTTTCCGGATCAACATTCTCACGTTGCCAAAGGGGCAAATCAGCTGACTCTTTGGCTGGTGCAGTTTCATCTGTCAGGTTTTGTTCGGTAGGCGCTGATTTTTCAGTTGCCGTTTCTTCTTCAATATTGGTTTGCTGTTTACGGCGGGACCAGCGCGATAAAAAATTTTCGGATGCCGATTTTTCTTTCATCGAGCGCCTCCATCATTGTCTTTCCACCTTTCACGACGGCGCTTTTTGGGAGCTTCCGGTGCATAGTGATAGATCAGAAAGCGTTCCAGCCAGACACATAATTCATCTGGCAAAGCTGCTTCCATCACGTGATCGCCAGCTTCCATATAGGAAGCGGCTTCATCGAAATCCACGGTTAGTAAAACCGGGGTGAACAGGTCATTTTCCAAGCGGCCGATAAAATAAATCTTGGCCTGTTCTGACATCAGATTTTGATAATAGCTATCACAATAATGCCGAAATAAACGCAGATGCAGATCGGGATAATAATGCAGCTCACCTTCGGTCTGCGCATTGGACAATTGTGTTTCGCTGAGACCAGGAATGACACCCAGCAAAGACCAGGAATGTCTGGCCCAGCGGTGTTGACTGACTTTTTTCAGCAATACAGCGGTAACGGAAAAATGATCAGAAGGTATATCCAGCATCTCTATCAGGCATTGTGAATTCAGCCTAATAGGATACCAAGTAACCGAGCTTTTTACTCGGCTACTTCAACGGAACTGACTTTTTGCAATCCTCGGGGTAGCTTATGTCCGCGTTTGCCGCGCTCTCCGGCATAGTGTTGCAAATCAGCGGTTTTCAGCGTGAGATGACGACGTCCGGCGTGCAGCGTCAGACTGTGATTTTCCGGAACCAGTGTGACCGATTGCAACCATTCCTGGCCACTGGTGAAACGTGCCTGCGGAATATTGATTAAACGGACGCCTTTGCCTTTATTGAGTTCTGGCACTTCACTGATTGGGAAGACTAATAACCGACCATCACCCGCAGCAACCGCCAGTTGTTGCGGCATTTTTGTATCGACCACCAATGGTGGTAATAACGCCGCTTTTTCCGGCAGATTGAATAAAGCTTTACCGGCTTTGTTTTTAGCCAGTAAGTTATCAAAGCGAGTGACAAAACCATAACCAGCAGTATTGGATAACAACACCATCTGATCATTCTCAGCCGCAATCACCGCAATAAAGCGTACTTCCGGCGCGGATTGCAATCGACCACTGAGCGGTTCTCCCTGGCCTCTTGCTGATGGCAAGGTATGCGCCGCCAGTGAATAACTACGGCCGCTTTCATCCAGGAACACGACCTGCTGGTTACTTCGGGTTTTGACCGATGCAAGATAGCGATCGCCGGTTCGGTAATTTAATGATCCCGGATCTACATCATGGCCTTTAGCCGCCCGCACCCAGCCACTGGCCGATAACACAATTGTCAGGGGTTCTGTGGGTAATAACTCGGTTTCGCTGAGTGCTTTGGCCGCATCACGCTGTTTGATTTCGCTACGACGGTCATCACCATATTTTTCGGCATCAGCTGTCAGTTCCTTGCGGATCAACGATTTCAAACGAGTTTCCGAACTCAGTAATAATTCCAGAGATTTACGTTCCTTGCTGAGCTCATCCATTTCGCCTTTGAGCTTCATTTCTTCCAGTTTGGCCAAATGACGCAAACGTAATTCGAGAATCGATTCGGCCTGGCGATCACTAAGACTGAATCGGGCCATTAACTCGGCTTTGGGATCATCCTCATAACGGATAATGGCAATGACTTCATCTATATTCAGATAAGCAACCAGCAGGCCTTCCAGCACATGCATGCGATCCAGCACTTTATCCAGACGATACTGTAAGCGGCGGCGTACTGTTTGAATTCGATAGGTTAACCATTCGCTGAGCATCTGCAGCAGGTTTTTAACCTGCGGCCGACCATCCAGGCCGATCATGTTCATATTGACGCGGTAGCTGCGCTCCAGATCAGTGGTAGCAAACAGATGCGACATCAGACTTTCAATATCCACCCGATTGGAACGCGGCACTATCACCAGACGCACCGCCTGTTCGTGATCGGATTCATCACGTAAATCCGCAACCATTGGCAGCTTTTTGTTGTTCATCTGTGCGGCGATCTGCTCCAGCACTTTGGCACCGGAAGTCTGATATGGCAGCGCATGAATCACTACTTCGTTGTCTTCAACTTTATAGGCGGCACGTTGACGAATTGAACCATGTCCGGTTTCGTAGATGCGACGGATTTCAGCTTGAGGCGAGACGATTTCACCGCCGGTGGGGAAATCCGGTCCCTGAATTTCAGTTAACAGATCATCTAACGTACTTTTGGGTGATTTCAGTAATAACAGGCAGGCATTTACCACTTCCCGCAGGTTGTGCGGCAGGATATCGGTTGCCATGCCCACGGCAATACCGGTGGCCCCATTCAACAATACATTAGGGAGTCGTGCAGGCAACAGCTGTGGCTCATCCATGGTGCCATCAAAATTGGGCATCCATTCGACCGTGCCCTGCCCCAGCTCAGTTAATAATGTTTGGGCGTAAGGTGCCAGACGTGCTTCGGTATAACGCATGGCAGCAAACGATTTGGGATCATCCATTGAGCCCCAGTTACCCTGACCGTCAATAAGGGTATAACGATAGGAGAATGGCTGAGCCATTAGCACCATGGCTTCATAACAGGCCGAATCACCATGCGGATGATACTTACCTAATACGTCACCGACGGTACGAGCGGATTTTTTATGTTTGGATACAGCACTGAGGCCTAACTCGGACATCGCATAAACAATGCGTCGCTGGACCGGTTTAAGACCATCAGCCAGATGCGGCAAGGCACGATCCAGAATGACGTACATGGAATATCCCAGATAGGCCTTTTCGGTAAAATCCCGAAGCGGTTGCTGTTCCAGATCGTCAACTATAGTGCTCATTCAAAATTCTCAGTTCAGATTAAACCATCAGCTAAATCGCCATGCTGTTCCAGCCAGACTTTTCGATCACCAGCACGTTTCTTGGCCAGCAGTTTATCAAGCGTCATAAACGTATCATCATCGGCGTCAATGGTGAGTCGAATCAGCCGGCGTGTATCGGGAGCCATGGTAGTTTCACGTAATTGCAAAGGATTCATCTCGCCCAGACCTTTAAAACGCTGGGTACTGACTTTGCCTTTAATTTTATCTCGTTCGATACGGTCCAGAATGATTTGTCGCTCTTCATCATCCAGTGCGTAAAACACCTGTTTGCCGACATCAATCCGATACAGCGGTGGCATCGCCACACAGATATGTCCGGCTTCGACCAGTGGCCGGAAATGTCGGACAAATAACGCACATAACAATGTGGCGATATGCGCACCATCCGAGTCAGCATCGGCAAGAATACAGATTTTGCCGTAACGCAGTCCGGTAAGATCATCCGAACCAGGATCAACACCTACTGCAACAGCGATGTCATGAACTTCCTGTGAAGCCAACACCTGTGAGGCTTCGACTTCCCAGGTATTCAGAATCTTACCGCGTAACGGCATGATAGCCTGAAATACACGGTCTCGGCCCTGTTTGGCACTGCCACCAGCAGAATCCCCTTCCACCAGAAACAGTTCAGTGCGAGATGGATCCTGAGAAGTACAGTCCGCCAGTTTACCGGGAAGTGCCGGACCGGATTGCACCCGTTTACGTACAACTTTTTTTGCCTGTTTTAAACGTGATTGAGCATTGTTAATGGCCAGCTCGGCTATTTTTTCACCATCTTCAATATGATGGTTGAGCCATAGGCTGAACGAATCTTTTACTGCACCGGCAACAAACCCGGCACATTGCCTGGAAGACAGACGTTCTTTCGTCTGGCCGGAAAACTGGGGATCCTGCAATTTGACTGATAATACGTAACTGCAGCGTTCCCAGATATCTTCGGCCGATAGTTTTACGCCGCGTGGCAACAGGCTGCGAAACTCGCAAAACTCACGCAAAGCATCGAGCAGACCTGAGCGTAATCCGTTTACATGCGTCCCCCCCTGTGCGGTCGGGATAAGATTGACGTAACTTTCTGCAATCACCTCTGCCGGTTCAAGCTGCCACATCAGGGCCCAGTCGACTTCCTGATCTTCATCGGCAAAATGGCCAACAAACGGTTTGGCTGGGACGCAGGGCACATCGGTCATCGCATTGGCGAGATAACTGTTCAGGCCATCTTCATAACACCAGCGATCATTTTGTTTTTCGGCACCACTTAAATCTTCAAAGGTAACCACTAAACCGGGGCATAATACCGCTTTGGCTCGCAAAACATGGCGCAGACGTGAGACCAGAAACTTTGGTGCATCAAAGAAACTGGTATCTGGCCAGAACCTGACGCTAGTACCGGTATTTTTTTTGCCGACTGTCCCGGTTTCAGTTAAAGGCTCAACTAACAGACCATTTTCAAAAGCAATGCTGTAGCTGATGCCATCACGACGGATATTCACTTCCAGTCGTTTGGATAAGGCATTGACGACAGAGACACCGACGCCATGCAAACCACCTGAGAAACGATAATTTTTATTGGAAAATTTACCCCCGGCATGCAGCCGGGTCAGAATTACCTCAACCCCAGGCACACCTTCTTCAGGGTGGATATCCACCGGCATCCCCCGTCCATCATCAATGACTTCAAGCGAGTTATCGGGATGCAGGATGACTTCAATATTTGTTGCGTGACCGGCAATGGCTTCATCGACACTGTTATCAATGACTTCCTGAGCCAGGTGATTCGGCCTTGTGGTATCGGTATACATGCCGGGTCGTTTTCTGACCGGATCCAATCCCGTTAGAACCTCAATTGCCGAAGCGTCGTAGATATTGGTCATTTTCTCTTAGTCAAAAAAATCAAGTTGCCCGAAGGTTAGCAGGATAAAAGCAGGATGTACAAGCATCCTGGCGATTGGAACAAAATAACGCAGCCCCCATCACATATAATTAGATGCTAATATTTAACCTTACTTATCATTTTCAATTTAGGGCTAAATAAAGTGTCGTTATGAATGCCTGAGGGGATGATCAATGTTGCATATTAAATAACGGCTATGGTTCACTGACAAAAAGCATTTTGATTCTCTGAACCTCGCGAACAAGGTTTTCTTCTCCCGCCATGGAGGAGAAAGTTATCGTTATCCAAGGACATCTATTTTATCGACTCAGTGTGGAGCACGAAGATGAATATTCGGCCAGTTTTTTTTATCACAATCTTGTTATTTGCCTTTTCAGTTCAGGCTGATAACGCTAAACAGTTTGAAACCCAGGCCAATGCGGCGATAAAAGAATTTGCCGAAACACTCAAATCAGCATTGATGTTATCCATGCAAACAGATGGTTCAGTGAAAACTATTGCTGTTTGTAAAGATATTGCTCCCAGAGTGGCCGAACAGGTTTCCACCAAATACAATCTTGATGTCAGTCGTACCGCTCTGAAGATCCGTAACCCTGAAAATAAGCCTGATGAATGGGAAAAAACTGTTTTAAGAAGTTTTGAAAAACGCCTGGAAAAAGGTGAAATTATTAAAAAGCTCAGTTTCAGTGAGCAGGTGGAAACAGACGGCGTTAAACAATGGCGCATGATGAAAGCGATTGGTACCGATTTAGTCTGCGTCACCTGCCACGGTGAAAAGATACCGGAGCCTATCCAGGCCAAGTTGAAAAAACACTATCCTGATGATCAGGCCACGGGATTTAGCGTGGGTAGCGTTCGTGGCGCATTTAGTGTCAAACAGAACCTGACGGATAATTAACTTTCTTTAAGACTGATAATTTCGCTACGGCCTTTTTGCACTGAGATCAGTTTATCTTCCCTCGCCAGCCAGCCAATGGCTCTTTGTACCATTTTGATATCAAGACCACACTCGGTAGCCAGCTTGGTAATGCTGGTCGCCCCATTTTTTTGTAAATATTGCCAGATTTTGCCTGCGGCATCCCCAATAGTCTGTTGCATCACAAACCTCATCGCGTTGAAGTAAAATCTTTTGTTAAGTTCTACTGTTCTTAGTAAAGCTTCATTTCGCGCTTTCCCAGGCAGAAACGATTTGCTGACAGGCTTGTTCAATCATTGCCCTTGGCGCGGCAATATTCATTCGCATAAAACCACTGCCGGCATCGCCAAACATCACACCGGGGTTCATCGCCACACCCGCCTGTTGAACAAAAAAGCTTCTGAGTTGTTTGTCATTAAGCATTAGTTCACGGCAATCAAGCCATAATAAATAGGTTGATTGTAAATCCAATATTCGTATCTTCGGTAGCTTTTCAGCAAAAAATTGCTGTACCCAGTGGTAGGTTTGCTGCAGGTACAACAACAGTTCATCCAGCCACTGTTCTCCATGCCGGTAGGCGGCTATCGTTGCTTCAATACTGAACGGATTGGCAGCACTGACATGCCAGGAGTTAAACACCGATTCAATCGCTTTTTTATGCTGATTATCAGGGACTATCAACATCGACATCCCAAGCCCGGCAATATTAAATGTTTTGCTGGCCGATACAGCGGTCACCATGGGCACATCATCCGCTAGTGTTGCCAACGGAATATGCTTCTGACCCGATAAGACCAGATCGGCATGAATTTCATCGCTTACAATAATCAATTGATTTTGCCTGGCAATATCCAGTAGCTGTTGCAGTTCAGACTCGCTCCACACCCGACCACCCGGGTTATGTGGTGAGCAAAGCAACAGCATTTTGGCCCCTGCTGCAGCCTGTTCGGCCAACTCAGCAAAGTTAATCTGATAATAATCATCCACCAGCTGCAATGGATTCAATAGCAGATTCCGCTGGGTCTCAGTCACCGCCGAGAAAAAGGGAAAATATACCGGTGGCTGGGCTATGACCTGATCATGCTTTTCGGTGAGCGCCATGATGGTGGCATGCAATGATGGCACGACTCCCGGACAAATCAGGATATGTTCAGCGTCAATATGCCAATGATGACGTCGTAAAAACCACTCCTGGGTGGCCTGATACAACGCTTCAGGATATTCACTGTAGCCATAAAGTGGATGCTGGGCCCTGACAGTCAACGCTTTTGTTACCGACTCAGGGGCAGCAAAATCCATATCTGCCACCCATAACGGAATGGCATCTTCGCGGCCAAACAATCGCTGGCGGGCATCGTATTTAAGGCTATACGTGCCGCTGCGATCTATTTGCTGATCAAAATCAATCTTCGACATTTCGACGTTCCCAGATAGTCACCTCTGACAGAGTATGCTGGAATTTACGTCGGGTTTCACGGAGTACGAATGGTTGCGAAAATGGCCCATCAATTAATTGAAAGTGATTTTCCAACACGCTTTTGATGCCATCCAGTGTGGAAAAGCTTTCTCCGTCTTTTTTGAATCCACCCAGCCAATTGGCTTTATCCGTGTGTTCTTCCAGCCATGTATAGGGCGAGGCTAACACTAACAAGCCCCCCACATTAATTCGTTCATGTATGTGTTTTAAAAATAATATCGGGTCATACAAGCGGTCTAGTAAATTAGCCGCTAAAATCAAATCATAGCCTTGGTAGACCGCTTTTAAATTACAGGCATCGCCCTGCATAAAATCAACTTTATGCGCGGTATCTTCCAAACCAAAGTTTTCCAGCCGTTGTTCGCGATACAGTAATAAATCACCTTCATCGGCTATGGCATAACGGATGACGCCATCACGCTTGAGCTGGACACCGAGATTGATCAGCCGTGCCGAGAAATCAACCCCTGTGACCCGATCAAAATGCCTGGCTAATTCGAAACTGGCACGACCAACCGCACAGCCAAGATCAAGCGCGTGTCTTGCGGGTTTATCCCCCATCTTCTCAATAGCCATCCGGGCGATGGCTTTTTGAAAGTTAGGCACATCAAAATAACTTTCACCGTAGTGGAATTCAGCATATTCCGACAACATTTTGTCGGTTTCATAGTTAGAATCCAGATTCACCACTGGCGCATCCGATACCACATAACGGAATCCTGCATGCTGAAAAAAGTGACGTCTGAACGCATAACGGGATGATAAACGGCTTTCATTGCCACAGGAAATCCAGCTGCCACCTTTTATCAGATTATGTTTTCCATCATATGTCGGCGTGGTGAAATCATCATACAGGCGGTGAACCTGTGATCCATCGAATGGATAAATCGGCGTTTCAGTCCATTGCCAGACATTGCCTCTGACGTCATAAAATTCACCCTGTGCAAAATGATTTACCGGACAGGAGGAGGCAAAATGATCCAAATGAATATTGGCGGAGGCTGCATTCTCGTCCAGTTCTTCGATACCAGCAACATCAACCAGACGATACCATTCATCCTCGGTAGGCAGGCGTACAGTTTCACCGGTTTGTTCAGACTTCCATGCACAGAATGCCTTGGCTTCATGATAGTTTACTTCTGCAGGCCAATCCCAGCGCATTGGCACAACCTCAGCCATTAACCGCAATTGCCAGCCCTGATCGGTTTTTAGCCAGAATGTGGGATATTCAGCTTGTGTAAATTCCCGCCATTGCAGCCCTTCCTGCTGCCAGTATTGTGACTGCTGGTATCCGCCCGCTTCAACAAAGGCTAAAAACTCATGATTACTGACCAGATATTTGGCAGATTGAAAGGCTGGTACTTCTGCCTGATGTTGACCATATTCATTATCCCAGCCGTAATACTCATCATCAAAGGACTTGCCCAGTTTTACCTGACCAGCATCCACTGGCAAAACTGTGTTCTCAGGAGCTGATCCGGAAATATCACATGCCGGCCACGCCGAATGCGGTTGTACCCACTGTAATTGCTGCTGACGAATTAATACTGATGAAGTTTCCAGATGGATCTGTTCATGTTCAATCCCCATCATGATGGCCCACCATGGGTTGTCCCAGTTGATAGGTAATTGCAGAGGGGCTTTTTGAATAAGCTGATTAACGACTTTTTTCACTTGTTGCCGATAGGCTTTTACTTCCGCTACTGAAGGCCAGTCATAATGATCATCATTAAGATCATCCCAGCTCATTTCATCCACACCAACCGCGAACATTGATTCAAAACGAGGATTGATGCGTTGAGTCAATAACCCGGCTAATAAAAGCTTATTAACAAAAAAAGTCGCCGTATGGCCGAAATAAAAAATTAACGGATGGCGAAGCGGAATACTTTTCTGATAATAGCCTTCTTCTGATTTCAAGTTGTCAAACAGCGATTCATAACGCTCAAAATTTGCATTGAAATAGGCAGCGAGTTCGTTGCGAATAGCTTCCGGCTCTTTTGCATTCAATCGTGGTGTACGTAAATATCTATGTTCTGAGTGGGAAAAAGATACGGCTTTTTCGGCAGTCATTGGTCAAAAATCCCTTTGAGGATAGCTGTAAGAATTTAATCTGACTTGTTTTGGACAAATAGGTTTCGCGTTAAAGCAGATTATAGCTGGGCAGCAAGCCAGGCCGTTTTGGCAGAAAGCTCTACCGAGCAGCTCCATTTATAGGCCAAATTGATGGTTTCCGCGCAGGCATAAACACCATGCCCCCGAACAATGACAACTTTATGACGGGCCAGCCCCTGCGCCACTGCCATTGGTGATTTCTCTATGTACTCGGCATAGTCAATTGAAATAACCGGGATGGTCGAAAAATAATACTGCCCTTCAAAATCCACCGGGATAAAATCTTCACCATTCATCGTCATCGCAATCGCATGCGGCCCATGACTATGAATAACGGCTCGAGTATTGGGATTATGCTGATAAGTTGCCAGGTGCAGCGGAGCATCCAGTGAGGCGCCTTCCCCGCATTGGCCGTCAATATCACAGGGCACCAGCATTTCCGGTGTCAAGGTATCGGCACAACAGCCTGTAGGCGTCACCCAAATCTGATTATGCCAGCGAAAAGAAGCATTGCCACTATGTGAATCGTTGCAACCGTATTGACGCAGCCAACGGTAATGTTGAACCAGTTGGGTTTTGAGTTCGGCCAATGAAGTTTCAGGCATCTTCGTTATCTTTACGGGTATTTTGCAGATGTCTTAACCATTGCGAAGCCTGATTACGGACTTCGGTGTAAGCCAGTGCACGATTAAGATGTTGCTCTGACTGCTGCATATTGCCCAAATGGTAGTTGACCATACCAGAGAGCATCCAGGCCTGGCCGCGTTTTGCTTCAGGTAATTTTTCCAGACTTTGCTGAAGCGGTCCAGCAGCTTCATCCCACTGTTCCATGCTGATAAATACTCTGGCCAGTTTCAGGTCGGTTTCGCCTGAGGAATCCATTGATTGCATTTGGGCTAACACCTGAGTGGCATTTTCATTTTCTCTGGCAGCTAACCAACTGTCAGCCAGTGATTCAAGATTTTTAAAATTACGCTCTATCACCCCATCATCCATAGATTTCTGCAGTAACTGGGCCGATTTATAAGGGATATTCAGATAGCGATACATATTTGCCAGGCGCAATACGGTGTCTTTGTCACCAAGATTCAGCCGCTTGGCCAGCATCTGTACGGCCAGCGAGGTCAGCCGTTTTTCCTGTTGGGCATAGAGAGCTGCCAATTGGTCCCAATAAGTTTTATTGACTGGAAAACGTTCAATCAGAATCTCCAGTACATTAATGGCTTGGTTGTATTGCTGCATTTCCATATGTGCAGACAATTGCAGTCGGTACCAATTTTCTTTCGGGGAATTATCACGCTGAATAGCAGTACGAATGGCCTCAACGGCATTGGTAAACTGATTTATCTGGTAATAGGCCGTTGCCAGTAACACATAGGCACTGCTGTTCGCCTGAGGTTCTTTGTTCAACCATTGTGTCAGCAGGTCGATGCCTTTCTGATACGCACCATCGCTGATTAATAACTGGGCAAGGTTATAGCGCAGATTGTGGGTGACATCCTCCGGCAGTGCATTCAGTGCGAGGGCATCTTCAAACTGTTCTGCTGCCAGTTTGTACTCTTCGGTTTCAGAGTATAAATACCCCAGAGTTTGCAAAACGACTGCTCTTTCGTAACTTCCTGCATCGGTTTCACCGACCAGCTTTTTCAAATCCGCTTCTGCCTGACGATATTGCTGCTTTTCCATTTTTTCCTGAGCAGCATTAAGCGATTTGTAGGTAGCTTCACTGAGCAGGTACTCATCTTCAGCCATTGAGATTAATGGCAATGCAAGACAGGCAACCAGCGTCATCAAAGCGAATTTTTGCGTAAGTTTCTTCATGTTTATCTGGCCAACTTAAATTCGATTTCCTGGGTCGCTCGGCGTTCAACCGGCTCACCATCGACAACTTTAGGCTTGAATTTCCATTTGAGAATAGCCGTCTTCGCTGCATTATCAAATACATTCTCAGGACTGGCAGAAACCACTTCAGGATCTTTTACCCGACCATCACGGGTGATGGTGAATACTACTGTCACCACGCCTTCAATACCCCGCCGCTGCGCGACACGTGGATAGTTCGGCGGAATTCGAACCAGTGGCACGACCTCATCATCCATCTGCGGTCCCTGCACCGGCGTAGGAGACGGCGCGGGTGCCGGTTCAGCACTGAAATCACCCAGATACGGCTGACCGGCAATATTCAATGGGATATCTATTTTCGGCATATCCATCTGCGGTTGCTGCACATCCGGCTGCGTCATTTTAGGAGCTGTAGTCGGAGTTGGTGGTGGCGGCTCTTCCGGCGGTGGTGGTTTTTTGGGGATTTCACGCTTGATTGTTTCAGGTTGGGTTTCTTCCTGTTTCAAACGCACAAAGTCCAGCACCAGCATTTCATTATCATCCCGATAAAGACTGCTATCTGACGTGGTCATTTCTTTCATCAAGGTGAACAAGCCATAATTGACCAAAATCGCCAGCAATAACCCAATAAAGATACGCATAGAAGGTGATTCTCCGCGACTAGTCTCGTTCAGCAGCAATTGAGACATTCGCAACTCCCGCCAAACGTGCCTGATCCATGACTTCAATCAATAAGCCGGTTTTGGCTTCTTCATCGGCCAGAATAATGACTGAACCTTCCGGGTTTTCCGCGTACATACGCTCTACATTGGCACGCACTGCACGACGATCTATCTGTCGTTGATCCATCCAGATTTCATCATTTTCACGTATCGATATCAGGATATTAGCGCGTTCTTTCTCCACTGCTGTTTTTGCCGATGGGCGGTTTACATCCACCCCGGTTTCTTTCACAAAAGAAGTGGTCACAATAAAAAAGATCAACAGGATAAACACCATATCAATTAATGGTGTCATGTTGATTTCAGCTATACCGCCACTTTGACGGCGGGAATGTCGTTTTCGCATAAACTTTCCTAATCTCTGCGTAGGGCGTCAGCCACGTTATTTACTTCTCTGGCAACACGCTGTTCCAGCTGAGTAATGAAATAGAGCCCTGATAAAGCGGTCAGCAAACCACCCATCGTTGTTATTAATGCCACTGAAATACCACCGGCCATACCACGTGTGTTGCCGGTTCCAAATACAGTCATAACATCAAAGGTCTGAATCATGCCATTTACCGTGCCCAGCAATCCCAGCATCGGTAACGCCACTGTCAGGGTACGAATCAGAATCAGAAAACGCTCCAGCATCACCTGACTTTCAGCAATCATGCCCTGACGGATTTGCTGGGCATACCAACTGGCCAGATCATCTCGCTGATGCCACTCATCCATCATCTTGCGAACTTCACGCGGATGCAGAAACCAAATAAACACATAGCGCTCGATAATCAACGTCCACATCAGAATAGACGCCAGCAGAATAAGCCACAGCACGGTGCCGCCGCTTTCCATCAGCAGTTGTATCTGAAATAGATTATCCATCGCGTTGCAAAGTTTTTGTTTCAGCGTTACGAGCAACGATTGCTGCACTTTCTTCATCAAGGATCTGAATCAAACGATTACTTTTGCTCGATAAAGCGCTATGAATTAATAGAATAGGAATCGCAACGGCCAAACCAAGTTCCGTGGTGACCAGAGCCTGTGAAATACCACCAGACATCAGTTTCGGATCACCGGTACCAAACAGCGTAATCGACTGGAAGGTTTCAATCATGCCGGAAACTGTACCCAATAAACCCAGCATCGGCGCGACTGCGGCCAAAATCGCCAAGGTAATCAGGCCACGCTCGATACTTGGCGTTTCTCTGAGGATAGCTTCATCCAGCTTAAGTGAAAGAGTTTCCACATCCTGAGCAATCTTGTCACTGTAAACCGACAGAATCCGTCCCAGTGGGTTTTTCATATTCAATTCCTGGGTCTTCTGTTGTTTACTGACCCCCCGTTCCATACGCATCAACGTTACGAAACGAATCAGTGCAATCAACAACCCAATTGCTCCCAGGATCAGAATGATGTAACCAATCCAGCCGCCTTGTTTAATGCGTTCTTGCAAATTAGGTGTTTGCACCAGCAAGGCCATGATCGCACCCCGCGTCGGGTCTACTACAGCAGTTTTTAAAGCTCCGGCTTCACTGGTTTCAAACTCTTCCATAAGATCGCGAAGGCGCTCAACTGGTTGTCTGGCTAATTCCACCAGATTACGATTTTCTGGCATATAACGCAGAAACTTGCCGTCACTGAAGGCAGTAAACACACCTACCCGAGTCACATTACGATCAGCAACTTCACCATTTGCCGTGATCACCTGAGCGGGAAACTGTACTACTTTGCCCGAATGCGTCATTTCATGTTGCAACACTAACCACAGCTCACGTAACTCATCGATACTAGGCTGTTGTTTACGTTCACTTAATTCCGTCAAAAAAGCGATTCGTTCTGGATATTGCACACTGGTCATTGAAGATTCAATCACTGCACGACTGTCATTGGCCATTTGGCGAACCGTACCAAACAACTCACCCAGTGAGCCGGAACGTTCTTGTAATAAGGACTCCTGTTCCGCTAATTTGAATTCGTTTTCTTCAAACTGTTCATTCAATGTTTCGGTACGACGTTCTTCGGCAGCTAAGTCTGCTTTGGCTTGTTGCAACAACTCGGCCTGACGATCACGTGCTTCAAGAAATTCTGTTTCACGAATGCGATTCTGTTCCTGTTCTATTACACGTTCACGCTTGACCTGTTCCAGCAACTGATCGAGATTGGCTGGTTTATCAGCGGCCATGACAGTAAGAGGCAAGGCCATTAAGGAAATAATAAAAATAGACATGCTTCTCATTGGTTTGCCTCTGGCGTTTTGACCGGCAGGGTTAATAAATCAGGTGGCAATTGTTTACGTGCCACTTTCAGACCCTGAATAACAGATTGAACAGAATCACGTGGAAGCTGCTGCCAGCTTTGAGTTTCCTGATCCCACATACCGGCTTCCATTTGATCCAATGTCAGGTAATACAAGCCGACACGGCCAACTCTGAGAAAATCCACGGTACGATTTCGATCTTCGGTATCCAGTTCACCTTGATAGGCTTCAAGGGTACGACCATATTCTGTCTCCACCTGATAGGCTTCCAGAATGCGGCGGTATTTTTCTGACAGATTCACATCCGCGCGATCCATCATCTCTTTCAACTGTGCTACGCGGCTGTTACGTTCTTCAGGTAAAAATGGCGTATCCAATTCCACGAATTGTTCAAGCACTTCGACCATTTTAATCATCAACGGCGTGATATCACGTTGGGTGGTATCAATATTCGCTAACTGCTCTTCGATTAATACCAGTTCGTCCTGTTGAGAAGAAACCAGCTGTTCAAGTTGGCTGTTATAAGCCGCCAGACTTTCTTTCTGATTGAGCACACTGCGATATTCCGCCAGCAGTTCACGGGTTTCATCATCAAGACTATCAATTTGCTGCTGAGTACGCTGGGCGGCAATATCAGTCTGAACCTGTTGGTCAACAGCTTGATCCAATGCGCCAGCATAGGTGAATGAAGGCACCAACCAGATGCCCAGCAGGCAGCATAGTCGGCTGAAATTAAATTGCATAAAATTTTCCTTGTGTTACCGGATGTCGGCGGTGGAAATGAAAGCGACATCTTATCAAGAGAATACGCACAGTGGGAAGCCTAAATGCGATCTCTTATCATTTAGACGAATAAGTTGGAAAAAAGTGCAAATGACAGGCAAAAAAAAAGCCAGACCCAAGGGTCTGGCTAAAACCTTCATAGAAGGAGAGAGAAATATAAGACTATAGAAGCTGAACATTCCTATGGACTTGTTGCAAATAGTACTGAACGCAAGACCATTCGCCATGAGCGACTTCTCCTATTAAAACGGGAATATGTTCCTTTTCAAAAACATACAAGCAAAAACAGGGCTTTACGACGATAAACCATGGCTTATTGCAAAGCGCATTAACTCAGCTGTTTTGTTGATATCCAGCTTACCTTTAATCTGTGTCAGGTTATTTGCGACAGTTTTATAACTAATACCTAACACGTCGGAAATTTCATTCATACTTTTACCTTCACCCAGTAAACGTAATATCTCCAGTTCACGACGGGAAAGATCACTTAAGGCACTGGTACCGGCATCAATATTCAACATCGCCAGCTGCTGCGCCATATCAGGGCTCAGATAAATTTTACCTTCCAGCACTTTACTGACCGCTTCGACCAGATGATCAGCGGCATTGTTCTTGGTGATGTAACCGCGTGCTCCAGCCTGCATGGCACGGGAAGCAAAAACCGGATCTTCATGCATGCTGAACATTAACACCTTGGCCGTGTCGCGATTCGCCCGGATGCGGCGTAATACTTCCAAGCCACCGACACCAGGAAGTGTGATATCCAGTAATACCATATCGGGATACAACTCCTGAAACAGTCGGTAGCCTTCTTCTCCAGTTTCAGCTTCTACAACTTTGGCCGATGGAATTTGCTGAATCAATTGCCGACAGCCCGCTCTGACAATCGGATGATCGTCTACCACTAGGATTGTGATGTTCTGTTTCATTTTTTATTTTCACTCTTCAAAGGGATCATTACCCGTACCTGCAAACCCTGGCCTTCGGCAGTATCAAACGCAATCTTACCACCTAATGCCGAGACCCTTTCACGCATTCCGATTAAACCAAAACCTTTGACTGCAGAAGTATCCAAACCCTTACCATCATCGGTAACCGTTACTTTTATATGTTGTTTCTCACGCTTCACTTCAACCCGCACATGGCTGGCTTCAGCATGGCGGACACAGTTGGTGGTACATTCCTGCACCACTCGATAAACCGTCACTTGCAGAGTGTCTGGGAGTCCCGTGAAATCTCCAATAAAATCCCATTCCCAATCAATTTCAGGCTGACGATCCCGCCAGTTGTGCAACATATCACGTAAGGCTTCTGCCAGCCCCAGATCATCAAGCGTCATGGGCCGCAAGCGGCTGAGCATTTTACGAACCAAAGACTGAATATGGCTGGTAATTAATTTGACCGAGCTGACTTTTTCTTCGACGTCCGGCAATTTGTTTTCAATGGCAATGCGTTCAATTTCTGCAAGATCCACTCGAATACCAAACAGACATGGGGCCAACTCATCGTGCAGTTCACGCGCCAGATCACGCCGTTCAGATTCCTGCAAGGTCAGCATATTGCCCGCCAATGCATGGTTTTCAGCCATTGTGGTATCCAACACATCAGCCATATGATTGAAACGAATCTGAATCGGCTTTAACTCCTTGGCGCCTCCTGTATCAACGCGCGCATGAAAATCACCTTTCTCAAGCCTGCCCAATGCATCGGCTAATTGCTGCAATGGCCTTAAACCGTGTAATAACGCCATATAAATAAGAGTGGATATTACCGTCAGAAAAAACAGTCCCAGCAATAGCAGGGTTTCCATATCCCGCCATACTTCAGTGACTTCATCACTTGGATCGGCCTCAACCACCAGATAACCATACGATTGACTGCCGCGGGTAATAAGTCGTCGGAACGCCACCGCTTCAGGTTCCATCAAACGGATAAACCAGTCCGGCGCATCCGGCCGGTTGGTAAACGGTACTCCCTCTTCATGGCCGATTAACGGTTGGCCGTTCATGTCTTCAAACCAGGCGCGGATGTGTCTTGTATGACGCACACTGTCAACAATCAGGGTTACCCGCTCGCTCAAGTCGTTGGAAAAACGTAAGGTCGGCAAGGCATTGATCAATAATCCACGTGCCAACTGAGTACTGGATGCCATTTCGGCCGCTACTGCCTGACGGGCATTCTGAATCATAAAATAGCCAGCGGCGACAAAGTTGAATACCAGGATCAAGGTTACAATGATCAATAAACGCAGTTTCAGGCTCATGTCGGGTCAGTTATCTCGCTGTGATAGGCTAAGGCCTATTGAACTTTCATAGCCGACATTGTTTGTTGCGACTATGAGAAATCAAATTGACCTACAATTATCGCACATCATCAAATCAGGACTCTGTAAATGCAAGCGCAAAGCAATCAACAACTTTTCCTTCAGGCTCAAAAACATATCCCGGGTGGCGTCAATTCACCCGTCCGTGCATTCAAAGGTGTCGGCGGTGATCCGGTATTTTTCAGCAGCGCAAAAGGCGCCTGGCTTACCGATGTTGAAGGTAAAAATTATATTGATTATATCGGCTCATGGGGACCAATGATTGCCGGTCATGCGCATCCGCAAGTTATTGAGGCCGTTCAGCTAATGTGTGCAAACGGTCTGGGATATGGCGCGCCCACAGCAATTGAAACTGAAATGGCAGATTTACTCTGTGAATTAGTGCCTTCAATGGAAATGGTGCGTATGGTCAGCTCCGGTACTGAAGCGACCATGAGTGCCATTCGTCTGGCTCGCGGCCATACCGGTCGTGACAAAATCGTTAAGTTTGAAGGCTGTTACCACGGTCACGCAGACTCGTTATTAGTCAAAGCTGGCAGTGGTGCATTAACCCTAGGAGAACCTTCTTCTGCTGGAGTGCCTAAAGCGATTGCCGAGCACACCATTACCTTACGCTACAACGATATGGAATCAGTCAACCAATGTTTTGCTGAAATCGGTGATCAGGTTGCCTGCATTATTGTCGAGCCGGTTGCCGGAAATATGAACTGTATTCCACCGATTCCGGGTTTTCTCGAAGGCTTGCGCGAAGTCTGTGATCAATACGGCAGTCTGCTGATTTTTGATGAAGTCATGACCGGTTTCCGGGTCGCTTTGGGCGGTGCGCAGCAACATTATGGAATCAAACCTGATCTCACTACGCTGGGTAAAGTAGTCGGTGGTGGTTTACCGGTTGGAGCTTTTGGTGGACGTAAAGATGTGATGCATTCTATTGCACCGCTTGGTCCGGTATATCAAGCAGGTACATTATCAGGGAATCCAGTAGCAATGGCAGCTGGCCTTGCAACTTTGAAGCTGGTACAACAACCCGGCTTTCATGATCACCTCAGTCAACAGACAGCTAAATTAGCTAATGGCTTGAAACAAAAAGCCGATGCGGCCGGTATTCCGATGAGTATCAATTATGTTGGTGGCATGTTTGGCTTTTTCTTTACCGAAGAAGCCAACATTGAGTTTTTTGAGCAGGTCACCCAATGTGATCAGGAACGTTTTAAAAAGTTTTATCACGGCATGCTGGATCGTGGGGTCTATCTTGCACCTTCAGCATTTGAAGCAGGCTTTGTCTCTGCTGCACATGGTGATGATGAAATTGAAGCCACTCTGGCAGCAGCAGAGCTGGTTTTGGCGAGCTTATAAATGAATACGCTGTACTGGCACGATTATGAGACGACTGGCACCGATCCACGATTTGATCGGCCACTACAGTTCGCCGGCGTGCGCACCGATGAAGATCTGAATATCATCGGTGAACCATTGATGATTTACTGCAAACCGGCAGCCGATGTATTACCGCATCCAATGGCGAGTTTAATAACGGGCATCACGCCACAGAAAGCACAACAGGAAGGCCTGACTGAGGCCGAATTCATTAAACAAATTCATGATGAACTGTCACAGCCAGGTACCTGCGGTGTGGGCTATAACAGTTTGCGATTTGATGATGAATTTACCCGCTTCGCCCTGTTTCGTAATTTTTACGATGCCTATGCCCGCGAATGGCAAAACGGTAATTCACGCTGGGACATTATTGATATGGTGCGTCTCACCCGGGCTCTTCGTCCGGAAGGAATCGAGTGGCCTAATCGTGAAGACGGCCAGCCCAGTTTTCGTCTGGAAGCCTTAACTGCTGCAAACGGTATTGAACATCAGGGTGCGCATGATGCATTAGTGGATGTGTATGCCACCATCGCATTGGCAAAACTGATTAAAGATCGTCAGCCAAAACTTTATGACTATATTTATCAGTTACGCCGAAAACAGCAGCTCGCTCCATTACTGAACCTGCATCAGGCTGATCCGGTATTACATACTTCACGCATGTACCCTTCAGAATACTGCAATACGGCACTGGTAGTGCCACTAGCCAAAGAACCAAACAACAATAATGGGGTGATTGTTTATGATCTGCGCCATGATCCTTCGGCTTTACTGGAGCAGGATGCCGATACCATTCGGCAATGGTTATTTACCCCAACCAAAGATCTCCCCCAGGGTGTTTCGCGTCCGGCAATCAAAACCGTGCATATCAATAAATGTCCGGTCATTGTTCCTGCAGCTACGCTGGATGATGCTGCTGCCGAGCGGCTGCAGATTGATCGGGAATTAAGTCATAAACATCTGCAACTTCTACGTGAGGCTGGTGAATCATTACAGCAAAAATTGCAGAAAGTTTTCAGTCAGAAATCATTTGATGAGATAGACGATGTTGATGCCAGCTTATATGGCGGCGGTTTCTTTGATGACAGCGATAAAAACAAAATGACCCTGATCCGCGAAGCGGCTCCTGATCAATTGGGCACGTTATCGATACCTTTTAACGATTCGCGATTACCGGAAATGCTGTTTCGCTACCGAGCGCGTAACTGGCCCGAATCATTAAATGAAAGTGAAGCAGAACAATGGCAGCAATTCTGTCGGACCAAATTAACCGCAACTGCATCGCCTGGACTTACATTTGAAAAATTTAATGCTGCTTTAGCGGAGTGTCGGCAGCAAGAGCTCACCGCAGCCCAACAGCAAACTTTGGACGACTTGCAACGTTATGTCACTGAGCAACAAATCGCATTAGGAATGAACAGTTCTAATTGAACAGCCGCGTTTGATTTACAATGTGCGCATGTCAACTACTGCCAAAATCCTGCTCACCACCCTGAATGCCCGTTATATGCACTCGGCATTTGGTTTGCGTTATTTATATGCCAATCTGGGTGAGCATCAATCCGCCGCCGAACTGATCGAATTCACTATTCAGGAACAACCGCTGAGCATTGCTGAAAAATTGCTTAGTTATCAGCCTGAGGTTATCGGTTTCAGTGTGTATATATGGAATGTCAGTGAAATTGAAGCCGTTGTTGCCTTATTAAAATCGATTAAGCCTGAAATTCGCATTATTCTCGGTGGCCCGGAAGTCAGTCATTCACCTGATTTGCCAAAAGTTTGTGAGCTGGCTGATTATGTGATTGCCGGACCCGGTGAACAGGATTTTCGTGAGCTTTGCGAAAAATTACTGACCAATGATAATCCTGCAACTAAATATATTGATGGCCGAGCAACACCACTGGAACAGTTGATTCTGCCTTATCGTTTTTACAACGATGAGGATATTCGTAACCGGTTGATCTACGTTGAAGCTTCCCGTGGCTGTCCATTTAAATGTGAGTTTTGTTTATCGGCTTTGGATAAAACCGCGACGGCCTTTCCACTCGATGAGTTTCTCGCTGAAATAGATCAGCTGTGGCAGCGTGGTGTGCGAAATTTTAAATTTATAGACCGTACCTTTAATCTGAAAATCACCACCAGCATTGCCATTCTGGAGTTTTTCCTGGAACGCATGAGCGATGATTTATATCTGCATTTTGAAGTTGTGCCGGATAATCTGCCAGATAAATTGAAATCGGTCTTGCAGAAATTTCCGCCCAACAGTCTGCAATTTGAGATTGGCATTCAAACTTTTGACAGCGAAATCCAGGAACGAATCAGCCGCAAGCAGAACAACGATAAGAGCAAAGACAATATTCGCTGGTTGCGTGAACATAGCGGTGCGCATTTACACACCGATCTGATCTTCGGTTTGCCCGGCGATACTCTGGAAAATTTTGCTGACAGCTTTGAGCAATTAATCGCATTGAATCCTCATGAAATTCAGGTCGGCATTCTCAAACGTCTGCGTGGCGCGCCATTGAACCGGCATAATGAACCCAGTGATTTACGCTTTAATCCTCTGCCGCCGTATAACCTGCTCAGCAGCCGTGAAATCGACTTTATCACCATGCAAAGGGTCAATCGTTTTGCCCGTTACTGGGATTTGATCGGGAACTCAGGGCGGTTCATCAATACCCTGCCGTTGCTGCTTGATGATCAACCGTTCTGGCATTTCATGACCCTGTCAGATCAGATTTATCAGCGTACTGGTCAAACTGCCAAAATTGCCTTGAAACGTCTTTTTGAACTGATTTATGTTGTGCTGACAGAAGATATGCATCAACCGGTTGAATTGGTGAAAGATCATCTGCGGCTGGATTATGCCCGTGCCGGTCTTAAAGGCCAGCCGGATTATGAAGCGCTGCCAACGTTAAACAAACCTGCCAAAGTCGGTATGGCCAATAAACGCCAGCGGTTTCATGCTTGAGTTTTCACAATCAAATTTGGTTATGAGTTAAATTAAGATGTTGGGTTTCGCACCTCACCCCAACCTGCCCTGCCCTGCCCTTGAATGTTGGGCTTCACACGCTCAGCGCCAACCTACGATCAGACACTAATATGGAATCAGATAAATCATTCACTCCCAGCCCCTGCATTGGCAAATGTGGTCTTGATACACAGGATATCTGTCGGGGCTGTTTTCGGACGATGGATGAGATATTACGCTGGGAAAATATGAGTGAACCGGACAGGCAGGTAACGGTAATGAACTGCAAAGAAAGGCGGCAGCGTAGAGCTAACGCACAGCGCAATCGTTAGACAATCAATTTGGCAAGTGTTTTAAATTCTGCATGGCTGGCATCGCCAAGCCATTCAAACAGCAGCGATTCCACATTACTAATGACCACGCCGGCATGGCGCATGCGTTGAATAGCATTGTATTGATTGGATTTTGAACGGGAGCAGACCCCATCTTCAGCTACATGAACATTGAAGTTTTCAGCCTGTAACGCTAAAGCAGTTTGCAATACACATATATGCGTTTCCATTCCCACCAGAATAACCTGCTGACGGTTCGTTGCAGCCAGTTGAAAGCGGAAATCCTCAGATTGCAGGCAGGAAAAACAGGTTTTCTCAATCGTTTTGGTGCCTACGGGCAAATTATTCTGTAAATCTGACTCTGTAGGTCCAAGTCCTTTGGGGTATTGTTCCGTCACAATAACAGGAATATTCAGCACCTTGGCGGCAGAAAGTAAAATTCTAATCTGTTTATTAAGGCGCTCACGTACTCCATCAGGCATGGCCTGAGCTAATTTCAGTTGAACATCAATTATCACTAAAACACTGTTTTCAGAATTTGCCATCATGGCAATAACCACTCCTCAGGTTCAGGGTACCAGCCATTGGTTAATTTGCTCGATATCATTCACGCTGACAATACCAGCAGCTTGTTTGAGTCTTAACGTATTGACGACATATTCATAGCGGGAGCGGGAGTAATCACGTAATGCGCTGAATAATTCTCGACGCGCATTCAAAACATCTACGGTTGTCCTTGTGCCGACATCAAAACCCGCTTCAGTGGACTCCAGTGCCTTTTTATTGGAATATACCGCCTGCTGCAGCGCATTGACCCGGCTAACGCCTGACATGACGCTGTTATAGGCGGCACGGGTCTGACGTATAATTGCTCGCCGCTGTTCTTCTTCATTTTGCATGGCTTCATCCAACCTGAAACTGGCTTCGCGAGTCCTTGAATTAACAACACCACCTGCATAGATAGGAATATTGATCTGCAACCCCAGAATTTTCTGATGCGTTTTATTGCTACCACTCAAATTGCTGTCACTTTGAGAGGTGTAGCCCTTCTGCGCGACCAAATCCAGCGTTGGGTAATGACCACTACGTTCAAATTCTATATTTTCCTTGGCCAGTCCAACATTACTATTGGCAGAGAGTAATACCGGATTCATGACGATTGCCTGCTCACTCCACTCATCAATATTTTCTGGCTCAGGCTTGACCAGAGGTGTTTCTTCCTTTAATTCAGCCAGTTCACTGGGATATTGACCGGCGGTTTCCCGTAAAGCCTCGCGAGCATTTGCCAATAAGTTTTCAGCTTCAATAACGGCGGCAGTTGCCAGATCATAAGCCGCACGGGCTTCGGTGACATCAATAATAGTAGCCAAGCCAACTTCAAATCGCTGCTCAGCTTGCTCAAGTTGTTTTTCAATGGCTTCAAGTTCTGCCAATGCAAAGCTTAAATCATCTTCGGCACCCAAAACAGCGAAGTAGCGCTCAGCCACACGAACAATCAAATCCTGCTCGACAAATTGATAATCCGCTGTAGCGCCTTCAATCGCAATAGTTGCCTGCCGTGATTGTACAAAGTTGTTACGTCGATAAATCGGCTGCACCAGACTCAGTGTATAACCATGATCGTTATATTCGCTGGAGCCACCAAAACGTTGGGAAGAGCTGTCTGTCCATACTTTACTGTTATTAGCGACCATATCCACTTGGGGCAAAAAGGCTGCATCAGCTTGATCTTCTAATTCACTCGTGGCAAGAAGCGACGCTGCCTGTGCCATTAATATCGGATCGCTCTGGACAGATAAATTATATATATCGACCAGATCCTGAACCGCCCATGCCGGCCTGGAAAATACTGCTGCGAAAAAAACTGCAATAAACAGCGTTTTCATTATCTATCCTTAATAAACTCTCATATTTTTGTCGATCTGCGCTGCCCAGGCATTCATGCCACCTTCGAGATTTATGACGTCGGTAAAACCCAATTGTTCTAAATATTGACCGACTTGTGCGCTGCGTTGGCCTGAACGACAAATCAACACTATCGGACTGTCTTTTTCAGATTCAAGTTCTTCAACATGTACCGGAATACTGTTCATTGGCATATGTTTCGCATTTTCCAGCATGCCATTGGCAAGTTCGTGTGCTTCACGCACATCAATCAGAATCGCTTCCTGTGCGTTTTCCTGCAAAAACTCATTTAATTGAGTTGCTGACATTTGTTTCATAACAAGCTCTCTGGGTTAAAAGTTAAATTCTGGTTTTGTTTCAGCATGCACCAATGGTGCGACCACCGTTTCAAATAAATTCTCTGTTTGCCATTGCCACTCGCCTGTGCGAGTAATGCGTTGCACATGCATTGCAGGTGCCTGCCCGGTGATAGCGACTAAATGGCCACCGACTTTGAGTGCATGGAGGTAATCTTCCGGTACCTGCTGACAGCTGGCTGTCAGGACAATAACATCAATGCGATCTGCCAATTTCCAGCCATGACTGGCATCACCACACTGCAAGTTTACATTTTGTAAGCCTGCAGCTTTTAATCGTGAACCCGCCAAAGTGGACAATTCTGCAAAATATTCAATACTAATGACGTTTAATGACAGTTGTGCAATCAATGCTGTAAAAAATCCACTGCCGGTACCGACTTCCAGCACCGAATCAGATGGTTTTAATTGCAGAAATTGTAATATTCGTCCCTCTTCCAGCGGTGTCCACATAAACTGACCACAGCCAATTGGTAATCGTGTGTCTGAATACGCCAACGCTTTGTAATCATCCGAGACAAACTGTGCCCGATCAATTTGCTGTAATGCCTTCAAAACTTCAGGATTGGAAACTTCATTGGGCCGCACTTGCTGCCAGACCATATTGGAATGCGCTGAATTCATGGTGAATGTCATGGATAATTCCTAAGTGGTTGCCGCTTGTTTTTATCAATCGGCTAGGATATGACCTTTCCAAAAGCGGTGCAACCGCATCTGCATTGAAGATGCCCGCTGCTAATTGCTATCTGACCACTGCTGTATGCAAGGTATACGAAGCAGAATTTGATTGTTCATGGATAACGAAGTTTATAAGCAAAAGAAGTGCTGGAGTATTAACTTTAACTGCGCTTGGTCGCCCGATGAAATAACGGTTCATGAACTGATTCTCGTGAAAAGCGCCAGCAGGCAATGGCAATCGCAGCCGCAGAAAATGCAGCAAGAACCGTCATATCTGTCCAAATCGAAAAATCAGACTGGGCTCCGGGAACGGCATGTTTTAAAAGATCTACGCCATAACTGAACGGATTAATCAGCACCACATAGCGCAGGAAATCAGGCAGCTGACTCACTGGATACAACGCCCCGCTCAGGAAAAACACCGGGAAGATAAAGAAATTCATGATGACCGCAAAGTTATCCAATGTTTTGGAAAATACTGCAATCAAACCGCCCATCGACGCACAGGCCACTGCTGTTAGTAAAGCAGGTGGAATTAATAATAGGGCAATCTGTAAATCAATCAAGCCGATCAGTAATAGAATAATTAACAGTAATAAAGCCTGCACCATGGCAGTAATTGTCGCAGCAATCAGTTTGGATAATACGATCCAGTAATGTGCAACCGGTGCGATCATCATCATTCGCATCACACCAAATTCTTTGTCATAGACCAAAGTTAAGGCCGATAGCAATGCCGCAAATAATAACGTCATGGCCAATACGCCAGGCACCAGAAACTGTAGATAGCCCTCCTGCTGCGCACCACTAAGCATGCTGCCAACACCCGAACCAATCACCAGTAACCAGATCATCGGACGTACCATTGAGCTGAATAAGCGGGCTTTTTGACGAAATAATTTTGTCAGCTCTCGACCTACAACAGCTTTAACTGGTAACCAACTCATGCTGACTGCTCCTGTTCGGGGGGACAGACTTTCCACAGATACACATCATTGAGATTGGGTTTACGCCAACGCATCGCCGTAATGCTGTCTCCAAGGGATTGTTGTAAAGAATGAAGATCTGTCTCGGCATCCTTTATGAGAAAGCTTAACTGTTCATCCTCAATAATGGGTTTGCCAAACTGTGGTGTTAGTTTAGTAACCACCGGCTCAATATCGACAGTTTCAATTTCCAGTACATAAGCCGCCAACTGACGCATCAAATCAACTGGTTTCCCCCCTTTTTGTAATACGCCACGCTGAATGAAATCAACATGATCACAGGCTACGGCTTCTTCAAGGTAATGGGTAGTTAAAAAGACTGTCATGCCATGATCTCTGCGCAACTGTTCGACAAATCGCCAAATAGAACGTCGATTCGGCAGATCCAGACCAATGGTTGGTTCATCAAGGAATAATACTTGCGGCTGATGCAATACACCGCGGGCAATATCCACGGCTCGACGCTGTCCACCGGAAAGCGCCAGCAATTTGGCATTACGACGTGAACCTAAATTAAAGACGGCAAGTAATTCTTCGATACGTTCGTTGGCCTGTTTTTTAGTCATGCCATACAACGCTGCAGCAAATTGCAGATTTTCATCCACCGTCATGGTGCGATCCAAAGCAGAATCCTGAAACACTAAACCGACCAACCCCCGAATTGCCACCGGATCAGCCGAGATGGACTGATTGGCAATCCAGGCTTCACCAGCTGATGGAGAAGTCATAGTGGTGAGCATATGGATGGTAGTACTTTTGCCAGCGCCATTCGGGCCTAACAAGCCATAACATTGACCCGCTTTGACCTGCAGATCCAGTCCATTAACGACAACGGCCTGACCATATTGTTTGGTCAGGCCGCTGGTTTTTATCGCAAACTCAGAACCCACTGATTTGTTTCGAGTTTTTCGGGTTACGGAAAACCAATGGCTTGGCAACTTCAGTTGATTTTTCAGACTCCCTGCGACCACGTTCAATTGCTTCATCAACCACATGACGATCAGGTGACTTACTGCAAACCGGATCAGCCATTGCGGGATCGCCTGTCAGCATATACGCCTGACAACGACAGCCACCAAAGTCTTTTACTTTCTCATCACAGCTGCGGCAAGGCTCTTTCATCCAGTCAAAACCACGGAAGCGATTAAAGTCATTTGAATCTTCCCAAATTTCCTTCACGCTAGTATCGCGGACATTTGGCAATGTCATCCCAGGTAGCTCACGTGCCGCATGGCAAGGTAATGCAGTACCATCTGGAGTGACCGTCAAGAATACATTGCCCCAGCCATTCATACAGGCTTTCGGACGGTCTTCATAATAGTCTGGCACAACATAATAGATCTTCATGTTGCCTTTTTGCTGTTCCTGATACTCATGCGCAATGCGCTCAGCACGAACCAGCTGCTCTTTCAAAGGCAATAATTGATCACGGTTATGCATCGCCCAGCCGTAATATTGAGTGGTGGCCAGCTCGACATAATCTGCATCCAGATTGATTGCCAGATCCAGGATTTCGTCGATTTTATCTATATTCTGCCGATGGGTAACAAAACACAGAACCATCGGATAACCCGCCGCTTTAACCGCTTTGGCCATTTCAATTTTATGTTGAAAGGCATCAGTACCCGCAATCAGGTTATTCAAATCTTCTGAGCTCGCTTGGAAACTGACCTGGATATGATCCAGTCCCGCCTCTTTAAAGGCTATTGCTTTGCTGGCATCCAGCCCGATACCGGAGGTAATCAGGTTGGTGTAAAAACCTAAATCCCGTGCTGCACGAATCAATTCGATGATATCGGGACGAACCAAAGGTTCACCTCCGGATAATCCCAGCTGTGTTGCCCCCATTGCCCGAGCTTGTTTGAATACATCAATCCATTCTTCGGTGGTCAATTCGCTTTTGATTTTGGCGAAATCCATCGGGTTTGAACAATACGGGCACTGCAAAGGGCAAGCATAGGTCAGCTCTGCCAATAGCCATAAAGGCTGTCGGATAGCATCACGTACATTCATCCCCAGAGCACCACCGGTGCTGCCGGGCGCTTTATTCTGCTCTGATCCAGTCGTTGCCATGTGCTTCCTCCAAAAACTGATAGACGTCATCGTCTAAATCTGCGCCATCAAAGGCGACTTTAAGTTCAGCAATTAATTCGCTGACGGTTTGTTTTTTCTCACTGATACGTTTCAATATTTCACCGGCCGCAGGATTCAGTTTGACCATACCTTCGGGATACAATAAAACATAACAATCCTGCATGGGCTCCCATTGAAAGCGGTAACCTAGTGCCAGTACCAGCACACTGTCTGCGTTAAATACGCGATTTGTCATTTTTCAACATCCATACAATAAGGTGGGCGATCTTCAATATACGCCATCCACATTGCATCCAACATGGTCCACAAGATATCCAGCTTGAACTGCAACAGATCCAGCGCACGCTGTTGTTTCTCGCGTGTATCACAATAATCCAGCGTGATTTGCAAGCCGTGTTCTACATCACGACGCGCTTCACTTAACCGTTTACGGAAATAACGGTAACCGCGCTCATCTATCCACGGATACATTTCCGGCCAATTGTCCAAACGTGCCTGATGAATTTTTGGTGCAAACAATTCGGTTAAAGAAGAGCCGGCAGCTTCCTGCCAAGGTGCACGGCGAGCAAAATTGACATAGGCATCAATTGCGAAACGCACACCCGGTAAAACATGTTCATAGGAAGTCAGTTCCTGACGCGTCAGGCCTACGGCTTCTCCAAGTTGCAACCAAGCTTCAATACCACCTTCCTGGCCTTCAAAACCATCGTGATCCAGAATGCGTTGTACCCAGTGTTTACGTACCTCGGCATCTTCACAGTTGGCCATAATCGCCGCATCCTTAATAGGAATCGCGGTTTGGTAATAAAAGCGGTTTGCTACCCACCCCTGAACCTGTTTCTGATTCAACTTACCCGTATGCATCAATTTATGGAACGGATGATTGATGTGATAGAACTGCTCTTTATCACGCAGCTTTTGTTCGAATTCTTCTTTTGACCAAGGTGTGTTGTCAGCCATCGTTTGCCCTTTCCCGATTGTTATAGCTCAATATCCATACCATCATATGCCAACTCAATTCCTGCGTTGTTCAGCACCTGACGTTCTGCCGATTCTTCATTAAGGATCGGATTAGTATTATTAATATGAATCAAAATCTTGCGGGGACGTTCCATCGAATTTAAAAAACTGATGGTGCCGCCATCTTCAGACTGATTAATATGGCCCATTTCCTGAGCCCGTTTATCACTGATGCCTTCTTTTGACATCTCGTCATCGGTCCATACCGTGCCATCCACCAGAACTACATCAGCATTACGCATAAATTCAAGTACGTGATCTTCAACTACCCCAAGACCCGGCGCATAAAATACATTTTTACCAGTACGGGTATCTTCAACCCGAATGCCTACATTGTCTCCTGGCACGGTGTTATGGCGATGCGGTGAGTAAGGGGGCGCTTCACTCTTTAAAGGCACTGCAGTAAATATCAGGCCTGGTGCTGCCGGGATGGTAAATGATTCTAAATCAGTTTTTATTTCATGCCAGTTTATGCCACGAAAATGACCAAGAATATTAAATACCGGAAACCCTGTAGTCAGATCATCATGTACTGCTTCAGTGCAGTAGATATCCCATGGTTTATTATGTTCACGTAATGTCAACAGACCAGTTACATGGTCAATCTGAGCATCAGTAATCAATATGGCTTTGATAGCGGTATCACGAACTTCTCTTGCCGGCTGCAGTGCCGGAAAATCATCCATCTGTTTTTTGATATCCGGTGAGGCATTAAACAAAATCCAATCCACACCATCTGAGCTGATGGCAATTGAGGATTGTGTACGTCTGCTTGCTTTTACTGTTCCTTCACGCACACCTTTACAGTTATTGCAGTTGCAATTCCATTGTGGAAAGCCTCCGCCGGCTCCTGATCCCATGACATGTATGTGCATATTTCTCTTTCCTGTCGACTATTCAGCAAATCACACTGATTTATTAAAGATAGTCATCGTAACGTAAAGCAGTCTGATTTGCTGGTCGGTTGAAGATGCCCGGGGGATAAACCCCGGACACATATCTGGTCGTTAAATCTTAACGGTTGCAGATATACATGGTTACTTCAAAACCGAAACGCATGTCTGAATATTCTGGTTTAGTCCACATAATAATTTCCTCTCTATTAATTGTAAGTAAAACCGTCTGAACTATTCACACGGTAGGTGAATGTTACGGTGATGTGGAATAAGTAGCGTCAGCAATTGACGCCTTGGGGTTCAGGATTTTCCTGAATGGGTGCCAGGAAAAATAGCCTGATTTTGTTTGATGGAAGTGACTTTAGATTTTTAAAGTAAGATAACTTTGTTTCAGGCAAAAAAAAACCCGACATCAACGATGCCGGGTTCTTAATTTTACTTAACTGTCTATTTATTAACTATAGACTTTTGCTAGCTGTATTACAGGCTAAATACGCTCAGAACACCACCCAGGTTAGTCCAGCTAGACAGTGCTTTGTAAGCACCAACTGCGCCCAGACCGTCTGAATCATTTTCCAAACTTGGGATAGCCATACCGATACCAGCCCAACCACCTACACCAGACAGGATAGAAATATACTGTTTGTTGTTGTGTTTGTAGGTATTAACGTTACCGATAATGCCTGATGGAGTTTTAAATCTCCACAGTTCACGACCTGATTGGGCATCAACTGCTTTCAGGTAACCTTCCAGCGTTCCGTAGAACACTACATCAGAGGCAGTTGCCAAAGCACCTGACCAGACTGAGAAGCGCTCTGGGTTTGACCAGACGATTTTACCTTCACGAGCATCCCAGGCAATGAAGTTACCCAAGTGTGTATCACCTTCTGGTGGGTACATGCTCAATGTCGCACCAACGTATGGTTGACCGGCTACGTATTCAACTTCGAATGGTTCGTAGTCCATGCAAACATGGTTGGTTGGGACATAGAACAGACCGGTACGTGGTGAATAAGCCGCTGGCTGTTGATCTTTTGAACCCAAAGCTGCTGGGCAGATACCAGTGGTGTTAACGTCTTCACCGTTACGTGCAGTTGAGTATTTCGCTACACGATCATGCAGACCGGTTTTCAGGTTCACGCCGTTTGACCAGTTAACCGCTGGGTCATATTTTTCAGCAACCAGCAATTCACCTGAAGCACGATCCATGGTGTATGCAAAACCGTTACGGTCAAAGTGAACGGCAGTTTTACGCATTTTGCCATTAACTTTTTGGTCAGCCAGGATAACTTCGTTAACGCCGTCATAATCCCACTCATCGTAAGGCGTCATTTGGTAAACCCATTTCGCCATACCGGTGTCTAAATCACGACCGAATAGAGACATTGACCACTTGTTATCGCCTGGACGTTGTACAGGGTTCCAGGTAGATGGGTTACCTGTACCGTAATAGAACATGTTCAGGTCAGGGTCATATGAATACCAACCCCAAGTAGTACCACCACCGATTTTCCATTGATCACCCTGCCAAGTTTTCAAAGAAGAATCTTTGCCAACTGGTTTCAGCATGGAAGTGGTTTTTTCTGGGTCAACTAACATTTCTTCGTCAGGACCGGTGCTGTACGCTTTGTACTGCACGTTACCATCTAAGTCATATGCTTGAACGTAACCACGAACACCAAATTCACCGCCTGAAATACCGACAATGATTTTGTCATCAAAAACGTGGGCAGCAGCTGTGCTGGTTGCACCTACTTTTGGATCGTCACGTTTGTCAGACCAAACAACTTCACCTGTTTCCATGTCCAATGCCACCAGAGTGGTATCAGCTTGGTTCAGGAAGATTTTGCCATCGCCATAAGACAGACCACGGTTAACGGTATCACAGCACATGACTGGTACAGTTTCATCGTAGTTTTGTTTTGGCTCATATTTCCATTTGATGGCGCCATCGTTGTTCAAATCCAGTGCGAAAACGATGTTTGGAAACGCTGTATGAACGTACATAGTGTCGTCCATGACCAAAGCATTACCTTCGTGGCCACGTAAAACACCNGTTGAGAAAGACCAAGCCATGTTCAAATCTTTGACGTTGTCTTTCGTGATTTGAGTCAGTTCGCTGTAACGCGTATTGGCATAGTCACCAGCGGGCATAACCCAGTTATTGTCATTTTTTTGCATTTCAAGGAGCTCATCTGCAGCCACCAGACCTGGTGCTGCTAATCCCATCATTGCAATTGATAATGTTTTCAGCTTCATAAAGTTGTCCTCTATTGCTTTTTAGTTTTGTACGTCACGATTTGTTCGGATGAACCTCATGCGTATGACGAACCATAATCCGACTTCCCGGGTTCGTCAAGAACTTTACACAACTTTTTTATGAGTATTTCCATCTTATTTTCGGGAAGATTTTCCCGACAACTTAAGCTTTTGAAATTTAACAACTTTATTTTTTTGCTAAAAATCAGGCATGATCTTTGATCCAGCTAATTGCACACTGAATAGCGGTGAGTGCGCGCTCTCGACCATAGAGCTCTAAAGTCGCATCCAAGGAAGGAGAAATCGTATTTCCTGTTATCGCAACCCGTATTGGCTGTGCCACTTTGCCCATACCAACTTCATGTTTGTCAGCACAGTTCTTGATGACTGAATGAATCGGTTCAGCCAGCCAATCTTTGAGCTCAGTCAATTCTGCCAATACGGCTTCTAATAATGGCAAGCTGGCTTCAGTCAGATTTTTCTGTGCAGCTTTTTCATCATAGGCATCCACATCGCGATAAAAATACACGCTAGACTCTGCCATCTCTTTAAGCGTCTTGGCACGTTCCTGCAGCAATACCACAACATCAACCAAAGCTGGACCATCAGCAGGATCAATACCTAACTCTCCCATATGCCAGCTGAGGTGCTGTGCAACATGTTCTGGCTCGCTGGTTTTGATGTAATGTTGATTTAACCAGAGTAATTTATCGGTATTAAAGCTTGAGGCAGCTTTATTGACGTCTTGAATATCAAATAGCTGGGTCATTTCCGCTAAGGAAAAGATTTCCTGATCACCGTGCGACCAGCCTAATCTGACTAAATAATTCAATAACGCTTCGGGAAGATATCCTGCATCCCGATAACTCATCACACTGACGGCACCATGCCGCTTGGAAAGTCTAGCTCCATCGTCACCCAAGATCATTGGGACATGTGCAAATACGGGTGGTTTAGCACCCAAAGCTTTAAAAATATTGATTTGTCGAGGTGAGTTGTTTAAATGATCATCACCACGTATTACGTGGGTCATCTGCATATCCAGATCATCTACGACCACTGTTAGATTATAAGTAGGTGTGCCGTCTGGACGAGCAATAATTAAATCATCCAGTTCACTGTTTTCAAAAACAACATTGCCACGGATCGCATCTTCAACAACCACTTGACCAACGGTAGGGTTTTTAAAACGAATCACCGGCTCAACACCTTCGCGAGGAGTTGTTATATGGCGGCACCGACCGTCATAGCGAGGTTTCTGCTTATTGGCGCGCTGCTCTTCACGCATTGCTTCCAGTTCGTCTTTACTGCAATAACAGTAATAAGCATCGCCCTGATCCATTAGTTGCTGGATAATTTCCTTGTAACGATCAAAACGTTGCGTTTGATAAAACGGGCCTTCGTCATAATCCAACCCCATCCATGTCATGCCTTCGAGAATCGCGTTCACTGATTCAGCTGATGAGCGTTCGATATCGGTATCTTCAATCCTTAATACAAAACGACCGCCATGTTTTCTGGCATATAGCCATGAAAAGAGTGCGGTACGGGCCCCGCCTACATGTAGATATCCTGTTGGGCTGGGTGCAAAACGCGTACGAATTGTCATAATCAAAAGTTCTCTGCTAGCTATGTGGATGTATTGCGATAAAGTGCGTTATTGTAACAGTTCAGACGCTGACAATTAGTGAGTCATCAACATGCGTATATTAATTTCCTTTCTATCTATTACTGTTTCATCCTTTGCCTTTGCCAGCAGTCTTCAGGCAGACAGCTATAAGGTGCAGCAGGTTGCTGAAGGTATTTTTTACCACCAGGGCAGCCACCAAGAAGCGGATGCTGAGAATCTGGGCGCCATTGCCAATGTTGGTTTTATCATTGGTGAGCAATGCATTGCCGTCATCGATAGCGGCGGCAGTTTTCAGGAAGGTAAGTTATTGCGTAAAACCATCCGCCAGCATAGTGACTTGCCGATCTGTTATGTCATCAATACCCATGTGCACCCGGATCATATTTTAGGAAATGCAGCTTTTAAGACCGATAAGCCGGAATTTGTTGGTCACGAAAAATTACCGGCTGCAATGGCCAGTCGACAGCAACACTTTGCCAGACAGTTTTCGGAGATTTTGGGTGATGCCTACAAAGGCACCGAGTTTATCGAAGCGAAGACCCTGGTTAAGGTTGGGTCACCATTAACATTGGATCTTGGTAACCGACCACTGATTTTAACCGCATTTACCACGGCGCATACTGATCATGATTTAACCGTTTATGATGAAAAAACCAGTACATTATGGACCGGCGATTTATTATTCGTTGAACGTATTCCGGCCTTGGATGGCAGTATTAACGGCTGGATTGATGCCCTTGATACCTTAATTGAACATGATGCGACAATGATCATTCCTGGTCACGGCACAGCTTTTAACGGTGAAAACTCAAAAGGCTGGCAGGATTTACTGCGCTATCTGACCACCGTACGTGAAGAGATTAGGGTCATCATTAATGATCTGGGAACCATTGAACAAGCCATTGACTCGGTAGGCACGCAAGAAGCTGAAAAGTGGAAACTTTTTGAAGAATATCATCGTCGAAATGTTACCGCTGCTTTTGTAGAACTAGAGTGGGAATAATAATTATTAGGAGAGCGAAAATGATGGGGCGAAATACATTTTTTTGGGCTGTATTTGCAGTTTTTATGAGTCATAGCTTCATTGCAAATGCTGCAACAGCTGAAGAGGATTTATGGTCAGCGCTTAAACAAACCTATTTTGGTGATCGTGAAATTCATGAAAATGCCGATGATGTTTTGATCCTTGAAGCGCCTACCCGGGCTGAAGATGCTGCCATTGTTCCAATCAGTGTCAAATCGGTTCAGCCACAGACCGCTGAGAGATACATTAAAAACATACATATCATCATTGATAAAAACCCGATGCCGTATTCTGCGAATTTCCATTTATCACCGACACTGGGTGATATTGATATCGCTACACGGGTCAGGGTCGATCAGTACACTGATATGCGGGCTATTGCAGAAATGAATGATGGTTCTTTGCATATGGTGTCAAAATTTGTCAAAGCCTCAGGAGGATGTAGTGCTCCTGCAGGTAAAGACATGGAAGCCGCTATGGCTCGACTGGGCAAAATGCAGATTCGTATGCGAGAAGCCAACATTGGCGAAACAACAAAGGCACAGGTAGTTGTAAGTCACCCGAATAATAGTGGCTTACAGTTTGATCAAAAAACCCGTGGCTATATTCCACCGCATTATGTGAAAGAAATCATCATAGATTTTGATGATGAAAACCTGATTACACTTGAGGCTGGCATTTCTATAAGTGAAGACCCAAGTATCCGGTTTAGCTTCACGCCGCAAAAACATGGTGTGTTAAAAGCGATGGTGAATGACACTAAAGAAATGACTTACAGCATGGATAAACAAATATAGCGGACATTTTCACTACGCACATCCATAAAAAAGGCCGTTTTAAACGGCCTTTTTCTTGTCGCTGATATCAGTCAGAAATTATTGGATTCGACATTCTTTATAAGCTGAAGCCGAGACTTCTTCGTATTTATCTATACCGCCACTTAAACCTTTATCATCGCGGAACTGTGCCCCTTTGTCTGCTGGCATATTTTGGTACATATAAGCGGTGTTGACATCTTCGAACTCAGTCTGAGTAAAAGCTTCATCAAGTTTGTCCACTACGCATGAACATTTATGCACACCTTCATAGACGTTTAAATTTGTATTTGCCTGCATACAATCATTGACGTATTGCACCTTAGTCACCGTTGAAAAATCCATATGTTCATCGGCAATAGCGGAGGCACTTAACATGGTCATACTGGCAAACAGGACTGTCAGACTGGTTTTCTTCATTCTCTACTCCTAAAATTTTATTATATGGTGCTGCTGTGACTGGTAATTTGGAAGACAAGTTCCTACACAGGAACAGGATATTGCCACTTTAACGTATTGCCAATCAAACTTTTTGATAGAGCATAATGGCAGTTTAATTTCCTCACAGAAACAACATAGGGTAAAATCCAGCGTTTATTTATCTCACATCAAGCCATGCTAAACGCAGGAGAACATGATGAAAAAATTACTGCTTCATCTCGATACTGATACCGTCGCGAGCACATTTGATCAAGCTGTTGCCTATGACTCCGGCGTGGATAATATTATCGCGCATGGTGGAGCAACGCGTGACAATGTCACCTCTCATGTTCATGGCATGATTTTTACCCGCGGTGGAAAAAACCTGAAAAACAGCGCAATTTTTATCGGTGGTTCAAATGTAGCTTCCAGTGAGCTTGTCGGTGAAGCTGTAAAAAAAGCATTCTTTGGCCCCGTTCGAGTTTCGGTCATGCTGGATCCAAATGGGTCTAATACCACCGCAGCAGCAATTGCCCGAAAAGTAATGACTGACTACGATATTACCGGCAAAAATGTAGCGATTCTTGGGGCAGGACCTGTGGGACAACGAACTGCCTTGTACCTGTTAAAAGAGGGTGCAAGCAAAGTCACCCTAACCTGCCGTAGTATGGCGCGAAGCAAAGCCACTGTTGAACATATGAAAAAAGCCTATGGGGTTGATGTGATTCCCGGTGAAACACGGAGTGATGAAGCCGTTGCTGCATTACTTAAAGACGCCCATGTGGCTATTGCTGCCGGTCCGGCTGGTGTTTGTATTGTCCCCGAGGCTACCTGGACTGCTAGCAAAACGCTCGAAGTGATTGCTGATGTTAATGCGGTTCCACCGTTGGGTGTCGAAGGTATGGAAGTGATGGATAATGGGACGGAAAAACAGGGAGTGCGTTTTTACGGTGCTATTGCGATTGGTAACTTTAAAATGAAGGTACATCGAGGAGCAGTGGCATCACTGTTTGACACCAATGACTTGTTTTTGGACGAAACCACTATCTACGATATCGCCTGTAAAATTGATAACGCCTAGTGATAGCAATGCAACAACCGGTTTCACCTGTTAAGCTTCAGACGATTTGTATACAGGCTCCGGCAAGACTCCACCTAGGTTTTCTGGATCTAAATGGCGGCTTAGGCCGTCATTTTGGCAGTATCGGTTTGGCAGTAGATAGTCACTATACTAAACTCAGCCTTACTGATTCTGATGATCAGCCCCCCTCAGCCCCCCCTGTTACAGACTCTATTCGTCACAAAATCACTAAACTGATTAATCAGTTTTATCTCACGTTAGGATCGAATATCCCGACTGATTTACGCCAACTCAACCTCACCATTCACTCATTGATTCCAGAACATGCGGGGCTCGGCTCAGGCACTCAGCTCGCTCTGGTCATTGGTCAGATACTGGCGAACCATCATCAGCTGGATATTCCCACCGCAAAAATTGCTCTGGCACTGGATCGTGGAAAGCGATCAGGAATTGGGATCAGTACCTTTGATACCGGTGGTTTTGTAGTAGATGCGGGCTTAGGGCCTAACTCACAGACACCGGTCAGATTATTTCAGCAGGACTTCCCCTCTCAGTGGCGACTGGTGATGTTGATGGATAAAAGCCATCAGGGCATTCATGGTCAAACTGAAATCCAGGCATTTCAGCAATTGCCAACGTTCCCTTTACAGCACTGCCAGCGTATTTGTCACCTGACGTTGATGCAGCTACTCCCCGCATTAATTGAGCAGGATATTCAATTATTCGGTTCCGCCGTGAGCGAAATTCAAGCCCTGATTGGTCAACATTTTGCCCCAGCACAAGGTGGCCAGTACACCAGCAATGCCATAGCCGTCTTAATGGAACACTGCAAGTCTCTTGGATTTACTGGCATGGCACAAAGCTCATGGGGTCCAACATCCTGCGTATTTACCGAGAGTCAGTCTCAGGCGGATCAGCTTATCGACGAGCTACGTGGCGTGATTGACGCAGATCCTCAATTGCAGAATATTGAATTAATCAGTGCTGCTGGCGTTAATAAGGGTGCTGGCATTACAATCGACGGCAAAACTTTACATTTTAATAAACAGTGAGGGATTAACATGTCCAAGCGCTCCATCATTCATATGCTCAACCCTATGAAACAAAACAGTCCGTTTGATATCAACATGGCATTGGATGCCGGTTATGACATCATCATGCCTTACAACAATGTTGAGTTGAAAGAGGTGGCAGGCTTAACACAAGATGCTATTTTTTCCCGTGGCCCTGCTGGTGTAAAAAAGACGGGTATGTTTATCGGTGGAAGAGATATTGGGCTGGCGATGGATATGCTTGATGCAGCCAAGTCTGCAATGGTCCCCCCATTCGAAATTCCAGTATTTGCTGATCCAAGTGGCGCTTTTACCACTGCAGCGGCGTTGGTGGCCTGTGTCGAACGTGAATTAAAGAAACATTTCAAGCAGGATTACAAAGGTTGTAAAGCAGTTGTTTTCGGCGGTACCGGTCCAGTGGGACTTGCCACCGCAGTAATTGCGGCACTACAAGGTGCTGAAACCACTATTGTTGATCACTTTTCACTGGATACAGCCCTGCAGTTTTCTGATGAGGCCCGTAAACGTTACGGTGTGAGCTTACGAGCCACCACTGCAGCATCTGACGCAGATAAAGCCCGTCTGTTAAGTGATGCTGATGTGGTTTTCTGTGCAGCTAAAGCAGGTATTCAGGTATTGAATGCTTCAGTACTGAGCGATGCTAAAAAGCTTAAAGTGGCCGGCGATGTGAACGCCGTTGCACCTTTGGGGATTGAAGGTGTCGAGTTAATGGATAACGGCGAACCGCTGAAATTTGCCCCACAATGCCCAAATGCTGTCGGTATCGGTGCACTTGCAGTTGGTAATGTGAAATATAAACTGCAGCAAGCATTACTCAGAGAAACACTGGAAAGTGATAAACCTGTTTATCTGGATTTCCGTAATGCCTTTGAAGGTGCTCGTAAACTGGTTTAAGCATAGAAAGTACAGGAGCCAGTAATGGCTGAACATCCGAGGCTCCTGTTGATCGTTGCACAAAGCGCAAGAATGCTGGCGCAATCGGCTAGACGGGAGGGTTATACCCTCCGTGTAGCTGATTGCTTTGCTGACATTGATACTCTCGACGCTGCGGATAGATTTCTGAAACTATCTGCGTTGGATAACCTTGAAGCACATCAATGGCTACAGACTATTATTACCTTAAGTGATGATGAGCCATGCTGGTTAATCTGTGGCACCGGTGTCGAGCGTTTTTATCCTGCTCTTTCACAGTTACCCGCTCATATAAAATTTGCAGGCCCCTCATATGAGTGCTTTGAGCAGATTTGCCTCCCTGAAAAATGGATTGCAATACTGGAAAAATTATCTTTACCGCATCCGCCAACAACATTCCAAAAACCCCAGACGGCAAATAGTAAATGGCTAGCCAAATCGGCTGCCAGTTGGGGAGGAACACACATTGTTGAAGCAAATTTGGTAGCAGAAAGTCCCGACCGATATTATCAACAATATATTGAGGGCATCAGTGGATCCGTGCTGTTTCTGGCTGCAGCAGATGACCTTCAGTTATTACTTTTCAATGAGCAATTTCCTGTTAATCTCAGCCTGTATAACTTCAGTCTAAACGCTATCTCAAGTGGCCTTCAACTTGACTTAAAACAACAAAACTTTCTCCATCAGACACTACAAAAACTGACCGAACATCTGTCGTTAATCGGTTTGATGTCATTGGATTTTATACTCACGCCATCAGGTGAAATTTTTCTGCTGGAGCTGAATCCACGTCCTACCGCTTCCTGTCAGTTATTGCCGGATCATGCTCCCATTATCAGTTGGCAGTTGATGAGTTTGACGGGTGTTATGCCTGAAACAGCGGTTGAACTTCCTGCAAAAAAACGAATCTTATGGTTTTGTTTTGCCCCGGAACAAATCAATATCCCGGCGGATTTTGACTGGCCAGAGTATTGCCATGACTTGCCTGCCGGAGGAAGTGTTATCGATAAAGGTGACATCATTTGCAGTTTAATGCTGGACGAAACCGAGCAGAATAATGCTCATCGCCTGGCCACTATATTGGTTCAAAATTTAGCGGTTGCCGCTTGAAAACAGTCCGTTGCTGACCCATATTACTGACAACTTAATTTCAAGGAATCTCGAATGAAACGAATCATGTTGTACCTTGCCACCAATATTGCGGTGTTAGCGGTATTAAGCGTGACAATGCGACTGCTCGGTATAGATAGTCTTTTGGATGAGCAAGGTTCTGGTTTAGATATGACTTCCTTGCTTATTTTTGCGGGAATTATTGGCTTCAGCGGTTCATTCATTTCTCTGGCTATTTCCAAATGGACAGCAAAACGCCTGACCGGCGCAGAAGTAATTACTTCACCCAAAAATCAAACTGAAAAGTGGTTGGTGGATACTGTGTCACGTCAGGCAAAACAGGCAGGAATAGGCATGCCTGAAGTAGCCATTTATCAATCACCGCAACCCAATGCTTTTGCCACCGGCATGAATCGTAACAATGCCCTGGTCGCGGTCAGTAGTGGGTTGATGCAATCGATGACACAGGATGAAGTAGAAGCTGTTTTGGCACATGAAGTCAGTCATGTAGCGAATGGCGATATGGTGACCATGGCGTTGATTCAAGGTGTGGTGAATACATTTGTTATCGTATTATCCAGAGTGATTGGCCATCTGGTGGACCGGACGGTTTTCAAAACCGAACGAGGACATGGTCCAGCTTTCTGGATTACCTCAATCATTGCTGAATTAGTGCTGGGTATTCTCGCCAGTATTATCGTGATGTGGTTCAGTCGTCAGCGGGAGTTTCGTGCCGATGCCGGCGCAGCAAGGCTGGTTGGCTCGGGAAAAATGATTGCTGCCTTACAACGCCTGGCAGGCACTGCCGAAGAGGCTTTACCTGATCAATTACATGCATTTGGTATTTCAGGTGGACGTGCAGGGATTTCGGCATTATTTATGACGCATCCTCCGCTTGAAAAACGGATTGAAGCATTACGTTCCGGTCGTATTTAACGCTTAACAGGCTGATTTTGCACTTCAAATCAGCCTGTTATATTTATCAGAACCTTCTCTAAACTGATTAGAGATCTTCGTCTTCAAAGTTGTAATCAAGCTTATCTGAAGGCTTATGAATATAATAACCTTGGGCGTAATCAACACCCAACCGCCATAAAAGAGCAAGACTGACTGCGTCTGAGACAAACTCGGCAATACAGGGTTTTTCAGCCTGCTTTGCCATATCGATTATCGCTTTTATGGCTGCCTGATTTTCACTATCGTTCGCCATATTTTCGACAAAATTACCGTTGATTTTCAGATAGTCAACATCGAGCACATTCAGACTATGCGAAAATCCTATACCGGAACCAAAATGCTCTAATCCAAATTCACAGCCAATGGCCTTAAGTTTGGCAATAGTATTTTTGGTGTCTTCAATATTATCCACGGCGGCTGTTTCACTGATCTCAAAGATCAGCGCATGTCCGGTCAAATTATGTGCTGAAAGAGTGGCTGATAACCAGTCTACATAATCTTTTTCATGCAGAGTCTGTTCAGAAAGTTTAATAAAAAACCGTGTTTTAGGATGCGTTTTTTGATGTTCTGACAGCATTTTAAGTGCTGTACGAATGACCCATTTATCCACCTCTGCCATCATCTGCAACTTGACAGCATGCTGAATAAACTCCTCAGCTCGCAAGATTTTGTTTCCGTCCTGCAATCTTAACAGAACGTCATAGAACTCTTGTTGAGGACCGTGCAAAGCAACAATGGGTTGAAAATGAATATTGAATAAATCGTTGTTCAGGGCATTTTGCAACACTGTTTTCCAAGCAGAAAGTTCGCCTGAATCACTCTGGGGCATTTTCTCCTGGAATCGAGCTGTCTGATTGCCGCCAGCATGCTGGGCAATAGTACAGGCTTTATCAGCATTCTCCAGAGCTGTTTGGGCTGAGGCGACATTTTCACTGATACGCGCTATCCCAATACTACAGTGCAAATCGATCATTTTACCGTTGGTATGTGAAACAAAATCAGCAACGCTCTTCAAAAAAACATCAGCTCGTTTATCCACAAAACTTTCGTCGGTGCTGGGGATGATAATGGTAAAGATCTGATCACCGTAACGGCCGACCGTTTCACCCTCTTCGGCTGTTTGTAGCAATAGATCGGCAACACTTTTAATCAGAACATCGCTGGTCGCCAGACCTAGAAGCTCTTTAATTTGCTGAAAGTCATCCAGCACCATATAAAGCAAAGCAGAATCCTGCTGGTTTTCAGCTGCCTGGTTAACTGCAAACTGTAACGCATCTACAAAACGCGTTCGGTTGTATAGTCCGGTCAGAAAATCAAAGTCACGTAAACGTTGTAGTTGATCATTGTCTTCAACAAGGGTGACATTACGATCACGAACAACAACCTGAGTACATTCTTCTCCTTCTACCTGTGCATGGCTGAACTCGATATCCGCATCAAATGCATAACCACCACTCTTCAAACACTGAGCTGTGACCGTAGCCGGTTTTGAATCGACTTGCTCAGTAAACTGACGAAATACCATTTTAAATTTGGCATGGTCGTCAGGATCAATCAAATCAAGAATTGGCAAACCATCAATGTCTTCCTGTTCTTTATAACCAAACAGATTCAGGTAGGCACTGTTAACATATAAATGCATGCCTTCGTGCATATAGGCCACGGCATCTCTGGAGCTTTCCAGTAAAGCTCGGGAGCGTTTTTCACTCTCGCGCAATGCACGTTCATTGCGTCGTCCAAGACGTCGCATAAACAGATTATCCAGTTCACGCTCAACAACGAACTTCAGCCGTTCAATGTCATCTTTCAAGACAACATCCTGAACGCCGGTCCGGAACAATTCTTTTTCAGCGGCTTTATTTTCAGTAATCACAATGCATGGTAAATCCTTACCCAGGCGTTTGATTACGTTAACAATTTCAACAGGAGCCAGCGCTGGCAAATTATCACGGCAAATAAGCAAATCCCAGCTTTGCTTGCTTAATGACTGCTCCAATGCATCAAAATCATCTTCACGCCCTGCTCTGACCGCATGGCCTGCACTGCGTAATATATTAATAATAGCGTCAGCTTCGGTAAGCGAATCGTCAATAATTAATAACCGTAAAATACCTTCAGCTCTCGCCACGCTGCTCACCTTTAGTAAATTGCACCGGTGTTTTCCCTTCCAGTTGGGTCATGGTTAATGTCATCCAATCGTAAGCCTTTTGATTAACGGCAGTAGCTGACAAATCCTGAATATCTATCTTAGCGCCAATCACCATTTTGATCACGCCTGGACGTTTAAGAAAGCCTTTTTTTGCCCAAAAGCTGCCGGCATTATGCGCCACCGGAACGACTGGAACAGCTGCTTCCACCGCCAAACGGGCTCCACCCACCCCAAACCGCCCCATCGTGCCAGGCGGTAAACGGGTCCCTTCAGGAAACACCACAACCATTGCGCCTGATTGTAACCGTTCCTTGCCCTGCTCAATTACCTGATGCAAAGCCTGACGGCCGGCATTTCGATCAATGGCGATTGGCCGCAATGAAGCAAGTCCCCAACCAAAAAAAGGAATCCATAATAATTCACGTTTCAACACCCAGACCTGAGGAGGAAAGACAGCCTGTAACGCCAATGTTTCCCATGCGGATTGGTGTTTGCATAAAATCACACAAGGTTCTGTCGGAATATTTTCTCGTCCTTCAACTTCCAGCCTCAATCCACAAATAATTTTTAACAGCCAGATATTCATTACCGCCCAACGACTTACTACCCAATAGCGCTGTTTAAACGGTAATGGCCAGATTAGCACGCCAATCACCGAGAATAGAATGGCTGTTATTGCGTACACGGTCAGAAAGATGAATGAACGGAAAATTTGCATCAAATTACGATTTCCAACAATGCATCGGCCACTGCAGCCAGGTTGTCATATACAGGTACATCCTTGGGGATACCTTTCTTCAGAGTCTTTTCACCCTTTCCGGTGCGCACCAGAATGGGCTTGGCTCCAGCAGATTGTGCTGCCTGAATATCTCTCAGCGAATCGCCGACCGCAGGCACATGATCCAGATTCACCCGCAGTCGATGGGCAAGCTCTTTAAACGCTGCGTCTTTAGGTTTACGGCAGTCACAATTATCATCAGGCCCATGTGGGCAGAAAAAAATGGCTTCAATGCGTCCCCCAACCTGCGCCAGCATCCGCCGCATTTTACTGTGAATACGATTGAGGGTTTCGACATCCAGAAAGCCTCTGGCAATGCCGGATTGATTGGTAATGATTACCACCCGGTAGCCAGCATAATTCAGTCTCGCAATAGCTTCCAGACTACCTTCAATAGGCTCCCATTCAGACGGAGATTTAATAAAATCATCCGAATCATGGTTTATCACACCATCACGATCGAGAATTATCAGCGACATATACGCATCCTAATTTTGTAATCGGGAAATATCCGCCACACCCAGAAACAATGCCCGAGTCTGATTCAGTAACGCCAGACGATTATGACGAATTGCTTCATCTTCTGCCATAACCATAACTTCGTCAAAAAACGCATCAATACTGTCGCGCATATCGGCCAGACGTCTTAATACACCGGCGTAGTCGGCCATTTGCATCATCGGAGCAACATCTGCAGAGACTTGTTCTAAGGTCTCAGCCAGTTTTTGTTCGGCGGTTTCTTCCAGTAAATCAGGATTTAATTGATGATCCGCTTCGTAGGCACCGTTTTTCCGCAGAATATTATCAATCCGTTTATTGCCTGCAGCCAGCGCTTCGGCCTGCTCCATCTCACGGAAAGCGGACACAGCCTGCATACGCTGCATAAAGTCCAATGGACGCGTGGGTTTCAAAGCAAGCACGGCTTCAAATACATCACCATGATGGCCGGCATCGGCCGCATAGCCGCGTAACCGATCAAACAGATATTGCGTCACCGGAGCCACGATTTCTGTTTCAGTAAGCTGTTTATCGTAACTTTGCACTGACTGTTGTAAAAGTTCAGCCAGATCCAAATCCAGATTATTCTCGATGATAATTCTCAGTATGCCTAACGCCGCACGACGTAAGGCAAACGGATCTTTGGCACCTGATGGTGGTTGACCAATACCAAAAAGTCCGCACAAGGTATCGATTTTTTCGGCAAGACTTAATGCCTGTCCGGTTTTGCCCTGTGGCAAAGCATCACCGGCAAAACGTGGCAGATATTGCTCATCCATCGCTGCAGACAACTCTTCCTGCTCGCCATCAAAACGAGCATAGAAGCTGCCCATAATGCCTTGCAGTTCGGGAAATTCACCAACCATTTCAGTGACCAGATCACATTTGGCCAACATGGCAGCGCGTTCGGCCAGTGCTACATCACCACCAATTTTGCCCGCAATAAAACCAGCCAGTTTCGCAACACGTTGGGATTTATCAAAGACCGTGCCCAGTTGATTCTGGAACACGATGGTTTTCAGTTTTTCCTGACGATCCGCCAAGGGACGTTTTCTATCGGTATCCCAGAAAAACGCAGCATCGCTTAACCGAGGCAGAATCACTCGTTCATTACCGGCAATAACCTGCGCCGGATCGCGACTTTCAATATTGCAAACGGTAATAAAATACGGCAGCAACTTGCCTGCAGCATCTTCTACCGGAAAATATTTTTGATGGCCTTGCATTGAAGAAATCAACGCTTGCGATGGCAGTTCAAGAAACCGTGTTTCAAATTCACCCGACAACGCCACCGGCCATTCCACTAGGCCAGTAACTTCATCGAGCAATTCATCATCAATAATGGCCTGACCACCCAGTTGGCTTGCTAGCTCACTGACCTGTCCACGAATGGCTTCGCGACGCTCAGCAAAATCAACCATCACATGACCTTCACTAAGCAATTGCGGTGCATAGGTTTGTGGACTGCTGATTCGAATCGCCTGTGGATGATGGAACCGATGTCCATAACTGAGCTGATTGGATTGCACACCCAGCAGGCTGGCCGGAATAATCTCATCACCCAGCATCAAAATCAGCCAATGAACGGGTCTAACAAATTCTTCAGATAAACTGCCCCAACGCATGCGCTTGGGAATTGGCAATGCAGCTAAGGATTGCTTCACAATTTCTGGCAATAACTCTGTAGCGGCCTGACCCGCTTGTTTTTCGCGATAAACTAACCAAGCACCTTTATCCGTTTCCAGCGTTTCCAATGCATCGACATCCACACCACAGGAACGGGCAAAGCCTTGCAATGCCTTGGTCGGGTTACCATCTTCATCGAATCCAGCAGTAACAGCAGGGCCACGTTTTTCGATATTACGATCCGCTTGGTGCGTCTGGAGTCCACTGATAACTACCGCTAAACGACGTGGACTAGCGTACGCTTTCGAAACCGAAAAATTGAGCTCAGCCTCAGCTAAACCTTTCTCAATACCTTTGAGTAATGCGTCACTTAAGGTCGACAAAGCTTTCGGTGGTAACTCTTCCGTGCCCAGTTCTAACAGGAAATCACCTACATCACTCATGACTGCACCTCCTCCTGTTTGCTTAACATCGGAAAGCCCAGGGATTCACGTCGGTCATAATAAGCCTGAGCTACTGCTCTGGCCAATGTTCTGACTCTTAAAATAAATCGCTGTCTTTCAGTGACCGAAATCGCTTTACGTGCATCCAACAGATTAAAGGTATGTGATGCTTTTAAAACCATTTCATAAGCAGGTAACGGCAAGCCCGCTGCAATCATTCTTTCACTCTCTTTTTCACAGGTATCGAACTGCTGAAACAGATGTTCGGTGTTGGCATGTTCAAAGTTGTAGGTCGACATTTCGACTTCGTTTTGATGAAACACATCGCCGTAAGTCACTTTGCCGAGTGGACCATCAGCCCAAACCAAATCATAAACACTGGCTACGCCTTGTAGATACATGGCGATACGTTCCAAACCGTAGGTAATTTCGCCGCTAACCGGTTTACATTCGAGGCCGCCAACCTGCTGGAAGTAGGTGAACTGTGTCACCTCCATGCCGTTTAACCAGACTTCCCAACCCAGTCCCCAGGCACCTAATGTAGGTGATTCCCAGTTATCTTCTACAAAACGAATATCGTGGATGGTGGTATCAATTCCCAGCATTCTTAATGAGCCAAGATACAGCTCCTGAATATTCAATGGGGACGGTTTGATCAACACCTGAAACTGGTAATAGTGCTGCAGTCGGTTGGGGTTATCGCCATAGCGACCATCCGTAGGACGGCGTGAAGGCTGCACATAAGCCGCACTCCAAGGCTCTGGACCTATGGCTCGTAAGAAGGTTGCCGGATGGAAGGGACCCGCCCCGACTTCCATATCATAAGGTTGCAATAATACGCAGCCTTGCTCTGCCCAGTATTGTTGCAGACGCAGAATCAGCTCTTGAAAAGTTTTTGGCGTGGCCGCCACAGTTGCCGCAGAATCACTCATTGAGAAAATTGTCTTCGCATAACTAAAAATGTACTGATTATAGCGAATAAAGCAGTGGCTTGTAGAGACAACTCAGTAATGAATTTACAGGCTCGACGGTTTGACTAATGCGACTGTCACCGCAAAGAAACAGATACGGTACAATGCAGCGACCCATTAATCGTTAAAGAGCAGAATTATGTCGCGACATATCGGCATCGTGATGGATCCCATTTCAGCCATCAATATCAAAAAAGACAGCAGTTTTGCGATGCTGTTGGCCGCCCAGGCCAAAGGCTGGACGATTCAGTACATGGAACAACAGGATCTGTATCTGAGCCAAGGCAAAGTGATGGCCAGCATGCGGGATTTACAGGTCATAGAAGATGCCAACAACTGGTACCAACTTGGCGAACCAACAACCCGCAGACTTAGCGAACTTGATGCCATCCTGATGCGCAAAGATCCACCATTTGATATGGAATATATCTACAGCACATACCTCTTGGAACAAGCTCAGTCTGAGGGTGTATTGGTGGTGAACCATCCACAAAGCCTGCGTGATGCCAACGAAAAACTGTTTACTGCATGGTTTCCGCAATGTTGTCCGCCCACCTTAGTCACCCGAAAAAAACAATTGATGCGTGAATTTCAGCAACAACATGGCGATATTATTATCAAACCATTAGATGGCATGGGCGGCGCATCCATTTTCAAAGTCAGTCAAGGCGATCCGAATTTTTCGGTGATTGTCGAAACGCTGACCGAGCAAGGCAAAAAATCGGTGATGGTGCAACAGTATTTACCGGCTATTAAAGACGGTGATAAACGTATTTTGTTGATTAACGGTGAGCCGGTGCCCTATGCGTTAGCCCGCATTCCTGCCGATGGCGAAACGCGCGGTAATCTGGCAGCGGGAGGGAGAGGTGAAGGCCGACCTTTAACAGAAAGAGACCGCTGGATTTGTCAGCAGGTTGGGCCAAAATTACGCGAAAAAGGTCTGTTATTTGTTGGTTTAGATGTGATTGGCGATTATCTGACCGAGATTAACGTCACCAGTCCAACCTGTATTCGTGAACTGGATCGGCAATTCAACCTGAATATTGCCGGTGATTTGATGAATTGTATTGAGGCACATTTATGAAGACTGTTTTAAACAGCCTTATATTGGTGATTGGTTTAAGTTTATTAAGTGCATGCGGTGATCAGGATCGCGCCTTACAAGCCAAGTTTTATGCGTTTGGCACCGAAATCGACATCAGTCTGTACGGTGTTGATGAAGAAACCGCAGCCAAAACCATTGATGCTCTGGAGCAATCCTTTTCAGAAGTAAATGACCTGTGGCATGCCTGGCAGCCCAGTGTATTAACCAAAATTAATGATGCAATCGCAGCAGAACAGCCTATTGCAGTGGATGACAATGTTGCCAGCGTGATTTTACTTGCCCAGAAACTGGCGAGAGACAGTGGGCATTTGTTTAATCCGGCAGCCGGTAACTTATTTGCATTATGGGGTTATGAACAGGATGACTGGTTTGAATCCCATCCACCTCCTGCACAGGCTGATATCGATGCATGGCTGGCCGTCAGCCCGACGATGGATGATATCGTTATCGAAAATGGTCAATTAACCAGTAACAACACTGCTGTCAGACTCGGTTTTGGTGGTTTTGCCAAAGGTTATGCGGTCGATAACGCCATCGCGATTCTGCAACAACAAGGCATTCAAAATGCTGTCGTCAATATTGGTGGCGATTTACGCGCCATAGGCACACATGGTGAACGTCCCTGGATTATTGGTATTCGCCACCCCAGACATGACAGAGTGTTAGCCTCAGTGGCAGTCAGTGATGATGAAAGTGTTTTCAGTTCCGGTGATTACGAACGATTTTTTACCTACGAAGGTAAACGCTACCCACATATACTGGATCCACGTACCGGTTATCCAGCTGATCAGGCAATGTCCTCAACGGTAATTCATGAAAATGCTTCAATGGCGGATGCCGCTGCAACAGCAATATTTGTCGCCGGAAGTGACTGGCCAACCATTGCAGCAGAAATGGGAATTGATATGGTAATGCTGGTGACAGAAGATGGTCAGGTTGAAATGAGTCCTGCTATGCATAAACGCGTCAGATTAACCGGACATGATGCCGAACCGGTGATTCGCGAAATTCCCCACGAGTGAGCGAATGATTTCGACCAGCAGTGCCACTGATCGGATGATACTGACCCTTATCGGGTCGGTTATTTTGCATGTCATCGTGGTGTTTACCATCAGTTTTAATGTTTTTTCTCCACCGACCAACGCCCCGGTCAATCAGCTTGATATCACTTTGGTCAAACAACAAACCGAGCAGGCACCGGAAGAAGCCAGTTATCTTGCCCAGGTCAATAATGAAGGTGGCGGCGAAACCGATGAAAAATCACCTGAACCTACGCCGGAGCTAGCGGTACCGATTGCCGAAGAGACTCCCGCATCAACAGATCCCGTATCTCCCGCGGTTACGGAACTGGATCCGGTTCCTGTAGAACCGGTTAAACCCGAACCTGTTGTGGAACCGGCTCCGCCTGTTGAACCATCCACTCCAACAGAAGCGCCAGCTGAAAAGGTGGTTCCAGAGCCACCAGCTGAAAAACCAGTTGTTGAAGCAAAACCCGAACCCAAAACCACCAGCAAAAAAGTCACGGCTGAAAAAGCTGAACGTAAGGTAGAGACTTCTGAAATTGTCGCTGAAGAGACCGTTGAAGAAACGGCAGAGATTACACCAAACCTTTCCGGGGCAGAGCTGATTGCCCGTGCAAGAAGCGAAATCGGATCACTGCAAAGCACACTGGAATATAATAGCCGTGCGTTAAGTGAAACCCCAAAAAAACGTCGCATATCAGCAGCTACCAAGGAATATTCTGCCGCCGCCTATATGCGGGCCTGGGCAATGAAAGTCGAACGAATTGGCAATATGAATTATCCGCAGGAAGCCAAGGATAAGGGCGTTAATGGCAGCTTGATGTTATCAGTGGATATCAAACCGGATGGCAGTGTTCCCCCCGATGGCATTGTAGTATCACGCTCGTCCGGGCATAAGGTACTGGATGATGCCGCCGTGCGAATTGTGCGTTTAGGTGCTCCGTATGCCGCAATCCCCGAGGATGTTCTGAAAAATAATGACATGCTTACCATTATCCGCACCTGGAAATTTGAAAGTGCCCGAGGCCTGTCGGCCCGTTAGTTCTTCAGTCCGTATTTTGTTGTTGATATAACTGATACCCCGTCTCGGCCTTACTGCGGTTGTTATAACTCAGCGGCAATTCCGACTTCAGCTTTTCTGCAATTTGCTGTAAGACTTCCAGTGAGCCGTGACGTAACTCCAGTTCGACTTCATGTATGACCGCCCTATTGTTACCCGAAACAGCTTCGCCAAAATCATACGCCAGCTCAATCAGGGTATTCTGATCGGCCTCCAGCATAAGGATATCCCGGTCAAATTCGGTATAGAACAGACGCTGCAACTGCTTCCAGCTGCCACTGTCATCGACAATCGGCGCTAAGGGTGTCTGGCGAAGCAATGGCAGATCAAACTCACCATTGATGATCGGATGTTCCCACTCTTCACGCTGATGCAGACCATCTTGAACCTTGCCACTGGTTTTCACGGTTTGCAGCCATTGATCGTCGATCTGTCGCATACGCAAAGCGATGCCCTGCTGTTTCAGTTTCAGTTGCGGGGTATCAAAATATTCCGTCCGCAAATGCAACTGCTTTTGCTCACTGACCAAAGCTTGCAGCCATTCCAGATCAGCAAGATTCAGTTTGGTCTCGCCATTCACGGCGAGTTTCATTTCCTGTTCAAGACTCATTTCAGTAACGGCTTCAGATAATGTCCGGTATGCGAACGTGGGTATTCAGTGATTTGCTCCGGCGTGCCGACAGCAATCACTTCACCACCGCCAGCACCACCTTCAGGGCCCATATCAATTACCCAATCGGCGGTTTTTACCACATCCAGATTATGCTCAATCACCACGATAGTGTTACCCCGGTCGCGTAAGTGATGCAAGACTTTCAGCAGTTGCTCAATATCGTAAAAATGTAGCCCGGTGGTCGGCTCATCTAGGATATACAGCGTTTTACCGGTATCACGTTTGGATAATTCTTTGGCCAGTTTGACCCGCTGCGCTTCACCGCCGGAAAGCGTTGTAGCGTTCTGCCCCAGCTTGATATAGGTCAGGCCGACATCGATCAGGGTTTGCAGTTTTTTTGCCACCACCGGAATATTTTCAAAAAACACATTGGCATCTTCGATAGTCATATCCAACACTTCAGTGATGGTTTTACCTTTATAGCGAATATCCAGGGTTTCCCGATTGTAGCGCTTACCTTTGCAGACATCACAAGGCACATAAATATCGGGTAAAAAGTGCATTTCGACCTTAATCAGACCATCACCCTGACAGGCTTCACAACGGCCACCTTTAACATTAAAGCTAAATCTTCCAGGTCCATAACCTCTGGCCCGTGCTTCCTGAGTACCCGCAAATAACTCTCGTATCGGGGTAAAAAGACCGGTGTAAGTAGCAGGATTAGAGCGTGGCGTCCGACCAATCGGACTTTGATTAATCGCCACCACTTTATCCAACTGTTCCAGGCCGAGAATATCGGTATGCGGTGCGGGTTCTTCAGAAGCACCATTCAATGTCTTGGAAGTCAGCTTCAGCAGCGTTTCATTAATTAATGTGGACTTTCCTGAACCAGACACGCCGGTTACACATGTCATAAGTCCTATTGGAATATCGACATCGACATGTTTCAGGTTATTACCGCAGGCCCCTCGCAAGCCAATGGATTTACCGGCATGGGCGGTTTCGCGTTTCGCTGGTATTTCAATTTTTCGCCGACCAGAAAGGTACTGTCCGGTAAGCGAATGCTCACTTTTCATAATATCTTCTGGTGTGCCCTGCGCCACAATTTCACCGCCATGAACACCGGCACCCGGCCCGATATCCAAAACATAATCGGCACTGCGAATCGCGTCCTCATCATGTTCAACCACAATCACCGTATTTCCCAAATCACGCAGCCGGGTCAGTGTTCCCAACAGACGATCATTGTCACGTTGATGCAAGCCAATGGAGGGTTCATCGAGGATATACATCACACCGACCAGACCGGCACCGATCTGGCTGGCCAGCCGGATACGCTGCGCTTCACCACCAGATAAGGTATCGGCACTGCGCGCCAGCGAAAGGTAATCCAGCCCGACATTAACCAGAAAACTTAATCGGGCACTAATCTCGCTGACTATCTTGCTGGCTATCTCGCCTCGTTTACCCGGCAACTGTAATTGCTGGAAAAACTCGGTGGCTTCACCAATCGGCATCGCCGTTATTTCTGGTAAATTGGTTTCATTGATAAATACATTTCGAGAGGCTTCGCGTAAGCGGGTGCCATGACAATCCGGACAGGCTCTGATTGAATGGAATTTCGCCAGTTCATCGCGCACACTACCTGATTCAGTCTCATGATAGCGGCGTTGCAAATTGGGGATAATGCCTTCGAATGAATGTTTACGGCTTACCCGCTTGCCACGATCACTGATATAACTGAAATCAATTTCAGTACGACCACTGCCATACAAAATCACTTGCCGGACATTTTCAGGTAATGAATCAAATGCCGCATCAATATCAAATTGAAAGTGATCTGCTAGCGATAGAATCATTTGGTAGTAATAGGCATTACGACGATCCCATCCGCGAATGGCACCGGCCGCCAAACTGAGTTCAGGGTGTGCAACGACTCGGGAAGGATCTACAAACTGCTTGATACCCAGACCATCACATGTCGGGCAGGCACCGGCCGGATTATTAAAGGAAAACATGCGCGGTTCGAGTTCAGCAATCGAATAACCACATTCAGAACAGGCAAAACGGGCCGAAAACAACGTTTGATCGGCATCATCATCCATTGAGACGACTTTGGCCACACCATCGGCTAATTTCAAAGCCGTTTCAAACGATTCCGCCAAACGCTGTTGCAGGTCTTCGCGTACTTTAAAACGATCTACTACGGCTTCAATAGTATGTTTTTTGCGTAATTCAAGCTCTGGTGGATCGTCCAACTCAACGACCTCACCATTGACTCTGGCACGAACAAACCCTTGCGCCCGCAGCCCTTCAAACACAGACAGATGTTCGCCCTTGCGATCCTGAATCACCGGTGCCAATAGCATTAAACGTTTGCCTTCCGGCATCGCTAATACAGTGTCCACCATCTGGCTGACAGTCTGGGCTTCCAGTGGCAGATGATGTGTTGGACAGCGCGGCTCACCGGCTCGCGCCAGTAATAATCTCAAATAATCATAGATTTCAGTGATGGTACCGACGGTGGAACGCGGATTATGCGATGTCGACTTCTGTTCAATCGAAATCGCCGGTGAAAGCCCTTCGATATGATCTACATCGGGTTTTTCCATCATCGATAAAAACTGTCGGGCATAGGCTGACAGCGATTCCACATAACGCCGCTGACCTTCTGCATATAAGGTATCAAAAGCCAGTGACGATTTGCCTGATCCAGACAAGCCGGTAATCACAATCAGCGCATCTCTGGGCAGGTCCAGATCGATGTTTTTCAAGTTATGCGTACGGGCGCCGCGAATACTGATTTTTTTCATGCCTGTTCCGTAGTAAAATCCAACGGATCAATATACTCTGTCACCCTATCATGACGCAAAAGCAAGCCACACCTGACGCACTTAGTGCGCTGGAGAAACGTACTATTTCCGGTTTATCTCTCATCTTCGCCCTGCGTATGCTGGGTTTGTTTATGATTTTGCCGGTATTTTCGCTCTCCGCTCAACAATATTCTCACAGCACGCCTTTATTAATAGGTCTGGCGATTGGTGCCTATGGTTTAACGCAGGCGCTGTTGCAAATTCCATTTGGTATGCTCTCCGACCGGATTGGTCGTAAGAAGGTCATATATCTAGGGTTGATCCTGTTTGCCATGGGTAGCCTGTTAGCCGCTATGGCAGACTCAATCTACACTGTCATTATTGGTAGATTATTACAAGGCAGTGGCGCGATTGCCGCCGTAGTGATGGCCCTCACCGCAGACCTTACCCGCGATCAGCATCGCACCAAAGCGATGGCTGCCATTGGTATCAGCATTGGCTTGTCTTTTTCAGTGGCGTTAGCCAGTGGCGCGGCCTTAGAAAGCTGGATTGGACTGGATGGTCTCTTCTGGGCCACTGCATTAATGGCTATTTTTGGCATGCTGGTATTGCATTGGTGGGTCCCCACGCCGTATAAACATAAACAACATCAGGATATGAAACCTGCCCGTGCGCAAATTGGTGAGGTATTGGCCAATACTTCGATTATGCGGCTGGTGGCCAGTATTCTGATTCTCCATTTATTACTCACCTTAAGCTTTTTCGCGCTGCCGATCGCCTTGCAGGATTTTGCTGGAGTGGCCAAAGCGGATTTAGCGTTAACCTATTTACCGGTGTTATTACTGGCGTTTATCTGCATGGTGCCGTTTATTCTGATCGCCGAAAAACAGCGCAAAATGAAAATGGTGTTTATCGGTGCAATCGCTGTCCTGGCTGTTGCTCAAGTAGGTTGGGCGTTATTGCCAAGCTCATTAGCGATGCTGATGATTTGCTTATGGTTATTTTTCACCGCATTTAATATTCTTGAAGCCAGCTTGCCTTCGATGATGTCCAAACTCAGTCCGATTAAAAATAAAGGCACCGCGATGGGCATCTATTCCAGCGCGCAATTTATTGGCGCTTTTCTGGGCGGTATATTGGGTGGCGTTATATATAGTTTCGGTGATATCAGCTGGATCTTCTGGTCAGCGGGGCTCATTAGTGCATGTTGGTTAATTATGATGTTGCCGATGCAAGCCCCAAAACATTACAGTAGCCGCATTGTTCCATTAAACGAAGTCACCGCCGAGACCGCTGATGAATTTGTAGAACGGCTGAATGCTATCAAGGGCGTGGTTGAAATCGTCATTGTGCTGGAAGAGAGGATTGCATACGTCAAATACCTCGCCGATGATGTAGATCTACATGAACTCGAAGCATGTCTGATTTATGCGTAAAATGAACCAAAATTTGAATTAGTAAAGGAATTCACCATGTCAGTAAACAAAGTTATTCTGGTTGGCAGACTCGGGGTCGATCCTGAAAGCCGGGCATTTCCTAATGGTGGTTCGATCTGTAATTTGCGGATTGCGACCTCAGAAAGCTGGCGTGACAAACAAACCGGTGAGCGCCAGGAACGTACCGAATGGCATCGTGTCGTGTTACGCAATAAACTGGGTGAAATCGCTCAGCAATATCTGCGTAAAGGCTCACAAGTCTATATTGAAGGTCGTATTCAGACCCGTAAATGGCAAAACCAGCAAGGTCAGGATCAATACACCACCGAAATCGTTGGTAATGAAATGACCATGCTGGACAGCAAAGGTGCGGGTGGTGGAGGAAGCAACGATAATCAGGATTACAACCAAAATCGCTCTTCTCAACCAGCAGCGAAAAGTAACTACAACAATCCACAACCTGCTTCAGCATCTGCGGGTCCGGATTATGGTTCAGGCGGCGAAGCGGATTATTACGATGATGATATTCCGTTCTAATCATTAGCAGAAACCTACAAAAAGGCCCCTGAAATAGGGGCTTTTTTTTTGGAAAAATGATCAGATAAAACTGCTCCAACCGCTCCATAATTGAGCATTATAATTTAAATTCGCACAATTCTGGTGCAACAAACATTTACTGTCGTAACCTAAAAACAAGTCAAGCTATTGTTTTTAATTAATATCTAAACACTTTATGAAGTTGGCCTGGATCCTGCGTTTACAACTGCAGCGTGTTAGAGGTGTTTTTATCACACCAAAAGAACAGCAATAGGGTCTCTAGGGTTCCGGTTATGTAAATAACGTCTGGACCGAGAGTGACCGACCTTCACAGCGAAGGTTACACGGAGGGATAAAAGCCCGGGAGATTGTTTGAATAAAACATCTCTTTCATCGTGTTCTTAAACTAAGCTGTGAGGTACTACCAAAATGAAGCGCACTTTTTACCGCATCGGCAGCGTTTTGCTGCTTTCACTCTCTTTTATTATTTCCCCATTAGCAGCACACGCTGAAACCAAAGATAAATTCAGTATTGCCTGGACAATTTATGCTGGCTGGATGCCATGGGATTACGCTGACAATGCAGGCATCGTTAAAAAGTGGGCCGATAAATACGATATCGAAATAGATGTCGTGCAGATCAACGATTACATCGAGTCTATTAATCAATATACCGCTGGCCAGTTTGATGGTTGCACCATGACCAATATGGATGCCCTGACCATTCCTGCTGCGGGTGGTGTGGATAGTACAGCCTTAATCATCGGTGACTTTTCCAACGGTAATGATGGCATCGTGCTGAAAGGCGCAGATAAAAAGCTTGCTGATATTAAAGGTCAACGGGTCAATCTGGTCGAATTATCCGTTTCGCATTACCTGTTAGCGCGTGCTTTGGATAGCGTCGATATGAGTGAACGCGATGTGACCGTAGTCAACACCTCAGATGCCGATCTGGTAGGCGTATTTAATGCATCGGATGTCACCTCTACAGTCACCTGGAATCCATTACTGTCAGAAATCACTGCTATTCCTGATACAACCAAGGTATTTGATTCCTCTGATATCCCGGGCGAAATCATCGACCTGTTAGTAGTGAATACAGAAACGCTAGAAGCTAATCCGGCTTTTGGTAAAGCGTTAACCGGCGCCTGGTATGAAATCATGGCCAAAATGCAAGCAGGTGATGAAGAAGCCTTAACGATGATGGCTGAAGCATCAGGAACCGATCTGGCAGGCTATCAAGCACAGCTGGATGCAACNAACATGTTCTACACAGCCGCTGAAGCGGTCAGTTTTGCNAACAGCGATCAGCTGCAAGCAACGATGAAACACATNACTGACTTCTCNTTTGATCATGGTCTGTTAGGNGATGGCGCGATGGATGCCGATTTTATCGGTATTGCCTATCCTGATGGTGANGTGGCAGGTNATAAAAACAACGTNAAACTCAGATTTGATTCCAGTTTCATGAAAATGGCTGCGGATAACGCCCTTTANGTTAAGAAACACAGGGAGTTTCTCGTGAAGAGACTGATCAATCAGCGTCCAGGTACTCTAGGAAAATGNTTGCTGGGTCTATTGCCATTCGTTGTTATTGGGATTGTTTATTTTTACTTTTCCAGTGAACGTCTGGCAATTAATCCGAATGATAAGTTGATGCCATCAATGCAGTCTTTTATCGATGCGGTGTCTTATCTGGCATTTGAGCCCAACAAGCGTACCGGTGATTATGTACTGTGGGCGGATACTGCTGCCAGCCTGCAAAGACTAGGACTCGGTGTCGGCATNAGTGCTTTGACCGGTCTGATTATCGGCATTCTGGTCGGCATTATTCCATTGGTCAGAGCTGGGATAGCACCGGTGATAACCATCATTTCACTGGTGCCACCTTTAGCCATTTTGCCAATATTNTTCATTATATTCGGGTTGGGTGAACTCTCCAAAGTGATGCTGATTGTGCTCGGCATCACGCCCTTTCTGATNCGNGACGTACAACTCAGGGTGATGGCATTACCGCATGAAATCATCATTAAAGCCCAGACATTGGGNGCCAACAGCTGGCAACTGATTCTTCGNGTGGTATTACCTCAAGTGTTACCCAAGCTGATTGATGCCGTTCGCTTGAGTCTGGGATCAGCCTGGTTATTTCTGATTGCGGCAGAAGCCATTTCTGCCACCGAAGGACTGGGCTACCGCATTTTTCTGGTTCGACGCTATATGTCGATGGACATCATTTTGCCTTATGTGGTGTGGATCACTCTGTTGGCCTTTTTGATGGATTACCTGCTAAGACGCCTGTCAAAAAGCGTCTTCCCCTGGCATTCGACCGACCAGGGGGAAAACAAATGAACGATATCAAGATCAAAAATCTGTGGAAGGAATACGGCGACAATATTGTGCTGGAAAATATCAATATTGATGTCAAAGCTGGCGAATTTGTCACGCTGGTGGGTGCATCAGGTTGTGGCAAAACCACTTTTCTGAAAATGCTGTTGGGCACTGAGCAACCCACGCGAGGTGAATTGCTGTTAAACGGTAAACCAATAGCNAATGAACCGGGTGCTGATCGNGGCATCGTGTTTCAGAAATACTCGGTATTTTCCCACCTTAACGTNGTNGAAAACGTGATGCTGGGTGAGGAACTGAAGGAATCCCCNNTACTGGGACGCTGCTTTGGCAAAAAACGTCAGGCTATTCGTGAACGGGCGATCGCNTTGTTGGAAAAGGTCGGTCTCGACCACGCTTTAACCAAATATCCCAGCGAATTGTCAGGTGGTATGCAACAACGGCTGGCAATCGCNCAGGCNTTAATTAAACAGCCACAAATTCTGTTACTGGATGAACCCTTCGGTGCACTGGATCCGGGTATTCGATCCGATATGCATGAGTTGATTCTGGAGATATGGCGCGAGACCAATATCACGATATTTATGATCACCCATGATCTCTCCGAAGGTTTCTCCCTGGGCACCCAACTGCTGGTCTTTGATAAACAGCGACATGATCCGGATCAGCCTAATCGCTATGGGGCATCTATCACTTATGACATACCGGTAGGACGTTCCAAAAAAACAAATCAATAATGATTTTCAAGATACGTTGATGACACAACAGGCTATAAACAATGACTGAAATTACCCAAGACAAAGACGTTTTATATCAAGACACGCTTCCAGGTGGATCTCACTGGTCAATGCTGATGCGAAAAGGCACCATCCTGCGGCTGATTGACCAGGAAGGCGGCGCCAATGTCGGCATGTTGTTTTACAACCCGGAGAATACGCTGGAACGCTACAACGCTCCCGACACCTTGAAATGTCAGCATACCTTCAAACTTACCAAAGGCCATTGCCTTTATTCTGATATGGGCCGCATCTTTTGCTCAATTACAGAAGATACGCTTGGCTGGCACGATACCGTGGGTGGCAATCTGACCAATGCTGCGTTGGAGGAAAAATGGGGCATCAAAAATTACCAGCAGTTTCGAAATGATTGGACCATCAGTGGTGAACAGGCCTTTTTAGTCGAATTGGCCAAATATGGTCTGAATAAACGCGATATGGCAGCCAATCTTAATTTGTTTAGCAGTATCAAAACAGATGATCTGGGCAATATGAGCTATGTCGAAAACCACAGTAAAGCCGGTGATTATGTGGATCTGCGCTTTGAAATGGATACCCTGGTGCTGTTCCACACCTGCCCACATCCGATGAACACGGCAGCGACCTATCCGAAAAAACCGGTTATCTATCAAATTCGAAATGCTGCCGCCCTCACTGAAGACGATCTGTGCCTGAATGCCTGTGCCGAAAACCAGCGTGGTTTTGAAAACAATCGTCTCTATCACCTGTGTGGTCATCATTAACGAAAAAGGACAAACAGATCGTGATTAAAGAAAGTCATTTGAATATTAATCAGGCAGCCCGTTACGAAGAAGTACTGGCCGGTGATTATTGGATGCAACCGCTGCTGAAAAACCAGACGTTGCGCATTGTCGATTTACATGGAAATCAGGCAGCAGATACATTGTTCTATAGTGTTGCTGATCCTGCTGAACGCTACAGCGCGATAGATACCATTCGCGAACAAAAAAATGTTTACCTGACTGCCGGCACCACCTTACTGACCAATATGGGAAATCCCATGTTAACCATTACCGCCGACACCTGCGGTCGTCACGATACCCTGGGCGGAGCCTGTGCTACGGAATCCAACACCGTGCGATACGCACTGGAAAAGAAAACCATGCATGCCTGTCGGGACAGCTGGATGTTGGCTGTTGCCGAAAACGAACAGTTCGGCATCAGCAAACGCGATATCACTCATAACATCAATTTTTTTATGAATGTACCGGTCACTAAACAAGGTGGGTTGACCTTTGCAGACGGTATTTCTGAAGCCGGTAAATACGTTGAAATGCAGGCTGAAATGGATGTCATTGTGTTGATTTCTAATTGTCCTCAGCTTAATAACCCTTGTAACGCCTACAACCCGACACCGATAGGTCTTTACATCTGGGATTGATGATTCACACAGTAATAACGTGTTTTAAGACGACTTGAAACGCGCCGGTTATCAGTGGGACGACCCACACCTTGAGATGATAAAACCATGTTCAAGAAGATTTTAATTGCCAACCGCGGGGCTATTGCCACCAGAATTATTCGCACACTGCAGCAAATGGGTATTCAGGCTGTCGCCATCTATGCCGAAGCCGATCGTGACTCATTACATGTCAGTTCTGCCGATGAAGCCTTTTCGCTTGGAGAAGGCCGCGCTGCAGACACTTATCTGAATCAACAACGCATTCTCGAAATTGCCAGAGAAACCGGTGCCGAAGCGATTCATCCCGGTTATGGTTTTTTGAGTGAAAACTCCAACTTTGCACGACTTTGTGAAGCCAGTAATCTGGTATTTCTGGGGCCCACACCGGAACAGATGGAAGCCTTTGGTCTGAAACACAGTGCCAGAGCGCTGGCTCAGCAAAACGATGTGCCGTTATTGCCAGGTTCAGAATTACTTGAGAATATTGAACAGGCGCTAGCTATTGCTCAGACCATTGGTTATCCGGTGATGCTGAAATCCACCGCCGGCGGTGGTGGTATCGGCATGAGTCGTTGTGATACCGAAGATGAACTGAAAAATGCTTTCAATTCCGTCAAACGGCTGGGCGCCAATAATTTTTCCAATGATGGCGTGTTTATCGAAAAATTTATCACCCAGGCCCGGCATATTGAAGTACAGATAATCGGCGATGGTCAGGGTCATGTGCTGGCACTGGGGGATCGGGATTGCTCCAGTCAGCGACGTAATCAGAAAGTTATCGAAGAAGCGCCTGCGCCGAATATTCCAGACAACGTTCGTCAGTCTATGCATGAGGTTTCCGTCCGGCTGATGGCTGCTGTCCATTACCGCAGTGCCGGTACCGTGGAATTTGTCTACGATGCCCAGTCACATGATTTTTATTTTCTGGAGGTTAACACCCGGTTGCAGGTTGAGCATGGTGTAACCGAAGCCATTTATCAGGTGGATCTGGTTCGCTGGATGATTGAAGTCGGTGCTCAGGAAAGTACACTGCCTGCTGAAGCGCCTAAACCTCATGGCCATGCCATACAGGTACGCTTGTATGCCGAAGATCCATTCAAAAAATTCCAGCCATCAGCCGGTCTGTTAACCGAAGTAGAATTTCCTGAACTGTCAGATTTACGTATTGATCACTGGATTAAACCCGGCATTGAAATCTCGCCGTTTTTTGATCCGATGCTGGCCAAAGTCATCAGCTATGCCGAATCACGCGAAACAGCGCATGCAAAACTGCTTTCAGCACTGAAAAAAATCAGCATCTACGGTATTGAAACCAATACCGACTATCTCAGCCATATTTTGAATGATGCGGCCTTTTTATCCGCCAGCATTACCACCCGTTATCTGGACAGCTTTGTCTATTACCCCAATACTTTCAGCGTGTTATCGCCGGGCACCATGACCACAGTACAGGATTATCCCGGCCGGCAAGGTTATTGGGATATTGGCATTCCGCCTTCCGGCCCTTATGACAACTGGTCTTTCCGGTTGGGTAATCGTCTGCTTGGCAATACCGAAGACTGTGCCGGATTAGAAATCACGCTGAGCGGCCCCGAACTGGTGTTTAACTGCAGCAGCCAAATTATCATTACCGGCGCCACCATTGAGGCCAAACTCAATGGCGAGCCGATTGATTGCTGGCAAATTTATTCAGTGTCTAGCGGCGACAAGCTAACATTGGGTCAAATCAAAGCCGCCGGTACAAGAACTTATCTGCTGGTCGCCGGTGGTATTCAATGCCCGAATTATCTTGGTTCACGATCCACCTTTACCCTGGGTCAATTTGGCGGACATGTTGGTCGCACGTTAAAAACCGGCGATGTTCTTCATTTATCAGACGAAACAGCGGCAGTTGATTTAACAACAACACCTGCCGAATTAATTCCGCAAATCACCACTCACTGGGAGATTAAGGTCATTTACGGCCCACATGGCGCGCCGGATTTCTTTACCGAACAGGATATAGAAACGTTTTTTGCCGCTGACTGGAAAATTCACTATAACTCCAGCCGAACAGGCATAAGACTGATTGGGCCACGTCCGGAATGGGCCAGAAATACCGGCGGTGAAGCGGGCTTACATCCTTCCAATATTCACGATAATGCTTATGCAGTCGGCACCATTGATTTCACTGGCGATATGCCAATTATTCTTGGACCCGATGGACCGTCATTAGGGGGCTTTGTCTGTCCCGCCACCGTTATCACGGCAGAACTGTGGAAAATAGGCCAATTAAAAGCCGGTGATACGGTGCGTTTTATTCCAGTGTCGATAGCAACCGCCAGAGCCATGGAGCGAGCTCAGCAGGAATCGCTTGCTCAACTGTCACAGCAACCTGTTGAAGTCATCCCCACAGAAATTGGCTCACCCATCTATGACACGCTGGTGTCACCGGAAACGGGTATCGATGTCTGCTACCGGTTGGCGGGCGATCATTATCTGCTGGTCGAATATGGTGAACTGAAACTGGATATCAATCTGCGTTTTAAAGTGCATGCGTTGATGTTGTGGTTACAGCAACAAAATATCAAAGGATTACATGAACTGACACCCGGCATCCGTTCACTGCAGATTCACTACGATGGTATGCAAATTTCTCTGGAAACCCTGGTCGGTATTCTCAAACATGCCGAACAGGAGATCAGCAATATCGAAGAGATGGATGTGCCTGCACGTATCGTGCACTTACCCATTTCCTGGAATGACGAAGCCTGCCAGCAAGCCATCCAGAAATACATGCAATCGGTGCGGCATAACGCGCCCTGGTGCCCGGATAATATTGAATTTATCCGCCGTATTAATGGGCTGAGCTCGGTCGATGAAGTGAAGCGTATTGTGTTTGAGGCTAGTTATCTGGTGATGGGCCTAGGTGACGTCTATCTGGGCGCGCCGGTGGCAACACCAATGGATCCAAGACACCGTCTGGTCACCACTAAATATAACCCTGCCCGTACCTGGACTGCCGAAAACTCCGTTGGTATCGGTGGTTCCTATCTGTGCGTTTATGGCATGGAAGGACCAGGTGGTTACCAGTTTATCGGTCGGACCCTGCAGATGTGGAATCGCTATCTGAAAACCACTGAATTCACCAAACCCTGGTTGTTACGGTTTTTTGATCAAATCAAGTTTTATGAAGTCACTCACGATGAACTGGTGCAGATCCGTCGTGATTTTCCGCAAGGCAATTATCCACTGAAGATAGAAGAAACCACCTTCAATCTCAAACGCTACAACCAGTTTATAACCGAACATAAAGTGTCGATTGACAGCTTTACCCGCCAGCGTGAACACGCCTTTGAAGAAGAGCTGGAACATTGGAAACGTGAGGGTCTTTTACATTTTGATAGTGGTAATGAACCGCAGATCATTGAGGAGGAAAGTGCGCCGCTACCGGAAAATGCTATTTCCGTTGATAGTCCACTCAACTGCAGTGTGTGGAAAGTGGAAGTGGAAATCGGTTCATCCGTACAAGAAGGCGATGTATTGATGATTCTGGAAGCGATGAAAATGGAGATCCAGATAACCGCGACTCAAGCCGGTACCGTCACAGAAATTAAACGACAGGCCGGCGCGCAAGTTGGCATGGGTGATCGTCTGGTCGTTATTTCCGGGGAGGTGGAATAATGGATATGACCATTGATGCCATCCATCAGGCTTATCGTGATGGCACGCTGTCTCCGCATAAACTGATTGATGAAGTGCTGAAACGCGCCGCCACGTATACGGATCGAAATATCTGGATAACCCTGTTATCCCGCGAAGCCATCCAACCTTATCTGGACAATTTAATCGGCCAATCACCTGATAAATTGCCGTTGTACGGAATTCCATTTGCGATAAAGGACAATATTGAATTAGCCGGTGTCGATGTCACTGCTGGCTGCGAGGCCTATCGCTATACAGCAGAGCAATCCGCTCATGTAGTGGAGTTACTGATTAATGCCGGGGCGATTCCGATTGGCAAAACCAATATGGATCAGTTTGCTACCGGGCTGGTCGGTGTACGTTCCCCGGATAAATGGGGCGCCTGCCAGAACAGTTTTGATCCAGAGTATATTTCCGGCGGTTCAAGTTCAGGTTCTGCGGTAGCGGTCGCATTGGGGCTGGTGAGTTTTTCGCTGGGCACCGATACTGCTGGCTCTGGTCGGGTACCGGCTGCATTTAACAATCTTATTGGCTTAAAACCTTCGCGTGGTTTGCTCAGTAATCACGGCGTAGTGCCTGCCTGTAAAAGCCTGGATTGTGTGTCTATCTTCAGCCTGACCACCGACGATGCAAACCGGGTATTTGAAGTGGCTGCAGCATTTGATGCGAAAGATGATTACTCCCGACACAATAAAGATACCAATCGGCGAAATTATGGCCAAATTAAAGATGAATCCTTTAACTTCGCCATTCCGCAAGCTGGACAATTAGCGTTTTTTGGCGACCAGGAAAATGAACAAGGCTTTTATAACTCGGTTGAAACGCTGAAAAAACTTGGCGGCATCTGTCATGAAATTGATTTTGAGCCGTTTCTGACGGCAGCCAGATTGTTATACGAAGGCCCGTGGGTGGCTGAACGACGTCTTGCCACTGCCAATGTTAAACGTGAAGACATGCTGCTGGTTTTACAACACATTCTCGATAGCAATAACACCGCTTCAGCCGAGGATTTGTTTAGTGCCGAGTACCAACTACAGCACTGCAAACAGCAGGTCACCCCGGTACTGGAAAACGTTGATTTTATTCTGACACCAACCACTGGCACGATTTACAAAATCAAAGAGGTTCAGGCCGAACCAATTAAACTTAATAGCCAGCTGGGTTATTACACCAACTTTATGAATCTGCTCGATTGCAGCGCAGTTGCCGTTCCAGCAGGTTTCAACTCAAACGGGTTACCGTTTGGCGTGACACTGTTTTCCAGAGCTTTCAGTGATACCCGCTTATTGTCTTATGCCAATCGATTGCAACAAACATTGAACTTACCGCTCGGAGCAACCTCGTTGCCGCTGGCTGAATCTCAAGCGTTAAACGCCGGGGTTATGCATCGAATAAAGGTCGTTGTCTGTGGAGCACATCTGGAGGGACAACCACTCAATTGGCAATTGCGGGAGCGTGGCGGCAAGTTAATACGCGCCACACAAACCACTACAGATTACCGACTTTATGCACTCCCCGGCGGACCACCAGCCCGACCAGGACTGGTCAGAGATGAACAACAAGGGGAAGCGATTGAAGTCGAGTTATGGGAATTACCCACTGCCAGCTTTGGCTCTTTTGTCGCTGGGATCCCTGCCCCATTAGGTATTGGCAAGGTGCAACTGGCGGATCAGCAATGGTATGCAGGCTTTATCTGTGAGCCTTATGCCATCCCCAATGCCACCGATATCAGTCATCTTAAAGGCTGGCGGGCTTACGTTCAGCAGCTATAAGTCGCTTCATGTTTAAAACAAACCGGGTCGGAAAACATCCGGCTCGGTTTTTCTGCAGCAAAAATACTGGCCGCTATTTCAACGGGCATCGACTATTCCATTGATTCCCAATCACAACAGTGGGAGTATGTTAGCTCGCCTTTTTTATCTATAGAAGTCTATGAACAAAATCCAATACACCACGATTCGCCCATTAAGAACCTTAAATCTGCTCTCTCAGGAAGAAATCCAACGCATCAGCAATACCAGCGAAGATTTGCATCGATTATTTCGCGATTGCGCTCTAGCGATTTTAAATACCGACAGTCATCAAGATGATGCCGAGCAAATCTTTCATACCTATGCAGATTTCGATATCAAACTGGTGCCGCAATCACGTGGTGTGGTGTTAGAAATCAAAAATGCCCCGGCACAGTCTTTTGTCGACGATAAAATCATTCGCGGTATTCAGGAGCATTTGTCATCGGCGTTGCGCGATATTATCTATACCGATTTCAAAATTCTTGCCCGGCAAACTTCACCGACATCAGGACAGATTACCGATAGCGTGTTTATGATTCTGCGTAACGCAGATGCCATCAAGCCAAATATGACACCAAATCTGGTGGTGTGCTGGGGGGGGCATTCGATTCCCCGTGAAGAATATGATTACGCTAAACATGTGGGTTACGAACTGGGACTAAGAAGTCTCGATATCATTACCGGTTGCGGTATTGGCGCGATGAAAGGCCCGATGAAAGGTGCGGCGGTGGGCCATGCCAAGCAACAATTCAAAAACGGTCGTTATATCGGTATTAGTGAACCCGGTATTATTGCCTCAGAATCACCCAATGCCATCGTTAATGAACTGGTGATCATGCCGGATATTGAAAAGCGGCTGGAAGCATTTGTACGTCTCGGTCACAGTTTTATTGTGTTCCCAGGTGGCGTTGGTACGGTCGAGGAAATTTTCTACCTGCTAAGCATTTTGCTGCACCCGGAAAACAAACAAGGTATTCCGCTGGTGTTTGCCGGCCCCGAATCCTGCCGTGACTATTTCGAGACACTGGATAAATTCCTGCGCCGTTGTCTGGGTGATAAGGTGGCTGAACTATATCAAATCGTCATTGGCGAGCCCGCCACTGTGGGCCAAATCATTCGTGATTCCGTGGATCAGGTACATCTTGCCCGTCGTGAATCGCAGGATGCCTATTATTTCAATTGGCAACTGCACATCGATCCGATGCTGCAACAGCCGTTTATTCCTACCCATGAAAATATGGCATCTCTGCGGTTATATCCCGATATGCCAGGTCATGAACTGGCCAGCAATTTACGTTCGGCGTTTTCCGGGATTGTTGCCGGTAATGTAAAAGCGTTTGGTATTCGCGAAGTAGCCAAACATGGCCCTTACATCATTAACGGCGATCCGGATTTAATGCGAGCCATCGATGACTTGTTACGTATCTTTGTTCGTGAAAAACGTATGAAACTGGGACAGGACGAAAATGCTTACAAACCGTGTTACAAGCTGCTGGATTAATCCAGCAGCTCAGATTTCATCATGCAGATGAAAAACTTTATTCATCACCTGCCACTTGCCATCAATTTTCAATAAATTAAAAAAATCAGTAAAGCGGTGACCGGTCCAATTATCTGATTCGAGTCTGACACTGGCTGCCGTTCCAACCACATCGATATGGGTAATTTTTGATTTCATGTCTTTGGCTGGACCATTTTCATCATTCCAGTCATACAAGCCCTGAATGGGACCGGCAAATAAATCCGGACCAACATAACCGTAAATAGTGGCATCCTGATGAAATGCCGGTTTCATAAGTTCACCACGGCCTGCCACAGCACCATCAATATAATGCTGAATCAGTTTGCTAATGGCCTCGTAATCATCGATTGAAATAGCGCTATTCGACATAATTAACTCCTTGTTGTTGATTCAAGCAGTCAACATAGCATAAACATTTCGGGGAAATTTCCCGCTAAAACCAGCTGTTAGGAAATGATTTTCAGTTGTTTCACGTAAATTAATTCACATGCATTGGCACCGGTATCATCCCGAGTTAACGAACTCCGCCAGCGCCAGCCATCATCGGCATTCACATTTACCAGATAGCCCTGCAGAGTAATTAATTGTCCCGGACGGATCTGCTTAAGCGTTCTGGCGACTTCATCATTCGCCGCAATCAAATGCATATTGGCGCTTTGGGTTTCAATGTTCCGACGAGGAATCGGAAATGAATCGACCTGCCAGAAATACCAGCGACCGGACTGGCGAATGTTGATCTGTTTAACAACTTCAGGATCCGCCATTTCTCCCCAACCCAATACCAAATCGGTGGGTGATAAATCAGTTTCACGTCCTAACCAATAATCTTCCCGTGCCAGAACTCTGGCTTCCAAGGTAAATTCAGCCATCGGCTGTATTGCATAGTCATCAAAAGGAATAGGCGGAAGATCTGCTACTTCGGCTTGTAAAGGTGCTTTATCTATGACTTTATCAGGCGCAGCGTAATGGATGGCGTCGGGTGAACAGTAACGCCAGCCAACAAAGATCACCATGATAATGAATAGCCAGCGCCACATAAGCTAATCAGCTAACCATCAATTCGAAAACGGCGGGCAGCCAGGAAGACCAGCAGCAATACTGGTACCCCCATTAAAGCAGTCATCAAAAAGAACTGCTCATAACCAATGCTTTCAACCATCGTCCCGGAATACCCTCCAAGGATTTTCGGCAATAAAGTCATTAATGAACTGAAAATGGCATATTGCACCGCGGTAAACGAGATATTGGTCAGGCTGGATAAAAATGCAATAAAGGCGGCACTCGCCATACCGCCGGACAGATTATCAGCAGAAATCACGATATACAGCATCCAGATATCATTGCCCATTTGGGCAAGCAGCATAAACAACAGATTGGTCAATGCCGATAAAACCGCCCCTAAAAACAGGATGCGCATCACCCCAAAACGTAACGCCAGAATACCGCCAAGAAAACCACCAACAATGGTCATAAACAAACCAAATGTTTTCACCACCGTGGCAATCTCTGGCTTGGTGAAGCCCATATCCTGATAAAAAATATTGGCCACAACACCCAGCACAATATCGGATATTCGATATAACCCAATCAACGAAAGCAGCAACAACGCCATCGATAGGCCGTAGCGTTTGAAGAAATCCTGCACTGGTTCAACATAGCTTCGATGCACAATGCTTTTCTGCGCCCAGCCCATCAAGATCAACACTCTGGCAATAATCACGGCCACCATGGTGGCCAGCACTAAACGCACTAACTCAACACCAATCGCCGACATAGGGCCATTATTAAAAACGTTAAGTAACTGCAAACGTGCCTGACCAGCCCAGTCGCTGGTGAGATAGAAACAGGCAATAAATCCGCTTATCGACAACGCAAACGTCAGCATCAACCCCAGATAATCCCGCTTGCGATCCTCATGAACCTTTTTATTTACTTCAGGTTCAGGGCTTAACAAGGTGCTGACCACACCAATTAGCATCAGTGCCGCCATAATTAAATAGCTTTGCCGCCACGCCAGATAATCGTACTCACCCATTTCAGAGCCAAAATAACTGGCCAGCATTAACGCACCAGCCCCAGCCATCAGCATACCGATGCGATATCCGGCGATATAACTGGCAGACATTAATGCCTGCAAACGAGTATCGGCAGACTCGATACGATAGGCATCAATCACCACATCCTGCGTCGCGGCTGAAAAGCCCAGTAACACAGCCGCAACAGCCATTAAGGTTAAGGAATGTGTTGCCGGATCGACCATCGCCATCATTATGATCGAAGCGATAATCATCAGCTGTGACAAAAATAACCAGCTACGCCGTCGACCTAACAGGCGATGCAAAATCGGTAATGGCAGAATATCCAGCAGCGGCGCCCAGACAAATTTAAATGAATAACCCAGCGCCGCCCAACTGAAATAAGTGACTGCACTGCGATCGACGCCCGCTTCACGTAACCATAGGCTGAGAGATGAAAAAATCAGTAATAACGGCAACCCCGCCGCAATGCCGAGAAACAGCATGGTGACAACTTGGGGGGTAAAAAAAGCCCGCAGACTTTCTTGCCAGGAACGGATACTTGCAATCAAACGTAAGCTCACTGATGAGGTTTAATTCGCTAAAGTAACATTGACGCTTCCGGCAATCCACTCTGAAATGACTGTCGGATCAAGATAGCAATATCTATTGGCACATCCGCAGATGGATTATGAGAAAATATCGAGAACTTACCAACACTAATTCTTAATGGCTAAACAACGAAAAATCATTCACGTGGATATGGACGCGTTTTATGCCTCGGTTGAACAACGTGACTTTCCCGAGCTGAAAGGCAAACCGCTAATCGTGGGCGGTCAACCCGACAGCCGTGGCGTAGTCGCAGCGTGTAGTTATGAAGCGCGCAAATTTGGTATTCATTCAGCGATGGCTTCATCAAGAGCTTATCGTTTATGCCCCGAAGCCATTTTTGTCCGCCCCCGTTTTGATGCCTATAAAGAAGTATCCAACCAAATCCGTGAAATATTCTGGCGTTATGCTTCAGAAGTTGAACCACTTTCGTTAGATGAAGCCTATCTGGATGTCACATACACAGAATCGTTTAACGGATCTGCTACCTTGATTGCCAAAGCCATCAAAGCTGAAATCCTCGCCGAGACTGGGCTCACCGCTTCGGCTGGCGTCTCCTACAATAAATTTCTCACCAAAATTGCCTCCGATATGGATAAACCCGATGGCCTTTATCTGATCCGCCCCGAGCAAGGTCAGGAATTTGTAAACAAACTCCCCGTCGGCAAATTTCACGGAATCGGCCCCGCCACCGAAGCCAAGATGAAAAACCTCGGTATCCATACTGGTAATGACTTACGGCAGAAATCGTTAACTGAACTCACCGAGCGCTTCGGTAAATCAGGTCAGTATTATTACAACATCGCCCGGGCGATTGATGAACGTCCGGTACGCAGTCAACGTATCCGTAAATCATTGGGCAAGGAAACCACTTTTTCCAAAGATATCCTGTCAATTCCTGAGCTAACCAACATCCTGCTAGATCTCGCTCAGCAAGTGGTGGAAAGCTTATCCAAACACAATATGCAAGGCAGAACGGTTACCGNGAAAGTGAAATATGCTGACTTTCAGCAAGTCACGCGGGCTCAGACGCTGGATCACAGTATTGGCTTTGCTGATTTGTGGGAATGGATTCCGAAGCTGTTGGCTCGGACTGAGGCTGGACATAAACCGGTTAGGTTGGTGGGGTTGAGTTTGAGTGGGTTTGATTTGCCGGTGGTTGATGAGAAGAGGCAGGCGCAGTTGGATTTAATGTTGAATGATGAGTTCTGAGCTAATAAAGCTGATATTTTGAGTTATATGTAACCGGAAAGTTGTTAATTCATTAACTTGGAAAGCCGAGTGTACTTCCATATGAGTCTTGAAATAACTTTAGAAAATGCTAGCAAATTAATGTATGAAATCGATTCCAAAATGAACGAAATCTCGATTCCAGGTGACATTCGACATAGAGTTTTTTTTGGGCTACTGCACTTATCACTTGAGCATTTTGGTTCTATTGTTTTGCTATCTAAGAATAGACAGTTTGCCTCAGCAGCGGCTCTTTTAAGACCTCAATACGAAGCAACAATGAGAGGCCTATATTTTCATGAGTGTGCAAGCAAACATGAAATTTCTGCTTTCACGAACGGTAAAGATCCACTTTCATTAAAAAAGATGATTGACGCATTAGAGAACAGTGAAATTTCAAAGAAAGGAACATTTTCAAACTTTTACCAAAATAATAAGCAATTTATGCATGGATTTACCCATGGTGGTTTGGAACAAATTGGACGTAGATATACTAATTCAGATTTGACGAATAGCTTTAAAGAGAATGAAGTTAAATCATTTGTTGCTAATGCACAGCTAATAGCCTGCTTATCGGTATGCTGTGCATCTATAGTTTCTGGTAAAGAGGATTTGGCTTTAGAATTTCTTGGTAAATACGGAAACATTAAAATCCTTAGTTCTTAAATTGGGTTGAATGCAATGAAACCCAACTATCGGCATGGCTACATTTAAACCAGTTTGATATTTAATAAGACTGTTTCGACTTAATGTCGAGTCAGGGGAATGCGTGCCCATTCCCCTAACAACCCCAGGGCACCCCTAGTGTTGGCCTGCGGCTCCACTGCGTTGCGTTTTTTGTCAGGGAGACTCACCAAACTCGCTTCGCTCAAACAGGTAAGTCTCTAATCCTGACAAAAAGCCGCTACTCGTCAACACAAAAGGGGGATCCACGAGCAACACGCTTGAGGCATTTTCCTTGATGCCCTTATGCGAAGCCGAGCATCGCAGAGCTGGTCGGATCAGCATGACGGCTGTCTGAGCGCAGCGAGTTTCCGTCATGCCCGACCAGATCGAGAAGCACAGGGAACCCGCAGGGCGAGCATGGGCTGCCCTTTT
>NZSL01000009.1 GCA_002696735.1 Methylophaga sp.
CCCCAATGGGGTGAGATACATGGATGTATCTCACAAAAGGCGCTCCTCGTGCCTTGATTGACGCTTTTTCAGCTCACAACAGAGGCGGAGATGAAAGATAAACACGCCCTAGCCAGTTTATTGCAGCCACATTTGTCAGAACATAAATGTATTCGTCATATTTAACTGCATCGAAGATACCTAAAACCTAAGAACAAGCCATCAGGTGTTTGCTACAATAAGCCATTGATTTTTCGCTGTTGTTGATCTGAGGTTGTATGCAAGCCGCTCCCGATATTTTTTCTTACCGCAAATTCTGGGCTCACCGCTTTGGTGTTGCGCCACAATTGCCAATGTCACGCAGTGAAATGGAAGCTCTGGGTTGGGACAGTTGTGATGTGATCATCATTACCGGGGATGCCTATGTGGATCATCCCAGTTTCGGCATGGCATTAATTGGTCGATTACTGGAATCGCAAGGTTTTCGGGTCGGAATTATTTCGCAGCCCGACTGGAACAGCACTGAAGATTTTCAGCGATTAGGTAAACCGAATCTGTTTTTTGGCGTCACTGGCGGCAATATGGATTCGATGGTCAATCGTTACACCTCAGATAAAAAAATTCGTCGTAATGATGCTTACACTGCCGATGGAGAGGGTGGTAAACGCCCTGATCACAGTGTTGTTGTATACAGTCAGCGTTGTCGTGAAGCTTACAAGGGTGTGCCAATCGTTATTGGGGGTATTGAAGCCAGTTTACGTCGTATTGCTCACTATGATTACTGGTCCGAAAAAGTACGCCGCAGCGTGATTATGGATTCCAAAGCCGATTTACTGGTTTACGGAAATGGTGAGCGGCAGGTAGTTGAAATAGCTCATCGTCTCGCGCAAGGTGAAGCGGTTAGTGAACTGATCGATGTTCGAGGCACGGTTTATACAAGGCGTCATGGGCGACGTGATGACTGGTGGGAAAAAGATTCCACCAGTATTGATAAACCGGGTCAGCTTAATCCTCCTATTGATCCATACCAGATGCAGACAGAAGAAAGCTGCGAGCAATCAAAGGCTGAAACTGCTGAGCAAAATGCTGTGCCAGTTGAACCCGCTACCAACGTAATCAAAATTCATCGCGTTTCTCCGCGTAATGCTGAGAAAACCGTTATTCGCCTGCCGCGTTACGAAACCGTTAAAGACGATCCAATAATCTATGCACATACCTCACGGATCCTGCATTTAGAGACTAATCCGGGTAATGCATTGGCGCTGGTTCAACAGCATGGTGATCAGGATGTCTGGCTCAATCCGCCACCGATTCCTTTGACCACCAAAGAGATGGATGCGGTATTTGATCTGCCTTATAGCCGTTTGCCGCATAAGGAATATGGCCAGGCCAATATCCCGGCTTATGAGATGATCCGTTTTTCGGTGAATATCATGCGTGGCTGCTTTGGTGGCTGTACTTTCTGTTCGATTACCGAACATGAAGGTCGCATTATCCAGAGCCGCAGCGAAGATTCGATTATTCGTGAGATAGAGGCCATTCGCGATACCACGCCCGGCTTTACCGGCATTATCTCGGATCTAGGTGGTCCGACCGCCAATATGTATCGACTGGCTTGTAACAGCGAAGAAATCGAAGCCAGTTGTCGTCGTCTGTCCTGTGTTTTTCCGGGTGTCTGTAAAAACCTGAATACTGACCATACGCCATTAATTAATTTATATCGTCGTGCCCGCAGTCTGCCGGGTATCAAGAAGATCCTGATTGCCTCTGGTTTGCGTTATGACCTCGCGGTTCTGTCACCGGAATATGTCAAAGAACTGGTCACTCATCATGTGGGCGGCTATCTGAAAATTGCACCGGAACATACCGAAGATGGTCCACTGTCACAGATGATGAAACCGGGCATTGGAACCTACGATAAATTTAAGGTCATGTTTGATAAATATTCCAAGCAGGCTGGCAAAGAACAGTATTTGATTCCGTATTTTATCGCTGCCCATCCGGGTACGACGGATAAAGATATGATGAATCTGGCGTTATGGTTAAAACATAATGGCTTTCGAGCCGATCAGGTTCAGGCATATTTGCCCTCACCGATGTCAGCTGCAGCCGCAATGTATCATTCGGGCAAGGATACCTTACACAAAGTACGTCGTCAGGGCGGCGATATTACCGTTCCGAAAGGCTTGAAAGTCAGGCGTTTGCATAAAGCGTTTCTGCGTTATCACGATCCGGAAAACTGGCCGATGTTACGTGAAGCACTGAAAAGTATGGGCAGATCTGATTTGATCGGTAATGGCAAAAAACATCTTATACCGAGCTTTCAACCCAAAGGCACTGGCGAAATGGGTGAAGGCAAACGTATTACCCGTAAGGCAAAAACGCCTTCAACAAAACCGGCTTTCCGTACCCAGCATGTTCGCTCCAAAAAGGTAAAAAGTGGAACGCAACGTTCCCGTAAACGATAGCATTTGAATGGAACCCAGCCGGTAAAAGCTGGGTCTGAAAACCATCTCAAGAGATTCCTATGGAGAGGAGTGCATGCGTTTAATCAACAGCAAAGATCACTACGGTTTAATCAGCATACTGCTGCATTGGTCGGTCGCACTACTCACCATCGGCTTGTTCTTTCTTGGCATATGGATGGTCGACCTTGGCTATTATGACGACTGGTATTACCAGGCACCCTGGTGGCATAAAGGTTTGGGATTTATTGTTTTTCTATTGGTAGTGTTGCGCTGGATCTGGCAACCCATTGCAGGAAAACCAAAAGCTATTTCATCTTCCCCCGTTTGGCAGCAACTGGCAGCCAAAGTCGTTCACCAATTAATGAACCTGGCCATTGTCCTCCTGGCAATAACTGGCTACCTGATTGTCACTGCAAAGGGGGAATCTTTGGGGATTTTCGATTGGTTCAGTATTCCAGCTATTTCCAAATTATCGGTTGAAACCAGTGATCTGGTCAGCAAACTGCATTTATGGTCTGGCTATTTCATTATTACATTGGCTTCGTTTCACGCCCTGGCGGCATTGAAACATCATTTCATCAATAAAGATGCAACGTTGCGTCGCATGCTTAATCTTTAAACCAACAGGAGTTACCATGAAAAAAACCATCTTTGCCTTGGCTATGAGTACGGTGTTTACATTGCCTGCTCACGCGGCTGACTATGTTATTGATACCCAGAAAGCCCATGCATTTATTGATTTTCGGATTCAGCATTTGGGGTTTAGCTGGATGAGCGGTCGCTTTAATGATTTTGAAGGGACTTTCAGTTATGACTCGGAAAACCCGGAAGCGTCAAAAATTGATGTGAAAATTGATGTTGCCAGTGTAGATACCAATTTTGCTGAGCGTGATAAACATTTGCGTGAACAATTTCTTGAAACGGCGCAATATCCCGATGCTCGCTTTACTTCCACCAGCTTCGAACAGCTGGAAGACGGTACATTATTGATGAAAGGCGATTTCACGTTGCACGGTGTTACCAAACCGATGACCATTCCAGTTGAGAAAGTCGGTGAAGGTGATGATCCATGGGGTGGTTATCGAGTCGGTTTTTATGGCGAAACCAGCTTTATCATTGAAGATTATGACATTGATGTCAGCAAGTTGGGACCAAGCTCGCAGGAAGTCTTTCTGATTTTGTCTATTGAAGGTATCAGACAGTAGTTGATTTGATTAATCTTGTCGGGCGAGTTTAAACAAACGTTTTAGCTCGTCCTCTAGACTGTTTGCTGGTACAGCCTCTTGACCACGGTTGTACCAGTAAGCAGCGTTAGAAAGATCCCCTTCAATTCGATGCAGGTAACCATGGATTAAACAGGCCAGTGGATCACTGTACTGCTGGATAAGTTGATGAGCGCCATGCCAATCCTGTTCGCGAATTTTATCCAGTGCTTGCAGATGTATGACGCTCATTGGTTTCCTCAATATTTATGACTGCCAGGTAACACTACCCAGCATCAACAAACTACCCACGACGGCGAAAGGTGATGTTACTACCACAAATAGCAGCTTCATCAATTCGCGGAAAATATAGATGGTATCAACGATATAACCCATAGCAAAACTCCTTTGTAGTGCACGGTTGAATTATAATGCGCGACTGTGACGGACAAATGACATGATGATGACCAACCTATGAATTTGCTTGCCCTTGATACCAGTACTGAAAGTTGTTCTGCTGCAATCACCATAAACGGTGTGTTGTATCAGCAACAGCAAATGACTCAGCGAGGGCATTCGACCCTGATCTTGGGGATGCTCGATCAACTTTTCAAGCAAGCCGACGCCTCAATTGCCGATATCGATGCATTGGCATTTGGCAGGGGCCCTGGTTCGTTTACCGGTGTGCGCATTGGTGTCGGAGTTGCGCAGGGAATTGCGTTTGCCCGTGAACTTCCAGTCATCCCTGTTTCAACACTTGCTGCTGTCGCGCAGGCTGCTTTTGATGCTTTTGGTCATCAAAACATAGCCGTGGCCATGGATGCCCGTATGGATGAAATCTATGCAGGCTGTTTTCAGGTGAAAGATGGTTTTGTGACGCTAATCGACGAGGAAAAAGTGTGTACTGCTAAACATTTTTTTCCAGCAAATGCCGAAAAGTGGTCAGGTGCAGGAAATGGCTGGCAGGTTTATGCTGAGATGTTGCAAGCCAACTTTTTTGAACAATTGATTGACCAGCAAGCCGATATTTATCCTGGTGCAGCAACGATTCTTAAACTTGCTGAGCAGTTTTATCTGCGTGGTGAGTTTGTCAGTGCTGATAAGGCGTTACCAGTGTATCTGCGGAATAATGTTGCTAAAAAGAAGGCACAACAGGGATGATTAAAAAAGCCGATAACATATTCGCTTCTCCGCTGGAACAGATGGTGGACTTTCGTTTTGATGAACGCGTGGTGGACGTGTTTCCCGATATGATCCAGCGTTCGGTGCCTGGCTATGGCACCCTGATCTCCAATATTGGCATTCTGGCCGCTCGTTATGCTCAGGGAAACAGCAGTTGCTATGACCTGGGTAGTTCCTTAGGGGCGATTACCTTGTCAATGCGTCAGCGTATTAAGGCGGAAGGTTGTCAGATTATTGCTGTTGATAATTCTCTAGCGATGATTGAACGTGCGGAGAAAATCATCGCGGCGGATAACAATCGAGTGCCGGTTGAGCTTCGCTGTGAAGATATTAACCAAACGTTTATTGAAAATGCCTCGGTAGTGGTGATGAACTTTACCTTGCAGTTTATTGCACCAGCGTTACGGGATGAGTTGATTGATAAAATCTATCAGGGCCTGAAACCGGGTGGCGTATTTATCCTGTCGGAAAAATTGGCTTTTGATAGTCCTGAACGACAGACATTTTTCACTGAAGCGCATCACGATTTCAAACGGGCCAATGGCTATAGTGATCTGGAAATCAGTCAGAAACGCAGCACGCTGGAAAACGTATTAATCCCCGAAACTCTGGCAATGCACCAACAACGCCTTAGCCAAGCCGGTTTTTCCCGCAGCGAATGCTGGTTTCAATGTTTTAACTTTGCCTCTTTGATAGCGTTTAAATGACAGTATATGACCCGTTTTATCGTTGGCTTGAATCCGTTGGACAAGCTGACTGGGCCAAACAATTGGCCAAATTTACCGATCAGCGACTGGCTGATGATTTTCATGGCAAGATGCCGTTATGGCAAAAAGCGTTGGCGGATTTACCTTCCATACAGCCCTCTGCTATAGAACTGCAACAACAGGTGGCTATTGGCACAAAAGAAGATTTGGCGGCTTATGACACATCTTCGTTTATTGATCTGATTAAAACCTTTCATCCCTGGCGCAAAGGCCCGTACCAATTATTTGATATACACATTGATACTGAATGGCGATCGGATTGGAAATGGGATCGCGTATTACCGCATCTCAGCCCTTTGCATGGACGAAAGGTTCTGGATGTTGGTGGTGGCAATGGCTATCACGGCTGGCGCATGGTGGGTGAGGGTGCCCAGATGGTAATGGGGATCGATCCAACATTGGTATTCAGTATGCAATATCAATTGATGCAGCACTTTATTCAAAGTGAAAAGCATTTTGTTTTACCGATTGGTATTGAACATATGCCTGAAAAATTGCATCTCTTTGATACGGTCTTTTCCATGGGCGTTTTATACCATCGCCGTTCACCGCTAAGCCATTTGATGGAATTACGTCATTGTCTTCGTAGCGGCGGTGAACTGGTATTGGAAACTCTGATTATTGATGGGGAAGAGGGCATGAGTCTGATGCCAGAGGAACGTTACGCCAAAATGCGCAATGTCTGGTTTATTCCATCAATTCCAACGATGCTGATATGGCTGCGTAGATGTGGTTATAAAAATGTGCGCTGTGTGGATGAAAATCTTACGTCACTGGAAGAACAACGAGCAACAGAGTGGATGACATTTGAATCGTTAGCCGATTTTTTGGACCCTCAGGATATGCATAAAACCATTGAAGGCTACCCGGCACCAAAACGAGCGATATTTATTGCTGATGCACCATAGCTGAGATTGAGGTTTGGAATCGTTAGAGGATGTTTTTAGAAAGCCATTGAACTGGGTGAAACCGAAATCCACTTGCCACTACGATGCTGGCAGGCATCCAGCGATTTTTCCTGTAAGTCATCACCGTTTTTGATTTTTAACTGATAGGCAAGGCAGGGGTAGTGCCCATAAGAATAACTTCGCAACAGCTGGATTTGATATTGGATGCCAGTATGGTGATTAATCCAGCCATGTTCGGACTCGAAATCATTAGATGAAAGGATTTCCTGAGTTCTATCAAGATCAATCGTGGTCATCGCGGTGTCGGTTTCAATACCTGCTTCGACGCCTGCTAAAAGATCCAATGAGGCATGAGCAGTTGGTATTAAAAGCGCCACAATGAGTAACGGGTAAAAACTATTATGCCAAATACGATTCAATGTGCATTCCCATCTTTGGTAGAAGTCCATTAGAAACCGAAATATAACATCCTTCAATAAGTAAACTATCCTTGTTTAAGCAGGATATTTTTCCTTTAAATCCATGGGTTTATTTTTTTCGTGCTTAAAATCTACTTAAAAATCGTTATTTAATTTAACGCCATGGTGGATTTTTTCAGCAATAAGACACTGTGTTTACGCAATAAGCTCCAGTGAAACTTTAATTTTATGCATTTTCATCAACCGCTACGACATTGAATGAACCATCTGCATTTACACTCACTGAAAATTCGATTGGGCGGCAACAGACAAAGCAATCCTCAATATATTGTTGGTATTCCACACTGGCATCCAGTAAAACTTCAATAGTTTCACCGCAATAGGGACACATTACGGATTGTTCCTGTAAAGCTTGCATCGCCATGCTCCAAAATTGTTTATTATCGTTAAGAAATGTTTAGGCATGCATTAGTTCAATCTGTCATTCATTAAATATATTTTTGTGTAAGACATAGGGCATTTTGATCTTTGATAGCCACCATAGCTGGAGGCTATCAAAGATCAAAATGCCAATAGATAAACTTTGGGAACAGCACGATGCAACAGGCAATAAAACAAACCCTTTCTGCTTTTTTTATAAGTTGGCGTACACAATTCAATAGTCGTCCAGTAATTTCTATCCTACTGCTGGTATCAATCGCTGGGCTTACAATATTGTTTCTGATGAATTTGCTGTATCGGCAGTCCACTGTTGACCCACAGTTTTTAAAATGGGCACTTATCGGTGGAGGCGTTGGGGCCTTGTCAACGGCTCTGGGTGCTGCCCCGGGCTTAATTGTGAAAAAACTTCCGGCGGTGACTGAAGATACTATGCTGGGCATGGCTGCAGGTATGATGTTGGGTGCCAGTTTTTTTTCGTTGATTTTGCCGGGGATTGAAGTAGGTACTGCATTGACGGGAAATGCTGTCAGTGGAGTAGTTATCATCATTTTTGGCATGATTGGCGGAGTGGTGTTGATGCTAGGGCTGGATTATTATCTGCCGCATGAACATCAACATCTTGGTCCGTGCGGGGCAGGGCATCAACAGGTAGGTCGGGTTGGACTGTTTGTTTTGGCGATTGCCTTGCATAACTTTCCGGAAGGCATGGCAATTGGGGTAAGTTACACCAATGGTAATCTGGCGGTGGGTATTCCGTTAACCGCAGCGATTGCCTTACAGAATATCCCTGAAGGTCTTGCTGTGGTATTGGCATTGCGACGTATCAATATCTCTTCCGGCAAAGCCGTAGCGATTGCTGCAGCAACCGGTCTGGTCGAGCCGGTTGGCGCCGTGATGGGTATATTCCTGTCCAGTGGTTTACCGGTTTCCTATCCTTTGGGATTAGGCATTGCCGCCGGGGCAATGATATTTGTGGTTTCGCATGAAGTCATACCGGAAACGCATCGTAATGGACATCAGACAAGAGCGACAGTGGGATTGATGGGCGGCTTATTTGCCATCATGCTGATAGATACATTATTAGGTTGAGTGACTGTACTCAAACAAATAACGACGATCTCCGAGACCAATGCCTTCGGCAATTTGTTTAAAGCCAGACTTTCGATAAAATTCAAGTAATTGAGGATAATGCGCTACTGCATCCAAATGCAGGGTCCGATCACTGATTAACCCTAAACAGTGCTGAAGCAGTAGTCGTCCATAACCCGCTTGTTGGTGTTGGGGATGCACGGCCAATTGCGTCAGATAGAAGTCAGACCGCGGGGCCTGTGGCCAACAGTCTGCATAATAATCGGCTGGTTTAAGCCCTAAAGCGACACAACCTATAACCCGGCAATCCTGCTTGATGACATAGACTGTTTTTTGTAGCAGATTCTGTCTGACAGACGCTTCGTCATAAACATTCAGCCAATGGGACATACCTTGCTGATGCATATGATTGGCACACTCCGTTAACAGTGTGACTAACGCTGGGATATCTTGCTCACAAGCGAGCTGTATTGGCGTATTAGCTATCAACATTTAGTTTAATGGCCAAATCAACATAATGACTGCCAGGGTTACGGCACCAATAAAGAAATTCATCGGCACACCTACTTTTAAAAAATCACGAAAATGATAACCACCTGGGCCATACACCATTAAATTGGTTTGATAGCCCAATGGGGTTGCAAAACTGGCTGATGCCGCCATCATAATGGCAAACACGAATGGTTCATTATGCAGTTCGGCTTTGGAGGTTAATTCCAATACGATCGGCAACATTAATACCGCTGCCGCATTATTGGTAATTACTTCGGTCAGTACAGATACAGCAATATATGTCATCACCAGCATTAACCAGGCTTGATTCTGACTTAATGAAACTATACCGGTGGCAATCACATCGGCAACACCGGTTTGCTGTAATGCCACACCTAATGCAAATGAAGCGGCAATGGTCAAAATCACTGTCAGATCCAGACTACGTTCAGCCTGGCTCACCGAGCAGCAGCCGGTTAATATCATCATTACAGCCCCAATCAACGCCGCATTAAGCATGCTGATTACCCCAAAACCAGCGGCGGTAACCAGAGCAATTAAAATAACCCAGGCAATGCCAGCCTTATCATGATTCGGTGATTCCTTTCCGAGGTCGTTAATCAGCAAGAAGTCTTTATTATAGCGTTGCCGACTGACAAAAGCCGGTCTGGCTTCCAGCAGTAATGTATCCCCGGCTTTTAAAACAATATTGCTCAAATTGCCTGGGATACGCTCTCCATTTCGCGCGACAGCCATTATTACCGCACCATAACGTTGACGAAATTTTGCATCGCGAATAGTTTCTCCAATCGCGGCGCAATGTGGAGAAACGACTGCTTCAACCAGACTACGTTCGGGACGATCAGCAGAAAAAACACTACTTTCTGAATCTGAAGTGGAAGCGACAATGCCCCTGATTCTCAATAAATCTGTAATGCCCTGCGTGTCACCAGCAAATACCAGACGATCGCCACTTTGCAGACGTTGTTCTGGTGTGACGGCGGTCAGCAATGTCCCATTGCGCTCGATTTCGACAAGATAAACACTTTTTTGCTCGCGTAAACCTGCTTGCTGAATGCTCTGTCCCACGAGTGGACCATTAGATTCAACCATCACTTCCAGCGTGAATTCCCGAACATTTTCGAATGCATGACTTTTACCAATATCCGGTAACCATTTAGGAAAGAAAAGCCACATAAACACTAGTCCACAAATCGCAACAGGCAGTCCAATAATGGTAATCGAAAATATTGAAAACCCGGCTTCACCAGTTAATGTCTGGTATTGCCCATTCACTACCAGATTGGTACTGGTTCCAATCAACGTTATAGTGCCTCCCAAAATAGCGGTATAACTCAACGGAATCATGATCTTTGACGGGCTGATGTTGATGCGTTTGCTCCAGGCCAAAAGGCCAGGAATCATGGTAGCCACAACAGGAGTATTATTTAAAAACGCACTGAGGAAAACGACCGGAGTAAAAATACGTAAATAGGACCTACGTACCGTTTTGGGTGACCCCAGAAACGATTTCACCATAATGTCCACACCACCAGACGCATGCAGACCGGCAGCGACAATAAACATGGCAGCGACGGTAATCAAACCACTGTTACTGAACCCTGCTAGGGCTTGTTCGGCATTTAGAATGCCGGTTGCCAGTAATACAGTCAGGGCAGTGATCATAGCAATATGTGGGCGAACACGACTGAATATCAACACGAGTAACACACTAGTTGTTACGATTAACGTAAACCATGCTTCCAAAGACATTTTTATCGCCCAAGCCATATTCAAGGCGACTATCATCGCAAGAAATCGATATAAACAGAATTAATAAATATGTATTTACATATGATGTTTACATATATTAATTATCCCATTGCTGAGGGACTTTTTTAATCTGCGAAATATCATAACCCTGCTCAGCAAGCAGTTTCAGCATTTGCAGGTAATCCTGTTCAGGAATTTGCGGTGTTCTGGCCATTATCCAGACATAATCGCGTTTTTCACGACCTATAATTGTCTGGGTGTAATCGTCATTTATGTAAACAATTCGGTAGTCGGCTTTGATAGGCCAGATAAACTGCATTCCCCAGACGGCGTTAGATTCGTCATCCAGAATAAAGCCTTTGGGATGATATTGTTTTAGTTCGCCATCAAAGCTGTCTTTATTGAAAGTAAAGGTCGTGGCAATCGTGCCATCTTCATTTAATTCGTAAGATTCCACAGCATTGTGTGCACCTTTTTCAATAAAGGTGGGAATATTGGCGATCACATACCAATCACCCATAAATCGGTTTATATCTACATGGTTTTCGGTACGAATCGGTTTTGACATTGACTGACATCCTGCTAACAGCGTGATAAACAGCAACAGAGATAATTTACGACCAATCATCGACATCCCTCCTGAATTAGAGATGCTGATGATCGGATGTCTGTTGTGAATCAAATGTGAAGGCGGCTTGCAGAATGATGTCGCCGGATTACCTCAGGATCGGGTTTTGATGAGCGCTTTGAGTTCTTCAAGCTGTGCGGATAAATCTTCTATGGTCATATCATTTTTATGCGCTTCTTCATGCTCTTCGGCACGTTCCTGTTCCATCACATTGACGACAATACCAATCAGCATATTGAGGAAGGCAAAAGTATTGAGGAAGATAAACACCAGATAATAAATCCAGCTCAGTGGATACACTGCCATGGTTTCGTACATGACATCAGTCCAGTCCTCGAAAGTCATTACCCGGAACAACGTCAGCATCGAGACAGCAATATCCCCCCAAAGAAACTCATTTATCTCCTCGAACAGCGTGGTGCCGATAGCGGCAAAAATATAGACGATAATAAACATCATCAAGGCAACATAACCCAGCTGTGGTAACGCTTTGAGCAGAGAGTTGAGCAAATGGCGGAGTTCGGGTATTACCGATACCATCCGTAATACCCGAAAGATACGTATTAACCGGGCCACATAAGCCAGTTCACTATCATTGACCGGTATCAAAGAGACCGCGACGATAATAGTATCGAACACATTCCAGCCACTTTTGAAAAAATCGCGCTTATTGGGTTCTGCCAGAAAACGAACGCTTATTTCAACAACAAAAAACAGGGTAATCGCATAATCCAGCCAGTCGACTAAGCGCAGAATTTGCAGGGGGATTTCATAGGTTTTAACCCCGGTGACCATGGCAGAAAATAAAATAACGCTGACCACGATAATTTCGAACAAACGATTTTGTCGCAGGCGTTCTAACTTATGTTGAAAACTGAGCGGAGAGGGTGCGGTGGTTTGCATGTATCAGGGCCAAAAAGACAATCAAGGCCGCGATCATAATCGGAATTTCTAACGGGGCAAAGACGTTTATTTGAATAAATGAGACAGCCTGTCAATCATTATCCGTAAGATTGTTGATTAACGTCATTATGACTTTTTTATTAGCCTCATTCAGACCGCGAAATAAACAGAGTAATCGTTGTTCGGAATCGGAAATAGTAAATTGTTTCTCAGCAACTGCGCGGTAACCACCCCGGTTGAAGTTTGCAGCAACAGAATGCTGGCGATGTTTTTCATAATCCTGAAACAATCTCATGACAATTTCCAGGTTGAGACTGATTTCATGCTGATGGCTGAAATCACGCAAACGGTCTTTCAAATCATCCGGAATGCGCAACCCAAAAGACTCCGTATAGGTACTGGTAGGGTGTTTCAGCAGAAATTCTCGCACAGCTGTTTTGCCGAAGCGATGCGTCAGGCTGTTTTGTAATAAAAACAATGCCTCACTGGTCGTGCTCCGATTGTGTTGTGTTGCCTCAGAACGTAGCCAAGACATAAGCTCAGCAGGCAGTCTAAGGCCAAAAGGTCCTTTTCTCGCGCTCATTATTTAAAGAGTGTAAACAGTTGTTATTGACATAGTTAGTTACCATCTGTAGTTTCATTACCACTGGTATCTACCACCAGTGGTATTTGATAAGGCCAGTGTTGCTCAGTACACGTCAAAGACCAGTGAACAGGAGTTGTTCAGCTGACGGAACGGAATGGCTAAAGATCAACGTTAAGGACAAGGCACGTAGTGTGAGAAACACATTATTAGAAAATGCTTTCAAATTTGCACATGAAGGCATCGTCATCACGGATGAGCATCAGAAAATTGTTGATATCAATGAAGCGATGCAACATATCACTGGCTACTCCCGTTCTGACCTTATCGGCAGCAAACCGCAAATCCTTAGTGCTGAAAGCCAAAATAAAGTATTTAATCAGTCTCTATGGCAGTCATTGCAGCGCAATGGTTTCTGGCAAGGCGAAGTGTCCAATAAACGCAAGGATGGATCGCACTACATAGCCCGGTTTAGTGTGAAACGAATCAATGCCCACGGCAAAGTGTTTTACTTGGGTCATTTAAGTGATATCACCACCGACAGGAAGTATCGAGCTGTTCTTTCTGATCTTGTTCTAAATCGAAATTCACATCAGATCCTCAATAAAAACCGGCTGGAAAATGAATTCAGTCATATGAGTACCCTGGCAGACCAGAAGGATGAAAAACTGGTTGTGGCCTTTATGGATCTGGATGAGTTCAAAAGTATTAATGATATTCATGGCAAGGTCACCGCTGACCAATTGTTGGAAAAGGTTCCCGAACGTGTTCGAACTGCTCTGAAGGAAAGCGATAGCATCGTGCGCTACGGAGGCGATGAATTTGTGCTGATTATCGGTGGTATTTCCAGTCATGCTGCTGCTACAGACACCATTAACAAAGTGCTTTCAGCCATATCACTCCCCTTTATCATTAATGATGTGTCGATGATGATTACAGCTTCAGTAGGCTATACGCTCTATCCCGAAGATAAAGGCAGTCTGGACACATTAATCCGCCATGCTGATCAATGTATGTATAAAGCCAAGCTGGATGGCAAATCTACCGTGGTTGCCTACGATCCAGGTGAAGAGGTCCAGATTACCGAGCGTAACCAGCAGCTGCGAGAAATTGCGACGGCAATAAGTGAAGATCAATTTGTTTTGTTTTATCAGCCCAAGGTGACATTGAGTACCGGGCATATCTTTGGCTTTGAAGCCTTGATTCGCTGGCAACATCCCAAACGCGGCCTGCTGTCACCGGATAAATTTATTGATCAGGTTTACGATACAGAATTGGAGGTCAGTCTTGGCCAGTGGGTTATTCGTCAGGCATTAAAACAGCTCGCAGCCTGGCAACAGGACGGCCATAACTATCAGCTGAGTATTAATCTCACCGCCTATCACTTATCGACAGCAGATTTTTTTGACTGGCTGCAATATCAGATTCAGCATTATCCTGGCCTTGACACCAGTCGCTTCCAGATTGAAATACTGGAAAGTAATCGGTTAAGCGATTTGAGCCTTATCAGTAATGTGGTCGAATTCTGTAAATCAGAGTTCGGCATTACTACGGCACTGGATGATTTTGGCACCGGCTATTCATCGTTGACTCATATCCGTGTGTTACCGGTAGATGTTGTCAAAGTAGACCAGACATTTGTCAGACGAATGTTAAGTGAGCCTGAAGATTGTAAGATTGTAGAAGGTGTCATTGCGTTGGCACAGTCGTTCAATATTCAGGTCATTGCCGAAGGCGTTGAATCAATTGCCCACGGTGAAGTGTTATTGGCGATGGGCTGTAATCAAGCACAGGGCTATGCGTTAGCCAAGCCTTTGCCGATTGATCAACTGATGAAGTTTTTAAGCTCATATCAGCCCTTCAGGCAATGGTGTTCACAATCGGGTCTATTGAAAAACCATAAGCAGGCACGACTCAGTCTGTTTTATTTTTATCTTAAATACTGGTTGCATCAACTTCAGGAAAGACTGTTTGCTGAGCCTGAGATTAAAACCGAGTGGCCGATAACCCAATTATCTGATACTCATTGCGGAATCTGGCTTGAAAAGGCCCGATACCATCATTATCTGGACAATGCCACGCTTGACCAGATCAGCCAATTTCATCATTACATCTTTCAATCTGGAAATGATTTACTGGCCAGTTATCTAGCAGGGGACGTGCATGCCAGCCGGGCAGGATTTAATGCCCAGGAAACCACGTTCCAAACCACACTTTATGAATTACATGTCCTGATCAAACGGATGTCTGAATAAGAATTCTGTTTTAAATTGTTGACAGTTGCCGCGGTTATTGAAATGATATGATATATCATAATTTGTGAGGTGACTGAAAAATGAAAGATGATTTGGCCGTGGCCTGTTCAGGTGCATGCATGATCCATTGCTTAGTAACACCGATAGTCATTGGATTTGGCACAGCGGGACTGTTAGGTAATTGGTTTACTTCTGAATGGGTGCATAAGGTAATGCTTGTTCCGGTGATTCTTCTGGCGATTCTGAGTTTACCGGGAGCTTATCGCAGACATAAAAATCATTGGCCTTTATTACTCGGTGGAATTGGACTTTCCACCATGGTTTCAGCATTAATCGGTCCGGAATATCTGGAGACATGGATCACATTGAGTGGCGGACTGCTGGTGATTACCGCCCATCTCTGGAACCGAAATCTGTCACTTCGACTTCTTCCAGCTCCGCAAGGAAATGCAAATGGATGAAAAGGATTTATTAACTGCTTCAGAGACGGAGTATATGAATGCTGAACAATTGGCATTTTTTGATCATCGTTTGCAGCAACTCAGAACTGAAACCCTGGATGAAATATCTGCAGTAAAAACCCAAATGCTGGGTAACAGTCAAGTCAGTGATGTACTGGATAGGGCCCAACAGGAAGAGGAGTCACAAATAGCTTTGCGTATTGCCGATCGTAAACGTCAGTTGATTCCAAAAATTGATGCAGCGCGGCAACGCATTCGCAGTGGTGAATATGGTTATTGTCTGCAAACCGGTGAGCCAATTGGCATTGCTCGTTTGCTGATACGACCAACTGCCGAATATTGCACTGACGCCAAAACCATTAATGAACAAAAAGAAGGTCTCTATGAAGTTAAATCCAGATAAACGTTTGCCAGTTACCGTGTTATCAGGCTTTCTTGGGGCAGGTAAAACGACCGTTCTCAATCATATTCTGAATAATCGCGAAGGTCGAAAAGTGGCCGTTATTGTCAATGATATGAGTGAAATCAATATCGATGCTCAACAAATTCAGCAGGATGTGCAGCTTAATCGCGCCGAAGAAAAGCTGGTGGAAATGAGCAATGGCTGCATCTGCTGCACCTTGCGGGAAGATCTGTTGATTGAGGTCCGTCAGCTGGCAGCAGAGCAACGCTTCGATTATCTGGTCATTGAATCAACCGGTATTTCCGAACCTTTGCCAGTGGCTGAGACGTTTACCTTTGCTGATGAAGAAGGAGAAAGTCTGTCACAGATTGCTCGTCTCGATACCATGGTAACGGTGGTGGATGCAGTGAATTTTCTACGTGATTTTAATGAAGCCAGACAACTGCAGGAAACCGGTGAAAACCTTGGTGAAGATGATCTGCGAAGTGTGGCTGATTTGTTGGTGGATCAGGTTGAGTTTTGTGATGTCATTTTGATCAGCAAAACCGATTTATGTACCGCTGAACAATTAACCGAACTGACTGGCATTTTGAAAAGCCTTAACACTGAAGCAGAGATAATTTCGATAGAAAATGGCCAGATCCCGTTAGATAAAGTATTGGGGACGCAGAAGTTCAGTTTTGAAAAAGCCGAACAGGCAGCTGGATGGCTGAAAGAAATGCGGGGCGAACATATTCCGGAGACTGAAGAATATGGCATCAGCAGTTTTACCTATGTTGCCAGACGGCCTTTTCATCCACAAAAATTCTTTGAGTTTCTGCATCAGGATTGGCCCTGTGGCAAGTTGATTCGCTCCAAAGGCTATTTCTGGCTAGCCAGTCGTCCCCAGTTTGCCGGGCAGTGGAATCAGGCTGGTGGAATTGCCCGCTATGGTTTTGCCGGTATGTTCTGGAAAGCTATTCCCGAAAATCGCTGGCCCCAGGATGAGGAGAGTCAAAAGACTATCAAGGAAAGCTGGCAGGAACCCTTTGGTGATATGCGTCAGGAGCTGGTGTTTATTGGTCAGAACTTAAATGCTGAAATGGTGACAGCAGAACTGGATGCCTGTTTATTAAATGACAGTGAATTATTGGCCGGGAAGCAGCTCTGGGAAACATTGCCCGATCCTTTTCCAGCCTGGGAGGCAGCTTAAAATGAATCAGAGTGCTATTGCCTTCAATCCATTATTTGAGCATGTGCAGAAAGCAGCTTCAGCTTTAGTGATGACCTCAATTTATCAACCGCATATCAATCTGGTTATCTGGCAGCGACAGTTGCAAAAGACACTGCAGGACTATATTGATGCATTAACGCAAGGACTCAATGCGTTACAATTACGCACAATAATTGCTCCGGCTGAAGTCAGTGCGTGGCTTGGTGGATTATTACCAGAGGATCCTCAACGACATTTATTTATTGAGGATGTCAGTCAGTTAGTGGAAATGTATGCAGATCTGTTCGATTTAAACGTTGTAGGCTTGCGCCTCAGCCTGATAAACGAGACTATGTGCCCCAGATTTCATACTGATCATTTAGCTTGTCGGTTGGTAACGACCTATCACGGACAGGGTAGTGAATGGTTGCAAGAAGAAAATGTCGATCGTTCAAAACTGGGTGCTGGTGCTAATGGATTACCTGATCATTTGTCAGGAATATATCGACATCATCAGTATATTCAACAACTGCAGCAAGGAGAGGTTGGATTGTTCAAGGGTGATGGCTGGATTAATAGTCAGGTGAATGGCATTGTGCATCGTTCACCGCATATTAATAAGACCGATAAAAGATTATTACTGACCCTGGATTTTGCCGAGTGAGTAGGAGAGTGTTGGACATGCGAGCTGCAGTATATTTAGTAACCCTGTTTTGTGGCTTGAGCCTGAGCGCTATTGTCTATGCTCAGGATGAACATCATGATCATGAGGCAGGTCATCGCCATCATGGTGCCCATGTGCATGGAATGGCTACACTGGATTTAGTGATGGATGATGACGAATTAATGATGCATTTAAAATCACCATTAATGAATTTTCTCGGTTTTGAACACCAGCCGGAAACAGAACAGCAAAAAGCCATTTATCAGGATATGCTGCAACAGCTTGAAATGCTTGCTACCCTTATAGAAGTTAAGGGATCGAGCTGTAAAGCTGAATCAATAGAAGTTGAAGAACCTTTTGCTGACTCAGACGAAGCAGGACACGCCGATGTAGATGTCAGCTATTTTTTACGCTGTGAAGAACCTGAAAATATTACCGAATTGAAAATCAACTTATTTGATGTTTATAGTAATCTGGAAACTATGCAAGTACAGATGGTTTTACCGACCGGCCAGCAGCAATTAAGACTTAATCAACAACGAACCTCTATCCGGATCCAGTAATGGCGAAAGTCGATACCCATAAAGTAATGCAACAAGCTGAACGAAGTTGTGCTGATCATGGTGTGCGGTTAACCAGCAAACGCAAACATATTCTCGAAGTGTTATTAAATGCACAGGCACCACGTTCAGCCTATGAAATTGCTGAGCTATATCGTCAGAAAACCGAGGAAAATATTCCAGTCATGTCGGTCTATCGAATGCTGGATTTTCTAATGCAGAACAGTCTGGTGCATAAACTGGCCTCCAATAATAAATTTATTGCCTGTGCTCATATTGCCTGCTCGCATTCACACCAGACACCACAGTTTTTAATTTGTGACAACTGTCAGCAGGTAAGAGAAATAGGAGTGGATAAGCAACTGATTCATGCACTCGAAGAGAGTATTGAACATAATCATTTTCAACTTAACAGTCCGCAACTTGAACTACATGGATTATGTGAAACCTGCCAGCAGGAAAGTTAACTCTTTTTTTGGCTTAACAATGATGTGATATATCGTATTTTAATATTGCCATTCAACCATTTTAGATAATTAAATCCAGGAGAAATCATGCTGGAAGTAAACCAGTTAACCAAATCATTTGGCAATCGAATTGCCGTTGATCATCTCGACTTTAAAATCGCTTCTGGCGAAGTTTTATGTTTATTGGGTGCAAATGGCGCAGGAAAAACTACCACCTTAAATATGTTGTTAGGCTTTACCTCACCAACCAGTGGCAGCGCCACTTTAGAAGGTCAGGACCTCTATCAGCAGTCATCGTCTTGTCGACAAAAAATCATGTATGTGCCCGAAAACGTCAATCTATATCCCCGGTTTGATGCAATTGAAAATATTCACTATCTGGCGGTATTGGCCAAAATGAAATTAACCGATCAGCAAATCCATGAAGCGTTAATCAGTGCAGGGCTTAAACAGGCAGACTTTTCCAAGCAGTTAGCTGAATACTCCAAAGGCATGCGACAGAAAGTAGCCATTGCATTTGCTTTGTTAAAGCATGCCCGTTTGATTTTGATGGATGAGCCGACTTCTGGTCTGGATCCGGTTGCCACTCAGGATTTTATTCAAGTAGTGAATACGATTAAATCTCGCGGAGCAGCAGTGTTGATCGTCACACATGATCTTTTATGTGCCCATCAACTGGCTGACCGGATTGGCATTATGAAACAAGGCCATTTAACCGATCTCATTACCACGCAATCGTTAACACTGGATCAGCTAACGCAACGTTACTTTGATCAGTTTGCTGCATAAAAAAACAAAAGGACTTTACCGTGAAAAAAACTTTTATCAGCAGCCTGATTGTGTCTGCTCTGCCGTTATCTGTTGTTATTGCCGAGACCGATAATGAACCCGCTGCTCGTATTGATCCCCTGGTGGTGTTGGGTACGCGTCCGGATTATGCCGATGAAAATCTGGCCGGTTCACAGGATATTATCTCGCGTGAGGAGTTATCCATCAGTCACGTGAACAATACCATGGAGCTGTTTACCAAAATTCCCGGTGTTTATTTTGCCCGCTACAATCAGGGCATCATTAATACTGATATCGGTATTCGCGGTTTTGCTGCTGAGGGAAGTACTCCTCATGCAAAGCTGTTAATCGATGGCATTCCATCTAATCTGCACAATGGTTACAGCGAGATGGATCAACTGTTTCCAGGCAACATTGACACTATTCAGGTTTACAAGGGTAATAGTGATCCACGCTACGGCACATTTAATGTGGCGGGTAACTACAATATTACTACCCGTTCAGATGTTGGCCGTGACGTTGAAGTAACCCTCGGTAGTTATAACGCACGTGAGATTCAGGGGTATTGGGGAGAACAGACCGGCGCATTGCAACACAGCTATTTTGCTGGTTACCGCGAGTCAGAAGGCTATCGGGATAATTACGATATCGATAAATACAGTGTTGGTGGACGCTGGTTTTATGACTTATCAGACGATACCTCACTCGGTTTTATTGCACGAATGGCTGAGTACGATGCTGATGCGCCCGGTTATTTAACCAAGGAAGAAGCCCGCAAGCATCCGACCCGATCAGCTGCATATGCAAGCCAGGATGGTGGTGATAAGGAAACCCAATCTTACAGCCTGCATTTTGATACCGCGTTACGTGATGATCTTACGTGGTCAGCCAAAGCGTATTACAACTATTACGAGCGTGAGCGCTGGGTGAGGTTTAGTGAAGCTGGTTCATTGGGCAATCGTTATGACGAGCAGGATCATTATGGTTTTATCTCGACCTTGTCCTGGGATATTAATGAGCAGTGGGCACTAAACTGGGGGCTGGATATCGAGCACCAGGATGTATTGGAGCAGCGCTTTGGCACCATTGGCAATATGCGGCAACGTGATACAAGTAATGTGTCGCGTAACTTTGATTATGATTTTGTCAGCAAAGGCACCTATCTGCAGGTATCTCACGCACCGAATGAGTTTATCGCCTGGAATGCCGCCATCCGTGCTGATCGAATTGATGGAGATTTTAAACAGCGTAACGCGGCGGATGAGGTGATCAGTAATCAGGATAGTTATGACTATGGCACCATTGTGCAGCCTAAATTTAATCTGTTCCTCTACCCAACTGATCAAGTGACTTTGTTTGCCAATGCAGGACGCAGTTTCCAGCACCCGGTCAGCAGTAGTGCCTATACCGATGGTGACCGTTCTGCACGTGATGTTTCAATCAATGATGGCTGGGAACTGGGGGTGAAATGGATGCCAACCTATAGCCTAGAATTCCGTTTGTCTTATTGGGAGCAGAAGGCTAAAGACGAGTTTGTTTTGGTTGATGGCCTGGCTCGAAATGTGGGTGAAACGCTGCGTCAGGGCGCGGATTTTGGCATGAGTTGGATGGCAACTGACAAACTGACTCTTTGGGGTAACTTCAGCACTGTGGATTCAGAGATTCAAAGTCCCGGAGCTGACAAAGGAAATGAATTACGCAGTATTCCTTCCTATACCGCTTCAACGGGTGTTAGTTATCTGTTTACTCCGGCGCTGACTGGACGTTTACATTACGATGCTCAGGGGGCATCTTATATTAACGAAGCAAATGCTGGCGGCAAGTTTGGTCAATACAATCTGGTCAATGCCAGTCTTGATTACGAGACAAGCTGGGGCAATATCAACTTTCAGGTTAATAACCTGTTCAATGAATATTACGAATACGTATATGACTTTGGGAATGCAGGCGATCCGGTTGACACCATCCATTCACCTGGTGATGGCGTTAATGCCAGTGTTTCAGTGGCTTATAAGTTCTAATCATGATGCAGACTATTATTGAAATTGCTCGTCATGAGTTGATCACCCAGTGGCGCAGCCAGACCTTGAAAATCCTATTGCCATTATTATTGGTATTAACGTCATTAATTGCGTTTTCCCATTGGCAACAGCAACAGGATTTTATTGAAGCGCAAACCCTCTGGCAGCAGCAGAATGATGCTAACTGGGATGCTCAGCCAGATCGGCATCCGCATCGGGCAGCGCATTACGGTACCATGGTGTTTCGCATCATTTCACCCCTGAGTTTTATTGATAGCGGAGTGAATCCGTTTGTCGGAAATGCGTTGTTTCTGGAAGCACATAGGCAAAACAGCAGCAGCTTTAAACAATATGTCAGCAGTACGGCCTATATGGGGCTGGGCTATCTGTCAGGTGCGACGGTCATACTGGTGATCTGGCCTTTGGTATTGATTGCTTTGGCATTTAATAGTGTCAGTGGTGAGCGTGTACAGGGCACTTTGCGCCAATTGGTCTCACAAGGTATCAGCGTCAAACAGTTGTTATTCGGCAAAACGTTGGCATTCAGCCTGATATCGCTGGTATTTCTATTAGTGATATTTGTTATTGCAACTGGCTTTATGCTGCAAACGCCAGTACATGGCGGTGATGTATTACGAATGGGCGCTATGTTTGTTTTGTATTTGTTTTACTGCCTGTTATGGACCTTCACAGTGGTGCTGTTCTCCAACTGGTGTCGTACCAATCAACAAAGCTTGTCTGCATTGCTGTTGTTCTGGCTGCTCACCGTGATTGTGATGCCGAAAATGGCTTACAGTCTGGCTGATATGCAATATCCAATGCCTGATCGGGCGGTGTTTGATATTCAGACAGCGCAGGAAATTGCCAAAGTTGGTAATTCACATGACCCCGATGATCCTTACTATAACGAGTTTCGTGAGCAGGTATTGGCAGAATACGGCGTTTCACGAGTTGAAGATTTACCAGTGAACTGGCGCGGCGTGTTGATGCAAGAGGGCGAGCGAATTACCAGCGAAGTGTTTGGCAAACAGTATGAAAAACTGATGCAACTTGCTGAACAGCAAAATCAACTGGTCAGCCAGGTGGCGTGGTTTTCACCTTATTTATTAGCCAATAAATTGTCGTCCATTTTCGCGGCGACCAACGCGGATAGTTTTTTGCATTATGAAAACGCTGCTGAGCAATTTCGCTTTAATTTCATCAAGCAGCTGAATCAGATGCATGCAGAACAAATCGACCATGCCCATGACCGTGAACAAAAGGTCTCGAATGAGCATTTGGCAAATCTGCAGCAATTTGATTATCAATCTCCTACCTTGCAGGCCGAACTGAATCTGATTTACCCGCCTTTATTAATATTATTGGGGTGGTTAATCATCGGTGTGTTGTTACTTTCCCGTAGTCGGAACGAGGTTTGATTAGGTGAGATTTATTCAATTTGAATTACGCTTGTTATGGCAGAACAAGCTTTTTAAATGGCTGATTGCAGCTTATCTTCTAGCAGCTTTCTTAGCCATTATCTGGGGCCAGATGGGACTGCAACGTGAATATCAACAGCGGGCTATCAGCGAAGCAAATTACCAGGCAGAATTGGCAGACTATAAGAAGGATGCTCCGTTAGCTCCATACGACTCGGGTTATATGAGTTATTACCAGTTTCATCCTGTCTGGCAAAAACCTTCTGCCTGGTCGGCATTGATAAATGGTGAACGAAGCGAAGCGGCCACCCACACACGGGTTCGTTTATTAGGTTTGCAAAGCCAATTGAGCAATACGGCGACGGGCAATATTGCTGCTATGCCAATTGGTAAGCTGGACTTAAGTTTTATCTGGATTTATCTGATGCCGCTATTAATCGCTGCACTAAGTTTAAATTTACTGGCCGAGGAAAAAGCCAGTGGCAGATGGTCGTTATTGGCCTCCCAGGTGGCTAATAGCGGATTATTATTAACTAAAAAAATGCTCATTGCAGCAGGCTTACTGGCGATGGTGAACGTACTGATTCTATTGGCGGCTGTTGTGCTGACAGATATCAGATTGGATGGATTATGGTGGCAGATTGCAGCCATATTATTGGCATATCAACTCTGCTGGTTTGTGATCACAGGCTGGATTATCAGTTTGCAACGTAGCGCCATTTTTAACAGTTTATTATTTATCAGTCTGTGGATTGTGTTTGCATTTGTGCTGCCAGGATTGGCTTATCTGTATCAAACGCAACAACAGCAACCGGCTGAGCATGTGTCAATGGTGTTTGATCAACGAGAATACATGCATGATAGTTGGGATAGGGACAAGCAGGCAGATTTTGATGTTTATTTGCAGGACTATCCTCAGTGGCAAACTACAGAGTCGATCTTGCAAAAGCCTTTCGACTGGCGCTGGTATTACGCGATGCAACATATGAGCGATGTGATTGTAGCGGATGCAGTGAATCAATTTCGTGATAGCCGGATACATTCCCACCGGTTCGGAGAAAATTTTGCATGGCTATCCCCGGTGATGCGAGTGCAATACAGCATGAATCGACTCGCTGATACCGATATGCTGGCAAGTCAGTCTTTTCTGGATCAGGTTGCTGACTATCAACAGCAGTTACGCGATTATTTCTTTCAATTCTATTTTTTTGACAAGCCGTTCACTGCGGCAGATTTCACTAAAATTCCAGTATTTGACTATCGACCAATTGTTCCTAACAACGCGCTTATAACTCTGATTAATTTAGTGATCGTCGGGTTATTTTTTATCGGGTTAATTTTGCTACAAACGCGCCGAAATCGTGGTTGAACAAACTTTCAGGCTTTTTCAAAAAGCGATACCGACTAATGTGATTACCGGTTTTCTGGGTGTTGGCAAAACCACGGCAATCCAACAGCTATTAAAATCTAAACCGGCAGGGGAACGCTGGGCAGTATTGATTAATGAATTTGGCAAAGTGGGTATTGATAGCCAGCTGCTGCAAACCGATGACCATTCTCTGGGAGAGCTCACGATTCGCGAAGTACCCGGAGGCTGTATGTGTTGTGCTGCGGGGTTGCCGATGAAGGTCGCACTCAATCAGCTTATAGGCAAAGCCAAACCCGACAGATTATTGATTGAACCTAGTGGCCTGGGACACCCGAAAGAAGTGATTGCCGTGCTGTCAGGTGAGTTTTATCGATCGATTATTGATTTACGCGCAACGCTGACATTGGTTGATGCGCGTCATATTGCTGATGCGAAATATCGTGAACATGAGACTTTTCAGCAGCAGTTACAGATCGCCGATCTGATCGTGGCGAACAAGTCAGATATGTATGGTCAGAGCGAAGTTGCTGCGTTAAATGTTTACCTGAATGAAATGCATCTTCAGGAACTACCTTTACACATCACTCAGGACGCAAAAATTAATCCTGAATGGCTAAAACCAAACGCTAAATTTAATCAGGCTATCTGGCAGGAGCAGCCAACGGTTTTTAATCTTGAGAACGAAGAACAGGTTATTCCAGATTGCGGCTATCTAGCCGCAGCACAAAAGTTAAGCGGCTGGTATAGCTATGGCTGGCGGTTCAAATCAACATTCAGTTTCGATTACCAATCTCTAATGACGTGGCTAGAGCAATTTAAACAGTTACGTCTTAAAGCTGTTTTTCGAACCGGCAAAGGCTTTATTACTATCAATCAAGCTGATGACAATTTGACGATTCAACGACTGGACACTCAAGCAAAAGAAAGCCGTATTGAACTCATTACAGATAAGCCACTTGATGCAAAAAAAATGGAAAGCCAATTATTACAGATGTGTGGGATAAATCATGTTAACCCGTCTTAAAAACGCTCGAGTATATGACCCGGTACAAAAACTGGATGGTGAACTCATGGAGCTATGGATTCGAGATGATCGAATCGTTGATCCGAGTCAGATCACAGATAGAGAGTCGGCCATCACCCATGATTTGGACGGTGCCATTACCATGGCGGGCGGTGTGGATATTCATAGCCATATTGCAGGGGGCAACGTAAATACCGCACGTTTATTACTGCCCGATCAACATCGAAATCATCTACAAAGACAGGAAAATCTGCCGTTTTATAATGCCCGCTGGTCCAGTTTTGAAACTGGCTATCGCTACACCGAAATGGGATACAGCATGGTGGTTGAACCGGCAATGTTGCCAGTGAATGCGCCGCAGGTACATCGTGAAATGGCGGATATCCCGATCATTGATACGGCTGCGCTGGCGATTCTCGGCAGTGATGATTTGCTGGTCTCCATGTTGCGAAGCGGTGCTTCGCAGGATCAGATTAATGACTATGTCAGCTGGACGATTAACACCACACAGGCATTAGGGTTGAAAGTGATTAATGCCGGTGGTTCGCAGGCGTTTAAAGCCGGGGTTGAACAGTTTGGTCTGGATGATGAAGTGCCGGATTATGGCATCAGCTCTCGGCGCTTATTAACCTCACTGCAGACTGCTGTACATCAGCTGGGTATCCCACATCCGGTACATGTGCATTGCAATAATCTAGGTGTTCCTGGCAATGTGCAAACCGCCATTGATACTATGGAGGCTGCCCAGGGTTTACCGATGCATCTGGCGCATGTGCAGTTTTATGGTTATGGCGCAGAGGGTAATCGTGGTTTTTCTTCAGCTGCGGCACAGCTAATGGAAGCATTTAATCGACATCCCAATATTACAATGGATGTCGGGCAGGTGTTATTTGGGCAGACGGTGACAATGTCTGGCGATATCATCGCTCAGTTCTCCCGTCGAGGTGATGCCAGCCCGCACAAATGGGTGATGTGGCATGCCGAAGATGAGGGTAGTGGTGGTATCGTGCCTTATCAATATAAAAAGGCCAGTTTTGTTAATGGTTTGCAATGGGCCATTGGTCTGGAGATTTTCCTGTTATCCGGCGATCCCTGGCGTTTGTTTTTCACCACCGATCATCCTAATGGTGCTCCGTTTACCCGTTACCCGGATTTGCTGCATTTATTGATGGACTATGATTTTCGCATGGCCTGTCTGGCAGAACTGGATCCGGAGATCATGGAGTTAACCCTGCTCAAAGATCTGAAACAGGAATTCAGCTTATACGAGATTGCCATTATGACGCGGGCAGCACCGGCAAAATTACTGGGACTCAATGACCGTGGACACCTTCAACCTGGCGCTTTGGCCGATATTGCGGTTTATCATGAGCAAGATGATAAAGCGGCGATGTTCAGAAAGGCGCAATGGGTATTCAAAAATGGTCAGCTGATTATTGAACGCGGAGAGTTTGTGAAGCGTCAGTTTGGCCAGACTATGACCGTTAAACCACATTTTGATCGGCAGATTGAAACCACAGTAAAAGACTACTTTGATCGGTTTTATTCGATGAAATTATCCAACTATGGGGTACAAGACGATTTGTTATTTGATCAGCCGGAGCGTTTTTCTGCTATCAACTTATAAAGCACTATTCTTTATACAGCTCAATGTTATCAGCTGCCATCGAATAGGCTGAAACGGCCACTTCATTTTCGGTGATAGTCGTGGTCAGCGTGCCCTCGACCCAATAGGGATCATAAAGATTCTGTTGAGCAACGCCTTCTTTGGAGGTCACATAAATAATCTGATTCGGCGGTGGTGGGGGATAATGGATGCAGGCGCCAAAAAAAGGCACCAGAAAGAACTCGGTCACCAGCTGTTGTTCATTCATTTCGACGGGAACGATAAAACCAGGTAGGCGGATGGGGCGTTGATCATATTCAGGCTTGACCTTGGCAGAGGTTAATGCCTGTTGATAACGGTCATCTGCGGAATTTTCCAGTGCCCCGAGTAATTGACTACTGATTTGATCTTCCATCGAACCATCTTCAATTTCATCAAGATATTCTGGTGGATTCATCAATGCTTCGAGATCGTCATCAGGCATTAAATCAACCCAATCAACAAGTTCGTAATTTTCGTCAGCTAACAGTGGCTGAGTCATTGTCAGGCAGGTGATTATTAATAGTGGAAGCCAGAATTTTGCAGATGCCAGTTGTGTCATATGACTCCAGAGCGTTAAATTTCGAGCGAAAATGTTATGTTATAACAATTTATAAGCTCTCAACATGATCCATTTTTCAAGCCGGTAAAAAAATGACTAATCGTTATGCTATTCAGATTGATGACTGTCAGTTCCGTTATCAGCAAAACTCAGACAGTGTTGTATTACAAATAGCTCACTGGGAAATCAGAAAAGGTGAAACGGTGTTTGTCTACGGACCTTCTGGTTCGGGTAAATCCACTTTATTAAATTTACTGGCCGGGATTTTGTTGCCTCAGCGGGGTACCATCAAGTTGGATGAGGTAATTCTCAACCAGCTCAGCCATCGCAAAAGAGATGCGTATCGGGCAAGACATATAGGCATGGTGTTTCAACGATTTAATCTGATTCCGTATTTAACGGTGGACGACAATATTAAGCTGGCCAGTCATTTTTCCAAACAGGATAAACAGCATCTGCAACAACGCTCTCTGGAATTGATGAATGCTTTGCAACTGGATGCCAAGTTATTGGAACGACCGTCCTCGCAATTGAGCGTTGGTCAGCAGCAACGGGTAGCGATTGTTCGTGCTTTGGTTAATCAACCTGAGTTATTAATCGTCGATGAGCCCACCTCAGCTTTAGATAGTGATGCACGCGATAGTTTTGTTGATTTGTTACTGGGCCAGGTCCAAGCAGCAAAGGCCACCCTAATCTTTGTTAGTCATGATCGCAGCTTGGCACAGCATTTTTCCAGACAGCTGGATATACAGTCGTTTGTGGTCGCAGGAGAGAAACATGCTGTTTAAACTGGCCTGGAAAAGTCTGCTGGCAAGACATGTTAGCGTGTTACTGACTATATTGATGATGACGGTGAGTATTTTTGTTCTGCTCAGTGTTGAAACCATCCGTTATCAGGCCAAAGACAGTTTTACCAAAACCGTTTCGGGGGTGGATTTAATCGTTGGTGCACGAACCGGACAGGTCAATCTTTTACTATATTCAGTCTTTCATATCGGTGTACCAACCAATAATATTTCCTGGCAGAGTTATCAGGAAATTGCTTCCCAACCTGCTGTTGCCTGGACCATTCCAATTTCTTTAGGTGATTCACATAAAGGATATCGGGTCATTGGAACCAGCACCGACTTTTTCGAGTTTTTTCGCTTTGGTAATAAACAGCCACTCGAATTTCAACAAGGGAAAGCATTTGATGATCATTTTGATGCAGTAATTGGTTCAGAAGTCGCCAAGCAACTTGGATATCAAGTCGATGATGCTATCGTGCTTTCTCATGGAATTGCCAATACCAGTTTTAGCAATCATGATGATAATCCATTCAAAATCACGGGTATTCTGGCGCCAACAGGAACGCCGGTAGATCAATCTATCTATGTCAGTTTGCAAGGTATTGAAGCCATTCATGCCAACTGGCAGGGAGGGGTGCAAATACCAGGTAGAGCTACGCCAAATGTTAAAGATCTGCAGCCGCAAGCCATAACGGCATTTATGCTGGGACTGAATTCGCGGATACAGACCTTTAATTTACAGCGGCAGATCAATGAATATCAGCAAGAACCCTTACTGGCCATTCTGCCTGGCGCCACATTGATGTCGTTGTGGTCAATGTTGAGCAGTGTGGAACAGCTATTGTTATTAATTGCTTCACTGGTGCTGTTAGGTGCGCTGATTGGGATGGCCAATATGCTATTGGTTTCAATGCGTGAACGGCGCCATGAATTATCCGTTCTCCGAGCATTGGGTTATCGGCCAAGCTTCTTGTTTGCATTGCTACAGATTGAAGCGTTATTAATCAGTCTGGCTGCGGCATTCACCGCATTTATCAGTTTACAACTAAGTATGTATGTATTGAAAGATTGGTTATTGCAGGAATATGGGATTTTGCTTACCCGATTATCCATCATTAATGAGTTTATGTTTATGCTGCCGATGGTGCTTATCGCCAGTTTTGTGGTCGCTTTAATTCCGGCTATCACCGCTTATCGACAGGGGCTACATCAGCAATTAAATCTGTAGCTTAAATACGTTGTAGCTTTGGAAGATGCTGTTTCAGATGTGATTTAATATCTTCCACACTAGCTGAAAAAACCAGTGCATAAATCTCGCGTTGCATGGTGTCGGTAATAAACGGGTAAATTTCATAGCCTTCAGCATAAAGTTCAGCGCGGGCGCGACATACTTTACGAATTCCCTCAGCAAATGATTGATTCTCTACAGCAGGTAAATTGGTTTCCCCCAATGTCCATTGCTGCTCTGTCCAATGCTGAAAACACCAGTCAGTTAACTGAATCACCGGATCGACTCTGTCCTGCTCAACTTTGTCAATTTGCTCACCGCAGCCAATCAGGCAGAACAGACCGAGTAGCAAAAAATGTTGACGCATATCTAACCCCTCCAGCGTTATTTCGCTATCAATATTGCCTGTTTTTGTTTTCAAATACCAACTATTGCATACACAATAATAGCCGTCAGCAGTGGTGGAGATGAAAGATAAACAAGCCCTGGGAAAAAATGACAAAAAACGCTTACAGCGTCATTATTAAACTGTAGCTATCAGAATTTAGGTTTGTAATGGATAGATTTTCAACGATTGGCATCATTCTGTTATTGATTCTGGCAATTGTCGGTGGATATATGACAGGCCTCTTTGCCGGCTATCTGTTTGACTTGGGAAAACGTCGTCTGGGAAAAACGCTAACGGTTTTGCTCAATTTAGTATTTTATGTGGTGCCGCTCTGGGCGTTATTGGGTATAGCGTCTGAAGATGGCCTACTGTTTTTTTATCTGTTACTACTGGTTTTTTATTATCTGGGTATTCGTGATTCAAAGCACCCAGCTGTAAAAGACGATAAACCGGATAAAAACTATGAACCTTATGATTAGGGCTTGTTTATCCTTNTCTTANNTCTTGCCTTTTTCTTCTGAGNCTATGACAATCAAATAGANTNNNTTTTTGTATAGAGATGCTTTCAAGGTNAATNATTNCTTGAAAGGGGGAGGCAGGGTGAAAACAACGATTTTTCCCGGCACTATCAATGGTCTGTTGAATCTGCTGTTGACCACCTCGCTCTATTATTTATTTGNCCGACTGGGTCTTACCTGGTTTTCNTTTCCCCCTGGCAATATCAATTTATTNTCGCTTTCATCCGGTATCGGGCTGGTAATGTGCCTTTTGTGGGGAGTGCGTGCGTTTCCGTTTATTGTNATGGCAACATTTGCAGCCCATTTTCCACTCATAGTAGAAAACACGTTTCACCACAACTCGCTGTATATTATTGTCGCTTCATTGATCATGGGNGGGGAGAGTGTTTTNGGAATGTTGCTTATGCGTCGATTTCTGCCCTACGGCGTAAGCAGACCCCATCATTTACTTAAATTTCTGTTGTTACTTTGTGNCCTTGTTCCGGCGTTATCAGCGTTATTGATAGGCACCAATCTGCTGTTAAATGGATATATTGAAGCTGAAAAGTTTATAGACCTTTATATTACTCTGCTAATTGCCCATGCCTTGGGGATACTGCTGATTTATCAGGTCTTTACAGGGTTTGCACATAGCCCGGCGGTGCAGCTAAGCGAATTAAATAAGCTGTGGTCAGGGGCAGCGATAATCGGATTAATCGTAATATTGGCTGCTACCGTTTATGGGCCATTAATATTTTTGCTGTTACCAGTTATGGTGATGATGGCTATTTATTTGAAACTGGTTTTTATCAACTTGTTCAGTAGCCTGTGCTTTGTGATTGTTATCAGCATTATGGCTTTTGATAACAGTGTGTTTTTAACAAATAATTATCAATTTACTTTGACCGGTTTGATTGCTTACATATTTTCCAGTGCATTGGCTGTATTTGTTATCGCTATACAACAAAACCAAATTAATCTGACGATGGCTTCACGTCAGGCCTGGAAAAAAGCGGCTGAGCGTGATCCGTTAACTTGCCTGTCAAACCGGCGTGCCTTTATGCCCNGATTGAAAACTGAACATGCCAGAGCCGTGCGTACAGGGAGAAGCTATTGTCTCGTTATCTGGGATATTGATGATTTCAAATTAATTAANGATACCTATGGTCATGATTATGGGGATGTCGTTTTAAAGAAACTGGCTGACATTCTGCGTGACAACTGTCGTGATATTGACTTCCCCGCTCGGATCGGCGGCGAGGAGTTTGCGGTNATTCTTCCAGAGTGCAGCAGTGAGGAGGGTGAGTTGGCGCTGGANCGNTTTCGCAGTGAGGTGGAATCTACCCGATTTATNGCNCCAGATGGAAAATTATTACAGATAACTATCAGTATTGGTATCGCAAGCTTCAAAAGGTCGTATAAGTCTGAAATGGCTTTAATGTCGGATGCGGATAAGGCATTGTATCAAGCTAAATCACAAGGAAAGAATCAAATACATGTATTTTGATATACGGNCCNATAGACAACGGAGTTATTCTTGAAAACGATATTCCATCGAACACAGATTATTGCTGTACTGCTAATGCTTTTGTGTTTGATTCTGGCGCTGATACCTTTTGAGTCAAATGCGGGGGCTCANTTAGGCCATATGCTCAGGATCACACTTACCGTCTATGCGATTGCCCGNGGATTAAATGCGGTTATTTCAGCGGCACAAGGCACTGAATTATCGATCGAACCAATGGGGGTNGGTCTGACATTGACTCCNGGCGAAATTCTGGACCCNCTGAATGATTTGATCGAGCAGTTTTCAAGCGTTTTATTAGTGGCTTCTGCATCGCTGGGCATTCAGAAAATCCTGTTAGCAGTTGGTGATATTGACATTTTGCGTTGGGCANTAGCGGGTTTTGCTGCCATCGTTTTACTTCTGNTGTTATGGCAGAAACTTCCTGACCGATGGTCTTCNATGCTGTTTAAGATGGTGTTGATCATGACCTTATTACGTTTGGCNATTCCGGTCACTATAGTCGCTTCCAATCAATTACAGCTCTGGCTGGAGCAAGATAGACAGGATGCCATTGCTATTTTGNATAGCACACAGCANGAAGTNGCTGAGATTCAGCCTGAGTCAGATGATTCCGAACGNGGCTGGTATCAGGGATTCAAAGATAACCTGGACATTAAAAACAGATTNCAAAGTATTGAGACCAAAGCAGAACAGGGGATAAATGCGGCCATCTATTTGTTGGCTGAATTTGTATTGATAATGCTGATTTTGCCTATTGGTTTTTTATTTATAGCCTGGCGATTAATAGGCCGAATAACCAGCTAACAGATGAAGCAGTTATTTCAGAAAGCCGAGTGCTGAAGCAACCTTTAATTGTCTCTCAAGACAACGTCGTGTCCGCTCGTACATTGGAGTGTTATCGGTAAGCCAACAGCAAAAAGTCATCAAATACACCCCGGTTAGTGCTGTTTCATCCACTGCTCGCCATGGTAATGTTGAGTGCTGATCTGATGCTTCACGCAGCCATTGCACAGTACGACTGATTCGTAGCAATGCAGGAATCTGAATATGCAGATGCCCCGGTTCCAGTTTATTTAAAATCATTTGCCGGGTTACTTTTTGATTGATTGCAAGTGGTTCCAACCATGCCATCATCAAGCGATGAAATTTTTGCTGATTATTTAATGTTGCAAATACACTGGATTGCATCACCTTCAGCATATTCTGATCGGCACGATCAAACCAGGCGTCACCGATTTGTTCTTTTTCAGCAAAACAATAATAAATATCGGCAAGTGAAATATTGAGTTGGGCAGCAATTTCGGACAACCGTACTGACTCCCATGAAGAATGAGAAGCCAGGCTGACAGCAGTGTTAACAATAGCTTCATACAATTCGGAGTCTTGGTTCATCATGTTTTCCTTCCCGCTAACAGGATTTAACAAACACGCTCAGCATAACGCATAAAAACTATAGGCAAAAAAAAGCCCCGAACTTGTCGGGGCTTCTTAGGTTTCGCTTAACTGCAAATTAACGGTTGCAGATGTACATTGTTACTTCAAAGCCGAAACGCATATCTGAGTATTCTGGTTTAGTCCACATGTCGATTTCTCCTGTTAAAAGTGAAATTACTTTTTACAATTCAAATAATACACCTGTACTAATGTAATCAAATAAGCATTTACCCCGTTGCCACTCAGGATTTTCCTGAATCAACGAATCGCTTCACCACTGGCATTAAGAATTTTAACTTCACGTTGTGGAAATGGGATTTCAATTTCATGCTGTTTTAACGCATCCCAAATCATTAACAATAAGTCGGCACCCACACGGTTAACACCATCATCGATGCCTTCCATCCAGAATTCAATCAGAATATCGACACCAGAGTCCCCAAATCCCGCAATTTCTGCATCCGGACGTTCTTCTATGGGCACATCGTCACCACTTATCACCCGAGGATGGCTGGCGACAACCTGTCGTAATAAATCAAACAGAAAGTGCAGGTCGGTTTTATAGGCGACTTGAAATTCCAGGGAATAGCGTTGCTTGAGATTTTTATGAGTCCAGTTGGTAAAACTGGTGGTGATGAACTGTTCGTTCGGCACCATGATATCTTTTCCGTCGAAGGTCTCCAGCGTAGAGGAACGCATATTCAACTCACGAATAATACCTTTGCGTCCATCCTCCATCTCAATGTAGTCGCCGACACTCAAAGAACGTTCGAGCAGCAGGATGATGCCAGAGATAAAGTTGGAGGCAATTGACTGTAAGCCAAAACCTAAACCCACACCCAGAGCACCACCAAACACCGCCAGTGCAGTTAAGTTAATACCCATGATCTGCAATAGCAGAATAAAGACGATAAAGAACAGGGCGATCTGAAACAGTTTGGCAAATACTTCACGGGTACCAATATCCAGATCTTCCTGGCTACGGATAATCTGTTGCCCGGCATTACTGGAAATACGTCCTAGCCAGAATAAAATCGAGCCGAATATCAGCACACGAATAATGCCATAAGCGGAAATCTTGATATTGCCTAATTCAAATGACAGAGATTCAAGATAAACGATAACTGCATCCAGCCAGCCAAAAAGATGTAACACCGCGATGGGTAAAATAAGAAAGAGAGCAAGCTTTTTAAATAATGCTTTATGAACAACTCGATTTATCAGTTTGTAGAGCATATAAATGACAGCCCAGCTCATACAAATTTGAATTAACCAGCTTTGGCCTATCCATAACTGACTGATGTCTGCAGCAATCGAAAATGCCAGAATGATCATTAACGGAAAAATAAGATCCCGACTACGATAAATGCTGTTACGGAATTTAAGTAAAGGACCAGAAGCGGGGAGCTGTCTTAATAGTGGTGAGCGACTCTTTAAAAAACTGGCAATTGAAAAAGCCAGTAGACCGCCTAATACTATCAGTCCGATTTGAGAGTAAAATTTTGGACTACTGGCCCAGTCCATCACGATGTGCAGAGATTGAAAGAAAAGGGTTTCAATTTGCTGGATATCCATTACGGTTCCGAATAATTTACTAAAAAGACTGCTAATGTAGGTGAGCACAAGCATTGGATCAAGCTGGTCTGAATATGATTTTGGATGTCAGGGCTGATGATGTGAAATAGTGGGAGTGTTTTAGATGAATGAAACCTATGACATAACAGGTAAAATAGCCTTGGTGACAGGGGCTAACCGGGGTATTGGTAAAGCGATTGTCGAGGCTTTTATCCATGCGGGTGTCAGCAAAATTTATCTGGCCGTGCGTGATGTCGCAACCGCTGATGCATTATTGGCGCAATATCCCGAACAGCTTGTTGCCATTGTAGTGGATTTATCGAAGCCAGAAACCATATTTTCTGCTGCCAAGAAAGCCAATGATGTTGATCTGGTAGTAAATAACGCAGGTATTTTGCAAATGGCAATGCCGTTAGATGAGCATGCGGTTGAAGCCCTACAAACTCAGATGGCGGTTAATGTAAACGGTTTGCTCTATATGGCTCAGGCTTTTGCACCGGTATTGAAATCAAATGGTGGTGGAGCCTTTATCCAACTCAATTCAATTGCTTCATTAAGATCATTCCCGGCCTTTTCAGGCTATGCCGCCTCTAAAGCTGCAGCCTATTCATTAACTCAGGCCTTACGAGAGCAGTTTGCTGAACAAGGCACCAGAGTAATGAGTGTGCATCCTGGTCCAATAGCAACTGATATGGCAAAAGATGCCGGGTTTGGTGATATTGCAGAAACCGCTGATACAGTTGCAAAAGCTATTATTGATGGTCTCAAAGCTGGTCAGTTTCATGTGTTTCCTGATGCGATGGCACAGGAAATGTGGGGTAAATATCAGAGTTTTGCCCGTTATGTTGTGGAAGCTGACAGTGTTTAATAACACGCAGATACAAAAAAGCCCCGGAAAACGGGGCTTTTTCGTTTCACCCGAAGGTGAAAATCAAACTGTTATCGTAGCAATTATGCAGGAACGATGTTTTCAGCTTGTGGACCTTTTTGACCTTGAGTAACATCAAATGTTACACGTTGGCCTTCAGTCAATGTTTTGAAACCGTCACCTTGGATTTGACGGAAATGTGCGAAAACGTCAGGGCCATTTTCTTGTTCGATAAAACCAAAGCCTTTAGCTTCGTTAAACCATTTAACTGTTCCAGTTGAAGACATAAATCATCCTATTTTTTGTAAATCTAAAATGCCCAATTTGGGCGGGTATGCTGTAAGTGGAGCGGGTATTTTGAAAACAGGACGAGTACTCTTTGGATCTAACATTAAAGCGGAAACATCGAACTTGAAAACAAATATCTGTCGTACTTGCAAGCACAATCGAATATATAGAGATTATATGTAAAGGTCAAACTCTATTTGATAAATAATCAAAATATATCTGCATTGGCTCCACAGGTACTCCTTATAGCCACTCATAAGTCAGAAATCATTGGCTTAGTTAATTCATCGCAACTAACGGGGCAGTTTTATAACGTCTTTCGCGAAACCAATTCATCGCAGGCTTTTCTACGTGAAGGTGAATCAATATGGCCAGTAGAAATGACACTCCAATGGCAATAGCAACTCCGGTGACGCCTGATAACCCAATTGCATAACTGTGATTGATGATTCCGTAACCAATATTTTGGTGGACCAGATAAAGAGAATAGGAAAGGCTGCCCAACCATAAGGTAAGCCGATTGACAATAAAATCCAGATAACCGCTTATTGCCAGCACAAAAACAGCGTAACAACCTAAAACAAAAAGACTGAATGGTGCGGGGTAGGCAATGAGCGCATGGCTCATCGACACAGCGAGGAACAGCACCTCACTGGCGGTCAAATTCCCCGAGTTGTACCAGCGGTATAGCAACATCCCACTGATAAACAGAGGGGCATACATGGCAAATAATAATTCATGGGTCAAAAACAGTAATGATGGGGATAGATTTTCCAGATTAATCACCGCTATGTAACTGATAAGCAGCCAACCAAACAAAACCATTCGAAGCTGCTGCCAGCTTTTCAATGCATAAAAAAAAATGGCCATCCACAGATAAAATGTACCTTCAATCACCAGGCTCCAATAGACGCCATCGACATGGGAATAATCCAGGTAACTATGTAAAAGCGTGAAGTTTATTAATGCTGTGCTGAACGAGACAGAGCGATCAGCCGGGCCAAGCACTTGAACCATAAAGAAAGTCAGCAGAATACAAACCCATAAAGCCGGTAACAATCGAAAAGCCCTGGCCAGACCAAACCAACGTGCATTGTCGGTTCGTTCCAGTGTCATCAAAATCACAAATCCACTCAGCATAAAGAACAGGTGAACGCCATAGCGGCCAAATTCCAGCACATCAGGTGATGAGAAAGTGTGACCATAAAGTTCATCGTAATAAGGCAGGTAATGAAACAGTACTACGCCGAGTGCGGCAATACCTCTTAAGGCATCGAGTGCCTGTAATCTGTTTTTGGCTTTCGCCATCTAACGCTCCTGAGGATTTAGCTCGGCCAGGACAAAGTGATTAATTAAACAAACTAAACCGAGTTAAACTTTGAAAGTTGATATAAACGCTTTCACGTATCAGGCGACTACGCAGTTTTTGCCCTGATGTTTTGCTTCATAGAGTTTACGATCCGCCCGATAGAGCAGTGCAAAAATACCATCATCTTCTTCACCATATTCTGTCAGACCTATGCTGACAGTGAACGTCACGTTTTCACCACTGACTAATGGCAGGCTCAATTGGTCTACACATTCACGCATCCGTTCGGCTAATGCCAGTGCTGAGTCAAGATCGGTTTCAGGAAGAATCATGGCAAACTCTTCGCCACCAATGCGACCAAAAATATCGTAAGCACGCTTTGAATTCATAATGCATTCTGTAAATAATTTGATGGCTTCATCGCCAGTGTTATGTCCGTGCAAATCATTGATGCGTTTAAAATTATCGATATCAAACATTAAAAGGCATAATGTTCGATTATGCCGAGAAGTTCGCTGCAGTTCTGTTTCTGCTTGAGCAATAAAAGCCCGTCGATTCCAGATACCGGTTAAATCATCTGTATTGGCAAGATATTCGAGTGTTTTGGCCACTTCTTCCAGCTCAAGATTTTGTTCCAGAATATCCAGATGGGCTTCAAAAATATTGCGTAACTGCACCATCATTTTGAGTTGTAACTCGCTGTAATAATGCGTTTTTGTGTCGAGAACACATAATGTGCCAAACGGGTCACCATTCGGCCAGGTGACAGGCACACCCAGGTAATTAATCATACCTAGCGTCGGGTCATATTTGTTCTTCCATGCCGTATCTTCATATGCATTGGCAACAAACAGCGTTTTCTGTTCCCGAATGACAAATTCGGAATATGTTTCTGAACCAGTTAAATCGAATTTCTGATTACTCTGATATGGGTTGGTCGACGCCCGGTTTTTAACCATGACCGCAAGCTGATTATTCTCATCTACATGTGTTAGAAGTGCAGCAGGCACTTGCATGAATTCGGCTAACAGATCAATAAGATCCTGCCATTGTTGAAAATATTCATCACTCACCATTGGATGAGATGTATCTGTCGTAATCGTCAAGATACCTAACCTATTTGTTTAGTCTGTTATGGAGCATACAATAAATTTATAACGAGTCTTTAACCTATTTAAAGTGTCACAGTCAATTCTCTGATTTTCAGACCCTTTCGACCAGCCATATTAATGAATATTCCATCTCGAATTTTAGTTCTGTTCAGCCTTGTGTTGTTGCTTGGTGCCTGCGACCCGTTGGCAAAACCGGAAACCATGATGGATGAATATGTGAAGCGGTTAGCCAATGTTTTGGATGTGGAACCGGTCTATTCAGATCTGATTGATATAGAGCGAATTCCCCGACCACGAGAGCGTCGATTATCCATACCCGAACACGATATCAATATGTTGGACTTTTTGTCTTTATATGGCTGTGAACTGCAATTTGTGGTGGGAGAGAAAAACTCGATACTGGGACGAGTGATGCAGCCTTTAAATAATTTACGTTACGAATTACGGTTTATAGAAGCGTCACAACAATGTCTGGTCGAGATTAAAAGTGACTCATTAAGAACAAAGCTGGCGCAAGTCATTGAAATAAAAAAACAGTATTTACCACGTGTGATTTGGAATGCCACCTGGGGAACGGATGAAATCGCGCAGCTAATGAGTTTGTCATCAGGACTTTATGATCCTGAGCAAAGCCAATACGAAATCAGCAGCTATAGTCAGGATATTGTTTATGTAAACAAACGGGTTCAGCGACTGCTTCAAGGTCAGTATGAACAGGATCTTGAGTATATGGGCGAGATTCAACAACGTTGGCAATATGGAAGCCGGGCAGGGCAATTACAGAATAGTGCGAGATTACTGATAAGTCGGCTGGATGATGGAACTCAGATTCTGAAGCAACGCATTGAGCAAAAACCACTATGTGTACAGGGAAGACTGAATACTCAGGCAAAGATTCTGGAATCGATGTTTTTCAAGGTTTATATTGAAAAAGTCCAACCCTATATGTCTGCTGTAAACAGTGGGGCTGATCAGCTGTTTCAGCCCTTAGCCAGACTGGCACAGATGCAAAAAGAGGTCATGCCGCAGACGTTTAATGCGTATTATCAACAAACGTTAAATGTGGATAATAAGCAGAATATCTGGACGCTATATCAACAACGTATCAAAGAACACACTGAAGCCTGGCAGGATTTGCTGGAACAGTGCGGTCTTCGACCCACTCCCGACTAACACTAAACTTTAAAGCGGCTCATCATTTGTTTCATGCTTTCAGAAAAACGTCTGATTTCCTGTGATAACTCTTCACCCGTTTCAGCTACTTCACTGGCAGCTTCTGTCTGTTGGTTTAGACCGTGCAGGTTTTTACTGATTTCTTCAGCGACACAGGTCTGCTCTTCAGTTGCCTGAGCTGTTTGGGTCGCCATATCATTTACCCGGTTAGAGGACTGCTGAATTTCATGGAAAACTTTATCGGCTTCAACAAAGGTATTTGCTGTTTCATCAGCATTTACCTTACCTTCAGAAATAGCCTTTGAAGATGCGCCGACAGACAATTGTAATTTCTGGATAATTTCATCTATATCATTGGTACTTTGCTGAGTTCGGGTTGCCAGAGTTCTGACCTCATCAGCCACGACAGCAAAACCTCGTCCATGTTCACCTGCCCGAGCGGCTTAAATCGCGGCATTCAGTGCCAGCAAATTAGTTTGTTCGGCCACGCCACGAATAACTTCCAAAACGGTAACGATATTGTTGGAGTTGGTTTCAAGCTCCTGAGAGGAGTTCAATACCAAATCCATATTGCGAATCAATGCGGCGATTTTTTCATTCGACGTTCTGACTACGGCCATACCGCGATCAGCTAAACCAGCGGTTTGATCGGCCTCAGAAGCGGAATTGGTTGCAACTTGTGCCATTTCCTTGTTGGCCAGCGTCATTTCATGAACAGCACTTACAATGGATTCTGTCGATAAATTCAGTTTATCGTTAATATCTTTGGTATGAACTGATGCATCCGACAGGCTGGCAGTGAGATTGCCGAGGTTGGCAACCTGGGACAGAATATTTTTGATTAAATCCTGCAGGTTAGAGACAAAAACATTAAACGCCTGAGCAAGATTACCGAATTCATCTTTAGACGACACATCAATTCTAGCGGTGAGATCGCCATCACCTGAGGCAATTTCATTAATCCGTTTTACCAAATAATTGATGTCGTTAGTCAGTTTTTTTGGAATGAGATAACTGAAAATCATCGCGATTATCAAAACGATCGCGACAGCAATAAATGTGATCGTCATTTTAGTGCGGATATCAGCAGCAAGTTGCTTTTCAATGACCTCAAAACCACTAATCACTGCCTCGCCGGACTTATCCAGAATATCTCGTAATTCAGCAAACTCCTGATCTTCAGTTTGCTTAAGGAGATTTAAAGAAAGCCCATTGTTGTAGGCTTGGACCAGCGCATCCGAGGAGGCTACCCATTCTTGATAGGCCTGATTAAACACCGCCGGGTCACCGGATATTTCAGGAAATTCTTTCAAGTATTCCCTGTATTCAGCGTAACGTGCCGCCACCTGTTGGATATTTTCCTGGCGATTTATTTCTTCTTCATCGGCTGCGTTGCTTTGACCCGAAAGGATGTTGAGTTGGGCTAGTTTGGCCTGGTACAGATCCCGGTCAGCATTAAGAATGACTTCACTGGCAGGCATAAAGCTGCGCGACTGAATTTCAATCAGATTATTCTGTAAGGACATCATCCACCAGAACATCGAGATGACGATAATAATGGTTAACCCCATCACCATTACCGGTAAAGAGCTTTTGGTACGTATGCTATGCATGTTCATTGAATTGTCCTTAAAGATCGCAACTTGGTATTGCCAACTTTTTTTATTTAGCGCTATTGTTCAGTCTTGTTGTCGACAATTCATGACGGATCTTTAACAAAAAATATCCAGTTATCAGCTGAGACAAAGTAACGTTGCATTAGGCTATATTTTTTAGAATTATTTGGTACAAAAAAAACAGGCACTAGAAAACGCCAGAGCGCTGGATAATTTTAATTATCGTTTAGCAGAGCGGGGAATATAGTAGAGATTGCTTAAATAATAGTGAAAAGCGTGGTGATGAACACTATTCAAAGGTTCCAGCCGCCCGATTTCATTGGGACTCGGCAACTGCGGCTGGATGTGAATAATTATTTAGACTTGGTTTTTTTACTTTTCTTTTTATTCTTTTCTGATTTTTTGGGTTTATCTTTAGCTTTCTTGTCAGCTTTTTTTGCTTTTTTGGGTTTGTCTTTTTTCTCTTTCTTGGGCTTGGTATCAACAGCCACAGGAAAACAATCAATTCCATTTGCCCGGTAGCGTCCCAGCCAGTAGCGAATCTGACCTAAACTCAATGCTGTTTTTTTAGCCGCTTCTTCTTGAGTCGCCCCTTCAGATAAAAGTAATAAAGCCTTGGCTCTCCCACTATTTACCGAAGTTTCTTCACTGATTTTATAAAGCTGTTTTTGAGCCTTTTTCTTTAAATCCAACAAAGCTACCGAGTCGTTCATGTGAGATCCTTAGAAGAATGAATCAATCGAAAAGCATATAGATAAACATTTCCACATTACTACAACTATATTTCTAAATTATGACAATCAATTATTGAGGCAGTTGATGCATAGTCTTATGTAACTGCTTGTCAAATTCAGTGTTAATCACTTTTCCGTTATCAGTATCAAAATTATCATAAAAAGAGGGGAGCGACATATTCCCTTTTATCTCGGCAGCAAAGCGGGGCATTGAGTTGAGGGCAATTTCCATAACTGTTGCCCCACCGCGCTCACCCGGAGAGGTTGAGAGCAGGATAGTGGGTTTTTTCTGAAAGACTTTTTGTTCGATTCGTGTGCACCAGTCAAACAGGTTTTTCCATGCCGCCGAATAATTTCCGTTATGTTCGGCCAGTGAAATAACCAAGGCATCAGCGTTGCCCAGTTTATCCAGAAAGGCTTGAGCCAATGCGGGTTGACCAATTTCTTTTTCAATATCAACGCTAAACAGTGGGAGTTCATAATCATTCAAATCCAGCACTTCTACATCAGCATTCTCAAGCAGACTCGCTGCATAAGTGACTAATTGCTTATTGATAGAGTGTTTACTATTGCTGGCTGCAAAAGCGACGACTTTCATAAAATCTCCCTTGTTAAAAGTATTCAGTGTTTACTGACACATAGCGTGGCGAAAAGTTGTACGTATTGCAAAAGTAAAAAAGGCATCCGAAGATGCCCTTAAATGTTACTGATTAATCGTAGCTGTAATGTTTTTTCAGCTGTTTGGTAACTTGCCACATGCTTTTCAAGCCTGTTGGGAAAATCGCATAATCACCTGGAACGATTGTGACTGGCTCGCCGCCGTCTGGAGTGACGACAATTTCACCTTCAAGAATGTAAGCTTTTTCGGTTTCATCAAAATCCAAACGGAATTCGGTGACCGGGCAATCCCAAATTTCCCAACCGGCAACGCCCAGTTCTTTTAAGCGTGCTTCACTTGGGTTTTTTTCAATAATAATCTCTGGCATAAAAATCCTGAATATATAAGAGGGTCAATCATGGCTGTCATGCGACAGAACCATTGCTTCTTTTTGTCAGCCATGCGCGTTTACACAGCGACATGTCAGTATTTGACTGGCAAATAATAGCAAAACTGAAAGGGTTAAGTTGAACTGTATCTTTCATACTTAAATTTGCACGTGTTATTTGCATCTAAATAACAACGATTTGTATTTACATTAATCTGTTCGATGCGTAGCATATGATTTTTTCCTTTTCTTCCCCGGAGAAGTTTCATGTGTATCAAATTATCGCCGCTAGCGATATCGATTGGCTTAGCCTTATTAGCTTCACAAACTGTATCCGCTGCTGAAAGCGAAACGGATTCGGCAGAACTGGAATCGATTACGGTCACAGCCAGTGCGGATGCTTCGGCTGAAGGGTTGTCTCCTGCTCATAGTGGAGGTCAAGTAGCGGTAGGTGGCAGGGCTGGGATACTCGGAACGCTGGATCATTTGGATAGCCCTTTCAGTATCACGGCTTATACAAATGAGTTTATCCAAGACCGTCAAGCTCGCAGTGTAGGGGATGTTTTACTAAATGATCCATCGGTGCGTGTAGCAAGAGGCTTTGGCAATTTCCAGGAATCGTATTTTATTCGTGGCTTTGTTTTGAGTTCAGATGATATTGCTTATAACGGGCTTTATTCACTGTTACCTCGTCAGTATATAGCTACAGAACTGTTTGAAAGGGTAGAGCTTTTGCGTGGAGCTTCATCATTTCTAACTGGTGCTTCGCCAAGCGGTGGCGGCATAGGTGGTAATGTTAATCTACTGCCAAAACGTGCGCCCAATGAGCCTTTGAATCGAATAACTGTGGGGACAGAACATGGGCAGCAGGGATTGGTATCGGCCGATATTGCCAGACGTTTTGGTGAAGAAAAGCAGTTCGGTGTACGGGTGAATACTGCTTACCGTGATGGTGGCACAGCAATTGATGATGAAGAAACACAATTAGGTTTGTTTTCTGTTGGCCTGGATTGGAGAGGGGACAGAGCCCGCTTATCAGCGGATGTTGGTTATCAGGATAATCAACTTGATGAAACGCGCACCAACGTAACTTTACAAGGGGTTGATCGGATTCCTTCTGCCCCAGATTCTGATAGCAACTGGGCTCAACCATGGTCATATTCTGATGAGCAAGACTGGTTCGGAACTATGCGTGGTGAGTATGATCTGACTGAAACGACAACAGCATGGGCTGCATATGGATTACGTCGTACAGACGAAGAAAACTCTCTGGGAAATATTCGAGTATCAGATGCGAATACTGGTCAAGGAAGTGCCTTTCGTTTTGATAATGTACGAAAAGATGAAGTTGATACGGGTGAATTAGGTCTTCAAGGATTATTTAATACCGGAAATGTGGGGCATGAGTGGGTTATTTCTGCTTCCTTTTTTGAATTGGACTCAAAAAATGCTTATGGTACGGGAGCAACTTTCGACACCAATTTGTATAACCCATTTAATGTGGAACAACCACCAATTGGGTTCGAGAGCAATGCAGGTCTGGAGCCAAGATTGACCAATTCTGTTCAACTCCAAAGCTATGCAATTGGCGATACGTTGTCGTTCTATGACGAGAAATTACTATTAACATTGGGAATTCGCAGGCAGACGATCGAAGTAAAAAATTATGATTTCATCACGGGCAGTAAAACCACTGACTATAAAGAAACAAAAAATACTCCTGTAGTAGGCGTGGTTTACAAGTTAACACCTCAATTGTCTCTATATGGAAATTACATCGAAAGTCTACGCCAAGGTGAAACAGCACCACTCAAATTTGCTGGAACAGACTTGGTTAATGGTGGAGAGGCGCAGTCTCCGTACATTGCAGAGCAAAAAGAAATCGGATTGAAATATGACTCTGATTATTTAGGTTGGGGACTGGCATATTTCACCACTGATATGCCGCGTTCTTTTACTGATACTTCAGATCCTGCCAATCCAGTATTTGAGACTTCAGGCGAGAATAACCATCAGGGTATTGAGTTAACCACGTTTGGTTTATTAACGGATGATATTAAGTTACTTGGCGGTGTGACCTGGTTGGATGCCCAACAGGATAAAACGGGTTCTGACGACTTAGATGGCAACCGTGTTGTAGGCATCCCGGAATATCAGGCAAATATGGGAGTTGAATGGGAAGTACCCCAGATCAGTGGTTTAGCACTTGATAGTCGAGTTATCTACACGGGATCTAATTATGCGGATTCTGCTAATGAACTGAAATTACCAAGCTGGACCAGGGTGGATATCGGTGCAAGATATTTAATGCAGGTAAATGGTAAAGATCTCACATTACGCGCCAGAGTGAATAATGTTTTTGATAGAGACTACTGGGCTTCGGCAGGTGGATATGTAGGTGCTAATGGAACAGTCGGTACAGGATATCTTGTATTAGGAGCTCCTCGCACTGTTACGTTAAGCGCGACGATGGATTTCTAATCCAATCACTGGCTATTTAAAAACGGCTTGCAGTTACTCACTGCAAGCCGTTTTTTTATGTTTACAGTTTAGACATTTACCCGTTGATACTCACGATAACGTGGTAACCAGAAATTATCTTCAATCGCCTGTAATAAAGCGCTATCAGTCATTTCTGGGGCAAGTTTTTTTTGCTGAGCGAGTTTAGCCACTTCAAAGGCAATCTTTTTACTGAGTGTTGCCGAATCGGTAAGTGGTGGGAGAAGTTCCTGGTTACCTGGGGTAGTCATTGGTGAAGCCCCAGCCAGCACCTCGCTTGCGGTCATCAACATATCATCGGTAATACGTTCTATTCCGGCAGCCACAACAGCAAGGCCGAGACCCGGGAAAATGTAACTGTTATTGCATTGGGCAATAGGATAAAAACTTCCTTCATACACAATGGGCGTGAAGGGGCTACCAGTAGCAATAAGTGCATTACCTTCTGTCCATTCAATAATCTCTTGTGGGTGGGCTTCTATCTGTTTGGATGGATTGCTTAACGGGAAGATGATCGGTTTTGGACAATGTGAATACATGGATTTAATTATTGCTTCAGTAAATATTCCCGCCTGACCGGAAACACCAATCAACACCGTCGGTTTTGCGTTATCAATGACCTCAGCTAAATTGGCATTGATACCCGAAATATTCCAGGTAGCACACACCAGATCCAGCTGAGCCAGTTTTTGTTGAAAAGCCGGTAATCCAGGCAATGATTGGGTGAGAAGTCCCGGTCGATCAATCATAAAAATGCGTTTGCGGGCATCCATTTCGCTGGTGCCTTCAGTCATCATTTGCGACACAATTTGTTCCGCTATACCACAACCTGCAGATCCCGCTCCGACAAAGACAATAGTTTGCTCGGAAAGCGTTTGCTGTTTGGCACGACAAGCGGCCAATAATGAACCCACGGTCACTGCAGCCGTGCCTTGAATATCATCGTTAAAACAGCAAAGTTCATCACGATAGCGAGTTAACAACGGTAATGCTTTGCGTTGTTCAAAATCTTCAAACTGTAACAGCGCATTGGGCCAGCGCTTTTTGATAGCGCTAATAAATAAATCAATAAATTCATCATATTGCTGAGCATCAATACGTGGATGTTGCCAGCCAATATATTGAGGGTTATCCAATAAATCAGCATTATCTGTTCCGACATCTAGCATGATGGGCAGAGTATAGGCCGGGCTGATGCCTCCACAGACGGTATATAAAGAAAGCTTGCCAATGGGAATACCCATACCACCAACGCCCTGATCACCCAAGCCAAGAATACGGCTGCCATCGGTTACCACAATGACTTTTACATTGCGTTTGGTGGCATTAAGCAGAATCTCATCAATGTGATGGCGGTCGGGATAAGAGATAAACAATCCTCTGGCCCGACGATAAATTTGCGAAAACCGCTCACAGGCATCGCCTACGGTGGGTGTATAAATTATCGGCATCATTTCCTGCAGATGATGTTCCAGCAGGTAATAGAACAAGGTTTCGTTATTGTCCTGAATGGTACGCAGATAGATGTGTTTGTTTATTGGTTCTATAAAACTGGAATATTGCTGATAGGCACGTTCAGCTTGTTGTTCGATCGTTTCAAATCGCTGAGGTATCAAACCTTTGAGATTAAATTGCTGCCGTTCCGTTTCGCTGAACGCAGTGCCTTTATTAAGCAATGAAGTCGCCAGTAGGGTCGGACCAGCGTAGGTGATATAAATAGGTTTGGGCGACATCGCTATAACATTCCGGTTAAGTGTTTAACCCGCAGTATAAACATCTGTTGCAGTCAAAATTCAAATCATCCTGCAAAGAAAAACACATTTATTGAACGGAACTACGAATAAAATAGTGAATAAATAGGCCTTTTTGAACGATTGGAAAGCAGATGGGTTGACGAGCAATGCATTAAGGTCGCATATTGTCCCGAAATTAGTGAATCAATGACCGTTTTGTGAGGATCGTTATGCGTTTATCAACCTTGTTAGTATCAGTGGCGACACTACTGCTTTCTGCCAATATTTTTGCTGGCAGTGCATCATCCCATGAAGAAACCATGGCGTGCGGCTCAAACAGTATCAAAATCGGTATGAGAACTGATGATATTAAAGCAATTTGTGGTCAATTCTGGGAACCGGCTTTTATCAGCAAACATACCCGCCCGGTGCTAAGAAAAGTAGCCGATTCTGACGTAGAAAATGATTATTTTGAAAAATGGCTATATCGCATGGTGGAAGATCAGGAAACCCATGTAGTGATTAAAAATGGACAGATCGTAAAAATCTTTAATACTCCCCAGCCTTAGGGTCTATTGATCTTTCAAAGCCGCCTCTGTTGTGAGCTGAAAAAGCGTCAATCAAGGCACGAGGAGCACCTTTTGTGAGATACATCCATGTATCTCACCCCATTGGGGCTTACGCTCAAAAACGTTTATCTCCATGGATGGAGTGTATGCAAAAGCAATGTCTGGAACATTGCTTGTCCCGGCGTTTTTGTAGTTGTTCTA
>NZSL01000010.1 GCA_002696735.1 Methylophaga sp.
TAAACGTAAAACTTTTATCATTAAACACTGTAATCACAACTGGTGTAGGCAAGCCTGGTTCCAGATTTTGTGTTTTTGCGTTAAACGCTTTACAGAATTCCATGATGTTCACACCATGCTGACCCAATGCAGGACCAACAGGAGGACTTGGGTTTGCCTGACCAGCTGCAACCTGCAGCTTGATATAGGCTGTTATCTTTTTAGCCATTATTAACTCCTAAACGGGTACTAACGCCTTACGGCTCCCCAATAACAATCCAGTAGAAACTGGGCTTTATCTAGCCTAGCCTTTGGCGACTTGGCTGAATTCAAGTTCGACAGGTGTTGAACGTCCAAAAATAACTACCTCAACACGCAATCTGCTTTTCTCATAGTTGACTTCTTCGACAACACCGGTGAAGTCATTAAACGGTCCATCAGTAACACGTACCACTTCGCCAGGCTCAAATAGAACTTTCGGACGAGGGCTTTCAACGCCTTCTTGAACACGTTGCAGAATTTGTTCTGCTTCTTTATCAGAAATGGGGGCTGGGCGATCACCCGTACCACCAATAAAACGTAAGACCCGTGGCAGATCATTCACCACATGCCAGGTCTCGTCATCCATTTCCATATTCACAAGCACATAGCCTGGAAAGAACTTACGTTCACTGCGGCGTTTTTGACCTTCACGCATTTCCACAACTTCTTCAGTAGGAACGAGAATGTCACCGAATTTTTCTTCCAGTCTCATACGGGCTACACGTTCTTCTAAAGAACGTTTAACTTGTCCTTCGTAGCCGGAATAGGCTTGTATTACGTACCAGCGTTTACTCATTTCACATCCAGCTTTATAAAGTCAGCGCGCGAACGGCCCAACCTAATAGTGAGTCATATCCCCACAACATGATGGCAACAACAATAACCATTACGATAACTACCAGGGTCGTTTGTAAAGTTTCCTGCCGGGTTGGCCAGACAACTTTTCTCACTTCTACCTGAGTATCACCTATATATGATAACACCGTTGCACCCACAGCTGCGCGAGATACAATAAACAAGGAAAGTGCAGCCACCGCAAGGAGGCCAAGCACACGCAGCAATGTTGAATACTCAGAGTAGGTATAAAACAAAGCAATCGCAGCGACCATTAAGGCGGCTGCGACTATTAATTTGAGTTTATCTGCCATTGTTTTTGTTATTTATCCATCTTGATGAAAACAAAAATGGCAGGCCAGGAGGGAATCGAACCCCCAACCTACGGTTTTGGAGACCGTCGCTCTGCCAATTGAGCTACTGGCCTAACATATGCTCCCATTCGGCTGAGCACCCATGTGCTCAGCCATAAGCATTATATACTATTCGACGATCTTACTGACGACACCAGCACCAACGGTGCGGCCGCCTTCACGAATAGCAAAACGTAAACCTTCTTCCATCGCAATCGGATTGATTAAAGTTACGTCCATCTTGACGTTATCACCAGGCATAACCATTTCTACACCAGATGGTAATTCACACGCGCCTGTGACGTCGGTTGTACGGAAATAAAACTGTGGACGGTAACCATTGAAAAATGGTGTATGACGACCACCTTCGTCTTTCGACAAAATGTACACTTCCGCTTCAAATTTTGTATGTGGCTTGATGGTGCCCGGGTGAGCCAGTACCTGTCCACGGTCAACGTCTTCACGTTTGGTACCACGTAACAACACACCAACGTTATCGCCTGCTTGACCTTGGTCCAACAGCTTGCGGAACATTTCAACACCTGTACAGGTGGTTTTCTGGGTGTCTTTGATACCAACGATTTCTAGTTCGTCGCCAACTTTGACAATACCGCGCTCTACACGACCGGTTACAACCGTACCACGACCAGAGATAGAGAAGACGTCTTCGATAGGCATTAAGAATGCACCATCAATCGCACGTTTCGGCTCTGGGAAGTATTCGTCCATCGCTTCTGTCAGACGAATAATTGAAGGAGCACCAATTTCGCTGGTATCGCCTTCCAATGCTTTCAGTGCTGAACCAACAATAATCGGGGTGTCATCACCTGGGAAGTCATATGAATCCAATAATTCACGTACTTCCATTTCAACCAGTTCAATCAACTCAGCATCATCAACCATGTCTGCTTTGTTCAGGTAAACAATGATGTATGGAACACCAACCTGACGTGACAGCAAAATGTGCTCACGTGTTTGTGGCATCGGACCGTCTGCTGCGTTAACCACCAGAATTGCGCCATCCATCTGCGCCGCACCAGTAATCATGTTTTTGACATAGTCAGCATGGCCTGGGCAGTCTACGTGGGCGTAATGACGATTCGGTGTTTCGTATTCTACGTGCGCTGTCGCAATCGTAATGCCGCGCTCTCTTTCTTCCGGTGCGTTATCAATATCCGCGTAATTTTTGAATTCGCCACCTGATGCTTCTGCCATTACTTTGGTAATCGCAGCTGTCAGTGTCGTTTTACCATGGTCAACGTGACCTATGGTGCCCACGTTTACGTGGGGTTTTGTACGTTCAAATTTTGCCTTGGACATCTGTCTACCTCGTTCAACTATGTTTTATTTCGTTTTGTTAATGATTGCTTCAGCCACATTTCCAGGAATTTCACTGTACTTCGCAAACTCCATCGAATACGTTGCGCGTCCCTGTGTTGCTGAGCGTAAATCTGTTGCGTAACCGAACATTTCTGCTAATGGCACTTCTGCCTTAATTATTTTTCCGCTTGGCGCATCATCCATACCGTTGACCAAGCCGCGACGGCGATTCAAATCACCCATCACATCTCCCATATAATCTTCGGGAGTAACCACTTCAATATTCATTATCGGTTCAAGCAATGTAGGCGACGCATCAAATGCACCATTTCTAAAGGCCATTGAGCCAGCAACTTTAAAAGCCATCTCATTTGAATCGACATCATGGTAAGAACCGTCAAACAAAGTTACTTTGACATCTTCCACAGGGTAGCCGGCTATTACACCATTTTTCATCTGCTCTTGTATACCCTTATCTACAGATGAAATGTATTCTTTTGGAACTGTCCCGCCGATCGTGGCATTTTCAAAGGCATATCCACTACCTGCAGGCATTGGTTCCAAACGAAGCCAGACATGACCATATTGGCCACGGCCGCCACTTTGGCGCACGAACTTGCCTTCAGCTTCAACTTTCTTGCGGATTGTTTCTCTATAAGCAACTTGAGGCGCGCCGACATTCGCATCAACACCAAATTCACGTTTCATACGATCAATAATGATGTCTAGATGCAACTCGCCCATTCCGGCAATAATGGTTTGAGCAGATTCTTCATCCGTCCGAACACGGAAGGATGGATCTTCTTTGGCCAACTTACCTAATGCGATAGACATTTTTTCCTGATCAGCCTGTGTTCTAGGTTCAATCGCCACCGAGATAACGGGCTCAGGAAATTCCATTCGCTCAAGTGTAATAATATGATCAGGATGACAAAGTGTTTCACCAGTAGTCGTATCTTTCAGTCCGATAGCTGCAGCTATATCACCGGCATAGACTTCGGTAATCTCTTCTCTACTGTTGGCATGCATTTGAACCAAACGTCCAATACGTTCTTTTTTTCCTTTAACAGGATTAAAAACAGCATCACCTGATTTCAAAACACCGGAGTAAACACGGAAAAAAGTTAGAGTACCAACAAACGTATCCGTTGCGATTTTAAATGCTAAAGCAGCAAACGGTTCTTTATCATCAGCCTGTCTTGTTGCGTATTCTTCTTTTTCAACATCGACCAAGCCTTTAATGGCTGGTACTTCCGTAGGAGAAGGTAAATACTCAACAACTGCGTCCAATACAGCCTGAACGCCTTTGTTTTTAAAGGCAGAGCCACAGAAAGCCGGAACGATTTCGTTTGCCAGCGCCTGAGATCGAATACCTTGTTTAATCTGTTCGTCAGTAAGCTCGCCGGTGTCGAGATACTGATTCATTAATTCTTCGTTTGCCTCGGCAGCAGCTTCAACTAACTGTTCACGATATTTCTCGCATTCAGAAAGCATATCGCCAGGAATTTCACGAGCGTCATAGGTCACACCCATGTCGTCCTGATTCCAATAAATTGCCTGCATACGCACCAAGTCGACCACACCTTCAAAGCGTTCTTCTGCCCCAATAGGTAATTGCATAACAACAGGACGTGAGCCTAAACGTTTCTTGATTTGTTCAACGACACGAAGAAAATCTGCTCCCTGACGATCCATTTTGTTAACGAATGCAAGTCGTGGAACATGGTATTTGTTTGCCTGACGCCAGACGGTTTCTGATTGGGGCTCTACGCCACCAACTGCACAGAAAACTGCAACGGCACCATCAAGCACACGCAGCGAACGTTCGACTTCGATAGTGAAGTCAACGTGACCTGGTGTATCAATAATATTTATTCGATGTTGGGGGAATTGTTGATCCATACCGGCCCAGAAGCAGGTAGTCGCAGCAGAGGTAATAGTAATACCCCGCTCTTGCTCCTGTTCCATCCAGTCCATAGTAGCAGCACCGTCGTGAACCTCACCAATTTTGTGAGAGATGCCGGTATAAAACAGCACGCGTTCAGTCGTCGTGGTTTTACCCGCGTCGATATGCGCCATGATGCCTATATTTCGGTATCTATTAATAGGTGTACTACGTGCCACTATAGCTACTCTTTACGATCAACAATGTTAAAGAACGAAACCTTGCCTGAATCTGGTCAGGCAAGGGGTATTACTTAAAATCTAAAATGTGAGAAAGCTTTATTAGCTTCAGCCATCCGATGTGTATCTTCTTTCTTCTTAACAGCTGTGCCCTTGCCTTCATATGCATCTGAAAGTTCTCCAGCAAGTCGCATACCCATGGATTTTTCACCACGTTTGCGAGCCGCATCAACTAACCAACGCATTGCTAAAGCAATACGGCGTTCGGCACGAACTTCAACAGGTACCTGGTAAGTTGCACCACCAACGCGACGTGACTTAACTTCGACCATAGGACTGATATTTTCAATTGCTTTCTGGAAAATCTCCAGGCCATTACCACCTTTATTTTCGGACACTGAAGCCAGTGCGCCATAAGTGATTTTTTCAGCAACCGACTTTTTACCATCTTTCATGATGACGTTAATGAACTTTGCCAACCCGATATTTGCATATTTTGGATCTGGCAGAACTTCACGCTTAGCAACAACCCTTCTTCTTGGCATTTCTATATCCTAAAACTTTAATTTACGCTCAGTGCTTCCTATGGATTTAACCTTTAGGACGTTTTGCACCATATTTAGAGCGGCCTTGACGACGTGCAGAAACACCAGAGGTATCCAAAGCACCACGCACAGTGTGATAACGCACACCAGGCAAATCTTTTACACGACCACCGCGAATTAATACAACGCTATGTTCTTGCAGATTGTGACCTTCACCACCAATGTATGAAGTCACCTCAAAACCATTTGTTAAACGTACACGAGCGACTTTACGCATCGCTGAGTTTGGTTTCTTAGGTGTTGTTGTGTAAACACGAGTGCAAACACCACGACGTTGAGGACAAGCCTGCAGAGCCGGAACATTATTCTTTTTCTTTTGCTTCAATCTCGGTTTACGAACCAACTGATTAATTGTTGCCATTAATACAACCTTAACAAATATCTATTGATGGTAGCCTGCGATACTAAATCTTCTCGCATTACCATTCCAGTAAAAAGCGGGCATCCAGATAAGGATGCCCGACAAAGAAGAGGAATTTTACAATGCACTAATGCATTGCGTCAAGGCTTCTTTTAAGAAGCTTCGTTGATTTCTTCCTCACTATTTTCAATCACTTCCGCTACAGGTTCAGTTTTAGGAACTGATCCACCGTGACGGCGACGTTGACGCTCTTTATGATAAGCCAGACCGGTACCGGCTGGTATCAAACGACCCACAATTACGTTCTCTTTCAACCCACGTAAACTGTCACTCTTGCCGGTTACTGCGGCATCGGTCAGTACACGTGTTGTTTCCTGGAACGAAGCAGCTGAAATGAATGAGTCTGTAGCCAATGACGCTTTGGTAATACCCAACAGCATTGGTGTAAACAGAACACCCATTTTATCCTGCCCAGCCAATTCATCATTAGCATCAAGCACACGGTCAAATTCGACCTGCTCGCCTTTAAGGAATTTGCTATCGCCCACGGCATCGATTTCAACTTTACGCAACATCTGTCTAACAATAACTTCGATGTGCTTATCGTTAATCTTAACGCCCTGTAAACGGTAAACTTCCTGAACTTCACTGACCATGTAGTTTGCCAATGCCAGAATACCTTTCAATCGCAAGATATCATGTGGATCTTCTGGTCCATCAACAATCATTTCACCTTTTTCAATGTGCTCACCTTCAAACACTGAAACATGGCGCCATTTTGGAATCAGCTCTTCGTGTGGCTCGCCCTCTTTAGGCGTAATAATCAAACGCTGTTTACCTTTAGTTTCTTTACCAAAGCTAATGGTACCGCTGATTTCTGCCATCAATGCTGGATCTTTTGGTTTACGTGCTTCGAACAAGTCAGCAACACGTGGCAGACCCCCGGTAATATCACGGGTCTTACTGCTTTCCTGAGGAATACGCGCCAGGATGTCACCAATCTCAACTTCCATTCCGTCAGTAACACGTACAATCGCACCACCTGGCAGGAAGTATTGAGCCGGAATATCCGTACCCACGATATTGACGTCATTACCATGGTCATCAACCAGCTTAACCATAGGACGCATATCTTTCGCTGCACTACTACGCTGTTTTGGCTCACGGATAATCAAACTGGTCAGACCAGTGACCTCATCCACTTGCTTATCAACGGTAACACCTTCAACCAGATCGCTTAGACGTACATGACCTTTTACTTCAGTTACAACCGGGTGAGTATGTGGATCCCATGTTGCAACGATTTGTCCCGCTTCAACTGCATCATCATCTGCTACAGCAATTTCAGCACCATAAGGAATCTTATAACGTTCACGCTCACGGCCGTTTTCATCAATCAGATGCAATTCACCAGAACGGGAAACAGCGATAAATTTACCAGCTGAGTTTTCTACAGACTTAATGTTGAAGTAACGGATATGCCCTTTAAACTTCAGTACAACTGAATTATCTGCAGCGGTACGAGAAGCAGCACCACCAATGTGGAAGGTACGCATGGTTAACTGTGTACCTGGTTCACCGATAGATTGTGCAGCAATAACACCAACAGCTTCGCCAACATTAATCTTATGTCCACGACCAAGGTCACGGCCATAACATGAAGCACAAACACCGTAGCGAGATTCGCAGGTAATTGCACTGCGAACCATAACCTCATCAATACCTTCACGTTCCAGTTTGGTAACAGAGCCCTCATCAATCATATGGCCTGTCTGTACTACGACTTCGCCATCACTGTTTAGGACATCTTCAGAAACAACTCGACCCAGTACACGTTCACCAAGTGCTTCAACAACATCACCACCTTCAATGATTGGTGTCATGCTGATACCGTTAGTGGTACCACAATCATCTTCGATTACAACCAAGTCCTGCGATACGTCAACCAGACGACGTGTCAGATAACCAGAGTTAGCTGTTTTCAATGCAGTATCGGCAAGACCTTTACGAGCACCATGTGTTGAGATGAAGTACTGTAATACGTCGAGACCTTCACGGAAGTTAGCCGTGATTGGCGTTTCGATGATTGAGCCATCGGGCTTAGCCATCAGACCACGCATACCCGCCAACTGACGAATCTGTGCAGCACTACCACGAGCACCTGAATCAGCCATCATATAGATGGAGTTCATTGATTGTTGCTGAACCTGATTACCTTCGGCATCAAGAACAGTATCGGTACCCAGACCATCCATCATTGCTTTAGCAATTTGATCGTTGGTACGAGACCAGATATCGATGATCTTGTTGTAACGTTCACCATCAGTAACCAAACCAGAAGCATATTGCGTCGCAATCTCTTCCACTTCAGCTTCAGCTTTAGCCAGAATGTTGCCTTTGGCTTCTGGTATCACCATGTCATCTGCACAAACAGACGCACCTGACATAGTGGCCTGGTTAAAGCCCAGATACATCAGTTGATCTGCAAAAATAACAGTATCTTTTAAACCTAAACGACGGTAGCAAGTGTTGATCAGATCACCAATAGCTTTCTTCGTCATGGTGCGATCAACAACGGCAAAAGGCAGACCTTTTGGCACAATACTAAACAGCATTGCACGACCTACGGTTGTTTCAATACGGATAGTACGATTTTGTTCAGGCTCAGGTAATGTGACATCTGTTTCGTCGATTCGGACCATCACTTTCGCATGTAATGAAACCGCTTTATTATCATAAGCACGTCTCAGCTCTGAGATATCCGCAAAGCGACTTCCCTCACCCTTTTCATTGACTAAAGAACGAGTCATGTAATACAGACCCAGTACAACGTCCTGTGAAGGGATAATGATTGGCTCGCCGTTTGCTGGTGACAATATGTTATTTGTCGCCATCATCAACGAACGTGCTTCAAGTTGCGCTTCTAAAGACAATGGTACGTGAACAGCCATTTGGTCACCGTCAAAGTCGGCGTTATATGCCGCACAGACCAGTGGGTGCAACTGAATGGCTTTACCTTCAATCAATAAAGGTTCAAACGCTTGAATACCAAGACGATGCAGTGTAGGCGCACGGTTCAGTAGAACCGGATGCTCACGAATAACATCTTCAAGAATATCCCAGACTTCCGGACCTTCACGTTCGACCATTTTTTTGGCCGCTTTAATCGTTGTGGCCTGACCACTACGTTCCAGTTTGCCGTAAATAAATGGTTTGAACAGTTCAAGAGCCATTTTTTTTGGTAAACCACATTGATGCAGTTTCAGGTATGGCCCGACAACGATAACTGAACGACCGGAATAATCGACACGTTTACCGAGCAAGTTTTGACGGAAACGACCTTGTTTACCTTTGATCATATCGGCCAGCGATTTCAGCGGCATACGGTTGGTACCGGTAATCGCACGACCACGACGACCATTATCCAACAGTGCATCGACAGATTCCTGCAACATCCGTTTTTCATTTCGCACAATGATATCTGGAGCATTCAGGTCCAACAGGCGTTTCAGACGATTGTTACGGTTGATTACTCGACGGTATAGATCATTCAGATCTGAAGTCGCAAAACGACCACCATCCAATGGAACCAAAGGACGTAAGTCAGGTGGTAATACCGGTAATACTTCCATGACCATCCATTCAGGTTTATTACCTGAATCCAGGAAGGCTTCCATCAATTTCAGACGTTTGGTCAGCTTCTTAATCTTGGTTTCGGAGTTGGTGCCTTCGATTTGATCTCGAATAACATCTACTTCTTTCGTAAGATCGATACTTCTTAACAGTTCCTGTACCGCTTCGGCACCCATACGGGCATCAAATTCATCGCCGTATTCTTCAACAGCTTGCATGAACATTTCATCAGAAAGTAATTGACCTCTTTCCAATGGGGTCATGCCTGGATCAACAACGATAAACGCTTCAAAATACAAAACACGTTCGATATCACGAAGTGTCATATCCAGGAACAGTGAAATCCGTGATGGCAGAGATTTCAGGAACCAGATGTGTGCTACCGGGCTGGCAAGTTCAATGTGACCCATACGTTCACGACGTACTTTGGCCACAGTGACTTCAACGCCACACTTCTCACAAATTACACCACGATGTTTCAGGCGTTTATACTTACCACACAAACATTCGTAGTCTTTAACCGGACCAAAAATCTTGCAACAGAACAAACCTTCACGTTCTGGCTTAAAGGTACGGTAGTTAATAGTTTCCGGTTTTTTAACTTCACCAAACGACCAGGAACGCACCATTTTTGGTGATGCCAGACCAATGCGAATCGCATCAAATTCTTCTGGCTGGGTTTGTTGCTTTAACATGTTAAGCAAATCTTTCATATTTTTTCTCCGCTGTCGTTAAACGACATATGTCCTGATTATCGGTTTGCGTTCTTACTCTTCAACCAGGTCGACATCAATACCCAGTGAGCGAATCTCACGTGTTAATACTTTGAAGGATTCAGGCATACCTGCATCCATCCGATAATCACCATCAACGATGTTTTTATAAATCTTGGTCCGGCCGTTAACATCATCTGATTTGACTGTCAGCATTTCCTGAAGTGTATAAGCAGCACCATATGCTTGCAGTGCCCAAACCTCCATCTCACCAAAGCGCTGACCACCAAACTGCGCTTTACCACCCAACGGCTGTTGCGTGACAAGGCTGTAAGGACCAGTTGAACGAGCATGCATCTTGTCATCAACCAAGTGATTCAGTTTGAGGATATGCATGTAACCAATAGTGACCGGTCGGTGGAATGTTTCACCTGTACGACCATCTATCAGCTTGGCCTGGCCTGTTGCAGGTAAGCCAGCCAACTCTAGCATCGCTTTAATTTCGCCTTCGTCAGCACCGTCAAATACTGGTGTTGCCATCGGCACACCAGCTTGCAGATTGCCGGCTAGTTCAATGATTTCTTCATCATTTAATGAATCCAAATCTTCTTTTTTACCGCTGGTGTTATAGATCTTACCCAAGAATTCTCTCAGTTCTGCAATATCTCGTTGTTGCTGCAGCATTTCTTCGATCTTATAGCCCAGACCTTTTGCAGCCCAACCAAGATGAACTTCCAGGATCTGACCGATATTCATACGTGATGGAACACCAAGCGGATTCAGAACGATGTCAACCGGACGACCATCCTGGGTATAAGGCATATCTTCAACCGGGACGATATTTGAAATAACACCTTTATTACCATGACGACCAGCCAATTTATCACCAGGCTGGATACGACGTTTAACAGCCAGAAACACTTTAACCATACGTTGAACGCCTGGCGCCAGATCATGACCTGAGGTCAGCTTATCTTTCTTGATTTGGAAAGCTTCATCCATATCATTACGATATTGCTTGATTTGGTTGGCAGTAGATTCAAGCATTGCGTTCAGTTCATCTGAAGCCATCTGAATGTCATACCACTGAGATTTCTCAAGTGTTTTCAGATATGCCTTGGTGATTTTGTCACCTTTCTTCAGACCAGGCGCTTTATCAGCGACTTTTCCTGACAAGTTACGTTCCAGACGGGCAAAAACGTCATCGACCATAATACGATGTTGATCTTTTAAATCTGCCCATACTTTTTCAAGTTCAGCTTTTTCAATCTGACGGGTACGTTCATCTTTTTCAACACCATCACGAGTGAAAACCTGTACATCAACGACTGTACCGTAAGTACCTGATGGTACTCGTAAAGAAGAGTCTTTAACGTCAGCAGCCTTTTCACCAAAGATCGCTCTTAGCAGTTTTTCTTCAGGTGTTAATTGTGTTTCACCTTTAGGTGTAACTTTACCGACCAGAATATCGCCAGGCTTAACTTCAGCACCAACATATACAATGCCTGACTCGTCCAGTTTTGCCAGAGCACTTTCACTGACGTTGGGAATATCACCCGTTACTTCTTCAGTCCCTAACTTGGTATCACGCGCCAGACAATTCAGTTCCTGAATATGAATAGTGGTAAAACGATCTTCTTCAACAACACGTTCTGATAACAAAATCGAATCTTCGAAGTTGTAACCATTCCACGGCATAAAGGCAACCAGCATATTTTGTCCCAGCGCCAACTCACCTTTGTCAGTTGAAGGACCATCTGCCAGAACATCGCCTTTGGCAACAATATCACCTGGCTTGACGATCGGACGTTGGTTTATCGTGGTGCTTTGATTCGAACGGGCATATTTGATCAGGTTATAAATATCAACACCTGATTCGTTGTCTTCCGTTTCATCATCATTTACCCGGATAACAATCCGACTTGCATCGACAGAATCCACTTCACCGCCACGTTTGGCTGACACCATAACGCCGGAATCCTGAGCAACTACACGCTCCATACCGGTACCAACTAATGGTTTATCAGCACGCAATGTCGGTACTGCCTGACGTTGCATGTTTGAACCCATCAATGCACGGTTAGCATCATCATGTTCCAGGAATGGAATCAATGAGGCAGCAACTGATACAACCTGACGTGGCGAGACGTCCATCAACTGCACCTGCTCTGAAGGCATTAATGAAAATTCATTTTTATGACGACATGGAACCATATTGTCGGCAATTGAATAATCATCATTCAGATTGATAGTTGCCTGCGCAATACGGTATTCACCTTCATCAATTGCAGACAAATAAACGATTTCATCTGTTGCTTTACCATCAATGACTTTACGGTAAGGTGTTTCGATAAACCCGTAACGATTGGTTCTGGCATAACAAGCCAAAGAGTTAATCAAACCGATGTTTGGACCTTCAGGTGTTTCAATTGGGCAAACACGTCCGTAATGGGTCGGATGAACGTCACGAACTTCGAAACCTGCACGCTCACGTGTAAGACCACCAGGTCCTAACGCTGATACACGACGTTTATGGGTTACTTCAGATAATGGATTGTTTTGATCCATAAACTGCGATAACTGGCTTGAACCAAAGAATTCTTTAATCGCTGCAGCAACGGGTTTAGCGTTGATTAATTGCTGTGGCATCAACCCTTCAGATTCGGCAATGCTCAAACGTTCACGAACTGCACGTTCAACACGAACCAAACCAACACGGAATTGGTTTTCTGCCATTTCACCAACACTACGTACCCGACGATTTCCAAGGTGGTCAATATCATCGACCACACCGAAACCATTACGGATACCGATCAGTTCTTCCAGTACAGCAACAATATCTTCTTTAGAAAGAATGCCTTCCCCATCCAGTTCTTCACGACCCAGACGACGGTTGAATTTCATCCGGCCGACATTCGACAGATCGTAACGATCCTGACTGAAAAACAGGCTGGTAAATAAGTTTTGTGCCGCATCTTCCGTTGGTGGTTCACCAGGACGCATCATCCGGTAAATTTCAACTTTTGCTTCTAACGCACTGCGAGTTTCATCAAGACGCAATGTGTCAGACATGTAAGGACCATGGTCCAGATCATTGGCATAAATGGTATCAATCACATCAATACCAAAGCGTTCAAAAACTTCCAGCAGATCACTGGTGATTTCATCATTAGCATTTGCTAATAGCTCACCGGTAGCTGGATCAACAATGTCCTTGGCGATCACTTTGCCGACCAGATACGTTGCTGGCACAGCCAGTGTGTTCATTGAAGCTTTTTCCATCTGGCGGATGTGACGACCCGTAATCTGACGTTCAGCTTCTACAAGCACTTCTCCATCAGAGCCGATGATATCAAAGGGTACAGATTGGCCACGCAGACGCTGAGGTTGTAAAGCTAATTCAAAGCCATCACCTTTACGGGTGAAGACATCGTTCTCGAAAAAGATTTCCAGGATTTCCTGGTTGCTGTATTCCAACGCACGCAACAGAATCGACGCCGGTAATTTACGACGACGATCGATACGGACAAATACAGCATCTTTAGGGTCAAACTCGAAATCCAACCATGAACCACGGTAAGGAATGACACGAGCGTTATAAAGAATCTTGCCCGATGAATGAGTTTTCCCTTTATCACTATCAAAAAACACACCTGGGGAGCGGTGTAATTGTGAAACGATTACACGCTCAGTTCCATTAATGACAAAGTTACCTTTTTCCGTCATTAATGGGATTTCACCCATGTAAACTTCCTGCTCTTTAATGTCCTTGACTACCTTGGACTTTGCAGGGGCGTCTTTATCATAAATAACCAGACGCATTTTAACTCTAAGAGGTGCAGCATATGTCACACCACGTAGTTGACATTCCTTGACGTCAAACGCTGGCGTTCCGAGACGGTAGCTGACGTATTGCAATTCCGCCATACCCGTGTGACTTTTAATCGGGAACACTGAGTCAAAGGCTGCGTGCAAACCCATTGCACTGCGTTCATCAGCAGGGACGACCATTTGCAGGAAATCCTGATATGAGTTGACCTGAGTTGCCAGTAAGTTTGGAACGGTCAAGACACTTGGACGCTTGCCAAAATCTTTACGAATCCGTTTTTTCTCGGTAAACGTATAAGCCATGTATTACACCTCGAAGAAACACCTGCTTTCTTTTAACAGAAATGCAGGTAGGGTCATATATTGTAGGTGGCCGAATGTCGATCGGCCTGCAACGGAAAAAGGCCGGTGACTAAAGTCACCAGCCATTTTCTTTTTCGTGGCAGTAAACTGACCACGATTGTAGGTGTGCTTACTTAAGTTCAGCAGTCGCACCAGCTTCTTTCAATTGTTTCAGAACGTCTTCAGCTTCTGCTTTTTCAACGCCTTCTTTAACAGTTGCTGGAACGCCTTCTACCATGTCTTTAGCTTCTTTCAAGCCAAGACCGGTCAATGCACGAACAACTTTGATAACGCCAACTTTGTTTTCGCCAAAGCTAGTCATTACAACGTTGAACTCTGATTGTTCTTCAGCAGCAGCGGCAGCTGGAGCAGCGGCAGCAGCAGCGGCAACAGGAGCAGCGGCAGTTACGCCAAATTTTTCTTCCATTGCTTCGATCAGATCTACGATCTCAACAACAGTCATATTGGAAATCGCTTCCAAGATATCGTCTTTAGATACAGCCATGATATTTTCCTATTTCAAGCTTACAGAATTAAATAATAAGTTACTTATCCGAAATGGATTAAGCAGCTTGTTTTGCGTCGCGAACGGCCGCAAATGTGCGAACCATTTTGCTGGTAGGCGCTTGCAAAGTACGAACAAATTTTTCGATTGGTGCTTTAAGCGTACCCATGAACATGCTGATAGCTTGATCTTTGGTAGGCATTTTCGCCAAACGGTCTAAGTCGGAAGCTGGTAAAAGCTTGCCACCTAATGAAACCATTTTGACTTCGAGTTTTTTGTTGTCTTTCGCAAAATCAGCCATGACGCGTGCAACGGCACCTGGATCTTCCATAGAAAATCCGAATACCAAAGGTCCAGTCATTCCTTCCTGCATGCAGGCGAAATCTGTACCTTCAACAGCACGGCGAGCCAATGTATTACGTACTACACGTAAATAAACATTTTGCTCACGCGCTGCGAGTCGCAACGCTGTCATTTCTGAAACAGTCAAACCACGATATTCTGCTGCAACAGCAGAAAAAGCGGATGATGCAATTTCAGCGACCTCAGCAACGACGGCCTTTTTACCTTCGAGATTTAAAGCCACCTAAGACCTCCTTAGGTTCACTACTCACAATCAAGTAGCGTGTGTTGCTAACAAAAGAAGTGTTGCCACTTCCACCTTCACGGCATTCAACCTCAGAAACTTCTGTAGCTGAACCCGTCTGCGCAGGCAGACTGATGTCTATTAAATTTTCATGCCTGCGGTCTTAGACGACCCAGTGAAATCACTGGGCGGTCCAATTCTTTTTCCTGATTAAGCCAGGAATGATTTATCTACTGGAACACCTGCACCCATGGTGCTTGAAACACTGATGCGCTTGATATAAACACCTTTAGCAGAACTTGGTTTCAACTTATTCAGATCGTCCAGTAAGGCAAGCAGGTTTTGACGTAAAGCTTCAACTTCAAATCCTGCATTACCGATTGCACAATGGATGATACCGGCTTTATCAGTACGGTAACGAACCTGTCCTGATTTAGCATTCTTAACGGCTTCAGCAACATTTGGCGTAACCGTTCCGACTTTAGGGTTAGGCATCAATCCACGTGGACCCAGCACTTGACCTAAAGTACCAACGATGCGCATTGCATCTGGTGAAGCGATAACGACATCAAAATCCATATTACCGGCTTTAATTGATTCAGCTAAGTCTTCGAAACCAACAATATCAGCGCCGGCTTCTTTCGCTGCATCAGCATTAGCACCTTGGGCAAAAACAGCCACACGTACCGTTTTACCTGTGCCGTTTGGTAATACAGTTGAACTACGCACAACCTGATCCGATTTACGCGGATCAACACCCAGATTGATTGAGACATCAATAGACTCAACAAATTTGGCTGATGCATTATCTTTTACAAAACTTAACGCTTCATCAAGTTCAAACAGTTTACCGGCAGTCAGCTTTTCGCGAATAGCGCGACTTCTTTTTCCAAGAGCAGCCATTATTCAACCCCTTCTGTATTCAAACCCATACTACGCGCAGTACCGGCAATTGTTCTAACAGCGGCATCTAAGTCAGCAGCTGAAAGATCCGGCATTTTGGTATTGGCAATCTCTTCCAATTGAGCGCGGGTTACAGTTCCGACTTTGTCGGTATTCGGGCGGGCACTACCACTTTTCAGGTTGGCTGCTTTTTTCAGTAAAACAGAAGCCGGTGGTGTTTTAGTAATAAACGTAAAACTTTTATCATTAAACACTGTAATCACAACTGGTGTAGGCAAGCCTGGTTCCAGATTTTGTGTTTTTGCGTTAAACGCTTTACAGAATTCCATGATGTTCACACCATGCTGACCCAATGCAGGACCAACAGGAGGACTTGGGTTTGCCTGACCAGCTGCAACCTGCAGCTTGATATAGGCTGTTATCTTTTTAGCCATTATTAACTCCTAAACGGGTACTAACGCCTTACGGCTCCCCAATAACAATCCAGTAGAAACTGGGCTTTATCTAGCCTAGCCTTTGGCGACTTGGCTGAATTCAAGTTCGACAGGTGTTGAACGTCCAAAAATAACTACCTCAACACGCAATCTGCTTTTCTCATAGTTGACTTCTTCGACAACACCGGTGAAGTCATTAAACGGTCCATCAGTAACACGTACCACTTCGCCAGGCTCAAATAGAACTTTCGGACGAGGGCTTTCAACGCCTTCTTGAACACGTTGCAGAATTTGTTCTGCTTCTTTATCAGAAATGGGGGCTGGGCGATCACCCGTACCACCAATAAAACGTAAGACCCGTGGCAGATCATTCACCACATGCCAGGTCTCGTCATCCATTTCCATATTCACAAGCACATAGCCTGGAAAGAACTTACGTTCACTGCGGCGTTTTTGACCTTCACGCATTTCCACAACTTCTTCAGTAGGAACGAGAATGTCACCGAATTTTTCTTCCAGTCTCATACGGGCTACACGTTCTTCTAAAGAACGTTTAACTTGTCCTTCGTAGCCGGAATAGGCTTGTATTACGTACCAGCGTTTACTCATTTCACATCCAGCTTTATAAAGTCAGCGCGCGAACGGCCCAACCTAATAGTGAGTCATATCCCCACAACATGATGGCAACAACAATAACCATTACGATAACTACCAGGGTCGTTTGTAAAGTTTCCTGCCGGGTTGGCCAGACAACTTTTCTCACTTCTACCTGAGTATCACCTATATATGATAACACCGTTGCACCCACAGCTGCGCGAGATACAATAAACAAGGAAAGTGCAGCCACCGCAAGGAGGCCAAGCACACGCAGCAATGTTGAATACTCAGAGTAGGTATAAAACAAAGCAATCGCAGCGACCATTAAGGCGGCTGCGACTATTAATTTGAGTTTATCTGCCATTGTTTTTGTTATTTATCCATCTTGATGAAAACAAAAATGGCAGGCCAGGAGGGAATCGAACCCCCAACCTACGGTTTTGGAGACCGTCGCTCTGCCAATTGAGCTACTGGCCTAACATATGCTCCCATTCGGCTGAGCACCCATGTGCTCAGCCATAAGCATTATATACTATTCGACGATCTTACTGACGACACCAGCACCAACGGTGCGGCCGCCTTCACGAATAGCAAAACGTAAACCTTCTTCCATCGCAATCGGATTGATTAAAGTTACGTCCATCTTGACGTTATCACCAGGCATAACCATTTCTACACCAGATGGTAATTCACACGCGCCTGTGACGTCGGTTGTACGGAAATAAAACTGTGGACGGTAACCATTGAAAAATGGTGTATGACGACCACCTTCGTCTTTCGACAAAATGTACACTTCCGCTTCAAATTTTGTATGTGGCTTGATGGTGCCCGGGTGAGCCAGTACCTGTCCACGGTCAACGTCTTCACGTTTGGTACCACGTAACAACACACCAACGTTATCGCCTGCTTGACCTTGGTCCAACAGCTTGCGGAACATTTCAACACCTGTACAGGTGGTTTTCTGGGTGTCTTTGATACCAACGATTTCTAGTTCGTCGCCAACTTTGACAATACCGCGCTCTACACGACCGGTTACAACCGTACCACGACCAGAGATAGAGAAGACGTCTTCGATAGGCATTAAGAATGCACCATCAATCGCACGTTTCGGCTCTGGGAAGTATTCGTCCATCGCTTCTGTCAGACGAATAATTGAAGGAGCACCAATTTCGCTGGTATCGCCTTCCAATGCTTTCAGTGCTGAACCAACAATAATCGGGGTGTCATCACCTGGGAAGTCATATGAATCCAATAATTCACGTACTTCCATTTCAACCAGTTCAATCAACTCAGCATCATCAACCATGTCTGCTTTGTTCAGGTAAACAATGATGTATGGAACACCAACCTGACGTGACAGCAAAATGTGCTCACGTGTTTGTGGCATCGGACCGTCTGCTGCGTTAACCACCAGAATTGCGCCATCCATCTGCGCCGCACCAGTAATCATGTTTTTGACATAGTCAGCATGGCCTGGGCAGTCTACGTGGGCGTAATGACGATTCGGTGTTTCGTATTCTACGTGCGCTGTCGCAATCGTAATGCCGCGCTCTCTTTCTTCCGGTGCGTTATCAATATCCGCGTAATTTTTGAATTCGCCACCTGATGCTTCTGCCATTACTTTGGTAATCGCAGCTGTCAGTGTCGTTTTACCATGGTCAACGTGACCTATGGTGCCCACGTTTACGTGGGGTTTTGTACGTTCAAATTTTGCCTTAGACATGCCAGTCTCCCCGCCAAACTTTTTTAATTGTTAAAATCAAAAACAGGCAAGGTACTCCCTGCCCAATCAAATCGAAATAATGGAGCCCGCAATCAGAATCGAACTGATGACCTCATCCTTACCNTGGATGCGCTCTACCGACTGAGCTATGCGGGCCATATCTTCCAAACTAAAATGGAGCGGGTGATGGGAATCGAACCCACATAGTCAGCTTGGAAGGCTGGAGTTCTACCATTGAACTACACCCGCAAAATAGTAAACTCTTTAAACAAATGGTGGAGGGGGGAGGATTCGAACCTCCGAAGGTAGAACCGTCAGATTTACAGTCTGATCCCTTTGGCCGCTCGGGAACCCCTCCACTAAAGAGGTCGCATTTTCCGGAAATACCCGCTCGCTGTCAACCACTATCTCACTTTTAAATTAAAAAGCATCAAATTGCTGAGTAAAACGGATTTGGAATCGGCATCAGAAGTGACACCATAGTATACTGCATCGCTGTTTTTCTAATTAATAACTGGAGTTTTTTATGGAGCAATACCGTGGCACCACGATCCTGTCCTATCGTCGTGACGGCCAGGTAGTCATTGGTGGTGACGGCCAAGTCAGCCTTGGCAACACCATTATGAAAGGCAATGCCCGCAAAGTAAGGCGTCTTTATCATAATAAAGTGATTGCCGGATTTGCTGGTGGCACCGCAGATGCCTTTACATTATTTGAACGTTTCGAAGCTAAACTTGAAAAACATCAAGGCAACCTGACTCGTAGTGCTCTTGAACTGGCTAAAGACTGGCGTACGGATAGAATGATGCGCCGCCTCGAAGCTCTGCTGGCAGTTGCAGATGCCGAAGCATCTTTAATCATCTCGGGTAATGGTGACGTCATCGAGCCTGAACACGGCTTAATTGCCATTGGCTCAGGTGGTCCATTCGCCCAGGCTGCTGCAACAGCTTTACTGCAAAACACTGATTTATCTGCCAGTGAGATCGTTGAGAAAGGCTTGAATATCGCTGCTGATATCTGCATCTATACCAATCACAACCTCACTATAGAAACTTTGGATTACAACAAATAATGATGAATCAATCACTAACGCCAAAACAAATTGTTCACGAATTAGATAAACACATTATCGGACAGCACGAAGCCAAAAAAGCCGTTGCGATCGCCTTACGTAATCGTTGGCGTCGACAACAGCTTGATGCGACTTTACAACAAGAAGTGACGCCTAAAAATATCTTGATGATTGGTCCAACCGGTGTGGGTAAAACTGAAATCGCCAGAAGACTGGCTTCCTTGGTAAACGCTCCATTTATTAAAGTTGAAGCGACTAAATTTACCGAGGTCGGTTATGTCGGTCGTGATGTTGAATCAATTATTCGTGATCTAGCCGAAAGCGCGATGAAAATGTTGCGTGAAACTGCCATTAATGATGCCAAACCGCTTGCCATTGATGCGGCAGAAGAACGTATTCTTGATTCATTGCTGACACCTGCCCGCGGCACATTGACCGAAGAAGAATCAAATACCCGACAAAAATTCCGCAAAATGCTGCGTGAAGGCAAACTTGATGATCGGGAAATTGAACTGGAACTGGCACAACATCAGATGGGTGTTGAAATCATGACACCACCGGGAATGGAGGAACTCACCAGCCAGTTACAGGATATGTTCCAAAGTATGGGTAACCAACGCAAGTCAACCCGAAAACTGACCGTGGCCAAAGCTATGCGTTTAATCAGTGAAGAAGAAGCTGCCAAGCTGATTAACGAAGAAGATTTAAAAGCTGAGGTTATTAACCGTGTCGAACAAAATGGCATCGTTTTTCTCGATGAAATAGACAAGATTACTCATCGTGGTGAAGGCGCCGGCAGTGGTGCCGATGTCTCACGCGCAGGTGTGCAACGTGATTTATTACCTTTGGTGGAAGGCAGTACGGTTTCAACCAAATATGGCATGTTGAAAACGGATCATATTCTGTTTATTGCCTCTGGTGCTTTTCATTTGAGCAAGCCTTCAGACTTGATCCCGGAATTGCAGGGTCGTTTACCCATCAGAGTCGAGCTCAATGCGCTGACAACAGAAGATTTTGTCAGAATTCTGACCGAACCGGATGCCTCGCTTACTGAACAATACTCAGCTTTAATGGGTACTGAATCTGTTGATTTGAGTTTTACAGCTGATGGTATCAAACGTATCGCCGAGCTTGCCTGGCAAGTAAATGAAAAGACCGAGAATATTGGTGCCCGTCGTCTGCATACCCTGCTGGAAAGGTTGTTGGAAGATATTTCCTATGAAGCGGGTGAAGAATCTCAACAAAAATTTATCATTGATGAAGATTATGTCAGTCAACAGCTGTCAGAGCTGGTGCAGGACGAAGATTTGTCACGCTATATTCTTTAAGGACTTTTATGAGCCAGGCACCATTGCCAAGCGAAATTCAACTACATAAGCATTCCCGTAAACTGGAACTAGTCTACGGGGTTGACCATTATTTGCTATCAGCAGAATTCCTGCGAGTGCACTCCCCTTCTGCCGAAGTCCAGGGGCATGGTCCAGGTCAAGAAGTGCTTCAGGTGCAAAAAGAAAAAGTGGGCATCAGTAATATTGAACCAGTTGGCCATTATGCCATCAAAATTTATTTCGATGATGGTCATGACAGCGGTCTGTTCAGCTGGGAATATCTTTATGAACTCTCGATTAATCAAGATGAATACTGGCAAACCTATCTGGAAAAATTAATGGCTGAAGGATACGAGCGTCAACAAGACGCCTGAGGGAATTATGGAAGACAACAACACTACCCATTTTGGCTTCAAGCAAGTTCCTACTGAGGAAAAAGCTAAACATGTCGCCGAGGTATTTCATTCTGTCGCCGGTCGATACGACTTAATGAATGATTTGATGTCAATAGGGATTCATCGGCTTTGGAAACGTTTTACTTTACATAACAGTAATGTGCGCCGCGGTGCCAAAGTCCTGGATATTGCCGGTGGAACGGGTGATCTGACGGCAAAGTTCGCCGATATGGTTGGGCCAACCGGTAAAGTGGTGTTGGCAGATATTAATGCCTCCATGCTGAATGTTGGTCGTGATCGGCTTACCGATCTAGGTAAAGCCGGTAATATTGAATATGTTCAGGCCAATGCTGAAGCGTTGCCTTTTCCTGATAATACATTTGACTGTATCACCATTGCTTTTGGTCTGCGCAATGTCACGGACAAAGACAAAGCGCTTGCTTCAATGTTGCGGGTACTTAAACCAGGCGGAAAATTAATGATTCTGGAGTTTTCCCAACCTGTCAGCTGGTTAACTCCACTCTACGATACCTACTCGTTCAAAGTATTACCGGCGTTGGGCAAACTGTTTACCAATGATGCTGAAAGTTATCGCTATCTGGCTGAATCGATTCGCATGCACCCGGATCAGTCCAGCCTTAAAAAAATGATGGAAGATGCCGGTTTTGAACGCGTTGACTTCATCAATATGTCTGCGGGCATTGTGGCGTTGCATAGTGGTTATAAATTTTAAATCATGAGTTTATTGTTAAAGCCGCTTGAAATAGCACTAAATCATGCTTTGCGTTTTGATATGGAAAGTCATGAAAAGCTTCAGCATTTTGCCAATCGTAGTATTCGAATTGATATTACCAATCTGAATATTGCCGTTATCGTCAGATTTACCGATGATCGGATTCTGCTAGAAGCAGCCGAAGAACATGTCGCGGATTTAATGATCAAAGCAGATAGCTTTGCCTTGCTGAAACTAGTACAGCAACCGGACAGCTTGTTTTCCAATCAGATTCAAATCCGTGGAGATGTCCAGTTTGCCAAACAGTTACAGGACTGGCAGCAACACTTTGATTTCGACTGGGAGCAACAACTTGCCAGAGTTACCGGTGATACCTTGGCTTATCCGCTGGCTCAGAGACTTCGACGTGGTTTTGACTGGTTAAATTACAATCGCTCAGAATTTGAGCAAAGTTTGGCCGAATATCTACGAGAAGAAAGTCAGTATTTGCCGGATAAATCGCAAACAGAGCGGTTTATGCAAAATGTGGATCTGCTTCGTGCCGATACCGAACGACTGGAAGCCCGAATAAAAAGACTGCAAAACCTTATCGAGAAAAAAACATGAAGCTCAGTCAGTTCGGACGTTTATTGCAAATAAATCATGTGCTTGGTCGCCATCGTCTCGACGAATTGATTCTGGCCATACACTTTTTCCGGCCTTATCGTTTCCTCAGCTGGTTTTCACCCTATCGCTGGCGTCATAAAGCTGACTTGCCCAGAGGGGAGCGAATTCGTCTCGCGTTGCAGGATTTAGGACCGATTTTTGTCAAGTTTGGTCAAATCCTGTCTACCCGCCGAGATTTATTACCTGAAGATATCGCCGATTCATTGGCAAAACTGCAGGATCAGGTTGCGCCCTTCCCTAATGATGTGGCGTTAGCTCTAATCCATGCTGCTTATGAAGAAGGCGAACCGGAACGTATTTTCAGTCATATTGAAGCTGAACCATTGGCCTCTGCATCAATCGCGCAGGTACATGCCGCGACCTTAACTGATGGTAAACAGGTCATTCTCAAACTGGTACGCCCGGGAATTGAGAAAGTAATTCGTCGCGATGTTGACCTGCTTTATACCCTTGCCGGCCTGGCTGAAAAATACTGGTCAGAAGGCAAACGCCTGCGTCCCCGTGAGGTGGTTGCTGAGCTGGAAAAAAACCTGTTTGATGAGTTAGATATGCTGCGTGAAGCAGCCTCAGCATCGCAATTGAAACGGCATTTTGCTGATGAAAGGTTGTTGTACGTTCCGGAAGTTTACTGGTCACTGACCAGACCGAACCTGTTAGTACAGGAACGGGTATTTGGCGCACCAATCAGCAATATAGCGTTATTAAAACAACATAATATCGATTTAGAACTGCTGGCGACAATCGGTGTGGAAATTTTCTTCACCCAGGTCTTCAGACACAGCTTCTTTCATGCCGATATGCATCCGGGCAATATTCTGGTCGATGTCAGCAATCCACAATTGCCGCGTTATATCGCCATTGATTTTGGCATTATGGGTACGCTGTCGCCGGATGATCAACGTTATCTGGCTGAGAACTTTCTGGCATTTTTCAATCATGATTATCGCCGTGTTGCTGAGCTTCATATCCAATCCGGATGGGTACCGGCAGAAACCCGAATGGATGAATTTGAATCGGCTATTCGCAGTGTTTGCGAGCCTATTTTTGCCCGTCCACTGAAAGAAATTTCATTTGGGCAGTTATTGTTAAGACTTTTCCAAACTGCCCGACGCTTTAATATGCAGATCCAGCCGCAACTGGTTTTACTACAAAAAACACTGCTGAACATTGAAGGTTTGGGACGTGACCTGTATCCTGACCTGGATTTATGGCAAACCGCCAAGCCAATTCTGGAACAATGGATGAAAGAAAAGCTGGGTTGGCAGGCGGCCGTTAAATCACTGCAGAAAGAAGTACCAACCTGGGCAGAGACATTACCGACCTTGCCCCGAATGCTGCATGACCTGACCAAACAAGCTCAAGCGGGTCAATTGCATATGCAATTATCGTCTAAGGATTTGGACAAGATCCGTCAGGAAGTACGCCATTCCAGCTACCGTACGGCCACAGCCGTCAGTGGCGCCGCCTTTATTGTGGGTGCAGCTATTATCAAAGGTCTGGATGGCTATTCAGCCAATATTCTGGCTGGCATGCCCGTACTTAGTTGGGTTCTGGGACTTTGGGGTGGCTTAATGCTTTATTTCAGTCTGCGGCGTTCCGGCTAATCAGAACAAGCCACTGATAACACCTTTATCATCAATATCAATGCGTTCTGCTGCAGGAATTTTCGGCAGGCCGGGCATGGTCATCACATCACCGCAAAGCACGACTATAAATCCTGCACCTCTCGACAAACGAACATCACGAATGGTCAGAGTGTGCTGCTCTGGGGCTCCGCGTAAACCAGGGTCACTACTGAATGAGTAAGGCGTTTTTGCCATGCATACCGGTAAATCTCCATGCAATGATTGAAATTCGCCGAGTTTTTTCATTACTTTTTTATCAGCGATCACCTCATTTGCCCCATACAACCGCATGGCGACAGCATTAATTTTTTCCCATAACGTCTCGCTGTCGCTATACAGCAATTTACATTTTCCAGGTTGCTGTAACTTTTCAACTACCGTCTGAGCTAATAACTCGGCTCCCGCTCCACCTTCAGCCCAATGACGGGCTAAAATGGCAGTTGCCCCCATGGACTCAACAGCATCCTTAATCAACGCAACTTCCGCATCACTGTCCTGAATAAAGTGATTTATTGCTACCACGCATTCCAGACCAAACTCGTTTTGTAAATTATGTAAATGCTTACGCAGATTGGTTAGTCCCGATTCAAGCGCCGTTAGATTCTCAGCAGCCAAATCCGGTACATTAACACCGCCATGGTATTTCAATGCCTTAACCGTCGCGACAACTACCGCAAGATCAGGACGAATACCGGCTTTCCGACATTTAATATTAAGAAATTTTTCCGCCCCCAAGTCAGCACCAAAGCCAGCTTCAGTCACCACATAATCGCTAAGCTTTAATGCCATTTTGGTCGCGATAACTGAATTGCAGCCATGCGCAATATTGGCAAAAGGCCCACCATGAACAAACGCAGGATTATTTTCCAGAGTCTGCACCAGATTCGGTTTAATGGCTTCTTTAAGTAAAGCTGTCATAGCACCCTGAGCGTTTAGATCATTGGCATATCTTGGTGTGCCATCAATTGAATATCCAATCAGAATATCACCAAGCCTTTGTTTTAACTCGGTTAATGACGCTGCCAGACAAAATATTGCCATGACTTCTGAGGCGACCACAATATCAAAGCGATCCTCGCGAACAAAGCCATTTGCAGGCCCCCCCATCCCTATCGTGATCTGACGTAAGGCCCGGTCATTCATATCCACAACCCGCTGCCAGGTAATTTTACGGGTATCCAGCTGCAGGCTATTGCCATGGTGAATATGATTATCAATCATTGCTGCTAACAGGTTATGTGCTGCTGCTATCGCATGTAGATCACCGGTAAAGTGCAGATTAATATCTTCCATTGGAACTACCTGCGAATAACCGCCACCGGCAGCTCCTCCTTTTAACCCAAAGCAAGGACCCATTGAGGGTTCGCGAACACAGACGGTGGCTTTTTTGCCAATGCGGTTCAACGCATCACTGAGACCAATAGTCGTGGTGGTTTTACCCTCACCGGCAGGAGTCGGGCTAATGGCTGTAACCAGAATCAATTTGCCATCTGGTTTTGTCGCCAGATCATCCATTACCTGCAGAGAAACCTTGGCTTTATAACGTCCATAGCTATCCAGATCATCCACCTGCAATCCTAATTTTTGCGTGGCGATATCCGTTATATTCTGCATTGTTGCCTGTTGGGCGATTTCAATATCTGACATGCTATTATCCGAATTTTGACTCTGCGGGCATTATACGCGAGTTAGTATATGGCTCAGTATCTTGGCCGATAATTACTCGCCCCAGCGTGGCATCAATTGATGTTTTATGGAGGCTTGATCGAGAATTCTGGCCACCACGAAATCGACAACGTCTTCAAGTGTCTGCGGTCGGAAATAAAAACCGGGATTAGGCGGCATAATACAAACACCCAGCCGGGAGAGTTTCAGCATATTCTCCAAATGGATGGGCGAAAAAGGAGCCTCACGGGGGACAACGATCAATTTACGTTGCTCTTTAATCATTACATCAGCGGCACGATTAATCAGATTATCGCTGCCGCCACAGGCAATGGCCGACAAGGTTCCCATGGTACACGGGCAGACAATCATCGTGGGCACTGAATGCGATCCGCTGGCAAGTGGCGATGACCATTGCTGCTCGCCATACAGTTTTATCTGTCCGGCCTGGCAACTAAATTGTTTTTCCAGTACTTTAGTGGCATCTGCTGCACGTGAGGGTAGTTTCCAGTCCAGCTCATCGGCTAATACAATTCGACCAGCAGCAGAAATCATCAGATGCACGGTGATTCCCTGCAACAACAACTGCTCTAGTAAACGTTTGGCATAGGGAGCACCCGATGCACCGGTAATGGCCAGCGCAACTTGTTTTGAATCAGTCATTGTTCAACGCATCCAGGATTTTTTGATGAATGCCGCCAAAACCGCCATTGCTCATCACCACAATATGGTCGCCTGATTTACTTTGATTAACCAATTGCTCGACGACATCATCAATGTTTCGAAGCAGTACCGAGCCATCGCCGAGTTGTTGCTGAATGTTATCTAACGACCAGGTTAACTGTGGATCCTGATAGAGAATGACCATATCAGCCGCGTTTAGTGATGCAGCTAAGGTATGCTCATGCACGCCCATTTTCATCGTATTGGAACGCGGTTCCAATACGGCAATCAATCGCTGTTGACCTATGTTGGCCCTTAACCCTTGCAAGGTGGTAGCAATCGCCGTGGGATGATGGGCAAAATCATCATATACTTTGATTCCCCGACATTCACCTCGTAGCTCAAGGCGACGCTTAACACCTTTAAACTGGTTCAATGCTTCACAGGCATGCTCCACAGTCACACCAACATGATGCGCGGCCGCAATAGCTGCCAGGGCATTATTAACATTATGCTGACCAAGTAAAGACCAATCCACTTTGCCGGTATTTTGGTTGTGTTGCAACGTAAAGCTATGTCCATCTTCTGCCGTTTCAGCTAATTGCCAGTCAGCCTGTACATCATTCAAGGTTTGTCTTGGTGTCCAGCAGCCACGCTCCAGCGTCTGTTCTATTGCAGGGATAGCGTGCGGCGTAATCACCAAACCTTCAGCCGGAACAGTACGAATTAAATGATGAAACTGCGTTTGAATGGCAGCCAGATCAGCAAAGATATCAGCGTGATCAAATTCCAGATTATTAATGACTAAAGTACGCGGGTGGTAATGAATAAATTTGCTGCGTTTATCAAAAAATGCCGTGTCATATTCATCGGCTTCGATCACAAAGAAAGGGGTATTTCCAATCGCAGCAGACTGACCAAAATTACCGGGTACTCCACCGATCAAAAAACCAGGTTGCATACATGCATATTCCAGAATCCAGGCCAGCATACTGCTGGTCGTGGTTTTACCGTGAGTCCCGGATACCGCTAGCACCCACCGATTAAGCAAAATGTTTTCTGCCAACCATTGTGGTCCGGAGATATAAGGTAAATTACGGTTCAGCACATATTCTACGGCAGGATTGCCACGAGACATCGCATTACCCATAACCACCATATCGGGAGCCGGTTGCAAATGCTCCGGCAAATACCCCTGCATGACGTCGATTCCTGCGGCGGCTAATTGATCGCTCATTGGCGGGTAAACATTGGCATCAGAACCGGAAACATCGAAACCACGTTCACGAGCCAGTAAAGCCAGTCCCCCCATAAAGGTACCGCAGATGCCTAAAATATGGATATGCATTCAGGCTACTCCGGACATGACAAGGCCATTAATAACAATCGCCAGCACTACGTATAAAACCGTTAAAGCAACCGCCTTAGGTGCTGATGTTTCAATACTGCGGCGTATGATATGTGCGGTGACCATCAAACTCCATAACATCACCAACATCAGTGCAAACAAGATGAAATTTGCTGTATCTGATTGTTCAGCGTACTGATGAAAGGCCCATAGCAGTGGCATGGCTAACAGACCCAACAGACTGCCGGTGCCGGCCAATGCCATTAATGACTGTTGGTAACGCGGCAAAAAGTGGTTCAGGCGAAGCAGTCCATAAAGAAGAGTCGTTAATACGATCACATCTGTTAAACCAATCCATAGACTGATTCGGAATGACATATCAATTTGGTTGACCGATACGCTGACAATAAAATATATCAACAATAGCAATTGCATCAGTTGATTATTAGCCGGAAGGCTATCTGGTCCTGAACGGAACAGACAAATGTCGATTAAGCGCAGTATAACTTTCATGTGCGGCATCATAGCGCGTCAGCAATAGTTCACAAAATTTTTCTTGTCTCTTTTATATTTTTACTCATAAAAAAACCCGGCAACGCATAACGCTGCCGGGTTTAATTTTAGTTATGTTTTATACTCAGTCGTCCAGAGCAACACCCCATGGGAAGGAGCCGACTTCGATGGTTTTAATACGCTCCTGCTTAGCAGTATCTACAACTGAAACAGTGCCATCCACCCCGTCAGCAGTGTAAATCATCGAACCGTCTTTCGATAGATCCAAGCCCCAGACACGTTTGCCAACAGGAACATTACCTTTTAATTCCAAAGTTTCCGCATCGAGAAATGCTACCGAATTACCACGTCCTGTGGTGACATAAAGCATTTTATCATCAGGACTGACTTTGATATCCATCGGCTTTGAGTTCTCTACATCAATACCTGATTTCTTGATTACTTTCAGTGTTTCCATATCGATAATGGCAACTTCATTGCCAATTTCGCTGGTGGCATAAGCCAGACTGCCATTACTGTTAAAAGCCAAGCCTCTTGGACGTGCGCCTACAACAAGATGTGCCACTGCTTCGTATTTAGTTGTTTCAATAATATGCACCATATTGCTTGATTCACTGGTGACCAAAGCATATTTACCGGTTGGAGATACTGCTACACCCTCGGGTTCAATACCGACCTGAACCACTGCCAGCTTTTCACCTGATTTAGGATCAAGGAAGGTCGCCTCGCCATCATCTTCATTCGAAATCACAATATGACCGCTCACCGGATTAACCCCAAATGTTTCAGGATCATCACCTGCATCCAGGGTTTTGATAACTTCCAACGTTTTTACATCAACTACAGCAATGGCATTATCTTCACTGATAGCGACATACAGCATGGTTTGATCAGGCGACAGACCAATACCCCGAGGCCGTTGCCCTATATCAATTGTCGTTTCAACTTTATTGGTGCGGGAATCAATCACACTTACCGTATTATCTTTTTCATTGGTGGCAAACAAGCGATGAGTAGGTTCAGCCAATGCGGCGGTACTCGCCAGAATCAGTGAACTTAACAAAAGTGTTTTAAATTTCATTCAGCGTTCTCCATAGTATTTTTTAATTTTATTTGCAGGTAACTTTACCAAGACTATCCAAGCCACCTTTAAAACCACGTAACGGCGCTTCAGCAACAATTTTATTATCGTTATCTACTAACAATAGAATTTGTCGTAACTGCCCATTCTCACGGAAATTAGCGTTATCGCCTTTTTGTCCATCAAACACCAGGTCCGTTTTAAGATGATTCAACATAAACTCTGCATCATACTGCATGGTTTGCACCACTGAGTCTGCAATCATTTTGGTTCCAGCCCAGCCAGCCCATGCCTGGTCCGTCATTGCCTCACCTTGAGATTTTTTAAACCGGTTGTTTAACTGGCTAGCAGCAAACTTTACAAAATCTTCGTGCCAGCTTTGTACATTTGCAGGCTTATCCGGATTCTTTTCCTGCCACTGCGCTAGAGCATCAGCACGCATTTCATCACTTGGCGTGATATGAAATAGATTCGGCAGACAGGATTCACGTAACTCATCCGAGCGTGAAATAAGATTTATCACCGGTATTGCAGCAAACTGTTCTGATTGAGCCACTTTCATTATGTAATCGTCATCTGTCGCTAACAACAGCACCGTTTCAATCTCAGTTGTTTCCAGTGCATCAGGCTCCACGACTTCTATTTGGTATTTTTGTCCCAGGAACCCTCCCTGAAGATTGGCTTCCTGAAGTCCCTGTTGCACGCCAAGCCAGACTTGTCCTTCAGTGGGTCCAACATAATGCATGGTGACTTCAATTTCATCTGCCATCAGCCATTGTGGCCAGATAAAAAACAGGAACAATCCATATTTTTTTAGGTGATACATTCATTTCTCCTTCCTTTATAAAACCCTTTCAAAGATACGTACTTAGAGATCCTTGACCATCAGGAAAATCCTCAACCTTTCAGGAAATTATCCTAACTGCGCTCCTGCAAAAACATCATTATTTTTATAATCAATTAGTTATATAAATTTTACCCTGTAAATCTGCATATAGAATATTGAAACTGGTTGATATAAACCACATCCTTATTTGGCAAGATGTTTTTTCTCAAGATTTCTTGCCAGAGGCCGCTACGGTTCATACTAGGAACAGAGTGAGAAAAATGAAAAACAAATCACTGGAATTGGATCTGAGGCAAATCATGCAGGGACTTGAGGAATTTGCAACGTTCATGAGTTATCAAAGCAACTATGAGGGATTACGCATACTCAAAGTGGAAACTCAGCATGAGAATGTTCAAGATTACAATACCAGCCAACCTTCAGACAATATTGTATCTATGGAAAAAGCTCGCATTAAACGAACTGAATACGTAGACACTTTTCCCGCTGCCAAAAAATATCAATAAAAAAGGCCCGCATCATGCGGGCCTTTTAATTTTAAACCTGACTCCCATCAGGGTTAACTTCACCATCTTCATCTATTTCAGGCGGCATCAAGTCAGTCTTAGTTACCCCCATCAGCAATACAGCAGTGCCTGCAATATAAATAGATGAATAAGTCCCCACCAGAATTCCGATAAGCAGCGCCGTGGCAAAAGCGTGAATTACTTCACCGCCAAATACAAATAATGCCACAACAACCAGCAATGTCGTCATCGATGTCATGATGGTCCGGCCTAAAGTGGCATTAATCGAAGTATTAATTACTTCAAGTGGTTCCGCTTTACGCATCTTCAGAAAGCTTTCACGGATCCTGTCAAAGACTACAATGGTATCGTTCAGCGAATAACCTATCACGGCCAGGATAGCGGCCAACACTGTCAGATCAAAATCCAGACGGAAAAAAGAGAAAAACCCAACAGTAATAACAACGTCATGGACTAACGCCAGCACCGAGGCAATCGCAAAACGATATTCAAAGCGCAGTGCCACATAAATAAGAATACCAATCAGCGCATAAACCATCGCCAGACCGCCATCTTCAGCAAGCTCTTCACCCACCTGAGGCCCCACAAACTCGACTCTTCTGACCTCAACAGCATCGGTTTGCTCTGCTTGCAATAAAGCCACAACCTGATTACTTATTTCAGCCATATTTTCACTTTCAATAACGGGCAAACGTATCAGTACGTCCGTTAAAGAGCCAAAATTCTGAACTAAAGCATCACCGTAACCACCCTGTTCAAGTATTGAACGGACCTCCCCAAGGTCGACTGCCTGAGGATATCCCACCTCAATCATTGTGCCGCCGGTAAAATCGATTCCGAAATTCAAACTGTTGGTCACGATTGAATACGCCGAAATCAGTATTAATACTGCCGAAAATGCTAATGCAATTTTTCGGATCCCGACGAAATTAATGTTTGTTTCTTTGCTCAATAAATGCATGACACAAGCCTTAATTAAATGGACAGTTTTGGTCGTTGCTTACGGCCATAAACAAGGTTAATCACCATGCGTGTGCCTACAATCGCAGTAAACATTGAGGTCAAAATGCCTAACGTCAGTGTGATAGCAAACCCCTTAATGGTTCCGGTACCAAAACCAAATAACACTATCGCAGCAATCAACGTTGTAATGTTAGCGTCAGCAATAGTTGAAAATGCTTTTGAATAACCGGCATCAATACTGGCACGTGGGCTGTTACCCAGTCTTAATTCTTCACGAATACGCTCGAAAATAAGCACATTCGCATCAACCGCCATACCAACTGTCAGCACAATACCTGCAATACCTGGCATGGTGAGTGTGGCCTGTAACATTGATAACAACGCCACAATTAACACCAGGTTGGCTGCTAAAGCCAGATTAGCCACTGCACCAAACAATCGATACCAGACAATCATAAATACGAGTACCAGAGCAAAGCCGATCATTACTGAAGCAAAACCCTGATCAATATTTTCCTGCCCCAGGCTAGGCCCGACAGTGCGCTCTTCGACAATATCGATTGGCGCTGCCAATGCACCTGCACGTAATAATAAAGCAAGATCCCGTGCTTCAGTCGTACTGTCCAAACCGGTTATCTGAAACTTTTTACCGAGTTGATCACGAATAGTAGCGACACTGATAATCTCCGGGATTTGACGTCGTACACTGACTTCTTCGCCATCAATTATCTGTGTTTCAACTTTAGATTCAATGAAAACCACCGCCATCGGGTTACCGATATTGTCACGGGTAATATTGCTGAAAATGCGTGCGCCTTTTCCATCTAATGTCACCGATACGGCCGGCGAACCGGATTGACCGTCTATTGTTGAGGCCGCATTGATAACATGTTCACCGGTCAGCATCACCCGCTTATTCAATAGATAAGGTCTGCCATCGCGGTGATAATATAATTCAGAATTGGCAGGAACTCGTCCGTTGACCGCATCCTGAACATCACTTTCAAAATCGACTAAGCGAAATTCCAGGGTTGCCGTGGCACCAAGAATTTTTTTCGCCTGAGCGGTATCCTGCACACCCGGCAATTGAACAACAATGCGATCCTGCCCCTGTTGCTGCACAGTAGGTTCAGCGACACCCAGCTCGTTAATACGGTTTCGCAAAGTGGTGATGTTTTGTTGTAAAGCCAGGTTCTGCGTTTCGCGAACAATCGTGTCATTTAAGTTTATAGTGACGGTTGGACGCTCTGCATTTTCATCGATAGCAACCACAAGCTCATTGTATTCGCGATCGATTGCATCAATAGCCGCATCAAGATCTGCTGCTTCCCGAAAGCCAAAGGTCAAAACACCATTTTCAACGTTGACCTGGGTATAGCGAATTGTCTTATCACGTAATAAAATACGAATATCGCTGGCATAACTTTCGAGTGTTTGCTTCAACACCGCATCCATGTCCACTTCCATCAGGAAATGCACACCACCGCGTAAATCCAGACCAAGATTCATCGGTTCTGCCCCAAGAGACTGTAACCAGGCCGGAGTATTGGGTGCCAAATTCAAAGCGACGATATAATCTTCAGAACTCAGTTTCTGCTGAATAAGTTCACGTGCCTCGAGCTGTTCATTGGCTTCACTGAAACGAATCAATAAACGGTTTTCTTCCAGCACTACACCCTTGTATGGGATTTCAGCCTGTTTAAGGCTTGATTCGATTTCATTAACCAACTGCAAATCAACGCTGTTCAGTCTTCCGGCAGAAACCTGTACAGCAGGATCATCACCAAACAGGTTTGGCATGGCATAGATAATGGCCGTGAGTATTACAGCCACAACCAGTAAATTTTTCCAGAGGGGGTATCGGTTCATCTTGATATCCAGATAGCAAAAAGGCTGCTCGCAGGCAGCCTTTTCATATTTACAGTTTTTTCAATGTGCCTTTTGGAAGCACTGAATTGATTGATTCACGACGTACTTTAACTTCGACAGTTTCTGCAATCTGCAAGTTAATCGCGTTATCGTTGATATCATTAATTTTGCCCATCAAGCCACCATCCGTTACAACCTCATCACCTTTCGCTAGTGATTGCTGCATAGTACGGTGGGCTTTAGCGCGTTTTTGCTGCGGACGAATCAACATCACGTAAAAAAGCACTAATAAAATGATTGGGAACGCAAAATCAAGCAAGCCCGGCGAACCCGTTGATGCTGCAGTTTCAGCAAAAGCAGGTGAAATCAGAAAATCCATCATATTTCCTCTAAACTGGCAAATAAAAGACAGTGATTATGCCACAGCCAACTGCCGGCTGATAGCCAATTAACCTATTCTGCACGATCCTGACGCATTGCGTAAAACGATTGACGAAACTGTTGAAGATTTCCCGCTGCGATTGCGTCTCTCAGCTGTTGCATCAAGCGTTGATAATAATGCAGATTATGAATGGTATTCAGTCTTGGACCGAGCATCTCACCGGTACGATCCAAATGATGCAAATAGGCGCGACTGTAATTTTTACAGGTATAACAATCACAGTAAGGATCCAAAGGTCCTGTGTCCATTTTATGACGACTGTTGCGAATTTTAATGACACCTTCATGTACAAATAAATGACCATTTCGTGCATTCCGCGTTGGCATCACGCAGTCAAACATATCCACACCCAGACAAACCGCTTCAACCAGATCTTCGGGCCGACCGACGCCCATCAAATAGCGTGGCTTGTCCGTTGGCATTTTCTCGCTGAGGTGGTTGAGAATTCGCAGCATGTCTTCTTTTGGTTCGCCCACAGACAAGCCGCCGATGGCATAACCATCAAAGCCGATCTCAGTCAGACCTGCCAGAGATTCATCACGTAATGCTTCATGCATACCCCCTTGCACGATTCCGAATAACGCCGAGGGATTATCTCCATGTGCTGCTTTACTGCGCGCTGCCCAACGTAGCGATAACCGCATCGAAATGGCCGCGGTCTTTTCATCAGCAGGATACGGCGTACATTCATCAAAAATCATTACAATGTCACTGCCAAGGACGCGTTGCACAGCCATGGATTCCTCAGGCCCCATAAAGACCTTGTCACCACTGACTGGCGAGCGGAAATGCACACCCTGCTCAGTTATCTTGCGCAGCTCACCAAGACTGAAGACCTGAAAACCACCGGAGTCGGTCAAGATAGGCTTATCCCAGCGCATAAAGTCATGTAAATCACCATGTCGCTGGATAATATCTGTACCTGGACGCAACATCAGGTGAAAGGTATTGCCCAGAATGATCTCTGCTCCAGTGGCTTTGACCTCTTCCGGCGTCATTGCTTTAACTGAACCATAAGTCCCAACCGGCATGAAAGCAGGTGTTTCAATGGTTCCCCGGTCAAAACTCAGTTGGCCGCGGCGGGCAAGTCCATCCTGTGCTGATGTCGCAAATTTCATTGTGTTAACTCATCAAAAATTGGCGCACAGGATAGCATTATCGATAAGGTTTCAGTGAATTCAGACGCAATCCCCTGTCAGTTAAGGTAGGATCTGCATAAAATTTTTAGTGGAAAGCAGTATGAGTCAATCAAAAATTATTGTGGCGTTGGATTACCCCGATGCGAATGCCGCGCTTAATATGGCCGATCAGTTGGATCCTTCGCGTTGCCGCCTCAAAATAGGTAAAGAATTATTTACCCGCAGCGGCCCGGAAATCGTCAAAACGTTACAACAAAAAGGTTTTGATATTTTTCTGGATTTAAAATATCACGATATTCCAAATACTGTTGCTAAAGCCTGTGCAGCCGCTGCTGATTTAGGCGTCTGGATGATGAATGTTCATACTTTGGGTGGACCGGCAATGATGTCTGCAGCACGTGAAGCGATCGGCAGTCATCATGATGCTCCTCTACTGATTGGTGTGACATTGCTAACCAGCATGGAGCAGCAAACATTTGAAGCCATAGGTTTAGAAGGCACCATTCCCGAAACAGTCCTTCGGCTTGCTGTAATGGCAGCAGATAATGGCTTGGATGGTGTGGTTTGCTCGGCACATGAAACGGCGATGTTAAAAGCCGAACTGGGCAGCCAGTTTCAATTGGTGACCCCAGGCATACGTCCGGCAGGCAGTGCAAAAGGCGATCAACATCGGATCATGACTCCTGCCCAGGCTATTCAGGCTGGCAGCCATTATCTGGTCATAGGTCGTCCGATAACTGCTGCAGCAGATCCAATGCAAAAGCTGATTGAAATTGAAAACGAGTTACGTTAGAGACTCATAAAAAAGCCCGCAGCAAGCGGGCTTTCATTTGTATCAGTATCGTTTTTTAACAAATTAAACTTTAAATTTCCCTGAAGCATCCTGCAATTGAGAAGATAGACTGCTAAGTGTATCAACCGCTTCAGAAGTAGCACGTGCACCATCTGCAGTATGATCAGCAATCTGACTGATATTAACAATACCGCGATTAATATCTTCAGCAACTGAACTTTGTTCATTAGCCGCATTTGAAATCTGCGTGCTCATCTCATCCATGGTAGAAATCATCGCTGTTATAGTATCCAGAGCCGAACCAGCACTGGCAGCTTTTTCGACACTGGTCTTGGCGCTTTCACGACTTTCATTCATGACTTTCACGGCAGCACGAGCACCTTGCTGCAAACGCTCTACCATTTCTTCAATTTCGTGCGTGGATGACTGGGTTCTGGCAGCAAGCGTACGAACCTCATCAGCAACTACCGCAAAGCCTCTGCCATGTTCACCGGCACGGGCCGCTTCAATAGCAGCATTCAATGCCAACAGATTGGTTTGCTCTGTAATTCCGCGTATGACATCAACGATTGCACCAATATTACCGATATCCGCTTCGAGTTCACTTAAAGTCTCAGCCGCTTTTTCAACTTCGCTGGCCAGAGTATCAATAGATTGCATTGTCTCCAGTACCACCTGCTTGCCGGCTTTAGCTTCATTATCGGCATTACGTGCGGCTTCAGCAGCATTGGTTGCGGTGCGTGCTACTTCCTGAACAGAGGCAGTCATTTCATTCATCGCTGTCGCGACTTGATCAGTCTCTTCCTGCTGTTTTAATACTCCCGTCACCGTTTCTTTACTGATGACCGTCATGTTTTGCGTTGCGGTATTTAGCTGACTGACACCACCAATCAGCGTGTGCACCAGGTTGGCAACATTTTTGCGGGCACTGTCTAGTTCAAATGCCATCCAGCTGAAATCGCTTTTACCGGAAATGGCAATTTTTTGCGTGAGGTCGCCTTTCTTAATATTCTGAATTCCATTGACCAATGTGGTTGCGCGTTTGTCACCAAAACGTCCAATAACATGTGCCATAAACATGATCAGTGCACTACCGATAACAACAAATCCACCCACCACTTTAAGTTGTTGCATCGAGGTAACCGCGTTCAGTTCCATGTAGAACATTAACCCGGCCAGCACCACCAAACCGATAATGCCAAATCCGGCAACAATGTACATGCGTTTTCTCAGCGAATAATTCTCTAACTTAAACACGCCGCATTCTCCCTTCTATGTTTATAATTATTGTAATTATCATGCAAACACACTCACACCGACACTATTATCTGGTGAATCAACTGATAACTGTGTTGCTTCATTGTCCATATCGTCCGTTTCAACAATAACTTGAGCTATATTATTGCCGCCATGTAACTGTTCATCTTGCTCAGAACCCTGCGAAGGCTGATCCTGATGGCTTACTTCAGCATTATTCAATGCCAGTCCGCTTTCGTTGAAACTCTCACGTAATCTCGGCAGTGCCTGCTCCAAAGCATCCCTTGCTGCTGCATTTGAGGCAATAAAAGTAACATTGGTCTGATCATTTTGCATACTCAACCTGACTTCTACAGGGCCGAGATTAGCCGGATTCAGCCTTAACTCTGCTTGTTGAACACCCTCACGCGCCATCCAAACCACCCGGCTACTCATCACTTTGCCCCAAGCTGCACTGTTAAGCTGAGGTTGTATGTTCAGCGATAAAGCGGGATTAGCAACACTCGGTGTACCAGCCACAGACGTGGTCATACCGGGGATGGTAGAAAATACTAAAGGACTACTGAGTTTGCTGGCTGAACTTCTCTCCGCCTGAGGATCCAGTTGCCGCATCGCGGAAATTGTTTCAGCACTGGCGGTCATCAACTGTTCCGGCGTTTTTCCCGCCGTTTGCATCATTAACTTAACCTTTTCGGTGGTAACCGCGTCACCTTCCACATTTTGCTTCTGAATTGCCTGAAGTATATCTGCACGGATTGACGTTGCTGAAAAATCTGCATTATTCGATTTGCTCTGCATCGCAAGCACAGATTTTTTCATATCCTTATCACCTGACTGTGGAATATTTATTAATGGCGTTGTAGCGAGCTGCTGCTTTTCAGTTTTCTTTTCTGTCACGGGAGTAACAGCCAAAATCATTAAAGGATCACTTTCATCCTCACTCTCAGTCTTATCAATTTTGCCGTCAGTATCGACAATGATTTCTTTAGTCGGTGCTTTATCGGATTCCAGTTCTGAATTGTCAGCCGTTTTTTCCGTCTTATCTACCTTTTCCGATTTTTCAGGCGGCAATTCTTTGCCGTCTTTTGCATCCGGCTTTTCCGCTTTGGTGTTTGCTTCAGCCTGTTTATTATCTGTTTTAAGGTCATTCCTGGCCGGTTTATCTTGATCTGGTCGTTGAGGTTCATTTAGCCGACGATCCAGTTCCGACGCAAAGGCCGCATTATCTTTACTGTTGGCAGCAGAAGTTATGGCTTTGTCTGTATTGTTCGGGGCAACACTCAGCGAGGAGAGGGTCAGTTGTTGCGTCATTTCATTTCCTTAAACTCTGGTTAGTAGCCGTATAGCGCTGTTATAGGTAATGAATAGCAATGGCTGTGCCAGAATCGATATTTCATAGCTCAGTATTTTTAGTGATTACTTTAATCAACTGCGTTAATGCATTGGTTTGCTCAGACAACTGTTGGCTGATTTGCTCTATGGAATGGCGGCTGCGATTTTCCCAACCGATATGATTATGCGTCAGATCTTTTTCCAGTTGTTGTGAAAGCTCAATGCTTTTATTCAGCTGTTGCTGCTGCTGACCAGACTGAATTTTCAAAGGTTGAAGCAATTGACTCAATTGTTGGTTCAGCACTCTAATTTCCATTGAAAAGTCACGAAGCTGACGCGCATCATCACCCAGCTTTGCCGCTTCAACAGTACAATTTAACGCCAGCAGGCTGGTTTCAAACACGGCGTCATCTATTTCCTGCAACATAGCAGTTAAATGACTGTTTTGCAGTTGAACTTGGTAAAGCGTTTTTTCCAGTGCCGGTAGAATATTTTGTGCTAACGGAGCGTTTTCGTTCGGCGTTGAAGATAGCGATAGACCTGAACCAGTCGCACTATGAGGATAACATTCGAGCAGAAACCCCTCGGGCTTATCATTTTTGTAAAGAACCGAAATCGTTAATCGCACATCCAAAAAGTCGTTGCGTAAATCAATACTTCTAGGCAGCTGCTCGAAATCACTTAGCCACTCTATGGGGAAGGGAACGGCTTCAGCGAAATGTTGTAACGAAATACCTTTAAGTCTCTCAATATTAAGATCTGGAAACATTTTTTTGAGACTGTCTTGATACTGTTTTAGCAGTGTTTCTGCCGCTACATTGAGGTAACTTACCACCAGATTTAAATCGATAATAATCATCGGCGTGGCAGTTTGCTCGACGGCTAGCGAGGTAAGCACATACTCTGCTGCCGGAGCTTGATCTGTTTGATAAACCGTTACCGGCTCGGCTACCTGGCCAACAGGAGTCTGCATCAACTCAGCCACATACTGCAGAACATTTCTCCACGCTTGCAGTAACGTGTCATCCCATTCCTGCTCAGAAAATTCGGCAACCACGGATAACCAGTTTTCGATGAACATCTCATAATGGGATTGTTCGACACCATATTGCTGATGTCGCACTCCCAGCCCCTGAAGATAATCCTCGATCATTTCCGAGTCACGTAAATGCTGGATCAACAAAACCATCGATGCGAGTAATTTCTTATGTTGCCCTTCAATCGTGACTGATTTGAACAACGGCATTATCGCCGGGTATTCAGCAAATAATCGCTGATAAAAGCGCTCAGCTAATGCATCACTAAAACTCATTAACGCAGCAAAATTATGCTCGACCAGGGTTATATCTTGCTCATCCAGCCCTGCCAATCCACTAATAGGATGATGTTGTAGAGCATTCTCAGCCATCAGTCTGCTCTTCCCAATAGCAAATCATTTGCCAGAGACTGATAATCAGCTGGATTTGCAGACTCGTTATCGTATATCACCGTTTTTAGCACTCGCTTCGGAAAATACTGTGTCAATAAATCACCGAACTGGTAGGCAAAATCAGTACCGTCCGGCAATCTGTTTAAACATAACCATAACCTTATTGAATCAGATCTCAATTTCGCCACCCGTTGCAATACCGGTAGCATTTTTATCATACCGCGTAATGCACCATGCTCCGCAGAAACTGGTATAAGCATATCACTCGCAGCCAAAACGGCATTCGTGCCTAATAATCCTGAGATCGCAGCGCAATCAATCAGAATGATATCTGCATCTGATTGTATTGTCGAAGTAAGTAGTTGCTTCAGTTTAACACCGAGTTTTATTGATGGTGTTTGCTGTTCGAACAAATGCAGCTCGGGACCCGACGCAATTAAAGACAGTTGTTCGCTTAGAGGCAGTATTACATCACGGGCATCATCTTTAAAAGAAAGTAAAGCATCCATGCCAATTTGAGTTTCAGCTACCCCAAATTGTCGGGTGAGATCAGCCTGGGGATCCAAATCCAGCATCAGCACCCGATAACCCATTTCTGCCAGAATCACCCCCAGGTTTGCCGTGATGGTGGTTTTACCGACGTCATGGGTCTGATTCATCACAGCAATAATTCGTTTTGTCCCTTGCCCAAACATGGTTTAATTCTGTCCCTGTAGCAATTGCTCAAATAAATTAGCTATATCAAGTAAATGAATCTTTTGTGAATCATCATTCACACTATTTATCAGACACTGATGTGTGGATGAGCTGGATGCCATTTCAGCAAGCTCTGAGTGGTACATTAGAATCGTCACGTCGGTAACACTAAGCCCCAGTAGTCGTTGTGAATCCAATGGATGATGTAACAAAACCAGTAATGGACAGTTAAATTGATGAGGAGGGACGTCAACTTCAATCAATTTATTCATATTAACGACCGGCACAATCGCATTGCGAACATGCACAACACCAGATAACCATGAGTTCGTTCCAGGCAGTCGTAATACATTTTCCAACGCCAGGACAGTCGTAATACAATGGACCGGCAGCGCATATTGCTGATCTTCGATAACGATCAGCTGGTAAAGATCATTGTCCAAAGGCGAATTAGCAGACGATTTCATTGCTCACCGGCAATCGTAAGGGACATCAACAGCTTGCCAGGCTCGAGCAGTAAAGCAATATTTCCATCATTCAGTATTGCGACGCCCTTGACTCCATTTACATGACGATAATGCGGAAGTAAGGACTTAACAAGCAGTTGAGCCTGTTCAGCCAAACTGTCTACCTTCATTGCAAAAACATTGTTTTCAGTAGTCAGTAAAATGATAAAACCGGACTGATCATCTGTTTCCTGTACAGGCAACTGCAGGAATTGGCGAATATCAATCAATGGTACTTGCCGGTTATCATCAGTGATAAACCACTTTTTGCCTCGATGCCAGACTAACCTGCTGCTATGAGCAGCATAGCTATCCAGCACACTTATTAATGGCAATGCCAGCGTTTGTTGATCAACATTAATGAGTTGTACATCCATTAAAGCCTGATGAACAGGTATGTACAGGGTAAAACAGCATCCTCTGCCATGGCTCGAAATTAACTCAATTCGACCTCCCATATCGGTAATATGTTGCTTCACAACATCCAATCCGATACCTCTTCCGGAGATAGCATCTGCTGATACTGCGGTGGAAAAACCTGGCCGAAATACCCAGTCACTGAGCAGTTGTTGATCAAGCTTACTCCCCTGCAAATTGACCCCGAGCTGTTTTGCTTTGGCCAGGATCTTTTCTTCAGCTAAACCAGCTCCGTCATCACTGAATCGAATGATCAGTTGCTCATCAACTTGTTCAGCAATAATGTGGATTTGACCTTTTACAGATTTGCCGGACTGCTGGCGAAGCTCGGTGGGTTCAATTCCATGAGCGAATGTATTTCGCAAAAGATGGGTTAATGGATCTATCAACGAATTGACGATCATGCTATCCACCTCAATGGGCGCGATATCCATATTCAACTGGATTGGTTTATCGGTTTTATTCGCCAGATCAAATGCCATCCGGGGTAATCTTGCAAAAGCATCGGCCAATGGACGCATCGAAATATGTAACAGCTGTTGTTGCAATAATTGCTGTTGATGTTTCATCGCCTGATTACGACGCGTTAAACGAATTTTATCCGTTTGATTTAACTGGTTAGTAAGTGCAAACGTCTGCTTTAACTGTGTCTGTAATGTATGCGAAACGGTTAATAATGCTTGCAGATTGGCCTCGCTCATTTTGTATCGATTTGGCTCATTGACTCTTTTGGTCTGCGCTAAAGCCAATACTTCTACCGTGAAATCACAGACATGTTTTACCCAGTCAAACTGCGANATAATTTGTTGNTANCTCACTTCNGCNGTAAGTGTTATNTGCCAGCGCAGGTAACATTTATACAGGTCAAAATCTGCAAAATCGGGTAATTTATCAGTNAAGACGGANACCTTTACCGGACCAAACTGGCGTAATNCTTTGATAATNCGTAATGGATCATGGCCGTTTTCAAAAAACTGNGGATGTGGGNCAAAATCNATTTGCCAGACNGANCCATTCATTTCCGGCACAATCGGTGGTTTACCATTATTCTGNTTNNGCTNATCCAGACGATTTATCCNAGCAAGGCAATTTGCCAGNTNTTCGNCCTGTANTNCTGGATCTGCNTCAGNNCCACTTAAGCATTGCCGGCAAAANTCAATTGCCNCCANNAGTCCGTCCCTGTCNTGGCNGGTAAGTTGGCGGTTTTCCGTCAGAATATTCTCGATGGCATGACAAACTTTTGCTATTGCTTCATTTTCGAAACTGGCGGCAGTCCCCTTGAGNGAGTGCAATAGTCTGAGAGTATCTTGCCAATGGGCATCGCCGCTGGTGGANCTCTCCAATGACGNTAAGAGCCAATCCTCTATTTGGTTTAATGTTTCCAGAGCTTCCTCATGAAAAGCAGCTGTGGCAGAGGATAAAAGCGGATGCATGGCAATCGAANATTAATTAAGCAGTGAGTTGATAGTGTCGACCAACTGTTCAGGATCAAACGGTTTTTTTAACCATCCACTNGCNCCTGAAACACGGCCAAGATTTTTTTTGTCTTCATCTGTTTCCGTTGTTAANAACAGNACCGGNGTNAANCGGTATTGCGGTAACANGCGCAGCATCGTTATGAATTCNGGTCCNGTCAGTTGCGGCATATTAAANTCACTTAATACCANTTCAAANTGCTGCTCAGTNGCCATATCAATGGCCTGTTTACCATCTTCTGCGCACACCACATCATGGCCTGAATTCTGCAAAATAATCTGCAACATCTGTCTGAGCGAGGGNGAATCATCGACGACTAGAATCCGNGCCATNTTAGTTATTCTCCATTGAATCATTNTCGGCAACTGATGGCTGATCGGTCATTTTAAAAGATAGACCGGAAAGACTTACGGCATCCTGAAAGCTATCACTCATCNCAGACCAGTGNACCTCAATATCATATTTCTCTGCCTGTTGCTGAAATTGNTANAGTAATTGTAACGCCGCGGTATCAATACGNTGCAAACGNCTGACATCAATAAANACGTTATTTCCNGCCAGCAGNATTTTTAAACAGTGCAAATACCANGACTCCANNTGAGTAATGTTTANCTGTTCTCCACAATCAAGTTTTTCCGTTGTATTCGTCATNTTTATAGCTTTTTTTAATTACATTTTTTGCCGCAATACAATAANGACCGGACAAAAATGTCCGCTTGTGAGTTTATACAACCAATGTCNTATGCAAATTACCACATAACAAATCTAAGCAGAGACTATGCCATATGCCAGGGTTTATTTATGTTTGCGTGCCCANAGCATAGCGGTATGTTCATCNGCCAGTCGCTGCTCCAGTTTATGCTGACGTTGCTCGTCTTCTTTTTGATAGCGTTCTTTGAGGGATTCNATAGATCGTTGTTTATTTTTGGCTTCCANCCANANCTGNCGTTGTTTTTGGGTCTGCATAAAACACTGTTCGACGTGGCGCTGTTGCATTCGAATAGCGTTATCTAACTGNGCAAGAAATGATCTTAAGTCAATTGCTTTGCGAGCACTCATCTGTANAGCNTCNCCTTGNCGNAATTGCTGCAGGTACTCTTCGCGATAACGCAGTAAATCATTAAGCTGATGTTTTTCNTGCTCAAGCACGTTGTTGGCCTGAACCAGNCTCTGCATGGCTTTATCGGTCTCNCGACCGGCCATTTCAATNACNGGTATCAGTTTGCTTGCCCGTGTCATATTGCTNTAGCACCCGAATCCGTCNTGTTATCCAAAATTAGAATTTACGTTGCTCCGCTGTCATCANTTGTCCATTTANTTGCTGTGAATTGCTCATCTGGCCAAAAGCCAGTTTTTGCAATGACTGCAGGCTACTGTTCCAATCATGCGCCACATGCATGTCCTGTTTCAACATTGCTGATAACGCCGGAAAACGATTAATGGCTTCATCAATTTGCTGATCGCTTCCTGCCTGATAGGCACCAATGGTAATTAAATCCTGATTCTGCCGGTAAGTAGAATAGATTCGTTTGAATTGCTGGGCCAGCTGCAGTTGTTTGGCATCGACAACCTGCGGCATGACACGACTGATCGACGCTTCAACATCAATCGCCGGATAATGCCCGGCTTCAGCTAACTGCCTGGATAACACTATATGTCCATCAAGTATGGCACGAGCTGCATCGGCCACCGGATCCTGTTGATCATCACCTTCGGTGAGCACCGTATAAATTGCGGTTATTGCTCCACCACCAACTTCACCACTGCCAGCACGTTCAACAAGCTGTGGTAATAACGAAAAAACCGATGGAGGATAACCTTTGGTGGCTGGCGGTTCACCAACTGCAAGGGCAATTTCACGCTGCGCCTGGGCAAAACGTGTCAGTGAATCCATTAACAACAAAACCTGCTTGCCCTGATCGCGAAAGTATTCTGCAATACTGGTTGCCAGCATGGCGCCATGCAACCGCATCAAGGGTGAATGATCGGCTGGTGATGCGACGACCACGGCACGCTTTAAGCCTTCTTCACCTAGAATATCTTCAATAAATTCTTTAACTTCACGTCCCCGTTCACCGATCAATCCCACCACGATGACATCAGCTTCGGTAAAACGCGTCATCATACCCAGCAACACACTTTTGCCGACACCACTCCCGGCAAACAGACCCATCCTCTGACCACGACCAACCGTCATTAACGTATTGATTGCCCGGACACCAACATCAAGATGTTGTCTGACCGGTGCACGGGATAAAGGATTTACTGTTTTCCCATGCAGAGGGACTTTATCTTTTACGTTAAGCGGCCCACGTCCATCAAGCGGTTTTCCGGCACCGTCGACAATTCTGCCTAGTAAAGCGTTACCAACAGGTACCTGAGAATCACTACGGATTGGCCTGACCCGGGCATTAGGAACCAAGCCGCGAATATTGCCGGTAGGCATTAAATACAGTGTTTCATCATGAAACCCTACTACTTCAGCTTCGACAGGTTCTCTGCCAGGAGCATGAATTTCGCAACGACTGCCAATGGAGGCCTGGAATCCAACAGCCTCCAGCGTCAGACCGACCATTCGGGTCAATCGTCCTTCAACGGTAATCGGTGTTTCATGATCTGCTGTCAGTCGCTCCAGCTGATGCTGCAACCTGTCATGCAAAGAGGTTGATTGGTTTGGCGATTCAGCTGGGTTCATGATGGTTGTCTTGGCTTAATAACCGTGAAATCAAATTATTGAGTCGGGTTTCAACGGTGGCATCAATGGTAGTATCTGCCGTCACCAACTTGGCTCCCCCACGATTTACCAGCGGATCCTCATACCATTGCCAGCCGGTATCTTCATCCAGTTTCAAGCCGTTTTTTACCAGCTCCATATCTTCGGGGTTCAGATAAACTTTTAGCTGGCGATCACTGACGGGTAAAACTGCAAGCGCTTCGCGCACAGCGGTCAAAACCATTTCAGGTTTTTGCTGAAGTTCGTGATAAACCATTTGCCGCACCAGCAAACTGATCATCGACAGTAAATCATGTTCAACAATTGAATCAATGCTCTTAAGCGGATTATTCAGACTGTCAATCAAGGCTTTCCATTGTTGAGCCTGTTGCAGAATATCGGCTTCCCCGGCTTTCAATCCTGCTTCATGACCTTGCTGGTAACCTTCATCATAGCCCAGCTTAAAACCTTCTTCCTGCGCTGCCTGCTGAACGGCTTCCAATGCTTCAACGGTTAAAGGGTTGGTATTTTCAGCTTCAACATCTGACACCGATACCACACGAGGAACTTCCCATCGCTCATAGGCATTGGCGAGTTCTTCGGCGGATAAAACGTTAGCATGTTGGGTGGTATAAAGATCATCAGATGAAGTCATCACCACCACCGCTACCTAATGCAATATCACCTTTATCGGATAACATCCGTGCGGTAGACAAAATGGATTTTTGCGCGGCCTCAACATCACTGATACGCACGGGTCCCATCGCTTCAAGATCATCACGTAACATCTCTGCTGCACGCTGGGACATATTTTTAAGAAACTTCTCTTTGAGATTTTCATCAGCACCTTTAAGGGCAAGCTGAAGCTGATCGGTTTGAATTTCACGCATTAATGTTTGCATGCCACGATCATCCACATCAATCAGATTATCAAATACAAACATCAAATCTTCGATGTTCTGACCGAGATCCGGTTCGGATTCTTTGATTTTTTCCATAATGGCTGCTTCACGACTACCCTCAACAAAGTTAAGGATATCGGCAGCTGTTTTAGGCCCGCCAACGGTGGCAGTTTGTCCGCCAGCATTACCGCTGAATTGTTTTTCCAGGATTTCATTCAGCTCATTCAGCGCCGCAGGCTGCACACCATCCAATGTGGCCACCCGCAGCAGAATCGCTGCCTGATCACGTTCTGGAAACATACCAAGCACCTGAGCTGCTTGATCGGGATCGAGAAACGAACAGACTATCGCGACGATTTGGGGATGTTCCAGTCGTATGACTTCATAGATAGCACGAGCATCCATCCATTTTAACTGCTCCAGACCATTGGTATTGCCACCGGAAAGAATCCGATCAAGCAAACCACCGGCACGTTCTTCACCCAGTGCACCAACCAGCATTTTCCGTACATAATCATGAGAGCCAATGCCCAGACCAGTTTCCTGTTCCACCGTGGTGACAAAACTGCCTAATACAGTTTCAACCTCACTACGCGTCACATTGTTCAAAGTTGCCATGGCCTGACCGATTTTCTGAACTTCTTTCGGCCCCATATGCTTAAGCACCTGCGCAGCATCTTCCTCACCTATTGAGCGAAGAAAAACTGCGGCTTTTTCAGTACCAGTTAATTTACGGGGTTGTTCGGCCATTATGCATCACTCGCTGCCCAGTTTTTTACGACCTGCGCAACCAGCGCAGGGTCCTGCTGTACTAAACTGCGAATATTAGTTAAATGCTGTTCAACACGCTCAGAACCAGTCGTCAGTTTAGCAATATCCTCACCGTTTTTACTACTTGCTGCCAATACTTGCTCTGCTGACATTCCCTCGGCATTTTCACCGCTCTGGTTGGCTAACTGTTTATCAGGAGATTTATTCAAATCTCTGAAAGCTGGACGTATCAAACCAAATATTAAGAATAACACGACCAATGCACCCAAGACTTGTTTACCCACGTCCCAAACCCATGGTTGTTCCCACAGTGGGATACCTGGAAGTGGCTCGGCCTCAATCGGAGTTACAAATGGTGCGCTGACAACATTTAAGCTGTCGCCTCGGGCCATATTGAAACCAATTGCGTCCATGACAAGCGTGTTAATACGCGCCATTTGTGCGTCGCTCATTGGTGTGGTGACAACATTACCTTCAGCGTCGGTGGTGGTCGGTTCATCGACCAATACAGCAACGCTCAGCTTACGAATGTCGCCAGGCGCCAGACGGCTATGACTGATGGTGCGATCCAATTCAAAATTACGGGTGGTGCGACGTGAACTTGAGCCAGGTGTAACCGTCTCAGTAGTCGTTTCTCCATCTTCTCCAGCGTTTTCCTGAGCAGCTTGTTCCGGTGCGACACCACCACCAGGAGGTTGATTAGCCAATGCCCCCGGCACTCCCATAGGTCCAAATCCCCCAACGCGCTCTTCTTCAGCAAGTTGTTCACTTCGTAATGCCGCGAGATCCGGGTTATAACTTTCCTGTGTTTGTTCGGTTACCGTAAAATCGACATCTGCCACCACTTGGGCACGCACGCCATTCATGCCAACGATAGGTGTCAAAATATCCTCAATACGACTGATATATAATTGCTCAAGTTTTTGCGTAAACTCTAGCTGGGAATCACTTAATGCCAGACTGTTACTCCGTTCTGGTTGGCTAAGTAAATTGCCACGCTGATCGACTACCGTGACATCTGAACTTTTCATGTTAGGTATGCTGGCCGCGACCATGTGAGTAATAGCCGATATATGGCCACGTTCTAATGTTCGTCCAGAATAAAGATTAACGACCACTGAAGCCGTAGGCGGTTTACGTTCACGTACAAATACCGATTGCTTGGGAATAGCCAGATGCACACGGGCACTGCGAACGTTCTGTAACTCACTCACTGAACGGGCAAGCTCTTGTTCCATTGCACGCTGATAGCGAGCCTGCTCAATAAACTGGCTGGTGCCAAACCCCTGTTCCTGACTGAGGATTTCCATGCCTTGTGCACTACTGCGCGGTAAACCTTCAGCTGCCAGGCGTAAGCGTAATCCCTGAACTTCTGAAGCCGGAACCAACAATGCCCCTGTAGTAGGGTCTAACTTATAATCAATTTGCATCTGTTGCAGCACATTGGCTACTTCAGAGGATTCCTGAGCTTCCATGCCGGAAAATAACACCTGATAAGAAGGTGTTTGTGACCACATAAACACGTAACCGCCAACAGCAATACTGGCTGCGATCGCCAATAAAAACATGATCTGCTTGGTTATGGGTTGGCGGGAAATATTATTTTGCATAACCGCCAACGGAGTGTTGGCAGCAAATGTGTTCGTTTTTGTAGCAGGTGCATTTTCCATATTCAGGCTCTTCAGTTAAACCAACGCCATTAAATCGACATTCTCATGACTTCCTGATAAGCCTCAATCAGCTTATTGCGGACCTGGACCGTGGCTTCAAACGCCACACTGGATTTTTGGGAGGCAATCATGACATCGGTTAAATTGACATTGGGATCACCCAATTCAAAAGCTGTTCGTAACTGACCTGCTGTTTGTTGAGTTTCATTTACTTTATCCACAGCATTTTTCATCAGATCACCAAAATCAACTCTGCCACTGGATAAATTCTGCTCAGCTGGCATTGGCATGGTCTGATTAGCCTGAGTTTGCATGGCCCGCATCTGCGTCAGTAACTGGTTAGGATCAATAGCTTTTATCATGATTATATTCTCGCTTTGTATTGCTTGTTGGGCTGAGTTTGTTTATGCAGACTTCTTGCCAAATTTTCCAGGAATGGCAATGCCCTGTTCACGAAAACGTGAGATTTTGTAGCGTAAGGTGCGTTCACTGATGCCTAATTCTTTTGCTGTCTCCCGGCGGCTACCGCGATGTTTTGCCAGTATGTCGAGAATATGACGCTGTTCGTGACTACGTAAATCATCTGCATTATCGACGGGGCTAACAGTCTCACTCTGCTCTGTAACAGGTGTCGCGTTTAGTTCATTTGTGGTTTGCTGAGCTCCCGATATAGCTTCATATGCCAAATCATCGGCGCTAATGATTGAGCCAGTTTGTAAAATCAACGCCCGTTGCAGAACATTATCGAGTTCCCGAACATTTCCCGGCCAGTTGTGTTGCGACAGTTTTCTTTTTGCTTCACTGTCGAAATGCGGAGCGACCCGTCCACCTTGCTTGCAATGACGTTCGAGTAACTGCTCGGCAAGCGGTACGATATCCTGAGGTCTTTCTCTCAAAGGCAATAACTGCAACGGAAAAACATTCAATCGGTAAAATAGATCCTCACGGAAACGGCCGGCTTTGACTTCATCACGTAAAGTGCGGTTGGTAGTCGCCAGCACACGAACATCAAGAGAGAGGGTTTTTCTGCCCCCCAGACGCTCCACTTCGCGCTCTTGCAATACGCGCAGTAATTTGGCCTGCAATGAAATATCCATCTCGGTAATTTCATCCAGCAAAATCGTGCCTTGATTAGCCTGCTCAAACTTACCAGCATAGGCTTGAGCTGCCCCAGTAAACGCGCCTTTTTCGTAACCAAACAGAGTGGCTTCAAGCATGGACTCCGGAATAGCCGCACAGTTAATGGCAATGAAAGGGCCGTCCTGACGTGGTGAATGCCGGTGAATAAAGCGTGCTAACACTTCTTTACCCGTACCACTTTCACCATTTATCAGAACGGTTGCGTCAGTCTCAGCAACACGTCTGGCCAAGGCCTGTAAATCCACTGATGATTTGGCTGCTGCGACCATATCATCACTGGCTGGCAGTATTCGCACGTAGCGTTGTACCCGCTGCAATAAATCATCAGCTTCAAACGGTTTCATTAAATAGTCGCAAGCCCCTTCGTGCATGGCTTCTACCGCACTTTGTACAGAACCATAAGCCGTCATCAGAACAACAGGTAATGAAGGCAACATCGCCCGGGCTTTTTTCAATAATGTATGACCATCCATCGGTTGCATCTGCAAGTCGCTGAGCAATAAGCCAATCGGTTCATTAGCCAGTTTATCCAAGGCCTTTTGCCCGTGATCGGTCGACGTAACTTTATAGCCCGCAAGTTCCAGCGTGTCGCATAAAGCGGTACGTAAATTGGCATCATCTTCCACTACCATAATCATCGACTGATTCATGATTTGACTCCTGCTTGCATTTGTTCCTGAGAGGTATTAGATGGACGGTAAACAGGCAATCGCAGACAGAACGTGCTGCCTACCCCCTGCTCGCTATCGAGCCAGAGCATACCTTTGTGAGCTCTGGCAACAGACTGCACCACAGCGAGTCCTAACCCGGTTCCTGAAGAACGCGTGGTATAGAAAGGCTGCAGAATCTTGTCGTAATCAGCTTCGGCGATGCCAGCACCATTATCTTCAATACTGATTTCAATAAACTGTTGTTGACCTTCTTCAGCATAATCAGCATGAATGGTTATTTTTCCTGTTTCCCCACAGGCCTGCCGGGCATTGTTGAGTAAATTATTCAGTGCACTAACCAAAGCTGGCTGACAGCCATAAATATAACCATCGTTCACCAGATTAATGACATGAACATTGAGCGATTCACTTTCCGGTTGTGCCACAAATTGCTGAACCAGCTCATCAATTAATGCATTCACACTTACCGGAGCAGTGCTATTCATATCACCCCGTGAAAATGCCAACATATTGCGAACCAGCTGTTCCATATGGCTCAGGCTGTCATGTAAACGACGGGCAAATTTTAATTGTGTAGTTTGTTCAGTCTCAGGCTTAAGAAGCGGAGCCAGATATAAAGTGGCCGATGATAAAGGGGTACGAATTTGATGTGCCAGACGTGCGGCCATTTCACCCATAGCCGATAATCTTTGCAGATGTGCAACCTTACGTTGTAACTGACGAGTTTCGGTAACTTCCTGCAAAAGAATAATCTGGCCAGGCTCTTTATCCAGCGGGCTGGTTGAAATATGGACCAGTCGACCATCTGCCAGTGAAACATCATGCCCATCATCTTCTCTGGGCTTGAACGCACGTTTGATAACATCAATCCAGCGTTGACCCGTCAACGGTTCGCCTAATAAATTAATCGCTACCTGGTTACAATCCTGAACCACACCCATTCCATCAATGACCACAACACCACCAGGAATGACGGCAAGCAAACTGCTGAGACGATCTGCAATGCGGCTCTCTGAAGCGGATGTTTTTTTGGAATTTACCGGTGGTGTCCACAAAGGCTTATGTTCAGCGATATCAACCACATTACGTTTTGTTGGTTGTATTGCCTTTAACGCAACTTTATTTTCACTGTAAGGTGAGGATTCAGGCCATTTGAGGTTCATCTAATTTTGCTCCACTAAAGGGTTTCCAATAGTGAGTTAGCAAAATATATGCCCTATTTTTTATTCTTTATTTTTCAATATGTTATATTAAATAACTTTATTTCAGAGTCAAATTTCAGGCGCTATTTCAGCTGATTTCAATATCCCGTTGAATACCGTATTTTCGCATCTTTTCAACTAACGTCGTTCGGCGCATTTTTAATCTACTGGCTGCATGAGCTACAACCCCAGCCGCTTCATCCAGGGCCTGTTTGATCAGCAGATATTCCAGATTGGCCAGATGTTCCCTTAAATCCAAGCCATCTTCAGGTATGGTATCCATACTTAACAGCGCATCATCAGATTGCTGAAAACCATTCGCTGAAGCTGAAGCATCACTACCATTCGCTTTGGAGGATACTTTAAGCGCAGTGGGTGAGTGTGGCTGGGAATCAATTGCCGATGTAATAACTTCCGGGAGTGGTTCACCCTCAATCTGGTATTTCTCTGGCAGGTCATCAAAGTCTACCGTGCCGTAGGGATATAAAATGACGAGTCTTTCAACCACATTTGCCAGTTCCCGAACATTGCCGGGCCAGGTATAGCGGCATAATGATGCGATGGCCGTCGGAGTAAAGCGTACAGCTCCCCGGTTCTCATGTTCTATTCGCTGTATAAGCTCATGAATCAATAATGGAATGTCTTCAGGCCGCTCGCGTAAGGCAGGCATCTCAATAGGAAAAACGTTTAAGCGGTAAAACAGGTCTTCTCTAAAGCGACCATCACCTATATGAGTTTCGAGATTACGATGAGTTGCAGCAATCACTCTGACATTGGCTTTCTGAGTTTTATTACTGCCTACGCGTTCAAAGGTTCTTTCCTGTAAAACTCTTAATAACTTAACTTGCATAGGCAGGGGCATATCACCGATTTCATCAAGAAACAGTGTTCCGCCTTCAGCCATTTCAAAACGACCTTTACGGGCAGTTATCGCGCCAGTAAACGCACCCTTTTCATGGCCAAATAATTCGCTTTCCAGAAGTTCACCGGGAATAGCACCGCAGTTTACCGGTACAAAAGGTTTATCGCGACGTGAGGAAAAATAATGCAGGTTGCGGGCAACCACCTCTTTACCCGTTCCAGATTCTCCTAAAATCAATACATTGGCTTCTGAATCAGAAACCTGATGTATCATTTTTTGAACCCGTTTCATCTTTGTACTGTTGCCCACCAGCGAACGAAATAACGGTTCTGTTTCAGCTTGATTATCAGCCTGGTTCCTGTAAACCGAAGCTTGTTGGATTGCATTGTTTAGCTGAAGGTATTTGATGGGGTAATTTAAGCTACCGATAGAGCCGGGAAATTCTCTGATTAAAGCTTCTGGATAATCGAGTGTAAAAACCGGGATCCTTGCTTCATGATTAATAAGCTCACGTAATAACTGTTTTGTCGGGCTAACACCACCACAATCCCCAACCAGCGCTAAAGCAATATCATTCAAATCATTAACACTATCAAACCAGTTTTCCATATCATTCACCACGACAGCGTGGCAATTTACGAACGCAATAAGCGTGGAAAGTGTTTCTCGGCGTTGTGGGTCAATATCTATCACCAAGATATTACACGCATTCATAACTGCTCCTGAAGGCAAGCTCTTTCTGAACCTGCTGGTATTACGTTAGGGATTTAGTTAATTCAAGTTAAGCACTTTGCAGTTAGTTGTCAAAAAAATGACACTGTAAATGGGAACTTTTTCAGAAACAAGCGCGCTAACTAATTGGATTGATAAGCCGTTACGGCTTTATGGGTGAATTTTGCATTACGCATTTGAAGTTGTAGAGATTGTTTTCCTTCCTGGCAATGCGCAATCAGTTCATTGTTGGTGTCGATAAGTGTTTGCAGCACTGTCGCCTGACTTTCAATTTCTGGAGAATCGTCATCTAAAGGAAATATCGACTGCAACAGTATTTGCCTTTTTTTATCAATTTCTGGCAATTCATTCCATTGTTTCTGCTTAGCCATAGCCAGCATATTTTGAGTAAGTTGCACCGCTTGGTGCAGGGAGTTAAGTTTATCGCTGAAATGTGTCATAAATGATTAGTGATAATCAGCCGGAATATTATCCCAACCAGCTTTCACTTCCATTAAAAGGCTGCTGACTTCATCCAGAATTGCAACATCATTACTGACATTTGCTTCAAGCAAACGTCGCCCCATATATTCGTACAAGGCATCCAGGTTAGCAGCAACTTCACCACCTTTTTGAGCATCAAGGCTGGTTCGTAAGCCTTGGATAATATTCATGCCCCAAGTAATCTGCCGACTTTTTTCAGCAATATCATTTCGGTCGATACAGCCCTTGGCGGTAGCAATTTTAGATAGCGCCCCCTCCATTAACATCTGAATAATACGATGCGGTGAGGCAAAGTTAACTTCTGACTCTACGGCTCCCCGACCATAACCTTCCAGTGCTTTTTTATTGATCATGTTTTGCATCATCCTAATTTCGCTCTGTGTTACTTATTATTATTCAATGAAGCTAATTGTTGCGTTAAAAAGCTCGACGTATTATTAAGGCTGCTCACCAGAGTATCAAGCGCAGTAAATTGAGCTCGGATTCTGGCTTCTACAGAAATCATTCGATCTTCCATTCGTAAAATCTGGTCATCAATTCCCTCGACTTGAGTCTTCAGACCGTCTTCACGGGCATCAATCAATCCATCGCTGGCTAACCAACCATTGGCAAGGGTTGATAGTTTTGCTGCAAACCCACCATTCTCTGAGGCAAATAAATTGGTAAAAGATTCAAAATCGGTATTCATAATTTCAGTAATACGATCCGAATCAACCTCCATAACGCCCTGTTTATTGATTGAGACACCCGCTTCTATCAGATAACTAAAAGAGGAACCGTCAATTGATGAACCAGCATTTAAAACATCAAAAATTTGCCGTTCTAACGATAAAAGAGTGCTATCAGCTTCCAGCTGTCCATCGCGTTGCTTGTTAATTTCCGTTCGTAAAGCATTGAAGGCAGCTGCAAAGGCTTCAACAGATTCGAGAATTTTCTCATCATCCCGAGTTACACTTAACGTTGAAGAGCCTATAGAAGCAGCATTGATAGTCACACCATCAATAGCGCCCGTAATTGTATTGGTGCTACTACTGACATTAAAACCGTCTATCCGGACAAGGGCATTTTGAGCGGAAGAAATGGCCGCCCGAAATTCCACTCCGCCTTCTGGATTATAGGCTAAGGCAGATAGACCAGCTTCATCAGTATTGCCACCATCACTGTCTGTTACACTTATCCGCAGAGCATTATCTGTTCCGGTTTCTTTAGAAGAGAGAACCAGACGAGCACCATCGTCACCCGTAACAATTGTCGCAGAGACACCGGTGTTATCAGCTGCATCATTAATTGCATCACGTATACCAGCCAAAGTGTTATTGCTACTATCAATCGTGAGATCAAAACTCTCAGCTCCGATACTGATACTCAGTGTGCCTTCACCCACGACCGTATTGGAATCGGTATAGGCTTGAGTGGCAATTTTGTCCCTTTCTGCCAGACTGACCACTTCAATATCGTAATTTCCAGCAACAGCACCATTTGAAACTGAACTGGTAAAAACAGACTCACTTCCACTAGTGGCTTGATATACCTGAAACTTCTCAGGTGAATTAAGATTAGCCATTGCTGATTGGAAATCAGCGACTTTACTCTTTAGCGAGCCATAAGCACTTATCTGAGCATTAATAAATGACTTTTTTGACGTTAAGTTGTCGATAGGCTGACGCTCAATCTCCATCAACTTAGTGACAATATCGTTTACATCTAAGCCAGACCCGATGCCTGGTGCTTGTATTGTAGCCATGATAACGCTCCCGATTAGTGTGTAATTTTAAGCAAATTACACGCCAATCAAACTCTCATCTCCAGCAACATGCCGCGATACTCTTCCAAAGAGCTACGAACGACTAATAACTCTTCAGCGGGTATTTGTCTGATTAATTCATCCGTTTCAGAATCAATCACTTTAATAACCGTATCGCCACTTTTATCATCTACTGAAAATTGTAAAGAACGATTCAAGTTTTGCATGTAGCTATTAAGCTCAACCACTCTCTCCTGAATCGCTGCTAATTGCTCCTCCGTGGCTTCCAGCTGTTTGGATAACATCTTCGGTTGAGCCAATGGATTAACCCGTTGTGTTGAAGCAAGCCCTGAAACAACTTCAGCAGGAACATTACTGCCCTGCTGAATATTGCCAGAATTTGGTAATGACAACGAATCAGTTTTAACTGTTAAATCGTTGGTAGTCATTCCTTCATCCTCCAAGAGTATCGGGTAAGCGTTTCCCGGCTATTTGCCGGGAAAGCCTCCCGGTAACTTATCCGAGTAATGAAAGTGCTGTCTGAGGCAGGGTATTTGCCTGCGCCAGGATTGAAACACCAGCCTGTTGCAAAATTTGCGAACGCGTCAGGTTAGCTGTTTCAGCAGCAAAGTCAGCATCTTGGATACGGCTCCGTGCTGCAGTCAGGTTTTCTGCATAGTTTTGCAGGTTAGAGATAACCGCCTCAAAACGATTTTGCAGAGCACCGTATGTGGCACGTGATTGGTTAACAGTATCCAGAGCGGTACTCAAGTTAGCAAGTGCTCCAGAAGCCGCACCAGCAGTACTTACGTCAATTGTACCTGTTGCCGCCAAATCAGCTGAATAGCCGGCAATAGCAGTCATACTAACAGTTGATACCGACAATTGATTTGTTGCAGCACCACTTGCACCGACTTGGAATGTCAATGAGTTGGCAGCACTCAGTAGACCATTACCGGCAAATTCAGTAGTCTGAATAATACGTGAGATTTCTTGAGTTAACTGGTTAACCTCAGCCTGGATACCTGTACGGTTACCTGTTGTGGCGTTGGCAGACTGTACCGCTAGCTCACGGATACGTTGCAAGTTATTACCAATTTCACCTAATGCACCCTCAGCAGTTTGACCGAGGGAAATACCATCAGATGCATTACGAACTGCTTGGTTGGTACCACGGATATCACGAGTCAGCTGTTCAGCGATGAACAAACCGGCTGCATCGTCTTTCGCGCTGTTGATACGCAGACCAGATGATAAACGTTGCAGTGATTGATTCAGACTGCCTTGTGATGCTTCAAGATTACGCTGTGCATTTAATGATGCCAGATTCGAGTTAACAATAACCGCCATGAGAATTCTCCTAGGCTTTTAAGGGCATTTTGCCCCACTAAACATGGCGGACAGACTGTGGAAAACCCAGTATTTACCGCCTCCGAAATGTTTAGCGACCTGCGATTATTTTTCTTTAATCTTTTTTTCAAATAAACCGGAATCCACCCAAAGCATGTCTTTCCAGGAACTTTGAAGCCATCATAATTAGCCCTGCAATAGGGTTAATGCACTCTGTGGCAAACTGTTTGCCTGTGCCAGAATTGATGTACCTGCCTGCTGCAGGATCTGAGCACGAGTCAATCGGGCTGTTTCAGCCGCAAAATCGGCATCTTCAATCCGACTACGTGCAGCAGTCAAATTCTCGGCATAATTCTGCAGATTAGATATAACGGCTTCAAATCTGTTCTGCAAAGCACCGTAGGTTGCACGAGTCTGGTTAACCGTATCAATATCAGTTGATAATCCTGATAATGCTGCAGATGCATTTGAGGCATCACTGACATTGATTGTTCCGGTTGCAGTTAAATCTAATGAATAACCACCAATACCCGTAATATTAACCGTATCCAGAGTCACTTGGTTATTTGTTGAACCACTGGCACCAACCTGGAAGACCAGAGAGGTTGCCCCACTTAATAGCTTGGTTCCACTAAACTCAGTGGTTTGAACAATACGCGAAATTTCCTGGGTCAACTGATCTACTTCTTTTTGTAAACCGCTGCGATCACCAACCGTGGCGTTTGACGCCTGGATAGCAATTTCACGAATCCGCTGAAGATTGTTGGCTACCTGGCCTAACGCACCCTCAGCAGTCTGTCCTAATGAAATACCATCTGCTGCATTACGAACAGCTTGGTTTGTTCCCCGAATATCTCGAGTAAGTTGTTGAGCCACAAAAAGACCAGCAGCATCATCTTTGGCGCTGTTAACTCGCAAACCAGAGGATAAACGTTGTAAAGCTGTATTCAGATCATTTTGCGAAGTGCTCAGGTTACGCTGAGCATTCAAAGATGCCAGATTACTATTGACGATTAGTGCCATAACACTCTCCCTAATTGAGCGATTCTATTCAGAACCTGCCGGCGTTCCGAACAGGTATGAATTCAACTAAGCAGTGTTCGTGCCAATAATCTTTATTTTTTCAATGTGGTAAGCGTAAACCTAGAAAAATAAAGGGCCAAACAGGCCCTATAGATTTGGTATTAATTTCTTGTCAGAGCCTCAAGCCATTCATCCAGATGATCCTCAAGCATGTAATGCTTGAGAACCCATGCCTTTAACGCTGAACCGGCATCAGCTAATGCCGCTTTATCGGCCAATATTTGCCGGATTGCCGCCACCCATTCATCTACTTGATTTTGCACATAAATAACTGGGGGATTGTTGGTACGATACGGATAAATATCGGTACAGATAACCGGCCAGCCTAATACTCCATACTCTAATAACCGTAGATTACTTTTTGATTCATTAAAAGGATGGAGTTCCAGTGGCGCGATAGCCAGATCCAGATTCAAGCTGGCAAGTTTTGCAGGGTAATCGGCCATTGGTACAAAATGATGATACTCATGGACATAAGGCTTAATATTTTCTGGACACATGCCCATAAATATCCAATCCACCTCATCTGCAGTCGCCTTAACTACTTCAAACATTATGGCCAGATCACCTTGATGTTGCTGCGCGCCGGCCCAACCGACACGAGGCTTTTCGCTTTGATTAGATAACGAAGTGACCGAAAGCCATGGTTCTTTTGGCAAGCGATTAGGAATAACTCTGATATCTTCAATCATACCAGCACAAAGGTCTGCTAAAGGTTGTGTCGAGACAATTAATCTATCCGAAGCTTGCAGCGCGCGCCTCATTCGTGATTTTGCGTCAGCAAAATGACGCTTTATTTCTTTATAGGCTGAACTCTGCTCCGGCACGTTAGTAAGTAAATCATCAATACTATAAACCCGGAAAACCTCGGGTAAAAATTCTTTAAGCTGGTCTAATTGTTTAAGTTGGAGATCATTTAAAGCGGCATGAAACACCACTGTCTCCGGTGCAATGCGAGCATATTCCGAGATCATAATCGGTTTGGTGAAATTATGATTAAATCGATAATATTCACATTGTGCCAATGCTGCATGACTAAGAGCACTAAAAGGTTGAATCACTCTGTAATCACCACTTCCACCAGCTAATGGCAGCCCAAGCACACGATTTCTATCATGAAAATTGGTATCCCAATTAGTGGGCATTTGGGCTTCGATTTGGATTTCTCTGGTTGCAAGAGTCAAATGACGGTTAAAGTAAGGATCATTGGCTATCTGAGGAAGCCACTTTTTCAACATAAATGTTTTTTCACGCAGAAATCTTCGGGAATTTTCGTCAGCTCTTGGAGAAAATTCGCTTATTTGACTGACACTTCCGTGATGGACTAAGACTGTATAAGGAGTCCAAGTCACTAAGTATCCCTTTTCCCGTACCTCTAGACATAAATCAATATCGTTATAGGAAATAGCCAGATTTTCCTCGTCCATACCCCCGACATCATCATAAATAGATTTTCGAATCATCAAACAGGCAGCTGTTACAGCAGAAAAGTTTTGATCTAAATGTGCGCGGTCCATATAGCCTGATTCGTGTATATCCCGCACTCCTAAGAAAAGATGATCCGCAACACTATCCATGCCCAAAATAACACCCGCATGCTGCACTAATCCTGACTCGGGGTAAACTAAACGTGCTCCGACAATGCCAACTTCCGGCCGTTGTGCATGCCTGACCATTCTATCTAACCATTCGGCGTGCAAAATTTCCGTATCATTATTTAAGAACAGTAAATATTCGCCGTTTGCCTCTTTTGCGGCTAAGTTGCTTATTGCTGCATAATTAAATGGGTAGGGATATTCCAGTCGCCTAACCCGCTCACCGTAGTTTGCTTGAAGCACATTAATATATTCCAAAATATCTGGATCTTCGCTTTGGTTATCGACAATAATCAGCTCAAAGTTTGAATAAGTCGTTTTCAGAAGCAGAGAATCAACACATGGTCGGAGATACTCAATTTTATCTTTTGTTGGAATAATGATAGAAACTAGAGGTGATACAGGCCACTCATACTCTACTCGAACGCTATTTTGTGCCAGCCCTGGTTCTAGGTATGCATTTATACCCAAACGCTTTAAATGCTGTTCTACAGCCATCTGCATTGTGGGTTGGTTCATTTGCCCTTGAATCGTTTCTGGAAGGTGAATCAACACATCACTAATATGACCTATTGCAGACGATCCTAACAATTCAAAGGCTTTAAACGTGAGGCCATAATTTTCATGCGCAGGCAACATGTCAAATCCGCCTAAACTTCTGAACAGGTTACTCTCGCACAGCACTAAACCTGCATAATCTTTGCTTCTCAACATATCGAGATTAAAGTCCGGCTTAAACCGTGGAGAGTGCCTTGTTCCATTAGCGGAAATTAAATCATCATCGCTGTAGAATAATTTTTGCTGTGGATATTTATCAATATAGTCTCCCATACTCAAAAATGTATGCGCTTCAAACTGCACACCTGCCGGTACAAACATGGCCCAACCATCTGACTGCTTCATTATCAAATTATTCAGAAAAACGTATGGGTCTTGTTCAGCGGGGAAACTTTGCCACTCCAACACATCCAGCTCATCAAACATCACATCGGGTGCAAGTCCATCAGCAATAACCGTTAGCTTCCAATTGTGATAGAACTGTTTTGCAAGTGAGTCAATGGTATTCGCTAAAAGATTTTCCTCACCCTCAAACATAAACATATACAAATGGAATGTTGGCTGAACTGACCAACTCATCATTCTTTCTGCATGAAGTTGGGCATCGATTTCTAATAAGGCATGATTTTTAATCCAACGTTGATAATCAATATTTAACTGCCACTCATAAATTTCTGATCGGAGTTGAAGTGCAAGGGCTTTTTGCTCGACGATCTGTTTGTGATCAAGCAGGGCTTTCATTAAATCATGGAGCTCAACGGCATCCTCAGGACTGATTGCATTTTTATAGCGCTGAACAATTGCATCGAAGGCCGCTTTACACACAGTGATTAAAAACAGTTCTCTCTCTTCTGCAGAAGAGAAAATATTTCTCCTCTTTTCCAACATTGACCGTGCAATTGACAGTAATGGTAGTCCCGTCTGATTCTGTACAGGAAAAAGTTGACTGTTAATCAGGTCACGGATTTTTTCCGCTTGAGGGTTGATATGCTGCGGCTTAATATTTTTAAAACAAAACTGACAAATTTGCTCAATTTCCTTTTGGTTGAGCAGTACCTCACCTTCAGTGGATAAAATGTCAAACAGTAATTCCTTCAAGGCGGTTTCAGTGAATTCATAGCCTAATGACTTTATCCAGTTAACTAAATCATCCTCTTGAAACAGCGTCAACTGAGCATAGGTGGCCACTTTGAGCACAACCACAAGTACTACTCGTTTTATATTGTCTCTTTTTGTTTCAACGGGCACACCAAAGCTCTCTGCATAACGTTGACCTTCTGTATGAGTCAGCCAGTCCGCCGTGGTCAATAAGCTTCCTGGAGAAAGTTTGAACATGGAGGTCGCAAGTGCCATAAACACGTTTATATGGTTTGGATTGGGTGTTTTTTTGATATACCAATGACGTTCAGCTGGCTCTTCCAAAAAAGCGACATTGTTTTGCACATGCAAAGCCGTCATTTGAGCGTCATGACGTCGCCATACTCCCCCCATTGTGCCGGTATAACAGCCAATACCGTATTTATCTTCTAGTAGTTTCAAGACAAATTGTTCACCTACTTGCTTTAATGGTGACGCCACTAAAGCCTCATATCCATATTGCAAACATTCGGTTCTGAACGCCGCCATATGTAAGGGAACAAAGTTGAATATAGTCAGGAAAGGACCAATAAAAAGAGGACCAGAACGGTCCGGGGAAAAGGGAAAACGATTGTGATCGTATCGCGTTTTCGTTTGCTCGATGTATTGCTGCCAGTTGAAAAAAACAAACGGACTTTCAGGATGAATTTTAAATTGCTCCAGCGCATCCTCAACAAAGTTATGTTCTAGAAAATCATCAGCCTGTAGAAATGAAAAATATTGGCTATCAGCTTGCCGAATCGCATAAATGCTATTGGCTGTGCCACCAATATTTTTTTCATGGACAAACAATGACACTCGAGGATCTTCAAGATAGGGTTCGATCACCTCAAACGTATTATCGGTTGAACCATTATCGTAAATCATTAACTTCCAATGTGGGGAAGTTTGATTGATAACCGACTCAAGAGCCTCACCAATAAAATGTCCATAGTTATAACTGGTGATGCCGATGGTTAATATTCCGTCCTGCTTTATTGTTGTCATTGTTTCTTCCTGAGGTGGTATCTGATGTTGGACTATATGAGTTTACTTTCTCAACAGATAACCATCTGGCGATCCTGTCAGCACTACTTTATGTTCTAATTCTTTATCCATTTCAAACATCAGTCTTTCTCCATCTGCTGCTTCAACTGATTCCGTTTCAAGTTTTTTCAGATAGGCCCAAACAGCCGTTTTGGGATTATTTCCCTTTCCCCAGGGGCGTTGAGACGTCATATCGTCTGGAGCATCCTCTATTACCGTATCACCTACCATGCAATAACTGCCCGGACTCACTAAGGGGGCATAAGCTTCAAGCTCGGCTAAAACATGATCATGCGTATGATTACTATCCAGACACACCATGATCCTTTTGTAATCTTTCGCAAACTCTTTTACCTGAGCAATAATGCTCTCATCAATGCTTGAGCCTTCTAGCATGGTAATTTTTTTACTCAAGGGATGACTGGCCAAAGCGACTTTATTATGGGGTCTGATTTCAACATCTATTCCCAGCACATGGCCTTTGTCTATTTCGTCACATGCTTCCAGAATAGCGAGCATTGATGCACTATGGATCAAGGTTCCTCCCCAAGCGATACCTGCTTCGATTATCAAGTCGGGTTTCACCTTCCAGATAATTTCCTGAAGAGCATATAAATCCTGAGGTATCTGGATTATCGGCACACCTAACCAGGTAAAGTTATAAACATAATCTGCTTTTCCAATGCCAATCTGGTTAAAAAACTCTTGAGAGGCTGATTGTAATGGTTGATTGTCAGGATATTGACGGACACGATCGGTAATATCTTGTTTAAATTGTTCTAACGGCGTTTTTTCCATGCTTTTTTTAACCTTTAATTACAATCGCTATCGTCTATACGTAACAGTACAAAACAAAATCACCAAAAAGCGGGGCATGCTGACGTAAACGGAATTGATATTCTGGAACAAGTTGTCTGACATACTCAGCAATCTCATAAAGATCGCTCGGATAGTGATATACACACAATGCCATTTTGGGTTTATATTTCTTGATCGTTTCTTCAGCGCCCCTGAGGAGAGGCATTTCCATCCCTTCAACATCCGCCTTTAAAAATGTAATGGGTTTTCCTGCAAGATAAGCATCTAAGGTCCATACTGCTGAGCTAATACGCTCATCAATTTCTGTAGCCTCATCTGGAGCCTCAGCTAAACCATGGCGAAGCGGATCATCATTTACAAAAGTACAATTCATACGTCCTTGTTCAGAGGAAAGACCGGCTTTTACTAATGAAACCTTGCTTTCATCAATCGCCCACTCCTGTGATAACCGTTCCATTCTTTTGGTCATGGCAGCAAATTGTTTATAGCCCGGCTCAAACGCATACAGATGTCGGAAAGTCCCCAGGTTTTCCCAAATAAACCTTTCTACACTATCGCCAACAAAAGCACCTGCATCGACAAATATTTCATCAAAATTGCCAGAAAACTCAGGCAAGCCAAAATACATGTCTTTTTCCATCACTTGCAGGCAACTATCAACCGAACCGGTCAACATGGCGATGAGCAAGGCATTAAAGGTTTCGATGGACTTTTCATCCTGAAAAAAATTATCTCTAACACTCGCTAATCTAGCGTAATTTTTTACCACAAAATACCCATCAAATGACATGACAGGGAAATCATAATTGCTCATTTCATCAGCAACCTGTTTCACTACATGTCTTGCTGCAATAAGCATGGCGGAGACTTTTTCTATTTCCGCTTGCTCAGGGTACTTAACTAAAACGTTATGTATTTTTGAACCTGTTTTTCTAGTATCTCTATCTAAAAAACCGTCCACTTTCACCCCAAGGTTCTGCAGATGCTCACACGCCCATGTGCCTACAAATCCAGCACCATAGATCACACCACCATTGATAAAATTTTGATCTATTTCATCCACTAGAGGGGCCAAGTTTTTAACTAGTTCAAGAACATCTTCCGATTTATATTTCATTTCATATTCCATTCTTGGCTTTTAGCATTTATTGCAATCGATAAATAGACCGAGGGGACCAACCCAGGGACAAAGCAGCATTTTCTATTTTTTCAGCATGTAAATATGGAGCGATAACCAGTAATGCTTCCGGCTGAATCTCATTCGGATCGTATATAGATTGCTGCTGAAAATGACTTTTCTGTTTTTGTTTACTGGCATCACACAACCGGTAGTCAATTCCGTTTAATTTCGGCAATAGACTGAATAATTGCGTTGAAAGCCCCCATATTGTCAGTTGAGAATGCTGCTTCGCTAAACTGATAAGTGTCTCTGCCTGGTCGTTCAGCGCACGCTGTGCAGAAGACACATAGTTTGCAATATTATCGGTTAGCTCAAATACAGCCGGGGAAGGACGCTCAGTTTTTTTGGCTAAAATCATCAGCGAAGGATACTCAAATTCCGGCGTCGGCAACATCGCTCTTTGACAGGAAACAATTTCAAAACCATGTAGGTTTAACGCGGTATTCAATGATTGTGCTGAATAATGGTAGATATGTTCACGAATGCCCATCCAGAATGCTGTACCAATCGGTTGTTGGGCATAGTTTTCTGCATCTGGAACCTCAATCAATATATGTCCCTGGTCCATTAAAACGTTATGAGCATTTTTAAGAACAGAATCTAAATCATGAATATGTTCCAAGACATGAAAATACGTCAATAAATGCTGACTGCTAACAGTAAATGGCAACGATAAAGCGCCGCCGGTTTGAAAACTAATGGGTGAATTATCACTGTTATCTTGGCTAACAGGCATGCTTTTTAAATCCACATCCACACCAATGCAGTTGGCTTGCCAACCTTGTTTATTTAGCCATTGCAAAAACCCGCCCCGACCACACCCAATATCCGTAATAGGTGTGTGTTCCAAACCAGCCTTCGCTAAAAAATCATAGTAGTGCTGATATTTAGTCACATTTGCAGGCGAAGTAATATCAAAATGGTCATTTTCAAAATAACTACATTCATTGGCATAAAATTGAGCCAGAGTCTCATCATCAATATTTGCGACATAGACTAATCCGCAGTTATCACAGCTATGCCATTGTGCGGTATAGTTAAAGATTGATGCATCAAGACCACTATATTCCCAATCGGTCAAATGATGGGTCTCTGCCAGGCAAGCTGGACAAATTTCATCTTTTCTCACGTACTTTACCTACTTGCATTTAACTTGGTTAGCAGCACTTCTTTGTAGCGATCGATATTATCCACCTGAGCGTATTTAATATGGCCACAGTTACGGCAAATCGGGTTGGTCTTTCGTTGACCTTCCAAATGCAGAACTCTCAGCTCCAGCATTTTTTCAGAATTCCAGATTTGCTTTATGCTTTGCTGCTTTAAGTCGCCAATGACCAGTTTTTGATCCCAATCGGGACAGCACGCACTGATGGTTCCATCGGCATTCACGGCCATGGCGTAGAAAAGATAACTGCACACACTTTTTTCTTCGAGACTTTGCTGATATTGGCCTTGGTCCATCTGCACCTCAAAGCCACTTCTTTCTTCAATATCAAATTCAGGCCAAATTGGGGCGATGCTTTCCACAAAAATTCGATCGCAATACTCGCCAAAAGTATCGTAAAACTCGCGTTGCTGCTCAGGGCTAAGGTAGTTACCAGGGACTTTTATGGTTACTTCACAATCACCTTTATTCGCATAAAGCCATTTGATTTTTCTGACGAATTCTGGAAAGTCTATTTTTACTTTTGCGTGTTGCAGATATTGCTCAGCATTAATGCCTTCCAATGAGATATTCAGACGGTCCAAACCCGCTGTAATCATTTTTGTCAGCAATTCTTCCGTAAATAAAGCGCCATTGGTGGCAAGATCAATATGTTGAACCCGTCCACTGTTTTTGGCTAAAGCAATCATTTCTGCAAGTTGTTTATTTAATAAAGGTTCACCGATCTTATTCATCCGCATCACTTTAAGTGGCTGCGAAAATTCAGCGAGCTCATCAATTAATTTTTCGAATAACCCTAACCCCATCAAACTTCGTTTGTAATCGGAGTTTTTAATCAAATCAATGTGTCCCGTTGGACAAAACTGACAACGAAAGTTACAGGCACTGGAAGGATCGACATACAGCAGGAAAGGTGTTTCTAAAGGAATCACATTCTGCAATTCAACCCTGTCTTCTGGGTTGAGTTTTGATTTAACTTCAGCTTTCATTATTGACTCCAGCATTGTTGGTTCGCTGATAACGTTCCGATGGTATCGCGTAAATTACAGCGCCTGTGCCACAACCACTATGTAGACGAAAAAAGAACTGGTAATTGTCTAAAGTTTTCATTAACCACGCTGCCATTTTGTATAGTCCTAAACGATTGTGATACGCCGTGCTTGTAACAATGGGTCGATGTTTACGCAATGTTTTTTCAGCCCCTTGCAACACATTCAACTCTTCCCCTTCCAAATGTAATTTCATGAAGGTTACCGGTACATCAAAGGCATCAAATGTCTTAACACTAAGGCTAGTATCACCGATTTCGCTAAGCTGACATGCATATCCCGCGCCAGCAAAAAATTGACGCATCCCTGAAACATTTGACAAGGCTGTACCATACAGATGAACTTGGTCACGGTCTCGACTGATGAGTTTTTCCAGCTTCGACTCTATCAGGGACAGATTTTCAGGATCAGGTTCAAATATCCATAACGACTTATAGTGATAATTGAAAGCATCCAGAAGCAATAAAGACGTTTCTCCCTGGTGAGCACCAATATCAGCAATAACCTCTTGCTGATGCACGACGGACTTTACTTCTGGAATCAAATAGCGGTTCTCTGGTTGCATTTCAGCCCCAGCAAACAACCAATCTTGGCGAAGGTGCCGCCAGGCAATGAACTGAAGGTGGTAAGCACGAGACTGAGGATCATTCCACTGCTCCATCACAGTCGAAATCTGTTCCGCCTCTTCCGTTGATAGCTGAGCGCAAAACCAACCATTACTAAGTGGGTGCTTATCGCGATAAGCTTCGCTAATATCATAGAAGTGCACCACATCTTGCCACCCCTGTTCAGTCAATGTTTCCTGTAAATGAGAAAACACCGCATTAGCAACACATATAGCTAATAAAGATGAGTGTTTTAATTGTAATGGTACGTCTTCGGGAAGAAGTAAGGTTACATCTTGCCAAAAGGGATCCTGCCGATGCTGATCCGCTTGCTGATCCACCACGGCTTCAATTTTAATGCCCAGTCGATCACAATAAACTTTAGCCATCCTGCCCAAATTCCCAGCCCCGTAAAACACAAGTGGCTTATCCACATGACGGCTTGGATCGGCAATGGTTTGCCTTACCAGTTGTTGCAGCAACTGTTTGACCATTGCCATATCGGGTAATGCATCAAATCGCCTCAGCATAAGGAAGCGACTCCTCCAGCCCATTTCGCAAGCAATTCATCCTGCGGAAAATATCGATGAAAATGTATTGCAGAGCCTTTGGTCTCCTCCATCATACTGTGACGCAAAAAATCATCTTCTGGGCGCTCAATAAAGCCATCATTTTTAAACAATTCTGCTTGCTGTTGACAGGATAAGAACCACTGGGCGGGAGTTCCCCCAAAAATGTTATCAAAAGCAATTGCCTGCTTTTGCATTTGCATAGCCAAGTTGTATTGTTCATCAAAGGCTTGCTGCATTTTGCCTGATGCATGTCGATCACGAACAAACGCCGACGCGTTTCCCCCCATTTCTGTTCGTTGTTGAGGATGCTGGTGTAGCCATAGAATGGCTTCAGCAAAACTCGTCTGATCATTAACCACTAGACCAGTTTTACCATGTTCCACAATTTCACATTCAGCAGGATTATTTAACACCACTGGCACGATGCCCATTGCCATTGCTTCCAGCAAGGCATTTTCATTCGTTCCATAGTGTCTCGGATTTTGTAGGTACGCCAAAACATTAATTTTATCTAAAGATTTGGCGACATCATGGATGTAACCAGTAAACATTAACAAATCAGTTCGGCCTAAACGCTTCGCTTGTGCCATCAACGTGTCGGCATTAAAGTCGTCGCCAATCATCGTCACTGTGAACGGTGTTAATTCAACCTTAGCCAGATAATAAATGTAGTCTGGATGCAATTTAGCGAAGTTAAAACTTCCAAGATAACCTACTGACAAGTTTTTTTGGGGATGACAGGCCGCCGATATAGGCCAATGTTCCAGACCATTATTACTATGAATAACTGCCAACTTTTTGTTATTTACTTCCAGCAGAGACTGTATTGATTCAGCCTGATAAGTGCAGGCTGACGTCATAATAAAGCGTGAAGATATTTCAACTAGTGCTTCAGGAATAATTTCATTATACAAACCGGAAACATGGCACCAAACCACCAGCCTCATAGGCAGATGACAGCATTTCAATAAAGCCGAAATCGTTTTTGGATGGCGCCACCATTCCAATTGCACAATGTCTGCCTCGGTTATCAGGTGTTTTAGCTGTTGTTCATCAGGTTCAACTATCACCTGATGGCCCGAAGCGATAATCAACTTTATAAAGTGATCTTTTTCAGCCTGCTCTAAACAAACAAACACATGTTCCACATGATGTTCCGATGGTTGGAGCAACCCTGATAATGCCCGTCCAACGCCTCCTCCCAGATGTGGAGTGAGGTGAATTACTTTCACTACCGACTCGCCAAATGTGCCTTGAATCGTTCGAGTAAGACAGGTTGATAAGGATCAATATTGTCAGGAAGACAGTGCGTCAACTGGCCACAATTATTGCAGACAGGATGTTCGTTGCGTCTTCCTTCCAAGTGCTGAAGGCGTAAATCGTTAAACTCTGTCGAATTCCATATTTCTCTTAAGCTGTGCTCACGCACATCACCGACAATCAAGCGTCGCTCCCAATCAAGGAAACAAGAGCTGACCAATCCATCAGCATTGACTGACATGCCATAAAAAATGTACGGGCAAGTATCGGTTCGGGTAATCGGTTGGTTATAAATGCCTTCTGTAATCTTTATTCCGGTTTTTTCTTCGACATCAAATTGAGGCCAACAAGGGGCAAAGTTTTCCAAGGAAATACGATCACAGTAATCGCCAAATACATCAAAAAATTCCTGTTGCTGTGCTTCAGTGATCAACTCTTTGGGAATTTTCATCACAATTTCACAATTGCCTTTATTGGCATATAACCATTTGACGTTTTCAACAAACTGTTCAAAATCAAAATTGAAATTGGTGAATTTTTTGTACTGCTCTTTGTTCATGCCATCAACTGAGATATTAATTTTATCTAAGCCGGCCTCAAGGATTGGCCCCATTCGCTCAGGGGTCATCAAAGAGCCATTGGTGGTGGTATCAATATAATCCACAAACGGGCTTTGTTTGGCGTAAGCGACCATCTTCGCCATTTCTTTATTTAATAATGGTTCGCCATCCTTATACATTCTGAGCACTTTTATCGGCTGACTAAAACCCGCCAGATCATCAATCACTTTCTGAAATACTTCGAACTTCATTCTGCCAACAAAACGGCCAGTATCTTTAATCAGATCTTTGTGGCCTGTTGGGCAAAAAGTACATTCAAAATTACAAGCACTGGCAGGATCAACAAATAGGATCATCGGTGTAGCTAAAGGGATGACATCCTGTAAAGGAGTGCGCTCCTCCAGATTAATTCTAGGTTTAACTTCAGCTTTCATTTGTTTCCCCTAATCTCAAATAATTCAAGATATTATCCATTGTTTTAATTTGTCTGCGTTACCCCAAAAAGCCATAGCTTCGTAATCTGGATATGGGTAATATCCAAGATTAAGTTCTATGTTGCTTTGACGTGCAGTTATAAACCGTTTCACTAGTTCTAAAATAGTTATCGGCTCGCCACTACATATATTGAGGATACCGTTACATTCTTGTCGTTCTATGACTTTAAGCAAATATTGCGCCACCGTTTCAACCGCCAGATAATCTCTTACCTGTTCACCACCAGACATGTTAAAAACAGGGTCGCCATTTTCAATCGCCTGCTCTAATTGAGATAACAGGCTGTTAGCATGTTGGCCTGATCCATACATATAAAACAAGCGACACCATTGAAGTGTAAAAGGTCGCTGTTTCTGCAAAGAAACCAGCCATTGCCGAAGATTATCTTTAGCCTGAGCATACGGAACATCTGGAAATACCGGCATAGATTCCGTGAGTTCTCCTGCTTTTTTGCCATATTCAAGGCAGGTTCCCGTCACCAGAATATGTTGGATTCCAGCCTCAATCATGGTTTGTAAAAACTGCTTATGTGCCGGTAAAACAACGTCCAGATGAAAGCTTTGTTGATAATTTGGCAGACCACTCCACGCTAAATGAATAAGTACATCATGACTGGCTATCGTGTCAGGCCACTTAGTCTCGGGGTTCTCTATGTCAACTTCAATAATACCGACCTGATGCCCCCAATCCCTATTGAGAACATTCGATTTATCTCGTGTAATTACCGTGACCTGATGACCTTGTCGAAGTGCTTGAATGACTAAATGGTTTCCAATAAAACCGGTCGCGCCTGTCACCAGTAATTTCATGATGAAACTTGCAGTTCCGGAATTACCGTCACAAATTGCCCACCCCATTCTCGGATATGTGACTGTTGCTGCATCACCTCTTCAGCAATATTCCAGGGTAAAATCAGTACAAAATCCGGTTTTTTTAAGGTGATTTGGTCGGGAGCTAAAATCGGAATGTGTGAACCAGGAAGATATTTGCCTTGTTTTGATGCTGCAGCATCCACAACCAATGGCAGTAAATCAGTTGAGATACCAGCATAGTTGAGTAATGTATTACCTTTTGCTGCTGCACCGTACGCTATCACCGATTTATTCAATCGCTTTTGCTCGGTTAAAAAATCAATTAACTGTTGCTTAATGTGTTCGGCATACCCTTGGAATCCGGTATAGGTGTTGAGTTTCGATAAACCAAACGTTTTTTCTTCTGCTAATAAACGGATGACATCGGGTTCTGTGCTGCGTTTATCAGCATGATGGCAGGCATAAATTCGCAAGCTACCGCCATGGGTTGGCAGTGTTTCTACGTCAAAAACTCTTAATCCTTCCTTGTCAAAGATCTGACATACAGTGTTAAGAGAGAGGTAGGAAAAATGCTCATGGTAAACCGTATCAAACTGTCGATGCTGAATGAGCTGAAGCAAATGTGGAAACTCTAAAGTAATGGTTCCATCTTTTTTAAGCAGAGTCTTTAATCCAGCGGTGAAATCGTTTATGTCAGGTACATGTGCATAAACGTTATTACCAATGATCAGGTCAGCCTGTTTACTTTTTTCAGTGAGTTCTTGTGCCAGTTGCTGTCCAAAAAACTCACGAAGGATGGGGATCCCCAATTTTTCGGCATGGTCAGCAGTACTGTCAGTAGGCTCAATACCCAAACAAGGTATCGCTGCAGCCACGAAGTTTTTTAATAAATAACCATCGTTCGCCGCGACCTCGACGATCAAACTATTCTGATCCAGCTGCAAGCGTTGGATAATCTGATGACAGTAACGTTCAGCATGCGATAACCAGCCCTGAGAAACTGAAGAAAAATAGGCGTAATCATTTGTAAACAATTTATCAGCCGCCGTGACATCTTCTGTCTGAACTAACCAACAGCGATCACACACATACAGTTTTAATGGAAATTTCGTTTCTGGCTGGGTGAGTTGCTCAGCCGTTAAATAGGCGTTCGAGGGTGGGGCAACGCCAAGATCCAGAAATGTATGTGTTAATGGTGTTTTACAATGCCGGCAATTCATCCAGATAAATCCTTTAACCACTTCGCCACTGTAGGTAATTCGGAATCTCTTACCGACAAGTTATTTACCGGCAGCGGCCAATCGATGGCTAAATCAGGATCTTGAACATGAACTCCCGCTTCAGCCGTTGCGGAATAAAAAGCGGTATGAAAGTAAATCAATTCACTTTCTGCCGCTAATGCCTGAAAACCGTGAGCACACCCTTCCGGAATGACGATCATCGTATCGTTTTCCTGACTTAATTCTTCTGCATGCCATTGGAGAAATGTTGGTGAGTCAGGCCGTAAATCCACCATCACATCCCATACGGCACCTTGAATACAACGGATAAACTTCATTTCCGCTTCAGGAGAGCGCTGATAATGCAGCCCCCTAACAGTCCCTCTAGTGGTCGTCCTGCTGAAGTTCACTTGTTTGATTTCGCGCTGGGCAAGGATAGGGGCCAATGTTTTCTGACAAAATAATCTGGAAAACTCCCCTCGTTGATCCTTAAACGAGGTTTGTTTGATCACAAAAGCGTCTGGGATATCCAGAGATATCCGTTGCATTGTCATGACCAACAGACTCCCACTTTGTTGGCATCATCAATGTAGTGTTGCCATTGACTTGCTGTAGCCACACGACCATTTTGTTGCAAACTCTTATACCAAAGCGCTGTATTTTCTGTGGCTTTATTTAAGTCCCAGACGGGTGTCCAACCTAATTGCTTACGTGCTTTGTCACTATTAATCCCCAGACAGATCGTCTCATGTTGTACGTCTTGTTTGGCAATATGCCATGTAAATGCTGGCCAATGTGCATGGATGGACTCCAACACATCACTCACAGTAGCAATCTGCCCCGAGACAGGACCAAAATTCCAGGCCTGAGCGCAGGCCTGCTCTCGCTCCCATAATTTTTGCCCCAATAGCAGATAACCGCTCAAGGAGTCCAAAACATGTTGCCATGGCCTTGAAGATTCTGGAGATCTAACTTCTAACGGGACTTTTTTCGTGACACTTCTGACAGCGTCCGGGATCAATCGATCAACCGACCAGTCTCCCCCACCAATAACATTCCCTGCCCGGGCAGAAGCCAATAAAACATCTTGCAGATTGAAATATGATTTTCGGTAACTATCAACAACCAGTTCTGTCGCCGCTTTGGAAGCACTGTAGGGATCATGACCGCCCAGAGGATCGGATTCCGTGTATCCATCTTTTTTTTCATGATTCTCATAACACTTATCACTGGTGATAACCACAATGGCTTTCACCGAAGGTACGTGACGACATGCCTCTAACAGGTTAACCGTACCCATTACATTGGTTGACCAAGTTTCGAGAGGCTCACTATAAGATATCCTGACAAGGGGTTGAGCCGCCAAGTGAAAAACCATGTCGGGCTGCCAGTCTGAAATAATTTCTGATAGGGTTCGATAGTCACGGATATCAGTAAGCTTTTGTTGAATATCGAGCTGTAATAAAGCCCAATGATTGGGCTCAGTATCAGGCTCCAAAGCAATGCCATACACTTTGGCCCCCATTTGGGATAACCAAAATGTCAACCAACTTCCTTTAAACCCGGTATGACCAGTGATTAATACTTTTTTATTACGATAAATATCAGCAAACATTACTCCCAAACCTTCCATGGAGCCGTGGTTTGCCATAAATTTTCCAGGCTGACTTTATCTCGGAGCGTATCCATTGCTTTCCAAAATCCCGTATGGCGATAGGCCATTAACGCCTGCTGATCTGCCAGTTTTTTTAGCGGTGATTCTTCCCATGCTGTCGTTGGACCATCAATAAAATCCATAACTTCTGGTTCGAGCACAAAGAAGCCGCCATTGATCCATGAACCATCACCTGCTGGCTTTTCTTGAAACTGTTCAACTCTCTCACTATTCAAATTAAGTGCGCCGTATCGACCCGGCGGTTGAATAGCTGTAACTGTGGCTAATTTGCCGTGTGATTGATGAAACTCAATCAATTTTTGAATATTAATATCGGAAACGCCATCACCGTAAGTGAAGCAAAAGGTCTCATTGCCAATATAATCTCTTACTTTCTTCAAACGTCCACCCGTTTGGGTGTCTTCCCCTGTTTCAATCAACGTGATTTTCCAGGGTTCTACATGCTTTTCATGGACTTGCATTTCATTATTGGCCATATCAAACGTCACATCTGACATGTGCAGGAAATAATTGGCGAAATATTCTTTTACGACATAGCCTTTATAGCCCAGACAAATAATGAACTCATTCACACCGTAATGAGAATACTGTTTCATAATGTGCCAGATAATCGGTTTGCCACCAATGGTAATCATCGGTTTGGGTTTTAGATGAGACTCTTCACTGATTCTGGTGCCTAAGCCACCGGCAAGAATGACTGCTTTCATAGTTAATCTACTGTGATTAAGTTGCGTCTAAGTGTTTCACAAAAAGTTAAACAAAGATAACCCCTGCACTTTGACATACACTTGTTGGGCTGCCTGTAAACCCACTGATTGTAAATTTAATTGTGTAATTGCCTCAGCATAGTCGAGATCTTCTATTTGAGAAAGCGTTGTGGTCATACTGAACTGTGAACTGTCATTGATTTCACGTTGTTGTTCTACTGCATTTTGCCGCGTACCAATCCGGGTACGGGCGTCCAGAGAAGCATCCATGGCGTAGTCCATGTTTGCGAGAAAATCGCCATCATTCGCTCCGGTACCTACAGTGCCATTGGAAAGAGCAGTAGTAAAATCCTGGATGGTCTGGAAAATGGCTTGATTAGGACCTGCTACTGTCTGGGTAATAAACAAATCATTGCCTGGCTCATTGATAGCAACAAGGTAGCCATCACTGACTCGTAATTGTCGTTGCCCGCCATCCCCGTTATAGGCATAGGTTGTGGTATCAAATGGTTGCACATCAGATTGATAACCGGAAAACAGATATTCCCCATTTGAATCTGTCGTATTAGCCAAAGCGACCAGTGTTTCATTTAGTTGATTAATTTCTTCAGCAATACCCTGACGTGATTCATCACTATTCGTATCATTCAGCGCCTGTACTGCCAGCTCTCGAATGCGCTGCATGATGTCACCAGCGCTTTTTAGGGTTCCATCCGTAGTGCTTAAGCGGCTATCAGCAACATCGGCATTATCTTGATATTGTTGTGAAAGACCAATCTGTCTTTGTAAATCGAGCATTTTAACGGCGCCAATGGGATCATCCGACGGTGTTTGAATCCGCTTGCCGGATGAAACCTGTAATTGGGTTTTAGCCAATTCACTCTGTTGTCTCAGCATGGCCTCCAAGCCTTGTTGAGTTATGCTATTTGTGGAGATACGCATGGTTGGTTAATCTCCTAAAATGCGTTAATTAACGAATTAAACACGGTATTCGATACTGTGATTATTTGCGAAGCCGCTTGATAGGCTTGCTGAAACTTGATCAGATTGGCCGCCTCTTCATCCAGATTAACCCCTGATACACTTTCCGAACGTTGACGGATCTGACTCACCAACCCTGCTTGTGTTTCCTGAGAGACAGTTGCTTGATTAGTGCGAGTCGCCACTTGAGAAACGATTGAGCCATATTGATCATTGAATGAGCGAGAAATCACTGGAGGGCCGGGATTGAGTATCACGGTGGTCTTATCGGTTTGCAAGGCCGCCATGGCCAGTGCATTTTCATTATTACCTACGCCCGGATTGGTGGTAGAGGATGCGGCAATTAATCGCGTATCCGTAATGTTCATACTTATAGTAGCGGCTGTCGTACCAGCAGCATCAAAGAAATCTGTGCCGGCATTGCCGTTTAGATCGATACCATTACCGTGAGCAGTATTAAATGCGGTCACGATCGATTCAGCTAATATGTCCAGTTCGGCACGCGTACTATCCACGACATCCGTTCTTGCCAGTATCGCACCACCTATTTCACCACCACTAAGCTGCTGGGTAATATTAATTTGTGAGGGACCATAACCTATAGCAGTACGGGGGGGATTGGTACTATTGTCGGCAATCGTTGACAGTTCAACCCGACTATTCCCGACCACAAGCCCTTGTCCATTTCCGATAAAAACATTTACTGCTCCATTATCCTGCTCGACTACATTCACCGAGACCAATTCCGACAAGTCGCCAATCAATTTATCGCGTTTATCCAGTAAATCATTGGGATTGTAACCAGCAGCCAAGGACTCGGAAATAGATAGGTTTAAATCCTTTATCCCCTGAGAAAGCACATTGATGTCCTTGATTGACGCCGAGAGAGTGTTATCAATCTGTCTGTCCAACTCGCCCAGTTGACTGTCCATCGTATTAAACCGGTTGGCCAGCAAGTCACCTTGTGTAAGCATCACCTGTCTGGCGGCAATCGACGTTGGATCATTGGCAACTTCCTGAACAGAATTGAAAAACGCTTCCAATCCACCACTGATGCTCAGTGAAGAAGAGCCAAGCAGATCATCAACCTGTTTGGAAAATGTCAAAAAACCGTCTTGCTGAGATTCAGCAGAGGTATAGGTGCGTAGTTGATTGACCAGAAATTGATTGAAGATACGATCAACTCCGGTGACGCCAACACCATTGCCAATGTAGTAACCACCTTCAAAATTGGCTGGCTGTGTACCTTGATCGGTACGCTGACGCGAATACCCCGCCGTATTAACGTTACTGATGTTATGACTGGTGGTCGCTAATGCATTTTGGGCGGCTAATAAAGCCGAACTACCGATATTCAGCATGCTCATTTAGATAATCCTCTGCGAGCTGTTTTCTAGGTTAATACCCCAGGTTCTGAATATTTTTATGCGAAATCTGTGCCAGTGTATCGCCATTCATAATGCGTTTAATCTTGTCAGCATATTGCGGATCGGTTGCATAGCCGGCTTCATGCAATTTTTCTACAAAAGTTTCCGGATCGCCAACATGTTTTAATGCTTCTCGGTAGCGGGGTTGCGACTGGAGGAAGCTGACGTAATCCTCAAAACTTTGAGCATAATCATCGTAAGAACGAAACCGCGATTGCTCAGCTATGGGTTTACCATCACGATATTCAAGCGCATTTTTAGCAACGAATTCCCCATCCCATCGGCTATCCGCTTTAATGTTAAAAAGATTAAAACTGGACTGTCCCTCACCATCTTTTAAGACATATCGTCCCCAGCCGGTTTCAAGTGCCGCCTGAGACAAAATAACTTCAGGTGTCGTCCCCATTTTGTCGGCTGCCTGTTGTGCCAGTGGCCACAGATAGTTAACAAACTCTTCAGGCGTTTTAAAGCGCTGGGGAAATTTTTTGTGTTCCGTGTCGGATAAGAGCTCTTTGCTATCTGCATCCAGAGCATTTTCATGGATTTCTTTCACTGCACGTCGTAAATCCTGACGAATAGTCACCGTATCAATGCTGAACGTTTGCCCGGGCAAGGGCATATTCGCATTAGTATTTGTCTGACCACCTAATTGCCGAACAATGACATCCTGTAATCCAAGTCCCCCGCGTTGTGATAAATCCATTGCCAGTTGCTGATCGGCCATTTCACGATAGGTTTTGCTATGATTGGAATCGAAAATACCTTCTGCCAAACTCGCCTGACGCATACTTTTCAACATCATCGTCGTGAAAAGCGCTTCAAACTGCGCCGCCACCTGCTGCAAAGTATTCGCTTTATTCTCGGATTTTAGGGCCGATTCACGCAGTTGATTCAAACCATGAAAGTCAACTGCATTTTGCGAAATATTAGAAGGAATCGTCATGTCGGATTAGATGATTACCAATTCAGCACGCAAGGCACCAGCCTGTTTCAATGCTTCAAGAATTGCCACTAAATCACCAGGTGCAGCCCCAACCTGATTCACTGCACGGACAATTTCATCCAGCGACACGCCGGGGTTAAACACGAACATCCTGCTGTTTTCTTCGGATATTTCAATATCATAGTTGGGTGTGATAACAGTCTGCCCAGCTGATAAAGCATTGGGTTGGGACACTTCAGGATCTGCTGAAATGGTGACCGATAAACTGCCATGGGTTACCGCAGCAGGACTGACACGAACATTCTGACCAATCACCACGGTACCACTACGAGAGTTGACGACGACTCTAGCTGGAGCCTCACCCGGGCTCAGTTCGAGGTTTTCAATTAAAGATAAAAATGGAATACGTTGATTGGGATCTCTCGGCGCATTGACCCTGACGGATGCTGCATCCATAGAACTGGCTGTGCCTCGTCCCAACGTCTGATTGATAGCATCCGATAATCTGCTCGCTGTGGTGAAATCAGCCCGGTGCAAATTCAGGATAATATGATCACCAACATTTAAGGCATTCTGAACGGTACGCTCGACTGTTGCTCCATTGGGAATCCGCCCTGCAGTAGGTATATTGACGGTGACCCGAGAACCATCCCCCGCTTCAGCACCAAAGCCCCCCACCACCAGGTTACCTTGTGCCATAGCATATATCTCACCATCAGCACCTTTTAACGGCGTCATGATCAAGCTGCCGCCACGCAGACTTTTGGAATCGCCCAGTGATGACACAGTAACATCAATGTTTTGGCCAGGTTTAGCAAAAGGCGGCAAATCAGCATGGACAGAAACTGCCGCTATATTTTTACTTTTCGGATTAACACCAGCGGGTAAGGTCACCCCCATTTCACGCAACATACTCCTCAGCGTCTGCCCGGTAAAAGCAGTCTTGTCACCGGTTCCACTGAGACCAACGACCAAACCATATCCCACCAGCTGGTTATCCCGTACTCCGCCGATAGAGGCCAAGTCCTTAATTCGCTCAGCCTGGGCAGTTGACATTATCAACAGCAAAAAAGCGGCAAAAATTGCATTTAGAAGAGTTTTCATTTTGCTAACCTCAGAAAGGCATTAACGCGCTGATAAAGAACCGGCTAAGCCAGCCCATCGCATTGGAATCATTAGCCGGTCCATCGCCCACATAAGTGATTTGAGCATCGGCAATTCGAATAGACGAAATGGTATTGGTGGCATCAATATCCCGGGGGCTAATCATGCCGGTTAACCGAACATACTCATTGCCCTGGTTAATGGTGACCACTTTTTCACCACGTACAATCATATTGCCGTTTGACAGCACCTCCACCACAGACACACTGATATCACCGGTTAGGAAGTTGTTCTGTTCACTTTCACCCTCCCCTTCAAAACTGCTATTAGCACCGGTACTAAAAGCAAGATTATTGTCATCCGTATTGGCCAAAGGAAGGCCGCTGGGCAGACTGAATTGAGGGGTCGTACCAAATATAGTTGGATTATTAATATTGTTTGAGCTGGTTTTATCAACTGTCGTGGTGGCTTCTTTTTCGGCATCAGTCCGCTCTTGTAAACGTACTGTCAAAATATCGCCTACCCGACGGGCTTTATAATCTTGATACAAGGTAATATTGCTACGCGTGTCAAAGATAGCACCATCGTTTCGTTCTACTGGAGCAGTAGCCACCGGCCGCACTGCAGCATAGGCGGGGTCACGTTTTACTTCATTACTGACGCATGCGGAAAGCAAAATCAGTGAAGTGATTCCCAACAGTCGGTAAATGAATTTCATATGGATCTCCGAAACAAACATATCTATAAAATTGAGCTTGCAGAGTCCATGCCACAATCGTGTTTTAATCCAAGAAAACTGGATCTTCCTACCAGACATAAAAAAGCCCCGAAACATATCAGACGCGTTATCGGGGCACTGTGAATATTTCTATAAATTTTGGCTAGCGTACTGCAGCATTTGATCGGCTGTGGAAATGGCTTTTGAATTCATTTCATACGCCCGTTGGGTTTCGATCATGTTAATCAGTTCGGTCACTACATTGACGTTTGAGGTTTCCAGAGCCCCGCCAATGACTCGTCCCAAACCATCCAGTGTGGGCGTACCGACGATAGGCACACCACTGGCACCGGTTTCTTTAAACAGATTTTCACCAACGGGTTGCAAACCGGCAGGATTCACAAAGTCAGCCAATTCAATTTCGCCAATGACAGTTGGTTCATTATCTCCGGGCTGCGTTACGCTGACAGTACCATCGGCACCAATGGTAATGCTTTGCACGTCATCTGGAATATTAATGCCGGGATCCAGAAGATAGCCGTTAGACATCACCATATCGCCATCGGAATTAATCTGGAATGTCCCATCACGGGTATAGGCGAGATCGCCATCAGGCATCAGGATCTGAAAATAGCCCCGACCATCAATTGCCACATCCAGGGCATTATCTGTTTGGATAATGTTGCCTTGAGTATGCAATTTTTCAGTGGCTACTGTGCGAACACCTGTACCAATCATTAAACCGGAAGGTAGTTGATTATCGGTAGTCGTTTGCGCGCCAGGTTGGCGAATTGTCTGATACAACAAATCTTCAAATACTGCACGATCCTGTTTAAACCCTGTGGTGTTCACGTTCGCCAGATTATTTGAAATCACCGACATCCGTGTTTGCTGAGCATCAAGCCCGGTTTTCGCAATCCATAATGCCTGGTTCATAAAGTTTCTCCTAAAAACACTATTGCTCTGTTACTAACCATTTAACTGCAACAAGCGTGCCGATGCGGCACTGTTTTCTTCTGCAGTGCTCATCATTTTGACTTGCATTTCATATTTACGCTGAAGTTCAATCATATTGACCAAAGCACCCACAGCATTCACATTGCTGCCTTCAATGGTTCCAGAGGCAACCTTAACTGTGGCATCCAACGGTGCTTCGGTGCCATCCGACATACGCAGCAAACCATCCTGATCTTTAAAAACGTTTTGCAGGTCAGGCTTGACCAGCTTGATTCGATCGATAACTGCCAACTCATTTTCAGCACCGCCAATCGGGCGAATGGAAATTGTGCCATCAGCACCGATATCAATTTTTTCTGCCGGAGGAATGGCAACAGGTCCACCCTCGCCCATTACCGGCAAACCCGTGCCGGTAACTAATTGTCCCAGCTCGGTAACATGTAAGTCCCCTGCACGGGTATAACCTTCACGACCATCTTTGCCCATGACAGAAATAAAGCCTTCACCTTGTACAGAAATATCCAGTTCACGACCGGTTGACTGTACGCTGCCTTGCTGATAATCAGTCGCTGGACGCTCTGTCATTGAATAAACACGGGTGGGTAACCCCTCGCCAAACACCGGCATGGAACGGAACTGTTCCAAGTCAGCACGAAAGCCCGTGGTATTAACGTTAGCCAGATTATTGGCATTGGTCGCCTGCGCCAGCATGGTTTGCTGAGCCGCATTCATAGAGATAAACAGCATGCGATCCATAGTTAGCCTCTTTTTTCTATATGCATATCAAACAACTCCGCGAAATTAACGCAGGTTGATAATGGTCTGGGTAATGGCATTATTGGTTTCTATCGCTTTCGAGTTCGCCTGGAAATTACGCTGTGCAGTAATCAAGCCAACCAGCTCTTTAGTCAAATCAACATTTGAGGTTTCCAGTGCACCTGACTGAATCAAACCAAAGCTGCCTGTGCCTGCTTCACCAATCCGCACATCGCCTGAATCCAATGTCGCTTCCCAGGCAGTATTACCAATCTGTTTTAACCCTTGAGGGTTAGGAAAGTCCGCCAATACAATTTTGGCAACGTTAGTGGTTTGACCATTTGAATATTGGGCCTGTACCAAGCCGGTATCATCAATATCCAAGCCTGTCAGCCGGCCGGTAGGAAAACCATTCTGATCGGTATCCAACACGGTAAAGGCCGCTGAGTTCTGTGTAGAACCGGCAAAATTAATTTCAAAACTCAAATCAACTGCACCACTACTCAACCCGGAAAACGTATACGTTTCAGTTGGAGTTACCCCGGCATCCAAAGCCCCACCTAAAGCCGGGTCAAAGGTCAGTGTTTTGGTCGTTTGCCCAGCCCCAAATTCAACTAAAGTCTGACTGCCGGTAGGTTCGTTAATGTACACCTGGACATTCCACTCATTCGGAACATTGGTTTTCTGATAGTAATAGGTCAATGTACTTTCGTTACCCAGCGAATCAAAAATATTACTGGAAGTTGAATTGGTATAGGTCAATGGATCGTTCGGATCGATCGGCGTTGCGACGGGATCAATGTCGGTAGCTGTAGAGGGAAGATTGGCAGCAATATCAACCTCTGTTGTGGCTTGAGGCACACCCGCTGCAACTGGCAAACGAATCGGATTTGTCCCACCCAAAGCAGTAGAAGATACACTGCCATCTGCATTGACGGGAAAACCAAGTAAATATTGCCCAGAACTATTGGTGATGTAGCCATCGCGGTCAATATTAAAAGCACCGGCTCTACTATATAAAACCTGCTCAGTATCCAGAGCGGGTGCCAATGCGTAAAACCCCTGCCCATTGCCACTAATCGCCAAATCCAGCGAATTATTGGTCACTTCCAGGTTTCCCTGATTAAATTGCTGAGCCACATTGTTCAATACAACACCAGTACCAATAGCAGTATTGCTGTTTCCAAAGGTAGACAGGGCGTAAACATCACCGAATTCTGCTCGTGAACCTTTAAAACCAATGGTATTGATATTGGCGATGTTGTTTGATTTCACATTCAAATCGGCAGTGGCGGCATTGAGGCCTGTTAATGCGGTATTAAATGACATGATGTTTACCCCTTAAATAATTTCCTGAACTTCACTAAATGGTACCGAACCGATACCGGCCAGATTCATGGTCAAACCTTGTCCACCAGAGCCAACCAAAACGCTATCTACTTTGGCTATCACCGCGGTAGCAAAGGCGGTGTTTTGCCCATCGACACTACCTGTTGCCATAAACTGATAGGCCCCTTCTGGCATCGCCTCACCCTCATTATTCAATCCATCCCATTCAAAGTTGGTATACCCCGAGGCAGCCCCCATTGGAATGGTTCTTACCAATTCACCAGTGTCGTTATAAATCTTAAGTTCCAGATTAGACACGGGATCTGCTACGTTAATCTGGCCGCGCATTGGGGCATCAGCTGTCATCACACCTATTGAAGAGGGAACCAGTACTGAACGACCAACTAATGACGATCCTTGCAGAGCCTGATCGGACTGCATGGCCTTAGCAAAGCTGCCAAAGGAATCCTGTAAATCACTGATACCACTCACCGTACTGAAGGAGGCAATCTGTCCGAGAAAGTCTCCGCTTTCCATTGGCTTAAGCGGATCTTGATTCATCAGTTGCGTGGTCATCAAGGACATAAAATCCTCCATTTGCAACTTACCAGGATCATTTTTCTCTTCTGTAGTACTTGTTGTACTTTTACTGTTGAGAAAAGCATAGGGATTGTCGCTCACACCATTTATTGCCATTTCTATGACTCCCTGCGGTTATTTGCCAAGCTGCAATGTGGCTAGCAGCAATTGTTTGGAAGTGTTGGCAATCTCAACATTGTTCTGATATGAACGAGAAGCCGACATCATATTTGCCATTTCTGCAATGGCGTCTACGTTTGAGTGATAAACATAACCGTTGTCATCTGCCAGAGGATGTGAAGGGTTGTATTCCTGGCGAACCGGAGCCTGACTTTCTGTTATGCCTAATACTTGAACAGACCCTGATTTATATCCTTGCTGTGCATCGTCCAACACCGTAGAAAACACCGGTTGCCGTGTGCGGTAGGTCTCGTTCACGCTACTACTGACGCTGTCTGCGTTGGCCAGATTACTGGCTGTGGTATTGAGTCGCAGTGATTGCGCACTCATTCCACTGCCTGCAATATCAAAAATATTAAATAAAGACATGGCAGATTATTCCCCTTTGATCGCTTTGGTCAGACCTTTGAAGCGTGAACCTAAAAATTCGAGACTGGCTTGGTACTGAACGGCATTTTGCATAAACTGTGCCTGCTCCACTTGCTCATCCACAGTATTACCGTCCAAAGAGTCTTGCATCGTGGTCCGATACTGGGTGACAGCCTCAAATGGGTTTCCGTTGTTACCGGCAATATGTTTCTGATGAGTCATATTCAAAGCGGCAGATTTTTGTCCTGCTGCCGCCATTTGCAATGCCGATTGAAAATCCATATCTTTCGCTTTGAAGTTTGGCGTGTCTGCATTGGCCAGATTCGTCGCCAGCATTTCTGCCCGCTGCGTCCTGATACGCAAAGCATCGGCATGAATCCCAAGAGCAGAATCAAAATTTATCGGCATGCTGTTTCTCCACAACAATCATTTACTTGAAGTCACCTAAGCATCTTGCATGCCACAATTTATTATCAATATTAATCAATCACTTAAACGTACTGCGGCAAGCTATAAAAACCAAAGCGGCAAGCTGTTGCCACTCCACTGAACCAGCGGAATACTGCTGATATAATCCATGGCTTGTTTAGGTATTAATTGAAGAAAAACCTGTCAGGGACGATACATTTGCCAACTGGCTCACGTATTTAAAAAATAGATGGCGGGCAAGCAGCATAAGTGCTTGACCCACAATAGTTTTAGCGTTAAAAACAAAGACCTACAAGGAGCGTCAACAAGTGAAAAAGTTTGCAGCAAATAATGGTTTCACACTGATCGAATTAATGATCACACTGGTTGTTGTCATTATTTTGATTTCAATTGCTGCCCCAAGTTTTAATGCAATGATTCGTGATAATCGTCTGGCCACTGAAGCCAATAATTTTTTAGGTTCATTACAGCTCGCCAAAAGCGAAGCAATACGTCGGGGAGTTCAGGTCACCATGCTCCGTGATGGCAATGCTGCTGGTGAATGGCACGGTGGCTGGAGAATTTTCACTGACTGGAATCGAAATGAAACATTTGATGGTAACGCAAATGCTACCGACTGCAGTGTAGAGGGACAAGATTGCTACCTGAGAATTTATGATTCTTTGGGAAACAATCTCACCCTTACCGGAGACGCTAAATATCAGGATTGGATAGCCTTCAGCCCCTCTGGAGAGGTTTTAAGCTCTGGTGGAGGATTACCAATGGGAACTTTTACGCTGTGTACTCCAAACGCAAATCAGCGAAATATTGTTTTCAATAATGCGGGCCGCATGCAAGTGCGGGAGGGAGCAGCATGCTGAAAATAAAACAATCTGGCTTTACTTTGTTGGAAGTAATGGTTGCCGTATTTGTGCTATCTGTGGGATTGCTGGGTTTGGCCCATTTACAGATAACCGCTTTAAAAACCAATCAAAGTGCTGATCTTCGTACCCAGGCATCCTTATATGCATCTGATATTCTGAATCGTATGCGAGCAAATCGAGTAGCGAGTCAAAATGGTCTTTATGTCATTGCCACTACAGATGGTATACCCAACGCTGGAGGTAATGTTTCTAACCAGGATCTTCATGAATGGAGAACAAGTCTCTCCAATGCTTTACCTGGAGGTACAGGCGGCATTAACTGTCCAGCATTTAATAACTTAAATGAGTTCATTTGTACTATCACAATTGAGTGGCGTGACATACATCTAGGAGACAACGCCAACAATATCAACTATAACGAATTAGCAACTAAAACATTAACGATGGAAGGGGCTTTATGAATAATCAACGCGGCCTTTCTCTGGTTGAATTAATGGTAGCTATCGTTCTGGGACTGATCTTGGTTGCGGGCGTAATTGAATTGTTCGTTAATAACCGTCAGGTATATCGTGTTCAGGAAGCAAAAGCGCGAATGCAGGAAGATGGACGTTTTGCACTGCACCATATAAGCCGAATAATGCTAAATTCAGGCTATAGGGGATGTGATTCCTTACAAAATCAAAATGCCAATGTGGAACAGGACAAACGCCCCTTAGAAAATGTATTAAATAGTGCTAACGCTTATTTATGGCGTTTGGATATACCCATCGAAGGTAGTGAAGGTACAAGCGGCGCATTTAATCCCGCTCTTGATGCAACGATCAGTGCTAATGCCCTAGCAGGGTCAGATGTCATTACAATTCGCACTGTAAGTTCTGGTCATGCAAATATTATCGATCATGACAGCACTGACTTTACTGCACCACTTGAAACCGGTACCGACAATACTTTTACACCATGTGACCCTGATCCTGCCAGTCCAGACTATGAAGCTACTTGCAGCAATATTGCTTTGGTTACGACCTGTGATAGTGCCGCCATCTTTCAAATTACCAATGATCCTTCTTCAGGAACAATAGAACATGCAGCTGGTGTGGGTTCACCCGGCAATTCTTCAGCTAATTTAGGTGATAACTTTGGTGGTGGTTGGCTAAATACTTATTCTGCAAATACTTTTTATATTCGACAAGGCGTTTCGGGTCCTTCTCTTTATCAAAAAGTGCTGGATAACGCATCTCAGGAGCTTATTGAAGGCGTTGAGAGAATGGAAATTCTCTACGGTGTTGATACTAATCAGGATTTTTCTGTAGATGCATACAGAACAGCAAATGCAGTAGGAAATTGGGCAAACGTAATCAGTGTTCGTATAAGTCTTTTAATGGTGAGTCTGGAAAACAATCTGGTAGTGGATGGACCCCAGGATTATTACTTCAATGGTGCCACTATTACTCCTGCTGCTAATGACCGCCGACTGAGACGCGTCTTTACTCAAACTATTGTTCTACGCAATCGCACATCATGAATAAACTAATGGCAACCAATCAAAAAGGTGCGGCGTTAATCGTCAGCTTAATTATTCTGGTGTTAATGACCTTGTTAGGTCTATCCAGTATTAGCACCAGCTCACTTGAAGAGAAAATGACCGCCAACCTTCGGGATCATGAATTAGCTTTCCAGGCAGCTGAAATTGCACTACGTGATGCTGAGAAAAGAATCTCTGCATTTGTCACTGAACCGATTGCAACCCAAGACGGCAGTAATGAAAACACTTGGAATACAAATGCCATGGATCCTACTCCAACGAATGCAGCACCATGGTGGCTGGAGCGCGATGCAGCCTGGTGGAGCGCCAATGGAGTTGCTTCAGTAAACGTCGCTAACGTAGCTACACCTCCCAGATATATTATTGAAGAATTAGTTTTTGACAATGATGATGAAAACAAAGGAACAGGTTCCCCAGTTGACGGCATTGTCCATTATCGTATTACAGCTCGCGGTACCGGTGGTTCTGACCAGGCCAGAGTTTTATTGCAAAGCACTGTTATTAAGAGGTACTGATAATGAGAAATTTCATCTTAAAATACGCAGTGGGATTTATTTTATTAATAAGTAATGGTGCTTTTGCTACAACATTAAATATCAGCAATGTTCCACTTTATCTGGGTGGTAGTATTGAGCCGAATATCATGTTTACACTTGATGATTCGGGATCTATGCAATGGGAAGTAATGCCTGATGAAAATCGAAATTTCAGCAGCTATATTTTCCCACGACCTAGCAATTTATATGGTGGGGTAACCTACGCAAATCAAATTGCAAATTTTGATGATGATAACGTTCATAACTTTTTTACACGATCGTCAGCTAATAATGCGGTTTTTTATAATCCCGATGTAACCTATGTACCATGGAGTAATGCCGACGGTACCAGCATGGGAAACGCAAATGTCAACAATGCTTTATATAACCCTGCTATTCCAGCCCTTGGGGGCATTGATTTAGTAAATCAACAAACCCAGTTTGCTTGTTGGTTTAGGAATACCAGTGACCTCACACAGGCATTCGGGGATCCATGTAACGGTAATCACAGCTTCTGGCCAATCACTTATTACAAATATAATGGTGGCAGCCGCACAGCTAGAAGCAGCTATACCAGAGTTCAAATTACTACTTCAACCTCATCCTCTACTACTTTCACCAGCCCTAGTGGCATTGTTAGAACCAAAGCAGAAGAAATTCAAAACTTTGCTAATTGGTTCCAATACTATCGCTCGCGAGTTTTGACTGCGAGAGCGGGCGTCGGCAGAGCTTTTGCCAAACAAGGTTCGAATCTACGTGTCGGTTTCGCAGCAATTAATCAGGGCAGCAAAACGATTGACGGTGTTACTAGTAATCGGGCGGTTATTGAAGGGTTGAGACAATTTTCCGGTTCAAACCGAGCAGATTTTTTTGACAACCTTTACGAGCGCGTAATTAACAACTCAGGAACTCCTCTTCGCTCCGCCACCAATAGTGTTGGCCAATATTTCGAAAGAACTGATAACTCCGGTCCGTGGGGAAATACACCGGGTACTAACAATGATGCAGAACATCTTTCATGCCGTCAGAGCTATCATATTTTAACAACTGATGGTTACTGGAATGGCTCTAGCCCAGGGGTTGGCAATACTGATGGTACGAGTGGAGAAGTGATATCAGGTCCAGATAATGATGATTATCAATATACTCCAGTAAATCCATATACAGATGCGTGGGATAACACCTTGGCGGATGTTGCAATGGAATATTGGAAACGCGATCTTCGGGAAGATTTAACTAATAATGTCCCTACAAATCAGGAAGATCCTGCGTTCTGGCAGCATTTAGTGAATTTTACAGTAGGACTAGGGGTTAATGGTACGTTAGATCCTGATACAGATTTCGAAGCATTAGCGTCTGGAAGTATAGGTTGGCCAGAACCCTCGGCAGATGCAGAGGAAAATATCGATGATCTTTGGCACGCTGCTGTTAACAGCCGTGGTTCCTTCTTTAGCGCGACAGACCCTGATACTTTTGCTGATTCTTTAGCAGCTATTCTGTCAAATATTTCATCAAGGACTTCTTCGGCTGCCTCTGTTGCATTAAATTCTGGTTCCGTATCTGGTGACAGTAAAATTTATCAAGCACGATTTGATAGTGGAGACTGGAGCGGTCAGTTGTTAGCCTTTAGCATTAACGATGATGCCACACTTGGGGGCGTTGCTTGGGATGCTGGAACACTGATACCCGCTGCGAATGATCGTGTTATTGCAACTTATGATGGAAATTCTGGACAGCCTTTCCGTTGGGCATCAATTTCAGCTAGCCAACAAACTCAACTTGGTAGTCAATCAATTTTAAATTATATCCGTGGTGACCAATCCAATGAAGCCAGTAATGAAGGTGGTACGCTTAGAAATAGAAATCGTTTACTTGGCGATATTATAAATTCTGCCCCAACTTATGCAGCAGCCCCAGGTTCACGTTATCAAGATAACTGGGGAAATTCTCAACCTGAAACAGCAAGTCCTTATTCAGCTTATGTGGTGGCAAATATTAATCGGCAAGGATTAGTTTTTGTAGGTGCAAATGATGGAATGCTTCATGCTTTTGATGCCGATACTGGGGTTGAAAAATTTGCCTATGTTCCCAATGCGGTTTACAACAATTTAAATAATTTGAGCAATACCAGTTATACACACAAATACTATGTGGATGGCAGCCCGACAATAGTAGATGCCTTTATCAATGGTAGTTGGCGCACCGTGCTCGTTTCAGGACTAGGTGCAGGCGGACAAGGTATGTTTGCATTAGATATAACTGATCCAACAAGCCTTAATACAGAGGCAAATGTTGCTAGTAAAGTTTTATGGGAATTTACAGATCAGGATGAAAGAGATCTTGGGTTTACATTTGGACAAGCAAGTATTGTTCGACTAAATAATGGCGAATGGGCAGCTCTAGTTGGCGGTGGCTATAACAATACTGCAGACAATAATTTAGACAGTAATGATGCTCAAGACAGCCAGACTGGTAATGGAGTCATTTATCTTATAAATCTTGCAGATGGTAGTTTGATTAAGAAGTTTGACACATTGGTTGGTACTAATGATGATCCAACCGGTGCTCAACGACCAAATGGTATCGCTTCCCCAACAGCAATTGATATTAATAATGACAATATAGTAGACGCTATTTATGCTGGGGATTTATTCGGAAACGTTTGGAGTATAAATGTAACCGGCCAGGATGAGGATAATTGGGACTTTACCTATCTTGATTCCGATAATCCTGAACCACTCTACACGGCTTGTGCAGGAGAAACTTGTACAGGGGCGAATATTCAACCTATAACAACTCGCATTCAAGTTGTAAAACACCCTAGGGAAAATGGCTATTTGTTATTATTTGGTACGGGTAAATACTTTGAAGTAGGGGATAATTCTAGTGAAAATCAAGTCACTCAGAGTTTTTATAGTATTTGGGATAAAAGACTGTCAGAGCTGATAGCTTTTGACCGAAGCGATCTTTTACAACAACAAATTCTGCAACAGGTATCTGTAGATGGCTTCAATTATCGTATTACTTCTGATGAGCTGATTAATTGGACAGAACATTCTGGTTGGTACATTGATCTTGTTAATCAGGATGTAAATTCAGGTAACCTGGGAGAAAGACAAGTAAGTAATGCCATTATTCGTAATGGGCGGATTATATTTACTACTTTAATTCCATCAGATGATCCTTGTGCATTCGGTGGATCTGGTTGGTTAATGGAAATGAATTATGCTACGGGTGCAAGATTATCCTATTCGCCCTTTGATGTTAATGGAGATGGCGTTTTTACATCTGAAGACTTCTTTATGATTGATACAGATGGGGATGGTGACCCAGATACTGAAGTTCCATACAGCGGAAAAGAATCAAAAGTAGGTATTATTCCAACGCCAAGTATCGTCAATCAACCCGGTGGACAACAGGAAATTAAATATACCAGTGGTGCTGATGGCAATATTGAAGTAACGATTGAAAATCCTGGTCCAGGATATGAGGGACGTCAATCATGGCGTCAATTGCAGTAATTTACTAAGGTTACCTGTATGAAAATATTTTCTATTCTGGTTTTTATGTTATTTAGTGCAAATGCATTTTCTGGTGCTAACACCAGTTTTACCCAGACTGGAGTTATCAGTGAAGAATCAGGCCATTCAAATACTATAATAATTAATGACACCGCCTATCGGATAGATAGTAATACAAATGTTCATGCATTGGTTCGTCATGGTGAGTTAGGTCCTCAGCTTCCTGCAGGCGAACTAATCGGTTTCAATACAAAAAATGAAGAAAATAGTGAGCTGCCATATGTCACTGAAATTTGGTTACTCAATGCTAATTAACAGGAACTGAGAACATGAACACTACTCCTCAGAGAGGTTTTACGCTAATTGAGTTGATGATAACGGTTGCGATCATTGCTATTATTGCTGCAATTGCTTACCCATCCTACCTGGAGCAAGTTAGAGAGACTCGTAGATCGAATGCACAGGCTGATTTACTTGAACTGGTAAGTTTTATGGAAAGATATTATGGGGAAAACTTCACTTATGCAGGTGCCAATTTACCTTTCATAAATTCACCAAAGCAAGGTAACAGTTTTTATAACTTAAGTTTCACGGCCGCACCATCCGCCACAGCTTATACAATCCAGGCAGCTCCTACAGGGGGGCAAGCAGCTGATCGTTGCGGAACAATGACGATTAACCATAATAATCAAAGAACACCAGCTAATGATTGTTGGTAACTTAGTAAGTTAGCAAGAAGTTTAACCCCATAAAAAAACCCGCGTTATGCGGGTCTTTTATGTATAGAGTTAACTAGTTAACTATCAACATTCACATGACCATCCTGTACGAGCTTGTTAATAATCTCAGCCTGTTGCGTTGAAGTATCAAATCCACCAAGCCCCATATCAGCAAGAGTCGTACCTTGCAAAGTAATAGTTTGTTTGACGTCGCCACCAGCACCCTCGGGCTTGAGCTCGATAACGGTATCAACACCATTATCTTCAATATGAATATAATCAGCTAAATCCCCGGACTCTTCACCAACAAGAATATCTGCAAAATCAAGTACATCACCTTGCTCAACATTAAAATCAGTAACGGTATCCTGGGCGGAGATATTGGAAAGATTAAACTCATCCCCTGCCTGCCATACAAATAAATCAGCCCCATCTCCACCTGTCAGAATATCATTACCAGCTCCACCAATAATGACATCATCTTGATCGGTACCAATCAATTCATTATTTCCACGTCCATCTTTGATAATATTAGGTTCGCCAGAATCAGGGTTTTCCAAAACCGCATCACCTGAAGTAATAACCGCCTTAACAGTATCACTTTCATTGCCAGCCGCATCAGTCACGGAATATTGGAATTCACTATCAGGAATTTCACTTACGGTCACTTTTTGGATGTAGTAATCACTACTGTCTGATGTAGACTTTTTACCATCAACATAATTAGTAGCAGTAAATTCAAGTGAATCAAATATTACACCATCAGGCAGGGTAAAAGTCGCATTACCTGAGGATCCAGCAGGATCAACGGTCAAATTATTCTTTGCCAGAGAAAAATCTACCGGTTCTCCGTTCAGTAATGGATTACCGTTCGCTGTGGTAAATGTCCAAACACCAACTGACTCACCATTCAAAAAAGCTTCGACTTGCCCAACCTCTTTTTCATTGGCAATAAGTCTACTGACAGTTATGGTGGCTGCTAATGATGGATTCTCAAATCTCATTGTTATTTTTTCTGAGGCTCCACCTCGGTGTTCCAGCTGATTTGGTACAATTGTCCCTCCAGCAACGCCAATGCCATCTGAATCAAATGCAATTTTAGCAGACTGACCATTAAGATTAGTCGCTTCAAGAGTAACCCCCTCCCAGGCTGAACTCCCTGTTTTAATACCGCCATAGGATTTCGATGTTAGTTCTGAGTTAAACTCAGCAAGAGTTGCACTCCAAACAATCGAATCGCTTGAATTAAATGTATTGCCTTCATTCAATTCAACCCAATTATCACCATTTTTTATAAAAAGCTGACCGAAACTAGGCGGTGCCTTTAACGTAAAAAGCAATCCTGCCAAGTCGGTTTCATTATCATTCCCCCCCAGGGATGCAATATCCTCAAACGTACTAGGATTGGACTTATCTTCACCGCTATCAACAAAACCATCCACAGAAAATTGTTTAAATACATAAGCATCTTGGGGTAATTCTATTTCAGTCTGACTTGCAAACTCATAACTGGTTAAAACAGGATCCGCAACTGGCTTAAGATCATCTGGCTGATTAGGATCTGTTGGATCTGTTGGATCTGTTGGAATAATGGGATCCAAATCATCCGACTCATCAACTAAAAACTCAAACGGTGGAGGATCAGGGAAAGCAATACCCGGCCCTGTTGTTTCAAAACCTGAATCAGGTGTAATTCGTGGAGCAAGGTAATCTACAACAACCGCTTCGCTGCCACCTTCACTGGTGGGCTGTGCGCCTGGACCAGCAGCAGTAGGATCAGCAACTTGTGTTGGATCTTCACCTGCGAGTAAAGCCTGTTGAATGGCGTCTATATCATCGACCACATCAGCTGCCGGTGGTGTATCAGCTTCTGCAACATCCAATTCAAATGCTTCACTGTCGAGAACAGCTTGAGAATTACGTCCCAGATCCATTACCCCGCCATCTGGAAATTCAATTTCGATAGCACCGGCAATACCCGTGGTAATAATTTCGTTGGGATAAACTTTGTCACCAACTTGTAAATTTCTCACAGTACCGTCGACTGCTGTGGCAGTTGCAGTGCCAATTAAGGCTGAAATAATTCCGGCTTCTGTGGCCATAAAATTCTTCTCCGATGAAATGCTGCTTCCCAAGGCCAACAAAAACCACTTGTGACCATATTTGCAGATAGTCTCCCATGACTACACAAAGCTATCTACTGTACATTGGTACTAAAAAAACAAATATTTTAAAAAATTTATTTTTTTGTTAAGCAAAATTCCAGCCAGATAAAATTAATTCTTGTCCAGGTTTGATTATTGCCCCATATCACCTGCAGCGAAATGATTCAGCATATCGGCGACCAGACGTCTTGGTAACCATGCCTCACCATCATGTACGGCTCGAATAGCTTTGACTAACTTGTCATGCTGTGATGGTGTGATGTAACCCCGTGCTCTGAAGCCAGTTGCTTTGAGTTGATTAAAATCCGGTGTTTTATCCGACATAATCAGGGTCTGATTATGTTCGTAATTTGTCGCCAGAACCAAACATAGAATATCGGCATTAATCCGTTCATTGTTTTGTTCCAACACGGTAATATCAGCTTCAGCAGCGATTATTGCCAAAACTGCTGTATCAACAGTTTCTGGGTCGATAACGGTAATCTTTAAGTCATCATGTTCAGCCAGATTAATTAAACTGGCTATTGTTCGACCAATCAAAACTACGTTAATCACGCGTAGACCTTCAGAATCGTATTGATGAGTTGCCATTGTTGTTCCCATCCCTGAAGCGGTGACTGACGAAATCCACTACGAACAAACTGTTGAAGTCTTCCTTCAACAATACTGAGTAATAAGTTAGCCGTTTCATTCACTGGCCGTCCGCCAGCTTGAGTCAAGGTTAACTCGCGTTCCCGCAGAATTTGTCGGAATTGCGTCTCCAATCGGTCAAAAAATTGACTCACGCGATGACGAAGCCGTTCTGTTTCACCAGTTAACGCTGTTCCAACGAGGACACTGCTAATACCTGGATTTTTGGCACTAAACCCCAGCATTAATGCCATAATTTTTTCACATCGAGAGACCGCATTATCATCTTCATCAACAATTCTACGGATCAAGCCAAAAACGGTATCTTCGGAAAATTCGATAAGCCCCTCAAACATTCTCGCCTTACTGGGAAAATGGCGGTACAAAGCCGCTTCAGATACTCCGAGGCTTTCAGCCAATTGCGCTGTTGTGATTCGCTGTCCGGGATGTTTTTCAAGTTGCGTCGCCAAAGCTTCCAATATCGCTTGATGACGCGACTGTTTATTCTGCGCGCGCGTTGATTGTTGCTCAGTCATCGACCGCCTCCACGAATAAGCGTACCAACGCCCTCATCCGTAAACATTTCCAGTAATACCGCATGCTGTACACGACCATCGATGATGTGTGAGCTGGTCACCCCCGCCTGAACGGCATCTAACGCGCAGCCAATTTTAGGTAACATTCCGCCATAAATGACACCCGAGGCAATCAAATCATTGACTTGTTTCGCATTCAGACCAGTAAGCAACGTCCCGTCAGCATCTAGCAGTCCGGGCGTGTTTGTCAATAGGATCAGTTTTTCTGCCTGCAACACTTCAGCAATTTTACCAGCAACAAGATCGGCATTAATGTTGTAGGACTGTCCATCCTGCCCCACCCCGATAGGTGCAATTACAGGAATGAAGTCACTGTGAATCAACATATCAATCACGCTGGTATCAATACTGGTTACGCGGCCTACATAGCCCAAATCAATCATTTCCGGTGCATCAACGCCAAGTTCTTCCTGTGAAGCAAATTTCATCTTTTCAGCAAATATCAGACTACCGTCTTTCCCCGTCAAGCCGACAGCTCGTCCACCATGGTTATTGATCAGATTAACAATGCTTTTGTTCACTTGGCCGCCGAGCACCATTTCAACAATATCCATGGTCTCGTTGTCTGTGACCCGCATACCATTAATAAATTCGGACTCTTTTCCGATCTTTGCCAAAAGCTGGCCTATTTGCGGACCACCACCATGAACAATGACAGGATTAATACCAACAGCTTTCAACAACACAACATCGCGGGCAAAACTGTTTTTCAACGTTTCATCAATCATGGCATTACCACCATATTTGATGACCAGTGTCTTACCGGAAAAACGTTGGATATAAGGCAACGCTTCAGTCAGAACCTGAGCAATATGTGACGCTTTTTGTGTATTCAAACTCATTAAAAATTTCTTCCTTGTCCCGCACAGTCTGTTTAGTGCAAGCTTTTTTTATTGTTTTTGCTTATGCAAAATAACGACCAACTATAATTCGTTTTTGTCGTTAACAGCGTAAGATTAAAAATTAAGACTTAGATTAGGTTTCACCTGCAGCATCTGCTGAATAAATTGCTGTTTTATCTGTTCCAGATCTTCTTCAGTTTCTGCTTCAAATCGCAACGTGAGACCGGGAACAGTATTTGATGCTCTAACAAGTCCCCAGCCATTGCTAAAATTCACCCGCACACCATCAATGGTGATAACTTCGCCATCATCGAACTGTGCATTTTGTGTAAATTGTGTCATAAACCGACGGCATTCTGCTGTATCTAAATCAATTAAAATTTCTGGAGTGCTAACACTTTGCGGTTGTGCAGCAAAGATTTCTGTTGCGCCACGACGTTGTGGATCATCGGCAATCAGCGCCAGCAGGCGGCAGGCGGCAAATAAAGCATCATCAAAACCATACCAGTTATCGGCAAAAAAGATATGTCCACTCAGCTCACCCGCTAATTTTGCCTCATGTTTGAGCATTTCGGCCCGTATTAATGAATGGCCCGAAGCGCACATCATTGCCTTACCACCTGTCTTGGTAATAACCTGCCTCAACAAGCCCGTACTTTTGACATCATAAACAATGGTCGAACCTTTATGGCGTTTCAGAATATCGCTGGCAAACAACATCAGCAAACGATCCGGCCAGATAATTTCACCCTCTCCGTCAACCACTCCCAGTCTATCGCCATCTCCATCAAACGCCAGTCCAATATCAAGATGTTTCTCACGAACCAGTTTAGAAATATCCTGCATATTTTGCGGTTGGGCCGGGTTGGGATGATGATTGGGAAAGTGACCATCAACTTTGCAAAACAGTTCATGCACCTCACAGCCTAATGCGGTTAGCAACTGCGGAACCACTTTACCAGCAATACCATTTCCACAATCCACACCGACTTTTAGCGGGCGGGATAAAGGAACAGTCTGTTTTACTTTTTCAATATAACTAGCAATGATATCTGCCTGTCGTAACTGGCCCTCCCCACTATAAAGTCGAGAATGCTGTATACGATGATAAATGCCCTGAATAGCATCACCAGACAATGTTTTGTCATTGATAACAATTTTCAGACCATTGTAGCCCTGTGGATTATGACTGCCCGTCACTACTACGCCACAATGTGTCCGCATGTGCTGCGAGGCAAAATAAACAAGAGGGGTTGGTACCGCTCCAATATCAGTAACATCACAACCACTGGCCAGAATACCTTCGATTAATGCATCACTGAAACTCTCACTGGAAAGCCGACCATCCCGCCCGACGATAATCCGGGTCTGCTCCTGATGCTGTGCCTCCGTACCTATGGCAAGCCCCAAGACCCGCATAATGGGTTCACTTAATTGGGTGCCGACAATACCCCGAATATCATAGGCCTTAAAAATAACCGGTTTAATATCTACTGGCCTGACTCTATCTACTGACTCGGTTTTACTCACTTTGGGAGCGGCTGCGCGTATTACCGCAGGAGGCGGCGTATTATCGATATTAACTTCATTTTCTGTATATTCTACTGGCCGTGGGCGTGCTCCAATTTGCGCCTGTTTTTTTGGTTTTAACGTACTGAACCGGTTTATCACCAGCCAGCATAAGGCACAAACAATAATGGCTAACATGAGCAATGCAGGCCAGGCTGCTGTTTTAGCCACCCCTTCAGCAGGCCAGAATGCCAGGCGCCAGTAAGCTCCGGGTAATGCCTGAGTAAAAACAGGACTGGAATGCTGAGCTTTACCATCGCCTTGTTCGATCAAAGTCAGCCAGTTTTGGGCCCCTTGCTGTAATGCCAGACTACCTGTACCAATCGATAAATAACGTTCACGCAGCTTATCCTCCAGCTCAGTCATTTGCAGGCTAAGCACCAGATAGCCTGCTGCATCCAGCTTCTTGGTCAGTAAAATATGCGCCTGGGGCGTATTTGGCTGCATAACAGCAATATCAGCCATACCTTGCATGTCTGCCTGGCGCAGACTATTAATAGTGCCAAAACTGACCGGAATACACGCGTCGGATGTTGGAGCAGCAGGTATAAAGGAAATAACACATGAGGTTGATGCATCAGGCCAGCCAAAAGCTACCGGGTCCTGTGCATTTTCCGCCGACATCTCGTTAAAACGTTGCTGCCAGTCTTGTAGCATATCGATCATACCGGATGCAGCGAGCGCCAGCTTTTCCGTTTGTGTCTGGTTGAATGCTTCTGAAGCTGACTGCTGTTGGTAATCATTAATCCGGATTGCTGCTGCCACCCCGGAAAGAACAATCAAAATCAACAGCAGAATGGCCAGCGAACTCAGCCTTCGGCGAAATAGCTTCAGATTTTGCAGTTTCAGCAGCACGGTTGTGCTCAGCTTCTGCCAGTATGGCCGAAGCCGCCGCTACCACGTTCACTGGCAGTAAACTCGGTGACCTGCTCAAATCCTACTTGCACTACTGGGACGAACAGCATTTGTGCAATACGCTCCCCCACTACGATTTCAAAGGGCGTATCCCCCCGATTCCAACAGGATACAAAAATTTGTCCCTGATAGTCGCTGTCGATAAGGCCCACCAGATTACCTAATACAATGCCGTGTTTATGTCCAAGGCCTGAGCGCGGCAAAATCATCGCAGCCAGAGCGGGATCATCAATATGAATGGCAATTCCGGTCGGTATTAGAATGGTTTCGCCAGGACGTAATATCAGATTTTCATCCAGGCAGGCCCTCAGGTCCATTCCGGCAGAACCCTCGGTGGCATAGTCCGGCAGTTCAATCGATTTGCCCAGTCTCGGATCGAGAATCTTAAATTGAATTTTTTGCATGATAACGCTCTGTTATTAATGTTATGAGTTCGCGTGCAATTTCAAGTTTCGGAGCTTCAGCCAAGGACTTATGCCCACCTTCCCAGAAAATTTCCAGCGCATTGTTATCCTGACCAAAAGCCAGTCCATCCCCCACTTGGTTCGCTGCGATCAAATCCAAACGTTTTTGCTGTAATTTATGTTGTGCATATTGTTGCAAATCATCTGTCTCAGCAGCAAAACCAACGACCAGCTCCGGCCGCTCATCGGCATTGGCAACCGATGTAATAATATCGGGATTCAAACGAAGTTGCAGTGATAAATCATCATCAGCCGTTTTTTTTAATTTAGCTGAAGCAGGATGCGTGGGACGATAATCTGCTACTGCTGCACAACCGATATAAATTGCCGTACCAGCTAAGTTTTGCATAACAGCGTCAAACATTTGTTGAGCCGTTTCAACCATTATACGGCTGCAACCAGACGGGGCTTCCAAAGCCACCGGCCCAGATATCAGGGTGACCTTTGCACCCATCTCAACGGCTGCTTGCGCCAGGGAATAGCCCATTTTCCCTGAGCTGCGATTAGCAATAAAGCGAACCGGATCAATTGGTTCATGCGTAGGTCCTGCAGTAATGACTACCTGTTTTCCTGTCAGAGGACCGGTCTGCAACTTGCGGCTCAGATGCATCACAATATTTTCAACAGCCATTAAGCGACCTTCGCCCTGTTCCCCACAGGCCTGATCACCGCTTTCAGGACCAATAAATTCCACACCGCGTTGTTTTAGCCGTTGGCAGTTTTGCTGGGTTGCGATATGTGACCACATCTTATTATTCATTGCCGGTGCCACCATCAACGGTGCTTCAGAGGCAAGACATACCGTGGAAATCAAATCATCCGCCAGGCCATGAGCCAGTTTCGCCAGACAGTCAGCGGTTGCGGGAGCAATCAGGATCCAGTCTGCCCAACGCGCCAATTTAATATGACCCATTGCAGCTTCTTCATCAGCATCAAAGAAATTCAATGACACGGGATTACCACTGACCGTTTGCAGCGTAAGTGGCGTAATAAACTGCGTTCCACCATCACTCATCATTACCCTTACTTCAGCACCGTATTCTTTTAATCTTCGAATTAAATCTGCTGACTTATAGGCTGCAATACTGCCGGTAACGCCAAGAAGAATACGTTTTCCCTGAAAAGCATTTGTCTCAATCATGCTGTATTTTTGCCTATGGCTAAATCACGTAAACTTAAGTCATCCAACACAGCATTCTGTGCTTCATTAATTTCAGAAAAGAATGCTTCAATACTGGGCTCAGTGTGTTGCTGTAATGTTGAAATACCCACTTCCTCGGCACTACGTAAACAAAACAAAATTTCACTGACTAAAATTTTGCTGACATCGCCGGCCATAGTAAAGGAATCTTTATCTCCAGCCACCTCTACGATAAAGCCACCTTCCTCCAAAATGTCCAATAATTCCTCTAAATTTTCACTACTTAACGTGGTGAGCTTCTCCAGTTCCGAAAGGCTGTATGCCGGCTTTTTTTCACAAAAGCGACGGGCAATAATAGTCATTAACCACAAGCCCTTTTTCTCACGTAATCGTGGACTCAAAACCAGGGTTTTTCCGCCCATCAATACAAATCTTGGATGCTGAAGATAAAAAGCTACCTGAGATCCGGTCAATAAAATATACCAGCCAAGATAAAGCCAGATCATAAAGAAAAATAAAATCGCAAAACTGGAATAGATTGCCGTGTAATTGGATGATGAAGCTACAAAAGTCGCAAACAAAGTTCCCAGTCCAATCCATAGTGCTCCGGCCACCATTGCACCACCCAGAGCCGGCCCAAGTTTCACTTTGGTATTAGGAATGAAGGTATAGAGAAAGGTAAAGGCGAGCACAATCATAAAATAGGGTAACAATTTGCTGAGTATCAGTAGCAATGTTCCAAATGGTTCGATTGATTGTAAGGTCGAGACCACATCATTATCCATCACCGTTGCGGCAATTCCTAAAGCGGAGAAGACCAATACCGGCCCGATCATCACAACGCTCATGTAATCAGTGAATCGACGTGCAAACGACCTTGATCTTTTGACCCGCCACACAAAATTAAAAGCACTTTCAACTTTCTGTACCAAAGCAATAATTGTGTAAAACAACATGCCTAAACCAATCGAACCCAGCACGCCGACTTTGACGTTTTCTACAAACCCAATAATGCTGGAAGTCATTTCCCCGGCTTTTTCACCCAGGGGTGCCATGAAGTTCAGCAGTACGGGTTCTATTTGGTTATGTACTCCAAAAGCCTTGAGCACTGAAAAAGCAACTGCAATTAACGGGACTAAAGATAACAAGGTGGTAAACACCAGACTCATTGCCCGCAGGTTTAATTCTCCGGTCGACAGTTGCCTCGCCATCACATAAACCACACGGCCCGCGTGCCGTGTCAAACGTTTTAGTTTGCTGGCACTTTCAGTCGTTTCCTGCCAAAGCTGAACCTGGAAAAAATGTTTTAACTTGTCTATATAGTCTTTCATGTTGGTTATCATCCTGATGACAGGTTTGTCCATTAAACTGGATTATCAATGTCAATGAAATAGTGTTGCAGGCCGAATTTCAGAGCAACATGCTCTCCCAAGGCTTTAACCCCATAACGCTCAGTGGCATGGTGTCCTGCTGCAATGTAATGAATTCCAAGTTCTCTGGCCAAATGTGTTGTCTGCTCTGAAGCTTCTCCACTAATAAAGGCATCCAGACCTGACTCTGCTGCCTGCTGAATATAACCTTGTGCAGCACCTGTGCACCAGCCAACTGTTTTTATTAAACGATCATGACCGGCAATAATGGTCGGTTTTCGATCCAGTTGACAGGCAATATGGGATGAAAATTCTTCTAAGGTTTGGGGTGTTGTTAGCTTCCCTCGGAAACCGATGGCGGGTTCTCCGGTACCGGCAATAAAACCATCCATTTCTATATTCAGTATTTTTGCCAGTTGTACATTATTGCCAAACTCGGCATGGGCGTCCAAGGGCAGATGATAGCCTATAAGATTGATGCCATTATTGATTAACATTTTCAAACGTTGATATTTAATGCCGGTCACTGCGGGAGCTTCACCACGCCAGAAATACCCATGATGCACTATAAGTGCATCAGCATTATGCTCCACAGCCGCCTCTAACAAAGCCTGACTTGCCGTTACGCCGGTCACCAGAATATTCACCTCTGGTTTACCTTCAACCTGTAAACCATTCGGACAATAGTCCTGAAATCTCGATACTTCCAATTGCTCATCAATATAGGCGATCAGCTCTGTTCGGGTTATCATCCAAATTACTCCACAAAAACTCCAGGGTCTGATGATCTTTCAGACCCACCACTATAACAAACAGGAGTCACTAAATGGATGCTGTGAGTATTATTGCACTGAGTATGGGTGCCGCCTGGGCCAGTGGAATCAATTTATATGCTGCCGTATTTATGCTGGGTTATATGGGCACAACAGGCCATATGGTTTTGCCGACAGAGTTGCAGGTTCTCAGTGACCCGCTGGTGATGACAGCCGCAGCAGTAATGTATTGTGTGGAATTTTTCGCTGATAAAGTGCCAGGCGTCGATACCGGCTGGGATACTCTGCATACCTTTATCCGTATTCCGGCTGGTGCCATGTTGGCGGCAAGTGCAGTTGGAGATGTCAGCCCGGCAATCGAATTAACAGCAGGTCTGCTGGGCGGAAGCCTTGCTGCCGCAACTCATGCCACTAAAGCCGGCAGTCGATTAATGATCAATACCTCACCAGAACCTTTCAGCAACTGGACAGCCTCAATAACCGAAGACTTGCTGGTGATTGCCGGTTTGTGGACGGCCCTCACTCATCCACTGTGGTTTCTTGCGGCACTGTTTATTTTCATCGTGTTAATGATTTGGTTGCTACCGCGTTTATGGCGTTTAATCAAAACGGTCTTACAATACATTGGAAGCTGGCTGGGGTGGTGTGAAAAACCGCAAACGGCGAAAACAGCAACAAGTGACCAATCCGCTGAATCCATAGAGATTAAATCTGTATCCGATAAATCCGAACACTAACGACGGCGATAGACCACACCATGCGGCGTGCGTTGCAAATCAAATGCATCGGTATAACCACTAATCGTTTCCGAGGCACCTAAAAACAGATAGCCACCCGGGTTTAATGCCTGGGCCAGGCGGGTAAGTATGTCTGTCTTGCGTTGCATCGAAAAATAAATCAACACATTACGGCACAGGATGACATCAAACCGACCCAATCCGGTATAGCTTTGCAACAGATTCTGTTCCCTGAACTGCACCCGTTGTTTAACTTCATCGACAATTTGCCAGCGACCTTCAAACGGTTTGAAAAACTGCTGTCGTCTTGCAGGGGAAATACCTCTTATCAGCGCATGTTCTTCATAAACACCGCGCCTTGCCAGTGCCAGCATGCTGTTGGAAATATCTGTGGCAATGATTTGGGTGCTTTTAAGTTTGCTATCCGGCTTTTTACGAATATATTCATTGAGGATCATACTGATGGTATAAGGTTCCTGCCCCGAAGAGCAGGCTGCTGACCAGATTCTGCAGGGAGCTGTAACCCGCGTTTCCAAATCAGCCAACGTCATTTTTTCAAATACTTCAAATGGCCCGCCATCCCTGAACCAAGAGGTTTCATTTGTCGTCATCGCATCGATAACCGCGTCTCGCAAGTGACGCGGGTGGCCACGCTGTATGGCATTTAACAGATCGGCAACTGACGGAATATTTTCATCCCGTAACAGCTTGGTCAGACGGCTGACAATTAAATATTGTTTGCCATCACCCAAAACAATGCCGCAGGCCTGTTCCAAAAAAAGTCGAAACCGTTCGTAATCGGTCTGACTAATATCATTTCCTTGTAACATACCTGAGTTTTGCCCACCTTAATTGTTTCGTTCTATAACATTTAGCGGTCAATATGCTTAAATGTTTAGCCGTTATAATTTAACCATACTCTGATTGCTTATATGCCAAAAAACAAGCCCAACATAATCCGCCGTAATATTTTGATTACTGGATGTTCAAGTGGCATCGGTTTGGAAGCTGCCAGGATATTACATCGGCGGGGGCATAATGTGATTGCGACTGTCAGAAAACCTGTCGATCAAATTATGCTTTCACAAGCAGGCATCAGCAACTTACCTTGCGACCTGACCAACAGTGAATCGATAGGCAGCATGGTTGAGGCAGCAATAAAAGCGTTCGAGGGTAAAGTCGATGTATTATTCAATAATGCTGCCTATGGTCAGCCAGGCGCAGTGGAAGATTTAAGCCGTGATGCGCTTCGTGAACAATTTGAAACCAATGTGTTTGGCACACAGGAACTGACTAATCTGGTGATAAAACAGATGCGCCAACAGGGCTCTGGCAGAATCATCTATAACAGCTCTGTATTAGGGCTCATCGCCTTACCTTATCGGGGCGCATACAACGCCAGTAAATTCGCCATCGAAGGTTTGGCTGATACCTTGCGTTTGGAGTTAAAAGGTACAGGTATTACCATTTCGCTCATTGAACCTGGCCCAATAACCAGTCAGTTCAGGCACAATGCTTTTACCAAATATCAGCAGCATATTAATAAAGATACCAGTGCTCATAAGGCGAGCTATACTGCGATGGAAAAACGCTTGTTAGCACCAGGGCCAGCAGCACCTTTCACCCTTCCAGCCAAAGCAGTAGTTGATAAGTTAGTACATGCCATAGAAGCCGATCGACCAAAGATTCGTTATTACGTTACTTTTCCGACGTATCTGTTTGCGTATCTCAAACGCGTTTTACCTGCCAACGCTCTGGATTGGGTACTGCGCAAAGTTTCTCGTGATGAACAACACTAGGCCTGTGTATCTTTTATAGGCGGCTATGAGAGATAAACAGGCCCTAGTGCACATTATTTTCACTCAGTGATATGCCATAATCGCCGGCATAATGCTTCCCATGGATGAGAGATAAATGGCCAGGATGTCAAAACTTCAATTTCATTGGAAAACAGCCTACAGCATTTTTTTTGGCAGTTGCCTGACCGGCTTCGTCATTCTTAGCCTTATCGGTTATTTAAACTTTCAGCAGGGTCTTTTTGAAAAAACACAGCTGCTGACCATCTATCTCTTCCCCCTTTTATTGATCCTGCTGTTTTCTCTGGCCTTAACGTTATGGGTATTGCGACGTCTATCCCAACCGTTAATTCAGATTGAACAAATATCTCTGGCACTTCCCTTATTATCGGCAAAAAAATATCAGCAGGCACGCCAGCTTTTATCAGAAACAACTGTCAGCAGTATTGATCAGGAAGTTATTGAGCTGTCGAACCTTACCCATCAGCTGATAAATGTGCTTGATCATCTCGATCAGCACAGGCGGCTGCGCAATCAGCAGGTTCAGATTAAAAATCGTGAGCTGCGAAAAGATCGTGACTTCATAAAAAGCCTGCTTGATACCGCCCAGTTAATCGTTTTAACCATTGATAAAAAATTCGATATTTCTCTGTTTAACGATTATGGCGAACAAATCACCGGCTATAACAAAAACGAAGTTATCAATACCAATGTCGCCAGAATGTTTCCTGCCAGTCATTGGACTGAGGCCAATATCCATTTCAATGAATTGCTGGCCGGTCATCAGCGAATTGCCCAACAAGATGCCGAACTCATTGATAAAACCGGCCTTATCCGTCAGATTTCCTGGTTGCATTCACGCCTTGAACATGACAACCAGCAAGCGGTAATTTTATCGGTTGGCCTGGATATGACCGATAAAAAAGAGGCTGAAAAACGCATTGTCTGGATGGCTGAACATGATCCGCTGACCGACTTATGTAATCGGCGTAAATTTATTGAAGAGTTCGAAAAGTCGCTGCGTATGGCGATTCGGTATCACCACCACAACACACTGTTGTATCTCGATTTGGATCAATTCAAGGACATCAACGATACCAGTGGTCACCGGGCCGGTGACGAACTGTTGATTCTGGTTGCCCGAGCTCTGAAACGGATAACTCGTTTTACTGATCTGGTTGCCAGACTGGGAGGCGATGAGTTCGCCATTTTAATGCCTGAAAGCGATCCCGAAGGTGCCATCACCCTGGCAAAAAAAGTAATCCATGAGCTGAGTACCATTCAGCTCGAATATGGTGCAGTTCACCACAAAGTATCAACCAGCATCGGTATTGTGCATTTCCCGTTACAGGACGCCAGTATTCATGAACTGATGGGGTTTGCTGATCTGGCCATGTACCAAGCCAAAGCTTTTAGTAAGGGCAGTTTCCATACCTTTTCACCTGATGATCGTACTAGAGAGCAACTGCAAGCCCGCGTGTTATGGAAACATCGAATTGAACAGGCTCTGGAGCAGGATCTGTTTGTGTTGTTCTATCAGCCGATTCTCGAATTGCAGACCGACAAAATTGAACATTACGAAGTTTTACTGCGAATGAGGGATCCCGGCACTGGTGAGTTGCGGCTACCCGGGAAATTTATTCAGATTGCTGAACAGGTTGGTTTGATTCAGCAGATAGATCATTACGTTATTTACCACGCCCTGCAACAACTGGGGGCATTGCAAAAGCAGGGAAGAAACGTTTGTTTTGCCATAAACCTTTCTGGATTGGTTATTGATACATCCGTGTTATTGCCGTTGCTGGAAAAGACGATTGCCGAACATCAAGTCAATCCCAATGGCATTATTTTTGAGATCACAGAAACGGTAGCAGTCTCTAATCTGCAGCAAGCCAAAGCCATGATGCAGGCAATAAAAGCTTTAGGCTGTCGGTTTTCCCTAGATGATTTTGGCGTCGGGTTTTCATCATTTAACTATATGCGGGAACTGCCCGTCGATATCATCAAAATTGATGGCATCTTTATTAAAAATCTGGATAAAAATGCCGATGACCAGCTTTTTGTCAAAGCTTTAGTCGATGTCGCCAAAGGGCTTAATCGTCAGACCACTGCTGAGTTTGTCGAAAATGCGGAAATATTAGCGTTGTTAAGAGGCTATGGGGTGGATTTTGCTCAGGGTTATCACATTGGCCGCCCACAACCCGCGTTGCTTGATAGTACGACCTGGTCTGAAACGGTTTCTAAATAAAATTTTATTGATAGTGCGCTTCATGCTTGTGCAACAAGGGCGTCACTTCGAATCATCTTGGTGCAAAAAGCCTCTTCTCAAAACCAAACATAAACATTAACTAATTGATATTAAAGCATTAAGTAAGTCAGGCATAAAACATGCAAACTGCTTACCTGTTTACATCAATTCAATCTGGAGCGTTTATGTCTTATCTCATACCAAGCGAATTTACTAAAAAAATGGTCGATGCCGGTGAATCAAAGCTCAAAATGGCTACCCGGGACGTATTAATTCGATCTTATATGGCAGGGGCTATCTTGACCCTGGCCGTGGCATTTGCTGTGACTGCAGCAGTACAGACCGGTTTGCCAATTGTTGGCGCATTAGTCTTCCCTGTCGGATTTGTTTTACTGAATTTATTGGGCTTTGATTTGCTGACAGGGGTATTTGCATTAGTACCATTAGCCCTTCTGGATAAACGCCGCGGTTGTACCTTTAACGGCATGTTAAAAAACTGGTTACTGGTAGGCATTGGCAATCTGTTCGGTGCATTAACAACAGCACTGTTAGTTGGTATCGCCTGGACCTTTGCATTTACCGCTGAACCAGGCGCAGCTGGTCAGGCCATCGCTAAGGCTGCTGAGGCGCGCACGCTAGGATTTGCAGCGCATGGTGGTGCCGGTTGGTTAACGGTCTTTGTCGCTGGCATTCTGTGTAACTGGATGGTCTCTACCGGCGTGGTTGGTGCGATGCTGTCTAATTCAGTTGCCGGCAAAGTGGTGGCAATGTGGTTGCCTATCGCAGTGTTCTTCGGTCTGGTTTTCGAACATGCCGTCGTCAACATGTTCCTGTTCCCGATGGGTATGTTAATGGGCGCAGATATCACCATTGCTGACTGGTTATTGTGGAACGAAATCCCGGTCATCTTCGGTAATCTGGTCGGCGGTTTGGTACTGACTGGTGGCATGTTGTATGCGACGCATTACAAAACCGGTGCACCTACCGCTGAATTTTCAGAAAAAATGAATTGATTTCCTCGTTGGCCTGGCACCGGGTATTGGTGTCAGGTTTTTTATTCGTACAAAAGATTTTGGAGTGACAATGAATAAACTTGCTATGACGCAAGCCATCATGGTGGCAAAAGAAACTAAAGAACTGACCTGGGAAAAAATCGGTGAAGCCATTGGCATGTCACCGGAATGGACAGCATCAGCCTGTCTTGGAATGAACAGCATGCCGGCCGAAACCGCCAAAAAACTGTGTCAGTCACTGGATTTGGGCACTGAAGTGGAACTGGCTCTGCAGAAATATCCGAACAAGCAATGGGACCAAACGGTTCCTACCGATCCATTGCTCTACCGTCTTTATGAAATGATGTCGGTTTATGGTCCAACCATTAAAGAAATTGTGCATGAAAAATGTGGCGATGGCATTGTCAGTGCCATTGATTTTGCCATGAATATCGAGAAAAAACCGGATCCGAAAGGTGATCGGATTGTCATCACCCTGGATGGTAAATTTCTTCCGTATAAATCCTGGTAAGTCTACTGAATAAAGTCAGGTAAAAAAGTAAGCTGCACTGCCTTGCACAGTGCAGCTTAAATTTTATCTATTAGGACGAGCGTAGACATAAACCAAATAGTAAGCCATTGCTACAAATCCAGCTCCACCGACAATATTTCCCAACGTAACGGGGATAATATTACCCATTAAGCCACCAAAATCCAGTGTGGCCAGCTGCGCGGCATCAAAATGACCGGCAGCCACAATGGCTTGATCAGTTGCGGCTATCATCGCAATTGGAATCATGTACATATTCGCCACGCAATGCTCAAACCCCATCGCCACAAAGCCTGAGATGGGAAATAACACGGCCATCACTTTATCCGTCACACTACGTGATGCGTAGACCATCCAGCTGCCTAGACAGACCAGTACATTACAGAATAATCCGCGGACAAAAGCTTCTGTAGTGGTATGGTCAACTTTGGCAAGACCGGTTTTTATCGCAGTAACACCTACCCCCAGATTGCCATCACTTAAATAGCCGGAGAGATAAACCAGATAAACAGTGACTAAAGCACCGACCAGATTACCAACATAGACAATGCCCCAGTTGCGCATTAAAGATTTAAAACTTACCTGCCCTTTGGCGTAAGCCATCACCACCAGTGTATTTCCGGTAAATAACTCTGCCCCGGCTATCACCACCAGAATAAAGCCCAAGGCAAATACCAGACCACCGACCAGTCTGGCCAGACCATATGCAGCACCGGCGTCCGTCATCACCACTGTGTAGTACATGGCGGCAAACGAGATAAACGCCCCCGCCATTAATGAGAGAATCACCAGTGGGATAATGGACATATTGGCCTTATCCACGCCAACGGTTTTGACTTTTTCCGCGACTTCCGCTGGCGTGAAAGCATCGACAAACTTGCCGAAATCAGACATGAGTAGTTACCTGTGAGAGATAAGGACAAAGTCCGGCATTATATCAGTGACTTGCAACGCTTTGCAGGGATTGTATTCCCAACTTCAGTAATGATTATTTAAGCTCAACAGGTAATACAGGCGAAATAATCTTTAACCAAAGTTCTGAATCATGGTTTCATTAAAATATCGAGTTGGGTAAGTTTTACCCAACTCGATAAATGATTCCCGTTTTAACAGGCTCTGTTACTCTTTCAGCGCCGCTTGTTAGACAAAAAAATAGCCTCAAGCAGAGGTGGCTATGAGAGAACAACAGCATCTAGTGCATCAGCTCACTGGTAAAGGTTAATTCTTCATCCTGCACATCTACCTTGATAACCTGTCCGGCCACAAAGCGACCAGACAATAAAGCCTGGGCTAACGGGTTTTCCAACTCATGCTGAATTACCCGTTTTAAAGGTCTGGCACCATAGACCGGATCAAACCCTGCTTCAGACAGCATATCCAGTGCCGCATCAGATAATTCCAGTCCCATTTCTTTTTCTGCAAGACGTTGCCGCAAGTGTGACAGCTGTATATCGGCAATGGCACGAATTTGTGATTTCTGTAACGGATGAAAGACCACCACATCATCCACACGGTTAATAAATTCCGGACGGAAATGTTGTCCGACAATTTCCATTACCGCATTTTTCATGGCGTCATAATTATCTTCACCCGCCATTTCCTGAATCACATTGGAGCCCAGATTGGAGGTCATCACAATAACGGTATTTCTAAAATCAACTGTTCGACCCTGTCCATCTGTCAGCCGACCGTCATCCAATACCTGCAACAGAATATTAAACACATCCGGATGCGCTTTTTCGACCTCATCCAGCAGGATCACTGAATACGGTTTACGGCGCACCGCTTCCGTCAGATAACCGCCTTCTTCGTAGCCGACATAACCGGGAGGTGCGCCGACCAGACGAGCAACCGAATGTTTTTCCATAAACTCGGACATATCAATTCGTACCATCGCTTCTTCGGTATCAAATAAAAATGTTGCCAGCGATTTGCACAGCTCGGTTTTACCCACACCCGTTGGCCCCAAAAACAGGAATGAACCGTTAGGACGATTGGGATCTGATAAACCAGCACGACTGCGGCGGATGGCATTGGCAACTGAATTGACGGCTTCGTCCTGACCGATAACCCGTTTATGCAAAGCTTCATCCATTTTCAACAGTTTATCGCGTTCACCTTCCAGCATTTTGGACACTGGGATCCCGGTCCATTTGGAAACCACTTCAGCAATTTCCTCTTCGCCGACACGATTTCGTAGCAAGGTGAAGTCCTGCATTTCTGCCTGCGTGGCAATATCCAACTGTTTTTCCAACGCAGGAATACGGCCATATTGCAGTTCAGACATTTTTTCCAGATTACCGCTACGATTGGCGGACTCCAGTTCCAGCCGAGCTTTTTCGAGTTCTTCCTTAATATGCTGACTGCCATGTAAAGCCGCTTTTTCTGATTTCCAGACTTCTTCCAGATCGGTGTATTCGCGGGCCAGTTTTTTCATTTCGGTTTCCAGCGTATCCAAACGTTTTTTGGATGCTTCATCCGATTCTTTCTGTAAGGCAACACGCTCAATTTTAAGTTGAATTAACCTTCTTTCAAGACGGTCCAGCACTTCCGGTTTGGAATCAATTTCCATCCGAATGCGGCTGGCGGCTTCATCAATCAGATCAATGGCTTTATCCGGCAGATTGCGGTCGGTGATATAACGATGCGATAAGGTCGCTGCAGCAACGATGGCTGGATCAGTAATATCTACGCCATGATGCACTTCATAACGCTCACTTAAGCCACGCAGGATAGCGATAGTGGACTCTACACTGGGTTCGCCCACCAGCACTTTCTGAAAGCGACGTTCCAGAGCGGCATCTTTTTCAACATATTGGCGATATTCATCCAGCGTAGTCGCGCCAATACAATGCAACTCACCCCGGGCCAAAGCGGGTTTCAGCATATTACCTGCATCCATTGACCCTTCAGCTTTACCAGCACCGACCATGGTGTGAATTTCATCGATAAACAGAATGATCTGACCTTCCTGTTTAGACAGGTCACTGAGTACAGCTTTTAGACGTTCTTCAAATTCACCACGGAATTTGGCACCAGCAATTAACGAGCCCATATCGAGGGAAAGCACTCGTTTGTTTTTCATGCCTTCAGGCACTTCACCGTTAACAATACGCTGGGCTAAACCTTCAACAATCGCCGTTTTACCGACGCCGGGTTCACCGATCAATACCGGATTGTTTTTGGTACGACGTTGCAAGACCTGGATGGTGCGGCGAATTTCATCATCTCGACCAATGACTGGATCCAGCTTACCACTTTCGGCACGAGCAGTTAGATCAATAGTGTATTTTTCCAGCGCCTGACGCTGTTCTTCGGCATTTTGATCAGTCACGCGTTCGCCCCCACGAATTTTGTCTATCACATTATTAATATTGGTTTTGTTGGCTCCATGTTTACGCAGCAATTCACCTGTCTGGCTTTTATCTTCTACCGCTGCCAACACCAATAGCTCGCTGGAAATAAACTGGTCTTGACGTTGCTGCGCCAATTTATCCGTTTGATTTAATAATCGGTTCAAGTCTGAAGATATGCGGACATCCCCATTACCACCTTCAACTTGGGCAAAACGGTTTAACTGGGCTTCCAGATCAGCCTGATAAGCTGGAACGTTAACACCACTTTGTGCCAATAACGGTTTTACCGTGCCCCCTTGTTGATTTAATAACGCCAACAGTAAGTGTGCCGGTTCTATAATTTGATGATCGCGTCCAACAGCCAGACTTTGTGCGGCGCCAAGTGCTTCCTGGAACTTGCTGGTGAGTTTATCGATTTGCATCGTAATATCCCTGTAAAAAATAAGTTAATTACAAAATGGGGGATGCTGTTCAGAAATCAAGTAATCGTCCTCAGAAAAGATCACTATTTTCTGAACTTACTAAGTAATTGAAAGTATTTTAATTGTATATAAATGACAAAATAAACCTTAACTTGACTTGACGCTGACTGGCGTTTCAATTGCTAAGCTAATATCTTGCAGACAGGTCAACATTGTTTCTGGTGAACAGGTTAACGAAGGAGCCATAGTGAGCTGAACTCGACTTGGCACAAAGGGTGCGGTAAACACTTTCCCCTGAGCTCTCACACCATCAATACGTACAGGAAACACTGGTGCACCTGACCAGCTTGCCAGCCGGCCTACGCCCCCCTTAATTTTTCTTGGTGGATCAGTATCCAGATGAATTTTTCCGTGGGGAAACAGCGCGATAATCTCACCTTGTTGCAAAGCTCTTAAGGCCTGTCTCAACGCCTGCTCAGGACGGCCGGAACGATCAACAGGAATACAACCTGCCTTTTTAAAAACCCAACTGACCAAAGGTCGCTCATACTCTTCCCGAGCAATCAAAAAGCGTAACGGACGTTTGCTGGCTGATATCAGTAATAATGGATCGACACCAGATACATGGTTGGCGACTATAATCGCCGGGCCAGTCTCTGGCAGATTTATTTTCTGTTGCGGTAAATGCTGAATATACCGGCAGATTAAGCGGGTCCAGCCATCCAGCCAGTTAACGGACGGTCCGCCCCAATCAGCTTCAGCATGAATAATGCCGATAAGCCAGATGCTGAAAGCGATTAATAGGAATAAACCAAGATATATGATCATTCCACCTCAAACGGTTCAGGATCACCCATACCAACGCGAACCACTTCGGGTAAGTCATTTACAAACTCGACAACGGTCGTCGGCTCACTGCCACATGCTCCGCCATCAATAATCAAATCCACATGTTTACTCAATTGATCGGCTATTTCATCGGCTTCGGTCATCGGCATGGTTTCGCCTGGCAAAATAAGTGTTGAACTCATTAACGGTTCATTCAGTTCTTCTAATAAGGCCAGGGCAATATTGTTAACCGGAATCCGTAAACCAATGGTTTTACGTTTGGGATGCTGCAATCGGCGGGGCACCTCTTTAGTAGCTGGTAATACAAATGTATAGGGGCCTGGGGTATGCGCCTTAATCAAGCGGAAAACGGCATTATTGAATTTGGCGTATACCGATAGCTCAGACAAATCCCGGCACACCAGGGTGAAATTGTGATCAGCATCCAGTTGGCGCAAACGACGTATGCGATCCATAGCCCCTTTATCACCCAAATGGCATCCCAGTGCATAGCCCGAATCAGTTGGATAAACCACCAAACCACCATTCATTATGATCTGACAGGCTTGTTTAATCAGTCGCGGTTGCGGGTTATCCGGGTGAATTTGAAAATACTGGCTCATCTAAAACCTTCATTAGTTCTTTAGTTGGTTAATTACTTGTATATACCATAACCCATGGCACATGACCGTTTTAGTGCCATAAAGACCATACCGGTTTACAGGAGGCCGGCAATGGCAGAAATCGTCCAAGCTCGCTCCAAGTCTGTTCTGGACCATGAAAATCCGATCCACAGGAAGCAAGCAACTCATAATGTTTGGCCAGTGCTGCTACATTTCTCAGTTGATCTGGATGCTGATGGCCGGAACTAACCTCAATGGCTTGTCCGCCCGCTGTTTTAAAATCATCAATCAGTCGTCGCAGCTTGGTACCGGTCATTTTATAACGTAATGGATGAGCAATAACCGCTTGGCCGCCCGCATCGGTTATCCATTCAACTGCGGATTCTAGATCAGTCCACTGTCCCGGCACATATCCGGGTTTACCTCGCACCAGAAAGCGTTTGAAAACGTCTTTAGTATTGGCGGCATGCCCTTGTTCGACCAGAAATTGTGCAAAATGCATTCGTCCTAACATAGTCTTCGACGCATATTTTCCGGCACCTTCAAGTGCACCCGAAATACCGGATTTTTCCAAACGCTGCGCAATTTGTTCAGCTCTTTGCTGCCGATATTGGCGGATATTGGCTAACCCGTTTTGCAATTTAGCATTTTCAATATCTATGTTAAGCCCGACAATATGCACCGTACTGCTATTCCAACTGACCGAAATTTCTACCCCGGGAATTAATATGAGTGGCTGTTCTGTGGCAGCCTCAAGCGCAGCCTTAATGCCCTCTGTACCATCATGATCAGTAAGCGCAAGCACATCGACTCCTTGCTGAACAGCTCGTTCAACCAATGCTTTTGGAGACAGGGCGCCATCAGAGGCGGTGGAATGGCAATGCAGGTCATAGTGCGTCATGGTGTTGATTTTACGTTAGAATGTGGCATCTCTGTAATAACTGAATAAAAAGATGAAACTATTTACTGATTTCCTGCCCATTATCCTGTTTTTCATTGCCTATAAATTTGGCGGTGGCGTCTACCATTGGAATGGTCAGGAATATGAGGTGGCCGGCATCTATGCTGCAACAGCGGTAATGATGGTCGCTACTCTACTTCAGGTTCTCTATGGTTTGCTGCGTCACGGCAAAGTGGAAAGACAGCATTTAATCACCTTCATTCTGGTGATGGTGCTTGGCGGGGCCACGCTCTGGTTACAGAACCCGGAATTTGTGATGTGGAAACCCACTGCGGTGAACTGGTTGTTTGCATTAGCCTTCATTGGTGCCAGAGTGTTTACCGATAAAACCCTGCTTGAGCGTCTCATGGCAGCGCATTTGCAATTGCCAACCGTGGTCTGGTCAAGACTGAACACGGCGTGGATTCTGTTTTTTATCTTTTCCGGATTTCTGAATATTTATATCGCATATTACTACTCGGAAGAAACCTGGGTGAACTTCAAATTATTTGGCTCTTTGGCCATTACAGTGGTATTTATTGCCGGACAGGCCATTTATTTGTCCCGTCATATAAACGAAAATAATTCGAAGGATGCATCCTGATGTTATATGCCATTATCAGCGAAGATAAGCCTGATAGCCTGCAACGGCGTATGGCTGCCCGTCCGGCGCATCTTGGTCGTCTTCAGGCGTTACAGGATGAAGGTCGTTTAGTGTTGGCTGGTCCACATCCGGTAATTGACAGCGAAGATCCCGGTGAAGCCGGATTCAGTGGCAGTTTGGTGGTCGCCGAATTTGACGACTTGCAAAACGCCCTGATTTGGGCCGAGGCCGACCCCTATATTGAGGCCGATGTGTACGCCAAAGTAACTGTTAAACCATTTCGTAAGGTCTTACCTTGAGTTTATCAACACAACAAAAACTGGAGCAGGCATTACAACAACTTGATCCGATTCAGATGCAGATCACCGATGACAGTCATCTGCATGCCGGACATGCAGGCAATACCGGTGGTGGCCACTTCACGGTATTTATTGTCAGTGACGCGTTTGCCGGTTTATCTTTAATCAAGCGTCACCGGCTGGTCTATGACGCTGCTGCTGAATTACTCCCATCTGCTATTCATGCGTTAAGCATTCAAGCTAAAACGCCTGATGAACTGAAATAATTCGGGCAATGGCAACAGAAAACAGCAAAGCTCAAAACCAGGCTTTTCTGGCCCAGCTGGAACGACAAAGACTACAAAAACCCTGTCAACGCATTATTGATTTACGCGGTAAAGTGACCGGTGAATGCCAGCCTTATGAATTTGGCGGTATCAATCATTATCTGGACGACCGTAGTTATTTAATTCTCAAGCAGCTGGTTGATCGCATGGGAGGGCATTACACCGTCGGTGTTTACGAAGCATTAATGCAGGCCGTTCGTCAGTTTCAACAGCAAGCACAACAACAGCAAACCACTCCAATTGAAGACGATGGCGTGTTGCTTATCCGGCTGGATCAACCGGTAAGACGTCAAGCGCCCCGCATGCTATTGACACTACCGGTCACCATTCAAGTGGGTGAACTTAGCTACCATGCAATGACGCTGGATGTCAGCATTGACGCCATCCGTGTCAGCATGAAGCATGTAGCTGCACTGGAAAAAAACGATACCGTTAATGTCAGTTTTGAACATTTTCCCGATACTCATAATACTGAGCCCACTCAAATAGCGTTTGATGTTACCCGGATGCATCATGAGGATCAGCGAACCTTTGCTGTATTACGCTTTCATGACTCAGTCGGTGATGACGTTCGTCAAGCTTGGCAAAACTGGTTAAGCAATCGAAATCAGCACAGTCCGGCTGAACTGAATAATGAAATTCTGAATCTGACACAAAATTGTCTGTTACGTTTATACAGCCAGCTAATGCCCAGCCTGCTCTGCTGGATGGGTGAGCAACAATCGCCCAATGTCACTGCACTCCACAGCAGCACTGTTTGTGATCAGATTTTCATCAACACGCCCGACTTGTTGTCAGTCGTGAAAAGGGTGATCTCTCATATTGAGCAAAACAATTTAAATTATGGGTTTGTGGTGCTTCATGAGGAAAAGCTGGTGGTGATTGATGCCAGTGAAATAGCAAAACTCAGACAATTTTGGCCATGGCCAAAAAACACACAATTATGGCATTTTCATGTATCAGCATTGGAAGTTGATGAAGCAATTTACCATCCGCATTTTGATATCATGGCTCAATCAGACCCGCGCATTGCTGTTGATTTTTCACGCAAAGTTTCACAATTAAAAAATCTGATAGAAATCACTGATATTTCGGCCTGCTTGCAACAGCTGAGTGATAATGAAAAGCAAATTCATGCTGATGAAAATATCGAAAAACCGGCGGTTCTTTTCAATTTACCCCCCGTCAGTTCGCTTAAAGCATTTATTCGACGCCAGCAAAGCCGCTATACCGTACTTACCCCCGTCAATTTATTTGTAAATAGTCAGGAATATTCTTCGCAAACGAACGAGGTTTCGATTAATGGACTGTCGTTGTCTGTCAATGCTGATTTGCCGGTGAAGCTGGGTGCCCGGGTAACCATGCATTTCACCCGTTGGCAATCACAGCGTCCGCAATTAAATTTACGTAGTGTGCCGTATGAAGTTAAGCGAGTGCAGAAGTTTGCTGAACAAACTGAACTTGGTTTGCAACGTCTGGTCACCCAATGCCCATTCGCTGTAAATCAGTTTTTTGAAAAGGCCATTAAAGATAACCAACAGTCATTATCGCGGCGCGAAGATGATTTATTGCAAATGCAGTACAGTCGGGTTTATCTGGATCTGCTGAGTCATGCACCACTCAACACAGCGCTATTTTTTGGCCTGGATATTCAACAAAAACGCGTATTGCAGGCGGTGGCTGGCCATTCTCAACTGTTAAATCAAACCGACAACAAATTATGGCAGGCGATTTCCAATTCCATTCAGCGGATCACATTACAGTTGAAAACCGTTCATACTGAAAATGTGGTAACTCATGGTATGGGTTTGTATTGTTACCGGTCAGGTTATCAACCCTGGCAGATCATCTGTGAACATGAACTGCAATCCGCAGAGGCCAAAAATCTGTTGCTGCACCGACTGTTCAATTCGGAAAGTTATTATATTTTTCATTGTCAGCTGGTCAACAACAAAACCGACTGGCTGCATGATGAGCAGGATTTGATACGTCAAATCAATGCATTACGTAATCAAAGTGCTCATCGCATTAAAAACCTAAGGCAGATGTTATTTTCAATATTTGCTGTGGCCTATTTAACTGATATCACTAGCTTCGTCCGCGATAGCATCGATTCTTAAACTAGGGCTGGTTGATCTTTCATCTCCACCTCGGTTATGAGATGAAAATCAACAAGCCCTAAGCCGCCACCATCATTTTATCTATCCACACCGAACCGCTACGGATATTGCTGCGTAAGTCCACATCATTAGCTACCGCTTGGATACCTTTGAACATATCCTGCAACTGACCGGCAATGGTGAACTCATCAATGGCATATTGAATCTCTCCATTTTCGACCCAGAATCCGGCAGCGCCTTGCGAATAATCACCATTAACAATATTGACGCCCATGCCCATGGTTTCAGTCACTATCACGCCCCGATCCATCGCCTTCAGCATGTCCTTAAATGTTAAATCATTACTATCAACGGTAAGATTATGTACTCCACCCGCATTAGCAGTGGTCGTCATATTCAGACGTCGGGCTGAATAACTGTCCAGCACATAACCCTGCAATACACCGTCGCGGATAATATCCCGATTTTGTGTCGCCACCCCTTCAGCATCAAAAGCCGAACTGCCCAGTGCCTTGAAGAGATGTGGCTGTTCATGGATATGCATAAATGATGGAAAAATCTGTTCACCCAGTTTATCCAGCAGAAAACTGGATTTACGATATAAGGCGCTGCCACGAATCCCGCCCACCAGCTGACCAAATAAAGATGAAGCAATTTCAGCAGCAAAGATCACCGGATAGTGACCAGTTTCAATTTCACGGGCATTTAGTCGTTTTAACGTCTGCTCAGCTGCTTTACGACCCACCGAAACAGCCGAAGCCAGATCATGGCTGTCACGGGCAACGTCATACCAGTAATCACGTTGCATACCAGTCTCATCACGGGCAATTAACGTACAGGACAAACTATGACGAGTGGATTGCGTCTGACCGATAAAACCGTGGCTGTTGGCATAAATCCGCTGACCTTCATGAGACGAAACACTGGCCCCTTCTGAGTTACTGATTAACGAATCAAAATCGCGACCAGCCTGCTCACATTCCATTGCCAGCGCAATAGCCTGTTCCGGAGACAATTCCCAAGGGTAATACAAATGCAGATCCGGAAAAGAGGTAGCCATTAATGCAGCATCGGCCAAACCGGCATATTTATCTTCCTGAGTGTGCTTGGCAATACTGCAGGCCATCGCCACTGTTTCGTGAATGGCTTCAGGTCGCAAATCGGAGGTACTGGCAGAAGCTTTGCTTTGTCCCAGATATACCGTTACGCCAAGCCCGGTGTCTTTATTGTGCTCCAGCGTTTCTATTTCAGCCTGACGCACATTTACCGATAATCCCAGACTTTGGCTGATACCCACTTCAGCAGCAGAGGCCCCCAGCTTTTTAGCCGCATCCAGCGCCTGTTGCGCTGCATTTGTTAATACTGATGCGTCAAGTTTACTCATATGATCAAATTTACCTCTTCGATATTCTGTCCATGTTTTTGAAAGCCCCGCATTTCCAAAACCCCGCGTGTATTCAATGAAATAATCAGGTACAACGCTTGTGGATAGTCTGCAACGTCCTCGTCAATAACTGACGGTAACGCTGGAGCATCGGGATGAGAGTGATAAATCGCGAACAATTCCTGATTACGTTCTTTCATTTCTTTTAATGCGGCTAACTGCTCACTGGCACTTAATGCAAATAACACACTGGCATCGGTTTTAACGCTGTCTACTGGGTAACACATACAGCGTTGCCCATGACGGCCTATTAGCCCGGAAATTTCCTGCTGAGGCGAAAGTTGCGCTTCATGTAATAGCTCATTCACCAATGTTCGCGGTAAACGTATCGTCGTTTTTGCTGTCATTTAGCTATTCTCATTATCGTGACATACCGGGCAGGCCGGATCCTGTTTTAACGTTATTTCTCTTATCTGCATTGACTGCGCATCAATTAATAATAAACGACCATTGAGGGACGTTCCTGTATTGGCAAGCAATTTGAGTGTTTCAATTGCCTGAATGGATCCCATCATGCCCAGTAATGGTGAAAGCACCCCGCTCTCCGCACAGCTTTGCTGAATATCGCCACCACTATCATCGTACAAACAACGATAACACGGTGCATCGGCTTGTCGCGCATCATAAACCGAAACTTGTCCTTCCCATCGAATAGCTGCAGCTGACACCAGCGGTGTTCTGGTTTTCTTGCTCACATGGTTGAGTAAAAAACGACTACTGAAATTATCGGTGCAATCGACAATCACGTCAGCAAGCGTTGCCTGCTGGGTTAACTCGGATTCGTCCAGGCGATGCTCAATGGTTTCAACTTTAATTGTGTCGTTCAAACTTTGCAAAGTCGCCGCAGCTGAATGCGTTTTTGCTTTGCCGACAGACGTTTGTCTATGCACAATTTGCCGCTGCAGATTGGTCAGCTCAACAATGTCATCATCGACCAGCACCAGATGCCCAACACCTGCAGCAGCCAGATACAAAGCTACTGGTGATCCCAGCCCTCCAAGACCAATAACCAGAACGCGGCTTTCCAAAACGCGCTGTTGGCCGGTGATGTCAAAATTCGGCAAAAGAATATGGCGGCTGTAACGCAGCAACTGTTCATCATTCATCAGCAGTATATTACCTGAATTCGCCACTTACGGAACGTTTGCCAATGACCACGCGATCCTGCTGGCCATAATCCTGAAAAGCCTGTATCTCAATGAAGCCGGCTTGCTGGAACAATACCTGAACAGCCTGCGACTGATCATAACCATGCTCTACCATTAACCAGCCATCAGACTTTAAGACCCGAGATGATTGGTGAACCAGTAGCCGGATATCATCCAGACCATCCTCTCCCGAAGCCAGTGCGGATAAGGGTTCAAAGCGTAAATCGCCATTGGTTAAATGAGGATCATCTGAACGGATATAAGGTGGATTTGAAATAATGATGTCCAGAGTCTCAGGCTGAATGGCATCCAACCATTGACCACGAAAAAAATGTACGTCTAGATTATTTTTTACCGCATTATGTTTAGCCTGCTGCAAGGCAGCCTCCGAAAAATCTGTTGCCAGCATCCAGATATCATGGCATTCCGATTTAATCGCCAGTGCAATAGCCCCACTGCCGGTTCCAAGATCGGCAATACACATTCCCGGCTGAATTTTTTCCAGGGCCAGTGACACCAGCAGCTCGGTGTCCGGTCGTGGGATCAGGGTATGCTGATTGACCTCAATATCCAGTGACCAGAAGCCTCGACTGCCGGTCAAGTGTGCAACCGGGATGCCTTGCTGGCGCTGTTCCACCAGTGAAACAAAGTTCTGTTGCTGGGATGATGTAAGTTGTTGTTCCGGATAACTGATCAATCGTGATGGAGTGCACTGCAGTACATGACATAACAGACTTTCAATATCTAGTCGCAGCGTTGGACTCATGACCCGTTGCAATCTGGCCCATTGCAAAGCCTGTTGAATCGTCATTTTCTTGTTAATTCATCAACTCAGAATAAATTGATTTGTAACAACGCCAATACACCAGCCGCCAGCGCGACCATCAATAATGCATTGGTCATACGCTGCCGCTTAATCAGCTGATTTTGTTGGAATTGCAGTTGCGCCAGTTCCTGCTGCAAGGTTTCGGTCGTGGGATCAACTGCGTCAGGCATTACTGCAAGTTGCTCGGTTATTGCTGTTTCAATTCTGGGTTGCAGTGCCGTTATCAATTGTTGTTCAATCGTGTGTTGTTGACTGGCCAACCAGCGCTCAGTTTGCGCCGCTACTTGCTGTTGCCAGTGATTGGACTGATTCAAGTTTTGCATGGCTGTTTCAGCGGCATCAGCGGCTTTTTCCAACAATACCGTCTGCATTTGTTCCGTTTGAGTGTTGAGTTGATGCTGAACCTTTTCCTGTACCGTATTACTGATCTGCTGACTTATTTCTGCAGACAGCCTTGCCGCTAATCCATCCAGTTTTTCATCAATCAACTGCCGGGCGATATTTTCTGCAATCTGCTGACTTTGTTGCTCTGTTTGCTGTTGAGCCTGTTGTAACCAGCTTGATAATAACTGTTGCTCAACCTGCGCAGTAATTTCTTCAATTGATGGAATAGCGGGAATTTCAACAGGCGATAACGGTTCGGGTACAGAGGGTTGTTTTTCTTCTGTGGCCACAGAAGGGGCTGATAAGGCAGCTAAAATCGATTGTAACTGTTGTGCTTCCGGTGGCTTGGACAATAAAGACAATACCCCACTGTCGTGCGCCGACAGTTTATCCGCTTCACTGTCATTACTGGTACAAAGTACCACCGGAATGGATTGCCAGCGGGCATCATTTTTTATCTGACGGGTAGCAGTCAAGCCATCCATGCCAGGCATCATCAAATCCATAAAAATAATTAATGGTGTTTGGTCACTGCTTTCCAGCCACGACAAGGCTTCATCAGCACTACCCTGCTCAACTACTGAAAATCCAGCAGATTGCAGTAGTTTGCACAACATCATGCGGGCAACACGGGAATCATCAACGACTAATGCAAGTTTGGTGGTCATACCTTCTACCTCTGATGACTTAACTGTAACGGTGCGGATCCAGTTGGATCGTCTTGACGCGTTTACCCAACATGACGATTTCACCACGATAACGTTGTTGCATATCACTGGCAAACTCAAAAAAATAGGTACGCTCTAATTGTACTCTGCCGGTCGCACCTCGTTTAAGACGGATTTTTTGCCAGGCCACAGTATCGTTGAGAAAACTCACCCCCATCGACTGACAATATTGACTGGCAACCTTGCTTGCGTGTTCCGCAACGCCGCGGCTGTCCCACCATATCCAGCCTATGAACGCCAGAATCAACAACACAATGGTACTATCATTCACGCGATATCTCCCCAGCCAGCCTGCACCATCGCTAATGCTGCTGCAGAAGCGGTTTCGGTTCTCAGAATTCTCGGCCCTAATGTAATACCACTGAACCCCGCATCATTTGCCCGTTGTACCTCTATTTCACTCAGGCCACCTTCGGGACCAATCAGTAAAGCGATCTGCTGGGCTTTTTTTACACTGGAAAAACTTTTTATCGCCTCTGGATCCAAGACCAGTTTGCAGGCATCGTTCACATTTTCCAAAGCTGAATCTATCGAAGTGATGGGCAATAACTCAGGCAAATAACTTCTGCCACTTTGTTCACAGGCACTGATAATCACTCCCTGCCAATGATTTATTCTTTTCTCGGCACGATCCCCGGAAAGCTGAACATTACAACGCTCGGTCACCACCGGCATAATACGTTTCACGCCAAGCTCAACCGCTTTCTGTATGGCGTAATCCATCCGTTCGCCTCTTGAAATACCCTGCATCAACAGAATATCCAATGGAGACTCATTATCTGTGTGTATTTGCTGTTGCAGGCTGACGGTGGCCTGACGCTTATCAACCTGCTCCAGCTGAGCCTGATATTCCAGGCCTTGCCCATCAAATAAATTCAATAAAGCACCAGGCTTCATGCGAAGCACCTGCACGGCATGGCGGAAAACCTCATCTGGCAACTGCATTGGTGAATTGGCAGGCACTAGAGACGCGCAATAAAAACGGGAAACACGCATAAACAAGCTTCAACTGACAAAATGAATCAGCAGTTTACAGACTGCATCACAGAGTTTGAATAATAAACCGTAAATGGCTGATATACTTTTTGCCATGGATACCGACCTCGCCAAACTTCAAAATTGCCTGACTGACACGGTTCAGCAGCATTTAATGCCATTATTCAATACTGTCAGCCGTCAATATAAACATGATGGCAGCGTGGTAACCGTTGCTGACAAATTGATGCAGCAGACCATCACCGAGGTTTTGCAGCGGGATTTTCCAGATATCAAATTACTTGGCGAGGAAATGACTGCCCTTGAACAAGCTGAATTACTCGGCAGTAATGACGCACTTTGGTGCCTCGATCCAATAGACGGAACCAGTAATTTTGCCGCCGGCATGCCCTTCTTTTCCATTTCCCTTGCCCTTATTGAAAAGGGCGAAGTAACGCTTGGATTAGTTTATGACCCGGTAATGAATGAGTGTTTTGCGGCAAAAAAAGGCGCAGGGGCATGGCTTAACGGTCAGCGATTAAAAGCTGAAATTTCCGGACTTGCACTTAATCAGACCCTGGCCATCATAGATTTCAAACGTTTACCCATATCCCTCTCTAAACGACTGGTTGAAGAAAAACCTTATGGTTCGCAACGCAGTCTGGGCTCAATTGCCTTGGAGCTTTGTTGGCTGGCTGCGGGGCGTGCTCAATTGTATCTGCATGGACGGCAGCAGATTTGGGATTATGCTGCAGCACAGCTGGTTATTCAGGAAGCTGGTGCATTTGCCTGTACTTTGGATAATGAGCCGGTGTTCAGCCGTAGTTTAACTCCCCGTTCAACCTGTGCTGCCAGCGATGAAAACCTGTTTGCCGCCTGGCGTGATTACCTGCATGTACCGCGTAGTGATGGCTGAATTATTTCTCGAAGTAAACTGGCCTGCTCCAAAACATATTAGAGCAATTACCACCACCCGAAACGGTGGACAAAGTCTGGCCCCCTATTTTTCGTTAAATTTGGGCGATCATGTTGGCGATAACCCACAGGCGGTAGCGGCTAACCGACAGAGACTATTTGAAAAGGCTTTATTACCAGCCGAGCCGTTATGGCTTAAGCAAACCCATAGCACCGACGTTATTGATGCAAAACGTTGGCAAGCCGATATTGAAGCCGACGCCATCATCAGTGATTCACCAGACACAGTCTGTACGGTAATGACAGCAGATTGTTTACCGTTATTAATGACGGATAGATCGGGTTCACAAGTGGCTGCTGTTCACGCAGGCTGGCGTGGTTTAAAAAACGGCATTATTGAAAACACATTGGCCCAGTTCAAAGCGCCATCTTCAGAGATCATTGTCTGGCTGGGCCCGGCGATTGGCCCACAGGCTTTTGAAGTTGGCCCGGAAGTTAAAGCTGGATTTGTGGCAATTGATACTGAGGCTGAATCGGCTTTTATTCCAACTCATACCGATCGTTATTTGGCAGATATCTATCTGCTCGCCAGACAACGCCTGATTGCGCAAGACGTAACTGCAATCTATGGAGGTGACAATTGTACCTTCACTGAAAAACAGCGTTTTTTCTCGTTTCGCCGCGATGGTGTAACAGGGCGAATGGCAACACTGATATGGATTGGAGCTGAATAAGGTATGATTTGCGCATTATTTTTGTCGGTCAGGTACATATGGACTTATTAATCTGGATTATCATTTTCAGTATTCTGGGGGGGCTGCTAAGCGTAATAATTGCGTCAAGTTTTCTGCTATTACCCACCAATACTCGCCAACATGCAGTGCCTCATCTGGTCAGTTTTGCTATTGGAGCCTTGCTTGGTGCCTCCTTCCTGGGTTTGCTACCGCACGCCATTGAGCATGAATTTGTGGTTGATCCACATACTATCGGGCTCACGTTACTGATTGGTTTATTGAGTTTTTTCCTGTTGGAAAAAATGGTGTTATGGCGTCACTGTCACAGCCATCATGGTCATGAAAATATTCCAGAACTGGGGGATGATCACCACCACCATCATCAGGAAGATCCCAAAAAAGCCGCTGGCGCTTTAATTTTGATTGGCGATGCCATTCACAACTTTGTTGATGGTGTTTTGATTGCCGCCGCATTTTTAACGGATGTACATCTGGGGATTGTCACCGCATTGGCGATTGCTGCACATGAGATCCCCCAAGAACTAGGTGACTTTGTCATCTTGTTGCACAGTGGTTACTCACGGCGCAAGGCACTCTATTTCAATATGCTTTCCAGTCTGGCAACGGTCGTCGGTGCCGTAGCCGCCTATTTCCTGCTGGCCGATATGCAGCACATTCTTCCGTATATTCTGGTTGTTGCAGCTTCCAGTTTTATTTATATTGCTGTGGCCGATTTGATTCCGGGTCTGCACAGCAAAGTAAAACCTTCCGAAACATTCCAGCAAATCTCCTTGATTGCTGCAGGGGTGGTGTTTATTTATCTGGCGCATAGCACGCTGCATTAATGCCAGCTAAACACGATACATTGATCATTGGCCCATCATGGGTCGGTGATATGGTGATGGCGCAGTCTTTATTTGCTGCGCTTAAACAGCGCTATCCAGATGGCAATATTGATGTGCTGGCACCAGAATGGACCCGTCCATTAGTTGCACGTATGCCGGAAATCCGTGAAGCCATTAGCATGCCGGTAACCCATGGTGTGTTTGGCTGGAAGCAACGCCGGCAAATCGGTATGAGTTTACGCCATAAAAAGTATGATCAATCTATTGTGCTGCCAAACTCCTGGAAGTCAGCACTTATTCCCTGGTTTGCCAAAATACCCACTCGCACCGGCTGGTTAGGCGAAATGCGTTATGGGTTGCTTAACGATCCACGCAAACTCAATAAACAAGCTTTACCGTTAATGGTGCAACGTTTTGTAGCGCTGGCATATCCGGCAAGTCAGGCACATCTCGCACCAGAGTATTTTCCTCCCAAAATGATTGCTGAACCTGTATCCAGTGAACTTGCTCCGGTTAAATCGCCAAATCAGAAACGTCTGGTTTTATGCCCGGGCGCTGAATTTGGGCCGGCAAAACAATGGCCAGCAACTCATTACGCTGAGCTGGGTGAGAGGCTTACGCAGGAAGGCTGGCAAGTTTTGATTATGGGCTCAAAAGCCGATATAGCGGTAGCTGAAGAGATCGTTGAAGGTATAACTGATAAACACAATGTAGTGAACCTATGTGGTAAAACCCAACTGGGCGAAGCCATAGATTTAATTGCCACAGCGGATCAGGTCGTCAGTAATGATTCCGGCTTGATGCATATTGCTGCTGCACTCAATAAGCCTTTAATCGCGATTTACGGCCCGACTTCGCCTGCTTTTACCCCGCCACTCTCCGATAATGCCCAACTGGTGCAGATACCTATTGAGTGTAGCCCTTGTTTTCAGCGGACCTGTCCACTGGGCCACCATAAATGTATGCAGGATATTTCATCTGCCACCATTACCAAAATAGTTCTAACAAATTGATTTTTTATCAACACCATAACAATAGAAAGAGTAAGGGATTAGAATGTGGCAAGGTTACTAAATGTTGAAGAATAAGTCATGACGGATACTGAAGGAAACCATTTTGATAATAATGAAGATACGCATTATATTCTTCAAATTTGTCACTGTTATTACGATCCATTTCTTGATTGTGCCCGTCAATTTTCCGCGATATTTAAAGGGACAAAATATCGGGTAGTAACTGTTTTTATGACAGGTGAACCAGACGATGCTGTGGCAAAAGCAGCAGATTCGGATGAGGTCATTTTCCTGGGGCACTCCAGCAAAAAACTACGGGGCTTAAAACTTCAAGTTATTCGTGAAATTCACCAAATTGCAAAACGATATCCTTTTGAGTTTTGTATCGCACACCGTGCTAAATCTGCTTACGTAGGTTTATTAGCTACAAAATTACCGATTTATAGTATCCGCCATAGCTTTGGGGACTTTGATCGCTCCAGCCGGCGCTGGATGCTCAACCGTTTCCAGCATCGAGTTACAATTCTGGCTGTATCGAATGCAGTTCGAGATGAAATTCGACTTCATTTATCTCATTGGCCTGCGGAGCAGATTGTCACTTTTTATAATCACCTTGATGTTGAAAAAGTTCAAAGTGAACTACTAACTCGTACTCAGGCCAGGGAAGCACTAAATTTATCGGACACCGCCTGGGTAGTAGGAAGTGTTGGCAGGCTCCACCCCGATAAGGATCCCAAAACTTTGATTAGGGGATTTGCCTCAGCGCTTGAAAGGTTACCTGAACAATCGCTATTGGTCATGATTGGTACAGGCCGACTTGAAAATGAGCTCAAAACATTAATCCATTCACTGGGAATTGAAAATAATGTGTTGTTACTCGGCAAAATTCCTCTAGCAAGACAGTATTTCAAAGCTTTCGACTGTTTCGTTTTAGCATCAGATCACGAACCGTTTGGTATGGTTTTATTAGAAGCTATGGCAGCAAACCTGCCGATTATCAGTTCAGATTGTGGCGGTGCACCAGAGGTTGTAGGTGATACAGGTTTATTATTTGAACTGGGAAATGCAGATGAGCTTGCCGATAAGATTGCTGAGCTGGCAAATGATGAGAATAAGCCCAAACGTATGACGCAGCAACGACTTGAAAACTATTTTTCTGATGAATCAGCAAAACATACATTTTTCAGTCAGATACTAAAATCTAATCACTCAGAAATATTGAAATAAATTTAGTTTGAATCGACAATTGGGGTACCTGACCAGTTTATAGTCTTTTTTATTGTTTCTCTTTTGCTTTGCCATTCTTTGGCAAGAATTAAGGCAAAAGGTAACCACAGCATTAACCAAACTTCATCAGGATTATTGATAATACTGTTACTATCAAGCATCAAGGTTAAAACCCCGGCAAAAAGAAATCCACCCCACCAGTTTTTTTGCTGCCATGCCATATTTAAAATACTAAGAATCATGATAGAAAACAGTATTAAGGGCACAATGCCGTAATGATAAAGTAAATTCACAAGTATATTGTGAGTGATAAATACCTCACTTCCATCAGGCTGCCATACCAAGTGAGGAGAGGGAGTTTCTGGATAACCACATCCCAGCATTACTCCACAGTCACGCCACGCTAACAGGTAGCCGTTCCAAATAGCCAAACGATGCGAATCACCACGCTCAATCAGTTCAGTAGATTGGCCAGCCAAATCAAACATTGGAATTGATATAACCATTAATGTCAGTAAACCTGCAACCAGAAATATCAGTCCTTTATAACCGAAACCTCTTACCATACAGATCAACATAAAAGCACACCATACGCCCATTCCAACAAGGCCAGTGCGACTCTGGAGGATTAAAGCAATGGCCAAAAAAGCCAAAACAAAGCCAATAAGTCCTTCCCAAAAATTTCTATCTTTAATCCAGTGCGGACCAACTATAAACAAGCTACAACTAATAAACATACTGATCTGAATAGGACTGTAGAGTCTTGATATACCGGGGTTCAGACGAGTCCCTAAGGGTTCGTTGCCAATTAAATAAAAGGAAATAGCACAAGCAGTAGTGTAAAGAAGCCCCCCCCAGAACAACATTCTGGCAAAGGTTTTACTGCTGAAAAAGTTTGGGTCTACAAAGCGAGATATTGAATAAACAAATACCAGAACATATAGGGCATGAATAATGGCCCTAGTATGATAAAAGGCGGAATAAAAGGTAATTACCGAGCATAAAATCAAAAAAACCCATTCCGTTGAATTTATTGGCTTAAGTAATTTGTAGTTTCTAAGTAAAAGGTAAAGCCCCGGAATTGCAATGAAGATGTAATAAAAATTATTCCCCATTTTACTAGTAGGTAACACTAAAAAAGATGCCACAAATAATGCCAGCATCCAACTAAAATAGGTTCTAACGGTCATTCAAAAGTCTCTCGATTAAAGATAGGTACTCGTTTCGATAACGTTGTAAAGAGAACTGAGCCTGTAAGTATTTAAAGGACTGTTCTCCTAATTCTGCTCTTTGTTCTGGAGTCAACTTCAAACAATCACTCAGTACTTTTGCTAAATCATCAGGGTTTTGAACTTCAAAACACATTCCACCAGCCGGACGAACAATGTAATCCATAGAGGGAATTGATGTTGTCAGTATGGGAAGTTTTGCCGTCATCGCTTCCATTAATGCCAGCGGCAGACCTTCACTATGAGAAGGCATAATCCAAATATCGAAAGCTTTTACATACCTAGCAGCACCATCTACGTTACCTAAAAGAAATACTTTCTCGGATAAGCCTAGGCTCGCAATTTCAGTTTCTAGTGTTTTACGTTCTTTACCTTCACCAATAATTGCTATTAAGACATCGGGGAATTGTTGATGGATCTTGGCAAAACCTCTTATCAGGTCGATATGGCCTTTACGCTTATCAAGCCTTCCAATCGTACCCACTATGGTCTTTGCTGTTGGCAAGTCGAGTGTTTTTCTGGAAACGTCTGCTGGATAGAGCAGCGATAACATTTGTTCTGAATCGATGGCATTTTCAATGACGGTAACGTTATGTTCATTAAAACCACAATTCAGATCAAAGAGTCCTTGTCGGACTGATTCTGAAACCGCAACAAAATGCCATTTATGTGCAATTAACCTGACCATCAATCTTCGCATAAATGGCCGATAATCACTAAGGATGTGCACAACCGAAAGACATTTAGGTCGGCCAATAAGCCAATGTAACCAGACCATTAATGAGGTAGGTTTGAATCGGTTGCAAATTACAACATCAAAGCGATCTTTTCTAAAGATGTTAAATAATTCATAAAGAGCTCGCAGTCTCAAACCTCTTAGATATTTTTTTGGCAGTTCAAGGTAGATGGTTCGTTCCGCACAGCTCTCTTTTTCACCAGGTTTAGGTTTGCCAGTTACAAATAATGTTGTAGTGGAGAATTTTTCAGGTGGAAGCGCTTTGATTACCTGTTCAGCAAGGTCAGCTACATCAATCGGCTTTATGTTGTAGCCTTGATGAAGTTGAAGGACAGAAATATCTCGGTTTGCCATCTAATTTGCTTTGTTGGAAATCCTCAAATTATACAGCATAATTCCCCCTTTGGACTTTCATAAACCAGGCATAAAACTTAGTTCATAGAACAGCAATATGTTTTTACTAATGTCAAATACTTGAACTAGAAAGCATTAATTTTTAGTTGGACTTAATTGAACAATGCAACACCAAAAGATCATCATAATCATTCCATATTTTGGTCAGTGGCCAGAATGGTTCGAGTTGTATATAGAAAGTTGCAAAAATAATCCTCAAATCAATTGGCTTTTTTATACTGACTGCGGTGAGCCGGTGAATCAGTGCTCCAATGTCAGATATATCCACCTGTCTTTTGAAGAATATAAACGCTTGGCAAGCGATCGTTTAGCTATCAATTTTAATCCTTCAAGTCCTTATAAGCTGTGTGATTTGAAACCCGCCTTGGGATTTATCCATGAATCCGATATCAAAGATTATGATTTTTTTGCGGTGGGTGATGTCGATATCATTTATGGTCAGATAAGAGACTTTATTACTGACGAGTTACTGCAAAAATATGATGTTATCGGCACACATAACCGCAGACTTTCCGGTCATCTCGCCATTTTCCGTAATACCGATCGATATCGCCAGGCGTTTCGTAAAATCCCGGATTGGCAGAAGTTAATGGAAAGGGATGAACATATCGGATTGGATGAGTCAAAATTTTCCAAGCTGTTTGTTCGCCATAAAAATCATCCATTATGGTTACGTAAGCTGTGGTCGTACAGTTCACGTTATCAAAGACGGGTTTTATATAAAGAACAATTTAGTACCGTTCTCTCACCAATTAAGTGGCTTGATGGAAGCTCGGATCATCCCCAGCAATGGTTCTGGAAAGATGGTCACCTAACCAATGATAGAGATAACAGGGAATTTATGTATCTTCACTTCATGAACTGGAAATCGAATCGCTGGTTACCCAAAAATCTGCGTGACGCACCAGCAGCATGGAGTTCACTAGATAAATTGGTGCAAATCGATATCGAGCAAGCTCGTAAAAATGGTTTTCAAATCTCCCCGCAAGGCTTTACTCCGATTAATCCTAACTATCTGAAAGGTTAGATGGTCTCTGCCCCCTCACGCTTGATATACTGAACAACATTTTTACGCAACTCGAAGATAATTTATGATCGTTTTAGGCCTTTCCGGCGCAGTAAATCACGACGCCTCAGCTGCTTTATATATCGATGGAAAACTGGTGGCGGCCGCCGAAGAAGAACGCTTCCTCCGTGACAAACATGCCAAGGGCAAAATGGCTTATGAAGCCACCAGATACTGTCTTGAACAAGCGGGCATCCGTCCAGATGAAATCGATATTGTCGCGTTTCCCTATGCGCAGATTGGTCTGCAATCCCCGGCTCGCTGGCATTATGCCAAACGTCACTGGTACGCGCCTGACAGAGCATTAACGGCTTTATTCTCCGGTAATCGTCGTTACTGGCGTAACCACAAAAACGTGATGAAACTGCTGGATGATTTAGGTATTGATTCAAAGCGAGTCAAGTTTGTCCCGGTTGAACATCATCTGGCCCATGCCAGTAGCGCCTATCATCTAAGTGGTTTTCAGGAAAAAACTGCGATTATCGGCATTGATGGGAAAGGCGAATATGCCACGACCTTTTTTGGTTATGGCGAAAATGGCAAAATTCATAAAATCAAAGAATTCTATGACCCCGATTCACTCGGCGGTGTTTATGGCGCGATGACTGAATATCTCGGTTTTGAAATGCTTGATGGCGAGTTTAAAGTCATGGGCATGGCACCTTACGGTGATCCGAACCGTTTTGATTTTTCACGCCTGATTCATTGTGAAAATGGCGAATTCAAGGTTAATACCAAGCTGGTTAATACCGTTGGGTTTCGCCGCTATAAAAAAAATGGCAAAGGCTATTTCTTCAGCCCTGAACTCATTGAATGGTTAGGCCCGATGCGTGAAGGTGATGAAAAGGACGAACCCTATATTGATTATGCTGCCAGCATTCAGGCCTTACTTGAAAAATGTGCTTTGCATCTGATTGATTTTTACCTTGGCGATATTATTCGTGAAACCGGTAAAGTCGCTTATGCAGGCGGTGTAGCTCTCAACGTCAAACTCAATCAACGCATTATTGCCATGCACGGTGTTAAAGAATTGTTTGTACAACCGGCTTCCAGCGATGCGGGTACCGCAATTGGAGCAGCCAGTTATGCTTCACAATTAGCAGGTGTACCGGTAGAGAAAATGGAGCATGTTTATCTCGGTCCTTCCTATACCACTCAACAATGTATTGAGGCCTGTGAGCGTTATACACAGCCGGTTAGCTGGCAATATTTAAATGATGTATGTGCCGACACGGCAAAAATTCTTGCTGATGGTAATCCTGTTGCCTGGTTCCAGGGACGTATGGAGTTTGGGCCTCGTGCCTTGGGTAATCGAAGCATTTTGGGTTCACCAAATCACTCCGGTGTCGCGGATCGTATCAACGCACAGATCAAATACCGTGAACGCTGGCGCCCATTCTGCCCAAGTATGCTGGATAAAGTGGCGCCGGAAATTCTGCAAACAGAGCATCCAAGCCCGTATATGACATTTACCTTTGATGTGGCAGAAAGCTGGAAATCAAGGATTCCGGAAGTGGTCCATGAAGATGGTACCGCCCGGGCACAAATCGTGACCCGCGCAACCAATGCACGTTATTACGAACTGATCGAAGAAATGGAAAAACTGACTGGCAATGCCGTGGTGTTGAATACCTCACTGAATCGCCGTGGTGAACCGATGGTCTGTAGCCCGACCGATGCTCTTAATATGTTCTTCGGTTCCGATCTGCAATATCTGGTGATGGAAGATATTCTGATCACCAAAGTTTAACTATTACGCATAATTTTTTTGGTGATGCTTTCAATTTTTTTAATTGAAATAAATGGTCGCCAGATATGTTCGCCACCAAATTTCAGAGTAATAATTGGTGAAACTACATTTCCCAAGTTATAACCTGGACGCCATACGAAGTTTTTATCTTTACGGGTAATGGTTATTGTGGGGATACCTAGCATTGCTGCAAGGTGTCCTCCACCTGAATCATTGCTAATCACCACTTTAGCTGCTCGCAGATATTCTATTAAATGTGCGATTTCCTGAAATGTTTTAACGTTTATTGTCCCAAACTTATCTTCTAAAAGTTCTTTTTCATGGGGCATAACAATAACTTCTACTTGAAACCCCATGCTCACTAGCTGTTTTGCAAGTTTATTAAAGCCTTTGATAGAAAAGTTCTTTTTAGGATTAGGCGTTGTTGGAAAAATCACAACTAAATTTTTAAATTGCTTAGGCTGATGGAAAGTAACTGCAGGTAACGATGAATCGGCTTTAACACCTAATACCTCCAGCCCATACTCATCAACCCAGTCAATCATACTTTTTGTGCTGTTTTTATCTAAACACAGTGGACGGTTATTAAAACTACCTGATGATTGAGAGATTATGTCTTTATTTGAAAACGTTTTTGTTGGTAGTTTTTTAGAGTAATTTTTTGATGTGAAAAGTAGTATATTTTTAGATACTTCTAAATCCACTAAATGCTTTTTTACCCACGGCGACAATACATCCAGAAGGATCAGATTGTACGTCGACATTAAAATATCAGGATCATTCGGCAAGCTCCCAAGCGTGAGCCAAGGGAAGTTTAATGTTGCTGAAGTGATGAAATTTGCAAACAGTGTAACTTCGTAACCACTATTAGTAAGATTTTGTGCTAACCGTAAACAAATTGTGACATCACCAAGAGCAGGGAAAGGAACGATAGCTATTCTTTTAACTGATTTCATGCATTTAACATTTTTATTTAATTATCTAGTGATTTTATCTGTTTACTTTCTTGTGGCTAACATTTCAATAAGTGACGCAGCCCGCTGCGGCATGCTATACAAATCATGTGTGGCGGCATAATCAAGAGCATTCACTGATAGCTCTTGCAGTCGTTGTTTATCGAGCATTTTAGTCAATTGTTGACTGAAAGCTGATGTATCTTCCGGCTGATCGATACATTCGCCGCTGTTCGAGTCTTTTACATAATTGGCATAACCACAGGCACTGCTGACCATACTCGGCAGTCCAGCTACCATAGCTTCAAGAATCACGGTACCGGTATTTTCAGAACGCGCCGGGTGTAAAAAAACATCTGCCGCCAACAGCCACTTCGATACATCATCGCGTCCACCCATAAAATGGGTTCGCTCAGCGACATCAAGCTTTTGCGCCAGTTGTTCAAAGGGTTTGGCATTATCTTCACCTACCACATACAAATGTGTATTTTCACGTAAAGCCTCTGGTAAAGCAGCCATGGCCTCGATAGCGAAATCAGCGCCTTTACGTTTAAAACCAGAGCCTATCATCAGCAGTAAAAAGTCATCATCATTTAACGATAACTTTTGGCGAAATTGCTGACGTTGTATTTGCCAGTCATCGGGCCTTACCCGATCCGGATCGATACCGGGCGGCAGATCTACCAGCCTTTCAGGGGGTGTCTGATAATACTGCTCAAACAGTTTGCGCTGTACTGATGAGATCATCATTGATACGGTCTGGCTCTGGGGTCCAAAAACGGCCCGCTCCCAGGCTTCATAAAACCTTACCCGGCCAAAAAACTGTTTGATGATATAACTGGGTTCTTGTCTGACTCGCGCCAGATAACAGGGATCGGCAGCGTAATACAAATCTAGTCCCGGCATTTTGTTAAAGCCAATCACCAGATCATAATTACCGGCGGCAATTAATGGCTGCGATTTATTATAAAAATCCCGTACTTTGGCATGATTGGTCAGCCCTGAAACCTTAATCGGAATTTGGTTAAAACCGGGAATCGGATCGCCTAGCCATTCAATGTAATACACATCGATTTCATCCCCGGCATCGCGGCGAATTTCCAGAATCCGCCGAAAATCACGCGCCAGGCCGCCATAGGCAAAATATTTATACAGGCATACCGCCAGCTTCATAAATGCGTTCCGTTTAACACTGAATTACTACCTTTCTGCTTTGATCGCTTTGGTTAACAGGTGACGAGTTTCGCCTACCGGCCAATTGCGTAAAAATCGCTGCTGATCCTGTTTATGCAAACTCTTGAAACCGGTTTTGGTGATTTGCTGCATCGCATCCAAATCAATCAGCCAGATTTTTTGCTGATTATCGACCAGCCAGTTGCTGGCTTTTAAATCGCCATGATAAATATGATGCAGATGTAACTGCTCAAACAAATCGCTGATTTGCTGCAGCATCTCAGGTTGCTGAATTTCCGAGTCAGAAAGGTCTGCCAATGAACGCCCTGCAATATGCTCGCAGATAAAATAAGCTTTATGCCGCAGTCCGAAAAACCGCTGTTCGACAAAGCCAAGTGGTTGCGGTGTGGCAATGCCCAGAAACTCCAACAGATTGGCATTGTACCAGGACACATTGGCACGACTTTTACGCAGACAACGCCGTAAGAAATGCCATGGCGTTTTCATATTATAGCGTTTGATAACTAACGGTTGTCCCGCCAGTTCACTTTTAACCACGGTAGCAGAGTTACCTTTTTTCAGAGAAATTCCGTCCTGCATCACTTGATTTAACACCGTTAAAGGCTGCTCTGCTAAAGAGGAAGATAAATTGGCACGCCATGCCGCCTCGAACATCAAAGATTTTCGATAACGTGTCATGGTGCAGGATCGAAACTGCTTTTTCAGATAATGCGCTTGGCGATAGTCACGGGCTTTTTTAATCTTGCCGAGTAATTGCTGCTCAACAATAGGATCCAGCACCATATTTCTGGCAGCAAAATAGGCGGGCAAACCATTTAACAACCACTCCTGCTGCTCCAGAGGAAACTGGGCCATCAGCCGTGCCAGATTATTCAGGCAGGTTGCCATTTTCAACGGCTTTTTCGGGCAAACCACGGAAGCCAAGTCCAATAAATAGAGTGTGTTATTGGAAAACACAAAATTATCCAGATGCGGATCCTGCTGATAGCACTGGTTTTGATGGCAACGGCCAAACAAATCAAATAAGGCCGTCAGCGGGAACACATCCTCTGATAATTCATTTAAGGTGACTGCCTTCGGTAAAAAGGCATAGACGATAAAACTGATGCCCTGCTGATCGTCGGCATGCTGCAAAATTGGCGCGACGGCAATATCAGCTTTTGTGCAATGTTGATGTGCTGCCAGTTCACGTTGATATTCCTGCTCGCCTTTGCCTTGTGCAGTAAATAACTTGAGGACATATTCGCCGCTTTCATCGCTGGCATGCAGCACGATTCGCCGTCCGGCGAGAAACCGTAATACCGAATGGATTTGATAAACCACTCCGCCCAGTTCCAGCTCAACCGGAAAAGTAGCAGGTAGTTCTTTTAATAAACTTTCAGCAGTCTGCATCACCATTATTCCGCCAATAACTTCTGGGCACGGCGTTCCACCTCACGCCATAAATCAGCTTGCTCTTTCAGCAATGTCCGCAGCGGCAATCCTGAATAAATCTGCATAAACCGTAATTTGTCCCGTTTGGTCAAAGGTACTCTGGAAGCCGAAAAATACAGACTGCCCAAATCTTTTATCTGCCAGCGTTTCGGTGTTTTCTGGCGAATAGTGGCACGATGTAAATCAATCAGATACACCGGCGTGTTATCTGTAAAAGTATTATTTTCGGCAAAGCGTTCATCGAGCAGAAAATGACACAGATAAAAATCACGATGATTCATGCCGTTTTTATGCATGGTGCCCGCCATATTGGCCAGCTTTCGAATCAAAGCCTGCTTGGTGGCAAAGCTTGGTGGACGCTGTTGCCACTGCTCACCAACAAATTCCAAGCTCATGGTATTGATTAAATCATCGGTGATCACAAACGAACGTAAGGTCGCCGGATTAATGCCCTTCTCGCCGTAACCGGCCAGCGTCATGGTCTCAATGCCATGTTTTTCCAGAAAATAAATTGCCTGCCATTCATTGCGCGCACTGATAATCGGTAAACGTAATTGCAGCAGATTTTTGATGATTTCAGACCAGCCGACACCTTGATGATATTTCAGAAAATACGACTGTTCATTAAGCTCGAAGCGCAAGGTCCGGCGGCCCTCTTTATCACGAAAGATCTCGCCATCAATGTTCGCCAAAATATCAAACACCGGTTTATCGGCCCAGACCTGGGCCAAATCTTGTCGCAAATAACAGGAATTCTTTTTCATTAAGGCCATCTAAAGGCTATGCCAAGCAGTGAGTTGTGCGAACGCGCACAGCGTTTTGTTACACTGTTTGCAGGAAACCACAAATACTACCACCAGAGCCGAAATGAGGTAAGCCGTGTCATTTAAATCCACCTTGCAACGCCACCAAAAGATGATTGAAAGCTTGTTTGAAATGGAGCCTCAATTAAATGATTTACTGGCCCTTATCAGCGACTGCGTGCTGAATGACAATAAAGTGTTGTTCTTTGGCAATGGCGGCAGCGCTTCTGATGCCCAGCATCTGGCCGCGGAGTTTGTCATTCGTTATAAAGAAGATCGCAGACCACTGGCCGCGATTGCGCTGACCACCGACACTTCAATTCTGACGGCTCACAGTAACGATTACAGTTTTGAAACCGTATTCGATCGGCAAATTCAGGCGCTGGCCCGACCCGGCGATGTGGCGATTGGTTTATCGACTTCCGGTAACAGTGCCAATGTGATTAACGGCATTAACGCCGCGAAAAAAGCCGGTTGTGCAACGATTGCCTTTACCGGTCATAGTGGTGGACAACTTAAAGCCATTGCTGATCATTGTGTCTGTGTAGCCGATACTGAAACCGCTCGGGTTCAAGAAGGCCATATCCTGATTGGTCACTGGTTGTGTGAAGCACTGGACGAGAAACTCAGCAAAGCATGAGTCAAAAAATCATCACCGCAGATGTGGTCATTGTTGGCGCCGGCATTGCCGGATTATGGCTGCATAACCGATTGAGCCAGTTGGGTTATCACTGCCTGCTATTGGAAAATCAGAAAATTGGTCATGCCCAGACCCTTAGTGCTCAGGGCATTATTCATGGCGGCAGCAAATATGCGTTAAATGGCATTTTATCCAACGCCGCGCAAACCATCAGTGAGATGCCAGCCCGCTGGAAAGCCTGTCTGCAAGGCAACGGCGAAATCGATTTATCCAGCGTCAATGTGTTTACCGACCATCAACTGCTCTGGTCCACACAAAGCTTGTCTTCCAAAATGGTGTCGTTTTTTGCCAGCAAGGCACTGCAAAGCCGGATGCAGAATATTCCCAAATCCGAACGCAGCGGCTTGTTTGCCGATGAAGGTTTTAAAGGCGCGTTATACCAGTTGGATGAACCGGTACTGGATGTTGCCAGTTTGCTTAAAGCCTTAATCAAGCCTTATGCCGCAACGATTTTAAAGACACCAGACATAGAACCGGAATGGATCAAGCAGGATGGCAATATCACTGCCTTGCGCTTTGGTGAAGAACTGGAAATTCAGGCCCAGCAGTTTGTACTGACTTCCGGTGAAGGCACGGGTGAACTGTTAAAAAGCCTGCAACTGACCCGACCCAAAATGCAGAAACGGCCTTTACAAATGTTGCTCTGCAAATCCAAAGATCCAGCCAACCCGCTACCGCAGATTTATGCGCATAGTCTTGGCAGTGGCAGTAAACCGATTGCCACCATCAGTAGCCATCCCGATAAAACCGGCAATATCGTCTGGTATCTCGGTGGCAATATCGCCGAAGAAGGTGTCGGCAAAGATCCCGCTAAATTGGTTGAAGAAGCAAGAGCTTTACTCAAACAAATACTGCCGTGGTTTACCCTGCCGGAACTGGAATGGACTACGCATAACGTCAATCGCGCCGAACCCAAACAAAGCGGTTTTGCACGGCCGGATAGCGCCTATGTCAGCAGCCATAATAACCTGCATATCGCCTGGCCGACCAAACTCGCCCTGTCCCCCGACCTGGCTGATAAAGTTATTGAAGCACTGGCAAAACAAAATGTGCAAAAAACAGCCCATCCAGAACAGCATATTTTGCCCCTGGCACAACTGGCTGAACCACTCTGGGATCGGGCATTTACAAAATGAATAAACTGCCAAAAAAAACCATTCCCGGCACCGGGCTGGATGTTTCGGTACTGGGACTCGGCACCGTCAAATTGGGTCGAGATAAAGGCGTTAAATACCCCGAATCTTTTACCATTCCCAATGATGAAGCCACCCTCGCCTTGCTGCAGCAAGCCTGGGATTTAGGCATCAATCTGATTGATACCGCCCCTGCCTACGGCAACAGCGAACAACGCCTTGGCGAGTTATTGCCCCAACTGCCACATGACTGGATTATCTGCTCCAAAGCCGGAGAACAGTTTGATGCCAAGACCGGCGAGTCACATTTCGATTTTTCCCATGATGCGATTATTAGAAGTGTTGAACAAAGTCTGCAACGTCTCAATCGAGAAATGATTGATATTGTGCTGATTCACTCCGACGGCAACGATGTACCTATCATTGAACAATATCAGGCATTGGAAACACTCAATGAGTTAAAACAACAAGGTCTGATTGGCGCTACCGGCATATCCAGCAAAACCGTCGATGGCGGCCTGCTCGCCCTGCAACAATCCGATATCGTCATGGTCACCCATAACCTCGCCTATCAGGACGAACAAATCGTGATTGATACGGCCAACCAGCTCAATAAAGCGATCTTTATCAAAAAAGCCTTTGCCAGTGGGCATTTGCCTGCCAACTCAACCAAAGACAGCGTCAGTGCCAGCTTTGAAATGATCTTTGCTAATCCAGCGGTGGCCAGTGTGGTGGTTGGGACGATTAACCCGGTGCATTTGGCTGATAATGTGGCTAAGGCTATTGCGGCTTTTGATAAGTAATTAACCACAGAGACACGGAGGGCACGGAGATTTTTGAGGTTCAAAGATTTATCCGCAGATTACGCAGATGGACGCAGATTTAAAAAAATGGGTTTAGGGACAACTAAATAATTGTAAAAACCTTTAATAAATTAATTTTCAGTGATTATGATAGCTACCATTCTAGCGGCTAATGTATTAGTGGTTCTGACAAACTTTTTTACAAGCTTAAATTCGTCGCGAATGGTTTTTTGTTCTTATTTTGAGAGTGACCAACCATAAGCTTTTTAATTTCGAATACTCAACAAGGATAGAAGGTTTTGCATGAGATTTATTATGAAACAACTTATTCCAGTTACACTCTGCTAAGTATCGTATAACGATGTTTGAACTTAAGCCTTTCTACAAGACTTTATTCTATGTATCGGCAGCTCTCCTTGGGTTACAGATAGCTTTTGTAATGAGTTTTTTGCAGAGCCCTTCTGTTGGCTGGAAATATTATTTGGCAATCATTGCTAGTGCGTTCTCAATCCCTCTACTTACAGGAGCTTGCTTGGCAGCATTGTTTGGTTACTCGAAGCAACTTCAAGCACTACTCATCACTGGGGCAATGTTCACTGGGCTTTGGCTTATTCTTTTATTTATGAGTTATTCGTTGATAGCGGGGATCATTCTTTTATTAGTGGGCTTAATTAGTTTCAAGATGCTTTATTATCACTATCAGGACCTCAAGAAAAAGGTGAATTCATAGAGTAAGGGGATTATTTTGGTGTTATCTCATTTAGTTAGCATGGAAGGTTGGAATATTTTTGTAAACTTCGCTTTTTATTTGTTGTGATTGCTTGTGTGAGGTAGAGATATGGACGATGCCTACGAAAATAAACGTAAATCAGTGAAAAGGTTGCATGAAAAAGCACGCCATTTGCGAGGAAGCTTTTTAAATTCTGTAGCTGTAATTGAGCGCGAAATTGCAGTCATATTGACAGAATATTTTTGCACCAATGATGAAGATAAAAGAGAGCTTTTCTATACCAAGGTTGCAGAAAAAATATCCCTGCAGAAGAAGAAAGAAATTCTCATAGAAATTGTTAAAACCGATTACCCTATATACTGGGAACAAAACAGAGAGTTTTTAAACAATATTCAGCAAATTCAAGAATTTAGAAACAAACTAGCTCATTCCGTTCTAGATGTTTCTGATGAAGCCTTGATGCGTCCACTAGATGAAGGAGTCGGCTTTGTTCAGTGGAATAAAGGCGCTCCAATAACAGATAATGAATTTCAAGTATGGGATGTAAAAGCCAATATGCTCCTTTCAACATTGCTGGAAATAAAACGGCTGCTACCATTTAAGCAAAGTAGGTTGGCTTGAGCTTGTGAAACCCAACATTTTCAACCTGCATTTTCGATATTTATTAGGTTTAATTGCATTCAACCAAGCCTACCAAAACACCCTAATAATCTGTGAGAATCTGCGTAATCTGCGGATAAACTTCTTTGAAACCTCAGTGCCCTCTGTGTCTCTGTGGTTTATTAATCTTAATAAATAATCTGCGGATAAATTGCCTTTATCTATCCTGATGAATCTTATTCACAATCGCCGTGGTGGAGCAGTTTTCAGTTAAGCCCATCACTCTGACTTCACCACCGTAGCCTTCGACGATTTCCCATCCAACCACGCCTTTTTTATCGTAGTCGCCGCCTTTAACCAGGATATCCGGCTGGATTTCTCTGAGCAGGTCTTCCGGTGTATCACCTTCAAAGACGGTGACCCAATCCACATCGGCCAAGCCTGCCAGTACAATCTGACGGCGATCGGCGGTGTTAATCGGACGGCCTTTGCCTTTGAGTTTGGTGACCGATTCATCACTGTTAATGGCGACAATTAATCTATCGCCCTGAGCACGCGCCTGATGCAGATAACTGACATGTCCGGCATGCAGAATATCGAAACAGCCATTGGTAAAAACGATTTTCTCGCCACGTTTTTTGGCTTGATCAACGGCAATTTTTAATTGCTCGACCGTCACCGCACCAGCAAAGGAATGATCACTTTGATGGGAGCCCTGATGGCGTTGGTATTCGGCAAACAATTCCGGTTCACTGACAGTTGATGTGCCCAGTTTGCTGACCACAATACTGGCGGCAACATTGGCTAAAGTCACGGCTTGTTGCAGGGATTGTCCAGCTGCCAGTGCGGCAGCTAGGGTAGCAATGACGGTATCCCCTGCGCCGGTGACATCCGCCACTTCTTTGGCAATGGCCGGTAAATGAAATTCGCTATTGTCATTAGTGATTAACGACATGCCTTGTTCGCTACGGGTAATTAAGACCGCTTTAATGTCATAGTCTGCAATAAGCTTTTTGGCTTTTTCGATCAAGTCAGCTTCTGACTGAATTTCGCCCGCCACCGTTTCAAATTCAGTGAGATTGGGCGTGATTAAATCCGCGCCACGGTATTTACTGAAATCATTACCTTTTGGATCGACCAGCACGGTCATGGAATTGGCTTTTGCCAGCTTAATCCACTGTTGTGGATCATGCAGCGTGCCTTTGTCGTAATCCGACAAAACCATCACACCACCGTTGACCAATAATGAGGTGACTTTTTCAGTCATCCCAACTGCGCTTTCCACGGTAAAGCGGCTTTCAAAATCCATCCTTAACAGTTGCTGATGCGCACTGATAATACGGGATTTAATGATGGTAGGATGGTTGACCGTTTGATGAAAAGCACATTCAATGCTGACAGAACCCAGTCGCTGCTGTAATACCTGCGCGGCTTCATCCTGACCGGTAATGCCGGACAAACTGCATTTGGCCCCAAGTGAAGCAATATTCATCGCAACATTGGCGGCGCCACCCGGAATATCTTCCAATCGTTCAACGTTCACTACCGGCACCGGCGCTTCAGGTGAGATGCGTTTGGTTTTGCCGAAATAGAAGCGATCCAGCATCAAATCGCCTATTACGACGACATTGGCCTGCCGAAAATCCGGGAATGCATTTTTCATAACGTTTGATTTATTGATTTGAGAAAGCGGTTATTGTGCGGCTAAAAGCGGTTGCAGTCCATGCCAAACCATTTCCGGTATCATTTCAGTCATGCAGACAGGTTCGCCATTGCGTGAGGCGGGTAATGGACATTTGCGTTTATAGCATGGGGCGCAGTTAAATTCGCTGACCAGATGCTGCTGATGTTTGCCATAAGTGCCAATCAACGCTGTGTCTGTCGCACCGTATAAGGTTAATGCTGGCGTTCCGGCTACGGCTGCAAGGTGAGCTAATCCGGTATCACTGCATACGGCACCCGCCGCGTGATGCATTATTGCCGCGATATCGTTCAGGCCTAATCGCGGTAACGCAAATGCCATTGGATCGACTGAGGCGATCTGCTGAGCACGCAGATATTCTTCATTATTGCCGCAAGGCAAAAGCACCGCGTAGCCTTCAGCTCGCGCCTGAAACACCAGTTGTTGCCAGAAATTAATCGGCCAGAGCTTGGTCAGCCAGCTGGCATTATGTACAAACATCAAATAACGCTCGGGTAACGCAAACTCGAGTTCAGGTAACGGATATTTACTGAAATTCGCCGCATATTTAGCGGGTGTTTTGGGGAGTGGATAATCCAGCGCCTGTGACAGGATCTGCCGCATCCGATCCACGGCGTGTTGCTGTGGATTGACCGTTATCGGATATTGATAAGCCAAATGAGCCGGGCGTTCACGACAGGATTGTTTATCCAGACCATATACAGGGCCACGCCGTAACTTACTGACCAGCGCACTTTTCAGATTATTCTGCATATCGACAACTGCATCGTAATCATCGAGATTCAATTCACGATAAAACTGGCGTAATTCACCACCGGTCAGGGTTTGCCAGGCGGATTTCTTCCAGCGTCTATGCGATGTGGTAATCACTTTACGAACATTGGGATGCCATTTAGGCACTTCGGCAAAGGCTTCATCCACAACCCAGTCAAACTCAATGCCGGGAAAGGCTTTTGCCGCATCGCTCAGCGCCGGTAACGCATGCATTAAATCGCCCATCGAGGTGAGCTTGATGATTAATACTTTCATATACGGAAAAACGCCTGATGAAATAACATCAAGCGTTTTGCAAAGTATTTAAAGACAATGGCTTATGACGATGCTGCTGCAGGATGTTCAGAAATGCATCAGGATTTTTAATCTGTGTCATTTCACCTTCACGTGGGAAAAGCTGATCCTGCAAACGCGAAAGCCAGAAACGTAATGCCGCAGCACGGCAAACCAGATTCCAGTTGGACTGTTCGGCCTCATTAAGTTGACGACGTTGCAGATAAGCGTTCATCAACCGCTGGTAACGCTCGTTATCAATCAAGCCTTGTTCGTTAACACACCAGTCATTGACCACTACGGCCAGGTCATAAATCAAAAATTCATCGCAGGCATAGTAAAAATCAATAATACCCTGCAATTCATTATCAACAAACAAGGCGTTGTCGCGGAACAAATCGGAATGTGTGACACCCCATGGTAAATCCAAATCACTGTAATGTTGCTGAAAATCCAGTTCGGCTTTGAGCATGTCGGCCTGCTCGTCAGACATATGTGGTAACAAGGTTTCAGCCATGGATTCGCGCCAGTCGGCCCCGCGTTGCGTTGCCCGGCGGTGTTTAAACTTCTGCCCCACCAGATGCATTTGCGCCAGCATATCGCCGATGGCTTCGCATTGACCCAGTGTGGCAAGTTCATCAACTGTATGTCCCGCCAGACGCATAACAAGCGCCGCTGGACGACCGCATAAGGACTTGAGGTAATTCCCCTGTTTATCTTCAGCGGGATGCGCAGAGGGAATGCCATGTTTGAAGAAAAACGTCATGACTTCCAGGAAATAATCCAATTCGGCAAACTCATGCTGTTCGAACAGAGTAAGCACAAACTCGCCCTGGTCAGTGGTCACAAAATAATTAGTATTTTCGATTCCAGCAGAAATGCCCTGATAATCAATCAGATTACCAACGGCATAGTCGCCGAGGAACGCCATTAATTCATCGCGCCCGACTTCGGTATAAACAGACATGAAAATCTCAGTTAACGGGAGTTTTTGTTACCATTCCAACAGGATCCAGTTCGGCACTTCGGGATTGGCAAGGTTATGTTTTTGGGTTTCAAGTGAACCATCGCCATCAGTATCCATCAGGTAGTAGGATGGGCCGATATCCGGGGTGATTTTGATCATGTAAAGTTGACCGTTGACGCGGTACTCTTCAATGGTGCGATCTTCTTCCTGGATAATGGTGATTTCAGGTTCAATGCTTTCGCCATCCTGTAACGTAGGCGGCACAACAGGGGGTTCAGATAAATCAGGACCCGCAGCCCCAGCCCAGGCACTTCCTGTGAACATTGCGCTGATTGCGCATACAATGGCAAACGGTTTTAACATGACTTGGCTCCACTAATTTCCGATAAAGATAGCATTTCCGCTACGATGATAAAAGCAATCTGTTTGCCACTAATTTCAGGCCTTGTGAACTATGACTCAAACTGCACCACTTATACTTGTTGATGGCTCTTCCTACCTGTATCGCGCTTATCATGCGATGCCGCCACTGACCAACAGCGACGGCGAATCAACCGGCACCATTTATGGCGTCATCAACATGCTGCGTAAATTGATCCGTGACTATCAACCCGAACATATGGCCGTGGTATTTGATGCCAAGGGTAAAACCTTCCGTAATGATCTGTATGCCGAGTATAAAGCCACCCGCCCGCCAATGCCGGATGATTTACGCGAACAGATTGCGCCAATCCATGAAATTGTTAAAGCCATGGGCTTGCCGCTGCTCTGCATTGATAACGTTGAAGCTGATGATGTGATTGGCACGCTGGCCAAACAGGCCACTGCAGCCGGAATTGAAACCGTGATTTCTACCGGCGACAAAGATATGGCGCAGCTGGTCAGCGAGCATGTCACGCTGGTTAACACCATGAATAACACTAAAACAGATATTGCCGCGGTGCAGGAAAAATTTGGCCTGACACCGCAGCAAATTGTCGATTATCTGGCGCTGATGGGTGACAAGGTGGATAACATTCCTGGCGTTGATAGTGTCGGCCCCAAAACTGCAACTAAACTGCTGCAACAATATGGCAGTTTACAGGGCGTTATCGAACATGCTGATGAAGTAAAAGGCAAGCTGGGTGAGAAGCTTCGAGCAGCGATAGATGACTTACCACTCTCCTATCAGCTGGCGACCATCAAGATGGATGTCGAGCTGGACTTCACCCCGGAAACGCTGGATATGCAGGCGGCGGATAATCAAAAACTGGCAGAGCTTTATCGTCGGTACGAATTCAAAAGCTGGCTACAGGAATTAGATTCTGCGCCTGCTGCTGCGGCTTCAACAAAAACGGATGAACCAGCCACCAGCAATGAAACCCATTACGAAACCATCTTGACTCAGCAGCAGCTGGATAGCTGGATGGATAAACTCAAAAAAGCTGAACTGTTTGCCTTTGATACCGAAACCACCAGCCTCAATTATCTACAGGCTCGGATTGTTGGTATGTCATTTGCCATTAAAGCCGGTGAAGCCGCTTACCTGCCGCTGGCGCATGATTATCCGGGCGCACCGGATCAGCTGGACTTTGATACCACGTTAGCGTTGTTTAAACCCTTACTGGAAGATCCAAAAGCATTAAAGGTGGGCCAGAACCTCAAATATGATCGACATATTCTGCTGAATCATGGCATTGACTTGCAGGGCATTGCTCATGACACCATGCTGCAGTCCTATGTGCTGGACAGCACGGCCACACGGCACGATATGGATTCATTGGCAGAAAAATATCTAAATCGCAGCACCATTCATTTTGAAGACATTGCCGGTAAAGGCAAAAAGCAACTGACCTTCAATGAAATAGGCTTGGAAGAAGCCTCGCCTTATGCTTGTGAAGATGCCGATATCACATTGCAGTTACATCATATTCTATGGCCAAAAATTCAGGCGATCCCCTCTTTAGAAACGGTTTATCGTGAATTGGAAATGCCGTTGCTGCCGGTGCTGAACACGCTGGAACGCAATGGCGTGCATATCGATATCTTTATGCTGCAGCAGCAAAGCGACGCATTAGCGCATGATATTGACCGGCTGGAAAAACAAGCTCATGAATCTGCCGGGACCAAATTCAATCTGGGTTCACCAAAGCAGCTACAGGAAATTCTTTACGACCAGCAACAATTGCCGGTTCGCAAAAAAACACCTAAAGGCCAGCCATCAACTGCAGAAAATGTACTGCAGGAACTGGCAGATGATGGCTATGAACTGCCGCAAATCATTATGCAATATCGCAGCTTAAGTAAGCTGAAATCCACCTACACCGACAAACTGCCACAGCAGGTCAATCAACAAACCGGACGTGTGCACACCTCCTATCATCAGGCGGTCACTGCCACCGGCCGGTTATCGTCTTCCGATCCGAATTTGCAGAATATTCCGATCCGTACTGAAACCGGACGCAAGATTCGTGAAGCCTTTGTCGCCGGAAAAGGGGCCAAGATCCTGGCAGCCGATTATTCACAAATTGAACTACGCATCATGGCGCATCTATCCGGTGATAAAAGCCTGTTGACTGCGTTTGCCGAAGGTGAAGATATTCATCGCCATACCGCTTCTGAAATCTTTGGCGTAGAGCCAGAAAATGTCACCAGTGATCAACGCCGCAGTGCCAAAGCCATCAACTTTGGTTTGATTTATGGCATGTCCGCCCACGGACTTTCCAAACAACTCGGCATCGAACGTCATCAAGCCGCCAAATACATGGAAACCTATTTCGAACGCTATCCCGGCGTCAGAAAATACATGGACAACACCCGCGAACAAGCCAAAAAAGATGGTTACGTCGAAACTATTTTCGGCCGACGTTTATACCTGCCGGAAATCAATTCCAGTAATGGTTTGCGTCGCCAGTACGCTGAACGCACCGCGATTAATGCCCCGATGCAAGGCAGCGCCGCAGACATTATCAAACGCGCAATGATTTCCATTCATGACTGGCTGCTCGAAGCCGATACTGGCATCCGCATGATTATGCAGGTACATGATGAATTGGTATTTGAAGTGCCCGAAGAGCAGCTTGATTTGGCGAAAACTGAAATTGAGCAGTTTATGATCAAAGCTGCAGAACTGGCTGTGCCGTTAGAAGTGGGTATTGGGGTTGGGGATAATTGGGAACAGGCCCACTAACTGGATTATTAACCACAGAGACACAGAGGGCACAGATCCAAAAGGCTTACCTTGAATCCCCTTTTGTGTTGCCGGAAAAAATGGTTATCTCAGGATTAGAAATCGAAATGTTTGAGCGAAGCGAGTTTTTTCGATTTCCCTGCGATGGCCATTTTTTTCGGGGAGCCGCAGGCCAACACAAGGGGTGCCTTTTCTTTTGGTTCGTTTTCTTTGATTCGCGACATCCATATCGCTCACCCTTCGGGTGCCTCCGGCATCCAAATTCATTCCAGATGAATTTGTGGGCAAGCAAAGAAAATGAACTCGCCCTCAGGCGAAATTTAGCTCTAAGTTTCATTCTTCAAGTTTAAGGTTTTATGTCGCTCTCGCAAGTTAGGGGCTTGCGTGCCCAAGCCCCTAACAACCCAAGGGCACCCCTTGAACTGGCCTGCGGCTCCACTGCGTTGCGTTTTTTGTCAGGGAGTCTTACCAAACTCGCTGCGCTCAAACAGGTAAGCCTCAATTTCCTGACAAAAAGCCTCTACTCGTCAGTTCAAAAGGGGATTTAGGGCATAACCATTGAGCTCTGTGCCTGTATCAATATATTGTTTATGTTTCTCTCTAAGAAATCTGCGCCTATCTGCGTAATCTGCGGATAGATTTTTAAGAACTCCGTGCCCTCTGTGCCTCTGTGGTTAATATCCTAAGAACGCTTTTTAGCCCGAGGATGCGCGGCATCATAAACCTTTGCCAGGTGTTGAAAATCCAGATGAGTATAAACCTGCGTAGTGCTGATATCCGAATGCCCCAACAACTCCTGCACGGCTCGCAAATCACTGCTGGATTCAAGCATGTGCGAAGCAAATGCATGACGTAGCCGATGCGGATGCACATGCTCGGAGATACCGTGTTTTTTGCCCCAGAAAGCCAGGCGTTGCTGAATAGAACGCACGCCAAGGCGCGTGCCCTTCTGGGTGGTGAATAATGCTGGTTGTTGATACAGTCCGTTTTGGTCGCGTTTATCGAGCCAGACTTTCAGCGCCTCAATCGCGGTACGACCTATCGGCAGAATCCTTCCTTTATTACCTTTACCGGCGATAACATGCACCAGTTGCTGGCCGAAATCGACATCACGTAAATCCAATGCCGCCAGCTCTGCCAGACGCAGGCCAGAGGAATAGAATAATTCCATAATCGCTCGATCCCGGCAGGCGACAAAAGTGTCAGACGGTGTGCTGTCGAGTAGCGAATTCATTTGATCGACATCAAGGGTTTTTGGTAACCGCTTTTCAGCTTTGGGGGCCTGCACTGATTGGGCAGGATTATGATCGACCAAGCCTTCTTTGAGCAGATAGCGATAAAAGCTTCGAATGGCTGACAGTAAACGGTGAATACTGCGGGCACCTAAACCTTTTCGATGCAGGCGGGCAATAAACAGACGAATATTTGCCGGTTTGAGTCGCTGCCAATCAGTAAATGATTGCTGCTCACAGTAGTCAACTAACTGCTGACAGTCACGCTGATAATTGAGTACGGTATGCGGCGAAACCCGGCGCTGTTGCTCCAGATACTGCAGAAAATCCTGCAGAGGGGTTTGCAGCTCAGCTGTCATTCTGGCCGTGGCAGAAACGACGCAGCAGACGCATAAACACTTCCCCGAGAAAGCTCAGATATTCAGTGCCCATATCAGCATGGAAGCGGTTGGCATCACTGCTGGCAATCGCCAGCAAACCGGCACAGGGCTCGTGTCCTAATGGTAAACAGGCCACCGAATGCACTTCATCTGCTTTATCACCAAACAGTAACTGTTTTTGCGCCTTGGTCAGTCGACCACAAACTGGTTGTTGCTTGCCCAGAATGTGATCAAATGCTTTCAGTTGGCTGTCATCAGCATGCATTTCGACGATGTTGCCTTCGACCGTAGGTAATTTCGGTTTTTGATCGCCACTGTAAAACAGTCTTAACGACACTTCGTCAGCTGAGAATTCTTGCTGTAATTGTTGCATCAACGTTGCCAGCAGGCTGTGCATGTCCTGACAGTCCATCAGTCGCAGACAGAGTTGATGGACTCGCTGCTGCAATGCAGCATTGCTATGCGCATTATCGATTAATGCATGCAGCTGTTCATGCAGATGCTGATTTTTCTGGCGTAATTGCTGACGTTGGCGCTGTGCCAGCGAAATGGTGCCTTCAGGTGTGTTGTCGAATTCCAGTTCGGACAATAAATCCGGCTGATCGATTAAAAAATCTGTGTGCTGACGTAAAAATTCACTGACCTGCTCAGCGCTTACAGATTGTTGAGTGTTGCCCACGCAATTTCTCCATCAAATACATGTTGTGCTGGTCCGGTCATCCATACGGAAGCATTTTCATCCGGCCAGCTGATTTCTAATGTGCCGCCCGGCAGTAAAACACTGACCTGACGTCCAAGTATCCCGCGACGAATTCCACTGACTACTGCCGCACAGGCCCCCGTTCCACAAGCCGTTGTCTCAGCAGAGCCACGTTCATACACCCGCAATTTAATATGCTCGTGATCTACCAGCTGCATAAAGCCGACATTGACCCGTTCCGGAAACTGCTGATGGTTTTCAATTTTAGGTCCCAATTCGCCGACAGGCGCGGTGGTCACATCATCGACCAATAAAACCGCATGGGGATTGCCCATTGATAATGCAGCAATTTCCACCTGACGTCCTGGTTCGACCACCAGCATATAGGTATTACTCTGCTCAACTACGTTAAATGGGACTTGTTCAGGCGAGAAGCGGGGTTTTCCCATATCAACACAGACCTGACCATCGGCCTGCAAGGTGGGATAAATCACCCCGGAAGCCGTTTCAACTGCAATGGAATCTTTTGTGGTGAGGCCATTATCACGTACATATCTGGCAAAACAACGTGCGCCGTTACCGCATTGAGATACTTCCCCGCCATCAGCGTTAAAAATCCGATAACGAAAATCGACTTCGTTAAGGTCACTGTTTTCCACCAGCAATAACTGATCACAGCCGATACCGATATGTCGGTCCGCCATAAAACGAATTTGCTCAGTGGTCAGTTGCACAGACTGATTAATGGCATCAATCACCACAAAATCATTACCAAGGCCATGCATTTTGCTGAATTTCAACATAGGATTAATCCTGCAATACCTGCTCACCTGCATAGAGGCTTTCAACCGACTCGCGTTGACGCGCCACATGCATATTTGTTCCATCGACCATAATTTCAGCGGCCCGCGGACGCGAGTTGTAATTGGAACTCATGGTAAAACCATACGCCCCAGCGGAGCGAATCGCCAGTAAATCTCCGCTTTGTATCGCCAGACTGCGATCCTTGCCTAAAAAGTCACCGGTTTCACAGACCGGACCGACAATATCAAAGTCCTGTTCAGCTTCATCCTGACGGGGTTTGACGGCTTCAATCGCCATCCATGATTGATACAATGCTGGGCGTAATAAATCATTCATCGCCGCATCGACAATAGCGAAGTTTTTGGCTTCTGTGGCTTTGATATATTCCACTTTCGTCAGCAACACACCGGCATTACCAGCAATCGCCCGACCGGGTTCCAACATGATTTCCAGATCACGATCTTTTAATAAAGCCTGCATTGCTTTGGCATATTCAGCTGGAGTTGGCGGTTTTTCATCGCGATAACAAATCCCCAGTCCGCCGCCGATATCGAGATGTTTTATTTGAATGCCCTGCTCAGCCAACGCATCAATCAACGCCAGCACACGTTCCAGAGCATCAACGAAGGGGGAAACAGAGGTCAGTTGGGAGCCAATATGGCAATCCACACCAATCACTTGCAGATTCGGCAAAGAAGCTGCCTGCTGATACACCGCCAGCGCATCATCAATGGCAATGCCAAATTTGTTTTCTTTCAGGCCAGTGGAAATATATGGATGGGTTTGCGCATCGACATCCGGATTGACACGAATGGAAATCGGAGCCGTTTTTTCAAGACTGACGGCCACATCACTGATACGTTGCAACTCAGGGATCGATTCCACATTAAAACAGCGAATACCGGTTTTCAAAGCATAACCAATTTCTTCAGCGGTTTTACCAACACCGGAAAACACTGTTTTCTCCGCTTGACCACCTGCTGCTATGACACGAGCCAATTCACCGGCAGACACAATATCAAACCCTGATCCCAGTCTGGCAAGCACATTCAGGACCGCCAGATTAGAGTTAGCTTTGACCGCATAACAGACCAAATGCGGATAAGCACTGAATGCATCATCAAAGGCTTTCCAATGCTGTTCGAGTGCAGCTCTGGAATACACATAAGTAGGAGTGCCAAATTGCGCCGCCAAATCAATTAAAGATTGCTGCTCGGCATGCAACTCTCCATGTTTTTGAGTGAAATAATCCTGCATTTTTTAGGCAACCTTCACAGTATTAGCGTTTCCTTCAGGCAGGTATAAATCACCCTTCAGGCCGCATGAGGTCAGTATTCCTATGGTACACAGGATGATCGCCAGAGTTTTCCAGCCAGAAATTTTTCGCATGATGTCTTCCCCGATGCTGTAAAGGCAGGCAGTATACACAGGAATACTGGCAACTGACCCACATTGGAAACTAGAATTTATTATTTAACTTACATATTATAAGTGCATTTAAAATTAGCTTTATATTAAGGAATAGCGTCCTGTAATGGCAAATATGACAGCACCAATCAGACTAAGCGGTCTTGCAAGACGACTTGTAAGTGAAGGGTTGCTGAGTGAGGAGCAGGCACAGACTGCTCAGGTTACGGCTAAACAGGCTTCACAATCCTTTGTGACCTATCTGGTAAATAACAAACTGCTTGATAGTGATGTTATCGGTGCCATTGCCTCTCAGGAATTTGGCGTTCCTTTATTTGACCTGGACAGTATGAATATGGAACTTGCGCCTACCAGCCTGTTCCAGGAAAAACTCATCCGTCAGCATAATGCCCTACCGTTGTTTCAACGTGGTAAACGTCTTTATGTGGCCGTGTCCGATCCTACCAATCTTCAAGCCCTGGACGAATTCCAGTTCAACACTGCTCTGAATACTTACCCTGTTCTGGTCGATGAACAGAAATTATCCGTTACCATTGAAAAAGCACTGGATAACAAAAACCAGGTTCTGGATGATTTTGATGATGCTGAGCTTGATGATATTGATCTGGGTCCGGATGATGATGCTGATCGTGGAGCTGAACTCACTGAAAAAAATATCGATGACACTCCTGTTGTCAGATTTATCAACGGTATTCTGACTCAGGCGATCAAAGCCGGTGCCTCGGATATTCACTTTGAACCCTACGAGAAAAAATACCGTGTTCGGGTGCGTATTGATGGCATCCTCCATGAAACCAAAACGGCACCCGTGGTGCTTGGCGGACGTATTGCTGCGCGGCTGAAAGTCCTGTCTAGAATGAATATTGCTGAACGTCGAGTACCCCAGGATGGCCGGATGCGATTGAAAATTTCCAAATCGAAAGCCATCGATTTTCGTGTCAGCACCTGCCCGACCCTGTTCGGCGAAAAAATCGTACTGCGTATTCTGGATCCTACTAGCGCCCAACTAGGTATTGATGCATTGGGTTATGAGGAAGATCAGAAAAAAATCTTTCTTGAAACCATGCATAAACCCTATGGCATGGTGCTAGTCACTGGTCCAACAGGTAGTGGTAAAACCGTTTCCTTGTATACCGCTTTAAATATTCTCAACACTGACGATCGAAATATCTCTACAGCAGAAGACCCTGCAGAGATAAATCTGCCAGGTATCAATCAGGTCAATGTACATCCGCAGATCGGGCTGGGGTTTACTGAATGTTTAAGAGCCTTCTTACGTCAGGATCCTGACGTAATCATGGTGGGTGAGATCCGCGATCTGGAAACCGCTGAAATTGCCATTAAAGCTGCGCAGACTGGTCATATGGTGTTTTCAACGCTACATACCAATGACGCTCCACAAACATTGACCCGCCTCGCCAATATGGGTGTACCAGCATTTAACATTGCTTCTGCAGTAACGTTGATTATTGCCCAGCGTCTGGCGCGTCGCCTGTGTCAGCATTGTAAAACTGTGGAACCGTTACCAAAAGAAACGCTGATCGAAGAAGGTTACACACCGGAGCAAATTGCGACAGATTTCAAAGTTTACCGTGCTGTAGGTTGCGATCAATGCACCGAGGGGTATAAAGGTCGTGTTGGTATCTATCAGGTAATGCCAGTTTCGGATGCAATGGGGAGAATGATTATGGAAGGCGGTAACTCCATGCAACTGGCGGATCAGGCAAAAGCTGAGGGTATTGCAGATTTACGGGCTTCCGGTTTGAAAAAAGTCATGGCCGGATTAACCAGCTTGGAAGAGATTAACCGCGTCATTAAGGAATAAACCGTGGCCACAGCAGCTAAAGCTAAACTTAAACCTAAAAAAGCCGAATTACCGACCCTGTTTATCTGGCAAGGAACAAATAAAGCCGGCCGCAAGGTTAAAGGTGAACAGGCCGGTGAAAGTATTCAGGCCGTTCGCGCAGATTTACGTCGTCAAGGTATTATGCCGGACAAAGTACGTCGTAAACCCAAGGATTTATTTGCTCCACGCAAACCCAAAATCAAACCGGCTCACATAGCCATCTTCAGCAGAATGCTGGCCACCATGATGTCTTCGGGTGTGCCGATGATGCAATCACTGCAAATTATTGGCGAAGGCCATGAAAATGCCAGTATGCAGGAAATGATTCTGGCAATTAAAGCCGATGTTGAATCAGGCACCAGTCTGGCGGAGTCATTAGCGAAATTCCCATTATATTTTGATGATCTGTATATCAGTCTTATCAACGCCGGTGAACAGTCCGGTACGCTGGAAGCCTTATTGCACGAGATCGCGACATATCAGGAAAAGACTGAAGCACTGAAATCGAAGATTAAAAAAGCGCTTGTTTATCCAACTGCCATTATGGTGGTGGCTTTTATCGTGACGGCGATTTTGATGATCTTTGTTATCCCACAGTTCCAGGCTTTGTTTACCGGGTTTGGTGCGGACCTGCCTGGCCTCACTAAAATGGTCATCAGCATTTCCCAGGTATTTCAGGATTACTGGTGGTTAATTTTTGGCAGCATCATTGGCTCGGTGATGGGCTTTATGGCAGCAAGACGCCGCTCTCGCAAGGTTCAGCATTTTATGGATCGTATGTTATTAAAACTGCCTGTTATTGGTGATGTATTAACAAAAGGTGCAATTGCCCGTTTTGCTCGCACATTTTCAGTTATGTTCAAAGCCGGTGTACCAATGGTGGAAGCGATGACCTCGGTAGCAGGCGCCACGGGGAATATCGTCTATAACGAAGCCACTTTGGAAATGCGTGATGATGTCTCAACCGGTACCCAATTAAATAAAGCCATGACCGATACCGAGCTGTTTCCCAATATGGTGATTCAGATGGTTTCCATCGGTGAAGAATCGGGTTCTTTGGATGCGATGCTGGCGAAAGTCGCAGATTTTTTCGAACGTGAAGTCGATGATGCTGTTGATAATATGACCGCGTTGATGGAACCGTTTATCATGGCCTTCCTGGGTGTATTGATCGGTACACTGGTTATTGCCATGTACTTGCCGATTTTCAAACTCGGCGCTGTCGTTTAATCCTATGTCGCTAATTTATCTGCTGGAAACCTCCAGCATTTTTTTTATTGCCAGTATTTTCATTCTGGGATTACTGGTCGGCAGCTTTCTCAATGTAGTCATTCACCGACTGCCGCTGATGATGCAGCGTGAGTGGGCCCAACAGTGCCATGAATTGATTGGAACATCTGAACCTGAGACAGATGAACTTACGTTAAGCAAACCGCGTTCTCGCTGTCCGCATTGCGGTCATGCGATTACTGCATTGGAAAATATTCCGGTAATCAGTTATCTCGCTCTGAAAGGTCGTTGCAAGGAATGCAAAGCGTCAATATCCAAACGCTATCCGCTGATCGAATTATTCACTGCAGTGATCTCTGCGGTGGTGGCATGGCACTTTGGTTTCAGCATTGCCGTAGTAGGTGCATTACTGTTGAGTTGGGCTCTGCTCGCTTTGACCTTTATCGATGTTGATCATCAACTGTTGCCAGACAGCATTACTTTACCCTTATTGTGGTTAGGTCTCAGCTTTAACCTGTTTGCTACCTATACCGATATTAGCTCTGCCGTTATTGGTGCCATTGCCGGTTATCTGGCGCTCTGGCTGGTGTATCACGCCTTTCGTTTGGTCACAGGTAAGGAAGGCATGGGCTATGGCGATTTTAAGCTGCTGGCAGCCTTGGGAGCCTGGATGGGTTGGCAGGCATTGCCAATGATTATTTTATTATCCTCTTTAGTCGGTGCAGTGGTTGGTATCAGCCTGATTTTGTTAAAACAACAGCATCGGGATATTCCTATTCCTTTTGGTCCTTATCTGGCAGCAGCCGGCTGGCTGGCGCTGATATGGGGCGACACTCTGAGTACTGCATATCTGAATTGGAGCGGATTAAGCTGAGATGGTGTTTCGGGTTGGCCTAACCGGCGGCATTGCATCAGGCAAATCAACTGTCTCAACATTATTTGCAGATCTGGGCGTTACTGTTATTGATGCTGATATTATTGCTCGCGAACTGAGCCAGCCTGGTACAACCCAATACCAGAAAATTGTTGAGCAGTTTGGCAAACATTACGTACTTGCAGGTGGTCAGTTAAACCGACCAGCATTACGTAAGATGCTGTTCTCGGATGCTGCAGCCAAAAAAACGCTTGAACAGATCCTGCATCCAGCAATTCGCCAACAACTGTTACAACAGGCAGCAAATGCCAAAGGCCGTTACTGTATTCTCAGTGTACCGTTGTTAGTTGAAGCCAAGATGCAGTCGTGCGTGGATCGTATTTTGGTCGTTGATGTGGATTACCAAACTCAACTAACCCGTCTGCAAATCCGAGACAATCTAACCATTGAAGAAGCTGCTCAACATCTTGCGGCTCAATCAAACCGCGAACAGCGATTGCAATGTGCTCACGATATCATCGACAATAGTGATGGAATTGAAAAATTGAAATTTCAGGTTACTCAACTGCATGCGTTATATTGTCAGCTGGCAGAGACGACGCAAAATTAATCCTGGTCATCAAGCTGACCTTATGTAAATGATAAAAACACACTATGTCCGACGTTATCACATACGAACAACCACTGAATGAACGCATAAGAACATTCCTGAGATTGGAATTTCTGTTGGCGCGCGTGGATTATGCCATTCAGCATGATGATGAAATGAGTCATCGTGAAGCCATTGATGCCATGTTGAGTATGTTGCAGGTATTTGAGCGTGGCGATATGAAGTCCGAAGTGACCAAGGAAGTTGAACGGCTGATTACCAATTTGTCAGCGTTGGAAAACTCGCCCGGTGTTGATAAAGACACATTGGATGCATTACTTGCAGAGTTGGACCAGACACTCGATGCCTTGCAGATTCGTAAAACGTCCATTGGTCAGGTTTTAAAAGAAAATGAATTTCTTTACAGCATCCGTCAGCGATCCAGCATTGCCGGCGGCACCTGTGATTTTGATTTACCTGCCTACCATTACTGGTTACAACATTCCTCTGTTGAACAACGCCAGCAACAATTAAATTACTGGCTGGAACAGTTTGTAGCAGTACGCGGAGCGATTAATATTTCGCTGCAACTGATTCGTGGCAGTGCCGGTTTCAGCGGTGCTCAAGCAGAGAAGGGATTTTATCAACGCAGCCTGGACAGTAATCTGCCAACCCAGTTAATTCGGGTTCGTATTCCGTCAAGCACGCCTTATTACCCGGAAATAAGTGGTGGCAAACATCGTTTCACGGTGCGGTTTATGACGTTTGATATTAATCAACGCCCCCAACAAATTAATGATGATGCGGATTTTCAGCTTAGCTGTTGCACGATGTAATTATGGTATTGAAAGTAAATTGTCCCCAATGTGGACGTAAAGTTGAATGGATTGATGACAACAAATGGAAGCCGTTCTGCTGTGAGCGCTGTAAATTAATTGACTTGGGTGAATGGGCAGCGGGAAATCACCGCATACCTGGAGAGCCGGTTATTGATCCTGAAGACGATCCCAACTCATTTCATTAACGATTGCTGTTGCTCAGCATTAACCACCTGCCAGCCTGTAAACGAGCACTAGTTGCTAAACAAGGTAGAGATTAGTTAACCGCTCAATAATCTGCATATTTGCAGCGGGAAATTCCCTTACCGATAATTCAGCTAATGGACACCACACTAATGGCTGTCCTTCCTTGCCCGTTGCGTCACCGGAAAACTCGGTCACTAACCAGACATCAAGCTCAACCTGCAATTCTGGATAGTCATGAACGATCTGCATTAAAGGTTCAGCCTGCTCAACCTGTAAACCCACCTCTTCGTAAATCTCCCGTTGCACAGCTTCTAACCGGGTTTCATTGGCTTCACGCTTACCGCCAGGAAATTCCCACAGATCACCTTGATGCTGATGCGCATGACGGCGTGCAATTAAAACCTGTTCATCATTATTAACAATAATCGCGACAGCGACTTGTAGACGTTTTTTCATCAATCAATTTTTCAATACGAATAGCGTGCCGCAGTATGGACACAGCACTTCACCATGACTTTTGATTTCAAGATATACCCGTGGATGGGCATTCCATGCCGGCATATCCGGCATGGGACAACTAATGGGTAAATCTTTTTTGCTCACTTCATAGCGTCGCTGTGTACAGGCTTGTTTGCTCTCTGACATAACGCGCTACTCCTGAATTAAATTGGTAAGGCGAGCATCCGATCCAGCGCCAGTTTGGCTTCTTTGGCAGTCACCGGATCCACTGACACCTGATTCACCACATGACCTTCCACCAGGTTTTCCAATACCCATAACAAATGCTGCGGATCAACACGGAACATCGTTGAACACATACAGACAGTGGGCGACATAAAATGCACCGATTTACCCTGGTCCTGGAAACGTTCATGTAAACGGTTCACCAGATTCAATTCGGTACCCACCAACCAGCGCGTGTTAGGTTCACTGTTGGCGATCGTGTTCACTATATATTCAGTGGAACCGACATAATCTGACTTCTGACAGACTTCAAAACTGCACTCAGGATGAGAGATGACTTTGGTTTCCGGATATTTTTCCAGAAAGTTATCAATTTGTTGTGGTTGAAACATCTGGTGAACTGAACAGAAACCTTTCCATAAAATGATTTTAGCTTTTTTCAATGCTTCCGGCGTCAAACCGCCAAGAGGCTTATCAAAATCCCAAACGACCATTTCTTCGAGTGGAATACCCATTTTATAACCGGTATTACGACCAAGGTGTTGATCGGGGAAAAACAGGACCTTTTCGCGCTGAGCAAATGCCCAATCCAAAACATGGGGGGCATTGGTTGACGTACAGACAATGCCACCATGTTTGCCACAGAAGGATTTCAGATCTGCAGCGGAATTGATGTAAGTGATTGGCGTGATCATCTCATCTGGATCAAGTACTTCACTCATTTCCTGCCAAGCGCGATCAACATTTACTCGATTCGCCATATCCGCCATAGAACAACCAGCCGCCAGATCGGGCAAAATCGCGATTTGATCAGGACGGGAAAGAATGTCCGCTACTTCCGCCATAAAATGCACGCCGCAAAACACGATGTACTGAGCGTCTGATTCGGCAGCATTGCGTGACAGTTTTAGCGAATCACCTGAAAAATCCGCATGTTTGAAAACTTCATTACGCTGGTAGTGATGCCCCAGAATAACCAAATCATCGCCCAATTTCTGTTTAGCGGCAGCTATACGTTGATCGCATGCCTCATCATCAATTGAGAAGTATTGTTCAAACGGGATTGCCGTTGTTGCTAGTTTTGTAGCCACTTCGCTTTCCTCTTAAATCCGCTATTGCTTTTTTGCTCAGACTTCTGCTGTTGGCACTTTACGCAGACGAATATTCAATTCTTTAAGCTGTTCATCACTGACCGGGCTTGGTGCATTGGTTAACAGGCAAGCTGCTGACTGTGTTTTTGGAAATGCCATTACATCACGAATCGATGCTGAGCCCGTCATTAACATCGCCAGACGGTCCAAACCAAATGCCAAACCGCCATGCGGTGGACAACCATATTTCAATGCCTGTAACAGGAAGCCAAATTTCTCTTCCGCTTCTTCAGCAGGAATACCCAGCATTTCAAATACTTTCTGCTGCACATCTGTTTTATGAATACGAATCGAACCGCCGCCCAATTCAGTACCGTTTAATACCATGTCATACGCACGGGACAAGCACTTGCCCGGATCGTTGCTTAATAAATCAATATCTGACTCACGTGGCGCAGTGAATGGATGATGTAAGGCATACCAGCGTTGCGTTTTGTCATCCCATTCAAACATCGGGAATTCAACCACCCATAACGGGCGCCAGCCATGTTCAACCATATCTAAATCATGGCCAATTTTGACACGTAAAGCACCCAAAGATTCATTCACAACTGAAGCTTTATCGGCACCAAAGAAAACAAGATCACCTGTTTCAGCTGCCGTTCTTTGCAGAATCGCATCAACCACATCATCGGGTAGGAATTTCAGAATAGGTGATTGCAAACCTTCCCGGCCAGCAGCAAGATCATTCACTTTAATGTAAGCCAGACCTTTTGCACCGTAGATACTGACAAATTTGGTGTAATCATCAATTTCTTTACGGCTTAAAGAGTTACCACCCGGAACGCGTAAAGCAGCCACACGTCCATTTTCATCATTGGCTGGTGCAGAGAAGACTTTAAAATCAACTCCCTGCATCAAATCACTTACATCAACGAGTTCTAATGGAATTCGCAGATCCGGTTTATCACTGCCATAACGATCCATAGCATCCGCATAGGTCATTCTTGGGAAAGGATTCGGTAACGGTTGCTCTAATACATTGGCAAACAAATCGCGGATCATTTCTTCCATTAATTGCATTAAATCCTCTTCTTCAACAAAAGAGGTTTCAATATCCAATTGCGTGAATTCCGGCTGGCGATCAGCACGCAAATCTTCATCACGGAAGCAACGAACAACCTGATAATAGCGATCCATACCAGCCACCATCAACAGTTGTTTAAATAACTGTGGAGACTGTGGCAATGCAAAGAAATCTCCTGGATGAGTACGACTTGGGACCAGATAGTCGCGCGCGCCTTCCGGGGTGGCTTTGGTCAGGATAGGTGTTTCAATATCCATAAAGCCGTGATTGTCGAGATACTGGCGTAATTGACGGATAATCTGTGAACGAAAGCGCAGCTTTTGCAGCATTTCCGGGCGACGTAAATCGATATAACGATGACGCAGCCGGATATCTTCATTAACTTCAGCCTGTTCCGTCAAAGGGAATGGCGGAGTTTCAGAACTGTTCAGAATAGTCACGCGCTTGGCGATGATTTCGATTTTACCGCTTTTTAAATCGGTATTTTCGCTGCCCGCAGGACGGGGGTTAACCACACCTTCAATTTGTAACACATATTCACTGCGTACTTTTTCAGCCACGGCAAAACTTTCGGCATCTTCCGGATTACAAACGATTTGCACCAGACCTTCACGATCACGCAAATCAATAAAGATAACACCACCATGATCCCGGCGACGATGCATCCAGCCTGCAACTTTTACCGTTTGTTCAATCAAAGATTCGTTTACATCGCCGCAGTAATGGCTACGCATAATTATTCCAACATCCAAAAATACTGTTTAACACTACACCTTTTATATAAATAAAAAGTGTCCGAAATTTTCTATTCAGTGAGCTGCTGATCCTGACGTTTCTTTTGATAGGCTAGTGAGTTTGGCACCACCACGCCCATCGAAATAATCATTTTCAACCCCTCTTCTACCGCCATATCCAATTCAATAACATCAGACTCCGGCACCATCAACACAAACCCCGAGGTAGGATTTGGTGTGGTCGGAATAAACACGCTGATGACATTGGCAATGGTTTTATCCTGCACCTCACCCAGATCATCCGATGTCATAAACGCTAAGCTCCAGACACCTTTGCGTGGATATTCCACCAATAATACTTTTCGAAACGATTTGGCATCTGTTGCCAGCACCGCTTCCATGATTTGCTTAACCGCTGAATAAAGCGTTCTGACCAGCGGGATTCTTGCCAGTAATGATTCCCAGAACGCCACTAATCGACGCCCCAATAAGTTGGCCATTATCATGCCGGTGATTAAAACCAGCGCCACTGCCAGTAATACTCCCAAACCGGGAATATGAAAGCCGAGCAGCCTATCGGGCTGAAAGGCGTCCGGCAACAGCAACAGACTTTTATCTAAAAAACCAACTATCGCCCGGACCACTAAAAAAGTGACCCCAAGCGGCATCCAGACCAGCAGGCCTGCTATTAAATATTTACGCATTTAAATTTTTAATGACTGCATCCTGTTCCACAGGTATGAGCTGCGACAGATGAACTGTCTGAGGTTCCACTGTCGGCGAGGTTCCGTTTTGACCCCGATTTAAAATCTGTTTCATACCAGCCCTGGCCTTTAAGACGAAAACCCGCGGCTGAAATCAGCTTTTTCAAGTTGGGTTGATGACATGCTGGACATTCCACCAACGCATCATCACTGATCTTTTGCAACGCTTCAAAGTTATGATTACAGGCATCACAGCGATATTCATAAAACGGCATGAGGTTACTCCCTAAAAATGAATCAACAAACAACGCTGCTTATAAATGCGGCAAGAAATATTTGTTTCAAGCTTAAAAGGGGTTGATTATACCGAAAATTTGCGAATTCAGTCTTTGGCATTTTAACGTAACTGAATATGGCAACCGACTAAACGGACATTCCGGGATATTCATATGCCCGACAGTGCTTTGCCATCCATAATCTTTTGTTGAAAAGTAGCTATCACAAGTAATATTTGCCTAACAAGTCAGATACCTGCATCGGCTACCGAAAACTCTTTGAATCCAAAAGCGCTGGCTATTATCAATTAAACAGCGAAGCTATCCCTTGTAAATAACTGACTGCGATAATTCACAACCAACCTTAACTAATTGGGTGTAACCAGCAGAAACTGACCGTCCCCCCTCTTCATAAGATCATTAGGAAGTAATTTAAAATCAACACCACCAAGTTTTTACGCTGAATTTTATTAAATCATCATCTCTATTGATTTCAGGCAGTTGGCTGCGTTCAAATCAGGGAGAAAACATTGTGTTAAATGACACAAATTTTCATTTTTCCATGGACATATCCCATAAACAGTCAGTATAGTCTGGCGTTTTTGTGCTTGTCCTGCCAAGAAAATAGCGTGCTAAAACACGTAACTAAATGTGTTCAGTGTGTGTTCAGCTTCATTATGGGAGACTGGCTCCGCACTGAGGCAAATAACTCAATAAAGAGAGGAAATATTCATGAAATATAGTAAATCACTGATCGCGGCTGCATTAGGTGCTGCATCTTTGTTTTCTGCGGCTGCAATGGCTGAAAATCATGTTGTATCAGCATCACTAACTTCATTTGACCCAATGGTTATCAAAGTTCAACCGGGTGATACTGTATCTTGGGACAAAATGAATGGTCATCTGGTCAATACTACATTCACTGATTCAGACGGCGAACACCAATATATCCCTGAAGGTGCTGAAGGTTTTATGTCCCAAATGGGCGAAAATTTTCAAACCCAGCCATTAACAGTTGAAGGTGTTTACATGTACAAATGTGATCCTCACTGGGGTGCTGGCATGGGTGGCTCTATTATTGTTGGTGAGCCAACCAACTTACAAGCTATCGTTGATTCAAAACCAAAAGGTGCCCTGAAACGGCTTGTGAAAAAAACACAAAAAGCTGTTGGAGAGTAACACTTACTCTACCTTTTGAGGCTTTTCTAAAGCCCGCATGAAAATGCGGGCTTTTTTGATCCAAAAAATTCCTTGCTATGCTAAAATTTAATGGTTTTATCTCAGCAATCCCAAGGCATAATGCTCTGCTGGATTCACATTAAATAACATATCAGGGGATATTCATCTGATGAGTGACACTATAGATACTGGCAAAAGACGGTTTTTAACAGCCGCAGCTAGTGTAGTAGGCGGTGCTGGCGCAGTGGCTGTAGCCATTCCTTTTGTATCATCCATTGCACCAAGTGCCAAAGCTGAAGCGGCTGGTGCTCCAGTACAAATTGATATCAGCCAGCTGGAACCCGGCCAATTACTAACGGTTGAGTGGCGTGGCAAACCGGTATGGATTTTCCGCCGTTCAGAAGAAATTTTGAATGCGCTAACAACTTTAAATGATGAGCTGCGTGATCCACAAAGCGAACAGACCCAACAACCTGAATATGCGCAGAACGAAACACGTTCTATTCGTAAAGAAGTAATGGTAATGGTCGGTATCTGTACTCACTTGGGCTGTTCCCCAACCTATCGACCTGAAATAGCTCCTGAAGATCTTGGCGCAAATTGGAAAGGTGGATTCTTTTGCCCCTGCCATGGTTCAAGATTTGACTTAGCCGGACGGGTTTTCCAAGGTGTTCCTGCACCAAGCAACCTTGTAGTCCCCCCTTACCATTTCCAAGGTGACAATGTTGTTATTGTTGGTGAAGATGCCCAAGGAGCTGCATGATGTCTATGATGGATTGGATTGACGCCCGCTTCCCGGCAACAAAAATGTGGAAGGAACATCTTTCGGAGTATTACGCACCGAAAAACTTTAACTTTTGGTATTACTTCGGCTCACTCGCCTTATTGATTCTGGTTCTGCAGATTGTTACCGGTATCTTTTTAACCATGAATTACAAACCGGATGCGGAACTGGCTTTTGCCTCGGTTGAATACATTATGCGTGACGTCGAATGGGGCTGGTTGATTCGTTACCTGCACTCTACTGGGGCTTCCGCCTTTTTTGTTGTTATCTATTTGCATATGTTCCGTGGCCTGATGTACGGATCCTATAAACAACCGCGAGAGTTGATTTGGATTTTCGGAATGCTGTTATATGTTGTGCTGATGGCAGAAGCCTTTATGGGTTATTTGTTGCCCTGGGGTCAAATGTCTTACTGGGGCGCTCAGGTAATTATTTCCTTATTTGGCGCATTACCGGTTATTGGTGAAGATCTGGCTCTTTGGATTCGTGGCGATTATGTGGTCGCTGATGCCACCTTAAACCGGTTTTTTGCCATGCATGTTATTGCCTTGCCAATCGTGTTGCTTGGCTTGGTAGCAGCGCATATTCTGGCTCTTCATGAAGTCGGTTCCAACAACCCGGATGGTGTGGAAATCAAGAAAAACAAAGATGCAAACGGTAAGCCAGTTGATGGCATCCCATTCCACCCTTATTACACTGTGAAGGATTTGGTAGGTGTTGTTGTCTTCCTGTTTATCTTTTCATTAGTGTTGTTTTATATGCCGGAATTTGGCGGCTGGTTCCTGGAAAAAGATAACTTTATTCCTGCCGATCCATTAAAAACACCGGAACATATTGTCCCGCTTTGGTACTTTACGCCATTCTATGCCATTTTACGTGCGGTGCCAGATAAGTTGTTCGGTGTTATTGCCATGGGTCTGGCGATTGTTGTGTTGTTCCTGCTGCCCTGGCTGGACCGCAGCAGAACCCGCTCTATTCGCTATAGAGGGCCTTATTTCCGTATCGCTCTGGTAGTGTTTGTTATTAGCTTTTTAGCATTAGGTTACTTAGGTACTCAGCCTGCAACGTTTCTTTATACTTTGATGGCTCAGATCTTTACCGTTCTGTATTTTGCTTTCTTTCTCCTGATGCCGATTTACACGAAATTTGATAAAGATAAACCTGTGCCAGAAAGGGTGACGACCAAATGAGAAATCTGATTTTTGCTGCTCTTGTTTCGATATTCAGTGTGTTCTCGACGCTCGCCATTGCAGCGGGGCCGTCATCAAAACTGGATACTGTCGATATTGATTTGACTGATAAAGCCTCTTTGCAACGTGGCGCTCACACGTTCGTTAATTACTGTCTAAGCTGTCATGGTGCATCATTGATGCGATATAACCGTATGGCAAAAGATTTGGGACTTACCGATGATCAAGTCACTGAAAACTTGATGTTTGCCACCGATAAAATTGGTGACACCATGCAAATAGCAATGCGAGCTGAAGATGCCAAACGCTGGTTTGGTGTTGTGCCGCCGGATTTATCGGTGATTGCTCGAGCAAGAGGTACAAACTGGTTATATACCTACCTGCGTACATTCTATCTGGATGAGAGTCGGCCAATGGGCACTAATAACCTGGCTTTCAAAGATGTTGGTATGCCACATGTCCTTTGGGAACAACAGGGATACCAGGCTATCGACGAGGATGGTCATTTAAGTGTTGAACAAGAAGGTGCGCTGACTCCTCGTCAATACGATATGATGAGCCGAGATCTAGTCAACTTTCTTGCTTATATCAGTGAACCATCTAAATTACAGCGTTTAGCGCTGGGTAAGTGGGTCTTGCTCTATCTTGCGATATTCTTTGTGATCGCACTGGCACTGAAAAAAGCTTACTGGAAAGACGTTCACTAACGCTACATTCCAAAATATAAGCAGTACAGCTAATGACAACACGTAATCGTAAACCACTGATGACATTGTACTCAGATGTACAATGTCCCTTCAGTCACCAAACCCGTATCGTTGTTCAAGAAAAGCAAATTGATTGTCAGATTGTAGATCTTGTTGATGGCCACTGGCCAGAAGAGGTGGCCTCAGCAAATCCATACGCTCAGGGCCCGACATTGTTTGATCGGGATATTGTGATATTTCATTCCCGAATCATTATGGAATATCTTGATGAGCGTTTCCCTCATCCGTCGCTGATGCCTAACGATCCAGGTGCAAGAGCTCAGATGCGACTGATGTTGCATCGTCTGGAAACGGACTGGTTTTCCATGTGGCCTCAATTATCCGGGCGTGATAAATCACCAGCAACCAAGGCCAAAAAAACGCTACGTGAGGATTTGACCGTTCTGGCACCATTGTTCGAACAATACGACTTTCTCATGAGCGACGAATTTTCATTAATTGATTGTTACGTTGCTCCGTTATTGTGGCGATTACCGCATTTGGGGATAAAATTACCTGATTCCGCCAAAGCGGTTGAACGTTATGCAGAAAAAATATTTAATAGAGATACCTTCCAGGCCAGTCTGAGCACAGCGGAGAGAGGAATGCGCTAATGAGCATGTCTTCACAAAAGCCTTATCTAATCAGAGCCATTTATCAATGGTTGCTCGATAACGATTGCACACCCTATTTACTGGTGAATACGGATTATGAAGGGGTTGTGGTTCCAGAACAGTATATTCGCGATTCGCGCATCGTTCTTAATCTGGCGCCAGATGCTATCGACGGCCTGAATATGGACAATGACTGGGTAAGTTTTTCAGCAAGATTTTCCGGCAAGGCCATGAATTTATTTATTCCGGTTATTGCCATTCAGGCGATTTATGGAAAAGAAAATAACGAAGGTATGTTCTTTCCAGAAGAAGAGCATCCCACGCCCCCGCCGCCAAAAGCTAAAGAACCAGGTAAACCAACCAATAAAACGACTAATGGCAAGCCAAGCTTAAAACTGGTCAAATAATTTAAAGCTTGTATTTCTCCATACGATAACGCATTGCCATACGGGTTAATCCAAGCTGTCTGGCCGCTCTGGAAACATTACCTGAACTTCGGTTCAAAGCCGTTTCCAGTAAATATTTTTCCACCTGATCAAGTGTCATTTTTTCGAACTTGGAGCCCCCTCGTTCGTCTTGGTTGTCACGGCCAAATGCTTTCAATGACAAATCATCAGATTCGATGACACTCTGTTTACAGAGCATTACGGCTCGCTCCAAAACATTCTCCAGTTCACGAATATTACCAGGCCAATCATATTGTTGCATTTCACGCATTGCATCATATGCAAGTCTTGGTTGTTCGACACCATAACGTTTGGCAAATTGCTCGATAAAAAACTGTGCAAGTTCCGCTATATCCTGTTGGCGTAACCGTAGCGGTGGCAGCTTAATCTCTACAACATTTAACCGAAAATACAAATCAGCTCGAAACTCGCCCGAAATCACTAATTGATGAAGGTCGCGATTGGTCGTAGCAATAATATGGGAATTCACCGAAATTTCTTTGGTGGATCCCAGTCTGCGAAGCTGTCTACGCTCTATGACATTCAGCAGTTTGGTTTGAGTTGATAACGATAATTCTGCAATTTCATCCAGTAATAACGTTCCATCCTCAGCGACTTCAATCAAACCGGGACGAGCAGGAGAGTTGGTTTCAAGGGTGCTGGGTGACTGACCGAATAACTCAGCTTCGATTGAAGCTTCCGGTAATGCAGCACAATCGACATGGACAAAAGGCCGATTATGCCGCTGACTTATTTGATGAAAATACCTGGCTAGAACACCTTTGCCACTGCCTGTTTCTCCGGTAATTAATACGACAGGGGTGGTATCCTTATTTTTATCCATGAGCTCAGAGAGCTGTTTTGCCTGCTGCCGAATAGCCAGGATTTCCTGACTAGTACCAATCAAATTAATTGGCTTGTGAGTCTTTTGTTCACGCTGTTCAGAATAATGTAACTGAAGACTGATAGCGTGATTGTGCACCACCTTCTCAATCGTCATCATCAGTTCATCCAAATCCACAGGCTTTTTGAGATAATCTGAGGCGCCGAATTTCATTGCATTAACCGCGTCTTCCAGCTCGCCATAAGCTGTCATCATGACCACAGGCAAGTTCTGCAGTGGATGTCCTGACACACGAATTTCAGCCAGTAAATCCAGGCCATTGCCATCAGGTAACCTGACATCCAATAGCAATACATCGATTGATTCCTGACGTAACAGTTTTTTTCCATCACTGATGTTATCGGCAATTTTGGCTTGATGACCTTCCCGTTCCAGCCGTCGTTTAACCGATTTGGCAAACAGGCTTTCGTCCTCAATTAATACAAAATTAAGCATGTAACATCCTATTGACGAGTCAGCGTTTTATCCAGGTGCAAGGTCAGTGAAACTCGCGCTCCACCCTCCGGAATATTTTCAAAAATCAAATCGCCCTGATGCTGTTTAACCACTTTCTGAGCAAAAGGAATACCCAGTCCGCAATTCAGCTTTTTATGCATTTGGCTGGTCTCTGCCTGAGGCGTTTCGCTAAAACCCGGTCCTTGATCTTCAATCTGCAATCCAATTAGCTGAGGTTTTTCCCAATAATGAATATGAATGGTTGAATTAATGGGTGACACTTCAATTGCATTTTGAATCAAATTGAAAATAGCCTGCTCCATCAGATTATTATCTATATTAATCAGCCTGGCCTCTTGCTGCCAGCCATGACGATTTACATGGATGTCTTTATCATTGAGTTGCAGGGCTGTCAGGGATAAAGCATTATCGGTGAGTTCGGTGAGTGTCGCCTCAACAAGATTGGGTTTTAACGGGTGCAGGTACATCAGTAGCGAGGTGACCCAGTTTTCCAGTCGATCTACCGCAATGATAATGTCTTTCAGCACGACTCGACCTTCTTCATTCGCTTCTTCGATAGAGACTTGTGCGGCCGCACGGATCCCTGCAAGAGGATTGCGTATATTATGAGCGACCAAAGGCACTAGTTCGCCTAATGCGGCTTGTTTTTTGGTTTCTATCAATTTGTCACGATTACTGGCCAATTCGTCAGCCATGCTGTTAATAGCCTGCGAAAGTCTTTGCAGTTCGTCGACACCTGTTAACGGAATATGATGATGAAAATCGCCGGTACTGATTATTTTGGCACCTTGGGTAACATTACGTAGTGGCGCCAGCATATTTCGACGGACAAACCATTTGGAGATAATGAGTAGAACTAATGCCAACATAATTGGCAAGGCTTCGCTGAGCAGCATTTTGCCAAACATCCGTTCATCAGAGTCAGTTAACTGCTGCTGTTGCTGTTGAAGATAGTGCTCGATATCGCTGAAAACCATTTCAAGTTGCTGAAAGGTTTGCTGTTCAAGCTGTTCATCTAACCAGAGTTTGTCATCATTGCTCAGTTTATCGTTATTCAGGAAACGTCGGGTTTCCTGATAAAACTTGTTATAGGCATATTCAATTTTGACGATCAAAAGCGCTTCGTCTGGCGAGCTCGAAANCGCTTTTAACCGAGNTAGATAAGAATTAATCTGATCAACAAATTGGTAATATTGTTCTACTGCAAGCTCATCATTTAGAAAAACAACATCAAAGACTTCTTTTAGCTGACGATAAAGATCACCACGTAAATGTTGTACATGAGTATTGATTGAACTTAAACGCAGCGACTCTTCTGAACTTTTCTGCCAGACAAGTGCCCAGTTAAAGCTCATTAAGGCTGTCATGATAATTAACACCACAAAGCTGAGCTCATGGAACCTTAAGGCACCTTGAATGGATTGGAGTTTTTTTAAAAGTCTTTTCATTAAAAAAACGGGCACGAAGGCCCGTTTCATAAATTGTTACCTATCCGTTACTGGGGTTCAAAACCGGTAAATGTGACTTTTTCCTCAACCAGGACTGGGTCACCTTCTTTCCAGTTTTTACCGTCTGGCACAACAGTTTTTAATTGATAAATCTCACCAGGAATTTCTTCCGACATAGTAAAAATATAATATTTGGAAGAATACAATTTATAACGATCATTCTTGGGATCTTTGATATACGGTTGCACGATGTATTGCCATGCTTTTACTTTCTTGCCGTTGTAGTCCACTTCAATTTGCTTCTTGTCAGCCCCTTCAGCAAAAGACCAACGAAGCAGCCGTTGAAAATAACGCCACTCCCCCCCTGTCAACCGATTCATTTCATGAATGTCATATTCCAGAAACAAAACAAAGACACTATTACCCCGTTGGTCCAGGCGTGGTTCGTAGGGGCGTTTATTCTCGCCGGTAAAAAACTCAAAATAGGTATCTGCACGACCAGTATTACGAATATTATTGACCATCATTTCAATCGTGTCAGTGCGGTCCCCATCAACAAAACTGGTTTTAGAAAATTTATATTTCAGCACCCCTGGCTGATCAATATTTTTTAAATGCGCTTTATCAAATAACTCATTATTGATTTCTGACATGCCTGGCGCTGCAAACGCTTTGCCACTTATCAGCAATATTAATCCGAACAAAAAAACGATGTATTGGTTTGTCTTCACTGTTTGTTACCTCATGAATTTTTATAGGTGTTATGCTTAAATTCTTATATTCCAATTTATTATTTTTATTTGCTTATGACTCTACTTGAACGCCTAAAGATTCCCGCAATTGTGATTTCATGCGTATTACTTATTATCGCATGCCAGTCGGCAAACACTAATCGAATACTTGAAAAAAACAGTCCATATAATTATCAAGACACACTGGTAAATCTGGACATAGCCATCTCCGAGTATAATTACCGGATAATTCATAAAAGCGAAATTGGTTCTGCGATCCGTGAACGTGGCGATAAAAACTTCCCGTTATCTACTGTCATTAGCTTTTGTAATATTACCCACGCAAAAGAAATGATGTTGATTAATGAACAACTTATCAATGATATGCCCTGCATCATTACTGTTAGGGAAAGCAACAGTGGAGTGATTATTGGCACCAGATTAATGGATGAAAACGTGTCTGATAAAGATCAGGCAAGTTTTGCCGCCCGGATTAATGATGATCTGAAAAAAATAATAGAGGCTACTGTTTTGTAGCCTCTATTTTTCAGATATTGATTTAGTCAAACAGTGTATTAATCGTCATCATCCTTACGCGGTCTTTTCGCGGGAGTCGGACTAACGTTTTCCAAAGATGGTAAATTGTATTCAGCAATAATGGCATCAATCTCATCTTTATTCTGATCGATAAATTTATTCAGTAATTTATTCCAGTCTCTATTCGAATAACGAGTTGCCATACTGAAGCTGAATACATGCAACTGACCCAGTTCATTTAATGGATTTACCGTAATAGGCACATCCGATACCTTGGCATAGTAACCGGCTATTGGTCCCCACATCGGGATAACATCAATTTTACCAGCCGCTAAATCCTCTATCGCTCTACCTGGGCTTTCATTTACATCACCGCTCATCAATTGGTAATAAACAATATTCTCCCCCAAGCCCATATCAATTAAAGCTTTGGTAGAAATGGCACGATCAAACAAACCAATTTTTAAGGGTCCATGTTTTTCATTTACCTCTTTTAAATCTGACAGCTTAGTAATTTCATAACCTTCGCCACTCCGATAGGCAATCGCTTCAATAGAGCTGAAATACGGTTTGGTGGGTAATAGAAAATCCGTGTGTTCGGGAACGCTCATGGCGAGATCACACATATAGCCACCACGTTCGGGATGTTCTTTTTTAATCGTGTTACGTGAAAAACCGATGCGTTGTGGGAACCAGTAATATTCAACCGGAATTCCTAATTTTTCACCTAATAGTTCAGCAATTTTATTATCGAAACCTTCCTTGTTTTTATTGGAATAGGGCATATTGTTAGGATCCGCGCAGACCCTTAATACTTCTTGTCCCTGAATTGGCTTCAAATCTTCAGCATTAACTGCAAACGAGGCACCCAGTAGAGCAGACGCCAGGATTGCCCATTTTTGTAGTTTTATCATTCTCTCTTCCTTATTGCTTATGGGAATTTGTAAGACATTTCCTATGCCGTTTTTGTTCAAAAAAAAACCCGGCATCTTTAAAAGATACCGGGTTTTAGGGTTTAACTTAAGTATATTTTTTAATACTTAATTGGTCTTACAGGCTAAATACGCTCAGAACACCACCCAGGTTAGTCCAGCTAGACAGTGCACGATATGCACCAACTGCGCCCAGACCGTCTGAATCATTTTCCAAACTTGGGATAGCCATACCGATACCAGCCCAACCACCTACACCAGACAGGATAGAAATATACTGTTTGTTGTTGTGTTTGTAGGTATTAACGTTACCGATAATGCCTGATGGAGTTTTAAATCTCCACAGTTCACGACCTGATTGGGCATCAACTGCTTTCAGGTAACCTTCCAGCGTTCCGTAGAACACTACATCAGAGGCAGTTGCCAAAGCACCTGACCAGACTGAGAAGCGCTCTGGGTTTGACCAGACGATTTTACCTTCACGAGCATCCCAGGCAATGAAGTTACCCAAGTGTGTATCACCTTCTGGTGGGTACATGCTCAATGTCGCACCAACGTATGGTTGACCGGCTACGTATTCAACTTCGAATGGTTCGTAGTCCATGCAAACATGGTTGGTTGGGACATAGAACAGACCGGTACGTGGTGAATAAGCCGCTGGCTGTTGATCTTTTGAACCCAAAGCTGCTGGGCAGATACCAGTGGTGTTAACGTCTTCACCGTTACGTGCAGTTGAGTATTTCGCTACACGATCATGCAGACCGGTTTTCAGGTTCACGCCGTTTGACCAGTTAACCGCTGGGTCATATTTTTGTGCAACCAGCAATTCACCTGTGACGCGATCCATGGTGTAACCAAAACCGTTACGGTCAAAGTGAACGGCAGTTTTACGCATTTTGCCATTAACTTTTTGGTCAGCCAGGATAACTTCGTTAACGCCGTCATAATCCCACTCATCGTAAGGCGTCATTTGGTAAACCCATTTCGCCATACCGGTGTCTAAATCACGACCGAATAGAGACATTGACCACTTGTTATCGCCTGGACGTTGTACAGGGTTCCAGGTAGATGGGTTACCTGTACCGTAATAGAACATGTTCAGGTCAGGGTCATATGAATACCAACCCCAAGTAGTACCACCACCGATTTTCCATTGATCACCCTGCCAAGTTTTCAAAGAAGAATCTTTGCCAACTGGTTTCAGCATGGAAGTGGTTTTTTCTGGGTCAATTAACATTTCTTCGTCAGGACCGGTGCTGTACGCTTTGTACTGCACGTTACCATCTAAGTCATATGCTTGAACGTAACCACGAACACCAAATTCACCGCCTGAAATACCGACAATGATTTTGTCATCAAAAACGTGGGCAGCAGCTGTGCTGGTTGCACCTACTTTTGGATCGTCACGTTTGTCAGACCAAACAACTTCACCTGTTTCCATGTCCAATGCCACCAGAGTGGTATCAGCTTGGTTCAGGAAGATTTTGCCATCGCCATAAGACAGACCACGGTTAACGGTATCACAGCACATGACTGGTACAGTTTCATCGTAGTTTTGTTTTGGCTCATATTTCCATTTGATGGCGCCATCGTTGTTCAAATCCAGTGCGAAAACGATGTTTGGAAACGCTGTATGAACGTACATAGTGNCGTCCATGACCAAAGCATTACCTTCGTGGCCACGTAAAACACCTGTTGAGAAAGACCAAGCCATGTTCAAATCTTTGACGTTGTCTTTAGTGATTTGAGTCAGTTCGCTGTAACGTTGGTTAGCATAGTTACCTGCTGGCATAACCCAGTTATTAGCATTTTTCTGCATATCGATGAGTTCATCAGCAGCGACCAGACCTGGTGCTACTAAACCCATCATTGCGATTGATAATGTTTTCAGCTTCATAAAGTTGTCCTCTATAGTTTTTATCGTTCATGATGTCAGCGTCGCTGTTCTTTCATGAGGTTGTGACTTTATGCCGATTTTGCCTGAGAATCATTAGGAAGCAGTCACTCTGATATCGGGATTTTTTCCCGAACAGGGAAGTTCTTCCCATTATTCCTCAGTTTAGTGCCTGTAGAGGACTGAAAATTTAATGACTTTTTATGACGTTATACTTGATTGCAAGCCGCACTAACTCTACAGATGAATGAAATCCGAGCTTCTGTTTTAGCATCGTTTGATAATTCGCGACAGTTTTCTGACCTAAATTCAACGTTTCCGCAATATATTCCAATGCATGGCCCTCCGCCAGTAACCGGAATACTTCAAATTCTCTTACTGTCAAACGCTGTATCGGGTCTTCTGAACCGGAAACACTTTGCAGCGCAATACGTTGTGCCATTTCTGAACTTAGGTAACTTTTCCCATCCATCACCTGGCGAATTGCTTTAACGATATCCTCAGAGTCACCCGATTTGGCTAAATAAGCTGCAGCTCCAGCACTCATCGACTGAACCGCCAATGTAACGTTTTCATGCATGGAAAACATTATCACTTTTGCTTTGGTATAACGCACCAGAATACGTCTAAGCGCTTCCAAACCACCAATTCCCGGCATGCTCATATCCATAATAAGGATATCAGGATCAAGTTCCGTGTACATTTGATAGGCCTGTTCACCGCTGGTTGCTTCACCAACAATGTGCATATCATCATTACGCTCAAGCATTCTTGCAAGGCCAGACCTAACTACTTCGTGATCATCTGCCAGTAAAACTCGGATCTCGTTCTTCATTCAGCATTACCTTGGGTTGGAAAAGTCGCAGAAAGCGTAAATCCATCACCATGTGCTGACGTAATATGAAAACTTCCTGACAACGCTTCTACTCGTTCTCGCATTCCAGTTAAACCATAACCTTTATTCGAACTATTCGGATGATAACCGTTTCCGTTATCATTTACACTTATATCTATTAAATCGTTATTGCAACTTAAACTGACTTTTACTTCAACATTTTCAGCTCCGGCGTGACGACTAATATTGGTTAAACATTCCTGAACAATACGATATATGGTCAATTGCCGGGTTTCATCAAGCTCATTGAAATTCCCTTCTATACTGAGTTTCGCATGATGCTGTGGATGGCGAATCACCCAATCATTAAATAACTCTGAAATAGCACCATGTATCCCTAAAGCCGTTAATTCCGGTGGCCGTAAACGTTGCAACATCGAACGAACAATAGTTGTCATCCGACGGTGAACGGAATCAATGGCTGCTGCACTGTTTTTTGCTTCATCCAGAGAAGCAGAGTGTTTAATCGTATTTAAATCGAATTGGATAGCAGTCAAATGTTGGCCTATCTCATCATGTAATTCAGCCGATAACCGCTTTCGTTCAGCTTCTTGAATTGTGATTAACTGTTGATTCAACACATCAATTTTTTGATCGGTATCCAGATAACGTTGTTTTAAAAGTTTCAGTTGCTTATTAACGCCTAATAATTGATTTAATCGAAGCAAAGCAAATGGTCTTCGTGACGGTTGTGCCTGTTTATTTTTCTTAGGCAACATTTCTGAAACAGGCAATAGGATTATCGAAGCAATTATTGCAATGAGTACACTTCCAACCAAAAAAGTCAGAATTAATGGCATTAATGACTTCCTGATATAGGTTCTAATATCATCCCATTCGGCACTGAAATTAGGCCGAATAACAATATCCCCGATATGCTGCTTGGCAAACATAATCGGCGTCGTGATGATTTCAGTATGCCCAAGATAATCTTTCAGGCTGTTTTCCAGCCATAAAGGTAAGCCGGTTAGTAAATTACTGGTGAGGGGGTGGTTTGAATCAAGTAATTCGCCATCACTTGCGATTAATTCAATATCGACGTGATGTAATTGTTTGAGATCTTCCAAATGAAAGCGTGAAGTCCATTGTGAGATTGGAATGTTTTCCTGTGATAAGTCCGCTTCCAAACGGGCAAGTTGTGCCTCTATTGCATATTTTGCAACCTCATTGGACACTTCAAGTTCATGGTCAACTCTCAGGCGAAGGTCATCAAGTGTACTTTTGACACCAATACTGCACATTATGACAAATACCATCACAATGATGAGATTCACCTGGAGAATCAGGTTCACAAGCTAAAGTCCATATAATAATGCTTCGTTAAAACCACAGAAAATATTCTGTTGATCATTCAGAGCCATCACTGCTGGAGGCTATGAAAGATCATCAGACCATAAGATTATAGTATGCGGGCAACGAACTGCAGCCTAAAACTCATTATTGATGTGACAGAGAACTCATAACGCATTGTCTGAATTGGTATATTAAGCATCCAGACGCTATTTCATCAACAGCAGATTGGTGAGCAATAAGCCTAATGAATGCGGTCAGTCAGGCTTCCAGCAACCCACTACGAATAGCCAGTCTGGCTAATTCGGCAGAGTTTGAAACATTGAGTTTTTGTTTAATATTGGTGTGGTGAGTTCCCACTGTTTTAGGGCTTAGATTCAAAATATCGGCAATTTCGTTAACAGTCTTACCTTCGGCTAATAGGCGAAAGACCTCGAACTCGCGCTGGCTGAGAACATCCAGAGGATTTTCTGATCCGGTTAACTTTTGCATTGCCAGTTGTTGAGCAATTTCTGGAGCAATACAGGTTCTACCCATAGAAACCATTTCAACAGCTTTTAACATGGCTTCAGGCGCGCTGCGTTTAGGGATAAATCCTAATGCACCGGCCTGCATGGCACGAGTGGTAAATACACTATCTTCATGTACGCTAAGCACCAGAATTTTGGCTGAAGGTTCACGGGCAATAATCCGTTCAATTGCACCGACACCGCCAATGCCCGGCATGGAAATATCCATTACCACCACATTCGGGTGATATTTGGCAAAATCCTGAACCGCCTGTTCCCCGGAACCCGCTTCAGCTACTACGTCAAATTTGTCACCATCTTCAAGTAAACGACGAAAACCTGCGCGAACCAATTCATGATCATCAACCAATAAAACCGTTATTTTATTAAGACTCATGGTGAACGTTTACCCCCAGTGGTATGGTAATAGTCAGGTTGACTCCTGCACCTAACTGACTTTCCAAATCAAAACTTCCTCCCAGACTTTGCGCTCTTTCCCGCATGCCTAGCAAGCCAAAATCGACGTCAGAATGAAAATCATTGACGACCATGCCTTTTCCATCATCGCGAATATTAATCTTTAACTGATCTGAATTTTCGGTTTTATCGCGTATGACTTTCACCATAATATTTTCTGCGTCAGCGTGCCGAACGGCATTAGTCAATGCTTCCTGCACGACACGGAACACCGTCATATTTGTTGCTTCATCAAAGCCATTTAACTGGCCTTCAGTAATTAGATTAAAGGCAATCTCGGGCTGACGCTGTTGCCATTTGCTGATGCTCTCCTGCAAGGTAGCCACCAGCCCTAGATCATCCAACGGACTCGGCCGCAGACGCGTTATCATGTTATGAACCACATCATATATATGACTGGCGGTATCTATAATTGCCTGGGCACTTTGATAAATTTTCCTATCTGTTTCTTCCGAGCGGTTACGAATTAATACCGCATCGGTTTTAATTGCCGTCAAACATTGTCCCAGTTCGTCATGCAGTTCACGGGCTAAATGCCGTCGTTCAGCTTCCTGCACCTGATCCATGTGCTTGGTTAATAGCCGAGTTTCATAAAGTTGGGCACGGGCTTTTTCAGCCTGTTTATGCTCCGTAATATCACGCAATGTACAAATCATACCGGCGACACAACCATCATTTTCGGTTAATGGTACGGTCGATATTAATAGTGAAAGCTGTTCACCATCACGCCGCTTAAGTGTCGTTTCCAGGTTTTCCACTGATTGAAAGCCATTAAAAACAGCAATAATACTGTTTCGATCTTGCTGAAAGGGCATGGAGGCCAATGATTCACCCAATAAATTTGGTACATCAGCAAATAGCCTTTCGGCTGCGGCATTACAAAAAGTGATGTAACCGGCATGATCCAAGGAAAGTATCGCATCACCGGATTGTTTCACCAGCATCGCTAAGCGGCGATTTTCGTTTGTACTTTGTTCCAAAGCATCGCCGACCCGATTAAAGTTTTGGCTAATCTGATCCATTTCTTTCAGCGAAAAACGGGGTAATCGCATGTGCAGATCACCGCGCTCAAACCCAGCCAATGCATCCAACAATCGTTGTAATGGTCTGATTACCCAGCCCACACCCCAATAAATGAAAAAGGCAACCACCACAAAAATAATCATACCCAGCGCCATAATGGCTCGAATATCCTGCCAGCGTTCACTGATTTCCTGCATGGGTGCAGGATAGATAACCATATGGCCGGTACCAAAACGTTTGGAAAGTGGCGTAAGATCTGGGAACAATAACTTTACAAACCAGGCAGGAGGCTGGACTGACAACTCTTTTTCCGGTGTGCCTTCAAAAAGCAGTCCCTGGCGATCAAACAACAAAATATGCAGACTGCGAATTTCACTTAATGCACGCACTAATTCATGCATGTGCTCACTGACACTGGTATTTCGAGTAAGCGTACCGCCCGCCAGCGTGACGGTGATAATGTGTGCTGTTGCATCCATGGTTGAGATAACTTCTGCTTCAACAGAACGTTTAGCGTTGGTTATAAGAATTACGGCACTGCCCAGCATGGATAACAGTAGCAAGATGGCAAAAAATAAATTGGCGCGAAGTTTCAGGCTCATACCACTTTGGTTTCCGTTGTTCCCTTGCCACCAAGATTATCCACCCAGCGAAGACTGATCGTATCTCCGATTTCCCCTCCTTTGAGTTGAAAGGCAAAGTAAGGATTACGTGAAGTTGCCGTACCACATTTCACCGTTAACACTTCTTCCTGGTTACGCCAGCAGCGAATGTCCTGAATGAATTCAGCCGGAATCAGCTCTTCCTGCTCGTTTTTACCCCGCCCTGTATGCATTGGATGGGACAGTAAAATTCTGATTAGCGTATTACCCTCTAGCAATTTGGCCCGTATTCTATCTCTGGAATTTGTTGTCATCAGGCACACCCACCAATATCAATTTCCACATAACGACTGGTTCGGTAAAGCTTACCATCCGCCCTGACCATGGCAATTATCTCCGAATCTTCGGCGACTTTAAGCATTGTTTTAAAGGGAAAGCTGACTACAGAAGTGGGTTCAAGGGCCATTGCCAGAGGAAAAGGGTTTTTCTCCACCAATAATGCCACTCGCTGAATATTTTCAAGACTGCTGCTGATTTCAACCGGAACACTGGCTCCATTCACAGCATAGGTAGGAGGAGAACCAATCGTGAATTGAATGGCTTCTTCATTAACCTCTTCTGCCTCTCCCAGAAACGTTAATATCGCATCTTCCAATGTTTCTGCATTGAAAGCATCCTGAGGCCAATGTGCTAATAGAATTCTTGGAGCCATTAAACCACTAGCCGCTACCAAAGCCAGCGTTGAAGCAGAGATGGATTGCTTTAGTAATTTTCGACGATATTCATCTAAATTATCTTTCATCGAATTTCTTCCATCATTGCGATATCCGTTTCAACCTGTCTCAAACGTGAGCTGATTTTAGCGAGTTCAAATTCATCACCTCGGGCATAGTCTGCTGCAATTCTGAGCTGATCTGCAGCCTGCATCAATTGACCAGAACTATGATAATGCTCAGCCAGCCAGACATGAGATTTACTTTTCTGTCCCATATCACCATAAGCTTTGGCCAATAATCTGTATAAATCCGCAGAAGATTCACCGACATCTAATTGACGTTGCAAAATAGTAATCGCTTTACGCGGTTCATTGGCTCTCAACAAGGCTTGAACTTGCTTGATAGAAAGCGCCCAATCATCCGGATAAACCCGCTGAAAATCATTATAAATTGCCAGTGCAGCATCCATTCTTCCCAACGCAATTTCGATATCCGCCAGCACCAGATGATAGCTTAACTGATTATCATCCAAATCGATTAAGTCATTAATTTCATCACGAGCCTGGGTATAGTTGCTATTTTTCAATAATGCCAGGGCATAACCATATCGAGTGACAGACTGATCTTCTGTTGTATTTTCTTTCAGCTTATCTTCATAGGTTTTGATCAATTCACGCAGATTTGCAGATGTCATAACACGCACTTTTTCACGCATCAGATAAAACTTTTTGGTATCTCTTATCTGGGGCCGTGGTTCAAGATTGGCAGCACGTCCACGGGCATCTGCAATACGGGACACGGTGATTGGGTGAGTTCTGAGAAATTCCGGAATCTGGTCGCCACCGTAGAAGCGACCTGCAATCTGCAACCGCTCAAAAAAACGTGGCATCGCATTTGGGTCAAAGCCTGCATTTACCAGAGTTTGCATGCCCAAATTATCGGCTTCAGCTTCATGTGCCCGACTGTAATCCAGTTGCATTTGCACATTCCCAGCCTGTACCGCCATGATAGCAGCCGAACCTGCACTCGGGTCAGCCACCCCCAATAAAGCCGCAGCAATCATCGCAGCGGTCATCGGAATACTCATGCGTTTAGAACGTTCGAAATTACGCAGAATATGCCGTTGGGTAACGTGCGCTATCTCATGCGCCATGACCGATGCCAGCTCACTTTCTGCTTCGCTTGTCAGCATCAGTCCGGTATGAATGCCAATAAAACCGCCTGGCGCGGCAAAAGCGTTAACAGAATTGTCAGGTACCACAAAAAAAGTGAAAGAACGACCGGGATCATCACTATTGGTCACCAGACGATGTCCAAGTGAGTTGATATAACTATTCACTTCCGGGTCATCAACCAGGGTCACTGATTGCTGCAGGCTCCAGTAAAAAGACTGGCCGACCTGATACTCTTCCACAGGCGAAACCAGAGCACCCGCACTGTCCCCCATTTCTGGCAACGCAATATCCAGGTTTGCCTGGGCAATGCCTTGATTGCTCATCAAAAATATAACTGTAGCGATAAGATATTTCATAACGCCTATAGACCTTGGCTCATTAAGACCGGTTCCGCAAAGACAAAAACGCCGCTTGCGTTTATCATGTGAACGGATATTTTAAAGGAAATCAGTATGTCAGATTTTGATACAGAAATTGATACATCAGGTTTAAACTGTCCACTTCCAGTGCTTAAAGCGCGTAAGATGCTCAATGAAATGTCAGCCTCTCAGCGACTGCGACTCATATGTACCGATACTGGCGCGCTAAAAGATATTCCGGCCTTCTGCAAAATGACTGGTAATCCGCTGCTTAGTAGCGAAGAAGTCGAAGGAAAACTGTATTTCATCATCGAAAAAGGGGCATGACTGCATGGCCAAAAAACTCGCCATAATTGCAAGTAAAGGTACTTTAGATGGTGCATATCCACCATTTTTACTGGCCTCCACAGCAGCGGCGCTAGGGTTTGAAGCCAAAATATTTTTTACCTTTTACGGTTTGCAATTGCTTAAGAAAGATATGTCTCTTAAAGTCTCTCCTTTAGGCAACCCTGCTATGCCCATGCCTGTTCCGGTCCCCAGTATCGTGCAAATTATTCCAGGGCTTGAAGCCTTTGCTACCTGGATGATGCAACGCAAACTGAAAAAGAAAGGTGTTGCCAGTGTTGCTGAATTACGTGAGATTTGTCTGAAGTCAGATGTTGAATTAATTGCCTGCCAGATGACTGTCGATTTGTTTGATTTTAAAAATTCAGATTTTATCGATGGAATCAGTCATGGAGGCGCAGCCACCTTTCTGGAATTTGCCAGCGAAGCCGATATAACTTTATACATCTGAATAACCGTATTCGGTTTGGAATAGGAACAGCTTTATGCAATTTGTCTGGAAGACTTTTTTAAAAGGTTTAGCGACAGCGTTACCCGTCACCCTGACGCTTTATCTTATTTATTGGTTGGCTGTTACTGCAGAGCGTGCATTACGCCCGATAATGATTGCCATTTTACCCTATGATTTTTACTGGCCAGGGCTTGGGTTATTAGCAGCTATAGGGTTGATTTTTGTGATTGGCATTGCCGTTAATGCCTGGCTGGTCAAACGACTGTTTGATATGGGTGAATCCATTCTGGATCGCATTCCGCTGGTGAAATCGATTCATGGTGCATTACGAGATTTCACGCGTTTTTTCTCTCGCGAGAAACAGCAGGAAAGTCTCAGCAATGCTGTTGCTGTCACCATCGGTGGGGTTCAGCTGATTGGCTTTCTGGTGAAGGATAACGTTAGCCATGTTTTAGGCATGGAGGATCAGGAAAATAATCTGGTCGCCATATACCTGCCAATGAGCTATCAAGTTGGTGGCTATACAATTTGCGTTTCACGAGATCAGGTTCGGTCTTTGGAAATGTCGAATGAAGACACTATGCGCTGGATCCTGACCGCAGGACTTTCAGATAGTGAAACAGAAAGCCATCAACCAAAAATCATTGTTGAAAAATAATTTTTCACAAGGCAACTGGCAAAGAATTGTCATTAGTTTCTTAGTTGCGCCATATCCATTATCCAGTGGGATATTTATTCCTTTCCCAACCTCAACTTTCTGAATCTGGTAAACCTAATACAAATCGATAAATTTGTTACAGAAAAAATGAAGGTTCTAAAAGTTGATGGGGAGTATGCGAATGACTATCCCGCTATTATTCATTTCCAGTCAAAAATAATCTATTGATTATTATTGGTGTCCCTGACAGGAGTCGAACCTGTGGCCTTCCCCTTAGGAGGGGGACGCTCTATCCATCTGAGCTACAGGGACATCGGCCGCAATTATATCAGTCAAGCTGATCGGCTTCACTTCGAAACAAACCAATCGGTGGTTGAACGGCAGTTATACAAATAAAAAAGCCGTGATGAAATTAATCATCACGGCTTTCTGAAAGAAATAAAGTTAAGCGACTTTATTTTTTGCTCTTCGACGTAATCCCATGAGTCCAAGTAATGCCGGTGCAAACATGAAAGCGGCGGCAGGGATTGGAACTTCAGAGACTCCGACAACACTATTGTAAGACATGTCCATGTAACGTACTCCAGCTGGGTCGTTATTGTCTCTAAAAGTAATTCCTGCAAAAGCACCCAAGCCTGAGATAGAGTATTTGTTGTACCCTTCCAGCATGCTGATTAGTACTGTGTTGATTAAACTACCACTATTTGAAAATAAATCTGCAGCAACATTGGATCCTGCAACAGAGCTTCCCATCACCCATGAAAAACTGTCGGCATTAAAATCAAACAAAATCGACAATGGGCCCTGAAAACTTGAGGGTGTAAGAAGTGAATTGCCAGAATCACAACCTGTGCAACCTGGATCAAAAGAGACAACTCTTATTGTTCCACTTGGTGTTAGTGATAATGGCCCTGTAGGGGAACCTGAAATTGCTGAGCCAGATGCAGTCTGACCTGTGAAAGTTTGTGAGAAACTTGCCCCATCAACATCAATAAGGGTGGAAGTGGTAGCCCCACTCAAATCAATGTCGACTGTAGCGGCAAAAGCAGATAAAGAAAATAATGAGAAGATTATCGTAGCTATCATCTTATTCATCGGTGAACTCCTTAAAGTATGCAACCCAGCCCTGATACCTTTACTTAAAAGCACAGCTGTAATTTTCCGTCCAAGGCTCACGCCAAGTTTGGCATAATAAATAGCGTGATTAGATCACTCTTTCGAACTTACACTAAATTTTATTAAAAAGTATTGTACTTTAGTACTAATTAATAAATCTTTGATGTTAATTATTAGAGCTAATAATGTAATCCCAGCCCTATCCTTCTCATTTTGGACAGATAAATGTTTAACGCTCTATCCATCTGAGCTACAGGGACATCGGCCGTAATTATAACAGGGCTATTTTAGACCGACGAATTCTGAAACATTCTATCGGTGGTTGAGAGGCTAATAAATTAAAAAAGCCCCACCTCAAGGGCTTTTTTATTTCATTTAAAACTCTAAACAAATTTTACCAAAATGCTGATTCGTTTCTTGGTACTCAAATGCTTTGACAATATCCTTTAAAGCAAAAGTACGATCAATAATTGGTTTTAGCTGATTAGCCTCGATAGCTTTAATCATCTCCTGCTGATGGACTCTGCTACCAACAAGAACGCCCTGAAGCCTAACCTGTTTCACAAAAGTCTTCACAATATTTATATCGCAAGTCTGTCCAGAAAGAATACCAATTAACGAAATTTGGCCAGCGATACGTACAGCGTTTAGAGATTGCTCCAATGTTTCAGCACCACCAATTTCAACGACGTGGTCAACACCTTTTCCATCATTTAGTTCTCTGGCTAAAAAGCCCCAGTTAGGTTCTTTTTTATAATTGATCACATGATCTGCTCCCAGCTCCTTCAACCTAGTGAGTTTTTGATCACTGGATGAAGTGGCAATCACTTTGGCGCCTGCCATTTTGGCAAACTGTAAAGCGAAGATGGATACACCACCAGTCCCTTGAAGAAGAACGGTATCACCTGATTTGAGCTGATTAAAATCGAACAAAGCCCGCCATGCTGTCAAGGCTGCTGTAGTCAACGTCGCAGATTCTGTATGAGACCAACCTGAGGGTGACTTGGTGAAAGCTTCAGCCTTTGCCGTGACATATTCTCTTGCGTAACCATCTACTCCATCGCCAGGAACAGTTGAGAAACCATCAACGACTGGTTCACCGCTTAACCAAGAAGGGAAAAACGTACTCACAACGCTATCACCGACCTTAAATTCGGTCACGTTTGGCCCCACCTCTATTACTTCACCGGCACCATCAGCCATAGGTATTCTTTTCTCTGATGCAGGCCAGAGCCCCTTGACGACCGCATAATCGTGATAATTAAGCGAGTTAGCATGAAGTCTGACCAGAATTTCGCTGTCACCTGGCGAGATTGTTTCTGTTTCTTCTACGCTAACTTTATCAAAGCCACCACCCGCTTCGACGAAAATTGATTTACCTTTCATGTCTGCTCTCTAGTTTGTCTAAACATACAAACTAACATTCAGGTTACAATAGTCAACCAGTTAACTTTTTGTAACCTACAAATAACTATGAGAGAAAACGACCAGACTTGTTATAAACCCTGCCCAGTTGAGAGGGGAATGAGAATTATCGGTAATAAATGGACAGGCTCCATTTTGTGGCACCTGAAAGATCAGCCCATGCGTTTTAATGAAATTGCGAGACAACTTGCCGGGGCCAGTAAAAAAGTCCTGGCAGAGAGGTTGAAGGCAATGGAAGAAAATAAACTGATCACCAGAGATGTGATCTCAAACAAACCTGTCGCGGTCCAATACAAAATTGCGGCTAGAGGATTGAATGCCCTGACAATACTTGAAGAACTAAAAAACTGGACCCTTGAAAATGATCTTTAGCTAATCGGCTTGAGTACACTCTATCCATCTGAGCTAAAGGGTCATTGTCGGCAATTATAATCGTCAGGGTTTCAACTATTAGTATTAGGGATTTAGGTATAGCTTTTGAGATTTCCTAATCTGAATTGAAACGTCATTTGCACTAGCGTTAGAGTGTTTGATCACCTGCTTAACGGGTCGGACAAGCATTTGAGCTGAGAATGAATAAACTTTGCGCTGACGCTACCAATATTCTTCGGTATAGAAACATTACTCACTTAAAAAAGAAGCCAGCTCGTCAACATGCGACTGAGTTTCGTTAATCAGTTGACCAATTTGAACCGCTGCTTCATTCGATTTTTTCGAAAGGTTGCGCACTTCATCCGCCACTACCGCAAATCCTCGTCCAGCTTCACCAGCTCTTGCTGCCTCAATAGCTGCATTAAGCGCTAACAGATTAGTTTGATCGGCTACTGCATTTATTGTCTTTACTGTGGCTTGAATTTTACTTAACACATTCGACATAGAAAGATGAGTTTCAGCCACCAGCTTATTTCGAGAAGAGACATTGCTACCAAACACAATGTACTTAGAAATATTGCCGTTTAAATCTGTTATTGCTGAGATTATGCACTCTAAAATTACTTCACCACCTTGATGAGCCAGTTTAATCATCACCGCGGTGGGTTCACCTTTTTCGATCAATTGTTTGCGAGGCTCGTCCAAATGATCTTTCAAATTTCCCAGTAATGACTGCATTTGCACTTCGTCGACAATGTTTAATTGTTCATAAGTAAACTGATTAGCTGAAATGAACTGCCCACTTTGATTAAACTCCATCACCGCCGAATGACTGCTAATAGCATCTTTTTGGTTGATTTGCTCTAAGACCAGACGTTTAATTTCACGGACATCAGAACTCACGCCAACAAACCCAGTATGTTCCCCCTTTTCATTGAAAATTGGGTTCACTGATAACACAATCCAATAGGGCACACCCTCTTTGGTAAAGTTTAAGATCTCTTCATAAAACGGCTCTCGTGCTTTAAGTTTTTGAGAAATCCGCTTAATTGTGTCTGTATCAGTTTGTTCACGCTGTAATAAAACTCCAGGCTTTTTACCTTTTACTTCTGCAAGTGTTAATCCTGAAAGCTTTTCAAAACCGGGATTAACATATTCGACAAACCCATTTTTATCAGTGATCAATACACTTGTACTTGTGTTACTTACTACTTTGGATAACATTTCGAACTGCTTGTAGTCTGCAAGTTGCGTTTGTTTAGATAATAAGAAAGCTGATAACGGGCCGCTATCAGAATCAAGAGTGGAGTGGGTTACTTGATAATAAAAATCATCATTCTCAGATAAGCGAAGTTTTCGATCTGTAATCTTGATGGCGTTTTGCAGAGCCTTCAACAATTGCGGACTATCGAAAACAGAATACATCTCATCAGCATCAACCGAATCTATATTGGATGTGACTAAATTATTGTGATTATCAAAAACAGCATAAATATTTTCACTAAAAGCTAATAGTTGTTGCCAAGCTTGTTCACCTAAGAGTTTCTCAGGTAAAGGTTCAAAAAGATAAAGTGAGCAAGACTCGAGACCTTTAATTGTCAACGAGAAAATATGCTGGCGTAGATGAAAATCATCAAAAGCAATGGTTTTATTAGCTTTATCATAATGATCAATCAAGGACTTTAAGACACCATTGCGGTCTAAACCGTTAAGTTTACGGCCTATTTCGCTAAATGCCGGATTGGAAGAGATAAGATTACGATCACTATCAACCACAACAGCTGCTGTTTGATGTGTGATAACTAATTGTTCTGCCAACTCTTTTCGATTTACTTTCGAACTAAACCACATAATGGCTCCTACTTAAAGATTAATCGTATCCTATTAACGTTGGTTACACGCAATTAGATCACACAACCAAGTGACAGACACATACATGTATTCAAAAGTTTGTATTTCATTGCGTTCGTTTTCTGAGTTTTTGTTAGCGCAGGAAATTAAGTGTGTTGTTGAACTATGATCAGTCATTCAAGCAGCCTAGCTGGACTTTACGCTAAGCACCTAATAACTTTATAGTTTTACGATGCATAACGGCACCATAGACATGACGCGGAATATTTTTTGGAGGAGGTGGGACGCTCTATCCATCTGAGCTATAGGGAAATTGGCAGCAATTATAACAGGGGCACATCCAGTATAAACCTTAGATTTGGCTTTAACGCTTAGGTTAAAGCTTTATAGCAATATTTCGGTGTCAGCAATATGATAGGTGAATATCCAATAAACTCGAAGCCCGACCACGCCTAAATGCAAGTTCGAACCTAACATATCTACCCTACGCGCAAAGCGTATTCCCGTCAGATTAGGCCTTTGCCTCTCTGAAGCTGACAAGTCGCTGCTTCTCCTCGTCCCACAGGACCAGACGCACAGCAGCGAAGCTCTGCCTAAGGGTAATGCGACCCATTTCACGCAGTTCGGGATAATCACGCAGGACTTCGGGCAGACGATAGAAGGGAATTCGACTGCTGAGGTGATGAATATGGTGAATCCCGATGTTGGCAGTGAACCAGCGCAGAATGCGAGGCAGATCGTAGTGTGAACTACCGTGCAGTGCGGCCTCTTGTAAAGTCCAGTTGGATTCGTGCTCCCAGTAGGTGTGCTCGAATTGGTGCTGAACATAGAAGAGCCAGACGCCTATCGTTGCTGCAATCAGCGTGATTGGCAACTGCACCATGAGGAAGGGGCCGATACCAACCAGCCACATCATCGTGGCAACAATGACCAGAATCGCCACATTGGTGGTCATGGTACTCAGCCATGGCATCCACCCTGCACGCATGAAACCTACTGGCAGTCGATTGTCGAGCAGAAATAGGTACGCTGGGCCGAGAGCGAACAGTACCAAAGGATGACGATAGAATCGGTAACGTTGTCGCTTGTTGCGAGGCAAAGCTCGAAATTCCTCAACCGTTAGGGTATCGATGCCACCAATACGCGGACGATCGAGATTACCGGAATGCGCATGATGGTGCCTGTGGGTGTGACGCCAGAAGTCAAAGGGAGTCAGGTTCAACACGCCGATTATCCGCCCAACCCATTCATTGGCCCCTTTTGAAGAAAAAAAGGCACCGTGGCTGCAGTCATGTTTGATCATGAATAACCTAACAAGAAATCCCGCGGCAGGAATAGTGATCAGAAGACCAAGCCAGTGTCCGGCACTCAGTGTCGCCCAGGATAGCGTCCAGAGAAGAGCAAAAGGGACCAATGTAACCAGCAGTTCAATGATACTGCGGGCGATACGTGGTGTGCGATAGTCTTTCAAGGTCCGCATAATGGTGCGCGGTTCGCTGGAGATGTCGTTATTTTTCATTGTAGATTTCATTTTCAGGTTCCTGTCTCGTCCGGCTTAACATACCGGGTGCTGCGGCCTCGGCGTGGTGCTTGCTTGGACGTTCGAAGCACGAATCAGCATGCTCTTATTCATGGTGAAGTGTCTGTGCGCTTTCGCACACTGACAATGTAATTTGCGCCCACCTTTTTGTTAACCTAAGTTCATTTCTCTTAATATTGGCTATGCTTTGATGCGGAGTTGAGTGATGGCTTCATTGTGAATCTGAATAGTTTCTAACTGTCTGTTTAGAGCAGGAACTGATAAGGTCTTTCGCTAAGTTGAATCATATGAAAGTGGATTTCATTTTCCGTGATGGGCTCTCCTCATATTGGATGAGAGTCAGTTTTATCTATTAACCGTTTTAAAAGGTCAGGCAATGACAGATACACGCAAATATTCATCAATAGTGGTAGACGGTACTGGCAAATCTCCTGCCAGAGCGATGTTACGTGCCGTGGGTTTCAATGATGCGGACTTCAAAAAACCACAGATAGGTATCGCCTCCACCTGGAGCATGGTCACGCCCTGTAATATGCACATTAATCAACTGGCCGATTTAGCCTGCCAGGGAGCGGACGAAGCAGGCGGTAAAGGGGTTATATTCAACACCATTACCATTTCTGATGGCATTGCTAATGGCACTATTGGCATGAAATATTCATTGGTTTCCCGTGAAGTTATTGCTGATTCGATCGAAGCCGTCGCTGGCTGCCAGGGATTTGATGGACTGATCGCAATTGGCGGTTGCGATAAAAACATGCCGGGCTGTCTGATTGGCCTTGCTCGCCTCAATCGACCGGCAGTATTTGTCTATGGTGGTACGATACAACCCGGTGCTGGTCATACCGATATTGTTTCTGTATTTGAGGCAGTTGGGCAACATGCCCGGGGAGATATGACGTCTGCTGAATTGCAGCAAGTTGAAAAAACGGCTATTCCCGGCGCGGGTTCATGTGGCGGTATGTACACGGCCAACACCATGGCTTCAGCAATTGAAGCATTGGGTATGAGTCTGCCAAACAGTTCGGCACAAGAAGCTGTGTCTCTGTCCAAAACAGAGGATTGCCGCCGGGCAGGCGCTGCAGTGATGTATATGCTCGAACACGACATTAAACCCACCGACATCATGACCCGCCAGGCCTTCGAAAATGCCATTACTACACTTATTGCGCTGGGAGGTTCGACAAATGCCGTTTTACATATGTTGGGGATGGCCCATGCGGTGGATGTTGAGCTCACATTAGATGATTTCGCCCGGATCGGCAGTCAAGTCCCGGTACTGGCTGACCTGCGCCCCAGCGGCAAATACATGATGTCCGAACTGATTGCCATCGGGGGAATTCAGCCGTTGATGAAAGAGCTTTTGGATCGTGGCTTGTTACATGGCGATTGCTTGACCGTAACAGGTAAAACCCTGGCGGAAAATCTGGCTGATGTAGCATCCTATCCTGCCGGTCAGGACATCATCCGCCCATTTGACCGGCCCATTAAAAAAGACAGCCATCTGGTCATTCTTAAAGGTAATTTAGCCCCAGAGGGTGCTGTCGCTAAAATCACCGGTAAGGAAGGGTTACGTTTTACCGGTAAAGCCCGGGTGTTTCATTCTGAAGAAGAGGCACAGCAGGATATTTTGAATGGCACCGTGGTGAAAGGTGATGTCATCGTTATCCGTTATGAGGGCCCGAAAGGCGGTCCCGGCATGCGGGAAATGCTTAGCCCTACTTCAGCCGTTATCGGCAAAGGTCTTGGTAATGATGTTGCCTTAATAACCGATGGTCGTTTCTCCGGTGGAAGTCACGGCTTTGTAGTCGGACACATAACTCCTGAAGCTTTTGATGGCGGCCCGATTGCACTGATTGAAAATGGTGATCAAATTACAATTGATGCTGAAACGGCTGAAATCACCCTTCATCTGAGCGACAGCGATATCGAAAAAAGACGTATGGCATGGAAACCAATTCCACCCCGCTATACCCGAGGAGTTTTAGCTAAATATGCCAAAACCGTCTCTTCAGCATCTGAAGGGGCAGTTACCGATAAAAATTTATGAGTCTCGTTATCTTCGAAAACGATAAACCGAAATTTCTAAAACGCTAAAAAAACAAAACCCACTGCACATTTGTGCAGTGGGTTAGAAGGATCCGACTAACTATTTTGCATTAGTCATTTTGGTGCACAGCAAATCTTTGAATAGTCCACGTGACACAATTTTATACTACAGAACGGCGACCAAACACACCTGCAGCAGTTGCCGCTCCAAGACCGAGAAGAGATGCAATAAAAAGCCACAACGCAGCCGCAGCGACCGCATCCTGAATATCTTTAGCCTCGGCAATTATTTGTTCCTGTAATTCAGAAACAGTTTGACGCAAAGTTTCCACAGCTGAGTTATAAAGCTCCTGCACTTCGTTTACTAATTCTTGGGCTTGTGCAGGTGTGATCCCGAGTCGCATTTCCAACGTATTTTGGGCTTGGTTTAGATCTTCTTCATTGAATACGGCATTTTCACCAATCACTAACCGATCCAATAAATTGTTCATTTCTTCCGAGAATGTGTGGGGCTGCGCCACGATATCAGACAGTGTGGCGGTGACCAGCGATCGCGCCCGGTTCATTTCCTGTTGACTAATCACATTTCGAAATGCTTCTCGTGCCTCAGCACGAAGTTGTGAGGGAGTCACGCCAGCTTCCTGCAAAGCTTGCTGAAGCTGAGGTGGCAAATCGGCCATTGAAATTGAACCGGAGATCTCTGACATGTCCGGCAACGAAATATCTTCCGGTGTTATCGCTTTTACGGCACCGGCTGATGTTTCAACTGTTTGTGCCACAAGAGATGATGACGTGCTGATGGCTGATGTCCCAGCATTAAGGCCCATATAAGCGACAGTAAGCGTGGTTAACGCCCAAACCGCCAAGCCGGCCAACGCAGCTGAATTCGTATCAAATGTTGTCATAAAGCGGGCTGCTGCAAACCCACCCACAGCCAGCGAAATTAGTTGGGTCACAACAATATAAATTGCTGCGCCAATCCCCAGCCCATCTCCGATCGCCTCTAGACTAGCGATGCCTAGTGACAGACCGAGGAGAGTAAACATTACCATTAGTCCAAGTGCCACCACCGTGCCAGCAATGATGGCTGTCAAGGTGGAATGGTTGGAGACATAAGGTCCAGTATGAAGAGTAGAGTCTGTCATCGGTCACTCCTTAATTTTTGTAATACATGATTAATTCAAAAGTTATTGGTTACTTTATACCTCATCATATTTATCGATTTTAATGGGCAGAATGGCTATTAAATTAGCCTGGTAGACTGAGTAAAACGACAATAACCTTCGGCTGAAAAACTAAATCTTTGTTACGGAAACCGCTTCAAATACTCGACCTTCAAATAAGTCATTATCGATTTTGCCGTTAACACTCACTCGATCTCCCACGCTTAATTGCAGATATCCTTCATTGTCTAATGGATTAGAGAGCATCTCATCCACTTCTACCGTTAACATCTGTATGCCAGTATCAAGGGTAAATTCCTCGTCTTTTAAGCTGACGTGGGTGATATTACCTTTAATAACTGTATCTCTTAGGATAGGAGACATGACGGTAAAATCGACGTCTTGTTCGTCCATTGCTCCAGCATAAAAATAGGTATTCGCATTTTTGATGTGCACACTCCCCGCTTCGATAACAGAGTCGTTATAAAAATTATCATCCATAAGACCTGATACTCTGACTTCATCCCCTTTTTTCAGCTGGTAACCTTTCCGGTCATCGTCCTCCATTACTACTGTGATATTACCCTCACCATAATCAAGCTCAAATTGGTCGGTAGAAACAGAATCCACTTCTCCGTTGATACTGATCCAACTATTATTTTCTTTTGCGTAGGGATTTTCCGCGACAGCCGAAGCACTTAATAGAGCAAAGACTGCGAGAGTCGTAATGTGGCTATTTTTCATAACATCTCCCCTTGATATTCATTCAAATATTTTTTAAATCAGTGCTTAATTTTTTCATTAGTCTCTTAATCATTTACGCCACAAAAAGGACATATCTCGCTTTCAGCAGACTTTGAAAAATTCTATCGTTTTCAAAATTTACATATACGATGAGATTCTTTTACTCAGCCTCTGAATCTACTGTGATCAATAACAATGAACTAAATTGCAAATTACATATAAAAAAGGGATTGTCATAATGACAATCCCAGTAATGGAAGGGGGGTTATGAAGCGCTTTGAAGTGTGGTTACATAATCGGCTTCGAATACCCGCCCTTCAAATAAGTCGTTATCAATTTGACCGTTCACACTCACTCGGTCACCGACGTCTAGTTGACGATATCCCTCGTCATCTAGAGGATTCAAGACTAGCTCATCAACTTCTACAGTTAATTCCTGAAGACCGGTATCAAGCATAAACTCATCACCACCTACGTCGACACTGGTAATAGTGCCTTTAATAACCGTGTCTTTAACACTAGGTGAAATCACATCATAGCCAAAGTTTTCTTCATTAATCGGACTGGCATAAAAGTACGTATCAATATTTTTGACATATACGCTACCGGCTTCGATCGTTGTCAGCTTGTAGAAGTCATCATCAATGGTGCCTGAAACTCTTACCTCATCACCTTTAACCAGCTTGTAGCCATCAGCATCACGATCGCCATCATCCATTTCTACTGAAATCAGTCCATCACCATAATCAAGCTCAAATTCATCCGCAGATACGGAGGTCACTGTGCCATGAATACTAATCCAGCTATTGTCCGGTTTTGCATATGGATTTTGAGCGAAAGCGGAAGCTGAAAACAAGGTAAACGCAATAAATGTTAGTTTATTTGAAACTTTCATAAGCTAACTCCTTTAAATTAATTTCTGTTTTTCAAGATATAAAATGCTTTAAATATTTAAAGTAATCACACTATTCTTTTCGACAGTATTTAATACTGTGATGGGTAATAGTTTTTAAAATTAAAAATATTAAGAAAAGGCTATAAGGTAATGACGAAGAGGATGGCCATAACATTGTTATGACAATCCAACCTTCGTATTTTTTAATTGTTCAAGAAGCAGTCAATTAAATATTAGTGACGTAATCTGCTTCAAAAACACGACCTTGGAAAAAGTCATAATCAATCTCACCGTTGACCCTGACTCTGTCACCCATTTCTAATTGCTGATAGCCTTCATTATCTAGTGGGTTGGAAAGAAGTTCATCTACCTCAACGGTCAGCATCTGAAGGCCAGTGTCTAAAGTAAATTGTTCATCATCAACGCTTACGCTTGTGATAGTACCTTCTACAAAGGTATCGGTGGTTAGCGGCGATACCACGTCATAACCATAATATTCATCATCAATAGCACTGGCATAGAAATACGTATCAATATTTTTTACGTAAACGCTACTGGCATCTATAGTCGTAGTTTCAAAGAAGCTATCCTCGATAAGTCCTGAAACTCTGACTTCATCACCTCTTAAAAGCTTGTAGCCATCAGCATCTCGGTCACCATCATCCATTTCGACCGTAATCGTTCCATCACCATAATCCAGCTCAAACTCATCCGCCGAAACAGAAGTTACCTCCCCATTAATACTGATCCAACTATTGTCGTCTTTGGCATAAGGGTTTTCTGCGATGACAGGAGTTGCCAATAAAGAAAAAGCTGTGAATGTTAGGAAATTTATATTTTTCATCGAATACCTCCAGGATATACATCAGAAAAACTCAAAAATATAGAAAGTAACGCTGTTAACGGCAATGATAAGCCTAACCATGTTCGCCATTGCAGCGCACTTTTAAGGCGTTATAAATATCGAAATTCCTTTGAAATAAGGGAAAATCGATAAATCGTAATCCTTGGGCTTAATCTTATTTTTCTGAAAGATTGTCTCTTAATTTGAACAAGGTCAGATTTGAATCACTGACCTTCATAGGGAGTTTCGTCCCCTTCACCCATTTCATGTGCAGGGTGCTGCTGATTTTTAATACTATCTTTATTGTGGTTTTCTTTGTCATACGCTTTGCGATCAGGGGTCACCTTTTTATCACCATGACTGACATCATCATAATTTTTGGTGGTTCCATCTTGTTTGTTGCGTTTATCATTATTTTTTTGATTGGTTCCATTCTGATCCCGATTAGTATTGACGACTCGGTCGCCCTTTCTCTCCCATTCAGGATCATTCGGGTTAGTATCATTTTGATTACCTGCTAAAACAGGGGTCGCAGCAAACGCAGTGACAACTGCAGTTGAAAGAAATAGTTTTTTAAACATTTCATTCTCCTTTTATTTATCTAAGTTCGGCTAATAAATTAGCTCAAATTAAAACGTTTTAACGTTTCAATGTACTTCACTGTAGATAACGCAAGTACTATACCAAGCTGATAAAGATTTATTTTTAAAAACTTTTATACTTAAAATTCAATACGTTACTTATATAAGTTTGATGCCTTCCTTTATAAAAACAGACTATCGAAAATGACCTTACTAATCATTTTTGTAATTATTTCAAAAGAAATTAAAAAAAATTCATGCTTTAGCACCAGCCAAAAAACGACAAACGACTTTTATTAATTGACCCTATGCAATATCTCATAAACAAGGAAAATACCGAGATTCTAAGAGCATGATTCACTATTGAATAGTATGAGCGCAGAGTAGGATGCGTAGTGTAATAATCACTTTTTTCACCTAAAGAATTATTAACATGTGGACCCAACCCGACAATTTAGCTATGCGTTGCGGCTTTGAAGTGATGTGTGTGTTTGCACTCACTAATCGCCATCCGCTTTAACATAAAGCCCCCTTTGAATGGGCTTTTGTGTTTACAAGAAAGGCTGATGTACCAGTTTTGTAGAAAGCCTATACTGGTTCTCATAGAATATTAATGTGATCACTGATTTTAATTATGACGAGTACTGGAGCGATAACATGTCATCCATTCCACAATGCCGCATTGAAAGAGCTGGTTCTGAAAGCGAACCTTTTTTTATCATTCATCAGAATATTGATGGTGAGCGGCAGACGTTAGATAAGCAGTTTGCTAGTCATCAGCAGGCATTGGACTATATTCTGGCTCAAGGCTGGCAGGTTGAGCGTGAGAGATCTGAAGATTCGATGATTATTGCTTCCAGGTTCTTAAAACCTTGATTGCCATAGATAACTCAGGCAAGGCTTTATCCTCATTACGTTAGCTAATATCAGACTCGATTTACCGCAGCAGTTTTTAACATATCGATCATGGCCGTTGATGCACCAATATGTTGAGCAATCTGAATGTCTACATTCGGAAAGTCAGCACGAACTGCATCTACATCATGAGGAATGTCTTCGGTTACATGACGTCCGGAATTTAGAAAATAAGGTAAGACGGTTATCTGGCTGGCGCCATCACGCACGCAGTTTTCAATCCCATCCGCTATCAAGGTATCGGCAAGTTCCAGAAATGCGGCTTGCACGATATCGTAATGTTCGGCACATTCCGTTTTTAGTTTTTCAGCCAGCGCAATAACTTCATCATTTGAACGCTGGCGTCGACTGCCATGGGCAATAAGTAATAATGCTTTCATCAACATATAGTCCGTTTTTGAATGTGAATTATGCGTGAAAAGTTTAAACGGTCTCGCCAGAATTAATTATCTTTGAAATTAATTGAGCGTCATTCAAAACACTATCCAGTCGTTGTTGAGGAGCATCAAAAAGCATTTAAGAACGCTCGAAACGTAAATAGAATGGACAGCTACGAACTCTGTCAGCATAATGCGGAAATAAGAAACGATTGTATTTAAACAAAATAACAGACACGGATTCAAGGATATGACTTCTGTTAATAAAACTGCCAAAGCAGGGATGTGACGGAAGGGCAAGCTTGATGAGGAAAGTGTCTTGGCAAACCAATATGGTCGTCCTGGCAATTTAAAACCTTATGAATCAGCAAGGAGACTGAGCATTCTTAAGAAGACCAAAGAGGTATTGATCATTGATGATCAATCAACCGGCAGAACTATTTTAGAAAAGATAGTCCAGCAAATTGGTGAAAATATTCACGTCACGGCGTTAAGTAACTCTACTGAGGCACTTGAATGGCTGAGTCAACATGAGGCCGATTTAATTGTAACGGATTATCGTATGCCGGAAATTGATGGCATCGAATTTATTCGTCGTGTGCGCCAGATGCCTGCTTTGCAAAGCGTTCCCATCATGATGATTACCGTCGTCAGCGAAAAAGCCGTGCGTTATGACGCACTGGATGCCGGGGCTACTGCCTTCCTAACCCGCCCCATTGATCAAATTGAATGTCGTACCAGTTGTCGTAATCTTTTACAGATGCACGAGCAACACCTGATCATTGAAGACCGTGCCAATTGGTTGGCACGCCAGGTAGAAATTGCCACTGAACAGATTATTCTGCGTGAAAAAGAGACCATTATTCGTCTGGCCAAGGCGGGTGAATACCGTGATGAAGGGACGGGAAATCACGTTATTCGTATGGCGAAATACTCCCGTTTTATTGCTGAAGCATTAGGCGTTTTCGATGAACAGCAATGCGAAGATCTTGAATATGCCGCTCCCATGCATGACATCGGTAAAATCGGGATTCCTGATAATATTCTGCTAAAGCCTGGCAAGCTGGATCCGGAAGAATGGGAAGTTATGAAAACGCACACCACTATCGGTCATGAAATACTTTCTGATAGTCAATCGAAATACATGCATATTGGTGCAATCATCGCATTGCACCATCACGAACGTTATGACGGAAAAGGCTATCCTTCTCAGTTAAAAGGCGAAGAAATTCCACTTATTGCCAGAGTCGTTTCTGTCGCCGATATCTATGATGCATTGGTTTCGGAACGGCCCTATAAAAAAGCCTGGTCAAACGAAGATGCCTGTCGTTACATTGAGCAAAGTGCGGGTACACAACTCGACCCAAGATGTGTTCAGGCGTTTTTTGATCGGATAGAGGCAATCCAGCAAATTCAAGCCGAGTATGCTGATTAAATCTCCAGCAATGAATGATCGTTATGCACAGCCACAGGAAAGAAATCTGCTTGGGCGATTTTTAGATAAAATACCCAAAACGGGTGACAGCGAACCGGAACAAGCGATCAAAATCCGACTCACTCTGGGTATCGCTTTATTAATTTATTTTTGTTTGCCATGGGGCGCTGATAGAACCTTCTCAGAAAATATTGTCAGCCTGCCAAGTCTGATTACGTTGGCCTATTACTTACTGGCAGTCGTCATTGCAGTGGCTTTGATTCTCAACCCGAGGCCATCCCCCATCAGAAGGGTCTGTGGTATTTTGCTGGATTTGACTGCGCTATCAATTGTTATGTTGATCGCGGGTGAGCAGAGTGTCTTTTTGTTCGTTTTATATCTCTGGGTGATTTTGGGTAATGGTTTCCGTTATGGCGTGAATTACCTATACATCTCCCTCATAGTGGGCATCATCGGTTTTTCCTTTGCCATTATCAATGGTGAATACTGGCAGCACTCTCAGCATGAACCATTTGGTTACAGTCTGATGTTTTTGTTACTTATCATTCCGCTTTATTCAGCTTTTCTGATCAAAAAACTGCATGTTGCAATTGCTTTGTCAAAGCAGGCAAATGAAGCAAAAAGTCGATTTCTGGCCAATATGTCTCACGAATTACGTACGCCACTTAACGGTGTAATTGGTATTGCAGATCTGATGGCGGAGACCCAGCTGGATAAACAACAACATGATTTTGTTAAAATCATGAAAACGTCAGCACATACGCTGCTCAGCCTGATTGAAAATGTTTTGGATATCTCCAAAATCGAAGCTGGTAAGATTTTAATCAGCGATAAAAGTTTTGATTTACACCAACTGTTAAACAGTGTGATTGGCATGCAAAAGCCAATGGCAATCAGTAAAGGCTTACACATTAATTGCTATATTGACCCCGCTCTGCCCTTTTCGATAAATGGTGATTTACAACATCTACGCCAAGTTTTAATCAATCTTATCGGTAATAGTATTAAATTTACTGATCAGGGTGCCGTTAAACTTTCAGCTCAACCAATCACTCGCAAATCAAATCAAAATTTGTGGATTCGCTTTGAAGTAAGTGATACCGGGATAGGGATTCCACAGGAAGCTCTGCAACGAATCTTTGATGACTTTACGCAGATCTCACCTGATACATTAAATAAAGGCGGAACCGGTTTAGGCACTACTATCGCCAAAGAGCTGGTTGAGTTGATGGGAGGTGAAATTGGGGTAACCAGCGAAGTGGGTGAAGGCACCCTGTTCTGGTTTGAAATGCCCTTCACTGCCAATGAGCCAAATGAATTAACTTTATCTGAGAGCCCTATGCTGATTTTAAGCACCGATTCACTGCATGACCTTATTAAACCTGTTATCAATGACTGGTCAGTGAATTACCAACATGTCGACACCACCGCTAAAGCATTTTCAGTATTGATTCGAGCAGCAGAGAATCAATCGCCTTATCAAACCGTGATGATTGATCAGGATTGTATGCATGACATCGATCCGATTCAATTTGCCAATATGATCCATGGTGAACCTTTACTCGCCAATACCGCGCTGATCCTGTTGAATCCATCAGACTTCAGTAAACAGGATCCAAGACTGCGTCATCACTTTATTTCGATTGTGCATGATGTTAAGGAAAAACCTGTTCTATTTAATGCCATCCACGCAGCACAGAGCAATCATGCCATTCAGGATGAAAAAGTCATTACCCTGGCTCAACATTATGCAGCTCAATCCTATGCTAAATCTTTAAATATTCTTATCGCCGAAGATAACCTGGTCAATCAGCAGGTGTTGGAGGGGATACTTCGCCATGCAGGACATCAGGTAATTCTGGCCAGTAGTGGCGAACAGGCGCTGGATGTTCTAAGTCAACAAATTGACAGTATTGAAATGCTGATTCTGGATATGAATATGCCAGATTACAGCGGAACCGAAGTTATCCGCGCCATGCGCTATATGGATACTGGACATGATATCCCTATTATCATTCTGACAGCTGATGCAACACCTCAGGCTAAACAACGTTGTCTGGAAGCCGGAGCAAATGAGTTTCTGACCAAACCAATAGATTCCCGTTCATTGCTGGAATCCATTGCCCGTCTGGCTCTGGAGCATCAAATCAATGTAAAACCCGGCAAAGTTAACGGTCGATCGACCGTTTCATCAGAACAATGGTGTGACCATCAGGTTTTGCTCGAACTTTCTGAGCTAGGGGGCGGTGAAGCCTTTTTACAGCTTCTGCTAAATGGTTATAAAGAAGACGGTACCAAACACCTGCAATTGATTCTTCAATCAGCACATGATGATTATCTGACCTATCGTGAAAGCCTGCATGCTTTGAAAGGTTCATCTTCTGAATTAGGTGCGAATAAAGTTGCTGAGCTTTGTCGTCAGGGAGAATCATTTAAACCTTTCGATATTGGCTCATCTGAATTACTTCGCCTGACCGAAAAACTGGAGCATGCTTTTACACAAACGCTAACCGAATTAGAAGTTGCCCTTAAGCTTCAAGGGCAATCACAAAAAGCGGATCATTAAGACCTGTTTATTTTTCATCACTAGGATGTGTTCCCAGCCTGAGTAATGACTGATAGCTTACTAATCGTTTTTTGAAGCAAACTTAAAGCAACGAGACACCTCGATGTATCTCGCCAAACAGCAGTGATGGTGAAGTCAGGTTACACTTCGCTGTTTGATTTGGCAGTCTGACGATTCACCAATCGCGTCATCATCCGGATATCCTTACTGGTCAGATTTAAAGCCGCATCCGCCCAGATATTGGCTATTGCTACAAGCTCTTCATAGCTCACGGTGTTACATAAATCTTTAATACGTGACATCGCTTTATAGCTGTTTGGAGATTTTTTGGCGGCTTTAATGTATTTGTATAAAGCCAGCTCACCTTCACCTTTTTCGGCCAGAATATCGATCGCGCCCATTTCATAAAGCTCTTCTGCGGTATATAAAGCACCCGACAAAATCATTTTTTCAGCATTGGCCGCCCCGACTTTTCGGGATAACAATGTATAAGCCCCCATTCCCGGGAACAGATTAAACAACACTTCTGGCAGACCCAACTTCACGCCTCGCTCAGCAATAATAATATTACTCGATAAGGCCGCTTCAAACCCACCTCCCAATGCATCACCCTGGATCAGACTGACGGTGGTCAGGTCACAATCAAAATGGAACATATTGTCGTAGAGGATATCAACACAATGAATGGCATAGGCCAGCAATGCTTCACGGTCACGTTTTTCAATTAGTGAGGTAAACAGGTTTAAATCACCACCCAGATTAAACACACCATCAACACTGGAACCAACGACCAGATAATCATATTTTTCATGATTACTCTGTTGCATCTCAGCTTTTACATTCGCCAGATAATCCGAAAGTTCATTCAGCAAGGTAGGGGTAAAACATGGCCTGGGAGCGGCATTCATCATGAACCAGCCAATCTTATAGGTCGGGTCATAATAGGTATTCAGATGTTGATATTGCTTTCCTTGATTCTGGTCAAGACCAGCCTCGTTCTCATCTCTGAGTTTAACAACAGCGTTCATCATTTTCTCCTTAAAAGGGCTTGGGCTGCCAATCAACAAGTGACTGATATTTGTCACTAAAATGTTTCAATTAAGGATTAGCACGAACTGTGCCGTTAATCACAAAAATTATTCAGCAGATGAAACTATCTGCATCAAGGTTTTTAAATGCGCCACACTGGCCTTGGCATTACCTGTCAGGTTGTAGCCCCCTTCCAGTACCGAAACGAGTCTGCCATCACAGTGCTTTTTGGCAAGTTGCATCATGATCTCCGTCAGTTGGATAAAGCCCTGATCGGAAACTTTATAACATCCCAACAAATCGTCTTCCCGACTATCAAACCCGGCTGATATCAGAATCAAATCGGGGTTAAATTCAGTTACCGCTGGAATCAGTTTTTCTTCGAATGCAGCGATGATTTCTGCATCCCCGGAACCACAGGGCAAATGCACATTTATATTAAAGCCCTTGCCGGAACCAGTGCCGGTTTTCTCTGGTGACCCCGTACCAGGATAAGCTTCGGCGTCATGCGTTGAAAAAAACAATACCGAGGGATCATGATAAAAAGCCCATTCAGTGCCATTTCCATGGTGATAATCCCAGTCCACAATTAAAATTCGTTTTAACTTATAGCGTTTTTGAGCATATCTTGCCGCTATAGCAACATGATTGTAATAGCAGAACCCTTCTTCCTTTCCGGTGTTGGTTGCGTGATGCCCTGGTGGCCTTGAAGCACAAAAAGCATTATCCAGCAAACCTTTACAGACCGCGTCAACCGCTACCAGTACGCCTCCTGTGGCCAACATTGCAGCTTGATGCGCTTCGGGATCGTGACGTTTTATTGACGCTACATGATTGGCTGAATGAATAAGCGATAATTCAGATTCAATATTGCTTTTGGGTTTTAACAATGTGACCTTGGATAGCAGCTCACTGACTTCCAGCTCATCCCGCAAACGCTCATATCTTGCAGGAGACTCTGGGTGTTGGGGCATAATATGATGTTTGGCAAAACCAGGATCCAACACCAGACCCGTCAATGCCGTTTGGCTTATTGCTGAAGTTTTGCTGCTAACGGTACTTAATAAACCGAGTTTTAATAAATCCCTACGCTGCATATCTGATATCCCGAACTGGCTTCAATCTCAGCTATTTTTAGAAAATGATACAACTTCGCTTCACCATACATTCCTACTGCTACTTCTTTTAAAAGCGTTTTTTCTAATACCGGATTTACGACGCTATCATTAATGACATGTAATCATTTCAATTTACTGTGATTTCCAGTTTTCGTACACAATTTATATCGTATTTCTCAGACTCAACGCATCAGGATATGGCTGCAGATAGGCCTGTTTGGCAATATATGCATCTGGATGATTATTGAAATGATGTTTTAATAATGTGATCGGCACTATCAGTGGTAACTCTGCCGTACGGTAACGGTTAATAATGTCGGCAAGTTCCTGCTTCTCAGAGCTTGAGAGCTTTTTCTTTAGATAGCCTTGCAAATGCATTAATACATTTGTATGTGTTTTCCGGGAGGCAATTTTTGATAAAACCGTCATAAGCTCAGTGAAATAACGTTCTGCCAGAGTTTCGATCTCATGATTTCCAGCATCAGCCAGCATCCGTCCAAGTTCAGCATAGTATGTCGGTGAATGAGCCATTAAGGAATATTTATAACGTGAATGAAAGCTGATCAATTTATGGTGGGTTAACCCACTGCGAACCAGTTGCTGCCAGTCATAATAGGCGAACACCCGAGTGATAAAATTTTCGCGTAATAATGGATCATTCAATCTGCCGGATTCTTCCATTGGCATCAATGGATGGGCTTTCTTTAATGCATCAGCATATAACCCTCGTCCTGTTTCAGCCGCCGGATAACCATTATCCTGATACACCTTGACTCGAAACAACCCACAACTCGGTGAGTTTTTCATAAAAATATAACCACATAAATCATTGTGTTCATGGGCTTTTTGCTGGCCAAAAGCCGTCAACTTTTCTGTGTAATTCAAATTATAATCATGCACGGCTACTGCCTGTGGTGCATCCACATCACCAACCAGACGAATGGGTTTGCGAGGAATTCCCATACCAATACCCACTTCAGGACATTCCGCAACAAAATCAAAAAAACGCGACAAACTGTCGGTACATAAACGCATATGTTTATGTCCGCCATCAAATCGCACGGATTCCCCCAGTAAACAGCTACTGATTCCGACTTTAATTCCCATCAATTACTCGTTAAATACTTAATATTTGGTTTTATCTTTACTCAGGGTCTGTCGATGTTTCCCAGCCCTTTGGGTTGTGACTATTTTTCCGCCCTACGGTGTTGGAAATGACTTATGTAGAACAACTACATCGCATCATTTCCGCCTTGTTGGCCGAAAAAAATAGCCTCCAGCAGTGGTGGTTATGAAAAATCAGCAGGCCCTTGGTAAACTTTGCCAGCTGTTATGACTCTATACAAGGAATAATCATAACTATTCAAAGGAATTTATCATGGCGGCTTTTTTAATAACCGGTGCAACAGGACTCATCGGCCAAGCGCTGTGTCAAAGACTTTTAAACAATGGCGAGACTGTTTTTGCATTAAGTCGTAATTGTCAGAAAGCAGCCAAAATACTTGGTTCCCAGGTGCAGTGTTTCGAATCCGTCGATTCAATACCGCTAGATCATCATATCGATGTAGTCATTAATCTGGCCGGTGCACCGATTGTTGATAAACGCTGGACCGATGCCCGTAAGCAAATATTACTGAAAAGCCGGGTCGACTATACACGAGACCTGATAGATAAATTGTCCAAACGCTCCAGCCTCCCCCATAGTTTTATCAGTGGCTCAGCAGTAGGCTGGTATGGAAACCAGGACGATACGATTGTTACCGAAAGTAGGAGTTTCAAACCAGAGTTCAGTCATGAATTATGCGAACAATGGGAACAAGCCGCTTTGTCTGCAGAATCTCTTGGAATCCGGGTCGCTATCGTTCGCACTGGATTAGTAGTGGCACCAAATGGTGGTTTTCTGAGCAAAATGACGCTGCCCTTCAAAATGGGATTGGGTGGACCAATAAGTGACGGCCAGCAATATATGCCATGGATTCATCTCGATGATATCTGTCGGTTATTTTTATTTCTGGCTGAAAATCGTTCGCTTACGGGTGTTTATAATGGCGCAGCTCCTCGACCTGTTACCAATCAGCAATTCAGCAAAGCACTTGCCCAAGCGCTAAACCGTCCGGCTTTCTTTCGAGTGCCGTCCTGTGTTTTGAAAGCATCAATGGGAGAAATGGCTGATTTATTACTGGGCGGGCAACGTGCAATCCCGGAAAAAGCTCAAGCTGCCGGCTTTGAATTTCTCTATACTGATATCCAGAGTGCGCTTAACGACGTACTTAAATCTTCTGACTCAAAATAATAATTATTATGACGCAACGTGCCGTTTTATTAGTAAATCTAGGTTCACCGGATCAGCCTGATACACCCTCCGTAAGGCGCTACTTAAATCAGTTTCTGATGGACCCCTATGTTATTCAACTACCTTGGTTGCTAAGGCGCTTTATTGTCAGTGCCTTTGTTCTGCCTAGCCGCCCAAAAGCCTCTGCTGAAGCTTATCGGAGTGTATGGACCGATACCGGCTCACCGTTGATTGTATTATCTGAAAAATTACATAAAGCTGTTCAACAGCAGGTTGATATGCCGGTAGAGCTGGCTATGCGATATGGAAACCCCAGTATTGAAGCGGGTTTGCTAAAGCTTGCCAGGATTGATGGCGTTAAAGAGATTTTCTTCGTTCCTTTGTATCCGCATTTTGCTGATAGCACCGTAACCACCTGCATTGAAATGGCCAAACAGGTCATCGCCAAGCATAAACTGGATATTGTCTTAACGATCAAACCACCTTTCTATCAGGAAGAAGGTTATATTAATGCATTGGTTGAGCAAACCCGTCCTTATTTGATGGAAGAACATGACCATTTGCTCTTCAGCTATCATGGCCTACCAGAATCGCACATTTTGAAACGTGACCCTAGTGGCCAACATTGTCTGCAACAGGCTGATTGTTGCAATAAACCACATGTGGCTCATGCCACTTGTTACCGACATCAGGTTATGACGACCACAGCTGCTTTTGCCGAAAAGGCCCAACTCAATCCGGACAATTACTCAGTCGCTTTTCAGTCCCGACTGGGCCGAGCCAAATGGCTGGGGCCTAACACTGAAGATCGTTTGATTGAACTGGCACAAAACGGCACAAAAAACGTGCTGGTCATGTGTCCTGCATTTGTGACGGACTGCCTGGAAACGCTTGAAGAAATTGCGATTAGAGCTGAGGAAGTGTTTATCGAGGCAGGTGGTCGTTCATTAAAATTGATACCATGCCTTAACGATGATCCAGTATGGGTTGATCTGTTAGCCCAGTGGTGTGAAACGCCTTAGGGCTTATTAATTTTTCATATCCACCTAGGATCAGACACGTCCAATTAGTGGTTGACGAACAACTGCACTGGTATATTCACCACCCGGACCATAAGCACTCGACTCTGGATCACGTCCTCGAAGAACGGAGATAGCGCGCTGCAGATACTGACGGTTAATACTGACGATGCCGCCATTTACCTGATTTTTTTGCTGGCAGACTTTGGCAACTGCTTTTAGATTTTTTATCAACAGCGTTAACGCCAATGCGTCATCTTCCGTTTGATTATCAATGAACGCTTCAAGGCCTTGTTTACCGGTAGGGAAGCCTGTAGAAATTAATACCGCATCACGTTGACGGCTAAACTGTTCGAGCTTCATGATTAACGGCTGTTTTTTATTGTTGATATCGGTAATGGTCACGATATCCGATAGAGCAAGGGCTTGACGCTCCGCGACTAGTAACTCGGCTAACTGTTTGGCAATATTGAGTTCAGACTGTAAAACGCTGTGCAATTGTTGTCCGGGTGACATAGCCATGGGAGGGTTCCTTTTTTATAGGTTACCCTCAAAATCAATCATGTTCCGTGCCAACTTTTGACTATCAACCTGATAGCTTCCATCTTCAATAGCCGCACGTAAAGCAGCCACTTTTTGTTCATCCACCACAGGCAAAGCGGCAATTTCCTGTTGCAGAGATTGCAGTTGTGTTGCCGTGGTTGTCAGACTGATCTTGTCTGTTGAGCTATTACCACTCGATTTGACCTGATTTGATACGTTTTCTGTACGTTTATCTTCAACATTGACGTTTCGCGTCGAGTTGATTCCACCACCCTGTGTTGGTGGTTTTATATTATTAATATCCGACATAAAAATGTCTCCATATTGGTTCTATAATGTTTATCGGATCGAATTGAAAAAACTTTAATATAATGTGATTCGATCCAGAGTTTTCTTCACATTGTAACGCGTACCACCCCTGGACCATCTACTACACCTTCGACCACTCTCTCTGAGGAGAGGTTTTTCACACGAACGCGATCCCCCAGGCTGGCATCAGACATCGCTGTGCCCTGCATTCTGACTTCCATTGTTCCTGCACTAGCCACCAGGACAATTGACTCACCTCTTTTTACGATATTCAGCGGCCGCAAATGATTTTTCTGAATAACGGTGCCCAAGCCCAGTGAATATTTCGCTTGCTGTCCCACCACAGCGGCAATATTTGCCATATAGCCTTGCCGAAGCTTGCCAATATCATGCTGTTCAATCCGCAAATCCTGTTCTGTTAAAACATGGTTCGCTGAAACGGGCCGGGCAATCACCACCATGGGTCGCATTACTTTGATTTGCAAGGGGATATAAACTGTCCAAGCCACAGGCTCCTGACAACGCACACCCACGGTCACATTACCGGCAGTTGCAATATTCCGATTACTGAATGCTTCCAGCCCTTTTTCACAATGCTGCAAGCGTAACCGTTTATCTAATGGTGTCACACTAACCTGGGGATTGTTAAATCGTGTCTGCGCCTGGGCTAAAGTATAAGTGAATGCGGTGTGCTCCACATCAGCCAAAGATTGTAAATTGTCAGCCTGGGCAGTAAGTGTCAACAAATTGACACTTAACACTAAACATACACTACATAATAATTTATACATCAAAATCCTCCGGCAATATGCACGGCAAATGAACTCACTTTGATGACCTGCAAATTTCATTCCGATAATTACGGTTCAGAAATGAACGTTACTGCCGTTATACTCTTGCAGTAATCAGGAGAAATTTATGGCAAGCATGATCGATGGTATTGACCAACGCACTCAACTAGCCGGTCAGAACCGGTTAGAGCTCTTATTGTTCAAGCTGGGAGGCACCCAGCGTTACGGTATAAATGTATTTAAGGTCCGCGAAGCTATTGCTTGTCCTCCGTTAACGCAAATGCCACATTCACACCCAGTCGTTCGGGGTGCCGCGCGCATCCGTGATAAAACCATCAGTATCTTTGATTTATCTCAGGGTATAGGCAAAAGGCCCGTCGTGAATCCTCATGAGCATTTTGTCATTATCACTGAATATAATCGCAACGTGCAGGGCTTTCTTGTCAGTGAGGTGGATCGCATCGTCAACGTCAGTTGGAAAGATATCTTGCCTCCTCCCAGTGCTTCAGGTTCATCGCATTACATGACTGCAGTCACCAAAATTGACAATGAACTGATCCAGATAATTGACGTGGAAAAAGTCATGTCAGAAGTATTGGGCATTGATGACACGGTTTCAGCTGATTTGGTGACTCGTTTTGCAGAAGCCAATGCTGACCATAAACATCACATTCTTGTGGCAGATGACTCCAGTGTTGCCCGCAATCAGATACGTCGTACCATGGAGCAGATTGGAGTCAGTTGTACCATCGTAAATGATGGCAAACAGGCATTGGATCAATTAAAAGCATGGGCGGCCGAGGGCATTGATGTCAGCAAGCATATCGCTATGTTGATTTCCGATATTGAAATGCCAGAAATGGATGGTTACACCCTTACAACGGCTATCCGCCAAGACCCAAATCTGAAAGATATTCGTATTTTGCTGCATACCTCAATGAGTGGCACCTTTAACAATGCATTAGTTGAAAAGGTTGGCGCCGATAAATTTATTGCCAAATTCGCCCCCGATGATCTCGCAATCACCGTTCAAGCGTTACTGGAAGAATGGCGGGATAAGGATAAGGCCGCAGCAGAGTAAGGTTATACACATATAAAAAAGCCCCGTTTAAGGGGCTTTTTTATGACTTCCAAAATAGCGGCTTACGGACCAAAACCACCGGCAGGCATTGGAATAACCTGATCCTTTTCGGTCACCATATCGGCCTTGGCACGCATCAGGTTGTTGCCAACAAACCCACCCAAGCGATAAACCCAGGGTTCAACTTTGTCATTAATTTCTGCAACTTCCTGCTGTACTTGCTCAGGCGTTTTTAACACATCAAGGCTGGCTATGGCTTCCGGTACTTCAGGCACAGCATCCGGGGCATATTCAGCTTTGAACGTGGAAAAGTAAAAACCATCATTAAACGATGTCTGAGCAATCACCTTTAAGCCATCATAAGTAAGAAATTCTGCTCTAACAATCTCAGCATCACCACGGGAAAAGTCTTCAACTGGCTGTACATCTTCCAAACGCATTTGGAATAATGACCCGGCAATATCATAGCCAAGCTGTTCATAACGAAATACGGTATCTTCACGATCTTCCGGCGTGCCAAATTTATCTTTCTGACCTAAGTTCACTAAGGTTGCAGTATCGCCATTTGGCTGAATGATATCTACTCTGGCAACCCGTTCACGTGCAATGTCCATAATCAGCGCATCAATCCAGTTGAGCATCATCGGACTGAACTGAAAGTACCCCTCAACCAGATAACTGCGCTCCTCATTAACTCGGCGCAGATAGAACTGTTGTGGACCAGAGGTGTTCGCACTTAAATCGCGTGCTTCCCCTAGAACCAGACCGGCCACTTCCTGCTGGTCTTTGAATAATTTAATGACAAATGAACTGCCACCATCTTCTGCACCTTCCACGCCCAATACTGGATACAGCTCAGGATCATCCGTTTTCAGCTCAAGAATTCGGGCATCGGCCAAATCAACCAGCATCCTTCTAACCAAATCTTCATCGGCTGGATAGTTATGATAATCCGCAATGAACCATTGCTTATCATCACGGCTCAGGCTGAATTCATCCTGCTCACTTTTAAATGTGATTTTATCCACATCACTTAGCTGTTCAAATAATTCAGGAAACAGTAATGAAAAGTCATCACTGGTATCTTCGGCTTTATATATGGTGATTAACATCCACACCACCATCACCGCAGTGAGGATGGCGAGGATTGAAAGACTATTAAGTTTTTTCAGCATCTGTAGAACCTGTCTGTTCAGTTTGATACAAGCGTCATTTAACGCATGCAGAATTTACGATTGGAAACGGCCTCGAGTACGCTTACGCACTCTTAACCAGCCGGTAATCAGTGCCAGTATGGCCACCACAATCGGAATCAATCCGATATTGATGAACTTGACCAACGTTTCCAACTGATCGATATCTTTACGCAGGTTACCTTTTACCGCCCGCAATTCTAATTCGGTACGATCGGCAATCGCCCTGAATTCAGCAATTTCTTTCTGTTGCTCTGGCGTCATGATTTCGGCACCAGAACCATTCCGCTCCACCTGCATGCGAGCGATACGCTGACGGGTTTGCTGTAATTTGTTTTCCAGTTCGCGTTCTTTCGCCCGGTAGAGTCTCTCAGCTTCACGTTGTAAAGCTTCGACACGGACAAATGGACGAGTGAAACCAGTACGGGAACGTACACTGATCAGTCCCTCAGCGCCGGTTAACTCTTCGATAGCGTTATGTACAAAGTCGATGTTATTGGAGGTATTAAAGGCTAAATCCTCACCATAGAAATCCTGCATAATGACCCAGAAACGATCATCCAGCATATCCACATCAGCAATTGCAATCACATCAATACCATTTTGGGATTCATTCACATGATCAGGCATTTTCACCATCTTGCCACCATCGGCTTTGACACCATCAGGAAACGCCGAACGCGACTTGCCTTGAATACGAACTGCTAACGGATAGCTGATTGTTCCTTGCTGGTACTTAGTTAATAAAGCCACTGGATCATTACGGAACTGCACCACCCTTTTATCCACCAGCATAGCCTCATCACTGGAACTCAATAGAGGGGTTACTTCAGTAGTCTTGTCATCCAGAATTTTAAAATGACCTGCAGTTGCCACATTGAGCTTACGTAACTTTGAAGTTATACGCTGCTCAGAATTCATGTTTTCCTGGGTCAAAGCATTCCACAAGACATATTCAATCGGCTGATTATTACTTTGTGCCCCAAAATCCACTTCTCGAGCTGTTTTTCTATCCGCAACCACATCAGAAGCATCACGTTCAACGCCCCAAGTAGTCAGCAACTCAGGCATATTTGAGCTACGGTTTGCGACCATTGCTGCCATCGGGTTATCAGGATCTTTCTCCGGTACATCAACTTCAGCATATGGATCCACAAAGGTAATTAATTTTCCACCCTGCAACACATATTGGTCTATGGCATATAAGGTTTGTTCAGGTAATTCCTTGGGATGCACAACCATTAGCAAATCAACTGATGATGGAATACGACGAATGTCCTCCGGTAAGACCGAAACATTAAACATCTCACGCAATTTACCCATTACCGCCCAGGGTTTAGCACCACCTTCGGTATCCAGCTGTCCTTTAAGGGGATCGTAATCTTCCCCATCAATTGGCAATGAACTCATTACTGCCACATTTTTACGCTCTACGTCAGATAGTTGATAAACCATTCTGGTCAGATCGTATTCCAAAACATCTTCCATTTCCGGTTGAAAGAAACGGATACGTTCCAGACCATCCAGAATATTGGTACCGGCTACACCAAAAAATAGTGGATCCGGCTCACCTTCGATGGGAATCGATTGCAGACCATATTGCTTTGCTCGCTGCTCATGATCGGTGAAAGGTTTTGGATTAATAATTTTGACCTGAATCATGCCGTCTGAGGCGCGTTGATATTCCATCAACAGCTCCTGAACGCGTTGAGCATAGGCTTTCAATGATGGCAAAGCCTGAGCTACCTGCTCGGAATAGTAGAACCTTAACGTTATAGGCTGCTGTAACGAAGACAGAATGTTCAGCGTACCTTCCGATAAGGTATACAGTTTGTCTTCAGTCAAATCGACCCGAGCAGATTTAAAATTGCCATTTACCACAATAATAAAGGCAATAAAAAGAATAACGGCCAGAATCAAACCGGTTTTGGATAATAATTGTTTATTCATTGCTGACTGGTGCTCCTAATCGGCTTTACGTGCATTCACTATCAGGGCGTTGGCAAACAACCAGATAGTGATAAGCGCTGCGAAATACAATATGTCACGTAAATCAATTACCCCTTTGGAAATCGCATCAAAGTGGGTCAGAAAACTGAATGAACTGATCGCATCAACCAGAGGTTGTGGAGCCCAGCTACTAAAGAAATCCAACACAATGCCATAGCCCGCCAGCACAAATATCAGGCTGACAATCAAGCTAAGCACAAACGCAATAACCTGATTTTTAGTGGAGGCTGAAACACAGGAACCAATGGCCAGAAAACCACCCGCCATCAGGAAGCTGCCGATAAAACCGGTAAAAATCACGCCGTTATCTGGATTACCCAGATAATTCACCGTGATCCAAAGCGGGAAATTGAGAATTAATGCCAGACCGGTAAACGCCCACGCAGCAAAGAATTTGCCCAGAACAGCCTCAAATACCGACACCGGCAAGGTCATTAACAGCTCAATCGATCCACTTTTACGTTCTTCGGCCCATAAACGCATCGAAATTGCCGGGATCAACAAAATGTATAACCAGGGATGTAAGGAGAAGAAGGGATATAAATCGGCTTCGCCACGAGCAAAGAAATTGCCCACATAAAACGTCGAAAAACCTGCCAGCAACAAAAATATTATAATGAAAACATAGGCAACCGGGGTGGCGAAGTAACCACCGAATTCACGTTTCATGATGAACCAGATATTCAGCACATTCATCATTTAACTCCTGCAGTTCTAGGCAAAGTAATACTGCGGAAAACCTCATCAAGGCGACCGCTCTCAGCATAAAGCGAAGCAATTTCCCAACCCTGTTCACGAATTTTTTCTGACAGGGCGATAGTGATATGAGCGCTGTCTTTTGGGAACACCCGGATACCGTTACCCGCCATCAATAATTCAGTTTCCGCAACAAAATCCAATTCGGCGACATACTGCAACAGTTTGGTGTTATCAATTTCGTTGACCGACAGTACGACCGCATTGTGGTAGCGTGATTTTTGCTCCAATTCGGCAGGCGTTCCATCAAACACAACTTTACCGCTGGCGATCACCACATTACGTGTACACAAAGCATTTACTTCTTCCAGAATATGCGTTGAGATAATAATGGCTTTATCTTCTGCCATTTCATTGATCAGCGTCCGTACTTCATGCTTTTGATTCGGATCTAAACCGTCAGTCGGTTCATCCATAATCAATACGGGTGGGTTATGCAGAATCGCCTGTGCCAGCCCAACCCGACGTTTGTAACCTTTAGACAAGGTTTCAATCGGTTGATACATCACATTCAGGACTCGAGCACGTTCTGCAGCGGAAGCTACTGCACGTTTTTTAGCCGCTCCGGACAATCCACGAATATCAGCAATAAACTTGAGGAAGCTGTCCGGCGTCATATCAGCATAAGCTGGCGCACCTTCAGGTAAATATCCCAGATTCGCTTTTACCGAAATCGGATCCGTTAAAACATCATAACCACAGACTCTGACTGTACCGCGAGTGGGCGCCAGAAAGCCGGTTATCATCTTCATTGTGGTGGATTTACCTGCGCCGTTCGGGCCCAGAAATCCAAGAACTTCGCCTTTACTGACCGAGAATGTCACACCATCCACAGCCCGTATCTCGCCAAAATGCTTGGCCAGATCTTCTATCTCAACTCTGAGTGTCATACTTAAAGCGTCCCCCGCTTCATCAAAAGCATCTTCAAACCGGCCATTATTCAGCTCAATCAGGCCATACGTCAAGCTTAATACCGTAAACTTTTCAGGAAATTATCCCGCACAATAACGGGAAAGCTCTCCCGGCAGGACTTAGGGTCTGTTTATCTTTCAAAAATAGTGACAGCTTTGAAAAATAAACAGACCCTAAACATTTTTTTGCTGTCAAAAATACGCTATGGTGAAATCTGACAATTAATCTTTCTGGATGTTTTATGCCCGCAAACTCTTTTTTTCAGCGCAGTCGTCAGTTATGGTGGAATTTTATTGATTCCTTCCGCGATCCTGACAGCCGTCGGCAGATATCCAAAGCGCTAATGATAGCGATCGCCGTCATTCTGGTTTTTTTTATCGTCATCATGTTGTGGTGGAGTAATCCACCCAGTGCCTTTGATCCTGAGGTAAACGCTCGCGAAATCGCCAGCGAAAAACAACACGATATGGTCACTGGTTACACATCTACCGCCACCTTGATCACTATTGCCAATACCTTGCTTGATAAGCCGGGTGGTTATTTGACCAACGACGTGATGCCCCCATCCGTGTGGATGGATAATATGCCCAATTGGGAGTTCGGTGTGCTGGTGCAGATTCGTGACTACTCACGATCGCTACGTAACGATATTAGTCGCTCACAATCGCAATCTGCAGAAGATAAAGACCTGATCATTGCCGAACCGCAATTTAATTTCAATTCGGATTCATGGCTGTTTCCTCCCACAGAAAGTGAGTATCGAGACGGTATCAAGGCATTGGAAAGCTATCTGGCCCGTCTGGCGGATCCGCAGCGGGACGAAGCACAGTTTTATGCACGTGCCGATAATCTGGCCGCGTGGCTGGGTATGGCTGAAAAACGCCTGGGTAGTCTCTCACAACGGCTCAGCGCCAGTGTAGGACAAGTTCAGATTAATACCGCATTGGCAGGTGATCCTGAGGCCCATCAATCAACCTTGACTTCACCTGAACGAGTCACCAAAACACCATGGTTGGAAATAGATGATGTATTTTATGAAGCCCGCGGTTCAATCTGGGCAATGATTCATCTGCTTAAAGCGGCAGAACATGATTTTGCCGATGTTTTGCAAAAGAAAAACGCGCTAATCAGTCTGCGCCAAATCATTCGTGAACTCGAAGCCACTCAGGCTACTGTCTGGAGCCCGATCATTCTTAATGGTAGTGGTTTTGGCCTGTTTGCCAATCATTCATTGGTTATGGCGTCGTATGTTTCCAGAGCCAATGCCGCAATGATTGATCTACGGCGCTTACTTGAACAAGGTTAACCAGTAACTGTGGGGGGGCTCTTGCAAACAGGTTCCCCCCCATGGCACGGTATTCTGAAAACTCAATAGAGGTGTGTTTGCAGACAGAGGTAAAAAAAGCGCTTTGACAGGCAAAAGCCGCTTTACTCAATGCCTTTATTCACTATAGTCTTATTTAACTGCAGTTCTGCCATGGGCCTGCCCTTACCCCGGATAGAATTCATTAAACGATGATGATCGCTCTGCCAAAAGGGTTAATGTGGCCAGACGTAATGATTCAAAATCAGGAAGCTGGCAAAGAGGCTCATCAAAATCGACAACCTGACAATATGTCCACAATCCATAGACTAATAAATAAAAAAACTTCTCACCCACACAGCCTTTAGCCACTCCTTGATACCATTTGGAAAAACACGTTTACTCCCATCGATATATATGATGGAATATATTGATTTTTTTCTGTCGAGATATTTCATGATGAAACGGTTATTTATTCTGTTATTTCTCAGCTTACTGCTGAGCACTACGGTTCATGCCGAACAATTGCTCAAACTCTCTACAACAACGAGCACCGATAACACTGGCTTGTTAGCTTTATTAAATAAAGCTTTTACCGAATCTACTGATATTAATGTTGCGGTAATTGCGGTAGGCACCGGCCAGGCATTGAAGCTTGGTGCTAATGGCGATGTCGATGTGGCATTAGTGCACGCCCCAAAAGCTGAGCTTGAATATGTCGAGGAGGGTTATTTCATTGATCGTCGCTACGTCATGTATAACGACTTTGTATTAGTTGGTCCAGTGAATGATCCTGCGGGGATTACTTCCGCTAAAACCATCACTGAAGCCATGCAAAAAATTGCTCAATCAGGTAGTCGCTTTGTTTCCAGAGGAGATGATTCGGGTACCCATAAAAAAGAACTCCAACTCTGGAAAACTGCCGATATCAATCCCTCTGGCGACTGGTATGTGCAAGCCGGTCAAGGTATGGGGGCGGTACTGAAAATCGCCGATGAAATGTCGGGTTATGCCTTAACAGATCGGGGTACACAGATAGCCTATCAGGAAAAAATGCAGTTAAAACTGCTGTTTGAAGGCGATGCAAAGTTATCCAATCCATACCACATTATGGCGGTTAATCCCGAAAAACACCCTAATGTTCAAACAGACATGGCAAAGCAGTACATTGATTTTGTGACCGGTGAATCTGGTAAGCAGATTATCGATAGCTTCATGATGAATAATCAGCAATTGTTTTTCACCGCACTACCCGAAACCGAATAATCCTTACCAGATAAACAAAAAAGCCGCTGTTAGCTCAAGTTAACAGCGGCTTTTCTATACAGTTTTTAACTGAATATCTGAATTAGAATGCCCACTGACTGCGAACCTGGAATACATCAGGTTCCTGGCCATCAAACGTTCCGCCATCGACATCCAGGACATGCACATAATTGGCTGAGAAACGTAACATCGGCACTGGATACCAGTTCAGCCCCAAGGTCATTGAATCTGCTTCACCACCTTCAATCGCACCATCATTCAAATCCAGCGAGCTATAACGCATCGCGACTTCCCATGCACCAATACCACCGTCACCAACTCTGCGATCGGGTTTTATTCCTCCAAACACGCCGTTTTTATATGGACGCGATTCACCGGTAAGGAAATAGCTGCTTTGAAGATACCAGCCATCAAAGTCAGCATCGCTGATATTGTCACGTTCCACGGATGTACGGATATATTCTGCCTGAGCGGTAAACGGTCCCATGACAGTGGCAAATTCCAGACCGGTTTTCAGCATCGTGTCGGCATTGGTTAATGTAGAAGTATCCACAATGCGCACACCAGAGACACCCGATTCGGGAGCTTGACTGAAACGTACCTCATTACTAGGTTGCAAATCGCGATAATTCAAACCCAGACCAATATGTACGACTTTACCAGGTTCATTGACCGGAGACAGGGTTCCACGCGAACTCCAGCCCCAGCCTTCATCCTCAGCACCACCAGTATTTCCGACAGTATCGCCAAATAAACCGGCCGCCAAAGTCCAATACTGACTGTTACGAGCTCCCATCAATCCCATATGTCGTCCAGCATTAAACGCAGTGGGTAATGCCCGCTCCATAAACATGGTGTTGTTGGCGCTGATCATATAATCAAGACTGAATGGATCTTTGAAATGACCCGCCATAATTTGGTAGTTTTCAAAACCATCATATGAAATAAAGGCATCGGTAATACTGTCGTTATCAAACTCGTATTCCAGCTTATAACCCCAATCGCGATACAGCTCACCGGAGATATACAAACGGGCACGACGAATATCAGTTCCATCTCCCATATCAGGTGAACCACCGTAAGCGGCGGCATCAACCTGTAGCCGTCCACCAACTTTTGTAGAAAACTGACCATCTCGGGTTTTTAGTGATAAACCGCCATTAGTAGATATTTCAATATCTGAGGGTTTGGTTGCTTCAGCCAGCTTTTCATTTATCTCTGCTTTTTCCTGCTCTTTAGTGGCTTTGTTTTCAGCAAGCTCACCCATCAGCCGGCCGTACTGTTCATCAGTAACCATGCCATTTTCATGCAGCATATTAATCAATGTTTCCAGTTCCGATGCCTGAACCGAAAAGCTGAGAGACAGGCCGATGGCAGCTGTCAGCAGGTGTTTTTTGAATAGCATAAGTTTGTTCCTTTTTTATGGTCGAAAATTTTCTGTAATATTATCGACATATTTGGAACCAGCATTAATATTTCTTATCCAAGAAAATAGTAATCTTTTGCTATTGTGATGAAGTTCTAATTTATCAAAAACCCTGCACAAAAATTAGCGATTAACCCCGTCTTTAAACATTTTTTCCAACTCTTAGTTAGCTGTTTTGTTAATGGTGAAACGCTGGGCATTACAGATTTTATTAATTTAATCTCCAGATAATTATGTAACTTCGAAAATCACTTATCGTAATTGTAATATTTCAGCTAAAACGCCCATTGGCTGCGTACCAGAAAAATACGCGGTTCTTGTCCTGCATTTGGTCCACCATCAACATTCAGAACATTAATGTAATTGGCAGAAAATCGTAGCATTGGCACCGGATACCAGTTCAGCCCAAAAGTGAGACTGTCTATTTCGCCACCAATAATATCTTCATCGGTTAAATCCAGTGTGCTGTATCTCGCAACCAGTTCCCAAGCTCCGAAACCGCCCTCGCCCACAAGATGATTTGGATACGGACTACCGAAATCACCATTTTCATAATTCAACGAATCATCGGTCAGGAAAAAACCGCTTTGAATATGCCCCCCAGAAAATCCAACATCCTGCCACACTGTTCGACGTACATCGGTCACCATGTACTCAGCTTGAGCAGACCAGCGATTTCGTACTGCTGCCCATTCCACTCCGCTTCGGGTATAGGTTCGAGCTCCAGGAATAATGCCGGTATCAACAATATCAAAACCGGCCACCCGGGCTTCGGGCTGCTCATCAAATCTCAATGTCGCCTGATCATTTAAATGCCGGTAAAAAGATGCCAATCCAAAATGTAAAACCTTATTGTTATGATTGATGGGTGAAATCGTGAGGCGTGCCCCCCCCCCCCAACCCTCATCATTTCGTTCGCGCTGTTCATTGGCATCATCACCAAAAACCCCAGCGGCGGCACTCCAATGCTGACGCTTAGTATCGGCCATCAAACCGATATAACGATCCCCACCAAATGCTCCAAGTAGGCTGCGTTCAATCAACTGAGAATTGGCCGAACTGCTGCGATATTGCAGGCCTAAAGGAATTTCCATAAGCCCCATTCTTAAACGAGCTTGAGGAAAACCAGTGTAACCAATATACGAATCTTTTAATTCACCGCCATCCGTGAAATCGTAATCTACCTTGTATATCCAATCACTGAATATCCGGCCAGACCAGGCGAGGCGAGCACGACGAATATTGGTTCCATCGGCAATTTGAGGCGCACCATCATAATCGGCGGCATCGATCATTAAACGCCCCCGCAGGCGGGTTTCAAATTGACCATCAGTCGTTCTAACGCGAAGCCCACCTTTAGTGGTGACTTCCACTTCAGGCGGCTGAGTGGCTAACTCAAGTTTTTCGGTTATTTCCTGTTTTTCTTTTGCCGTTTTCTGTTGGTTCTGCTCCAGCTCAGCCAACAAACGACCATACTGTTCTTCGCTGACCATGCCATTCTCATGCAGCATATCAATCAATAAACGCAATTCAGATGCGTGGCTCGCCATGGGTAATACGAGAAATAAAACAAACAGCAGTTTTGAAACAAAATTGGACATTGAATAACTCAGCGTTAGGTTGCGGGCTTCGAGAAAATCATTACCCGAGCACATAGGAAAAAATCCTATTTCTCAGTTTAGGCAACGGTTGCTGAATTCAAACTTAATTTTGTGAATAAAGAACTGGATTGAAGAATTTTTTCTTTATATAGAACGTTGCCAGTGACCTGATTTTCCACCAGCTTTTTCCTGCAGACAGACGTCGGAGATCACCATGCCGCGATCGACCGCTTTACACATATCGTAGATAGTCAGCAACGCAACCTGTACCGCGGTAAGAGCTTCCATTTCCACACCGGTTTGGCCCGATGTAGCGACTTCAGCCTGACAATTCACAGCATTATTGGCTGCATCAATTTCAAATTCGACTGTGACTTTGCTTAATGCCAGCGGATGACATAGCGGAATTAAATCCGAGGTACGTTTGGCCGCCATAATGCCGGCGATGCGGGCAATGCCCAACACATCCCCTTTTTTATGATTGCCCTGCTCAATCAGTTTCAGCGTTTCCGGCAACATGATAATCCTTCCGCTGGCGACGGCCTTGCGCTGCGTCACTGCCTTATCACCGACATCGACCATGTGTGCTTCGCCGGCCTGATTAAAATGCGTTAATTCTGCCATTTTGGGTGTTATCCTTATGTTTTGATCCAGGAAACAATCAACCAGATGTCTATTCAAGTCAAATTTTTTGCCAGCCTGCGAGAAAGTCTGGGACAGAGTGAGACCACAGTAGAACAGGCTTCCACTGTGACCGAGGTTTGGGATTTGGCGACGCAATCAGCCACGCCACCAAACAACCTACTGGTCGCCGTCAATCTTGACTATGCCAATATGCAAAGTCAGGTGAATGATGGTGATGAAGTCGCTTTCTTTCCCCCCGTCACCGGAGGTTAATCATGGCCACGCATATTCTCGATGAAGACTTTCAGCCTTATCAATGGCTCAGTGAGTTTTCCCAGCAGATGCCTGCAGGCAGAGATGGTGCAGCTGCCAGCTTTATCGGAACCATGCGTGATTATAACGATGATGCCACCGTCAGAACCATGACGCTGGAACATTATCCCGCCATGACTCAGCGTTATCTCGAACAATTAGAAAAACAGGCTAAAACCGACTGGCCATTAAATGATTGCCTGATCGTGCATCGCGTCGGCGAAGTATTTCCCGGTGAAGCAATTGTATTAATCGGTTGCTGGTCGGCCCATCGCCGTGCGGCTTTGGATGCATGCAACTGGCTAATCGAAGAGCTGAAATATAAAGCGCCGTTTTGGAAAAAAGAACAGAACCAGAGTGGCGAACGCTGGGTAGAGTCCAATACTGATGGTTTATAGGTACTGACAATGATTACCGGAATGTATGCCGCTTTGGCCGCTCTGATGATTGTCGCACTAGCACGAAAAGTCATTAGTCTGCGGCGGCAACATAAAGTAGCTTTAGGCGATGGTGGCCATCAGGATTTACTTGCTGCAATTCGTGCTCATGCCAATGCTGTGGAATATCTACCGATTGGTTTGCTGTTGTTATTACTATTAGAACTCAGCCAGGGCCCCGCCTGGCTAATTCATTTACTGGGCAGCCTGTTTATTATTGGTCGACTGATTCATGCCAATGGCGTCAGCAAAGCCATCATTACTCGCCGGATTATTGGTATGCAATTCACCATCTGGCTGCTGATAATTATGGCAGTGTTGAATCTGTTGGCTTTTGTCGGTATTCAATTACCGGGCTGAGTCGTCGTCATCCAATCCCAACTCTGACCAAATCGCATCAACCCGAGCGACAATCGCCGGATCTTTCTCAATCGGTCTACCCCACTCGCGGTTAGTTTCGCCAGGCAATTTATTGGTAGCATCCATGCCCATTTTTGAGCCAAGACCTGATACCGGTGAAGCAAAATCCAGATAATCAATCGGCGTATTTTCAATTAAAACCGTATCGCGCGCCGGATCCATTCGCGTGGTAATGGCCCAGATCACATCCTGCCAATCACGTACGTTCACATCATCATCGACAACGATCACGAATTTTGTATACATAAACTGCCTTAAAAACGACCAAACCCCCATCATCACTCGCTTGGCATGACCGGCATATTGTTTTTTCATGCTGACCACGGCCATCCGATACGAGCAGCCCTCAGGTGGCAGGTAAAAATCGACAATTTCCGGAAACTGCTTCTGCAGAATCGGCACAAATACTTCGTTTAACGCCACGCCCAGAATCGCCGGTTCATCGGGTGGGCGACCGGTATACGTGCTGTGATAAATCGGATTTTTACGCTGAGTAATTCGCTCAATGGTAAATACCGGAAAGCTGTCGATTTCATTGTAATAACCGGTGTGATCACCGTATGGTCCTTCCGGTGCCATATCATCGGGATAGATAAAACCTTCCAGCACAATCTCGGCTTGAGCAGGCACCTGCAGATCACTGCCGATACATTTCACTAATTCGGTTTTACTACCGCGTAGCAATCCAGCAAACGCATATTCGGACAGTGTGTCCGGCACCGGTGTTACAGCACCTAAAATAGTGGCTGGATCACAGCCCAACACCACAGCGATCGGAAATGGTTCACCCGGATGCGTTTGCTGCCACTCCTTAAAATCCAGTGCCCCACCACGATGCGATAACCAACGCATAATCACCCGATTTTTACCGATGACTTGTTGGCGATAAATGCCTAAATTCTGTCGGGTTTTATGTGGACCTTTAGTGACGACCAAGCCCCAGGTAATTAACGGTGCAGCATCTTCCGGCCAGCAGAGTTGAATCGGATATTCACTCAGATCAATGGCATGTCCTTCAATCACCTGCTCCTGACAAGGGGCTTTTTTCACCACCTTCGGGCCCATATTCAACACCTGACGAAAGATCGGCAACTTATCCCAAGCGTCTTTCATACCTTTCGGCGGCTCAGGCTCTTTCAGAAATGCCAACAACTTGCCAACTTCCCGAAGCGCTTCAACCGAATCCTCACCCATCCCCAAGGCAACGCGTTTCGGCGTACCAAACAAATTGGCCAACACAGGAATCTTGCTGCCCTTCGGGTTCTCAAACAGAATCGCCGGACCACCGGCACGCAACACCCGATCACAAATCTCCGTCATCTCCAGATGGGGATCTACTTCGGTGGTAATGCGTTTTAGTTCGCCCTGTTTTTCCAGGTTGGTGATGAAGTCTCTTAGGTCGGTGTATTTCATGAGATATGATTTGTGAAAAGTAATGTTGTAGCTTACCAGCTTAGGACATGATTTGGCTTAGCAGCTATCTCTATTGAATTATTTTGGATTAATTCGCCATTGAGAGACTGAAACTTATCGACTATTCCAGTAATAATTTTCTAAAGTTTTCATCGTACATTTTATCCCCTCCTCTCCATGAGAATGGTGAGCACAATGAGCACCTTAGTACTGTGAGCACCAAACCTTGAGCATAAGCAATTGTTATCAATGTAATTTTACGAAAACTTGATTTTTAATTATGGACTAAAGCCCACTGTTCATTTTTTGCGTGGTCAAAAAACGAACCAAAAAAGGCCAGCCCATACTCGCCCTGCGGGTTCCCTGCGCTTCTCGATCTGGTCGGGCATGACGGAAATTGATTCGTGGCATCCCTGCCACTCACCCTTCGGGCATCTTCGGCGTCCAAATTTGTTCCAGACAAATTTGTCCCTTCGGTCAAACAGCCGTCATGCTGATCCGACCAGCTCTGCGATGCTCGGCTTCGTATAAGGGCATTTAGGGAAGGTCCCAAAACGTGAGGCTAGTGGATCCCCCTTTTGTGTTGCCGATAAAAATGGTTATCTCAGGATTAGAAATCGGAATGTCTGAGCACAGCGAGTTTTTTCGATTTCCCTGGGATAACCATTTTTATCGGGGAGCCGCAGGCCAACACATGGGGTGCCTTTTTCTTTGGTTCGTTTCTTTTGGGCAAACAAAAGAAATGAACGCCCCGCGGCAGCGTTCCAAGTCATTAACTCAATGAAGTTTTTGAATTTACGAAACACACATTTCGCTTTTTATAGAACTATTTTGTTTCGACTTCCTGTCGAGTAAGGGGAATGCGTGCCCATTCCCCTAACAACCCCAGGGCACCCCTTGTATTGGCCTGCGGCTTCACTGTGTTGATCGCTTGGTCTGGCGTACGGCCAAAACTCGCTGCGCTCACAAATTTGTCTGGAACAAATTTGGACACCGGAGGTGCCCGAAGGGTGAGTGGCATGGATGCCACGAATCAAAAACTGGCGTCCGCCATCCAGACCAAGCTGCGCTACTCGTCAACACAAAAGGGGATAGTTGGTGCTCATCTCAACAATTAGGTTCCTGCTTTAAAATTGAGATTGTTTGGTTTCGCCAGCTCAACCCAACCGACCCTTGAAATACAATCCATATTTATCATCTTGCGTTTTATCGCATCCACCCCAATATAGGTTTAATATGCTTAAATAAAGCTGTTAACTCAGTCAGTTGGAGGTTGTTATGGCTGGAGGATGGTCTAAAGATGGTGCGGTGCAGGATCAGATTGATGCCAGTGTTGAAGATGGTATTCAACAGGCTCGTTCTCGTTTACCAAAGGGTGAAAGTCTGACGCATTGCGAAGAGTGTGAGAAGGAAATTCCCCAAGCAAGACGTGAGGCGGTTCCCGGTGTTCGACTGTGTGTGAAATGTCAGGAAATTATTGATAAGGAAAACAAGGCGTTCAATCTGTTTAATCGGCGAGGCAGTAAGGATAGTCAGCTACGCTAAATCTCGTATTTTATAAGCGGTCAAAAGAGCACTTAAGTGCTCTTTTGCTTTTCAGTATTCAACTATGTAAAGCTGTACTGTGGATTCACTCCAGCAATTCACAACAATTTGATACCGGCCACTTTAAAGTCATTCATAGAAAGTCTGATGTTTATCTGGCTACCAATTTGAGAAATATAAAATGAAAAAATTATTACTGGCGTTACCTTTTATTTTCGCTGCACAGCAAGCTCTGGCAATTGATGATCAGGATAAAGAAAACTATAAAACAAACTACACCAAGCAATTGAAACCGTTAGTTGTACAAAAGTTGAGTGCTGATAGACCTGAAATGTCAGCCCGTGCAATCGATGATGAGGCAAATGCCTATGTGACTAAAATGGCCAGTTGCCAACTGGATGCGTTGCTCCAGTTCTCTGAGGAATATAGTGAAAAAGCCATTATGCCGGTAGCTCAGGGAGCAGATATCGCACAGACCACGCATGATTTGAATCAACAGATGTTGCAGGATATCGAAGCAGGCAACCTATCTAAAGATAAGGCGGCGATGATGATTCAAATTGCACAAGAATCCGCGCAAATTTGTATGAATTCATAAAATCAGAATACTTACTTATAAAAAAGGGCCTTTCGGCCCTTTTTTGTTTACGCGGCAATACCGGTATGTCTTAATAACGCATCAATCTGCGGTTCACGGCCACGGAATTCGATGAACAGTTCCATTGGCTCACGGGAACCACCCTGCTCCAGAATCGCTTCCAGAAATTCCAGACCAGTCTGCCGATCAAAGATCCCTTTCTCTTCAAACTTGGAGAACGCATCGGCTGACAGCACTTCTGCCCATTTATAGCTGTAATAACCGGCGGCATAACCGCCAGCAAAGATATGAGCGAAGCTGTGCGCAAAACGGTTGAATTTGGGCGGTTTCACCACGGTGACTTCATTACGCACCTGTTCCAGAATCTTATCGACTTGATTCGGTTCATTCGGGTTAAATTCCAGATGTAACCGGAAATCAAATAACGAGAATTCCAGCTGACGTAACATCATCATTGCCGATTGGAAGTTACGTGCGGCAAGCATTTTGTCGAACAAATCATCAGGCAATTTTTCACCCGTTTGGTAATGGCCGGAAATCAAATCCAAAGCTTCACGCTCCCAGCACCAGTTTTCCATAAACTGACTTGGCAGCTCGACTGCATCCCAGGCCACACCATTAATACCAGACACACCGGCATATTCAATTTTGGTCAACATATGATGCAGACCATGACCAAATTCATGGAATAAAGTGGTCACTTCATCATGGGTGAACAGAGCCGGTTTATCGCCGACGGGTTCAGAAAAGTTGCAGGTCAGAAACGCCACTGGAATTTCGATTCCTTCGGCAGTACGACGGCGTGCTTTACATTCATCCATCCATGCGCCACCACGTTTATGCTGACGGGCATATAAATCCAGATAGAACTGAGCACGTACGCTGCCATCCTCGGCGACAATTTCGAAAAAGCGCACGTCTTTGTGCCAGACGTCAACATCCTTGCGTTCCCGAATATCCAGTCCGTATAAACGATTGACCACGGCAAACAGCCCATTCACTACTTTGTCTTCCGGAAAGTACGGCTTTAATTCTTCCTGTGAAATTGAATAACGCTGCTGACGTAGTTTTTCAGCAAAATAGGTGACATCCCAGGCTTCGAGTTGATCCTGGTCGGCAGTGGATTTGGCAAAGGCGCGTAATTCTGCATATTCCTGCTCGGCAATCGGTTTTGAGCGCTTGGCCAGATCCTGCAGAAAGTCCAGAACCTGTTGCGGTGATTGCGCCATTTTGGTGGCCAAAGAACGTTCGGCATGATTGGCAAACCCCAGCAGATTTGCCAGTTGATGACGCAGATTCAGAATATCCAGCATCACTTCAGTGTTATCCCATTTGCCCGCATTCGGACCTTGGTCTGAGGCTTTAGTGGCAAACGCGGTATACATTTCTTCACGCAATTCACGATTATCAGCGTAGGACATCACCGGCATATACGATGGGAAATCCAGGGTAAACAACCAACCTTCCTCGCCTTCTCGCTTGGCCATTTGCTCGGCCATTTCAATAGTGGATGGTGGTAAACCCGATAATAATGACTCGTCGGTAATCAACTTACGCCAGGCGTGAGTGGCATCCAGCAAATTTTCTTCAAACTTGGCGGTGCGTTCAGTCATTTGCTGTGACAGCTTTTTGAATTCATCACGTTGTTGCTGATCCAGCTCAACGCCCGACAGACGAAAATCACGGACCGCATTATCAATGACTTTTTTCTGTGCCGTATCCAATTTCTGATACTCAGCGCCTTCGGCAATGGCTTTATAGGCCTGATACAGCATTTCATTCTGGCCCAACTCAGTCGAAAACTCGCTGAGTTTAGGCAAACAAGCGTTATAGGCCTGACGCAGCTCTTCCGAGTTGACCACCGAATTCATATGACTTACTGGCGACCAGACACTGTCAATCAGGGCATCCATATCTTCCATTGGCTGTACCAATGTGTCCCATGTTGGCTCTGAAAGTGTGCTCAAAATAGTGTCAATTTTATTGCGTGCTGTGCTCAACGCATGATCAATTGCGGGCTCAACATGTTCGGCTTTTATTGCGGAAAATGGCGGTAAACGGTGATTTTCCAATAATGGGTTGCTCATAATAGTGTCCTGATTAGGTTCGGTATCGCCAGCAGTGTAGCGCGTGAAGTTATTGTCATGGTAACGCAACAAAACGGTCATCACACTGCAATATCTAATAGATAAGGTTTGCTCAGAATTTTAAGTGAATGAGTGCCTTATGCAAACACAACTAAGTCACAAGCAAAAGCTGAAAGTTCGCACCGTGTTCATTTCGGATATCCATCTTGGCTTCCGAGGCTGCAGTGCCGAGCTCCTCCTTAACTTTTTACATAATGTGGAATGCGAATATCTTTATCTGGTCGGCGATATTATCGACGTCTGGGAAATGAAAAAACGCATGTACTGGCCTCAAGAACATAATAACGTAGTCCGAACCCTGCTCGGTAAAGCCAAGCACAATACCAAGGTCATCTTTGTTCCCGGTAATCACGATGAGATTCTGCGGGATTATGATGGTGCGGTGTTCGGTAATGTGCAGATCCATAACGAAATCATTCATACCACAGCCGATAAACGTAAGTTGTTAATCATTCACGGCGATCAATTCGATAGCGTAGTGAAAATTTCGCCGATGCTGGCCAAAATCGGCAGCCGTTTGTATGAATTTTTACTTAGAGCTAATCGCTGGGTGAATTATTTCCGCCGTAAGATGGGCTTCTCTTACTGGTCACTGGCAGCGTTTTTGAAACACAAAGTGAAAAATGCGGTCCAGTACATCAGTAATTTTGAAGAAGCTGTGGCGCATGAAGCTTCTAAACAAGGGGTGGATGGTGTGGTCTGCGGCCATATTCACCGTGCGGAAATAACGCGCATACATGATATCGATTACTATAATTGTGGCGACTGGGTAGAGAGCTGCACAGCATTGGTTGAACATCCAGATGGTCAGATGGAAATCATCCCTTGGGCTGAAGTATTTAATCAGCACGTTTTGATTGCCAAAGCCGCTTGATGAAACTGGCGATTATTACCGATGCCTGGGAGCCTCAGGTCAACGGGGTTGTGCGCACTCTGGGGAAAACCCGTGACCATCTGCAGGAAATGGGCTATGACGTTACCATGCTCACGCCGCTGAATTTTAAAACGATTCCCTGTCCCAGCTATCCCTCAATTCGTCTGGCATTAATGCCATACCGAAAACTGGCAAATATGCTCGACAATCTGCAAGCCGATGCAGTGCATATTGCCACTGAGGGTCCATTAGGCATGGCCGCCAGACGTTGGTGTCTGCGTCATAATATCCATTTCACCACGTCATTTCATACTCAGTTTCCAGAATATCTGCGTTTGCGTTTACCGATTCCGCTTAGTTGGAGCTATGCATGGTTAAGGCGTTTTCATCGCCCGGCGGTGAGAACACTGGTACCTACCATTTCACAACAGCGACGCTTGCAAGAATATGGATTTCAAGATGTTTATGTATGGGGACGAGGTGTCGATACCGATATATTCACGAAAGATAATGCCAAAAATTATGACTTACCCCGCCCGGTTTTTATCAATATGGGCCGGGTTGCAGTCGAAAAAAACATTGAAGCATTTTTGGATTTGGATTTACCAGGCAGTAAAGTAGTGATTGGCGATGGTCCTGATCTGGAGATGTTGAAAAAACGCTATCCTGATGTGATCTTTACCGGTGCCAAATTTGCTGAAGAACTCGCTGCCTATCTGGCCGGAGGAGATGTTTTTGTTTTTCCGAGTCAAACCGATACCTTCGGCTTGGTAATTCTGGAAGCGATGGCTTGCGGTCTGCCTGTAGCCGCTTATCCGGTCACCGGGCCTAAAGATATTATTATTCAGGGCAAAACCGGCGAGCTGGATTGGGATTTGCATAAGGCGGCGTTAAATGCGCTGAATCTGCAAAAAACCGATTGTATTGCTTATGCACATGAAAATAGCTGGCACAAATGCAGCGAAGTATTTTCCGGTTATATGTATAACAACCATCCAGAATCACAGGTTAAAACTGCGCAAATGCTGGGCCAGAAAAGCGGATGAAACATTCTTTTGATGTTGCAAAGTGACAACACCATCATACTTTCTTGGTATTGGTACAACAGATCACTTGATTAGCCTGGAACTGCCGTGAGATTATTCTCGTTAAATTTGTTTCAGGGAATGCCACAATGTTCGATCTAAAAGTTTTTTCCAGGCTCAGCCTGCTCGGTTTATTGGTTCTGTTCACAGGTTGTGCCACCGTACAATCACCTGATGAACGTGATCCATATGAAAGCTATAACCGTGCAATGTATCAATTTAACGATACTGTAGATCGGGCAGTGTTAAAGCCTGTTGCCAAGGGTTACGATGTTGTTGTTCCTGATGCGATCAGCTGGGGCGTCAGCAATTTCTTCAGTAATCTGAATGATATTACAGTCGCCATCAACAGCCTGTTGCAAGGTAAATTCAGCCAGGCAGCTGATGATACAGGTCGTTTTCTGTTAAACAGCACCGTTGGTGTGGCAGGTATCTTTGATGTTGCCGGTCATGCTGGCAACAAGAAACGTAACGAAGATTTCGGCCAGACACTGGGAGCCTGGGGTGCTGAACCCGGCGCATACATCGTATTACCGTTTTTTGGTCCCCGCACTGTGCGTGACTCATTTGGTTTAGTGGGCGATATGTTTACTGACCCGGTGATGTATGTTGAGGGTCCGGGCGCACGTAATGCCTTTGCAGGTACACGTTTAGTGGATACCCGTGCCAATTTGCTTAAGTCAGAACGGGTTTTGGATGAAGCTACTGATGACGAATATGCATACGTAAGAAATGCCTATCTGCAGCGTCGTCAATATTTGGTTTACGATGGTAACCCGCCAGATGATGATGATTTTGATTTGTTCGATGACCAGTAATACATCGCGACATAACAATTCTCCACCGTTATAATAAAAAGAGCCGGATTTAGTCCGGCTCTTTTTATTTTTAAGGTTCCATCATCGGTTATTAAATGACTTCTTTTCTATTTATAAGCGCCATTATCAGTGGGTTGGTCCTATTGATCTGGGGAGCGGATAAATTTATTGATGGTGCGGCAGGCATTGCATCGAACTTGGGGGTTGCTCCCTTAATTGTCGGCTTAACTATCGTTGGTTTTGGTACCTCTGCTCCAGAAATGATAGTTTCAGCATTCGCCGCATTTGATGGTGCTCCTGCCCTGGGTATTGGCAATGCCATTGGCTCCAATATCACCAATATTGGACTGGTTTTGGGCGTCACGATTCTGGTCACTCCTCTGGCGATTCACTCCATTACCCTGAGAAGAGAATTTCCGGTATTAGTCTTTATCATGTTCCTCTCCCTGTTGTTATTGCTCTGGGATATGCAACTGGATCGGATTGATGGCCTGGTTCTGTTTACAGGCTTTATATTGACGCTAGGAGGCATGGCATGGCTGGCTGTTAAAAGTGCTCAGGACGATCCGCTGAAAATTGAATTTACTCAGGAATATCAGCAGCCAAAACGCTCACTGAAAAAATCCATCGTACTGTTTTTGACAGGATTAATTGCCTTACTGGGGGGAGCCAAACTCTTAGTCTGGGGAGCAACTGGTGTCGCGCAATTGTTGGGCATAAGTGATTTAGTGATTGGCTTAACCGTCGTTGCCATTGGCACCAGTCTGCCAGAGTTAGCCGCCTGTATTTCATCTGCTCTGAAAAATGAACATGACATTGCCGTTGGCAATATTCTTGGTTCAAATATCTTTAATCTGCTTGCTGTTCTTGCCATGCCGGGTCTGATTCACCCAACGAAAGTAGATTCGCTACTGCTAACCCGCGATTTTAGCTTTATGATTGGCCTGACAATCGTGCTTTATCTGTTTGCAAGATTTTGTTTAAAAGGCCGATTGGGACGCCCGGTTGGTTTATTATTACTACTGGTTTATGCAGGCTATATAAGTTTGCTGGCGTATCAAGGTGTGCATAACGGTATATGAAAATAGATTCGGATAAATTAAAACAATTGGCGCTGGCAGTCATCGATACCGAGCTGGAGTCTGTAATGTTGCTCCGCGATAGAGTGGATGATGATTTTGTTCGAGCGTGTGAGTATCTGCTGCAATGTCAGGGTCGTATTGTGGTGATTGGCATGGGTAAATCAGGCCATATCGGCAGTAAAATCGCTGCTACGTTGGCCAGCACCGGCAGTCCGGCATTTTTTGTTCATCCGGGAGAAGCCAGTCATGGTGATTTAGGTATGATCACCGACAAAGATGTGGTTCTGGCATTATCCAACTCCGGTGAAACTGCCGAGATTCTGACCATATTGCCATTGATTAAACGACTGGGCGTACCATTAATCACTATGAGTGGTCGTATGGACTCAACACTTTCGTTATGTGCTGATGCAACTATCAACGTCAGTGTTAAAAAAGAAGCCTGCCCATTGGGACTGGCCCCAACATCCAGTACTACCGTCGCATTAGTGATGGGGGATGCACTGGCCATTGCGTTATTGGAAGCTCGTGGCTTTACCGCTGAAGATTTTGCCCTTTCTCACCCGGGTGGCAATCTTGGTAGACGATTGTTATTACGTGTCAGCGACATCATGCATATCGGCGCAGCCATCCCTAAAGTAAATGAAAAGGCATTGCTGCGCGAAGCGCTGATTGAAATGTCCGACAAAAGTTTGGGCATGACCGCCGTGGTCGATAATGATGACAAATTGGTGGGGATTTTCACCGATGGTGATTTACGTCGAGTCCTGGCACAGGAAGTAAATATTTTAACCGCCCCGCTGCAGGAACATATGACACAACATTGTAAAACGGGGCATGCAGAGATGCTTGCCGCAGAAGCATTACAGATGATGCAGCAATATAAAATCAACGGCCTGTTGATTACCGATAAAAACCATAACTTAACAGGCGCACTGAATATGCACGATTTATTACGTGCCGGTGTGGTCTAATTTTCAGGACAGATCAATGCAAGATATAACGGCTCGCGCCAAACAAATTAAACTGGTTATTTTTGATGTCGATGGTGTACTGACTGATGGCAGTATCATTATTGGTGATGATGGTGAGGAACATAAGGCATTTAATTCGCGTGATGGCCACGGCATGAAACTGCTGCAATACACCGGTGTCGATATTGCTATTATCACTGGACGCACCTCCAGAGTGGTTGAACATCGTATGCAAAGTCTTGGAATTAATCTGGTTTACCAGGGACAAAAAGTAAAGCTGCCAGCCTTTGAGGAACTGTTAAAAACCCTTAAGCTGAAACCGGAACAATGTGCTTATGTCGGTGATGACTGGGTGGACTTGTCCATCATGAGCAGAGTCGGTTTAGCGATAGCCGTTCAGGATGCTGATGCTGTGGTGAAAAAACATGCGCACTGGATCACTCCGTCCATGGGTGGTAGAGGTGCTGCCCGTGATGTATGTGAATTAATAATGGAAGGACAGGGAACCCTGCAGGACCAAATTGAACGCCATTTTTAATATTCCAATTTATATCAAAATTGCTTTACTGCTAGTCGCGGGGATCAGTCTGTGGATGTTGCTTAGCAAACCTGAAGCACCAAAAACTGAACGCGCCGTGCACTACAGTATCGATTTTGGAATGACCGATTTCAAGATGACGGTAATGGATATCAATGGCAAACCATCGCGGGTAATTACCGGAGAAACGCTGTATCACTATCCGGAGAATGACCGTACTGAAATTTTCAGTCCAAACACCCTGTTTATTGCGCCGGAAAACAATGATTGGATCATTGAGTCAGATCATGCTGAAACTCAGGGTGAAGGCGAGAACATTCTTCTCACCGGCAATGTTATTATTACCAACAAAGATCAACCGGAAATACAGTTATTAACTGAAGTTCTGAATCTGGATACTGTCAACAACACGGCGTATACCGATCAGCCGGTGACCATGAAATCGCCTCATGGCGATACCCATTCAGTGGGTTTTCATGCCGCTTTACAAGAAGAAACTATTAATCTGCACTCTAGGGTGAGAGGACAATATAATGCGCCACCTGTTAATTAATCTGCTTTGGGGAATGACCATCATCCCATCCATTGCCCTCGCCTTACCAAGTGATCGCGAGCAACCGATAAATATTGAAGCAGATCACGCGCAGCTTGATGATGAAACCGGTGTCACGCAATATAAAGGCGATGCCATACTGACACAGGGCACTTTACGTATCGAAGGTGATGTCATTACTTTTTTCTATGACGAAAACCGCGAACTGGAAAAAGCTATTGCTGAAGGTAACCTTGCCACTTATGAACAAGTACATAAGGAAGGGGATAAACCGGTTAAAGCAAAAGCCCTGCAGATGGAATACCATGCCAGCAAACAACGTATCTTTCTGGTCGGCCAGGGTTATGTTTGGCAGTCAGGCGATGAATTCCGTGGCAATCATATCGAATACGATATCGACAGAAATATTGTTATTGCCAACTCAAGACCGGTCGAAGTCGATGGACAGCAACAGTCCAGTGGTCGCGTTCACATCACCATCCAGCCGCCTGGTCAACGCGAAAAAAATAAAAGTAAACCGGCAGAACCTGCTGTTGAAGCGCCTCAACCGTTAACTGAGGCTCCTGAACAGCAATCGGACATGAGCTACCCTACTGCGGTGACTCAGACCACTTTGAATGTCAGAACCGGTCCCGGGACTCAATATGAACGACTTGGGGCGTTTGTCGAAAACACTGAAGTGATCGTGCTGACCCGTCAGCCTGAATGGGTACAAGTCAGAGGTATGAGTGGGGATAAAGCCATTATTGGTTGGGTCAGTGCACGCTACCTGCAAATGAATCCTGAATAATCACGGAATTTAAATGAGTCAGCTTTCTGCAAGGTCGCTCGCCAAGCAATTTGGCGATCGGTTGGTTGTTAAAAATATTTCCCTTGAAGTAAACAGTGGTGAGATTGTGGGCTTGCTTGGTCCCAATGGGGCGGGTAAAACGACCAGTTTTTACATGATTGTCGGATTGATTCCAGTTGATCACGGCAGTATTTTTCTCAATCAACGCGAACTTACCCACGAACCTATCCATACCCGGGCACAATTGGGGATAGGATATCTGCCACAGGAAGCCTCGGTATTCCGTAAATTGTCCGTTGAAGACAATCTTTACGCTATTATCGAAACCCGGAAAAACCTCAGTATCATTGCCAAAAAACAGTTGCTGGAAAAATTACTCGAAGAATTCCATATTGGTCACATCCGCAAATCATTAGGCATGGCATTGTCCGGTGGTGAAAGACGTCGTGTGGAAATAGCCCGCGCCTTAGCCATGGATCCACAATTTATCCTGCTGGATGAACCCTTCGCCGGTGTTGATCCGATTTCTGTTCTGGATATACAGGGTATTATCAAGGCACTGGCTGCGAGAGGTATCGGCATATTAATCACCGATCATAATGTACGTGAAACACTGAGCGTTTGTGAGCGTGCCTATATATTCAACGAGGGTGAGGTGATCGCAAAAGGCAGTCCAGATGAAATCCTTCAGGATAAGCATGTTTTAAGTGTTTATCTGGGACGGGACTTTCGCCTATAAATTACTAGCAGGCAATTTCCACAATACGCTTCTGTTGGAGTAAGATGAATTGAACTCTGTTTGAGTACTTTTTATGTGTCGATTGATTGCGCTTGCCCTGTTGTTAATTACCAGCTCATCCCTAGCTGAAGAGGCAAGTCAAAAACTCACCCCTGTCTCAATCAAACTTCACTGGCAGCATCAATTTCAATTTGCGGGTATCTACGCTGCAAAAGAACAAGGCTATTATCAGGATGCCGGGCTGGCAGTAACCATACTTACCGGGCAAAAAGCACCTTTCAACGATGTGGAAGCCGGCAATGTTGAATTTGGAATTTCCGGTGCTGGATTGGTGGTAGAAAGACTTAAAGGGCGCCCTTTTGTAGCGCTCGCGGCGATTTTTCAAAGCAGTCCCTATACCTGGTTGGTCAGAGCAGACTCATCGATAACACAACCCACTGATTTTGTCGGTAAAACAGTCACTCGTCAGTCTTATGCTGATGATTTATCTGCCATGTTGCTACGATTTGGGATAGATCCTTCACAGCTCAATATTGTCGATCCCTCGCCCGAGGATATTGATAATTTAATTGACGGAAAAGTAGATGCGCTGACCGCATATATTTCCAATGAACCCTTCCAGATGTTAAGTCGCGGCGTGGATTATCGGACATTGTCACCCCATGAATACAACATCAACTTTTACAGCGATATCATCTTTACCTCTGAACGTTATTTAAAACGTCAGCCAGGAGATGTAGAAGCCTTTCACAGTGCAACCTTGCGTGGTTGGCAATATGCTCTGGAACACCCTTATGAAATGGTTGATCTGATTTTAAAAAACTACAACACGCAAAATAAAACGCGTGCACATCTGGAATTTGAAGCTGAAAAGCTTAGTGAGCTCAGTTTGTACCCTACAGTTTCACTGGGCCATATGACGATTGAGCGTTGGCAAAAAATTGCTGAACATTATCAGCATTTAGGCTTGGTTAATGATGACCAGGCGCTTAACGGCTTTATCTATGACACAACGCCAGGTGTGTCCATCTGGTTTAAATGGCTGGTGGTTTCACTTGGCATATTAGCCTTGTTAACAATGATTGGCTATTTCATCAAACGCCATCATGCCAAAATACTCAGTAACCAGATTGCGATACAAACAGCAGCGCTGGAAGCAGAACTGAAAAAAGGTAAGGCACTTGAGCAGAGAGCTAAACGTGAAAGTGATCGTTTACAAACCTTGCTTAACCATACCCTTGAAGGCGTTATTACCATTGATGAAACGGGCATTATCCAGAATTTTAATGTCGCTTCAGTTCGCCTGTTCGGTTATCAGCCAGAAGAAATTATCGGGCAGAATATTACCCAGCTGATGCCAGCCCAGCATCGTAAAAATCACGAACATGGGATGTCGCGATTCCTCATTAGTGAGCAATCCACCATAATTGGCCAGCCAGTTGAGTTGGAAGCATTACACAAAAGTGGGCAAATCATTCCCATCGAACTGACGCTGAGCGCATTTCAATGGGAAGGCCATTATTTTTTTACGGGTATCGTCCGAGATATTTCTCTTCAAAAAGCTGAACATCTGGCATTAATCGCTGCCAAGGAAGAAGCTGAAAAAGCCAACCAGGCAAAATCGGAATTCCTGTCGGCAATGAGCCATGAATTACGCACGCCTTTAAATGCGATTCTGGGGTTTGCCCAGTTACTGCAAAGTGACAATGATGCGCCACTCACAGAAACCCAGCAAGATAGTTTAAAGCTCATCATTCACAGTGGTGAGCACTTGCTCAAGTTAATTAATGATGTGCTGGAGCTGGCTAAAATTGAGACGGGTTCAGTGGACGTATCGATTGAGCCGGTGAATGTCAGTGTCGCAATTAATCATTGTTTGCCCATGCTGAAAAACCTGGCGGCTCGCTATCGTGTGATCATTCATACTGATGACATTCCTGAACAGCTGGTACTCGCTGATTTAACAAAACTCAAACAGGTGCTGATAAATCTGGTCAGTAATGCCATCAAATATAATCGCCCTGATGGCAAAGTTATTATTAGCGGTGAGGTAATTGATTCCACTAAGCGCTTGCGTATCACTATTCAGGATACAGGCATGGGAATTCCACGGGATAAGCAGGCCTATCTGTTTACGGCATTTGATCGTCTGGGTCAGGAAAACTCGGACATTGAAGGAACCGGAGTCGGATTGATTGTGACCAAGAGACTGATAAAAGCCATGGACGGGCATATTGGTTTTGAAAGCACAGAAAATCAAGGCACTCGATTCTGGGTAGAGTTACCCATAACAGACAACAATAACCAGAATGATGAAGTGCATCAGCAGGCTGAATCAATTAAAGCCGAAAATCCATTTAACTCCTCTGCTTCGACTCTCATTCTGCATATAGAAGATAATCCGGCCAATATCAAATTGATGGAAGCATTTTTTGATCGTCTGCCCCAATACACGTTGCATATTTGCAAAACAGCTGAGGCAGGACTGGACTGGCTGGAAAGTAATATGCCAGCCGTGATATTGATGGATATCAATCTCCCCGGAATCAGCGGCTTACAGGCTACCGAGCAGATCATGGCTAATCCGAAACTCCGGCACATTCCGGTGATCGCGGTTACCGCTGCCGCCATGCCTTATGATTTGCAGCAGGCAGAAGGCCTGTTTACTGCCTATCTCACCAAACCGGTTAATTTTATTCTGCTGACGGAATTATTAAATAAATACAGTAAGCCAGAGGTTTATTGAACTGAAGGATAACCTTCCCGCTCTGGAAAAAATAACAAGGGCTCAACACGGGCATTATTCAAACTCACACCAAGGTGCAGGTGTGGACCGGTAACACGGCCAGTGGCGCCAACCGTGCCGATAATCTCGCCCTGTTGAATTTTTTGTCCTGCTTTGACATCAATCCGATCCAGATGACAAAACATGGTCACGAGACCCTGACCATGGTCAATCATTACTGTATTGCCATTGAAAAAGTAATCGCCGGTATCCGTCACTATTCCGTTGGCCGGTGCCATAATTTCAGTACCTGTTGCCGCTGCAATATCAATACCGCTGTGTGGATTACGCTCTTCGCCATTAAACACACGACGACGGCCAAATAAACCACTGACCCTTCCTTCAATGGGCCAGACAAAATTAAACGGCACATTGTCGCTGGCACGCCAATGACGTAAGGCTTTATTTATTTTGGCTGTTTCGGCTTCGATGCGCTCCATATCTTCCGCATAGGGATTGACCTTACGATCGTCAGGAACATTTATCCGTTGAGTGGGATAAGCTTTATCTTTGACCTCAAACATAATGCTGCTTAACGCACCCTGACTTTCCACCAGAATTTTGTGATTCCCCGACTCGGCTGCTAGCGGAATGCCAACTACAGCCTGCCATTGCGAATCTTGTTTTACCACTAGCACCTGTTGTTTTTGATAGGTCACCTCAGGTGCTACATTTCCCTCGATTTCCAAAGGCAAAATGACGACACCACCTGGCACTGGTAATTGTTGTGGTAAAGCCCAGGCAGGTGAACAGACTAATAGAACCAGCCAATAGCACAATCTATACATCATTTCTTACGACGAACTTCACAGTCCAATTGACCTTCAAATAAACGAATTTGCAGGGATTGTCCGATTGCTACTTCATCAGATCGGTAAATAACATTACCAGTCTGTGAATCACTGGTGATGCTGTAACCGCGCTCCAGTGTGTTGAGAGGGCTAACCACCGATAAGGTACGCATCAACTGGGCCAGCTGCTTTTTTTGATTGGTAATTTGTTGACCGGTCAAACGGTTTAATTGTGAAGAGAGTGCCTCTACATGCTGCTGCTGTTGCTTCAAACGGGAGATCGGTAACAATCGCTTTAAGCGGTCATGCAGATTCTGGCTTTGTAACCTGAATTGCTGCTGCTGTACCGAAAAGGCTTTTTCAAACCGCTGTGTTAAATCCTGCAGTCGGGTTTGCCGCCAGCTGATTCGCAACTTTGGATGAGGAAATCTTACTGAAAGATAATCCAGTTGTTGCTGCTTGCCTTGTAACCGCCGCTGGATACTGTAATCAAGTTGCGTTTGCAGACGTTTTAACTGTTGCTGCTGGAGTTTAATTTGCTGCTGCGGGCGGGGCAGACGTTGAGACAGATGCCGAATATGCCGTTGTTCATTGGCAAGTTTTTGCTGAATACGACTGCCCAGATTCTGCAACAAACCGCGAAGATTTAAGGCTAATTGGCGCGCTTCAGGTACCGCCAGTTCAGCTGCCGCCGAAGGCGTTGGAGCCCTGACATCTGCAACAAAATCGGCAATGGTAAAATCAATTTCATGGCCTACCGCGCTGATGGTCGGTATCTGACAGGCAAACAAAGCTCTGGCAACCAACTCATCATTGAAGCTCCACAGATCTTCCAGTGAGCCACCTCCACGCCCTACTATCAGCAAATCACATTCCTGTCGCTGATCGGCAGTTTGAATAGCATTTGCAATCTGCCGTGGCGCTGTTTCACCTTGTACGGCAACGGGATACAGAATCACTTTGATTGCCGGAAAACGCCGTTTCAAAACATGCAAAATATCGTGAACCGCTGCGCCATCCGGTGAAGACACAATGCCGATGGTTTGCGGCAACGACGGTAACGGTTTTTTATGAGCGGTATCGAATAAACCTTCCTGACCCAGTCGGGCTTTTAATGCTTCATAAGCGCGTTGCAATGCGCCGCTACCCGCTTCTTCCATATGCTCAACAACCAGCTGAAATTCGCCACGACCTTCATAAAGGGTGACTTTGACGCGCAGTAATACCTGCATGCCATTTTCCGGTGTAAAGCGTAATTGTTGATTGCGTCCACGAAACATTGCACAGCGTACTTGCGCAGCTGAGTCTTTTAACGTGAAATAAATGTGCCCTGACGCCGGCATTGCCAAATTGGAGATTTCCCCTTCCACCCACAAAAGCGGAAACGAACCATCCAGCATCAGCCGGACTTCTCTGACCAATCGCGAAACCGGATATACATCCTTGACAGCACGGGCAGCGAGTTTTACTTGCGAATCCGATGTCATAAGTGATGCCATAAACCACTAAGTTCCTGATATAATTTATCGATCATATTACAGTAAATTCGGGAACCCGCCTCATGAGAATTGCGCAAGAAGCCCTGACATTTGATGACGTTTTATTACTCCCCGCCTATTCAAATGTTCTGCCGCGTGATGTCAGTTTGTCAACTCAATTGACACGTGATATCACCATTAATATTCCACTGCTTTCTTCTGCCATGGACACCGTCACTGAAAGCCGGTTGGCGATCACTATGGCACAGGAAGGTGGTCTGGGTATTTTGCATAAAAATATGACCATCGAACAACAGGCAGATGAAGTTCGCAAAGTGAAAAAATTTGAAAGCGGTGTGGTACGGGATCCCATTACCGTTAGTCCTAATACCTCTATTGGTGCTGTCGTTGAACTTACTCGTGCTCATAATATCTCCGGCGTCCCGGTTGTCGATGGCGATGATTTGGTGGGCATCGTGACCAGCCGTGATTTACGATTTGAAAAACATTTTGATAGTCCAGTCTCATCGATCATGACCGGCAAAGATAAATTGGTCACTGTAGGCGAAAATGCCACCCGTGAAGAGGTGCTGCATTTATTGCATACCAACCGCATTGAAAAAGTCCTGGTTGTCGATGATAACTTCCACTTGCAGGGCATGATCACAGTAAAAGATATTCAAAAACAAACGGATAACCCACTGGCATCAAAAGATGCACAGGAGCGTTTACGGGTTGGTGCTGCGGTAGGAATTGGTTCCGAGAGTGAAGCGCGCGTGGATGCTCTGGTAGCTGCTGGAGTGGATGTGATTGTTGTTGATACGGCACACGGCCACTCTCAAGGCGTTTTGGATCAGGTGCGTTGGGTCAAAAAACACTATCCTCAAGTTCAAGTCATCGGCGGTAATATCGCGACTGCTGCTGCAGCCAAAGCTTTAGTTGAAGCCGGTGCAGATGCGGTAAAAGTCGGTATCGGTCCCGGCTCTATCTGTACCACACGTATCGTCGCCGGTGTAGGTGTACCACAAATCAGCGCTATCAGTAATGTCGCGGCAGCACTGGCTGGAACCGGTATACCCTTAATTGCTGATGGTGGCGTACGCTATTCGGGTGATATTGCCAAAGCCATTGTAGCCGGCGCCCATGCCATTATGATTGGTGGAATGTTTGCCGGTACAGAAGAAGCTCCTGGCGAAGTGGAATTATTCCAAGGTCGTGCTTATAAATCGTATCGCGGTATGGGATCCATGGGTGCCATGCAACAGAAGCAAGGATCCAGTGATCGTTACTTCCAAGAGTCTAGTGAACCTGACAAACTTGTTCCGGAAGGCATTGAAGGTCGAGTGCCCTTCAAAGGGAATCTGAGTCCGGTTATCCATCAGTTGATGGGCGGTGTTCGGGCTTCCATGGGCTATACCGGTAGCCGTACTATTGAAGAAATGCGGACCAAACCTGAGTTTGTTCGTGTGACTTCTGCTGGTATGAATGAAAGCCATGTCCATGACGTAACTATTACCAAAGAAGCACCGAATTACCGGGTTAATTAATTTTTGAATAATGCCGGCTTCTCCCCGGAAGCCGGTATTTTTTATCTGACTGTAAGAGAGATTCATGAGCAGCCATATTCACGACCACCGCATTCTAATCCTTGATTTCGGGTCACAATATACCCAACTTATTGCCCGCCGAGTACGCGAAGCCGGTGTGTATTGTGAGTTACGCAACCCGGATATCAGCGAAGCGGAAATTCGTGAATTTGCTCCAAAAGGTATCATTCTTTCCGGTGGCCCTGATTCAACGATTGGTGAGTCTGCACCAGCTGCACCACACTGTGTATTTGAAATGAATGTGCCCGTGCTGGGTATCTGCTACGGCATGCAAACCATGGCCACACAACTTGGGGGCAAGGTCGAATCGTCATCTCACCGGGAATTTGGCTACGCTAAAATTCGTGCTCATGGCCATTCTGCGTTTTTAAAAGATATTGAAGACCATACAACCCCAGAAGGCTTTGGCATGTTGGATGTATGGATGAGTCATGGTGATCGGGTCAGCCAGTTGCCTGATGGATTTAAAGTTATTGCCAGCACGGACAGTGCACCCATTGCAGGTATGGCAGATGAAGAACGACAGTTCTACGGTGTCCAGTTCCATCCTGAAGTCACCCACACAACTCAGGGGCAACGGATGATTTCGCGTTTTATCAGCGAAATCTGTGGCTGTGAAACTTTATGGACCTCCGCCAATATTATTGAAGACAGCATTGAAACCATCCGCCAGCAAGTGGGCAAAGATGAAGTATTGCTGGGTTTATCTGGTGGTGTTGATTCCTCGGTAGTGGCAGCTTTACTGCACCGTGCAATTGGCGATCAGCTGATTTGTGTGTTTGTAAATAATGGCCTGTTGCGTGAAAACGAAGGCGACCAGGTGATGGCGATGTTTGCCAAACACATGGGTATTCGCGTGATTCGTGTTGATGCAGAAGATCGTTTCTTGTCTGCTCTGGCAGGTGAAAATGATCCGGAAGCCAAACGTAAAATCATTGGCCGTGAGTTTGTTGAAGTATTTGATGAAGAAGCTTCCAAACTGACAAATGTGCAATGGCTTGCTCAAGGCACTATATATCCTGATGTAATCGAATCTGCTGCCTCTAAAACCGGTAAAGCCCATGTGATTAAAACACATCACAATGTCGGCGGCTTACCGGAGCACATGAAACTCAAATTAATTGAGCCTTTACGCGAATTGTTTAAAGATGAAGTGCGTAAACTGGGCGTTGAATTAGGCTTGCCAAGCGATATGGTCTATCGCCACCCATTCCCTGGCCCAGGCCTTGGCGTACGTATTCTGGGTGAAGTCAGAAAAGAATATGCCGACTTATTGCGTAAAGCCGATAACATCTTTATCGAAGAACTACGCGCGCATGATTTGTATGATAAAACCAGCCAGGCGTTTGCAGTATTTTTACCCGTTAAATCAGTTGGTGTAATGGGTGATGGTCGTCGCTATGACTATGTAGTTGCATTGCGTGCAGTCGAAACCATTGATTTTATGACCGCTCGCTGGGCACACCTGCCTTATGAGTTTCTGGATCTGGTGTCACGTCGGATTATTAATGAAATCAATGGTATATCACGAGTAGTCTACGATATCTCTGGTAAACCACCTGCTACTATAGAATGGGAATAAAGCGGTATCACTTTGTAATTGAAGGTCGCGTGCAAGGTGTCAGCTATCGTATGTCAGCGCAAATTTCAGCGCAGAAAATAGGCGTAACAGGCTGGGTGCGAAATCTGCGCGGTGGGCAGGTTGAGATGGTCGCAGAAGGTGAACCCGCTCAACTGGAACAATTACTCGAATGGGCCTGGCAAGGACCGAATTTTGCACAGGTCACTGATATCAGCCTGGAAAAACTAACCGCTACTGGCGAATTTAGCCAGTTTGAGATTCGTTAGTCCAATAAATATTTAAGGAGACGGTCATGGCACAACGTTTTAATAGTAAAGGCTTTTTATTACGTTTGTTGTTTGCCGTTTTGCTGGTATTTATCAGTTATAACCCGAGTGGTTATAGCTATTATCATTGGGCCAATGACGCTCTGTTTGGTAACGCTGGTATGAATATTACCCCACCATTTGCCATGGCCACCGTTATTATCCTGATTGGCTGGACGGTTTATCTCAGAGCAACATTCCGCTCATTAGGTGGATTTGGTCTTATCCTCGCGTTTGCCTTTTTTGCCATTATTATCTGGTGGTTATTTGATTTAGGTATTCTGGAATTCCGTCATCATGCCGCTTTTACCTATATCATTTTATTTCTTATCGCTACTGTGCTCGCAGTGGGAATGTCATGGTCGCACATACGGCGTCGCTTATCAGGTCAAGCCGATATGGATGATGTCGATGAGTAAGCCATAAAAATTTTTCTGATCCAACACTAATTTTCAGTTTGAATTAAGCCTCGAGGATTATCGTTCTTCTTTAAGTCATATCAATGTCTGGCATTGGTAGAGTAACCAAGTTGAAGGATAAACGCATGGCTCTTTTCTCGGATAAAACCCGATCGAGATTACTACTTATTGTATTACTGCTCAGCACGATTTTAAGTGGCTGCCTCTGGTTCAGCACCGTGAGTTCTGCCACAACTAAAACCAGTGAAGTCTGGGATCTTAATCACTATCTGCTCAGTAAAACGCTGATGATTGATGGTATAGAAGATAACTTATCCGGCATAACCTATCATCCTGATTCTGGAAATCTTTATGGCATTATTAATAATCCTGAGCAGATCGTTGTCATCAGTAAAAATGGTCAATTGCTGAGAAAAATTGATTTAATAGGTTTTTCTGATACTGAAAGTATTGATTATGTAGAAGGCAATCGATTTATTATCAGCGAAGAGCGGCAGCAGACCATTAGCTTTGTTGACATACTCGAGACAACGAAAGAAGTTCACTATTCTGATGTCAAAACCCTTGCCCTGCTTCCCCCTGAAAAAAATAATAAAGGCATTGAGGGGATTGCCTTTTCACCGCGACACGGCGTGTTTTTTGTGCAAGAGATCCCGGCCCGGATAATGCATTTTGCATTGGAAAATGATGAGCAGACCAAGCAGTTTGATGTAATGAAAAACCTGCGTCTGGAGGTCGATGACTTCTCGGGTCTTACCTTGTTGCAGGGCCCGGAAGAAAGATTACTGGTTTTAAGTGATGACTCACACAGCCTGCACGTAATTGATTTGTCGGGAGAGGAAATATCACGAATCAGATTAGGCAGTGGTCCTTATCGTCTTTGGCCTAAAATGAGCCAGCCTGAAGGGGTTACAACCGATGCTGAGGGTAATATCTATGTTGTTGGCGAACCTAACCAGTTTATGGTGCTGAGAAGAACGACACCATTGTAAATTTTGGACATTAAAAAGGGCGGTTTCCCGCCCTCTTCAGTGTTTCATTTACCTTGATTTACGCTTCATAGGTTGATGCTGAAACATTACCGCCTCTGCCGGTCCAGTTGGTATGGAAATATTCACCGCGAGGCTTATCCAGCCGTTCATAGGTGTGGGCACCAAAATAATCCCGCTGGGCCTGCAATAAATTGGCAGGTAAGCGTTCACTGCGATAACCATCATAGAAAGATAATGCACTGCTGAATGCAGGTACCGGAACCCCAAGACTGATGGCACAGCCTACGGCTTTACGCCAACCCGGTAAGGCCTCAGTAATAGCATCAATGAAGAAATCATCCAGTAACAGATTTCCCAGTTGGGGATTCCGCTCAAAAGCATCGCGAATATTGCCCAGGAAGCGACTGCGAATAATACAGCCGCCTCTCCACATCAACGCAATACCACCATAATTGAGCTCCCAGCCATAGGTTTTGGCTGCTTCACGCATTAGCATGTAACCTTGGGCGTAGGAAATAATTTTTGAAGCATATAAGGCATCACGAATTGCGTTAACCATTTCAGCTTTATCGCCGGAAAATTCACCTGCTTCTGCAGGCAAAACACTAGAGGCCGTCACCCGTTCATCTTTCAGAGCAGATAAACAGCGGGAAAATACGGCCTCTCCAATCAGCGTTAATGGAATGCCTAACTCCAGTGCATTGATACCAGTCCATTTACCCGTTCCTTTTTGACCGGCAGTATCCAGAATATGATCAATCAGCAAACTGCCATCAGGTTCTTTCACCGCCAGGATATCGCGGGTAATCTCGATCAGATAGGAGTCCAAAACCCCTTCGTTCCATTCAGCAAATACCTGCTGAATTTCATCACCGGACATGCCCAGGCCTTCGCGCATCATTTGATACGCTTCACAAATCAGTTGCATATCACCGTACTCAATGCCGTTATGCACCATTTTTACATAATGGCCAGCGCCGTCATTACCGACCCAGTCACAGCAGGCTTCCCCATCAACCTGTGCAGCAATGGCCTGAAAAATGGGTTTAATCGCAGGCCATGCGGCATTATTACCACCAGGCATTAGAGAAGGTCCGAAACGTGCGCCTTCCTCACCACCTGAAACACCGCTGCCGACAAACAGAATGCCTTTTTTATGCAGTTCATGGGTACGTCTGTCACTGTCATTAAACAGTGAGTTACCGCCATCAATAATGATGTCACCTTTATCCAGATAGGTAACCAGTTGCTCAATAAAAGAATCAACCACGGGACCCGCTTTCACCATCAACATGACCCGACGAGGCATTTGAAGGCTTTCGACAAATTTTTTCAGATCATGGCAACCGATAATATTGGTATCTTTTGCTGGCCCCTCCAGAAACTCATCGACTTTGGAGGTGGTCCGGTTATAAACCGCTACCTTAAAGCCTTTGTCATTCATGTTGAGCACCAGGTTCTGTCCCATCACGGCTAAACCTACTACGCCTATATCTGCTTTTGTATTTTGAATAAGTTCACTCATTTTTGTTCAATCACCTTTATATATTCGCCTCGGGCTTCTCGTGTAGAACCGACCACAATTCGGCAGGTTCCGGAAGCATCACATTCCAATGCACCGCAAACCTCAATGAATTCTCCTTTTTCCACTTGTCCAACATAGGTATGGGTAAAGGAAATAATTTCAGGAGTCAGTGCATTATCCACTCGGTATCGTGCAGGGAAATCAAATGCACGACTGTCATCGGTCACCCGACATTGGATGGTTTTAATGCCTTGTTTGAGGAAATGCCGATGTTCGATATCAAGCTCATCTGATAGACAGACCATTCCTATATCGAATTTACTGCCATCAATCATCGCTTTATTGCATTTCCGGTATTCATGCCAGCTAAACGTATCAAAATCCAGCTCACTATCCCGCCGCTGATAGTTTTCCTGCATTTGAGTTATATCCAGCTTCTGCAGCAGATTATCTGCAATTGCTTTTTTAACGGCAGAGCGACATTGATGAAATGCCTCACGTCCGTATATGACCAGATCAATATCGGATGTCGCTTTTTGCTGATTAATCAGCATTGATCCAGTGAGCCCCATGGCATCAATATCCACTGAATATTGCTGCAAAATGGCTATCAATTTATGTAGTTTATGCTGCAGCGGATCTTCAGCTGGTTGTTTAAGTAATTGCTGCAATCGTTGCTCGGGACGGTGATGATGAATAATGCTGTTCACCGGAACCGCATGAAAGGCTGCATCAAACTGGCTGGAATAAAATAAAAACTCTGGATGATGGCGTTCCAATAAACGGTTAGCCTGTTCAGTATCCACTTTATGCCAACCATGTTGATCCTGCACATAACGTAAAAAGCAGCCCACTTTCTGATCATGTGAGTGATAGCTGACGACGGCAAATATCAATCCATCTTCAGTTTCAATGAAGTCTTTGGGCAGAAACGGAAACCCTGTCTGTCTCAAAAACCTACCTCCCGAAATAAATTTTATAGTGGCATAACCGCGCCATTATGACTTGTCTGTTAATCCAAACATGCCGCGTAATGCAAGAACCATTATCAACAGTAATAATGCATCAATCAGCCAACGCCCCTGTTCACCAAAAAAACGCCCGTTACAGATTCCTTCAAGTAGTGTTGTCAGCTTGATGTTATGAGCTTCAAGTTGCTGTCTAAGTTCATTTTTAGTGGATTCCGGGATAGGGATGGATTCGCTCCATGAAACTCCCTGCAACGATATCAATTGCCAATCATCCAGAATCGAATTCCCTTGCCACATCCCACTTCGGGTTTGCAGCACCGGAAGACCGTGATGTAAACCAATATTCTGGATCTCAGCCGGTATAAGTTCTGCAGCGCCAAGTGTGCCGATATACCCGCCTTCGGTATCAAACAGAATCAGATTGTCATCTGTTGCCAGAACAATAAGATCCTCCAGTAAAATTCCACCTAACAATGGACGGTTATGAAGCAGTTTAGGTTCGGCATTCACATAAAGTTGTGAATCGATTTCCATAAACAGCTGTTCAGCCAGACGCCATCCATGTTCTACCGGCACATCCGTCCGTTGATAATGTTCAAGCAACCAGGGATTGGTCAGTTTGTATTGGTCCAGCTTGAGATCTCGTGCATGGTTCAGCAGCAAAGTACAGGTCAGCCAAATAAGCATCAGCACAGAAATGATCACAATCGCTGTGACTTTTATCCCTTTCAGCATTTACCTAGTCCCAAATAATTTTTTCAGTGCAGCTACAAGCATAGCTGAAAACAGCAGCAGAATTTTATCTTGCCATAAATTTCAGACAAAAAAAGGGAGCAGAGCTCCCTTTTTTCACTGACCACCAGCATTTTAACGAAAGAACTTTAGGGTCGGAAAGATAAACAGCCCCTTCGTCAGATTTGGTGTTGATCAAGAATAATCGTGTGAAAGGTGTATTACATCATTACCCGCATATCGGCCTGATGTATTTCACGTTGGCGCATATGAAACAATGCTTTGCTGATATCAATCGCATAAGTCGCAAAATGCTGCTCCGTCATGCGAATGGTGATAGCCCCCATATTGACGTGCACCATCTGACAATCAGGGCAAAACTGGATATCACAGGTACTGGAAGAAAAGACGTTTTCCGGCTGGCAGGTATTTGAAGCCATGATTAAAGATCCTTATTTTAAATTTGAAGATTCAGAGACTTTCCAACATATCGGGTAATCCACGCTGTTGGCCTCGATGAAGTTGATAACTGAGTAACCAGCGCTGCGATAAGGCTCGCCAGTGCTGTTTCTTTAAAGGGTGCTCGTTATGGGTTAGTAATAACCGATAATTTCTTGAAATCTGTAACGCAATACATGCTGAAGCGTGTTGGCGGTACATCAATTCCAATTGTTCATTGGCGGCTAAAATGACAGCTTCGCACCAGGTTTCTGCTCTCTCTGCTCTGTTTACATTCATGATTAACTCAATCTGTGAGCTGCCGCTGCCAGCAGCATGCTCCACACTGTTCGTTTGGATTTTTTATCCAGACAGTTAAAGTCAGCGGCATGTAGTTTGCCCTGACTGATTAATGCTTCTAGTCGATCAGGACTAAACGCCACATGTATTGCTTTTTGTTTCGGAAAATAATTTTTTGATGACTGCATCTCGTATACCTCAGCAATATTGATAAGGTTAAACGCAGTATAAGGACTGATTAATCTAAATGCAAATAATTATTATTTAGATTAATAAAATGGTGCGAGTAGTCGTTTTTATGGAGAGTAGGAGCCTGTTCCATAATAGCCATAGCCTAAAAATGGCGCATCATGCTTTGGATTATAGGGCCGTGAGGACTCAGGATCTTTTTGTGGCCACACGTGACTTTCCTCGAGTGTAATCAACGGTAGCGATAACATTTTTTGATCGACTTTTTGCAGTTGTAGTGAGTTAACGGTACCGATAAAAGTAGCCAGTTTCTCTGGGGAATAAATCATTGGATCGAGAAAACTTTCACTGCGAACAATAAACCGGCCAGCACTTTTTTCGGTTGAGATGGGAACGCCATACCGCGTCAATGGAAACTGCACGATGGTCAATTCAGAAAAATTCTCATAATTCGCTACATGAGCAATCATTCCACCCCAGCGTACTGTTTGCTGCTCATAGGATTCAAAATTCTGCAGCACCTCTTCATAAGGGATGTCATTATGAGATTTTGCGTATATCGAGGGTTGTGTCGCCGCACAGCCAGCCAGCAAAAACATTAGTAATACCGTTAAGATTCGCATAACAAATTCTCCACAACCGTTACTCAACAGACAGTTTCAGATCACAGATGTTACAGAAATAAATTTATTCTGTTGAAGAGGATCATCGCTTATTTTTACGTGCAGCTTTTTTGGCCGCTTTTTCTTCACGTCTCTGTATTACCTGCAACCACTCACGTTCAGTCATCTCGGGTGTTTCCAGCGTCAGCCTGCCAAGCTGACCATTGCGTAATTCAGTCAGCAGAATTTTACTGATCCGCTCAATATCGGCCACACCACCGGCTTTAATACAACCACGCTTCTGGGCCATTTTTTCCAACATCGTTTGTTCATGGTCAGTGATGTCATCGACATGAAATCGACTGAACAAAGCTTGAGGATATTGCTGCATAAGATACTTGACGGCGTATAAGGCAATATCATGATTCTCAAAAGCAGTTTCTTTAATGGCATGGGTAATGGCCAAACGATACCCACTGTCATGATTTTCCAGATTGGGCCATAACACTCCCGGCGTATCATGTAATACCACCACATCATCAACGATAATGCGTTGCTGAACCTTGGTCACAGCAGGTTCATTACCCGTTTTGGCAATCTGTCGCCCAGCCAGTGCATTTATCAATGTCGATTTACCAACATTGGGAATACCCATTATCAGTGCCTGAATTTTTTTCACACTGCTGGCTTTATGCGGTACCAGTTTTTGGCACATCGCAATTAATTCTTTGCCACGCGTTGTCTCATTGGCAGACAGAACCAGTGTTCTGATTCCCTGCTCCTGCTCAAGATATTGTTGCCAGATTTCAGTCAGTTGCGGATCAGCCAGATCGGCCTTGTTCAGCACCTTAAGGCAGGGCTTATCACCTCGAATAGCCGCCAGCATGGGATTGGAACTGCTGTACGGAAGTCGGGCATCCAGCACTTCGATAATCAAATCCATCTGCGGCAGGATTTTTTTCATCTCCAGCCCGGCTTTATGCATATGTCCGGGAAACCACTGAATCGCCATTAAAAACTCACTACAAACACCAGAATTGGTTAATCCATTATACCGCCTAAGCTAAATATAACGTTCTTCTTCTCGCAGAAACTTGTTGATATCAACTTCATCAATTTGTTCTGGTGCCATAAACTTTTCAGCGTAGTGTTTGTAAACCCCACTGGTGAGGAATAATTCAAACACATCCCTATCCATCAACTCCTGCTCAACCAGCTGATGCAAAATGAAAATTGCCACGCTCAAGGTTTTGGCTTTTTTATACGGGCGATCTGCTGCCGTCAGGGCTTCAAAAACATTGGCCAGCATAATGATGCGTTCAGGCACCGATAAATCGTCAGCAGTGAGCCCCCGCGGATAGCCAGTACCATTCATTGTTTCCAAATGAGTTGTTGCATAACGTGGGATATTTGAAAGCTCATCAGGATACGGCAGGGATTCAAGCATTTTGATAGTGGTCAGAATGTGTTCATTGATTCTGAAACGCTCTTCCTTAGTCAGGGTGCCGGATTCAATGGTCAGGTTGTACAGTTCACCATGATTAAAACCGTATTCCGGTTGGTTGAGATTCTCCCCTGCCCGGGCATCCTCAGCTGCTTTCTGATTGCGAGGAATAATATGTTCCGCTTTATCTGCCAGCAACTGTTCAGTGACCGGAAGAGTCGTTGTCGCATCAGTCTGCTGATCCAGCTCAACGGGAGATAGCCCTAATTGATCATCAAAATGTCGTTCCCAAGTGATTTTTGCCAGTCGTTTCAATCGTTCATTGGTATTCTGATCCATAAATTCTGTACCAATATTGCATTGAGCAATAAAAGCAAAATCATCTTTTAGCTGCAGTTGCTTTACCTTTAAAGCTTCTTCATTCATTGCACGATTTTCGGGCCGTTGCAGGGTTTGTTGCCAGAACTCTATTTCGGCATCACGCCATAACACCTCAAAGCGCATACGGATCTCATGAATCCGGTTATAGAGCATTTCCAGTTTGGTACGTTTATCAACCAGATATTCCGGCGTGGTGATTTTTCCAAAGCTATGTAACCAGGCTGCCAAACGGAATTCCCGCTGCTTGTCTTCATCATCCAACTTGAAATATTTAAAAATCTGCTCGTTTGATTTATCCGCTTCGTTTGCCAATAACATCGACAACTCGGGTACCAGCACACAATGATGTGTTGGATAAGATGATTTTGCATCAATCGCATGGGCTACTGATGCAATCAACGAATCGGTCCATTGCTGTTGTGCTTGTTGATAAGCTCGACTTGTCTGTGACAGTTCAAGTAATTTTTCGCTTAACGCACTGAATTCCAATAAGTGATGAGATGGAACGTCTACCGCAGAAAATTGACGCTGTTGAATATGCTCAATATTTAGCTGAAGTTTTTTCACGGCAGATAATATTAGCGAGGCAAACCACCAACTGAACGGCAAGAGGAATAACAACATCAAGCCGGCAACCAGCATGGCATTTTGAGTTTTGCTCCACACCTGACTCATCACAGTATTCTGCGGTGACATGATGGTGAGGTACTGGGGTTCAACATCATTGATGGCTATAGCCTGATGATAGACATAATAATCCTGCTCATTAAGTCTTATCGATTGAAGCTTATCGGAAACCTGTAGCGCATCATTTTTAAAGCGCTCCAGACGAAATCCCTGGGGGTTACCGTCGGTATCTATGGAATTAAACCATTTATCAACTAAGGCCTGATGATGACTATCCGATAAATTTTCCAGTGCCCGGTTAAGGACTTCAGTAAGCCCCGCATTTTGTCGATTCACCATAAAATGTAGCCCGGTTGGCAATTCTGCTGGCGAGAAATCTACCCCCTGATGCACCGTTATTTCATCGGTATATTCCTGGGCGGTGATATATTGCAACGTAATTGCCGTATCCATTCCGGCATCAGCCTCCCCGCTGATAACGGCTTCAAAAACTTCACGAGTCGTTTCCACTTCAATAATGTTGATATCTGGAAACTCAGCTTGCAACCTGCCTGTTAAGGACCAGCCCTCAGGGATGGCAACCGTTTTACCGTTCAGCTCTGTAATTTGTGTAACAGGCGACTCGGAAGAGGTGATAATGCCGTAAGGAACATCGACAAACGGAATGGTCATTTCACCCATAAAGTTACGAAACTCACTGTAAAAAACCGGCTGCATGATTTCCAGCTCACCATCAACAAACTGTGTGGCCAACTGTTGCCAATTGTCTCCAGTAATAAACTGCATTTCCAACCCGCTCATCCGTGAAATGTAATTCAGCACATCTACGGCATACCCCATGGGAACACCGTTACTGGAAAAATTTAATGGCGGCCAGTCTTTCTCACTACTCACCCGTACTATCGGGTTTTCTTCAATGATTGCCAGTTGCTCGTTGGTCAGTTCCAGTCTTGGCGCTTCTGGCAATGAGGTTATCTGTTCTGCAGGTTGGTTTGAGGCAATAACTCCACCGGTTTGTGGATAGAAAAATATTTCCGTTTCATTGTCTCGATGACGGTTTTCCAGCAAAGTAGACAATCCTGTCAATTCTACGGTGATCGATAAAACGGCATCACTGTCTGGCAATTTGACTGAGTAGGTTTGTGCTGGAGAATGCATTTCGGCGAGCAGATAGGATTGAGTTTTGCTCACTTCATCGACGGTAGCCTCTGAAAACCAGGAATGGGTAGTGATATCAAAATCACTTTGATGCTGCCAGGCATGACGAAGGGTAAAATTACGATCATAATATTCAAGGCGTCGATGTTGCTGACCATCTTCATTGAAAATTTTGATTAACAGCCAACGATCTGCCTCCTCTGCACGCAAATGCTGGCGCAGGGCTGGCGTGGCCTGTAAGTTGATGAGTTGTTCTACCTCACCATTTTGTTGACCAAGATAAACCGATTGAAATAACGGATTACGTTGCATAACGGCAACCAACAACTGACCGACTTCACCATTGATCTGTGGATTTTCGAGTAATCTGGGTAACTGTTTTAGTTCATTTATTTCATTCGTGGCACGATTATCAATGGATTCCAGATACTCATTCACACTGGCCTTTGTTTGCTGATAACGAGAATGCAGTGTTTTCTCTGCCAGGTTCTTATTGAAGTAATATTGCAATGCAATGATGACTACAGCGACCAGCAAGCTGGAAAGCATTAACCCTGCAACTACTGCGGTGCGTATTGGTAGCTGAAATGTTTTATTTTGCTGTTGCATGCTGACCCTCTTTGGCGATGTAGATCTTTATCTAGCAGATAATTAATAGCCCAAGCTTGTCACAACTGAGTGATGCTTTCTTAGAACAAGCTTTGGTTTTTCGACTTTTATGGCAATTGAAACCTCAGCATTAGTTGCCAGCACGTATAATCACGGTTTGATAATGACATTAAACATTTTAGCTGTCGCGAATGCCAACCCTTTGGGACTGTTTATCTTTAACAGCTGCCTTGTTGGACGATATGGGCCTCCAGCAGTAGTGATGCTGAAAAATAAACAAAACCTGGTAATAAACTCTGACATTCAGGCAACTTTTTTTTCAATATGAGAAAAAGAATCAAACATTTTTTAATTTTCAGCTTTGGCTGGTTATGCGTCATTTTAGGAATAATTGGCGCATTTTTGCCCGTAATGCCAACTACGCCGTTTATGATTCTCGCCTTGGGCTGTTTTGCCGAGACTTCACCACGGTTTCACGCCATGTTGCTGAATAACCGCTGGATAGGGGCCCCATTAAGACAATGGGATCAAACCAAAACAGTACGGCGCCGTACCAAAATCCAGGCACTTGTTATGCTGGTCATCGCCTTTGGCTTTTCAATCACGTTGTTATGGGGACATATTGAATTGCAATTGATGCTATTGGGCCTAGCGGCGGTAATGATAGGGTTTGTGCTGAGATTAAAAGAAGCAGAGCCCAAATATGAAGATTGATGAAGTAATTAAACAACGTCACTGCACCAGGGCATTTCTGGATAAAACGGTTAACGATAAACTTATTCATGAAATACTCGATATCGCCCGTCATGCACCTTCAGGCGCCAATACCCAGCCCTGGCAGGTAGCAGTCGTGACCGGCAACACCAAACAACAACTCTCGGAGAGTCTGATTCACGCTTTCAGAGAAGGTCATGCGTCCAGGCCAGACTATTCTTATTACCCCGAAACCTGGCAGTCGCCGTATATAGATCGTCGCCGTGCCTGTGGTTTACAGCTTTATCAGAGTTTGCAGATTGACCGCAAAGACAAACACGCCCAACGGAAACAATGGGAAGCCAATTATCGGGCGTTTGACGCACCAGTGATGATGCTGTTTTTTATGGATGCAGAGATGCAGACCGGATCCTTTCTGGATTTGGGTATGTTTATACAGAATCTGATGCTGGTCGCGCAGAATAAAGGTCTGGCCACCTGTCCGCAGGCGGCTCTAGCGGAATACCCTGAAAATGTTAAAAAAATTCTGGAGTATCCTGCCGACACTATTCTGGTGTGCGGTATGGCAATAGGTTATGAAGATACTCATGCTGCGGTTAATAAATACCGCACTGCTCGTGAACCAGTGGCCGAATTTACCCGCTTTTTTTATTAATTTTGGAGTTTTACTATGGATTTAGCGACCTTTCTCAGCACGTTGACTGATAATCCGTCCGCAATTGATTTCGAAGATACCATTGCGGTGATTGATACCAATTATCAGTTCACCCCCACCGCATTTCATAACGGTGAGCTGCATAATGATGTTGGAGAGAATAATGGATCATGCAAAATTCTGTTTTTTGGTATTTTGCATGAATTGGGAGAGTCACAGACCTTAGCCTGTTTTGGGCGTTATTACCGAAGCGATGTTTTGCTGAATCCCAAAGGTGAAGACCATCAGAATATCCGTAACTTTCTGCGTTATGGCTGGGATCGTGTCAGTTTCAACGGTGAAGCGTTAACGCCTCTGCACTGATAGCCTTTCATAAAAAAATCCCGAACGCAGAATACTGCGTCCGGGATCATTCTATTTATTAGAGCAGTACCCGCTCAATACCACCGGCTTTCACATTATCAATAAACTGTGTATGCCACTGTTCACCTAGCACGTGTTTCGCCACTTCCACTACAATGTAATCGGTTTCAATACCGGTATCTTCGTTGTAGCGTGACAGCCCCTGCTGACAGGCTGGGCAGGACGTCAGCATTTTCACATTGCCTTTAACCGCTTTGTCCTGGCCAGTTAATTCTTGAATGCCCTTGGTGATCTCTTCTTCCTTACGGAACCGAACCTGTGTGGCAATATCAGGACGTGCAACGGCAAACGAACCTGCCTCACCACAGCAACGATCATTCAAGGTGACATCCTGACCCAACAGACTGGCGGCCACTGACGTTGGTTTATAGGTTTTCATCGGTGTATGGCAGGGATCGTGATACATATACTGAATACCGTCGACACCCTGCATTTTCACACCTTTTTCCATCAGGTACTCATGAATATCCAATAAACGGCAGCCCGGGAAAATCGCTTCAAATTCATATTTAAGCAACTGATCCATACAGGTTCCGCAAGACACGATAACAGTCTTGATATCCATATAGTTCAGCGTATTGGCGACGCGATGGAACAACACCCGGTTACTGGTTGAAATCGCCGTGGCCTTGTCATCATCACCGGTAGAAGCCTGAGGATAACCACAACATAAATAGCCTGGTGGTAGTACCGTTTCAGTACCTACTTCATATAACATCGCCAGAGTTGCCAGCCCTACCTGACTGAAAAGACGCTCTGAGCCACAACCCGGGAAATAAAATACCGCATCGGAATCTTCGCTGACTTTGTTTGGATCCCGCAGAATCGGTACCATTTTGTCATCTTCCAGACCCAGCATGCCACGCGTGGTTCGCGTCGGCAGATTGCCCGGCATCGGTTTTTTAACAAAATGCACCACCTGTTCACGTAAGGGTGTTTTACCCGTCGTAGGTAATGGTGGCTTTTTCTTTTTGTTGGCCAGAAGCCCCAGATACTTAGCTGCCGAGTGCGCCAGGCGCTGGGCTTTGAACCCCATTTGAATCATGGTTTTATGCATGATTTTAACGGTAAAAGGATCCGTCGCATTCAGATAAGCCATCGAAGACCAGGTACCCAGATTCACATGGCGTTTACCTTGTTTCTTCAACACGGCACGCAGCTTCATTGACACGTCACCAAAGTCGATATTGACAGGACATGGATTCAGACAGCGATGACATACCGTGCAGTGATCGGCCACATCATTCATTTCTTCAAAATGTCGTACCGAAATACCGCGGCGGGTCTGTTCCTCATAGAGAAACGCTTCCATAATCAGACCAGTGCCCAGGATCTTGTCGCGTGGTGAATAATACAAATTGGCACGCGGCACATGGGTGGTACATTCCGGTTTACATTTACCGCAACGCAAACAGTCCTTGATATCGTTGTTAATCTCACCCAAATCACTGGCTTCAAGAATTAACGCTTCCTGTTGCAATAGTCTCAATGACGGTGTGTAGGCGTTTTCCAGGCCTGAACCCGCCAGCAATTTACCGGCATTGAAACGGCCCAACGGATCCACTTTCTGTTTATAACCGGCAAATGCATCAATGGTCGCTTTATCCAGATATTGCATCTTGGTCAAACCAATTCCATGCTCACCAGAGATAACCCCACCGAGGTCACCCGCCAGCTTCATCACCCCATCAACGATCAGTTCTGCTTCATGCATCATCTGATAGTCGTTTGAGTTCACCGGAATATTGGTATGCACATTACCATCCCCGGCATGCATATGAGTCGCAACAAACAGTCGGCTTGAACGTAATTCTTTATGAATATCATCCAGCTTGGTACGCAACACTTCCAGAGATTGGCCCTGAAACAGTTCTTTCAGTGGTTTTTCCACCTCTTTACGATAAGAGATACGTAAATCCCGGCGTTGCAATACATTAAATAAGGTATCGGTATCAGCCAGCAACTTGAGCACTTCATCGGATAACAACTCTTTGTGATTCAATGCGACAGAATCAAGGTTATCCAGAACTTCCTGCCAGCGGGTCTGTACCACACGTAAATGACTGCAGGCAGTATCAACTTTCGATTGCAGAATGGCATCATTTTCAGCGCTGTCATCGAGTTTTTTAATGGTTTGTTTCAGCTCTTTAGGCTGACTGCTCAAAAACTGCAGCACCGCATCCACTATTCGCAGCTTATTTTTAGTGGAATGAATGATGTTAATTCGCTCAATACCGTCGTTATATTCAGACAGCCGCTCAAGCGGAATGACCACGTCTTCATTAATTTTGAACGCGTTAGTGTGTTTGGCAATGGCTGCAGTACGCGCACGATCAGCCCAGAAACGGGCCCGTGCCTCAGGACTTACCGCAACAAAGCCTTCTCCCTCACGGGCATTCGATAGACGCACAACCTCAGAACTGGCTTCGGCTACTGCATTTTCATCATCGCCGACAATATCGATCAGCAGTACCATTTTCGGTAACTCTGAACGTGGTGCTTTAGTGCTGTAATCAACTGCTTTAACGTAGCGTTCGTCCAGATGCTCCATACCTGCGAGCAGCACTTTTTTGTTGTTATCAAGGAAGTTTTTGGTTTCCACAATCGCCGGTACAGCTTTGGTCAAATCGTTACCAAAGAATTCGAGACAAACAGTTCGAATAAATTGTGGCATACGGTGAAGGACAAACACCGCCGAGGTAATCAAGCCGTCGCAACCTTCTTTCTGAATGCCAGGTAAGCCACCCAAAAACTTGTTGGTTACATCTTTACCCAAGCCCAACTTGCGTAACTGCTGTGCAGGTATAGCAATCTCTTCAGGCGCTTCCAACAATGTTTTGCCATCTGGTTTATAACGACTGATTCTGAAAGTCGCCATCTCAATATCGTGGATTTTACCCATGTTGTGGTTTAGGCGTTCCACTTCCATCCAGGTCGCATCGGGCGTCACCATTCTCCAGGAAACCAGATTATCCAGTGCAGTTCCCCACATAACGGCTTTTTTACCACCGGCATTCATCGCCACATTACCGCCGATAGTCGAGGCATCCTGAGACGTCGGATCCACAGCAAAGACCAAACCATTTTTACCGGCAAGGTCAGACAATCGACGGGTCACAACACCGGCTTCGGCACGCACAGTAGCAACTTCATCATCACGTCCAGGAAGCTTGCGATAAACAACAGTCCCTAAGCCTTCCAGTTTTTCGGTATTGATAACGACACTATCCGCAGTCAAAGGAATCGCCCCACCGGTATAGCCGGTACCGCCACCACGAGGAATGACAGTTAAACCCAACTCAATACTGGCAGCAATAATAGCGGCCATTTCTTCTTCGGTGTCCGGTTTGATAACGGCCAGCGGATATTCAACACGCCAGTCAGTGGCATCAGTCACATGTGACACACGCGATAATCCATCAAAACAGATATTGTGTTTTTTGGTCACACGGCTAAGACGACGCATAACCACTTTGCGACGATCCGCCGTTGCCAGCAGTTCACGCTCAAACTTTTCTACTGCCTTGCGAGCTGCTTGCTCAAGCTGAAGTGCCAGTTGATTATCATTTTCTGTAGCACGTTCACGGATTTGATCCAGACGATGATGCAAAGCATGGCGCAGCGAGTCCCAGCGTTTGCGATTTTCAATCAAATCATCCTGTATATAAGGATTGCGGGTGATAACCCACATGTCACCCAAAACTTCAAACAGCATTTTTGCGCTGCGCCCAGTTTTGCGTTGTTCACGTAACTGTTGCAGAATTTCCCACATCGGTTCGCCCAGATAGCGGATGACAATTTCACGATCTGAGAAAGAAGTGTAGTTATATGGAATTTCTCTTATACGAGTTGACATAATGGGTCAGCTAATCCTGATTGAGAAGTAATATTCAATCGAGAATTTTAACACGAAGCCAGCTATTATAAGACCCATTAATAATGAGCCTTTTGCCAGCGATGGCTATGTCATGAGAAAAATATGGAAATTATACAAATTATTGCACTTGCCCTACTGCAAGGCCTAACCGAGTTTTTACCCATTTCGAGCTCTGCTCATCTGATTCTGTTACCCATTATTGCCGGCTGGGAAGATCAGGGGCTTGCATTTGATGTCGCAGTACATGTGGGCACACTGACAGCGGTTATTTTTTATTTTCGAACAACCATCAGACAACTTGTCTTTGACTGGTTTCGCTCTCTGCAACAAAAACAAACTGTAGGTGAAAGTAAATTAGCCTGGGCCGTCATTATCGGTACCATTCCGGTTGGACTGGCCGGATTATTTTTGGATGATTTCATCGAGTTATTCTTACGTAGTCCGCTGGTTATTGCCGCAACAACAATTTTATTCGGACTGTTACTAGGTTGGGCAGACTGGAAAGGCAAGCGAAACCGCCAAGAAGATCAAATGAACTGGAAAGACATTTTTATTATTGGTTTCTCCCAGGCCTTGGCGCTAATACCGGGCACATCCCGCTCAGGCATCACCATGACCGCAGCATTGATGCTGGGATTAACGCGTGAAGCTGCTGCCCGCTTCTCATTTTTATTATCTATTCCGGTTATTTTTTTGGCAGGGGGCCTGGAAACAGTTAAACTGATCAAAGCTGATCAAGCAACGGACTGGTTTGCCCTAACTGCTGGCGCGGTTTTCTCGGCCATCAGTGCTTACATCTGTATCTTTTTGTTTCTTAAACTACTCGAACGGATAGGCATGTGGCCTTTTGTCATTTACCGCTTAGTACTGGGTGGCTTTTTGCTATTTATATTTAGTTAATTGCAGTTGACAGACTTTGCTTGAATCCGTAACATTCTCCCTCTTTATTTGACCGCATGCGTATATTTTCAGGAGCACCCCGCGGAATGAAAACCTTAAGTGCAAAACCAGCAGAAGTTCGTCGCGACTGGTTCGTAATTGATGCCGATGGCAAAACTCTGGGCCGTATGGCAACAGAAATCGCTCGCCGTCTGCGCGGCAAACACAAAGCTATTTATACACCTCACGTTGATACAGGCGATTACATTGTTGTTGTAAACGCTGAAAAACTGCGTGTTTCCGGCAACAAGATGAAAGATAAAATCTATTATCACCACACTGGTCACATTGGTGGTATCAAATCTATCTCGCTGGAAAAACAACTGGATAAAGCACCTGAGCGTGTCATCCAGACGGCAGTGAAAGGCATGTTGCCTAAAAATCCTCTGGGCCGTGCTATGTTCAGCAAACTGAAAGTGTATGCTGGTACTGAACATCCACACGCAGCTCAACAACCTAAAATGCTGGAAATTTAATCGGATAACGTCATGGCAGATTCTTACTACGCAACAGGCCGCCGCAAAAGCTCAACCGCTCGTGTATTCATGAAGCCAGGCAGCGGCAACATTACCATCAACACCCGCACCCTTGAAGATTACTTCGGTCGCGAAACATCTCGCATGGTGGTACGCCAACCACTTGAACTGGTTGAAATGACCGACAAAGTTGACCTTAATATCACCGTTCGTGGTGGTGGTAACAACGGTCAAGCTGGTGCGATTCGTCACGGTATCAGCCGCGCATTAGTCGAATATAACAGCGAACTGAAAACTGATTTACGTAGTGCCGGCTTCATCACTCGTGATGCGCGTGCCGTTGAACGTAAGAAAATCGGTTTGCATAAAGCTCGTAAGAAACCACAGTTCTCTAAACGTTAATTCAACGTTTATTGGACAAAAAAACCACCTTCGGGTGGTTTTTTTTTGCATTTAACTTCTCAAACTGGATGAATCATGTTATCTAATAAACTGATTTTGATGATCTAAAAGGACAATAATTTATGATAAGAAAGAGCATTATCGGAATCATCGGATTACTAGGCTGTGTGAGCGTTCAGGCGGAATCTCCAGCAATCGCGATGTCTGCAGGAAGTTTTGAAGTTTTCGAAAGCAACAACTCATTGGAACTGGGTGTTGAGTATCGGTTTGCCACACAGGAAACGTTCTTTAATATCATTCCAGCAATTGGTCTCAGCGGCAACTCCGATGGAGGCTATTGGGCCCATGCAGGCGGTCGATATGACATTAATCTTGGAGAAAAATGGGTCTTAACCCCACAACTTGCCGTGGTCGGCTATGAAGATGGCGATGGTCAGGATTTGGGAAGCGGTTTTTTATTTCGTACGGGAATAGAGCTCGGTTATCGTATTAGCTCATCTTCACGGCTGGCGTTAACGCTCTATCATATGTCGAATGCGGACTTGGCAAAAAACAATCCCGGCTCCGAATCATTAATGCTGAGCTACAGTTTTTCTCCGTTTAATCGCTAGGGTCCCTTGAGCTTTCATAGCCACAAACCGAAGTGCTGGGGCTATGAAACCTGAACGGACCCTAGGCTTTTTTGTAAAATAAGCCCTTGCCTTCTGGCTGAGTTTTAAATCGTCGATGCACCCACAGATATTGCGTCGGCGATTTTTTTATTTCGGCCTCTACCCAGTCATTTACTCGTTGCGCATCAGCCAGTTCATCGCCTATTGGATAGTTTTCCCAGGCGGGTCCAATATCAATCGAATAATTTCCATTGGGTAAGCGTCTTGGTACATAAGGCACAACGGCTGCACCACTCATTTTGGCGAGTCTAGCTGTTGCTGGAATAGTGGCGGCTTTTATACCAAAAAATTTGGCAAAAACACTGGTTCTTCGACCAAAATCCTGATCAGGCGCATACCATACAACCTTATTCTTTTTTAATGCTCTCAACATACCGCGCATATCTGCTTGTAAGATTGTCCCTTCACTGTGACGTTGTCGCTGATGTAGCATCACTGCATTAAATAACGGACTTTTAAGTTCACGAAACATCACATAGCACGGCTGTTTCAACATGATCAGCCGTCCGCCCAATTCCATGCTGGTAAAGTGGCCGGTCAGTAACAGCACACCCTTCCCTTTAGCCAGAGCATTGTGAATATGTTCGAGACCATGATATTCCACCCGTTTTTCCAGGCTTTTGTCACTGGCCCACCAACTGATGGCGGTCTCGATCGGCATCATGCCCATCGTCAACATATTTTCACTGAGCAATTCTTTACGTTTTTGCTGACTCATTTCCGGGAAGCATAATTCAAGATTTCGCCTGGCAACACGCTCGCGATCCTTCATAAACAATCGCATTAAGCGGCCCAGACTATGACCCGCGAACAATTGCCAGGATTTTGGCAAGTAAATTGAGATACGCATAAGAAGCAGGCCAAGCCAATTTGGCCAAAAGCGCGGGTGAAGGAATTTTTTACTGAGAATTTTCATCTGTTCGATAACAATACAAAACAGTGTCTATGCTATCATCCCAACTCAATTTAAGCTTAAAAAACTGCCTGCAGTGAGTCCAATTTGAAAGTTTTGTATTCAACCCTATTCTATCTTGCTCTGCCTTTCATATTGATCAGATTGATCTGGCGTGGATTTAAGGCACCAGCTTATTTTAAACGCTGGAATGAACGGTTTGGACATATACCTTCCCGCGCATCCGAGCAAAATCTTATCTGGGTGCATGCGGTATCTGTAGGGGAAGTCGAGGCTTGTCGCCCCCTTATTAAAGGGTTACAGGACCGTTACCCTGAACATCAGGTTCTTATCACTACAATGACCCCCACCGGTAGTGCCAGGGTAAAAAGCCTGTTTGCAGAAAATGTACTGCACGTATATCTGCCATATGATTTACCGTTCGCTATCAGACGTTTTCTTGACGCAATGCAGCCTCAGTTCGGCATTATTATGGAAACTGAACTCTGGCCTAATCTGATTCTGATTTGTGCTGAACGTTCAATTCCCCTCACAGTCGCCAACGCAAGACTATCCGCCCGCAGTGCCCGGGGATATTTGAAAGTCGCCAAGTTAACACGGCAGATGTTACAAAGCATTCCGCTCATTGCCGCACAATCCCATAGTGACCGCGATCGTTTTGTTCAACTGGGTGCACATAAAGACAAAGTCCACGCCGTGGGAAACCTGAAATATGAAATCAGTTTACCGGCCAGTGTTATCGAGCGTGCAGAGTCAATACGAGCATTATGGGGAAATCGATCCGTATTTATTGCCGCCAGCACCCATGAGGGCGAAGAAGAGCTAATACTGGATGCGGCCCGCAAAATCCGTGGCCAGTTTCGTGATTTATTATTAATCATTGTTCCACGTCATCCTGAACGCTTTGATCGGGTGACAGCACTGTGCCGTCGTTCTGGTTTAAATACACTGCGAAGAAGTGATGGCAAGCCTTGTAGTAGCCAGGTTCAAGCGCTGGTGGTTGATAGCATGGGCGAATTATCGGTTTTTTATGGTACAGCAGATGTTGCTTTTGTTGGAGGTAGCCTGGTGAATCATGGCGGTCACAATATATTAGAACCGGCTGCGCTTTCCCGCCCCGTTATCACCGGCCCTCATTATTTTAACTTTCTTGAAATAACCAGACAGTTTCTCGAACATCATGCGGCTATTGAGGTAAAAAACACTGAACAATTAGCGGATTCAGTCATTGCGTTATTAAAAGATCCTCAACGTCGCGCTGAAATGGGAGATGCGGGTAAACACCTGATTGAACAAAGTAAAGGTGCCAGCCAGCGCTTACTCAACCTAATTGATGTTCATATCAGTCATGTTCAACGATGAGTATTGGATGCGTCAGGCATTATTACTGGCGCATCAGGCAGAACAACATGGCGAGGTACCGGTTGGTGCGATTATCGTCCATCAGGATGAACTCATTGGTACTGGGTGGAATCAACCTATCAGTCAACTGGATCCTACGGCGCATGCCGAGATTGTTGCTTTACGTGCAGCCTGTGCCAACCAACAGAACTATAGACTCCCCGGTTCCACAATGTATATCACGCTGGAGCCCTGCATCATGTGTGCTGGCGCGATTGTTCATGCCAGAATTGAGCGAGTAGTTTTCGCTGCTACTGAACCGAAAACCGGTGCAGCGGGCAGTTGTATGGATATTTTTAATACCAGTCAGTTAAACCATCGTGTTCAATATGAACATGGTGTGTTAGCTGAAGAAAGCAGTAAGCTGCTGAAGGATTTCTTTCGCGGGAAGCGATAGACATCACATTTTCCTGTTCATTAATTGTAAGTTTTGGGAAATTTGATGTGCAAAGCCTTCCTTATGTAGGATAATTTCATGCCCTACTGTCAGAGTGAAGTTTTGAAAAAGCTAATTTTTCTCCTTTGCATGCTCTGCGTATTAAACGCTTGCAACTCCTCCAGTAATCAACTGGAGCAAATCCTGGAGCGTGGTGAACTTCGTGTGGTGAGTCGCTATGGTTTGACCAGTTATTATAATAATGGTGGTGAAATGGCGGGATTTGAGTTTGAACTGGCGCAACGGTTTGCCGATTTTCTCGGTGTTGATCTCAAAGTGACCGTTCCCGATAACCTCAGCAAAACCCTCGATATGATTGAAAACGGTCAGGCAGATATTGCTGCTGCGGGCTTAACAATAACCCGGGCCCGGCAAAACAGATTACGGTTTGGCCCAATTTATCATGAAGTCACTCAACAGCTTATTTACCGTCATGGCAGCCAGAAACCGCGAGATATCACCGAAATCAGCACCGGTCAGTTAGAAATTGTTGCTAATAGCAGCCATGCTGAACAGCTTGCTAATCTTCAACAGGAAATACCATTGTTGTCTTGGACCGAAAACCAGACGATAGACACCAGCGGGTTACTTGAGCTGGTCCAGCTCGAACTTATTGATTACACCATCGTTGACTCTAATGAGATGGCTGCCAGCCATAGTCTTTATCCCGAACTAAGAGTGGCTTTTGATATATCGGATCCCCAGCCATTAGCCTGGGGTATGCGTCGCAATGATGATATGAGTTTACAACTTGCGGTAAATGCTTTTTTTGAAGAAATAGAAAGTTCAGGCTATCTGGATCAATTAATTGAAAAGTATTTCGGTCATATTCGTCGTTTCGATTATGTTGATTCGCGTGCCATTCACCGTCGTATTCAGACGCATCTCCCTCAATATGAATCCACTTTCAAAGCTGCTGCATTAGCCTATGGTTATGATTGGCGCTTTCTCGCAGCAGTTGCCTATCAGGAATCACACTGGAATCCAGATGCCGTTTCCAGTACTGGCGTACGTGGCTTGATGATGCTGACTCAAGCCACTGCAAATGAAATGGGCGTCAGCGAGCGGGAAGATCCTGAGCAGAGTATCTTTGCCGGCACAGCCTATCTGACTATTATGAAAACCCGTTTACCGGAGCGGATCGCTGAGCCGGATCGTACCTGGTTAGCGTTAGCTGCTTATAATATTGGTATGGGGCATTTGGAAGACGCAAGAGTCTTGACGGAAAAAAATGGCGGCAATCCTGACCGCTGGGCTGATGTTCGCGAAAACCTGCCTTTACTTGCCAAACAGAAGTGGTTCAGCCAAACACGTCATGGATATGCACGTGGCGCCGAGCCGGTGCGTTACGTCGGTAATATCCGACGTTATTACGATATTATGTTGCACCATGATGAAGTCAATCAAAATGCTTCCACCCCACCCGCTGAAATTAATGAAACACTTCCAGCAGCATTATAAAAAAGGCCGGTTGCTTTCGCTAACCGGCCTTACCTGCTCTAACAAAACTCGCTTTATTTTTCTGCTTCAACTTTTTCAATCAAATACTCAACCACATTAAGCATTTCAGTCATCCCTCCTGCCAGCGGTGCGTCAGTAAAATAACGTCCATCAACGATAATAACTGGAACACCCTGAACGCCAGATGTTTGGCTGATGATCAGTGCTTTTTTTACGTTGGTTTTGACAGTAAACGAATTCATCGTTTCAACGAATTTCTCACGATCAATCCCCTGCTCTTCAACAAAATCGAGCAAACGATCTTCAGTATCGAGACGACGCTTATCAATATGAATCGCATTAAATAATGCTTTATGCAACTTTTCAGAATCACCCGTTATTTGTGCAGCATAAAACACCCTTGCTAACTGCAACCAACTGTCACGGAAAATAGCCGGTACCTGGGTAAATTTCACATTTTCAGGCAAGGTTTCTTTCCATTGCATGATTTGTGAGTCCAAATTAAAACAATGTGGACAGGAGTACGAGAACAACTCAATGACTTCAATGTGTTCATTTGAGGTATTTTTCGCCATACGCTCAGTGGTAGGCTTGTAGTGTTCACCCTCTTTGTAGCTTGTTGAATCAGCTGACACAGACAAAGGCATTAATAATGCCGCTGTGGTGAGTAACAAAGCACGAATTGATCTCGTCATTTCAATATCCTTAAATTTTTTAATTACAAACTGCCATAAGAATGAAGGCCGGACAGAAACATATTGACACCCAGAAAGGCAAATAAGGTCACGAACAATCCAACAATTGCCCACCAGGCCATTGGTTTACCATTCCATCCTTTTGTCATGCGCATATGCAACCAGGCTGCGTAGTTTAGCCAGACAATCAAAGCCCAAGTCTCTTTCGGATCCCAAGACCAGTAACCGCCCCACGCTTCAGCAGCCCACAAAGCCCCTAGAATCGTCGCCACCGTAAAAAAGGCAAAGCCCAGGGCAATGCTTTTATACATCAGATCATCCATCATTGTCAGTGGCGGCATGGCTTTGACCAACCCACTGTCCGGATTTTTTTCACTACGCCAGCTGACCAATAAATAAGCGATGCCAATCATGGCAGCCATAGCAAACGCACCGTATCCTATAAAATTGGCTGGTACATGAATTTTCATCCAGTAACTTTGTAATGCCGGGACTAATGGCTGAATTTCGTGGGCATTACGTTCAAATGCATACCAAAGCTGAAATATCACAGCAGCAGAGATAACCAGCAAGACGAATCCACCCAGACTACGCACTTGATACCGACGTTCGTAGAACAGATACAGTAAAGCCGTTACGACAGCAAACAGAATAAAGACTTCGTAAAGATTGCTGACAGGAATGTAGCCAATATCAGCACCCATCATATGCGTTTCACGCCAGCGAACCATCAGCCCTGTCATACCAAAGGTCGTCGCAATCCAGGTAAATACGCTACCAACTTTTTCGGTATAGTCAGATCTGAAAATCAACCCACCAAAATAGGTAAATGTGGCGGCGATAAAAAATACACTCATCCACATAATGGCTGACTGGCTGGCCAGCATGTATTTGAGCAATCCGTTAGTTTCAGCAGCCTCCAGATTGGTACCGTATAACTGCAAGGCAATTAGACTGAGCATAGCAACAGCGATAGCGTGACCGCGGAAGCCGGGCCAATGATTGCCGACAAAGCCCATGCTAATAGCCGTAAACATCAGGATTGAGACCTCATATACGTCCAGCACTTCATGATAAACAGACAAAATACCAATGGTTGCCAGTAATAAAAGTGCATACCACCACCAGGTATGGGCAGCAGGTTTTGTCATGATTTCAGTATTCGTTGTCATAGGTTTCTCATACTCTTTAACGCTTTCATTAAGAACCTGGCTCCAGGTTGGAGTTCCCGGTTTTAGTTGCTAAAACAGTTTGTTGCTCATTGAAAAATGTATCAAACTCGCGGGCATTTCGATTTGTCGAACCTGCCAATATAATTTCCGTGTGTTCAGCACCCTCTTCCACCCATGCCCATAAGCGTCTCTGTGGAAGATAGAACAGTAAAAACACACCGATTATCAATAGCGCACAACCGAAATACACCACATTCTTTCCTGGGGCTTTGGCAATTTGCAGGCCGGTCGATTGAACATGTTCAAAATCAGTCAGCTGCAAAAAGACCGGCGAACCGTAACGCGATAAGGTGCCAATTGTATCCACACTATCCTGTAAAAACAGTAACTGGTCGTTGGTCACAGTTTGCGGAGTAATGCCATCCATGCTGAAATAAATCCGCGCCAGCATCTCCCGTAACATGCCCAGATAAGCAGGCGCCAGATTGTCACGCTCGGCGTCAGGAAGATTGTTATCAATGAAATCCCTGACCTCATCAAAACCACCCCTGACAAACATGGTGATCAATGTTTCGAGGGTTTGCTGCAAACTGGCTTCAAGAGCTTCATCACGTTCTGGCAACATTGCCAACGCTTCTTTCATCATCGAATTGGCAATATCTGATACCAGCTCTTCATCACGTAATAACGCTGAATAATTCAAGAACTGCTGCAAGCTGCCATCTTCATCTACAGGTAAATAGAGGTAGGCAAAGGATTCTGCAGGACTGTTACGAACACCACTTAAAAAGTATTCGCGACCATCACGCTCAACCGGAAACATATAGTTTTCGTATTCTCTGGCTTCACCAGTCTCTGTACGTAACTTAAACGTAAAATTCGGACCAAAATCACGTAAATTTCGCTCATCTTCTTCTGTCGGATCAGGGTTGATATTAAACGGCCGGAAACTGGTCATTTCCAGCTGCATGGTTTCTTCTCCCCACAGCATTTGACGATTTTCAAATACTTTGGTTTGGATAGAAACAGGCTCAGTCCCGGCACGGCTATCAAGAGGCCATGCATCGATACTAAGCGAAGAACCACCGTCACTGAAACTGGATTGATAGATCGAGTGGCCTCGATAAATTAATGGGTGGTTTACCGCAATAGTAGATTCAAAGGGTTCCGCCAGTTGATCGTCGTGAATCACTAAATCCGATTCAAAAGATTTTGGCTGACCATTGGGATAATGTTCGATTCGGAAATCTTTTACTTCAATACGAAAAGGCAGGGCTTGCAACAAATAACCGTCACGAACCGGTAAAAAAACTACTTCTGCCGCCTTGCCTTCCGGGATACTTACACTCCCCCTAAAACCCTGACTACCAACTGCAAGACGACTTTCTGCAGGTATTTCACGGATCGAAAGATCGCGGGTCTCAATTTTGATTTCACCGCGCCATTCGGCAAATTTTAATGGCATGTTGCTATCAAACAGACCACCAACACAGATCACCACAATGGCAATATGGGTAAACAGGTAGCCGAGACGGTTCATACCGCCACGCATTGCAGAAATTAATACAGCATCATCTTGTTTAACCGTTTGTCTACTGCGGAACCCCAGTTTTTTGAACTCGTGCTGCAAATCATTTGCTACTGAAGGCATGGTTGCATTTGATTGCCACTGAGCACTGTGATGCATAGCTTTTAAGGATTTTTTCTGCACATTAGTGCGTAACTGCCACATTTCTTTAGCCATCGCCGGAAAATGACGAATTACACAAACCGATGTGGAAATGACAAGCAATGCAAGTATGGCGATAAACCAGATAGAACTGTAAACATCATAAAGCCCAAGCTGTTCAAATACTTCAAACCAGAAAGGACCAAATTTAATGACATAATCAGCATAGGGCTGGTTTTGCTGTAGAACAGTGCCGATAACAGAGGCAATGGCAAGTGTCAGCAATAACGTAATTGCCAACTCCATAGAGCCAAGAAATAAAAATAATCGGCGAGAGTAGCTGTTGTGGGAGTGATCTTTCGGGGTAACTTCAGACATGAAATTGCTCAAACATGAGCCGATGAGTTACTCCGGTGCAATCAGAATCATTGTCACCGGAGCTTATCAGCAATTAATGCAGACCGGATACATAAGCGGAAACCGCTTTAATTTCTTCCTCAGTCAACTTGGAAGCAATATCACGCATCATTCCATTAGGATCGTTATGACGTTCACCATTTGCAAAAGCGTGTAATTGCGATTCTGTATAGGCACGATATTGAGCAGATAGTTTCGGCCATTTCGCCGCGGGCATACCACTGCCATTGGGACCATGGCATGCCATGCAGGCAGGCACCCCGGATTCGCTATTGCCGCCACGATAAATCTGTTTTCCCAGTTCCAGCAAGTCTTCGCTCACGGCGCCCGGCGCAGTTTCTTTGCTGGCAAAATAAGCCGCCAAATCAGCCATATCCTGTTCCGACAGGTTGGCCACCATCGGCGCCATTATGGCGTTTTTACGTTTACCACTTTTGAATTCGACTAGCTGTTTGTAGAGGTAACTGGCATGTTGTCCAGCCAGTTTTGGGTACATATCAGAAGGACTGTTACCATCAGCACCATGACAGGCAGCGCACACAGCTGATTTTGTTTTGCCAGCGGAAATGTCTCCTGTGGCAAAAACAAGTGGTGAACTCGATACACCCACCCCAAACACCACTGCAAAAATAAATTTTTTCATTGTCGTTCCTGGCTACTAACTTTCGGATACAAAACTTTCGGTATGCTACTCTTATTGGCACTTTTTTGCACCTGGAAAGACTGACATGTCAGAGTTATACCGAAGCGCACATTATACTGTCAGCGCCACACAATTGTCTCAACTGCCACCTGACTCAGGTTTCGAAGTAGCTTTTGCGGGCCGCTCAAATGCCGGAAAATCCAGCGCAATCAACACCATCACAGGAATCAAAGCTCTGGCGCGAATAAGTAAGACACCAGGAAGAACACAAATGATCAATTTTTTTCATCTGGACGATGAAAGAGCCATGGTAGATCTTCCCGGTTATGGTTATGCCAAAGTCCCGGAAAAGATGAAGCTTAAATGGCAAGCCACCCTGAGCAAATATCTGGAAACGCGCCAATCGTTGCGCGGATTAATGCTGATGATGGATATTCGACATCCATTAAAAAACTTTGACCTACAAATGCTGGACTGGGCAAAACAGGCTGAACTGCCGATTCATATTTTACTCACCAAGTCGGATAAATTGGGACGCGGTGCTGGGGGTAATGCCCTGCAACAGGTTCGTAAAGAATTAAAAGATGCTGGGTTGGAAGCATCGGTACAATTATTCTCTTCTTTAAATCATCAGGGACGTGATGAAGCGATTCAGGTACTTGATAATTGGTTTGAATTATCGACCGCCGAACAGCAATAGAATATTTTTCTTTCTGTTCGCTGAAAATTTATGCTTCAGGTGATGGCAGATGTCATCACTCTCTGCTAACGTTTACGGCATTGGGACATGCAGTGCTAACATAACATTTCCAGTTCAATGCTGAACCTGCCGCTTAATGGCAATGTTGCCAGAGCTGGTTCCCTATCCCCGATTTTTTCCATAACGATGCCCATTCAAGGATTCCGCTATGACGCCAAGATATACTCCGATTACCACCCCGCTGCCTGAACTTTATCAGACATCAAAACTGGGGATGAATACGCTTGCATTAACTGAGGATTTCAAACGCTATTTCGGTATTTACCTTGGTCAGGACAAGGGCTGTGCTTCAGGTCATTACCTGTATGCAGCTATGGCCCATACACTGCGTGACCGGCTGTTTGAAAGAATGAAAAATACCAAACACACCTATGCCGATTCGCGCTGCAAACAGGCTTATTACCTGTCCATGGAATTTTTAATGGGCCGCGCCACCGGCAATGCCGCTTTAAACCTTGGCATTGAAGAACCGTTGAAAAAAGCGCTGGTCAATCTGGGACTCGAATATGAAGAACTTGCCGAATTTGAACATGATGCCGGTTTGGGTAATGGGGGGCTAGGTCGTCTGGCTGCATGTTTTATTGATAGCTGTGCCACCCTGCAACTACCGGTTACGGGATATGGCTTGCGTTATGAATACGGCATGTTCCAACAAAAAATTGAAAATGGCCGCCAACAGGAAATGCCGGATCACTGGTTGCGTGATGGTAATCCATGGGAATTGGAACGGCCTGAATACACTCAACGTGTCAAATTTGGTGGACATACCGAGTTACATCGTAACAGTAGTGGTCAAATGGAAATTCAGTGGGTTGATACCAATGATGTACTGGCTGTTCCCTATGACTTACCTATTCCCGGCTATCAGAATGGCACCGTCAATCGTTTGCGGTTGTGGAAAGCAGCGGCTACCGATGAGTTTAACCTAGAAGATTTTAATGCCGGTTCGTATACAGAAGCGGTTGCAGCGAAAAATGAAGCTGAAAATATCAGCATGGTTTTGTACCCAAACGATGCCAGTGAAAATGGTAAAGAGTTACGTTTACGCCAACAGTATTTCCTGGCCTCAGCCAGTCTGCAGGATATTCTGGATTACTGGGTGACGACTCATGATGGCAACTTTGAAAATTTTGCCGATAAAAACGTCTTTCAACTTAACGATACTCATCCTACTGTTGCCGTTGCAGAACTGATGCGCCTGCTTATGGATGAACATCAATTAGGCTGGGATAAAGCCTGGCAAATCACCACCAAAACTATGGCCTACACCAACCATACTTTGTTACCCGAAGCACTGGAACGATGGCCGGCAAACCTGTTTGGTCGTCTACTGCCTCGCATTCTGGAAATAATTTACGAAATCAATGCCCGATTCCTCAGGGAAGTGGCTAATCATTGGCCTGGCGATAAAGAGCGGCTGGCACGTATGTCTATTATTGAAGAAGGTGCCCAGCAACAGGTCCGAATGGCTCATTTGGCCATTATCGGTAGTTTTTCCGTCAATGGTGTTGCAGCCTTACATTCTGAATTACTGAAAAAAGGCTTGTTTGCTGACTTCTATCAGTTATGGCCGGAAAAATTTAACAACAAAACTAACGGTGTGACCCAACGCCGCTGGATGGCCTGGTGTAATCCGGTGTTAAGTCAACTGATTAGCGAAACCATTGGGGATAAATGGATTACCCGCCTTAATGAGCTGGAAAACCTCGCTCCACTGGCCCATGACAAAGATTTTCAGAAAGCCTGGCACGAAGCTAAATATGAGAATAAAAAACGTTTAGCGGCATTAGTCGAAAAACAATGTGGCGTGGTGTTTAACCCGGAAGCCATGTTTGATATTCAGGTGAAACGCATTCATGAATATAAACGCCAACTATTAAATGTTTTGCATGTCATTCATCTTTACGATCAGATTAAACGCGGTAAAACCGAGGGATTACCCAAACGCTGTGTTTTGTTTGGTGGTAAGGCAGCCCCGGGTTATGTCATGGCAAAACAAATCATCAAGCTGATTAATAATGTTGCTGATGTTGTAAACAACGATCCAGATGTGGGCGATTGGCTGAAAGTTGTTTTTTTCCCCAACTATCAGGTTTCTGTAATGGAAGTCATATGCCCCGCAGCAGATTTATCGGAACAGATTTCTACAGCCGGTAAAGAGGCTTCCGGTACCGGCAATATGAAATTTATGATGAATGGTGCTATTACCATTGGTACGCTGGATGGGGCAAATATCGAAATTCGCGAAGAAGTTGGTGATGATAACTTTTTCCTGTTTGGTTTATCTGAAGAAGAAGTTGCAGAAAATCGAGGGCATTATAATCCACAGTCTATTATTGAGAATGATGCTGATTTGAAACGCGTGGTGGACTTATTAACCGGCGGCCATTTCAATCAGTTTGAGCCGGGCTGCTTCGATAACATTATTAATGCCTTTACCAGTTCAAATGACCCCTGGATGACCGTAGCCGATTTCCGCAGTTATATAGATGCTCAGAAACAGGCCGGACAGGCTTATCTGGATAAAGAGCGCTGGACAGCTATGAGTATTATCAATGCAGCTAACAGCGGTAAATTTTCAACTGACAGAACCATGGAAGAATACAATCAGGGTATCTGGAAGCTGGAAAAAATTGCGCCACATCCAGATAGCTGATACCGGATAGAAAAACCCCACTGTCATTAACCATATAGGTGTATTGGCAGTGGGTTTCTATTTTTCCTGTGGTTTAAGACAAGCAAAGTCCGTATAATTCGCGCTGTCAGCAATCACACAAAGCGCCTGTAGCTCAGTTGGATAGAGTGTCGGTTTCCGAAGCCGAAGGTCACAGGTTCAATTCCTGTCAGGCGCACCAATTTTTACTTAACTCTCTTCTCTGGCCACGCGTTATCAGTTTGATTCAGCCCCTGCATGAATATTGGGTTCTAATTGGCCATATTGATCAAGTTTGTTATATAAAGTCTTAACGGTAATGCCAAGCTGCTTGGCTGCCTTGGTTTTATTTTGCTGACAGGCTTCTAATGTCGACAGAATCAGGCTTTTTTCAGCATCTTTAATCGAAGTACCGGGCCCGATATCATTTTCTATTGCAGAGTGGCCGTTGCCAAAATCAGGTAGATCATCAACGGTTATTACATCTTCTGCCAATATATGCGCCCGTTCAACACAATGTTTAAGCTCTCTGACATTTCCCGGCCAACTATATTGAGCAAAAATATCCAGTACATCATCGGAAAATACTTTGCCTGAATTTGTCGCTTCATTTCGGTAAGCGAGGAAATGTTTGGCCAGCTCAATGACATCATTGTCCCGCTGCCGTAACGGAGGAAGTTTGATGGGAAAATGTGCCAGACGAAAATAGAGATCCTCACGCAGAAAACCGGCTTCAATCGCTTCTTCTGGTTCACGATTGGTCGCGGCAATAATCCTTACTTTGGATTGCCGCACCACATCACTTCCTACTCGACGAAACTCACCACTTTCCAATACTCTCAGCAGTTTACTTTGTAATGCCAGAGGCATCTCAGTGATTTCATCCAGTAATAACGTGCCGTTGCCGCCTTGTTCAAAAAAGCCGATATGTTGGTTTACTGCCCCGGTAAACGCACCTTTCTCATGACCAAATAATTCGCTTTCAATAAGATCTGCAGCCAACGCCGCACAATTGACTGAAACCATCGGTTCGTTAGCTCTTTCACTTTGTTCATGAATTGTTCTGGCAGCAACTTCTTTACCACAGCCACTTTCGCCTATCAGAAATACACTGGCATCTGTCTGGCTGACACGTCGTATCAAACGATAAAGCTTATGCATAGCAGCAGAGGAGCCCAGAAGCGAGCCATATTGATCAAGTGTGGAGGTAAGTGTGGCAGTCTGACGGTTTTTTTTCAGCTGTTTGAATTCTGTAGCAAATTCCTGGGCCACTTCAATGAGGGGGGTGAAGTCGCTCATCTGTCGAAAATGATAAGCCCCCCCTTTACTCATCATTAAGTCCAACCATTTATTGGGTAAACCGTCACTTAATAAAATCCAGTCAGCAGTAGTTTGCAAAGGATGTGTTTCGAATAATTTATAGTCAGACTCAGTGGCTTTTTGGGGGGCATAGATAACCAAATCTGCTTGATAATCTTGCTCACTCAAGTCTGCAACCTGAACTAAACTAAAGTTACAGGCAGAAAGCAGTTTGCTCAATTTCGCTGATAAGATTTCATCAGTTGTGATTAACAGTAATTTTGGCATAAGACCCGTTTTTAAATAATAATTAAATTCGAGTCTAACATGCGGATTTTATAGATTTCTTAACATAGATAAAGAGGTTGAAACTTAATGTTTCAACCTCTTTTATGGAATAGCTGATTAGTCAACCTATGCGGCGATGATGTCGTTTATCACTTTTTAATCTTAGCAAACGATCCTGACTTAATTGTATATTCGCCAGATGGCCTGCAAGATAAGATGACATTTGCCGATCGTGCATTCTTCTTACATAAATTTTAAAAATTTCCAATGAATGCATTTCCATTGATTCCAAATCAGCAAGACAATCTTTATCAATTACATCCTCACATGTTCCATATGCAACTTTGTAGATTGCCCGCATTGTTAACGCTAACTCACTATTGGAAGGCTGAGTATCCTTGAGCCCGGCAAAACGCTTGTTAATATCGTCAACAATTTCAGCCCGTACCAGAGCCATTTCACGCAACAACATTCTTATTTCACTGCTGACCACTTTCCTTGCGGTCATATCGTAGAAGTTGCGTCCATCTGCACAGATACTCTTCAACTCCTGAATAAGTTGCTGATCTCTGTTATTCAACATGTGACATTCAGTTTGTTACAACGAGTTCATCTTTGACTTCAACAACCTTGTCATAACCTTTCGCCATTTCGACCGCCAGATCTTTTTCGGCCTCATTTTTCACGTTACCTTTCAATGTGACAACGCCATTGTCGGTTGAGACTTCAATGGCAGTGGCTTCAAGCTCATCATGAGCAGCAAGCTCCATCTTAAGTCCGGCAGTTACAGTCATATCATGCCATGCACGGCTAAAAGATTTATCATCGTTGTTATCTTCATTACGATAGTTTTTATCTACCGTCAGGTTATTTTTAACCTCAGAGATACCTTCAATATTTTTTGCAATTTCACCAGCCAGCTCTTTTTGCGTCTGGTTGTTCACTTCACCACTTAAAACTGCAACCCCACTTTCAATATCCGTATCAATTTTAAAATTATTCAGTTCGGTGTTCAGCAATAATGATGTTTCTAATTTGCCATCCAGCCAAGCATCATTAGCCTCACCTTGCCAGTCATTTGCTAGCACAGGGGTAGTAACTAAGGTAGCTGCGGTCAAAATTGCTAAATGGTTCATTTTAATTTTCATCATTTATCTCCTAATTGATTTAATGTCACTCACTAAACAGGTGCTATAACCATGCCAAGTATATAAACCAAATAAATTCATGGGGTTACTCAACTCTCCCACTTTAAATACTTTAATAATCATGAATAAATTACAAGCTTTATCAGGAAAATATTCATGTTTAACAAAAAAGACGCCTTTCGGCGTCTTTGGAGCTAGTGGAATCCAGCAAAAAGCGTTCTATTTGGTAAGCGCTTCAACTTCCTTTTCTGCCTGATCTTTTGCCAGGCCATATCGCTCCTGCAGGAGACCAACCAATTGCTGGGCATTACCTTTTGTTTGTTCAATTTCATCATCAGTTAAGTCACCCCAGCTTTCACGAAGCTTACCTTTAACTTGAGTCCATTTACCTTCTGCAATATCTGTATTCATTTTTTTCTCCTTGTTGCTCTAAAAAATCTGATACCTAGGGCTTGTTGCTCTTTATTTATTACCAAAGGCTTTTGCTGAAATAAACTTTAAATAATTGCAATAAAGCTCAATGCAGTTTCAGCAAAAATATCAGTCACAAGGAATATTACAGAAATCATGCCAAGATGATATGTATCTGTTTTCCATATTAAATCTGGAAATTTTAAAAATAAAGATGCACTAAACCGTGGTAGAAATAACATGGTGAAATGTAAAATTTTCAACGCTTCAGCGTTTTAAAACGAATCATTTAGTTGCAACTCAAAGTACCTTCTTTACCACTTCACTCAAAACAGCAGACACAAAAAAGGCCCGGTTAAGGGCCTTTTTCATTTCAACTAAAGTTCTAGTTATTATGGGTTAACAACAAAATCAACACGACGGTTAAGAGCACGACCTGCATCAGTTTCATTGTTAGCGATTGGATGATTTTCACCCATACCAACTGGAATCAGGTTGTTGCCATTAACACCTTTTGACGTGAGATAGTCAACCACTGACTCTGCACGACGTTGTGATAAGTTTTGGTTATATGCTTCAGTACCAATACTATCTGTATGACCTTCAACACGTACTTCAACCACTTCATCACTGTTCAACAAAGCATCTACTGCTTCATCAAGAGTTGATTGAGCTTCAGGAGTTAGTGTTGCTTTATCAAATTCAAAGTGAACGTCATTCAATGACAGAATGGTTTCACCGGCGATTGGACATCCATCTTGGTCAACGATTACACCCTCTGGCGTATTTGGGCAAAGATCTTTGTAATCCGCTACACCATCTCTGTCTGAATCAATTGGGCAACCAACATCATCAACTGTTACACCAGCTGGTGTGTTAGCACACATATCGATACCATCGACAACACCATCATTGTCTGAATCCATTGCACAACCATTGGCATCAAGCAATGCACCTGGAACTGGCTCATGCTCACACATCATTTTTTCTGCTGCTACTTCTTCTGCCTGGGCTTCATCAGTTGGGCAAAGTAATAATGCCAACATTGCACCGACTGCAGCGCCACCTACAGCACCAGAGCCACCACTTGCCGCTGCACCGACTGCTGCGCCACCAACGGCACCGCCAAGAGCAGAACACAAAGTATAATCTTGATACGCACGCTGGTTTGGACCTGCACAACCAGCCAGCAAACCAATCGTCAGCAATGCTGCCGTTAATTTAACTGTAATATTCATAGTTTTAGTTCCTTTAGATTTATTGCTTAGTTGGTAATCGTTTCTTGATATCTTGGCTGACACGGTGGTTAATCCATGTGTTCAGATTCAGATATCATAATAATACGATTTACATTTGGAGTGTAACATATTAAAAAAAAGGCATATTTAATCTTAGTTATGTCCCTGAAAATTAAAAGCGGCTATCCATTGGGTCGCTTTCCATTTCTAGGGATAAAGCTTGGGCACCAGCGTCCACAGGGAGTTCACCAGTTTCCGAGCCTAACTTGATCATCAACCTTACTTCATTACTTGAATCAGCATTTCGCAATGCGTCTTCATATGAGATTTCTCCAGCTTTATACAAATCATATAAAGACTGATCGAACGTTTGCATCCCCAATTCCCGAGAACGTTTCATAACATCCTTGATTTCCGCAACCTTACCCTTTTCGAGCAAATCTCCAATTAATGGCGTATTGAGCAGGACTTCAACTGCCACCGCCCGTCCTGAACCATCTTTTTTTGGAATCAGCCGTTGTGCCACAACAGCTTTAAGGTTGAGAGACAAATCAAGAAATAATTGCTGGTGCCGGTCTTCCGGAAAAAAGTTAATAACCCTTTCCATCGCCTGATTGGCATTATTGGCGTGAAGGGTTGATAAACACAGGTGACCGGTTTCAGCAAATGAAATACCGTAATCCATAGTATCACGACTTCTGATTTCACCAATCATAATGACATCTGGAGCCTGTCGCAATGAATTTTTCAATGCCACTTCGTAGGAGTCGGTATCCACCCCCACTTCTCGCTGCGTGACGACACATCCTGCGTGTTTATGATCAAATTCAATCGGGTCTTCAATCGTTAAAATGTGACCGGTACTGTTTTGATTACGATAACCAATCATCGCCGCCAGTGTGGTTGACTTACCACTTCCGGTGGCCCCCACAAACATCACCAGGCCACGCTTGGTCATTGCAAGTTCTTTAATGATTTCAGGAACATGAAGTTCTTCAATGGTGGGGATTTCCCCTTTTACCAGACGCAAGACCATAGCGATTCGACTGCGCTGATACAGTGCACTGACTCGAAAACGGCCGGCACCTTTGGTATCGATAGCGTAATTACATTCCTTATCGCGTTCAAAAGTACGTTTTTGTTCATCGTTCATGGTGCTCAACACCAATTCACGGGCTTCTTCTTCAGTTAAAGGTTCCTGCGAAAGTGTTGCCATACGGCCATTTACTTTCAAGGTGGCTGGACGGCCTGAAGTAATAAAAATATCTGAGGCTTCGTGTTTTACCGCAGCTTTAAGAATAGTGACTATTTCCATCATGATCTCCTAACGGAACAGATCCTTGTTCACGGCACGGGGTAATGCTTCATGCTTGGTAATTTGCTGACGACGTACCAAATCCTGTAAACACTGATCCAATGTCTGCATTCCTAAGGCACCACCTGTTTGAATTGAAGAATACATTTGCGGGACTTTATCTTCACGAATCAGATTACGGATAGCCGGCGTACCAATCATAATTTCATGTGCCGCAATGCGCCCCCCTCCGACTTTCTTCAATAGCGTCTGGGAAATAACCGCACGTAAGGATTCTGACAACATGGAACGTACCATATCCTTTTCCGCCGCCGGAAACACATCAATAATACGGTCTATGGTTTTTGCCGCTGATGAGGTATGCAGGGTGCCAAATACCAGGTGACCGGTTTCCGCGGCAGTCAGTGCCAGACGAATGGTTTCCAGATCACGTAATTCCCCGACCAGAATTATGTCAGGATCTTCCCGCAAAGCACTGCGTAATGCCTCACTGAAGCCATGGGTGTCACGATGCACTTCACGTTGATTGATTAGACATTTCTTACTGCGGTGTACAAATTCAATCGGGTCTTCAATGGTTAGTATATGTTCGTTATCTTTTTCATTACGATAATTAATCATTGCAGCCAACGTGGTCGACTTACCGGAACCAGTCGGTCCAGTGACCAGCACAATACCGCGATTATTGTCGGAAATCTGTTTGAAAATCTCGGGGGCACCCAATTCTTCCAGTGTCAGCACCGTTGAAGGTATGGTCCGGAAAACCGCGGCTGCCCCCCGGTTCTGATTAAACACATTGACCCGGAAACGCGCCAGATTGGGAATCTCAAACGAAAAGTCTGCCTCCAGAAACTCTTCAAAATCCTTACGCTGACGGTCATTCATGATGTCATATATCATGGCATGCACTTCTTTGTGTTCCATAGCAGGCAAATTGATGCGTTTTATATCGCCATCAACCCGAATCATTGGCGGCTCACCAGAAGAGATGTGCAAATCGGATGCATTGTTTTTTGCACTAAAGGTCAGCAATTCAGTAATATCCATGCACATTCCTTAATTCGATAATGATGGCTACATGTCGATGACAACATAGCGAATACTGTTAAAGGTAGCGCGCTCCAGACTGGCTTGCAACATGACAAATTCAAAAACACGTCTGCAATCTGTGATGAACTTCATCAAATTGGCAGAACAACAGGCTAATCGCTCCCCAGGCTCAGTGAAATTGCTTGCTGTAAGCAAAACCTGGCCGGCATCCCGGCTACGTGAGCTAGCTGAAGCAGGACAGATACGCTTTGGTGAAAACTACCTGCAGGAAGCCTTACAAAAAATCGCAGAATTAGCAGATTTACAACTGGAATGGCATTTTATCGGCCCAGTTCAATCCAACAAAACCCGTGACATTGCTGCCAACTTTGATTGGGTCGAGAGTGTGGACAGGCTTAAAATTGCGCAACGGTTATCTGACCAGCGACCTACTGAAAAACCGCCTTTGAATATTTGTCTGCAAGTCAATATTGATGATGAAGCCAGCAAGGCAGGTGTTCATGCCGACGGTTTAATGGAACTCGCTGCTGCAGTAAGCCAACTGAAAAATATTCGGTTGCGGGGTTTAATGATCATTCCGGCAATTGCAGAAACGGTTGAACAACAGCTCGATGCCTTTGCCCGGGCGCAGCAACTTTTTTCTCAACTTAAAACCAACCACGCTACCGTTGATACTTTATCAATGGGGATGTCAGCTGATATGCAGCCAGCTATCTCGCAAGGCAGCACCATGGTCCGGATTGGGACGGCGCTGTTTGGTGAGAGACATACACCCAATAAACAATAACCAGTACACTACAGTGTTGAAGAGTCCGTCCCAATGGAGAAAGTTTAAATGATACCTTGCAAGCTCGCCTTTATCGGCGGTGGAAATATGGCGCGCAGTTTAATTGGTGGCTTAATCGCCAATGGCATGTCAGCTGAAGATATCCACGTTGCTGATAAAAATGCCGCAACACTTGAGTCACTTAACCGTCAATATCCTGTGCAGACGTTTACCAGCAACCAACATGCTATCGAAGGTGCTGATGTCATTATTATTGCTGTCAAACCTCAGCAACTGCAAGAGGTTGTTAAAGCGCTTCATTCTTCCTGGCAAGAAAAGCAATTACTGATTTCAATTGCCGCCGGCATCCGTATTGAAGATATTAGCCGTTGGCTGGATAAACCACAGGCTGCGATTGTGCGTGCAATGCCCAATACGCCAGCGTTGGTGGAAGCCGGCGCTACCGCGCTGTTTGCAAATGAATATGTTAGCCACCAGCAGCATGAATTGGCGGAATCCATCTTGCGTGCCTGTGGTTTGGCAATCTGGCTGAAAGAAGAAAAACACATGGATGCTGTTACTGCCGTTTCCGGCAGCGGCCCGGCCTATTTCTTTCTGGTGATGGAAGCGATGGAAAATGCGGCTATTGAACTTGGCTTACCGCAGGAAACCGCGCGACTGTTATGTTTGGAAACCGCATTCGGAGCCGCTAAAATGGCCCTTGAAAGTGGCGAATCTGCCAGCACTTTGCGTAAACAGGTCACCTCTCCCGGCGGCACGACTGAAAGAGCTATTCATGAACTGGAAGATGGTGGTTTACATGGCTTATTTGAAAACGCATTAGTGGCGGCGGCTTTGCGCGCAAGAGAGCTGGCCAATGAACTGGGACAAGACCATGCCTAATAGCTATTTTTCAAATCCATTGATGTTTCTGATTGAAACACTTTTTCAGCTTTATATGTATATCGTTGCCATACGGTTATTGTTACCGCTGATAAGGACTTCATTTACCCATCCTTTGATTCAGACCATTATCCGAATTACCGAGCCACTTTGTGCTCCGTTACGCAGTTTTATGCCTAGCACTCGAAAATTTGATTCTGCCGTTTTGCTGCTATTGATTCTGGTCACTTTAGTCAAACTGACGTTGCTACTGAGTCTGGCTGGGGCATGGCCCGCCCTTATTGGCCTGGTTCTACTGACGGCTGCAGAATTATTTTCCCTGTTTATCAGCCTGTTTACAGTGACGATTATTATCGAAGTACTGCTTAGCTGGCTGGCTCCTCAAGGATATAATCCGGTCGCCAGTCTGATTCAGGCAATAAATGCCCCTTTGCTGGATCCAGTACGTAAAAGAATGCCGTTAATGGGTGGCATTGATTTATCGCCATTAGTCGTCATATTAGGGCTGCAGGTTCTGTCGATGCTGGTGATGCCTTTACTGCTCGGTTCAGCGTACCCCCAGTATTAATTTTATAGGACACAGTACATTATGTCGGACTCCCTGCCAGCTGACTCAGTCGGATTGGTAACACCTTCACATTTGCATATTGATACGCCGCTGGCGCTGGATTGTGGGCGGATGCTGCCACAGTTCGATTTGATTTATGAAACCTACGGCACATTAAATGCCGATAAGAGCAACGCTGTTCTTATCTGCCACGCTTTGTCTGGCGATCATCATGCTGCAGGGTTTAATTCTCTGGAAGAACGTAAACCCGGCTGGTGGGATACGGCGATAGGTCCAGGAAAAGCCATTGATACCAAGCATTTTTTTGTCGTTTGTCCGAATAATCTTGGCGGTTGTAAAGGTTCCACAGGTCCTAATACTATTAATCCTGAAACCGGCAAATTATATGGTCCGGACTTTCCCATTGTGACGGTAGCTGACTGGGTAAAAAGTCAGGCGATCCTGGCAGACTCATTAGGTATTCATAAATGGGCTGCGGTGGTGGGCGGAAGTCTGGGTGGTATGCAAGCCCTGGATTGGGCAATTACGTTGCCCGAGAGGGTCGGTCATGCACTGGTCATCGCCGCAGCGCCAAAGTTATCTGCACAGAATATTGCGTTTAATGAAGTGGCCCGAACTGCCATTAAGTCTGATCCTGAATTTCATGAGGGCCGCTATCAGGAATTCGATACTGTTCCACGACAGGGGCTGGGACTGGCCAGAATGTTGGGCCATATCACCTATCTTTCCGATGAAGCCATGGGCGAAAAATTCGGTCGTGAACTGCGCAGTGGCAAAATTCAGTATGGCTATGATGTTGAGTTCCAGATCGAGAGTTATTTACGTTATCAAAGCTCCAGCTTTGTAGAACGCTTTGATGCCAATACTTATTTATTAATGACCAAAGCACTGGATTATTTTGATCCGGCCAAGGAGTTTGATGACGATCTGACTCAAGCAGTCAAAGCCATTCAGGCCAAATCGTTGATTATTTCGTTTACCAGTGATTGGCGGTTTTCACCTTTACGCTCTCTGGAAATTGTTGATGCCCTGCTCAGTGCTGGCAAGTCAGTAAGTTATGCCGAAATTGAAGCCACGCAGGGTCATGATGCTTTTTTAATGCCAATCCCCCGCTATATGGAAATCTTTGCCAGCTATATGCAGCAAGTTGCAAAAGAGGTGAATAGCTGATGACTTTACGGGTTGATTTACAAATTATCAGTGACTGGATCCCAGACAATGCCCACGTGCTCGATCTGGGTTGCGGCAATGGATCTTTGTTAAAACATCTGCAGCAACGCAATGTTACCGGTTATGGTCTAGAAATAGATAACAGCAAATTTTCCGAATGTATTGCCGGTGGTGTCAACGTTATACAAGCAGACTTGGATGAAGGTCTCAGTCAGTTCGGTGATCAGAGCTTTGATTTTGTTATTTTGTCACAAACCCTTCAGGCCGTTAAACGTCCCGACTTTTTACTGAGAGAAATCATGCGGGTTGGCAAGCAGGGAATTATCGGTTTTCCTAATTTCGGACATTGGCAATGCCGTTTTCAACTAGGGTTACGAGGTAAAATGCCGGTATCCAAAAACCTGCCAAATGCCTGGTTTGATACACCCAATATTCATTTATGTACGTTGAAAGATTTTGAAAAGCTCTGTGACCAATATGGTTTTAGTGTGGTGAGCCGCAGTGTCGTTAATCACGAACATAAAGATACGCTTGGTATTCGCTTATTACCTAACCTGTTCGGCCAGATAGCTGTTTATTTGATTCATAACGGAAACTCATGAAAGATTATCAACGCGACTTTATCGAATTCGCCTTAGCAACCGGCGTTTTACGCTTTGGTGAATTTACCCTCAAATCCGGACGCATCAGCCCTTATTTTTTTAACAGTGGCTTGTTTAACAGCGGTGCAACACTGGCTCGGCTGGGACGTTTTTACGCACAGGCGATAACCGAATCCGCGCTTGATTTTGATGTGTTGTTTGGCCCAGCCTATAAAGGTATCCCGTTAGCATCCACTGCAGTTATCGCACTGGCCGACCAGCATGATCGCGATGTACCTTATGTATTTAACCGCAAAGAGAAAAAAGATCATGGTGAAGGCGGACAGCTGGTCGGCGCCGCTCTTAACGGTAAGGTACTAATAATTGATGATGTAATTTCCGCCGGGACCTCCGTAGGAGAATCTGTCGATATCATTCGCGCAGCAGGCGCTGAACCAGCAGGTGTCATTATTGCACTCGATCGTCAGGAACGTGGTCAGGGCGAATTATCCGCTATTCAACAGGTAGAGCAAACGCATAAGATCCCCGTCGTCAGTATTATCTGTCTCAATGACTTACTCAGCTATCTGCAGGATCATCCCGACTTGCAACGACATTTAGCTGCGGTAAAAGCCTATCGGGAACGATATGGGGTCTAGGGTCTGTTGATCTTTCATAGCCGCCTCTGTTGTGACTGAAAATGCACCAATCAAGGCGCGAGGAATGCAGTTTGTGAGATACATCCATGTATCTCACCCCTAAGGGGCTTACGCTCAAAAACGTTCCTGACGTTTTTGTAGTTGTTCTAAATAAATAACGAGTAACGCTGAGTGGTGCATTTTCAGCCACAACCCGAAGGGCTGGGACTATTTTTCCGCCCCACAGCGTTGGAAATGACTTATGTAGAACAACTACATCGCATCATTTCCGCCTTGTGAGACAAAAAAATAGCCTTCAGCAGAGGTGGCTTTGAAAGATCAACAGACCCTAGGGCCCCCAAATTAATCTGATGGCAATTAATAAGGTCACAATTTCAAAGCTGCGTTTTATCCAGCGGTTGCCCCAACGCAACGCCAAATGGGATCCCAGATAACCACCCAATAACGATCCTAACAGTAACGCAGGAAGCCAGTCCCATTGTATTTCGCCTAGAATACCCAACGTAATCGCGCCTGCACCATTCCAAAATAATCCAACCAGAATCAGCGTGTAAGCAACGGCCCGCTGGTAATCCATGCCAAACCATAATATCAGCCATATGGTCACAAACAGCCCGGTTCCCGAGGTGAGCGAGCCATTGAGAATGCCCAGAATAAACAATACAACTGCACCAATCAGGTAACCATGGCGCTCACGATTTAACGGCGTGTATAACTGACCTAAAGCCGGTTTAAATAAAGAATATATGCCTAATGATCCGGTTAATACGCCCAGGGCAATCTCTGCGATTCGATCTGGTACCATTAATATCACACTGCCGCCGATCACTACCCCCGGCAGGCCGGCCACCAAGAGCAATATCACAAACTGACGTTCAAGTCGGCTGGTAGAGATGTAACGCAATGCTGCGCCTACCCCTAACGCTACACTGGCCACTTTATGGGTGGCTAAAGCCACAGAAAAGGTCAAGCCAAGGAATATCAAAACCGGGAACTGGATTAATCCTGCACCGCCGCCACTTAATGCCGAAAAAGTATTTGCCAGCAAAGAAATGACAAACAGAATAAAATGTTCAATAAAGCTCAATTTAATAAGGCTCTCTGGGAAAACATAATGATTTCAATACGCTTTGTAGCGGCTTCGATGCTCAGCGCAACATTATTAATTGCCACAACCGTATCAGCGGCTCAACTGTACCGTTTTACTGACGAAAACGGTATACCCACTATAAGCAAAACCCTACCGGCAGAAGTTGCTCAACAAGGTTACGATATTCTGGATGAGAAAACGATGCGGGTGATTGAACGGGTTCCCCCTGCACCGACTGAAGCGGAAATAGCTGAGCGGGAAATACAGAAAAAACTGGAGCTCGAGCAACAAAAACAGGCTGAAGAAGCCGCCAGAATAGAAGCCGAAAAACGGCGTAAACAGGCTATTTATGATCATAACCTGCTTTCTGCCTATCAATCCGAACAGGATTTGCTTAATGAACGTAACAAAGACCTGCAATACCGAGAAAAACGTATCGAAATATTAAAAAAGAAGCGTAAGGGTTTACAGCAACGATTACAGCAGGTGCAACAGCAAGCTGCCGATAATGAATTAAGTGGTATGGGTCTCAGTGCCAATCTGCAAAGTCGCCTGCAAGCTGCGCAACAGGAACTTGATAATAATCAGTCCAGCATTCAACAGTTACAAACTGAAATTGATACGCTTAATATGCAATATGAACTGGATCGTCAGCGCCTGGGTGAGCTGTTGGGAACCGCGGCAGAAGATTAAACCAGCAAATCCAGTTGGCTCATCAATAATTGATTTTCAGTGTGATTGCCAATACTGATTCGTAAAAACTGATCAATTCTCGGCTTGTTAAAGTGGCGAACAATCACCCCTTTTTCCCGCAAGCCCGCCGCTACTGTTGCAGCATCGTGTTGTGGATGTCTGGCAAACACAAAATTCGCCGCCGAAGGCAAAACCTCAAAACCCAATTCTGTCATAGACTGGGTTAGCCATTCTCGCTCGGTAATAACCTGTTGCTGACATTGTTTAAAGTAGGTTTCATCCTGATAGGCTGCAACGCCCGCTGCAATCGCCAGACTATCTAGCGGATAGGAATTAAAGCTATCCTTTATCCTAACCAGTGCTTCAATCAACTCTGGATGACCTACCGCAAAGCCAATACGCATACCTGCCAAGGAACGTGACTTAGATAGAGTTTGTGTGACCAGCAGATTAGGGAAACGCTGAGTTAGCGGAATAGCTGTTTCTCCACCAAAATCGATGTACGCCTCATCAATGACCACCACCGTGTCGCGGTTCATTTCCACCAGCCGACGAATATCGTCCAGTGATAATAAACAGCCGGTCGGGGCATTGGGATTGGGCAGTATAATACCGCCGTTATCTCGTTCGTAATCAGTGATATCGATTGCAAAGTCAGCATTCAACGGCACTAACTCCGAATCAATCTCATATAACTGACAATACACCGGATAGAAACTATAAGTGATATCCGGAAATAAAATCGGCTTTCCATGCTTGAAAAAAGCATTAAACACATGTGCCAAGACTTCATCCGAACCATTGCCAACAAACACACTTTCAGCTGGCACCTTATGGTAATCAGCAATTGCCTGTTTTAACGGGCCACCATCAGGAACAGGATACAAACGTAAACGCTCGGTTGTAGCCATGCGAATGGCTTCCAGTACTTTGGGTGAAGGACCAAACGGGTTTTCATTGGTATTGAGCTTAACCAGATTATGGCCGCGCGGTTGTTCACCCGGCACATAAGGTTCTAATGAATGAACAAAATTACTCCAGAAACGGCTCATTATTTTTCCTGTAACCGATACTCAGCACTGCGAGCATGTGCTGTCAGACTTTCACCGCGCGCCAGCACCGATGCAACTTGCCCCAGGCTTTGAGCGCCTTGTGGTGAGACCTGAATCAGGCTGGAACGTTTTTGAAAGTCATAGACGCCCAGGGGAGAACTGAAACGGGCAGTTCGGGATGTCGGCAATACATGGTTTGGTCCGGCACAGTAATCACCTAATGCTTCAGGCGTATAACGTCCCATAAAAATTGCACCGGCATGACGTATTTTTTTGGCCATTTCCATCGGTTCATCAACAGACAATTCCAAATGTTCTGGCGCAATATAATTGCAGACTTCTATCGCCTGCTGCATATCCTCGACCAGAATCATTGCACCACGGTTATTCAGTGACGTTTCAATAATGGCCTTGCGTTCCATGGTAGGTAGCAAACGTGCAATGGATTCTTTCACCTTCTGTAGAAACGCTGCATCAGGAGAAATCAGTATCGATTGAGCATCTTCGTCATGTTCAGCTTGAGAAAACAGATCCATGGCAATCCAGTCAGGATCGGTCTTGCCATCACAAATCACCAGAATTTCTGATGGTCCGGCAATCATATCGATGCCAACAGTACCGAACACCATGCCTTTTGCTGTCGCCACAAAGATATTGCCCGGGCCGACAATTTTATCGACCTGTGGAATCGTTTCTGTACCATAAGCCAATGCCGCAACAGCCTGCGCACCACCAATTGCAAAAATGCGATCAACACCAGCAATCGCTGCAGCCGCTAAAACCAGATCATTTACTTCATCATCCGGTGTAGGTACCACCATGATTAATTCCTGAACCCCTGCGACTTTGGCTGGAATAGCATTCATCAACACAGATGAAGGATAGGCAGCTTTACCACCAGGCACATACAGCCCAGCCCGATCCAATGGCGTAACTTGTTGACCTAATAAGGTGCCATCAGCCTCTACGTAATGCCAGGATTCCTGTTTCTGGTGTTCATGGTACTGACGTACACGTTCTGCAGCTTTTTCCAACGCCTGACGTTGTGCAGCAGGGATAGATTCCAATGCCGCTGCAGCCCGTTCCAATGGAATTTCCAGTTCCGCCATAGCAGTTGCTTTTACCCGATCAAATCGTTGGCTGTATTCAACTACTGCCTGATCACCACGCTGTTTAACATCTGCCAGAATATTTCTAACTGTGTCGGTTATTGCCGCATCAGAAACACCTTCCCAGGCCAACAACTCGGAAAGCATTGGCCAGAAATCAGCCTGCTGGAAATTCAATTCACTTATTTCAATCATTTGCCTGCTCTTTTACTGCTTTGCGGATCTGCTCAATAAATTGCTGGATCCGCGCATGTTTGGTTTTCATGGATGCCTTATTGACCACCAATCGCGAACTAATATCCGCGATATGTTCCATTGGTATCAAACCATTAGCTCGTAACGTATTACCCGTATCCACCACATCGACAATCCGATCCGCCATACCCACAAGCGGTGCCAGTTCCATGGAGCCATAAAGCTTGATAATCTCTACTTGCTGGCCCTGCTCGGCATAAAAACGCTTGGTGCTTTCCACGAACTTGGTTGCCACTTTTAAACGGCCCTGTGGTTCTTCAGCATCTTTTTTGCCGGCCGTCATCAGTTTGCAGCGTGCGATATTCAAATCAACCGGCTCGTAAAGCTCGGCTTCCGGATGTTCCATCAAGACATCTTTACCTGCCACGCCCAGATCAGCACCACCATATTCAACATAAGTAGGAACATCTGAGGCACGCACAATAATGAGTCGGACATCCGGTAGATTGGTTTCCAGAATCAGCTTGCGGCTTTTTTCAGGGTCATCCAGTGGCTCAATACCAGCCGCCTTTAAAAGCGGTAGGGTTTCCTCAAAGATACGTCCCTTGGACAGAGCCAGCGTTATCATTTCAGCCATTAGAGGCCACCCTTGCCTGGGTTGGGATACGGCGGATGCGAGCACCTAATTGCTGCAGTTTTTCTTCTATACATTCATAACCACGATCAATGTGATAAATTCGCTCGACCTGGGTTTCTCCTTCAGCCACCAGAGCTGCCAACACCAGACAGGCTGATGCCCGCAAATCAGTTGCCATCACCGGGGCTGCAGTGAGCTTTTCCTGTCCCTTGCATACCACTGTGTTGCCTTCAATTTGCAGATTTGCGCCCATACGCTGCATTTCCTGCACATGCATAAAGCGATTTTCAAAAACGGTTTCGACAATAGTGGCCTGCCCATCAGCAATACTGTTCAACGCAGTGAACTGAGCCTGCATATCCGTTGGGAAGGCTGGATAAGGTGCGGTTCGGATATTGACTGCTTTAGGACGTCTGCCTTCCATATCCAACGTGATCCAATCCTCACCAATTTCAATTTTTGCTCCAGCTTCTTCCAGCTTGAGCAAAACCGCTTCCAACTGATTGGCATCGGTATCCTTCAGTTTGACACGACCACGTGTAATTGCTGCCGCCACCAGATAAGTACCTGTTTCAATACGATCCGGAAGAATCGCATAATGAGTACCGTTGAGTTTTTCGACCCCTTCAATCTGAATCGTTGTCGAACCGGCACCGGTAATTTTCGCGCCCATTTGGTTCAAGTATTTGGCCAAGTCAACTACTTCAGGTTCTCGCGCCGCATTTTCAATTATGGTTGTACCTTTTGCCAGCGTTGCCGCCATCATCAGGTTTTCAGTACCGGTTACCGTGACCTGATCCATAAAGATATGGGCACCCTTGAGACCTTGACCACTGGTGGCTCGGATATAACCGTTTTCTACTTTAATTTCTGCGCCCATTTGCTCCAGACCACGCAAATGCAAATCCACAGGACGCGAACCAATCGCACAACCACCCGGCAAAGAGACATCCGCTTTACCGAAACGGGCCAGTAAAGGTCCCAGCACCAGAATCGATGCCCGCATGGTTTTGACCAAGTCATAAGCAGCTTCGGTAATCGTCAGCGTCGAAGGGTCAATTAACACTCCCGAACGTTCATCAACGGTGAGTGTTACCCCCATACGGCCTAACAACTCAAGTGTGGTTGTAATGTCATGTAAATGTGGCACATTGCCAATACGTACTGGCGAATCAGCTAACAACGCGCCCATCAGAATCGGCAACGCAGCATTTTTGGCACCGGAAATACGGATCTCGCCATCCAGCGCGACACCACCTTTAATGATTAATTTGTCCATGAATTTGCTCTGGAAGAATAAGGGAATGGATTAGCGAGAGACGCCCGTTTTCAGTGACAATGCGTGTACAGCACCACTACTGAAGCTGTCACCCAAAGTTGCTTTGACCATACGGTGTTGTTCTATCAGGCTTTTTCCAGAAAATGACGGACTAAAAACCCGGGCATCAAAATGCTGGCCATCTTCACCAAACACTTCAACATCAGCATCAGGTAAGCCTGCTTCAATCATTGCTTTGATATCTGCTGCTTTCATGTTTCACCACTTAAATTATAGTTATTGCAGAGGAAGAAGTTCTTCCAATCCGCTTGCTTCTGCCATCGCCAGCATCTGTGCCGGCATATTAAAATAACGAATCGGCTTGTCTAATTTTTCAGCCTGACGCATCCATTCGATCAGTAAAGCCAGGCCGGCACTGTCACTACGACTGACTTCACTTAAATCAACATCAAGCGGATCCACTTCGGCAAACAATTGATCCGTCATATCGATACCGCTGGCAGCGGTATCAAAAGTCAACTCACCGGAGACCAGGATACGTTTGGTAGCATCGTCAAAAATGAGCTTCATCATCTGGCTTTATCATTGCGTTTAGCAAGATTTTCAATCAAGGCATCCATTCCGCTGGTTCTAATATCACGGTTAAATGATGAACGGTAATTCGTCACCAGACTGATGCCTTCAATTTTGACATCATAAACTTTCCATTCATCGTTCTTGTTTTTATAAAGTGATAATGCCATCGGAACAGATGGACCGTTTGGTTGTACCACTTCCATTGGTACATCTACCCGCCCCTTTTTCAAGTCATCGCGAAAAGGCAGAAAGCGAATTTCTTCGTTAGTGTATTCCAGCATTGCCGTAGCGTAGGTTCTGACCAGTAACAAACGGAATTCTTCGACAAATTGGGCCTGTTGTTCAGCTGAAGCATCACGCCAGCTTCGACCTAATGCCAATTTGGCCATACGCTCGAAATCGAAATGTGGAAACAGGATATCCTGTACCAGCGTATAGATTTTCTGCGGATTGGTTTCCAGTTCAGCTTCATTATCCTTCAGAGCTTTCAGCATGTTGTCTGAGGCTTCTTTCACTAAAGCCTGTGGCTCCGGCATCGCCTGAGCGGATGCGCTGAACGCCAGCATGCCCAGCAAAAATGCTGACATTAACTGGAGAGACACCTGTTTAAATTTAATCATCTTATTCACCTTCCGCTGTACTGTACAAGAATTGTCCAATTACCTGCTCCAATACCACCGCTGGTTGAGTCAAATCAATCACATCACCGTCTTCCAGGAAGAAATCATCCGCACCTGGTGACAAACTGATGTATTGCTCTCCCAGCAAACCTGCAGTAAAGATGCTGGCAGAGGTATCTATCGGAATGTTGTCATATTGTGGATAGATATTAATGGTGACTTTTGCATCATAGGTGTCAGGATCCAGAGATATTGATGTTACACGACCAACTCTTACGCCTGCCATCGTCACTGGAGATCGTGGTTTCAATCCACCAATATTCTGAAAATTGGCGACGACTTCATAGCCTTTTTCATCCGTAATATCACCAAGATTACTGACCTTCATCGCCAACACAAATAAGGCTGCCATGCCAGCTGCGACAAACAAGCCGACCATAATTTCGGTACTTCTTTTCGAATTCATTTACACATCTCCAAACATCAACGCAGTCAGAACAAAGTCCAGGCCGAGAATAGCGAAAGCGGAATGGACAACTGTCCGCGTTGTGGCGCGCCCCACACCTTCCGAAGTTGGTGAGGCATCATAACCTTCAAACAGAGCAATCCATGTCACGACAAAACCAAAGACAATACTTTTTATTACCCCGTTCAGGATATCTTCATACCAGTCAGTTTTAGCCTGCATCTGTGACCAGAAAGCACCATCATCGACACCGAGCAGGCCATGTCCAACTAAAAAAGCGCCAAATATTCCTACAGCACTGAATATAGCTGCCAGTAATGGCATGGATATAAGACCCGCTAAAAATCTTGGAGCAACGATACGGCGCATCGGGTCAACAGCCATCATTTCCATACCTGATAACTGTTCTGTACTTTTCATCAAACCAATTTCAGCCGTCAGGGCCGAGCCAGCTCGACCGGCAAACAGTAACGCACTGACAACCGGGCCAAGCTCTCTGACTAATGATAATGAAACAAGCACACCTAAAGATTCTTCAGCACCAAAATCTACCAGCGTATTATAGCCCTGAAGACCAAGAACCATGCCCACAAATAAGCCGGATATCAGTATGATGAGTATTGATAAAACACCGACATAAAATAATTGCTGAACAACCAGTGAAAAGCGGAATACCGAGCTTGGAATCCCTGCCAGCATCTGCACTAAGAACAAATGGCCCCGTCCAAGTCGCTGAAAGGTATCTAGTCCCCAGCGACCAAGGCTGCGCAGCAGCTCGATCATTGTGTTTCCTTTGAATTCAACAGATCATTTTTAAAGTCATTACCCGGGTAATGAAACGGAACAGGTCCATCTGGTAAACCCTGTAAAAATTGCTTCACCCATTCCGAGCCAGAAGTTTTCAGCGTTTCGGGATTACCTTTCTCAATGACCTTTCCGCCGGACAACAGATAAATTTCATCAGCGATCTTGGTGGTTTCAGCGACATCATGTGACACGATAATACTGGTCAGTCCCATTGCATCGTTGATGCGGCGTATTAGATTCACCAGTGTACCCATTGAAATGGGATCCTGTCCGGTAAATGGCTCATCGTACATAATCATCATTGGGTCTAGTGTGACGGCCCGTGCCAGAGCAACTCGGCGCGCCATACCGCCAGATAACTCAGCAGGCATCATTTCCCGGGCATTTCTTAAGCCCACGGCCTGGAGTTTCATCAATACCAAATCACGAATCATTGATTCGGGCAACCTGGAATGTTCACGTAATGGAAAAGCAACATTTTCAAAAACATTGAGATCGGTCAGCAAGGCACCACTTTGAAACAACATTCCCATGCGCTTGCGCAATTCATAGAGCTTGGAATGAGAAAGCTTGTGGACATTTTGGCCATCAACTTCAACAGTACCGCGATCCGGTTTAAGCTGACCGCCAATCAGTTTAAGCAGCGTGGTTTTACCTGTACCACTCGGCCCCATGATAGCGGTTACCTTACCTTGGTAGATATCAATATCTACACCGCTGAAGATAACTTTGTCTCCACGGTTAAAATACAAATCCCTGATTTTTATCAGTGGCGCCATTTTTTACTGCCGATATTAGATATAAAGATCGGTAATTTTCTTGAATCGCTGTTGGTAAGTCAAATCGCTGTGTGGAAAAACCATTCTGTATCGGCTAAAGTGTTGTCGCCATGTTAAGTTTGAGGAACTAGTTCCATGGGTATTGACTCAAAGTTCCTGCAGATATTTTGGTAAACCACCGATCAAACGGAGAAATTTAAGAATGAAGAAATTTTTGCAAATCGTTGCAGCCGCAGTTATCGCCTTACCTTTGGTAGCCACAGCGCACGGCCCTACTCGTCAGGAAGTTGATGAGAAAATAGTGATTAATGCTTCACCTGAAAAAGTCTGGAGCATGCTCAAAGATTTTAGCGCCATTGATAAATGGCATCCAGCAGTTGAAAGTGTTGAAATGAAGGACGATAAGGTTCGTGTTTTAACATTGAAAAGCGAAGGCAACCCAACTATTACCGAAGAGCTGGATAAAATTAACGACGAAAAAATGACCTTGATTTACAAGATCACTGATATGAGCGTCGTTAAAACCATTACGTTTAACAGTCAAGATACACCTTATTACACCTTGCCCGTTTCTACCTACAAATCATGGATGTATGTTAATGAAGTAGATGGTGGAACTGAAGTAAGATGGCGCGGTAAATTCTATCGTTCTTTCATGGATAACCCACCAGTACCAGAAGGTCAGTCTGATGCTGAAGCGGTTGAAGCTGTAACTGCTGTGTATAAAAGCGGTTTGGAAAACCTGAAAAACATTATGGAAAAATAATGCTTTTTTCGAACGACAAAAATGCTTTTCTGAAAGCGGCCCTTAATCGGGTCGCTTTTTTTATGTTTGCAACGATTTCGTTAAGCGCCTGTGCAGAAAAAACTGACTATGCCTTTATCACCAACCAGCTCAGTGATGACATAACGGTGATTGATATAAATGAGCGGCAAGTAGTCAGCACGATTAAGGCCGGCAAGGCGCCGGCGGGAGTGGCATTAAGTCAGAACGGAAATCGAGTACTGATTACCAATCCTGACAGCCAGAATATTTCCGTTATTGATGCACGTAAATTAACTGAAATCAGCCAGATTCCAGTCGGTCAGGGACCGGTCGGTATCGCCACTAACCATGATGGCAGCATTGCTTATGTTGCTGACTGGTACGAACATAAAATCAGTATCGTCGACGTCGATGAACAACAAATCCGTCATCGTATCAACGTAGGGAAATCACCTGCAGGTATTATCCTCGATGAATCACGTAACCGATTATATGTTGCTAACCGTGATGACAATACTGTCAGCATCATCGACACTATTACTGAACAGGTTCTGGAAATCGTAAATGTTGGCAAATCCCCGTTTGGTCTTGCATTAACGACGGACGGACAACGGCTTTTCAGCGTAAATGTTCAAGATAACAGTGTGACGATGATTGATACTCATAACTTGACAGCAACGTCCACAATCGAGGTTGGTGAATGGCCCTATTGTGCGGTGGCTAGCCCTGATGGCAAGTTTCTCTATGTGACCAATCAGGATGAAAACAGCGTATCCGTGATAGACATTGCTACACAGAAGAATATTAATACCATTGATGTAGAAGACAGTCCGGAAGGTATTGATATAACGGCCAATGGTAAACATCTCTACGTTTCCAACTGGGGTAGTGACAGTGTATCCATCATTGACACGACTACGGGCAAACGTATTACTGATGTTAAAACTGGAAAAGGCAGCCGTGCTTTTGGTGATTTTATTATCAGTCAATAATCTGTTGTGACAATTCAGATAACTTCCCTGGCTGTAACTGACGCCACGTTAAGCAATAGAGCGGCCTTACTGGCTGAGCAACTTAATCTTGAATTAATGTTGCCTGATGCAGAAAAAGCCCAGCTGATTTTAACGCCTAACCGACTGGAAATTCGTTATCCCCAGCTGGGGGGGCCCGTTTTTATCGATTTTGTTAGCGGTAAAAATCAGCACCGACGTCAATTTGGTGGTGGTCGGGGTCAGCCACTGGCAAAAGCTGTAGGCCTTAAAAACGGCGCGAATCCAATTATCATCGATGCAACTGCCGGTTTTGGCAGGGATGCTTTTGTATTTGCCAGCCTCGGTTGTCAGGTGACAATGCTTGAACAGCAACCACTTGTAGCAGCCCTATTGTCCGATGCGATGCAACGTGCAGAGACAGATGCAGAGACGGCACAAATTATCTCGCGCATGCAGTTACACCAGAGCGATGCTACGAAGTATTTAGCCAGCCTTAGCGAAGCAGAAAGACCGGATGTGGTTTATCTGGATCCGATGTATCCAGCACGAGAAAAATCGGCTCTGGTCAAAAAGGAAATGCAGCTTTTACATCAGCTGGTCGGCCCCGATAGTAATAGTGCCGAGTTACTCAATATTGCACGTAAAGTTGCGTTAAAACGGGTAACCGTTAAACGACCAAAAGGTGCTGAATTTTTCGCAGATCAAAAACCACACGTCAGCATTGAAAGTAAAAATACCCGTTACGATATTTATACTGGTTAATTGCCGTTAGCGTCGTTGTTTATCCAGTTCTCTCAGATGCGCCAGTTTTTCGGCAATTTTGATTTCCAGACCACGGTTGACCGGCTGATAATAGTGTCGCTGCGGCATAGTTTCCGGAAAATAGTTTTCTCCCGCCGCATATGCATCCGGCTCATCATGGGCGTAACGGTATTCCTTACCGTAATCCAGCTCTTTCATTAACTTGGTCGGGGCATTACGCAAATGCAAAGGCACTTCGGCTGAACCAAAGTTCCTGGCATCCTGCATCGCCGCTTTAAAAGCGGTATATACAGCATTACTTTTTGGTGCACTGGCCAGATAGACCACCGCTTGAGCAATCGCCAGTTCGCCTTCAGGACGACCCAGTTTATCAAAGCTTTCCCAGGCATCCAACGCAATACGCAAGCCCCGCGGATCAGCATTACCGATATCTTCAACCGCCATCCGCACAATACGCCGCATCAAATAAACTGGATCACAACCACCATCCAGCATCCGACATAACCAATACAACGCTCCGTCTGGTGAGGAGCCACGAACTGATTTATGTAATGCCGAGATCTGATCGTAAAAAGCTTCTCCACCCTTATCGAATCGTCGTAAGGTACCTGATAATACTTCGGCCAGATCAGTCTCATCGACTTCGGTTTGCTGTTTACTGTCTGCTAAATCAATGGCGATTTCCAACAGGTTCAGCACCCTTCGGCCATCCCCATCGGCTGCTTGCGCCAACTGTTCACGTAACTTATCGCTCATCGCGATATCACGGCCAGCAAGTCCACGGATACCATCCTGCATAGCCCGCTCAATGATCAGTTTTAAATCATTAATTTCCAGCGATTTGAGTACGTAGACGCGTGCCCGCGATAACAATGCGTTATTTAATTCGAATGACGGGTTTTCAGTGGTGGCACCGATAAAGGTAAAGGTGCCGTCCTCAACATAAGGAAGAAAAGCATCCTGCTGCGACTTATTAAACCGATGCACCTCATCGACAAACAACATGGTGCGTCGACCACGTTCCTGTTGCAACTGTTTGGCTCTGGCAACAGCTTCACGAACTTCTTTAACCCCGGCCAATACCGCCGAAATACTGATAAATTCTGCATCACAATAACCAGCGATCAATCGTGCCAGCGTTGTCTTACCAGTTCCTGGAGGGCCCCAGAAGATCATTGAATGCGGCTGGCCTGTGGCGATGGCCTGTCTTAAGGGCTTCCCCTCGGCCAGTAAATGTTGCTGACCGATATATTCATCCAGCGACTGCGGCCGCATCCGATCAGCCAATGGACGGCCGACCTGTGGATGCAGATTATCAAACAGACTCATTAGGGAACGTCGCCCACCACATCAACACCCGATGGCGCTTTGAATTCGAATCTTGATGCTGGTAAATCAGGATTAATCTTTAGATTTTTAAACACCAGTCGGGTGCGCTGATCAAAACTGTCTACCATCAGCATTTCACGAATACCCTTTTCATCAAAAGCCAAAGCGACTGTCTGGTAATTGTTGTCATCCGCTTTTGGCACCAGTCGAACCCATTGCAGATCGTCTTCCGATTCCAGTTCCTGAATATCGTATTCCGCTTCTGGCAAGGTATTGCCGGATAATAAACCTGCTGGCGTTTCGGCTAAGGCTTCATCCTGTAACTTGACTGTGATTTGTTCCAAATCGACATCGTAAAACCAGATACGCTCGCCATCCGCCACGATTTGTTGCGGGAAAGGCGTTTCATAATCCCAACGGAATTTACCGGGCCTGGATAACAGAAACTGACCGGTTGCTTCTTCAACCACCTGTCCATCCGTATCAATTACAGTTTGCTGGAAATCCGCTTCCAACTGAGAGACCTCCTGAACAAATGTATTGAGCCTATCAACAGCCGATTCTGCAAATGCCAATGATGGCAGAATTAACCACCCAAGCATCAACCACTGTATTGCACAGCGTTTTATCATTTCTTTACTCCAAAACATTTCAGGAACAACTAAGACATCAACTGTTACTAACTAATTGCATTAATTACGCGGAGGGGGTGCTAATACTTCACGGCTACCATTGGTTTGCATTGCTGAAACCACACCTGCAGCTTCCATCGCTTCTACAATGCGAGCCGCGCGGTTATAGCCGATTTTCAGGCGACGCTGCACTCCGGAAACAGAAGCGCGGCGGCTTTCAGTCACAATCTGCACCGCTTGATCATAGAGGGGATCAGATTCTCCATCACTGGCATCACCAATGCCGCTGCCCCCCTCGCTATCATCATCCGCATTATCCTGAGTAATTTCTTCCAGATAATTTGGGCCGCCCTGGGTTTTCAGGAAATTCACCACAGCATGCACTTCATGATCATCGACAAAGGCGCCATGCACCCGTTCTGGCAATCCACTGCCTGGAGGCAGATATAACATATCGCCCTGCCCTAATAGCTGCTCTGCTCCCATCTGATCAAGGATAGTGCGTGAATCAATTCGCGACGACACCTGAAACGCCATTCGTGTGGGTATATTGGCCTTAATCAAACCGGTAATGACATCGACCGATGGTCTTTGGGTTGCCAGAATCAAATGAATACCGGCAGCACGAGCTTTCTGGGCCAGCCGGGCGATCAGTTCTTCGACTTGCTTGCCGACCACCATCATCATATCGGCCAGTTCGTCGATAATCACCACGATAAATGGCAAAGTTTCCAGTGTTGGAATCGGTTCCCCGGGTAACACTTCAGCCATTGGATCCGGAATGGGTTCACCACTATCAATCGCATCCTGTACTTTTTTATTAAACCCAGCGATATTTCGCACGCCTAATGCCGCCATCAGCGGATAACGTCGTTCCATTTCGGCAACACACCAGCGCAATGCATTGGCGGCTTCTTTCATGTCGGTGACGACCGGCGTCAATAAATGTGGAATATCTTCATAAATTGATAATTCCAGCATTTTGGGGTCTACCATAATTAGCCGGACCTCTTTCGGAGTGGCTTTATACAGCAGACTTAAAATCATGGCATTTACTGCAACAGACTTACCTGACCCCGTTGTGCCCGCCACCAGTAAATGCGGCATTTTTTCAAGGTTTGCCACCACAGGTCGGCCGGCAATATCTTTACCCAAGGCCATAACCAGCGGTGATTTACTGTTTTCATAATCACTACAGGCGAGAATTTCACGTAACCGAACTACTTCACGTATTTCGTTGGGAATTTCTAAACCAACATAGGGTTTACCCGGAATAATCTCAACAATACGCACACTGGTGATAGATAAGGCTCTGGCCAAATCTTTCGCCAAACCACTGATGCGGCTGACCTTGATACCAGCTGCAGGCTGTAATTCAAAGCGGGTGACTACCGGACCGGGCTGAACCTCGACCACCTGCACTTCCACGCCGAAGTCTTTTAACTTCAACTCCACCAGACGTGATAGCGCTTGTAATACATCTTCGCTATAACCCGCTGTGACAGCTTTTGGCAGATCCAGTAACGACAGAGTCGGCATACCTGGTGCGTCAGGTGTCTCAAATAAAGGTTGCTGACGTTCCTTTTCTTCGCGTTTGCTGGGTTCTTTTACCTGCAACTTTGGCTCAACTCGGACTTTGGCCTTGTGCTGCATTTTCTCTTTCTGAGCGATAAACGTTTCTTCACGTTGCTGACGGGTGCGTCTAACCTGCAAATTTTCCTTTAGCTCACGACTCCAGCGAGCCACATGAATTAACACCACCATGGCCATCGCACCGAGACGATCAATAACCATCAGCCAAGATAACCCCGTAAACAACGTTACCCCGGTCAATAGCAGCGCCAATAGCAATAAACTGGTTCCGGAAGCACCAAAAACCGATTCAAAACCATGACCGACGACTTCACCCAGCACCCCACCAGCACCTAATGGCAACAAATCGGCATAGTCCATTAAACTCAAGGAAGACAAGCCACTGGCTGCAGCCAAGGCCATCACTAATCCAACTGATTTCAATACCCAGAAATGTAACGCATCGTCGCCATCCGCACGTTTGCCCCAACTGAATAAAAGCCAGCCACTGAAGCCCACCATAAATGGCGCAAGATAAGCTGGGAAACCAAAGCCGTACAACAAAGCATCTGCCAACCAGGCTCCGACAATACCGCCCCGGTTCGCGATCAGATCATCAGTACCGGTAGTTGACCACCCAGGATCCGTCGGTTCGTAGGTTAATAAAGACAGAAGTAAATAAGCCGCCAGTGCCAGCGCCAGAATCAGTGCAGCTTCCCGAAGTCTGAATCCGACTGCGCCAGCGGTGGCATCCGGTTTATTTTTGTCGTTTGCCTTTGTCGCTTGTGCCAATGTGATAATTCCAATGAAGCCAATTGATTAAGCGCAAATTCTAACACAGGTTTTAACAGCTGATGCTTGTCCAAAAGCAAAGCAATGGGTACTCTAATCGATTCGTTTTTTATTCGATACTGGGAGACACTCTTATGGCGGACAGCAAACACTGCCGACTACTGATTTTAGGCTCTGGTCCGGCGGGCTATACGGCCGCGGTTTATGCTGCTCGTGCTGCTTTGGAACCCGTTTTAATTACTGGTATTGAACAAGGTGGTCAGTTAACCACCACCACCGATGTCGATAACTGGCCTGGTGATGCCGATGGTGTGCAAGGTCCGGAATTAATGCAGCGTATGCAAAAACATGCAGAACGTTTTGGTACCGACATTATCTTTGATCATATCCATACTGCGGATTTAACCCAGCGGCCGTTCAAATTAACCGGCGATGCCGGAGAGTACACAGCTGATGCCTTAATCATTGCTACCGGTGCATCAGCAAAATATCTGGGCATGGATTCTGAAGAAGCTTTTAAGGGGCGTGGGGTTTCAGCCTGTGCCACCTGCGATGGTTTCTTCTATAAGAATCAACCTGTTGCCGTCATCGGTGGCGGTAACACAGCCGTAGAAGAAGCATTATATTTATCTAATATCGCTTCCAAAGTTACCGTAATTCATCGTCGTGATAGCTTCCGTAGTGAGAAAATTCTCAGTAATCAGTTACTGAAAAAAGCCGAAACCGGAAATGTCGAAATTCTCTGGAATCATACTCTTGATGAAGTTCTGGGTGATGATGCTGGCGTTACAGGTATTCGTGTAAAGAGTACAGAAACTGATAATACTCAGGAAATTGCCGTTCAAGGTGTCTTTATCGCCATCGGCCATCAACCTAATACGTCGATGTTTAAAGGTCAGCTGGAAATGCAGCATGACTACATTATCCTCAAGAAAGGTACCCAAACCAGTATTCCTGGTGTATTTGCTGCGGGTGATGTGTCTGATCCGATTTACCGTCAGGCGATTACCTCAGCCGGAGCTGGTTGTATGGCAGCGCTGGATGCTGAACGTTTTCTGGAAAGTGAAAAATAAAAACTCATAAGGCAGGGCCTCCCTGCCTTATCTATCCTTAGGAGAAATACCAATGGCGCTTTATCAACATATTCTGATTGCAGCGGATTTTTCCAACCATACGGATATGGTGATTCACCGAGCTAAAGCATTAGCATCGGCTAACAATACACGTTTGAGTTTATGTCATATCGTAGAGGATTTTCCACTTACAGATTTTGCTTATGAGCCAATGATTAGTGTTGATGCTGATATGCGTGAGGCTTTACTCGATGCAGGCAAAAAACAACTAACCGCTTTAGGGCAAAAATTTGATATTGAACCAAACAATCAATGGATAGAATTTGGCAGTCCAGGTCGCGACATTGTGCGTATTGCCGAGGAAAACAATGTTGATTTGATCGTCGTGGGCTCTCACGGTCGTAAAGGCATTAAAATGCTACTGGGTTCCACCGCCAATGCTGTACTGCATCATGCTGGGTGTGACGTTTTAGCCGTCAGGTTAAAGGACGAAAGTTAAACCAAAGATGACTTTACGCCTATCGGCTTTAGGACCTTTTCTTGCTGTGGCGTTTATCAATGCCATGGTGGATCTGGGCCACAAAATTATTGTGCAAAATACCATCTTCAAAATTTATGATGATGCAGCGCAAGTCGGCCTGACAGCCGTTGTTAATGCGTTAATTTTATTACCCTTTATTTTATTGTTTACCCCGGCAGGTTATCTTTCAGATAGATTTGCCAAACCCGGTATTATGCGCTGGTCGGCTTTCTCTGCCGTCATCGTTACCTTGTTGATTACACTCTCCTATTATCAAGGCTGGTTCATTTCTGCCTTTGCTTTAACCTTTGTTCTAGCTGCACAAAGTGCGATCTACTCTCCCGCTAAATATGGCTATATCCGCGAGCTGGCCGGTAAAACTGAAATTGCCCCTGCCAATGGTTTTCTGCAAGCCACTACCATCGTGGCAATTTTAAGTGGGATATTTGTCTTTACCATCTTGTTTGAAAGCCTGTTAAGCGATCAGGTTTATCAAAACGAAGCCGATATTATTCGACTGATTGCCCCATTAGGCTGGTGTTTAGTGGGATTGTCATTATTAGAATTATTGCTGGCATGGCGTCTGCCAGTATTGCTTCCCAGCCAGAAAGAGCATCGTTTTAACTGGGCAGCATATACCCAAGGTAAACAACTAAAAACCAATGTAAAACTGGTGACTACCAAACCGATAATCTGGTTTTCGATATTGGGATTATCATTATTCTGGGCATTATCTCAAACCATGCTGGCAGTCTTTCCAGCTTTTGCCAAAATCGTGCTGAATGAAGACAATACGATCATTATTCAGGGTTTATTAGCCTGCTCGGGTCTGGGCATCATCAGCGGTTCTCTTCTGGCCGGAAAGCTTTGTCGTCAACAAATTCATTTCCCTGTCATTTTGGTGGGGGCCATTGGATTAATCAGCATGCTGTTTGTAATCCCCTACCTTAGTGCTGTCATTCCATTCGCTTTAACAATCATTGGCTTTGGTTTTTTTGGTGGTTTGTTTATTATTCCACTCAATGCATTAATTCAAATGCATGCTGACATTACTCAATTAGGCAGTGTGCTGGCTGCGAATAATTGGGTGCAGAATCTGGCGATGATAAGTTTTTTAATCCTGACATATCTGGTGGCCAAAGCAGATACACCCAGTGCATTATTTTTACAAAATTTACCTTATTTAGCTGTACTATTGATTATCCCAATTCTCATTAAATTAAAACGCAAATTTGTCTGATAAAAACTCACTAAGAAGGATATTTTGTGTCAACGCAATCATCATTCCCGCCCGTTTACACTGAACCTTTTCATCAGGCCTCTGAAAATCTGCGCCGAGCATTACCCTTTATAAATCAACATCAGACCCCTATTAATCCGGTAAATTATGCCGTCTGGTACGAATATGTCTCAGGCACCAATCAGGCATTAAAACAAGCGATTGACAGTCGATTACAGCAGAAGCAGAAAATCACAGCGGAAATCACCCAGCAGCTTTATGAAAAATACGTATTAATGGGCATGCCGGAAAGGCTTGAAGCCACAAATAATGGCCTTAGACTGGTCGTCGACAACACGATGAATCAAATTAATAAGGTTGAACTGGCTGCAGATGACTTTTCAGAAGATTTAGCAGTTCAGCAAACCAAACTGGAACAATCCGAGGATATTTCAGCAATCAAGAGTGTGTTGTCAGAAATACTGGAAAATACTCGTCGACTCGGACAGTCCGGTAGCGAACTCAAGCAGGAGCTGGCCGAAACCACACAGGAAATTCTGAAACTCAGATCAGAATTGGAAGCCGTAAAACAGGAAGCCAAAACCGATGGTTTAACAGGCTTGTTAAATCGGAGCAGCCTCAATAAAGAACTTGCCGAATTGTGCCATCATGGTAAAAACGTGTTCACATTAGCCCTGTTCGATCTCGATCACTTTAAACAGGTAAATGACAGATTTGGTCATTTACTGGGGGATCGCGTCTTGCAATTTTTTGCCAGTCTGCTGAAAAAACAATGTGAGCATCAACCCAATATAGCAGCCCGTTTTGGTGGGGAAGAAATGGCGTTGATTTTTATTAACACTCCATCAAATGTTGCCGTGCAAATTGCAGATACTATCCGTCAGCAGCTGGCAGGGAGTAATCTGAAGAAAAAAGACAGTGAGGAAACCATCGGAACAGTAACAGTTTCGGTTGGACTGAGTCAGTATCAGCCAGGCGATACTACATTGAATATTATTGAACGAGCCGATGTTGCTTTATATGAATCAAAAGCAGCTGGTCGAAATTGCATTACGTTACGTTAATCAGAACTTGTAAAACTCGCTATTGAGATACTCGACCACCTGTTTTTGCTGATCAGGTGTCCAGTTAACCCCAGCGGCAATTGCACAATTAGCGACGCGCTTATTCAGACCTTCCAGGCTTTTAACTCCTCGTTTATCCCGTGTGTATAGGGAGTTAGCTTTTCCATCGGTCAGTGAAGCATGACATTGCATGCAATTGGCATCGTGCAATTGTTTTCCCTGTGCCAGCGTTGTCGCGCTGACACTGAGGAAAATCATAGCCACTAAATAACGCATCGCTCAGACAGCTGCCCGTGTTTGCAAGGCTGCAATACGTAATGAAGCTGGTGGATGCGAGTCATAGATCGCCGACACTAAAGGATCCGGTGTCAGTGTACTGGCATTTTCTTTATACAAAGCCACCAGCGCTGTTATCAAATCGTCGGCATTGGAAACCGAAGCCGCATAGGCATCTGCTTCAAACTCGTATTTGCGTGACATCGATGTCATCAATGGATGCAGAAAGAAGCTGAATACCGGAATCACCAGCATAAACAGAATCAGTGCAATCGCATTATTTTGGGTCTCTACACCCAGACCGGTGTAAAACCAGGTCTGTGTTGATGCCCAACCTAATAGTGCCAGTCCAACCAGACTCATCACGGCCATCATCAGCATATTCTTGACGACATGCTTGCGACGGAAATGACCTAATTCATGTGCCAGAACCGCTTCAATCTGATCTTCATTCAAGGTATTAAGCAACGTATCAAAAAATACGATGCGTTTGTTATTACCCAAGCCAGTGAAATAGGCATTGCCGTGTCCACTGCGGCGTGAACCATCCATCACATAAATTCCCTGACTCTTGAAACCACAGCGCTGTAATAAACTTTCGACCTTCTGTTTCAGGTTGGCATCATCCAGAGGGGTAAATTTATTAAATAGCGGTGCGATAAATGCCGGATAAGCCCACATCATCACCACAGCAAAAACCATCCAGGCTGCCCATAAATATAACCACCAAAATTCACCAGTGCTGTTCATCAACCACAAGGTCACCCAGGCAATCGGTGCACCGAGCACCAACATCAGCAAAATTTGCTTGCCAAAGTCACCTAGAAATAAGGCAGGTGTATTTCGGTTAAAGCCAAATTTTTCTTCCATTACAAAAGTGCGATACCAGGACAACGGTAATTCGAGCAGTGACCCAATCACCAGAAAACTCAGAATCAAAACCACCCCTGTTGTCATGGCTGACCAGCCAAAACCTTCCCAGGCACCGGACAACATTGCCAAACCACCGCCCAGGGTCCAGAGAATTAACACGACCGCCCCAAACAGACTCTCGCGGCGCATTTGAGCCCCTTTAGCGGCAGTGTAATCAGCTGCTTTCTGATGTGCGGCCAGACCAATCTGCTCACGAAATGCGGCAGGCACTTCATCGCGATTCGCCAGCACATGGCGACGTTGACGCAATGACAACCAGATCTCAATCCCCGTCATCAGGGCGAGGGCAATTAAAAATATCCAGCTAAATTCATTCATAATTTTTTAAACCAGTTAGAATCGTATAAGGTGTCGTGTACATTAGCCTTTGATACAATCAATGGCAACATAGTTCACCTAAATCTGTAGTAATAAAAAGACGGAGCTCATGGCCAAAAGCAAACATAACCTGATCTGGATTGACCTGGAAATGACCGGTCTCGATACCAATAACGACTATATTATCGAAATCGCCACAATTGTCACTGACAGCGACCTGAATATTTTGGCAGAAGGCCCAATCATTGCGATTCATCAATCGGACGCTATTCTGGCGGGTATGGATGAATGGAATACCAAACAGCATGGCGGCTCTGGTCTGGCTGAACGCGTTCGTAACAGCATTGTCACCGTCGAACAAGCCGAACAGGAAACTCTGGATTTTTTGAAAAAGCACGTCCCTGCAGGCATTTCTCCTATGTGTGGCAACAGTATTTGTCAGGATCGTCGCTTTATGGCGCGGTTGATGCCGGAACTGGAAGCCTATTTTCATTATCGTAATCTTGATGTCAGCAGCTTCAAGGAAATTGCGCGGCGCTGGGCACCCAAAGTCGAAAAATCTTTCAAGAAAAAATCTTCACATCTGGCGATGGACGATATTAAAGATTCCATCCGCGAACTGCAGCACTATCGCGAGCATATGATTAAAGTGCCTGAGTAAAGTCACCATTTGTAGTAACTACAATTCACGGTAATTTCACAACAACCGCAGGATGATCATTACACTCAATTAAATTGTGATTGTAATGGCGCACCTTAAACCAAACTTACCGTCAAAGCAGTGCCTGATCTGCAACCGACCATTCAGTTGGCGAAAAAAATGGCGTGAGTGCTGGGAGCAGGTGCTTTACTGTTCAGAGCGGTGCCGTCGTCAGCGTAAGCAGGTCAATCGCATATGAAGCCCTTAGTGGGGTTCCCGGAAAAAATGGTATTACTCGATTGTGAGACCACGGGTGGTAATGCCATTCGTGATCGTCTCACAGAGATTGCTTTAATCGAAATCACCGATGGCGTTGAAACAGACCGGTGGCAGACATTGATTAATCCGGGTATCAGCATTCCCCCATGGATCAGCAAATTAACCGGCATTACCGATTCAATGGTGGCAAACCAACCTTCCTTTGTCGACATTGCTGAAGAATTGCAGCAACGTCTAGCCGACAAAGTATTTGTTGCCCATCATGTGCGCTTTGATTATGGTTTTATCCGCGAATCGTTTCGTCGCATTGGTATAAACTTTTCTGCCAAAACGCTATGTTCGGTCAAAATCAGTCGTTTGTTATACCCTGAGCACCGCCGTCATGGAATTGATGCGATTGTTGCCCGGCTGGGCCTGACCATTAATCAACGGCATCGGGCGATGGATGATGCGCAGGTCATTCTTGAGTTATTCCAGCAGACTCAACGCGATTTTGATGAATTCACTCTCCAGCAAGCCTGTAAACAATTATCACAACAAACCCGATTGCCCAGTCATCTGGCTATAGCTGAAATTAATAAACTGCCAGAACGCCCTGGGGTTTATCAGTTTTTTGATGAGCAAGGCGCGCTGCTTTATATCGGCAAATCGGTCAATATCAAACAACGTGTGCTCAGTCATTTTGTACAGAATGGCAAACTACGCAACTCGGAAATGCAGCAACAACTACAGCATATCGATTTTATCGAAACGCCTTCCGATTTTGGTGCCCAGCTGCTGGAAAACCAATTAATCAAAAGCAAAACACCGCGCTACAACCGGCGTCAGACCAAAGCCAAGCGACTTTATCAAATCGCTTTAACCGTTGATGAGAAGGGATACCACCGCACCACAATTGAAATGGCTGACTTGCATCAGCCGCCGGATATCAGTCAACGTTATGGATTATTCCGTAGCCAAAAACAGGCGGAAAAAAAACTACTCGATCTGATTAATGAACATCAGCTGTGTCAAAAACTTTGCGGCAAGGAAAAAACTAAAAACGGCTGTTTTGGTTATCAGTTAAAAAAATGTCTGGGTGGCTGCTGTGGCGAAGAACCGGCAATACGGTACAACCTGCGATTGCAAACTGCATTATCCGGTATTAAAAATCAAGCCTGGCCATGGTCAGGGCCCATTGTAATTACTGAACTGCCGGCAGATGGCGATTACGAGGCGGCGCATTTTCATCTGGTCGATCAATGGCTTTATCTTGGCACCATTAAAAATCATCATGATGCTTATGAAAAGCTGCAACAGCGATATGCTGAACCCCAATATTTTGATCTGGATGCCTACAAAATCCAGCTACGCTTTCTATTAAAACTTCGCCCTAAACAATTATTGATTGAGACATTACGTTTACCTGCACAGGAGGCTTCATGATCACTAAAAGTCATAGAATTTTAGGCTATGCCGGACTGCTGCCTTTCTTAGGATTGGCAGTTATGAGCTGGCTGGGCTATTTATATGCTATCGACTGGTTGTTGAGTTATGCGGCACTTATTTTCAGTTTTCTGGGTGGTCTAATCTGGTATGTCAGCAGCGTTGAAAAGCTTCCCCGTCATGTGCTGATAGTCAGCATCTCCACCATGTTATGGGCCTGGTGCTGGTTGTTATCTCCAACACATTACTGGTTATGGCTGGCTGCATTATCATTTATTGGCTTGCACTTATACGAACGGCAGCAACTCCATGAAATCTACTCTGCCGAGTTGATGCGTCTGCGTGCTCATCTATCTTATGGCGCTGCGTTTTTTTTGTGGCTGGCAGCAATGTCGACATTAAATGTCTAGGCTGCGTTATCTCAATCTGATCCTTGGTGATCAACTTGATGCAGAGAGTCAATTATTCGATAACTTTGATCCTCAGCATGATCGACTGTGGATGGCTGAAGTGTCAGCTGAGTCCACAGAGTATTTATCAAGTAAACAGCGCACTGTTTTATTTTTATCGGCGATGCGGCACTTTGCTGAAAAACTCAAAACCGATAACTATCCGCTGATTTACTGGACTTTGAGTGACAAAAAATCCAGTTTCCCAGACGCTTTATCTGCCACGTTAAAACACGATTCATTTAAAAAAATCCGTTGCGTATTGCCTGGTGATGTCCGGGTTATGAATGAAATACAGCAGTGCGCCAATGATGTTGATATTGAGATTGAATGGCTGGCCGATCAGCATTTCATCAGTGAAAAAGGTGAATTCAAAGCCTGGCTTGCCGATCGCAAACAACCGCGAATGGAATTCTGGTATCGCCAACTGCGTAAAAGCCGACAAATCCTGATGGAAGATGACCAGCCGCTTGGCGGTCAATGGAATTTTGATAAGGACAACCGCAAAAGCTTTGGCAAAAAAGGTCCATCCAAATTGCCTGAGCCTTTATTGTTTGAAGCGAATGACATCACTAAACAAGTCATAACCGATGTTGAAAAATTTCTGCCGGATCTCTACGGCAATATTGAAACCTTTAACTGGCCGGTCAGCCGTGAACAATCTTTGGCAGCATTAAATGATTTTATCCAGCATCGACTGCCACATTTCGGCGATTATCAGGATGCGATGTGGACTGACGAACCCTGGCTTTATCACTCACGCTTATCGACCTGTCTGAATCTCAAACTACTCTCCCCCGCAGAGGTGATTGCAGCGGCTGAAAAAGCTTACACCGACAATAAAGCACCTTTAAATGCGGTAGAAGGTTTTATCCGGCAAATTCTCGGCTGGCGTGAATATGTGCGGGGGCTTTACTGGAGCTATCGTGATGACTGGTTGCAGATGAATGCTCTGAATGCCCGACGCAAGCTGCCAGCGTTATACTGGAATGCTGAAACCGAAATGACTTGCCTGCATCACAGTGTCAAACAGGTGCTGGATCATGGATACGGCCATCATATTCAACGACTGATGGTCACCGGTTTGTTTGCCTTGTTATGGGGTGTTAAACCCAAGGCTATTCATGAGTGGTATCTGGCGATGTATGTCGATGCCGTTGCCTGGGTGGAGATCCCGAATACATTGGGTATGAGTCAATACGCCGATGGCGGCATTGTCGGCTCCAAACCGTATATTGCCAGCGGCGCCTATATTAACCGCATGTCCAATTATTGCCAGTCGTGCCCATTTAATCCAAAACAGGCCAGTGGCGAAACCGCATGTCCATTTACCACGCTGTACTGGCTTTTTGTAGACCGGCATCAGGAACTGTTGAGTAAAAACCCTCGTCTCGGTATGCAGGTCAAAAACTGGCACAACAAATCTCAAGATGAACAACAGGCCATCAGCCAGCATGCTGAATACTTGTTCAGAAATTTACCGTAAGGAAACTCCATGCAAGCAACGCAACTGGTCTGGTTACGCAATGATTTACGCCTCGATGATCATCCCGCATTGGCATTAGCAGCCGAACAAGGGCCAATCCAGGTAGTATTCTGCGCCACACCCGAACAATGGCAGCAACATGATGAATCCCCGGCAAGATTAGGGCTTCGCGCAGCGGTATTACAGGATATCGCTGATCGACTTGCCCAGCTTGGAATACCGTTTCATTTACTCGAAGTCGATTATTTTGCCGATGTACCTGCTGAAATACTCAAACTCTGTAAGCAACAAAACATCAGTGATATCTGGTTTCAGGCCGAAACACCGTTGGATGAGCAACGTCGCGATCAATCTGTTAAAGATGTATTAAGCAAAGCCAATTTCAAGGTGCATCTGCTCGCCGAAGACCTATTGGTCGCCTTACCGGTAAAAACCCAGCAGGATGACCCTTTTAAAGTGTTCACGCCTTATTACCGTCGCTGGTTGCAAATCCTCGAAGATATTCAGCAAGCACCTTATGCAAAGCCAAAACCACAGGGTAAAGCCTTAAAACCAGAGCTATTGAAATGTGATTGGGCCGGAGAATTTCGTGATGATTTATGGCCCGGCAATGAACAAAAAGCGTTGGAACGGCTTTCGGCATTTTGTGAAATCAAACTGGATGATTATAAAAGTCAACGTGATTTTCCCAGCAAACCGGCCACCAGCACGCTGTCACCATATCTGGCCAACGGCCAGTTAGGTCCCAGAAGATTACTGGCGACCATTCAGTTTTATTGCGGTGAAGCCAATCGTGACTGGCGTCATGATGACTGGCTTCGCGAACTCGCCTGGCGGGATTTTTACAAACAATTATTGCTGTATTTTCCACGCATCAGCATGGGTAAAGCATTCAAACCAGAAACTGAAAAAGTTATCTGGCGCGATGATGAAGCCGGTTTCAAAGCCTGGTGCGAAGGCAAAACCGGCTTTCCGATTGTCGATGCCGCCATGCGTCAACTCAACCAAACAGGCTGGATGCATAATCGTCTCAGAATGATTACCGCCAGCTTTCTCAGCAAACTGCTGTTACTCGACTGGCGACGTGGGGAACAGTATTTTCTGCAGACATTAATTGATGGTGAATTCGCCGCCAATAACGGCGGCTGGCAATGGAGTGCATCAACTGGCGTCGATTCAGCGCCATACTTTCGGGTCTTTAACCCCACCCTGCAATCCGAACGTTACGATCCACAAGGATTATTTATCAAACGCTTTGTACCGGAGTTAAAAGACGTACCAATCAAGCAACTGCATAATCCACCAGCAGATTTACGCGAACAATACGGTTACCCACAACCGGTAGTGGATTATAAACAGGCCAGAAAAGATGCCATTGCCGCGTTTAAGGATTTGCCGAAAGATTAGATGTTAGAGACCATTCAAACCATTATTCATAATGACTCCAAAGCCGGAGAACTTTTATTACACCCTCGTTTTCCAGGACCTGATAAACCAGACGATGTTGAATGTTAATCCTGCGTGAATAGGCTCCGGAAAGATCACCAACCAGCTTTTCAAATGGCGGTGGTTTTCGATAAGGATCTTCTGAAACTAACGTCAGCAGTTCCTGGGCTTTGGGTTTAAGCCCACTTGAGGCCAATTTTTTTGCATCTTTTTGTGCTTGCTTGGTGTAAACCAACTTCCATGTCACCACTCAAGCTCCTTATCACATTCTTCAACAGGCGTATCCATACCCTCACGAATCGACTCGCGCATCCCAGGAACAGACAATAAAAATAATGTCTCCTGAATAGCGGTCCAGTCTTCTTCCGAAATCAACACAGCCTTATTACGCTTGCCCATAATCACCACCGGCTGATGAGACTCGGCCGTTTCATCAATAAGCCTGTAAAGATTACTTCGTGCTTCAGTGGCAGTTATTCCGCTCATGGTAAACCTCAACTAATTTTTAAAACTGTGGAAATTGTACGCCTTAATGTACGTTCGTCAATCCGTACGCTTTCTGCGATTTTTAAATTTAGAGAGGAAAAAGATATTAATCAACTTGTTGTCCAGTGGATTTTTAGAAATCGCTTACTCGAGTGGATAACTCGGTTTTTGTTTACTTTGATCACATATCCAGTTAACCCAAAGTTTGTCATCGGTGCCTTCTTCAAGGGTCAAATAATTTCGTGCTCGGATATATTGGTCGGAGCCAAAGGGTTTCAACATGGAGATTTTGATGGTTTCGTCTTCATTGAGAAACTCATCTCGATCATTGGTCACGGCCATAATACCCAACCAGGCAATGCGACTTGGAGACGGATGCAATATGCCAGAGGAAACAACCTGATGAATTTTCAGTGGTCGATCGTGTTTGCGTGAATCATTAATCACCCCAAGACATCCCAGATGCACATCACCAGACAGAATCACCGTTTTCTGATGCTGTGATTTAATGTTGTAGCGTTTTTCAGCATTTTGCAGCAAACGCATAATTAAACGAGCACGCTCTCCCTGATGCTCTTTGGAACGCCAGTGATCTTTCAAATCATCAGTCAGTTCTTCTTCCCAGGGGGTGACATCAAAACTGGCTTCGGTAAATGAAAAGTCACGATACACAACCGGTACAGCTGACATGACTAACAGGTCGCCATTGTTCACCTTATTATCAAGATAATCATTAACCATCTGCCACTGGCTGAAACTCATTACCTGTTCAAGCGTGCGCTCGGCTCGGTTGTCGAGTGCCAGGATATGATAGTCCCGGAATAAAAAAGCAAAAGCATAATGTTTTGCCTGATTATCCAGCAAACTGATATTTTTGCTGCTACGGATTTGGAATAATTCAAAATAGCGTTTAGCAATATCATAAACACCCTGATAGACATCGCATTGCTGCATTTCCTCTGGATAGCTGCCCCACCCATCAAATATATCGTGGTCATCCCACATCATCACCGTCGGTATTGATGCCATCATCAATGACATGGACGGGTTATCCCATCGTTGGCAATAGAGTTTTTCATAAAAACGATTGACCTGATCGCGCATTGTGGCGTTAAAGGTACGCGACGTTTTTTCTACTTTAGTGAGTTGTAACCATTTCTCTAATTCCGGGACAGCCGACCATATTTCATCCGCATAGAGTTGATCACCGCCCATCATTAGTATGGAAAAGGGTTGTTGATAATGCTTGCGCTGCATGTCCTCCCATAAGGCGTATGGGTTTTCGGTTTTGGTGAGAATATCTGCACTGGAAAAACCATTACAGGAGGTATAAGCAAATATCGGCTTTTCATCTAAACCTGGCACATAAAACGTCCAGCGGTCACGACCATGCTTGTCATTGGCTTTGTTGTTATTCAGATTAATAGTGTAGCTGACAAACTTACCTGAACTGTTTGCTGGTATTTCTGCTTCAACTCGCCAGAAGTAGCCTTTTGATGTTGTCTGAATTTGCGTTGCCTGAACAGAAATGTCATCCATGATCACCGTAGCGGAGCTCACCGTTTTATCGGTCAAAAAACACACTGTGTAATCAGTGTCCGACTCGACACCGAGTAAGGGTCCGATCATTAATGAAGAAGACATTTTTTCCCTCCCTAGATTTTGCTTTATCAGGACCTTCGCGCCCTGTTCTATTTATTTAAGAAAACAAAACTACTTTCTGTTTTCTCCGTTCTGTCTTTCCATAATGCATGGTGCATTGAAACGTTGAAAAAATAATATTTCACATTATTAAATGACTAGCAATTTAATGAGTTCGATCCGCAGATTACATAGATGGACGCAGATTTTTTGGATTAACCATCAAGGCACGGAGGGCATAAATATGAATAAATAATGTAGGTTGGTTTAGCGCAGTGTAACCCGACAAAGCAAACGTGATTTTTGGGCTTCGTGCCTCAGCGCTAACCTAAGAAGTTTTTACATTATCAATATTGGTGTTTAGGAGGCATGGTTAAATCACACCATTGCCTCTAAATTAATCTGCGTACATCTGCGTAATCTGCGGATAAATATCCATATAAACCTCTGTGCGCTTCGTGCCTCTGTGGTTAATAATCTGAAAGGTCTCAGCCATTTAACACAATAATGCCCAAGGCGATGACGTAAACAGAGAGAATTAATGCACTTTCGAAACCAATTCGGCCAATGCCGTAAGTCTCGCGCCGCACCATGCCAAGCAACAGAATGGCAGTCATCAGGATACTGACCAAGCCCCATGTCATCTGGACGGGTGACATATCGTGATAGATGGAATTATGCGGATAGCCCACATCGGCTGCGGCTACTACGAGAATATTAAAACAGTTGGTACCGAAGATATTACTAACTGCCAGGGTCAGCGCGCCATAACGTATCGCGGCGATAGTGGTCACCAATTCGGGTGTGGAAGTCGCCAGGGCGGTAAACAAGCCCCCCACCAAAGTGTCCGAAAGGCCAGTGTGATCGGCAATACCTTTGGCTGATTCCATTACCATCCAACCCGCGATGCAGGTCACGAAAGCCAGGGTAATAAAACCAAGCCATGTCGCCATCAGGCTGCCATGATGATGTTTTTGGGGTTTATCCGGAACTGTCTGTTGGGTTGGCCGTGGAAACCACATTGGTCGTGATTGCGCGCGGTGAACCAAGCGCAATCCAAACAAATAGGTGACAACGACCACCGGCGTGACTGGATGCACGCCCCAAAAGGAAACTGAGGGCGAGACGATCGCCAGTAATGGCAGTGTCAGCAATACAATCAACAAGCCTGCGAGTATCAGGTTCACAGGGGAAGCGGCTGCATGCTCCAGATTGGCTTTGCGATACACGATGTCCGCAATACCAAGAAACACCAGATTCACCGCCATGCTACCCATAACATTACTCATGGCCAGATCGGGGCGTGAATCCATTGCGGCACTTAATGTCGCAGCAAAGTCCGGTAGCGAAGTCACTCCCGCCAGCAGTAACACTCCAAACAGTGCTTCCCCCATGCCAGTCCGATCAGCCAGTTCATCTGCCAGTTTTGCCAACCGACTGCCAGCGAGAATGATGATCAGAGCAGCGATGCCAAAAGCGATCACGTTGAACGTCAAGGATGAAAACATTTAGGGCCTCAAATGGCGATGAACTACATGCAATAGTAATCAAAACTTAGTCTCAGCCAAGACTAACAGCTAATTCGTTGTATTTTTCAGAATAAATCTTGGGTTTCGCAAACCCAGTCAAAACTAATATTATTTGATCCGCAGATTACGCAGATGGACGCAGATTTTTTTTGAATTAACCACAGAGACACGGAAGGCACAGAGGTTGATAAATGAAGCAGTTCAGGTTAGCGAAGCGTAACCCGACATAAATATAGTGTTGGGCTTCGCAGACTAAGCGCCAACCTACGAAAAAAATTTATCCATCAACATTTATGGTTTGTAAGGCACGGTAATATCCATATTACTTCTCAAATAATCTGCGTCCATCTGCGAAATCTGCGGATTAACGACTATATAAATCTCTGTGTCTCTGTGGTTAATTACTTAGCATCACGTCCCAATCACCCCACCATCCTCTTTGCTAATAAGCACAGTGGCGGAACGAGGACGACCATTTGGATGATGATCGGGCCAGTTACTGGCCGCGTTAGGGTTTTGGGGGGACTTATTGATGCCACGTCTTTGCAGAACATCTAACATTTCACCCGGATGCTGAATATTCACCCACATGGTTTTCATATCCGGCGTCATGATAACGCCAGTGACTTCACAACCCACTGGTCCAGTCAGAAATCGGCGGATTTCACCAGTTGCCGGATCGGCTGCCAACATCTGGTTATTGCCAAATTGTTTAAACGCCCCATCATTCAATACGCTGGCACTGACATCGGTCTGAATCCATAACACACCGCGGTCATCGATGTTTAAGCCATCAGGATTGGCGAACTGCTCACCCTCTCCCTCGCCAGCCAAAACAAAAACCTGCCAACTAAACTCAGTGGCGGTGGCGTCGGCTTCACTGAATTTAATAATATGACCGAAAAGGTTCTGGTTACGCGGATTAGCGGCATCTTTACCGACGTTATCTTGTTGGCCCCGATCACTGTTATTGGTCAGAGAGACAAACACCTCATCGTTATGCGGATGCACCGTGATCCATTCCGGGCGGTCCATTTTAGTGGCGCCCACGATATCTGCTGCTGCACGGGCATGAACCAGTACATCGGCCTGATCGACAAACCCGTTTTCAGTCGTTAACCCATTTTCACCAAACAGCAGCGGCAACCAACGGGCGCTGCCATCCTCTTCAAAGCGTGCAACATAGAGAATGCCATCATCCAGCAACCGACCATGATGTGCGCCCAGACTGCCATCCCAGGCATCGCGGGTAATAAATTTATAGATGTATTCAAATTTGGAATCATCACCTGAATAAAATGCCAAACGGCCGTCCCTGCCTATTTTGTGCGCCACATTTTCATGGGCAAAACGTCCCAGTGCGGTCCGTTTTACCGGAATGCTTTGTGGGTTATACGGATCAAATTCAACCATCCAGCCAAAGCGATTGGCTTCATTAGGCTCTTTATCCAAATCAAACCGCGCGTCAAACTGCTGCCAGCCGTAATAACTGAACCCCAGCTTATAGCGTTGCCAGCGGCGTTCGGTTTCCGCATCTCTTGAGTGTTTGGGATCAGCGACAAAGTAATAATGAAAATTCTCTTCGCAGGTCAGATACGTTCCCCAGGGAGTTTTACCATTGGCGCAATTATTGAAAGTACCCAGCACGTTTTTGCCTTCTGGATCAGCTCGGGTTTTCATCAACTCATGTCCTGCAGCCGGGCCGCTTATCTGCATTGGTGTGTTAGCCGTTAAACGGCGGGCATAGGTCGATGGACGGACAATTTGCCACTCACCATTTTCCTGTCTGACTTCAATCAGCGATACACCATGAGCATTTTGCTCTTTGGCGACTTTGTCGGCAGTGTAGGTTTCCGGTGAATGCTTATGGCTGCCATCGGTATGAATGATATCCAGATCCAGATATTCATGATTCATTACCAACAGGCCATGATCATTATTCTCTGAACCTTTAGGCAATGGAAAATACTGCAAGGCATCATGGTGCATACCGGCCTGTTGCATTTGATCAGCGGCACTATTGCTGGCATCCATGTTAAATGCCGGACCATCCGAAATAGGATCCCCCCAGCGGTAAAACACTTCAGCCCGGTAGCCTTCCGGCACCACCACTTCATCGAGTAAATCAGCGGTCGGAATCGGTGTAAAGCCAAGCAATTGAGATTGATTGCGAAGCATTGTAGCGGCCGAGGATAATGGCATGGCAGATGCCAGCATCGCACCTAAACTGAATTGCAGCACTGAGCGTCGACTCAACTGCTTTTGCAGGAGTGGATCAAAATGGTTGTTCATAAAAATTCCAACTACAAATTATCACTCGGTTTATTGTTTTAGTTGCCCCACCAGTTTATTCAAACTCTGGCTGACTTGATTGAGACTGTGCCCAGCCTGTTCAATTTCAGTTATTTGCTGATTCACGGTCTCTGAGCGCTGTTTGATCTGTTCGGTACTTCTGGCGATATCATCCACTACCGCTGTCTGTTGCTGGGTTGCTGTGGCGATGGAAGCATTGACCTGATGAATATTCTGCACCGCGTTTATTACCGGAGTCATCGCTGTTTTAGCTTTAAAACCTTGTTCAGCACATTGTTCAGCAAACTGACTCTGGGATCGAACCGTTGCAGCAGCTTCACCGCTGCTGTTCAGCAGATCGACAATAATGGCCTGAATTTCTTCCGTTGATTGTTTAGTGCGGGTCGCCAATTGTCGAACTTCATCGGCTACCACACTGAAGCCTCTGCCATGTTCACCGGCTCTTGCGGCCTCAATTGCCGCATTCAGGGCCAACAGATTTGTTTGCTCAGCCACACTTTGAATCACCACTAGCACCTGACTGATATCCTTGCCACGTTGTTCCAATGTATTCATCGTGCTTTCAAATGCTAACAAATCCTCAGCGAGTTGATGACTGGCATTGGCAGCACTGGTTAATTGTTGACTGGCCTGCTGAGTTGCCTGAGTAGCCTGTTCTGTTGATTCAGCCGCATTTGAGGCACTTTGGGCAACCTCTTTAAAGGAATACGATAACTCGGTGACCGCAGCCGAAACTTCCTCGGTGGCGGCAATCTGTTGTTGATTGACCGATACCGCCTGCATTGAGGCAGTTTGTAAATCAGTACTGGCAGCCAATACATTTTGAGATTGCTGATTCAGCTTATCAATCAACTGAGCAAAATAACTTTGTAGCTGCAGGGCCGATTGCTCAACGGATCGTGATTCGACAAACGGTAGCTGTGAAACCAGCGTCTGTTGAAAGTTACCTTTAATCATCTGGCTGAAATAATGCTCTAACTGAATTAGAAAACGGATGATTCGTTTCTGTAAAAAATAGAACAGCAAAATAGTCAGGATAATAATGGTAACAACCCCCATCATGATCCACTGTACCTGCTGACTGATAGACTGTTTGATGTCTTCTATTTTTAACTGAAACTGATCCAGCTTATCGGCAAATGTAGAAATCTCGCCACCTAAGGCCGCGCGTTTTTGTTGTAGCTGCTGATCAAACTCTAATGTATTGCTTAATTCTTTTTCATAGCGTCTGCTCAATGAGAATAATGAGTCAATGCCACGTTGCCCAAGTTCTTCCGGCTCCTGGGGAATTAATGCTTCGGTATTCACTTCTGAATAAACACCAAATTTTGGCAGAGTATTTAATTGTTCCAACTTATCGATAAACGCATTGTTCGCAGAAACTAATGCTGTTTGAATCTCGCTGGTTTGCAATTCGATATAACGCTGCCGCAGGCGACCAATATCATTCAGTTGACGACTTAATTCTGCCAGTAGTGCTGTAAAGGATTGCTGATATGGATGCCCCTGCGCTTCTCTATTTTGAGCGTAGTCGATCAAAAGACCAATTTCACCATCTCGTTCACGTTCATTTTGAATCAGCAGCGCTTGTGGATTACCAGCCAGTTTTCCAGCCTCACGCACTTCAAGTACTTTTTCCTGAAGCAAGGCAATGGCAGATTGAATCGTCTGATTATCCTGTTCAGTGAGCCAGGTCTGTTCTACGGTAGATAATTCAACAAGCTGTGTTTCCGCCTGTTGAAGCAGGTCAGCATCACCGGAAGCCAGATAACGGGCCAACAACACCCGAACCTCAATATCAAACCGGGATTTAAATTGCTGGAACTGCTGGGCGATCTGATAGGGCTTATCTAATTGTTGCCAACCCCAAATACCCGCCAGCACTCCTATCATTAATCCAGCAGCCATAAATATTGCCAGCCATCTTGATACCACACTTAATCTCACACCTGCTCCAGTATAAATAGACATACAGGCACGAGACTCTATAGGGTGTTAATGACAGCTTTATGACGGGGTATTGTGTTGTTCCAAAGCCCACTGTACATGTTCACGTACAAGCTCTGAGGGATATTCAATCCGATCCTTTAATGCCGCCAAAACTGTTTGTGAAGTTTTGGCATTCCCCAGAGCAATAGCAATATTCCGCAACCAACATTCATAACCAATGCGGCGGATTGGGCTGCCTTCAAGGCGTTGCAGAAATTCAGATTCGGTCCAGGCAAATAAATCCACCAGCTGAGGGGCATCAAGACCTTCGCGTGGCAAATAAGCCGATTCTGTTGTCATCTGAGCAAATTTGTTCCAGGGACATACCAACTGGCAGTCATCACAGCCATATATCCTATTGCCCATCATAGGTCGGAATTCGACGGGGATACTGCCGCGAAGCTCAATAGTCAGATACGAAATACAACGCCGGGCATCCAGTTCGTAAGGTGCGACAATCGCCTGAGTCGGGCAGATATCGATACAGGCCGTGCAGGAACCACAATGATCAGAGACCGGCTCTGTCAGTGGCAAAGGCAGATCAGTATAAATTTCACCCAAAAAGAAATATGAACCGTTTTGCCGGTTTAACACATTGGTATGTTTGCCAATCCAGCCCAGTCCGGATTTTTGTGCCAGGGCTTTTTCCATCACGGGTGCGCTATCGGTAAAAACCCGATATCCCATTACACCAACGGCCTCCTCAATTCGTTTCGAAAGCCGAAGTAAACGCTTACGTATCAATTTGTGATAATCCCGACCCAGCGCATAACGGGAGATAAAACCCAATTCACTCTCGCCCATCACTTGCCATGCATCGGAAGCGGTTTCAGGCCAGTAGTCCATTCTGGCGGTTATTACGCGAATAGTTCCGGGCATTAACTCTTCGGGATGGGTTCGCAAACTGCCATGGCGTTGCATAAACTCCATCTCACCATGAAAACCGCGCGCTAACCATTGTTGCAATTGATCTTCAGCTGCAGAAAGGTCAATATCACTGACCCCAAGCTGCTGAAAGCCCAGTGAACGCGCCCAGATCTGCATATCTTTTAAAAGCGTTCGGGATAACTGCACTGTATTTGAATCGGCCATGCGGGCTATTATAAAGAACTGAATTTTTTCATCGGGATATTATTTTATGTCGACCTTGCCACATGAACTTTACACTGCAGAACAGACCCGTGAACTGGAACGTATTGTCACAGGGCAACATAATATTTCGTCAGCAACATTAATGGCACGTGCAGGCGGGGCTGCGCTGGATTGTATTAAATGTCATTGGCCCCAAGCTGAACGTATATTAGTGGTTTGCGGTACTGGAAATAATGGTGGGGATGGCTTCGAACTGGCCAGACAGGCAATCGCGGAAGAGTATCGCGTCAGCATTTTTCAGGTGGGCGATGAAAAAGAAATGAGCGAGGAAACCTTTGCAGCCCGTGAAGCAATTCTTGCCAGCGGTGTTGAAATTCATCGGTTTGAAGATAAATTACCCACCACAGACGTTATTGTTGATGCGCTTCTGGGTATAGGGCTCAGTCGTGAAGTAAGTGGTTACCATGCCTTAGCGGTTAACGCTATCAATGAACATACAAAACGAATACCGGTTTTAGCGCTGGACATTCCTTCCGGTCTTCATGCTAACACCGGCCGCGCATTAGGAACCGCCGTCCATGCCACAATCACATTAAGCTTTCTAGGTTTGAACAAAGGGTTATTTACCGGCGAAGGCCCCAATTACTGTGGCCAGGTCTGCTTTGATTCATTAAAAGTCCCTTCTGCCATCTATAAAGCTTTTACCCCCATTGCGCGTCGGGTCAGTCTGGAAAACGATGCGGCAGGACTAGCCCCTCGCGAGCGTACAGGTCATAAAGGTTTATATGGCCATTTGTTTATCATTGGCGGCGATCATGGTATGCCTGGCGCAGCACGCGTTGCAGCTGAGGCAGGAGCGCGCGTAGGTTCCGGTTTAACCAGTATTGCAACCCGAAGTGCACACGGTCCCATCCTGAATCTGGCCCGACCTGAATTGATGTGTTATGGCGTTGAAAGTGCCAGTGAGCTTGAGGAATTGCTGCGTCCTGCAAATGCACTTTCAGTTGGCCCTGGTCTTGGCCAGAGTGAATGGGCCATTGCGTTATTCCAGAAAGCCATTGAAACCAACCTGCCGATGGTCGTTGATGCAGATGCGCTAAATCTGCTGAGTAAAAACCCACAACATCATGATAACTGGGTGCTCACCCCGCATCCTGGTGAAGCAGCCCGTTTATTGGGTTGTAGCTCAGAAGAAATCCAGGCAGATCGTTTTGCTGCAGTTTATGAACTGCAAAGACGTTATGGTGGCGTGGTAGTTCTGAAAGGATCAGGAACACTGATTTCCAACGGTGAAGCACCGACCCGTCTTTCCACATGGGGTAATCCCGGAATGGGCAGTGGTGGTATGGGTGATGTACTGGCCGGGGTCATTGGGGGACTGCTGGCGCAGCATTTTCCAATCATGGATGCCGCCTGTGTGGGCGTCACGCTTCACGGCATGGCGGCGGATAAAGCAGCCGAACTTGATGGTGAACGCGGCACACTGGCCATGGATTTGATGCCACATCTGCGTCGACTAGCAAATCTTATCTATTAATGTTCTGGCTCAAAGACGAACAAGCTACTCTGGAATTAGCGGCTAAACTGGCGGCCTTGCTGCCTGATTCAGCATTCTGCATCCACCTCAAAGGTGACCTTGGAGCGGGGAAAACGACTTTTGTTCGGGGATTGCTCAAAGCTCTTGGCCATTCAGGTAAAGTTAAAAGCCCGACTTACACTCTGGTCGAGCATTATCAGCTCAATGCGCGGGATATTTACCATTTTGACTTATACCGTCTCGCTGATCCGGAAGAACTGCTCTATCTGGGTATAGAAGATTATTTTTCTGCCAACGCCCTCTCGTTAATCGAATGGCCGGAACAAGGCACAGGCGTTTTACCTGAGCCCGACCTGCTTATCTCTTTGAAATATCAGACTTCCGGCCGTGAAGTTATTTTTAGGGCTTATTCCGAAGTTGCTTCTGATATCTGCGACAAACTTCACAACTAATTCAGCTTTATTCGCTATCTCATTAAAAATATAGAAAAAAGTCTTGATTTTTTATTACTTCAATCACAAACTAGCACTGTGTAATTTGTTGGAACTTGCTATGTCTCGTTTGTTATTGGGATTGATATTATTGATGTTTACAGTCGATGCGCTTGCCGCCTCGGTTGAGAATATCCGTATATCCCAAAATACCAACCTGACCCGGGTGGTACTGGATCTTGATACAGCACTGGAATATTCCAGCTTTACACTGACAAATCCGCATCGGTTAGTTGTTGATCTTAAAGCCGCAAAGGTAAACAAAAAATTAATTGCCCCGACATTTAACAGTGCAGTAGTCGAAAAAATCCGTCATGCCCAGCATGATCAAGAAACATATCGCCTGGTTTTCGATCTTAAACAGCAAACGGACTATGAGATTCAGACTCTGGCGCCTGAAGGTGAATACTCGCATCGTCTTCTGGTCGATTTAAAACATGGACCAGCCACGGCTCTGGCCACTAACAAATCATCAAAATCACCAGAAAAAGCGGCTGTTAAAGAGGAAGAAAAAGCTTCCACTCAAATTACAAAAGTTGATTACACCCCACCACCGCAGCAAACAGCCACTACGACCACGGTACGCAATAGACCGATGCTACCCCGTCGCGATATCGTGATAGCAATCGATCCGGGACATGGGGGCCGTGATCCGGGGGCGATTGGCAGAAAAGGTACACGTGAAAAAGATGTGGTACTCGCTATTTCCCGTCGGCTGGCAAAGCTGGTGGATAACGAACCGGGAATGCGTGCCTTTATGACACGTGAACGCGATGAGTTCATTACCCTGAGACAACGTATTCAGCGAGCCAAACAAAATGGTGCGGATATGTTTATTTCCATCCATGCTGATGCCTTCCAACGTAGCAGCGCCAAAGGCTCTTCGGTCTATGTGCTATCGCAACGCGGAGCGAGTAGTGAGGCGGCTCAGATTCTGGCAGACCGTGAGAATGCTGCTGATCTGGCTGGTGGTATTAGTCTGGAGGATAAAGACGACCTGCTGGCCTCGGTATTACTCGATTTATCACAGACCGCCAGTCTTGAAGCCAGTCTTGAAGTGGGTAACAGTGTTCTGGGGGGATTGAAACGCGTTGGCCCGGTACATAAAAAACAGGTTGAATCAGCCGCTTTCGTAGTACTCAAATCACCAGACATTCCCTCGGTACTGGTAGAAACAGCGTTTATTTCCAACCCGGAAGAAGAGCGCAAGCTTAATGATGTCAATCATCAGAACAAACTGGCGCAGGCAATGCTGGCTGGTATTCGTAGTTATTTCCAGAGAAACCCGATAACCCAGCAGGTTAAACCGCAACAACATATTGTTAGCAGCGGGGATACCTTAAGCACCATTGCACAACGCTATCGGGTCAATATGTCTGAATTGAAATCCACCAATAATCTGCAAACCAGCAAACTGATGGTCGGTGACGTTTTAAAAATTCCTTGAGTGATTTTGACTGCGGATTTGCTGTTCGCAGCTGTTAAACTGTGTCGATGCTGACGCCGAAACGTATCCTTGCACTGCCCCTACAACTTGCCAACCAAATTGCGGCTGGCGAAGTTATCGAACGCCCGGCATCTGTCATCAAGGAACTAGTGGAAAACAGTCTGGATGCATCAGCAACAGAAATTGATGTGACCATTGAAGGTTCAGGCAGTCAGCTGATTCAGGTTCGGGATAATGGTTCAGGTATTCATCCTGAAGATCTCTGTCTGGCGCTAAGCCGGCATGCCACCAGCAAAATTTCCTCCAGTGATCAGCTGAGCCAGATATCCAGTCTGGGATTCCGTGGTGAAGCCTTACCCAGTATCAGCTCGGTCTCCAATTTGAGTTTGATTTCCCGGCAGCAGAACAGTGAATGTGGCTGGCAGATTCATCATGAGGAAGATGAACCAGAGCCCGTTGTCCACCCAGAAGGCACCACTGTGGCCGTGCGAGATTTGTTTTTTAATCTGCCAGCCCGCCGCCGGTTTCTGCGCAGTGCGCGTACCGAACAGCAACAAATCCTTACCACCATGCAGCGACTGGCATTAAGCCGCTTCGATGTGCGCTTTCAGTGTCAATTAAATGGCCAGCAAAAGCTCAACCTGCCCATTGCCCAGTCTGAGTCTCAGCAATTGGCAAGAATTGGCAAAATCTGTGGTCAAGCATTTGTAAAGCAGGCCATAGCGATTGATCAAGCGTTTGATATCATTACGATAAAAGGCTGGTTGGGGCATGTGGAGGCGCATCGTCCTCAGGCTGATCAACAATACTTTTTTATTAATGGCCGGGTAATACGGGATCGTCTGATCAGTCAGATAGTGCGTCAGGCCTATGCCGATTTGATTCCGGCTGGCCGTCATCCAGCCTATGTTCTTTATATGACCATTCCACTGGATCGGGTGGATGTGAATGTACATCCAACCAAACATGAGGTTCGCTTTCGGGAAACCCGGCTGATTCATGGATTGATCCATCGAGCGGTAAAAGATCAGTTACAGCAACAAATAATTACTGGCCCTGTTCAAAGTCCCTCTACGACAAATATGCCACGAATTGCAGAAAAGGCTTCGCTCTATCAAAGACATGACCTTGCCACAGCTCCTCCAGAGTATGCTGTCCATAGGCCGGTATCCATTAACCAGACTGACTCAAATAATGCTATTCAGTTAATGCAAATTTTGCACCAACGATATGTCTGGATACATTTTCAGCAACAGCATTATCTGATTGATCTTCCAAAAGCCCTCTCCAGTTCTCGCCAGCAACAATTCGGCAAGCTGCTAAAACAGTTGCCCTTGAAAAGCCGGCCGATTCTGGTGCCGCTCAGCCAGCCGTGCAGTGACGCCCAGTTAAACAGTGTTGAAAAACAACAGACATTACTAAACTCATTCGGCTTTGAGTTACAACCGATGGAAAATGCTGTAATCATCAAAAAAATCCCCATTGCACTGGCACAGCTGGATCTGAACACAGTGGTGTATGCAGTCATCACAGCTGTCACTAAAGATAATATTGATGCAGAGAGTCTTGGTCTTTATCTTTCTGAGTTATTGCAAACCTCAGATACGATTCTGCCCCAGCAGGCAGAGGAATGGCTGAAATCGGTCACTCTGTCGGAATGTATTGAAAAGCCATGGTGTCGAGAACTTGATCTGGCGACACTTGGTAGCTTATTCTCGGACTGATTAAACATGCACTGAGGCGGTTTTCAAATGGATCGAGCCCGTACAGGTTCCACAATCATCGCGGCGATACTCGCTGTTATCGTGTTATTACTGTTTGGCTATTTGTTATGGAGTGACGCGCCGCCAAACCGCAGTGAATTAACAGTCGACCCGCCGATAGAAGTAATCGAACCAGAATTACCGCTGGAAATTATTCGCTCCGCTGATGAAGTGCCGGATAGTGAAACCATTCGTGAACAGGAAGCAGAAGCGTTTGTGGATAATCTGGCGAATTCTGATACAGATACGATTATTATTAATGAATATAACGATATGTTTGTCCGCCCGGACAGCATTATTGCCTTGCCAGAACTTGAACAACGCGTCACCACATTAAAAAGTCTGATGGATGACACATCGCTTAGCGATGATACTCCAGTGACCATTCGCTATACCGAAGAAACCCGTGAAAAGACCACCTTGCAGGAATTGGAAACTCAGGAAGAGGATCATATCGCGCCGATTACCATTGTGACTGAACAAGGCGAGACAATTACCGCCCCATTGGTGGAGTTGTTAAAACGTGAAGATATTGATCAACAGGCGCCTGTGACTCAAATCCGCAAGCAGAAACAGGTCAAACAGCTTAAAGCAGGCGCGCTGGCCGAGTCAGGTATTCCAGAGAATCAGGAAATTTCTGTCACCATCAGTCGGGGTGTACAAAAACTGGATATCGCCGAGTTAATTGATAGTGATTCAGAAGAAATGCAGGACAGCCTGTTTTATCTGCACCGGGTAACGGAAGAGGATATTCAAGGTCTCTGGGGCATTATTCAGACCGGTTTGATTCGCAATTTTCGACAGGGAATCCGCCTGCAGCGTGATGGCTCAGAGCAAAAAGTCAGTGTGCTGATTCCAGCGGATGCAGATGAACCATTACCCACCGGACTAAGTTCATTTTTAGGCAAGATTCTGCATGATAAAGTATCGACCAGTTACGTTTATAACTTCAATACTCACACCATGGGCTATGATCCCGACCTGATCCGTCCCGGACAGGAACTGATTTTAATCCGTTTTTCCAGTGATGAAATCAAACAGATTTACCAATTCTTTGCTGAGCAACGCAACAATACAACAGAAACTTTCGCTATCGGTCGCTGATGATTGTTGAAATTATTTTGATTCTGATTGTGCTTGGCATCATTGCCTTTGCATGGTGGTTTCCGTTTGAGTGAGTCGTTGCTTGTTAAACTCGCCATAACGCAACATCACACTGGGTAATACCAGTAAAGTCAGCAATGTCGACGAAATCAGCCCGCCGATTATAATGGCCGCCATTGGCCCCATAATTTCACGACCCGGGCTGTCAGCGTTAATTGCTATTGGCAACATCGCCAACGCAGTGACCAATGCAGTAATTAAAATCGATGGCAGACGCTCCAGCGCTCCCTGAATAGCCGTTTCCATNACCCAGGCCTTACCCTCATGNTCAATCAGATGCTGATAATGTGAGACCAGCATAATGGCATTTCGCAGGGTAATNCCAAACAGCGTGACAAACCCCACCAGCGAACCAATAGATAGCACGCCTCCGGTTAACCANGCTGCCACCACACCACCCAATAACGAGAAGGGTAAATTCAGTAACACAAGCCACGTGTTACGCACGCTGCGCAGTGCCATATACAATAAAATGAGCACGATAAGTCCAACCAGAATGGAATGAATCATCAGATCCTTACGTGACTCGGCTTCAGCCACAGCAGTGCCGGTAAACTCGGGGTAAGTATCAGCATCGAACTGCACATCCTCATGGATCCGTTGTTGCAGTTCCTGAAAAAATGAACGCAAATCGCGTCCGGTGACATTACAGGTAATAGTTTGCAATCGCTGAGCACCGTGATGCAGAATCGCATGTCTGCCGGAAACCTGCTGTAACTCAACGACATCTCCCAGTGNCAACATCCTGTTATCTAGAGTACGTAATGGCATACTCAGAATTTGATGCGGTTGTTCACGCAGGTCGGGTGGCAACACCACACGAATATCAAACAAACGGTTCCCCTCGGTTATCTGCCCAACCTGAATACCATCAAATGCCGCTTTGATATTCTGCATCACCGTCGCCGGCTGCAGGCCCCATTGGGGTAATTCTTCGAGTTTAATGCGTAATTGCAGTTGGGGTTCACCCGGCGGAGCGCGTAGCTGTATATCTGTGGCTCCCTCGATATCGGCCATCACCTCAGCCACTTCNCGCGCTTTATAATCAAGTGCATCCAAATCATAACCATAGATATTGACTACGACCGGCGAGGTATAACCTGAAATGGTNTCATCAATCCGCTCGGTCAGGAANGTGTTCACCTCAGAACTGATGCCCGGGAACGCTTCCAGAATTTCACGAATTTCATCCAGAACAACTTGTTGCTCAGGGCCCGAAAGTGGCTCCAGGTCCACCTCATATTCACTGTAATGGGTGCCAAATGTATCAGCGCCACGCTCTGCACGACCGGCCCATTGNGATGTGGCTCGCACCCCAGGTATTNCCGCTACCTGCTGTTCAATCAACCCTCCAATTCGCAAGGATTCCTCCAGCGAGGTACCGGGCACACTNGCCGTGTGAATAATNTAATGCCCCTCACGCAGCTCTGGCAGGAAACGTCCACCGAAATATGGCAGCAGACTGGCTCCAGCGATACACAACACCAATACGCTGATTATCATCAGTTTGGGGAATTGACAGGTTACTTTTAAAACGCGCCCATAGAGGATTTGCAGCCAGTGGATCAGTGGTGGCTCAGAGGTTCGGGTAACCCCAATCCGACTGAGTAACGTATGACATAACGCCGGTGTGACCGTCAACGCCACAAACAACGAAGCCAGAATCGCCAGAATATAAGCCTCACCTAATGGCTCAAACATTCTTCCAGCCACTCCGCCCAGAGTTAATAAAGGCACAAACACCAGCATCACAATTAAGCTGGCATAAACAACCGAACCACGAACTTCCATCGATGCTTCATAAACAATCTGAATAACCGGACGGGGTTCTTTTAATGCGGCATTTTCACGTAAACGACGGAAAATATTCTCGGTATCAATAATCGCATCATCAACCACCTCACCTAGCGCGATAGCCAAACCGCCCAGCACCATAATATTGATGTTNACCCCGAANTCCAGCAGCACTATCAACGCGGCAAANAATGATAGTGGTATGGCGGTCATCGAAATAATCGCCGTGCGTAAATTGAACAGGAATAAAAACAGCACTAAAAGCACTAGACCACCACCAACCAGCAGATGATGTTGGATGTTCGCCAGCGAGGTTTGAATATAATTGGCCGGGCGGAATAAATCGGCNTGTAACTCAATACCATCAACTTCNAACCCATCACGAAACTCATTCAACGCNGTTTCAATGCCTTGGGTTACTGCCAGAGTATTGGCTTTATATTGACCGATCACCATCAANACNATNCCNGGCTCACCACTGATTGCGGCGCCACCGATAGCGGGTGCAGGACCATATTCTATGGTTGCCACATCACCGAGATGCAGCACAGACTGACCCTGCTGNCGAATCACTACTTTCGCCATTGTGTCAGCGCTCACCGGAAAACCGACNACTTGCAGCATCATGCGCTGATTGCTGTTTTCAATAAATCCNCTGCCTTGCAATACCGTAGCTTCACGAGCGGCTGTAACGATATCCATGGGGGACAACTGGTATAAAGCCAGTTTTTGAGGATCGAGCTGGATTTGCATTTGTTTCTCNGCACCACCGAACACATTGATATCAGCTACACCATCAACGGCAAGCAATCTGGGCGTTAATGTCCAGTCCACCATTTCCCGCAGTCGCATCAGGCTCTGCTTATCAGAGGTCAACCCGATGGTCATGATGGTGCCGGAAGAAGACTCCAGGGGCACCATTAAAGCGGGTCCAACGCCCCGCGGTAATTGTCCCTGTGCAGGCATCAACCGTTCAGATACCAACTGTCGGTTAAGATAAATATCGCTTCGATCTTCAAAGGTAATGATTACAACGGACAGTCCGGGCGTCGAAGCTGAACGCACAAACATGACATCCGGAAGACCACCCAGTGCGTTTTCAATGGGCTGGGTCACCAGGGTTTCCACCTGCTCGGCAGTAAATCCAGACGCTTCGGTCTGAATAATGACCTGCTTTGGGGCAAACTCTGGAAACACATCCAGACTGGCTTTGTAGAGCTGATAGGAACCATAGCCCAACATTAATAACGCTAATGCCAGTACCACACCGCGGGCACGAACCGAAAAAGCAACCAAATGAGAAAGCATCCGTGTTCCTGTTAATTATCGAATAAGGGGGTGCTGATGATTTGGCTAGTCATCATCATCGTCTTCATCATGAATTTGCCATTTGAACTCTTCTGATAACAATGTCTGAGCACCTGAGGTCACAACGGCATCGCCCGGATGGAATCCCTGTTGCAGATAAATACCTTCCACCGAGTCATGACCATTAAGCAACGAAATACGCTGAAAACGTTGCTCATCCATGCGCAAATAGGCCCATGGCTGGCCCGCGTACCAGACCACTGACTGATACGGAATCAGCACCGCTGAAAATGCACCCTGCTCAGTAGGCACCCACACATGTAACTTTGCACCTTCCTGCAAAGAGGATGATTTGTTCAGAAAAAACCAGGTCTCGCCACTTAACACCGGATCGACACTGATGGCAGCGGCAAGCCGTTGCGCCTCACCAACATCATTTTGTTGATGGGGTTGTTGCCACCGCACAGTATCAACGTTTGGATTCAGGCTTTGTTTGGGAGGCAAAGTGACTTTAAGAATCGACTGTTCCCGCGACATCAGCAGTTCGAATTGTTCTCCACCGTTAATAACCCAGTCGGCAACGGGTTGAGGCCATTGTTGGCGTACTTCAGCGTGACAGTTTTCTACTAATTGCTGTTTTAACTCAGCTTCCGCCTGAGCAATCGATAAATTGGTTTGCGCAAAGTCCACCTCTTTTGATGCCACACTACCGGTCGCTTGCTGAAGTGTTTTTAAACGCGATAACTCTTTGCTCATCCCCTGTTCATTAACCTTAGCCATACGAAGGTTCATTTTTGCCTCAGAACAGCGCGAGTGGGCTAATTGCAGCTCCCGAGTCGGTATAACCACTGCCATAGCTCGTATTTCGGGGGTATAGAAACTTTCCATCAATGTCTGACTTTCAATGGACGCCATTTTTTGTGCAGCTTCGGTTAACTCAACTGACAGCGCAAACTGATGATTCTGCTTCTCGTCATCACCGTCATCGTCATCATCAGCGTCTACAAGATGTTTATCTGCCGGGGCAAGTGAATCAAATAATGGCGATAAAAAATAAAGTGCTGCAGCTATCGCTAAAACACTGACGATCCACAATAAAATACGCTGACTGGAATTCATTTTTATTTGCTGCCCCGATGCAAAACTGCCCGCCATTACAGCATGGCTGTCTAAATGCCACAAGGAGAACTTCCCAGGATAGTGAACATGACTTGACAGCAAGCACGCGTGCAGGTTTAATACCGCACCTTGTTGGCTCGATAGCTCAGTTGGTAGAGCAAGGGATTGAAAATCCCTGTGTCCCTGGTTCGATTCCAGGTCGAGCCACCACAAATACCAAGGCCTCAGAAGCAATTGCTTTTGAGGCTTTTTAAATTGGGGCTACCCAGGGGCTACTTTTACTTATATCGCATAATAATCAAGAACCAATTTTCTTGACTATTGTCCGATAACACGTGTAAATTCGTTGATCAAGCATTCGTAGTACACAACTTGATTAACTTGCTAGGCCAGATGGACACTGATTATCATGAATCAAGAACAGCAAGAAGCGATTGAAGTTTTAAAGCAATTTATTCGTACAGAACAATATAAAAACACTGTGCGTGAGAAAATTGAATCCGAGAATAAAAAATTCAAAGCCATTGAGAGTTCTATTAAGCCTAGCGCGGTTCAATATCGCCAAGCTTACAACCTCTAAATATTTCACTCGGGCGACCTCTTGGCATTGAAGGGATTTTTTTGTCCAACAAGAACTTATTCACAAGCGCATTCACTGTCTACAAAGAGTACAATTTCGAGGCTCTTTGCCATTACATATCGAGTGTAACTAACACTGAATTTCAAGTTGTTCACACAAAAATACAACTCAATTACCTTCACCACTATCTAACTCATAAAGAAGTAAATACTAAATCAGTAGTTGTCGAGCACGAATATATCGAAAAGTCTTATTTAGAAGACTATGCTGATTATTTCGTTCGATGCTTCAATGACTATGGAAAAAAGTCTACGCGTATACATTTCTTCTCATGTGAGTTTTCGGAGCTAGAATTTTCCAATCTCCTTGCTGGCGGGAAAGAAAATCAATCTGAACCATTCAGCTTTAAAAAAAAGTCCAAAGAAAGGTTAAGCCCAAACTCTAAAACTAGATTCTTTCTCAATAGAACTCGAGCCAGTAGCAATAATAAAAAACTTTCTACCCTGCTGGACTCTCTTCAGGAAAATTACATTGGCTATATAGTCATTAGACCAATACCTCGTACTTTTATAGCGTCGGGGGCTATAAGGCCCTACAAATACATCCTAAATGATGAAACTAAAAATGTTCTGCTGAAGAATATCCAAGTGAATTTATTTGGCATTGAATTAAAAGTAGATGCGCTTCCATTCCAAGAGCAGGATCGTGTTGTATCAGCCTGTGCAACATCAAGCCTTTGGACCTACTTAAATGCTCCAATATTTAATCTCAAAGATATTCCATCTCCCAGCACAATTTCAAAAATGGCATTCTCTCTCCCAGAAGCATCAAAACTTGATTTTCATACAAGTGGTTTAGACCCCTACTCAATGTCGAGCATATTTAGAAGCTTAGGATTATCTCCTATAGAGATAGGTAAGGATGTTATGAGTTTCGAGGAGGCAGATAAAGATTGCGCTCTTACCAATAGAAGAAACTTTATCAGGCACCTAAAAGAGATCGTTTATTCATATAACTCTTTTAAGTTGCCTATTATTATGGGCCTTGAGGTATATGAACGAGAAAGCGATGATGGACCCTTTATATATAAAGGGTCTCACGCTGTAACAATTGTAGGGTACTCGTTAAATAGAAGTAAGTTCACAAAACTAGAAAGTGAAATCGATGATATCGATTTAAAATCTGATGATATTAACTATTTTTATATTCATGATGATCAGCTCGGTCCATATGCTAGAACTGAAATCACTAATGACAATCTTAGAATCATTGGTGGACCACAAAATGAAGACAGTCACTTAAGAGATGCTAACTCGCAAATTAAAATAAAAATTCATCAATCATCATTAATAGATAAAGAGCGTGTTTATTTACCCAACTTAGTAATGTTGGGGGTATACCCTAAAATACGTATTCCTTACATAAGAATAAAAAATACCTGTATTTCTTTCAATGCTAGGATAGTCGACCTTTTCTTAGGAGGAGCAGAAACATCTGAGGCTCTAAAAAAGTTTATCAACATCACGGAAAAAGGATTCTTGTGGGATATCAAGCTCACCAACGTAAATGAGCTGAAGAAAAGAATTATCAACATAGAAAAGCACAAAATAGTTAGTAGCAGACTAAGTTTACTCTCGAAAAGCATGCCCAAATATATATGGTCGGCAATCGCAAAGGATGATTTAAACCACCCTCTTTTCGAGTTTTTATTCGATGCTACAGATATTCAGCAAGGAGCTGTTTTTCTTGAAACGATTTATTATGATTTAAAGTACAAAATGTTAGTAGATCAATTACTTAAAGAAAGTTTTGAAACCGCCTTTAGAAGTCCACTGGAACAAAATTATTTTTATTTATCAACTGATGATATAACTGAAATTGGCAAATCGATAATCGAAGAGAAACAGAGCTATTCATCTTATTTAGACGAACATTTTGGCCCCCCGAGACCCCCCGCATATTATAAGGTTGATGAGGTCTCAAATAACGCGCCTGTGGTACAGAGTAAAGTAACTACACAAAAACTTCTTTCTGAACCTTTATCACAAAATAAACCATTAGATACTGATGTTAAGTACATCTGGTTAATATGTTCTGAAGGGTTTCTTCACATTGGTGATGACTCCCAAGGTGGACATCCAACCCTTGGGAATAGTATATGGGCAAGAATTGCTGGTGAATTACTTTTTAAAGAACAGACTCAAAAATGGCAAATCAATCCTTTTTCGGGACGATATATGCGTCATAGGGAATGGCATAGTCAGCAACATATGATAAATGCTGGATTAATGATCGAAAAATACACCGGACTAAGTGATATTGACGTGGTTTATCCAAGCCAAGAAGTCCAACCTTAATTAGACATGTCTTACATCAATCACCATCATTGAGCTTTCACTCGACCAAAGATAGTTTTATGTTAACAAGTCGAGCTAATCATCTAAGACTGAATAAGCGTGACTATGTTGTTTATTAAACAATAATTAAACCCGTATTTAATAACCTCAAATATCTCTTTTACGGTTTTTAGATTTGTTTTTTACTCTAAAAATATTTTTGAAATTCATCTTGAGCGTATCCCTGCGTGCTACCTTCATCAATTCGATGGTGATATAGTCGATTTTTTAAATAACTGAACCATGGATGAGCGCGAGGTGAATAAAAAATCGCTAAGTGAACAAGATATTTGTACCAAGTTCATCACTCCGGCCATCCAGCAGTCCGGCTGGGACATCCATAGGCAAATTCGTCAGGAATATACATTTACCGCTGGCCGAATCATTGTCCGTGGCCGTTTGCATACCCGAGGCGTTAAACGCAGGGCTGATTACTTGTTATTTCATCAGAAGAATCTCCCCATCGCCATTATTGAGGCGAAAGACAACAAACACAGCATTGGTTCTGGTATGCAACAAGCGCTCGCTTATTCCGATGCGCTCGATGTGCCTTTTGTGTTTTCATCAAATGGCGATGGCTTTCTGTTTCACGATAAGACTGGCCTTAGCGGTCAAACCGAAAAAGAAATCGCCCTGGCGGACTTTCCATCACCTCAGCAACTCTGGCACTGGTATAGCGAATATAAAGGCTTTTCAGATCAAGCCAAGCAGATTGTTCAGGCACCTTATTATGATGATGGGACCGGCCGTTCACCACGTTACTATCAGACCAATGCTATTAACCGCACGGTTGAGGCCGTAGCCAAAGGGCAAAACCGGATTCTGCTGGTGATGGCCACCGGTACCGGCAAAACCTACACAGCCTTTCAAATCATCTGGCGTCTGTGGAAGTCCAAACAAAAGAAACGCATCCTGTTTCTTGCTGATCGCAATATTCTCGTCGACCAAACCAAAAACAACGACTTCAAACCGTTTGGTCAGGCCATGACCAAAATCACCAAGCGGCAAATCAACAAGTCTTATGAAATCTATCTGTCGCTTTATCAAGCCGTCACCGGCAATGAAGAAGAGCAGAATATTTACAAAGAGTTTTCACCAGATTTTTTCGATTTAATCATTATCGACGAGTGCCACCGTGGCAGTGCCAAAGAAGATTCAGCCTGGCGGGAAATTCTCGAATACTTCAACAGTGCCACTCACGTTGGTCTCACCGCTACACCAAAAGAAACGAAAGAAACCTCAAACATCGAATACTTTGGTGAGCCGATTTACACCTACTCTCTCAAGCAAGGCATAGATGATGGCTTTCTCGCCCCCTACAAGGTCATTCGCATCGACTTTGACCTCGACCTGCAAGGATGGCGACCTAAGAAGGGCCAAAAGGACTTACACGGCAACCTGATTGAAGATCGCATCTATAATCAAAAAGACATCGACAAAAATGTCGTGTTTGATGAGCGTACCTATCTGGTTGCTCAAAAAATCACCGAATATCTGCAAAAAACCGGCGAATATCAAAAAACCATTGTCTTCTGTAATGACATCGACCATGCCGAACGAATGCGTCAAGCGTTGGTGAATCTTAACCCCCAACGTGTTCAAGAAAGTCGCAAATACGTGATGCGTATTACTGGGGACGAGCAGGAAGGTAAAGCTGAACTGGATAATTTCATCAACCCTGAAGAGCGTTATCCCGTCATTGCCACCACCAGCAAATTAATGACGACTGGCGTCGATGCTGTCACCTGTAAACTCATCGTGCTGGACCAACGCATTCAATCAATGACTGAGTTCAAGCAAATCATTGGTCGTGGCACACGCATTAATGATGACTTTGACAAGCACTGGTTCACTATTATGGATTTCAAAAAAGCCACCGAGCTATTTGCTGATCCAGCCTTTGATGGCGACCCGGTTCAAATTTATGAACCCGACACTGACGATCCCATTGACCCGCCAGATGAAAAGCCTGATTCAACTGATGGCTTTCCTGGTGGGCCAGATGAGACAGAGCCTGAAGAACTTCCAGGAGGGGGTGGCATTAGCGAACCACGCGTTAAATACCGAGTGGGTGGCGTGAATGTCAGTGTCGTTGCTGAGCGTGTCCAGTTTCTGGATGCCCACGGCAAACTTATCACCGAGTCGCTGACCGATTACACCAAAACATGCGTCAAAAAGCAGTTTGCTACGCTCAAGGATTTTCTAAAAACCTGGAATGAAGCTGAGCAGAAAAAAGTCATCATCGAAGCACTGGCCGAACAAGGTGTTTTCTGGGAAGAGTTGCGAGAAGATGTGCGCAACAAACAAGGAATCGAGATGGATGCGTTTGATCTCATCGCACATATCGTTTTCGACCAGCCACCTTTATCACGCAAAGAACGTGCGGATAACGTCAAAAAACGTAATTACTTCACCAAATACGAAGGCGCCGCTAAACAAGTATTGGAAGCCTTATTAGAAAAATACGCTGATACCGGCATTGAACCCATAGAAGACGTTAAAATCCTCAACCTTGATCCGTTTAGCCAAATGGGTGCGCCGATGGAATTAATTAATTCTTTTGGTGGTAAACCAGAATATCAGCAAGCAGTGCGCGATCTCGAAAATGCCCTCTACCAAGAACAACAAGCCTAACCAAGGAACACAATGAGTATCAGCACCACTGTAAAATCAATCCAGAACATTATGTGGAAAGATGTCGGCGTAGATGGTGATGCCCAACGTATTGGCCAGCTTGTCTGGATGCTATTTCTGAAAATCTTTGATGATCGTGAGCAAGAGTGGGAGATGTTTGATGACAACTACCAATCACCCATTCCGCAAGCCTACCGCTGGCGGAATTGGGCCGCTGATGCCGAGGGCATCACTGGTGAAGAGCTGAAAGGCTTTATCGACAATGAGTTGTTTCCAGCGCTGCAAAATTTGGTAGCCGTTGGTGAAGACAAACGCGCTTTTGTGATTCGTAATGTCTTTGAAGACGCCTACAACTACATGAAGTCCGGCCAGCTCATTCGTCAGGTAATCAACAAAATTCAGGAAGGCGTCGATTTTAACAAATCGAAAGAACGACACCTGTTTGGTGATATGTACGAGCAAATCCTCAAAGATTTGCAAAATGCCGGTAACGCCGGTGAGTTTTATACACCCCGTGCCGTCACGGAGTTTATGGTCGATCGCATTGATCCCAAACTTGATGAAGCTACGCTTGATCCTGCCTGTGGTACCGGTGGTTTCTTAACCTGTGCCATTGAGCACAAACGTCAGCATTACGTTAAAACCCCGGCCGATGAACAACAGCTGCAAAAAAGTATCCATGGCGTTGAGAAAAAACCATTGCCGCATCTGCTGGCCACCACCAATATGATTTTGCATGGTATTGATGTGCCAGACCAAATCCGTCATGACAATACACTGGCCAGACCACTGACCAGTTGGGGCTTAAAAGAACGCGTTGAAACCATCATTACCAATCCGCCGTTTGGTGGCATGGAAGAAGACGGGATTGAAACCAACTTCCCTCAAACCTTCCGCACTCGCGAAACCGCGGACTTGTTTATGACCCTCATTATCCATCTGCTAAAAGATGGCGGACGCGCCGCTGTGGTTCTGCCAGACGGCTTTTTATTTGGCGAGGGCATGAAGACCCGCCTTAAAGAAAAACTGTTGGATGAGTGTAATCTCCACACCATCGTTCGGTTGCCTAATGGCGTGTTTAACCCCTACACCAGTATCAAAACCAATTTGCTGTTTTTTACCAAAGGCACACCCACTAAACATATTTGGTTTTATGAGCATCCTTACCCTGAAGGTGTCAAAAATTACAATAAAACCCGACCGATGAAATTTGAAGAGTTTCAGACCGAAATCGACTGGTGGGGTGATGTTTCTGATGGCTTTGCTAGTCGCGTTGAAACTGAACAAGCCTGGCAAATCAGCATTGAGGACATCAAGGCCCGCAACTACAACCTAGACTTCAAAAATCCACATGTTGGCGAACAAATTAACCATGACCCGGATGAACTGTTGGCCGAATACCACCACCAGCAACAACAAATCAGTCAGCTTCGTGACCAGCTCAAAGGCATTCTCAGCGAAGCGCTGGAGCGAACGAACTGATGTCACAAATCAAAGAACAATCAGCTGATTATCAGCTGACCGATCTAGCGCCTGTGCTTAAAGTCGTTGACGCAGGCAATATCCTGTTAGAGAGTTTGCCGGTTTGGTTAAGCGCACAAACTCGAAAATCGGCGGGTCGTGGCCGTAGTGCTGAAAATACACTTCAATATGGTGTGCAAAAACTGCGTGAACTGATTCTGGAACTGGCGGTGCGAGGTAAACTTGTCTCACAAGACCCAAACGACGAACCCGCCAGCCTCTTGCTGAAAAAAATTGCTGAGGAAAAATCTCGACTTGTTAAAGAAGGTAAAATCAAAAAGCAAAAAATACTGCCACCAGTTTCAATTCAAGAATTACTATTTCAGGCACCAGCTGGATGGGGTTGGACTCGCTTGGGAGTATTGTTCAATTCAATAATCAGCGGTGGAACTCCTAGTAAAAATAATCCAGCTTTTTGGGGTGGAGATATTCCTTGGGCAAGTGTAAAAGACCTTGGAAAAGCTAGATACATCCGCTCTACTCAAGACTTTATTACTGAAGAAGGACTAAAAAAAGGAAGCAAACTCGCGGACGTTGGCGACATCCTAATCTGTACACGGATGGGACTGGGTAAAACTGCAATTTGTGAAAGCCCTATTGCTATAAACCAAGATTTGAAAGCTATAAAAATGTCATCGCACGTCTCGGTCGACTTTTTTCTGAACGCATACACTACTATAGACATTAAAGGTACTGGAACAACAGTAGCGGGAATAACACAAGATAAGCTTTTGAATTATCCAATTGCTTTACCTCCACTTGCCGAACAACAGCGCATCGTCAAAAAAGTTGATGAGCTGATGGCGCTGTGCGACCAGCTAGAGCAACAACAGGCCGATGCGGTTCAGGCGCATGACATCCTGGTCAAAGTGCTGCTGGACGCGCTCACTCAATCTGAAAACGCCGAAGGCTTTCAGCAAAACTGGCACCGTATCGCTGAGCATTTCGATACTCTCTTCACCACCGAATCCAGCATCGACCAGCTCAAACAAACCCTGCTGCAACTCGCCGTCATGGGAAAACTCGTACCGCAAGACCCCAACGACGAACCCGCCAACATCCTGCTTGAAAAAATCGCTGTGGAAAAGGCTCGGCTAGTTAAAGAAGGCAAAATCAAAGAACAAAAGTCATTGCCAGAAATTCGAGAAATCGAAACCCCGTTTGCTTTGCCTGCTGGTTGGAAATGGGCGCATGTGGAGGATGTCGCTCAGCTAATCACATCAGGTTCTAGAGGGTGGGCAAAATATTATTCAAATGAAGGTGCGATTTTTATAACTATGGGCAACCTCTCCCGCGGTCATTATCATCTTCGAATGGATGATATTAGATACGTAAACCCTCCGAAATCAGGGGAAGGAGCAAGGACAAAACTTGTTGAAAATGATCTCCTAATCTCTATAACTGGTGATGTTGGTAACCTAGGGCTTGTACCTGAAAATTTTGGTGATGCTTATATAAATCAACATACATGTTTACTAAGGTTTATGCCCGAATGCCAAAACCGCTACTTCCCTGAGCTAATGAGATCACCGCTCGCAAATATTCAATTCAATGCTCCTCAGAGAGGAGTGAAAAATAGTTTTCGATTAAGTGATGTCGGTGAGATGATTATTCCAATCCCCCCCCTTGCCGAACAACACCGGATCGTCAAAAAAGTCGATGAACTGATGGTGCTGTGCGACCAACTCAAAGACAGACTTAACCAAGCCCAAACCCTGCAACAACAACTCGCTAATGCGGTTGTCGAAAAAACTATTTAGAAATATAACTAACCACATAAGGAAATGAAATGAACCTCAATGGATTAAGAAGTCAAGCAGCCAATATGGCTAAGAGTGCGCCTAAACATTCGAAGAAAGTAATATTTGCACTATTTTTGATCACCGCTACTCTAATCACGGAAAAGAAGCTTGAGTCAGCGATAGCATATTTAGATCCGGACTTTTTTGGGACGACAGTAGAGAACGTTATTGAATCTCAGAACGAGAATTTTTCAAAAGTACAATCATCGATAGACGATTTAAAGCTTGTCACTACTGATAACGCAGCTGCTCAGACAGCAATCACTCAACTATCAAAAAATCTTGAACTCACGCTTGCCACAAACAAAGATCTAACGAATAAACTGAAAACGGTTGCCGATGATAGAGAAATTCTTCGTGAAGAGCTGAAAAAGAAAAAAGGTGGAGATATTGTTCCAACTATCGCAATAGCAGAGTATCAAACAATCCAATATCCTGACCTAGGTGTTCTAGGTCTGCGTGATTATAACAACGGCAATAAGTCTATTCGCTTCACCATCAATGATATTTCGAGCAGGCTATATGTTGGTGATTCGGTGAAAATCACAAAGACAAATGGTGATGTCTGTAGATTGGTTTACAGAGGCCTTCATGAAGATAAACATGGTGTTGAAAAAGTTTGCAATCAAGATAGCTAGTTGGGTTTTAAGCTCATTTTTCAGGCAAACTTTGATGAAACTCATACCAGTACTGAAAACAGTATCAGTGAAAGCTTTATAAACAATCAATAGCAACTTGGAGAGACACATGGTCGCCTTCTCAGATGAACTTGAAGGAAAAACGTTTTGGTTTGTTGGAGCTTCTTACGCTGGAAATGAAGATGTAAGCAATGACTTTATAGATAAAGGAATATGGCTAAATGGGAATGATGGAAAGTCCCAAGATCAAGTCAAAGCTATTCAGCCTGGGGATTGGATAGCCATTAAATCAGCATATACACGCAAGTATGGACTGAACTTTGAAAACCATGGCCAATTTGTTTCTGTAAATGCTATTAAAGCCATTGGGAAGGTCCTTAATAACAAAGGAGACGGGAAAGAACTTGAGGTTGATTGGAAACGCGAAGATCCAGTCAAAGAATGGTACTTTTACACCAATCGCTCAAGAATTTGGCGAGTAACGGCTAATGATTGGATGACAGAGGGTTTAATTCGTTTCACTTTTTTAGATGAAAAACAAGATATCGACCGTTTTAGAAATGCTCCATTCTGGTCCGAACGATATGGTGATAATCAAAAAGATATTAGCAGATTCCCTTGGACAAGGTTTTACCAAGCCATGGCTGACCGGTTATTAGAGTTTCGTCATGATAGAACCAATCTAGTCACCCGTATCCATAAGCTAGGTGAACGTATCGACAACTTTCCAAAGTTTATCGATAAATTGACTGATGGTACTGAGGAACCACTCAAGGATATCTGCCCTTTTACCATTATGGGGATTTTCTCCAGAGGTATGACTGGAGAGAATAGAACAAGATTTGCCTATGAATTAGCTAAGGAATTAGGGGTTGATGAAAAAGCACCTGTGAATTTTGATGGTATACCGGTCATGAACAATCAAAATACTTGGTTCTTTGGATTTACGAAAATGCCGCAGAGGCGTGATAATGATATTGATATTTTATGGTCTGTCTTTGAAAGCGCCTTAATTTTTTCCAACGATGACTCCAACGATTTACAAAATCAATTTTTAAACGATTACAACGAAGCCGCTAGTCGCTATAACGTTGGATGGAACTTAACTATGGGACTATATTGGATTCGACCATGGTTCTATCCTCCGTTGGACGCCCAATCACAGCGATATATTTCCAAAAAACTGGGTATCAAAATTGGTTTGAATGGCCCAAATTCTCGCTGTAATGCAAACGACTATTTGACTGTGAAACAGGTTTTAGAATCACGATTTTTGGAAGATATATATCCCGTTCATTCCTTCCCAGATTTATCGCTTCAAGCCAGACGCTACAACCCCCCAGCAGACAACGATATTGTGGTTGAAAAGAATTGGCTTAATTTAGTTTACGCAAAAACTGTCGAACTTTGTAATGATAAAGGTTCTGCAAAATATACCCGCCAGGAATTTAAAGACCGATATCTAGACGACTTTAAATTAGCATTCCCTGATAACAACAGTTGTGAGTACTCAATAGATCGTACTAATCAGAAATTGAGGGATGACAACAAACTTATATTCCATGGTGATGGAAAATACGAACTCGTAGAATTTAGTACCATTCATGATGCTAACTCTATTTACAGCGCCTCTGGTGATGAGTCTGAAGTTACTCAGGTATTTGAATCGTATGATATAGAGAACATTATTTCAGAAGGCTGCTTTCTTGAAACCAATCATCTCAGAGAGTTTATTGCTCGTTTAAAAGAAAAGAAAAATATAATATTCCAAGGCCCTCCTGGTACCGGCAAAAGCTGGCTTGCTAAAAGGCTTGGTTATGCCCTAATGGGTGAGCGTAATGACGTCAGACTCAGGGCGGTTCAGTTCCATCCCAATCTATCCTATGAAGACTTTGTGCGAGGTTACAGACCCTCTGGCAATGGGCAGCTAGATTTAAAAGATGGCCCTATGCTGGAAATGATTAATGATGCCATTGATGATCCGGAAAATGATTATGTATTAGTGATAGAAGAGATCAATCGTGGTAACCCGGCACAAATTTTTGGGGAAATGCTTACGCTTATCGAAGCTGATAAGCGTAATCCTGATGAGGCTCTTGAGCTGTCTTATCGCCGTACACATGACGAACGGATATCCATTCCAAAAAATCTTTATATTATCGGAACGATGAATATTGCTGACCGCTCTCTGGCGATGGTAGACCTTGCTTTACGTCGTCGTTTTGCCTTCATCAATCTTGAACCCATATTGAATAACACTTGGCAAGAATGGGTAGCAAAGAACTCAAAAATTGATTCAGACTTCTTGGCTATAGTAAGACAGCGTCTTAATGATCTCAATGAGCAGATTAGTGGTGATCCAACATTGGGTGAGCAATTTAAGATTGGCCACAGCTATGTCACACCGTCTAAAGGCTATGTCATCGAAGATCCAAAGAATTGGTTTCGACAAGTGGTCAAAACTGAAATAGGTGTTTTACTTGATGAATACTGGTACGAAGACTTGCAGAAAGCCAGAAGCCTGAGAGATAAGTTAATCGAAGGCTTTTGATAGTGGCATCGAATCTCACCTATCAATCATTGTCGGATGGTTTTATCGGCAAAATCCCGGTAAGAAATATTTGGTTATTAATGCTGTATGCGTCTGACTTGTATCGAGCATATGGGATTCACTATTTTGACGTAGAAGAAAACCCTGATGACATCCCGGAGCTAGTTGCAGAAGTTTTGTGCCGAAGCCTCGAAAGAAGGCTAAAACAGAGCCTTACACCCAGTTATCACAATACCGAACAAATACTCAGCAGAGTAAGAGGACGAATTGATCACCTTAAAACAATAAGACGACAGTTGTTGCTTCAAGGCAAAGTTGCATGTCAGTTCGAAGAGTTGACCCAAGACACGCCTAGAAATCGATATATAAAAAAGGCATGCCGGTTATTAGCAAGAGTAACAAAAAAACAAACTGCGAGACGACTATTATCCCTAAATAAGAGCATGGAAAGGCTTGGGGTATCTAATGACCCTTTCCCCGAGTATAAGGCGCTTAGCCCTCTTGCTAGGCATGAGCGTCACGATGCTATGATGCTCTCAGCAGCCAGACTAGCCCATAATCTCGCTCTGCCAACAGAAATTACCGGTTACAGGGCCCTTCCCATAGCTGCTCGTGAAGAGCATTGGGCGAGACAGCTTTTTGAAAAAAGTATGGCTGGTTTTTTTTATGTTCACCTTACACCGCAAGGTTGGAGCGTATCCCGAGGCCAAGTGATTCATTGGCCAGTATCAGTAAGCTCGGAAGGTGCTGATATTTATTTGCCTCGAATGCAAACGGACATTGTGCTTGAAAAAAAAGAACTAAATCAGCGGATCATTATCGACACTAAATTTACCTCAGTGTTGACAAAAAACCATCATGGCCAGGACCGCTTCAAACGCGAATATCTTTTTCAGCTATACAGCTACCTTAAATCTCAGGAGTCATCAAAAGACTTGCTGAGTATGACATCTAAAGGTTTATTTCTACATCCAGCAGTTGATGGCCACATTGATGAATATTTCACCGTTCAAAATCATCCTATTCGATTCTTAACGGTAGATTTAGCAGCTGATGCGATATCCATCAAACACACATTGGTGTCTGTTTTAGATTGCCCATGAAATTTCATAACAAGACCAAACCAACTGAAAGCAACTCTAGATTCATTAGGTCTTTTTGAGTCGCCACTAATTTACTAGATACCTTTAAGCCATTTAGTGGACTGCCCTGGGAATCCCAAGCAAGCTTCACATATTGAGTAACTAATACCCTTACCGTAACCTTACCGTTTTATGTTGGAAGCAGACTCACGATTGAGAATTTGAAATGGAATTTCTAACCAGCTTTACTTTTGCTATTTTCTCTTTCGCTGAGATGAGTTTTTGGTATCTGATTTTTTTCTTAATGCTGTGTTTAGTTGGCCTTATTTACGACAGTACCTATCATAAACGTTATAACCCCTTAATAACCTCCCTCATCTTCGCTTTGTTATTACTGATGGTAATTTACCCACCTTGGTGTGAAGATTTTGTTGGAGCTTGCTATTCAGAGGGTTATGACCTTATTACCACGTATCGATACAACAACGAATATATGATCATCAACACCAAGCGCTTACTCATTCAAGGCCTAGTTGTTTTAATATTTGGCGTAGCCATCCAAGAAGCGTTGATGAAATACAAAATCAAAATCGACAGTATATTGAAGTAATCAGCAAATTTATTATTATCTTCATCACCAATCCTACCCAGTTAACGATATTCGTTAGAGCTAAGAACAGTATCTTTAAACATTCTTAATTGAGTCTCGTTTTCGATACATTTAGGTAACTTATCTTCAAATAAACACCTTAATTTTTAATAATCAGGTCACCTTTTGGTGACATTCATTTTTTTAAGAACCTATTATTCAGCTTATTAACAAGTTTAGATAAAAAAACACAGATTACATTTTTATTTTTCTTATGCGTTAGCAAACCACACCGACATATCATTCTGGGTATCGGTAGATTACGTTCATCATCGCAATTGCCATCATCATTATCTAGAGTTAAATGATTAGGATTATTTGATTTCATATTATTTTTTTAAATTGGCATCCAATTTTAAGCGTGAAAAGATTTCCCTTGCCTCAAACTTGCCGTAATTTACTTTATATTCAAACATTAACTCATCACGACACATTTATTAATATAAAACCTTACTAACTAACAGGGGATATGGTTTATTAGGTGTGGTGTATTTATGCTACTTCAGCTTATTAAGTAACCATATGATTTGTATAGGCCAATGGTGTATAAACAGCACCTGTGAAAAAGGTTTTTATGTGTGTAGGTGTCATTTTTGGCATCTCGCTGTCTTGTATAGGTGGCATAAATACACCGGTACGATAATTTTCACTCAACGTTTTCCCATGTATTACGTGGTTTTTGATCATTAAAAGGCATCCACTCTAGTCGCCAGCTTCTTGTTCTACTCTCAGTGCGGCTACTAAAGAATGATTCCTCAACACAAACTATAAATCCACGCTCTATTAATTGTTTAAAGGCTTTCATAGCGGTTCTCCTATCACATGGGATTTTTTCGGATGCTTCACGTATTCCAAAATCAACAGGTTTATCGTTTCTCCATAGACTTTGTAACATTGTGATCAATACTTTTGCCTGGGGCATTAAATTCAAATAGTTTGGATGAGAAAGCATTCTTCTTGATATAACAACAACTCCCCCCCTACTATCGAAGGGGAGTTTGTTTTTTTTATTCCGGGACATTTAATTACTCTCTATATCCCCTTGTCGAACGTTTCTCAAACTCATCTGAACTATTTTTAAGGAGTAAATTTATGATCTCTTTGGAAAGCCAATATCTTTTGCAAGTTGTTTTTTTACCTAAGAAGTTGGTCACTTTTTCCATTGCGCGTTCAATTTGAATACCATATTTATTCTGCAATGTGGAAATAGTGCTATGTAGGCAATGGTCATGCAATTTCCTTTCAGATTCAAAGCGATTAAAACTATCGCCCGTCATGAGAGCATCCAGCACAGAACGTATTTTTGTATTAGGCAAAGGTAATTTCATGCTAAACCTCCACATTATTAATGGTATGTTTAGCTAGATAATCTTCAAGATCACTTATGTTGTACCTTACGCAACGTCCTACTTTCATATAAGGAATGTTTGGGTGGCCAATAGAACGCCATTTGGCTAATGTTCGTTCAGATACATTCAGGTGAGAAGCAAGCTCCTCAGGTGTCATAGATTTTAATCTGATATCACGTTTTAAATTACTTCGTTGTTTTTTCATCATTTCATTTCCATTCAATAGTAGAGGTCGCTGGTGATTCCGTTGCATGACCAGCGATGAAATGGATGATGATTGCTTGTGTTAGAGAATAGTTTAACGATCTCAAATATCCCGATAGTGTCTCAATTATCCCGATTTAAACCTGTTTTTTACTGATTCGATTAAAATACCTGCGGAAAGTCACCCAATCAGTATCTGTACTAGATATATTCAAAAATACTTTTTTTTGTTCATCATATTTATAATGCTTCTTTAACTCTTCCCATAATTCTTTTCGTCCTGGGAGTCTTTTTTCCCTTTCAATAAATTTGATCACACCAGACTGGCAGCATTCAAAAATTTCGCTGTACTTATTTGGAGCATTGAGTAGATCTTCCCAACTTGGAACCAACTCTGAAGAAGCAGATTCTTTAAAAGCATCTTTATGTGAACTAATAAAAGAGTTCAATTCAGCTTGAGAGACAATATACTTATTATTCGATATCAGATTATTAACAAAAAAGTTATCTAATCTATATTCCAATGCTCTCTGTTCATCACCATAATTCAGAATCTTTGCTCCAAATGGATTTGAAGCCATGCTTTTACAAACAAAAAAGATTTCATTTTCGTATTCAACGGCCACTAAGTTTTCACCGGCTACAGGTGGACTAAAACCTTTAAGCCAACGAGATTCGGCATATTCATAGTTTAGTGATGTGGGAGGACCGGTAGGAATACAATTAATTGGTCGCAAGAATATCTCTTGGTTAGCGCCATCAAAGTAAATGAAGTCATCTACATCGTTGCTAATCCAAACGGCATTTAACGCTTCTGATTTTAATATCTCTTGTACAGCCTCTGTAGCTACTAGCTCTTCTGCTAATTCATTTGTATCTATATAGGGTATTTTTAATAACTGAGATGTTCTGGCCTTAATCAAGGTAATGGGTCTATCACAAAGCAATTTCACAGCAATTTTTTTGTCTTTAGCAAGTAGCAATACATCCTCAGCACTATCTAAACTAACAAAGTTTTTTAGCTCGTTATAAACTGCTTCCAGGGTATAGTAAGGCTTAAGTAAAACATTCAAAGATAACAACTCCTCTCAATTTATTTTGTGGTGACCTTAGCCTGAATATAATCCGCAATTTTATTAATCACTGTCCTTAAGGTTTCTTCTTCGGTCACAATGTAACCTCCAGTCACGTCATTGGTTGTGACATGATTCATTAATCGTTTAATCATACTCATCGGCAGCCCTATGGCTTCTGCAATGGTTGCAAATGTTCGCCTACAGTCGTGTGGACTGAAATCTACCCCTGATGCTTCAATCACTTTTTTTATTGGCTTTATGGGTATCGACATAGGATTAGGTCCATTTATACTTGGAAAAACCCAATTATTGTCAGCGTTCTGTTTGTATAGATTTGTTAGGTAATCGGTTAAAAAATCTGGTATGGGAAGCGTGTGATCGGTTCTATTTTTAGTATCGGATAGTGTTATCAGTTTTCTTTTTAGGTCTACATTTGACCATTCAAGAGTCAAGGCTTCGCTACTCCTAAACCCCATATATAAAAGTATCAGCAAATAAACTTTGGCTTGCTGATTAATCAGAGCATCTACAGCCTCATGCCATGCCATAAGTTTGTCACTCGGAATCGTTCTATTTTTACGTTTATTTTTGTGCCAAAGCCTAGCTTTACTCAGAATGCTGGTAGGATTCTTTTCTATCATCCCTATAGCTACCGCATAATTTAAAGTTAATCTCATCACCCTCATAGTCGTATTTGCTGTTGTTTTACCTTTAAGTGTCAATTGTTTGTGACGCTTTAAAAGCATGTCCTCATCAATTTTTGAAATAGACATATCGAGCCAATCGGAAAAGCCCAGCTTCAGTTTGTAACGATAGTTATTCACTGTATAAGGCTTAAGATCTCGCTCTAAAAGATATTGCTCCATCACATCGTTCAGCGTTGTAGTGGCCAAAACTTTTTTCCGTTTCATAGCAACTGGGTCGACCCCTTGACGAATATCATCAAGTATCTTGATTGCCTGCTCTCTAGCTTTAGCGATGGAGATCTCAGGCCATGTTCCAATCGTTACACGTTTAGGCTTATCAAAAAGCTTCTTCACCACCGCAAATGAGATAGTCCCTGTAGATGTAATTCTCAACCTTAACTTCTGTTGCTTTGTATCGAAATATTCAACACGTCCAGATGAAGGTGGTGAGAGCTTACTCAATCTTTCCTGAGTAAAAAGAAAATGCTTATTCAAAAGTCTTATCCTGAGCAATGAATTAAACCCAGGGCTACTCTGGGGCTACTTTTTTAGTTCATTCTAGGAGATCTTGAGATAATTTGATAGCATCATCAGCTAAAGAGAAAACCTTACAAACCTATACACAGAAACAGTTTTAAATCTAAAAACATTACTTTAAAAAATATTGGGCTTTGTAATTGAAAATCCCTGTGTCCCTGGTTCGATTCCAGGTCGAGCCACCATCGAATTCAAAGCCCGGTTTGCCTTGCAACCCGGGCTTTTTTATTGCCCGTTATTCTGACATCTATATCTTCTTTGATGATTAACCACAGAGACACAGAGGGCACGGAGTTTTAATAGAAATTTATCCGCAGATTACGCAGATGATATTTAAAGATGCTTTCATGGAAGTTGTTATGCAGCTCTTCTATGTTTGAACATGAATATTAACCAGGGACAAATAGAAACCACGAAGCTCTATATAAATTGTTGGCGCAGTATAAGTATTTTCTACAGCGCTAAATTAATCAAAATCGAGCTATGCTCTGTTGATAGGCCAAAATACCTATCAATTAAGTTTTCAAAGTTTAATCTGCGTTCATCTGCGAAATCTGCGGATGACATTTTTTCTCACTGATATTCAAGGCCCAACGGCTTTAGTCGTAAAAACTTAATCTCTGTGTCCTCTGTGCCTCCGTGGTTAATTTAATTTTGCCCTACATAATATAGATAGAAAACCTACGTTGTTGTAAAAAACACACACATTCGTATCAAAATGACCAAATTCACATTTTTTTGTTGTAAAAGTGTTGCAAAGGTTTTGTAGATGTGGAAAATACACTCTTAACCGCGAAACATTCCGGTTACGAGAGAAACTTAAAGTAATCTGTTAACAACTAGAAGGTGAACAGACATGAAAAAAACTACACTTGCTACATTAGTCGGCGCAGCGGCATTCGCAGCAGCCGGCGCAGCTAACGCGACAATCGTTGTTGGCGGCGAAAACGGATATGAATTTAGCGTTGACGGTAACATCAACCAATTCTTCATCCAAACGGATCAAGATAATGCTAACGGTGCAGGCGGCCAAGACAACTCACAAGTTGCCAACGGTCTGTTACCAACATTCTTCGGTTTTAACGTTAAAGCTCCTGAAATTAATGGTTTGACAGTAGCTGCGCGCGTATCTATCTCTCCATCAACTAACAATGGCAGCTACCTGCAAAACGGTAACGCTATGGAGCAACGTGAAGCGTTTGCTACGGTTGACGGTGCCTTTGGTCAAATCTTGATGGGTAAAGCTTTAGGCCTGTACTCTGCAAACAACATCTTGTTGGATCAAACATTATACGGTGTTGGTGCGACAGGTTTCACTGCTAACGGCAGCCAAAACACTGGTGCTACTTCTCTAGGCGGTATCGGTTGGGGTTATGAGTACGCTTACTGGCGCTCACAAATCCGTTGGACTTCAGCTGACATGAATGGCTTCAAACTCGCATTAGCTGTTGTTGATAACGACACAACCTTCATGCCTTCCCAAGTATCAGAAAAAGCTCCGCGTTATGAAGCTTCTTTGAGCTACGCAACAGCATTTGATGGTGGTTCTACCAAAATTTGGTTGGACGGCATGACTTCTGAAGTTGAACTTGGTGCGGCTGGTGATGAGCGTTCTGATGCTTGGACTTTGGGTGGTCAGTTAATATTGGGTGGCTTCGAAGCTGTTGCTGCTTACTATGACAGTAAAGGTCAAGGTGTTGCAGGCTTAGGTGGCCTCGGTGCTTATGATGCTGATGGTAGTGCTCGTGAAGGCGATGGTTACTACGCACAAGCTGGTTACCGTTTCGGTGGTCAAACATTAGTAGCAGCATCTTACGGTGAATCAACACTTGACGAAGATGATTCTATTGGTCCATTTGCTGCTGGCGGAGTCTATGATGATTTCGACAAAAATAGTCGTGTGACAATTGGTGTTTATCATGACGTAACTGCTAACCTGAAACTGGTTGCTGAATATTCAAGTCTTGAAACTGAATATCACTCTGCTGCAGATGATGATGAAGTTGATGTCTTTGCTATCGGTGGTTTCGTCAGCTGGTAAGAAGTTATTTTCTAAACCCTCGGGTTTAGTTTAAAACTGATAAAAAGCCTCAACCTTCGGGTTGGGGCTTTTTTTTGCTTTCACTTTCTGCAGTGTGTAAAAAAACCTTGGTATTTACGCTAAAGTATCAGATGTTATTATCCGTAAACGCTGAGGTAAGTATGTCAAACAATATGTCGCTATTGCCCTTTATCCATGCCATCAAAGAATCAATAAATGCTCATGCTGACGAAATTGCGCAGCTGGATCAGGCGATTGGCGATGGCGACCATCTGATTAACCTGCAACGTGGAATTGAGGCATTGCTGAAAAACATTGAAGATTTGGAGCAGCTTGAGTTTCCCGCCGCGTTGAGCAAAATCGGTATGACTTTGATGTCGACCATGGGCGGTGCATCAGGATCTTTATTTGGCTCCATGTTTGTCACCATGGGCAAAACAGCGAAAGATAAAACATTAGATTTAACGGGTATGACCGAAATATTTACCGCCGGGGTTGAATCTATCAAAGCCCGAGGGAAAGCCGACATTGGTGAAAAAACCATGCTTGATAGCTTAATTCCGGCATCAACCAGCCTGCAACAAAGCGTTAGCAATGAAGTTGAATTGTCCATCGCTCTGGATGATATGAAAAAAGCCGCGACTGAGGGAATGGAATCGACTAAGGATATGCTTGCAACCAAAGGCCGTGCATCCTTTCTGGGTGAACGCGCCCGGGGACATATCGATGCCGGTGCCCGCACCAGCCAGCTGATGTTGTGTGCTATTGCTGATGTGATTATTGAAAATCATTAACCACAGAGACACAAAGTTTTAGTAGAGATTTATCCGCAGATTACGCAGATGGACGCAGATTAAGAACTAATCTTTTGTGTTGCAAAATAGTTGCCCCAAAATTGAGTAATAGTGCTTTTTGCAATTGCGAGGCTTTTAGGTAATTAATCATTTGGGCTTCTTCTAACCCTGACAGTTTTTGAAGTGCTTTAAGCTCAAGAATCAATGACTTGAAACAAACAAAATCAGCTTTATAAAAAGTGTTAAGTTGTTGCCCTCGATAGTAAATCGGTAGCGACATTTCTCTTACATAGTCTATGCATCTGTCTTTAAATTCAATCTCCAGTGCTTCCTGATAAACAGACCCTAAGAACCCCGGACCTAATGCAGAGTGAACTCTCATTGCCGCACCGATAATTTCGTATGTTTGCATATCCTTTTGCATAATCTGCGTCCATCTGCATAATCTGCGGATCACTAATAAAAGCTCAAACCACAGCGACATCCATGTCGATTAATTAAAAACTAACAGCCCCAACGAAGTGCTGCGGTATGCACGGGGGCATCCCATAAGGCAATCATTTCTTCATCCAGTAAGGTCAAGGTCACCGAGCAACCGGCCATGTCAAGAGATGTTGTGTAGTTACCCACTAATGAGCGTTTGATTTCAACACCTTTTTCTTCCCAAAATTTAGCGGCCAGATCGAATACCAGATATAGCTCCATCAATGGTGTCGCACCAAAGCCATTTACATGCAAAAGCACCTGTTGACCGGCTTTAGGATTTAATTCTTTATCAATAGCAGCAGTAACATGCTGAACCAGCTCTTCAGCGGAGCTCATGGTCATCGGTTCGCGCCCTCTTTCACCGTGGATACCCACGCCCATTTCAATTTCGTTTTCACTAAGTTCAAATGTTGGGCGGCCCGCGGCTGGAACGGTACAGCTGGTTAACGCAAAGCCCATTGATGCGGTGTTATTGGCTACACGATCGCCAAGTTTTTTACATTGGTTTAGATCTTTTCCTTGCTCTGCCGCAGCACCGACCATTTTCTCGACAATCAATGTTCCGGCTACCCCGCGGCGGCCAGTACTATGTGCTTCAGGTAACGAAACATCATCTTTTACCAATACTGTTTCGTGCTGACATTCCAGCATTTCCGCGGCAATTTCAAAGTTCATCACATCGCCAGCGTAATTTTTAACAATGAACAACACGCCAGCACCATTTTCAACGGATTCTGCCGCGGCCAGCATTTGATCCGGTGTCGGAGAGGTAAAGATTTGTCCGGGACAGGCAGCATCAAGCATACCTTTGCCTACCAGTCCGGTATGCAGTGGCTCGTGACCTGAACCACCACCAGAGATAACAGCAACTTTTGGTTCTGTTGATATGGTTGCACGACGCACAAATGCAGGCTGCTGTTGCAGAGAAACAATATCCTGATGTGCTTTGGCGAAACCATTAAGGCTTTCATCAAGCAGATTATCAACGTGATTAATTATTTTTTTCATTCTCTCACTCCCCTTTCTTTAAAGCTGTTTTAATAACGCTGTTATTTCCTGAATATCCTGGAAAACCCAATCCGGTTTGTAATCAATCTCCGCCAGATCAGCTTCAGATGACACGCCGGTTAACACCATAATGCTGCGCATACCGGCATTCACGGCCCCTAAAATATCTGTGTTCAACCTGTCACCGATGGCGATTGTATTATGTTTATCAGTACCCAGAATCTCAAAAGCCTGTTGATACAAAATAGGTTCAGGCTTACCAATGACAATGGGCTCAATCCCCGTCACAGCGGTTAATGCTGCCAGCACACCACCATTTCCCATCACTTCACCCAATTCAGTGGGTAAGGTCGTATCGGCATTAGTCGCATAGAATTCTGCACCAGCCCGGAGATTTAAGGTTGCTGTGGCCAATTTGTTCCAGTTAAGTTGTCTATCCAGACCAGAAACCACAATATCCGCCCAGATATCATCTGTTTCTGCATCAGGATCAGCAGGATAATAGGTTGAGGTCACGGTAAACCCCTGCTGTTGCAAAGGTTCGATAAGACCGGACTCACCAATGACAAATACTCTCCGTTTCGCTGCAGGCAATGTATCCACCAGATAGCGGGCAGTCGCCATACTGGAGGTGAGAATCTCGTTGGCTGATACCTCAACCCCCATGTCCGCGAGTTTTTTTAGATATTGCTGTTGCGTCAAACTGGCATTATTTGTCGCAAGTACAAATGGAATTTTTTTGGCGCGCAATGTAGAAAAAAACTCTGTTAATCCTGGCAACGGTTTACTACCCTGCCATAAGACACCATCCATATCGATGATGAATGCACCCAGATCGTTGATTGTTTGCATGATTACCTGCTTATCAAATAATGTTATTGAAATGAAACTTGAAAAAGCGTCGCACAGAACAAAATAGGCTGTCCAGTTATAAACGAACGCGAAAATCGTTAAAAACCCGGAAAAATTGACATAAATGAACCTTGTGCTTTATAGTCTGCGAGCGTATTTTCAACGTAAAACTACAAATTAAATCAATTATTAGGAGCATGTCAGCATGGCAAAAGCACTTATCCAAATGGCTCTGGATTCTCTGGACTTCGATCAAACTCTCGCATTGGCAGAACAAGTTGCACCTTATGTCGACATTCTTGAAGTCGGTACACCTTGCATTAAATACAATGGCTTGGAAATCGTCACTGCCCTGAAAACCAAATTCCCTAACAACCTGATTCTGGTTGACCTGAAAACAATGGATGCTGGTGAATATGAATCAACTCCATTCTACGAAGCAGGCGCAGATATCTGTACTGTTCTTGGTGTATCTGATAAAGCAACTATGGGCGGCGTAATCAAAGCAGCCAATGCTAACAATGCAGAAGCCCAAATTGACTTGATCAGCGTTAAAGACAAAAAAGCTGTTGCAACTGAAGCCGCTAAAAACGGTGCGCAAATCATCGGTGTTCACACTGGTTTGGATGCGCAAGCAGCTGGTCAAACACCATTTGCTGATCTGCAAGCAATCGCTTCATTGAATCTGGGTGTACGTATTTCTGTTGCTGGTGGTCTGAACAAAGACACCATCCAGAAAACAATCCAAGCTGGCGCAACTATCGTTGTCGTTGGTGCTGCTATCTACGGCGCACCTTCTCCAGCAGATTCTGCTAAAGAACTGCGCGCATTGGTTGATGCTGCGTAAGCAGAACAAACAGTAGCATAAATAAAAACGAGTGGCCCTGTGCCACTCGTTTTTTTTACGCTTAGCTGACTCATCCGGATTTAATGTTGCAAGTTCTGCCGGTATAACTTATTGACCATGCAGATAAATTGGTCAAAAACAGCAGAGCGTGATTATAATCCGTAGTCTGCAATCCTGCTGGCTTGCCACACAGAATCTAAAATAGTAATTTACCCGTTGCACCAACCTCATCATGTTGGGCAGATGGGGTTAAAAATGTAACAGGGGTATACTCATGAGTGATAAAGGATTTTTTGCTTCAATCTGCAGCTTTTTTAAAGGCTTGTTTTCGTCTGACAATGACAGTTGTTGTAAACCGGAATCAAAAACTGCAGCAGCACCGAAAAATACAAATGATGGTTTAACAGGTGTAGAACGCTACATCCGCAACCAATCACAAAGCGGTTCAAAATTAACTGGTGTTGAAAAATATATTCGCAACAAACTGTCAGCAAATAAACCGATGACAGGTGTTGAAAGATACATTCGCAGCAAAGCTAATGCCGCTCCATTAACCGGTGTTGAGCGTTATATTCGCAGCAAAGCTTAATTAGCCTTTATTACGAATAACTTACCCGCCACCTAATGATGGTGGGAAAATAATCGGTATTAAACCGGCTATGGTCGTCGTGATATTAAAAAAATTTTAAGCTCAACAGCTCTACAAACTAACTCAAGAAGGTAAGAAAATGGCGAATTTACTTGATCAATTAAAGCAAATGACCGTCGTTGTTGCTGATACGGGTGATATTCAAGCAATTGAAAAATACACTCCACGTGATGCAACAACCAACCCATCACTGATTACAGCTGCAGCGCAAATGCCTCAGTATCAAGGCATTGTTGACGATACATTGAAAGCAGCACGTCAATCACTTGGCGCTGATGCACCTGCATCTGAAGTTGTCTCTTTGGCTTTTGACCGTCTGGCCGTATCTTTTGGTCTGAAAATTCTGGAAATCATCCCAGGTCGTGTTTCTACTGAAGTAGATGCCCGTCTTTCTTATGACACTGAAGCCACTATCGCTAAGGGTCGTGACCTGATTGCACAATACGAAGCAGCAGGTGTTTCACGTGATCGCATTCTGATCAAAATTGCTTCAACATGGGAAGGCATTCAGGCTGCAGCCGTTTTGGAAAAAGAAGGTATTCACTGTAACCTGACTCTGCTGTTTGGTCTGCACCAAGCCGTAGCCTGTGCTGAAAATGGTATTACGCTGATTTCTCCATTTGTTGGACGTATCCTTGACTGGTATAAAAAAGATACTGGTCGTGATTCATATCCTTCAAACGAAGATCCAGGTGTACTGTCAGTCACAGAAATTTACAGCTACTACAAAAAATTTGGTTATAACACTGAAGTTATGGGTGCAAGTTTCCGTAACGTTGGTGAAATCACTGAATTGGCGGGTGTTGACTTGCTGACCATTTCTCCAGCTCTGTTGGATGAATTACAAAACACAGAAGGCACTCTGGAGCGTAAACTGTCTCCAGAAGTCGCAGCTAAATCTGATGTTGCAAAACTGAATTTGGACAAAGCCACTTTCGATGCCATGCATGCTGAAAACCGCATGGCAGCAGAAAAACTGTCAGAAGGTATCGATGGTTTTGCCAAAGCACTGGAATCACTGGAAGAACTGCTGGCTACACGTCTGGCAAATCTGGAAAGCTAATTATTGATTAGCAATCTGCAATCAGGTTGCGGATTATCCGCAACCTGATTCAACAGATTTTGGCTCAATTGACTTATCGCCAAATTCTGAACTATAGTCCCGCTCGCACTGCGAAACGTGGCAATAATTTTTATTAAAATTTTTAGGAGTAAATACACATGGCTGAAATTCAAATGGCTCTGGATTCATTGGATTTTGACGCAACTATGGCGCTGGCTGAACAAGTCGCACCTTACGTCGATATTCTGGAAATCGGTACACCTTGCATCAAGTACAACGGTCTGAAATTAGTTAAAGCTCTGAAAGCTGCTCACCCAGACAAGAAAATTCTGGTTGACCTGAAAACTATGGATGCTGGTGAATACGAAGCAACTCCTTTCTTTGAAGCTGGTGGTGATATCACTACTGTATTGGGTGCTTCTGATGAAGCGACCATGAAAGGTGTTATCAAAGCTGCAAACGCTAACAATGCAGAAGCTCAAATCGATTTGATCGGTGTTGAAGACAAATCTGCTGTTGCAAAACAAGCTGCTGCTAACGGCGCGCACATCATCGGTGTTCACACTGGTCTGGACGCTCAAGCTGCTGGTCAAACTCCATTCGAAGATCTGAAAACCATCGCTGGTCTGGGTCTGAATGTTAAAGTTTCTGTTGCTGGTGGTATCAACAAAGACACCATTCAAAGCACAGTTCGTGCTGGTGCTGATATCGTTGTTGTTGGTGCTGCAATCTATGGCGCACCTTCTCCAGCAGAATCTGCTAAAGAACTGCGTGCATTGGTTGACGCAGCATAAGGATTAGTAAAATGACAATGCATCGTGATCTAGTTGTAAACAAAATCACTGATATTCTGAAGGCAACTGACAGTTCACTTGAAGCCGAATTTGTTGCTATGTGTGATGATGCCAAGCGCATCTTCATCACAGGCGCAGGTCGTTCAAGACTGGTAGGCAACTTTCTGGGTATGAGATTGATGCATAGTGGTTATACCGTCTATGTTCAAGGTGAAATCAGTACACCAAGTATCCGTGAAGGCGATTTGTTAATCGTTATTTCCGGTTCTGGTGAAACAACACAGCTGGTTTCATTTGCTAATAAAGCTAAATCTGAGAATGCTAAAGTGGTTTTGATTTGTTCAAAATCCAGTTCAACGATTGGTGATATCGCAGATAAAACAATTCAGATTGGTACTGATAATAGCTTTGCCCCAACAAAGGGCATGCCAATGGGAACCATGTTTGAATTGTCTACTTTGATTTTCCTGGAAGCCATCGTTTCTCATTTAATTCATGAGAAAGGTATTCCAGAAGAAGAAATGAAATATAGACACGCTAATATGGAATAACCACTTTCCTTAGCAAAAAATAAAAAACGGGCAATCTTCGGGTTGCCCGTTTTTTTATGTCTGTCGTTCTCGTCCTTCAAAACGGTATAATATCTGGCTATTTAAATTAAATCGGTTCTGAGAGTTATGTCCGCCAAAACACTTTATGACAAATTATGGGATCAACATGTTATCCGCAGCGAACAGGATGGTACTGCACTGATTTATATTGATCGTCATCTGGTTCACGAAGTCACCTCTCCGCAGGCTTTTGAAGGCTTGCGCCTGGCTGGCCGTATTCCATATCGTTTGAATTCAATTTTGGCAACGCCGGATCACAATGTACCAACCAGCCATCGTGAACAAGGTATTGCCGATCCAATTTCACGGTTACAGGTTGAAACGCTGGATCAAAATTGCGCACAATTTGGTATTACTGAGTTTGGCCTGAATGATTTACGTCAGGGCATTGTGCATGTTGTCGGCCCGGAACAGGGCGCTACCCTACCTGGTATGACGGTAGTTTGTGGTGACTCGCATACCTCTACGCATGGTGCTTTTGGTGCATTAGCTTTTGGTATTGGTACATCGGAAGTTGAGCACGTAATGGCAACGCAATGCCTGATTCAACGCAAATCCAAGAACATGCTGGTAAAAGTCGAAGGACATGTAAACCCAGGTATTACGGCGAAAGATATCGTTCTGGCCATTATCGGTAAAATTGGTACCGCTGGCGGTACCGGCTACGCCATTGAATTCGCCGGTGAAGCCATTCAGGATTTATCCATGGAAGGACGGATGACTGTTTGCAACATGACGATTGAAGCAGGTGCCCGTGCTGGAATGATCGCTGTGGATGACACAACAATTAATTATCTGAAAGATCGCCCTTTTGCGCCTAAGGGGGAAAACTGGGATAAAGCCATGGCAGCCTGGCGTGACTTACACAGTGATGCTGATGCGCATTTTGATAAGGTCGTGGTACTGGATGCCAACCAAATCAAACCTCAGGTTACCTGGGGCACCTCCCCAGAAATGGTGGTTCCCGTTGATGCCAATATTCCAGATCCCGCTGCAGAAAGTGATGCTGTGAAACGCAATGGCATGCTGAAAGCACTGAAATACATGGGCTTGAATGCGAATCAGCCAGTTCAGGAGATTCGTCTGGACAGAGTATTTATCGGTTCCTGCACCAACTCACGTATTGAAGATTTACGCGAAGCTGCTGCAGCAATTAAAGGCGGAAAGGTCTCCGCTACTGTAAAGCAAGCGATGGTTGTTCCGGGATCGGGATTAGTGAAACAACAGGCTGAACAGGAAGGTCTGGATAAAATCTTTGTAGAAGCAGGCTTTGAATGGCGTGATCCAGGTTGCTCGATGTGTCTGGCAATGAATGCAGATCGTCTGGAAGCAGGTGAACATTGTGCCTCTACATCCAATCGCAACTTTGAGGGACGTCAGGGGCAAGGTGGTCGTACACACCTGGTGAGTCCTGCAATGGCGGCAGCCGCGGCAATTGCCGGCCACTTTGTTGATATTACTACGCATTAATGGCGACCAATTATCAAGCCGCTGAGGCTGAACTCAGTACCTTGCGTGATTTTCTGCGATGGACCACCTCACGGTTTGAAGAAGCCAGATTATTTTTTGGTCATGGCAATAACGATGCGTTTAATGAAGCCACACAACTGATTCTGCATAGCCTGAAACTTCCGGTAACTAAATTACCGGAATTGTTTCTCGATGCAAGGCTGTGTAGTGCTGAAAAACAGGCTTTATTGCATTTGGTCAAACGGCGAATTGAAGAACGGGTACCTGTTCCCTATCTGACGCATGAAGCCTGGTTTGCTGGCCTGCCTTTTTATGTCGATGAACGTGTACTCATTCCACGTTCTCCTTTTGCCGAATTAATTGATAGCCAATTTGCTCCCTGGTTACAGGATGCAGATTCGGTCGAACGTATTCTGGATATGTGTACTGGCAGTGCCTGCATCGCAATTGCACTGGCCATGACGTTTGAAGGTGCTGAAGTTGATGCTGTTGATATCAGTGATGAAGCGTTGAGCGTCGCCCAGATTAATAAAAACAAACATTTGCTCGGAGATGAGCTGTCGCTTATAAAATCAGATCTATGGACGGAATTAAATCAATCTCGCCAATATGATTTGATTATCAGTAATCCCCCGTACGTGGGGGATCTTGAGATGTCCAGCTTACCAGCGGAATATCATCATGAACCGGTCCATGCGCTGCAGGCTGATGATAATGGTCTTGCTCTGGTAGAACAGATCATTATTGGCGCAGCGACGTTTCTTTCGCCACAGGGATTATTGTTTGTTGAAGTAGGCAATAGCGATCTCGCAGTGGATGAAAGATGGCCGGAAACACATTTTTTATGGCTGGATCTGGAGCAAGGTGGTCATGGGATCTTTATGCTGACCCAAGCACAATGTGCTGAGTTTGCAGCCGCTTATTCCTGAGTTTCACTGACCGGACTTTCAGACTCTGACTCAAAAATCCTTACACAATTACGGCCCGCCATTTTAGCCTGATACATTGCCCGATCAGCCATTTCAAACAGGCTGTTAAGCGTGTCCTGTTTATCCTGTCGAAGCGTTGCCACACCAACACTGATTGTAATACCGATACCAGCGGGCTTAAATCGCGTCAGCCGTTTCTGCATACGTTGCATCAACAGTGCCGCAGTCTGATTGTCACAACCTGGTAAAAGCAAGACAAACTCTTCACCGGACCAGCGGGCAATCATATCAACATCACGAACGTGGCGTTTGAGCCAGTTACCCAATTCCGCCAGCAGATTGTCGCCACGGACAAAACCATACTGTTCGTTGATGGCTCGAAAATGATCTAAATCGATAACCGCCATCGCCAAATCACGTTTGAATCGATAGGCCTCACTTAAATATTTACCGGCAAATTCCCGTAGTGCATGACGGTTAAATAATTGCGTCAGCTCATCCAGCATTGCCAGACTGCATAGTGAGTTTTGCTGTGCCCGCAGTTCTCGGAAATTCTGATAGCTGGTAATGTGATTAAACACCCGTTGACGCAGTTCTTCACGGACAATCGGTTTAGAAACAAAATCATTTACGCCGAGATGAAATAACTCAATTTTGCGTGACACATTATCAAAGCCGGAAGTCGCGATGATGGGTACATTGCCATAGTCTTCACGCAAACGACGAATCTTTCTCACCAGCGTAATTCCGCTCATACTGCCCTCCAGCATGATATCGGTAATCACCAGATCATAATCGCCGCCACTGAAGGCCTCCCATGCTTCTTCTGCAAAGGTATAAGCATCAACATCCAGCCCCATATCGGTTAATAAATCGATAATGATGGTCTGTAAAACCCGGGAATCTTCGATAAACAGTACTCGGCCGGATAACTGGCGGGTTTCGCGCTGAGCCAGGCGTTGCACATAAATACCTAATTCGGATTCGTCATGCTTGCTGAAAATGTCGGTGGCACCGGCCAGCAATGCCTGCTTGAGGGTTCGGGCGTTATCCGTTTCTGTCATCACCAGCACAGCAGCATAATCATAGCCGTTGATTGCTCGTAATTGACCGCAGAACTCGCTGCCAGCGATATCCGACAGATCATCACTGCAACAAACTAATCGATATCGTGTCTGCTGAGCATGTTCAAGACCTTGATTCCCAGTCTCTGCGTGGTCCACTTCAAACCCGGCAGCCGATAATAGTGCACGAGCCTTATTACGAAATTCAGTAGATGCGTCTACTACTAATGCATTGAGTTTTTGCACTATGCCAATCCTTTATTCTAATGTGCATTCTGCCTGTTGCTGAACATTAACAGCAAGCTTTCCCTGACAGAATTTGTTGCGTAAAACTTGTCCGAAGGTAAAAACCACAAGGATGATACCATTCTTCCTCGCCGTCATGCCCTATCTGCCGGGTAATTACCCGACTATTGGCTGCTTTGGGCCTTATCTGTAAAAAACGTCCCAGTTTCGCTGTCACGGCACCTTCAGCTATCATTATTTCCATCAACTCTTCCCAGTCCTGCTGCAGCACTGTTTCCTGCTGTTCTGAAGGCTGCCATAAAATCGCCTGTCCAATAAATCGATCCGCTAATGCTATAGCGTTATCGGCTTCAACCGGCAACCACAAAACCTTGCTCAGTTTACGACGTAACCATGATGTCTGCCAATGCGTTTCAGACAGAGCTTTGGGAGTCACCGTGCAGACATATGTCGATTCTTTTGGCTCACCGCGGGTATTCAATGGAATGGTTTTTAATTCAATACCCAAAGCAACAAAATCCGGTTCCGCTTGATTACCGGCATCGGCGCCCAGAATGCGCTCCAGTAGATTCCCTAACCAACCTTTATGACGGCGCAAATCTACAGGAACCGTCAGGCCGGATTGCTGTGCAAGCTGACCCACCGTTTTGCCAGCTATTTGTTGGCAACGATGCATCAGTTCAGCTTCAGAGGCAGGGGGAGAAACTGGAACCGGTTCCGGGTAAATATGATCAGACATGAGTGACATGATAATCTAGTACGTTTAAATCTGCTTAAGGCGATTCCGGTGAAAGCGCTTACTATAGAACATCTGAATAAAACCTATCGCAATGGCTTGGAAGCACTCAAAGATATCAATCTGACGGTTGAAGAAGGTGATTTTTTTGCACTGTTAGGGCCAAATGGCGCTGGCAAATCCACTACCATCAGCATTCTAACGTCGTTAGTCACAAAAACCAGTGGCTCGGTAACCATCTTTGATGCCGATCTGGACAGTCAAACCGAGTTGGCTAAAAGTTATATCGGGTTGGTGCCGCAGGAATTTAATTTTAATGGTTTTGAGCAGGTTAAACACATTCTGGTGACGCAGGCAGGCTATTACGGAGTTCCAGCAAAAGAGGCCGAACCGCGAGCCGATGTCTTGCTGAAACAATTAGGACTTTGGGAAAAACGTCATACGCCTTCAAGATCATTATCTGGAGGTATGAAGCGCCGATTGATGATTGCCCGGGCGCTGGTACACAATCCACGCCTGCTTATATTGGATGAGCCAACAGCGGGTGTGGATATTGAGCTGCGGCGCTCAATGTGGGTGTTTTTACGTGAAATCAATCAACGTGGCACCACTATCATCCTGACGACGCACTATCTTGAAGAAGCGGAAAATCTGTGTCGCAATATTGCCATCATCGACAAGGGCCGTATCGTTGAAAATACTGATATGAAATCGTTATTAAATCGCCTGGATAAAGAAACTTTTGTACTGGATCTGCTGGAACCTCTGACTGACAGCAGTTTGCTACAGGGGATTGAATATCATCAGGTAGATCCAACAACTATAGAGGTCGAACTTCAGCGCCAGGAGGGCCTGAATGATTTATTCACGGTGTTAACCGAACGCGGCATAAAAGTAGGCAGTATGAAAAACAAGGTGAATCGTCTCGAAGAATTATTTTTAACCCTGGTTGAACGTCCGGAGTCTGTTGAATGAATAACCGCCGCCAGCATCACTGGATTGCCTTTTCAACCATCGTCACCCGGGAAATCAGGCGATTCCTGCGGATTTGGGCTCAAACGCTGTTACCACCAGCGATAACCATGACGTTATATTTCATTATTTTCGGTAATCTGATTGGTAGCCGAATTGGTGAGATGGAGGGTTTCAGTTATATGGAATATATCGCCCCCGGCATCATCATGATGGCGATTATCAACAATGCCTATTCCAATGTCGCTTCGTCTTTTTTCAGTGCCAAGTTTCAAAATCATATTGAAGAGCTGATGGTTTCTCCCGTTCCCAACTATATTATCCTCGCAGGATATGTTGTCGGTGGAGCAGCCCGCGGCCTGTTTGTTGGACTCATTGTGACATTGGTTTCACTGATATTTACCAAACTTACCGTTCAACATATCGGTATTACCATTAGCATGGTCTTTCTCAGTGCCGTCATGTTTGCATTAGGCGGATTTATTAACGCCTTATACGCCCGCAGCTTTGATGAAGTCTCAATCATTCCAACCTTTATCCTCACCCCGCTGACTTATCTGGGTGGCGTATTTTATTCGATATCACTACTGCCCGAGTTCTGGCAAAACGTTTCCATGCTGAATCCGGTTTTATACATGGTCAATGCATTCCGTTATGGCATTTTAGGTGTTTCGGATATTCCGGTAGCCGCTGCTTTTGCCATCATCCTGGCCTTTATCGCTGCACTGACAAGCTATGCGCTTTATCTGCTGCATAAAGGTACTGGCTTAAGGAATTGAAGAGCATTAATCACAGAGACACAGAGGGCACAGAGTTTTATAAATAGCTTGTGGCTTATGTTGACTGACGTTTAAGTGGTGTTTTAAGGCATTTAAAAAATAATCCGCAGATTACGCAGATGCACGCAGATTAAATAAATGGTTTTCAGGTTGATGCAGTAATGCATCACAAAAGAACTCTGAGGGCTAGCTTCTTTCAAACCGACTTGTTAAAGCATTCATAAAACATCTGCGAAAATCTGCGTAATCTGCGGATATAACAACCAAAAGCCTCTGTGTCTCTGTGGTTACTTTTAGTCTCAGCCTACTAATTTAATCGCATCGCGGACCACTTCAATCCCGGCGCCAGGTAAATGCGCATTTTCACTTAAGTGCCGCCGCCAGCGACGAGCCCCTGGCAAGCCTTGAAACAAACCCAACATATGGCGGGTAATGGACTTCAAGGGTCTCCCCTCTTTCATACGCATTTCAATATAAGGCAGCATCAATTCGACTATTTCATGCTGACTAGGGATTGACCGATCATCATTAAAAATTCGTTTATCCGCTTCAGCCAATAGATATGGCTGGTGATAAAGTGCCCGCCCCATCATTACTCCATCTACTCTTTGCAGATGGTTTTCAGCTTCGTCCAGCGTGTGTATGCCGCCATTAATATCCAGATGCAAATCAGGAAACTCCTGCTTGATTTGATACACCTTTGAATACTCAAGTGGAGGGATATCCCGATTTTCCTTCGGGCTTAAACCTTTTAACCAGGCTTTACGGGCATGAAGAATCACTGCATCGACTTCAACCTGATAAATTGCGTCGACAAAATCTCTGACAAATTCATAACCGTCATGCTCATCAATCCCTAATCGGGTTTTGACCGTGATGGGAATATCAGTTGCCTGCTTCATCGCAACCACACATTCAGCCACTAACCGGGGTTCGGCCATTAAACAGGCACCGAAACGACCATTCTGTACACGATCACTGGGGCAACCGACATTCAGGTTAATTTCCTGATAACCAGCCTCGGCGCCTAACTTGGCACATTTTGCTAATTCTGCAGGGTCACTGCCACCCAGCTGCAATGCCATGGGATATTCATTTTCATCATGGGCCAGAAAGCGTTGATGATCGCCGTGGAGCAATGCGCCTGTGGTGATCATTTCGGTATATAGCAAAGTATGCTTGGAAATGATTCGGCACAAATAACGGAAATCCCGATCGGTCCAATCCAGCATCGGTGCCAGTGATAAGCGATGGGCGAATTTAATATTGGCTGTCAAAGTCATAATAAAACCTGTTTAATCCGACATTTTCGCAAATCAGCCGTTAAAATGCCCATTTAATACGTTATTTAAGTCAGTCGATGAGCACCATCAAGATTAATGATCACTCCGTTGCCGTTGTCCGAAGCGCACGCAGAAAGACCATTGCGATCAAAATTCAGGATGGCAACGTAACGGTGCACTTACCCAAATTAATGCCGTTATGGTTGGCAAAACAATTTGTGATGCGCAAACAGCAATGGATCGAGGATAAATTAAAAAATTTCCAGCAGCGTCCACCCAAACGACAATTTATTGAAGGTGAGTTACAACCTTTTATGGGCGAGCAATATCCATTACATATTATTCAGGAGCCACAACGCCAGCGACTGCATGTCCTGCTTGATCAACAGAAACTGGTGATTATGGCACCGCCCAATGTCACAGCCTTGCAAATAAGACAGGCGTTAACAAGATGGTACAGACGTCAAGCAGAATCGTTACTGCCTGAACGAGTAAAACAGCTTGCTGAGCAAACTAGCCTGCGACCCAATCAGGTTCAGATTAAAAGCTATAAAGCTCGCTGGGGCAGTTGTACTATGAGAGGAGATATCCAACTTAACTGGCAATTAGTTCAGGCCACACAGTCGATAAATGATTACGTCATCATTCATGAATTATGTCATCTGCTTCAGCATAACCATTCAAAGGCCTTTTGGGATTTGGTTGAACAATTTGACCCCAATTTCCGTGAACATCGCCGTTGGTTGAAACAGCATGGACATCAGCTCGTTATCTAGGGTCCATGATATTTCATAGTCACCACGGTTTGGGGCTATGAAAGATCAACAAAGCCTTTAAGAAAGGCTTAACTTGGTAATTTTTTCATTATGAATTAATATATGCCACATTGGATAAGGAACGCTGCGACAGAGAACCCTCTGCTAGGCTTATTCAATTTTACATTCCAAACGGCGTTCATTATTACAGGTCACTGGTAGTAATGGGCGTTTCATCCGAACTTTACCCATAGTTAAACTATCATTACCTTATTTGAATTTTAATGAGGAAGTTGTCTATGAGTAATGCTTATCTTTTTACCTCTGAATCTGTTTCAGAAGGTCATCCAGATAAAGTAGCAGACCAAATTTCCGACGCTGTTTTAGATGCAATCCTGTCCAAAGATCCCCACGCTCGTGTTGCCTGCGAAACTCTGATTAAAACCGGTGTAGCGATTGTGGCTGGCGAAATCTCAACCAGCGCCTGGGTAGACTTGGAAGACATTGTTCGTAAAACCATCACGGATATTGGTTACAACAGCTCCGAGGTCGGTTTTGATGGACAGACCTGCGGGGTCATGTCAGTTATCGGTAAACAATCCGGTGACATCGCCATGGGTGTGGATCGTGAAACAGAAGAAGATCAAGGTGCCGGTGATCAAGGCTTGATGTTTGGCTATGCCAGCAATGAAACTGAAGTGCTTATGCCAGCTCCTATCACTTATGCACATCGTCTGGTCAAACGTCAGGCCCAAGTACGTAAAAGCGGTGAATTACCGTGGTTACGCCCTGATGCCAAAAGTCAGGTGACATTTGCCTATGAAAATGGCGTACCGGTGGGTATTGATGCCGTGGTCCTATCAACCCAACATAACCCTGAAATCAGCCAAGCTGATCTAAAAGAAGCGGTAATGGAACTCATTATCAAACAAACGCTTCCAGCTGAATGGCTAACAAAAAATACTCGTTACCATATTAATCCCACCGGCCAATTTATTATTGGTGGTCCTGTGGGTGATTGCGGCCTGACCGGTCGTAAAATTATCGTCGACACCTACGGTGGCATGGCCCGCCATGGTGGTGGTGCATTCTCCGGCAAGGATCCTTCAAAAGTCGATCGTAGTGCAGCATATGCGGGTCGCTATGTAGCGAAAAACATTGTTGCCGCCGGACTTGCTGATCGTTGCGAAATTCAGGTTTCGTATGCCATCGGCGTTGCAGAACCTACCTCCATTAGCGTGGATACATTTGGTACCGGCAAAATTGCTGAAGATAAACTTGTCGAATTAGTTCGTGAACATTTTGATTTGCGCCCGGTTGGCCTTATCAAAATGTTGGATTTAGTACGTCCCATTTATCAGCAAACTGCCGCATATGGTCATTTTGGACGTGAAGACGCTGACTTCAGTTGGGAACGAACTGACCTCGCTCCCGTCTTACGTGAAGCAGCAAAAATCAACTAACACAGGAAATTATCATGCAATCAGCAGTAGAAAACTTAAAACCAGATTACAAAGTTGCCGACATCAGTCTGGCGAAATGGGGCCATCAGGAAATCAAAATCGCTGAAAGCGAAATGCCTGGATTGATGGCCTTACGTGAAGAATATGCTGGCCAGCATCCGCTGAAAGGTGCGCGTATTGCAGGTTGTCTGCATATGACGATACAAACTGCCGTGTTGATTGAAACATTGGTTGAATTAGGGGCTGAAGTGCGCTGGTCTTCTTGCAATATCTTTTCAACACAGGATCACGCTGCAGCGGCGATTGCCGATCAGGGCATCCCGGTCTTTGCCTGGAAAGGTGAAACCGAAGAAGAAGCTATCTGGTGTATTCGTCAAACCATCATTGGCACTGATGGCTGGCGCCCGAATATGATTCTGGATGATGGTGGTGATTTGACCACGATGATGCATGAAGACTATCCGGAATTACTCGACGATGTTAAAGGTTTGTCGGAAGAAACCACCACCGGCGTACATCGTTTGTATGAAATGATGAAAGCAGGTGCCTTAAAAGTCCCGGCGATCAACGTTAACGACTCAGTCACCAAATCAAAATTCGACAATCTGTATGGTTGCCGTGAATCACTGCTTGACGGTATCAAGCGTGCAACCGATGTGATGGTTGCTGGCAAAATCTGCGTGGTGTTAGGTTACGGCGATGTCGGTAAAGGTTGTGCACAAGCTTTCCGTGGCATGGGCGCTACCGTGATGATTACTGAAATCGATCCAATTTGTGCCCTGCAGGCAGCAATGGAAGGTTACCGTATTGTCACCATGGATGAAGTCGCTGATAAGGCCGATATCTTTGTGACGGCTACCGGTAATATCAATGTCATTAATCATGATCATATGGCAGCGATGCGTAACGAAGCTATCGTTTGTAACATCGGTCACTTTGATAACGAAATTGATGTAGCTTCACTACGTAACTACGAGTGGGAAAACATTAAGCCTCAGGTTGACCACGTTATTTTCCCTGACGGTAAGCGTATTATCCTGTTGGCTGAAGGTCGTCTGGTCAATCTGGGCTGTGCAACCGGTCATCCAAGCTTTGTAATGTCAGCGTCTTTCACTAATCAGGTCATGGCGCAAATCGAGTTATGGCATAACAGTGCCAACTACGAGAATAAAGTGTATGTCTTGCCAAAACGTCTGGACGAGAAAGTGGCCCGGCTGCATTTAGGCCGAATCGGTGCTAATCTGACCGAATTAAATGCTGAACAGGCCAAATATTTAGGGCTTGAGCAACAAGGCCCCTATAAACCTGAACACTACCGTTACTAAGTTAAGCAGGGCTAACCTAAGTGTTAGCCCTTTTTCTTTTACCTAAAGTAAGCATCATGTCCAAACAACCTGTTATCAGCTGTGAATTTTTTCCGCCAAAAACGGAAAAAGGTGCACAAAATCTTTTATTGGTGCAAGAGCGATTAGCTGTATTAAAACCTGAATTTTACTCCGTGACTTTTGGTGCAGGGGGATCGACTCAGGATAATACGCTTGAAGCGGTTATCGCTATACAACAACGCGCAGCAGAGACCGGAATTGATGCAGCTCCGCATTTATCCTGTGTGGGATCATCAAAAGAACGCATCCGTACTATCCTGCAAACCTATATCGATAATGGAATTTCCCGCGTGGTGGCATTAAGAGGTGATTTACCCTCTGGCATGCGTGATCCGGGTGATTTTCGTTATGCCAATGAACTGGTGCAATTTATTCGCAAAGAAACCGGCGATCATTTCACTATTGAAGTTGCAGCTTACCCCGAAGTACATCCTCAGGCACAGGATGCTGGTGTCGATCTGGAAAATTTCAAACGTAAAGTTGATGCCGGTGCTGACAGCGCCATTACACAGTATTTTTTCAACATTGATTCTTATCTGTATTTTGTAGAACGCTGCCAGAAAAAAGGCATTGATATTCCGATAATTCCCGGCATTATGCCCATCAATAATTACACTCAACTCGCGCGGTTCTCTGCAGCCTGTGGTGCAGAAATTCCTCGTTGGCTAAAAAAACGTCTGGAAGAGTTTTATGATGACAGTGTCTCGATGCAGGCATTTACTACCGATTACCTGACTGAATTTACTGAAAAACTGATTAAACTGGACGTACCCGGCTTACACTTTTATTCAATGAATAAAACACAGCCTGTATTAACCGTTTGCGAACGACTGGGATTGGTTCGCTGATTATTAGGCTTCATTAGCCATGGACTTTTTTGGTACATCTTTTACCGCAGCGCTTAAACTGCTGATAGCTTTTGATGCTACTGTCTGGGAGATTATTCAGACATCGGTCAGTATTTCCGTTGCTGCTGCTTTCATTGCCGCTTTACTGGCGATCCCTGCGGGAGTGTTTACGGCATTAACGGAGTTTTCCGGTAAAACGACACTGCAACATATCCTCAATACTTTAATGGCCATGCCTACCGTGGTGATTGGGTTATTACTCTATGGTCTATTCAGTCGAATGGGACCATTAGGGGAATTGGGATTGCTTTATACCCAATCCGCCATGATTATTGCGCAGAGCATCCTGATATTTCCCATCATGATGAATCTGACTCTGGTGACCGTCAACACCGCTGATCCCCGACTTATTTTGACCTTGAAAAGTCTCGGTGCAGATAAATGGCAACAATGCTTTCAGGTATTAAAAGCCGTTAGACTGGCGGTGCTGGTAGCTATTCTTACAGGCTTTGGACGCGCCATTGGTGAAGTTGGTGCTGCAATGATGCTGGGGGGGAATATTGAAGGCTATACTCGTACGATGACTACCGCCATCGCACTGGAAACCAGTAAAGGCGAATTTGAACTGGCATTGGCGCTCGGCATAGTGTTGCTAATGATCGCTTTTATCCTGAATTTTGCTTTGTCCTGGATTAACCGGCGACTGACATGAACTACGCCTTTCAACTAGACAACATTAAAGTTCGTTATAACGGTGAGCTGGCCCTGGATATTGAGCAACTCAATATCCCCGCCAATGAATGCATGGCTGTACTAGGTGAAAATGGCGCGGGGAAATCCACCTTGTTTCACTTATTGGCTTTATTACAAAAGCCCGATTCAGGTGATATCAGCGTATTGGGCGATAAAATCACTGATTCACAAGCCAAACAACGTCAGAAAATTGGGCTGGTCCCCCAACATCCCTATATGCTACCCGGCACGGTAAAAGACAATATTCGCCTGGCGCTGAAGTTACAAAAAGTTGATAAAGCCCGACATACATCTCAACTGCAACAGGCATTGGAAACCGTCAACTTGATCCAGTTGGCTGATCAGACCGCCAGCACTCTGTCGGGTGGAGAACAACGGCGTGTTGCGATTGCCAGGGTGCTGGCATTTAAACCGGATATCCTGTTGCTAGACGAACCATTTGCCAATCTGGACAGCTTTCACCAGCGCCAGCTGGAAGATGTGATCACCATGTTGACTAACGATGCTAAGCGCACAGTACTGTTTTCAACCCATGACCGTCTGCAGGCTTCCGCTATCACACCTCATACAATACAACTGCTTAAGGGCAAACCGGTTTCGGCTCCCCTGCTGAACCTGTTCCATGGTCATTATGATGGCGAAATCTTTCATACCAAAACACTGAAAATCTTTGCCGCGGAAGGCTCTCTTTCTGCCCGACATATTGCAATCGATCCGCTGGCGATAACGATTAGTACCCATGCTCATTCGGATAGCAGCGCCCGTAACCAGTTACCCGGACGACTTACCAGCATCAGCGAAGCGGGCAAAGCGGTGCGCCTGACAGTTGATTGTGGTGACAAATTTGAAGTGATTATCAGTCACCAGGCTTTATCTTCACTAGGGCTTTCTCTGGGCGATTCACTATGGATTAGTTTTAAAGCCACTGCAGTTACACTGTTGTGATTTTTATTTTAGAAAGACGTATAGGCAACGGCGCGACGATTGCGGTAACATAAACTCATGGTCACAACATTAAATCAAAACATTAAGTGAAACCCTCATTACAGCTACGCATTGGTCAAAGCCTGTCGATGACTCCACAGTTGCAGCAAGCGATCCGTTTGTTGCAATTATCATCCTTGGAGTTGCAGACAGAAATTCAGGAAGCACTGGAAACCAATCCCCTTCTGGAGGTTGAGGAAGAATACGACTACGACGAACCAAGCTCTGTCCGTCGTGATGAAGATACCGGTAGCCGCGAAATCAGCGAACTGGAAAATACTGATATTCCCGAAGATCTGCCAGTCGATAGCAAATGGGAAGATACCTACGATAATTCCCAGAGCATGACGAGTTCCGGCCCATCCGGAGACAGTGATTTTGAGCGGGATAATCAGGACGAAAGCAGTGACAGCCTGCAACAGCATCTACTCTGGCAAATGCGCCTCACTCCATTTAGTGAAACTGAACAGGCAATTGCCACCACTATCATTGACTCCATTGAAGACGATGGCTACCTGAAAACCACATTGGAAGAAATTCAGCAAAGCCTTGGCGAAGAATTTGCTGAAGTAGAACTTGATGAAATTGAAACGGTATTGCACCGGATTCATCATTTTGATCCCGTCGGTGTTGGTGCTCGGGACTTGCGTGAGTGTTTACTGATCCAATTACGATTATACGAATCGACTGTCGCTTTAAAGCATGTTGAGTTGCTTACAGAACTGATAGACAAACATCTGGATACATTGGCTAAACGTGATTACGCCCTGATCAAACGTGCTTTGAAAGTCAGCGATGATGAATTAACCGATCTGGTTCGCTCAATTCAGTTGCTTAACCCGCGCCCCGGCAGTAGTATCCAAACTGACAAAACTGAATATATCGTACCGGATGTTTATGCGATAAAAGTTCACGGCAAATGGCAATTGTCGCTCAATCCTGACAACGCACCTAAACTGCAGATTGCCGAACATTACGCCTCGTTAATTAACCGGGCCGATAGTAGTGAAGAGAACACTTATCTGAAAAATAATTTGCAGGAAGCACGTTGGTTTCTGAAAAGTTTACAAAGCCGTAATGAGACATTACTTAAAGTCACCCAAGCAATTGTGGAACGTCAACGTGACTTTCTTGATCACGGCGAAGAGGCCATGAAACCTTTAGTATTGGCAGATATCGCCGAAACCGTGGAAATGCATGAATCCACTATCTCCCGCGTAACGACTCGCAAATATCTGCACACGCCACGGGGAATTTTTGAACTTAAATTCTTTTTCTCCAGCCATGTCGGTACTGAAAGTGGTGGAGAATGTTCTGCAACAGCCATTCGGGCGATCATCAAAAAACTGGTCGCCGCGGAAAATCCGAGAAAACCCCTGAGTGACAGCAAAATTGCTGATATTCTGGGAGAACAGGGTATTAATGTCGCTCGTCGTACTATTGCAAAGTACCGCGAAACATTAGCGATAGCGCCCTCAAATGAGCGTAAGCGACTGGTGTAATACCAGTTTTAGTCCACCAACAGGAGTGATGCATTATGCAATTAAATCTAAGCGGACAACATATAGATATCACTGACAGCCTTCGGGACCACGTCAATAAAAAATTCGAGAAACTGACTCGTCATTTTGATCACATGACTAACGTGCATGTAGTGTTATCTGTCGAGAAACTTCGGCAAAAAGCTGAAGCAACTGTTCATGCCAGTGGCGCCGACTTATTTGCTTCTGACGAGCAGGAAAATATGTATTCCGCTATTGAAAATCTGGTTGCAAAACTGGATCGACAAATCATCAAGCACAAAGATAAAATTACTAACCACCATCAAGCTGATGGTGTCATTCAAAAACATAACGCTAGTTAAGGAGCGGGAAATTTCATGCTTATCGCTGCACTGCTCGTAAATGCGGACAACATCAGTTTCCACGATGAAGCTACCAGCAAAAAACGGGTGATCGAAAATCTCAGTCGTATGCTGGCAGCCAATACGAGTGCAGCGACTGCTGAAAAAATCTTTCAAGTTCTACTCGAACGTGAACGTTTGGGCAGTACCGGATTAGGCAAGGGCGTGGCAATTCCCCACGCCCGTGTCCCGGATCTTACCCACACCGTGGCCGCAATGCTGACACTGGAAACGCCGGTCGAATTTGAAGCGGCTGATGGTAAACCGATTGATATCGCCTTTGGTTTATTGGTGCCGGAGGATGATACCGAACATCATTTACAACATTTGTCACGTCTGGTGACATTGTTTAGAGATGAAGAAATCTGTAGCCGTATTCGACAGGCTTCCAGTGCTGAAGCCATTTTTGAATTATTGCTTTCCATCGACGAAGAATAATCTGTTATGTCTTTGCCAGCAGCCATGGATAGTCATCATGGTGTGATGATTCATTATCGGGATAAAGGCATCTTTATTTTTGGTGAAGCTGGTGCTGGAAAAAGTAGTCTGGCACTCGAATTAATTCATCATGGCGCAATACTAATTGCCGATGATGTGGTGGATTTTTCCCTGAAAAATGAAGATCTTATAGCACATTGCCCCAAACTGCTTTCCGGTTTACTGCATACCCGTGAATTAGGACTGATGGATATCCGCAAAGTCTGTGGTGAAGCTAGCTGGCATGCCAGCACCATTGCAGATTTGTGCATTGAACTGAAACGAGTCCATCACCCTAAAGCCAGTGTTAACACTCCGACACAACACAAAGACATTCTTGGTAAAGCTTTAGTTGTATTGACATTATCTGTTGAAAATCCAGCCTCATTTAAAACCCGAATTGATAGCTGGCTGACAATGCAGGCGTCACATAAAGGCAACCATGAAAAAATGCAGCTTTGGCAGCTTGATAAAATGGCATTTTAAGCAGCAATATTTGCCTAAAACGCTCATATACATTACATTCATTGGCGGTAAACTGCCCTTCCAGTCTGACTTTCGCTGGTGACCAAGAGAACCAAGATGACCGTAGGTATTTTAATCGTATCGCACAATCATATCGGCACCGAGTTGATAAACACGGCCAGACAAATGCTTTCCTGCTGCCCGTTGCCCACTAAAGTTATCTCTATCGAAGTCAAAGATAATCCAGACGCCATACGCAAACAGCTGGATGGTGAATTGATTGGACTGGATCAGGGTAATGGAATTTTGATTTTGACAGATATGTTTGGCTCTACTCCCAGCAATATTGCTTGCGCAGTCTCCGATCGTGAAGATATCCGAATTGTTTCAGGGCTCAATCTCCCCATGCTAATCCGTGTTTTAAACTATCCAACCCTAAGCCTTGATGAACTTGAACACAAAGCGGTTAGTGGTGGCCAGGAAGGCATTGTACGTTGTCATCACTCAGGGTATCGTCCATGAAACAGGAACAAACATTTACCATCATAAACCGCCTGGGATTACATGCCCGTGCTGCGGCAAAATTCGTCACCACTGCTTCTGAGTTCCATGCGGATATTCAAGTATCAAAGGATAATCGTCAGGTTAATGGCAAAAGTATTATGGGAGTGATGATGTTAGCCGCTGCCAAAGGCACTGAAATTCAGGTCACCGCGGAAGGTGATGATGCCGAATCTGCGTTAAAAGCTATCGGGGAGTTGATTGCCAATTACTTCGGAGAAGGCCAATGACGCTCGAGCTACAAGGCATTGGTGTTTCTAGAGGTATCGCGATCGGTCGTGCCCATATTCTGTTTCACAACCAGCCGGATGTTCGTGAATATCTGATCCCGGCGTTTTCCATTGAACAGGAAGTGGAACGTTTACTTGATGCGATTGAACAGGCCAAGCAACAGCTTAAATCGATTCGTAACCATATCCCTGCCAACGCGCCGGCTGATGTGACGTCGTTTATTGATACGCATATCTTAATGCTCAACGATTCATCACTGACCAAAGTTCCGGTCGATATGATCCGTCAACGTCGCTGCAATGCTGAATGGGCGTTGCAATTGCAACGTGATGCATTAATCAACGTATTCAACGAAATGGATGATCCGTATCTGCGGACACGACGGGATGATGTTGATCATGTGGTCAATCGTATCCATCGGATTCTCGCCGATCAGGAAGTAGCGGATCACGAAATTGCTGATGGACGCCTGAAAGGCCATATCATCATTGCTGAGGATTTGACGCCCGCAGATACCGTTTTAATGCAACATCAGGGTATTGCCGCATTTGTTACCGAACATGGTGGCGCCACTTCGCATACCACAATCCTGGCACGCAGCCTGGGTATTCCGGCAATTGTCGGTGTGGAATCTGTTCGTCGCTATGTGCAGGATAATGAACCACTGATCGTCGATGGTGAAGCTGGCATCATGATTGCCGGTGCCGATGAAGGAACACTCAGGGAATATCAACAACGGCGTATTGCGTTTGATGAACATATTTCATCTCTGAGTCGCTATAAATCCCAGCCTACGCGTACCCGTGATGGCAAGACCATTACGCTGCTGGCCAATGCGGAATTGCCAGAAGATATTTCCACTATCACCAATGCCGGGGCACAGGGCATCGGGCTGTATCGGACCGAATTTCTCTATATGAATCGGTTGGCACCACCGGAAGAGGAAGAACAGCTCGCCGCTTATCGTGATGTTGTCGAAGGTATGAATAATCAACCAGTCACCATTCGGACTTTCGATCTGGGGGCAGATAAGACCGTTGATGGTGGTCGGCACCTGACTCAGACAGTGGTCACTAATCCGGCACTGGGGTTGCGTGCTATTCGACTTTGCCTGACTCAGCCCGCTATGTTCCGCACCCAGTTAAGAGCCATCCTGAGAGCATCGGCCTATGGCAAAATCAAAATCATGTTTCCAATGATATCCACCATGCATGAATTGTTACAGGCACGTAATTTATTGGAACAATGCAAGATCGAACTGGATAGGGAAGGTCTGGAATATGATCGTCAGGTAGAAATTGGCGCAATGATCGAAATCCCGGCCAGTGCAGTCTGCGCAGAAATGTTTGCCCGTCATGTAGATTTTCTATCTATCGGCACCAACGATTTGATTCAATATACTCTGGCTATCGACCGTATTGATGACACGGTCAACTATCTCTACGACCCTTTACATCCTGCTGTTTTACGGCTGATTCATATGACGCTGGAAGCGGGTAGGAAATTTAATATTCCAGTATCAATGTGTGGTGAAATGGCTGGTGATCCCCGCTATGCCCGGCTATTGCTGGCAATGGGACTGGAACACTTCAGTATGCATCCCAATGCGTTGCTGGAAATAAAGCAAATCATTAACGAAACCGATTTGAGTTTATTACCGGATAACACGCTGAGTATTATGCAAGTGTCAGATGCACTTGAAGCCGATATGTTATTGGAACAAATCAACGCACCGATTCATCATTAGCTGCTATTTGTTTCGCTAAGGCTAATCATTTAAAGCTATTCAGCACCAGGTAAGCAGGCTAAAATAGCCTGCGTAACCTCCCCCTAAAAGTACCGACGCCCTCTGGAGCCGGATATGTCTGAGCTGGACCAACACCGCAGTCTCAATCACTCGCTGAATGCCTTTTCCGAGGCGCTGAAAAGCGGCCGCTTTGTCAGAATGCGTCGCTTATTAGCCAGCTTGCACCCTGCTGAAACCGCTCATTTACTGGAATCCCTCCCTCCCAATGAACGGCTGGTATGCTGGCCAATCATCAATCCCGAATTACGAGGTGAGGTACTTTCCTATATTGGGGAAGATGTTCGTACCGGCTTGATGACCGGCATGGATACTGCTGATCTGTTGAGCGCTACTGAAGATCTGGATACCGATGATGTTGTCGATATTCTTCAGGATCTCCCTGGCCATGTGATGCAGGAAGTGTTGCGCGCCATGAACTCGCAACGTCGACGTCGGATTGAAGCCATTCTGGCTTATGAAGAAGATACCGCCGGTGGTTTGATGAACACCGATGTGGTCACCGTCCGCTCGGATATCACATTGGAAGTGGTCTTACGTTATTTACGTAAGTATGGGGAGTTACCCGAAAACACTGACAGTCTTTATGTCGTTGATCATCAGGATAAATATCTTGGAACGCTGCGCTTGTCACAGGTTGTCAGCCGCAGCCGTTCACTTACTGTACGCGAAGCAATGTCGCATCAGGTCGATCCTATTCCCGCCAATATGTCGGACCATGATGTCGCCCACCGTTTTGAAAAACATGATCTGATCTCCGCACCTGTCGTCGATAAAGATAATCACCTGCTGGGCCGCATTACCATCGATGACGTGGTGGATGTTATTCGGGATGAAGCAGAACACTCTTTACTGAGTATGGCCGGCTTAAGTGAAGACGAAGATACGTTTGCCCCGGTCAAAAAAAGTATTCATCGCCGCTCGGTATGGCTTGGTATCAACCTGTTGACTGCATTTTTAGCGGCATGGGTTATAGGGCTATTTGATACCACCATTGAAAAACTGGTGGCTTTGGCTGTATTAATGCCAATAGTTGCCAGCATGGGCGGTATTGCCGGCAGCCAGACATTAACACTGGTCATCCGTTCTATGGCTCTGGACCAGTTGAATGATAAAAATCAACGCTGGTTATTACGCAAAGAATTTCTGGTGGGCATGGCCAATGGGGTGATTTGGGCAATTGCTATCGCTTTTGTAACCTACCTCTGGTTCGGTAATTTTTTACTGGGAATCATGATTGGTGCAGCCATTATTGTTAATATGACGGCTGCTGCCGTTGCCGGAGTAATGATTCCCCTGGGATTAAAACGTATTGGCATTGATCCCGCATTGTCCGGCAGCGTTCTGTTAACCACTGTCACCGATGTAGTCGGATTTATGGCTTTCCTCGGTTTTGCTACTCTATTTATCGTTTAACTCGGATTTTTGATTATGTCAGGCAACAGTTTCGGAAAACTTTTCACAGTCTCCACGTTTGGTGAAAGCCACGGCACCGCTCTGGGGTGTATTGTCGATGGTTGCCCCCCAGGACTGGAATTATCCGAAGCCGATCTTCAGAATGATCTGGATCGGCGCAAACCGGGTAAAAGTCGCCATGAAACACAGCGCCGTGAACCTGATCAGGTCAAAATTCTTTCCGGTATTTTTGAAGGCAAGACTACTGGAACCCCGATTGGTTTGTTGATTGAAAACGTGGATCAGCGATCAAAGGATTACGGCAATATTGCCGAGCAATTCCGCCCGGCCCATGCTGATTATGCCTATCACCACAAATACGGTTTCCGTGACTACCGTGGCGGTGGCCGATCATCAGCACGTGAGACCGCAATGCGCGTTGCCGCTGGTGGTATTGCCAAAAAATTTCTTAAACAACGTTATGGTATCGAAATTCAGGGTTATTTGAGCCAGCTTGGCCCGATTAAAGCTGAAACGCTGGATTGGGCGCATATCGAAAATAGTCTGTTTTTCAATCCTGATCCCAATATTGAAAGCGAGCTGGAAGATTATATGGATGCCTTGCGTAAGGAAGGCAACTCCATTGGTGCTCGCATTAATGTCATTGCACGCCATGTACCTCCGGGTTTGGGTGAGCCTATTTTTGACCGTCTGGATGCTGATATCGCCCATGCGATGATGAGTATCAATGCGGTAAAAGGCGTGGAAATTGGTGCCGGTTTTGAATCGGTTACCCAGAAAGGTACTGAACATCGGGACGAACTGACACCGGAAGGTTTCCTGACCAATAATGCTGGCGGAACATTAGGTGGTATTTCCAGTGGACAGGATTTGCTGGTAAGCATGGCGCTCAAACCTACTTCCAGTCTGCGAATTCCCGGGAAAAGTATCAACACACGTGGAGAAGCCATCGAAGTCGTCACTCATGGTCGTCATGATCCTTGTGTCGGTATTCGTGCCACTCCAATTGCAGAAGCCATGCTGGCACTGGTATTGATGGATCATATGTTACGTCATCGGGCCCAGAATATGGATGTAACCACTGACACCCCGATTATCCCGGCACAAGCCTAACCTGATCGCTGGTGCCTTTTTCCGGACTACCCTACTGGCGGCTGTCAGGGTTTTATCTATTTTATTTTGCCACTCTGGGCATTCTTGTGCCCTATTGGGGGCTTTATCTGCAATGGGAAGGATTCAGCGCCCGACAAATCGGTGAATTAACCGCCATTCTATTGGCAACCCGAATCATTGCTCCGAATGTCTGGGGCTGGATTGCTGATCACCGCGGACAACGTCTGCGAATCGTTCGGCTGGCCAGCTTACTGAGTATCGTGGCGTTCTCAGGCATTTTTATTTCACAGAGTTATTACTGGATTGCCGTTGTATTAATGGTCTTCAGTTTTTTCTGGAACGCTTCGCTTCCTCAATTTGAAGTCACTACACTGCAGCACCTTGGTGAACATAGTCATCATTACAGTAAGATCCGCGTTTGGGGTTCTATTGGTTTTATCTGTGTTGTGGTCTTACTGGGTTGGCTAATGGATCGTTATGATGCCGGCATCGTTCCCTATGCGTTGTTATTGTCCATCAGCGGTATCTGGCTGATCAGCCTCACGGTTCCTGAATCTGCCAGTCGTCACCTGAGTCTCAATCACATCCCTATCAGACAGGTGCTCAAACAACCTGCTGTTCGCGCCTTTTTAGCTATCTGCTTTTTAATGCTGGTCAGCCATGGGCCTTACTACACGTTTTACAGTATTTATCTGGAACAGCATGGCTATAGCCGTACTTTGATTGGTCAATTATGGGCCTTAGGGGTAGTCGCTGAATTAATGGTTTTTCTGGTAATGCATCGCTGGCTACCCCGCTTTGGCATTCGCAAGGTATTACTCGGTAGTCTGCTACTGGCAGCTTTTCGCTGGTTGCTGATTGCGCTTTATGCTGACCAGGTTGTTATGCTTATCGCCGCACAATCATTACACGCTGCCAGTTATGGTGCTTTTCATGCTGCTTCTATTGCATGGGTACATCAGCACTTCACTGGTCGTAATCAAGGCCGCGGACAGGCGTTGTACAGCAGTATGAGTTTTGGTGCTGGTGGCGCAGTAGGAAGTTTATTGAGTGGCTATCTATGGCTGACTCCGGGACCGGAAATGACTTTTATGCTGGCAGCTGTAACTGCGATAGGTGCTTTTTTAATCGGCTTTATCTGGCTTAAAAGCAGCAAATCCTCTGCGGAAAAACAACCACATTATTGACATGGTAAGCTTCCCTTAAGTACCGCAAAGCCGCTATACTCCTGCATTGATAATTTCAAAGCCAACAGTGCTCATGCACTGCTTCTGACTAGGTGGGATATGCATTTCTCAATTAAGAAAGGGCTGACATTGCCCCTTGCTGGTGCGCCGGAACAAAAAATTAGCCAGGCTAATCCGGTCGCTTCAGTTGCTGTGTTGGGGCTCGAATACGTCGGCATGAAACCAACGATGCTGGTTGAAGAGGGTCAGCGGGTTAAACTGGGTGAAGCCATATTCACCGATAAAAAAACCCCCGGCGTAACCTATACGGCTCCCGGCGCTGGCATAATCAAAGCGATTAATCGTGGGGCCAAACGGGCTTTGCAATCAGTGGTGATTGAGCTTGAAGGTGACGAGGAAGTCACTTTTAAATACTACTCACTGGATGAATTACCGACGCTCAGCCGAGAGCAGGTTCAACAGAATCTGGTTGAATCTGGATTATGGACCGCTCTACGCACTCGTCCCTACAGCAAAACACCTGAACTGGACAGTGAGCCCAAGGCAATCTTTATAAATGCGATTGATACTAATCCGCTTGCTGCTGATCCCAACCTGATTATTAACGAATATGCTGACGATTTTCGTAACGGTCTAACAGTATTGAGTCATCTGACCAGCGGTAAACTTTATCTCTGTCAATCACCGAAGGCAGCTCTACCCACTCCAGATCTGAAAAATCTTGAAACTCCAACATTCTCAGGTCCACACCCTGCAGGACTGGTGGGTACTCACATACATTTTATTGAACCTGTCAGCAGTAAAAAAACAGTTTGGCATATCGGTTATCAGGATGTCATCGCCATTGGCAAACTTTTCACCACAGGTCACCTTTGGGTAGAACGGATTATTTCACTGGCAGGACCAATGGTAAATAAGCCACGGCTCATCCGTACCCGCCTTGGAGCCAACACTGAAGAACTGGTTCGTGGAGAAGTCCAGAATATTCGCTCCCGTGTAATTTCCGGATCAGTATTCAATGGTCATACCGCCAATAACTGGGCTGCATTTCTTGGTCGTTTTCATACCCAGATATCTGTTCTCGAAGAGGGGACACATCGTGAGATACTTGGATGGATCCGGCCAGGTGGCACCAATAAATACTCTGCCCTGAACGTTTTTTTCAGCAAAATATTTGGCAAGAAAGATTTACCGCTCACCACTTCACAGAATGGTAGTCCACGCGCCATGGTTCCGGTGGGTGTTTTTGAAACCGTTGTTCCTATGGATATTTTACCAACGCAACTGCTGAGAGCTTTATTGGTCAGAGATACTGACTCTGCTCAGGCATTGGGGTGTCTTGAGTTGGATGAAGAAGACTTGGCCTTATGTTCATACGTCTGTTCTGGAAAATATGACTATGGTCCTGCGCTGAGAGCCAACCTTACACAAATAGAAAAAGAAGGATAACCATGGCGCGTTTAAGAAGATTCCTAGACCGGATAGAGCCGTCATTCCAAAAAGGCGGAGCTTACGAGAAGTACTTTGCCGTTTATGAAATGATCGATACATTCATCTATAGCCCTGGCGATGTTACCCGGGGCTCGCCACATGTTCGTGATGGTATCGATCTTAAACGGGTTATGAGTTATGTCGTACTAGCGACTTTTCCTGTTTTAATGCTGATGTTGTGCAATACCGGTTTTCAGGCCAACAGTGCCATGGCGCAACTGGGCATGTCGACAATTGAAGGTTGGCGCGGCTGGATCCTGACCAGCTTTGGTATTGGTTACGATCCTAATAGCCTGTTCTCTAACATGTTCCATGGCCTGCTCTACTTTTTACCGATATATCTGACCACCCTAATCGCCGGTGGTACATTTGAAGTTATTTTTGCTGCAGTGAGAAACCATGAAGTAAATGAAGGCTTCCTGGTGACTTCAATGCTCTACAGCCTTACGCTTCCGCCCTCTACCCCCCTCTGGCAGGTTGCGCTGGGTATTATTTTTGGTGTGGTAATTGGAAAAGAAGTTTTTGGTGGTACTGGTAAAAACTTCCTGAATCCGGCATTAACGGGTCGTGCATTTCTATATTTTGCCTATCCAGCACAAATGTCCGGGGATGCAGTATGGACAGCTATTGATGGCTATACAGGAGCGACCCCCCTCGCTTTGGCAGCATTAGGTGGTTTGGAGTCCGTCACCGAAGCAGGCTACACCTGGACACAGACATTCATAGGTCATATGCCCGGCTCATTAGGTGAAACCTCTACCCTGGCTATTTTGCTGGGTGCAGCTTTCCTGCTTTATACGCGTATTGCCTCTTTCCGTATCATTTTCGGGGTATTCCTCGGCATGGTGGCCACTAGCTGGCTTTTCAATATGATTGGCAGCGATACCAATCCAATGTTTGGACTTCCCTGGTACTGGCATTTGTCTCTGGGTGGCTTTGCATTTGGTATGGTTTTCATGGCGACCGATCCGGTGTCTGCTGCCATGACCAATAAAGGACGCTGGATTTACGGTATTTTAATTGGTTTTATGACGGTACTAATACGTGTCGTCAATCCTGCCTTCCCAGAGGGTATTATGTTAGCCATTCTGTTCGCCAATATATTTGCCCCACTAATCGACTATTTTGTCGTTCAGTCCAACATTAAACGAAGACTACAGCGAAGCTAATCATGGCAGAAATTACGCAGAAAAAAGGGTTTTTAGGCCAGCTGATGCAGCTGCCAAACGATGATCCTAAAAAGACTATATTCATTGCCATTGTGCTTTGTCTAGTTTGTTCGGTTCTGGTTTCAACAGCTGCGGTTTCATTGAAGTCCCGCCAGATTGTGAATCAAAAAAACGATATCAGACAAAATATTCTGGCCGTTACCGATCAGTTTGAGCCAGGTATGGATATGGAAGCAGCTTTTGAAAAATTTGAGGTTCGTTTAGTCGATTTGGCCACTGGCCAATACGCTGAAACAGATCTTGATCCAGCCACTTATGATCAGCGTAAAGCATCTGGTTCTCCAGATTTGGGAGTACGTCTAGATAATCAGCAGGATGTAGCCGGAATTGGTTCACGAGCTAAATATGCCCCAGTTTATATTCTTCGGGATGGCGATAAAATCCAACAACTGGTTATTCCTATTCATGGCTATGGATTATGGTCAACCATGTACGGATTTCTTTCTTTAGGTAGTGATTTCAATACTATTCAAGGGTTGCGTTTTTACGAACATGCAGAAACGCCCGGCTTAGGTGGTGAAATAGAAAACCCGCGCTGGTTAGCCAAATGGGAAGGCAAAAAAATATATGACGAAAACGGCAATGTGGAATTCAGGGTTGCCCGTGGTTATGTGGATAACAATTCACCACAGGCAGAATACAAGGTCGATGGATTATCTGGTGCCACACTGACCAGTAAAGGCGTTTCCAATATGATTTCATTCTGGTTAGGTGAAGATGGATTTGGCCCTTATTTGCAAAGTATGCGTTCCGAACAGGGGATTAACTGATGGCAAGCCAAGCAAAAAATAATGTTATTGATCCAATTATTGATAATAATCCGATAACGTTACAGGTTTTAGGAATTTGCTCTGCTCTAGCAGTAACCACCAATATGACCGCAGCGCTGATCATGTGTATTGCGCTTACGTCGGTTACAGCTTTCTCCGGAGCCATCATCAGTTCAATTCGTCATCACATCCCTTCAAGTATCCGTATCATTGTTCAAATGACGGTCATTGCCTCATTGGTAATTATTGTTGACCAGATTCTCAAAGCTTATGCGTATGAAGCCAGTAAGCAGTTATCTGTATTCGTCGGACTGATTATCACCAACTGTATCGTTTTGGGTCGTGCCGAAGCTTATGCTATGAAAAACTCTCCCGGTATGAGCTTTCTGGATGGACTCGGAAATGGCTTGGGTTATAGCATGGTCTTATTAGTCGTAGCGTTCTTCCGTGAATTATTTGGGGCTGGCAAACTGTTTGGCCACACCATTATTCCGGTAGCGAATGAAGGTGGCTGGTATGTCCCCAATGGGTTGATGCTGTTACCGCCAAGTGCTTTTTTTATTATCGGTCTGATGATTTGGGCTATCCGAAGCTGGAAACCACAGCAAGTTGAGGCACCAGATTATCAGATTCACCAAGTACACCGTACGGAGGTCTTGTAAATGGAGCATTACCTCAGTCTATTTATTCGCTCAATTTTTGTTGAAAATCTAGCGCTCGCTTTCTTTTTGGGCATGTGTACCTTTCTCGCGGTTTCTAAAAAAATCGAAACTGCTTTGGGGCTGGGTATCGCCGTTGTCCTGGTTCAGGCCATCACAGTGCCGACCAACAATCTGATTTATCAATATCTGCTTAAAGAAGGTGCCTTGTCCTGGGCTGGCTTACCGGATGTAGATTTAAGCTTTTTGGGGCTTATAAGCTATATCGGTGTTATTGCCGCGATGGTGCAAATCATTGAAATGGCAATGGATAAATACGTGCCGGCCCTTTATAACGCTCTGGGTATTTTCTTGCCATTAATTACGGTCAACTGCGCCATTTTAGGTGGTACGCTGTTTATGGTTGAACGTGATTACAATCTGGCTGAAAGTGCGGTGTATGGTGTAGGTAGTGGCTTTGGTTGGGCTCTGGCGATTACAGCAATTGCAGGCATCAGAGAAAAACTTAAATATTCCGATGTCCCCGATGGTTTACAAGGTCTTGGCATTACATTTATTACAGCTGGATTGATGGCGTTAGGGTTCATGGCATTTTCGGGGATTCAACTCTAATGGAAATCATCTTAGGCATTGTTCTGTTCACACTTATCATCATGGTGCTGGTATTTGTAATTCTCAGCGCCCGCTCCAAGCTAGTGGCAACGGGTGATATCGAAATTATCGTTAATGATGAAAAAACCATAAAAACCAAGGCCGGCGGTAAGCTTTTAGGTGCTTTGGCTGACGCGAATCTTTTTGTTTCTTCTGCCTGTGGTGGCGGTGGCACCTGTGCACAGTGCAAAGTAAAGATTTTTGAAGGTGGTGGCTCAATTCTCCCCACTGAAGAATCGCATATCACTAAACGTGAAGCCGCAGAGGGTGATCGCTTATCTTGTCAGGTTGCCGTTAAGCAGAATATGCGGATTCAGGTACCGGAAGAAGTTTTCGGTGTTAAGAAATGGGAATGTACCGTTCGTTCCAATGATAATGTCGCCACATTTATTAAAGAACTGATTCTTGAATTACCTGAGGGTGAAAGCGTTAATTTCCGAGCCGGTGGCTTTATCCAGATTGAATGTCCGCCGCATACCGTTGAATATAAAAACTTCATCATTGCCGATGAATACCGCCCGGATTGGGATCGATTTGATTTATGGCGTTATAAGTCAGTGGTGAAAGAAAATGTGGTTAGAGCCTACTCTATGGCTAACTATCCGGAAGAAAAAGGCATTGTAATGCTGAATGTGCGGATAGCTTCACCACCGCCAAATGCCGATGATGTTCCACCGGGCATCATGTCTTCCTACATTTTTGATCTCAAACCGGGTGACAAAGTGACTATTTCTGGTCCATTTGGTGAGTTTTTTGCCAAAGATACGGATAGAGAAATGGTATTTATTGGTGGTGGTGCCGGCATGGCACCAATGCGTTCGCATATTTTTGATCAGTTACGCCGCCTGAAATCCAAGCGTAAAATGACCTTCTGGTATGGTGCTCGCAGTTTGCGTGAAATGTTTTATACCGAAGATTTTGATGAACTTGCCGCGGAAAATGACAACTTTACCTGGCATGTCGCTTTATCCGATGCTTTGCCAGAAGATAACTGGACGGGCTACACAGGCTTTATTCACAACGTCATATACGAAAATTACCTGAAAGATCATCCTGCACCGGAAGATTGTGAATATTATATGTGTGGGCCACCGATGATGAATGCTGCGGTGATCAAAATGCTTGAAGATTTGGGTGTTGAACCGGAAAACATCATGCTTGATGACTTTGGAGGCTAAGATGAATACTTTTCTTGCCGCATTTGTGATTATTCTACTGGCTGTTACAGCCATGGCCATCGGGGTAATATTTGGTCGCTCAGCAATAAAAGGCAGTTGTGGTGGATTGAATCAGGTTGGGCTGTCGGGAAGTTGTGGCGGGGCCTGCTCGATTCAGGAAAAAGAAGAGTGTGAAGCCCGTAAGCGGGCACAACAACAAAACTAAACAGCGTCAGGGAGTAGCCCATGCTTGCATCACTCAAAGTCAAAGATCATATGAATGGCACCAAGATCACTTTTACACCTGAGATGGATGTATTACGTGCAATTCATCAGCTGATTGAATTTAAAATCTCCGGTGCTCCCGTTATCGATCAACATGGTAATTTGATTGGTTTTCTGTCTGAAAAAGACTGTATGCAAGTGGCGCTTAATGCTGCTTATCAGGGCGAATCAGCGGGAAAAGTTGAAGAGTATATGCATAATCAGGTTGAGACCATAGATTTTGAAGCATCAATCATTGAGGTCGCTGAAAAGTTTTTAAAAACTGCCTACAAGTGTTTGCCCGTGATTAAAGAAAATCGTTTAGTCGGATCAATTACCAGACAGAATATTCTTAAAGCACTTGAGCTGACGTCGAATCCTGATAGCAAGCAACCAGCAAAGCAATCTACAAAACAAAATATTCATGTCAGTAACAGTGTTTCCTGACCGATAGATAACTTTCCTTTTAAAACAACCGCTAACCGACAGTTTTAAACTATTCACGACTGATTTTGCTGCAGGATTTTTTTGCATAAGCAATTTAGTGTAAGCTTGGTTTATTCCAATCAAATCGACTGAGTTTTTATGATTTATAACAGCATACTCGACACAATCGGTAATACCCCTATTGTTCGTCTAAACAATATAGCCCCCAATCACGTCGAAATGTACGTTAAGGTCGAAGCCTTCAATCCGATGGCTTCTGTAAAAGATCGACTGGCATTTGCAGTTATCGATGATGCTGAAAAACGTGGAGTATTAAAACCCGGTCAAACAGTTATTGAAGCTACTTCGGGTAATACAGGTATTGCTTTAGCAATGGTCTGTGCAGCGAAAGGATATCCTTTTGTTGCCACCATGGTCGAAACCTTCTCGGTTGAACGTCGTAAAATCATGCGAGCTATGGGAGCCAAGGTAATCCTTACTCCGGCAGCTGAAAAAGGCACTGGCATGGTTAAAAAAGCAGAGGAACTCGCTGAGAAACATGGCTGGTTCCTAGCTCGACAATTTGAAAATCCTGCCAATCCTGCTTTTCATCGAAATACTACCGGCCCTGAAATCCTACGTGACTTCGCAGGTAAACAACTCGATTATTGGGTCTCGGGTTGGGGCACTGGCGGTACATTAACCGGGGCAGGAGAAATGATTAAACTTGCCAGACCAGATACCAAAATTGTTGCAACAGAACCTGCTGCAGCTTCCATGCTGGCTGGGGATGACTGGCATCCACATAAGATTCAGGGGTGGACTCCAGATTTTATTCCAGATGTTTTAAACCGTGATGTTTACGATGAGCTATATCCAGTTACTGATGAGGAATCCAAAAACTGGGCATTACGATTAGCCAGTGAAGAAGGTATCTTCTGCGGATTATCTTGTGGCGGCACCGTTGCAGCAGCAATGAAAGTCGCTGAGAATGCAGCCGATGGTTCGGTTATTCTGGCTATGCTTCCTGATACTGGAGAACGCTACTTATCCACTTATTTGTTCGAAGGAATGAATGAAGGTTCAGATGATGAATGGCTGAGCAGCTTAGGCTAATCAGCCATTTGAATTTATTCAGGCAGTACTGCAGCTACAGCCATTGACCAACAGCAAGTGTGATCCGCTCCTCCCACCAGATAGCTTTTTACTTTGTCACGCGTTTTAAATTTTGACAGATAAGACATTAATACCGAGCCGGGTACCACAAAATCATGATCACCTATCAGATGTACTTGAGGTACAGCCTCTAATGCTGCGCTGTAATCAATTGGGTTTAAAGAGCCAGACAGTGGTGCTGAATTATTAAACTCGGTCCACCATTTATGATCCAGATTACCTGCCACGGTCAATAATAGTGCAACATCGCTCCTTTTTGATGCAATAATTGANGCGATAGCCCCACCGCCAGAATAGCCTACAAGTCGAATTTGACTTGATTGATACTGCTGTTTCAATGCAGAAATAGCCTTATCCATCGAATCCACTACGGCTTGAGAATAGCGGTGTGATGTCCATAGTTCACGATTACAGGAATTAAATCGGGTAGCTTTGAGATATTGGCAGGGACGCCCAATATAGACACTATTACCTCCGGTCTCCTGCGCTAGTCGTAATGCGACACCAGGTTCACCATCCCCTTCAATAAAAATATTCAGCACTTCGGCCTGCTTTAAATCAGGAGGAACAAAGCCGATCATGATATGTGAACCACCAGACAGAATCAGACGATTCCAGGATGAGATATCATTGGCCTGCACGGTAAATGACATGACAAATAGCAACATGAACATTTTCATGGAACACCTCCAAAATGGGTGACACGAAAAATTCTGCATCAAAGATGCCAATTATTGTGATGACGTTTCTAATTAACTAAATCAGTTTGTTACTCACAAGGACACCTATACGCTTATGAAACAACATATCCAACGTTTTCAATCCAACAATGAATACTATTTTGTTGAAGGATGTTATATCAATGAGCTGTCTAACCAGTCAGAAGACCCAGAACTCTCTATTGCTCAAGCCCGGGTTGAACCAGGTGTAACCACTCAGTGGCACCAGTTAAGAGAAACAACCGAACGCTACGTCATTCTGGACGGTAGTGGCGCTGTAGAAATTGGAGATCATGTGCCTCAGACAGTAAAACCCGGTGATGTGGTCATTATTCCGCCGAATACCCGTCAACGAATTACCAATATTAGCTCCAAAGATCTTATTTTTCTTGCCTTATGTACCCCTCGTTTTGAAGTAGAGAATTATCAGTCTGACTTGACTTAATTTAATTCGCTAGCCATGGTGTATGACTTAATTATTAATTAGTGAATACTTTCACCAAAATATGAATATATAGGGTCTGTTTGCTTTAATTATTACCTTCAATGGATATGAATTATGAAACAAGGAAACAATTCAACAATGGAGTTGGATACAGGTATGAGTGAAGAAAATCTCCAAATACCAGCCATAACGCTGGAAGAAATTAACTTTCAAACACTGGCTGAAGATGCACCGGTTACTCTCTGGCTAACTGATATTCATGGCAATATAATTTTTACCAACAACCAATATAAAAATTTTATTGGACGGGAAAAGGTAGAGAGGCTTGGAGGTAAAGCATGGTTCAATGCTTTACACCCAGATGATCGTGACTATTGCCTGACGGTTTTCAAAGACGCATTTGAGACATATAAGCCGTTCACGATGGAATATCGGTTACGTCGGCGAGATGGTGAATACAGACATTTTATTGATCATGGCGAACCCTATATTGATGGGCACGGCCGCTTTTCTGGTTTTGTTGGCTCTTCAACTGATATCACAGAACAAAAACTATCCGAAGACGAACTTAAAAAATCTCATCAGGAGTTAACACAATATAACTATGAGATGAATCTGATCAATCAACTGAATTCCTATCTTCAGGTCTGTCGTTCAGTTGATGAAACATATCCTATTGTTTCCTATTATGCTGAACAGATTTTCCCCGATTGCACTGGGGCTCTATATTTATTCAATGATAAGAAAACCCTGGTGGAATCGATGACAACCTGGGGAATCACAGATGAAATTAAAAGTGCTCCTGTTATTGCGCCAGATGACTGTTGGTCGCTTCGCCAAGGTAAAGAACACACAACACTGGATAACGATGGCCGTCTTCGATGTAAACATGTCGGCGATGGTATAAGCACCTATATTTGTGAACCCATTATTGCGCAAGGTGAAATGTTGGGCATGCTGCACATCGAATTTAATGCTGCAAAGCATAAAGTCGGAGAAGAAAAAACCTATTATGTCGAATCCAGAAAACGCCTGGTAAAAATTACTGCTGATAATCTTGCATTATCATTGGTGAGTTTAAAACTTAAGGAAGCTCTGCAATCCCAATCGGTCCGTGATCCATTGACCTACCTTTTCAACCGTCGTTTTATGGAAGAAAGTCTTGAACGTGAGATTCATAGATGTGCAAGAGCTCAGCATGGACTCGGTCTGATTCTGTCTGATATTGATCATTTCAAGAAATTTAATGATGAATACGGCCATGATGCTGGCGATCTTGTACTTGTCGAATATGCCAACCTTCTCAAAGCTCATTTTCGAAGTAGTGATGTGATTTGTCGCTATGGTGGCGAAGAATTCATTATTATTCTGCCGGATATCGACAAGGACAATCTGATTAAGCGCGCTGAATTGCTATGCCATGAAATTAGCTCATTAGAACTGTTATATCAAAATAAACCGCTTCCACCTATCACAGCATCATTTGGCGTGGCTTATCTGCATAACACTCTTATCGAAAAAGCTGACATTATTAAAGCAGCAGATATTGCTCTTTATGAAGCAAAAAATAATGGACGGGATCAGGTAGTGGTTTCCGCTACAGAATTTGTTGATATTTAACCAAGTAGTTTGCTGATTCATCACTTTATTCAAGAAGGTTACTTGTTAAACCTTAGATAATAAAAAAGGCCACCCCTATCGAAGTGCCTTTCTGTTGTATTAAAGCCTGGCAGTTTATTTACAGGAAGGTAATGTGTGCCTAGAGCGTATAAGTAGTTATCGCTGACCTACTTTGACTGAGCCTATCCATGGACTCAGCCCTTCGGGCGCCTGGCGGCGTCCATTATCGCTTATCTCCCTGGATGGAGTGTATGCAAAGCCATGTCTGGAACATGGCTTGTCCCGGCGATAATGTCACATGGGGGGTCACATGCTCAGGCAGGATAATGCAAACCTTCAAGACAAAAAAAAGAGCCCATCCGATTGGATGGGCTCTTTTTTTGTATTAAAGCCTGGCAGTGACCTACTTTGATGAGATGCATCCCTGCATCTCACCCTGCGGGCGCCTACCGGCGTCCATTTTTGTTCCAGACAAAAATGTCACATGGGGTGTTGCCATGCTCAAGTTAAATCACCACAAGTTTTGAATATAAAAAAAGCCCGGCGCTTTCGCGTCGGGCTTGTTTTATATTAAAGCCTGGCAGTGACCTACTTTCACATGGGAACTCCCACACTATCATCGGCGCTGAGCTGTTTCACTTCTGTGTTCGGGATGGGAACAGGTGGTGCCAACTCGCTATGGCCGCCAGGCATAACTTGGTGCTTACTTTATAGGCAAGCTAATTCGGGAAGTAAAGGTTTTGTCGCTTATGCGCACCCAACTTACTTGGGGTTATATGGTCAAGCCTCACGGGCAATTAGTATTGGTTAGCTTCATACATTACTGCACTTCCACACCCAACCTATCAACGTAGTGGTCTTCTACGGCCCTTCAGGAGCTTAAAGCTCGGGGAAATCTAATCTTGAGGGGGGCTTCCCGCTTAGATGCTTTCAGCGGTTATCCCGTCCGTACATAGCTACCGGGCAATGCCATTGGCATGACAACCCGAACACCAGGGGTACGTCCACTCCGGTCCTCTCGTACTAGGAGCAGCTCCTCTCAAATTTCCAACGCCCACGGCAGATAGGGACCGAACTGTCTCACGACGTTCTAAACCCAGCTCGCGTACCACTTTAAATGGCGAACAGCCATACCCTTGGGACCGACTTCAGCCCCAGGATGTGATGAGCCGACATCGAGGTGCCAAACACCGCCGTCGATATGAACTCTTG
>NZSL01000011.1 GCA_002696735.1 Methylophaga sp.
TATTTTTGCGGCCGCCTGCGTTGTATGAAATACATCCCTGTATTTCACCGCTACGCGGCCAGCTAAGCTGTTCAAATGAGTTCCAGACTCATTTGTCAAGCACTTATGTAGGATGGCTACACTGCGTGCTTTCCACCTTGTCGGACACAAAAATAGTCGCCAGCAGTGGTTGCTTTGAAAGATCAACAGACCCAGATATTAATTAATATAAAGACGGCCTTTACTGGCCGTTTTTTTTGACAATAACTCCTATAATCAAAACCACTCAGTAAAAGTAACTTTCTGAATAATTCATGGCTGAAGGATTTTACTGTTTGTTCGAGAGTCAGATGATTGGTGTGATTAATCAAAACAAGAGCTGCTGATGAAAATTCAAACTATTCTGGCTTTATCTATGTTGGCGTTTTGTAATTCGGCGCTTCATGCAAATGAGATGGAAAACAATAAACAATGTGATCTTATCGCCAATCTGACAGGTGATTACTATCATCATAAGCAAGCCGGAAAATCCAAGCAGGATGTTCAGCAGACAATGCGTCCTGAGTTTGCCAATGAAGAGTTCTTGCGTGTTGTTGATTTGGCGATAAATCTTGCTTACACCTTCCCAGATGATTTATCAGAAGATAAAGTGGAACAACAAGTCTTTCAAGGGTGTGAACAACATCAACCCTGAGTGAAAATTTTCGTTACAAAATTCATTTGATCTGCATCAAAAGCTGTTAAGTTAAAGCATATTCATCTTTTTAATTATGCTTCGTTGTTGTAAACTTGAGTCCAACTGATAAGGCTTCGTGAGATCCATAATCTCCACTGCTTTCTTCAAATAATCTGCAATAGCAATGTCGTTTTAAAAAACATTCCTAAGGTTCGGAAATTTTACGACGTTTTGGCAAATTTCTTTGTATAAGGGAAAACGGATGCCACTTAACCGAAATACTCATTTGCTTCGTGCGTTAATTGTTGTAGCAATAATTGTCTTATCCATTTTCCTTGTATGGCGTTTTTATCTGGCACCGGATCCTAATGCCGGTCTGGTTTATGGCAACGGCCGAATTGAGGCGACTGAAATCGATGTGGCCGCCAAAACCGCGGGGCGAATTGAGGATATATTGGTCCGAGAAGGTGATTTTGTCACGACTGGTCAGGTAGTGGCCCGAATGGATACTGAAAACCTGATGGCACAGTTACGTGAAGCCCAGGCATTATTTCATCAGGCCGAGAGCTCTGTTGCTATCGCTAAAAGTCAATTAGTACAGCGTGAAGCAGAAAAACAAGCGGCATTGGCCCTGGTTGCCCAGCGTCAGGCTGAACTAAATGTGGCGCGTAAGCGTTACGAGCGATCTTCATCCTTGGCAGGACGTGGAGCAACCTCCCAGCAGGAAGCCGATGATGATTTTGCACGTCAGCAAAGTGCCATCGCCGCTGTCAGTGCATCAAAGGCTCAGGTAGCCGCAGCAGATGCAGCCATTGTCACTGCCAGAGCACAATTGGCAGGAGCGGAATCTGCTTTATTAGGTGCACAAGCCAGCATTGACCGTATTCAGGCTGATATATCTGATAGTGAGCTTAAAGCTGTCCGTGATGGTCGAGTTCAGTATCGTATTGCCCAACCTGGAGAAGTCATTGGTGCTGGTGGACGGGTGTTGAATTTGGTCGATCTGCGGGATGTGTATATGACCTTCTTTTTACCGACCCTCAGTGCAGGACGTTTAGCCTTAGGAACCGATGTCAGAATTATTCTGGATGCCGCCCCTGAATATGTCTTCCCAGCCAAAGTGTCTTTTGTGGCTGATGTCGCACAGTTCACTCCCAAAACCGTTGAAACCGCTACTGAACGGGAAAAATTGATGTTTAGAGTGCGTGCCCAGATCCCGCAGGATCTGTTGGATACCTACATATTGCGTGTAAAAACCGGACTACCCGGTGTCGCATATGTTCTTGAAGATTCCCAGGGAGAATGGCCAGAACATCTGGCAGTGAGGATTCCTTGATGACAGCTTTGGCATTGTCTGCGTTGGATGACAATCGCCAAGTGGCTGTGCTGAAAAATATCAGTCTTTGCTATGGTAAAACACAAGCGTTAGATGATCTGAGTCTCAACATTCCAGCTGGGATCATGGTGGGCATTATCGGGCCAGATGGTGTTGGCAAATCCAGCTTGTTTTCATTGATTTCCGGCGCACACGCTATTCAGCAAGGTACGATTGAAGTACTGGGCGGCGATATGCGAAAAACTAAGCACCGGCAGAAAGTTTGTCCCCGAATTGCCTATATGCCTCAAGGGCTTGGTAAAAATCTTTATCACACACTCTCCGTATTTGAAAATGTCGATTTTTTTGGTCGTTTATTCGGCCTTAATCGGTTTGAGCGCGAACAACGCATCACTGATTTGCTGGAAGCTACAGGACTTACAGCGTTTGCTGATCGTCCAGCAGGTAAATTATCTGGCGGTATGAAGCAAAAACTGGGGTTATGTTGCGCACTGATTCATGATCCAGAGCTCCTTATTCTGGATGAACCGACCACCGGTGTGGATCCGTTATCACGACGCCAGTTTTGGTCATTGATTAAGCGTATTCGAAGTGATAATCCAGCGATGAGTGTGTTGGTGGCAACTGCCTATATGGAGGAGGCCGCAGACTTTGACTGGTTAGTGGCAATGAATCAGGGGAGGGTTCTCACCACAGGCACGCCCCAACAAATACTAGAGCAAACTGGTACCAGCTCACTGGAATCAGCTTTTATAGCGTTGTTACCGGAAGCACTACGCAATCGTCATCAACCTGTGGTTATCCCCCAACGCCGAGAATCCTCTCATGATGAATTTGCCATTGAGGCAGATAATCTCACCAGAAGATTTGGTCATTTTACCGCGGTAGATCAGGTGAGTTTCCGTATTCCACGTGGCGAGATTTTTGGTTTTCTCGGCTCCAATGGCTGTGGCAAAACTACTACGATGAAAATGCTGACGGGTCTGCTAGCGGCTTCAGAAGGACATGCCAGATTATTTGGCAAAACCATTGATCCACATGATCTGAGTATCCGCCAAAGGGTGGGGTATATGACGCAGTCATTCTCGTTATACGGTGAACTGACGGTAAAGCAGAATCTGGATTTGCATGCACGATTATTCAAACTGCCTTCGCATAGTATTGCTGCCAGAATAGATGAGATGGCAAAACGCTTTGAACTTGAAGCGGTACTGGATAGTTTGCCGGATGCTTTGCCCCTTGGGCAAAGACAGCGATTGTCACTTGCCGTAGCCATGATCCATGGACCGGAAATGTTAATTCTGGATGAACCGACTTCGGGAGTTGATCCGATTGCACGTGATGTGTTCTGGCAGATCATGGTGGACCTGGCTCGGCAGGATGGGGTAACCATTTTTATTTCCACGCATTTTATGAACGAAGCGGAGCGTTGCGACCGGATTTCATTGATGCATGCGGGACGGGTGTTGGTGACTGATACGCCGGAGAATTTAAAAAAGGCCAGAAATGCCGCCTCATTAGAAGATGCTTTTGTCGACTATTTACAGGAGGAGGTACGGCGCCAGGAAAATCTGCAGATTACTGATGAAAGCGCTAAAAATTCGATAAAAACCAATAATAAAAATGACACCCCATCTGCTTCGCTCACAGGCTTCAGTCTGCGCCGCTTATACAGTTACAGTCGACGTGAGACACTTGAATTAGTTAGAGACCCCATCAGATTAACCATGGCCATGCTGGGCACATTATTGCTGATGTTTGTGGTGGGCTACGGCATCAGTCTGGATGTAGAAGATCTTAAATTTGCAGTGCTTGATGCCGATCAATCAGCGACCAGCCGTGATTACACGCTTAATTTATCAGGATCCCGTTATTTTATTGAACAACCTGTGTTATATAGCCATGCCGAAATAGAGCAGCGAATGCAGTCCGGCGAACTCAGCCTGGCAATTGAGATCCCGTATGGATTTGGCCGGGATCTGGCTCGTGGCAGACCGGTGGAAATTGGCGCCTGGATTGATGGCTCAATGCCGACTCGAGGTGAGAATATTCGTGGTTATGTGCAGGGAATGCATAGTCATTGGCTGACTATGAAATCAAGGGAAATACTGGGATCGTCTGTCACGGCACAACCCGCCACCATTGAAGCACGCTTTCGTTATAACCCCGATGTGAAAAGTCTGGTGGCAATGGTACCTGCGATGATTCCACTGTTGCTAATGCTGATTTTATCGATGTTGACGGCATTGTCGGTAGTGAGGGAAAAAGAACTGGGTTCGATCGTGAATCTTTATGTCACGCCGGTAAGTCGGTTGGAATTTCTACTCGGTAAGCAATTACCCTATATCGTGCTGGGTATGCTGAATTTTGTCTTATTGGTGTTGTTTGCGGTATTTATCTTTCAGGTGCCGCTTACCGGAAGTTTTCTCACTCTGACGTTTGCAGCATTGCTCTATGTAGTTTGTGCTACATCACTGGGCTTGTTGATTTCAGCCTTCACACGTAGTCAGATTGCGGCGTTATTTGGTACCGCGTTATTAACGTTGATTCCGGCAGTGCAATTCTCGGGCATGATTGATCCGGTGTCGTCAATGCAGGGCCTGGGGCGATGGATTGGGGAGGTTTATCCTGCCACGCATTTTTTAACTATCTCCCGTGGAGTGTTTTCCAAGGGGCTATCTTATTCGGATTTACACTCCGCATTTATTGCGTTATTTATTGCTGTCCCGGTATTAATGCTGGTCGGCGTTATGCTGTTGAAAAAGCAGGAACGATAAATGGCCATCAGCAATATTTTGCATCTGGGTATCAAAGAATTACGTAGTTTATTACGCGATCCGGTATTGATGATCTTCATCGTTTACGCGTTCAGTTTGTCAATTTATGCGGTGGCTACCGCCATGATTGATTCCTTGAATAATGCGCCGATAGCAATTGTTGACGATGATCGATCTCCTTTATCCATGCGCATTGTAGATGCCTTTTATCCACCCTATTTTTTGCCCCCTGTACTGATTGAACAGCATGAGATTGATGCCCGGATGGATATGGGAATTGATACATTTGCCTTGCATATTCCAGCAAATTTTCAACGTGATTTACTGGCTGGTCATCAACCCGTTATTCAGTTGAACATTGATGCAACCCGCATGGGACAGGCGTTTACCGGTAATAACTATGTACAGTCAATTGTCAGCGGTGAGATTGACGCCTTTGTGCAAAGGCATCGGCAGGAGAGCGTGACACCAGTTGATTTGGTGTTACGCGCAAAATTTAATTCCGAATTGAATAGCCAGTGGTTTGGCGCGGTAATGGAGGTTATCAATAACATCACCATGTTATCGATAATTTTAACTGGAGCAGCGATTATCAGAGAGCGTGAGCATGGCACGCTTGAGCATTTACTGGTCATGCCTGTCACGCCCTTTGAAATCATGGCCAGTAAGGTCTGGGCCATGGCTTTAGTGGTTATCACAGCAACAGCGTTGTCTTTATGGCTGGTGGTCCAGACATGGTTAGCCGTACCCATACAGGGATCAGTCTGGTTGTTTTTACTGGGGACCTTGTTTCACTTGTTCGCGACCACTTCACTGGGTATCTTTCTGGGCACGGTTGCCCGATCAATGCCTCAATTCGGCTTATTGTTGGTCATGATTCTATTACCGTTACAAGTACTGTCAGGGGCCAGCACACCCAGAGAAAGTATGCCGGATATTATTCAATACATTATGTTACTGGCGCCTGATACCCATTTTGTGATGTTGGCACAATCGATTTTATATCGAGGAGCCGGTTTTACCGAAGTTTGGGCACAGTTTCTGGTGTTGATTTTGCTGGGGAGCGTTTTATTTGGTTTATCGTTAAGTCGTTTTCGAAAAACCATTGCTTCAATGGCGTAATTATAGGAAATCAGGTTTTAAATACATTGGCTTTATCCCTGATAACTGAACCAATTTGTTTGATATCTGAATTACGCTCAGAGTTTTGTTTTACTGCAATTTCAATATCACTATTCGAATCTTGAATATGGTGCAAAGTCTGACTTATCTCTGCTGAAACGGCACTTTGTTCTTGCATCATTTGTGAAATGGATAGATTTAAGACGTTTATTTTATTTGAAAACTCTGCAGAATCCTTTATTAAGGAATTGGTTTGTTTGACTATCTCTATAGCTGCTTCACCATCGCTATTACTTTCTAAAAGCCTGCCCATCACCGTATCGGTTGATGCATTAATTTTTTCTGCAACGGCCATAATTTCCTGAGTGGCATTCTGGCTTTTTTCTGCCAAGTTACGTACCTCAGAGGCAACAACCGCAAAACCTCGACCATGTTCACCAGCTCGTGCTGCTTCAATTGATGCATTTAATGCTAATAAATTGGTTTGTGATGCAACTTCAGTTATCAGAGAAACAGAGTTCTGAATAGCACTTGTGTCAGCTTGTAAACGCTCGAATTCCATTTTTACTTCGCTAAGTTTATTGATGAGTGAGTTGACTTTAATAGACGCATTATCAGACATTGACTGACAATTATTGAGCTGTTCAACTGTCTGTGTAGAGAGGCTTGCCGCATTATCAGTAGTTCTGGCAACTTCACCGATGCTAGCTGACATTTCTAGACTGGCAGCTGCAATTGCTTCGACGCGTTGGCTCTGTGTCGTTAAAGAGGATAGGTTTGATGATGAACTGATAACAGATAACTCTGTCAGCTCGTCTAATTGAGTACCTGCCGTTTTAAATTCATCAATCGTCCGATTCATCAACCTGTAAAAGTCTTGTACTGATTTTACAAATGCTGAATCCGCAGGACTTTTCGCCTGAATATTTTTCATATCAAGCGTCAGATCGCTTTGTTGGGCGGCGACCTGCATGGCGGCCATAATCTGATTAGCTAATTGATATTGTGAATTCATTCTTAAACAAAAAAACACCAACACAGCCGTTTCCAAAATCACAAATGTAGCGTGTACAGCAAATGTTGCCCAATCACACTGTTGGCCGTATACCACAAAGGGCATGCTTCCAATACTGAGGTCTGAGAGTTGTAATGGAACAGATACCGCATGATGAACTGCGATTACGGTGGCAGCTACCAGTAAAACCCGATAATCACGCCAGATAATAAGAAATGCCAGTGCAGCGAAGATATGAAAATGCATTTCCAGACGACCTAACTGCTGCATGATCAAAATCATCGACATTATCATCATTGCTGCTGACATAACACTTCTTGAAATCAGTGTGCCGGGCAGCGTTTTATATACATACCATGCAGCCAAAACAATGATGAGAGCTGGAATGGCGCCATTCAGATGTGTTCCGTAGCCCATGGGTACGATAAAAAAGATAAACGGTAAATGAGCGGTTAATAACCAGAGTACAAACTTGTCATTGCTGACATTATCTTTCCATTTTCGTTGGTTCACATTTTCATCAATAGTTTGTACTGAAGCATTTTTAGTTTTCATTGGGTTATTTTCCGCGACTTTGCAGTATCAGTAAGTCATCAATAATGTGCTGACTATTTGGTGACCGATAGGTAATTAAACCTTTAGTATTAGGATGATAAAGATAGATGTATCCAGCGTGATGGATATTAGTTTTACTCATTGAATAATTTTCTGGAAAGAAGGACATAAGTTGTTGTACCGCCTGGGTATCTGCAGGAACTCGTAAATGCATGTTTGGCGAGAACTCAGACAAGTATGATTTCAATGTCTCTGATGAGTCGTTTTCAGGATTTAAGCCAATAAAAACATAGTTCATTTCGCCCTGATACTGATTTTTAACCAAACGTAGCTGATTAATATTGGCTGGGCAGGTAGATTTACAGGTGCTGAAAAGACCAGTTATTAACATAGGTGCTGGAAGTGCATTATCGAATTCAAGGTGTTGAGGTTCAAGCTGAATACGGGTTTCCAGGCCATTAAGTGAACCTGGCAGGATAGCTGCCACCAATTGATGTGAACTCACTAGAATCAGCAAAGCAATACTCACCAACATTAACGTGATACATACATGGATAGCTTTTTTGATTGGTGGTATTGGCATTATTCACAAGTTCGTAAGCTACTCTAAACATCAAAGCGATAAGAGTAATGATTAAGAGGATTAAAGCGATGAGAATACGTTTAAATGGGTGAATGAGCTGTGAAGAAAAAGCGCTATCGGGTGTGAATTAACGAGTGATACTGAAAATTATGAACAGCTTCACGTTTTTATTTCACAATAATCAAAAAATCTCTGATCTTGCCAGGAAAACTGGTCGAGTGAATTTAATGCAGAGCGAATAATATTGAGGATGGAAGCATCAGCCATTCGCCTTGAGTTTACATAAATAACCTGCATTCCCGCTTCATGTGCTGCTTTAACTCCGGTAGGAGAGTCCTCAAATACCAGGCAATGATGTGGTTCCACTTGCAGGTTTTCGGCGCTTTTCAGATAAATTTCTGGATGGGGTTTGGTGTTTTCCACATCATCAGCAGTTTGAATCGAGTTGAAATAGGCTTCGATGTCCAGACAACTCAGCACTGTGTTACAAACCTGTTTTGGAGCGTTGGTGGCAAGTCCGATTGGAAGATTACTGAGCTGAATGTGTTTCAATAAGTTGAGTGCACCTTGCATGGCAAGGGGCTTTTTTTGGATATGCTGACAGACGTGTTCAATGACTTGCTGCTGTGAGGTTTCCAGTGAAAATGGTCTGTGCGCTTTTGCTGACCAATACTCCGAAACTTCCAACATATTCATATTGCGAGTCAGTAACTGATCCGTTTCCGTGACCGAAATGCCATAACTGGAAAAAACGGTTTTTTCAGCGTGATCCCATATTTCCTCGGAATCAATCAAAACACCGTCCATATCAAAAATGATGGCTTTAATCATCTGTAATCTTGTATTTTTGATAGTACATAATTAATTGATTCATCAGGCAACAATTATCTGTTAATGAGGTCTGATAATGCGTTCAAGGAAACCAGTGAATGTATGTTATTCAAGTAATGCCAGTAATTCAGACCAGATATTGTCGAGTAACTGTGGCTGAGCTTTTGCCGTAGGATGAATTCCATCAGCCTGCATCATGGCCTCGCCATCATATACATCAGCAAGGAAAAAGGGCACAAAAGACAGATTATATTCTTCTGCAAGACTGGAAAAAACATTGGCAAACGCTGTGGTATAACGTTGACCATAATTAGGTGGAATTTCGATGCCCACCAATAATACTTCAGCACCATGCTGCTGGGATAACTGAATCATTTTGGCTAGATTAGTTCGAATGACATTAGGTGGGAACCCGCGTAACCCGTCGTTGCCTCCCAACTCAATCACAACGATAGCGGGATCATGTTTGTCCAGCAAATCCGGTAATCTGCGTAAACCACCGTCGGTTGTTTCACCACTAATACTGGCATTGGCGACATTCCAGTTTCCGGGAGTTTCCTGTTCAAGACGATCTTTGAGTAACTCAACCCAGGCGGCATCACTGTCGATGCCATAGGCTGCACTAAGGCTATCGCCAACGATTAACAGATTTTTTTGCTGTGGTTCAGCCGCCTGTGACTGGAAACTGACCAGGACCAAAAACAGCCAGATAAACAATGTTTGTGTAGGTAATAAGGTTTTCATAACCGCCAATTAATTATGTGAGGAAAGTATGTCCACAGATAGACAACCGGATCCGTCAAACGACTTCATGATACAGGTACAAAATCTGTCACATTCGGTTGATTTGGGCACCGATAAACTGTCGATTTTACAACAAGTCAATATGGACATTCGTAAAGGCGAGTCTGCAGCCATTGTCGGGCGTTCAGGTTCCGGTAAAACCACCTTACTCGGGTTATTGGCAGGACTGGATTTACCAACCAGTGGAAAGGTCAGTCTGGATGGTCATCTCATCAGTACTTTGTCAGAAGATGAACGTGCCAGTCTGCGTTCTCAGCGCGTCGGTTTTGTATTCCAGTCTTTTCAATTGTTACCCACATTATCAGCTATTGAAAATGTCATGTTACCCATCGAGTTAGCCGGTTTAGCTGATGCCCGGGATAAAGCTGAATACCTGCTCAAACGGGTTGGTCTAGGTGAGCGAATGCTACACACACCACGACAATTATCGGGTGGTGAACAACAACGGGTAGCCATTGCCAGAGCCTTTGCTGTGAATCCTCAAGTGTTATTTGCAGACGAACCTACCGGTAATCTGGACACCCGAACGGGGGAGGCGATTACTGAATTATTAATGAATCTGAACAGTGAACACGGCACTACGCTGGTAATGGTGACGCATGATCAACAACTGGCAGAGCGATGTCAGCGATATTTCATTATTGAGGCAGGCGTACTGCATGAGAAAACAGAAAAAAATGCAGAGGTGTTATCTGCATGAACGTGACGGCTAAAGTGATTTCCTTCACCCAGGATTTACGTGAGCGAAATGTAAAAGTCATGTTAATGGCGATGATCATAGCTGTAGCAACTGTGGCAACTATTAATGCTTTTGCAGATCATCTGCAAAGAACATTAATGACATCGGCCAGTGCATTTTTGGCAGCAGATCGTCAGTTAAACAGCCGAACCAACGCCCCCATTCCAGACGCATGGTATGCCGAGGCAGAAAAGCAAGGTCTTCAAACTGGCCGCATGATTGAGTTTGGCACCATGGTTTTCAACGAAAGCCAATTCCAGCTGGTTGCCGTCAAAGCGATTGATAATGCTTACCCCTTACGGGGAGAAATTGAATGGCAGGCCGATCTGGAGAGTCCGAGGCAAGTCTCATCCTCTGGGCCTCAACCCGGCGAAGTCTGGTTGAATCCCCGGCTTATGCGCTTATTGAAATTACGGCCTGGTGATACGCTGGAAATTGGCGCCACTTCCCTTGAAGTGACCGGCGTGATTATGCGTGAACCGGATGGTGGCTTTCGGCTTTCTTCTCTCGCACCACGAGTGATGATGCATGTGGATGATGTAGCCGCTACGGAGGTGATACAACCTGGGAGCCGTGTTCGGCACCGTGGATTATTTGCCGGTAGTGAGGCCGAACTGACTGATTTTGAAGCATGGTTGGAGCCGCGCTTAACAGAAAATTACCACTGGGTGGATGTCCGGCAAGGTGAAACCCTGGGGGAATCTTTAGAAAAAGCAGAGGGCTTTTTATTACTTGGCGGCAGTCTGGCGGTGTTGCTTGCAGTTGTGGCAATAGCTGTTTCGAGCAGACAATATGCCTTAAGCCAGCGGGATCGCGTGGCATTACTAAAAACCATGGGGCTGACTGGCAAACGTATTCGTATATTGTATTTATCACGCTTAATTGTATGGGGCCTAATGGCAACCATCATTGGCTTAATACTCGCCATACCTGCTGCCTGGTTATTGGCTTCAATGACCGCACAGTTAATGGATCAGCCGTTACAATTCGAGGTTGACTTCTGGCAACTGTGGCCAGCCATACTAACTGCTTTAGTCGCTTTATTTGCCTTTGCCTACCCTCCGATTGATCGTTTACGCAATACACCGGCAATGAGAGTTTTTCGCAGCTTGCCTACCAATGACAAGTCCGCTTTAGTCAAAGATTTATTGTTAGCTGTAGCGGTGATATTTGGGTTGTTATGGGTGTATGTCAATGATATTAAGCTGGTAACAGCATTGCTCGGGGCAGTTATTGTTTTAGTTATTTCACTGGCGGTTGTCGGTGCGGGTCTAATCTGGTTATTACGCAGATTTCCTGCCGGAAAGGGTGGTTGGCGATTGGCGGTGATTGCGTTGTATCGACATCGTAATGCGACCCTGTCACAAATGTCGGTATTTGCCATGACTATTATGTTGGCCGCTACGTTAGTTCTGGTGCGATCTTCCTTATTAGCCGACTGGCAGGCGCAGTTGCCGGAAGATGCGCCAAATCATTTTCTGCTGAATATTGCTCCGGAAGCAGTGGATGAGGTAGAAGCATTTTTCTCACAGCATCAGATAAACCGTAGCCCTCTATATCCTATAGTTCGCGGCAGACTGACTGAGATTAATGCGCAACCTGCACAAGACGTTGCGTTCAATAAAGATGATGATGAATTGCGCCGCGAATTAAACCTGACAACGTCAAATTCTTATCCAGATGATAATCAAATCGTTTCCGGGCGCTGGTTTAAGCCAGGTGAAACAACAGGGTTGTCGATTGAACAATCACTGGCTGAGTCACTTGGGGTAGAGGTTGGTGATGAACTGGGCTTTACGGTGGGGGCCGAAAAAGTCAGCACAACCATCACCAGTATTCGCAGTGTGCAATGGGACAGCATGCGGCCCAACTTTTTTATTATTTTTCCGCCCAATGGCACTATAGATGGATTACCCAGTACCTCGCTGACGAGCTTCTACCTTGCTGAACAGGATAAACCGTTATTGAACGATTTTGTGCGGCAGTTTCCCACCATTTCAGTGTTGGAAATTGATCATATTATCGAACGAATTCAGCAAATCATTGCTCAGGTAACACAGGCGGTGGAAGCGATATTATTGATGATTTTGCTGGCCGCAATTGCCGTGATGGTCGCAGTTGTCAGTGCNACGATGTCGGAGCGGCAGCGTGAGGGCGCCTTATTACGTACCCTGGGTGGCCAACAGAAATTACTGGTCAAATCTACAACTATTGAGTTTGCATTGATTGGTTTTCTGGCTGGNATTCTGGGTGTNCTGGCAGCTGAAGTTGCCGTGTGGGCACTACAAAATCGTATGTTTGATGGCGAATTTCGTTGGCATTGGCCAGTTGTGATGAGCCTGCCTTTTATCAGTGCAGTGATTCTTGCCATCCTTGGACGTTGGCAATTAACGCCTGTATTAACCGTTTCGCCCATGTTGTTATTAAGAAGGCTGGAATAACCAGACGGTAAACCAGCAGTGGTCGAGATGAAAGATCAACAAGCCCTAGCTTGCGTGACTAAAATAAACGTTTCATTATGTGCAGATTTGCATCCTGAGGATGCCTGTTTTGCTTAGGAATAACTGTGCATCGAATATATCGTTTCTTCTTAAAGGTATTGCTGCTAACGATATTGGCGTTTGTCCTGTTGAGTCTNTTGCTGGTATTACCTTTTCGCTGGGTAAATCCACCAATAACCATGGTGATGGCAGACCGCTGGATAACGTCAACTGAAGACTTTCAACTTCGCAAGACCTGGCTCAGCTGGGACGAGATGCCAAAACATGCGGCTTTAGCTGTTGTGACCTCTGAGGATCAGAAATTTCCGTTACACAGTGGATTTGACCTTAAGGCGATTCAGCAGGCGTTAAAAGAACGAGAGCGTCGGGGAGGCTTGCGTGGTGCAAGCACGATCAGTCAGCAAGTGGCAAAAAACATGTATTTATGGACCGGCCGCAGCTGGTTCAGAAAAGGTCTCGAAGTCTGGTTTACCTTGCTGATTGAGCTCAGCTGGAGCAAACAGCGCATTCTTGAGATTTATCTGAATATTGCNGAGTGGGGGCCGGGAGTGTTTGGCCTGGAAGCGGCCAGCCAATATCACTTTGGTCGCTCTGCGGCTAATCTGACACCGATGCAAGCAGCATTACTGGCTTCCTCATTACCCAGTCCATTGAATTACAACCCGGCCCGACCGGCGCAGCATTTACATAAACGTGCCGAATGGAATTTGCAGCAGCAACGCAGACTTGGAGGTCTTCAATGGTTGGCACCGTTAAACGAAGAATAATATTGATAGATAAATGTGAGCGATCTCACATCCTGACCTCAGAGCATTGATTCTTCACATAAATTAAACATTCCGTCCTTAGAATCGACTTCAGTTGATTGACTTGTAAAAGGCAATCAGCAGATTTTTTAAAACAAAATGGAGTGAGACGATGAGAATGAATTCGATGACACATGACCTTGAAAGCTGGGCAAAACATTATGCAGATCATAATGTGTTTGAGCACAACGGTGAAATAATCGATAGTGAAAGAGCCTTTAGTTCTGCCGGTTTACATGCCGAGGCTAAACCAAGTTACCAAGACTGGCTGGCATCAATATCTTAAGGTCAAAATGTATCAGTATGACGATTCAATCATCCTGATGTATTTGTCCTAATGTAATGGACTTTACTCATAATTTCAGCCCCTGAATGAAGCTTTGAAAAACAGCTTAAGTAAGCGTAGTGTTAAGTTCAGAAATTAACTTAAATTTGAGGTCCATTGCTATGGATATGACACAACACACTATGGAAAACCTTTTTATGCAGCTGGGGTTGGAAAGCAATGAAGCAGCCATCGAGCAATTTATGGCTAGCCATACGCTGCAGGAAGATGAAAAACTGGAAAACGCCAGTTTCTGGTCACCCTCTCAATCAGCTTTTATTAAAGAATGTTTAGCTTCTGATTCTGACTGGGCTGAGGTCGTTGATCAACTTAACGTTCAGTTACGGCAGTAAGCGTTAAATCTGATTGCTTTAGATGTCTGCTGTAGAACTTTGGGGCCAGCAAACCCAGATGGCCATGAAACATTTCGCCATTGGTGGTGAAACCTTTCCTCGTGAGTTTATTCGTGCCTTGGGGTTGGTGAAACACTGTGCCGCTCTGGCGAATATTGATTGTCTGCAATTGGAAAAAAATATCGGTTTGGCAATAGCTGAGTCTAGCCTTGAAGTGATAAATGGCGAACATGATCAGCAATTTCCATTAACCATCTGGCAATCAGGTTCGGGTACACAAACCCACATGAATGCAAATGAGGTGCTTGCCAATCTGGCGACACAGCAATTGAATTCGACGATTCAGGTGCATCCCAATGATCACTGCAACATGGGGCAATCCACCAACGATAGTTTTTCGACAGCAATGCATATTGCTACGGTAGAACAAATTCAACTTCAGCTGTTACCAGCCTTAACAAAGATGCAGCAGGTAATGGCGGAACATTCGAAACAATGGCAATCCATAATAAAAATTGGCAGAACGCATCTGCAGGATGCAACACCGTTAACGTTGGGGCAGCAGTTTTCGGCCTATGCGGCCCAACTACAAACTAATATTGATCGGTTAAAGCAGGCAACTGCTGAACTGTATGCTATTCCTCAAGGAGGCACAGCCGTGGGGTCAGGACTAAATAGTTCTGCCGAATTTGCTGAAAACTTTGCCAGACAGTTAAGCGAATTTACCCGCTTACCTTTTACTGCCAGTGATAACAAACTCTCTTTGCAAGCCGCTCACGATGGTCTGGTCAATGTATCGGGTGTTTTAAACACTCTGGCGGTTAGTCTGAACAAAATTGCGGCTGACATTCGATTACTGGGGTCAGGACCTCGTTGCGGGATAGGCGAACTGCATTTACCTGAGAATGAACCCGGTTCCTCAATNATGCCGGGAAAAGTNAATCCAACCCAATGTGAAAGCATGCTGATGGTATGTGCACAGGTGATGGGAAATCACGTAACGATTACGCTAGCGGGTGCTCAGGGGCAATTAGAACTGAATACCTATAAACCGTTAATGATCTTTTCACTATTACAATCCATCAGATTATTAAAAGATGTCATCAATAGTTTTACAGAATATTGCCTGCGCGGGCTTGAGCCGGATAGGCCACAAATCGAAGCATTTTTAAATAACTCACTGATGCTGGTGACCGTCCTCTCACCGATCATTGGATATGACAACGCCAGTTTGATTGCACAAAAGGCACATTCTCATGGAACCACATTACGAGAAGAGGCTGTTCGCTCTGGTTTGATCACTGCAGAAGCATTCGATGAACTTATCCAGCCGGAAAAAATGTTAGGACCACGATGATGCTGTAAATGTNATTAGTTTGATATCAGATACCAAATACCANAACTGCACATGCCTGCAAATAGTATCCAACAGCCAATGATTACAGCCGCTGCATAACGATTTCTGGGTAATTGAATGGGATGTAACTCAGCTTTAGCCAGACAGTCAGACCAAACTGCCTCCGGTATCAGTTTAATGGCTAAGTAAATTCCTAAAGGCAAAATAATCAAATCGTCCAGATAGCCAATCACCGGAATAAAATCTGGAATAAGATCAATCGGGCTTAACGCATACGCCACTACCGCAACACCCAACCACTTAGCCACCTTTGGAACCGCCGGATCCTTGATTGCCAGATATAAAGCAGAAATTTGAACTTTCATGCCTCTGGCAAACATTTTTAGTTTAGTTATAAGGGCTTGTTTATCTTTCATCTNCGCCTCTGTTGTGAGCTGAAAAAGCGTCAATCAAGGCACGAGGAGCGCCTTTTAGTTGTTCTAAATAAGCGACGAGCAACGCAGACCGGCGCGCGCCTCCCTGGCGCGCCGGCATACAGTTCATCCGTGGACATAAGTGGCGCTTTTTCAGTCATAACCCGAAGGGCTGGGACTATTTTTGCNCCCGCCTGCGTAGCTGTTCAAATGAGTTCCAGACTCATTTATCAATCACTTATGTAGGAAGGCTACACCGCGTGCTTTCCGCCTTGTCGGACACAAAAATAGCCGCCAGCAGTGGAGGATATGAAAGATAAACAAGCCCTAGCATNATTGATTTTTTTGTGTGCTTGCCCATTAAAAAATTCACAAGATCCAGTCGATTGTTGACATAAAATTCACAATCTATCCGCTTTAATTCCANATAAAAAATAATGATTATCTCGTGTTGATAATCATAATAAAAATTATTCGGCAGCAGTGGGCAATATTAAGATGTTTAATAAAAAACTTAAAAGTGATTTAGCTGAGGTAACTACTAAATATAATGAAATTTACAGCCTTATCAATTCAATACAGGAATCTGTAGCGACTATTCAATTTAATAGTAAAGGTATTATCGAGGATGTAAATGACAACTTTTTATCCGTTGTGGGTTATGAAAAGTCAGAACTGGTCGGCAAACACCATAAGGTTTTATGCCATGACGATTATATTCGTTCTGCGGAGTATAAAATATTCTGGGATGAACTCTCACGGGGCAAACAACAATCNGGCAGGTTTAAAAGACTTACCAAGCCAGACCAAACAATATGGTTAGAAGCATCATATTTTCCAATAACTGACAAGGACAATAACGTTACCGCTATCTTTAAAATTGCTTCAGATGTGACGCGTTCACATAACAAAATGCGTGATCTTGAAGCGGCCTCCAATGCATTAAACCGTTCAATGGCGATTATTGAGTTTNCTCCAGATGGNCAAATTTTAACGGCTAATGATAATTTCCTTTCGGTAGTTGGTTATTCTTTAAATGATGTGGTTGGTAAGCATCATCGCATGTTCTGTTTCGATCAATTCTACGAAGAAAACCCCAATTTCTGGTCAGAAATCAGTTCGGGAAAATTTTTCTCTGATCAATACCAAAGGAAAACATCTTCTGGTCAAGCCGTCTGGTTAGAAGCTTCTTATAATCCAGTGTTTGATGATGAAGGCAAGGTGGTTAAGGTCATTAAGTTTGCCAGTGATATTACCCAGAGAATCGAGCATAACGACCGAGTAATGCGTGCTGCGGAGATGTCATTTTCAACAGCAGAGGAAACCTCGCAAATAGCTAAAAATGGTGTTGAATTACTCAATACCTCGGTACAAATGTCCAACACAATTCTGCAGGATGTATCGGANACGTCAGCCAATATCGAACAGTTGAATAATGAATCTAAAAATATTGAAAATATCGTTTCAACGATTAATGACATTGCAGAACAGACAAATCTNTTGGCATTAAACGCAGCCATCGAAGCCGCACGTGCCGGCGATCAGGGGCGTGGGTTTGCCGTCGTGGCTGATGAGGTCAGAAAGCTGGCGTCGAGAACAAGCGAGTCCACGGAGGAAATAAAAGAAGTTGTNAAGCAAAACCGTAAGCTTACACATGATGTCACGCAAAAGATGGATAGCGTGAAACAACGGGCNCTCGACAGTAATGAACAACTTTCTGCTGTTTCATCAGTGATGACAGAAATATTGCATGGTGCTGAGGATGTTTCACGAACGGTTTCTTCGCTTTTATAGGCAAGGGATTTCAAGATCTTGATTGTTAGGGTATAACAAATTATCAGGACTACTTTAATTTTGATGACATAAATAAATTAAAGCTCTGNGCGTTGTGTACGCAATAATAACTATAAGCATATGAACTCATTACGGAAAATAAGATGGGCCTGAAAAGAGTTTTAATATTATTCGTCTTGTTTTCAGTCGCTTGTAGTTCTGAGAATACAGACATCCCATCATTGAAATTGGCTGGTGTGAATTATTTGGGGGATCTCCCCACTCTTGTCGCCAGTAAAAATGAGTTATTCAAAAAATATCAGCTTGATGTTGATGTGAGTTTTAATAATTCGGGTAGGCAAAGTCTTGACGATTTGCGTGCCGGAAAAGTTGATTTTGCCTTGGTCTCACCAACAGCGTTTACGCTGGATAAANTAGCTAATGCAAATAATGAACTTCAGAATGATGAGCCCGTTATTCTGGGGAATCTTNTGCATTCCACCTTAATGAATCAAATCCTGACAACCACTAATGGTAAGCAAATTCAGACAGTTACTGATTTGTCAGGAGGACGTATTGGTTTGCCTAAAGGAACCAATTCAGAATATATCTGGTGGGTTTATTCGGTTTTTTATCAGGTAAATACAGATCAGGTAGATATTATCGATTTACCCATTTCAGAATTGGGTAAGGCATTAATTGATGACAAGGTCGATGCAATTGTTACCTGGCAGCCATGGACCAATCATTTTATTGCGGAATATGGTGACCAGCTCAAACAGGTGGAGGGTAGTCATGTGTATAGCGCAAAATGGCTACTGGTAACAACTCGCAAAATAACGGAGCAGAACCCACAAAACTGTCAGCAATTGCTAANGGCTTACGCCGATGCCATCAGTCTTATACACTCAGACACGGATAACGTGATGCAGATGTATAGCCAGGAAATGAGTGAAAACGCAATTTTGGGTCAAAATTATCAGCCAGGATTACATCAGTTAAATTTAAACTGGTCTTTAATTTCAGAATTACATCAGAATATTCAATGGGCTAAGCTCAATAATTTTCCCGGATCCGAAAAACCAATCAATGTGACCTCCTGGTTTGCTCCCGAACCCTTAAAAGCAATACAGCCTTTTTTAGTTAAGATTCCAACGTTGCAAACTGAGGAGAACCAGTGATGAAACTGGTTCAAACGTCTATTTTCTTTATCAGTTCATGTCTGCTGGGACTACTATTTTTAATTGTGTTAGGTGCCTGGAGTTACCACCAGGTTGAATTAAAACGCATTGAACTTAATTCGTTTGCAACGTTAAATAACAAAATTGATGCATTATCTGTCGGCAGTGATAATTTATTGATATTTCGGCCTGACGAACGTCTGTGGCAGGTTTTTTTGAGTGATGCGCGACAAATCCAGCAAGATCTTTCAAAACTGGAGCGAGGNAAGTTTAATGCCCAACGGGCAATACGGCATATCGATCAGTTGATTAAATCAGTAGAAGATGCTTATCAAAGTCTTCCGGAAAATACTNACCCCATCATCAATGACTATCAAATGAATCCTCTGTCATTGCCGTTGAGATCAAGATTGCTTATCAACCAGGTTGCTGATCATGGTATTGCAATTGAAAGCTCTATTGATCAATTGATGCAGGAAAATCAGCAAGTTATTGAAAGTCATATAAACCGTATTTTGTTTGTTTTCATGTTATCTACGCTGATCTTTGGTGTGTTATGTGTATTGGCATTCAATATGATTTATCAGCGTATCGCTCTGCCTACCCGAAATCTTATCGATACAATCAAAAAAATATCGCTTAATGACAACACAGCTCGGGCTGAGGTGTTTGGCAAAGATGAAATGGCAGAGTTATCGATGGCTTTTAATGCGCTGCTGGATCAAAAAGATCGCTCAAACCANCAGATCATCCTGCAGCAGAGTGAATTAAAAAAACAAGCTGAATTACTGGAAATTGCTGGCAGAATCACCCGGTTTGGTGGGTGGTCGGTGGATATGAGAACCAAACAGGTTATTTGGTCTGAGATGGTGGCCAANATCCATGGCAAACCAAAAGGCTATAGTCCAACCATTGAAGAAGGTCTTTCTTTTTATATTGCTGAGCATCAGCCACGTATGCAGGAATTATTTACTGCCTGCTATCAGCAGGGAATTCCCTATGATGCAGAGTTACAAATCATTAATTCTGCTGGAACACCGATCTGGGTGCGGACATCTGGTGAAGCTGTTCGTGACCATGAAGGAAACATAATCGGCGTTCATGGTGCCTTTCAGGATATCTCCGAACGTATGGAGCTTGAAAACCGACTGCGCCAATCTCAACGGCTGGAAGCGGTAGGTCAATTAACGGGTGGTGTGGCACATGATTTTAATAATCTGCTCACGGTGGTAATTGGCAACTCGCAAATCCTTACAGAATCATTTGAGGATTCCAANAGACTCAAACCGTTAGCGGATATGATTTTACAAGCCGGTTACCGAGGCGCGGAGTTAACCCGCAGTCTATTAGCCTTCGCCCGTAAACAGCCGCTTGATCCCAAGCCAGAGAGTATCAAACAACTTATCGATCAGCTTTGGCCGTTATTGGAACGTGCTGTTGGCGAAGGGATTGTCATCAAGTTTATTGCTGAAGGTCCATTAAAGCACGTCCTTGTCGATGCTGGACAGTTTGAAAATGCGCTGCTTAATTTGTCATTAAATGCAAAAGATGCCATGCCAAAAGGCGGTCAATTAGTTATTGAAGCCAAAAATACCCATTTACCGGAAGAATATGCTCAAAATCATGACATCACTTCAGGTGATTACGTTGTGCTAGCCGTTTCGGATTCTGGCTGCGGTATTGATGCAGACAAACTTGATAAAGTATTTGAGCCTTTTTACACCACCAAATCGAAAGACAAAGGGACAGGCTTAGGGTTGGCAATGGTTTATGGCTTTATTAAACAAAGTAACGGTCACGTTAATATCTATTCTGAGCCTGGACAGGGAACAACAGTAAGACTTTACCTACCAGTTGCAATGGATAATACACCCCAGCTAAAAGCTAATACTCAAGAGTCCATCAACTTACAGATTGGTCATGAAACTATTTTAGTGGTTGAAGATGATCCTATGGTAAGGGAATATGTATTAACTCAATTGACAGCTTTAGGTTATGAGGTACTGTCAGCCGCCGATGGCAAACAGGCAATGGATATTCTGCAATCTGAACAGACGATTGATTTGCTATTAACCGATGTCGTGTTACCGGAAGGATTAAATGGCCGAAAAATAGCTGAGCATGCCCTGAGGCTAAGACCATCATTGCGCATTTTATATACATCAGGTTATACCGAAAACTCTATTGTTCACCATGGTCGACTGGATAAAGGGGTATTACTCCTGTCTAAACCCTATAAGCGTGAAGAGCTGGCCAGCAAGGTCAGAATGGCCCTTGATGGCGAAGGACAAGTCTCACCGGATTAAACTAAATCAAGTTGATCTCTGATAATACAATCCTGACAGAATCTTCAGCCTAGTTGTTGTTTGTATTACAAATATCTNTTTTATATTACTCGTCCGTGTTTAAATTTTTTACAGGTATCTGAAAAAATTTCATGACTCTCTCGAAATATTTTTAATTAACAATTATCTAAATTAACCTTGCCAGTTACATATTTAAATCTATAAAACCCTCTAGATAAAATTAATGCCAAGTCTGACGGTTTTCAGTTAATTTTTTTATTTGGACTGGTATAACGGTTGCATAATTTTTTGAGCAGGGAATAACGAGATATTAATGCAATAAATCTAAAGTGTTTTAATTATCCAAATAATTTCAAATTCAGCTTTAGAGTTGATAATGATGACCAAGTTAAGCATTGCTGATTTAGAGTCATCAAAAGTATTCCTTGTAAATAATATGACTGATTTTTACTCAGACTATAGAAGACGTTTATTAGGAGGAAGATATGAATAACGCGAGAATCCTGACATTTGCTTCTTTGACTTTATTTGCATTGCCAGCAGTCGCTATAAATCCTTACGCGTTAGAAGATGATAGCTGGATCAGTATTAATGGTGAAGTTACCTCTGTCACCGCTGATGCGTTTGAACTGGATTATGGTGATGGGCAGATCACTGTAGAAATGGACGATGGCGACCGTGATGCTGATGGTTACAAGTTAATCCAGGGGGATGAAGTGAGAGTCTCAGGCATGATCGATGATGATTTTTACGATCTAACTACTATAGAAGCCAGCAGTGTTTATGTAAAAAATATTGATACCTATTTTTATGCGAGTGCAATGGATGAGGAGGATATAGGTTATTCAATAATCTCACCCAGTGTAACGGATACAGTAGTGCAGGGGACGATTACCAGCGTAGATGCGAATGGAGAGCAATTTACGCTTGATTCCGGACTTCAGGAGCTGACTGTCGAAGTGGATGAATTGACATACAATCCGCTCGATAATGAGGGATTTCAACAGCTTGATGTAGGGGACAGAGTAAGCGTGCAAGGAAGCATTGATCACGACTTTTTTGAAGGTCGAGTTTTTGAAGCAAACTATGTAACAACCCTTTATAGCGCTTCATAATCGTTTTAAATACACAGGCTATGCTGGCTCAGTCGGCATAGCCTTATTTCAAATGTAATGTCTGATGCTAGTCCGCTATTGATTTATTACTTAGAAATTTTTATGGCAATGCTGAACAAACACCTAAAAAAATTTAGATGTGATTGTAAAAATTACATGACTTTGTCATTAGTTGTACATGAAAAATTCATAACAGATCTTGAGCATAAGTTTAATGTATTTTGCATTAAAGTCTTGCCAAGCTGCTGATTTTAAATAATAATTTTTTTGAATTTTCCGTGTATTTTATAGTGATAATTATTTTGGCATGAGGCTTGCGAGGTTGTTTGTTACAAGGAAAGCATTCGGCTCTTTCTTTGATTTTCTACCTGAATACAAAAATTGCCGTTAAATATAAAGGAGAATGAAATGTTTAAGCAACTATTTCTTTCAACTGCAATTGCTACAGCTTTTGCTGTTACACCTGTCTTAGCAGATGATCATGAAAAAATGAATAAAGATGATCCTGAGTGGGAACAAAAAGTTAATAAAACTCAGCATGANATGGACAAAAAACATCAGGATAATGAGAAGAAAATGGACAAAAACCGTCAGGGTGATACAACCACCTATGATGAAATGGATGAAGACATGGACGTGGTGCCTGATGAAGAAGCCTATGATAAGGATAAGGGCGGAAACGATAAGCACCCTGCCCACAAAATGGGTGAGGAAGGATATCCTGAATAAAATAAATTGAACGTAAAATAAAATTCTAAGTTCAATGGGAGCGTAGCGTTTTAATGGAGTAATTAGCTGGTTGATTTCTCAGTGTTGACCAACAAATTTACTAAGGAAGTAACGCTACGTTTTCATTTTTTTATCAAACTAATTTCTCACCTAAGCATTTCATTTTAACAAATGAAATGTGATGTCCTTAAGGCCTTCTAACTTCATATTCTTATTTGATATAAGCCTTAATGCTTTCTTGAGCATTTTGGATAGGAGTTTAAAATGGCTACACAACTCATTAAAATGACTTTTTTTGCCAGCATGATTACGAGTCTGCCTTTACTGGCAGATGAAATGAATGAATTAAAACGAGATAGACAATCCTGTTACTCATAGTAATAATATTTCAAGTACAAATCTAGCCGGGATACTGTGACACAGGGAGTAATAGGAGCTGAAGCAGATGAAAACTAGAAGCTTGTTCCAGAATGATTCCCCGCTAAGACGAAAAAAGATACTGAGGTCCTAACTTCGTCTATATGATGAGATTACTGATGATATTGAAACATTTGATGCGGATTAATGATTTAGGGCTTGTTTATCTTTCATATCCACCACTGCTGGCGGCTATTTTGTTTTGTGTGCGACAAGGCGAAAAGCACGCCGTGTAGTCTTCCTACATAAGTGATTGACAAATGAGTCTGGAACTCATTTGAACAGCTTAGCTGGTCGCGTAGCGGTGAAATACAGGGATGTATTTCATACAACCCAGGCGGCCGCAAAAATAGTCCCAGCCCTTCGGGNTGTGACTGAAAAAGCGTCACTTATGTCCACGGATGAACTGTATGCCGGAGCGCCAGGGAGGCGCGCGCCGGTCTGCGTTACTCGTCACTTATTTAGAATTACTACAAAAACGTCAGGACAAGCAATGTTCCAGACATTGCTTTTGCATACACTCCATCCATGGAGATAAACGTTTTTGAGCGCAAGCCCCAATGGGGTGAGATACATGGATGTATCTCACAAAAGGCGTTCCTCGTACCTTGATTGACGCTTTTTCAGCTCACAACAGAGGCGGAGATGAAAGATAAACAAGCCCTTAGAGCCTGCTCCAATAATTTATTTTATAACTGTTTAAGTGTCTGACAGGCATTATGTCCTTTACTAAGTAAAATGATGTTTTTGTGTATACAGGCATCATTCCATCCATTTACATTATCTGGAGCGGCCCGTTTGGAAAAAAATTCCAAGTCCACGGCCACTGTATCGGTAAATTGATACAGTTCAATTCGTTCACTCTTCCATTGGCCAACCCAACCACCTTCAGCATTTTCAATCAAGGTTTGGCGTTGATACTGCTTTTCAAACCCGGCCGCTTCAACATCTGCAATCTGGATTAACTGATCATTAAACGAGATTTTATAGAGCAGCATCAGGCCTAGTAAAAGTGCCGCAAAACATAGGGTATTAATAAAATNATCTGTGGTGGTTAAACCGGGATTTTTGGTATGACATTGGACACAATTATTTGCTGTTCGTGCTACCTGATATTCACAGTTTCGACATTTAACCAGTTTTGCCATTGCAAATTCCCTTTTTTATATCGTTGGTCAGAAAGGTCAGCTGNCGAGCTTACGATAGTTATCCAAAATCCAATGCACTCTTTCACAGGCTTGAATGTAATCCACGATCATCGATACAGAAGGGGACTGAATCCCTTCGATACTCATACGTGTATATTCCAGACTATGGATAAGATTTCCCAAGCGGGGATCCAAAACCGTGATTTCACCAATATCAAGCCTGCCCTGTTTGATTGAATCATTGTTTGGCTTGTCAGCTGATGCAGATAAAAAATTGATTTCCTTTTCTAAAACATCCCAGGCTTTACGCATGGAATAAATAGGGAACAAGGTGGCTTCTTTTTTCAGTGACATCCATTCCATTTCTGCTTTGTTTGCATGACTGTTATCCATAATCATTATTCCCAGATGGGTTTATGAAGTTTTACTCAAGTGTTATTTATTGAGTTGTTGTTTGCGTTGAAACAGTTTTTCGCCGAGTAACGCCAAATCAACATCACTTTTCTGCAATAAAGGAAACATTTCGTCTTCTTCTTCTTTAACATGGTGCTCAATGTATTCTGAAAGCACCTTGACTTTGGCATCAAATAATTCCTCATCTGCCTGCATTTGTTGAATTTCTTTGATCAATACCTTGGCACTGTCATGTTCAACCTTAGCTTCATTGAGCAAATCTTTTTCATCTGAAAGTTTTTCACGAAACGCTGGGTAGATAATTTCCTCTTCCAACTGGGTATGCAGTGTCAGTTCTGCACAAATTTGATCTGCCAGTTTTTTCTTATGAACAAACGCATATGGCCCGAGCTCTTCATATTGGGCGAACGCCTGTTTAACTTTCTGATGATCGTTTTTCAGTAAGGTTATGGCGTTGTGCTGTGTCTTTTTTGTATCAGTCATGTTTCTAAACCTTTTGATTTCGGTAGATTACTATCAGTCCTTTTGCAAATTACGTACCCGAGATGAACAAATCTCTGCTAAAGCCTGGTGGGCTNGGATATAGCTGAAAGTTTTATAAGTTTTCAATGAATAAAAGAAAATAAAATATGGGTAAAAATTACTGTCATTACAGAAAAATTTATAGGAATAAATCGAAATTTCCCTTGCGAGGGGGAAACTAGAATTTTCAGAACCTNATTAATGCTTACTNTCAGGGTCTGGCATAAGGATTGCTGATAGTGGTTAATGTGCACTTATATCAAGTGTGAGCTCAACCAGATAAGAATTTCCAAAGTTACTATTTAACACTCAGTAAAACGTAATAAATCTAATGTTGAAAGGATAATCGTAATGACTGAAATGAACTCGGAAGATCTAATCAAAAAGCTCAATAATTTAATTGAACTCGATTACGATGCCATTGCTGCTTATAAAGCGGCGATTGAGCGTCTTGATGACATGCAGTTTAAACAACAATTAGCCGCATTTATGGAAGACCATCAAAACCACATTACGGCTTTAAGTGAATCAGTAAGGCTGGAAGGTGGAAATCCGGCTGATGGCGGTGATCTAAAACAGATACTGACTAAAGACAAAGTTGTGATAGCTGAACTGGGTGGAGATAAGGCCATTCTTAAAGCAATGAAAATGAATGAAGAAGTTACTAATAAAAGTTATGAAGAAATGGTAGATGAGCCTTTCCCAGGAACAATAAAACTCATTTTACAAAATGGTTTGGCAGATGAAAGACGTCACCGAGCATGGATTAATGCAACCCTTGAACAAATTTCTTGATTACGCAACAACCTCAATTCGTTAACTAATCCTAGCTCTATGGCACAGATTANTTGATAAGGAGTAAATACTATGTGGAAAGCACTATTTTTTACCATGACATTAGCTTTCTCGTCGGTCATATTATCCGGTTGTTCCGATGAACAGGATAATCAAATGGGGCAGGACTCTGAGCTGGATGCTGACCCACAGTGGAGCGAGAACCCTTATGGTGATGAAGATGTGGAGGAAATTGAAAACCCTCAATCAGCTGAAGAAATCAACCGCAACAAAGATGATAGCGATTTAACTGAAACACCTCCTTATGATGAAGAAGATAGTGGTTTAGATGAGGCAACTGAACAAGGTGTTGGGCAGCAATATTAAAATTGCTTCACCGGAATCTGACTTATCCAACTAGAACCCAATAAATCATAAAGGTTTATTGGGTTTTCTTTTAAATTAATGAATTTTGGATCCTATTTGGACACCGGCTTGATTCTGCCGCCATGGCTTACNATCGCAAAAAGCATANTTTTTACAGTCAGCAGTGCAACCTCGGCACGGTAACCGTTTCGATTGTAGGNTGTGTTTCAAATTTGGCTCAGATTTACTATTACGCATATTAACGGCTCGTTTAATGATTCATGATTAAAGTAGCTTTTTCCAGGTGAATATGCCGTGAAAAATTTCTATTTCGGTAGAAAATAAGCTTTTAAATAAAAACCATTGACGCTTATAAAACTGCTTTAGCTTCATCTNTGGAAAAGACTATGATGTCTGCAGAATCACATAACGTTAATTTCATCGACATTTCAGCTCGTATAAATAAGGATTTATAACAATGCGTTGGAAGGGAAGACCCAAAAGCAGCAATATTGAAGACAGACGGGCCATGCGTACTTCTGGAGCTGGAGGCTTNGGNCGTGGTGGTNTACGATTATTACCGTTGGTTTTTCGATTTCTTGGTGTTAAAGGTACTTTGTTAGTNATTGTCGCTGTGGTTGCTTATGGTTTGTTTACCGGTAATTTAGGCAATATGCTCTATGCGCTAGGACTGGGAGAAAGTCCACCCACCAGCGTTTCCACCGAAACGTTAAATCAAACGCCGCAGGAAAAAGAACTAGTTGAATTTGTCTCAGTAATCCTCGCAGATACCGAGCAGACGTGGAGCAGTATCTTTCAGGAAAATGATGAACAGTATCAGGAGCCTCNTCTGGTGTTGTTCAGAGGGGTGGTACGTTCGGCTTGCGGCANTGCCCAGTCAGCAATCGGCCCTTTTTATTGTCCTNCAGATCAACAGATTTATCTGGATCTGAATTTTTTCGATCAACTCAAAAACCGATTCAAAGCACCTGGTGATTTTGCTCAGGCNTATGTGATTGCACATGAAGTGGGACATCATATTCAGACTCTGATGGGGATTTCAGANAAAGTTCATGCTGCNCGCAGCCGGTTAAACGAAANAGAAGCCAACAAACTCTCGGTCAAACAGGAATTACAGGCAGACTGTTTTGCAGGTATCTGGGCCAATCATGCAAATGATCAACGTCAACTTTTGGAAACCGGTGATATTGAAGAAGGACTAAGAGCTGCCAGTGCGATAGGGATGATACCTTGCAAAAACAATCGCAAGGTTATGTTAGCCCTGACTCATTTACCCATGGCAGCTCCCAACAACGAATGCAGTGGTTTAAAACGGGATTTGAAACTGGAAGTATCGCGCGTTGTAATACATTTGCAAACGGTTAATCCCTTTAGGAAAGAGTTTCTCTATTTTAAAAATTACAGATGCTCTGCTCACCGGATGCAATATTTTGGAAGCTTAAAATGTAATATTCCCCAGTTTATATTGATAAACATACTGAATACAGGTCATTTTGATGTGTTCGTTAGCATTTATTGAATGTGATTAATACCAAAAATAGACTGCATAAATTACGGTCAATTACACCTTTTGGATTATTGCTTGCGGGCGCAGATACCAGCAACATAGAATGGCGCGTTTTTTCTTATAATTATTTGGAGTTTAACAATGTCAGAACCCGTTTGGTTTAGAACCGCAGAAGCCACCGTTTTTGCCAGTGAAGATCAAGGCACCGATGCGATGCCGGAAATTTTAATTGGCAGCACCAAAGGTCCGGCAGGCCAGGCATTTGCCAATTTGATGGGGCAGACAGAAGGTCACACCCGTATGTTTGCCATTCGTGCCACCAATCAACAGGTTAAACCGGCAACCATGATCGTGCCTAAAGTGACCATCAAATCGAGCAGTTATGTGGAATTGTTTGGTGGACCGGTTCAGTCGGCGGTGGCCGATGCGGTATTGGATAGCGTTATTGAAGGCGTCATACCAAAAGAACATGCTGATGATTTATGTATCGTGGCGATGATTTGGATCGCGCCAGATGCGGCTGCTAATCCGGATGTTGATCGCAAGGACTTATACCGCACGAATTACGAAGCCATGAAACTGGCCATCAAACGTGCGATGTCAGGTTCACCAACAATTGATGAACTGATTGCGAACCGCAACAAAATCCATCATGAAATGTATGATCCAGAAACGGGTGAATCAGCCTGGTAAGTTAAAGCTGTATTCACTAAAAAACCCTCTTTGTGTGAGCAAAGAGGGTTTTTTTTGGTTACAGGACAAGTAATCGTTTATTTAATGCTCGTTAAATAACTTTTCATAAAAACCACGTTCAAAATCCCGAAGTGGCTTACGCGCAACATTGCGGTTGTCACTATCCGAATGATAATTGGAAAGTAACTGTACAAAGTACAATGACTTGCCTGATTTTGTATTTATTTTTCCAGCCAGATTGTAAACACCATAGATAGAACCGGTTTTTGCCGTTACTTTGCCACTCAATGGCGTATTGATCAGGCTACTGCGGTATCGCAGGGTTCCAGACTGTCCTGATACGGGTAACGTATCAACCAGTCCCAGCTCCTTATTGCTGAAGATGTACTGGACGACCTGCATTAACTGCTTGGCGGTGACTCTATTGTTACGTGATAACCCTGAACCATCCATGATAATGGCACGAGACAAATCAATACCGGCTTTTTCCTTAAATACCGCTTTGATGGCGGCCGCACCATTCTCATAACTACCAGGTTGTTTGTAATAAACACGGCCAACCGTTTTAAGCAGATTATCAGCAATCAGATTATCCGACCGTTTCATCATCAAATCGATCAGTTTCATCAATGGTTCTGATTGATGCAAGGCAATAACGGTCCCATGTGCGGTATCGTCACGAATAATTTTGCCATGTAATCTGATTCCGGCACGATCCAGTTCCTCCTGAAGAACCTCCTTGAGATATAAGGTGGTGTTTTGTACCGCAAGATGAAAATTTACTGGCAAACGATGCGAGCCCACGCATCCATTAAGTGAGAAGTGATTTTTATTGTCGGCAGTCAGCTTGAGATCACAATCAATATTCTGATTTTCCAGGCCTTCGCGGATGATGATATCGTCAGCACTGATACTGATATATGGCGAGCCACTGGCTTTCAGCCCCTTAACGGGTGCCGGGGTAGTGCCCTCAATTTTTCCGTAGATACAGTTACCATTCATCGTAATGCTACTGGACGGGGCACTGTAACAGACACCCATAATATCCCATGGTAAGCCAACAGCACGCTCAGAGGTGTCGAAGGCGCTGCCGTTCAAATAGAGATTTCCATCGATAGTCGTTTGCTTGAGCTTAAGTTTTTCGACCAGAACACGCAGATGGGTGCGGGTGAAAGTCGGGTCTCCACTGAAATTGATTATCACATCGCGTTCAGTTGTTTCCATTGTGGTTTCAAAACGGAAATCTTTATCCAGGATCAGGCGCGCTCCCAGACCTGTAATGATTTTCTGCAAACTGGCAGGTTGCTGGAACTGTTCAGCACGTTCAGAGTAAATTTCCTTGCCACTTGCGGTATCGACAACATACAAAGCAATATCTGCACCTTCCGGTGTAGGCTTGCCGTTCAATGCCGGGTCAGAAAAAGTTTGTGTAGCGTGAGTAGAAACACTAAAGAAAAGCAACATTACCAGGGTGAGATATTTGGTCATACAGTCCAGTGATACATGAGTTTTAAGTTAAAAGATTGCAAAGCCTATCATGAAATTCAGCATTTGATTTGAAACAAAAAGCTAAGCTTGGAGAAACGCCGACAACAACAGCGATTGGCTGTTGAATCTTAAGTGTACATCGGTTTGTTTTCGGCCACATTCATCCAGCCTTTGGCTATACGGTAGATAACCCAAATCGCATTGGCCAGCAGAATGAAAACCCCGATAACTACAGCACTCAATAAAGCACCTATCAAGCCCCACAAAAGACAAAACCAGAAGGTACGGATCTGCCAGCGAAAATGTGATTCAAGCCACGTACCACGCACATCATCGCGTTTGATGTAGTTCATGATAACGGCCACCAGGAACGTTAAACCAACAATAAAGGATGCTGCCTGCAGGGCATAAATAACAATCGTCAGTGTTTTGGCTTGATTTGAATTATCGTTCATAACGGGGGCTGGGGAAGGATTGGGAATAATTCTGGGTTCAGACATGAAATATCCTTTGGTTATCTGCCTGCAAGGATAAATCTTTTGCAGGCAGATACCAAAACTTTATCTCAGGAAAAAACTATGTTGGAGTGAAATTTTGCTATATCGCTATTTTAATTAAGAAGTGAAATTAGTTAAGCGTTTCATGTGGAGTGGAGTTAGAGCAATGAGAGCATTCACTGATTAGATGAGCCTGGTTGTAAAACTTTCTTCTGGCAACATGAATTGCCGTTTTACAATCTGGCAAATCACCCAATTGAATGCGATCAATCATTGGGGGTAAATTGGGACATGTTTCTGGACACACATGATGAGTGTCACATCCCTTGTTAGGAAGCTTAGGATTTGAATCTAGGTAATAACTTGTCATATCGATATCTCCCTGATCTTATCAACATCTTTGTTTTCCGTTAGGCCAATATTGAACTAACAGGTAAGTCACATATTTATTATTACTCTTACAACCCCAGTTACCGTAAATGAATAATTCCTGTTTTCACAGGAAACTTTACCCGTCAACACCTAAGGAAAACAGAAAACCCATGAATTTACAACAGCTTGGAGCCGTTAATTCAGACTCTTAATTTAAAGTTATTTAAACAAAATAACGATTTCCCGCAAAAAAATGATAACCACGTCACACTTTCTGCGCAATAAATGCTGACAATAATCCAAAAATGTTAACTCCGTCACATTTTTTTATGGATATTAATCGTTTTTATCGATTGTTTTTGTATGAATAAACTGTTTTGCAGGTTAATCCGTTGTGAGTATTGTGGCAACCCTGAACAACTAAGCCACTACAACAAAACTATATAGGGATTTAATCATATGAAAACAACCCGTCAAACCGCTGACATTGGTATCGTCGGACTTGCTGTCATGGGCCAGAATCTGGCTTTAAATATGAACGATAAAGGTTTTACCGTTGCTGTTTACAACCGAACAGCCACGAAAGTAGACGAGTTCATGCAGGGCCCTGCAAATGGTTCCAGAATTATTGCCTGTCACGATTTGAAAGCGTTTACTGAATCATTGCAACGGCCCAGGAGGGTTATGTTGATGGTAAAGGCAGGGGATGTGGTCGACAGCTTTATCCAGCAACTTTTACCGTATCTGGAGAAAGGTGACATTATCATAGATGGTGGTAACTCTTTGTTTAATGACAGCGATCGCCGTACTCAGGAATTACATCAGCAAGGGATTCTGTTTATTGGCAGTGGTGTGTCTGGTGGTGAAGAGGGGGCCCGACATGGACCATCTTTAATGCCGGGGGGCAACAAGGCTGCCTGGCCAGCAATAAAAGATATATTCCAATCAATCTCTGCGCAGGTTGATGGTGAGCCTTGCTGTGACTGGGTAGGAAATGATGGGGCAGGCCATTATGTGAAGATGGTGCATAACGGTATTGAATATGGCGATATGCAACTGATTTGTGAAGCTTATCAGATGATGCGAGAAGGCATGGGCCTGTCGGGGGACGAAATACAGCAAGTCTTTGCCGAATGGAATGATGGTGTGCTGGATTCCTATCTGATTGAAATTACTCGCGACATTCTTAAAGTAAAAGAACCTGATGGCAGTTTGTTAATCGATCATATTCTGGATACCGCAGGTCAAAAAGGTACCGGAAAATGGACGGGCATGAATGCATTGGATTTAGGCACGCCTTTAACATTGATAGGTGAGGCGGTATTTGCCCGTTGTTTGTCAGCGTTGAAAGATGAACGGGTTACGGCATCTCGCGTATTACCGGCTAAGGCGGTTGCTTTTACTGGTGATAAACGTGAAATGATTGATGCCGTTCGGGATGCACTTTATGCCTCCAAAATCATTTCCTATGCCCAAGGCTATATGTTAATGCGTGAAGCAGCGGCAACTTATGGTTGGGAGTTGAATTATGGCGGTATTGCGATGATGTGGCGTGGTGGCTGTATTATTCGGAGCCAGTTTTTATCCAAAATCCGTGACGCTTTTGAGCGGAATCCGAATTTGCAGAACCTATTGCTGGATGAGTTCTTTATTGACGCCATCAGCGAAGCATTGCCGGGCTGGAGAAAAGCGGTCGTTACAGCGATTGACGTTGGTGTGCCGGTACCTACCTTCAGCAGTGCTTTGTCATTTTATGATGGTTATCGCAGTAAACGTTTGCCAGCCAATTTGTTACAGGCACAACGCGATTATTTTGGTGCCCATACATACGAACGACTCGATAAACCCCGAGGTGAATTTTTTCACACCAACTGGACAGGACGCGGTGGAAATATATCTTCCAGCAACTACGATGTCTGAATGTGTTTCACGCCTCAGTGATATGGCTCCTGTCATATCATTGAGGTAGATTTAAGGTGAAATGAGTTTTTTAATTTAAACTTTAAACCGGTATCCCACACCTTGAACGGTTTCAATAAATCTTGGTTGTATAGGTTCTTCACCAAGTTTATGGCGTAACTGGCGTACCAGAACACGTAAATAATGTGTTTCATCAACAAAGCTTTCACCCCAGATGGTCTGGGTTAAAAAACGATGGGTCAGGATATGCCCTGGCTGTTCTGTGAGTAATCGAAGCAACTCGAATTCTTTACGAGATAAATGAATTATTCTGTCATCCAGTTTGACCTGATATTCCGCTAAATCGATAAACAGGCCATTGATTTCACGTTTACTGCTAGAAGCTACAGTATTGTCACTTATTCTCAGTAACGCTCTAACCCGAGCCATCAACTCACTGATGCCAAACGGTTTGGTGACATAATCATTAGCACCGGCATCCAATGCCTGCACTTTTTCATCTTCGCTGGATCGAACAGACAGAACAATAATCGGGATCTGTGACCATTTACGTAATGCTTTTATAACATCCTGTCCATCCATATCCGGCAAACCTAAGTCCACAATCAACAGGTCAACCTTTTGTTCGACCATAATGGCTAATCCTTGTTCACCGAGCCTGGCTTCCAGCACCACATGATGATGTGCTTCAAGACTGATCCTCAAAAATTTCTTAATCTGAGCTTCGTCTTCTATGAGTAATATTGTGGCCATGTAAATACTCTGTGGAGGTTAGGACTTATTGATCTTTCATATTCACCACTGCTGGCGGCTATGACAGATCAACAGCCCCTTGGTTATTTGGTAGCTTGATCCGCATCATCGTGCCTTTGCCATATGGATTATCCAATGCCATCACCTCGCCACCATGCGCTTCAACCATGCCGCGGCAAATTGCCAGGCCCATTCCAGTGCCCGGTAAACTGGATTCGTGTCGATCACCTTGAGCAAGGCTGTAAAACATATTGAATACTTTTTCCTTTTCAGTATCGGCAATACCCGGTCCGTTATCGATAATATCCAGCGTTATCCAATTGTCATCATGCTGAACGATTAACTTTATTGCCAATTCTGCTGTGTTATGGCGAATGGCATTATCAAGCAGATTGAAAATGGCTTGTTCGATAATTAAACCCTGAACATAAAGCATCGGGGTATCTTCTGTTAATTCAAGCTCGAATTGCACATTATCTAATTGATGGCCCAACCGTCTTATAGCACCGTTAATCAGATCGTCGATATCCATCCATTCACGATTCAGGTTCAGTTTACCCTGGCTCAGACGAGTCATATCAAGCAGATTCTGAATATGACGGTCCAACCTGTGCGCTTCATCTTCAATGGTCTGGATCAGCAGCTGCTGATCATCAGTCGATAAATGCTGAGCATATTCACGTAATGACGAACTCGCCCCGATAATGGAAGAGAGGGGGGTACGTAAATCATGTGAAACTGAAGAAAGTAATGTGGCACGTAGTTGTTCTGTTTCTGCCAGTAATTTGGTTTGTGAGAGTTCCGCCACCAGCATGGTACGGTGTAATACCACTGCGGTTAGCTGGCAGAACGTTTCTGTAGCCGTAATTTGCTTGTCATTAATGCGTTCATTAATGGCCACCAGGCCAAGCTGTCTGCCATCCCAGCTAAGTGGAAAAAACAACCATCCCTTGTGCCAGGTTTCACCGTCCAGATGTTTGGATAGCATTAATTTAAAAACTTCTTCACCAGGATGACCACTCGATATGCCCTCCGGGTGCAAAATCAATTTAGACTCCTGCTGAATGGCAATCACCACACGACCATCATTGCTCAGAACTCGCCGTAAGGCCTCCAATAAAATTTCGATAGTGGTTTCAGTGTTGGTCGCGAAAGAGAGCTTTTGACTGAACTCATAGAAATGAGACAGCCGGTTTAATGCCATTTCCTGCTTGGCTATAGCTTCGCGCATTTGCGTCGCTAAATGTGCCGTCATCAATGCCACCATCAAAAATATAATTAATGTGGCGACATCCGCTTTGTGCAGAATATTAAAAGTGTAATAAGGCTCAGTAAAAAAGTAATTGAAAGCCATAAAGCTGAACAAGCTGCTTAATAAAGCCGGACCAAAACTGGTTTTGGCTGATATCAGCAACACACCCGCCAGAAACAGTAATAACAGACTGGTGTAGGGCAGATAACGGTTAAGCACCTGGGCAAACAACACGATCACAAAAATCAATCCGATCGCGAGCAGATAATGTTTGAGCGGAGTATTAGTTGGAAGAAAACGCATAGCTGATCGCTTTTTCTGGAAAATTCTTAAAGTTGTTTTAACAATAAATCGCATTTAAAAAAGTAAAATTTATATAAAATTTTTATCTTTTTTTTAGCTGACTTTCAGTCTCCTGAAACCAATAATCCATTCACGTTGATTATAGGGATGAATAGACTGATGTTAAGTTTTACCAAGTTGTTTCAAAGGCATATTACACCGTGTGTTGCTTGGCTTACATTTTTGATTGAGGTCGTAAGCTAATGCATTGGCGAGCCATCATCCGGTTATTTGGTTTGCTGTTGATGTTTTACAGTCTCAGCTTTCTGCCTTCATTAATCGTTTCATGGATCTACAGCGATGGACAATGGATAACCTTTATCGGGTCCAGCCTGATTGTGTTTTTATTGGGATTATCGTTGTGGCTAAGCAACTATCATCAACGTCAGGAATTATCCGTTCGTGATGGCTTTCTGGTCGTGACACTCTTCTGGTTTATATTGGGGCTGGTCGGCGCTTTACCCTTTTACCTCAGTCTGCATCTGGGTTTTACCGATGCGGTATTCGAATCCATTTCAGGATTTACCACCACGGGCGCGACCGTTATTGTTGGGTTAGATCAATTACCCCAATCAATTTTATATCATCGACAACAAATCCAATGGTTAGGCGGCATGGGGATTATCGTTCTGGCGGTCGCCATTCTGCCTTTATTAGGCGTCGGGGGCATGCAGCTGTATCGAGCGGAAACTTCCGGCGTTGCCAAAAATGAAAAAATGACACCCAGAATCGCTGAAACTGCCCGTTCCCTGTGGCTGATCTATCTGTTACTTACGGTGTGTTGTGCGTTAGCTTACTGGTTTGCAGGGATGAGTTTCTTCGATGCGGTAGGCCACGCCTTTACTACCGTGGCAACCGGAGGCTTTTCTACTCATGACGACAGTATCGGCTATTTTAACAGTCCACTTATTGAAGCTATCGCAATCGTATTTATGTTAGCTGGCGGGGTGAACTTTGCCGTGCATTTTTTAGTGTTAAGACGCAAGCTAATATCTTCATATGCCGAAGATCCGGAAGTAAGAACTTTTGGATTATTGTTTGTGTTTGCCAGTATTTTTATTGCGATAAGCCTGTATTTCGCCGGGGTGTATTCTGGCGGATGGGAAGCGCTTCGTTATGCTGCGTTTCAGGTGGCTTCCATTATGACCAGTACCGGTTTTGGTACGGCGGTATTCGCGGAATGGCCATTACACATCCCGTTAATTCTGGTGATTTTGTCATTTATTGGTGGATGTGCCGGTTCAACCGCAGGTGGCATTAAAGTTATGCGTATCATGTTGCTGGCGAAACTGGGTTTACGGCAACTCGAGTTATTGGTGCATCCTCGCTCCGTATCTGTGGTGAAGTTGGGAAAACGGCCAATATCTGAAACAGTATTGTTTTCGATTTGGGGTTTTTATGTGCTTTATATTGTCACAGCATTGATGCTGACAGTTGCAATGATGGCAGCCGGCCTTGATTTGATTTCAGCTTTTGGGGCAGTGGTTGCAACGATCAATCTTCTGGGCCCGGGTTTAGGAGAGGTTGCCTCGAATTTTGCCACAATGGATGCCACGGTTAAATGGCTCGGGATCTTCGCAATGCTGGTAGGACGCCTGGAAGTGTTCACCTTGTTGATTCTATTTCTGCCAGCCTATTGGCGCAATTAACAGAGAGGTTTTGCAGATGAAAATTATTATTCTGGGTGCGGGACAGGTCGGCAGTTCGACGGCAGAAAGTCTGGTCAATGAAGGTAACGATGTCACGGTGATTGATCAGAATCCGGTATTGCTGGAGCGATTGCAGGAACATTTGGATATTCGCACGGTGGTGGGATATGCAGCACACCCCGGAACCTTGTTAAAAGCGGGCATCAAAGACACCGATATGCTGATCGCGGTCACCCATAATGATGAAATCAACATGATTGCCTGTCAGATTGCCAGCTCACTATTTAATACGCCCAAAAAACTGGCGCGGATACGTGCCGCAGATTATCTGGAATATCCGGCTTTATTTGCGCTGGATGCTGTGCCAATTGATGTCATTATCAGTCCTGAGCAATTAGTCACTGATTACATTACCCATCTAATTGAGCAACCTGAAGTCTTGCAGGTTCTGACCTTTTTTGAAGATCGTGCTCGACTGGTTGCCGTTAGAGTGGATGCCGGGAGTATTATGGATGGTAAAGCCATCCATGATTTGCTGGATCTGCTTCCTAAAATACAAATGCGTATCGCGGCCATTTTCCGAAATGAAAGTGCTATTTCATTGGGAGGAAAAATCACGTTACAGGCCGAGGATGAAGTGTTTTTTCTGGCCGAAAAACATCAAATCAGTGAGCTGGTAAAAGTATTCAAAAAAGATTACCAACCCTATAAACGAATATTTATTGCCGGTGGCGGACAGATTGGTAAACAACTGGCACAGCGGCTGGAAAAGTCACATAACGTTAAAATTATCGAACATAATGAAAATCGTGCACGGGTTATCGCCGAAGAACTGCATCACAGCCTGGTTTTGCATGGTGATGTGGGTGATGCCAGCCTGCTTAAAGAAGAATATATTCATAAAACGGATGTATTTTGCGCTGTGACTAACGACGACGAAGCCAATATCTTGTCTGCGATGCTGGCGAAGCGCCTGGGAGCTCGCAAAACCTTTTCCATTATCAGTAAGGCCAGCCATGTTGAACTGGTTGAAGGAACCAGTATTGATATTGCCGTATCGCCTGCACAAATCACCATTGGGACCCTATTGACCCATATTCGTCGTGGTGATGTGATTACCGTACATTCGTTAAGACAGGGTGCTGCAGAAGCCATAGAGATCGTGGCACATGGCGATAAGCAAACCTCGAAAGTAGTGGGGCGTAAACTCTCAGAACTCAAACTGCCTAAAACGGCGACCGTTGGAGCGATATTACGCAAAGAAAAGATTTTGTTTGCCGAAAAAAATGTTCAGATTGAAAGCGGCGATCATCTGGTCATCTTTTTGACCGAACAGCAGGATGTCGATGAGGTTGAAAAACTGTTTCAAGTAGGATTTGAGTTTCTGTAAATCAGTTTATTAGAGATGTAGGAGCTTCAGTTTGTATCATCCGTCTTTAATATTTACTTTTTGCCTAAAAGTTCAACTAGATAATGAAACAATGTTTGTGATTTTCTAACGCATGCCAATTGAAGTCTATGCGGTTTTTATTTTTACTTCAGCGTTGCTGGCCCTGGCTCCGGGGCCAGATAATATTTTTGTGCTTACCCAGTCAGCACTTTATGGTAAACGCAGTGGCATTCTGATTACCTTAGGTCTATGTACAGGTTTGGTTTTTCACACCTGTTTAGTGGCATTCGGTGTTGCCACTATTATGCAAACTTCTGACTGGGCGTTGAGTGCGTTGAAAATAATCGGCGCAATCTATTTGGTCTACCTGGCCTGGCAGATTCTTAACAGCCAGACACAAGAATTATCAGGTAAGGGCGTAGTATTGAGTGATGCCAACTTATATCTTCGCGGCATTGTGATGAATGTAACTAATCCCAAAGTCAGTATTTTCTTTTTGGCTTTTCTGCCACAGTTTGCCAGTTCAAACTATGGTGCGATTACGCCACAAATTATATTGCTCGGGGCTATGTTTGGTGTTGTTTCACTCTTTATCTTTAGTGGTATTTCTATATTAGCTTCAAAGCTTGGCGACTGGCTTAAAAGAAAACCCAATGCTCAGGTTTATCTCAGTCGCACGACAGCACTGATTTTTGTTGTGTTGGCGTGTAATCTTTTGATAGGGCTAACTCATTGAGTCAAAACGCTGAAAATCAGTAAATTGACTCAGTGCCTTGTTGACTTTTAACACAGGCATCAAATATTTGATCATGGATAAAATCCGCTGATTTACAGGGGGGCTGGATAAATACCTGTTTGGCAATTTGCAATAAATCATCACGGCCTTGAGAGTCTTTGTAAATCGATTTGATTTTTGTTTCAAACGTTTCCCAGTCGTCGCCTTCGGTCTGACGGATTTTCTGGATTTCATAGGCAGTACCTGCCTGATAGGCACAGCTGGTAATGGTTCCATGCTCCAGATTTTCTGCCTGGACCGAACCAACGAAAGTTAAGGCAAAAGTCATCATGACTAAGTGTTTCATCTGACATACCCCACTACTAAAACCTGCTAAATATTTTGAATCATCATGACATATTATCTGCAGAATAATACCAGTCTAATAGGAATGGCTTGTATGACAGGGCATTGCTATGCTAACAAGGGTGCAGGAAGTCCAAAGGAGCTGAAGTCTATGAGCAAAGAAATAGAACAAAGCATGATAGTGCTGGCCCGTCATCGTTTGAAATGGTTGAGGGTTGCCCTGGCTGGGCGAAATGCCGATCTGAATCTGGTGCAGAACACCTTTCATCAGCTGACAGGGCTGACCAGTTTAAGGTTTGTTCAGGATAATGGTCTGAGTCTGCCAACAGCGAAAGAACTGGCTATTATTGATAATCTGGCGATATTAAATGTTCAGCAACAACACCCGGAAGTATTGGAAAAATTTTCCAATGAATCACAGGAGTTATCGAAATATCTGGATATGCCTGCCCGGGATTTGCTTGATTTGCTGTTTAAGGAAGGAGGCCGGTTTCAGAATCAGGAAGCTATTTCAGTGGCTATGCACCGGGGCTTAATCAGTGATATTCATCATGAGAAAGAAGCCTACGACAGATTGAATGCACGTGAACGGAAACAGGATATGTAAAAAACCTGTTTACCAGTCTATGTTTTTTCCTTGCCAATCCAGAAATGACAATTCACCGTCGGCTGGCAAACCCTTTAGAATTTCAAACAATCTATCGGCAACAAAATCCGGGGTGAATAATTTATCGTCAGGCACGTTTGTATTATACGGACGAGATAGTGGAGAGTCAGTGGTACCGGGATGAAATGCCAGTAACTTTACCATTTTGGCGCGACGGGCATATTCAATGGCGGTGGATTTTAACAGCATATTCAACGCTGCCTTGCTGGCGCGATAGCTATACCAGCCCCCCATGTGATTATCATTAATGCTGCCAACCCGTGCGCTGAAGATGGTCACCTGACAGGTTTCAGCATGTTTAAGCACTGGTAAAAGCTGTTTCAGCCAAAGCACCGGGGTAATTGTATTGATATTAAACACATGGTTGATGGAGGCTGCTGTAAGTTGTTCGAGACGTTTTTCCGGTTTTACTGATTCATCATGGAGGATGCCGTGACAGATAAAGACCTTTTCAAAGTTACGTTGCTGGTCGTAAAACTGCATCGCCAGGTTGCCCATACTTGTTTCGTCATATTCAGACTGATACCAGATGACACCAGCAAACTTATCGGGTTGTGGTCCACGACTAACCACCACAATATTTTCAGCAGTTAAGTAAGTTAATAGTTTTTCAATGATGGCCTGAGCAATCTGCCCACTGCCGCCAATAACGAGAGCATATGTTTTCATTTGTTGAGTATGCGCCTGATGATGTGAATTTTGTGTGTTAAAAATTTTTTACTTGTGTTCCCACGGCTCCTGCGTGGGAACACAAGTAACGACCTTTTAACTGAGAGCCATTCCTGATATCCATTTAAATGCTTTATAAATTGCGAAACAATTAGACTATTCATTCTGCATTCATGAACAATGGTTTACTGTTTAATAATGTGCGCTATATAAAGCAGTGAAAACTTATTACTGCCTTCTACTGACAAATGCTCTATAAACTATATTGACTCAGGTTTTCTGAAAAAATTATGAATGGATTAGTGCTATTTCTATGAAAAAATTCACCATTCGTTACCAGGATTTATTGTCTTTATTCTCAATGAATAAAACCTTATCTATTATTTTCCCGATTGTTTTAACAGCAAGTTTCAACATAAATGCAGAAGAGGCCGTTGAGGCGAATGAGGACTGCGGTGAAGCGGAAATTCGTTACAGTGATAACCCGGAGCTTACTCGCGCAGAAAGAATAGCATTAATGGAAAAAGCTTTTTTTGATTCGGTTAACCGCTTTGAGTCATGCAATTTGTCTGATCCAAATAATACGTCTGCGGCTGGCAGTGATGGTGGAGATAGTGGCGAGCAAGGCGGTGGAGAAAATCAGGGTGGTAATGCTGGTAATCACTCAGTCGCCAGCCAGGAAATGCAGGGTACTGAAGCTGAGACAGAAATGGAAAGCTCGATGCCAGCTCAGGCCGGCACAGCAGATTCAGTTGAACAAACTGATAGCAATGGTGCGGCAGTGGTATCTTCGGGAGGTGCAGATAACGGTGCTATCCCGGAAGACATTCCATCCGCCAATAACGACGATGCCATTGCTGCACAAATCAGACTGGCTGCGGAAGCTGAACAAGATCCAGAGATTAAAAAGAAACTCTGGAATGAATATCGTAAATATAAGGGGATGAACATTGTTGAAGACTGAGTCATTTAGAGCCCCCTCCAGGTTTCTTATCTATCTTATTATCCTGACCCATGTACTAACGGGATGTGCAACTACGTCATCCTCAGGTAATTTAAAAACCGGTCCACAACTGGCCTCGGCCCAGGAACAAAACAAAGAAATACCCTACCAGGGCGTTAAACTTGACGTCATTATTCCGGTCTTTTCGCCAGGGCTTTCCGATTCAGCAGCTGAATATGAAGAAGAAGGTATCTGGCCTGAATTGAGACGAGCAGAAGCCAATCGATTTGCTTATAAATTAAAAACGGCTTTAGATGAAAGTGGTAAGTTTGGTGCGGTTCGGGTAGCCCCCAACAGCACTGCTTCAGGTGATTTATTTGCTGTCGGCGAGATCATTGAATCAAATGGTCAAGAGCTTGAATTTAGCCTCAATGTGGTTGATGCCAGTGGTAAGCAGTGGTTAAACGACACCATTGAATATGAGGTTGGTGAAGGTTTTTACAAAAATCCGAGAAATGACGGCAAAGACCCCTATGATCCCGCTTTTGATAAAGCGGCCCAGGCGATAATTGAAGCCCTGCTTAAACAACAGCAAAGCGAACTGGCGCAACTGCAGAATATTAACGATCTGCGTTTCGCCGCCAGTTTCAATGAACAGGCCTTTATGGAGTATCTCGATACCAGTGGTCAACAAATTAAGCTGGTCAGTATGCCGAGTGATGCTGACCCAATGTTTCAAAGAGTCAAATCGATTCAGGTTCGTGAACAGTTATTTGTAGATAATCTGCAGCAGAATTACAGTGCATTTTCCCAGCAAATGGATGACAGCTATCTGGCATGGCAGGAAGCCAGTGCCACAGAAATGCAATTACGCAAAGAAGCTAAAACCAAAAGCATCTGGAAAATGATTGGCGGGGCAGTTTTAATCGGTGCCGCCGTTGCTGCCGCTACGTCAGGCAGTTCCAACGACCCGCGTTTTGCCCGTGATCTTGCGACTGTTGCCGGTGGTGTTGGCGGTGCAGTGCTGATCAGCAGTGGCTTTAAATCTCGTGAGGAAGCCAAGTTTCATCAGGAGGCATTAAACGAGTTAGGAGAATCGGTGAACTTGGAAATGGCACCACAGGTGATGACTTATGAAGAAGAATCAGTCGAGTTAACGGGTGATATTGATGAGCAGTTCCGCCAATGGCGAGATTTTTTGAACCGGATGTATCAATTAGAAGCCACGCCTGATGTACAGCTCTAAATTTCGCTTGAGGTTCAGCCATAGATCATGATCCATCAGAAAATCGCTGAGGCTAAACTCGCTAAACGAAAATTATTCTTCAAAACACTGCTTATTATCATTTTGCTGAGCGTGTTTTGCGTGGCGTTAATTTTGTGGGCGTCAGTCCCCAAAACCCGTTCCACTAGCGTCGAAACTGAGCAGCCACTGGATATTGTTGAAAGCTCACCTCAGGAAAATGGCAACCAGGACAGTGAAACCTTGCGTCAGCAATATCTCGAAGCCTATGCCCATTTTGAAAATACAATTAAACCCGAGTTAAACAAGATCGATCTGCCAAAGTGGAATGAACCGCTGGCTGATCGTTTAAATGCAAATGAAAGTGCTGCAATAGAACAGTTTGGTGAAGCGAAATATGCTCAGGCTAATGCGACATTAGATGCTTTGATTAAACTGGCTGAAACTGCTATTTCAGACAGCCAGAATCAATTTGAATCGGCCATGCAAAACGCTCAACAGGCTTTTGATGACAATCAGTATGAACAAGCTAAAACAGCAATTTCAAAAGCATTGATGTTGGATAGTAGTTCTAATCAGGCTTCGGCGTTAGCAGAAAGAATTGAGCAATTACCGGAGATTGCATCTTTAGTTGAGCAAATTGAAGTCGCTAATGTCGAAAATAATCCCCAGACCGAGCTGAGATTAATCAACCAGTTATTAACGCTGACGCCAGAAAGAGAAGCGTTGAAGCAACGTGCTCAGGCGTTACAAACCACACTTAATAATCAAAAATTTCAATCGCTTATCTCCCAATCCTATGCTGCGATTGATGATGGTCGCATTGAAGCGGCCAAATCAGCATTGAGTCAGGCGCGAAATATCTACTCCAATCGAGTCGAACTGAGTGATGTAAATACTGCGATACAACAATATGAAAAAAACCAGCGGATTCAGTCGGGTCTGACCAACGCGGCAAAGGCAGAGTCTAATGATAACTGGCAAGCTGTAAAAACCAATCTTGAGCAGGTGGTTAAGGAAAACCCCAATAACCAATCGGCCACAGAAAAACTGACCATGGCCAATAACATATTGTCATTGGATAAACAGATCGATGACTACCTGAAATCGCCTTATCGACTGTCAAACAGCCAACTGGCAGAGCAGGCACGTGCTGCCATTAATGCTGCCGCAGCATATCGTAATCAAAGCCTCTCGCTGACCCGTAAAAGTCGTGAACTGGAAACGGTATTAACCGCAGTGAACCAGACTGTTCCTGTTGAAGTCCGCTCCGATAATCAAACACATATTCTGGTGCGGGGTGTTGGCAATGTGGGTGTGGTTGATTCAAAAGTGATTCAGCTTAAACCCGGCCAATATACTTTTGAAGGTAAACGCCAGGGTTACAAGTCAAAGTTAGTTGAAGTTACTATTCCCTACGACGTAAACCGTTTTAGTCTGACACTGGTATGTGATGAGCCAATTTAATCAGCAGCTGGAACTTGCCCGTAAACGTCAGCACAGAATGTATCTGTGGTTATTGACGATATTTGTGCTGGTTTTCCTGATTATAGTGACAGTAATCTTTGCATCAAGGGGGACCCGTGTTGAGGTTCAGCCGGATGATGCTTCTGATGTATCAATTAACGCCGATTCCTGGCTGGCAATGGTTATTTTGGATTCAGTATATTCGCTTGCTGAATCCACCCAAATTCAAGTAACGGCGAAAGGCTTTTACCCTCTCAGAAAAACCATTGAACGAGCTGATACTGGCAAAGTCATTACGGTTACATTAACCCCGTTGCCAGCTAAGATTATATTGTCCACATCGCTTGACGATAATCTCACGCAATGGCTGATAGACGATGAAATCATTGCAGTAGCAAATCATCTTGAGTACGAACTCCCTGCGGGCGACCATCAGCTCATTGCAAAGCATCCACATTATCAAATGACGACGCTCGATCTGACACTCAGCCGTGGTGAAACAGAAACCCGGGATGTTGAACTGCAACCGCTGCAGGGAGAGTTTGTTGTAAATTCGGTGCCAATTGGCGCAATGGTAAAGGTAGATGCTGTTGAAGTTGGCAAAACACCGCTCACCGTACCACTGCAAGGCGGTTTTCATGATGTGCAGTTAACACTGCAAAAATATGAAACCACCGAAGAAACCATTGAGATAAAAAATCCCAGCCCGACGATAGAAAGAAACTATCGTTTATCTGCAGAAACGGCGGGTGTACGGTTAAATCTTCAACCCTCAGGTGGTCAACTGACATTGAATGGGCTGCGAATCGATAATCAGGATCGCCTTTCGGTTGAAGCGGGTAAACAGCACCGGTTGCACTATTCAAAGCCGGGATTTTTCTCCAAAACTGAAACGTTCACTTTGGACACCAATGAAAAAAGAACCCTTGATCTCACTCTGCAAAAAGAAATGGGTAAGGTGGAAATTTTATCCACGCCAACTGCTGAAGTGAAAATTGATGGAAAAGCGGTAGGAAATACGCCAATCGAGTTGGAATTAAATGCCGTTCCTCATGATGTACAGTTCAGCCTGCAGGAATATCGAACGATCTCGAAAAGCATTACTCCAACGGCGAGTGAACCACAAAGAATATCCGTTACTTTACTCCCCGAGGCACAAGCCAGAAAAGCTGAAGCTCCGAGAGTGTATAAAACCAAAGCCGGTGGTGAAATGGCACTGTTTTTCCCCAACGACATTATTAAAATGGGGGCAGGAAGAGATGAGCCGGGGCAACGTGCCAACGAGTTTTTAAAACAGGTCCGACTCAACCGACCTTTTTATGCCGGCACACATGAAGTGACTAACGCTGAGTTCCAGCAATTTGATAGCAGTAAATCTGGCGATGGCAAATTACCGATCACTAATTTGAGCTGGCTGGAAGCGGTCAAATTCTGCAACTGGTTAAGCCAGCAGGAAGGTTTAACCCCCGTTTACCAGCTGCAAGGCAATCAGCTGAATCAAATTAATAGCAATGCTGATGGCTATCGATTATTAATGGAAGCGGAGTGGGAATGGCTGGCTCGAAAAGCTGGTAAACCCGAACAAACTTTGTTCGTCTGGGGCAACGATAAAACCATCCCAACCAAAGCCGTGAATATTGCCGATGAATCTGCCAAAGGCAGTGTGAAGCTATATGTGCCAAGATTTTATGATGGTTATACCGGTATTGCTCCAGTGAAGAGCTTTGACCGAGAAAAGTCTGGGCTTTACGATTTGGGAGGCAATGTCAGCGAATGGACTCACGACAGTTACTCACTAACGGTGCCGAAACTGGATACCGTTTATCCACAGGTTCTTGATACTTCAACCATAGCAATGCGTGTGATAAAAGGCGCAAACTGGCGTTCTGGATCACTCAGTGAATTAAGAGCGTCCTACCGCGATGGTGCAGAGCTGGGTCGCGATATTCTGGGCTTTAGAATCGGCCGATTTTTATCTGGAGGGAATGAATGATGCTATTCAAAAGAATTTTACTGATTGGGGCTTCAATCATGTTGTTAGTGGTCTTATCGTTGATGATTCACAATGCCTGGGCAGGTAAATCGGTTATCAGTCTGAACTCCCCCGTTTCGTTCCCAGTGGATATCTGAAGATGAATGATCTGATGAAAAGCTTTGCCGCCTTGATCGTATCGATCATTGTGGTGCACATGATTTATATCGGCTTTATCCGGCCAGAGGCTGCACAACTGGTTGAACTTGCCTTACAACAGCAGCAATCATCACCACGTAATATTGTGGTTATCATCAAAGACTACGAACAGGAAATCTGTTTTATTCTGATGTTTTGGGGCTGTTTTTTAATTGCCAGTTCATACCGTGAGATTCTCAAAACAAAATACCTGTATAGCGTTGATTTAATTGAGGATCCAACCAACAATAATGAGCAACTAATTGATAAATCCGAGCATAAAGAACTGGATGTAAACCGTATTATTCATCGGTTGGATAGTGAGATTCCCCAGGATTTAATCTCCTCGCCACTGGTTCAGACTTTACGCGCCTCATTATGGCGTTACAGCTCGACCAACAATGTGCAAAACCTGTCAGATGCCATTGAAAGTAATCTTGAAGCATTGGCTGTAAAACAAGACTCTGAAAACTCCATGATCCGCTATCTGATCTGGGCCATTCCCTCTATCGGCTTTATTGGCACAGTGCGTGGTATCGGTCAGGCGCTTTCACAAGCTGATCAAGCACTTGCTGGCGATATTTCCGGCATGACTGATAGTCTTGGTCTGGCATTTAATTCGACGTTGGTCGCCTTGTTGATCAGTATCTTTCTGATGTTTTTGTTCCATCAACTACAACGCATGCAGGACAGCCAGATTGTCGATACCCAAAGCTATTGCGACAAATACCTGTTGAGACGCATTCGCTAACAGCAAATGGCCTACCGACGAAAAAAAACCGAAGGTTCCAGTCTGGCATTTCTGGATATCATGTCCTGTGGCCTCGGCGCGGTTATCCTTGTGTTTATGCTGGTCAAACAGAAAATTGATGAAACCCCGGTTGAAATCGATAATCTTAAACAGGATATCAGTCAGCTTGAACAGGTGAGGGATGATGCTGAGACCACATTGGATCAAATAAGAGAACAGTTAAGCAGTGAAAATGCCCGTTATCAGGCGTTAAAAAAACAACTGGATGAAAAGCAGTCGACACTGGCGAGTCAGAGTCAGCAAGTCCAACGATCTGAAAGTGAACTGGATGAACTTAAATCCAGTATTACCTCCATTAAAGTGCCACAAAAACAACAGGATTTGGTTGAAGCTCCTCGTATCAATGAAGAAAACTATCTGTTAGGACTGAAAGTTGAAGGCCCCAAAATAGCGATTCTGGTTGATACCAGCGCTTCAATGACCAATGAAAAACTGATTGATATTATTCGCACCAAAAGCAGTTCCCAGCAAAACAAAAAGAATGCCGCCAAATGGCAACGCACTAAAAAGGTTGTTGAATGGTTGCTGGCACGAACACCGGAGAACAGTGACGTAGTGGTAGTGGCTTTTAGTGAAGATGCCAAGGTATTAGGTGATAAAAAAGGTTGGCAAAAAGCCAGTGCATCACAAACGACTGCATCAATCATCAGTGAGTTAAATACCATTGTCCCCGAAGGCGCAACGAACCTGCAAAAAGGTTTGAATACCGTAAATCAGTTTTCACCAACCAACCTCTACGTGATTACTGACGGTTTACCGACCAAAGGTGAATCGCAATATCGTAGTCTGAATCCTTTCTCCAGTTGTAGTTCGCTTACCGGTAATGCGCAGACGATTTCGGGTGAATGCCGAGTGAAATTGTTTCAGCAAACCATCAACGAAAGCGGGAAGCGGGGCGTACAGGTCGATGTTATTATGCTGCCGCTAGAAGGTGATCCCGATGCCGTGAATCAATATTGGATTTGGGCTGCCACCACCGGCGGATTACTGATCAGTCCGGCGAGTAACTGGCCATGAAACATCGTAGAAAAGGCATCGATATATTCAGTCTGTCTTTTCTGGACGTGATTTCCTGTGGGTTTGGGGCCGTCGTCATGTTGATATTGATCTCTAAAACCGATGTCGATGTTTCCACTGCTGGTGCCGATGATATCAGCAGTTTACTGGCCTCGTTGATTGGTCTGGAAAACTCGGTGGCTGAAGTAAGTCAGCAAATTGAACAGGAGCTTTCGACGTTAGAAGCCTTATCGGGTGAAAAACAGGCTATTGCTCAGGCCGAATCTTCTTTGGAAAATCAGCTCAAAGCACTGCAACAAAAAAATGCCGCACTGGAAGAAAGTATTTCGGGACTGAGTCTGGTGGAATCACGCCTAAGGCAGGCGGCTTTGCCAACGCCAAGGAAATCTGCTGATAAGCGTTCCGCAGAAGTAGGCGGTATTCCGGTTGACAGCGATTATGTGGTGTTCATTATCGACACGTCTGGCAGTATGAAACAGATCTGGTCACGGGTATCCAGAGAAGTGGTGAATGTGTTGAATATTCACCCTGAAGTGAAAGGCTTCCAGATATTAAATGATATGGGCACATCGATGATCTCCGGCTACGATGGTCGCTGGATGCCTGATACGCCCTCTACACGAAACAGTGCCATCAAAATGTTTGAGAATTGGTCAGTGGTATCCAACAGTAGTCCAGTGGAAGGCATAGAAATGGCGTTGAGAAAATATGCCAAACCCAATATCACTACTTCAATCTATGTATTTGGCGATGATTACACCGGCTCATCGTATGATCCGGTTATTGATCGGTTAACCAAACAGAACAAGCAACTCAGCGATGGGCGACGACTAGCCAAAATTCACGGTGTAGGCTTTTTATCCGTTAACAGTACTGACAGATTCAGCATATTGATGCGAGAGTTGACCAAACGTAATGACGGTACTTATATTGCATTACCGCCCTAGAGGATAGGGCTTACCACGGGTAACCATGGGAGCCAGAAACGGTAAGATCTCGTTCACACACACCTGCGTGGTAACGCAAATGGTCTAATCAATAAACTCGTACTTCCAGCGAATTTCATCCGGCTTCATCATCTGCCCGACACTAAAACGAATCATACCGGTGGGATCGGAAGCTTTGCCAATCAATACATAACGACTGCCATCACTATCAAATCCGACGCCGGTTTTATCGTTGAATTCTGATATGGCACTACTGTTTTGCAGGATAAAAGGCAATAAATCATCTGCTGCATCGGGTGGCGCAAAGGGTGGAACCGTTTCAGGTCGATTGCACAAACCAACAAATATTTCCTCATCGGTCGGCAGGATCAGAATATTCCAATTGAACAGGGTATAGACCGATTTAGCTGTGTTATTCATTCGATGGACAGCTCAGTTAAGTGATATCTTCGGAGACTCAGATTCAAATAGGCTCCCACGCTGAGCATGGGAGCCATATTTAGCCGTTGAATCTCGATCCCATGCTTCTGCGTGGGAACGAAACAGTTTAATTAACGCAACGTTCTGCTAAACAGATTCAACGCCAGTTGATAACCAATCTGTGCTGTTTGGGCATCATAACGGCCACCATCACCCTCATCACGCATAAACGCATGTTCGGCATTGAATTCATGCCAGGTAAACGGAATGTCTGTTTCGTTGAGTTTGCTGTAGATCAGTGTGCGGCCTTCTGAGGGAACATGGTTATCCTGTTTGCCCCAGATCATCAGCAATTCGCCTTTGATATCTGCCAGACGTTCCATACTGTGTTGACCCGGTTTATTCGGGATCTTCTGAATATGTAAATCGGTAGCATAAAAACAAGCAGTGCCTTTCACTTCAGGTTGCAGTGCTGCACGAAAAGCCAGATGACCGCCAATGCAATAACCCATCGCTCCAAATTGACCATTGCACCAGGATTGTTGCTTGGCAAATTTGATTAACGCTTCGTTATCGGTGTCATAGCCCTGCACATCTTTGTTTTCTTTATCGGCATTGCCTTTATCGCGACCGGCATCGTCATAACCCAGCACCGTACCAATCGGATTTAGCTCATGGAATACTTCGGGGACTAATACGGCATAACCATGACTGGCCATTAATCTGGCCGCACGCTCAATCGGGCCGGTTTGCTGAAAAATTTCGGAATAAAAAAAAATTACAGGGTAGCTGCCTTCACCAACAGGACGATGAATATAGGTACGCATCACACCAGTAGGTGTATCAAGATCGGCAAAATGGCTTTGAATCTTCATGAAAGCTCCCTTGAAGTTGGATAGAAAAATAATGGACTATTGTACAACGACTAATCATTTTCAGCGGCCTGATTAATCTAATCTTACGCTCAATAATATTGCCAAATACTGATGCTCAGCGACTTTAAAGTAGATTAATATTCGTCTGTGTTTGATTGAATGACGTCAAGCAATTGAAATAGAGATTAAAAAAAGTGGTCAGCATCGTAAAACCTTAATAATTAACTGTTGGAATATCGCCGTACCACACGTCATAAAAGTTGTTGCTTAATTTATCTACAAGGAAAGTCATATGAAAAAAATAATTCTTAATATCGGTTTGCTACTGTGCATTATGTCGTCTTATACGCTGAGTGCCGATGAACTGCCAGTCACCGAAAGACTGGTTGATACACTCTCGGAGCTTGCCGGTGGCCCTCATCCAGGAATACGTACTAATCATGCGAAAGGGATCATGGCTTCTGGTTATTTTGAAGCATCGAAAGAAGCCTCTGATATCACCTATGCACCTCACTTTAATACCCCTAAAACAGATGTGGTGGTTCGGTTTTCAAACGCCAGCGGTGTGCCCGATATCGCGGATTCAAGCCCGGATGGTTTTCCTAAAGGCATGGCGATAAGGTTTATGTTACCGGAAGAGGAATATACCGATATGGTGGTGATTTCGGTAGAACGATTCCCAGTCAAGACACCTGAAGATTTTCTTGGATTATTAACAGCCATCAAAGATTCGGCAAACTCACAAGCTAAACCGACACCAATAGAAGCTTTTCTGGAACAACATCCCGAAACGCTAACCTTTGTGCAATTACCTAAGCCCGCTCCAGTGAGTTATGCCACTGAAAAATTCCATGGCATTAATGCATTTGAATTTGAAAATGAACAAGGTAAAACCGTTTATGGCCGTTACCTCATTACTCCGGTGAATGGCACAGAGTACCTTTCAGATGAAGAACGAAAAAACGCTGCTAACAATTATCTACAGGATGAATTGCCAGAGAGATTAAATGATACTGGCGCGGCTAAGTTTACAATTGCCCTGCAAATAGCTGAAGAGGGAGATGTAATCACTGATCCTACAGTTGTGTGGCCAACAGAGAGAAAAATAGTGAAGCTCGGAACATTGACGCTTACTGAAATCATGACGGACGGTGAAAGTTATGCAAAAGCTAATATGTTTAACCCGTTGGCTATCCCGGAAGGCATAAGCCCAACAGACGATCCTATTCTTTTAGCTCGCCCTGTGAGTTATGCAATTAGTTTTGGTAGAAGACTAAATCCATAATTAGTTGGTATAAATAAGGCTTGAGTAAGGGGTGTTCGCTCAAGCCTTATTTTATTGTTAAATCAAAAGTTTTCCCTGGACTAAACCATTGTGCAATTGGAAATAGTTTAAACAATTCGATTCTGCTATTGGTGGGCTGTGATAATAGCCTTGAAAAATATCGCAGCCCATTTCAGACAACACTTCGCGTTGTTCTTTGGTTTCCACGTATTCTGCCACCACATGCACTCTTTGTGCTTTTCCCAGTGAACATATTGTCCTGACAATATCTGCATTAGTGTCATTGACCAGAACGTCCCGTGTAATGGAACCATCAATTTTTATTGCATTCACTTGAAAGCGGCGCATATATAACAATGATGAATAGCCCATGCCGAAATCATCCATTGCCAGATGCACACCGGTTTCGACCAGCTGTTGTAAAATCAAATCTGTCAGGCTGGTATCGGGAATTTCAGAAGATTCGGTAATTTCCAATTCAAGTTCTTCTGCCGATATACCGTAATCCTTAATATATTTCGTAATATAAAAAGGTAAATCCTTATCTGTTAACTGAAGTGGAGAAATATTTACCGCGACAGTTAATGCTTTATATCCTGCGGCATTCCAGCGAGCTTTGCAGGCACAAGCCTGCTTGATTACCCATCGGCCCAGATGATGAATCAATTCACTATCTTCGGCGACAGCGATGATCACAATAGGAGAGATAAAACCATATCTTGGATGCGTCCAGCGAAGCAGGGCTTCAACACCAACGATTTGCCCCTGACGATCATGCTTGGGTTGATAGACCAGTGTCAGCGAATTCTGTTTAATCGCATTTTGCATATCAACAGCAAGATCCCGGGCAATCATGCCAACCTTATCCTGGCGGGTAATAATTTTTTTGTCTTGTATTGCCCACCTTGATTATCGTGTCTGATGCCTGTGTAAAAGCATCTAAAGACTGTTGCTGACGGTGTTTTTCAGCTTTTTTCACAAAGGGCAGGTAGCTCAAGGTGCTGATAGCGATTAACAGAACTTGCAGAGCAACACCACGCCAGGATTCCGTCAGTAGCCAGCCTGATAATAAAGGGGGCGTTGTCCAACCCACAATTGCGGAATCGTAAATAGTGATCAATCCAAACTGCAAAGCGGCCAGTGATATCAACATCAATAGAACCGGTATCAGCACAAATGGAATCAGGTAAAACGGATTAAATACAATCGGTAATCCGTAGATCAATATGTCATTAATATTGAACAGAGAAGGGACTATAGAAATCTTCGCAATTTTATTCTGTGCACCACGCCGCGTAACAATAAAAATTGCTATTAATAGGCCGAGCGTTGCTCCAGATCCGCCCAAATGCACAAAGTTATTGAACAGGACTCTAAACGCCAGAGATGAAGCATTGAATCCTGCATCCAAGTTCGCTAAAAATAGCGCTCCATCCGCTGCACCGTATATGAAGATACTGCCATGAAGACCCACAAACCAGAACAATTGGTTCATTAAAGTGACAAAGGAACCTAAAATCCAGGTTCCATATTCATTGTTATGTGCCCAATCAATAATAAGTTGTGTAAAGTCGGGAAAATCAGGTGTTGAAGCCAGTATCAGAGCCGTTATAAAAAAGATCATTCCGCTAAGAATAATCGACGGGCTTAAGCGCATCGCTTGATAAAAGGTAGTATCGGTATCAACAGGCAGGTTCAACAGATCAAGATAGGGTTTTCTGGCGGCCCAGAGCATTAGTTCGGCTGAAAGCAGCCCAACAACAATCCCTATAAGAATAACTTCTGCACTGAACTCAACTGGAGAAATATTGGGTAGTGAAACGGTGATGATCAGAAAGTTAATTACCGCACTGATTGCCACCATTAATGGAGGGGCAATTTCACGGTGTTTGGTTAAACCTGGCATACGAAAAACAAGTTGGGAAGAGACGATAGCTGCCAGTAACAAACCAAACAAAGTAAATGAATTATCGATGATTTGTCTTAATGGTTCACGCCAATCTGCACCAAGCCAATGATCCATTGACTGCTGATAATAAAGCCAGGGAAAGTTCAGTATAAGTTCGGCAATAACGCGAAGAAAAGTGAGCGGCAAAAGTGCGACAAAGCTGTTTCTCGTCGCTATCATCCATAAGAGCAAACGTGCTTTCAATCCCGGCTCCTTTTATTTAGATTCATCAGGTTTTGTTGAATGTATATTTGAAAAAGTGAGAACCATTAACATCAACCTGATGTTCTAATTATTCCAGCATATTTACATATAATCAGATCGGCAATCAATTTTATGTGACGCCTACCAGAAAAAATCTTTAAAGGGGGGATTGAATGAGTCGTTTAACGCACAACTTATGCCAAATATTATCTATAGGTGTAAGCAGAATTATTCCGTTTTAAACCTGACATTATCTATATTTTTAAATGCAATAGTGATGGATATTTTTTACTGTATTTAGTCGCTCAAATTTTAGCTAATTATTAACGAACCTTATTACCTTTTTCGGCATACATTTTTTTATCAGCAGCAGCTAAAAAAACATTAACATCAATATCTTTTTCAACCAGACTATTTACAAAACCCACACTGTATTCAATATCATAACCCCGAGCTGCTTCCTGATTATAATTCGTTACTTCGTTATCAAAGCGTTGAATAACCCGTTGCGTATTTTCAGCATCAACATCCATCATTAACACGGCAAACTCATCACCACCAAGACGGCCGAATACATCAGAATCACGGAAAACTTTCCGCAAGAAATTCGCAAATACGATTAACGCTCTGTCGCCCTCAGCGTGGCCGAACTGGTCATTAATGGGTTTAAATTTATTTAAATCAAACAACAGGATAGAAGCTGAAAGTCCTTTGCGACGGCAAACATTCAAACTGTGTTTAGCCAGCGCCGTAAAGCCTCTGCGATTTGAGATTAACGTCAGATCATCCAGTGTCGCCAATTGCAAAGCAGCAATTTCCTGTTCGGCCATTACGCCGAGATCGCGTAATAACTGCAAATCTTCCGGATCAAATTCTCTTGGTTCATCATCAATGATGCAAAGGGTGCCAAGGGCGCTACCATTATTTATCTTTAGTGGATAGCCAGCATAAAAGCGAATGTTGGGATTAGCTGTAACCAATGGATTATCTTTAAATCGATGATCCTCCAGAGCATCTTCTATAACAAATACGTCATCACCTAATATGGCATGACCACAAAACGAAATTTCTCTCGGTGTCTCGTCAGGAAGCTCATTTTCTGAAGCTTTGGATTTAAACCATTGGCGCCCATCATCAATCAAGCTCAACACTGAGATATCTACTCCAAACATACGTTTGGCCATGCGGGTCAGTCGATCAAATCTTTCTTCAGGTGCCGAATCAAGAATTTTAAGCGCTCTAAGCTTTTCAAGTCTTTGTTTTTCATCTTCGGGAATCATCGGTGAAATCATTATTTTGTTATCTCCAAACATGCCTTAGCAGATGGCAACCTTATTGACCATGGACATTCAAAGCAAGCAACAAGGTCACACAAACGTAACTCAAGTTGAGAAACAATTAGATTAAATTAAAACGTTATCCAGAAAGTTTGGATGCACATCAGTAATCAAGGTTATTCATCTTCTGGTTGGTAACCATCCCGAATCGTGATTTCAGTGTCTTTTGGGTGTTTTTCCAGAACCATACTGTTTTCACCAATGGTGATTTTGAAACTATCACGTGTAACTTCTGAAACTGTATAAGGCGTAAGATCAAGTAACAGCATATTGCCTCGAAGGCGGGTAATGCTGTCATCTGTCTGGGAAAGATAAGTCATATCCTCATCGTGATAAGTCACTAGCTCAGAAATCGTTTCCATGCCCTTGTCAGTCATGGTGAACGTTAAAGCAAAAGTATATTGGCCCTGCTGTCCAATCCAGGTAGTGTCGGCAAGCATCGCATAATCGACACCACGAGTCAGCGTCATATCACCGCTTTGCAAATGATCTTCATCTTTAACGGTCAGGGTATCAGTGGGTAAATCTTCTTCGGCTTTCAGTTTAATCATTTGTTCGCCACTGTCATATTCATACTCGGCAGTAGTGACATCTTCTCCCTGATGAATCTCAAGCGTTCCATCGGTATTAAACTGATAACTGATATTACCTTCCGGGCCCACAAATCTGCCCTGAAATTCATCATAGCCACAGCCAGATAACGAAATAGATAGAATTAAGGCGAACAGCCATATTAATTTGTTCATTGATGAAGTTATCCTTGCTTATAAATAGATTCAATGACGCAGAGGATACCGTTAAAGCAGTAAGACACAAAATAAATACGTCGTTATTGGCTTTGGTCACACTACTTGTGAAAAATTAAACGTAGATTGGGCTGAATTTATGATGCCCAACACGTGAAACAGATTAATTGTTGGGCTTCGTGCTTCAGCCCAACCTACCAAAATTGGTTGGTTGGATAAAGCCTGCGAAACCCAACCTTTAGAGATCTCCATTATTAAACAGCTGGACGTTGAAGCGGCTACTTAATGGAACAACCCGCACTAAATCAGCTGTATCCCACCACCAAAACTCCGGTAAATATCGACTAAGCGGAGAAAGCTTTGTTGTTGCAGTTGAGCCAACTGATCGCGGCTGCGTAGCAATTCTCGCTCAGAGTCGAGCAGGTCGAGAAATTCGCCACTACCGGCGTTATAACGCTCGCGGGAAATGTCTACCGCTTTGGTACTGGCCTGCCACTGCAGCTCAGTGCTTAACTGTTGCTCACGGCTAAGGTTGTAGCTGTTAAGTGCCAGTTGCATTTCATTGATGGCATCAAATACCTCCTGCTCAAATTGTGCGAGTGCCATTTGCGAACTGGCTTCAGCCTGACGAATACGTGACCTGACGGATCCTAAATCCGCAGCCTGCCAACTTAAACTGGGTGCAACCGACCAGCTTTTGGTATCGCTACCCAGTGTTAAACCGGGGCCAGATAAAAAGCCCAAAAAACCGCTTATCGATACATTCGGATATAAATCGGCGGTAGCCACGCCAATCTCAGCTGTACGGGCAGCCAATAATCGCTCGCTACTCGCAACATCCGCTCGATAACGCAGATAGTTTTCACCTTCCACCACGGATACAGGGTGTTTTAACTGAGGTAAACGAGGTACATCATCAAGTTCTAGTTGACCGGGCCGCTGTCCTAACAAAGCAGACAAAGTTGCATCTGCAGTCAACAGAGCGACGCGATATGCCGGTATAGAGGCATTTACTTGATGTAGTTGCACATCTATTTGCGTAAGCTCCAGCTCTGAGGCCATACCGGCCTCAAGCCTAGCCATAACAATGCCGCGACTCTGTTGCAGATTTTGCAAATTTTGCTCTGCTACTTTTAAGCGCAACTGGGCACCACGGTATTCACCATAGCTGGTTGCCACCTGGCTAATTAACTGGACCTGAGCATCGTGCCAGAGAATGTCCGCCTGCTGAGCCTGGGCTTCAGCGGCTTCACTGGCACGACGTAATTTACCAAACAAGTCCAAATCCCAGCTTAAATTGGCTCCGGTACTATATCCACGGAGAATCACGCTCTCATTTTCGCTCTGCAACACGGCATTTTCACTGGCCTGATAACCCGCGTCCAATGTGCCTTTTGGCAGAGTGTCATTATCAGCATCGCGAAACACAGCATAAGCTCTGTCGACATTGGCTTTCGCTTGCGCTAACGTCCGGTTTTCGTCCAGGGCACGATCTATTAGCCGATTCAGCGACTCATCATCAAAGGCTTGCCACCAGCTTTGTGCCAACTCGGCTTGCTGATAAGGGCTGCTAATAGTGATATCAGCTACTTTGTCAGGTGACCGATAATCTGGTCCTACAGCGCAGGCGCTTAATGACATCACCAATACGGCAATTGTTGTTAGTTTGTGTTTGTTATACATGGGTATTATCCACCTTATCGGTTATAGCCGTTGAAGAAGGCAGCGCTTTTGTTTCGCCACGCTTGGCCAGCATGTAATAAAACAATGGTGTTAGGATTAAGCCAAAGAAGGTGACACCAATCATGCCGGAGAACACAGCCACACCCATGGCCTGACGCATTTCAGCACCGGCACCGGTTGAAAATACCATGGGCACCACGCCCATAATAAAGGCGATAGAGGTCATCAAAATCGGCCTTAACCGCAAGCGTCCCGCTTCCAGGATGGCTTCCATTGTGCTCATTCCATGGTCTTGCAGTTCTTTAGCGAACTCGACGATCAAAATGGCATTTTTGGTGGCGAGCCCCACCAGCACTATCAACCCTATCTGAGTGAGGATATTGTTATCCCCGCCGTAGATTAAAACGCCGCTCAGTGCTGACAATAATGTCATCGGAATGATCAGAATAATGGCCATCGGCAAACTTAAGCTTTCGTACTGGGCTGCCAGCACCATAAAGACCAGCATAATCACCAACGGATAGATAAATACCCCGGCATTACCAGCCAGAATTTGCTGGTAAGTCAGCTCTGTCCATTCATAGGTCATGCCATTGGGTAATGTTTCAGCCAGTATTTTCTCAATCGCTGCTTGTGCCTCCCCGGTACTGTAGCCAGGGGCTGGACCACCATTAATTTCAGCGGTAGTAAAGCCGTTGTAATGCATGACCCTGTCAGGACCCGCTGTATCAGTAACATTGATAAAGGAACCTAGTGGAACCATTTCACCATCGCTATTACGTACCTTTAACTGGCTGATTTGTGACGCACTCTGACGAAACTGTTCATCAGCCTGCATATTCACCTGATAGGTACGACCAAACTGGTTGAAGTCATTGACATAAACCGAGCCCATATAAGCCTGCAGTGTTTGAAATATCTCATCCAGTGACACATTTTGCTGTTTGGCTTTAGTGCGATCGATGTCCAGATCCAGTTGCGGCACATTGACCTGATAACTGGAAAAAATACCAGTCAGCTCAGGTGTAGCCCAGGCTTTTTGCATGACCTGCATCGTTACGTTGTACAGCTCTTCGTAACCATGACTGGCGCGGTCCTGTATTTGCAGCCTGAACCCACCAATGGTGCCAAGCCCCTGTACTGGTGGAGGAGGGAAAATGGCAATAAAGGCATCTTCAATACCGGCGAACTTCTGGTTTAACGCTGCTGCGATAGCATCAGCTGACATTGACGGATCGTTACGCTCCTTGAAATCGCTTAAGGTGGTAAACACGATGCCGGAGTTCGGACTGTTGGTAAAACCGTTAATGTTCAGTCCGGGGAAAGCAACAGAGCTGATTACGCCGGGTTGTTCAAGCGCAATATTCGACATTTCCTTAATCACTTCCTCGGTACGTTCTAACGACGCAGCATCTGGCAATTGAGCAAATGCCACCAGATATTGTTTGTCCTGACTTGGCACATAACCGGAAGGGGTAGTGGCAAACTGCACACCCGTTAAACCCAGCAGTGCAACATACATAATGCCAACCAGCGCCCCAAAGCGAATGACCTTTTTGACTAACCAGCCATAACCTTTGGATAAACGGGCAAAGAAGCGATTAAACGGACCAAATAACCAGCCTCCTAAGAGTTTGTCCATGGCGCGTGTTAACAGATCTTTTTTCTCACCAGGTGCTTTTAATAATAGCGCCGACAGGGCAGGGCTTAGCGTTAACGAATTAATCGCTGAGATAAAAGTAGAAATAGTAATGGTTAAAGCAAACTGCTTATAAAATTGCCCGGTTAAGCCTGACATAAAGGCTGTCGGGATAAACACTGCTGCTAATACTAATGTCGTAGCCACGATAGGGCCTGTCACTTCTTTCATTGCTTTTTGCGTAGCGGCAATCGGTGTTAGGCCTTCGCGTATATTCCGTTCAACGTTTTCAACCACTACGATGGCATCATCAACAACGATACCGATGGCTAATACCAGACCAAACAAAGATAGGGCATTAAGCGAAAAACCAAGCAGATGCATAAAGGCAAATGTACCTATTAATGACACAGGTACTGCCACCAAAGGAATAATGGACGCACGCCAGGTTTGCAAAAACAGCACAACCACCAGTACCACCAGTACTAATGCTTCAAGCAGCGTTTTTATTACCGCCTCAATAGAACCGCGTACAAACACTGTTGGGTCATAAACGATGTCGTAGGCCAACCCATCTGGAAAGCTTTTCGATAACTCTGCCATTTTGGCGCGTACATCGTCAGAGATTTGAATCGCGTTAGAACCTGAGGCTTGAAAAATAGGAATAGCCACAGCGTCTTTATTATTTAATAACGATCGCAGGGCATAGGTTGAGGCACCCAGCTCAATACGAGCGACATCTTTTAAGTAACTTATCTCACCGTTGTCGCCGACTTTGATAATGATATTGCCAAACTCTTCTTCGGTAGATAAACGACCTTTAACGTTTATCAGCAGCTGAAATTCTGCATCAGCACTTGGCTGAGCACCTAAGCTTCCGGCAGCTGTCTGCTGATTTTGCTCACGGATTGCGGCAGTAATTTGTGATGGAGATAAACCAAGAGCCGCGACCTTATTAGGATCCAGCCAGATCCGCATACTGTAATCACCGGCGCCGAACAGTTCTACAGTGCCCACACCATTAATTCGCGCCAACTCGTCTTTAACATTCAGCAACGCATAGTTAGACAGATAGAGCATGTCATATCGATCGTCTGGCGAACTTAAATGCACCACCATGGTTAAATCGGGTGATGATTTTTCGGTGACAACACCTAAGCGTTGTACTTCTTGTGGCAAGCGTGGCATGGCACGATCTACCCGGGCCTGAACCTGAGTCTGGGCTAAATCAACATCGGTGCCGATGGCAAATGTCACGGTGAGTGTCATGCGACCATCCGAGGTGGACTGAGAAGACATATAGAGCATCTCTTCCACACCGTTAATTTCCTGCTCCAATGGCGAGGCGACGGTTTCAGCAATTACTTTAGGGTTAGCCCCTGGGTAATTGGCTGTTACCACAACAGTGGGAGGCACTACTTCAGGGTATTCGGTGATGGGTAGTTGCCATACTGCAATAGCACCGGTAATTAAAAAGAACAGTGAAATAACGGCTGCAAAAATTGGCCGTTTGATAAAAAATTGCGAGAACATGAGGTTTCCTTATCCTTGATCTGCTGAGCTGTCAGATTCTGCAGCCAGTGAGGTGCTGGTTTTATCCAACAACTGTTGAGCCTTACGCAAACCCGCTAATTGCTCTTTGGTTGCCATATCCACTAATTTGGGTTCGATCTGAATATTGGGCATTACGCGTTGTAAGCCATTCACCACAATTTTGTCGTTTGCGGATAAACCTTCACGCACAATTCGCAGACCATTTACCTTTTCACCAAGCTTGACTGCGCGGTACTCCAATTGATTATCAGCATTCACGACCAACACAAACTTGTTGTTTAAATCCGTACCGATGGCTTTTTCATCAATCAGGATGCCTTTATATGAGTCACTGCCGACCAGTTTGATACGGGCAAATAAGCCTGGTAAAAGTCGATCGTCAGTGTTGGGGAAACTGGCACGAATCCGTATAGAGCCGGTTTGCTGGTTTACGCTATTGTCGACAAAATCAATATTGCCAATATGTTGGTAACTGCTGTCATCGGCCAACGCCATATAAACAGGATTTGCTGTGGCATCGCGGGTATCAGCCCGTTTGCCGGCTTCTGTCAGACGCTGGTATTTCAAGTAGCTTTGCTCATCGACATCAAAATAAGCGTACATTTTGTCGGTCGACACCAGACTGGTTAACTGGCTTTGACCTGCGTTAACGAAATTACCCGCTGTTATTTGGGCATAAGACACTCTGCCACTAATAGGAGCGGTAATGCGGGTGTAACTTAAATCCAGTTGGGCACGATGCAGGGCAGCTTTAACCGATGCAACGCTTGCAGCAGTTTGCTGTTTACGTGCAAGACGGGTGTCCAGAAGTTCATCCGATATAGCGCGTGCACTACTGAGTTTCACTGCCCGGTTATATTCGGTTTCAGCCAATGCTAAAGCGCTTTCAGCACTTTGTAAGTCGGCTTTAAGTCTGGCGACTTCAGCTGCAAACGGTTGTGGATCAATTTGTACTAACAAATCGCCCTTATTGACCAAAGCACCTTCAGTGAAATGTATCTGTTCGATATAACCTGATACGCGAGGCACGAGATTGACCGTTTCCGGTGCTTGCAATCGACCAGTAAATTCATCCCATTCGGTAATTCGCTCATTCACCACCTGGGCCACGCTGACTTCGGGTGCAGCCGGCGCTTCAGCCTGATTAGCCGCTTGTGGATTGCCACATGCGGACAGCACCATTACAGCGATGCTACCCAACAAAAACAGTCTTAACGTGTTTCTTGTACTTATCATGTAGTTCTCCTTGGTTTTATTTAGAAATGGGGTTTCCAGCAAATTTCTGATACTGCAACTTTACATACGATGCGTATGTCAGAAGGCAAGTGTAAGGTAGGTATAATTGCCCTTAACGTAAGTATGGAAATTCTTGCTCATACGCGACGTATGTGATGTATAGTATTTCGCATACGCATTGTATGTCAACTAACATGCATTACGTATGTAAAATTTGGAGAAAATGATGCCGCAAAAACGTGAAGATATGATTGCTGAGACCCAGGCTAAGCTCATTAAATCTGCGAGAGAATCTTTTGCTCAACATGGATTCGCGGAGAGTTGCATGGATGATCTTACGGCAGAAGCCGGCTTGACACGCGGTGCGCTTTATCATCATTTCGGCGGTAAAAAAGGCTTACTGAAAGCTGTCATTCAACAGATTGAAGATGAAATGACAACGCGGCTGTCAGCGATAAAGTCGCAAGCCCCAACCACGTGGGATGCCTTTATTAATGGTTCCATCGCCTATCTCAATATGGCATGTGAACATGAGATACAGCGCATCATGCTTTTAGATGGCCCCGCTGTATTAGGTGATCCTTCGCAGTGGCCTCGTAAAAACTGTTGTATTCGTAGTACGCAGCTCAGTATTGAAAAGCTGATGGAGGAAGGTGTCTTGCGAGAGGTTGACTCTCTGGCGATGGCCCGGCTGATTAATGGTGCCTTGTTTGGCGCCTCCTTATGGATCGCCAATGCAGAGGATCCCCATGCTGCATCAAGCAAAGCGGTAGATGCATTTTTGACGTTGGCTTCTGGTTTGTTAAAGTCGAACTGAACATCAACTAGTCTTTATCAAGATTGAAACCAGTGCGCACCAATATGCTTTCGAGAAAATGTCTTAGTAACATCATCTCGACAAAATAGTGATAATTTATTCAACTATTAAAAAATTGGGCAGGCGAAACCTGCCCAAGTCATTACAATTAAACATCCTTCAGAGATTATTGAATATTTCGTGAGGATAAAAACGCCTTAATTTTATCAATGATAAATGGACCTTCCTCCTCAAGCGCAAAGTGTCCGGTATCCAGCACGTTATAATCCAGATCTTCTACATCTTTTTTATATCCTTCAGCGCCCTCGACAGGGAAAAATGCATCATTTTTGCCCCATACGACGAGTACTGGTGGTTGATGTTTACGCAGATAATTTTGCCATTCGGGATATTTCAGCACATTGTTTTGATAGTCATAAAACAGATCCAATTGAGCCCGTGTTTGTCCTGGTTTGGTAAGGTTGGCATAAGCCAGCACCCAGGTATCAGGCAGTATCGCTTCGGGTTGTTGTGTCCCGTGAGTGAACTGCCATTTCATCCCGTCAAAGGTGAACACGTTTTCCGCAATAGTGGTTTCTAATTCTGGGGTTTTTTGTTTCCAGTAATCGAATATCGGTCCCCAACCTTTTACCGACAAACCCTCTTTGTAGGCATTACCATTTTGCGTAATGATGGCTTGAATACGTTCAGGATGTTTAACAGCCAACCTGAATCCAATCGGCGCGCCATAGTCCTGAATCATCATTGAAAACCGATCAATCCCTTTTTGTTTCAAAAACAGATCCATCACACGAGCGAGATTATCAAATGTGTATTCAAAGTTTTCAGGATCTGGAAAGCTGCTATTACCAAAAGCGGGATAGTCGGGTGCAATCAGATAATAATCTTCCGCCAATCCAGCCAGGACATCTCGGTACATATGTGATGAAGCTGGAAAGCCATGCAGTAAAACAATAACCGGTTTGTTTCTATCGCCTGCTTCCCGATAGAAGATCTCCAGACCGTCTACTGTTTCATAGCCATATCTCACCGATGAATGATCAGTTATCTGAGATTTAGCGATGTCTTGCGTTTTGCTACCCGCTTCGACTTGAGATGACGCCCATTGAGGGGTGAGCAAAAATAAAATCGGCAGGCCCATCATTAGCTTTTTAAGCCATGGTAAACCACCTTGATTGATAGGTTTATTAGTCGATATGCCATCTCGAACAGCAAAGCCCAGCTTACCTAAGGCATTTCCTCCAGGGCTACTTAGATCGTATTTACTAAAATTTTGTTTTTTCATTGTGTACTCCACGTTTAAGATAAAACTAACCTGTATAAGTTGTTTATACAGGTTATAAATTATCAGGACTTAACTAACCTGTCAAATGCATGTATAGTGGTTACATGAATGAGATAAAACAAAAATACGAATTTGTGGGTAACAACCTTGGCGTTGATTTCATTAATACAGAAGTTAATGTGAAAGGTGAGTTGGTCGATTTATTACCGACTGAAAGTGATGTGATGGCATGGCTGGAACAAGCCAATATTGATGTGGATCTTGCACGGGGTATTGATGTTGGGAAATTACTTGCTTTCAGAGACAAAGCAAGGCAGATTCTCACTCAGATTATTGAGAAGCAAAGTATTGAGAATGATGCTATAGCTACATTAAATAACTATCTGCAAAACTATAAAATGCATTATCAGCTTGAGCAGTTGTCTGAGGGGTACCAGCTAATTAATCAAAATGTCTGTCACTCCACTGCAGATATTATTGGCCTACTGGCTTACGAGTTAGCGAACATGCTGGCCAGTGATCAACGGACTTATCTTAAGCGCTGTTTAAATCCAGATTGTGTTTTGATGTTTGTAGATAACTCACGCAGCCATAAACGGAGATGGTGCAGTATGGATACCTGTGGTAATCGAGCGAAGGTCTCGAAACATTATCGAAAGGTAAAATCTTAACGAAAGTCCAACACAGGTTGAGTGAAAGACGCCAGTGTGGAGTTTCCCCTCAACCTAACCAAGCCTGTTTTTGTAATCACCCTCTAATCTGCAGGTTTATAACCAAACAGCTGCTGGGCTTTAATTTTTTCAGCGACCACACCAGGAACTAATTTTTCCCAGTCGGGCTCGTTGCTGGTGATCATTTTCAAAACATCCGGTGAAAAAATGTGCAGGTAATCTTCATTGAACTGTTCAATTTGTTCGATATGGTTACCCTTTTTCAGATACTCATACAAATGCGTCTGTTGTTCATCAACCTGGAGATTATCGACTTTGAATAACGTGTTTGTTTCAGCGTCTTTGAAAGGATAAATATAGAGTTTGACGTTATTCTTAAATAACCGGCCAAAACCTTCAAGAATCCCACCGTGTAACGTGGTGTAATAGTGATCATGAAACAATTCAATCAAACTATGCGCTCCCATCGTCAGCCCGATGCGGCGATTGGTGTAACGCGATAAATAGGTTGCCAAGCGATAGTACTCTGGATAGTCCGAAATCATTACCGTGTGTCCGGTGGCCTCCAACACATCTGCTCGACTAATAAAATCTTCCAGATCGATGCTGTCATTGCCATCAAGCAAGTTATGCATGGTAATTTCCATAATGGAAACGGTTTCTTCCGTGGACGAGTCATCCTCGGCTTCAAACTGTTTTCTGGCAGCATTTAGCATATCAATATTGACGTGGGTCACCGGACGGAACCGACCTCTTTCCACTAACACATTCTTCTTACGTAAATGCTCTGAGGGCTGAAGCACTCGGCCATCAGCCGAAAACATCGCGGCATCACTCAAGCCAAGTTGTACCAGTCTCAAACTGATAACACGGTTATCAACATGCAAGAAAGCATCACCATGAAAATCAATCATATCGACTTCAATACGATCCGTGGTTAGATTATCCAGCAGTGATTTCACCAATAAGTCAGGGTTATGGCTTAAATGAAATGCACCATGTACCAGGTTCACACCCAGAATGCCCAGTGCTTCTTGTTGCAAAGCATTTTCATGGTCCAACATACGGACATGAATAATGATTTCGCTATGTGCAGCATGAGGTTCCGTCTGAAAACGAATACCCAACCAACCATGGCATTCATTGGTTCCGTGATAGTTACGTGCTGATACGGTATCAGCAAAAGCGAAAAAAGCCGTGTTATCGCCACGTTGCTCGCTTAAACATTCCACGATTAAGTGATATTCATGATCCAGCATGTCTTCCAAACGTTCACGAGATACATAACGTGACGCTTTGCCATAAATATCGTCGCTTACTTTCATATCGTATGCCGAGATACTTTTAGCAATCGTGCCTGCAGCACCACCGACTCTAAAGAACCAGCGAACAACTTCTTGGCCAGCCCCAATTTCTGCAAAAGAACCATAACGGATAGCATCAAGATTTACTTCAAGCGCCTTTGCGCCAGTCGATAAGATTTTATGTTCCATACTATCCCTAGAAATGATGTTATCGAGTTGATTTATTACTGCGAATTCAGTGTGTAAAGCAGCATGTTTGTTCGCACTCATCGATTGTAACGCCTTTGAGCATGAACTTGAAATGTGAGGCATTTTGGTCGTATTGGATAAGCCACTAAGCTTAACAAATCATTCTTTTTACACGCATTGAAACAAGCTTCTTTTCAAAACGTGTTTACTATTAGAAAACATGCCTTTATGTCATTAAGTAAGCGATGGATAATTGTAAAGGCTACTTAACTGTTCTATCGACATGCATCTTTTTCGCTCGATTGTTATGAATGAAATCAATAAGTCTTAGATCATCTAAATCATTACGGATTAATTTTTTCTAGCAATATCTTTGCAGCATGCTTAATTGTGCTTTGCAGGGAGTGTTTGGGATAGATCCGGGGAGAGACAGGTCATACGCACGGTAAAAGACGATAACATTATCGTTCTCAATTTATCTCAGGTGTTTTCCAAACACTTACGCCATTAAAAGGATGTCTATTGCGATCGTTGTCTCCTCCGCCAGACGCAGAACCGGCAAGACTAAGCTGGAAAACCCTAAAATCGTTATGGCCGTATCTTATCGAATATCGTGGTCGTATTGTCATCGCGATGTTGAGTCTTGTGGCGGCCAAGCTAGCGACTATTGTGGTGCCATTCATTCTAAAACACATCGTGGATGGTCTTGATAGTAACCAGTTACCGGATAAGATGCTTGCGCTGCCACTCGGTTTATTACTGGCTTATGGCGTTGCACGCCTTTCCACAACCTTATTTAACGAGCTTCGCGATACGGTGTTTGGTCGGGTTACCGAGCGAGCAATGCGCCGTATCGGACTTAAGGTCTTTCAACATCTTCATGCTTTAGAACTCGACTTTCATTTAAATCGACGTACGGGAGGTTTGTCACGCGACATTGAGCGCGGTGTTACCGGGGTGGGGTTTTTACTGCGGGTCATGGTCTTTAATATCGTGCCGACAGCGTTGGAAATGGTGTTGGTGATTGGTATTTTGTTACTTAACTATCATGTCGGCTTTGCATGGATAACATTGCTGGCAGTGGTCAGTTATGTGGCATTTTCAGTGTTAGTGACCAATTGGCGGCTGACATTTGTTCGTGAAGCGAATCAAGCTGACTCCACTAGTAATACTCGTGCTATTGATAGTTTATTGAATTACGAAACCGTCAAATTTTTTGGTAATGAGGATTTTGAAGCCAACCGCTATGATGACGAATTAGCTAAATGGGAACAGGCTCGGCGTAAAAATCGGTTGTCCTTATTTTTATTAAATGGTGGACAGGCGCTGATTATTGCCTCCGCGATGACAGCCATGACGGTGCTGGCAGCCTCTCAGGTCATTGCGGGACAAATCACGCTGGGTGATTTTGTCTTAATCAACGCTTTCACCATGCAGCTGTTTATCCCGTTGGGCTTTTTAGGCTTCGTTTATCGTGAGTTGAAAAGCTCAATGACCAATATTGAGCGGATGTTTGCGTTATTAGATAAATCCCCACAGATTAACGATAAACCGGAGGCCAAGCCGTTAGTCATTTCGGATGGTGCCATTGAGTTTGATGCGGTGAATTTTGGTTACAGTGACCGATTGCCGATCTTGAACGAGTTCAGTTTTAAGGTGCTGCCAAAACAAAAAGTCGCGGTGGTCGGCAGCAGTGGGGCGGGCAAGTCCACTTTAATCAAGTTGTTGTTTCGTTTCTACGATATTCAAAGCGGCAGCATTCGTATTGATGGTCAGGATATTCGCGATGTCACACAGGCCTCGTTACGCCAGGCAATTGGTATCGTGCCCCAGGATACCGTTTTGTTTAATACAACACTGGGTGAGAATGTCCGATATGGTCGTATTGATGCCACTGATGCCGAAGTAGAACAAGCCATAAAACTGGCCCATTTAGAAGACTTTATTACTGAATTGCCAGACGGTTTAAATACTCTGGTCGGAGAACGGGGCTTAAAGCTAAGTGGCGGTGAAAAACAACGTGTAGCCATTGCCCGCACGATTTTAAAACGTCCGCCTATATTGATGTTTGATGAAGCAACCTCATCGCTGGACAGTCATTCTGAACGTATTATTCAGGAGGCCATTCGCGACATTTCAAAGGGGCAGACCAGCCTGGTGATTGCACATCGTCTGTCTACTGTAGTGGATGCCGATGTCATTGTTGTCATGCAACATGGGCAAATTGTTGAGCAAGGAACCCATGAATCCTTGTTAAAGCTGGATGAGGTCTACGCTAAGCTTTGGCAGTTGCAACAACAAAAGACATGACCCATTTCGAATAGTGGCTTTAACCTATTAGTAACAAGGATTTGCACAGCGCATTTGGGCGCGAACTTTAAATTGCCATGTCATCCGGCATGATCATGATACTAAACCTTCTACAAAACCAGTCTTATTAATGCTCATCTAAGCCCAAATAACAAAAATGCCTGTAGCTCTGTAAAACCAGTCCGTCAGGAAGGCTAAGGTGTTAGTGACGATTCATGAAGCAATTACGTTATATCGGCTGTAAAAAATTCATATCTCTCTGAATTTTCTTTTCACTTTTTATTAATAAATAGAAAAAACAACGTCAGTCAAAACGATTTCAAGTTAAGTGAGCAAGTTTATTCATCTCCTTAACTGCCTATTTATACTCATATTATATTTTCCATAAGCTGCTTAATAACTCAATTGGGCTGTCAATATTAGTGTTGGCATTCATATTGCGTTAAGCATAGTAATACCCCTTATCTTATTTAAATCGGGGGAATGCCTAATTTGTATGCAGTTTCATAAATATTCCCCTGCTAAATACCTACAACTTTAGGAAAGCCCTCTCTTTTCACTTAAAGATGGGGGAGCGTTTCAAATGAAATGGAGAATTTATATGAAAAACAAACTCTTTAACGTTGCAATTTTAGCGACTTTGGGGCTTTCAACGGCACAGCTTCAAGCTGACGAAAGTGAAGTTGATATACCCGATGAAAATACTATCAGTGCTATAGCAGCGGAAAACGCTGCGAATGAACCAAATCCTGATTGGGAGGATGATATGACGAGAGATCCAGTTGATGTTGAAGATTTCGTTGAAACAGCTTCTGCGAAAGGAATTGCTGAGATTGAAACAGCACGTATGGCTCTGGATGAAGGAACAGCCCAAATTCATGAGTTTGCTAATCGGATGATAGAAGATCATACAAAAGCAAATAACGAACTGAGAGACATCGCAAGACAACAAGATCTGGAAGTCGCTGACGATCCGACACTGATGGATATGGCTAAAGCCATGATGCTAAGCATTAGAAATGATGAATCATTCGACGACGCTTACATCGAAAATTCAATCAATGCTCACGAAGAGACTATTGAGCTGTTTGAACGTGCAAGCCATTCAGATAATGATGCAATCCGTGCATTTGCACGCGAAAAACTGCCCATTTTACGAGAACATTTACAGATGGCAAACGAACTCGAAGAGCAACTTGGAGATTAATTCCAAACTCAGTTTTAACTCAATATAAAGTGTCTTCAGTTTCTGCTTCCTCACTCAATAATTACATTGATGAGAGTAAGGAGGATTGGAGGTACTTTGGGTTTTTCTTTCCCTTGCTTAGAGAGAAAATAATATAAATAAAAACATCAAGTTAATTAATGTTCTTTATTTCATTTATACGTAATTTAATCTGTGAAATTGTCAGGTTAGATACCGAAAGGAGAAATTATGATTCCCGAAGCGCTTAAACAAGCAAAATCTATCGAAGAGGTGGTTCAGATCATCGATAGTGGCGGCACAGAGTCAAGCTCACCGGAAGAGCTGGCGGCTGCATATGCTTATTTACAGACCATGAAAAAAGAAAGCACGGATAAGGAAGAGCTCCAAGTTGAGTTTAGGAGACTTATGGAGGAGGGCGCAATGTTTGATTACGCGTTAGCGTTGGAATATGCCGAAGCATGGCTAATTGATGCGTTAAATAAAGCAACAGCGTCACAAGGTTTATAAGCAACACAAAAACACAACGTGATTTTAAAAATCGGTGTAATTAACCCATAAAACTAATAAAACGGAGAATGGATATGAAATTCAACAATATAGTTTTATCTGCATCGTCACTTGAAGGTGACAAGGTTAAAAATGCTCAGGGTGAAGATCTGGGGAATGTTAAGGACATCATGATTAATACCGAACGTGGCCAGGTCCAATATTACGTCTTATCATTCGGTGGAATTTTAGGGATGGGTGATAAGCTTTTTGCCATTCCACCGCAAGCCATAGCGGTTGATACACAAGAAGAATGTCTCATCTTGAATGTGGATAAAGACACATTAGAAAACGCTCCCGGTTTTGATAAGGACAACTGGCCGAATATGGCTGATGAAGCCTTTCGGGATGAGGTATACGCTCATTATGGCTATGAATATCGAGTGTAATAAACGCCAGGAAAAGTCCGACAGTCAAGACGAAACTCAAGTCTTTGACTTGTCACTTTTATAAATATGTTTACTTTTCCTACTTCAAAACAAATTTAAAGGATAAATCGTATGAAATTTCTTAATTCAAATACAGTTTTTTTCCGAAAAAACAAACTGACAATGGCATTTATATTCGCATTGGGCAGTGTCAGCCTTTTAGCTTGTACGCCGGATAACGAAGTTACCGGAAGTTTAGATCAAAATGAATTTATTGATCGTGTAAGCGAACGTGGTGTTTTCGACGACTGGGATGTTAATGATGACAACCAATTGAGCGAAGATGAATGGAGTCAGCATGATGAATACAATTTAATTTATGAATCATGGGATCAAGATGGAGATGGACAACTATCTGAAAATGAATTTCATGAAGGCCTTTATCGCCATTACGACGGAAATAACAGCGGTGATATTGAGGAAAAAGAATGGAGCGAGGCTAAAAACGCTGGCTGGATGGATATTTAATTAAGCATTAGAAACAATGAGTTCTTTAATAGCCCGGAACCTTCCGGGCTATTTGTTATCACTATTACAAGAAAGAAAATTTTTTTGTGTAAAGCTGATTTATCACTTTATTCAAAAAAATGGTAAAGCGTCATTGATATATCAAAAGCAGCGGTGTAATCGCTGTATTTTTATTTATAGTGTTCCATTAGGAGGTTTGCATTATGTCTAGTCCTGAACATAAGGAAAAAATTTGGGGAATGATAAAAGATATTAAAGTCGGCATGTTAGTCACACTCGATGGCGACATGCCACGTGCCAGGCCAATGCACCTAGTTCAGGATGCCTATGATGGCACTCTTTGGTTCTATACTCGTCGCAGTGCTGAGAAGGTTAGCGAAACGGATCGTGACCATGATGTCTGCCTGACCTTTTCTGATCAGGACAAAGGTGTATATGTCTCACTGTCGGGCAGTGCTCGGGTGTCAGATGATCAAACACTGATCGACAAATACTGGAATCCATTTATTGCTGCTTGGTTCCCTGAAGGTAAAGACGACCCAGATGTCGCCTTACTGGAAGTTAAAATTGAAATGGGCGAACACTGGATGGCAAAAGAGAATAAAGCCTTCCAGCTTTATGAGTTTGCTAAAGCCAATATCAAACATACCACGCCGAATATTGGCGAAAACGAAAAGTTTGGTGGTTAACAACAATCTGATAGGACTAAAGGGGGCCTGCTGTTTGGCATATCCTTTCAATAAGGATTGGCCCTCTTTTAAGTTCAAGGGATGAGTTTTTTACGCTGACTACTGACAGTCATATTCGTTTCCATCCATCTGATTTAAAAGCATTTACTGTTTCTGAGTTAAATCAACATTAATGGAGTACTTGATTAGAAATGCTTGCTGAATATCTTTGCTATGAACGTTAGATTTTTGTCTGTTCTTGCCATTTTTGCACTTATTATCTCATTGTCGGCATGTGATGATAATCAGGACAATAATCAACAGAACGCATCAGAACAGGGCGGAATGAGTCAACAGGCTATTGACGTGGGCTTTGTCGAAATTAAGCCAGTACGGATACAACACACGAATCAGCTTCCTGGTCGTGTAGTGTCTTATCAGGTCGCTGAAATCAGGCCACAAGTCAGTGGCATCATTCAGTCGCGATTATTCAAAGAGGGATCATATGTAGAAGAGGGGCAGCAGCTTTATCAGATTGATGCCGCTCGCTATGAAGCGGATTACCAAATGGCCAAGGCTAATCTGCAAGATGCTAAAGCGCGAAGAGAAAATGCCCAAAACCTGGTAAATCGATATGAAACGCTGATCACTTCAAATGCAGTCAGCCAGCAAGAGTATGACAATGCACTGGCCAGCCTTGCTCAAGCTCAGGCTGCTGTAAGCCAAGCAGAAGCTGAAGTTAGAAGTGCAAAAATCAATTTAGACTACACGCGCGTATACGCACCAATAAGCGGTTATATAAGTCCGTCCAGCATTACAAAAGGTGCGCTCGTTACCTCTCAGCAAAGCGTTCCGCTGGCGACTGTACGCCAGCTTGACCCTGTTTACGTGGATTTGTCACAGTCTGCATCAGAGGTACGGGATTTACAGGAGCGTTTATCTGCTGCACGACTGAATAAAGAATCTCAATCTGAATATCAAGTTTATCTTTATCTGAATAATGCAACACAAAAATACCCACACAAGGGCACTTTAGACTCAACGGATGTTTCTGTTGATATACAGACTGCTTCAATACGATTGCGGTCTGTGTTTGATAATCCAGACACTATCCTGTTGCCGGGTATGTTTGTCTGGGCCTCCATAGAAGAGATTGGCCGTACAAAACAGATCGTGGTTCCTCAAAAAAGCGTTGTAATAGATGCTGAGGGTAGGAAAAGTGTTTGGGTTATTGATACTGAGAATAAAGCTGCCAAAACTCCTGTAACCACAGGGGCGGCCTATGGAAATAATTGGATTCTTCTTAATGGGCTAGAAAGCGGGGATCGTTTGATTGTAGAGGGGACGATGATGTTACGTGAGGGAGTCTTGGTAAAACCTGAACCAATCGATGTTGGATATGAGGACATGAATCTCGAAGTTGCACCGAATTCTCTTAAAGATGAAGCGCCACCCCCGATGGCCCAAACATCAAGGTAGGGCAGCGACAGCAGAATAAAGTTGAGAACCGCTAGAAATGTTCTCACGCTTTTTTATAGGCCGCCCAATTTTTACCTGGGTTATCGCGCTTTTCATCATAGGGTTTGGTTTATTTTCGCTGTTTCAGTTGCCGATTGAACAATACCCCAACATTGCGCCGCCTAAAGTATCTATTACTGCCACATATCCCGGGGCTTCGGCTGAAACACTTGAGAATACCGTTACGCAGATTATCGAACAAAACCTGACTGGAATCGACAATCTTCGTTATATACAAGCGCAAAGCTCTTCCTCTGGCAGTGCCACCATTACGCTAACCTTTGAGCCTGGAACTGACCCGGATATCGCTCAGGTACAAACCCAAAACAAAGTCTCTAAAGCGTTATCGTCCTTGCCTACGATTGTTCAGCAGTTAGGTGTTCCTGTTGAAAAAGGTGGTAATAGTGAAGCGCTGATCATCGGCTTTTATTCCAAAGAAGGGGCAATGAGTCGGAATGATATATCCGATTTTTTGGCATCAAATATTGAAGAACCTTTGAGCCGCGTTGACGGCGTTGGTCAAATTCAGAGCTTTGGTTCTGAACATGCCATGCGGATCTGGCTCGATCCGCGAAGTATGAATAATTTTAATATTACCGCGCTGGATATTATTGATGCCATACAAGATCAAAATGTTCAGCTTGCCACAGGCGAAATAGGCGGCGCACCACAAGCAAAAGGGCAGCAGATTAATGCCACCATTACGTCGCAATCTCTGCTCTCTTCTCCAGAACAGTTTGAAGCCATTTTATTAACCGTTCTCGAGGATGGCTCAAGAGTCACATTAGGAGATGTGGCCCGAATTGAAATCGGGGCCGAGAATTATAATATTATCGGACGTTGGAACCGGCAACCAGCATCTGGTATCGCTGTCCAGCTTGCTCCCGGCGTTAATGCACTGGTGACGATTCAAAGCATCAAGGACCGTATAAAAGACTTCGATAATATTATTCCTGCCGATCTTGAAGTGATTTATCCCATTGATGTCTCAACATTTATTGAAACATCGATAGTTAATGTGGTGAAAACGCTTTTCATGGCCATCGGTTTGGTTATTCTTGTTATCTTCATATTTCTACAAAATTTTCGCGCGACATTTATTCCAGCAATTGCTATTCCCATCGTTCTGCTTGGAACCTTCGGGGCTATTTTCATACTCGGTTATTCGATCAATGTGCTGACGCTTTTTGCACTGGTTCTTGCGATCGGTATGCTGGTCGATGATGCAATTGTGGTAACGGAAAATGTAGAAAGTAAATTAGAAAAAGATCCTGAACGTGACCCAAAGGAAGCCACAAAAGCGGCTATGAAGGAGCTTTCCGGAGCCCTTATCGGCACTACGGCGGTTATCTGGGCTGTTTTTTTACCCATGAGTTTTTTTGAGGGCTCGGTGGGTGTGATATACCGCCAGTTTTCGGTGACTATCTCAGTCGCTATGGCAATATCGCTTTTTATAGCATTGACCTTGTCACCCTCTCTTTGCGGAGTGATTTTAAAATCCAGAAAAGCAAAAAAAGATAAAGGCGTTTTTGCATCATTCAATCATGGCTTCGAAGCTTTACGTCGAGGTCACAAAAACATGTTGGACGTATTGCTTGAGAATCGATTTGTCTTACCAGCATTGTTTTTAGTACTTATTATTATCGCCGTCTTAACTTTCCTTCGTATCCCTACATCCTTTCTCCCCGATGAAGATCAGGGCCGAATGTTTACACTGTTAAACGGGCCGCCCAGTTCTTCACTTGAACAAACAGTCGAAAAAGTTAAGGCTATAGAAGATTTCTACCTTGAAGAGGCTGGGGACGCAGTAGACGGTCTTTTTGCTGCTGCAGGTTTTAGCTTTTCAGGACAAGCACAAAATGTAGGCATCGCCTTTATCAAAATGAAAAGTTGGGAAGAGCGGGGTGAAGAAAATAGTGTTTTTAATATAAAAAACCGTGCAGCACAGTCTTTATCTAAAGTCCGTGATGCGATGATTTTTCCTCTGGTGCCGCCACCGGTCAGTGCGCTTGGTAATTCCGGTGGCTTTGAGTTTCAACTTGTTGATCGCGCGGGACTAGGCCATCAAGCGCTGGTTAATGCAACCAATCAGTTTTTAGGCATGGCCAATCAAAGTCCACTTTTGACGCAGGTTCGTTTTAACGGATTATCCGACAGTCCCCAATATGATCTAACGATTGATAACATCAAGTCACGTGCTCTTGGTGTTCCTATAAGCACTGTCAATCAGACGTTGAGCACCGCACTCGGTGGGACTTACGTGAATGATTTTTTAGAAAACGGGCGTATAAAACGCGTTTATGTGCAAGGTGACATACCTTTCCGAATGTTGCCTGAAGATATTGATGACTGGTACGTACGAAATAAAAATGGCGATATGGTACAGCTTGTAGAAGTTGCCACAGGTGAATGGACTTATGGATCACCTAAATTGACACGCTTTAATGGTGCAGCCTCAAGAGAAATACAAGGGTCCACTTCTCAAGGAGTGAGTTCGGGTAAAGCATTACAGGAGGTTTTAAGAATAGCTGAAAAACTTCCTGATGGGCTGGAAGTGGCATGGACAGGTCTGTCCTATGAAGAAAAGGAGGCAGGCACCAATACACTTTTACTTTATCTGGTATCCGCTTTGGCCGTTTTTTTCATCCTGGCGGCGCTTTATGAAAGTTGGGCTATACCGGTTGCTATTATCCTAACCGTGCCTCTGGGTATTTTAGGTGCCGTACTTGCAACATGGAGCACTGGACAGGCTAATGATGTTTATTTTCAAGTTGGACTGTTAATTACTATCGGCCTTGCTGCGAAAAACGCCATATTGATTGTTGAGTTTGCGAAAAATAACTTTGAAGAGGGGCAAACGGCTTTCGATGCGGCTTATCAAGCAGCACAACAGCGGTTTAGGCCCATTTTGATGACGTCTCTAACTTTTATACTTGGCGTGCTGCCATTGGCTTTTGCTTCCGGCCCCGGATCAGGAGCACAGAATGCGATCTCTATCGGTGTTCTCGGCGGTATCATGACGACCACTTTCTTTGTGGTGTTCTTCGGGCCTTATTTTTTCCTTTGGGTTTACCGTCTTTTTAAAAAGGACGTTGTCAAAAAACACCAGCACTCAAGTCAAGATCATAAAAAGGCATGAAGCGGGTTTCATCAGTACCGTTCGGATCGTGCTGGGAAACACCACCCATTCAACGTTAAATCCTTATTTATATCCATTATCATGATTCATATGAATAAAAACGTAAGTTGGGTAGAGTCTGCGAAACCCAAAAAATCCAAAATGTTATTTCATTTATAACTGTTGGGTTTCATGCTTTAACCAAACCTGTCACTTGTGATCTTCGGACAGATTTCCACCGACCGCCCAATCGGCTTGAGCGACTTCTTCAAAGATGACGGATATTGAATTAGCTTCAGCACCGGTATTTCGGACAATACTTTCGGTAATTTCTTTCGCCACTGCTTTTTTAGCTTTATCGTCTTTATTTTCAAACCATGTCACACGAACGACTGGCATAAGTAACTCCTTCAGAAAATATCAAAATCGATTTCATCAGATTGCATGTTTCAATACTTGAAAGTCGATTGGTTTATAGTGAAAGTTATTCGATTGACCAGCTGAACAGGCTGTCATAGCCACTATTAACGGCATTTCTGCCCGAAAGCGAACAAAATCACCTGCTTTACTGAGTGGAGGTAACACTTGAAACTCACCTGAGTCCGCATCAACCGCCACGTGCATAAAAACATTAAAAGCAATCGGTATACGATCAACGCCAATACTGTAAGGCGCAAGTGCTGCAACAAGATTCCCTTCACAGCCCGGCCGGCCTTCATCTTCGCCATAAATTATCTTGAAGGTATCTTTGGAACAGGGAGTTAATGTAAAGTCATGTCGCCCGCAGGTATCTTCAAGAATAGTGAACATGGGACGGCTACGATTCGAGTATAAAATGTCACCTGTAGTGAGCCACATACGTGAGGCATAATCCAGTGAACGTCCCGACGACAGGTATTCCTCACGATTAGTCCGTTCAAATGCGACCAGATCACTCACTTGCTGGCCTTCTGGATCGATAATTATCAATTCATCACCTTTATCCAGTTCGACGCTTTGGGCAGAGCAAGGTGAAATTCTTATCGTCTTTGTAGCGTTATTCATTCGTTCTCCTGAAATCATATGGACACTGCCATTGGTCTTCCACCTCACGGCCACTATATTGTCTAGCTTCACTCGCTTCACCGAAGTCAGCCAGATTGGGATTAATCGAACCTTGCAACTCAATATCTCGAGCACGAGTAGCCGCTTGCATTTTCTCAAAACGACCATCTTCTCTGAGCTTATCAAACTGACGGTGAGAATTAAAAACCATGGCCGGATGACTAAAGCGTCTGGCCAGACGTGAGGCATGCGGATGTAAGCCAATAATAAAAAACGGATGACCCGATAGGCTCAGACTGAAATGAGGATTGTTGGTATCACTACTGACATCTTCTGCGGGCGAGTTGCCTGCCTTAATATCAAGCTTGTGAAGCCGCCACAGTTGTGACCATAGCTGAGATTCGAACTCATGCTCATTCATATTAAAAGGTCCATCAAACAGAGCCACATAGGAATGCACTGTAGAGCTGTCATCCTCATTCACGTCGAGCATTTCAACAAATCGGGAGAGTCCATCAGCAATGAGTTGGTCATTTTTAGGATTACTCAACATATCGAATTCATGCGTTTCTATTGAGCCATTGGCTAAAGCGGCTTTTGCCCCTACACAGGGAAAAGCATTGTCATCGATAAACTCTAAAAAACTCTCGCTTAAGGTCGCCTCAAGCAGATTATTATTTTTTGCAGTTTGAAGATCCATGTTTGGACTCATTTATTACCTTCAATTAGTAATGAAAAGATGGATAGCCAAATTAGATAGAGGATTGTTTTCTCATCTATGAATAATGAATCAGTGGAAGGCTATGCCAAAGAGAGGAGGAGCAATATAAATGCCAGAGTAACAGAATCGAATTTGCTTAAATTTTTACACTAACAACCAAAAGTGTTTCGATTGAGATAGCGTAAGGCATAGCAGGCTAAAAATAGCTGGAATATATGCTGAATGACTAAAATCACTATTCAGTATTTATATAATGCGGAAGTTAGATATGTTGGGAATATGTGAATTTTTTACAGACTCATTTATAAAATATTTAAAAAACTTGTAAATTTTCATCTCACAAAACTTTCCATTATGATGGAGACGAAAACTATCTTCACAACGATAGGAGAATGAATTATGAAAACCATTCTATTTCTACTCTTTTCAGTCCCTGTGGTTGTGATGGCTGATATAACATTCAGTGATAAACCTGTTCCAATCTCAAAGGATGGACAGTTTATTCAGCATGATTCAACGATAATCCTAAGCCAAGCGGCTTCCGATGAGTCAGACCAATCATTAAACGCCTCTCCAGAAGCAATAAAGGAAATGGAGCAGGTTTATCAAGAGTGCCAAAGCGATGGCACACTTGCTTCCCATTTCGATTGCAAATGCTGGAGCAACCGGTTTTTGGAAGAGAGGCTCAAAGCGGGGCCGAAAAAGCCAGCCTATAACATTAAATCTGACATATCCAATCAATGTTTCAATATCCCTGGCGCTGCTGAATATGCTTTGATCAAATGTGATGGCAATGGCAAGTCAAGCTATGACTTTGGTTACAATGAAGAGTCGGGTATGAGTTTTGAAGAATTTTGCCAATGTGTATCAAATAATTACGCGATACAATTTGATTCTCATGAAGATCGCTTTACGAGACAAGTATCCAATAAATTTTTGACATCTTCGCTTTTGCGCTGCCAACCCCCGCGGCCAGGAGATAAAAAAATTTGGAAACGTTTGGACCAATAGACCGATTTTATAAATAATAAAATCAACGAATTGGTAAATTCACAAGCATCTCCGTTTCTCCAACACTCCAAGTGTTGGACATGATGACGTTCTCAATAAACCGATCAATGCTCGAATAAGGCCAATCAACTGGCTTATCGACATAACCATGTTTCACCGGATTGTAATAAATGTAATCAATATGGCGTTCATAATCCAACTCATCTCGAATTAAATGCTCCCAGTAACGGCGTTGCCAGATGCCGCGTTCAGACTTCTTTAGACGTGAGATATTGATTTGTTCGGTAGAGGGATGACTGCGAGAAAAATGGGATTTGATTAATCGCCAGTGAGTGGCGAAATCAAAGTCATTTTCAGGTAAAGTCCAGATAATATGAAGATGATCAGGTAACACCACCATCGCATCAATATAAAAAGGGTGGCTGAGTTTAACTCTGCGAAAAGCGGTTTTAAGCAGATCAATATGATCAGTAAGCAGTGATTTATCTCATTCCAGCAGATTGACCGTAAAGAAATACGTACCACCAGCAACAAAAGCCCGTCGAAATTGCATCAATCATTAAAAAATAAATGTAGGTTGGGTAGAGTTTGCGAAACCCAACGATTCAATAATGTTATGTCATTTATAAAGTGTTGGGTTTCATTCTTCAACCCAACCTACCAGCTTAGTAATTAAAGTGACACCATCATATTATCAGCAGGATATGGGCTAATTAATTGTTTAGTTTCTGAAGCTGTCGAGGATAACCTGGCATCATACTTATCTCATGCAGAATAACGCCCCGAGATAGTCACCGATGTGAAGTCAGAATTTGGTCAATGAGAAGGAGCATTGGAACAGTGAGAACATTCTTTAATCAGGTGAGCTTGGTTATAAAACTTTCTTCTGGCTATATGAATTGCAGTTTTGAGATCAGGCAGGTTCCCGAGTTGAATGCGTTCAATTATTGCAGGTAAGTTTGGACATGTTTCCGGACAGACATAATGTAATTCACATTTGTGATTGGGTAATTTAGGATTTGAATCCAGATAAAAGTTAGTCATTACGATACCTCGTCCTCGTGCGTAAGCATTTCCCATTTGCAAAGTGTTACTAGAAGCTAGTGTTCAAGCAGTCGACTTTGCATAGAAAAAATTAACACTCGAGTAACAACAAGTCTGTGCGACAACGTACATCGCCAGAACTTGTCATGCGGCTGACGAATTTATTGCGTCGTGAAGCTGGAAAAAGAGGCGGTGCAATCTTTGAGTTGAAAGTATTTTTATGTGACAACAAGTTAGTGGGTTAAAGCGTAAATCGACCAGATTAATAAAAGACAAACTTGTTTCAAAGTCGGCTTAGCTTTTTCAAAAAATCTGCCTCATATATTAGGCGAAGCGACGTTGTAGTAGTGTATTGTTTGTTCGAATTTGTGCAGCTGCTTGAAAGGATCTTCTAACTGTTGCAATGACGTGGGAAGCTCGTTCGAATCCACCATACTTTTAATTCATTGTTATGAAGTATATTGTTTTCCCACATTTATAGTGCAACCCATCGCGAATAGGTTGTTTCGATATAGTGTTGCGAATTTGTGTTATTTGTGCTAGTTAAAACTCATAAAAGATATGTGTTAATTAGATTTTATAAGATTCGGCGATGAATCCTGAATAATTATCTCGCAATGTAAGTTGAAGAACGCTACTAAATATGTACTTTGATGACGGTAATCTCTTATGGTTTCTGATCATGATCCTTTTCAAAATGAGCTTCTGGCAGCGCTGACAGAGGAAGAACGCAGAAGAGTTTTTCCATATTTAGAGTTAGTAAAAATAGCTTTAGGAGACGTACTTTATTCTCCTTATAAACCGATGATGCATGCGTATTTTCCGACGACAGCAATTGTGTCTTTATTACAAATGACACAAACCGGTGCTACGGCCGAACTTGCAATGATAGGTAAGGAAGGTTTTGTTGGTATCTCATTATTTATGGGAGGCGATACGACCTCAAGTTGGGCAATGGTGCAAAACGCTGGTTATGCATACAAATTGCCAGCAAAAATAATAAAAGAGGAATTTTGGAGAGGTGGAAAATTACAGCATTTGCTGTTGTGTTTTACACAAACGCTTATAACCCAGATGGCACAAACAGCGGTGTGTAATCGCCACCATACAGTCGAGCAGCATTTATGCCATTGGCTATTATTAAGTCTTGATCGTCTTTCATCAAATGATTTCAATATGACCCACGAGCTGATAGCAAATATGTTGGGCGTTCGCCGTGAAAGCGTTACAGAAGCAGCAGGCCATTTACAACGTGATGGTTTGATTCATTATACTCGCGGCAAAATTTCAATACGGGATCGAACAGGTTTAGAAAACCGAGCGTGCGAATGTTATCATGTGGTCAAAGTTGAAACAGATAGATTACGAAAAGTAGTGTAATAATCTAATTCTAATAATCTAGATCACTAGGTTAAATTTCCTTTTTTATCTCCCACAAATCCAAAAAGATGGAAGTAAGGACATATCGCGAGGAACGCGCCGTAAAACCATTATTTTCTTGAGTTTATTGACACTATAAAGGATATATATTGTCGATGCTGGATACATAAATAATCTAGGTTTATGCACGATCTTAATTAGACTAATCATATTCTCGGAAACAATTCTAATACTTATCTTTAAACAAACCAGATTTTAAGCTTCGAGTGCACCTTATGCGAAACCCAGAGATTCGATAAAGTTATATCATTTATAAAGTGTTGGGTTTCACTCTTCAACTCAACCTACGAGTTTTTCTTACTCCCGAGCTAAGGTAATTTGAAAATCCTTGTCATCAAATAGTTTTGCCACTAATTGCCTATAGAGTGAGCTATATCGATTTATTGCTTCTGGAACCGCAATATCGCCTATGAAAGAGGAATCCCATTGCGAATCAACAGAAAAGCTTTTTTCAAATACTCTTTTCCCGGCTTTATCCACCGTGAAATTCGCAGCTAACTTGGCTGAGCCTGTGGTTATAGCAGCATTAACTTGGTTTTCCAAAAGTTGGGCTTCTATCTGTAATTCAGATTTTTCATCATAGAGTCCAGCAGCTTTCAGTTCGACGATGACAGTATCTTTGAGTTGTTGTGAGAAGCTCCCATTTGCACTCTGAAGACTCATTCCTCTAAGCCCTCCTAGTGACTTATCAAGCCCAGGTTTGAGACCTGGCGCTAAACCAAACTCGCCTACTGAGGAAGATGCTAAATTCGCTGCACGTAGTTTATGTAATGTATCTGCGCTTGCCGAAGGTGGGGACATCTTGACGGACGCACACCCCACCATAGAGATGAGCATTAAAATAAGCGTGAATAATTTAATCATGCGTGAGGTTGAAGTCATAACCATCACTTATTTGAATGCAGGATCGTAAGAAAGATCATTGAGGACATTACTCACGACCTGGCGAGTCATCAAAGTGACAGCTTGCTCAACATTTTCAGCTTTGGTTGCGTTTGATGGGGCCGATGAGTTCCCAAGAGTAGTATGGATAGCATGACGAGCACGTTTTTCAATGGGGGCACTGGAAGTATCATGAACATAGCTTGCCGTGCATATATAACCATCTGTGACTTGAGAACCGGCTAGACCAAAAGTTAGTCCAGTCACAAAACCTTTGCTATATGCTTCATCGGTAACAGCAATATTATTTAGTGTAATGCTTAAAAGTGCGCCTCCCTGGGCAGGTTCTTCTGAAACCTCGCTAAATAAACCGCTTAACTTTATTTGTTCGATGACTTGGGCTTTTAAAAAATTGGTAGCTGCATCGTTTGCAGTACCATCGCTTTGAAATTCAAACAAGGCCTGAACAGGGTGCAATGGTTCAGGTTTATTGAACTGAGATGGACTGATTTCCTTTGTTGATCCATCAACATAGGAAGTTGCACAACCGGATAAAAGTACTATTGATAATAAAATAGCCCAACGATATGTAGTAAAACCAAATCTCATAATATCCATATATGTTTTTTCCTTGAATATATTTTATTAAGTACGTAATTTTATTAAAGTTAAGTATACGATTCTTTCAAATTTCTTTAGTTTGTTCTAATTTGGTTGATTACAGCTATATAGCGTTTTCAGCTCCGTCAAACTTATCAAACCGTACAAAATGATCAGATAAAACTTTAAGCAGACAATAATTGGAATGCACAGAATTTTCAAGCTGTTTAATTCCCTTGAACTTAAAATGTTGGGTTTCATTCTTCAACCCAACCTACGGGCTCATTTATAAAATTTAAACAAGGATGTAATTATGGAAAAGTATGAACGGTTAATAAAAATGGCTGCTTCTGCTGTGGCTATAGCAGTGCCATGCATATTGTTAACAGGCTTTAGCTACCATATTGGGCATATCTTTACGTTTGGTTTGAGTTACGAACTGATAAATAAAGATATGAGCGATGTTCTGGTTGAAAGCTGGTATATCGGAGTTTTAGCCATTGCATGGCTACTCACTAAATGGCCAGTCTGGCTTGGATTTTTTGTTGTTTTAGTCATTATTGGTCTGGTTGCTTTTTTCTATGCAAGACATGCAAAAGCCAATGGCAAGGATTGGTTATTCGAAGAAATAAGCAAAGAAAATCAAGGAAGAAAGATATTAGGTATTACACAATGGCATTGGTGTGTATTAGGTGAGATGCATGTTGAACTCTCATCTTGGTTTTCTTATCCGCTGCTTATTGTTTGTTTCTTGGGGTTATTAACCGCCTTTCCATATGAAAGAGGGAAAGCAGATGCAGATAGGCAAATACAAATATATGCAGAGTCGGGCTGTGACCATGAAGAAAAAGTCGGCCAATGTTCATATTTAATTGATACCAAAAATCAAAATAAAATCATTGCAAAAGGCATTTTAGTATCAGCTAATCAAGACCGAATCGCTATTTTTAATAATGAGCTGGAAGTGTGGCCTTTATTAGATAGTTATATTATTAAAAAACAAAAAAATCATTAGGAATCCAATTTTTGACGAACTCCCCCTTTGCTTTAATCTGTCTCATCATAGGAGGTTGATTTGGTAGGTTGTGCTGAATTTATGAAGCCCAACGGATGGGGTGGTTTTATGGAGTTATGCTGAAAAGTGAAAGCATTTTTATGATTTGGATTGTTGGGTATCGTGCCTCAGCCCAACCTACCTTGCTTTCTGACCCATTAATTACCAAAAATCCTCTAAAGATCCTTATGATCTTTATAAAACATTTATATAGTAGGAGAACATCCAGTTTTTTTAAAAATTACGCATTAATGCTGCCACAAGATCATATTGGCCTCGGCTGGAACTTGTGCTTTTGGATGATAGGGAATGATTCGTGCAGTAAATTCTTTAGCTTCTCGATTTGTTTTAATATCAGCTTGATAACAATAACCGTGAACCGCACCGCTGATTTTTTCCTGACATTGACATTCAATAACTAACGGGGGCTCATTGAGTTGCGTATCTGCGTACAATTCGACCTTGATTTGCTCAGGCAGTATTTCTCCTAAATATATCTGTATACGAAATAGCAAAACATTGTTGGAGGTGGCCACTTCCATATTACCAAAGTGGATCTGATCCCAGTGCTGATCGATGGTGTTGTACCAGTTACATAATTCTTTTGCTAACAGGCCTTGGTGAGCTGTGCGTTGTTCATAGCCTGCTTTGGCTGGATGATAAAGCTCTCTCACATATTCTTGGACCATACGTGTGCTGCTAAATTCTGGAGCTAGTTTCATCATGCTATTGCGAATGTGTTTTAGCCAGTCACGTGGAATGCCTTGCAAGTCCCGGTCATAGAACATAGGTATGATGTCGTTTTCTAAGCACTCATAGAGTTGTTCAGCTTCAATGTAATCCCAGCTTGGGTCTGAATCATGTTCATGGCCATCACCTAGCGCCCAGCCAACATCGTCGGAGAACGCCTCGGCCCACCAACCATCAAGTTCAGATAAATTAAGCCCCCCGTTAGCGAGAACTTTCATACCACTGGTTCCACAGGCCTCCCAAGGACGACGTGGGGTATTGATCCAGACATCAATACCTTGCACCAGTTGCTGAGCCAATGCGATGTCATAATCTTCGAGAAATACGATTCGATCTCTGATCCTTGAGTGCTGAATGAATTGTATCCACTCCTTAATCATTCCCTGACCTTCGGCATCACTTGGGTGTGCTTTACCTGCAATGATGATTTGCACTGGCCTGTCTCTATTACTCAGGAGGCGCTCGAGGCGTGGTTTGTCAAACAGGAGCAAATTAGGACGTTTGTAGCTAACGAACCGTCGGGCAAAGCCAACGGTTAAAGCGTTCGGATCAAGTAGCTGACTTGATGCATTTACCTGTTCAGGCGAAGCACCCCTTTGCCCAAGTTGTAGAGACAGACGTTTGCGTGCATAGAGAATTAGATCCTCACGTTCACTGGTGCATAGTTTCCACAGGGTCTCATCATCGATTGCTTCAATTGATCTATGCAGATTTTCTATATTGCCAACCCAACGTTGTTTGCCGCAAGCTTCTGTCCATAATTTATCTGCCCAAGGGGAATCCCATGTTGGCACGTGTATACCGTTGGTAATGTGAGTGATTGGTATCTGAGCAACAGGCCAACGTGGGTAAAGTTTGCTGAATAAGTACCGACTGACTTTACCATGCAAACGACTCACGCCATTACAGCGGATACAGCCTCGCATTGCGAGGTAGGCCATGTTAAATGGCTCAGTCGGATCATGTGGATCTCTGCGGCCCAATGCCAGTAGTTGTTGTAGCGACAGTTTTGTTTGACTTAGGAAGTCATGAAATATTGGGAAATATTTTTCAATCAACTGTGGATAAAAAGTATCGAAAGCTGCTGCTAAAGGCGTGTGTGTCGTAAATACATTTCCCGCACGCGTTGCCCACAATGCTTGCTGGAATGTGCAGTCATTTTGCTCCATATATTGACGTGCGCGTTCTAAAATGACAAAAGCAGCATGACCCTCATTGAGGTGGCATACGGAGATGGATTCATCGACCTCTTGTATTAATCTCCAGCCTCCTATCCCCAAGACAAGTTCCTGCAGAAATCTCAATTCCTGATTGTTATCATACAATTTATTGGTGATACCACGGTCGCGCGGGCTGTTAACAGGATCATTACTGTCTAATAAATATAACTGGGTACGACCAACATTAACTTGCCATACACGTAGCATTAGTTGCCGCCCAGGTAGTTTCAGCGGCACATACAGCCACTCTCCATTGGTTTTACGTAATGGCTGTATAGGTAATGTTGAGGGTTCGTTGTAGGGATAGATTGCTAATTGATGACCCTCTGCATCAAGCATCTGACGAAAGTAGCCTTCCTGATATAGGAGACCAACACCGATAACAGGTAGGCCGAGATCACTGACAGTTTTAAGATAATCACCGGCGAGGATCCCAAGACCGCCCGCGTAAATTGGCAGGGCCTCACCAATACCGAACTCCATACTGAAGTAGGCTACTTTGCCAATATTGAAGTCTGAATTTATTTCATTGTACCAGCCACCATCTGATTGATAGGCTGCTCGCTGTTCTGACAGACGTCGCAACTCAAGACAAAATTTTTCATCTTCAGCCAGTTGCAGCAGCCTCTGTTCAGAGACATGTTGCAAAAGTGTCCAGGGATTTTTTGTGCATTCCCAGATTTCTTCGTCCAGCATTCGCCACAAAGTGTCAGCCTCGTGACTCCATGTCCAACGTAAATCCTGCACTAAATCAATGAGTGGGTGAAGGTTTTTAGGTAAATCGTAGGAAGAAAATGTTGGCATTTATATCTCCATCATATATTTATGATGATTTCAGATTAAATGAGATTTTATTAAAAGTACTTAATTTTTCTATAAATATAGGGACGAACACACTCGCAACAATTTCATTCCAGACTAAAGAATAAGATACTTGCCGAAGCATTTCATGTTTCAACATATTCACTGAGTTCGCTGTCAAGATTACAGGTTTACATCGAATATTTCCTCTGTCATGAATATGGTGGAATATTTACGATAATACCTTTGGTGTCGCCATCAAAAGTGCCTTGAGAATAGGGGGGAATATGGGAGCTCTCAACCCGAGAATGAATGTTTATATTTTACAGGGTGAACTATAAGCTTAGATTGGTTAAAACTCTACAGGTAATAATGGGAAACAACTGAGCTCTCCCTAGCAGTTATATATCAATTACAGATGCGATCACAGGTTTAATATTTCAACCTCTTCCGAGTTCTCTGAGTTAAAGGTTTTACACGTTGGGCTTCAATGAGTTGATTGGTAGGAATGACCAAGAAATTTTACTGTTATAACTTTTTAACTGTCCATTCGAACTAAATAAAGGTCGTAATAATTAAATTGATATCGAGTTATTAAGAATTATGAATATCTAAATAAATTAGCCCGAAACCATCAAATTTAATATGACGGTGTCGGGCTAAAAAATCTCGTTTTATTTGAAATTCAATCTTAACTTATCTTGATTTAATCTCACTTTTTATGGAGTTGAGCGCAGACCGTTGGAGCTCAAAGAAGATGAGATTGAGAGATTAAGGAAATCAAAAGGTTATCTGAACTGTTTTTAGAAAAGATGAGATGAAATTTCAGAATAATTGAGATTTTATGAAGTATTTTTCTCAATAGATGAGATTTTTACTACTCAAACAAAATTTATGCCTTTTCACCAAATGGGGTTAAGTGTTCATAGTGTTGAGAACAATAAAGTTTTCAGAATATGTTTTTTTAGCACTATAACAAATTTTTAGTCGGTAAGAACTATATGTGATGTCCTGGCATTTTCCGCTACCTAAACTTGTTCCAAAATTGGCTTAATTGAATAGGGTTTACCCAAAAGTGTATAAAACAAAAATTCTAACGCCAGCACCTTGCTATTAGGCAAAGTGCAAAGTGGGAAACACATTGAAATTACTCATAATCCCTTGGTCCCAGGTTCGAGTCCTGGTGGGCCCACCAAATAAATCAAGCGGTTAGCCGATTTTCGGCTGGCCGCTTTTTTTGTCCGCAGGCTTCCTGAATGTATGGTTTTTGGGTGACCATTTGTGTAATTATTTTTGCCAACCGCACTCTGCTGCATTTAATGCTTTTTGCAGACTGTCAAGAAACACTTTGACGCGCTCAGGAATATAATGGCGCGTTGGGAATACAGCCCATATAGCCAAATCATCCAGGCTGGCATCATTCAGCTCTATTTCTATCAGACTACCTTCCAATAAATGCTGCCGAACATCCCAATAGGTCATGAGTGCTATGCCCACACCATTTATTGCAGCGATCCGAATGGTGTCCAGACTGCTTGTGTGTAGTCGGCCTTTGATTTTAGTTGGATAAGAATACCCATCTTTATCAAATGGCCAGTACTCCATGCCGTGAAGTATCAAACCGCCATGGAGTTTGAGCTCATCAAGAGACTTGGGGGTGCCATGGGTAGCCAAATATTGTGGAGAGGCACAAATCAATCTACGGTTGTTTGCTAGCTTTTTGGCAACGAGACTTGAATTTTTGATAGGTGCAATCCGAATAGCCAAATCCATGCCTTGACCAACAATATCGACGATATTGTCTGTAAAGACCAAATCCAAATTTAAGAGAGGATGGCTTGTTAGAAGGTTTTGTATTAACGGGTTAATAACAGTTTGTCCGAATACGACTGGGGCAGTAATCTTCAAAATGCCAACGGCACCTGCTGTGGGCTTTAGTGCTGATTCTGCGGCTTCTTTGGTTTCTAATATAGATTGAGCATAAGGCAAAAAGGCCTCACCTTCAGACGTAAGAGAGAGAGAACGAGTTGTGCGATGAAATAGTCGTACAGCCAATTCCTTTTCGAGTGCTGACAGACTTCTGCTGATTGCAACAGTGCTAACACCTTGTTGCCTGGCAACACTAGATAAGCTTCCATGCGATGCAATTTTTACAAATGTCGTAATGTCTAATAAGTTCATGATTGTTTCATTTTATGAAATACATGTTTACGGTTAGGTGATCTACCCTTCAAGCATTGCTCTTGTTAATATCTAGCTAGTAGTGGCTTTTAACCATAGATAACGAGCCATTTAATTCTAATTTAATGCAATTCAGTGAGGGTAATCATGACATCGCAACAGGTATCATTATTTACAGATTATGAAATAAACGGCAAGGCATTGCATAATCGATTTGCTGTCGCACCTATGACAAGAGTCAGTGCAACAGCTGAAGGCTTGGCCAACGAGCGCATGGCCCGTTACTACGAGCGCTTTGCCAAGGGTGGTTTCAGTTTAGTTGTGACTGAAGGCATCTATACAGATAAAAAATTTGCACAGGGCTATCAATTCCAGCCAGGGTTAAGTGACCATGCGCAAGCAGAGTCATGGCGGCAAGTTGTGGCACGCATGCATGATCATGATGCACTCATCTTTGCACAACTCATGCATGCAGGTGCCCTCAGCCAAGGTAACAGATTTGTAACACATACTGCTGGGCCTTCGGCCGTGCAACCGAAAGGCAAGCAAATCGAGTTCTACTATGGAAGTGGCGACTATCCGCTTCCTACTGCGATGACCGATAGTGATATTTCAGATGCCATTGACGGATTTGTGCAGTCTGCGCAACGTTCGGTTGAAGTAGCTGGGTTTGATGGCATCGAAATCCATGGGGCCAATGGGTATCTGCTGGATCAATTCATGACCGATTATACGAATCATCGCAATGATTCCTGGGGGGGCAGTGTGCAGCGCCGTTTGGCATTGACCTTAGAAGTGATTAAGAGGACACGCAAAACTCTAGGCAACCAAGTTCCAATTGGTGTGAGAATTTCACAAAGTAAAGTCAATGATTACGAACATAAGTGGGCTGGTGGCGAAAAAGATGCAGAAGTTATTTTTGGAATGCTGGCTCAGGCAGGCGTCGATTATATTCATGTGACAGAGTATAAAGCCTGGAAACCTGCTTTTTCAGATAGCCATCTGAGCCTGGTAGCTCTGGCAAAAAGATATTCTTCAGGCACAACAATTATAGCCAATGGAGCGCTCCATGAGCCAAGTCGGGCTGAACAGGTATTAAATGATGGTGCTGATATAGTGACTTTAGGTAAGGGGGCACTATCCAATGCCGACTTCCCCAATAAACTGCAACGCGGTCAATCAATCAATCCCATTAATACAGAGATGCTAGGCCCTATCGCCAATCTGAAGGATTATGAGCTTGAACTCTAAAAAGTCAGAATTAGATTTGGAGAGAGCAATGAATACCCTACAATCGGCGACTGCTGAAGCACCCCTTAAGATATATGTTTGGCTAGATTTTGTTTGCCCCTATTGCTTGATCGGCGACGCACTACTCAAACAAGCTGTAGCAGGATTAGACGTTGAAGTGATCTGGAAACCTTTTGAACTCAGGCCTTATCCTACACCGACGCTGAAACCAGAGGATGACTACCTGCAAACAGTATGGAAAAGACATGTGTACCCAACTGCAGAGTTCTAACAATACAATTCAGCCTGACGGCTTTTTCCATCACTTTTTTTGCGGTTTAACGCTACGCTATCGCATATTAACTCACTACCTAGCCGCAGCTATTTGGTACGTTATCTTACATAGGAGATACTGTGCACGCTTCAAGCTCAATTGAACATCAGGCTATAGAAGACACTGTATTAGCAGCTTTGAACGAGAAGCTTGGAATTAATCTTGTTCCAAAGCGACTGGCCTTAGGCGAGAGTACATCGGTTCAATTGGATGGCCTTGATGAGAAACGCCAGGCTGTATGTGAAGTTTATGCACGAATAGGCCGGCTCAAGGGCTCACAGCCAGATAAAGTAGCCAGCGATATTTTGAAATTGTGCCTCTTTGAGCAATTTCGGGGTAGTTCATGGCGTAAAATTCTTTGCTTCGCATGCCCAGAGGCGGCCAAAATGGTTCAAGGGAAGTCGTGGCTGTCTGCAGCAGTTAAGCTCTTTGGTGTGGAAGTTCATGTTATCTCTTTGACAGAAAGTGAAAGGATGAAGCTTCTTGAGGCTCAAGCCAGGCAGGTAATGGTCAATAAATGAGCGATAAAACTACTAACAAGTACAAGCTGGCGAACTCATATATGCTCCTCTATTTTGCTCGTTTGCAAGCAAATGGAAGATCTGATTTTATGAAATGGATTGCTTAATTCTTGGATCAATGGGGTAGGGTATAGGCCCAATTATTTTCAGCTTCTTTAATGAAGCAGCAATATCTGGAAAGCTAGAGAACTTGATACTAAAAAATGATCTGAGAAATTCAATGACTCTAATACAGGGGTCAAGTGATCACATAATTAAGGTGCTGCTACGGAAAATCTACTCGCTAGCGCTCCTAAATTTCCGCAGAACATGACGTAAGGCAGGGAAAAAATATGAGTGATTGGGATTTTCTTCATGACATGCATAAAGACGGCTTTAGCCCAGAACAAATAACTGATGCCGCTGCCTGTGGGTATAACCCTTGGGATTTCGAATACATTGACATTGATCGAGAGTGGATTGATTCTCAACTTCCAGATCCTGGAACAGATCAACCAAGGACAGCCTTCAAGAGTCGAGATGGATTTCCATACAATGCACTCGAACAAGCAGAGATTTTTCACGATCTAATTGATTGTGCTACACGCCACTTTGAAAATACTGGCAGGTACTTGCAAATATGGGGAGAGCTCGGGGAAATATACGCTGAAATAAAATTCGGCCTTCGCCGTCATGGTACGCATGAGGCTGGTTCTGACGGCACAATTAACGGAGAGCTCGTCGAAGTTAAAACGATCTCTCCGGAGAAAAATAGCAGCAGCGTTCTCGTTAAAACCCAGGGAAACTTCGAAAAAGTGCTGGTTATACGTATCGATGAGGATTTTCAGTGCGAGGGTAAGCTATTCGACAGAACTGAGTTAAAAGGAGGTTCGGGAAAATACCTTCGTGGACAACTCGATATTGATGGCAGCAATTCCTAACAAAAAGCTGCACTCGGAAACATTTTACTTCGCGTGTTTTTGTGCATTCCGGTACGCTACATTATTTACTAAAACGCTCTCCATAAAAGTTCAGATGAGCTTGGCGTTAGCCATCTGAATGGAGATATAAGATTTTGCCCAGACAAAGTCACGTTCTTTATAAGTCATTATGGATACTTCCGACATGTGAGGTATCTGAATCGTCACAAATTTACTAGACACCTAACAGCAGTCCATATTCAGAGTTTATGTCACTAGGGTTAATAAAAACTTAAGTTTTTAATGAGATTATTTTCAAGAAGCTTTGAGTACTCACGCCTACTCAAAATTGTAAGAAAGCAGGAAAATACTGAAAGACTAAACCAAGATGAGCTCAGAAAGGAACGTATATGGCAGGAAAATATCGAAGAAAAAAGAAGAGAAATGTTGTTCATATTGGCAGAGATCATCGAAAGGCTGAGTCTATTAGAAAATTAATAGCATCTATAGAAACTCATGAAAGTGAAACGGCGGAAATTAAAGAGTGGCTTGTGTGGGCATCAAATATTGCGAAACAACTCGACCCAGTTAGAGACATGAAAAACGTAATCAATGATTATGAAATGGTTAAACATGAAGCGATGAACATTTATTAATTATGTTGACATTGTTTAATAAACTCTCAGATTCAGTGTCTTTTAAAATTGCATGGTCACGTCAAAAGTCACTGGAAAAAAAGAATCGATGGAAAGAGCTTCTAACTCAGTTTCCTGCCGAATCCTTAGAACAAAAAACTGCCGTTCAGGAAAAACGTTTAAAAGCCCATATTCGATGCAAATATGAAGTAAAAGCAAAAGAATATGAGAGACTGGCGATAAAAACAAAAAACAGGCGGGCTATTGTAAATAATATAGAAAGGATTCTTACACGAAACTTTGAGCAAGATTTAATAGATTGTTATGAACGAATAGAACGTATTAAGCGTCGTCATGTGATTATTAAATCTGATTTAACACAGGCTTATCTTAAACACACTGAAGCTAAAAACGATATTGATTCCTGGTATGAGAAATCAAAAAGATCTGGACTGCTGTTTGGAAACAATGGAAAGAAGATCCCAAATTATTCATTTTTTGGACAGTCCGTTGCAAGTTTAGATATAGCGAAAGCACGGAGAAATGAGGCTGGTGACAGAATCAGTAAGCTCAAGCGAGAAAAAGAGATGTTAAATTCGGATTTTGAGCAACTAAATCAAAAGATTCAAACAATTCGAGATGAAGAATGTGAACATCGTAAATTGCTATCTGAAGGGATTACTTTCGCCTTAATTAAATTAGAAAGTGCTCAATTAAATAAAAAAATGTCGGAATTAACTTTAAATAAACAAAAGCTTCAAGCTATGCATGAGGAAGAATTAAAGCGTGAACTTGAGACTCACTCAATTTCAATAAATTGGCAGCGTGCAATTCAAATGAGAAAGGAAAGGAAGGCTTTACTTAAACAGTTCATGAGTAACGATGCCCTCTTGGTGCGACGAGATAATTATTTTAGCCATTGGAAAAAGTTACGTTCTTATAATATGAAGTAATTTAGACTGGTTAATTGCTGTGAGCGGCAGTATTTTCTGTCCCATTGAGACTGTAAAAAATTCTGTGTAACTGCTTATCATTGACCGAAAGGAGATAAGCAGATGAATAAGAAAGAACTGGAAGCCTTTGCCAAAGAGATGGCCA
>NZSL01000012.1 GCA_002696735.1 Methylophaga sp.
GGGAAGGGAGACAAGTCAAAGATAGAACGATTGCGGCAGAGTCAAATACTGACGACGGAGAAGGTCCTCACAGCAGCTGATTTTACCGATAAATCCGAAAGCGACATCGAGGATCTTTTCGCTCCAGGGTTCTATTGCAACCTTGTCAATTTAGCCCTTAACTTAAACAAGAAACAACAAATCTCGCCAAAGTCTGTCGCTGATGCAGAACCAAATACTGAGCGTCTAGTCAAGCAGGTAGAAGCAGCGTGTCGAACACTGCCTCCAGAAACCCCTGAGTTCGGACACTTTATTCCTGCAGATTGGTTACTACGACATCCAGACCTTCTTGATGGTGATACACCAGAGATTAATGAATCTTTGGATCGTTTTGAAGCTGCTTTCAAGGCGATCAACCAATTCTTGAGTTAGGTCAGGTGTTACCCCGATTCTACGGACGGTTTAAAAACGGCTACAAACTTAACATCGTGCCTTTGGCTCTATTTCATAAGCGCACATGCTGCAAAGGACAAATTAATGGATATGGAAGATTTGCCCCCCCGAATTACACCCGCACACTTTATGCCTTTTAAAGATCAGAATTTAGCAGATGAATTCCACCGTCGCTTGATAGAGTGGATAAATGATTTTCACCGATCGTTAGATGATAAGCATGAGGTTGGAGCTAGGTTGGTCAACTTCGGCCAGTCTGTAACATTCCATATTGAAGATATTGGGTACTGGAATCCTTCGCTAATTTCATTCAAAGGAAAGAACGAGAATGGAGAACCTGTAGAGCTAGTTCAGCATATTTCTCAGATCAGTATTTTGCTTATAGCTTTGAAGAGAGAGAATATAGAACAGCCCAAAAGACCTATTGGTTTCATGAGTTGGGAAGAATACGACGAAACGAAGTCATAACAAGCCAATACAGTCCTACGCTAACACTTCGGCTAATGAAACAGTGCGTCATATAGGCAAATCTCATTTAAGCGTTACCCAGTCTGGATTTAGCTCTTAATAATTTAACTCAGGCCGTGTACTTAGATATTTTCATATTGACTAGTTTCTCATCACGTCTAGACATCTGATTTAAGCCAATCAGGACAGAGTTCCAACCAACCATGTTGTTTATTTTGAATAGTTTTCTGACCTTAATTCCAACCTAAACATTAAGTATGGTGAATTATATATATGGAGTTATAAAGCATGATTTCCAACCCTGTTTTGCAAATAGCCAATTAATTGAAGCATTTGACCAGCATTTCCCACAGTTAAAACAAATGGTTTGTTTTGATACTGAATTTCATCAGAATCTGCCAACAGTTGCCAAATTACTCCCCATTCCCCGTCAGTATTATGAAAAAGGTATTTATCGATACGGATTTCATGGCCTGTCATACCGATATTTAATGCAGGTGTTACAACAGCAAAATGCTAAAAAAGCGAATCACGACAGGATAATTTTGGCGCATCTGGGCAATGGTGCCAGCATGACAGCTGTCACAAATGGGCAATCTATTGATACCACAATGGCGATGACGCCAGCAGCGGGCCTGGTAATGGGGACTCGCAGTGGTGATCTTGATCCGGGTTTATTTGGTGTTCTTAACCGAAGTGAAAGCATGAATGCTGAACAGTTTGAAACAATGATTAATCAGCAATCTGGTTTGCTGGGGATTTCAACCACTACCAGTGATATGCAGCAGCTATTGGAAAAACGGTCGACTGACCCAAATGCCGAAGATGCCATAAACGTGTTTTGCTATCAGGCCAGAAAGCAGATTGGTGCTTATGCTGCTGCTTTAGGCGGTTTGGATACCTTGGTATTTTCTGGAGGGATTGGTGAAAACGTAGCGGAAATCCGGACACAGATTTGTCAGCAACTGGCATTTATCGGCATTGAACTGAATAACGAATTAAATCAGCAAAATGCTCTGTGCATTTCAACATCACAAAGCAAAGTTACTGTCTGGATCATCCCGACAAACGAGGAATTAATGATTGCGCAATCGATGTGCGATCTATTGAACCTGAATCATTAAGGGGAAAAGCAAAATGACATTTGAACCATCAAATACATTACAACCACTGGATCAGGACTTACTGGATAAAATGCATGCCTACTGGCGCGCCGCAAATTATTTGTCAGTGGGACAAATATATCTGTATGACAACCCATTGTTAAAACAACTTCTTCAGGCAAAACACATCAAACCACGGCTGTTGGGACATTGGGGCACCACACCCGGACTCAACTTTATATATGTGCATTTAAACCGGGTTATCAAAAAACGTGATCTTAATATGATCTACATTGCTGGGCCTGGTCATGGTGGACCGGCGTTGGTTGCTAATACCTATCTGGAAGGTACTTATAGTGAAACCTATCCGGACATATCCGAGGATGAAGCCGGCTTAAAACGTTTGTTCAAACAATTTTCCTTTCCGGGTGGCGTACCCAGTCATGTTGCTCCGGAAACCCCGGGCTCAATTCATGAAGGTGGAGAATTGGGTTATGCCTTATCTCATGCCTATGGTGCGGCATTTGATAACCCAGATTTAGTTGTGGCCTGTGTGGTCGGTGATGGTGAAGCGGAAACGGGTGCGTTAGCCACCAGCTGGCATTCCAATAAATTTTTGAACCCTGAACATGATGGTGCGGTATTACCGATATTGCATCTCAATGGTTACAAAATTGCCAGTCCGACAGTGCTGGCACGTATCCCCAATGATGAGCTGGAAGCCTTGTTTTATGGTTACGGTTATACGCCTTATTTTGTCGAAGGCGATGATCCAAAGCAGATGCATCAACTGATGGCGGCAACATTGGATAAAGCCATGGAACAAATCCGTCATATCCAGAATGATGCGCGTGAACATGGTGTACATTTACGTCCCCGCTGGCCAATGATTATTTTACGTTCGCCAAAAGGTTGGACAGGTCCAGAAGAAGTCGATGGCAAAAAAACCGAAGGCACATTCCGCTCTCATCAGGTGCCCATGGGCGATATGGATAAGGAAGGACATGTCGAAATCCTTAATAAATGGCTGAAAAGCTATAAGCCGGAAGAGCTATTTGATGATGGCGGCAAGCTCAAAGCGGAACTGGCAGCCTTGGCGCCTGAGGGTGATCGACGGATGGGCGCAAATCCACATGCAAATGGTGGCCAGCTACTGNAGGATCTAGCTTTACCAGATTTTCGTGACTATGCCATAGAAGTCAAAAAGCCCGGAGGCACGAAAGGCGAAGCTACCAGGGTAATGGGTAAATTTCTGCGCGATGTGATGCAACAGAATCTTGATGCCAAGAACTTCCGCTTGTTCAGTCCCGATGAAAATAACTCCAATCGTTGGCAGGATGTGCTTGATGTCACTGGCAGAACCTGGATGGGGGAAATGATTCCGGGTGATGAGAAACTGTCCAAAGATGGCAGAGTGATGGAAATGCTCAGTGAGCATCAGTGTCAGGGCTGGCTGGAAGGTTATTTATTGACAGGGCGACATGGCTTTTTCTCCTGTTATGAAGCGTTTATTCATATCATCGACTCGATGTTCAATCAGCATGCCAAATGGCTGAAAATCTGTAATCAGATCCCATGGCGTAAACCTGTTGCCTCATTAAACTATCTATTGTCATCACATGTATGGCGTCAGGATCACAATGGCTTTTCGCATCAGGATCCCGGCTTTATTGATCATGTAGTGAATAAAAAAGCCGAAGTGGTACGTGTGTATCTGCCGCCTGATGCCAATACACTGTTATCCGTTACTGATCACTGCCTGCGCAGTCGTAACTATGTAAACGTGGTTGTGGCCGGTAAACAATCTTCTCCACAATGGCTGGATATGGAGTCGGCAGTAAAACATTGCACCGCTGGTGTAGGTGTCTGGCAATGGGCCAGTAATGATAATGGCAACGAACCGGATCTGGTGATGGCTTGTTGTGGTGATGTACCGACGATGGAAACACTGGCTGCAGTAAAATTACTGAATATGTTTTTACCGGAGCTGAAAGTCAGGGTGATTAATGTGGTGGATCTGATGAAATTACAATCACCCAGTGAACATCCTCATGGTCTTGAAGAAGATGAATTTGATGCATTATTTACTAAAGATAAACCGGTTATTTTTGCCTACCATGGTTATCCAATGCTGATTCACCGGTTAACTTATCGCCGCACCAATCATAAAAATCTGCATGTCCATGGCTTCAAAGAGGAGGGGACCACCACCACGCCATTTGATATGGCAGTTATTAATGGTCTGGATCGTTTTCACCTACTGGAAAATGCCGTCAAACATTTAACAGAGCTGCCCGATGATAAAGTGTCAGAAATCGAGTTATTTATTCAACAGAAGCTCGCAGAACATGATGACTATATTCGGGAGCATGGACAGGATTTACCGGAGATCCGTGATTGGCAATGGAATGGTTAGATTGGGTTTTACAGTTTGCCCCTCCAGTGTTGGAGGGGCATCAGGACTGGCCTCAGCTGTTATTGATGTAACTGATCGGCAGCAAATAATGTGTTTTCGAGCAATGTAGCCACAGTCATAGGACCGACACCACCCGGAACAGGTGTAATCCAGGCTGCTTTTTCGCTGGCTTTATCAAACTCAACGTCGCCTGTTAACTTCCCGTTTTCCAGTCGGTTAATACCCACATCAATCACTACGGCATCTTCGCGGATCCAGTCACCCGGAATAAAGTTGGGTTTGCCTACCGCGACAACCAACACTTCTGCACGACGAACATGGGATTCCAAATCTTTTGTCATACGATGACAAACGGTAGTCGTGCATCCAGCCAGTAACAGTTCAAGTCCCATTGGACGACCCACTATATTGGAAGCCCCAACGACTACTGCTTCTTTACCTCTAAGATCAATTCCAACAGATTGCATCATGGTAATCACACCTTTCGGTGTGCATGGACGTAAAAGTGGATTACGTTGAGCCAAGCGACCGATGTTATAAGGATGAAAACCATCCACATCTTTGTGCGGTGCAATATGTTCAATAATGACATCAGTATTGAAATGTGCTGGCAAAGGCAGTTGCACCAGAATGCCATCAATCTCATCGTCTTCATTCAGCTGTGTAATCAGGTCTAGCAGTTCTTGTTCTGTAGTGGTTTCAGGTAAATCAAATGATTCGGACTTGAAGCCCACCTCTTCACAACTACGACGCTTGCTACCCACATAGACTTGGGACGCCGGATTGTCGCCAATCAGGACTACAGCAAGTCCAGGCCGGCGTTTTCCGGTAGCGAGACGCATTTGGGTTGCTGCTTTGATTTTCTGTTTTAGCTCGGCAGCAATTGTTTTTCCGTCGATGATTTGAGCAGTCATTCTGTGGGTTCCGGCCTTTCAAAAGCGGCTATGATCGCACGTTGCGTTAGCCACGGCAAAAAATATAAATGTGCTGTTGACTCGCTATCGGCATCAGCGTATTATTTCGCCTTCTTCGAGGATGTCTGTCCTTGGATAAGTCGGGGCATAGCGCAGTCTGGTAGCGCATCTGGTTTGGGACCAGAGGGTCGGGAGTTCGAATCTCTCTGCCCCGACCACTTTATTGACTGCTTAATTATCCTCACTTAGTTATTAATGCGCCCGTAGCTCATCTGGATAGAGCATCGGCCTTCTAAGCCGAGGGTAGCAGGTTCGAGTCCTGCCGGGCGTACCATCTCTCTCTATTTCAAAATCTGCGACAAACTTTCAAGTTGATTTTTAGCCCTTGTCGGTGCTAACTTTCACGTGACCAAGGACGGCATATCTGAATTTCTCAAATTGAAAAGTGAACTCAGCAACGTGAATAAAAATACCCTGCTCGTAACTGGCGGTGCCGGTTTTATCGGCTCTGCATTGATTCGTCAATTAATTACCGAAACCGACATCACCGTTATTAACATCGATAAACTGACCTATGCTGGCAATCTCGAATCACTAACCGAGATTGATGCTTCGCCAAACTATTATTTTGAACAAGCTGATATCTGTGATGCTGAGGCAATGGATAGAATATTCACCCAATATAAACCCAGTGCCATGATGCATCTTGCTGCCGAATCGCATGTTGATCGTTCGATAGATGGCCCCGCAGATTTTGTGCAAACCAATGTGGTTGGTACATATATTTTGCTTGAGGCGGCCAGAAAATACTGGAAATCATTATCCGCTGATGATGCCGGGAAGTTCCGCTTTCATCATATTTCAACTGATGAAGTCTATGGCACATTAGGCGAAACGGGTCTGTTTACTGAAACAACTCCTTACCAGCCCAATTCACCATACTCTGCCACCAAAGCTGGCAGTGACCATTTGGTTCGTGCCTGGCACCATACATATGGTTTGCCAGTGTTAATGACTAACTGTTCCAATAACTACGGGCCGTATCAGTTCCCCGAAAAATTGATTCCAGTAGTAATTAACAATGCGCTTGCTGGTAAACCATTGCCTATTTACGGTAAAGGCGAAAATATCCGTGATTGGTTATATGTAGATGATCATGCAAGAGCCTTAAGACTGGTGCTGGCGGAAGGCAAGTTATGCGAAAGCTATAATGTCGGAGGTTTTAATGAACATACCAATCTGGAAGTGGTACAACTGATTTGTCAGATTCTGGATGAACTATTGCCTGATTCACCCCATCGGCCACATAAAAATTTAATCGAATTTGTTACGGATCGTCCTGGTCATGATGCGCGTTATGCCATTGATGCCAGCAAAATTGAACGGGAACTGGGCTGGAAACCTCAGGAAACATTTGCCACGGGGTTACGTAAAACAGTGCAGTGGTATCTGGATAATCGCCAATGGTGTGAAAACGTGATGGATGGTAGTTATCAGCAACAAAGACTTGGACTGGGAGATAATAAATGAGTCGTAAGGGAATCGTACTGGCAGGGGGAAGCGGCACACGGTTATATCCAGTAACCCAATCCATCTGTAAACAACTGCTGCCGGTGTATGACAAACCGATGATTTATTATCCGCTGGCCACCATGATGCTGGCTGGTATGCGGGACATCTGTATTATTTCCACCCCTCAAGACACGCCACGCCTTGAACAGTTACTCGGAGATGGCAGTAAGTGGGGTTTGAATCTACAGTATATTGTTCAGGATAAACCGGAAGGTATAGCCCAGGCTTTTACTCTTGGCGCTGATTTTATCGGAGATGATGATTGCGCTTTAGTACTGGGTGATAATGTCTATTACGGTCATGATTTGGCCGATATGATGCGAGATGCTGATAACAATAAAGAAGGTGCGACCGTTTTTGCCTACCCGGTGAGTGACCCTGAACGTTATGGCGTCGTAGCGTTTGACGAAAACGGTAAAGCATTAAGTATCGAAGAAAAACCGACTAAACCTAAATCGCGCTATGCCATCACAGGTTTATACTTTTATGATAATCAGGTCGTTGAGATTGCCCGCAATCTCAAACCTTCCGCTCGTGGTGAACTTGAGATTACTGATGTGAATCAGGCTTATCTGGATAACGGCAAGCTTAATGTACAGGTAATGGGCCGTGGTATGGCCTGGCTGGATACCGGAACCCATGATTCCTTATTGGATGCTTCAATGTTCATTCAAACCCTTGAGCAACGGCAGGGGTTAAAAGTGATGTGTCCCGAAGAGATTGCCTACCGCATGGGGTATATTGATGCTGAACAACTGGAACAATTGGCACAGCCATTATTGAAAAGTGGTTATGGTAAATATTTGTTAAATATCATAAATGAGACAATTTACTAATGTTAGTCACCGAGACCAATATTCCTGACGTTAAATTACTGACACCCAAAAAGTTTGGTGATGAACGCGGTTTTTTTCTGGAAAGTTATAACAAAAAAACCTTTCAGGATTTACTCGGTTTGGATATTGATTTTGTGCAGGATAATCACTCGCGTTCAGCGAAAGGCGTGTTACGTGGTTTGCATTATCAAATCAAGCAACCACAAGGAAAATTGGTTCGGGTAACAGCAGGAAAAGTGTTTGATGTAGCCGTTGATATGCGTCGTGATTCACCGACATATGGTCAATGGACCGGAGCGGTTTTAACTGCTGAGGGTCAGGAACAGTTCTGGGTGCCCGCCGGGTTTGCCCATGGTTTTCTGGTGTTAAGCGACAGTGCCGATTTTCTCTATAAAACAACCGATTATTACGCACCTGAATATGAAAGAACGGTAGCCTGGGATGATGCTGATCTGGCAATTGACTGGCCGTTAGAGGACATAACACCGGTTTTGTCTACTAAAGATCAACAAGGTACCCCGTTTAAACTGGCTGAGGCCTTTTAAGTGAAAATATTACTGATTGGCGGACAGGGACAGGTTGGTTTTCAATTACAGCGTAGTCTTGCCTGCCTGGGCGAATTACACACTACGACAAGACAATCACTGGATTTGGCGGATATAACCGCAATTCGTGAGACGATTCATGCTGTTCAGCCGGATCTGATTGTAAATGCTGCGGCCTATACTGCAGTAGATAAAGCCGAACAGGAAACTAAATTAGCCCAAAAAATTAATGCTATTGCCCCGGCTGTGATGGCTGAAGAAGCCAACAATTTATCGGTTCCCATGGTGCATTTTTCAACGGATTATGTGTTTGACGGCAGTAAGGCTTCGCCCTGGGTAGAGACCGATGCTACCGGTCCATTAAGCCATTATGGTCTGACAAAACTGGAAGGGGAGCAGGCAATTGTTGCCACTGGATGTGATCATCTGATTTTCAGGACCAGCTGGGTATATGATCGGCGAGGTCATAACTTTTTGAATACAATGTTAAGACTGGCTGAAGAACGTGAGCAATTGAATATTGTAGATGATCAGATTGGTACTCCAACGTGGAGTAGACATATTGCTGATGTCACTGCTCAAGCATTGGCTCAGGCACATAATGATGATGCATTTTGGAAGCAAAATAGTGGTGTTTATCATTTAAGCGCAGCAGGTCAAACCAGTTGGAAAGGATTTGCCGAGGCTATCTTTCAGATAGCAGAAGCTGATGGTCGACGTGTTCCAGAAGTAACCGGCATACCCACGGCAGAATATCCTACCCCTGCCAAGCGACCATTAAATTCCTGCATGGATAATACAAAATTAAAACGCCATTTTGGTCTGCAGTTACCTGATTGGCAGGTAAGCTTACAATGGGTTTTACAGTCATAAATACTCAGTTCAGATTTGCCAGTACGAAAAATCGAGGAAAAGGTCAGTGATACAAACCACGTATAACAAATTAATGCAGTGGTTTTTAAGCCGTCCGCGAACCACTAAACGCATACTGAGTATTTTCATCGACTACATCGTGGTGATGCTGGTGTTATGGATGGCATTTTCGTTGCGACTTAGTACGCTGTATCAACCGCCAGTTTCCCAGTTATGGTTATTTTTTCTCGCGCCATTTATTGCGATACCGATTTTTATTAAATTGGGATTATATCGGGCAATTGTTCGATATATTGGTCTTGATGCCCTGTGGACAATTTTTAAGGCAATTGGCCTGTTTACCGTCATTTTTGCCACTGTTGTCGTATTATCTGGACCATATGCCGGCTTAGTACCCAGAACAATTTATATTATCAATGCGCTATTACTATTTTTGGCAGTAGGTGGACTGCGTTTATATGCACGCTGGTTGTTTATCACCACAACCCGCAGTCCATTGGCAGAGTTGGATAACAAACGATATATTCCTCCCGTTTTAATATATGGGGCCGGACGAGCAGGGGCTCAACTGTCAGCATTATTGAAAATGGGACGGCAATTACGTCCAGTTGCGTTTATTGATGATGACCCTACGCTGTATCGCCAGCAAATTAACGGGTTGACTGTATATCGTCCTCGTGATCTGGTGAAACTGATTGATAAATTTCATGTACGTGATGTGCTATTGGCCATGCCATCAGCTTCCAGAAGTCGGCGAAGTGAAATTCTGCGTTCTCTCGAGGAATTACCCGTACATATCCGTACCTTGCCAGATCTTACCGATATCGCCGAAGGTAAATTGGAAGTTTCAGATATTCAGGAAGTGGATATTGCAGATTTACTGGGTAGAGAAGCCGTTGCCCCTGATCCGCAATTATTAACAGCGAATATCACCGGTAAATGCGTCATGGTCACCGGTGCCGGTGGTTCGATTGGCTCCGAGTTAACACGGCAAATCATCAAACTCAAACCCAGCCGATTGTTATTGTTCGAAATCAGTGAATTTGCGTTATATCAAATCGAACAGGAGCTCTGTAATTTGGAGAGCGGAGTAGAAGTAATTGCTTTACTGGGCTCGGTTGTTGATCGGATTCGTTTGACATCAATCTGTCAGCATTTTGCGGTACAAACTATTTACCATGCCGCAGCGTATAAACATGTGCCAATGGTTGAAAAAAATGTGGGTGAAGGAATCCGTAACAATGTTTTCGGTACATTACATTGTGCCCAGGCCGCCATTGCGGCAAACGTTGAAACATTTGTGTTGATTTCTACGGACAAAGCTGTCAGACCTACCAATACCATGGGAGCCAGCAAACGGATGGCCGAGCTGGTTTTGCAGGCTTTGGCAGAAACCTCTATTACCCGATTTACAATGGTAAGATTTGGTAATGTACTGGGTTCATCCGGTTCAGTTGTGCCATTATTTCGTGAACAGATAGCCAAGGGTGGCCCTGTTACGGTTACGGATTCGCAAATCATTCGCTATTTTATGACCATTCCCGAAGCTGCCGAACTGGTAATACAAGCTGGTGCAATGGGGCAGGGAGGTGATGTGTTTGTGTTGGATATGGGGTCAGCAGTAAAAATTGTTGATCTGGCAACACGAATGATTCATCTCAGTGGCTTTACGGTTAAGAATTCTGAAAATCCCAACGGTGATATTGAAATTACCTTTACCGGCCTGCGTCCTGGCGAAAAGTTATTTGAAGAGCTGCTAATTGGTGAAAATGTCAGCCAAACGGCACACCAGAAAATTATGCGAGCCGAAGAGCGGGTGATTGCCTGGCAGGATTTACAGTTAATTCTGACTGATTTACAGCATGCTGTCAGCGTTGCAGATTATGAGCAGGTCCGGGTACTGCTCAGCAAATATGTAGATGGATTTATGCCCCAATGCGGGATTGAGGACTGGCTGAGCAATAAAGCGGTTATCAATCAGTAATATCCACGAGTTTTATAACTTTTAAGAGACGTATTATGGAAAAAACACTCAATATTGCAGTTGCTGGAACAGGTTATGTTGGCTTATCACTGGCCGTTTTGCTGGCTCAGCATCATCATGTAACTGCTTTGGACATCGTCCCTGAAAAAGTTGATCTGATTAACGCTAAAAAATCACCCATTGTTGATAAAGAAATCGAAGATTTTCTGGCCAATAAACCGCTCAATCTAAATGCCACAACGGATAAGCAAAAAGCTTATGAAAAAGCTGATTTTGTCATTATTGCTACGCCAACTGATTACGATACGGTAACGAATACCTTTAATACCAATTCAGTTGAAGCGGTTATTCAGGATGTGCTGGCGATAAATCCATCAGCTGTTATGGTAATAAAATCAACTATTCCGGTGGGTTACACTCAAACTGTTCGAGCCAAATTTAGCACAGATAAAATTTTCTTTTCGCCTGAGTTTTTACGCGAAGGTAAAGCGTTATATGACAATCTATATCCTTCACGCATTGTCGTAGGGGAACAGAGCGATCGTGCACGTTTGTTTGCTGATTTACTGTTGCAAGGCGCAGTTAAGAAAGATGTGCCCGTGTTATTTACTGATCCTACCGAAGCCGAAGCGATCAAATTATTTTCCAATACCTATCTGGCGATGCGGGTCGCGTATTTTAATGAACTCGACAGTTATGCTGAAACACATAACCTGAACAGCCGACAAATCATTGAAGGGGTTGGTTTGGATCCTCGCATTGGAGATCACTACAATAATCCTTCGTTTGGTTATGGTGGGTACTGCCTGCCAAAAGATACCAGACAACTGTTGGCCAATTATGACACTGTGCCCAATAGCTTGATTAGGGCTATTGTGGATGCCAATACCACCCGCAAAGACTTTATTGCCGAACAGATTATTAAGAAAAATCCTCTAGTTGTGGGCATTTATCGACTGGTCATGAAACAGGGGTCAGATAACTTCAGAGCTTCAGCTATACAAGGCATTATGAAACGTATTAAGGCAAAGGGTATAGAAGTTATCGTTTATGAACCGGTGTTGGAAGAAGCCGAGTTTTTCCGTTCAAAAGTAGTCAATGACTTGGCAGCATTCAAACAACAATCTTCTCTTATTATTGCCAATCGCATTACTGATGATATTCAGGATGTAAAAGAAAAGATTTATACCCGCGATTTATTTGGCCAGGATTAATCCCTTTTGTCTGAAAGACTCAACAGCTAATACGTTTTATTGATGATAGAAGAGCATTATTTATAAGGTTGCTGATGTATAATCCTTTTTTGCTTATTTGGAGGACAGCAATCAGTGTGTGGAATAGTCGGTGGTATTGCTGAGCGAAATGTAGCGCCAATCTTGATGGAAGGGCTACGCCGGCTGGAGTATCGAGGCTACGACTCTTCCGGTGTTGCGCTTATGGATGCTGACGCCAATATTCATCGGGTTCGTTCGCTTGGTAAAATTAAGCAGCTTGAAGCCAAGATCGATGGCGAAAACAGCAGTTTTTCCGGTCAAATGGGCATCGCCCATACTCGCTGGGCCACTCATGGGATCCCCTCCGAAAATAATGCCCATCCCCATATATGCAATCACCGTGTTGCTGTTGTCCACAATGGCATCATTGAAAACTATCAGGTTTTAAAACAGCTACAGACAAACCAGGGGTATCGTTTCACCTCTGAAACCGATACAGAAGTGGTCGCCCACTCCATTTATCAATATTTATACGGTGATGCTTCTCCAACTGCCAGCCGCAATAATCTTTCCCTGTTTGACGCCGTGGTGGAAGCTATTAAAGATTTTGAAGGGGCTTATGCGCTTGGTGTTATTGCCACCGATGAGCCGAATACCCTCATAGCTGCCCGCAAAGGCAGCCCATTAGTGATTGGAATTGGGATCGGTGAGCATTTTATTGCTTCTGATGTATCTGCCTTACTACCCGTTACCCAGAACTTCATTTTTCTGGAAGATGGCGATGTTGCTAAACTGACACGCGAGAGCATTGAAATTTACAGCTCCGTAACCGGTGAGAAAGTTGACCGCCCGATCAAACAATCTTCGCTAAATATCACTGCGGTAGAGCTGGGCGAGCATCGTCATTACATGCACAAAGAGATCTTCGAACAGCCACAAGCTGTAATTGACACTCTTGAGGGACGAGTAACGCAGGAACAGGTGCTGGTTTCTACTTTTGGTCCCGGCGCCGAATCCATTTTCAAAAGTATTGAACGGCTGCATATTATTGCCTGCGGTACCAGTTATCATGCGGGCATGGTGGCAAAATACTGGGCTGAAGATATTGTTCGTCTTCCTTGCCAAGTTGAAGTGGCCAGTGAGTTTCGTTATCGAAATCCAGTCATCGAAGATAACACGCTTTTTGTCACCATCAGCCAGTCGGGCGAAACGGCCGACACCTTGGCTGCATTACAGCAAATTAAAGCCTATGCTGTAGATTGTCCTGATTCCTACGCGGTAAAAAATATTCAAACTTTATCCATTTGCAATGTGGCAGAAAGCAGTCTGACCCGTGAAGCTGATCTTTGTTATCTCACCCATGCCGGCCCGGAAATCGGTGTTGCTTCCACCAAGTCTTTTACCACACAGTTAGTGGCACTAGCCTTATTGCTCACCTGTATTGGCAAAGTCAAAAAACGTATTACACGAGAACGTGAGAAACACATTACTCAAGGCCTGCAAAAATTACCCAATCTGATCCAGAATGCGTTGATGCATGAACAGGAGATTCAGGATATTGCTCAGGCTTTTGCAGATAAACAGCATGCACTCTTTTTGGGTCGAGGTACGATGTATCCAATAGCGTTGGAAGGGGCTTTAAAACTTAAAGAAATAAGCTACATTCATGCTGAAGCTTATCCTGCAGGTGAGCTTAAACATGGTCCGTTGGCACTAATTGATGAAAATATGCCGGTAATCGCTATTGCTCCTCTGGACGATTTGCTGGAAAAGCTCAAATCCAATCTTCATGAAGTAAAAGCCCGTGGTGGTCAGATGATTGTGTTTGAAGATGAGCGTTCAGATATCAGTTCTGAGTCGGGTTTTAAGGTTATTAAAGCGACCACGAATGTAGGCCGCATTACCGCCCCGATAACCTACAACATCTTGCTGCAGCTGTTAAGTTACCACGTTGCTTTAATAAAAGGCACAGATGTTGATCAACCACGTAATCTAGCGAAGTCTGTTACTGTCGAATAAATTAATCTAGTAAACAAATAAAAAATAAGCAGAGATTTAAATGGAAAAAGTTGCATTAATAACTGGTATCACTGGTCAGGATGGTGCTTATCTAGCGGAGCTGTTGTTAGAAAAAGGCTACATTGTGCACGGCATAAAGCGACGAGCTTCGTTGTTTAATACTGACCGCGTTGATCATCTGTATCAGGATCCTCATGTCGATAATAAAAATTTCATTCTGCACTATGGTGACTTGACTGATTCAACTAATTTGATTCGTATTATCCAGCAAGTTCAGCCCGATGAAATCTATAATCTGGCCGCAATGAGTCATGTTGCGGTCAGTTTTGAAACCCCGGAATACACAGCGAATGCCGATGGTATTGGCACGCTGCGAATTCTTGAAGCGATTCGAATATTGGGGCTCGAAAAGAAAACCAAATTTTATCAGGCTTCCACTTCTGAGCTATACGGGTTAGTACAGGAAACCCCTCAGAAAGAAACGACACCTTTCTATCCACGTAGTCCTTACGCAGTTGCCAAATTGTATGGTTATTGGATCACAGTAAACTATCGCGAAGCGTATGGCATCTATGCCTGTAATGGCATCTTGTTTAATCATGAAAGTCCAATCCGGGGAGAAACCTTTGTCACCCGAAAAATCACTCGCGCATTAGCCCGTATCAAGCTTGGATTACAGGATTGCTTGTATCTGGGAAACCTTGATGCGTTACGCGACTGGGGACACGCCAAAGATTATGTTGAGATGCAATGGTTAATGTTACAACAAGATAAGCCAGAAGATTTTGTAATTGCTACAGGCGTGCAATACAGCGTTCGTGATTTCGTCAATACCGCAGCGAAAGAACTGGGTATTTCTATTCGCTGGGAAGGGGAAGGCATTGATGAAAAGGGCTATGACGCTGAAGGAAAATCTATTGTTCAGGTTGACCCGCGTTATTTCCGTCCAACAGAGGTCGAAACTTTATTAGGCGACCCATCTAAAGCAAAAGAAAAACTTGGCTGGACACCTAAAATTAGTTTTGAAGAATTAGTAGCAGAGATGGTACTTGAAGATTATAAATCTGCCCAACGTGACGAATTAGTCAAAAAACATGGTTTTACCGCATATGACTACCATGAATAATTCAGACAAAATCTATGTTGCTGGTCATCGTGGTTTAGTCGGTTCAGCACTTGTTCGAAACCTTGAGGATAAGGGGTACAGTAATATACTCAAAAGAACCCATACCGAATTAGATTTAACTGATGAAAAAGCAGTAGCAGAATTCTTCAAGACTGAAAAACCAGACTATGTGTTTCTTGCTGCAGCAAAAGTAGGTGGTATCCACGCTAACAATACTTATCCAGCTGAATTTATTCGAGACAACTTAGCCATTCAGAATAATGTAATACATCATGCGTACCTAAATAATGTAAAGCGCTTACTGTTCTTGGGATCGAGCTGCATTTATCCTAAAAATGCACCGCAGCCATTGAAAGAAGAATATTTATTAACAGGACCTCTTGAAGAAACCAATCGACCTTATGCATTGGCAAAAATTGCCGGCATTGAGATGTGCTGGAGTTATAATCGCCAATATGGAACGCAATATCTTGCAGCCATGCCAACCAATCTTTATGGGCCTGGCGATAATTATGATTTAAATAATTCACATGTTTTACCGGCGCTTATCCGTAAATTTCATTTGGCTAAATTGGCTGGCGAAGGCGATGAAAACGCAATCCTGCAAGATGAACAAAAATATGGAAAATTGCCTGAACCTTACAGAACAGAAATATTAACAGCTTGTGAAAAACAACAAACTCCAGCAGTTATGATTTGGGGGACAGGCACACCAAAGCGTGAGTTTATGCACAATGAGGATATGGCTGATGCCTGTGTACACTTGATGAATCTTGATGATAAACAGTATCAGCCGTTATTAGGTACCAACCGTAATGATGGTGTAGCACCTGTTGTAAATATAGGTGTGGGTGAAGACATAACGATTAAAAAATTAGCAGAAATGATCAAAGAAACTATTGGATTTAAAGGTGAGATTGAGTTTGATGTTTCTAAACCCGATGGTACTTTGCGGAAGCTTTTAAGTGTTGATCTTGCAAAGGAGCTAGGCTGCCAGTGCGGGACGAGTTTGCATCAAGGTGTTACTGATGCTTACTCCAAATATTAATACTTAATCAAATTTAAAAGTATAAATTTTTTGAAACTCTTCAATCTCAATTTAATACCTGCCCACACAATCAATTTCTTGTGCAAAAAAAGTAATCTTGATGCCTAGTTTATTTAGCAATGCATCATGGGGGGCTTTCTCAGCTGGGATAAGACTCATATTCGGTATGGCAAACCTATTCCTAGCGATCAAGATTGTGGGAGCGGCCTTTTATGGTTATTTTGCTCTGATGCTTGCGGTATCAGCTATTTACCTGACCTTTGTAAATAGTATTCACACAATTGTAGTGACACATGCTGCAGATTTGAAAATACAAAAAGACTCAAATCAACATCTGTTAAAGCTATTTTCTGCAGTATGGTTATTTACTGTGTTTGCAAGCTTTTTCTTCATGCTATTAGTCATCCTTTTTGGCTCTGATTTTATTGAAAGCTTTGTATATTTTGGAAATGATATAGAGCTTATTAATGATTTGAACAGAGCGTTGTTATTTGTTCTTATTCTTTTAATTTCGCAAATGGTGAATGCGGCAAATATTGCAGTAATCGAAAGTCTTGGGCGTTTTGATTTGGCTGCAAGAACACAAATGTTTGGTCCCATATTAGCTTTTCTAATTTTTTTGTTTGTATTTTTTGAGGCTGAACAGCTAACTATTTCCAGTATGGTACTAATCTTTGTTTCAGGATTACTACTTGATACTTACTTTTCAACATATTTTCGAATAAAAATGGGGTTTGTATCAGCGTATTTACCACAAAAAAACATAGTGAAAATATTGCCAAATTTAATGAAAGAAGGTCTGTCGCTGCAAGGTTCAAGGCTTGTAGTGGTATTCGTCGATCCGTTGAATAAATACTTGTTAAATATATTTGTAGGCTCTGCAAGTGTTACCGTTTATGAAGTGGTAATGAAGGTTATAACAGGTATACAAGGTTTATTTGGAGGCGCTTTTCGTACATTCCTTCAACTTACTAATGAAATGCGGCTTAATTCAGGACAAGAATATATAAAATCTCTACGTTTTGGTTTGATTCCAGCATCTTTAATGCATGCAATTGCCGGTGTACTTATAGTTTTTCTTACCCACTTCTGGCTTAATGAAGATACGGAAAATCTACCAGAACTCTTATTCTTAATGATTCCAGCTAGTATGGTGATAATTTTCATTGCGCCTTTGTATTTTGCCTTAATTGGCATGCGCGACCTAGCGTTTATATTTAGAATGAACCTAACATTAGCAATATTTAATATTATTGGATCTATTGTGTTTATCCCTATTATAGGTGTCATGGGATGTGCTGTCGGATTTACGGCCGCAATAATTTACAATGCTGTTATGGAATACCTAAGATACCTCAAAAAGGTCGGTACTATTCCTGAGCTGAATCAAGAGATGAGGGCTCTTATCCCGAGACTTTTATTAACATTATTTTTAAGCACACTATCACTAATTTCTTACATTCAATTTAGAGATGATTTGATGCTTGTAATTACCCAAAGCATAATTCTGCTGTTTCTTTTGATATTACTTTTTAGAGAGCCTTTGACAACGAAAATGCTAAAAAAAATAGCATCATCGTTGACTACTAAATTAACTTGATTCCAAACCAGGAAATAAAATTGATTAATAAACAAAAAATTGTGACTAATTTAGTCAAGCTTTATCGAAAATTGCCTTATAAGCTCATGAGCGGATTATTGAAAAACTCCTATTACAAATTTCTTAGATCTGACATTCAAAATAGAACTGTAATAAAAAATGTTGATGGAATCAACTACGAGCTAGATTTAACAGAAGTCATAGATTCCGCAATTTACTTTAATCAAAGTAGGGAACCGGATACTACTAAAGCACTTAAGCTCCTTTGTAAGCCTGGAATGATTGTCATTGATATTGGGGCAAACGTAGGAAGTCACACTTTACCTCTTGCAAATTCAGTGGGTGACAAAGGTAAAGTCTATGCAATTGAGCCAGTGCCATGGGCGCTAGATAAACTCAGAAAAAATTTGGCATTAAATCATTTCTCAAATGTCCTGATACATCCAATTGCGCTAAGTGATTACACGGATGAAAATGCGGAGTTTTCATTAAGAGCTAGCTTCAAAACAACATCCGAAAATCCGGTTAATGAAAATGGTGGTCTTAGTGAAAGTTGGTGGAGTGCATGCGAAAAGGTCAGTGTCAAAGTCGATACGTTGGATAACTTTATCGTAAAAGAAAACATTCCACATGTGGATGTGATTAAGCTTGATGTTGATGGTTTTGAGGTAAAAGTTCTTAAGGGTGCTGAAAGAATACTGCAGAGTTTTAAGCCAATCATTTTGATGGAGCTCGCTCCAAGTTGGCTTAAAGAAAAAGGAGATAGTATTGAAGAACTTTTATCTTACTTAATAAAATGTGGTTACAAATTTTATGATGAGACAACCTTTTTGGAAGTTCCAGAAATCCTAAATAGTGTAAGCAAAATAAAATCCGACTCAGGTATTAATGTGATTGCTTCTGCAACAGAACTAAAAAAATAATATCATGAAAGTTTCAAATGACTTTGTTTACCAATTCTGTCCCTTTTGCGGAAACGAAATAATTGAAAAAGTTGGTGAAATTGAATATGGGAAACCTGTATTGTTTTCGTCAAACACTATTGAACTTCTCTATCCAGCCTTTTTGATGAAATGTAAACATTGTAGGTCTGGTTTTACTCAATATGCTGTCCAAAATATAGATTTGATTGATCTTTACTCAAATTCAAATAGTGGTAATCGATGGTCAAATGCAGTGTTGGAAAAAAATAAATCATCAGAGATTATTAACGTACTTTATTCGTATATTTCAAGAAACTCCAAGATTGTCGATGTAGGTTGTAATACCGGTGAGCTTTTAGATTTTGCAAAAGCCTTAGGTGCAAAAACAATTGGAATCGAACTTTCTAAAAAAAGCAGAGAAACCTTAAAGCAAAAGGAGCATGAAAGTTATGAGAGTCTGGAGCATCTTGATAATCAATCAATAGATGTAATTACTGCATTTGATTTGATTGAGCACTTACATTATCCAAATGAATTTATAAATTTGTGTAGAAAAAAATTGAAAGATTCAGGTAGCCTCATACTTTTGACTGGTAATATAAATTCAATATCTGCTGTTATATCTGGTTCTAAATGGTGGTATTGCAGTTATCCGGAGCACATATCATTTGTTTCAAAAAAATATCTATCAAATATTGAAGGCTTTAAGCTTGACTTAGCTCTTCCAACATATGCCTCTAAATCATACAGGCGGAATTTCCTAAGAATAATCATTAGCTTGTTGATTAAATATCCTTTTGGAAAATATCGTGGTTTACCTTCTATGGGACCAGATCATTTCCTTTACGTACTTACAAAAACATAATTTATCGAAATTTAACTAATGGAAAAATATGGATTGCCTTGTTTGTCAACATGCTGAAACTATAGAAAAACACCTGCTTTATGATGATCGGTATGGTCATAAGGGATTATTTGAGCTTTTGCAATGTAAAAACTGTGAGCATCAATTCTTAAAAACTGCTCCGAAAATCAATGAGCTTGGGGATTTGTACACAGATTTCTATCCTAGAAAATCATTTAATCCCGATAACTTCAGAGCATACAAGGCAGGTGGGAAATTATACAACTGGCTTGTCGGTGGCAGAGCGTCTGCATGTCAGTCTGTTGAACCAAACTCTAAAGTTTTGGATATCGGCTGTGGCTATGGTGAAACGTTAGCGTACCTTCAAAATGAAAAGTCATGTGACGTTTACGGAGTCGATGCTGACCGTAATGTTGAGATCATTGCAGAAAAGTATGGTTTTAAAATTCACGTGGGTATATTTGACTCATCCCTTTACGCATCTAATTTCTTTGATTTTGTGACAATGAATCAGGTCATAGAGCATGTTCCAGATATACATGAAACTTTCAACATGATATCCGAGGTGCTCAAACCTGGGGGAAGATGCGTGCTGAGTACACCTAATGCCAATGGATGGGGAAGTCGGCTGTTTAGAAAAAAATGGCTGAATTGGCATACACCTTACCATCAACATTTTTTGTCAATTGACTCGGTGCATCTTTTAGGTGAAAGGTATGGTTTTACTGTTGAGAGTATTGAAACTATAACTCGTTCTGAATGGTTTATGTATCAATTACTTCATGTAATCCACTATCCAAAACAAGGTGTACCATCAGCATTTTGGGCTTCTTTTGCTGTTAAATCTACCCGTAGTAAGAAGTTTCTACAGAGGGTTATTCTCGCAACTTGGTTCTTGTGTATTCCTCAGTTGATTACACGTCTCTTTGATTCAATTGGTATTGGCGATAATTACCTTATTATTTTGAAAAAGAAGCAGCTGTGAAAAATTATCTAAAAACCTATCCAAAAATCACTGTAATAACCCCAAGCTTTAATCAAGCCGAATTTCTTGAGCGGACGATTAAATCCGTTTTGGATCAAAACTATCCTAATTTAGAATACATCATTATGGATGGTGGCTCTACTGATGGTAGTGTTGAAATTATTCAGAAGTATGAGAAATACCTCAAGTTTTGGGCTAGTGAAAAGGATAATGGGCAATCTCACGCAATTAATAAGGGATTGAAAATTGCAACGGGAGAATGGGTTTCCTGGCAGAACTCAGATGATATTTACTACCCTGGTGCATTCAAATCTGCTGCAGTGGCCGCTCAAACGCATCCAGAAGTCGGACTTATTATAGGGGACGTGAACCTTATTGATGAAAAGGATAGGTTGATTAGGGATATGCATTACGTAACGCCAACTTACGAGGCAATGGTGGCCGAGGGTATGGTTCTCTCCAATCAAGCCGCATTCTGGCGCAGGGATATGCATGATGCGTTAGGTATGATGGATGAGTCTTTGCATTTGGGATTTGATTTTGACTGGTTTTTACGATTAACAAAACACACAAAGGCAATTAGTGTTAACCAATGCCTTGGTGCTTTTAGAATACATGGTTTGGCAAAAACACAGAAAATGCCGGTTCAGAACTTAGAAATTCACCATATGATTCGTTCACGCCATCACGCTTTTATGCCTGAATGGAAAAAAAAGTTTTATAAAATAAAACGTTTCCTGCAGTTAGTTGCTCGTGGGGATTTAAAATATGTAACTCGTGGTATTTTGCATCGCCTTAAAGGTGGCGGTAATGTTTATTAGACTTTTATATTGCAACTTCCACTCATGAATGCATACGCTCCAATAGTCTTGTTTGTTTACAACCGACCAGAACATACTCTTAGAACTGTAACTTCGTTATTAAAAAATCCTGAAGCCGCAAGGTCTGATTTATTTGTTTTTTCGGATGCAGCTAAGGACAAAAGTGCTGAAGAAGCCGTTAAGCAAGTAAGAGAATACATTCGTCAAATTTCCGGTTTTAAAGCCGTCACGGTTAATGAGCGGGAAAGTAACTGGGGCCTGGCAAATTCTGTCATTGATGGTGTAACCCGCATATGTAATGAATTCGGCAAGGTTGTTGTCTTGGAAGATGATTTGCATGTTTCACCGCATTTTCTGGCATATATGAACGCAGGATTGGAGAGATATGTGCACGATGAACAAGTCATGCAGATATCTGGTTATATGTTTCCTGTCGAAATTCAAATAAAAGAAGATGCTTTGTTTCTGCCTATGACAACCTCTTGGGGCTGGGCAACATGGCAAAGCTCATGGGAAAAATTTGATAAAACAGCCAGTGGTTATAAAACTATTAAAAATGATCCTGATCTAAAAAAGCAGTTTGATTTGGATGGACGCTATCCATACTTTAAAATGCTAGAAGCACAAAAAAAAGATAAGGTTGATTCATGGGCAATACGTTGGTACTTGAGTGTTTTTAAAGAAAAAGGACTGGTGTTATACCCTAGAAAAAGTTTAGTGGAAAACTCAGGGTTTGATGGTAGTGGTGTAAATTGCGTTGCTACTGGTTTTGATGATACGCCTATAGATACTAAATTTGAGGTAAAAACGTTTCCTGCTAATAGTGTGACATCTCCCTTTTTTAGTGAACTTATTGAAAAGCTTCCCAAGCCAAAATTCAGTATTAAAGCGTTTCTAAGTCGATTAATAAAGCTCTTCTAAGGTATAAAAATGCGAAAGTTTATAAAAAAAATATATCATTCAACTTGCAGTTGGATGTATCCAATGTTTGGAAAAAAACCTTGGAAACTAGGCTACGTTCCGTACAAATTTTCAAATATTAGGAGGGCCATCCTTGATCCTCATCTGGATATAACAAAATTACCTATTGGATACGGCTTTAGGCTTGATGAAAGGATTGTTGAATATCTGTGGTTTTTCCAGTCATTGCCAAATTCAGAAGGAAGAATCCTTGATGCTGGCTCGATTCTCAACTATTCGTTTCTTCTCGATCACCATAAACTTCAGAATAAGAATCTATTTATATCAACTTTGGCACCAGAGCAAGATGCTTTCTGGAATAAAGGGATTTCATACATCTATGAAGATTTAAGAAACACTTGCTTTAGAAATGATTATTTTGATTGGATCACCAGTCTTTCGACAGTAGAACATATAGGACTGGATAATACGATGTTGTATACCAGTGATGAAGCAAAGCGTGAGAGTGATGGAGAGGGTTATCTTGCTGCAATAAAAGAGTTTCATCGAATTCTCAAACCAGGTGGAAAATTGTTCCTCAGCGTACCATTCGGTGAGCATAAAGTGCGTGGCTGGTTTCAGATATTTAATGGTGAAATGGTGGATAGTATCAAGACAACTTTTTCTCCTACGGAAATAAAAGAAAACTATTTTCAGTACCAAGGAAGCGGTTGGGTAAATTCTTCACGAGAACTTGCCAGTAATGCTACTTATTTTGATATCCACACCGAGAAAGATTACGGCAATGACTATGCTGCCGCTTCACGTGCAATCGTATGTTTAGAACTTACAAAATAGCTTTTAAAGCGTTTATCAGAAAGCTTCTACAGTTTAGAGGATTCACTGGAGCAGCCAGTGCTGTGCTTTACCCTTCTGCAAAAATTATTAACATACCAGGAAAATCAGAATTAATTTCAATTAGTTCAAATAGTCATATTCTGGGTGAACTTTTGGTGTTTGCTCATGGAGGAAAAATTGTTGTTGGAAAGGATTGTTATGTGGGAGAAGGTTCTAAGATTTGGTCGGCTGGCCATATCACCATCGGTAACAGAGTATTGATTTCACACAATGTCAATATTTTTGATAGTCATACTCACCCAATACGCGCCTCAGAAAGGCATGAGCAGTTCATGAATATTGCAAGTGTTGGTCATCCATCTTCAATAGACCTTAATGAGTCTCCAATTTTGATAGCTGATGATGTTTGGATTGGTGCAATGGCAACCATTTTAAAGGGTGTAACCGTTGGCGAAGGTGCTATCGTCGGGGCTGCGGCTGTGGTGACTAAAGATGTGCCACCATGGACTATTGTTGCTGGCAACCCAGCCAAAATAATCAGAGAGTTAGGACCCGATGAACGATAAAAACTTTGTCTCCTGGGAGGCTGCAGTTTCATGGTTAATGAATCAGCCTGATAAACAGCAATTAGTTCGGGATTGTTACTATGATCCATCCGTCCAGCAAGCTGTGGAGAGATATTATAATAGCCCGGAGTGGCAAGCTATAAGCCGGTATGTTCCAGATTCAAAAGGTTTTGCAATGGACCTTGGGGCAGGGCGTGGGATTGCCAGTTATGCTTTAGCTCGTGATGGCTGGCAGGTAGCCGCATTAGAACCAGATAGTAGTGAGCTTGTTGGTGCTGGAGCAATCAAAACTCTTGCTATGGATAATAACTTGCCTATATCTGTCTCTCAGGAATTTGGCGAGAGAATTAATTTTGAATCAAATACATTTGGGCTGGTTTTTGCCCGACAAGTTTTGCACCATGCAAATGATCTTGAACAGTTATGTGCAGAATTATTTCGTGTTTTAGAGCCTGGCGGCAGTTTAATAGCTGTTAGAGACCATGTAATTTCATCAAAAAAAGATTTAGCTGCGTTTTTTGATGTGCATCCTTTACATTCATTGTATGGTGGTGAGAATGCCTACACATCTCAAGAGTATCTTGCAGCCCTGAAAAAAGCCGGGTTTGAGGTCAAACACGTTCTCCGTTCTTTCGATAGTGTTATTAATTTCGCCCCTTACACAGAAGCATCGCTGAAAGCTGAAATACAACAGAGGATCAGTAAAATACCAGTGTTTGGCAATCTATCACGCATCCTTAATATTGATATTTTTTATCGTAGTCTGCTTCGTTATCTCTCTTTTGTAGATAGGCGACCTGGCAGGTTATATTCATTTGTCTGCTTCAAGCCCGAGGAGCAGTAATGACTACAGTTTGGATTACAGGTGGGAAGGGATTTATAGGTCGTAATCTTGCCAAATTTATCGCGAAGCAAAATACAAAAGTTTACGGAATTGGACATGGGTTTTGGACGGATGATGATTATAGAGCTTGGGGCTTTAGTCATTGGCTAAATGCAGAAATAGACTTTGCAGGAATGAGTCAGCTGGTTGCTGATTTTGGAAAACCAGATGTTGTTTTTCATCTCGCTGGTGGTTCAGCTGTTGGCCCATCAATACAAAATCCTTACGAAGATTTTCAACGAACAGTAGATACAACGGCTCGTCTTTTGGAATGGGTAAGACAGAATTCTCCGGCGAGTCGAGTAATAGGTGTATCTAGCGCCGCGGTATATGGTTCGGCCTTCAATGGCCCCATTAGTGAAGGTGATAACGGTAAGCCCTTTTCTCCCTATGGTTTCCATAAATGGATGCTTGAATCACTTTTCAGTTCTTATCGTGATAGCTTTGGTTTAGATGTTACTGTTACCAGATTCTTTTCTGTTTATGGACCGGGGTTGGAGAAACAGCTCTTGTGGGATATATGCCAAAAAATTGAAAAGTCTAAATCAACTGATATAACGTTAAATGGGACTGGAAACGAAATTCGTGATTGGTTACATATTTCCGATGCAACGCAGTTACTTTGGTTATTGGTGCATAAATCATCAAATGAATTTACTGTGGTCAATGGCGGGACAGGGATCGGAACCTCCATAGCTGAAATCGCTTCTATGGTTTGTGAGCAATGGGGACAAAATCATAAGGTTAAGTTCAATGGCATTTCTCGTAAAGGTGACCCTAAAAGTTTAGTTGGTGATATTTCGCTTGCAAATGAATTGGGTTTCTCGCCCAGGATATCATTACAGCAAGGCATATCTGAAGTAGTGGCCTGGTACAAAGCGAGAAAATTGACTTGAAACATCGTGTAGCATTTACGCTAATAGGTGGGAACGCGTGGATGGGGGGGTTGAACTATCAAGTAAATCTGCTCAGCGCATTGCTAGAATTCGAAAACCAGCGAGTCGAACCGATTTTATTTCTTGGTGATGATGTTGCAATAGATGTGCTTGAGAGATTTAATGCAGTTGATGGGCTGAAAATTGTTCATTCTCAGGTGTTCAATCGTTCCCAAAAAAAACGGCGTCTTTTGAAAGCCATTGTGACTGGTTGTGATGCTGGTGCACTGGCAGTATTTAAGATGCATAAGATCAATGTGGTCTTTGAGGCCGCTGATTTTTATGGGTGGCGCTTTAATATACCAACAATTGCATGGATTCCAGATTTACAACATCGCATGCTTAGGCATTATTTTGGTTTCTTTGCATTCTGGAAAAGAGAGATTGGTTTTCGCATGCAAGTATATGCGAAACGTCATATTATGCTTAGTAGTAACGATGCAGCAAAAGATTTCCAACGATTTTACAAATTATCCGATGAGCGACTACATGTGGTTAATTTTAGTGTGCCAGTTCGCCCTGTAAAGTTTGATGTTGAAGCTTTATTAGCAAAATATAATCTACCCAGACATTTTTTCTATTTACCCAACCAGTTCTGGCAGCATAAAAATCATGAGTGTGTAATAAAAGCCCTTGGTATTGCTAAACGTGAGGGTAAAGATATTGTCGTTGCGGTATCTGGTAACCATGAAGATTCACGTGATCCAGATTATTTTCCAAAATTGTTATCACTTATTGCTGCAGAATCAGTCGAGGAAAATTTTCGTCTTTTAGGCATGATTCCTTATGATGATGTTCAGGCTTTAATGTTGAGTGCAGCGGCTCTTATTAATCCATCACGATTTGAAGGCTGGAGTACAACTGTTGAGGAAGCCAAATCTCTTGGAGTCGAAATGCTTTTATCGGATATAAATGTTCATCGTGAACAAGCAGAACAAAATGCCCTTTTTTTTGCACAGGATAAGCCATCACAGTTAGCAAAAAAAATGAGCGGATTGCCAAGTATTTCGATTGATGAGCGTATTGGAAACTTGAAAGGAGCTGCTGAAAGATCTGAATTATTTATGTCACGCTTTGCAGATAAATTTACAACTGTAATTGAGGCTTCTGCAAAAAAAATATGAAAATATCAATAATCACAGTCTGCTTCAATAGTGCTAAAACAATATCTGACACAATTCATTCTGTAGCCAGTCAAGATTATCCTAATATTGAACATATTGTCGTTGATGGTGGTTCTACTGATGGGACATTGACCATTATTGCTAATGCACCTAGTGTCACACGTTTTGTATCTGAACCAGATAAAGGTATCTATGATGCAATGAATAAAGGGATCGCTATGGCAACAGGTGATGTTATCGGCACTTTGAATGCTGATGATTTTTATGCAACGCCTTCAGCGATTGATACAGTGGCAAAGTCTTTCCTAGACACTCAGATAGATGCTTGCTTTGCTGATCTTGTTTATGTCGATACGAATGATACCAGCCAGATTATAAGATATTGGAAGTCTAATCCCTTCCAGCCGGGAGCCTTCAAATTGGGTTGGATGCCAGCACACCCGACTTTTTTTGTTAGAAGCAGCATATATAAAAAATATGGTGTATTTGATTTACGTTATCAGCTTGCTGCAGATATGCAGCTATTATTTCGACTATTAGAAAAACATAAAATTAATACAGTTTATTTACCAAACGTATTAATAAAAATGCGAATGGGCGGCGCAACAAACAAAAGTATTAAAAATATTTTAGAACAAAATAAAGAAATTCTCAGCGTTTTAGATGACTATTATGAACATAATAGTCGTTTAAAATTCTTTTTTAACAAACTCGTTGACAGGGTTAAGCAATTTTTTCTAAGGCCAAAAAAACTTTAATGTTATGTAATCAAGATTATATGGAATTACCAAAAGTAACTGTCTTAATGGCAACTTTTAATGGAATACGCTGGGTCAAAGAACAAATCGAAAGTATTAAGTTACAAAAGTCTGTTCATGTTAATTTAGTTATTTCTGATGATGGTTCGACGGATGGAACCTATGAATGGTTAGAAGAACTGGCAAGCACTAATGAAAACATTGAGTTACATTTCAATAACAGTTCTACTCGAGGAGCTGCCGGAAACTTCTATCACTTAATTGAAAACATTAAAATGGATAGTGCTGACTATATAGCACTTGCCGATCAAGACGATATATGGTTCGAAGATAAATTAAATAATCAAATTCAATCTCTAAAGTTAACATCTTCTGATGGAGTCTCTTCGGATGTCATAGCATTTTGGCCTGATGGAAAAAAAGAACGGATCATTAAGTCTGATGAAATGAAAAAGTTTGATTTTTTATTTGAATCGGCTGGTCCTGGATGCAGCTATATATTTACACCCGGCCTATTTACGCTTATAAAAAATTCGCTTGAAAATTTAAAGAAAGAAGATAGGCCAGATCTGCATGATTGGTTTATTTATGCAGTTGCCAGAGCAAATAAAAAAAACTGGACAATTGACCCAGTCCCCTCACTTAAATATCGCCAACATGAGAACAACGTGATGGGGGTAAACCGGGGGTGGCAGGCAAAGTTGAATAGATTGTCAAAAATAAACGACGGTTGGTATCGACAGGAAGTTATCAAAATTTCTCGTATCGTAGAGAAAATTACATCAGATGAAGAAGTCTTAAATGTATGCCGTATTGTTAGTTCAGATACTTTTGCAAATCGACTAAAACTAATGGCGTTACTTCCTGAAGCACGAAGAGCCAAAATGGATAGAGTAATGCTCTACTGTGCTTGTGGTTTATTTCTGTTTTAGCACTGTATGTTGACTCGACTTAACCAAAACTCTATTTGGAGTTTTGCCGGAGGAGCTATACCAGCTTTAGCTGCTTTGGCATCAATTCCAGTTTTTATTTATTTGCTAGGTGTTGAAAGATTTGCGATCTTATCACTATTACTTTCATTAAACCTATTCTTCTTTGTATACGATTTTGGCTTAGCTCGTGCAATGCACTTTTTTGTGCCAAAAGATAAATATCAATGCCCTCAACAAGTAAAAATACTTACAAGTACTAGCCTTGCTATAGCATTTGTAATTGGAAGTGCTACATCATTATTTATATTTTTACTTAGCCCTTATTTAGTTGACTATTGGTTACATGTATCAAAAGCAGAAACTAAAGAAATTATCCTTGCCTTTCAGATTGCAGGTTTTGGAGTCCTGCCCTCAGTAATGATGAGCGTATTAAGGGGAAGATTTGAGGGTGCTGGTGCATTCAAAGAGGCGAATTTAGCAAAAATATTCTCTGGTACAAGTTTATTTTTGCTTCCAATATTAGTTTCGTTTAACCAAGACTCAATTGTTTTGTTAGCTTGTGCTATTACTTTTTCACGTTATCTCTCATTTGTAATATATATAAAATTAACAAGAATAATAAACTTCAAAAGTTGGGTTCATGTAGACCTTTCTTTAGTATCCAAAATCAAAAATTATGCATTTTGGGCTGCTATATCGGGTTTTTTTTCAACGGCATTTATTTATGCCGATAGATTTTTTGTTGCGGGTTTCGTATCACAAGCTGAGTTATCGGTATATATTGCTAGCCAGGATATCATGAGTAGATATCTTATTATTCCATGGTCTATAGCGATTGTTCTTACGCCATACTTTGCCTCTGAGAAGTTCTCTTCAATTGATTTTAAGAACATCCATTTCACTTCTTTGAAAAAAATTACAATTCTTACATTATTATTTGCACTTGCAGTAGTGAGTATAATTTATGGCATATTGCCATTTTTGCTTAATGTTGAATTTCTCGGTTTAGTAAGTAATATCTCTTTAATATTGCTTCTAGGTGTTGTTTTTGCCTCTATTGCACAGCTCCCACTTGTATTTTTATACGCACAGGGGAAAGCAAAGCTTTTGAGTTTAATTTTCATGAGTGAAGGAATTTTATACCTTATTTTCGCTCCATTTATATACGGAAAATTTGGTGTGTATGGGGCCGCAGCAGTTTGGTCAACACGATTATTTATAGAAATGACAATGTTGTATTTAGTTGCTCATAGGATGATGCGAAATTGATAAATTATAATTTTTTTTCAGAGATTAGATTTAAATATATATTATTTTTCATATTAGGATTAATAGCGGTTTACTTATGTCAATCAGCTTCAAAGGACTGGAGTAATTATCAGTGGCTGTTTTCTATTGATAATCAAAAGAGTTGGACACAAATGCTTTCCGAGTTCTCTATATTTAAAGAGCCAGCATATTTTGTCTTATCAAAGCTTGGTGGGGAAGTAATTGGTTTCTCATTATTCATGGGGATTGTGACTATAATAACATTGGTCATTAAATTAAATTATTTGTCTAAAATAGTGGATTCTGTCCCTGCAGCATGTTTTTTTTATTTTTGTTTATATTTTTTCCTTTTTGATACAACAGTTCTTCGCGTGGCTTATGCAACAGCATTGGTTATTCCGGCATTTTATTTTTTGCAGCATAAACGCATCTCGTTAAGTTTTTTACTGGTTGGACTAGCAAGTCAAATTCATCTGACCACTATTGCTTTCATGATTATTTATCCATTGTATTGGGTTAGACAGTTAAATTTTGTGGTGCTAGGGATTTTTATACTTTCCCCAATATTGATTTGGATTGACTTTTCAGCTTTTGACTGGCTAATAAGATTTTCTATGATTTTTACTGATAAATACCAATTTTATGCACGCCCTGAATTACTTCAGCAGCAAAATTCAACGGGTTTGTATTTTTATTTTATAGGCTTTTATTATTTGCTTGTTGCAGGTATTTATTTTTACCTTAGGGATGAAATTTTGACAGATCCTTTTAAAAGTGTGATGGCCTCAATCGCAATGTTGGGAGTAATTATTATGTGTCTTTTACATGATAATGTTGCTGTGGGGGCACGACTAGGTGAATTATTTTTAATCAGTACAGTTTTACTACTTAGTTGGGTATATTTAAATGCTAGAGCTAAACAACAACTTTTGATTCAAATCAGCATGATTGTAGTCTTCTCAAGTTATGCTGTAGCTAGATTCTTTTACCTATTCCCAAACTTTTTTGAATGAGAAAATTGATGAGTCAAAATATAAGTTGCTTCAAAGCCTACGATATTCGAGGAAAACTAGGTGAAGAGCTTAACCCCAATGTCGCTTATCGAATTGGATATGCCTATGCTAAAAATTTAAATGCCAGACGGGTTGTGGTTGGTGGCGATATTCGGCATACCAGTGAACCATTAAAACTGGCTGTGGCTCAAGGCCTGATGGACGCCGGAGCAGAAGTTATTGATATCGGTATGGTAGGCACAGAAGAGATTTATTTTGCCTCATTTTATCTGGATGTTGATGGTGGTATTGAAGTGACGGCAAGCCATAATCCCATGGACTATAACGGCATGAAACTGGTGGGGCGTGGTGCTTTGCCGATAAGTGGTGATAGTGGCTTAAATGAAATCCGTGATTTGGCCAAACGTATTGATTCCCCTTTTAACACATCAAAAGCAGTTGTCTCTGATAAGGTTAATACTTCTGCCACTATTACATCTGAAAACACTGTTTTCAGTGGAACGAATAATGCCAATAAATACAAACAGCAATCGATACTTCAACCCTACGTTGAGCATCTGCTGAGCTATATTGATCTGGCAAAACTTAAACCGTTAAAGCTGGTTGTGAACGCGGGTAATGGTGCCGCTGGACATGTAATTGATGCTATTGAACAATACTTTAAACCCGCTAATGTGCCAGTGGAGTTTATTAAGGTGCATCATGAAGCTGACGGCAATTTTCCGAATGGTATTCCTAACCCTTTATTACCCGAAAACCGTGCAGCAACTGCTGATGCAGTCATTGCTAATAAAGCCGATATTGGTATCGCCTGGGATGGGGATTTTGATCGGTGTTTTCTGTTTGATGAAAATGGCCGCTTTATCGAAGGGTATTACATTGTCGGTTTATTGGCTGAAGCATTTTTGCTTAAGTCACCGGGTGAAAAAATCATTCATGATCCACGGTTGACATGGAACACCATCGATCAGGTTGAAGCGGCGGGTGGCAAACCTATTCAATCCAAAACTGGCCATGCTTTCATCAAAGAACGTATGCGTCTGGAAAATGCGATTTATGGTGGTGAAATGAGCGCTCACCATTATTTCAGGGATTTTGCCTATTGTGATAGCGGCATGATTCCCTGGCTGTTGGTAGCTGAATTAATCAGTGTAGCAGGCAAGCCTTTATCTGAACTGGTTAATGAGCGAATGGCGAAATACCCGTGCAGTGGTGAAATTAATTATCGGGTAGCAGATGTTAATGTCATTCTTGATAAAATTCTTCAACATTTTTCTGCTGAAAATCCATTGATTGATAAAACAGATGGAATAAGCCTCGAGTTTGACCGATGGCGATTTAACTTACGCTCATCTAATACTGAACCATTGTTACGTCTAAATGTTGAAACTCGGGCTGATGAGGCTTTGATGAAAGCCAAAGTGGCAGAAATCGAACAGATAATTCATAGCTGATGAAGGTTTTTGTAACAGGCGCAACAGGGTTTGTCGGCAAAGCCCTAATAGATTCATTGCTGGCAGATCAACATAATGTTATTGCTGCGGTTAGGAAATTAACTAAGCAATTGCCAACATCGGTAACCCAGGTCGTGATTGGCGATTTGTCGGAGTTCGCTGAGGCTGACGATAATGAGTTTGAGACCAAATTAGCGACTTTTTTATCAGTTTCTGATGTATTAGTTCACCTTGCTGGACGAGCCCATATTACAAGTGACGACCCAATTAACGATCAATCACTTTTTGATGCAGTTAACGCTTCAGCAACTTTCAAGCTGGCAAAACTAGCTTCTAAATACAATGTTAAACGGTTTTTGTTTCTTAGCTCGATTGGTGTCAATGGCAATCAAACCAGTCAGACACCATTCACAGAGCAAGATACTCCAAACCCTCAGGAACCTTATGCAGTTTCAAAATGGCGATCTGAGCAACTAATAACAAATCACCAATTTTCAAATCAGATGGAATGGGTCATCATCAGGCCTCCTTTGGTATACGGACCTGATGCGCCTGGTAACTTTGCAAGTTTACTCAAGTGGACGAAAAGGGGCGTACCGTTGCCTTTTGGTGCAGTACATAACAAACGTTCAATGATCGCCCTGGATAATTTGGCGGATTTCATTACGTTGTGTCTTGATGCGCCAGCGGCGGGAAATCAAACGTTTGTGATTGCCGATGATGAATCTGTTTCTATGAGTGAATTGCTTAAAAAAGTTGCTGCTGCCCAAGGGATGTCAGCAAAATTGATTCCCGTGCCGGTAGGATTGATGAAAAATACTGCGAAATTACTGGGTAAATCCGCTTTAGCGATTCGTTTGTTCGCAGATTTGCAGGTAGATAACAGAAAAGCCCGACATTTGCTTGGCTGGAAACCCGTTACAACAATGGATCAACAGCTTAAAAAAATGGCTAAGTTGGATAAAAATAAACGCTTTAATCGCAAATAATAAAACGAGTAATTCATGACCCGAGTTGTTATCCGTTTACTGGATATTATCTTTTCTGTTGTTGGCCTGTTGATCGGTTTGCCAATTTTATTAATTCTGATCATTATCGGTTGGTTTGATACTGGTTCCCCCATATTCAGGCAACAGCGTGTGGGCCTAAATCAAAAGCCTTTTACATTAGTCAAATTCCGCACTATGAAACAAGATACGGCGCATGTCGCCAGTCATCTGGCCTCAGCCTCTTCTATTACTCCCTTTGGTCGTTTTCTGCGACGAACCAAGCTGGATGAGTTGCCACAGTTATGGAATGTGTTGAAAGGGGAAATGAGTCTGGTTGGGCCCAGACCATGTCTTTTTAACCAGCTTGAATTAATTGAAGAGCGCGAAGCGAAAGGAGTGTTTAAAGTTAGGCCAGGCATTACTGGACTCGCTCAAATTAATAATATTGATATGTCGACACCCAAATTGCTTTCAGAAACTGATGCGCAGATGATTAAACATATAACTATCGCCAATTATCTAAATTTCATTACTCAAACAGTTTTTGGTAAGGGTAAAGGCGATAGGGTTCGTAAAGAGAAATAATCGCGGTGATCTTAATTGCATCCATCCCTCTGTGAAGATTACTGTAATCCACCCATTAATAACCGCAGTTAATAGTAGAGAGTTAACCCGGACTCAGTAAATATCTTGGTGGCACTCGACCAATTGCTGAAGTAGGCTGTTCATTATTGTATGTCCAAAGCCATTGTGTGGTGAATACTTGCGCCTGGCCTTCTCCCTGAATTAGTACCACTCCTTTGATGAGATTTGGTCAACTTTTGACCCAAAGGTGCCTAGATTTGGGGGAAAGGTCAGATTCAAAGGCGCAGGCCAAGAGTGGTCAATTGGAGGAAAGAAGTATCAGAATCTATTGAAAACGTAACCAATAGTTGTTACATAAATCACCATTAAACCTAATGTAACATATTAGAGTTACACAATAAGTGTATGATATATATATAAATATTCCTTGACATTTCTGCTCAACCCTCATTATTCTCTTTCCCAGTTGGAGTGGTTTAGGAGAATGAAGTGAAAGAAGAAGAGACGGTCGGGAAAGCCATAAAATTTGAAAATTGGGCTTTTGTCAGGTTCAGTTCGGAGTTGTCTGTTGCTGGCTTTGATGTAGAAAAAGAACAAGCCAGGGTGAGTACCCCGGTTGTTGCAGTAGATATAGAAACGCATATAGCAACGACTCAATCGGGCTCGCGATATAAACTTGGAGAAACGTCAGGTGATTTACATCGTCTGGCCAAAATTATTTTAGCCACACGATTTGCAAATCGACGCTTCACTCTTATGTTACCGGGTGAGGACGGTGGTAATACGTCAATAGGATCTGTTCTTCATCAAGCTAAAAGCCTTATTAACACTTTCCAACAAAATCCCTATCCGCGTTATCAGAGTAAAGCGAGCAAATTGTTAAGAAAGGAATTTAAAAGCACATCTAATTGTTTTCATGTTCTTTCTTTTTGTCGTCATAATTTTCTATTCATTGGCAAATCCCACGATGAATTTACGCTTTGGAATGAATTTGCTTTGCGTCATCCATGCAGTCAAGAAGTTGAAGAGATTTTCACTCAACAAAACTATCAGCGCTTCTTAGCTACTGAGAAAGCGAGTCAGCATCTCGAACGAGGTGAGCTTTCAAAAGTCGTCATCGATTCTGATTTTCCCATTATTTTTTCAAGATCACTTTGGGATGAAATGTGTCGTCTATCGACGGTAATGATGAATAAACTCGTTGATTTAACCAATCAGAAAAACGCATCCCCATTAGCATTATCCCCGCCGACCAAGGAGGCAAGGATAAGTTGGGCACTAGATAACCGGACATCTTTCCACTCCAAAAAAAGTGCTAAAGATGATCTAATCGAGACTTTCAATAGCAATTATTACCTTCTAAGCATATTGGATAGACATTATCGGGCTGTTCAGGCGATTTATGACTTAAAAGGAGAGCAGGAAAATGACTAAGAAAACACCATTTATCCGTTTATACGATAAACAAGCCTTATTAAAGCGACGTGAAACTCTCTCCAAGGATGTTGTCCAGCAGACCAAAATGATGTTTGAGCGATTACCTGAGGTCCGAATTCGGTCGCAGCTCAGTATCGAACAAATAAAAGAAATTGTGTCTCAATTACGGCGTGAATTCCCCAACTTTTCTGAAGCAACAGACTACATTAATCAACAACTCATACTCTCTGCTGCGAGCACTTCAAAAGGTAGCTATTTCTCGCCTTTATTATTGCTGGGCCCACCAGGGATAGGTAAAACGCTTTATGCAAGAGAACTGGCTAAGCTATTGGGCGTGGGATTTGAAAAAATAGATCTGTCGACAGTCACCGCCGTGATGGTGTTGTCTGGTTCATCTTCGCAATGGGGAAATTCCAAGCCCGGTATCGTTGCATCGCATCTTTTGCAAAATCACAGGGCTAATCCTGTATTAGTTCTGGATGAAATTGATAAAGCAGGTCAGAAAACGTCAAATGGGGGTGATGCTACTAATGCCTTGTTGACGCTACTTGAGCCCGAAGCGGCAAGAGAGTTTCAGGATGAGTTTGTGCAAGTGCCGATGGATGCCTCACATATTTGCGTTATCGCCACCGCCAATAACGTCAATCATATTGAAGAGCCGATTTTAAGTCGATTTAAGAAGATCACCGTCTCTGAACCAACTCCAGAGCAATTGAGACAAATTGCCCCTTATGCGCTTGATAGTTTGATCAAGCAGTCTGAAATTGAACCTATTATGACTGCGACTCTAGGTACGGATGCACTCAATGCCTTACAGCTACAACAAATAAACGTTCGTCAGTTAAATGAGATATTGCGATTAGCTATGTTTTATGGCGTGCAAGATAAGTCTCGTCAGTTAACTGAATTTCACATCACGAAAGCCGTTAAACATACACAGGGTGATAGTACAAAGCCCAAACCGAAAAAAAACCTTCATTAATCGGTCACATTTTAGCAGAGGCAATCATATGTTTAACGTTCCTCCTGGAAGCATTGTGATGACAGACTGGAATATTCTGATCATTGAGTATGAGAGCGACATTATCGAGAAGTTTTTGGGTTATGACATAAATACAGGAGAGTTTCGTTTTAGCTCTGCCATAAAAGAGTATGACCCCCATACCAATAGAGGAATCACGACAACGGGTTCTCGATATTGCTTTCTGACGCCGCCCGGAAAGCTTCACCCGAAGGCTCAGAAGATCTATGACGATTTCTGCAAAGTGAAAGAAGTGAACATCAAATTAAAATACGAGTTTTAGTCATGCATAAGACGTTAACGGATGCACTCTATTCAAAGTGTCCTATCATTTACCGCTATCGAGATGCAGCAGACACTGAAAATCGAACGTTGATGGTTTGGGGATTTCTCTGTGGCTCAGGCTGGTTCGAATTACTCATAAACCTCTCAGATTCACTCGAAAAAAATGCTCGTTTGCAACAGCAGGCTGGCGTACCAGACAGTAAACTACCAATGATCAATCAGGTGAAAGAAAAATTTGGCGGACTGAGGGTCTATATGAAAAATGGCAGCCCCGAGTTACATGCATTGATTGAAAAAGCTCAACTGGCTTCTATATCAATCTGTGAGTGTTGTGGGGATGAGGGAAAGATGGTGGTTGTGGACGGTTATGTGATGACGCGCTGTAGCAATCACATCGGTCACGTCGCTAATTAATCGTTACACGTCAAGGCATTTATGAAATTTCAACTTTTCTCGGATTTACATCTTGAGATGGGAGACTACTTCATTCCGTCTGAATCAGATGCTGATCTTATTATTCTGGCAGGGGACATTAACACCGGATTGAAAGGGCTTCAGTATGCCGTAAAGCTTATTAAAAAGTTTGATAAAGATGTCATTTATGTACCGGGTAATCATGAGTTTTATCGTTATGATATTGGGTTGCTGCGTAAGGAAATGCGGTTATTCGCACAATCTCATTCAAAGTTGCACCTGTTGGATAATGACGAGATAACATTAAATGGTGTTCGGTTTATAGGTTCTACGTTATGGACGGACTATGCGCTTGATGGACGTTTCGATAAACAGAAAACGATGGACTTTATTTCGTTTTATTTAAACGACCATAGATTTATTAAATACGGCGATAACCGTTTTACTGCACAAGATGCGTTGTTACTTCATCAGAAAGCCAAGTTATACCTGCATGAAAAGCTCAAAGAACCATTTGAGGGTAAGACGGTTGTTGTGACGCATCATGCGCCGAGCTTAATTTGTCATCACCCTGATTTTGAGATGGACGAGATGGCTGCAGCATTTATTTCAGATTGTGATGATTTACTTCAATATGCCAACGTCTGGTGCTTTGGCCATACGCATGCAAATGTGGATAGATACATTTATGGATGCAGGCTTGTGAGCAATCAAAAGGGGTACTCTCGTGAAAGGATGCCTAAACCATTCGAGTCAGACTTACTGATTAAGATTTAATTCTCTAATGATAAAGTCACTAGCAACATTTTGGGAGGGATGTTGGCAAATTCTCTCCATTGAGAGCCTTCATATTCAACCTTGTTCAAGTGAAAGCCACATACATAAATATAATCGAAAACGTAATAATTTTTGAAAAAGTCTTTTATGATCAAGTAGAACTAGTACTTACGTTAATGCGACAAAATATTTTGTCTCCAGAGCGATCATCCGAACATGACAATAAAACGCCGCTTAACCTCATATCAATATGAGAGTGGCGAACGTTGCAGTAGTCTATTAAGCGACAATTACGTTGCCCGGTCTAGCGGCAATTATCTTGGCCGGTTGATCTGATTAAGGTTTGGTGTAGTAGAACAGAGGAGTTCAATGTGCCGGGACTACGAATCACGGATCAACAGGTCAAGATTTATATGAATCATAGAAAACGAAACAGCCAAGTTGTCACTGCGGCGAAAGCAAGCATTTCCGAGCGCTCAGCCCGGCGTATTGATAAATCCAATCAACCACATGCGGCAATTACAAGCACTCCCTAGGCCTATGAGTGTCAATTACACCGAGCGATGGTCTCTCTCACGAGCACTATCTCTGTCAAACATGTGACATACACCATCCCATAACGCCTCATTGACAGCCGGTTACTGGTGAGTCTTTACGATAATCGTTTAGCGCTATTTTACGTCACTGATTTTGTTCTGGAGGTTGATCGAGTTTACGCTAACAAAGGCACACGTGCCCTTAGCGTCAATTACCTGCATGGTATTGATAAAGCGTCAACTACGGTGGCCAGTTCGGACAAGGTAATTGTCGCAAGAGAAATGTACATTTCTCGCTATTGGTCGATATAGTCGACCATCACTCCGGTTTACGGCCGAGTTGCGCTTGAGCAAAAAAGCTGATTTACGCAAGATCTTCAGTTAGCGTTTTTCTCATTCCAGCGCTTTGAGCTTGTCTTCAGCATCACTGGCCACTCTGGCATATTTGCACGAACAACTAAAATTGTTAAACCAGGAGTGCAAGGCCACAGGTGTAAAATTTTATTATCGTTTATCAAAAAAGTAACATCATTTTCAGAATTTTATGTGGAAAATTTTGCGCAAAAAAGACCTAGTTTTGACACCTTTCCCGAAAATGATGAAAAATGTAAGTCACTGATTATTATGAATATTTTGTGGTGTGTATATCTTACACAATTAGCACATTTGATAACCGGTTGATTTTAAATAATTTTTAATTTTAGCTATCGAATCAATCCCTTTTATTTTCGAAAATCTAACCTTGCAATTTTAATAAAGGGGCTTGAAATCTGATTCCGATAATGTCCTTATAAAAATGCAATTCAAACTTTATGAGGAAGTTAACAATGGAAATTTTAGATTCGGCAGCAGTTACTATTAGCCAGTGGAACATTATCATTATTGAAAAGGAGGGCAAAATAATTTAGAAATTTTTAGGGTACGACCACCAGAGAAATACTTATTGCATAAGCTCACAAATTGCCAGTTACAACTCAGCAAATAGCTCCGGTAGTACGATTTCGGGCTCAACATATTCCTTCCTTGATGAGCCAGGCAAATTATGTCCAGAAGCTAAGTTAATATTTGACATGCTTGACTCATCCAGTCTCGTCTCGGTTTCACTTAAATATTAGGAGTACTGATGAATAACATTGGAAGACCAGTCATCTCTGAGAAGGAAGCTTTCGACGTTAAATTTGATGAAGCATACAAAGAATATGTCTCACTCATACTGGGCCCGGAAATTGACGTGCCAAAGTTGATCATAAAATACAACCTGCGAAGAGGAGAAACATTAATCTCTTATAAACAATGGTCTGCACAACTAAAAAGTCGCAGGCTAGTTAGTCAGAGAAAATACTTAAGACAGACAGTGGTCAGTATTTATAGTCTTCTATTGGAAGCAGGCGCTGACCGAGATGAAGCCATAGTAGAAGTAGCTGACATAGTTAAGCGGTCTAAAAATGCCATTAATGCGATGCTGAGAAGAGCAGGATTTTGTTCAAAAAAAAAGCAGCGTAAAGAAACTCTACAAAGAAGAAAAAGGGTCAAGGAAAAGTTTGATAGAGGATACACTGTTCCTGAAATTGCTGATTCTGAAAAAACTAAAAACTCAACAATACTACATGATTTGAGAACTTGTGGTTACAAGGATCATGAGTTGAATTTTATTCACAACGCGATATTCGACTACAGAGACCTCAAAGAAATTAATCTCCTCAATGCCCACCTTTGGGGCATTATTTGGTCTGATGGCAGTATTAGTAACGGCCACAATGTAAGTATCAGGCTAAATCAAAATGATCAAGAATATCTTGAGACGATCTCGAAGAGTCTTGTCCTTGAGGGCTCTAAATATCCGAAAATTTATACAATAAAAAGCAAACTCGACAATGGTCGCTTCAGCAAAAATGATCAGGTAGGGCTATCTATTTGCAGAACAGATTTCGTTCAATATTTAGAGCGTAATCTTGGCCTTCCGAGAAATAAAGAAAAGGTAAATCATGGTTTGCCAGAATGTATTCTGAAAGCAAATGATTCTATTTTCTTTTCATTTCTCAGAGGATTTATGGAGGGAGATGGTTGTATAACGAAAAATAAGAACCACCCCTCTGTTAGTTTCAGTTGTACGTCAAAGGTCGCCGACGAACTTATTGATCAATTAGCCAAAAGGTTGAAACTCAGTGTCAGTAAAGTTCTTGATAAAGGCAGTACATATTCGGCAGGGGTAGCGGGAAGGAGTTCTTCATTTCTTTTGCTCATTCATATATACAGAAATTGTGATAATACCCCCATCATGAAGAGAAAACTTCTAAAAGCGCTCGAGATGTGGGATCAGTACAGCAAAGGTATATTCAATGAAACAATAGATTTATTACATAGCACCATTAAGGATGACAACTTCAAAAAGGTAAGTTCTTTGCTGACAAGCAAGCTCAAGCATAATTATGAAAAGTACGTTTTTTTCAACACTTCAACGTTCGATGTCATATGTTCAACCAAAAGGGCTTTTGCAAAACAAACGAAAATCCGCAGAGCTTACATTCATAGAATTGTTAATGGTTCAAGAAACTCGACGTCAAATTGGCATTGTCTTGGCTCAATTCTATCGCTTAATAATAATCATTTTTAAATTGAAGGCGCCCTCACTGACAGAATGCCATTGGCCGGCTTAAAAGCAACCATATTTTTTACCTTTTACCAGCTGGGCAAAAATTGAATCCATTTATGTTGGTTTATAAGATCGCTATTTTCCTAAGCCCGTCAAAATCCTAGTCCTCAGCTTTATGGAAAGACTTCGAAGGTCACAGCTAGTGGTAAAAAGATGCGTTATTACTTCAACAGAAATCCAAATTATATCTGCATGAGCAGCTCAAAGAGCCATTTGATGGTAAGACGGACGTTGTGACGCATCATGCACCAAGCTTGTTGTGCCATCATCCTGATTTTCAGATGGATGAGATGGTGGCTGCATTTATTTCGGATTGTGATGATTTACTTAACTATGCTGATGTCTGGTGTTGTCCATACACATGCAAATGAAGATATGGATATTAACGGGTATAGGCTTGTTAGCAATCAAAAGGGGTATTTTCGTGAGAGAATGCCCAAACCATTTGCAGCTATTTTTGTGAGTGAGTTTTAATCAACTTATTAATAACAGCACACAGTCAACTTGGTTGTACATTGATGTTATCTTAAGCTCATTAATCCTCTATCGTTAAACTTTTTTCAGGAAATTCAAGCTACAGAAAAAGAAGGGTTCATGTCATAATTTTTGAAAACCTCTTTAGTGATCAAATATAACGACTACTTACGTTAATGCGACAAAATATTATGTCGCTTGGTCGATCACCCGAACATGGCAGTAAAAACGTCGCTTAACTTTATTATCAATGGGAATCTGGCTTGATTAGCAGTTGGCCAAAATAAGAATATTCAAGTAGGAAATTTTAATTAGCTATTTGTTAGCTATGTATTAATCGAGTCGAGGATCTCAAGCCTAAGACAGGAATCGATATTTTTTATGCGTTGAGTTATATCGAAACCCATATCGAACATATAACCCCTATCCGAACATTATCAAAATATAACAATTTAGATTTTTGTCTCGAAAAAAATACGCGAATCAAATTTTGCGCAAAAAAATTCAGAATATCTCATCTCATGCTCGTAAGAAGAAATTTTTTTGACGAAGATTTAACTGAAAAAAGCAAATTTATTCATATTTTTCACAAAAAGGCACTTACAAGCGTTAACTGCTAAAAATTAATGTATAAGCAAATGCTAATTATGCAAGTATTAACATTACTACTTACGTTAATGCGACAAAATATTATGTCGCCTGCGCGTTTACAAAAAGGCAGTTTATACCAGCAATAAAATGTCGCTTTAACATTTTAAATTTACATAATTGACAGTGATATAAATACAAACTTATAAATACAAAATTTTGTATTGTAAAATATTCTTGCAATTTACTTTTCATAAGCTAGTCTAGGTTTTTTCATTAGGAGAAGCTTATGACAAGTTTAGACACAGCAGGAAATGCATTTTTTTATGCAAATCATTTATTTATTGGTCTTGTAAATGAAATTATCCCAGATAAAGAAGTTTTCAAAAAAGAATACAGAGTCTCTCCATTAATTGATGGATGTGATGAATTCCATATGCCGGAAGAAATATATGAAGATGGAGTATGGGATTTGTCTTATATACCCGAAAGCTGGAGTGGATTCAAAAATACTGAGGATTTGCCAGAAACATTAGTGCCTCACGAAAACCGTTCTATTGCTGCTTTTATAGATACATATACATTTAAACCTAATCTTTATCACAGGAAAGGAAACCACATTTTTTTTCATCACCGTGTTTTTCATGCACTTTGTGAGATGAAGGTCAGTTTAGTTAATAAAGCAGAGTGTATTAACAAATATGCTCAATATACTTGGCAGCCTAGGATTACCATTTTCCATGATGGAAGTAATCATCAATTAAATGTACAGACGTATATTCGGGCAAGATACCAACAAATAATTCAAGAAGAGATCGATAGACTTGACAAATTATTGAAACGTTTTCCGAACGATGCTGTGGTAAAGGGTAAGAAAGAGTCGTTAGGGTTTAAATTATTAAGAGCCTCAGCTTTCAAAGTAGATAGTCGGAAGTTCAATGATAATGACTACTATTATCCCGATGAGCATTAGTTTAGATAGATTGTGTTTTATGTTGTTATTATAGTAACAGTTGTTCTTTGAGATCAGTTAATAGATTACTTTGCTCGCTATCATTTAATGATTGATCGTGAAAATTAGTAATAAAAAAGACATCTTCGACCTGATCGCCCAGAGTGACCATTTTGGCATTAATAACTTGTGTTTGATGCATCAAAAAAACCTGAGCTACAGTGGATAACAATCCAGGTCGATCATGGGTATAAAGCTCCATGACAGTATGTGTTTTTTGAGGATTTGCTGAAAACTTAATGACCGGCTCAGTTTTAAACAATTTTGTGGTTCGTGGCATTAATTGCGGTTTATAGCCTGAAGTTAATTTGTCACGAGCCAGTTGTTTATGCAGGGCGTTGGTTATGTCTTCATAACGTAGTTGTGCACCATTAACGATAAAGGTATTTAAGGCATTGCCATCATTACCGATGTTGATTTTTGCATCCAAGATATTTAGTTGCAACTGTTCCAGACAGGCTGTCATTGCTGCAAACAGACCTCGGCGATCATGCGTGAATATACATAATTCAAGTGTTAGTTTATCGTTGTGTGGACGAATCAGAATCAAGGGTTCTTGATCTGGATTTTCCAATCTGCCATTGGTTTGCCAGACGATTTCCTCAACTGAATGTCGAAGAAAATAATCTAGCTCGTAGGTGTGCCACAAAGTCGTAATGTCTTGTGGTGGCCATCCCATTTCAGTGAGTTTATCTAATGCCAGCTGATACTTTTTATGGCTTTTCTCCTGAGTACTTTTCGCCTGGGCTTCGGTATGTTCCAACCATTGATGGGTACTGTGATAAAGCTGCTTGAGTAACGAATCACGCCAGCCATTCCAAAGATTATTATTGGTTGCCCGAATGTCTGCCACCGTCAGCAGATACAGATAATTTAATCTGTTCACACTGCCAACTAATTCAGCAAAGTCCTGAATGACCTCTGGATCTTCCAGATCTTTCTTCTGGGCGGTGGACGACATTGCAAGATGTTGACGAACTAGAAAAGTGACAATGCTGGTATCGTAATCACTCAGATTATGCTGGGTACAAAATCGCTCTACATCCTGAACCCCCAAAATACTGTGATCGCCACCACGACCTTTGGCAATATCATGATAAATGCCGGCAATGTAAAGTAATTCAGGTTTTGGCAGTTGATAGAAGACTTCTGAACAAAGCGGAAATTCATCCTTGAATTCGGAGCAGGAAAATCGACGTAAATTTCCCACCAGAAACAGGGTGTGTTCATCTACGGTGTAAGCATGAAATAAATCATGCTGCATCTGCCCGACAATTCGACCAAACTCAGGCAAATACGCACCTAGAACCCCGAGCTGGTTCATGCGTCGGAATTCATGGGTCACCCCTTTTGGTTGACGGATGATTTCCATAAACAGGCTGCGATTTCTGATATCGGCACGAAAACGTCCATCAATTAAATGCAGATGGGCATGTATCTGACGAATGGTCGAGGCACGAATTCCTTTGATATGCGGATGTTGCTGCAAAATCAAAAACACTTCGAGCAGAGCATAGGGATAGTAAGCGAAAATACCAGAGTTAATGGTTTCCAGATATCCATTATGGGATTGGAAACGACGATTTATCGGTTCAATGTCCCGAGGCTCATCCGCCAGAATAATATTCTCTTCAAACAGTTGTAACAGCAGGGCATTCATCTGACCCACTGCACGGACTGTCCGATAATAATCTTTCATGAAATGTTCAACAGCCATACGGCTGTTGGTTTCAACATAGCCCAGTTGCTTGGCCAGTTCACGCTGATGATCAATCATCAATTTTTCTTGTTTACGGCCAGCCTGATGATGCAGGGCAAAACGTACACGCCATAAAAAACGCCGTGACTGTTGCAGTACCTCGAACTCACTCTCTGCCAGAAATCCCTTGGACTTAAGACCTTGCAGGTTTCGGACATCAAAATGCTGTTGTGCCACCCAGTTAATAACCTGAATATCCCGAAGACCACCTGGCGATTCTTTTAGATTGGGTTCAAGGTTATTACCGGTATCATTGTATTTATGATGACGTTGGATCTGTTCCTGTTTTTTCCGTTCATAAAAAAGCCGGTTATCCCAGGTTTTGTTGGAAACAGTTAATTGCTGTAATTGATCAAACAACACCCGATTGCCGGATAAAAACCGTGCTTCAAGCAGATTGGTGGCTATAGTGATATCGTCTTCTGCCTGCTGGCGGCATTCGCCAATGGTACGAACACTATGACCAATCTCCAGACCGATATCCCACAGTTGGGTCAGGAATACAGATAGTGCTTCAGGAGGTGTTTCAGCCACTGAATCATCCAGTAATACCAGTAGGTCGATATCCGAGTGTGGATGTAATTCACCTCGTCCGTAACCGCCAACGGCAATCAGACTGACAGTCGTTTCAGTCGCCAGATGTTTTTGCCATAGAAACTGCAGGACCTCATCTACAAAATGCGCTTGCTGATGTACCAGCCAATCAATATCTGCCTGATCTTCAAAAAAACATTTTTTTAGGTGTTGTGAGGCTTTGGCGAGAATATCGCGACAGCCTGTCGCATTATCCGCCTGGCCAAACTCCCAGACAGATTGAGCAGCAATTGCCATGGTTGATTGCTCCTATGAGCGTTCTTCGTCCCGAAGGGTTAGAATTTCATGACCATCATCAGTCACCAGAATAGTGTGCTCCCACTGTGCAGACAAAGAACGATCTTTGGTCACTACGGTCCAGCCATCCGGAAGCTGACGTACCTGTCGTTTACCTGCATTGATCATCGGTTCAATGGTAAATGTCATGCCGGTTTGTAATGTCATCCCGGTATCCGGCATCCCGTAATGCAAAACTTGAGGCTCTTCATGAAAGACCTGCCCAATGCCATGTCCACAATATTCTCTGACAACTGAAAAATGCTCATTCTCCGCGTGTTGCTGAATAGCATGACCAATATCACCCAGCTTGATGCCGGGTTTAACCATATCAATCCCTATCAGCATACATTCACGGGCTACTCGAGACAGGCGTTGCGCCAGAATCGAGGTCTTGCCCACATGAAACATTTTACTGGTATCGCCGTGATAACCATCTTTTATAACCGTTATATCGATATTAATGATGTCGCCATCTTTGAGCTTTTTATCACTGGGGATACCGTGACAGATAACATGATTGACTGAGGTGCAGATAGACTTAGGGAAGCCATGATAGTTTAGTGGGGCAGGGATGGCTTTTTGTTCATTAACAATATAATCATGACAAATAATGTTCAATTCATCAGTGGTGATTCCCGCAACCACATGTGGTTCGATCATGGTCAGAACGTCTGCGGCGAGTTTTCCTGCCACACGCATTTTTTCGATTTCTTCGGCTGTTTTAATGGTCACGCCCATGCCAGATCCTGATTACTGTTAACGATAAAAAGAGAAAGCATAGTTTGCCGCAAAAACCGCTGAACTGCCAGCAAACTGGCTTAATCCACTGTGTCGACGGTATATGCTTTGTTTTAATCAGTAACTGTGGAATAATATGCGCGCCTTAGCAAAGGCAAAATCACACACGTGCCGACACAGTTTTCGGGGTGCTGTCTGTAAATTCAGATCAGTCGATAGCTGGGGTACGTGGAGGTTTAACCCCATATATATAGGTATAATCATGGCTAAAATTACAATGCGCCAAATGCTTGAAGCAGGCGTTCACTTCGGTCACCAAACACGTTACTGGAACCCGAAAATGGGTCCTTTCATCTTTGGTAAGCGTAACAACATTCATATCGTTAACCTTGAGCACAGTCTGCCAATGTTCAACGATGCATTAAACTACGTCAGTAAACTGGCTTCTAAAAAAGGTCGTATTCTATTCGTCGGCACCAAACGTGCTGCACAGGATGCTATCCGTGAAGATGCTGAACGTTGTGGTATGCCTTATGTCAACCGTCGCTGGTTAGGCGGCATGCTGACAAACTATCAAACTGTTCGCCAATCAATCAAACGTCTTGAAGCCATTCAGGCGATGATTGAATCAGGTAAAACCGAAGGTTTGAAAAAGAAAGAAGTTCTGAACCTGTCACGTGAACAGGAAAAACTGGAAAAAAGTATCGGTGGTATCAGAAAAATGGGTAACCTGCCTGATGCTTTATTTGTTATCGACGTTGATCATGAGCGTATCGCGATTCAAGAAGCAAACAAACTGGGTATTCCTGTAATTGCTGTTGTCGATACCAACAGTAATCCTGATGGTGTGGACTATGTCATCCCAGGTAACGACGATTCAATGCGTGCCATCCGTCTTTACACAGCAAACATTGCTGATACCGTTTTGGAAGGCCGTGCATCGGTCACCACGGGTAATGCCGAAGAAGAGTTTGTTGAAGTTGCGGAAGAAAATGCTCCAGCAGCAGCTGAATAAGCTCTGATAATGACTTAAACAGGCTCGCTGTAAAGCGGGCCTGTGTTGTATGTATGGTCTGAAAACAGGCCGTTCACAAAAATTGATTTTAAGGGTTACAAAAAATGGCTATAACTGCAGCTTTAGTAAAAGAACTGCGTGAGCGTACTGGCTCCGGCATGATGGAATGTAAAAAAGCATTGGTTGAATCGAACGGTGACATTGATGCCGCAATTGAAGCGATGCGTAAATCTGGTCTGGCCAAAGCCGATAAAAAATCTGACCGTATCGCTGCTGAAGGTATTATCGCAATTGAAACCAGTGCAGATAACAAACAAGCGGTTATGTTGGAAGTGAATTCTGAAACTGACTTTGTTGCCAAGGCAGATGATTTTATCAACTTCGTTAGTGCCGTGTCACAAAAAGTTCTGGAAGCTCAACCAGCGGATCTGGAAACATTATTGCAATTGCCTCTGAGCAATGGCGAAAGTGTTGATACCGTTCGTCAGTCATTGGTTGCGAAAATTGGTGAAAATATCCAAATCCGTCGCTTTACTTTGATGAATACTGATAATGGTGTAATTGGTGCTTACCGTCACGGTGATCGTATCGGTACGCTGGTTCAATTGAACGGTGGAAATGAAGAACTGGCGAGAGATTTGGCAATGCATGTTGCTGCCAGCCGTCCTCAAGCCGTATCAGCTGATGAACTGTCAGAAGATCTGTTACAGAAAGAACGCGATATCGTGGCAACTCAGGCGCGCGAAAGCGGCAAGCCTGAAGCAATTGTTGAAAAAATGATTGAAGGTCGTATGAGCAAGTTTGTTAACGAAATCAGTCTGCTCGGACAAGCATTTGTTAAAGACCCTGATGTCACAGTTGAAAAACTGGTTAAACAAGCTGGTGCAACGGTTGAAGGTTTTGCCTGTTTTGAAGTCGGTGAAGGTATCGAAAAGAAAGTCGATAACTTTGCAGAAGAGGTTATGGCTCAGGCACGGGGAAACTAAATATGACAGAAACGGGAAGTCAGCCAGTTTATAAGCGCGTCTTACTCAAACTGAGTGGTGAGGCTTTAATGGGGAATGCTGAGTATGGCATTCAACCAGAAGTGATTTCCCGATTTGCCCAAGAAATAACCGAGCTGAATGCCCAAGGGGTTCAGCTCGGTATTGTGATCGGTGGTGGCAATATTTTCCGTGGTGCAGGTTTAGCTGCCAGCGGTATGGATAGAGTCAGTGCTGATCATATGGGTATGTTAGCGACAGTATTAAATGCACTGGCACTGCAGGATGCTCTGGAGCGTAATGGAACATTCTGTCGTGTCATGTCTGCAATCCGTATTCATGAAGTTTGCGAAGATTATTTGCGTCGTCGTGCTATTCGGCATTTGGAAAAAGGTCGGGTCGTTATTTTTGCTGCCGGGACTGGTAATCCATTTTTTACGACCGATTCAGCGGCGAGTTTACGTGCTGTTGAAATTGGTGCCGAACTGATGCTGAAAGCTACTCAGGTTGATGGCGTCTATGATGCAGACCCGCGTAAGAATCCAGATGCCGTCCGTTATGACACTTTATCGTATGATGAAGTGATCAATAATCGACTCGGCGTAATGGACACCACAGCAGTGGTGATGTGTCAGGAACAGAAGATGCCATTACGAGTATTCGATGTGCATAAGTACGGTAATCTGACAGATATTCTTTACGGTAAAAATGTTGGAACATTGGTGAAATAGGACAAATCATGATTAATGATATTCAAAAAGATGCAGCAGACCGGATGCAGAAAAGCGTTGCCGCTCTGAGTACTGCACTGGCGAAAATCCGTGCAGGGCGTGCACATACCAGTTTATTAGATCATGTCTCAGTGCCATATTACGGCTCCGACGTTCCACTCAGTCAGGTGGCCAGTGTCGGCATTGAAGATTCAAGAACGATCACAGTTGCGCCATGGGAAAAAAACATGGTGGCGGTGATTGAAAAAGCCATCATGACTTCTGATTTGGGGGTCAACCCAAACAGCGCCGGCATGACCATTCGTATACCAATCCCACCGTTAACAGAAGAGCGTCGTAAGGATTTGGTCAAAGTGGCTAAGTCTGAAGCTGAAAATGCACGTATTGCGGTACGTAATATTCGACGCGATGCAAACGGCAGTCTGAAGGACTTGTTGAAAGAAAAAGCTATTTCTGAAGATGAGCAACGTGGCGCTGAGGAAGCTATCCAGAAGTTGACCGATAGCACTATCAAACAGATTGATGACGTACTGGCTGAAAAAGAAACCGATTTGATGGCAGTCTAAGCCATTATGGTTTAGCCAAACTGATGAATTCTTCTAATCGCTCCATTCCGAGACACATTGCTATCATTATGGATGGCAATGGTCGATGGGCGAAACAACGGTTACAACCCAGGTTTATGGGGCATCGCGCTGGCGTCAGAGCGGTGGAAGGTATTGTTAAACACTGTGTGGCGAGTGGAGTAGAAGTCCTCAGTTTGTTTGCCTTCAGTAGCGAAAACTGGCGTCGGCCCGGTAAAGAAGTCAATTTATTGATGGAGTTATTCAGTCATGCACTGGATAATCAGGTTAAACGGCTGCATAAAAATAATATCCGTTTAAATATTATTGGTGATTTGAGCCGGTTCTCAGATGCATTACAGCAGCGGATTGTGGATGCGACGGCATTAACCGCAGAAAATGATGGTTTGATTCTCAATATTGCAGCTAACTATGGTGGACGCTGGGATATCACCCAATCGGTCCAACAAATTGCTTTCAAAATTAAATCCGGTGAAATGCAACCTGAACAGGTTGACGAAAGTGTCATTGCCAGCCACCTGGTTACTGCAGATTTACCCGAACCGGATTTGTTTATTCGTACGGGGGGAGAACAGCGCATCAGTAACTTCCTGATGTGGCAGCTGGCCTACACCGAACTCTATTTTACCGACAAACTATGGCCTGAGTTTAAAGCTCAGGATCTGGATAATGCGATTGACTCATTTTCCAGCCGGGAGCGTCGGTTTGGTCGAACCTCAGAGCAACTCACTGGGCAAGAAGATGCTTAAACAGCGCTTATTAACTGCCGCTTTGTTGATTCCTTTAGTTGTGATGGCAATTTTGCTGTTACCGACTATGGGGATGATTGGCTTGCTCACGGTGGTGACCTTGATGGCAATGTGGGAATGGCTTTCCATGGCGCAGATGCAACCGCTCATCAAAGTGCTTGCCAGTTTGTCGTTCATTGCCGCTCTGTTGGCGCTATTGGCGATGGCAGGGATAAATTATATGCTGCTAACTGGTTTGGTCTTTTGGATGCTGATCAGTTTTATCATTGTTTTATTTGCCCACCGGCCATTACCCAACTCTCTCGCTCAGCTTTTTCATAATAAATTCGTGACTTATCTACTCAGCATGCTAGTTGCTTTGTTATTTGTTTACAGTGCCGTCTGGTTACACGGTATTGCCGGCAACGGTCCATGGCTGGTGTTATATGTATTAATCAGTGTATGGCTTGCAGACACGGGTGGTTATTTTGCGGGTAAGCGTTGGGGTAAACATGCCCTTGCTAAAGCGATCAGTCCTAATAAGACACTTGAAGGGCTTATAGGGGCAATAGTGTTGGTCATGCTTTGGAGCATATTGTCCTATTTTATGGGCATTTCTAAGTTTGTATCACTGCCATTATGGATTTTTATCAGTGTTTTAACTGGCCTCATTTCCGTTAGTGGTGATTTATTTGAAAGCTTGTTTAAACGAAGCTATCAGATAAAAGACAGCGGCCATTTATTACCGGGGCATGGTGGAATGCTGGACCGCGTGGATAGTCTGCTGGCTGCTGTACCTTTCTTTGCTGCGTTAATATGGTTGACAGGGCAGTTTTGATGCAGCAAGTTACTATTCTGGGATCGACCGGTTCCATTGGCATCAGTACCCTGGACGTGTTAAACCGCCATCCCGAAAAGTACCGGGTCTATGCGCTGGCAGCGAATAAATCAGTGGATGCTTTGCTTGAGCAATGTCTGCGATTTCAGCCCGCAGTCGCGGTGATGCTATGCCCGGATTCTGCTGAAAAACTTAAAACCAAACTCGATGCTGCTGGCGTGGCCATTGAAGTACAAAGCGGTATGCAGGCTTTGGAGAGAATATCCAGTACTGACCAAACGGATATCGTGGTCGCCGCTATTGTGGGCGCTGCTGGGTTATTGCCAACTCTGGCAGCAGCCAAAACAGGAAAAAGAATCCTGCTGGCAAACAAAGAAGCCTTGGTGATGAGTGGTGCATTACTCATGCGCGAAGTGCAGGAAAATAATGCTGTTTTGCTTCCTGTTGATAGTGAGCACAATGCCATATGGCAATGTATGCCTGTAGGCGAAAGCCAACAGTATCAGTTTGATAACAAAGGTATTCGCCGTATTATCTTGACCGCGTCAGGTGGTCCATTCCGTGATTGGGATATTGCAGATTTGGAAGCAGTAACACCCGAACAAGCGGTAGCCCATCCCAACTGGTCGATGGGGCAGAAAATCTCGGTTGATTCAGCCACCATGATGAATAAAGGGCTGGAAGTTATTGAGGCGCATTGGCTGTTTGGTATGCCGAGTGACAAGATTGAAGTTGTATTGCATCGTCAAAGTATTATTCATTCAATGGTAGATTATATAGATGGCTCAGTGCTGGCGCAGATGGGCAATCCCGATATGCGTACACCTATTGCCAATACCCTGGCCTGGCCAGAACGAATTGATTCAGGTGTTGAACCATTGGATTTGGTCAAAGCAGGGAGACTTGATTTTGCCTTTGCAGATTTTGAACGTTTCCCCTGTCTGGCACTGGCCTATAAGGCATTGAACATCGGTGGTACCAGCACCGCCATTCTTAACGCGGCAAATGAAGTGGCGGTAGAAGCGTTCCTGCAACAGCAAATCAAATTTACTGATATTGCCCGGGTCATTGCGGACGTGTTGGAAAGCATACCTGCAACATCAGCTGATTCACTGGAACAGATATTGTCTGCCGATAAGCTGGCAAGAGAGGCTGCCCAAAAGCAGACTAAGATTTTATGCAATCATTAATCTTTTTTATTATTGCCCTCAGCTTGCTGGTGGTCATCCATGAATTCGGCCATTATTGGGTGGCAAGAAGATGTGGCGTGAAAGTACTACGCTTTTCAGTTGGCTTTGGACAAAAACTCTGGTCAAAACAACTCAAAAACGGCACTGAATTTGTCATCGCAGCATTGCCATTAGGTGGCTATGTCAAAATGCTGGATGAACGAGAAGCACCAGTAGCGGAAGCAGAGCTTGACCAGGCATTTAATCGTCAACCGTTACGAAACCGGGTTGCAATTGTATCTGCCGGACCGATCGCAAACCTGTTATTTGCCGTCTTTGCCTATTGGGTCATCATGGTTACCGGTGTGCCCGGTTTAAAGCCGATCATTGATGATGTAACAGCTGATTCTCCAGCTGCGATGGCACAGCTCATCCCTGGTGAAGAAATTATAGCCGTCAATGGCAAAGCAACGCCGACAGTTAACAGCTTGTTTCAGCAATGGTTGAAGTTCGCGCTGTCCGGTGAAACCGTTACCCTGACTACCCGCATTACTGATATTGAAAGTACCAAACAACTAACATTGCCAAAACTTGGGCTGGATGATGCTGGATCACTGTTTAGTCAGATAGGTATCAAAACCGTGCAACCCGATATGCCCCCGATTCTGGGTGAAATTGTGGCTGATAGCCCGGCGGAAAGGGCGGGCTTACAAACAGGTGATGAATTAATTTCAGCTGATGGAAAACAATTATCCAGCTGGCAGGCTTGGGTCGCTCTCATTCAAAGCAGTGCTGATGAAGAAATGAGTATTGAAATTCTTCGTGATGGACAAGTTGAACAGCTCGATATTACTCCTGTCGCAGATGAAAATAATGTCGGTCGGATAGGTGCGGCAGTCAATACCGAAGGCTATGAAATCCCCGCAGAATTAAGATCAGAATTACGTTATGGCCCATTGGCGGCGATCCCCCAGGCGTTCAGCCAAACCTGGCAGTTCAGTGTCACCACCTTAAGTGGCTTATGGGGCATGCTTATAGGTACGGTTTCCAGTGACAATCTTGGCGGGCCTATTGCTATTGCCCAGTTTGCCGGGGATTCTGTGCAACAGGGCTTAATTGCTTTTATCAGTTTTCTGGCAATGATCAGCATCAGTTTAGGGATTCTGAATTTACTTCCAGTTCCGGTACTTGATGGTGGCCATTTGCTGATGTACTTTTTTGAATGGGTTCGTGGCAAGCCTTTGCCCGAATCAGTACAAATCCAGGGACAAAAAATAGGATTATTCCTGATTCTTCTGCTAATGGTATTCGCTTTTACAAATGACATCGCCCGACTCATTGGCTAATCGAAACATTGCAGGTACACTTACGATTTCTTCGGCTGACTGACTGTAAAACAACAATGAAACAAATCATCACAGCATTGACGCTCATCTTGTTATCCTCCGCAGCTTGGGCCGAGGAATTTATTATCAAAGATATCCGGGTGGAGGGGTTGCAAAGAATCTCTGCAGGTACCGTTTTCAACTTTTTACCGGTTAAAGTCGGTGATGAACTGACTGAAAATGATGTTAGAGGCATCATTCGCTCACTGTTTAAATCAAAATACTTTAATGATGTGCAGGTTGAACGCGATGAAGGCGTTTTAGTCATCACAGTAATTGAGCGCCCAGCGATTTCCAGTATTGAGTTTATTGGTAACAAAGATTTGGACAGTGATGAATTATTAAAATCATTGCGTCAGATTGGTTTTGCTGAAGGTCAGGTATTTGAGCAGGCGATGCTGGAAAGGGTTGAGCTGGAGTTACAACGTCAGTATTTCAGTCGTGGTAAATATGGTGTGAATATTAGCTCTGAGGTTACTCCGCTATCGCGTAATCGGGTAGCCGTCCGTATTAACATGGCTGAAGGCGTGGTTGCGACGATTGGTGAGATCAACATTGTCGGCAATAAATCATACGATGAAGACGAGTTGCTGGACGAGTTGGAATCGACAACGGGGGGCTGGCTATCATCATTAACCAAAGATAATCAGTACTCACGGCAAAAGTTATCAGCTGATCTTGAGTCTTTGCGTTCTTTTTATCTGGATCGTGGTTATGTTGATTTTACAGTCGAGTCCACTCAGGTAACGATTTCTGATGATAAAAAACAGATGTTCATTACGATAAATATTTCGGAAGGTGAACGTTATAAAATCAATGAAGTAAGATTGGCGGGCAATCTGATTGTGCCGGAAGAAGAGTTATTTGATCTGGTCACCATTCGTAAAAACTCAGTGTTTTCCAGAAAAGCCATTACTTCAAGTTCTGAAAGGCTGACTGATCGACTGGGAAATGATGGTTATGCCTTTGCCAACGTTAACGCAGTCCCGGATATTGATCGTGAAACACGCGAAGTTAATCTGACTTTCTTTGTTGATCCCGGCCGTCGGGCTTATGTGCGCCGTATCAATATTTCTGGTAACAGTAAAACCCGTGATGAGGTACTGCGTCAGGAAATGCGTCAACAGGAATCCGCCTGGATTTCTACCGGTGATGTTGAACGGTCAAGAGAACGTATCTCACGTTTGGGCTATTTTGAAGATGTAAACGTTGAAACTCTGCCTGTTGCCGGAACATCTGATCAGGTCGATCTGGATTTCAATGTAACCGAAATGGCCTCAGGCAGCTTGTCAGCGGGTATTGGTTATTCGCAGTCTGACGGCATTATCTTTAATGCCAATGTGACCCAGAAGAACTTTATGGGTAGTGGTAAACATATTCGTTTCGGTTTTAACAACAGCCGGGTTAATACTGTTTACAGCTTTGGTTACACCAATCCATTTGCGACAGTAGATGGTATCAGTCAGGGTTTTAACCTGTTTTACCGTGAAACCGATGCCTTTGAAGCGAATATTGCAAATTACACCACGGACGTATTCGGTGGTGACATTAATTTTGGTATTCCTATCTCGGAAAACAACCGCATTAATCTGGCCTTCGGTTATGAAAATACCCAGCTGGATGTTCCTAGCAATAATGATATTACCCGTTATGATGATTTTATCGAAACTGAAGGTGATTCTTTCCATGCATTCCCGGTAACACTGGGGTGGTCCAGCGATACCCGTGATAATGCAATATTACCTACAAAAGGGTTATCACAAAGTCTTTCTGCTGAGGTTGCCACACCTATCGGCGACTTACAGTATTATAAACTACGCTATCGCAATAACTGGTATACACCACTGAGTGATACCTTTACATTTGCGTTGCGGACTGACCTTGGCTACGGTAAAGCCTATGGTGATAGTAACGAGTTTCCTTTCTTCCAGAACTTTTATGCCGGTGGTATTCGTAGCGTAAGAGGTTTTAGAGCGAATACACTGGGCGTCAGAGAAGCTGACCAACCTTTGGGTGGTAATTTAATGGTCACCGGCGGTGCAGAGATTATTTTCCCCATCCCATTCATGAAAAAAGCTTTACGCTCTTTCCGCTTGAGCACATTCGTGGATGTGGGTAACGTATATGATGTCGATCAAAGTTTTGAAGCTGACTTGCTGCGCTATTCAACCGGCTTATCAGCGATTTGGATTTCACCATTTGGCGCAATGTCGTTTAGTATTGCTGCTCCTTTGCGTGATCAGCCGGATGATGAAACGGAAGTGTTCCAGTTTTCATTAGGATCGACATTTTAATTTAACTATCGGAGTTAAGAGTGAAAAAAATCAAGATTGTTGGCCTTATATTGGCTTCTTTAATGGTTAGCCCAGTATTTGCTGAAGAAATGAAAATTGGCGTGGTTAATGCCAGTGTTGTATTAGATCAATCGCCCCAAAAAGAACGTGCTTTAGCCCGTTTGGAAAAAGAATTTTCAGCTCGTAGCAAATCACTCGAAAACAAACACAAAGAATTACGTGCAGCTCAGGAAAAACTAAACCGTGACGCTGCTGTTCTCAGTAATGAGGACCGCCAGGTCCAGGAGCGCAAGATCATTAATGATCAACGTGAACTGAAACGCCTTCAGGATGAGTACAGTGAAGACTTGTCTATTCGTCGCAATGAAGAATTACGCAAGTTAGAAGAAGAGATCGCCGAAACCATCGTCGAGCTTGCCAAAAAAGAATCCTATGATTTGGTGCTTTATCAAGGTGTCATTTTTGCCAGTGAAAAGGCAGATTTAACTTCTAAAGTGCTGGAAAAACTTAAAGCGAAATAAGAATCTGGATGTGGTGTGGACTTTAGCAAAAATTGCATCTGAAATTGGTGCAAAACTGGTTGGCAATGCAGACAAAGTGATAACCGGTGTCGGTACCCTGCAGAATGCAAAGGATACTGACATCAGTTTTTTGGCAAATACCAAATATCGTCAGTATCTTAAATCAACTTCAGCAGGTTGTGTGATTGTGTCACCTGATGATTTGGCTGAACTTCAGACGAATGCATTGGTCATCAAAGATCCTTACGTTGCTTATGCAAAAGCTGCCTCGTTGTTATATCCCGAAGAGCAGTCTCCAATAGGTATTCATCCGAGCGCTGTCATTGGCGAAAACTGTCAAATAGCGGAATCGGCACGTATATCAGCACAGGTCTATATCGGCAACAACGTTCAAATTGGTGACAATGTCGATATCGGTCCTGGCTGTGTTATCGAAAACAATGTTTCTATTGCCGCTGATAGCAGGTTGATTGCCAATGTGACTTTATGCCGAAAAGTACATATTGGTGAGCGTGTCCGTATTCATCCTGGGGTTGTTATTGGTGCAGATGGTTTTGGTATTGCGAATGAAAATGGTCTCTGGCTGAAGATACCTCAGGTCGGGTCAGTAATTATCGGTAATGATGTCGAAATCGGGGCGAACACGACGATTGATCGTGGCGCAATTGACGACACTATTATCAGTAATGGTGTGAAGCTGGATAATCAAATCCAAATTGGTCACAACGTCTTTATTGGCGAGCATACTGTTATTGCAGGTTGTGTCGGTATTTCTGGTAGTACGCACGTAGGATCGCATTGTGCGATTGGTGGTGGAACAGGGATTGCCGGACATATCGAAATAACAGATGGCGTGCAAATAACCGGTATGAGTATGGTGACTAAATCAATACTGACAGCAGGCTCCTACTCATCAGGTATTCCAGCAGAACCGACCAGAGATTGGCATCGTAATGTTATTCGATACCGACAACTTGATAAATTAAATGACAAAATAAAACAATTGGAGGCCAAGCTGGAGTAATGGATTTTCATTGCTGGATGGCTGGCTTGGCTTTACCGCATCAGTGTCTCAACGTAAGATTACTGCACGCAAAAATATAAATCCTAAAGGATAATCAGATTGAACACCATTGACATACATGAGATTCAACGCTTACTGCCACATCGATACCCCTTCCTGTTGATTGACAGGGTGATTGAATTTACACCAGGTGAGCATCTGGTTGGTATCAAAAATGTCAGCTTTAACGAACCACACTTCACCGGACATTTTCCACAACGTGTGATTATGCCTGGTGTGTTAATTCTTGAAGCATTGGCTCAGGCTACAGGATTACTGGCCTTTAAAACGGCAGACCAAATTCGTTCTGATGATGCCCTGTATTATCTGGCAGGCATTGATAACGCACGTTTTAAAAAACCTGTCGAACCGGGTGATCAGTTGCGTTTAGAAGTAAAGTTAATTAAAAATAAACGTAATTTATGGAAATTTTACGCTCAGGCTACTGTTGGCGGCGAAGTCGTTGTCAGTGCTGATATTATGTGTGTTAACCAAGAAATGCCTTCGTGATTCATCAAACAGCCTTAATCGATCCTGGTGCCAAAATTGCTGATGATGTGATCATCGGTGCTTACAGTATTATCGGAGCGAATGTCGAAATCGCTTCAGGTACCGAAATAGCCTCACATGTGGTAATAAATGGTCCGACCAGAATTGGTCGTAATAATCGTATATTTCAGTTCTCATCGATAGGTGAAGAACCTCAGGATAAGAAATATCACGGAGAACCAACTCTACTGGAAATCGGTGATAATAATCTGATCCGGGAATCTGTGACCATCAATCGCGGTACAGTGCAGGGTGGTGGAGTTACCAGAGTCGGCAGTAATAACTGGATCATGGCCTATGTGCATATTGCCCATGACTGCATTATTGGCGATGACAATATATTTGCTAATAACGCCTCTCTGGCGGGACATGTCATTGTTGATCAACATGTTATCCTTGGAGGGTTTACACTGGTGAGTCAGTTTAATCATCTTGGATCACATAGTTTCAGTGCGATGGGCAGCGTTATATCTCGCAATGTTCCACCTTATGTTCTGGTTTCCGGACACATGGCTGAACCTGTCGGAATTAACGTTGAAGGACTGCGGAGACGCGCTTTTACTGATAACCAGATTCGCAATATCCGTCAGGCGTACAAACTGGTTTACCGTTCAGGTTTGCGCATGGAAGAAGCACGAGAACGCTTGCATAGTATTAAACAGGAAGCTGAAGAACTGACAATCTTTATGGAGTTTCTGGATAAGCAACAAGGTGGCATCATCCGGTAGTTTCCTACCGGATGACGATGAGTTGATAAGCAACCTTAATCGTTTGCCGGGGTTGAGCTGATTTTATGAATACTCAAATCTGCCCCATTGAATTCATCTTCTGTACTTAATCTAAGTCCCATAGTGGCTTTCAAACCGCCATAGACAATAAGACCACCGATAAACGCAATACCTACACCAATGGCCGCTCCGATAAACTGAGAAGCCAGGCTGACCCCGCCCATTCCACCCAGGGCGACCTTTCCGAAAATACCGGCAGCAATAGCCCCCCATACGCCACATAACCCATGAAGTGGCCATACACCTAAAACGTCATCAATTTTCCATTTATTCTGTGCCAGAGTAAAAGTGATGACAAAAATAGCTCCGGCAAGCGAACCTGTTACCAATGCACCAAGGGGGTGCATGATGTCTGAGCCAGCACAAATTGCCACTAAACCGGCAAGTGGACCATTATGGACAAACCCTGGGTCATTACGACCAATAAAACAGGCTGCCAGAGTACCTCCAACCATCGCCATTAATGAGTTAATGGCTACCAGCCCGCTGATGCCTTCAACTTCCTGAGCCGACATTACATTAAAACCAAACCAGCCTACGGTCAGGATCCATGCGCCTAGCGCCAGAAAAGGAATATTTGATGGTGGGTGAGCATATATTTCGCCTTGCTTGCCATAACGTCCGTGTCTTGGACCTAGCAACAGAACGGCTGCCAAGGCTATCCATCCACCAACAGCATGAACTACGATAGAACCGGCAAAGTCGTGAAACGCCGCGCCAAATTGATTTTCCAGCCAATTCTGAATACCAAATAAGCCATTCCAGCTGATGCCTTCAAATACTGGATAGACAAAGCCTGCAATCAAAAATGTGGCAATCAATTGAGGATTGAATTTTGCCCGTTCGGCGATACCACCGGAGACAATGGCAGGTATTGCTGCGGCAAATGTTAATAAAAAGAAAAATTTCACTAAGGCATAGCCATTGTTTTCGGTGAGTAATGGCGAAGGTTCAAAAAAATTCAAACCATAAGCAATTCCATAGCCGATAAAAAAGTAAGCAATAGTGGAAACGCCAAAGTCAGTGATAATTTTGACCAAAGCATTAACCTGATTTTTTTTCCTTACGGTACCGACTTCAAGAAAGGCGAAGCCAGCATGCATGGCAAGCACCATAATGGCGCCTATTAATATAAAAAGTACGTCGCTTGCGTTTTGCACAATTAGTTTTCCTTATAATTAGTGTTGAGCAAGCACCAAAATAGCAAGACTTGCACCAATTTAGACAAAATCATATAAAACAAGCATCTAGAGTTTTTGCTATTCAGTGAATTCTTATAAATTGAACTGTTATGGTGCGATTTTATATTTAATGGCACTTATATGGTGCGATTGGCTGGTGCTGCCATGGTTAGCACAATCAGCGGATAAACACGTATAATCTGGCACTTTAATTCACTTACGAAAAAGTGATGGCTTAACTATCCTTAAATTGCTGTAAGCAAGGAGAAAACGATGGATATCTACGCATCGGATGATGAAAAAGGCGAAGCGATAAAGAATTGGTGGCGGGAAAACGGCCGTTCAGTAGTAACCGGTGTGGTTTTAGGTGGTGCAATAATTTTTGGTGGTCGTTATTGGATTAATTTTCAACAAGCCAAGACTGAGCAGGCTGCAGCAATGTACCAACAAGTTCAGATGAACATCAGTAATGCTGATTTAACAGCTGCTGAAGACTTGACCCAGGAACTCATGCAAACACATTCTGCTACTCCATATGCTGCATTTGCTTCGCTGGAGCTGGCTGCTGAACAAGTGCGCAATGACCAAACTGTAGCGGCATTGGAATATTTACAGTGGACTGTTGATCAGGCAAAACTGAACGCCCAGAAAGATTTGGCCAGATTACGTATGGCTCGTGTATTGGTTGATCAGGCCGAATACGCAAAAGCTTTGGAATTGACCCAACAAACTGTTTCTGAAGGATTTGTTTCTTTATTTGCTGAACTCAAAGGTGATATTTATCTTGCACAGGAAAATAAAACAGAAGCCTATGAAGCTTATGTCGAATCTATTTCAAGTATGGATGCTGATGACCCTCGTAAAACTCTCCTGGAAATGAAGCGTGATGATGTGGCCGTTATTAATGAAAGCTAATGTAATCCGAAATACCGTTGTTGGCTTTGCTCTGATGGCGCTTGCTGGTTGTGGAACAGTAAAAGAATTCTTTGCGGCTGACAGTTACGAAGCTCCGCCAACTGAACTTACTGAATTTCAAGTAGAGTTCGAACCCAAAACTCTCTGGTCAACGGGTACTGGTGATGGTGCTGGATCAGAGTATTCAAATCTTGCGCCCTGGATTCAAGGTGACTCCATTGTCACCGTGGATCATGAAGGAGATGTTCGCAGCCATAATATTGAAAATGGCCGACGTGAATGGCGCAGCAAATTAGATATGCCTGTTGCGTCGGGTGTTGGTGGCGGAGAAGGTCTGATCGTTGTTGGTTCTCAGAGTGGGGAAGTAGTCGCTTTGGATGACAGCACCGGTGATGAACTCTGGCGTCAGCGTCTCAGCAGTGAAGTCCTTGCCCCGGCAAAAGTCGGTGGCGATAGCGTTGTTGTGAGAACAGCAGATGGTCGTTTAACAGCGATTTCAGCAAGCAGCGGCAATATTCTGTGGAATTATCAACGCGCCGTACCACTTTTGAGTCTTCGTGGTGTTAGCGCTCCTGTGATTGACGGACAAACAGTTTTTGCTGGATATGATAATGGTAAGTTAGTTGCACTCTCTCTCAATGATGGCAAAGTTATCTGGGAAAAAAGTGTCGCTGTGCCAAGTGGTCGTACTGAGTTAGAGCGATTGGTCGATATCGATGCCGACCCGGTGATCCAAAACGGTATGATTTATGTTGTCGCTTTTCAGGGTAATTTAGCAGTAATGGATACGGATACCGGACAAACCCTATGGGACCGAGAAATGTCCTCTGCAACCGGTATTGCGGTAGCGTCAACGGATGCTGTTTATGTGAGTGATGATCAAAGTTATCTATGGTCAATCGCTGACGGATCTGGTGATTCTTTATGGCGTCAGACATTATTGCTAAGACGAAACATTACCGCGCCAGTCATTGCCGGTGAATATGTGGTGGTAGGTGACTTTGAAGGTTATTTACACTGGGTGGCACGTTCCGATGGTCGTTTTGTTGCTCGTCAAAGACTGGATAAAGATCCTATTCGCAGCCAACCCATCGTTCGTGATGGTGTGCTTTACGTCATGACTACAGGCGGCAAGCTTTCCGCCATTCGGATCCCCTAACTGTGAAACCTGTTATTGCTCTTGTTGGGCGGCCGAATGTTGGCAAATCCACGTTATTTAATCGTCTGACCAAGACGCGCAATGCGTTGGTAGCAGATCATGCCGGTTTGACCCGTGATCGGATATACGGCAATGCGCGTCATGATGAAGCGGAATTCATTCTTATCGATACAGGTGGTTTGACCATACAGGGTGACGATATGTCAGACCTGATGCGCAAACAGGCTGAACTGGCGATTATGGAAGCCGATCTGATTCTATTTGTAGTTGATGGCAAAACCGGTGTTGTCCCCGCTGATGAATTGATAGCAAAACAGTTACGCAATGTTGGTAAGCCGGTTTTACTGGTTATCAATAAAACTGAAAGCGAGCAAAAAGAGCTGGCGGCAGCAGATTTTTATCGGCTTGGGCTGGGTGAACCGGAAGTCATTTCTGCGACTCAAGGACGTGGCATCAGTAATTTAATGAATACCCTTATGCGTGATTTACCCGCTATTCGTATTGTTGAATCTGAAGAAGATGAAAAAGAAGAAGATACGTCAGGTGATATTCGTCTCGCCGTTGTGGGTAGACCAAATGTAGGCAAATCAACGCTGGTCAATCGTCTGCTCGGCGAAGACCGTGTTGTGGCTTTTGATGAACCGGGCACTACCCGGGATAGTATCTATATTCCATTTGAAAAGGATGGCACGAACTACATCCTAATCGATACAGCAGGTGTCAGACGCCGTTCCAAGGTCTCCGAAGCGCTGGAGAAATTCAGCATTGTAAAAACCCTGCAAGCCATCGAGGCGGCTAATGTGGTTTTGTTAGTATTAGATGCGCACCAGGGTGTTGTGGATCAGGATCTGCATCTGGCTGGGCTGATTATCGAAAGTGGCCGCGCTGTGGTTATCGCAGTCAATAAATGGGATGGTCTAGAGAAACAGGAACGTGAATGGGTTGCAACCAATATTGAGCGTCGTTTGCCGTTTTTGAGTTTTGCCAAGACGCATTTCATTTCGGCTTTGCATGGCAGTGGTGTTGGCTTATTACTTAAATCTGTAAAAACTGCGTATGGCTCAGCCTTAGCTAAAATTCCTACGCCACAATTAACCAGAGTATTGGAAGAGGCTGTTGCCGATCATCAACCACCATTGGTTAACGGACGCCGGATTAAATACCGTTATGCCCATTTAGGCGGTAAAAATCCTCCCCGTATCATTATCCATGGTAATCAGACAGAAGCGACGCCAAACAGCTATCGACGTTATTTGGAAAATTATTTCCGTACTGCACTCAAATTGCAGGGAACACCGGTGATGATTGAGTTTAAGACCAGTGATAATCCGTTTAGAGAACGGAAGAAGCCGGCAGAGAATCCACAGGAAAAACGCAAGCGAATAATAGCCAGTCGGATTAAAAAGAAATAGCTTTGGGAGTGTTAATCTTCCATCGCTGCCAGCAGTCGTGGATATGAAAAATCAACAAGCCCTATAGCAAGCCTTCATCTTCGTTCATTAAATTTTCCAATGAACTAAGATGATGGCGAATCTTTTCACGCTGAACTAATTTTTGTTGCGCTGCCTCAGGTAAGTCAGTAAATAAAATCACCCCTTTGTCTATCAGCGTGTTCACCAGATCTTCAATAACCCTTACCATCGCCATGTCTGAGGCTGTAAGTATCGTTTGAATATCTTCCTGGCGGTTGGATTGACCAAGGAACTCAAGTAATTCGGGGGCTTGTGGAGAGATGTAGTGACTATCATCGCTCTGTGGGGAATTAAAAACTCCAATTATGTGACCCTTTTCATCGCGATCGACGTATACCATCTTATTGTTCCCGATTATTCTTGATATGCTACCTTTGGAAAGAGTAAGCGGTCATAGGTTTACAGTAAAGAAAAAAACTGTGAAACTCATCACATTTTGAGTTGGGTAGCGTCGTTGGATTAAATGGAAAATCAAGCAACCACTGAACAAGAACGGAATCGGCAATGGAAAGCTGAATCGGCTTATCTGACTCATGATGATCCGCTATTAGCATGTCTGACGGTTCTCACCAAACTTTTACGAAAACCACATAGCCCTGATTCGATGGTAGCAGGCCTTCCTTTAGTGGATAACCGACTGTCTCCAGAATTGTTTTCCAGAGCGGCTGAACGGGCAGGGCTTTCTTCAAAAGTCATAAAACGCCCACTACGTAAAATTTCTCCGTTGGTGCTACCAGCTGTATTACTTCTGAATGATGGCAATGCCTGTATTTTACTGAAGCTAAACGGCAAAGAGGCTACGGTCATTTATCCTGAAAATGGCGACGCTGAAACTGTCGTGGAATTGAACGAGTTACAGCAGTATTACACTGGCTACGCTATTTTCATACGAGCAGTTCAGCATTTTGATAACCGCAGTGAAAACTCGGCCATCCCTCGGGCCAGACACTGGTTCTGGGGAACGCTGACACGTTATTGGCCAATCTACAGCGAAGTATTCGTGGCTTCAATTCTGGTCAACTTATTTGCCATAGCTTCACCGTTGTTTGTGATGAATGTCTATGACCGGGTCGTACCCAACAATGCGCTGGCTACATTGTGGGTGTTGGCGATTGGTCTGGCGATTGTGTTTGTCTTTGATTTGTTACTACGCACATTACGTGGTTACTTTATTGATGTTGCCGGCAAAAAAGCAGACGTTATTTTATCCGCCACGATTTTTGAAAAAGTACTGGGCATCAAAATGGCTGCTCGGCCCAATTCAGTAGGTAACTTTGCTAATAGCATGCAAGAGTTTGAGTCATTTCGTGACTTTTTTACTTCGGCCACGCTTGCCACGCTGATTGATTTACCGTTTACCTTTTTGTTTATAGCCGTTATCTGGATGATTGCCGGTGATTTAGCCTATATTCCGTTGGCGGTTATTCCCATTACGATTTTGATTAGTTTAATCATTCAGATACCGTTAGGTCGGGCAATTAAGCAGTTATTTCGTCATGCTGGACAAAAAAGCGCCACACTTATAGAAACATTAACCGGCCTCGAAACGATCAAAAGTCTGGGGGCAGAGAGCCCGTTACAACGTAAATGGGAGCAAACTGCCGGCTCTATTTCCAAGTACAGTCAACGGGCCAAACTGCTGTCATCAGCAGCGGTAAATTTAACCAGTTTTGTTCAGCAAATGACCACTATTGCCGTGGTGGTTTATGGGGTCTACAAAATCAGTGAGAACGAAATCAGCATGGGTGCCTTGATTGCCAGCACCATACTGGCAGGCAGGGCGCTGGCACCAATGGGGCAGCTGGCAGGCATTTTAACGCGTTTTCATCATTCAAAAGCCGCGTTAAGTTCTTTGAACAATATGATGAATTTACCGGTTGAACGTCCCAGCGGTCGGGAATTTCTGCATCGTGAGAAATTCCAGGGTGGTATTGAATTCAAACAAGTCAGCTTCCGCTACCCAGAGCAGGCCATAGACGCATTAAGCGATATTTCCTTTAAAATTAAACCGGGTGAAAAAGTTGCCATAATCGGCAGAATCGGTTCCGGNAAAAGTTCGATAGAGAAATTGATTCTNGGTTTATATGAACCTGCCGAGGGTGCAGTGCTTCTGGATGAGACNGATCTGCGACAGATTGATCCAATTGATTTACGCCGNTCTGTCGGCTATGTTCCTCAAGATGTCATGCTGTTCTATGGCAGCGTGCGCGACAATATCGCTTTNGGNGCTCCCTTTGCTGATGATGCNGCNGTATTANGNGCGGCTGAAATAGCNGGCGTNACTGANTTTATCAATCGGCANCCATCAGGGTTNGATATGCCTGTCGGTGANCGTGGTGAAGGCCTNTCNGGTGGACAGCGTCAGAGTATTGCCGTGGCGCGGGCTTTATTACTGGATCCTCCCGTGTTGGTNTTGGATGAGCCAACCAATTCCATGGATAACAGTAGTGAAGAACGCTTTAAAACCAAACTGGGTGAAATTATCAAAGATAAATCGCTTATTCTGGTNACACANCGTGCNTCTTTATTNAGCCTGGTNGATCGNGTGTTAGTNATGGATCAGGGTAATTTAGTNGCCGATGGNCCACGTGAACAAATTCTNGCTGCGTTAAANAGCGGACATATCCGGGTTTCGAAAGGGTAATTGGATGGCCTGGTTTAAAAAAAATAATGACGATGTCAATTTCATGTCTGAAATCAGNGCNGCNACGATGGCCTCAACCCATTGGGGAGGNCATATNCTATTATTGCTGATCGCAGCTTTTATAGGCATTGCTTTATGGTGGGCGAGTGTTGCAGAAATTGATGAAGTNACNCGNGGGCAGGGAAAAGTAGTTCCCTCCAGCAAAGTTCAGATAATTCAAAATCTCGAAGGNGGCATTCTGGCGGATGTTCTGGTGAGTGAAGGACAAATGGTTGAAAAAGGCGATGTGCTGTTAAANATTGATGACACACGTTTTTCATCNTCNTTTCGNGAATCNAAATTAACTTACTGGGAGNTGNTGGCNAGAACGGCNAGATTGAGTGCNGAAAGTGAGGGCAAGCCATTGGAGCTTCCCGANGAACTGATGATCAATCANCCNGANCTNGCNGCAGAAGANCGGGGATTNTATCAATCNCGACAATTACAATTGCAAAGCACNATTGATGTTTTAAAAAGACAAGNTGAACANCGCNGNCAGGAACTGGTTGAAAAACAGGCCANGCAACAGCAGCTCAGTCGCAGTTTTGAGTTGAGTAATCAGGAATTACAAATGTCCGAACCTCTTCTGGCNGCCGGCGTCATGTCAGAAGTTGAGATATTGNGACTGAAACGTACCGTCAATGATNTGANNGGTGAAATGGANTCNAATCGTCTGGCGATTCCNCGTATTCGCTCTTCGATTGATGAAGTTCAGCAGAAAATAAATGAAGCNGTTACCCGGTTTGAGTCAGAAGCNGCAAGAGAGCTCAGTGAGGTGCGNGCTGAAATGGNACGCACNGAAGAATCTGTATCGGCATTAAANGATCGGGTNACCCGGACGAATGTACGTTCNCCNATGAAAGGAACCATNAAACGNTTGATGATCAANACTATNGGNGGAGTCATNCAGCCAGGTATGGATCTGGTNGAAATTGTTCCTTTAGAAGATAATTTNCTTATCGAAGCTCAGATACGACCNGCAGATATTGCTTTNTTAAGACCAGGNCAGGAAGCAATAATAAAGTTTACAGCNTATGACTTTTCNATTTATGGTGGNCTANANGCAAAGCTGGTACGNATCAGTGCGGATACGATCACTAATGAAGAAGATGAAAGTTTTTATCTTATCTATTTACGCACNGAACAAAATTTTATAAAAAGTAGTATGGGNGAATTAGGAATTATTCCGGGNATGACNGTGACCGTAGATATTNTGACTGGTGAAAAAACCGTNCTTGATTANTTATTAAAGCCCATACTGAAAGCNAAAAATGAAGCGTTGAGAGAGCGTTGAGGNTAAGGTTGAACNATGACNGTAATTACAGAGACTGAAAAAAGTCTTTATCTGGCTACNGCAGATGCGGATGTGGCGCGTGTCATAACNGATGCNTTGCCAGNTTTGTACGACGTTNGCCTTTATAAGGATNTTAACGGTTTATTNNACGCATTAAANNAACAAACAGCAGAATTNGTACTNTGTCATCAATTTCTGCTGGATGACAATCCTGATCANGTTATCAGTGAACTCAAAAAGCTCTGCCCGGATAGCAGAATTNTGGTGATTGGNCCTCCACGNCCNATNCCGGTACAAATAGCNGCNTTGAAGCAGGGCGCTCGTGGNTATTTCAATCAAAATCTGCCGATGAGCAAACTACANGAAGCTNTGNTGNTNATTTTGAANGGTGAAGTNTGGGTCGAGCGTCATGTGATATCNGGNCTGATAGATGAAATCAGTCATATTCCNGAAGTGAGTGAAAAACAGCGTAAAGCAGCAGAAACACTTTCTCCAAAAGAATTGGAAGTGGCCAANATGGTTAGTCATGGTGCGACCAACAAAATGATCGCTCGAAATATGAATATCACTGAAAGAACAGTGAAAGCCCACTTAACNACCATTTTTCAGAAAATGAGTTTACCGGATCGNCTTTCTCTGGCNATCGTCTTTAGGGATCTTNGATAGAGNNGATTGTGTATTTGAACTGTTTTGACTACAATCGGCCGGTAATGGACTAGTAAGTATTANNTGGGGGGGGGAGAAGCTGTAATCGGTANTNACCCTTNATAAAGAATACTAATTACTGCTTTGAACTAGGAAAAGAATATGAACAAAGCGCTTTTTTTAATCCCATCATTGCTNTGCTNTAGCTTTGTGCAAGCTGANACATTACAGGAAGCAATTCANACCACGCTGAAAACCAATCCGGATGTNTTNGCTNCAATNAGTGAGCGTCAGGCGGTTTCCAAAGAAATTGATCAGGCACAGGCAGGTTATTTCCCAACAATTGATNTGGGGCTCGGAACCGGTTGGGAGTCAACNGATAATCCAGCTTCCCGNAACCGTGGTGANGGTGAGATTCATTTAAATCGTGATGAAGCCAGNTTGAATNTNCGGCAAATGCTTTANGATGGCAGCNTGACNAAAAATGAGGTTGAACGTCAAAAAGCCAGAACCGATTCACGAGCACATTCAGTTTANAGTGTGGCTGAAAACACTGCTTTAGAGGCNACNGAAGCTTATCTTAATGTGTTGCGNCGGCAGAAANTGGTGGAATTAGCGCAAACCAATCTGGAATCTCATNTNCGTACCCATGATCAGATTACCTTACGCAGNGAACGTGGCGTAGGACGNCGGGCAGANATGGATCANAGNTTGGGNCGNCTGGCATTAGCGGAAACCAATTTAATGGCTGAGCAAAGCAATTTGCGGGATGCCGAAACCAATTATTTACGTGTCGTTGGCGAAGCNCCATCCTCATTGTCACNGCCNCCGTCACCTGAACCGNTTTTGCCANTGACAGTNGAAGANGCGGTCAATATCGCNATTCAGAATCANCCNACCTTACGTTCTGCTCAAGCTGATGTCGCTTCGGCCAATGCACAACATGACGTTACNANAGCTGCTTTTTTACCNCGTGTTGATTTTGAATTAGGCACTCGTAATGACCATGATATTGATGGGGTTCGAGGNACTGATAAAGACGTCACAGCCATGTTCAGACTACGCTACAATNTNCTGAATGGTGGAAAAGATAAGGCAAGACGTGANGANACGGCNTTTCTGATTAATCAGGCGGCTGAAATTCGCAATAATACNCACCGTCAGGTNGAGCAGAGTGTCCGNTTATCATGGAATGCTCTGGAAACAGTNCGNAGACAAATGTCATACTTTGAAGAATATGCTGCAGCNGCTGAAAAAACCCGNGATGCCTATCAGCAACAATTTAACTTTGGACAGCGCACATTNCTGGATTTGCTGGATTCCGAGAATGAATTGTTCCGGGCGCGNATTGCNCTGACGAATGCTCAATATGATGAAATTTTTACGATGTATCGGGTGCTCAACAGTATTGGATTATTACTGGAAAGTCTTGAGATAATTGCGCCNGCNGCNGCAACCACAGTTGCTGATAANCGTAAATAATCATTCTCCACAGCTCAATAAAATCGATAAGCCATGCCGTAGGGTNTGGCTTTTTNTTAGAACCAGTGCGTTGATAGCTGCATCTTTTTCTGCATTCAAACTATCATGCTATTATNTCGTGCTTAATTTGTAGGGTTATTTTANAATTTCATGAGTAAGCAATCATCTTTTTCCTTCGAGGAACTCTTGCAGTGTGGCCATGGAGAAATGTTTGGCCCGGGTAATGCCCAACTGCCAGTACCGAATATGCTGATGATGGATCGCATCAGTCATATTTCAAATGATGGTGGCGCCTATGGGAAAGGTGAAATCATTGCTGAACTGGATATTCATCCGGATTTATGGTTTTTTAAATGCCATTTTCCGGGAGATCCTGTTATGCCGGGTTGCCTGGGATTAGATGCCATGTGGCAGTTACTGGGCTTTTTTCTGGCATGGGATGGTAATCCCGGCAGAGGAAGAGCGCTGGGCTCAGGTGAGGTAAAATTCACCGGACAAGTATTGCCTACTGCCAAAAAAGTGACTTACCGTATTGATTTGAAACGAGTAATTTCACGCAAGCTGGTATTGGCCATTGCAGATGGCACAGTATCGGTAGATGGTCGCGATATCTACTTTGCCAAAGATTTACGAGTTGGTCTGTTTACTTCAACTGACAACTTTTAGGACAAGACAATGAGACGTGTAGTTGTTACTGGTATGGGGATCACCTCTTGTCTGGGGTTGGATCTCGCCACCGTTACTGAATCACTTCGCACCGGTCGTTCTGGTATCCGCTTTAAGCAGCAATATGCTGATATGGGATTTCGAAGCCATGTAGCGGGGTTTTTTGATATTGATTTTAAAGAATTTATTGATCGTAAAGTGTTGCGGTTTATGGGGGATGCGGCNGCGTATGCCTATATCGCAATGAAACATGCGATTCAGGATGCAGGCTTAAGCGAAAGCGATGTTTCCAANCCNAAAACAGGNTTGGTGATGGGCTCCGGTGGTGCATCCTCTTCCAATCAGGTTGAAGCAGCGGATATTCTCCGCGAAAAAGGCCTGAAACGGGTNGGTCCTTATCGTGTCACTCAGGTNATGGGAAGTACCACTTCCGCCTGTCTNGCAACNCCTTTCAAAATCAAAGGCATTAACTATTCGATGTCTTCNGCCTGTGCCACNAGTGCCCATTGCATCGGTAATGCTATGGAGCAAATTCAGCTNGGCAAACANGATGTTGTGTTTGCTGGTGGTGCGGAAGANGAACACTGGACCATGAGNTCATTGTTNGATGCGATGGGNGCTTTATCGACCAAATATAACGATACGCCCGAAAAGGCTTCCCGTGCATACGANACCGATCGTGATGGNTTTGTTATTGCTGGCGGTGGAGGTGTTTTNGTTCTGGAAGAATATGAACATGCCAAAGCGCGTGGNGCCAAAATTTACGCGGAACTGACNGGATATGCAGCCACTTCTGATGGTTATGACATGGTGGCTCCTTCTGGNGAAGGCGCNCAACGTTGNATGGAAATGGCCATGTCGACCATGCGTAATAGCAAAGTTGACTANATCAATGCGCATGGCACNAGTACACCGGTCGGTGATTTGGCTGAATTAGGTGCGATTAAAAANGTGTTTGCGGAAACACAGATACCACTGGTNGGTTCAACTAAATCACTTTCCGGACATTCNNTAGGCGCNGCTGGCGTNCAGGAAGCTATNTATAGTCTACTGATGNTGGAAAATGATTTTGTGGCTGCNTCTGCNAATATTGATAATCTGGATGAACAGGCNCAGGGCATGCCAATTGTGCTGGATCGTAAAGATAATGCCGATCTTAAGGCCGTNATGTCNAATAGTTTCGGCTTTGGCGGAACCAACGCCTGTCTGGTGTTCGAAAAAATCTAAACTGNATACAAAAACACCCTTAGCAAAATGCTAAGGGTGTTTTTTTTAGCNTANGTCCGCATCAGTCACAGGNCCACGCTTACCCGCTAATGCTTCCTGCATCAAACTCACTAATTGCTGTTTTTTNACNTCATCGTCCAAATGTTTTGAACTGAAGGTNATGCCAAANCGATCNGCATATTGTTTGACCAGAATCATNAANATTGCTTCNTCCACGTTCACTCTCTCCAAATTTTTCAATCACACATTATAACGTGTTAACGTGAGTCACTATGAGATTACACTATCAATCTNNTGGGCANGGTNAGCCATTAGTNATCCTGCATGGTTTATTCGGTTCATCAGATAACTGGCGTAGCATCGCCTCAGCTTTATCAGCAGANCGANAGGTTATCAGTGNTGATCTNCGTAATCATGGGCAATCCTTTCATCATCCANAGCAAACTTTTGANTTAATGGCAGAAGATCTGCTGAATTTACTGGATGAATTAGNGTTATCAACAATCGATCTTATGGGACATTCGCTNGGTGGAAAAACAGCGATGCAATTTGNCCANANGTTTGCTGANCGTGTNCGCAGACTTATNGTTGTTGATATTGCTCCTCGCCAATATCCTGATGAGCATAGTATTATTTTNAAAGCTTTAATGGCATTAGATCTGTCAAAATTTTCATCNCGAACAGAAGCGAGTGANGCCNTGGCNNATACACTGCCTGATCCTNTGGTGCGTCAGTTTCTNTTGCTGAANATGCAAAAAGGNGATCAAGGGTTTAGCTGGCGTATTAATTTGCAGNNTTTATTTTGNAGTTATCNNGGTTTGCTCCAAAGTGTAGAACCAGATGNTNCTGNGGAAACACCGACACTNTTTATCAGTGGGGGAAAGTCTGATTATGTAACTGANAAAGATTGGCAGCATATTAAGACNCTTTATCCTCAGGCAGAACATGTGGTGATCGATGGTGCCGGACACTGGGTGCATGCCGAAAAACCCGATATTTTTATTCAGCAGGTAAACAGGTTTCTTGCAGATGATTAATGCCGATTTATTAAAACAGCTAATTGAATTTCGTCGTGAACGAGACTGGGAACAGTTTCATAATCCGAAAGATATAGCGATTTCATTATCCATCGAAGCGGCTGAGCTGCTGGAATGGTTTCAATGGCGTAACAAGACCGAAATTAAGCAAATGCTGGAGACTGATAAACGTGAAGATCTGGAAGATGAAATAGCCGATGTTGCTGTATATCTGAGCTATCTTTGTCACGATCTGAATATCGATATTGAACAGGCCATACAACGTAAAATGCAGAAAAATGCGGCTAAATATCCGGTGGATAAAGTCAAAGGCCGGGCGGACAAATATAATGAATATTCATAATGCTGCTACAAAGTGCTAGCATCTGCGCTTTGATTTTCTGTCCGTAGAGGTCGTTTCTTCATGAAAGCCATCGTGTTGCTGATTCAATGTGCCGACCAGAAAGGTTTGCTGGCCGGTATAACCGGTTTTTTTGCTGAGCGTGGTTACAATATCCTGCACTGTCAGCAATATACCGATACCGAGCACGGTCGTTATTTCATGCGTCTCAAGGTGGAAGATGAAGCTCAGTTATCCCATGAAATACTTCATCAACAATTCAGCTCGTTAGCAGCAGCCATGGAACTGACCTGGTCAGTGCATTTCACCGATGTGCCATACCGCGTAGCCTTGCTGGTGACCCGGGCTTCGCATTGTCCCTATGACTTGCTGTTGCGTGAGCTGGAAGGCGAGTTGAAATGCGACATTCCTGTCATTATCGGTAATCATCCCGATTTGGAGAATATGGCGCGTCAGTTCAAAAAACCGTTTTATCATCTGCCCATCACCAAGGACACCAAACAGCAACAGGAAGCACAGATTAAATCATTACTCTCCGAGTATCAGATTGATCTGGTGGTGATGGCGCGCTATATGCAAATTTTGTCAGAGCAGTTTGTTAAAGAGTTTGCCGGCAAGGTCATCAATATTCACCATGGGTTTTTGCCCGCATTCCAGGGCGCCAAGCCTTATCATCAAGCATACGAACGTGGAGTGAAGCTAATCGGTGCCACCGCACATTACGCGACAGCGGAACTTGATGAAGGGCCAATCATCGAACAGGATGTCGAACGGGTTCGTCATGATAATAGCCCGGCAGATCTAGTGATGATCGGTAAGGATATTGAACGTCTGGTTTTGGCACGTGCTGTGAAAGCACATATCGAGCATCGCATTATTGTAAGTGGCCGCCGCACTATCGTTTTTGCTGAAGGTGCCTGATAGTCTTGTTCCGATTGATATAAATAGAATAAGAGTGGAGGCATGACAAAATTATCAATATTTACTGGTATCTTTCATCCATGTCAGCGGCTAATAAAGTTTATAACAACTAAGTTTTTGTGGGGTTAACCACAGAGACACAGAACGAACGGAGTTTTTGATAGTTGATATCCACAGATTACGCAGATTTTCGCAGATGATTAAAAGCGATCTAGTACGTTGATTAAAATTTAAATGAACTTCATACATATCATTATCTAACCCATATTTTTTAGTCGCATAGTCAACAGGGATGTTATTGTAAATTTTTTAATCTGCGTTCATCTGCGGATACATATGACTCTGTGTCTCTGTGCTTCAAATAATAGTATTAAAGGCAAAAAATGAATTCATCCCCAATCATTATGATTACCGGCGCTACCGCAGGATTTGGTGAAGCGTGCGCCAGGTTATTTGCTAAAGCAGGGTGGCGCCTGATTATTACTGGGCGGCGCATGGAACGTTTGCAAAGCCTGCAAGCGGAGTTAGGTGGAGCCTCACAAGTCTGCATTAGTTGTTTTGATATCAGTGACCGGCAGGCGACCGAACAGGCTTTTGCCGAGCTACCAGAGGAATTTCAACAGATTGATGTTCTAGTCAATAATGCAGGCCTTGCGTTAGGACTAGAACCCGCTTACGCAACTGATCCCGAAGATTGGGAACGTATGGTCGATACTAATATCAAAGGTTTGATGCGTTGCACCAGACTGGTTTTGCCGGGCATGCAATCAAGAGACAGGGGCTATATCATCAATATCGGTTCTGTCGCCGGAAACTGGCCCTATCCAGGCGGTAATGTGTATTGTGCCAGCAAGGCTTTTGTCAGACAGTTTTCTTTGGCATTGAGGGCAGATTTATTGGGCACACAGATCCGGGTCACTAATATTGAACCAGGTAATGCCGAAACTGAGTTCTCAATGGTACGTTTTAAAGCCGACGAGCAGCGTGCTGAAAAAGTCTATGAAAATACGGTTGCATTAACGGCTCAGGATATTGCCGATACCATCTGGTGGTTGGTTAATACGCCAGCGCATATGAATGTCACCACAATGGAAATTATGCCCACCCAACAAGCAACAGGACCATTAGCGATTTATCGTGGCTAAGACTTATTTATCGTAATGGATGAAAAAAATAAAAAAGCCCCAATATCAGCCCAGCAAACCGTTTTTAGGACTCAATATAGGACGTTGGGCTTTTAATGTTTTCAGTCCTTTGACGCTGCGAGTGATATTCCAAATTATCCAAACAACCATCACGGCTAACCCGTATAAATTTCCCAGATATAAAAGTCCCCAGGAAACCATCAGCAATATGAGGCTGATATAAAAACCATTTATTTGAAACAGATAATGCGATTGTAGCCAATCTGGCGCTTTGCCTTTTTTTTCATAGGCGACAAGAGCGCCCATCACCAGCATGGGGTAGATAAGCGAACCCACCAGATTAAAGATATAGATCAGTTTAATGCTGCTGATGTCATCACCCGTTTCAATTAAAGCCATGTAGATTTATCCGTAAAAAATACCTCAATCTAGCAGAATACTGACTCTTGCTCCACAAAAAAGGCCCGACAAAGCGGGCCTTTTCAGTTTGAGCATAAGGTTAACGGTTAACCGCCAAAGTCGAAACGAATACCGGTGTATATGGTTCGTCCCAGAATAGGCGATTCATCTTTAAAGAAGCTGGTATGCCGACGACCGTCTTCATTCAGCAAATTACGTCCCTGAATAAAGATTTCAGCACCTTTTAAACTTGCTGGNGACCAATTNGCATCAAACGAAACCAGGTTATAACCGTCCGTATTGCTNTCAGTCACAGCGGTTTTGGTTTGTTTAAANACCCGACGGTAGTCGAGACTGAAATCCCAGTCAGCATANGANGTATCAAATCCAATNCCTAAGCGTGTTGGACTCATGCGAGGAATATTTTCACCATTGCTGAGTTTGCCGCGTACATGATCGGCAGACANNCGCATGCTNAGTGGAATAGGNCCNTCAATNAAGTCAGTTATGGCACNAAATTCAGCACCATACAACTTGGCATTTTGTTGTTCATTNANTACCAGCGTATCGCCCTCAATTTCAATGGCTTGGCCAGTCCCATCATTTTGTGCTGCTAAATAAATAAAGTCATCGACNTAGTTATAGAAAGTAGTCAGCTCATAGCGGAATGCCCCTANATGACGATCAAAACCGACTTCAAAATTGGTATAGGTTTCNTTNCCNANGTTNGGATCNCCAATTTCAACNGTNCCNGCNGCNGCATGNCTACCAAAGGCATANANTTGCTCTGCCGANGGAGCNCGTTGCGAACGGGTAACGGACATTCTGAAATGATGGGCCGGATCTACCTCAACNAGNGTTCCTGCNGATAAACTGAANGGAGTNAAGCTATTACTGCCNAATACNGCNGATTGTTGNAGNTCTTCACCACTTGGCAAATCAATATCTCTGGCCTCNTCNAGATCGTCTGTACTGGAGCGCACATGATCGACCCGTGCAGCGACTTCAAAGCGACCAAAATGNGTGGGTANTTCTTCCAGGACAAATAAACCGACNGTGCGTGTGTCATTACCNCGGATATAAAAGCCACCACCGTGTTCATCANCNTCCCCGTGGCCGTGACCTTCGCCCTCAGCNTCAAAGTCNCGATCATTAAATTGCAGACCGACNACACCNTCCCAATCNCCAATCGGGTTATGCACCANTTCCAGACGCATTTCAGTTTCGTTATTGTTGAAACGNGTNTCAACTNCNCTTTCAACNAANGCACCATTATCAAANTCAGAACCAATTTCCTGTTGACGGTAGCTGGTGTAGGCCATTTTCAGCCTGGCNGNGCTGAAACCNGGTAACGGATCATTNATTTCACTGCGAAAATCAAAACGATCGTTTTTCGCGCGAATCNGTTCNNGCTCTTCTTCACCTTGNCCTAAAAAGACTTCNGGAATGCCNTATTGAGTTTCCCAAGTGCTGTANCCCAAACCGGCAAAGCCCCAGTCACCTTTATACAANCCGGTGATAGAGAACACATCATTTTCNACTTCACTGTTTTGTAATTTATCTTTACGGCCGACCTGCTGGTCTTTTTGCTGATAACCATCAATATCAAAATCACTGGTACGACGAANCCCATAGTCCGTCCGCAATACAAANNTGTCTCCCAGTGGTAGTTCNAGTCCCAAACGTCCCTGGCGATCATGTCCATTGATGCCGTATGACATCTGNCCATCTACTCTTGGAGCATCCCCAAANTCAGGATTAAATCGATTACTGCGAACATTGATAACNCCTCCAGCAGCACCGCTNCCATANAGTAATGTCGCCGGACCNCGGAAAACNTCAATTTGATCGGCNCGACCNNCATCCATGCCGATAGCATGATCNGCACCTTCACCNGAAATATCGGAAGTACTNAANCCATCTTCCAGCACTTTNACACGGGATCCCTGTAAACCTCGAACNACAGGACGTCCTACGCCCTGACCAAAGTCGGCATTATGNACNCCNGGTAAGCCATCCAATGTTTCGCCTATTGTNCTGGNGCGTTTTTNATTNAGTTCATCACCNGCAATAACCGTNACNGGCTGGATCAATTCATCAGAGGTACGGTTGCCTAATGGATCAGAAGTGACCACCAGGCGTGGGATATCAACAGTATCTTCAGCAGCTAACACNGCAGAAGCCATAGGGGAGAGTGCNGCAGCAAGCANCANTACAATNGGTTTTTTATTCATNACGAATAATCCTCATAGCAGAAATCAGTAGCCATTTTCTGAATAGAAAAATGGCATTCAGTNANATTTGAACGCTATGAGAAAATGGGNGGAGCGCGAATCGCGAATGAAAGATAAAAATNTTCNAAACGAGCAGGGAGGNTNACAGAAGANTGAAANTGAAAATATTGTTGCCAGACAGNAANNNTCAGCTGATTGTGGTTATCGGTAGATGGGGTATGACTGACAACATTTAACTGATCACATAATGCTATNTGATCATGAAACGCATGTTCGGCATCNTGCCAAACGGCTATGGATTGCATCAGCAATAATGCTGCTGCAAAGAGCCATAACAGATGTTTGGTATGCCGAATTTGCATAGGGATTAGTTCACNAGCAATTCAGTGAGTAACTGCTGATAAATAGCCGACAATGTATCCAGATCGGCAACNGANACATGTTCATCAATTTGGTGAATGGTCGCGTTTAACGGACCNAGTTCAATTACCTGTGCTCCAGTTGGCGCGATAAAACGACCATCGGATGTNCCACCAGAAGTNGATAGAGTTGTTTCATAACCNGTNACNGTTTTAACNGCCANCTGTACGGCTTCAAGTAATTTACCGCCTGCTGTNCGGAAGGGTTTACCCGATAACACCCAATCNANTTGATATGCCACANCGTGTTTATCGAGAATCGCNTCGACCTNTTGTTGCAGTTNATCGTGNGTCACTTCNGTGGAATAACGGAANTTAAAAATCATTTCTNCTGTGCCGGGAATAATATTGGTCGCACCAGTGCCGCTNTTCAGATTGGATACCTGAAAGCTGGTNGGCGGGAAATCAGCATTACCNTGNTCCCATTGCACCGCACANAGTTCAGCCAATGCCGGNGCNAGATTATGTACCGGNTTATCNGNCAGGTGAGGATANGCAATATGGCCCTGCTTGCCTTGAACTGTCAGATAGCCATTTAACGANCCACGNCGACCNTTTTTAACNACATCTGCCACTNTNTCAGTGCTGGTNGGTTCGCCGACNACACACCAGTCGATATGATCCTGACGTGCCTGCAATGTTTCAATAACTTTAACGGTACCATCAGTGGCNGGNCCNTCTTCATCGCTNGTCAGTAAAAAAGCAATGCTGCCAGCATGCTGAGGGTGNTCAGNAACAAAACGTTCNCAAGCCGTCACCATAGCNGCAATACTGCCTTTCATATCNGCTGNACCGCGGCCNTACAAAATGCCGTCTTCAATTTTGGCGGCAAACGGTTCGTGGCTCCATTTATCTACCGGTCCGGTNGGCACAACATCGGTATGTCCGGCAAATACAAATAANGGNCCATTATGTCCNCGNCGGCACCACAGATTATCNACTTCNCCAAAGCGNAGGTATTCAGNATTAAAGCCACTATTCGCCANCCGTTCTGCCAGCATGATCTGACANCCTTTATCNACAGGNGTNACNCTGTCACGTTGAATCAANTCAATGGTGAGCTGAACAGTNTNNGAAAGATTANTTTGCATANCGNGCCTGAAAATCAGATTCNTTNAAACCTATTGATANNCCGGATGCATCTTCNATAACCGGGCGTTTAATAAGTGTNGGATGCNAGAGNATTAACTCNANAGCAGNTTGTTGATCAAGCTNATCTTTACGCGGGTCTTCAAGCTTGCGCCANGTNGTGCCNCNTTTGTTGATAAGCTGTTCCCAGCTGACGTAATTCAACCACTGTTGGATGATGGATNGATCCANACCATCNGTNCGAAAATCATGGAANTGGTATGTAATCTGGTGNNCATCCAGCCAACGTCTGGCTTTTNTGACCGTGTCACAATTTTTAATNCCAAACAATTTCATCGTTGCCGTTTCACCTGAAAAAGCCCACAGGGTAGGCGAATTGATGNTAAATGATACAGTATATCAATTCATTTTGCATCATTGGCTTCACTGCCNTGNAGCAGTGGNAAAGGCGGTAACNGCTNTAANGCNGTTACCGCCAATTACAANCTATTTAGATATCACGCAGTAATTCGTTNATACCGACTTTACCACGGGTTTTTTCATCAACCTGTTTNACAATAACAGCGCAGTACANGCTGTANNTGCCATCTTTAGAAGGCAGGTTNCCNGAAACNACTACAGAACCAGCCGGAATACGACCNTAGCTNATTTCACCGGTCATNCGGTTGAAAATCTTGGTGCTTTGNCCAATGTAAACACCCATTGANATCACTGAACCTTCTTCAACGATNACGCCTTCAACCACTTCAGAACGGGCACCNATAAAGCAGTTATCTTCNATGATNGTCGGNCCGGCTTGTAAAGGTTCAAGTACGCCACCNATACCCACACCACCNGATAAATGGACGTTTTTACCGATTTGTGCACAGCTNCCAACNGTAGCCCAGGTATCAACCATGGTGCCGGAATCAACNTAGGCACCGATATTNACGTAAGANGGCATNAAAACAACGCCTGGTGCGATATATGAACCACGACGNGCTGCTGCAGGAGGNACNACACGCACACCGGCAGTATTNAAATCAGCTTCGGTAAAGTTNGCGAATTTTGGTTCAACCTTGTCAAAATACTGTGTTTCACCGCCAGACATCGGGCGGTTATCATTCANGCGGAACGACAATAAAACGGCTTTTTTCAGCCATTGATTGACGACCCAATCACCATTTTGTTTTTCTGCGACACGNGCTTTACCACTGTCGAGCATTCCCAGAACTTCATTGACGGCATTACGTACTTGCGCATCAGCATTGGCTGGGGTGATTTCTGCACGGCGTTCAAATGCCGTTTCGATAATCTGCTGGATATCACTCATCGGTTTCTCCAAATTATTAAGATAAGGTTTCAATATAGTCACGGATCCGCATAGCCGCTTCGACGCACTCATCTTGAGGTGCAACCAATGCCATGCGGATCCGGTTAACGCCAGGATTACCCTGTTTGGTATCTCTGGCTAAAAAACGTCCCGGCAATACGGTGACGTTATATTGATCAAATAAGCCGCGAGCAAAATCGGTATCGGCAATCGGTGTTTCTGCCCATAAATAAAAACTTGCCTCGGGCTGGGTGACATTCATCACCGGGGACAGAATGTCGAGTACGGCTGCGAATTTTTCTCTATACAGGTGCCGGTTGTGTGCCACATGCGCTTCATCTGTCCAGGCAGCAATAGAAGCAGACTGGGTTGATGGTGGCATCGCACAGCCATGATAGGTACGGTAACGCAGAAAGGATTTCATAACACTGGCATCGCCTGCCACAAAACCACTTCTTAATCCTGGCGCGTTAGAGCGCTTGGATAAGCTGTGAAAAACGACACAGCGGCTTAAATCGTTATAGCCAGCTGCTACAGCTGCTTGTAATAAACCTACTGGTGGTAAGGCTTCATCAAAGTAGATTTCGGAATAACATTCGTCAGCCGCAATAATAAAATCGTATTCATGGGCCAGTTGAATCAGTTTGGTCAGCGTTTCTGCATCAACAATCGCACCAGTCGGGTTGCCCGGGCTGCATAAATATAACAACTGACAGCGAGACCAGACACTTGCGGGAACAGCATCAAAATCGGGTACAAAGCTGGTTTCTTCAGTGCAGTTAAGCAGATAGGGTTCTGCTCCTGCCAGAAATGCCGCACCCTCATAGATCTGATAAAACGGGTTGGGCATGACAATCAGTGGATCTTTACGACGATCAATAATCGCCTGAGCAAAGGCAAATAATGCTTCTCGGGTGCCATTAACCGGCAGAACCTGCGATAAAGGGTCGATATGTCCTGCTAACTGAAATCGTTGATCCAGCCAGTTTGCAATGGTATGGCGTAATTCGATACTACCTGCCGTTGTTGGATAGGCCGATAAGCCATGCAAATGACTAATGACCGCTTCAGTAATAAAACCGGGAGTAGGATGCTTTGGCTCACCAATGGATAACGAAATATGCGGCAGATCACTCGGCGGTTGGCAACCTTGCTGCAGTTCGGCTAATTTCTCAAAAGGATAAGGGTGTAATAGGGCCAGATCTGGATTCATTAATACATATCGCCGGATAACAAAAATTCGGCCATTATAACGCTTCAACTGACTGTCGTGTTATAAGCATCATTATGAACACTATTAATCCAATAGAATCCAAGCTTGCAATCCTTAGTCTGTTATTTGCTGCCACAATGTGGGGCATTATCTGGTATCCGATGCGCCTGTTCGAACAGGCTGGCATGTCGGTGGTCTGGGTGACGTTGATTATGTACCTCACAGCAGGCATCGCCAGTCTGCCGATTTTTATCAAAAACCGTTATCGCTGGAAACATATTCCTGCCGATCTGCTTTGGCTGGCCCTGGCGGCAGGTATGACCAATCTTGCTTTTTTAGTCGCGTTGAATGAAGGTCAGGTAATGCGGGTGATGTTGTTGTTTTACTTATCGCCGTTATGGTCTGTGATATTAGGTCGCTGGTGGCTAGGTGAAAAGTTGTCTCTGGCAGCCATTATTATGTTTGTGCTGGCGATGGGGGGCACGGTCTTAATGTTATGGCGACCCGAAGTGGGATTTCCATGGCCACATGGGCTAGCAGATTGGCTGGCCTTGTTTGCCAGTCTGTGTTTTGCGGTGAACAATGTGTTGAGTCGAAAGCTGGCGGCAGTGCCAATGGCTTTAAAAACTACCATCATTTTATGGGGAGTGGTCGCGGTATCAATAGTCGTTTTGCTATTACAGCAGGCTTCCTTACCCTCAGTGGGTCTATCTGTATGGCTAAGTGCTGTTTTGGTGGGGGGCGGAATTATCATCGCCATGACAATGACCGTTCTATATGGACTTGCCAGAATGCCGGTTTATCTGGCAGCAGTTATCATGTTGTTTGAATTGATTGTTGCCGCGATTTCCTCAGCTTTACTCACTACAGAAATGATGACCGTTCAGGAATGGCTGGGTGGGGCATTTATTTTTGTTGCTGCATTCGGAATTGCTCAGGTAGAAAAAGCCAATCGCTAAGCCTGCGGCCAATTTATTTTGATTAACCACTTTGTTTCACCCTTTCAGTCTTGGACTGTTTTCCGCGCTATTGTGTTGGAAATGACTTATGTAGAATGGTTACACCACGCCAATAGGCCTGGTTGAAAGAAACGACTCTGCTCAGAGGAGACTCTAAAAGAGCAATAGCCCTTGGTTTTTATTTTAATTTGCAGGAATTGTTTATGATTAAGTCTATAGCGCATGCCAGTTTTCTGGTGGCTGATTTAGCTACGTCGCTGAAGTTTTACTGTGATGTCTTGCAAATCCCTCTCAATTCGAATCGCCCTAAATTTGCCTATGACGGCGCATGGCTGGATTTGGATAACAAACAACAATTACATTTGATGGTATTACCCAATCCTGACTCGACAGATGGTCGTCCGGAACATGGAGGGCGGGATCGTCATGTCGCATTGCTTGTCGAAGATCTTGAGGCACTTGCCGAACGGCTGGAACAGGCAGGTGTAGAATTTTCACGCAGCAAGTCCGGTCGGGCTGCTTTTTTCTGCCGTGATCCAGATGGAAATGCACTGGAATTTGCAGAAGATTTTACTCCGCCCGTTAAGTAACTCAGGCATTTAAAAGAAACAATCAATGGCTTAGCGACTTACTCACAATTTCTGTGGATAAGTCTGTGTGTAACAATGGTGAAAAACGCTAAGTCGTTAATCTATAAAAGTGCTGTTCAAAATGGTTAAAATTTAACCAGTTGCAAAAAATAAATAAAATCAAATGGTTATGTAACAATTTTGTATATTCAACAACTTAGCAAAACTTGTTGTAACAGCACTGTAACAATTTAGGAAAAAGTGAATAACTTACTGCGATTGGCAGCATTAAAAATCAAAGATTGTGCCATAAAATTTATTTTTGCTTTTCACACAGCTAACTTTAAATCATCCTGCTATTTGATTCTTTCAGTGTTTAATATTTGAAATATTCATTTTTGTTGTTGTAATAGCCTGCTAGTCAATTAGTTAAAAGTGATGATCAATGGCTTAGCGACTTACTCACAATTTCTGTGGATAAGTCTGTGGTTAACATTGTTGAAAATCGCTAAGTCATTATTCTTTAACAGAGCTGCACTAAATGGTTAAAAAATAACCATATTTAAAATTCATTTAAAATCAATAACATATGGTTGTTTTGTGTACATTCAATGACTTAGCAAAGTATGTTGTAAGAGCACTGTAACAATCCATCGGAAAGTGCATAACTTACTATGCTGGTATTAAGAAATTACACTCGTGCTAATGCAGGAATGATCTGCTCATCAAAGGCCGAATCTTCATCACCTGTTGGTTCGAGGCGAAATTGCTCAAGTCCCTTAAAATCAAATAATTGCTGATCTGCCAATTGTGAGGGGGCCACATTCTGGATGCTACGGAAAATATTCTCAACACGACCGGGATGCTGTTTCTCCCAGGTTTGCAGCATTTCCTTAATCACCTGACGTTGCAGATTTTCCTGAGAGCCACATAAATTACATGGAATGATTGGGAAGGCTCTCGCTTCAGCATAGCGGGTGATATCCGACTCTTTGGCATAACAGAGTGGTCGGATAACAATATTGGTTTTATCATCACTCAGCAGTTTGGGCGGCATGGCTTTGGTCTTGCCGCCATAAAACATATTTAAAAAAAGCGTTTCAATAATATCGTCACGATGATGGCCTAAGGCGATTTTTGTGATGCCATGCTGACGCGCATAACCGTATAACGATCCACGACGTAGTCTCGAACAAATACCACAGGTGGTTTTGCCTTCAGGAACCACTTCCTTAACAATGCTGTAGGTATCTTTTTCGATAATATGAAATGGCACGCCGATTTTACTGAGATATTCTGGCAATACATGCTCTGGAAATCCGGGTTGCTTTTGATCAAGATTGACCGCAATCAACTCAAAATCAATTGGTGCGTGATCGCGTAAATTCAGCAAAATATCGAGCATGGTGTAGCTGTCTTTACCACCTGACAGGCATACCATGACTTTATCGCCATCCTGAATCATGTCGTAATCAGCAATTGCCTGGCCGACCTGGCGGCGTAGCCGTTTATGTAATTTGTTGAATTCGTGTTGTTGTTTCAATTGATTTTCAGACATTAGATCAGACCTGCGAAGGGTTGCACGGTGACAGATTGACCGGCAGCTACACCGTCACAATCTTCATCCAGTAAAATAAAACAGTTGGCATGACTCATGGAATGCAGAATGCCGGAGCCTTGTTCGCCGGTCATCGTAACTTCCAATTGATTGGCAGAATTGCTGCGTAATAATCCCCGTTGAAATTCGAACCGCCCAGGGCGCTTACGAATATTCTCAGCTGCAATCGCCTGTAATACCATTGGCGCGTGATAAATGGCACCCGCCAACTTGTGTAAAGCAGGTTGTACAAACTGATAGAAAGTTACCATCACCGAAACCGGATTACCGGGCAGACCGAAAAAATGAGCATCTGCAATTTTGCCGTAAGCAAGCGGCCTGCCGGGTTTCATTGCGATTTTCCAGAAATGCACTTCGCCGAGTTCATCCAGCAATTGCTTAACATAATCGGCTTCACCCACTGACACACCACCAGAGGTAATCACCACATCGGCTTCCTTGGCGGCCTGCAGCAAAGCTTCACGTAATGTGTCGGGATTATCGGTAACGACTCCCATATCGATGATCTCAGCATCCAGACGTGTCAGCATGGCATACAAGGTATAACGGTTACTGTCATAAATATCGCCGGGGTTCAAAGTTTCGCCAAGCGAACGTAGTTCATCACCAGTAGAAAAAAATGCCACCCGAATTCGACGACGAACCTTTAGTTCTGCAAATCCCAATGACGCCAGTAAGCCTAAATCGGCTGAGGTAATTCGACGTCCTGCAGTAAGCACCACAGCGCCGGTCTGAATATCTTCTCCGGCGAGTCGCACATTTTCGCCGCTATGATGTTCTCCGTGCAGCGTTATCAGATCATTATTAACTTCAGCTTGTTCTTGCATGATGACCGTGTCACAACCCTTGGGCATCATTGCACCCGTCATGATTCTTACACATTCACCGGTATGAACGGTTTTGTCGAAAGGTTTGCCAGCAAAGGCACTGCCCACCCGTTTTAATGAGATTAATTGATGCTTCAAATCTTCGCCACGTACCGCATAACCATCCATTGCCGAATTAGCATGCGGAGGGACGGATAGCGGTGAAATCACATCTTCATGTAATACCTGTCCCAGCGCATCGCGCAATGCGACTTTTCGCCAGCAGCTGATTGCTGATATCTGCTGCAGAATTTTCTCTCTGGCGTCTTCCACTCTCAGAGTGTTAACGGGTTCAGGAGTGGCGCAGCTTGGTTGGGGCGTAAAGTCAGTCATGGTGGTATTGCCGAATATAGTTGTTTATAAAGTTCAGGATGGCGCCAAAATCGTTTAAATTCAATACGGGTATTTGAGGTTCAATTGTCAGTTCGGAGTCAGTGGCAATGGCAATAATATTGGGATCCTCCGGAAACAACAGAGGTTTACCAATGCTTGCGCGATGTAATTCCAGCTTCGGTATTGCTTCCTGTTTAAAGCCTTCGACCAGAATCAAATCCAAATTCTCTAAATCCAGACGCGCCAGACAGTCGGATAAAAGTGGTTCTTGTTGTCCATTTTCATTGGTTTGCATCAGTGCCAGCAGTTTTCGGGAGGCCACTAGTACCTGACTGGCACCTGCTTCACGAATTCGGTAACTGTCTTTACCGGGCTGATCGATATCAAATAGATGATGCGCATGTTTTATAACCGCTAAGCGTATTCCGGCAGAGCGAAGTTTAGGAATCAACTGGGTGAGTAAGGTGGTTTTGCCAGTGCCACTAAATGCGGCAATTCCCAATATAGGTACTGAACAGGACAAGGCAGGTGATTGCAGGTCTTCCGGATGATTGAAATTGGTGAAACTCTCAGGTTGGTCAGAAAAATCTACTTCAATCATTCCCTGTTGCTTAAACCAGCGATCAATCTTTCTTTCCCCAGAAGCGAGATATTTCTGTAAATCCTCTGCCAGTTCACAGTGTAATAATGAAAATACTGGTTGAATACGCTTGCCATCGGTGGCGACAGCGATTTTTTTACATGAGCATAATAAACTCTCCAGCATGCGTTGTCGTAACTTCGGACTGGGAGAGGGGCTGTCACAGGGAGCCGTCAGAATATAATCGGTGGTTGCCATTTGCATTCCGGCCAGCATGCCAGCCAATGGTCCTTGAAAGCCGGAAAGCGAATCGCTGATGACAGGATAGCCAAATTGTTGATAACGCTCTATATTACGATTAGCGTTGATGAGCAACTGCTCAACCTGAGGTGCAAGATGATGAATGACATGCGCAATCAACGGCTGATTTACGTAAGGTATCAGGCCCTTGTCATTACCGCCCATACGGCGTGCTTCGCCACCGGCGAGAATGATGCCGGTCACGGTAGGGTAAGTTGATTCAGTCATGCTGTTTGCAGTTAATGGCTTTTTGTTGAGTGGGTACAATGCATAAATTAACAATATCAATGTTCATTATACTGTGTATTCCACAGAACGTATGGTCACAGGATTTGCAGATTCTGGTTATGGGACTATATCGCGATCATGCCGTGTTGGAAATTAATCAGCAGCAACATTTTTTATCTGTTGGACAGCGAACTCCGGAAGGCGTGACCTTAATCAGCGCAAACAGCAATCAGGCAATATTGGATATTGCAGGCAGGCAGGGTGTATTTGAACTGAATAATCGGGTTGGTGCTATGTATTCGGCCCCTGTTGAAATGCCTGTAGTGAGTATATGGCCGACCAATGGGATGTATTTGACCAGTGGTTCAGTTAATGGATATACAGTAGATTTTATGGTGGATACTGGAGCATCAGTCATTGCTATAAATGGTGAGACTGCAAAACGGTTAGGCTTAGATTATCTTAACGCGAACCAGATTGGTGTCAGAACCGCTTCTGGTGTTGAACTTGCTTACAGTATCGAACTGGAATCTGTGCAACTAGGTGATATTTCACTGGAAAATGTTGCGGCTGTCGTGATTGATGGTCCAGAACCACAACGGGCTTTATTGGGAATGAGTTTTCTAAATGCGTTTGATATGGAACGCAAAGGCGAACGGCTGGATTTACGCCAAAAATTCTAGTCAAATAAAAAAGCCAGTTGCGGGTGCAACTGGCTTAATTAGTAAAAGGCATCTTCAGTAAATCAATCAAAACCCTGAGTGATCAACGCATAGGCTGAATGATTATGAATCGATTCAAAGTTTTCTGATTCGACTGTATATGCTTTGATACGGCTATCGGCATTTAAACGCGCTGCAACGTCGCGAACCATATCTTCAACAAATTTCGGATTGTCGTAAGCATGCTCGGTGACATATTTTTCATCCGGACGCTTCAACAAACCATAGATTTGGCATGACGCTTCGTCTTCTACCAGATCAATCAAGTCTTCAATCCAGATAAAGCTATCTGTTTTCACGGTCAATGTGACATGTGAACGCTGATTATGTGCACCGTAATCCGAAATATTTTTTGAACATGGGCACAAGCTGGTAACCGGCACAATGACTTTGACAGTCATGCTGGTTTTCTTGGCAACAATTTCACCAATAAAACTTACTTGATAATCCATCAGACTGCGGACTTTTGAAATCGGTGCTTCTTTATTTACAAAATAGGGGAAGCTCATTTCAATGTAGCCGGATTCAGCATCCAGACGTTCAGTCATTTCGCCCAACATGGTATGAAATGACTTAACGGTAATTTCACGTTCATGTTGATTAAGAATCTCAACAAAACGTGACATATGTGTGCCTTTAAACTGATGTGGCAGATTCACATACATATTAAAATTGGCAACAGTGTGCTGTTCACCGGTAGTGCGATCACTGACCACAACAGGATGGCGAATATCTTTTATGCCAACTTTATCAATCGCAATGTGACGTTTATCTTTGATATTCTGAACGTCTTCGATTTCTGCTGCAGCTATTGGCTTGTTTTGATCGGTCATGATTCGGGTTAATCCTCACTATATTTGACACAGGCACGGTCGGTTTCCCATACCGTGACACCAGAGACTCTGGCTGTGTCGGTGTTTAGCGTATCGCTAAGGCGCTGGTAAAAAAACTGGGCGATATTTTCTGCCGTAGGATTAATCTCATCAAACGGGGGAATATCATTCAGATAACGGTGATCCAGTGTTTTTGCTAACTCACGAGTCGCCGTTTTAATGGTTTTAAAATCCATGCCCATACCATGCTGGTTAAGTGCATTGGCAGTGACTTCGACTTCAAGTTTCCAATTATGGCCATGCATGCGACGACAATCCCCAGGGTAGTCCCTAAGGGTATGTGCAGAGGCAAAATCAGCCAGAATTTTTAAGGTATAGGTGGCGCTCATAATGTTGACTATTATACTCGGGAATTAACCTATCGAACAGGCTATTATTACGCAAAATAACGATTGATGGTATCGATAATGCCACTTGCATCCAACCCACAGGCACTGAGCATCTGGTCATGATCACCATGCTCAATGAAGTGGTCAGGCAAGCCCATCATCCGCAAATGTGTCTCAATACCCTGCTGTTGAAAATATTCATTTACCGCGCTACCAGCTCCGCCCATCAGTGCATTTTCTTCAATAGTGATAATCAATTCATGACTGGCAGCAATTTCATCCAGTAGCGTGGTATCCAATGGTTTAACAAAACGCATATTCACCACTGTGGCATCAATTTGCTCTGCAGCGTCAAGTGCTGTATGCAATAAGGTGCCAAAAGCCAGAATGGCGGTCTTTTTGCCTGTCCGACGGGTTTGTGCTTTACAGATGGGCAAGCTATTCAGTTGTGGTTCTATCGCCGTACCGTTGCCACAACCGCGAGGATACCGCACTGCGGCAGGGCCATTATGATGATATCCGGTGGTTAACATTTGCCGACATTCGTTCTCATCGCTGGGTGTCATTATCAGCATATTCGGAATACAACGCAGATAACTTAAATCAAAACTTCCGGCGTGTGTTGGCCCATCAGCGCCTACCAATCCCGCCCTATCAATAGCAAATAACACCGGCAGGTTTTGCAGAGCCACATCATGAATCAATTGATCATAAGCGCGCTGCAGAAAGGTTGAATAAATGGCAACTACCGGTTTTTTGCCTTCACAAGCAATGCCTGCCGCTAACGTAACGGCATGTTGCTCTGCAATGCCGACATCAAAATATCTTTCTGGAAACCGTTCAGCAAAAGCATTCAGACCGGAGCCTTCACACATAGCGGGTGTAATCGCAATCAGATCTTCAGAAGCTGCTCCCATATCACACAGCCATTGACTGAATACTTGGGTAAAGGTTGGACCGGATTTTTTATTGCTATTGGCAGGGCTTACACCATGATATTTACAGGGTTGCTGCTCAGCAGGTTCGAAGCCTTTACCTTTTTTGGTCACAATATGCAGGAACTGAGCACCTTTGCTGTTGCGCAGATTGCTTAACGTGGTAATCAAGGTGTCAAGATCATGGCCATCAATCGGGCCAATATAATTGAACCCCATTTCTTCAAATAACGTACCTGGCACCATCATGCCTTTGACGTGTTCTTCGGTACGTCTTGCGAACTCCCACGCAGGCGGAATTTTTTCCAGCATTTTCTTGCTGCTTTCGCGGGCAGAGCGATAAAAACGACCAGAAAGTAGTCGGGCTAAATAATTAGCCATGCCACCGACATTTTTGGATATCGACATTTCATTGTCATTGAGTACGACCAGCATGTCAGCATTCAGATCACCGGCATGAGCCAACGCCTCGTATGCCTGACCTGCTGTCAGTGCACCATCACCGATAATGGCCACAGAACGACTTGGTAAGCCGCTGGCCCGAGCGGCAATCGCCATGCCTAAAGCGGCGCTGATTGATGTACTGGAATGACCGACACCAAAGCTGTCATAGTCACTTTCACTGCGCTTGGGAAAACCGGAAAGTCCTCCGGGTTGACGCATGGTATGCAGTTGGTCTCGACGTCCTGTCAGGATTTTATGAGCATAACTCTGGTGACCAACATCCCAGACCAAATGGTCTTCAGGGGTGTTAAACACATAATGCAGAGCCAATGTTAGCTCGACAACCCCCAAATTTGACGAAATATGTCCCCCCGTTTGCTGAATCTGATCAATTATTAATTCGCGGATTTCGATCGCTAATTGATCCAATTGTTTACGTTCTAATTGACGTAATTGGGCAGGGGAGTCGATTTGTGCAAGTAAACTTGTCATGTTAAATCAATGTGATTAAAAGGTTCGTTGCACGACAAACGTTGCCAGTGCCCGCAGAGCTAAACATTCATTTCCGAGATTATTCAATGCTGTCAATGCCTCTTTCACCAGCATCTGCGCCTTTTGCTGGGCGGCTTCAAGTCCCATTAAAGCGGGGTAGGTAGGTTTGTTTCGAGCAATATCTGCACCTTGTTGTTTCCCCAAGGTAGCAGTATCCGCGATCACATCCAATACATCGTCTTGCACCTGAAATGCCAGGCCAATAGCTGTGGCATAATTGTTGAGATATTTTAAATCCATCGAACTGTAATTTTTACCACAGTAAGCTCCCAGCAAAACACTGGCTTGGATCAAAGCGCCGGTTTTCAATAAATGCATGGCTTCCAGATCTGTTTGGTTAAGTTGTTTACCCACCGAAGCCAGATCGATGGCTTGGCCCCCGGCCATTCCCATAACACCGGAAGCCTGTGCCAGGCATTTAACCATAGCGATTTGCTGATCTGCCGGCAAATCGTTTTCGGTCAGACATTCAAACGCCAGACTTTGCAATGCATCACCCACTAATAAAGCAGTTGCTTCATCATAGGCTTTATGGCAAGTGGGTTTACCTCGGCGCAAATCATCATCATCCATCATTGGCATATCATCATGAACCAGGGAATAGGCATGAATCATCTCAACGGCGCAGGCCGCTGAGTCCAGGGCATCAGTATTGGCATTAAATGCCTCACCTGTTGCATAAACCAACATGGCCCGCAAACGTTTCCCTCCGTTCAACGTTGCATAGTGCATGGCTTCTGATAACCGTGCAGCGGCTATAACGTTTTGATTGGGTAATCGTTGTTGCAAAGCCAGGCTGATACGTTGCTGGTGCGAAGACATCCAGTCAGAAAGCGAAAACGTTTTTGTCACGATGCCTCGGAGTCTGGATCAAAATCCACTAAAGCAGACTGGCCGGATTGCTGTAATAACATTTGTACTTTTTGCTCGGCAGCTTGTAATGCTTCCTGACAATCACGGGTAAGTAATACACCGCGTTCATAAAGTTTTAATGATTCTTCAAGGCTGATATCGCCTTTTTCCAAGCGTTCTACCAGTGATTCAAGCTCACTGACTGCCGCTTCATATTCAAGTTTTTTGCGTTTTGCCACCATATTGGCCTCTGTACAAATCTCGCGTTAACGACACATTATAAGTTAATCGAAGCTTACATGCCCGCTGGAATGTTTGCTAATTTCCCGTTAGTCTGTTGTGTTTTCCTTTTACACTGAACTATTCATGCCAAAAATCATCCGCGGCTTACACAATTTGCCCGATCCTGCACAAGGATGCGTGGCGACGATTGGTAACTTTGATGGTGTACATCTGGGGCACCAGGCTGTACTGACGCAATTGGCAATGAAAGCGGATATGCTTAATTTGCCCGCGGTGGTCATCACCTTTGAACCGCAACCGTTTGAATATTTTGTGCCGGAAAAAGCACCGGCCAGATTATCGCGGTTTCGTGAAAAGGTTGAGGCGCTACGAGCTTACTCAATCCAGAAACTTTGTGTGTTGCGGTTTAATCGTCAATTAGCTGAAATGCAGGCCGAAACCTTTATCCAGAAATTATTGGTTGAAGGCCTGAATGTTCGTTACCTGGTTGTTGGTGATGATTTTCGTTTTGGTAAAGATCGACAGGGTGACTTTGCCTTATTGCAACAAGTAGGGAAACAGCATGGTTTTCAGGTTGTTAACATGCATACTTTCGCCATTGATGACATGAGAGTTAGTAGTACAAGAATTCGCGAAGCGTTGCAGGACGGTGACTTGGCAGTGGCTGAGAAGTTATTAGGTCGTCCTTACCGGATGAGTGGCAGAGTCGCGCATGGTGATAAACGTGGCCGTAAAATGGGGTATCCGACAGCCAATATTCATTTGCATCGAGCAAAAGTACCGTTAAACGGTGTTTATGCGGTACAACTTTATGGCATTGATGAAGAGCCGGTAAATGGTGTGGCCAATATTGGTGTCAGACCCACTATTTCAGGTAGCGATAAGGCACTACTTGAAGTACATCTCTTTGATTTTAAACGTGATATTTATGGTGAGCACGTACAGGTTTATTTTCTGAAAAAACTGCGTGAAGAACAGAAATTTGCCAGTTTGGAACAGCTGATTGAACAGATCCATATCGATTCTGCGCAGGCTAAAAACTTTTTTCAGCCTAATTAAGAATTAAGATCCATCGTCTTCACCACTGGCAAATTTACCGGCGTCATAATCCCGAATCAGTTTTTCTGCTGCTTCGACATCGTCATTATTTACCAATACATGGGCGAAATCAGTGGCAGGTAAGTCGCCTACAGCGCCTTGCAGATAATGTCCTGCAACATGTGATTCTATGCCATGCGCATCCAGCAAGCCTGCAACAATATGGGCTTCTAGAATATTAGATCCGCGAAAGATTAACTTCATGGTTATTGCAGATGTACTGCTTCAAATCGGGCCATCACATTACCTTCCACATCAGCCAGCTCAAGATGTTGTCCTTCAATTTGCCAATAACGCACTTTTTCGAGCATAAAATGAACTTCCTGAGCCGTTTCCATACCTTGAGGGCACGCCATCATCGTGCTGGCAATACGACTGAATTTCAGCTTGTCTTCACGAAGTTGATAAGTCCCCATGATTCGATTACAGCCATCCGATCCCGATAGACGATTATCTTCAGTGGCTAAAATAAGCGAGGGTTCATGCTGATCTTGATAAACGTCAACGGGCTCATCATTCAATCGGGTCAGTTTCCAGTATGTATTCAGCAAACTTTCATTGAAGCCTAATTGACCGCAGGTTTCTCCAGGCCATATATCATCGGCCTTTGTGACAATCAACGTTGGCTGCAATATTCCAGTATTGCTGTTGGCTCTTGGTTCAAGGTGACCGGTTGCTTCAACTAATATTGGTTGATTAGGCGCTTCGATATATTCCAGATACAGCGATTCAAGTGCTGCGTTATCCGCTTCCTGGGCGACAAACCAACGCTGACCGGTAAGGCATTCCTTAAAGACTCCGCTATCCGCCATATAGTTGTACATACCGTGAAACTGCATGTTCGGATAGACCGCGTAAAAGTCATTGTCCCGTTGAAGTTCATAATTCAAAGGGCTGTTAATCAAAACATACTCCTGATCCATAAGACGAATGTTGCCATCTTTTTCAATCTGGAAAGCTGTTTGCTGTGGATCGTCCGAAAGCAGCCTCAACTGATCCGAATTTTGCTGCCATTGCCCCAGTTGATAAAAGGTCGAATTTTCGCCTGAATCCTGATAATGCATTTGCAGATAATAGCTTTTATCTGCGAATAAATTGAGACGATAATCAATACCCGGGCAATCAGCACAGGGCAAAGTGCCGCTGTAGCTGGCCGGAAAATCGTCAATAATCACGTGACGTTCATCAGCTTCTTCAGTACTGCAAGCACTGAAAAACAAAATCAACAGCAGGGCCAGCCACTTTTTAAACATAGTAAACTCCAGATGCATTTGATCAGAGTTATCGGTGATATTCACCTGCACGCTCTGGTTGGTATTCTATGGTTTCAATTCTGACTTGCAACATTCCACCATGACCATCCTGCCAGTCAATTTCATCGCCTTCTTTCAATCCCAGCATGGCACTGCCGACCGGCGCTAAAATTGAGATGGTGTTACCAGAGTCATCCATATCTTTTGGATAGACCAATTTCAGCGTAAAAGTTACCCCGGTAGAGATAACTGAAAATTTTACCTGAGAATTCATTGTCACCACATTTGCCGGAATCTGTTCTGGAGCAACCAGCTCAGCACGCTCGAGTTCGGTTAACAATGCTGATTTGATATTTGTCGCAATGCCTGGTGTAGCCCGCAATAAATTGTCGATACGGCTGTAATCGAGTTCAGAAATAATAATGTCAGGTTGTGAATTCACAATAAACTCCATTAAACAAGTTTATTCACGCACAAAAGCTACCGACATGTTTTGACGGCATCAGTTGAGGTGAAGTTGGGGAAAATAATTGGTTATCTGGGCCTGTTGCTCTTGCAGAGTCACCACCGCTGTTGAAGTTGAACGATCAACAGCCCGTAACAGGCGAGCTTATGATGGCACAAATTTCAAGCTAATATAAGGTGCCAGCAAAAACAAAAAAATGGCTAATTTATAAATCATCATGCCTAGATAATGCAGTTGTGAAAATTGCTCTCGAGTCATGACGAACCAACGACTATGTAACCGGTAAATTCTGTCACTGCCTACAGCATAAAACGTAAACCAGAATATCAATGCCAGATAGTTTAGAAATGTGGTCCAGCCGAGAACAAAAGTAACATTTTCCAGCGTCATTGCAGGTTCTCCTTAATTAGCAGAACTCTAGGGCTTGTTGATCTTTCAGAGTCACAACAGAGGCGGCTATGAAAGTTCAACAAGCCCTAGGATCTATTTATCGTTAATGATCAACAGACCTCAATCTACGCCGAGTTGTTACTGAATAAAAGTCACCGGCTTTTAATGGTTGCCACGCAGTTTAGTGAACAGGCGTTTAATAGCCTTGCGTCCATAGCGACGTTTGAATTTAACTTTAAAATCATAAAGGTAAAACGGTAAACGGCAACGGAAGTTAAACAGCAATTTATACTTGGTATGTTGAAGATAATGTCCAACCAGTTTTTCCCGCCCTGACCAGTGTAGTTTGTTGCAAATCCGCGTGAGATCCGACAAACGCTCGGATAATGTCGCATTACGGTTGAAAAAACGCGCCCTGTTGATATCGATAAGCGTAAAGCCCAGTTTATCCCCGGCTTGTTTTTTTATCAGGATATTCCCGCCAGCCAAATCCCGGAAAAACACCCCACGCCCATGCAAATCCAACAGGAATTGACTGAGTTGCTCGTATAAATCGTCTTCTCTGACACCCTGGTATTCGGTTGCACCTTCATTAAATGCCGTCAAAATATCCCTGGCGGAAAAGTCATGATCAACCATGTCGCACAGATAATAGTTTTCAGTCAGTGTTTTATCATCTGCCTGTTCAAAGTAGGCGATAGGCAGAGCTGTGGGAATTCCTCGGCGTAATAATTCGGCTGCGGCATTCCAGCTGCGTCTGGACTTACACGGTTTAAATTTATCAAGCAGCCGTTTATGTGCTGGCATACGTAATGGTTTTTTTGCGACAACGGTCTGATCCAGCAGATTATCGATACGCCAGATAATATTTCGGGCTTTGCGTAAGGTGTTTGCTTCGGTTGCTTTGGGAAGATAGGCCGGGTGTAGCTTCAGTTTCAGCTCTTCCGCCTGTGAAGCATTTTCAGCAATCAGTACACCTTTCCAGCCATCCTGCTCAAATCCGTACAAATTTTTACCAGGGGCATGACGATATAATGATATGCGTTCCCGGGCCTTAGGACTTGCTTTTAACTGAATTTTTGTATCAGATGACCAGCAGAGGAATACGGGAGTTTCGGTGACAAACTCGGGTTTTTCACTGACAGTCGTTCCATCACGGGAAATAATCTCAACATCCTCCAGTTGTGCAGGAGCATATAAGGCATGCATTGGCATTGCCTGACCATTTGCGGTCCATAACACATGGATTAATTTATCGTTGTTTCGAAATGCATGAACTTCAATGGCTTCGGCCGTCGCTAATGGCCCTTCATACAAACTGCCAGGGATCAATCGAATAAAATTCTGCATCGCATAAAATGACGGACGCAGACGGAAATCCTCGCGTTTTCCCAGTACTGAGCGGTAATGCGTAATGCGTTCCAGCTCAGGGTAAACCTCATAACCGTCATCAATTAGTCCTTCTCGATGACAAATGAATGGTCCCCAATAAGCCTGCTGCATTGCACCGGAAGCAGCGAGTAAAGTGAGGTAACGACTTAAATAATCTGCTTGTTTTTCTTCGCCATTGACCAAAACCCGCCGAATCCTCGGTAATGTCCAGAAAGCTGCTGGCGATATAAATTCAGTTACCCCAAAATCATTGCTGATCTTTTTCAGAATCCGAGCTTTTTTGACCAGATTCACTTTTAAACGCATGGCGAGCTTAGTGCCAAAAATACGATGGTCAAAGCGTTCCGGTTCGGTCACCCGCTCACTGAACAGATTATTGGTGTGGATATCGGGTAATTGATTATCACGGCGTAAGCGGGTTAATACAGCAATGTTATGCAACGGTTCAAAATCAGAAATATTCGGTCCGGCAATCTTGATATGACGGGATTTTATTTCTTCATAGGCAATCCGCCAGGCATTAAAAAAACTTTCGGTGTCATAACCCGCCCAGCGACGACGGTTACTGGTTGAGCCCACTTCAATCGCTGTGACTCGTGACCCAAACCGGCTGGCGGCGGTTTGCACAAATTCACGCCAGCGCAGTTGTGCGCTGCCGGTTTTCATTTGTTGCGCTTCAGTAAAGGGCTGAACCAGATGTAATAGCACTTTGATATCGGTCGCCAGTAACCGTTCCAGTAACCGTGTTACCGGGCCACCTTCATCACCATATGTGTAATCGAGGCGGACCTGTTTAATCTGCAGCTCAGCAAGTTGCTGCAGAATATAATCATCGACAGCGGGATCCTCGGAGGTGGTGACGCCCACACCAACAAAATCGTTCGGGACGATATGTTGGGCTTCTGGTAAATGTCCATCAGGCAACGCCAGCCGGCCAGCAAATGCGTAACGTAATGCATGACCCAATGAATTTGCATCCATTAATGGGCCGTTTTCAATTTTGTTTTGCGATGGGTCTGACGAGCTCATAAAAAATCCGAAAAGTGATGCCCTGCATTGGGCTTTTTAAAGCAGAAATACATCATGCTTGGGTTTGTGTCATAGCTATCACTGCTGGAAGCTTATTTTGTCCAAGTGGGCGTGAGGTGTTGGTATTCTACATAAGTCATTTCTAACGCAGTAGGGCGGATATACCCCGAATCCTGCTGGAAACTATCTCCTGAAATAAGGCTGACTTGAAGAGTTTAATGCGTCAAGCTACTGGAAAAGACATTTAACACCACTACGCCGCCTAAAATCATTGAAATGCCAATGATGGCAGGGGTGTCCAGCTTCTGACTAAACACAATCCAACCTATTAAAGCGATTAATACCACTCCAATACCTGCCCAGATCGCGTAGGCGATACCGACAGGAATGACTTTTAATGATAAAGCTAAAAAGTAAAAAGCGACGATGTAACCTACGATAACAGCTACAGATGGCCAGAATCGGGTAAACCCCTCAGAAGCTTTGAGAAAGCTGGTTCCGAAGACCTCGGCAATAATAGCAATACTTAGTAATAACCATTTAGACATATTATGGGACTCAATTGTAGGTGAGGAACAGGCTGATAGCCAACAGACTACCCAGCAATGCAACAATTAAACTAACAATGACGCCCCATTGCGTCCGATACCCTTCGGGAAATTCAGATTCCCCAAGTGTTTTTAACACACGCTGAAATTGTCTGGCAGCATACAAGGTGGTCACACTGCCAAGTAGAATAAACGCCAGTCCTATGACAAAAGTCATGGTGGTGTTCAAGTGTTCCTGACCATTTGCTAATACTTCAATCAACAAACCTGAACGTTCAATCAAAAAACCAAACATGATAAACGTCAATCCAGTGCGATTCCAGGCGAGTAATGTGCGCTCTGCAGCGAATAAAACTCGCGGATCCTGAAGATAGGACATTGATTAAACCGCCTTTACTTTGCGTTTTCTCAACCAGTTTTTAAGCTTGGCGCTTAATTTGTGAAAAAAACGATGTTTGTTGCCAGCGGCTTCGCTGGTCAGAAAGTTTATCTGGATAGAGCGGCGTGTACCTTCAAAACTAGGATAGCCATGCCAGCAGTTATCAGTCACTTTAAACGCGACTAATGAGCCAGGACCGGGAATAATTTCATCGACATAATCTTGCATATCCTGTGCATTATTTAAAATTCGTAAGCGTCCCGTGGCAGCATCCCAGCTTTCATTCAGATAAATTAAAATGGTGACCAGCTTGGTTTTGGAGTCTGTGTGAATGCGCCCGTCTTTTTGTCGTGAATAGCCTCTTAAGGTCATCATCATCGGTAGATCCATCACTTTGACATCAAACTTTTCACAGATAACTTGTCTGAATTCTGGACTGTCGATGGAGTCAAGGAACGCTTTGAAATCAGGATTTACTGACACATCATCAACGTTGAAACTGCCCCCGTCACCGATGTCAGGGAAATCACCAATCACACGCTCCAGCACATCCTGACGGATCGATCGCTCCACCTTGAAAAAAGGGAAAGGTACGGTGTTAACTGTTGCAGCTTTTAAGGCCTGCATATCCAGTACTGAATTCATAGGATTTCTCATTAATGCATGTAAAGGTAATTACTACATATGATAGTACAAAATAGCCATACAATCTGGTTACTGAAGTGGAATACATCCGTTATTTTATTCACTAGCAATGGTAATAGTGAATCAAGATAATTGCGACGCAATTGAATCGATGAATAAATTAATGATTCTGTTTTGCAGCAACCTAGTAGAAGTTGATATGGTCATTCAATAAACGCTAATCAGGAGATATCCATGTCAAAGTGGCAAGAAGGTCGGGTGGTAGAAAATAAACAATGGACCTCCACTATACATTCTCTGAGGGTTGAGGCCCCCCTGGCATCGTTTGAAGCCGGACAATTTACCCGACTGGCACTGGACATTGACGGTGAAGAGGTCAGTCGACCATTTTCGCTGGTGAATGCACCTGGCGAACAACCGCTGGATTTTTATTTTATTGAAGTCCCAGGCGGAATATTCTCAACAAAGCTGGCAAAGCTTAATCCTGGAGATAGCATCAAGGTTGCTACCAAGGCCACAGGGTTATTAACCCTTAAACAACTGCCGCCAGCCAAAAAGTTATTTTTACTGGCGACCGGTACCGGCATTGGTCCTTTTTTATCCATTATTAAAACACCCGAGGTGTGGCAACAATTTGAACGGATAACGCTGGTCCATGCTGTGCGCTATATGGAAGAGTTGACCTATCAACAACTGATCCGCAACATCGCCGAAAAGCATACCCATCAATTCAGTTATATTCCAATGGTCAGTCGAGAGGCATGTGACTACGCTATTCCGGGGCGGATTCCTGCAGCGATAATGGACTCCAAACTTGAGTTACGTGCTGGCGGACGTATCGATAATGAGAGTCATGTCATGCTTTGTGGTAACCCGGATATGGTGCAGGATACGATGAATGTGCTGTTAAAACGCGGGCTCACAAAGCATAGCCGACGCGAACCAGGTCATATCAGCATAGAAAAGTATTGGTAGTAAAATGAAGTGGTTGTGAGATTCAATTGATCCAGAATACACGTTAGTTGAACCAAATATTATTCAACCAGTCACTAGTGGCATAGCAATTGCCTTTCATTTAAAAAATGCTGGCTTTGCAGCAGAACCATAATATTGCATTGCAAATTGCACTAAAAAGTCACATTGTTAACAGACAAGGTTTTATAACGGATCACCCGACAATTTTGTTGCTCGGTCCAAAACAGGGGAGGGCTCATGTCAGATGTCTGGCAAGACACTATCACCACAGCTGAAACAATCCGCCGCGAACTCCATGCTCATCCGGAAATGGGCTGGCAGGAACATCGCACCGCTGAGCGTGTACGCGAAATTCTCAGCTCACTGAATATTAGCTGGCGTAGCTGTGCAGGCACTGGCACGGTCGGTGTACTGAATCCTAATGGAACGGCTGGGCCGCACATTGCCTTGCGCGGTGATATGGATGCATTACCTATTCACGAAGCCACTTTAAAAGCCTGGAGCTCAATGAATGAGGGGTGTATGCATGCCTGTGGTCATGATGGTCACACTGCAACCTTATTAGCGACAGCAAAATGGCTTAAGTATCACGAAGCGCAACTGAATGGACCGGTCAGCCTGATTTTTCAGCCCGCCGAAGAGGGGGGACATGGTGCCAGAGAAATGATCAACGATGGCGCGCTTGAGGGGGTTGACGAAATTTATGGCTGGCACAACTGGCCGGCTATTTCATTTGGTCAAATGCTTTGTCCCGATAGTTTGGTGATGTGTGGAAATGGCACATTTAAAATCACGCTGCACGGGCAAGGCGGCCATGCCAGCCAGCCGGAACTGTGCCGTGACCCAGTGTTAGCGGCCAGTGCGATTACCCTTAACCTGCAACAGATTATCAGTCGTCGGCTAGCGCCTCAGCAGGCTGCGGTGATCAGTGTCACTTCAATCGAAGCGTCAAGTGCGCCTACCGTGATTCCGCAAAATGCTGTTCTCGGCGGCAGCATCCGGGTCCCAGACAGAAAAACCCGTGATGAAATCTATCGGTTTATCACTGAGATCAGCCAGCAAACTGCCGCGAGTTATGGTGTGGTGGCTGAAGTGGAAAATTTTCCCCGCTATGACGCAACCATTAATCATTCGGTACAGGCTACAAACATGCGGCGGTTATGGCAGGACATTAACGGTTCTGATTCACTGGATTTTGTTACGTCGACACCGATTATGGCCTCCGAAGATTTCAGTTATTACCTGCAGCATATTCCCGGCGCATTTGCGTTGATTGGCAGTGATGATGGCCCCGATCACCAGGTGCCATGTCACAGCCCTTATTACGACTTTAACGATCGCCTGATACCGGCGGTCACACGATTGTTTTCGCGCCTGGTCGGAGTTGGCGTACCTGTTCCGGAGGAACTGCCCTAAATCGTCCCAGTGACGTGTTCAAGAGGAGATTTAAATGAGTATTTTTGAAGAAAGAGAGTCTGCGATCCGCGCTTATTGCCGAGTATATCCGGTGGTATTCGATAAAGCGGTTAATGCCCGCCAGACTGATGAAAGCGGCAAGGAATATATTGATTTTTTTGCGGGTGCCGGTGTGTTAAATTTCGGTCATAACAATCAGCGTATGACCAAAGCGGTAGTCGATTACATTCAATCAAATGGCGTGACGCACAGCCTTGATATGCACACCACTGCTAAACGACAGTTTATGCAGCACTTCACCGATACCATTCTGAAACCTCGCAATATGCCGCATAAAATGCAATTTATGGGGCCTACCGGAACCAATGCGGTGGAAGCCGCAATGAAACTGGCAAGAAGAGTTACCGGTCGTCAGGATGTCGTGGCTTTCAGTCATGGCTTTCATGGCATGACACTGGGGGCACTGAGCGCCACGGCAAATCAGTACTTCCGTAATGCAGCCGGTGTGCCGCTGAACCATGTGAAACATTTTGCCTTTGGCTGTGAAGAGGTATGTCCGGGCTGTGAACTGGGTTGTGGAATGCAAAGTATTGATCAGTTAACAGCAATCTATAAAGACAGCTCCAGCGGTATTGCTCCGCCCGCAGCATTTTTACTTGAAACGATACAGGCAGAAGGCGGTGTGAAGGTAGCATCAAAAGAATGGTTGCAGGCCCTGGCAAAATTGGCCAAAGAAGTCGGGGCATTATTAATCGTCGACGATATTCAGGTGGGCGTTGGCCGAACCGGTTCGTTTTTCAGTTTTGATGATCTGGGTATTGACCCTGACATTATCTGCCTGGCCAAAGGTATTGGTGGCATGGGCACACCGATGGCGATGAATCTGGTGAAGCCGGAACTTGATGAACACTGGTCGCCCGGTGAACATACTGGCACTTTCAGAGGCCAGGATATTTCCTTTGTCGCTGGTGATCAGGCACTGACTTATTTTGACAATGATGAGTTGATGAAAGAAGTCAAAACCAACGGCCAGCAAATGGCTGAAGCACTGGCACCATTGGCGCAGCGGTATCCGGAAGTGAATGTGACCGGTAAAGGCATGATTCTGGGGTTGGACGTCGGCAATGGAGATAGAGCCAAAGCGATTGTGAATCAGTGTTTTGATGCCGGGTTACTGATTGCCAGCTGTGGTACCGGTGGCCGTGTTGTCAAATTGATCCCCCCATTAACCACGCCCCAATCTGACTTAAAGACGGGACTGGATATTCTGGTTGAAGTAACAGACAGAGTCATGCAAATGGAGGAAGCCGCATGAGACAGCGTGATGATATGACTTTTCCGTTTGAAGAATACGAGCGACGACTACGCGAGTTAAGAGAACGTATTGCCGAACGGCATATGGATGCTGTGGTCATTTCCGATCCTGAAAATATTATGTATCTGACGGATTATCAGACGACTGGCTATTCATTTTTTCAGGCATTGGTAGTGCCGTTGGAAGATGAACCGTTCATGATTACCCGTAAACTGGAAGAATCTAATGTAATCCATCGGACCTGGGTAGAGATTACCCGGCCGTATCCTGATACTGGCGATGCCATTCAGATGCTGGTCGATGCACTGCGTGAGTTTGGACTGGATAAAAAACGCATTGGATATGAACGTAACAGCTACTTTTTCCCTGCCTATCATCAGGACTGCATTCATACCACTTTGACCGATGGCAAACTACTGGATTGCTTTGGCATCGTAGAGGAAGGGCGGGTATGCAAATCAGCTATGGAAATTGCCTTGATGCAGAATGCTGCCAGAGCCACTGAAGCAGGTATGCAAGCCGGTATTGACGCTGTGCAGGAAGGCGTTACTGAAAATGAAATTGGTGCGGCAATCAGCGCAGCAATGTTTAGAGCAGGAGGTGAACCACCTGCGGTGATGCCGTATGTGACTTCCGGACCACGCACCATGATTGGTCATGCCACTTGGGAAGGCCGTATTGTTCAACCAAATGAACATGTTTTTCTTGAGGTGGGGGGATGTTATCGCCGGTATCACACCGCAATGATGCGCACAATTGTTCTGGGTGCATTAAGCCCATCAATGTATAAAGCCCAGGAAATTATGAAAATGGCGCTGGACGCAGTACATAAGAATTTTCAGCCTGGCATGACCGTATCCGATGCCGACAATATGATTCGTAATATCATTACTAAAAATGATATTGGTGCACGGCTGGTGACCCGGTCGGGTTATTCAATTGGTATCGCCTTTCCACCCAGCTGGGATGAAGGGTATATCGTTAGTCTCAAACAAGGTGAATCTGCTGTGCTGAAACCTGGCATGACGTTTCACATTATCCCGTGGATGTGGGGCATTGATGGGGATAAAACCTGTGGTATCTCTGACACCATTCATATTACCGAAGATGGCTGCGAGTCCTTTTTCACCATGGATCGGGATTTTGTGGTGAAAGCCGATCAGGGCAAACAAAAGCTCATCTCGGTTGATAAAAGCCCAAAAAGCGAAGTGAAAGCTGACAAACAAATTGAGCGTTCTCAGAAATCCGCTAGCTAATTAAAGAGGTCAACATGCTAACAGCAACAAATCCGTATAGCGGAAAAAAAATCGATAGTTTCCCCTGTCTCACAAAACATGAAATGTATGCCCGAATCGGTGAGGCCAGTGCAGCTTATGCTGACTGGAGTGATCGCAGTTTTGAGGAACGTGGTGAAGTGTTGCGTGCAGTCGCCAGACAGTTACGTGCAGAAAAACATGATCTGGCACAACTGATGGCTTTGGAAATGGGTAAGCCAATAAGAGAAGGGGTACCAGAGGTTGAAAAAGCAGCCTTTTGTGCAGAATTCTATGCCGATAATGCCGAAAAGTTTCTGGCCAGAGACACTATCGAATCGGATGCATCACTTAGTTATGTCTGTTATCAACCTTTGGGCACATTGCTGGGCATTCTGCCCTGGAATGCACCATTATGGCTGGCATTCCGCTATCTGGCACCCGCGCTGATGGCAGGCAATACTTGTGTGATGAAACACGATCCCCATGTGCCGCAAACAGCCCAGGCAATCGCAAATGCCTTTGTTAAAGCTGGCGCACCGGAAAATATTATGGTGAATTTGCCCCTGGAAACCCCAGAAGTAGAATTAGCGATTCGGGATCCACGCATAATGGCTGTTTCGTTTACCGGTTCTGGTGGTGCAGGCCGGAAAGTAGCTGAAATTGCAGGCAGTGAAATCAAACCCTGTGTTCTGGAACTGGGTGGTTCGGATCCCAGTATTATTCTGGCTGATGCTGATCTGGAAACGGCCGCGGATGTGGTGACTCTGTCACGAATCATTAATGCAGGACAGTCCTGTATTGCCGCAAAACGAATTATTGTCGAGGCTGAAATCTACGACCATTTTGTCGAACTACTATTAAATCGACTCAAAAAATTGCAAATGGGCGATCCATTACAACCTAGTACCGATATCGGGCCGATTGCTCGCAAGGATTTGCAACTGAATCTGCATCGTCAGGTGGAAGATACCGTTGCGGCAGGTGCGAAATGTTTATTAGGAGGCGAATTACCGGATACCGATGGTTTTTTCTACCCGGTCACCTTGCTGACTGAAGTGACTCCCACAATGTGTGCGTTTCGTGAGGAAACCTTTGGGCCAATTATGGCGGTGATTAAAGCAGAAGATCACGAACACGCACTGGAAATGGCCAATGACACGGAATACGGTTTAGGCGCAAGCATCTGGACTAAAAATGCCGAATTGGCTTCGCATCTGGCCATGCAGCTTCAATCTGGTCAGGTTGCAATAAATGGCATTGTGAAAACCGATCCTCGATTGCCCAGCGGTGGAATCAAGGGATCCGGTTTTGGCCGAGAGCTCGGGCCACATGGAATCCATGAATTTGTGAACGCCAAACAGGTGTGGATTAAGTAATTTCAATCAGGTTCAGAGGGTGAGATCATATTGATCTCACCCAATTTAAATCAATATTTTGTGATTTCAGTAGCTAGTTTTTCAGCTAATTTATCCAAGTTGCTACCTAATGCCCGCACTAAAGCTGGATAACCATCCGCTGCCAGAGTTGTTTCAATGTGAAAGGGTGAGAGGACAATCAATTCGCCTGTGTGATCGCGTAAACGCCATTGTCCGCTGGTCACCGCTTTGCCAGTAAAATGCCCATGAAACTGCTCAATATCCAATTGTAAATTCCACGCCGTTTGTTTTAATCCCCGACTATCTGACAGCACCAGCAACTCTGGGAGTTGTTTGCTCAATCGACTACGCAATCCACGCCGTATTTGTTGGCCCAGGTTTTCTGCCCAAAGATGCTCATTGGCTTGATGCAGAGTAATGTCATCCATTTGCAACGCAATCTGTTCGCTGTCAAGAAACTCAGCCAGGCTAATAGAGCCTATTACAAGGACTTGTGCATCAGGCGTTGAAGCCTGATCAGAGGATTGAAAGGTTTCTGGCAGGGTATATCGTTGTGTATTAATTGCTTGATTGGCACAAGCAAGTAAACTCAATACCAGCAATAAGCTAAAAAACAATTTATTGATTGTTATCAACATAAATAATCCCGATTATTTTGGTGCTCGTGGTAGAGGATCGTCGCTTTCACGACGATCAAAAATCAGTGCGTTGGGTTGTTCGCCCAAAGTACGTGCGACTGGCTGAAGATCACGCAGCAGTTTTTCCAAACGTTGCAGGGTGCCCGTCATCTCTTGATAAGCAGATGAATCAGGCGAGAGTCCCTGCAAAGTGGCTCGAATATCGGTCAGTGTCTGATTAATATTTTCAGGGATTTGCTGCGTTTCAGAAGCATTGACCAAAGTTTGAATGCTGGCGGTTAACACCCTGATTTCGTTCAACATGGTTTCGGAGCTTTCCAGATTACGATCCATGCCGGTTAGAATCGGTTCAACTTCCAGTTGATTGAGTTTATCCAGCAAATTCGACACTTTCAGTTCGATTTGCGCCAAGCCTGTTGAACTGGTTGGCAGAACCTGATGCCCTTCAAACGTTCTGGCAACAAACTCATAGGTATCATCACGCTGGAAGTTAAGATCAACGAATAATGATCCGGTCAACAGATTACCTGATTTGAGTGTGGCTCTTAATCCGGCATTCAACATGCGGTCGAAGCGAGCTGCCCAGTCTTTGATATCAACTTTTTCACTACCGCCTAAGCGTTGAGGTTCCAGGCGGATTAACACCGGAATAGCAAAGCCGCTCTGCGCATTGCGTTCGGGTGAGGTGAATTTCCAGGGTACACTCGAAACGGTACCAATACGAATGCCACGAAATTCAACCGGCGCCCCTTTGGAAAGGCCACGGACGGTATCTTCGATTAACAGTACATATTCAAGGTATTGAGTATAAGCTTCCTGACGTGCACTCTCCTCATCACCGTAAAGGGTAAAAATACTATCGGGTGGGGCAGGAGAACCGACTGGTAAATCCTCAAGGACTCCAAATGTCACGCCACCGCCTAATAATGCTTCCAATGAGGCAATATTGATTTTGAAACCTTCGGAATCCAATTTTAAATCGACGCCACTGGCAGACCAGAAACGGGTTCCTTCGGTGACAAGAACATCGTAAGGGCTTTCAATAAATAACTGGTGGCGCATTTCACGCTTTTCGCTATCAAACTCAGCGCTTTCAACCCTGCCCACATTAAACCCCTGATAAGTCACGGGGTCACCTACTCGTAGTGAGTTGCCCAGCTGACTGATCAGATTAATGCGTAAACCTTGCACACCGAGAGTTGAAATAGGCGGTTGTTCAAGCACCTCAAATTCACGTTGTTCGATCTTACTTTCACCGGGTTGTAATTGAATATAAGCGCCAGATAGAACTGTATTAAGGCCACTGATCCCTTCTCGACCTATACGCGGTTTTACGACCCAGAAGCGGGAGTCATCGACCAGCATCGGTTCGGCCTCTGGATTAATACGCGCAATGATTAATGTATGGGTTAAATCTTCTGATAGACGCACCTGTTCAACCTGACCAATATCCACATTGCGCGTTTTGATCATGGTTTTGCCAGCTTCTATCCCCTCTGCATTTGACATCGTTAAGGTAATTCTGGGCCCTATACGACTGTAGTTGTCATATATCAGCCATAAACCAATCATGACTGCGACAATCGGCACAATCCAGATGGGGGAAAGACGAGACTGTCTGCCTGATTTTGCTCGATGCTGGTCAGTCAGATTGTCTTCATTAGAGACAGGGGAATCACTCATTCACGGTTTCCTTGGAGTGCTGTTTTTTTTGCTTGTAGTAGGTGTATCCCATATCAGGCGTGGATCAAATGTCATCGCTGCTAACATGGTTAAAATAACGACAGCGCCAAATGCTAGTGCTGCCGGACCTGGGGTTATAGACATTAAGTTTCCTGCCCGAATCAATGCCACCAGTATAGCGACTACAAATAAATCTACCATGGACCAGCGACCAATAAATTCGGTAATACGATATAAATTGGTTCGGCTATTAGCGCTGAGTTCACTACTTTTACGTACCACAAATGACAGCCAGATCAACGCCAGCATCTTGCCGACAGGAACCAGAATACTGGCAAAAAAGATTACTGCTGCAATTGGCCAGGAGCCCTTTTGCCACAAATCAATAATGCCACCAATAATGGTTGCCGGTTGGGTCTGGCCCAGCACCGTTGTTGTCATAATAGGATAGGCATTTGCAGGAATGTACATCACAATTGCTGCCGCCAAAAGCGCCCAGGTACGTTGCAGGCTATGTGGTAAACGGAGATGCAGCGGTTCGCCACAGCGGCGGCAATGTCCATGACCGGACTCGGACAGTTCATTTATCAAATCACAGGTTGAGCAACCTGCCAAACCTTGTGAAGCTGCCGTTTCGCCTGTGCGAATACCTTTTGGGGCCTGAGGTTCACCCGCAAGTGAAAACCACATCCAGTCGGCATCAATAGAGCGCGTGGTCATTAACAGTAAAATTGCAAAGGCACAAAATGCCCAGAATGAAATTCCTAATTCAATCTGTGCCATCCCAGCGATTTTTATCAAACTGACTAGGGCGGCAATGATAAATACATCCGCCATCATCCAGGGATGCATATGTGCTAGTGAACGGGCAATACCACGACTAAATGGAAATGGATCTCCCCGGAGCAAACCAAATTGCAACCAAATCACCCCTGATAGGTAAACTGCCGGCAATACAATGATCGTTAGTGCCACAATGAGTGCAACCATGGGTTGATGGAAACCAATCATACTGGTGGCGGTTTGAGTAAGCTCAATATTGTTGCTTATGCCTCTGGCTTCAAAACTCACAAAAGGAAACGAGATTGCCAGAATCAATGCAATTAATGCACTGATGGCATAAGCCATACTGCGCTGAGCTGGTCGAAAATGTCGACGTACCAATATATGTTCGCAACGAGGACAGGTGGCATGCTCACCAGGACGTAATGCAGGTAATACCACCACCCAATCACACTCATGACAGGCACGCATTCTTCTTAATGAAACACGGCTTTCCGGTGAATAGGGAGCAATATCATCAGGCATGTTTTCGACAGTTGCGGGTTGTTTCAATTCATTTTTCCGTGACGTCGACCAAGAAATGTAAGCAGAGAACTGGCATTATACGCGTTGGCAATAGATATGTTGGGCATCAGTAGAGAGAGGTTAATTCCAATCCTATTTGGTATGACACGGAATTGAAAATGATGTTCATTTATTGCCAAACTAGGGCTTGTTGATCTTTTATCTTCGCCGGTTAAGAGCTGAAAAGACGTCAACTAAAGCAGTATGACAGCTGTTTGTGATACATCCATGTATCTCACCTCAGGCTCTGGAGTAAAACAAAAACTGAAAGGGATGTTGGTTGATCATCCACTTATTATTAAATGTTAAGGAGAAAACTAAGTGAGAGATATCCTGTTTTTAGATTCAATGCTAACGCCTAAAATCATTACTCTGGTTTACTGGTTGTTATTAGGCGCCGCGCTGGTTTCTGGTTTAGGTATGATGTTTACGGGTGGTTTTGGCAGTTTTCTTATGGGAATCTTTACCATGCTGGCGGGAGCTGTTGGTGCGCGCATCTGGTGTGAGCTGTTGATCGTATTATTCAAAATTAATGAAAATATGAAAAAACTAGCCGATCAATAATCTCCACAAAAAAGGGCTCTAATCGAGCCCTTAAATTGCTGCAATGACCCGTCCTAAATAAGGTTGACACTTTTCAATAAAGACAATTGGAGAGTGTTATGAATCCTGATAAAAAGCGTACCCAGCGTGATTACTCCCTAGCCTTTAAATTGGCCGTTGTTGACCAGATCGAAAAGGGGGAGATGACCTATAAACAAGCTCAGACTCGCTATGGCATCCAGGGCAAATGTACGGTTTTAGTTTGGCTTCGTAAGCATGGTCGGTTAGATTGGTCAGGCGGAACTCCCAACCATCAGGCAAGGCAAGGAGTACTTATGTCTGATAAAAAAACTACTTTGACACCAGAGCAGCGGATTAAAGAGCTTGAACGAGAGCTGGCAGTTAGCCAGCAAAAAGCACAATTTTTTGAAGCAGTTGTGGATGTCTTGAAGAAAGACTATGGAGTGAAAGTGGTAAAAAAGCCGCTCGGCAGGTCATCCAACAAAAAATCGTCGCCCAATTAAAGGTTGCGCATGCCTGCCAATTTTTAGGGATCACTCGCCAAGCCTATTACCGTTACTGGAGCCGTGCAGCACAGGTAGCTGAGCGCAATGTGGCAATTCTCTCATTTGTGAGTGAAGAGCGGATGCTTCAGCCTCGCCTAGGTGGACGCAAACTGCATCATTTGATGAAACAGGCTGGAATCGACTACATCCCGGGGCGGGACAGATTGTTTGCCCTGCTTCGCGAACACCGGCTGTTAGTCCCGGTAAAACGGGCTTACCATAAAACCACGCAAAGTCATCATCGCTTTCGTTGCCATCCTAACTTGACCAAACCCGGCGCAGATCAGACGCTTGTGCAGCGCCCTGAACAGTTATGGGTAGCGGATATAACCTATTTGCCGGTGCGCCAGGGTGAAGCCTACCTCAGTCTTGTCACCGATGCGTTCTCGCGAAAAATTCTCGGGTATCACGTGCATGACACATTGCGCGCTGATGCGGTGTCACAGGCGTATGTCTTGGCCTTGAAGCAAAGGCAATGCGCGGACAAGCCTCTCATTCATCACTCTGATAGAGGTATCCAGTACTGCTCAGGGCACTATCAGGCGATTCATCAGAAGTACAGCGTCACCTGTTCGATGACAGATGGATACGACTGCTATCAGAATGCCCTAGCAGAGAGGTTAATGGTATTTTGAAGAATGAATATCTTCTACAAATACCCAAAGATCTTAACGAGGCGGCGATGATGGTTAAACAGTCCATCCAGCTATATAATCAGAGGCGGCCGCACATGGCCCTACAATACAAAACGCCCGATGCGGTGCATCGGGCGTTTTAATCGAAATAAGTGTCAACTTATTTCAGGACAAGACACAAAGATGCTGTCGAAGCGTCAGACTTTTTTCACAAACTGCGATTTAAGTTTCATCGCACCGATGCCATCAATCTTGCAATCAATATCGTGATCGCCGTCGACCAGACGGATGTTTTTGACCTTTGTGCCGACTTTTACCACCAGCGAAGAACCTTTCACTTTCAGATCCTTGATGACAGTCACGCTATCGCCATCCTGTAACACATTGCCATTGGCATCCAGGATCTCATCTGATGTTTCGACCTTGTCAGTTGCCGTATCTGCTGACCATTCATAAGAGCATTCCGGACAAATCAGAATATGATCATCTTGATAGACATATTCGGAATCACACTTCGGACAATTAGGTAAATCGCTCATTTCAAACCTCAGGCTACGTTGGCATAGCGCGCTATAGTACGCCAGCAGACAGTTTTTTGCTGATAAATGAACTGTAAAACCTTCACACCATTTTCTAAGCAAATGATGTCAGGTCATTGCTTCACAATGTTAGTTGTCTTGCTGGTAGGCCTGTTCCAACTGAGAGATATCCAGTTTATTCATGGTCAGTAATGCCGACATGACGGCCGGAGCACCCAGCTTATCCTGCAGCATTTTATCCAGCATAGCGGGCACAATCTGCCAGCAAACACCAAACTGATCCTGAACCCAACCACATTGCAATGTCCTGCCGCCATTGACCAGTAACTTATCCCAAAGCAGGTCGATTTCGCTTTGATTATCGCAGCGGACCAGCAATGACATCGCATGATTAAATGCCACATCCGTGCCACCATTGAGAGCGATCAATTTCTGGCCACAGAGTTCAAATGTGATAGACAGCACTGAACCATCAGGTCCGGGGCCCGCACTATTGTAATAGAGCCGGTCCATTTCGCGACCACCGAATACTGACAGATAAAAATTCACCGCCTGTTCGGCATTGCTGTTAAACCACAGACAGGTTTGCAGTTTTTGCGTCATGGTGATGAATCTCCTTTACCGCCACTGCTATTGTCTTCGGTTTGCAGTTCACGCACCGGGCGAATTTCAATACTGCCATAACGTGCTGGTGGAATATTGCCCGCCAGTTGAATAGCTTCGTTAATATCGCGCGCTTCCAATAGATAAAACCCGGCAAGTTGTTCTTTGGTTTCGGCAAAAGGTCCATCGGTCACCGTCACTTTTCCATTACGTACACGAACAGTGGTGGCCGTCTCGACCGACTGCAACGCTGAACCATCCAGCATATGACCAGTGCTTTGCAGTTTTTCACCACAAGCCATACATTCCTGATTCAGACTGTCCCATTCCTGCTGAGACATTTGATTCATGATCTGTTCCTGGTAATACACCAAAGCCAGATATTTCATTTCAATCCTCCTCACCTTGTAAGCATTGGCCACAATTAATCATCCACGGCGTGCCAAATCGATCCACCAGCATGCCAAAACGCCTGGCCCAGAATGTTGGCTCAAAGGGCATATGTGCCATGCCGCCTTCGGCCAGTTGATTAAAGGTGATTTCAGCTTGCGGCTCGTCTTCAAAAGCAATCTGTACATGAAAACCTTGTGGTTTTTCAAACATGCCGGGTGGGCAATCTGATCCCATTAACATCCAATTGCCGACTTGGAGAGAGACATGCATAACCTTGTCAGCGAACTCGGCAGGCATGTCATCTGCCATCGGTGATTCGCCTCCGGTCATCATCATGACAATATCGCCACCTAACACCTCTGCATAAAACGCAAAAGCTTCACGGCAGTTGCCATCAAACAACAGATAAGAACTAGTAGAAAGTGGTTGTTTACGGATTTTTTGATCAAGCTCGATATGTTTTTGCAAACCCGGCCCATCAGCAAAATCACTCATTTCATAGAGTTGTCTGACTTCCAGTTCAACGTTGCCATCAGCATCTTCCACTGGCCAGCGTGTGGCCCAATCCAGAGCTTCCTGTATGGAGTTGACCTCAATAATAGTGTAACCGGCGAGTAATTCTTTGGTTTCAGTAAATGGGCCGTCAGTAATTAATGGCTTACCCTGCTGAAATTTAATGCGTGCTCCGTCACGGGTCGGTTTCAAGCCTTCCCCGGTTCTTAATATTCCAGCCTGAGCCATTTGCATGTTGTAGTCGCCCATGGCCGATAATAATTGTTCACTGGGCATCACACCTTTTTCAGTATCGGCATCGGCTTTACGTAAAATCATAAATTTCATGGTGTGCTCCTTACCAGGCTGATTCTGGTGTGAGATGAAACAGAGCGGCGCCGGATGCCATATCAAAAGGTAATGAAAAATGTTCGTGAATAATCAACCATTGGCCGTTACGTTTTTGATAAACCTGAGTACCGCGAATCCAGCCAACCTGTTCTTCACCAGTTTTTTCATCCATGCCACCACATTGATTCAGAAAAGCACATACCGCCAGCTCACCATCCTGGTTGATATCAAGCTGGCCAATTTCAAATTTAGTCATCGTGCACAATTCCAAACAGTGCTGCCAATGATCTTTGTATTTTCTGCGATTGGTAAACTGTAATTCGGCAATCGCATCAAACGCTCGCACGTCTTCCGCATAAAAAGCCATGATTTGTTCGAGATCCTGGCTGATAACCGCTTTTTTCCAGTTTTCCAGTTGTTGTTCAACTTCATTTTTTACGTTCATATATTTCTCCTTGTTATAAGACTCAGAATAGTGGTCTTATCAACTAGTCGAATAAGCAAACGTAAAATCGACAGTCAGAAAAAATACAGATTTCTTTTTTCAAGCCGATAACTTAGCTAATTGTAATGTATCGGCAAAAAGTATTAATTCAGGTTATAGCAGGTTTTTTTTACCTGGTTAAACTGTCTCTGCCAGAAGGCTTACAGACAACGGATTTGTGAACCAATACCTAAATATAAGTAGCATAGGTGCTAGCATTTAACTGAGTCTATCAGGGAAGATAATTCGATAATTACTAAGACAATCTAAAGAAGGATTTCCTGTGAGGCTAAAGAAGTTGAATATAACTTCACAAAAGGCAATGACGCTAATCGAACTGATGTTGGTGATTGCTGTCCTTGGGGTCATCGTGACTATCGCGATACCCAGCTACCAAAACTATATTGATAAAACGAATAATGCATTGGCTGTTTCGCAAATTGTCACTATCCAATCCGTTATCGAACGTTACTATCTGCAAAATCAGCGTTATCCCGACAAATTGGATGATATTGCTGGCAGTTTACCTGACAATGGAGTTGATCCTTGGGGTAACAAATACATTTATTTAAATATTGCTGATGATTGGCCACAATCAAGAGGGCCCTCCAGAAAAGATCGCAATATCAATCCAATTAATACGCAATATGATCTCTACAGCGTGGGAAAAGATGGTCAAACCAAAAAACAGGTATCTCAAAAAGATAGTCTGGATGACGTTATATTGGCCCGAGATGGACGATTTATAGGCCTCGCGGCTGATTTTTAGGCTTGATAAATACTTGATGATAAAAAAAACGTCACCACATCGTAATAAAGTTGCTCGCCGGATTCTGTTGTCTTTTGTTGTTGCTTCATTAATACCTGTCTTAGTTCTCGGGGGATTGTCTTTTCATCAAGTCAGTCAGCAGCTATATCAGCAATCCTATGATGCACTGCAAAAAAGCAGTAAAGATTATGGCTTGCGATTTATTGATCGACTGGTATTGGCTGAAAGTGCCTTACGGTTACTGGCAAATCGAATTGAACGCTCAAACAGAGGATTAAGGGATCAGAATTTATTTCGTGATCAGAAAATACAAAAACAGTTTAACGATTTAGCAATCATTACAGGCACTGGCCAAAGAGCCTCTTTATTGGGTGATACCCGGATGGTGCCTTATCTCACTAAGGAAGAAATCGAAGCCGTTCGCTCTGGATTAACCCTTATTAAAGCGGTTGATAGTGATGAGCTTGGCATTAAACAAATTTGGATCGCGTTAAATTTCAATGAAAAGACACCCGATTCCGGGATTTTAATGGCTGAATTACACCCCGAAGCCTTATGGGAAGTCGATAATATGGGGATCAATCAGCTGTTAGTGATGACAGAAGTAGGTGAATCCTGGTTCAGCTCATTACCAAAAAAGTCATTACCAAACCAGTTATTAACCGAGCTTCTCGACAAATACAGCGGTAGTTTTAATCAAAATATTGGAGACAATGTCTACCTGGGTGGCTTCTGGCAGGCACCAATAGGCAATATGTTCGCCTCTCCAGATCTGATTATTGTGCACGCCCAACCAAAATCCGTAGCACTTAGTGCAATCAACTATTTCACCAAAGTGTATCCACCGGTTATTTTGCTGACAGTATTAATAGTCGCGTTTCTCAGCACCAAATTGATCGCCAAATACCTTTCACCACTCTCCGCTTTAAAAAAGGCAACTGAACGCATTGCAGATGGTGAGTTTGATTATCAGGTAGAAGTAGACAGCAAAGACGAATTTGAAGCTTTGGCGGATTCATTTAATGAAATGACTCGACGACTGCGAAGCCAGTTTGAAATTCAGTCCACCATGGCTGAAATCGACAGACAGATCCTTTCTGTACTTAATGCAGATGAAATAGTGGAAACGGCTTTAAATCGTTTGCCCGGAATATTGTTCAGCGACCTGATATCGATTGCCAAATTCGATGCCGAAAACCGTTTGCTCGTAGCAGTCCACACTCGTCGTGATGATCAACATTTTGATCTGCAAGAGCAGTCAATGGCCCTTACCAACGAAGATTTAGCTGAATTGCAGCAAAGTCAGGGGAGTGTGCTGGAAATTAACGATAACAGGCTTTTACCGGTTTACCTGAAGATTTTAAATCTGGCCGGGAACTGGTTTTATCTGGTGATACCGGTGGTGGTGAATGGCCAGGTTGCAGCCTCCATCAGTTTTGCTTATCAGCAACCTAAAGTCATCGGCAATGAACTAAAATCGATTGCCAGAAGTTTTGGGGATCGTATTGCGGTGGCCTTATCAAATGCTGCCTGGGAAGAGAAACTTTTTCAACAAGCGCATTTTGATGGATTAACCGGCTTACCTAATCGTTTGGTATTAAATGAGCGATTGCAACAGGAAATAGCTCGGGCAGATCGTGATTCGAAACAGTTAGCGGTGTTTTTCCTGGATCTGGATCGGTTTAAAAATGTAAATGATTCTCTTGGACATTCGGCCGGTGATGAACTACTGGTAAAAGTCGCCAAGCATTTATCTAACAGTATCCGCACCACTGATTTAGTGGTTCGCATGAGTGGGGATGAGTTTGTTGTATTAATAACCGATATAGACAATCCTGACCTTATCAACATGATCGCCAATAAAGTATTAAAAGCAGTGGATACAACGTCAATCGTGGCAGGTCAGTCAGTGAAATCCACTGCGAGTATGGGCATTGCGATGTATCCTGCTGATGCTATTACTCCTGAAGATCTTCTCAAGTATGCTGATTCAGCAATGTATTATGCGAAAAATGATGGCCGGGCAAATTTTCGCTTCTATTCTGCGGATATGACCGAGAAAGCGCTGGAAAATATCAAGCTTGAACATGACTTGCGGGAAGCAATAAGTAAAGGCGAAATTGTCGTTTATTACCAACCAAAATTTGATAGTGATAAAAATATCATTGGTGCTGAAGCATTAATTCGTTGGAAGCATTCTGAATTAGGCATGATTTCGCCGGCCAAATTTATTCCTATTGCTGAGCAATCCATGTTGATTGTTGAAATTGGACGATGGGTACTTGAACAAACCTGTGAATTGATTAAATCATTTACTAACCTTGGAATTGAGCCGGTACCTATTTCAGTGAATATTTCGGGCGTTGAATTCGATCGACCTGACATTGTCGCCAATGTGGCCGAAATCCTTAAGCGCACACGAGTTAACCCTGATTTTATCGAAATGGAGCTGACTGAAAACGTTGCGATAGGTAATCGTGAAGCCTGCATCGAAAGAATGCATCAATTGAAAGCATTGGGGCTGCGACTGGCAATGGATGATTTTGGTACCGGTTTTTCTTCATTGTCCTATTTGCAGGATTTGCCATTGGATGTACTGAAAATTGATCAGCATTTTATTCGTGAGCTGGACACCGGCATCAATAGCCAGGCGATTGTAAGAGCCATACTCGCTTTGGGGGATGGTTTACATATGCAGGTAATTGCTGAAGGGGTGGAGACGGAGTCACAATTAACATTTCTGCAGGACCATCAATGTAAATTCTTTCAGGGCTTTTTATTCAGCAGGCCGATTCCGGCAGCTGAGCTGGTTAAATTACTGCTAGATAAATAACACAGGATTCTTTTCGGTCTAAGAAGTTTTTACTGATAATTCAGCAAGACGTCGCTGCAAAAAACGTTGCTCCGGGCCTTGCTGAGTTAAAGCAAGCGCTTGTTGATAGGCCATTCGGGCAGCAGCAAATTGCTGCAGGCGTCGACATAAATCAGCTTTAGCCGCATAGATTAAATGATAGTTCTTGAGTTCACCTTCGGCCAGTAATTGCTCAATGGTGATTAACCCAGCTTCCGGGCCCTGCAGCATGGCGATTGCTACAGCTCGATTCAACCTGACGACTGGGGAATCGGCATATTGCATAAGTGCATCATACAAACCCACAATCTGTAGCCAATCAGTCTGCTCGAAAGAGGGTGCCTCGGCATGCACTGCAGCAATAGCGGCTTGCAGGGTAAAAGGTCCAAAGCGTTGCGTTCGTAATGTCTGAATGACCAGTTTACAGCCCTCCCCAATTTGCTGTTGATCCCACAGCCTGCGGTCTTGTTCATCCAGGGTAATCAGATCGCCATTTGCATCCAACCGGGCAGAGCGCCTCGAATCCTGTAACAGCATTAATGCCAATAAACCGTCTACTTCCGGTTCAGGTAATAATTGGGCTAATAATCTGCCAAGACGAATGGCCTCACTGGCCAAATCATGTTTGACCAGCAACTCACCATTGCTGGCAGAATAGCCTTCATTAAAAATCAGATAGATTACCTGTAATACGGAGTGTAGCCGTTCAGCTAATTGATCTGTTTCAGGGAGTTCATATGGAATAGCGGCTTCACGAATTTTGTTTTTGGCGCGAACAATTCGTTGAGCAAGTGTCGTCGGTTTTTGAAGAAAAGCCCGGGCAACTTCCTCAGTTGTCATGCCACAGACCTCACGTAAGGTCAGCGCAAGGCGGGCTTCTTCAGCCAAAGCAGGATGGCAACAGGTGAATATCAGACGTAATTGATCATCTTCAATCTGCTGTTCATTCGACTCAGCTTCTTCAGCAACCAGCTCATTAATGACGGTATCAATGGAATAGTCAAAGCGAGCCTGCCGGCGCAATTGATCAATCGCTTTAAAACGTGCAGTCGATATAAGCCAGGCCCGGGGATTATCTGGAACGCCATCTATTTCCCATTTCTGCAAGGCAATCGCAAAGGCTTCATGCATGGCCTCTTCAGCCAAATCAAAATCGCCAAGTAAGCGGATTAATGTACTCAGAATCTGTCGAGATGCTGTTTGATAGATCTGATTGAGCAACGGTTTCATTTGGACATTTAATGGTTGGTCTGATTTAACCCAACCGACCTTTAACCGATTTTATAAAAGCTTCTTGAATTGGCATGTCACCTTGATACAACTCTTCAATCTGATTAACGGTTTCTGAATGGTCCAGACATTGTAAAATGCAGGCAGCGACATCGGCTCTGGAAATAACTTGTTGCTCCTGATCTGACGGGCGCACAGTGGTAATTTTCCCCGTTAACGGTCCATCAGTTAATCTGCCGGGACGGAGAATGGTGTAGGGCAGGTGACTTTCAATAAGATGTTTATCGGCGAAATATTTGCAGATGTTGTAATGCTTAATGGCCTTGGTGCCGTGTTCCGGGTCACCGGCATCCCGTGAGCTGACCATAACAAATTGTTTAATGGCATGTTGTTTTGCCTTATCAACCGCTTTACACGCACCCCATAAATCCACCAGAATAGTTTTATCGGCACCGGTTTTACCTCCGGAACCAGCCGTAAATACGACTTTATCGCAATCAGCAAAAGCGTGGTCTGGCAGATCAGCTTCGAGATCCGCTATTACAACATCAGCCCCCAATTTTTCAAATTCACCAGCCTGTTCTGGGTTACGCAGCATGACTTTCACCGGCATTTTCTGCTCGGCCATCATTTGAATTAATAGCTTACCTATTTGGCCATTGGCGCCAATGACAAGGGTCTGTTTATCTTGCATGTTTTTCTCCTGTGGCAGATTCACGGGATGATTCGGGTGAAAAGTGTCCTTCCGAATGCATATTAAAACAGAGTATGGCGGGTATTATGCAGAACTCAAGAGCCGGTAGGTCTGAGTTGCAATAAACCGCCTCCCGAGATGGGAGGCGGTAAAAAGTGTTTAGGCTTCTTGAGAAGCTTGATAGTTTTCTACAAAGGACTGCAGGCCTTGTTGAACTAAATCGTAGGTTTTATCGATATTGCCTGCTATATCGCCTTCCAGTACTTTCAGGCCACCAAGAATGTCGCGTGCTTCTTTGAACCCCTGATCGATTCCACCGCCAATCACTTCGACAAATGATTTCAGGGCTTCTTCAAGCGGCATATCCTGACGGGTGCTGTAATAAGCATCAAAAAAAGCAGTACTCATTTGCACAATGCGTTCGGAAGTCGCTTCGGGTGATACATCAATGCCTTGTTCATAAGCTTTTTGAATGGCGTTATCGCCAAACTCGGCCTTCAAAGAGTCATTGATGCCCTCAAGAGCTGTTTTGAACAGCAATGCCATGGCACCATCACCATTGCCGTCACTGATATTAAACGAGACCTGCAGAATGGAAAGGTTCATTTCGCTATTGGACTCAGATACTGAAAACTTTTTTTCCTGGGCCAAAACCGAAACCTGCTGACCAAAAGGGCCTTCCTGCTTATTCACAGGATCCTTTGCCATCGAACTAACGGTTTGGCCAAACGGAGCAGTGTTAATTGTCATTTTCTTATCCTCGAATGGATCTACTCTAAGGCTAGCGGCCTCGAGAAGAATGACTTTAATCTTGTTTTAATGAATGATGATTTATTTTTTCAGCTTCACGAATAGGAGCTTGGGCTAGCAACCATCCCGCAAACATAAATATCAGCATGCCAAGCAGAATCGCTTCAAATTGCACACCACCATCAATCAGGAAACCTAGTACAGCGGGTGCCAGGCCGGTTGAAAACACCATAAAAGCTGATTTGACACTACGTACACGGCCTAAATGTTCACGACCCCAAAGTACAACTAATAAACTATCTACCACAGGCGAAGACATGCCAAGTGAAATTCCGGCACCAATCATTAAAATCAAAACACCTGCATTGCCACCGACTAATACCGCCAAAATGATAGCGAATGCAAAAGGAGCCAGGTACAAGCGAGCTAGAAGCGATACTCCTAACTCATCTATCCAGCGCCCTCCAAGTAATGCGCCGGGAAAACGAGCAATACCCATTGCCGTTAAACCCAAGGCATATGCGGTGGTGGTGGCATTTAAATCTAGGGTCATTTGGGCCTGAAAAATAAAAATACCGGTTAAAGTGACTGGCAAAGCCATGGTCAATGGAATAATTAGCCAGAAACGTTTTTCCAGCATCGGGTTGGGACCTTTGATTTTGTTACCACTGCTATCACGCTTGATTTCAGGTGCTTCAGGCCATTTTGCCAAAAGCAGTAATACCAACCAGATGAGAAAAATGACGGCGGCCACTGCCCACCAGATTTGCTGCCAGCTCAGCCAGCCAATTAATAATGCGATGACTGGCGCCAGAATAATTTCACCCATTGGCATGCCGAGACTGACCAACCCCAGAGCTCGACCACGGTTAATGGTAAATTCGCGGCCAGCTAATGTACTGCCAAAATGGGTCATCAAACCTTGACCACATAACCGTACTAAGCCCAGCCCAATTAAAGCTGGAATCAGCCATGGTGAAGTGGTCAGTAAAATCACCCCCGCCAATAACGCTGTCAGCACTAACAAGGCATATCTCCGGGGGGCAATCCAATCCAGTTTCTGGCCGAAATGTAACACCAGAAATCCGCTTGCCATCGTAAGTGCCGAATACACAGCTCCAAACTCACCTGCTGATAAATTTAACGAATGGGCAATATCAGATTGAAACAAACCAATGAAAAAGCTTTGTCCAAGGTTACCAGTGAAAAGTGCAATAAAACCAATAGCCAGTAAACCAAACTGGTTGCGGATCAAACTGAAATAACTGTTCGCTTGAGGAGAAGTCATAAATTCCAATGAATGAATAAACTGGATGGCTCTTTCCCAACAGAGAAAAAGTATATGCTCGGAATTATAGAGGAGCTGCCACTATCAGGCGAGTTTACCCAAAGTAACCGTATGCTCTTTTCAGTCGCAAGCGGCGGGCTAGGACGATTTTTTTTCGACAAATCCGTTCCAAATCACTTATACAGAACAGCTAAATCCCATCCTTTCCTCATTTATCGCGAAATGAACCACCAAGAATGGTGGAGACGAAAGGTAAACAAGCGCTAGAGCCTTAAAAGGTTCTGAATGATTTCGTCTTCTGTTTTACCTTTAGTGCGAAGGTTGTAATAGTACTGGCAGAGAGCTGAAAAGCTATGTGGAGTCTGTAACGTTGGAAGTTTAGTAAACCACTCTAATCTGTTAACCGCCGTTTCTTTAATATTATGTTCAAACAGCATGTCTTCCAGCTGAGCGGCACGATTGGCAATCATACGATGACTTTCATCAAACCGATCTGCAGCGGTGATAAGCAATTCTGCTGTGCGTTCAATTTCAGCTGTTTCATCGTTTATTTCTGCACGACTGCGTTTGACCAGCCATTCCTGTGGTGACATTTCCACTTGGCCATCGAGCCAAAGGGGGATTTCGTTTTCATCGATTATCGGCGCAGCTTCCATCTGCGGAATGTCATCATTGTTTTGATCGCATGCGGATAACGAAAAGATCAACAGTAAGCTTAAGAATAATGATGGTAAAACCTTGGGTCTCTTGTCCATATCCACTCCAGAGAAACTTGCTGATGAACAGCAATCTACCGGCATACTAGAGTGCTATGGATGAAAGCACATCAGAGATAATCCTGATATGTTAAGGAAGTTGTCACAAGTTGGCATCCAGCCATTAATCGGGGCGTTGGGATTTAGCTGGTTCAGTTTTTCTTTTTTTGATAAACAGTCTTGGGTTTTTGGCGATAAATGACCATATCCAGCGTTCGAGAAACGATTTGGCTTGTGCTTTTTTTAGGTGGCCGTAGCCGAGTAATGAAATAAACAAAGCGCCTATGGCATCAACAATCAGGTCATACATGGTGTCAGTTAAGCCTGAGTAATCACCGAACATGGGTTTTTGCATATTCAAACCCAAAATTTTATCCATGGAAAATTCAAATATCTCCCACAATGCCCCCATACCCAAAGCAAACATAAAAGCAAAAAAAGCTATAAACCCCGGCATCATCTGTAAATGGATATATTCATTTTCATTCAGTAGATAAACCAGCAGAAAGCCAATAATACCTAACAGAAAACCTGAGCCAGTGTGCAAAGCAATATCCCACCACCAGAACTTGGTGTAATAGCCATGTACTTCACCCAGAAATACCGATGCAAAGACAAAGGCAATTGCCAGAAGTTGAAATATAGCTGGCACATGAACATTGAATTTTCTGGCCAGTAATACAGGAAATAAGCTGATGATAATAATGCCGAAAGTCGCTATCGCATTGAGCCATTGTTGTTCCCAAATAGACCCGAAAAATCCGGCAAACAATATAAATTGCAACAAGAGTGTCAATTTTTTAGGCATGGAATGAGGTGTCATTTGATCTCCAGAGACTTGATTTTTCCCTAACTTTTCTAATGCGCAGTGAACTGTTTTCTAACGTATGAATCAATAACAGCTTATTAGTAAGATTTTTTAGATAAAAAAACATGCCTTATTCATGGTAATGAAATTAATTTACTTTTGGGAATACCGAGAGGTTTAAATGCGACAGTTGCTTACAGTTTTGCGATATGGTCTGTTTTTATCGCTGTTTTCATCAGCTTCCAGTATGGCAGATCAAGTTATTATTTTGCGCCATGCGCTAGCCCCTGGCGTCGGTGATCCAGAGGGGTTTGATTTGGCAGAATGCCAGACTCAGCGGGTATTGTCTTCTGAAGGACGTGAACAGGCGATAGAAATAGGTCAAAAACTTCGCGAATCAGGTATTACTGAGGCAGAGGTTTTCTCCAGTGAATGGTGTCGATGTTTGGAAACTGCAGAATTACTGGGGTTTGGTCCACCGCAAAAGCTGACGGCACTGAATTCTTTTTTTCACGCATCAAATCGCCATTTAAAAAACCAATTTCTGCAAGATTGGAAAGCGCATATCAGCGAGGTGAAAACCACTAAAACCAAGGTTTATATCACTCATCAGGTCAATATATCCGGACTTCTCGACAAGTTTGTGTTATCGGGAGAGGGCGTAGTGGTGGAATTGAATGAACAGGGACAACTGAAAATTGTATCGGTTTTGTAATGAACCCTTCCGCCTTGATAGGGTCACAGGGTCGTGGCTCTTTCCTAGCGACCTCTGTTCTGTTTGAAACATAAACAGACCCTACAACTGAAAACTACATTTGTTAAGCTGTTGATAGTAACCAATTGACGGCTTGAATCAATTATTGATTGCTACCTTCGCATCAATCTAAAGCCTTTGGGCAAATAATAAATTTAAAAAAATCAAACAAAAGGAGATCACAGTATCGTGTGGATTTTTGATATGAAATGGAAGTTAACTTCAGCTCTGCTGGTGACGTTGTTGTTAACATTCAGTTTGATAACCGAAACGGCTTGGGCCGAACCTGCTACTCCTCCCAATAATGAAAAACATTACTCAGTGCTTGCTGACACACTCGAAAATGAACAGTCCCGTGAAAAACTTATCGCAGAATTACGCGAATTGGCACAGGCGGCTGAAGCACTGGATCAAGAAGCCGCTTCAGAAGAGTTGGTTGATGAACCAACGTTTGCCAGACAGATTGCCAATACGACCCAATCCGTTGCCCAGCAGATTGTCTCAACAGTTGGGATGGGTTTTTCTGCTGTAGCTGCTATAGGTTCTGATGAAGCAGGCACATTTGATTGGCAGGACATGCTGGATGAAAGCTTCTTTCTACTGGTGGTGATTGCCAGCACGTTATTAATGTTTTATGTGCTGCGAAGTCTGGCGCGTCATGCTTTTCGTCGTGCTAATGATTGGGCTGAAGCGGAGGGTGACTATCCTGAAATTCGCAAATTCAGCGCGATTTTGCTGGCAGCTGTAGTGGATTTACTGACAGTAGCCTTAGCATGGGTAGCCGGTTATGCCGTTGCCTTGTTTGCCATTGGCAGCAATGGAGAAATGAATGTCAGTCAATCGCTATTCCTCAATGCGTTTTTGGCGATTGAAATATTTAAAGTCATTCTCCGTACGATATTTGCTGGACGTGATGATGCACTGCGTTTATTACCAATATCTGCCGAAAGTGCCACCTACTGGCATATCTGGTTAGTTCGGTTAACCAACTATATTGGTTATGGCATGTTGCTGATTGTGCCATTGGTTAATCTGAATATTAATCCGGTCGTCGGCCAACTGGTCAGTGTACTGGTGGTGTTAAGTGCATTTATCTATGCAGTTGTTGTCATCATGCAAAACCGTGTATCCGTTAAACAGCGTTTGCTCTCTCATGCACAACAGTCCTCATTCAGCTTTTCAAGAGTCAGTCTGGGGATCCTGGCACGTAGCTGGCACATGCTGGGAATAGTGTATTTTGCTGTGTTAGCTGTGGCTTTATTACTGCGTCCGGAGGATGCCCTGCCAATGATGTTAAAGGCCACTTTCCAGACCATTCTCGCGCTGGTGATCGGTGGACTGCTGGCGAAGTTCATGGCGAAAACCATTGGTCGTCCGGTACATGTTTCAGAAGATTTGCGTTCACGTTTTCCGATGCTGGAACAGCGGGTAAACGGATTTGTACCAAATATCTATAAAACCTTAAGAATTTTGCTGGTGGTGGTGGTTGCCGCAGTCATTTTGGATGCCTGGGGAATATTCAGCCTTACCGCATGGTTAGCCTCAGAGGCGGGTATTCACACTATCGGTACATTGATTAGTGTGGCTGCAATTCTTGTTGGAGCGATGGCAGTATGGATAGTTTTGGCAAGTTGGATTGAGCACCGGCTTAATCCTGGTGATGAAACGCATTTGCCAACGGCAAGAGCCAAAACATTACTGACAATTTTCCGTAACGCGGCGGCTATTGCTCTCATCATAATGACCGTTATGATTGTGCTGGCGGAAATTGGTGTCAATATTGGACCATTACTGGCGGGTGCCGGTGTGCTTGGTTTAGCCATTGGTTTTGGTGCACAGAAACTGGTGCAAGATATTATTACTGGGGTGTTTATCCAAATGGAAAATGCCATTAATTCCGGTGATATTGTTACAGCAGGTGGCATCACTGGTACAGCTGAGAAATTGACAATCCGCTCTTTAGGTCTGCGGGACCTTTCGGGAACCTATCATCTGATTCCATTTTCATCGGTAGATACCGTGTCCAACTTTATGCGCGAATTTGCTTACCATGTGGGTGAGTATGGCGTGGCATATCGTGAAGATACCGATCAGGTGATTGTGCATCTGCGTGAAGCTTTTGCCGAGTTAATGGCAGATGAGGATCAGCGTGAGAAAATTCTGGTTGATGAGCTGGAAGTTCATGGCATTACCGCTCTGGCAGATAGTTCAGTCAATATTCGGGTACGGATTAAAACCCTGCCGGGTACGCAATGGGGTGTTGGCCGGGCTTATAACCGTCTGGTGAAACAGCATCTGGATGCAGCAGGAATTGAGATTCCATTCCCGCATATGACCATTTACTTCGGTCAGGATAAAGATGGATCGGCTCCACCTGCGCCGCTGAAAATGGTCGGAGATTCGGATTCAAATTCCGCCATTAAGTTGGAGCAAAAACCTGACAAAACAGAAAGCTCAAAATCATCAAAATCCAACCCAAAGGATAAACAGGATTTTGATGAAGAACATGAGAGCTAGATTTGCTAGTAAGCCCTAGTATCACAAGACACCCTGTTAATTTTAACAGGGTGTTTTTTTATGGCTATCCGTTCAGACGTTGCTGTATCAATCGTTGCAAACTTCGGGTGCCGGTGCAGTTATCGCATTCATCAAGTGCGGTTTGTATTGTTGATTGTGCTGACCGGTAATCCTGTTTCAAATAAAGCAAGGTAGCGGTCATGAGTGATTTATTCTGGTAATTGTCCAGTAAATCATCAACGACCAATCGCAGACCTGAATCAGCACTGAAATATCGCAGATCACGGGTATCGGCAATCAATGCCAGATTTAACGCCCAGAATGCTTTATCTGATTCACCTTGCAAAGCTGTTGCCAGAGCAAAACCAATTTTGGGCAAAGATGCTTTGGGATCTTTTTGGGATTGTGCTTTAAATGCATTTATTGCTGTTGTTGACTCATAGCGCGATAACGCTTCCCAGCCATCAATATTGGAATAGTTCGAAATAGACGAAGTTGATGGCGAAGCAGGCCGGGCTGCATTGGTTGTATAGCGTCTTACCGGTTCCTCGTCACGGTAACCCTGAGAATAAATAATCGGTGCAATCAGGGTGATACTATTATTTCGAAAACCATAATAGCCTGATCGATAACGAGGCCGGATAGTATCGTAATGTCGATAATACGGTTTATAACGTGGTTGTTTAAAGTGATTTAGTCTGGGATCCAGTCCAAATGAACGGTGACCCGTGATGCCGATTGAGGGATGGCGGTAATGCTGGTTGCCAGAAAAGCCATGGTGAGGTCGATTATGCAGATTCTGACCAAGTTGCACGTTCACCGACACATCGGCATAACTGTTTTGACTGGGCAAAAGCAGCATAAGCCCGCTAAGCAAGCTGGCGCTGAAAACGGAAACAAATAGGGTTTTACTGAATGACATAGCCATTACCTCACAGTTGGCTGGCTGATAATCATCAGACTGGTAACCGTGTTGATGGTTCGTTGCCCTGAATGTAAATTCAGGTAAAGCAATGTTTCAGCGAGCTTTTTGGTATCATGCCCGCTTTATTCTCTTCTTTAAAGCTCCCCATGTCTGCTACTGATTTTTCATCGTTAAATTTATCTGCCGAACAACTGACTGTCCTTGATTCACTCGGTTATAAGCAAATGACTGCTGTCCAGGCACAAAGCCTGCCGTTAATTCTGCAAGGCAAGGATTTGATAGCCCAGGCCAAAACCGGCAGTGGTAAAACCGCAGCCTTTGGTATTGGCTTATTACAAACTATTCAACCGGATTTCTTTGCTGTTCAAGCGCTGATTATTTGTCCTACTCGTGAATTAGCCGATCAGGTCGGCAAAGAGTTACGTCGTTTGGGACGTGGCATACCCAATCTGAAACTGGTGATGTTATGCGGCGGTAAACCGTTAGGACCGCAAATTGCCTCATTGGAATATGGTGCACATATTGTGGTTGGTACACCTGGACGGATTCAGGATCATCTTAAAAAAGCCACCTTGAAACTCAATAAAGTCAAAACCGTAGTGCTGGATGAAGCCGATCGCATGCTGGATATGGGCTTTGTCGATGCGATGCAGGAAATCATTGGACAGACACCAAGTTCCAGACAGACCATGTTGTTTTCAGCGACGTTTCCCGACAGCATCAAACAGATTAGTCGTAGCATACAACGCGATCCGGCACGGGTAACGGTTGAATCACAGCATCAACAGGCTGTAATTGATCAGTTGTTTTATGAGATTAAAAAACATGAACGTAACAATGCCTTGATAATGTTATTCCAGCATTATCAGCCCAAAAACGCCATTGTGTTCTGCCACACCAAAATACAGTGTGATGAAGTCGCAGAGATGCTGAGAAACAAAAAAATCGATGCTCAGCCGATTCATGGTGATTTGGAACAACGGGAAAGAGATCAGGTGTTGGTACGATTCGCCAACCAGAGTTGCCCGGTTTTGGTGGCCACCGATGTGGCTGCTCGGGGACTGGATATTAAGGCGATTGAAATGGTGATTAATTATGAATTGCCCCGAGATCCCGAAGTATATATCCACCGCATTGGACGAACTGGTCGGGCGGGGGAGTCTGGCCTGGCAATGAGTCTGGTTGCTGAAGCTGAAGTACCCCGGATGCTGGCGATTGAGAAATATCAGAAAAAACCTTGTCGCTGTGATGTGCTGGCTTCTCTGGATCGTGATGACAGTTTTACGCTTGAAGCCGATATGGTGACTATACAGTTGGATGCCGGGCGTAAAAATAAACTCCGTCCTGGCGATATTCTGGGCGCTTTAACCGGTGATGCCGGACTAGATGGCGCTGATATCGGCAAAATTGATATTTTTGATATGTCGAGTTATGTCGCGGTAAGTAAATCGGCATTACGACAGGCAATGAATTACCTGGCTGATGGCAAGGTTAAAGGGCGCGCTATTCGCGCCAGAAAAATACGTTAAATAAACGCACAGAAAAAAAACAAAAAACCTTGTTTAAATTGTGGTAATAATTACCCTGCGCTAACTGTTTTTACGAGTAGAGCCATGACCGACCTGATCAATAATGTACCCACGGAAAATGATGTCTATAAAACCCTGCTGGAATCCACTAAAGCTATTCCGTGGAAATTAGACTGGGCTTCTATGCAATTCACTTACATTGGCCCGCAAATTGAGGCTCTGTTAGGTTGGGAGCCATCAAGCTGGAAGTCTGTTGAAGATTGGGCTGCTCGGATGCATGAAGATGAACGGCAATGGGTGGTGGATTACTGCGTTTCCCAATCCAAGTCAGGAATCGATCATGAAGCGGATTATCGCGCACTGACAAAAGATGGTAACTATGTCTGGATCCGCGATGTGGTGCATGTAGTGCGAAAGGAAAATGGTGAGGTCGAATCATTAATCGGTTTTATGTTTGATATCAGCGAGCGCAAAAAGACCGAGCAGGAACTGATAAAGCTGCAAAAGGAACTGGAAGAGCTTTCCTTCAAAGATGGCCTGACCGGTGTGGCCAACCGCCGGATGTTTGATTCCGTTATCGAAACGGAATGGCTTAAAGCCCGGCAAAATAAACAGCCATTGTCACTGATTATTATTGATATCGATTTTTTCAAGGAATATAACGATTTTTACGGGCATTTACAGGGCGATGACTGTTTAAAACAGGTAGCTGAAACACTTAATAACGTCAAAGCACGCTCGCGTGATTTCTTCGGGCGATTTGGCGGTGAAGAATTTATCATGCTATTACCTGAAGCAGATGAAAATGCCGCGTGGTCGATAGCGGAGCGTTGTCGTCAGGCTTTATTTAAAAAACAAATACCACATGAACAGTCGAAAGTGAGTCAATTACTCACCATCAGCCTGGGAGTCAGTACGATGATTCCATCGCATGATGATGAGCATAATGAATTAATCAGCAGGGCAGATAAACAGCTTTATCAGGCCAAGCACAAAGGGCGTAACTGCATTCAATCGGCTTAAACTAGATTACCGCAAGCGCGATTAGCCGGTACTGCTACATCCATCATTTTAGGATTGGGCAAGTTCAGGTTGTCCATAATATTTTTATATTCAATAACATCCTTCACTTGCAGGCGAGGATTATGCTCGCGTTCTTCACCAATGGTACTGACCATCCAGCCTTTATAATCATGCGCCGGATAGACCCAGGTATCCTCTGGGAATTTCAATAATTTATCGAACAGACTACGGTATTGATCTGTTGCACTGCCATTTTGAAAATCTGTTCGTCCGGTGCCACGAATCAATAATGTATCACCGGTAAACAGATACTTCTGTCCGTCATGTTCCAACAGAAAGCTGTAAGAATCGTCAGTATGCCCGGGAGTGTGTAGGGCAGTGAGCGTGATTTTACCGACCACAATTTTACTGCCATCATTGAAACTATCATTGGCACAGGAAGAATTTGCCTGTTGTCCCATATAGGTTTCACAACCTGTGAGTTCCCGCAGTTTGCCAAGAGCCGTAATGTGATCAGCATGGGTATGGGTATCCATTGCCACTTTCAGTGTTAAACCAAGTTCATTTAATAAACGAATATAACCATCTGTTTCATCTATCACCGGATCAATTAATACCGCTTGTTTGGAAAGTTTATCTGCAATCAAATAAGTGTATGTAGATGAGTTTTTTTCAAAAAGTTGTCTGAATAACATGTTGATGAATGCTCCTATGTTGTTTGCACATAAAACAGTGTTACTGCCACCAGTAAAAGACCAATAGAAAAGATTTTCTGCAGATGCGCATTCGCAATTCTGTGACTGATCAGTTGTCCTGCATACATACCTGTCAATCCTCCAGCAATGAGCCAGGCCAGTGACTTAAAAGGTAAATAATTGATTTCACCGAATGTGAGATGTGAAATAAAGCCGATACTGCTAACCAGCGTGATAACCACTAAAGACGTACTGACTGCCTGTACCATGCTGACCTGACTCAGTAACAGCAGTAGGGGAATGATCAAAAAGCCTCCACCCACGCCGAATAAGCCGGATAATATGCCGACCAAAAATCCACCCAGCAATAAACCACCCATGCATCTTGGACGCAGCTGAAATTTACCGTCGGGACTGAATTTACACAGAACACCCTTTGCATTATCCAGCGATAAATGACTGCTTCGCACCACTTTGCTGGCTTCCGGCATCGTTGTGGCTGTTAACCACATGCGAACAGCGATTATGACTGCCAATAAGCTAAATCCTGCCACCAGTAGCACCTCACTTAATATTGAGGCGAATATCTGCCCTATCGGCGCACCCAACATTCCGCTTCCGGCTAATAAAGCTGCAGGTTTCCATAAAATGGTTTGATTGCCCAAATTTCGGAAACTGCCATACAACGTAATCGTGGCGACGGCGGCTAATGATAATGTCACCGCTTGATGAATTGAAACGTCACCCAGCAATATCAATAAGGGAACTGCAAACACCGAGCCACCGGCTCCGGTAAGGCCAAGCAGCAGGCCAATTACAATGCCAATTAACAGCAACATCTAGATTATTTATTCCATGGCATTTTTGCGAGGATCAGGCCCATTGCACAGCTATCGGTGATCCCTGAAAACATGAGTCCTGCGCCGACAAACCCCGACAGCGCAAACCAGGCTGAATGTACAACAAATCCCAGAATTACACCGCCTAACACCAAACCACCTGCAGCGATACGTACCTGACGTTCTATCGATACTGAACTACCTTGCGTGACCACCCAGTCACCATTGAGCTTTTCAACCGCCTGGATGCCGCCCTCAATAACCACTAGTGATTGGGAAACCTGGCCATCTAATTGTTTGGCGGCCGTTTCTGCTCGGCGACCTGAGTGACATAACAGTAATATCTTGTCAGGTGTTACTGTTTGTTGGTTAATTGCCTGTTGTAATGCTTCAACGGTGAGGTTTTGTAATGGCAAATGAATGGCACCCGGCAAAGATTTCGCTTTAACCTCGGCCGCTGTTCTGACATCAACAATAAAGCAATCTTTGGGTGTATTTTTGATAAACACATTCGCTGGTTTTTCGATGGAATAACTCATGATTTTTCTCCACATGAAGCAGTTTGATATTCAGGACAGTAAAGCGATTGCAACACGGCGATGATGCGTAACGCGGCATCGCCATTAAGCCGGTAGTAAACAGTTTGTGAATCTTTGCGTGTTTTGACTAATTCAGCGTGACGCAGGCTGGCAAGGTGTTGCGATAATGCCGATTGACTGAGTGGCACCAGCTGATTGATTTCACTGACAGCCAGTTCCTGATTTCCCAAAGCGCATAAAATCATTAAACGGTGTTCATTACTCATTTGCTTCAGTAAATCCGCCGCTGCTTTGGCATGAGTTTGCATCTCGTGCATTTCAGGAAAAGACAGGGGATTCGTGCTCATGGAATGTCCTTGTAAAAAATATAAGGCAAGTATATCAGTATTTTCTAAATTATATAAATCTAAATTATCAAATGCTGATATATAGGGCTCGAACGCTGCAATTATTGGATTAAGTGGAAGAAAAAGCTGGCGATATGCTCGCCAGCTGATGAAACTTTACTCGGTTTTTACAAATTCACTGACAGGTACGGTCGACATGATTTTTTGTAAGTCTTTGGCGCTTACTGCAAGCGCATAGCCTAATACGCCACTGCCGATAATCACCTGTTCAAATTGAAATGCGCTGTTATCGGCCAACACAGTAACTGTTTCAGGCAATGCAATGGGAGGCACGGCGCCAACGACATATCCTGTTGCTTCTGAGACTTCATTAAACTCGGCCATGCGCAGTTTTTTCTCGCCAAGCTGTTTGCGAAGCGCCGCCCAATCTGCACGTCCACCACCGGCTACTGCCAGCAGGCAAAACTGACCCGAACCAGTTTTAAATAACAGACTGCGCACCACAGAGTTGGGATCTCGACCCTGACCGCTAAGTAATTCTTCCAGATTGCGGATAGGTTTTTTATCCTCACTGAGCGGAATTTCAATCACATCAAAAGGAATGGCGTTGTTTGCTAATAACTCAGTGACCGGAGAGCTGATAGTCTGGCTCATGGATGCTCCATAGATGCTGTTAAAAGTCTCTACTTTATGAAGTAATCACTGCAACTGTCAAAGCAACAATGTCATTATCCCCAGCGTCATAAATACAATTGACGCTGCATAACGTGCAGCATTCAACGGTAGTTTCTGCATCAAGCGATGTCCGAAAATAACGATTGGGACGTTGGCCAACATCATGCCAATAGTGGTACCGAGGGTTACCAGCATGAATTGCTGATATTGTGCTGCCAGAATGACCGTTGCGATTTGAGTTTTGTCACCGATTTCAGCCAGAAAAAATAACACCACAGTCGCAATAAAAGCTCCGTAACGATTGATATTTGAAGCGGCATCTTCTTCTTTATCGGGAATTAATATCCATAAGGCGACGGCAATAAAACTGATACCAACAAGTAATCGGCCTGTTTGCGGAGAGATAAACTCGGTGAGCCATACCCCCAGCCAGGCTGAAAGACCATGGTTAAGCAGGGTTGCGACTAAAATACCGAAAATAATAGGAATGGGTTTACGGAAACGGGCTGCAAGAAATAACGAAAGAAGTTGGGTTTTATCGCCGATCTCCGCCAATGCGACGGTAGAGGTTGAAACTAGAAAAGCTTCCATGATTTAGTTACTCAGGCGGGATAAAAAACCAAAGGCAAATAGCAGCTACCCGCCTATGGAGCTGTTATTTGCCTCAGGTCTTGCCAATGCCACTCGTCAGAATGACACGAATTTGCCATGTGTCTTGAGGACACAAGTATGTTGACAGATTCACGCACTAAGGCTTGTTTGTTTCTCATCGTTGATGGGAAATAAACAGGCCTTAAGATAGGTAGACTACTCCCCTAAGACAGTTGGCATTATAAGCACCTCTGCCGGGCACTGCAATAAAAGGTTCAGACTCTGAGTTGCCAGGTAGGCTGATTTTTTTCATCAATTATCTGATGCTTGATTAACCATTGCTGGGCATCTTCCGCATCTTCTTCAAACCAGGCTTCGGCACTGCCGAGGCGGAAACTGTAGCCCCAGCTGTCCATATCCAGCATCATTCGCTGTTTACCCATTTCAGGCAGAAAATCACTGAGCAGGATCTGCAGATAACATACGCCATTTTCTTCATCATAATCCCCAGCAGCATCGGTATCTAACATTATGCGACGTTGATTATCCATACAGATATAGTGGCCAGCTTCATGTAAGGCAGAGTGAACAGGCGTATCAAGACGTAACAATAATTGATTGCCTAGCAGACCGGCTTCACGTTCGCCAAAAAAACTGCCGGGAATAGTTTCATTTTCTTCAACCTGTCTGATTTCAATGCCGTAAGGTTTCAGCAGTTTTTGCAGGTGTTGTTGATAAAACGCTGTGCAGTTCACTACGTTTTGCGGATCAGACACGTCTTGCTTCACCAATAATATGATTAATGACCAGCCCTGCCAGGGTTAAGCCGAATATAGAAGGCATATAACTCACCGTGCCGTTAACGGCTCGTGCCCGACCACGACTGACTGCCTCTGGAGGTAGTGGTGGTAAAGGATATTCCAGGGAATAAACAGTTTGGATTCCTTTGCCTACACCGCGTTTACGTAAATGTGAACGTAATTGTTTGGCGAGTTTGCAAATGGACGTATTCATTAAATCACCGGTACGCACTTGAGTGGGATCAAGTTTGCCGCCAGCCCCCATGCTGGAGAATACCGGTAACTCATTACGCCATGCGGTTTCCAGCAGAGCTGTTTTGCTGCTCATGCTATCAATGGCATCAATGATCACGTCAAAGCCTTGATTGAGGGTGTCAGGAATCGTTTCCGGCGTTAAGAATTCAGTAACAAGGTTGAGTTCGCATTGTGGATTAATATCTGCAATACGCTCTGCCATCACTTCAACTTTCAATTTACCGACAGTAGAGTTCAGTGCCACCAGCTGACGATTCAGATTGGACGCCGAAACCACATCATGATCCACCAGTGTCATTTTACCCACGCCCATCCGCGCCAGCGCTTCTGCGGTAAATGAACCGACACCGCCCATACCCGCCAGAAAAACATGACTGTTTTGAAGACGCTCTAAGCCGGTGTCACCCAGCAGGATATGGGTGCGTTCAAATAATGGATTGCTATGCGCCATCCGTTTCCCTCTAAACATTACCTAAGGTTCACTATTTTCCGATAACGGTAAGCTAATGGCAAAAGCGCTTGAGCTATATGCAACTATCGGGATGCAATTTGCAGGTGGAAAAAGCCATCTATCGGTGTGGGCGGAAATTTTTGACTGACTCGATAAAATCATCTTCCAGAGCTTCTCCACGATAACGCAGATGCATATAACAGTAACTGATCATGGCAATTTGTTGCTGATGATGTGGAAGCGCCAGTTGAGCGCGACGGGAAAAATCTTCCGGACCTTCATGGGGCTGACGCACAACACCATGCCTCGCAAGTTTAAAACAGAATTTCTGATAAAAACGCTGGACTCGATCCTGAGGTAGGTTTTTTAATTTCAATGTTGTCCAGGCAATCCAGCCAAATATCAGCACAATGCCGATGGCCAGCCAGCGAATCATTTTTTCCCAGTCCGGCTGATGCATGCCGAGCTTTTCCAGCAACTGCAGTTGTCGATCCGGACCATAACTGACGACCCACATTTCCCAGGCACTATTCAAAGCATCCCAGTTATTCTTTGCTGATTGCCACAGTTCTACCAAGCGATCATTTTTGGCTATTGCTGCAGGAGAACGACGTTCAGCCGGCAATAAATCCCGGATCCCAAAGTCGACACGCTCACTGGAGACGGCAGCTGTTGGATCAATTCTGATCCATCCCTGTTGTGGTAGCCAGACTTCTGTCCAGGCATGGGCATCGCGCTGACGTACCGTAAGCACCTGATCTACCGGATTGATTTCTCCGCCTTGATAACCCGTCACAATGCGTGCTGGAATACCTGCGGCGCGCATTAACACGGTAAAACTGGCGGCATAGTGCTCACAAAAGCCCTCACGACTCTCAAAAAGAAACTGATCAATGGTATCACCGCGTAATGCTGGTGGAGTCAGGCTATAACTGAAATCCTGCTGACGATAATAATTTAGTACAGCTTCAATATAGGATTGATCTGTTGGACTTTTTTCTAAAAGACTACGTGCCAGCTGCAGACTTCTTGGGTGACGATCTTCTGGCAAATTTAATCCATATTGCAGATAGGGATCATTTTGCGGGTTAAATAAATATTCAGTATGAGAACTTAACTGATATTGAGTGCGCTGTTTGATTGCGTCACTGCTATTTAACTCTCCATCCACACTGAGACGAGTCCGCATGGTTTGCGGATAGTCCGTGGGGAAATCCAGAGCAAATAACCAGCGCCTGTCATGGGGCTCCAGGGTCATACTGTAAGAAAAAGGCTCTCCGGCAACATGAATTTTCGTGCCGTTTTCATAACGTTTTTGATTGTCAGTTAATGGCAACCAGCGCTTGCCATCAGTGTGCCACAACACTGGACCACGCCAATATAAGTCCTGGCGCTCAGGAAACTGATTGTTGTCGAACCTCACCCGAAAAGCTATGGCATCGGATTGAATTAACTGACTGATATTGCCGATCGTAATATTGTCTGCCATGCCGGTCACGGCACTATTCTGCGGCGGTACTTCGCCTAAGGTCATACTGTCGGGCAGACTATCCGGGATATCCATAGCGTCATTTGGCAAGCCCCAGATAGGGCCGGAAATCCTGGGAAACAGCACAAACAATAACAACATCAGAGGCATGGCCTGTAAAACCATCACAGTTGATTGTTTAAGCCGATGTTTAATGGAGCTGTCCGATTCATTGGCAGTAATCAGACAGCTGGTCAGCAGGATCACATTGACCAGCATTAAAATGACGATTGGAATGCTCTGATTGAAGAAAAAATGGGTAATCACCAGGAAAAAACCCATGAAGCAACTCAGATAAACATCACGCAGATTTTTAACTTCAACCATTTTGAAGGCTGCCATGGTGGTCAATAAAGCCACCCCAGCATCACGGCCGATGGTAATCCCATAACTGTAAAGCACCAGCACAATTGTCAATATCGCGCCGACGGAATGCAGCACTTTTAACAGGCGTTTATCCGCCGGTAGTGGCCATCCATACCAGCTATTCATTAATCGCCAGCCCATCATCAACAGAAATATCGCAGCAACCCACAGTGGTTGATAGAAAAAATGCGGAATGGCGATAATCGTCAATGTCACCATTAACCAGTGAATGGACGATTTAGAAGGGATTTCAGCTGAACGTTTATTGGCCATAAAGCGCCAGACTTCGCAGACAGAAATGACGATGCTGGTCGCCGGAATCTATCGCTATCGATTGCTTTGGCAGGATTAAACCGTATTGCATACCAGCGGTATCTGCAGTCAAAATCCACTGGCATAGTTGTGATAATTTCGCTTCAGTATCCGGTAAATCGGCTACATCGTCCCAGTTGAACAACATTTTTTGTCCGGAAGGACTGCTAAATTGTTTAGTTCGTAAAATGCCATCTCGAGCCAAGGCTTTCCAGGCAATATGCTGTCTGGCATCCCCCACGCGATAGCGATGAAAACCGGCAAAATCATCAAGACCCTGTTGATGCTGCAACGCTCCGGAATCTTCCATAGCAGAAGGTGGAGGCAACGGTTTGTTGCCCATTGGTCTGGGATAAATCAGAACCCGTTGTCGGATATCAATAAAAAACCAGCTCAGCAATAATCCAATAGGGTAGACACTGGAAAGCCTCATTCGCCCTAAATCCTGCCAGCCTCTTTTATTGGTGGGTATTGGAATCAGATGCAGGCTGGTTTGTTCTGCAGCAAGCTGAGGGGCTTTATACACAGGAAGATACCGGGAAAATTGTTTTAGCGGCCACCAACCTGAACGTGAGATTGATGGCAGATAAGCGATATCTAATTGTCGGATAGGTCGTGGACTATGATTGGTCAGGTTCAGTGGCAACAAAACAGGCTGCTGGCAAAAAACCGGTTCAGCGCGGCCCAGCTGATAATCAAGCTGGCGGACATTACGATAACTGTGATGCATGGCTACATGGCCGACACCTACCAGCAGAAAACACAGTAAGTGACCGAGACTGTTGTTGTAGTTAATAGCGCCAAGCAACATCACCAAGATTAATATCGAATAACTCAATCCATAGCGGCTGGGCAAAATAAATACCCGATAGCGTTGCTGTTGACGCCAGCGCTGCCAATATTGGCGCAACATCAGGGAATCGCAACCTGCTGCAGGATCTCGGCTGCCCAGTCTGCAGATTGCAAATGTTCACGTGCTTGCAGTCGATGCTGCACAATACTGGGGAAAATCGCCTGCACATCTTCTGGAATAACAAAATCTCGTCCGTTGATCATGGCCCAGGCCCGAGCGGCCTGAATCAAACCCAATCCGGCGCGTGGGGACAGACCATTATAAAATTGACCACTATTTCGAGTGTAGGCCAATAAGGCCTGCACATAATCAATCAACGCATCACTTAATGAAATTTTACTGGCTGCTTGCTGAAGCTGGATTAATTGGGGTGGCGTAATTTCAGCTTGCAGTTGCCTGAGCATTTGACGTCTGTCTTCGCCTGTCAGCAAGGCACGTTCAGCTTGTTTATCCGGATAGCCAATCTGAATACGCATCAGAAAACGATCCAGCTGTGACTCAGGCAGGGGGAAGGTACCAACCTGATGAGCGGGATTTTGGGTCGCGATAACGAAAAAAGGATCTTCCAGAGGATGGCTGTCTCCCTCAATCGTAACCTGTTGCTCTTCCATGGCTTCAAGTAACGCACTTTGTGTGCGGGGAGAGGCCCGGTTAATTTCGTCGGCTAAGAGAAGTTGAGTAAAAATGGGGCCACGATGAAAACTGAACTGATGTTTTTCGGGGTCATAAATGGATACCCCAAGAATATCTGCCGGTAACATATCACTGGTAAATTGCACCCGTTGAAAACGGAGTCCCAACGTTGTGGCCAGAGTATGAGCCAGAGTGGTTTTGCCAACACCTGGCAGATCTTCAATTAATAAATGTCCCCGCGCCAGAAGACATGCTAATGCAAGTTTGACGGGTTGCTGTTTACCAAGAATGACTGAGTTAATGGCGTGGAGTATGCGTTCAGTGCTGCCTTGCGTCATGGAAAGTCCTGAATTGATTTAGGTTATTGTTGCTATCGGAATAGACATGCTATTTTCATCCGGGTTCTATTCATACTAAGGAATTGTATATGTCAAACGAAGGTTATCATGAGCCGTTTAGCGAATTATCAGACGAAACCAAGGATATGCACCGCGCCATAGTTTCGCTTATGGAAGAATTGGAAGCGGTCGACTGGTATAACCAGCGGGTTGATGCCTGTAAAGATCCTGAGTTGAAGAAAATTCTCGAGCATAATCGTGACGAAGAGAAAGAACATGCTGCGATGGCTTTGGAATGGATTCGTCGTAAGGACAAAAAAATGGATCAACATCTGCGTGATTATTTATTTACCGAAGGTGAAATTACTGAACACCACGATTAGGTCTTGTTTATCTTTCAGCTCTCAACAAAGGCGGAGATGAGAGATAAGCAAGCCCTAGTCAGATATTGAATAGTTGTCGACAATTTGCCGTGGTGATTTCAGCAATATACTCCGCTGATTCATCACGTAATTGACTTAGTTTTTCCATGATAACCGGGATGTTTTCAGGAGTATTGCGTTCTCCCTGATGACCACAAAGTGGCATATCTGGCGCATCCGTTTCCAACACGATTTGCGAGAGCGGTAATTCAGTAAACAGGCGTTGCAGTCTCTGTGCCCGTGGATAGGTTAACGCGCCTCCAACACCCAATAAAAAATTAAGTTTGCGGTATTGTTCTGCCTGTTGGGCACTGCCGCTGAAAGCATGCACGATGCCGCCGGATAATTTTTTCTGGCGAAGTACTTTTAAAACGTCATCATGGGCTTTGCGTACATGCAGGATAACCGGCAAATCAAACTGAACAGCAATATCAATCTGTGCTTCAAATAAGATGAGTTGAGAGGGGATGTCGGCATCTGCTACATAAAAATCCAAACCAATTTCACCAATGGCAATAGGCTGATATTGTTTCACGGCTTGCTCAAGAAGCTGTGCTGCATTCTCCGGATGATCAGTCATAAACATCGGGTGGCAACCCAGGGCCAGCGATAGCATCGGATTACTGTTGCATAACTCGATTTGTCTGGGCCAGCTGTTCACCGTCACGCCGGGGATGACAATTTTTTCGATACCTGACCTGGCACAGTTTTGCAGAATGTCCGTTCGATCTTTGTCGAAATCGTTAAAGTCGAGATGGCAATGACTGTCAATCAGGTGCACCATGTCAAAACGGCCTTTATAAACAGAGGATCATTTTATGTCTGAAATCTACCATGATGCCAGTAAGCCACATGAGCGCTTAATGTTCAACGTGGCGATATTTCATTTCCTGGTTCCGGCGATTCTGTTTGGTACCGAAAACCTGTGGCTGATTTTCTCATTATCGCTGTTGGGCTCGCTGATGATGATTGGTTCCATAGCCTACAAAGCTTACAACTCGCAAGATCAGACAGCACTTGTTCAGGCGCACTGGAAGCTGGCATGGAAGCGCAGTATGTATTTATTGGGCGCTTATCTGGTGGCGGGGGTGATATTTGGTATCGGCTCATTTTTATTGATGGCACAAGCGGATGAAAGCATGCGTTTTATTCAACGCTCAGTGCTGGGTTGGTTTGCATTAGTGCCCATTTCACTNACGTTGATTGCGTTGATTGTGTTGGAAGGCAGTGCGTTGGTTCAATCCAGAAAAGGCATCATGCCCTCTGAGATGAAACTGTAATTGTTCAGTCTCTAACGATAATCTGCTCAGTCTTTGCCATACCCTCACCGCGAGGGTCGCTGGCGGCGCTGAGTTTGCCGGTCTTTTTATTAGCCACAATGACCTGCATATTGCCAAATTGACGGTTTAACACATCCAGTTGATGACCTCGGTCTGTTAAATCCTGTTGCTCCATCTCGCTCAGACCGGGTGTTTCCATTTGCACTCGGTCTGGCAGATATTGATGGTGNAATCGCGGTGCCGCAACAATTGCTTCAGCATCTTTACCTTCCATAAAATGTAATATNCCCTGCATCACCATGGTAATAATTCTGCTGCCCCCGGGGGTGCCAATGACCAGCAATCGCTGATCATTTTCGACAAAGCTTGGTGTCATACTGGATAGTGGACGCTTGCCCGGTTCAATGGCATTGGCGGATTCACTCACCAAATCATAGGCATTGGGGCTCCCGCTTAACGCAGAAAAGTCATCCATTTCATCATTGAGTAAAACTCCGGTATTTCCAGCCACAAAGCCACTACCAAATGGGTAGTTGATGCTCAGCGTGGCGGATACCCGGTTGCCATCTTGATCAATAATCGAAAAATGTGTGGTGTCCTGGCCTTTGTTGCTGAACGCATCAGCTAATTCATCACTTTTGCTGGCGCTATCGGGATCAATGTCCTCAGCTATCTGGGCNGCATAAGCGGGATCCAGTAAATAATCCGGAACATCAATAAAATCACTGTCACCAAGATGAACGGTGCGTTCTCGATAGGCCCGACGCATGGATTCAATTAACCAATGACGCTTTTGTTGTGGGTCAGCCTGCCAGTAATTCAGTGTATTTAATTGATTCAGCATCAAAGTTATCAACTGACCGCCTGCCGAGGGTAAGGCTGCAGTGGTGATGGTATAACCTGCAATTTGAGTCGTGACTGGCTGGCGGATTTTCAGTTGATAATTCTCTAGATCCTGTTCTGTCCAGATACCGCCAGCGGCTTGTACTGATTCCACCATCTGTTTGGCAATTTCACCCTGATAAAAAGCATCCCGACCTTTTAAGGCAATGGCTTCTAAAGTGTTGGCTAAATCCTGCTGGATAATGATGGAACCCAAGGCAGGAATTTCTTCGCCATCCAAAAATATCGCTTTAGCTTCGGCATTTAACGCCTGTTTTCTAAATCCCATATAGCGTTGATAACGTGGCGTGACAGCAAAACCTTCTCTGGCAAAACGAATTGCAGGTGCGAGGGTGATGGATAANGGTAAATTGCCATAATGTTCAGTTAAATAATCCAATGCAGCGGGGGTTCCCGGAATGGCAGCCGCCAGAGGTCCATTTAATGATAAATCACGAACCACTTCACCGTTGTTATCCAGATACATATCACGGTGTGNCTGGGAGGGGGCTGTTTCNCGGCTGTCNAGCATAATCTGCAATTGGTCGGTTTCACGGTGTAATAACCAGAATCCACCACCTCCAAGNCCAGAGCCGGCAGGCTCAACAACTGCAAGCGCAGCACTTACTGCAATGGCGGCATCAAAGGCGTTGCCACCTTGTTGCAGAATTTCAAAACCGGCCTGGGTGGCTAAAGGATGTGCTGAAGCAATCGCTGCGTTTTGAGGTTGAGCAAAACCAAGTGGAATGATCAGGACATAAAAAAGCAGGGCAGTGAATAATCTCATCGATGGTGTTTTTTCATNGCAGCGAGTCGATCCTNCTCTTTACGACGGATTTTCTCCAGACGATGTAATTCAGCAGCTTCGTTGGATTCCATGCCGATATGCGCTTCACCACGTTGCAAGGCCAGCTGGATCTGTTTTTCACGCTCTGCGTAGCGGGCTTTCTGATCATCCGTGGTTTTATCAAAACAATGTGGACAGGACACACCGCGCTGATATTTTTCACTTTGCTTGTCTTCTTCGGTGATAGGTAGCCGACAGGCGTGACATTGATCATATTCGCCTTTTTCGAGACTATGATTCACGGTGACCCGTTCATCGAATACAAAACATTCACCTTCCCACAGCGATTCCTGTTCGGGCACATCTTCCAGATATTTGAGAATGCCTCCTTCCAGATGATAAACCTCCTCAAACCCCTGTTCTTTTAGATAAGCGGTGGATTTTTCACAGCGAATTCCGCCAGTACAGAACATCGCAACTTTTTTATGTTTTTGCGGATCCAGATGCTGTTTTACATATTCTGGAAATTCACGAAAACTTTCTGTGTGAGGGTTAACCGCGTTTTTGAAAGTGCCAACTTCTACCTCGTAGTCATTACGGGTATCGACCAGTAAGACTTCAGGATCACTGATTAATTTGTTCCAGTCTTTGGGTTTGATATAGGTGCCGACCGACTGTTTCGGATCAATGCCTTCGATGCCCATGGTGACGATTTCACGTTTTAATTTCACCCGGCTTCGCAGAAAAGGGGGAGTATCGGTATACGACTCTTTGTAACTTAAATCCTTTAATCTGGGATCGNCGCGTAAATAATCCAGCAATGCATCAATAGATTGTCGCGAACCAGCGACGGTGCCATTTATCCCTTCCTGTGCCAGTAATAAGGTGCCACGCACTTCATTATCCAGCATGAATTTGAGCAGCGANGGTTTAATCGCAGCATAATCATCCAGAGTGACAAATTCATACAATGCACAGACCACAGTTTGAGCCATAGAAATATTCCGTAAAGAGTTAAAAGCCTTAGGGTCTGTTGTTCTTTCAAAGCCACNACTGCTGGAGGCTATTTTTTTCGTCCAACAAGGCGGAAATGATGCGGTGTAGTCATTCTACATAAATCATTTCCAACGCAGATGGTCGGAAAAATAGTCCCAGCCCTTCGGGTTGTGATTGAAAAAACGCCATTCGGTGTTGCTCGTCATTTATTTGAAACAACCAAACCGCATTCCTCGTGGCTTGTATGACGTTTTTTCAATTCACAACAGAGGCGNCTTTGAAAAAACAACAGACCCTACATTTTACAGGGAAATTATCAGGTCGGGTATGCTCACTTGACAGTAAGCTTTAGCAAGCAGTAAATGATTGTACCAATCAACACATTGAGGTGTGAAATGGATGAATTGCAACAACTCAAAGAAGAAAGTGAACAGTGGCGGGCTGATCATCTTCGCTGGTTGGCCGATGCAGATTCCTGGACCCATCATACTCAGAGATTAATAGCCGTTCTGCACAAACTGGAAAGAAGTTTACCCGAACATACGGCCAAGCTGGATCAACATGTTGAATTAATTATGCAACATGAAAAAACCATTAACCGCTATGAATGCGGACTCGACCCGCATTGTCTGTCCAGCTGTGACAGTTATATTAATTTAGAAAAACAACGGGCGTTTCACGATAGATTGCGAAAACTGCACCATAAAATGCAACTGCATCATCAACAATTTAGCGAGCAATATAAAAATCAGATGGCCATTTTTTATCAACAGGCGCAACAGTTGATGCAGGAAATTGCCGAAGGCTAGGGCTTGTTAATCTTTCATCTCCGCCTCTGTTGTGAGCTGAAAAAACGTCAATCAAGGCACGAGGAGCGCCTTTTGTGAGATACATCCATGTATCTCACCCCATTGGGGCTTACGCTCAAAAACGCTCCCGGCGTTTTTGTAGTTGTTCTAAATAAGCGACGAGCAACGCAGAGTGGCGCTTTTTCAGTCACAACCCAAAGGGCTGGCGACTATTTTTGCGACCGCCTGCGTTGTCAATCACTTATGTAGCGTGGCTACACTGCGTGCTTTCCGTCTTGTCGGACACAAAAATAGTCGCCAGCAGTGGTGGATATGAAAGATAAACAAGCCCTAGGGGCTGTTTAATGCTGTGATTTATATCGCATCAACAGCCACAGGAAAAACGGTCCGCCTAATAACGTCGTAATGACCCCGACAGGCAACTCTGCAGGGGCAATAACCAATCTGGCAAGCGTATCGCAAATCACCAGAAAGCTACCGCCAAAAAGCAATGTCGCCGGTATCAGATAGCGATGATCTTCACCGATAATCAATCGGCAGATATGTGGCACCATCATTCCGACAAAACCAATAGGACCGCATAAGGCAACAATAGCCCCCACGCACAACGAAGTAACAAAAAATAATGCGTAGCGTACGTATTTCACTGAAACGCCTCGACTTGTGGCTATTTCATCACCGGCCATTANCAGGTTCAGTTCGCGGCTCAGATAAATAATTACTACTGCCGTCAGTGTAACGAAAGGTAATAGCTGCTTTAATTCCTGATAACCGACGACGGTTAAACTCCCCATCAACCAGCGGATAATTTGAAATGAATCAGCAACATTGCTGAGATATTGAATAAACAGAATCAGACTGGAAAAGAAGAAACTGATAGCCACACCGGTTAACAATAAGGTTTCGCCGGAAAAGCCAAAACGAAACCGACTGATACTGTAAACAAAACTGATGGCTATCAAGGCACCGGCAAAGGCGCTGAGGCTGGTGGCACTTAATCCAAATATCGTAAAACTGATGCCCGCATAGACACTGATCGCTGCGCCTAATGAGGCGCCGCTGGCAACGCCGAGGGTAAATGGNGTGGCCAGCGGATTACGAAACATTGCCTGAAATACCATGCCGCATAATGCCAGTCCACAGCCTGCGGTAAATGCAAATAACACCCTTGGGATCCGCAACTCATGGATAATCATTTGCTGGATTTCTGTCGAACCAGCCGCTGCAAAATCTACCCACGGACTGATAATTACCACCAGAACGGTAAACAGACTTAATGCGATGAGTTTACGTTTTATGCTCATGATTCATCTGCCACAGCAATCAANCGCTCATGATGTGGATGTTTGGCAAACACAAACGCTTGCTGGTAAAGCTGGTGTAAGCGCTCGGCATCTAAAAACTGTTCAGCAGGACCATGCCACAGACATTTACCTTCCAGTAAGGCCAATACATGTTTGCTGTGCTGCGCGGCATGATTGATATCGTGAGTCACTTCGATAATCGTCTTCTGCAGTTGCTGATTCAGTTTGCGGATCAATTGATGTACAGCAACCTGGTGATGGGGATCCAGAAAGGCAGTTGGTTCATCCAACATCAAAACCGGCGTATCCTGCGCCAGGGCGGCGGCAATCATTACCCGTTGGCACTCTCCACCACTNAGAGTCGACATTNTACGCAAGCGAAANGGGTGGCTGTCGGTAATAGTGAGCGCATTTTCTACGGCNTCCTGATCCTGCGATTGCCACTCTGAAAAGACATGGTGATAACTGTATCTTGCCATCCGAACAAATTCTTCAACATTGAAGCTCAGGTGGCTACCCCCGGTTTGAGGCACATAACTGATGAGTTGGGCGAGTTTTTTATGGCTGTAATGTGAGAGCGTTTCTCCATCAACGGATATTTTTCCCCCGGATGCAGGCAGAAGCGCTAATAAGGTTTTCAAAAACGTGCTTTTTCCAGAGCCGTTAGGTCCCACAATACACAGGTAATCGCCACGGGCAATATCGCAATTGATGTCTTCAATCAGTGTTTTATCGCCGATTNTTACCGAAATATTGCTGCAGCTAATCATTTTGAGATGAATCCCAATCCAGTTGTGGATGAAATATCCGAGCGAGATCCTCTGCCAGTTGGATGATTCGGGGGCCGGGTATTACNGCATAATCAGCTTGAATAATATGTAACTGTTTATTGCTGATAGCATCCATTTTATCCAGCCNCTGCCATTGCTGCCTTAGCTTGGTGAGATCGGGTGAATACACTTCTTCGCCAGGAAAAATATCGACAATAATTTGAGGGTTAAGCCGTAACAGGCCCTCTGTGGAAACCGCCGGCACTTTTATATTTGGTCCGTGAAAGACATTTTTTGCACCAACAAAAGACAATAAATCATTATAAAAATCCTGTTGTCCGGCGATATATACCTTATCCAGAAAATCTGTATGTGAACTATGGGCTATTGCCAGCAAAACAGTTGGTTCAGGCTGATCTCGGACTTTCTGTTTAATTGCTTCTAGCCGATTATCAAACTCGCTGACCAGGTGTCTGGCCGATGACACTTTATTAACTGCGGAGCCAATATCGATAATGCTGTTTCGAATGCCGNTCAGACTTGAGTTATCGATACTNAGCGTTTGTATCCCCAGTTGCTGCAGTTGCCTATTTAAGCTTTGTTGACGTTCCAGCAGGATAACTATATCGGCCTTCAAGCGAACAATCTGCTCCAGATTGGGATCCAGATAACCACCAACTTTGGGCAGTTTTTTCACTTGATTGGGGTATTGACAGTAGTCGGTTACCGCTACGACTTTATCACCCGCATCCAGTGCAAACAGCGTTTCAGTAATGCTGGGAGCAAGACTGATGACCCGCTGAGGAGAGGATATTTCCGACCCATTAGTTTCCAACTGCGGTTTTTCAGGCTGCAGCCAGACGAAAATAAATATCGCAATAAACAGCAGAATCGGCCAAAAACGTGCCATTTTGGCTTTCCTGTAATCAAAACAGCCTATTATACTGCCTGATGTTAATAGCGATAGGTGAAGTAAATGAAGCAGATAATGCCCGATGCAGAGTGTTTATTTACTCTGCAGGTGATTGATGAAAGTCTTGAACAACTGGCCATGCAGTTGAACAGGGATTATCTCGACAAAAATCCTGTGCTGCTTTGCGTAATGAACGGTGCGGTGATGACCATGGGGCATTTATTACCGAAACTGCAGTTTACGCTTGAAACAGACTATATTCATGCGACACGTTACGGTGATAAAACAGTGGGCGGCGAACTGAATTGGCGGGCCAAGCCTAATATTGATCTCAATAACAGGCATGTGTTGTTAGTGGATGATATTTACGATGAGGGCATTACCTTAGCTGCCTTGCGTAACTTTTGTCAGCAGGCTGGCGCGACTTCTGTAAAAGCAGTGGTATTGGCAGATAAACAACACAGCAATAAATATGGCGTTCAACCGGAATATATTGGCTTACAAATTCCTGATCGCTATGTTTTCGGTTTCGGTATGGATTACAAAGGCTATTTACGTAATGCGCCTGGCATCTTTGCCGTCAAGGAGAATGCATCATGATTGGATTAATTGGAGGCAGTGGGTTAAGCCAGCTGGAGGGATTGGTCCTGGAACAGCAAATGCAGCGGGAAACGCCTTTTGGAGAGCCTTCCGCACCATTAATGATTGGTCGTTATGCCAACAAAACGGTGGCTTTTCTGCCCAGACATGGCGAACATCATACGATTCCACCACATCTAATTAATTATCGGGCGAATATCTGGGCGTTTCATCAGTTAGGGGTAGAACAAATACTTGCTGTTGCTTCGGTGGGTGGTATTACGGAGCCCTATATGCCGGGAACAATCGCATTACCAGACCAGTTGATTGATTACAGTTGGGGGCGGGATTCCAGTTTTGCCAGTGAGGATTTTTCAGCCGATAAGCATATTGATTTTACCTACCCATTTGATGAAACACTGCGTCAGCAAATACTGCTTGCGGCTAATAGTGAAGAAATGACAGTTATCGATGGCGGAACTTATGCGGTAACACAGGGACCGAGACTGGAAACAGCGGCAGAGATCCAGAGATTAAAAAATGATGGTGCTGACATGGTGGGCATGACCGCCATGCCAGAAGCAGCGCTGGCACGGGAATTAAATATTGCCTATGCCAGCATTGCTGTTGTGGCTAATCAGGCCGCTGGTTTAAGTTCACACCCACTGACGATAGAAGCCATACTGGATACCATGGAAGAGTCGATGGGGCAGGTAAGGCGATTATTGAAAGGTGTTATTCCGCTGTTGTAGCTTCACCTTCAGACGGCAGGGAATAGGTTTCTGGCTCGGTCATATTGCTGAGCACTTGATCCGGTGTTGCTACCGGTATCAGTTGCAGAATAGCGCCAAACCGCGGGTGATCGAAATAATGCACCTGCTTGCTACGGATACGGCGCAATTCCACTAAACGTGGTTGATGCAAAGTATGATATGAATCACTTTCCACTGAGCGCACACCATCCTGTAACCATAGATCCAGGCTCGCGTGTAAATAGGTAGCGATATGAAAACGTACTTGTCCTTGAACCCGATCAGAGTCTATCGCCACAGCTTGTGCCCGACTGCGACTGCCAACAGCCTGTTGCCAGGTTTGATGGCTGATGACCCGATAACCGGCTGAATTACGCAGCCGTTGTGAAATATCTGTCAGGTTTTTATTACCGGCTGGCTGAATGACTTTGTTGGCCATTCCCACTTTCAGAGGGGCAGGGTCTTGCAAGGTAAACACCGGCGACTGTTCGTTATCGGATGGATTGAGTACTTCAAAAACGATCAGTTCAACGTGATACCACTGTTGAGCATGTGCTAAGGCTCCAAAACTCATTAAAGCGACAAAAAGCAGGCTACGAATTAGACTCAAAGATTTCATATAAAACGGTTCCGAATGATCATGTTGTCTATTGTCTAACGCTGACCCCAAAATGTCCAAGATCTAAGGGCTTATTGATTGTTCATAGCCACCACTGCTGATGGCAAATCTAGTCCCAGCTCTTTGGGGTGTGGCTATGAACAATCAATCGGCCCTAATAATTCTCTTTGCTGGTATCATCCAGTGAACATTAAAAGTCGCAATGGAGCAGAGTAATGGAAGGTTTTTCGCTATTTGTTATCGTGGTGCTGGTACTGGCCATTGTCCTTGTTTTAATGGGCGTCAAGTCAGTAGACCAGGGCTGGGAATATACGGTCGAACGGTTTGGCCGCTATACCAAAACTTTGCGTCCAGGTTTGAATCTGATTGTACCGGTGATTGATAAGGTTGGCGCACGCATCAACATGATGGAACAGGTTTTGGATGTTCCTTCTCAGGGTATTATCACCAAGGATAATGCGATGGTACGCGTTGATGGTGTGGTGTTTTATCAGGTGATCCATGCTGCAAAAGCAGCCTATGAAGTCAGTGGTCTGGATAATGCCATTCTGAATTTAACCATGACCAATGTGCGGACAGTGATGGGGTCAATGGATTTGGATGAGTTGCTATCCAAACGTGATGAAATCAATACACGCCTGCTAACAGTTGTCGATGATGCAACAACCCCATGGGGCATAAAAGTTACCCGGATTGAAATTAAGGATATCGAACCACCTGCTGATCTGATTGAGGCCATGGGCCGTCAGATGAAAGCGGAGCGGATTAAGCGTGCCAATATTCTCGAAGCTGAAGGACATCGTCAATCTGAAATTTTGCGGGCAGAGGGTGAGAAACAGGCTGCAGTACTGGATGCTGAAGGTCGTCGTGAAGCGGCTTTTCGAGATGCGGAAGCACGTGAGCGCCTGGCAGAGGCAGAAGCCAAAGCTACTACCATGGTTTCTGAAGCGATTGCTCAGGGTGATGTGCAGGCAGTAAACTATTTCGTTGCCCAAAAATATATTGAAGCGCTTAAAGACATGGCCAGTGCCGATAATCACAAAATCATTATGATGCCGCTGGAAGCTGGAAGTGTTATCGGTTCACTGGCAGGTATTACCGAACTGGCTAAAGAAGCCTTCGTACGTAAAGAGAACTGATATGCCTTTCATTATCGACTTCTGGCACTGGTGGGTATTAGCGGTAGTGTTGATTACACTGGAAATTATTCTGCCCAGTTTTTTTGCTTTGTGGCTGGGAATCGCGGCCTTTCTCACCGGTCTGGTGTTGCTGCTGTTTCCTGAGATTAACTGGCAGTTTCAATGGTTGATGTTTGCGATATTGTCGGTCCTCAGTATTGTGTTGTGGCGCCGCTATTACACTAAACATCCCATCGCCACGGATGAACCTTTATTAAACCGGCGCGGCGAACAACATGTTGGCCGTATTATCACCTTGACTAACCCTATTGTGAATGGACAGGGGAAAGTCATTCTCGACGATTCAACCTGGAAAGTGCACGGGCCCGATTGTCCTACGGGAACTCGAGTCCAGGTCACAGCGGTGGATAACGTCATTCTCAAAGTTGAAATTATTGGTTAACAATGGCTTTAGTGATCGATTTGATGCGTCATGGAGAACCCCAGGGCGGAATGCGCTATCGTGGGCAACTGGATGATCCTTTAAGTGAGTTAGGGTGGAAGCAGATGCGCTGTGCAACTGAAAATAAACAGCCCTGGCAAAAAATAGTCAGTTCCACATTAATTCGTTGCGCTGATTTTGCCAAAGAACTTTCTGATAAACATGCAATTTCATTGCAATGTGATGCGGGATTTATAGAAATCGGCTTTGGTGACTGGGAAGGTAAAACGGCCAATGAATTGGAGCAACAGAACAAAAAAGAGTTTTATGCCTTTTATGATGACCCGATAAATAACACACCAGCCAATGCCGAACCATTATTAGCGTTTCAGCGGCGTATTCAAAAAGCCTGGCAAACCCTGGTGCAATCGCATACCGATAATCATATTTTGCTGATTGCTCATGCAGGGGTTATTCGCGTTATTCTCGCCGAGGTGTTAGCGATGCCGCTTGAGGCAATGTTTCGCATTCAAGTGCCTTACGCCGCCATTAGTCGCGTTGTTATTCACAATGAAGGCCCAAGGCTTTACCCCCAGTTACAGTTTCATGCAGCAAGCTTATGACAGCGTTTTTTAATACCGGTTTGACTCAGCAGCAGTTTCTCGATGAATACTGGCAAAAGAAACCGTTAGTGATTCGTCAGGCATTTCCGCTGCCCGTCAGTGATCTGACGCAAGAGGATTTAGCGGCGTTTGCAGGTGAAATAGAAATCGAATCACGCTTGATTCAAGAGTTTGGTGAGAGGCCCTGGCAGCTGCAACATGGTCCTTTTGATGAAGATGATTTTGCCGCTTTACCGGAAACTCACTGGACGTTACTGGTCCAGGATATGGATAAACATTATCCACCGTTACAGAAGCTGTTAATAGCCTTTGATTTTATTGCCGACTGGCGTCGGGATGATGTAATGATTAGTTACGCACCGGAGGGCGGTTCAGTTGGACCGCATACCGATAGCTACGATGTATTTTTACTGCAGGCGCAGGGAACCAGACATTGGCAGATCAGTGATAAACCGTTAGCCAATGCAGTTTTCAGAGATGATGCCGATTTACGTATATTGCAGCAGTTTTCAGCGGATCAGCAATGGGATTTGCATCCTGGAGATATGCTCTATTTACCACCGCACTATGCTCATCATGGAGTGGCATTAAATCCATGCCTGACGTTTTCAGTAGGTTTTAGGGCCCCATCACAGTTACAGTTGCTCGATGCCTTCAGTCATACACTGCAAGAGCAGGATATTGCAGAACAACTTTATGCTGATGCCGATATAAGCACAGTGTCTTCCTCAACGGAAATTGATGACAGTGCAGTAAAGCGGTTTCAGGATTTATTGCTGAAAACCATCAATGAAAACTCTGGCTTTATGGCTTTAGCGGCAGGGCGCCTGGTCACGGAAACCAAATCGACCTTACAGGAGCTGGCCGACGAATTTATCACCGATAAACCGACGCTGGTGGAACTGGATGGACGGTTTAACAACGGCGAGTATTTGCAACGCAATGGGTATTTGCGCTTTGCCTGGCATAATGATGCTGCTACGGCATATTTATTTGTTGCTGGTGAAGCTTATTTTGTTGAGTTGGCTGCAGCGGAAACGCTGTCATGGCTAACCACCAAATCTCAACTCGACCAAAAGGACTGGCAGCAATTACGCAAATACCCAGCATTATCTGATGTCTGTTGCGAATTGGTTGCAGAAGGTGCTTTCTATTGGCCGAAAGATTTTATTTAAAGCTTATTTTGAATAGCGCCTGAATTCCGTGTGGTGACACTTCGGACAAGGAGGGATTCGACCTGTTTTCTTGAAGTGCATTTGTGTACCGCATGAATCACAGAATAAAGTGCCTATACCGGTAATTTCTCCAGTGTGATATTGCTGTGCCATTTGCGCCTGACTGGCCAGCTGGCCGAGCTCAAGGCGGGTGCGGTCTGCGACAGAGGCAAATAATTCATATAGTCGCGCTTCAACGAGCTGCAAATCAAAATTAAACCAGGTGGAAAATTCCTTGCCTGTTGTTTCCAGATATTCCGCAGCATCATGTAAATCGCGCTCAACATAATAGGCAATTTTGTCGGCTTCTTCTGCGGTGACTTCCCGTAACTCTATAGCGCGTAATTTTGCCAGTTCAATGCGTTGTTTCAGGGTAGGAACAGCATTGGTTTCAGATTCCTCAAAAAAATGCTGAATACGTTCCATCATTTTGTCATAGGCTGCTGTGAACTTTTCTTCGAAGTTATTTTCTGACATGACTTAACCCTTTATCTGATGCGGTTTTTAGGTTAACTTAGCACAAATTAATCCAATGGAGGAAACCGTTTTGATCACCACACGCAAGCTATTGTTTGGCGGATTTTTATTTTGTTTCAGCTTATTTGTGGCTGCTCTCTATATGCAGCATGTAATGGAATTGGAGCCTTGTCCGCTGTGCATTTTGCAACGTGTATTGGTAATGGTTACCGGGATATTTTTTCTGATAGCAGCGATACATAATCCTGCCAAAACAGGTACTAAAATTTATGCGGGTCTGATTGGTTTAACGGCATTACTCGGTGCGGCCGTTTCAGCACGACATGTCTGGTTGCAGAGTTTGCCTGCCGATCAGGTACCCAGTTGCGGCCCCGGAATGGGTTTTATTATGGAAAACTTTCCATTGACCGATGCGTTGTCCATGGTGCTGAGCGGTTCAGGAGAATGTGCGGAAGTATCCTGGACATTTCTGACCCTCAGTATACCTGCCTGGACGTTGCTGACCTTTGTGGGGATGTTAGGTTTGGCAATTGCAGCTGCCTGGCGACAGCATTAAAAACGGAGTTTAACAACAACTATTAGTGACAGCAGTTGTTACTTTTAGCGGTTAGCGGGCGCGATAAACAATGCGGCCTTTGCTTAAATCGTACGGGGTCAGCTGCACAGTCACTTTATCTCCGGTCAGAATGCGGATGTAGTTTTTACGCATTTTTCCCGAAATATGTGCTGTAACAACATGTCCATTTTCCAGTTCAACACGGAAAGTGGTATTGGGCATGGTGTCAATGACAGTGCCTTCGAATTCAATATGATCTTCTTTTGCCATACAGGTCTGATTTTACCTAACTATTAAAAGATCCATTTTGCCGTAATATTACTGATTATTCAAAGCTTTTTTATCAAACTCGCGCCATTGGCCATCAAATTGCTGTAATGCAGAGAAATGGCTCTTGTATCGCATTTTAGGACTATCACCAATCCAGTAGCCTAAATACAACCAGGATAAATTCTGTTGTTGCGCTAATTCAATCTGTTTGAGAATAGCAAGGGTACCTAAACTTCTGTCCGAATAATCAGGGTCAAAAAACGTATAGAACGCTGAAGCAGCGTCGTTTACAAAATCGGTAATCGCTACAGCCAGCAGTTTTTCCGGTGTCCTGAATTCTATAAATGCCGTATCACTCCAACTGCTGGTGAGGAACTGAAGATAGGTGTCTTTGCTTGGATTATCCATTCCCCCGCCAGCATGGCGATGCGCCAGGTAGCGTTGATAAAGATCATAGTGTTCATCATCAAACACTGCGGGCCGGATGCTTAGACTGACGTCATCATTTTTTTTCAGGCAGCGTCGTTGGCTGCGGCTAGGACGGAAATGGTTAACCGATATTCTGACCGGAACACAGGCATTGCATGATTGACAAAATGGACGATAAACATGTTCTCCACTGCGGCGGAATCCGTGCTGAATCAATTGGCTGTATAAGGCATTTGTCAGCGGCCGCATTGGGTCGGGATAAATATTTCGCGCCTGCCGGTCTTCAAGATATGAGCAGGCATGCGGACGATCCTGGTAAAAATCAAGGCTCATAGGAAAAAGGAAGTGTTGTGGTTTGCCAATAGCCAGTCTGGCCGGGCAGTGCGCAAAGCATTTGTACTTGTTGCACAAAAATTTCTCTTGGCAGAGTGACTGCGCCAAGACGAGATAGGTGTTCGGAATATACCTGACAATCAATCAAAGGATAACCCCATTGTTTTAGCTGCTGAGCCAGAGCTACTAAAGCAATTTTTGAGGCATTGGTTTTAAAGCTGAACATGGATTCACCAAAAAACATCTTCCCAATTGCGACACCGTAAACTCCTCCAACGAGCTCTCCCTGCTGCCAGCATTCCACACTGTGAGCATATCCGGTATGGTGCAGTTCCATATAAGCCGAAATCATTTCATTATGGATCCAGGTTTCATGTTGCTCAACAGGCAACTTTAATAGTCTGGGCGCAGCACAGGCATGCATAACCCCTTTAAAATCCTGATCAAATGTAATATCGAATGGTTTTTGTCGTAATACTTTTTTTAAGCTTTTGCTGATATGCATTTTATCGGTATTAAATACCATTCGCGGATCAGGGCTCCACCATAAAATCGGATCATATGCGTTAAACCAGGGGAAAATGCCATGACGATAGGCATTGAGAAGGCGGGTGATGGATAAATCTCCACCGGCCGCTAGCAAACCATGGGATGTCGCCTGATCGACTGGTGGAAAAGGGCTATCCTCAGGAGTTGCTAACCAGCTTATAGCCATTAATCATTTAGCTGGAGATTTAACTCTTTAGCCCAGTAAAGTGCATCCAGATACGCAGATAATAAGGCATCAGAACTCGCCACTGAATAATCAATTGCAGACCAATTACCGCGCTCATAATTCAGTACCTGATTCAGAGCATTACCTGCCGGGCCTTCTTTGTGTAAAAGCGCTGAGTGCAGTTCTTCGCTTAATGGCAGGTCCTGCAACAGTACTTCAAGCGGTTTATCCATTAACGCATCGAGTGTGGAAAACAAACCCGCGGCGAAAAATACATCGGCATGGCCTTTATAATGTTTCGCCAGTAATTCACACATCCGCCCTCTAATCATCGCGGTGGTACGAAGTTCATTGGGTTTATCATCGAGTCCGGAGAGGCATAACAGACTTGCCCATGTTTTAATTTTGTTCTGACCCAGCATCACGATCGCCTGACGGGTACTGCCAACTTCACGGGGAAGGCCAAAAAAAGCTGAGTTAATCAGACGCAGCAATTTATAACTTAATGCCACATCCTGATTAATAATTTCCGCCAGTTCATCAACCTCTACTTCAGGATCCTGCAACTTGACCAGAAGCTCCATCAGCGTTTGTGCAGCAGGAGCGATTTTCTTATCAATACTGTTATCGGGCAGAGTGTAGAAAAATCCCTGAAGTAAATCGATATCATGTAACTGACAGAGACTGAACTGTGAGAAGGCATTGACGTTTAAAGCACACAACACGGGATGTTGCTGGCGCCATTTTGGCAGATTTTCAGATATCTCATTTTCAGAGAACTCTTCCAGATCAATTAACAGGGTCTGACCATTACCGACATTACTCTTGGCATTTTCCGCATAACTGACATGTGAACTGGCCGGTTTCGTTATTGAACGATCATTGGCTTCAATGATCAGATCAATTCCAGGCATTTCATACTCAAAAAGTGCTTTTTGCCATGATCCGGGAATGGTTAATAAGGTTTTTTGATTATGATTTATCGCCTTTAATATGGCTGAAAGCTGCGATAGAAAATCAGGTACGGGCGCGTCTTCACCCAGAGGATTTCCTTCGGTATCAAGAAATGTCAGGTGATAACTGTCGACATCAAGTTTTTTGGAAATAAACAACGGCTGGCGGTGAATGAGACCGTTAAAGTTTTTTAATGAGTCGTATGCCGTATAGATTTCCGTCATGTAAATCCGCTCTAATATTGTTTGGTTCGGTTAATATTTTTCTCGCCCAGCAAATGCATGAGACAGTGTACCACTGTCAACATACTCAAGTTCACCCCCCAATGGTATACCATGTGCCAACCGTGTTACATGTATGTCTCTTGAACGCGCTATTTCACTAATATAATGCGCTGTAGCCTGGCCTTCAACCGTTGGATTGGTTGCCAGAATGACTTCAGTAACGATTTTCTGATCAAAGCGCTCAATGAGATCGGGGATGCCTAATGCTTCAGGCCCTATACCATCTAATGGTGATAAATGACCGGTCAGCACGAAATACTGTCCTTGATAATGCGTTGCCTGTTCAATAGCAATCACATCACTGGGCATTTCCACAATACACAGTTGATCTTCACGACGTGAACTGTCGTTACAGCGACTGCAAATATCTTCTTCACTTAAAATACGACAGCGCTGACAATGTTTTACATTAGTCAGCGCTTTGCTCAGCATTTCTGCAAGATGTTCTCCACCGCTGCGATCGCGTTCCAGTAAATGAAACGTCATTCGCTGAGCTGATTTTGGCCCCACGCCGGGTAAACAGCGTAAAGCCTGGATCAATTGATCAATGCTGGGACCGAGAGTAGCCATATTTGAATTAGAAAGGTAATTTCATGCCTGGAGGCATCATGCCGGCCATGCGTTCCTGGGTGGTTTTCTCGACTTGTTTTACTGCATCATTAAGAGCTGCTGCAATCAAATCTTCCAGCATCTCTTTATCATCCTGAAACAGGCTGTCTTCAATGCTCACACGTTTAACATCGTGTTTGCCGGTCATGATGATTTTCACCATGCCGCCACCAGCCTGGCCAGTGACTTCGACGTTGGCCAGTTCTTCCTGAGCCTTTTGCATATTGGCCTGCATTTCCTGGGCCTGTTTCATCAGATTACCTAATCCACCTTTCATAGGAGATCCTCTTTAAAGTTATAAGGGTTTAATTGTTGTATCGATTATACGGGCATTAAATGCATTTTTGATCTGTTCAACCACAGGATCATTGTGAATGGCATCAACTGCGTTTTGTTGAAGTTCTGCGGCCTGTTGTGCACGCTCAGCAGCTAATGTCGGGACATTTTCCGTATCAGTTGTTTCGGTGAACACTAATGTGACTTCAAACTGTAGCTGTTTACTGACAGCTGCTTGCAGTTTTGCAACCGATTTATCATTTGCTAGATGCTGTAATTCAGATGCGACGGAAAGATAAATTTTATTTTTATCCGAGCGGAGATAGGCACAGTGATCCGCCAATTGCCTGGCAAATGCGGACAGTTTTAATTGTGCAATCAACGCGGTCCAGTTTGCTGTGGTCAAATTGAGCAGCTGTGATGCATCGTCAGAGTTAGAATGTGCAGTTTCTTTGGGCTGAACTTCGGTTGAAGTATTAGTGACCACTATCGAATGCGATTCAGGCTCGACCGGCGGTGGTTCCTTTACCTCAAGTTTTGCTGGTGCACTTGGCGGTGGTTCTGCGGACTCAGGCTCAGCTTTTGTAGAATGGGTAACCGTTGAACCTGATGGAGGAGAATACGTTGCAGCTGGTTCAACGGATGAACTTACCGCTGCCGAAACAGGCGCTGATTCACTATTGGCTTGCGACTTTTTTACGGGGGGCTGCCCCGCGTTAAAAGTTACTGCCTGAGGTTGAAAACTCAACATCCGCAACAAGGTCATTTCAAAACCGCTACGTGGGTCAGCTGCATAAGGCATATCGCGCTTGCCATGCAAGGCAATCTGGTAAAGCAGTTGTACTGTTTCAGCGGAGAAAACATTGGCTAAATTCTGTAATGCCGCATCATCCTGTTGATCTAGTGATTCTGTGTCGGCAATTAATTGAATTGTAGCAATGCGTTGCAGACTGGTCATCAAACCATCCAGTACCACCACAAAGTCACGGCCTAAAGAGGCCAATTCATCAATATATATCAAGAGTGATTTGGCATCTTTAGCAGCTAACGCTTCAAGCAATTGGACTAATTGCTGTTGGGAAACACTGCCCAGCATCTGACTGACAATTTCCGTTGTCACTTTGCCGCCGGAAAAGGCTATTGCCTGATCCAGCAGGCTCAGAGCATCCCGCATACTGCCATCAGCAGCAAAGGCAATCTGATTTAAAGCCTCGGCTTCAAAATCTATATTTTCTTGCTGCAGAATAAACGCCAGATGATCGGAAATTTGTTTAATATCTAATCGACGCAGATTAAATTGCAGGCAACGAGATAAAATCGTGACTGGTAACTTCTGCGGATCCGTTGTAGCAAAGAGGAATTTGACGTGAGGAGGGGGTTCTTCCAGTGTTTTTAGTAACGCATTAAAACTGCTGGTGGACAGCATATGGACTTCGTCGATCAAATAAACTTTGTAGCGTCCGCGACTGGGCGCATATTGAACATTATCCAGCAGCTCACGGGTATCATCGACCTTGGTACGTGACGCGGCATCAACTTCAATCAAATCAACAAAACGACCGTTGTCGACTTCAACACAGCTATTACACTCGCCACAGGGAGTAGAGCTGATGCCTTGTTCACAATTGAGAGATTTGGCAAATATTCTAGCCAATGTGGTTTTACCCACCCCGCGGGTGCCGGCAAACAGAAAAGCATGATGTAAGCGGTCTTGGTCAAGACCATTGATCAGCGCACGTAATACGTGCTGCTGGCCGACAACTTCGGCAAATTTTTTGGGGCGCCACTTGCGGGCCAGTACCAGATAACTCATGCAGCTTGTCAGATACCCAATGTGGTATAAGGGTGGTGACCCAAACCAGCCCAATCTCGGCGCCCGAGTCCGATGGCTGCGCTGCTCCCTTCCGGGCCTGACGTGGTAACCAACATATCGTCGCGAGGAGACCGGCTGGGCCACCATAGAGTTGGCTATTCTATGCTTTTTTTGATTTGAGTGCCATGCATAGCGGTAATAAAAATAAAGAAATTTATTATTGTCTGTTCATTCAGACAGTTCGGCCAAGGGGAAGCAAAAACTGGGTTCAATAAGATGAAGCTGGTTTCTGTATTCTGAAAATGCTTAATATCCATGCGCAAGATCAACCATTACTTTTAAAAATCCGATAAAGCGATGGGTGGAGAATGACCAATGGAGATCAACAAGCCGTAGTGTAAGAAATTAATTTGGCGGAGAACGAGGGATTCGAACCCTCGATAGGCTATTAACCTATACACACTTTCCAGGCGTGCGCCTTCAACCACTCGGCCAGTTCTCCTTAAGGGTGCGAAAGCTTATCTCAGTTCGCGTTTTCTGGCAATGCTGTTGAGTCTTCTATCGGGGTTTCATCCGAGTTGGACTCAATCTGTTTCATCGGTTTATTTTTATTGCGTTGATTGTTTTGTCTGGCGTATTGCGCCAAACCTTTCAGCACTAAATCAGGTTCGTGGATTAGTGGCTGGGGCATGAGTGGAATTAATTCCTCAGCATCACCTCCGGTAATTAAAAATCGAACCTCATCTGTGAAATTCTGTTGCAGATCATTGATGAGATTTTCCAGGGTAGCCGTAACCATGTACAACGTACCCGCCTGAATAGCGCTATGAGTGTTGGTTGCCAATAAGTTAAATTCATTTTCTTGTGTCACATTGCTGAGCGCATCGGTGTTATCGGTCAACATTTTTTTCATCAGTGACAATCCGGGGACAATCAAACCGCCCTGATGCTGTCCTTTTTCAGTCACGATATCCACGGTGATAGCTGTGCCACAATCAATGATGCAGGTAACCTGTCGTGCATGCTGGCGACCGGCGACAATGGCTAACCAGCGATCCACACCCAGTGTTTCAGGTTGTTCGTAAGCATTGGTCACACCAAACCTTCTTTTCTCACTTTGCACAAATACCGGTGTCAGTTTCCATTGTTTGTCGATCCATTCGGTCAGTTGTGCGGCAATCTTGTCGCCGGCAACGTTACTGACAAAAACAGCCTCGATATCTTCAAGTGATTTCCACGCTTTATTCAAAGCTGCTTTGATACCGGTCTTTGGCCTGCTGAAATGTTGTGAGTCCGCCAACACCTTGGACTTTATCGTGGTCCATTTAATCTGACTGTTTCCAATATCGACTAATAAGATCATGAGGCAAACCTGATACTGAGATGGCTGTTAGATAAGTATGCTACTTGCTGGTCACGCATGTACCGTAATTCACCTTGTTCGTTGATACCACAGGCGAGAGCGGTAAATTGTCCGTTTTCGCTGATGATATTGATAGCCTGATTATGCAGGGCATCATATTGTGGCCATAATGGCAGAAAGTCACTAAGACCACGATGAGAAAAGAGTTCTAGGGTTTCAATCATATTTTGAATTATTTTGGCTGCCAGCCGATTGCGACATGGGAGCGGATTACAAAGTTGCTCAAGGCTGATAACGGGCTGAGGGATGGCAGTATGTAAATTATCCGGTAGTGAAAGGTTCAAGCCGATACCGATGGTAACGTAGTTTTGGCTTCCGTAACGTGATTCTACAAGAATTCCTGCAAGTTTACGTCGCTTATATAAAACATCATTGGGCCATTTTAATTGCAAACCTTCTATTCCCTCTGTCCGAAGGGTATTTATCAAGGCGATGCCGATGGCAATGCTCAGGCCATTACGGACATCTTCAATGTTTAATGACCGCATTAAAGAAAGATAAATATTGCCACTGGCGGGTGAAACCCACTGACCACCACGACGACCACGGCCAGCGGTCTGCATTTCTGCAAGACATACTGCTGTGCCCGAGATACCCGTTTGGGCTTTTTTCCAGAGAATATCGTTGGTTGAAGTCACTTCAGAAAAAACCTGAAGGCTGTCAAGTTGAGAGATAATTTCGGGATTCAGTGCTGCACGGATAATGTTTTCGTCAAGTGCGACGTATGGGGATAAACTCAAAATAGGGCTTCGTAGTCAGTAACGACTATAGTGTAGCGTCAAATACCTTTTTGTTGCCAGTATTTACGAGTTAAGAAGAATGAAAATTTTTTCAGACTTTGATATCAAGCAGGGAGCCAAGTGTATCAGAGCTGATTTGCAGAGCTTTTGCTGAAGCCTGTACCTGTAGCTTGTCGCTATTTATCTCGACCATAGGCGTGACGAAGTCACCACCTTTAGTTGATTCACTTGCCACAGCGAAAGCATTTTTGTTCAAGCTTTGCATGCCATTTTGAATGCCTTGATACGCTGATTGAATGGCAGGAATGGTACTCATAGGTAACTCCAATAAATAGTCACGGATATTGGAACATTATCAATATATTAAGTCTGTGATTTTTTTCGCAATTTTGCAGAGGCACGAACATATAAATTCGCTGCTACAAAAAAACTGCTGCTGAATATCACTTCCAGTAATGGATACCAGATAATAGCATCTCTGCTATATAACTCGCCGATTCCATGAGCAATGTAAAACAACATCAAAAAACTGGCCCAGGCATGAGTATAGGTTTTTCCATACAGAACACCTCTCATTGGAAATAATAATGGCACCACGCCTATGATCAGCCACGCCGCGACAGGAAAGTTTTCACTGTGTTCTGCGATTAAAATCCAAAGCAGTAAGCTGATCATCAGTCCAAAAAAACTGATTAACGAAATAATTCTGAGTGAGTGCACAAACTTCATCTGGCAAGCCTAACGGCAAGCTCAGCAACCCGCAACCCTAGCGCCTGACACAGATCAATTTCTTCCTGACTCATAGTCCGTTTATTTTCTGCTCCGGCAAAATGGCTGGCACCATAGGGTGTGCCGCCAGTTTGCGTGGTCATCAAAGCGGCTTCTGTATAAGGTAAGCCGGCAATCACCATACCGTGATGTAATAACGGCAGCATCATGGATAACAAGGTGGTTTCCTGACCTCCATGCAGACTTCCAGTGGAGGTAAATACCGCAGCAGGCTTGCCATTCAGGGTGCCGGATAACCAATCATCACTGGTACCATCGATAAAATATTTAAGTGCAGCTGCCATATTGCCAAAACGGGTAGGGCTACCCAGAATAAGCCCTGCACATTCCTGCAAGTCAGCCGATGTGGCATAAAGGTGACCGGAGGCAGGAATCTCTTGTTCGGTTTTTTCACAAACGGTGGAAACCCTGGGCACCGTTCTAATTCTTGCCGTGCAATGAGTATGTTTTTCCACACCACGCGCAATTTGTTCAGCCATAGCTTTGACCTGCCCGGACTGGCTGTAATAAAGGATCAAAATCTCATTCATAGTGGGGTCTCAGAGAATATTCAGCACCGCTTCAGGTGGTCTGCCAATAATGGCTTGATTGTTTTTAATGACGATGGGGCGTTCAATCAGTTTCGGGTTGTCACACATGGCTCTGATGAGTTCTTGATCAGATAAATCTTTATTATCTAACTGTAATTCCTTGTATAGCGTTTCTTTAGTACGTAACAACTGTCTTGGTTGCATATCAAGCTGCTGCAGGATATCGGATAATTCTTCCGCTGTCGGGGGAGTCTTAAGATATTCCACAATCTCAATATCCTGCTGCTGATTTTCCAGTAAAAGCAGGGTTTCGCGTGATTTACTACAGCGAGGGTTATGATAAATTCGGATTTTATTCATGAAGGTGGATCCAGTAATTTTTCCAAAGCAGTAAGATGAATTTCAGTGGGGCGAACCGTGCCCCAGCTGGCACAACCAGGACACAGCCAGTGCATGGTTTTGCCTGAGAAACCACAGTTTTTGCAGGTGTAACGATCACCTTTTTCTACCATGGTTCTGGTAATGCGCTCAATCAAAGGGATAAGCGCAATTTGATTGTTTTCACCCAGTTTAATCAAGGTATGCAAACCTTCTACTGAGGGATGGTGATGTAATTGTTCGTAAAGCATTTGCTGGGCGGCTTTATTGTTTTCCAGTTCAGCCACGATATGGGTCAACATAATACGGGCAGAAGTCAGATGTGGATGACGGCTGATAAGCTGGGTTAACTGGTTGCGTAATGCCGGTAAATCTCCCAATTGCTGATATGCTTCATGCCAGAAAGGTAAAGCTTCTGACAAAAATTTAGGATTTTGCTGTTCGATAGTCTGCAACGCACTAAGCGCTTTTCTGGGCTGCTTTATACTCAAAAACAGTCGGGCTTCCAGCAGGCTGGCTCTCACGCAATTTTCATCATGATACAAGGCTTGCTTGAGCATATTAAATGCTTCGTGGCGATCGTGGTCGGTATATTGTTCGGCAAGTTCACAATAAAACTGAGCAATTAAGGGTTTCACCTGTGCAGTTTTACTGGCATCAATCTGTTTGCCCATTTCAATTGCCTGCGCCCATTTTTTTTCCTGTTGGTATATGCGCATTAATTGCTTTGCTGCTTCCGGATGAGGCTGCGGTTGCTGCAGTAATTCAAGAAACAGGTGTTCTGCACGATCCAATACACCCGCATGCATATAATCCAGGCCCAGTTCCACCATGGCTTGCAGACGTTGTTCGCCGTGCAGACTTGGTCGGGCTATCAAGTTCTGATGAATACGAATGGCGCGTTCGGTTTCGCCACGGCGACGGAAAAGGTTCGCCAGAGCCAAATGGGTTTCGACCGTTTCACTATTTACTTCTAGAAGTCCGATAAAGACATCAATTGCTTTATCGGGCTGTTCATTGAGAAGATAATTCAAGCCTTTGAAATATTCCGGATTAAAGGCTTTAGCATGTCTTTGTGGCTGTTTTTTATAATGCCGCATGGCCAGAAACCAACCTGACAGTGCTGCGACGGGTAACAGGAAAAAAAGCCATTGCATCATGATTGGGCCTAGTGGCTATTTCGTACTGGCAAGATACGCAGGCTGTTCAGTTCTTGCTCGGCACTTTGTAATTTATTTTCCAAGCGATGATTGTCATAGCGGATTCGAAGCGTGCTCAAAGCAATAATCGTGGCGCCGATTATTAATCCCAATAATAAAAAGGCGATTAATAAAACGGCCAATGGCAGTTGCCATTGTACAAAAAACAGATCAAGAGAAACGGTTTGCATATTGAACACAGCAAATGCAGTACTGATCAGAAAAAAACTGATAAATACGGCTAGGATTAGAATTTTTCTTATCATCGGGTCATCCTGTTTTCAGACGGGTAATCTTCAGAGCAAAGTTGATCATACCGTATTTATCATCATTGCCCAGAACGTTGGTAAATCATGTAGAATATCGAACATTCTGACAGGTCTGGCCTGTAAAAAATTGTATTTGTGGAGATTTCACCATGACCTTTGTTGTCACTGAAAACTGTATTAAATGTAAATATACTGATTGTGTTGATGTCTGCCCAGTAGACTGTTTTCACGAAGGTCCTAACTTTTTGGTTATTGATCCTGACGAATGTATAGATTGCACACTTTGCGAACCCGAATGTCCAGCAGAAGCGATTTTTTCTGAAGATGATTTACCGGATGAACAAATGGAATTCTTGCAGATTAATGCGGAATTATCACAAGTCTGGCCTGTATTATCTGAGAAAAAAGATCCTTTGGATGATGCAGAAGAGTGGGACGGTAAACCTAACAAAACACCTTTGCTTGAACGGTAAGCATGGGTAAAAAAAAGCCCGCTTACCGAAAGGTCAGCGGGCTTTTTTATGGTTGCTATTAATCCATTAGCTGGCGAAGTTTTTTCATCGCATTATTTTCAATCTGTCGAATCCGCTCAGCGGAGACCTGATATTGATCGGCCAATGTATGCAAGGTGGCTTTATCGTCATCATGCAACCAGCGTTTACTGATAATATCGCGACTACGTTCATCCAGTGTTGCTAATGCATTGACCAGCTTCTGCTGTTGAAAGTCAGCATAATCTTCATTTTCCAGTTGTTTCGATGGGTCACTATTATCAGGCGCTTTTAAATAAGCGGCTGGTGAATAGCTGGACTCATCATCGTCATTATCAACCGGCAAATCAAATGATGTATCCGGTTGAGCCAGACGGCGCTCCATATCGATGACATTGGCGGCTGTAACACCAAGATCATCAGCAACGGCTTCAATTTCATCCTGATTCAGCCAACCCAGACGTTGTTTGGCACTACGTAAATTAAAGAATAATTTTCGCTGTGCTTTGGTAGTGGCAATTTTCACGATCCGCCAGTTGCGAATGACATACTCGTGAATCTCTGCGCGGATCCAGTGAACAGCAAATGAAACCAGTCGGACACCTTTTTCCGGGTCAAAGCGTTTGACCGCTTTCATCAGACCAATATTACCTTCCTGAATCAGGTCGGCAACCGGAAGACCATAACCACTGTAGCCTTTGGCAATACGAACCACAAAACGCAAATGCGACAATACCAGTCGCTGTGCCGCTTCCAGATCGCCATTTTGTTGCAGGCGTGTCGCTAGATCGTGCTCTTCTTCAGCCGTTAAAACGGGAATTTGATGCACGAGATTGGTGTATGCATCCAGGTTGCCAATTGGTGCTGTGGCAAGTTGATATTGGGCTGCATGCGTTGTCATGTGTGCGTTCTCCCTATGAAAACCTATCGCTTTATTTTAGCAAAAAGCATTTTAAAATGTATCCATTAGAATGGTTAATGCATGAAAAGTTTCTTTATTACCATTAGCTTGGCTCAATTGCATTCAAATGTCTACTCACGGCAAGCCATGCCCCCATGACTCCCAGTAACAGCCCGCAGATTGGTAATGAAAATAACATTTGACCGCCAAACCACTTTAAGGTGAACTGGCTGTCATACAAGGCCGCCAATTCATCAATCGGTCCACTGATAATCAGCAGACTAATCAGTAACGCTATCCAGGCTAATACACCACCCAGAAAGCCATACCACATACCAGTGTATAAAAAAGGTCTTCTGACAAATGTATTGGTACCGCCAACCAGTTTGATTACGCGTATTTCCGTCTGACGGTTAAGAATGGCCAGTCGGATAGTATTACCAATAACCAGCAATACACTCAGTGATAACAAGATAGCCAGAATGCTAATGCCGCGTTGGCCTGTTTCGTTGATGCTGCGCAATCGTTGTAGCCATTGCATATCGAGTTGTGCCAAATCGACTTCCGGTAAGGCATCGAGTCTTTTTAATAATGCCTCAATTGCTTCCTGCTGTTGCTCTTCTTCGGGTTCGATGATGATCACCGCAGGCAACGGATTTTCAGGTAATGTATCCAACAGGCTTTCCAGTCCCGATATTTCCCGAAATTCATTTAACGACTGCTGCGCAGATTGAAATGAAACATCAACAATATCGGGCCAGGTCTTGAGTTGCTCAGCCAATTGCTCGCCACGTTTGTCGCTTATTTCATCTTGCAGGAACAGCGAAATACGATTGGCATGCTGCCATTCTCCACTGACCTGTTCGACATTTTTCAGGATGACAAACAAACCTGCAGGTAATAACAAGGCAATACCGATCACCAATAAGGTCATTGAAGTCGCGACGGGTTGACGCCATAACTCACCCAGACTGGAGAGCATGACCTGAACATGACGCAGCAGGTAATTATGAATATTCAGTAGTTTCATGAATGGTTTTCTGCAAGCCTTCCCTGTTGCAGGGTAATGTGGCGGTAAGGTAACTGGCTGATTAAATCCTGGTCATGACTTGCAATAAATACCGTCACGCCAACCTGATTGAACTGTTCAAATAAATGCATGATTTCGCGGGATAATTCCGGATCCAGGTTTCCTGTTGGTTCATCGGCCAGCAGAACCGGCGGACGATTAACCACCGCGCGGGCAATACCTACCCGTTGCTGTTCACCACCTGACAAGGCAATAGGTAAGTTGCGTTCTTTGCCCAGCAAGCCGACTTTATCGAGAGCTGCTCGCACCCGCCGACCAATTTCACGATGGTTTTCACCTGCAATAATCAATGGCAGAGCAACATTATCAAACACCGTACGATCGTGTAACAGATTGTGATCCTGAAACACCAGGCCAATTTTTCGACGGTAATAGGGGATCTTCCACTTCGGCAGTCGGCTCAGATTTTGATTATTGACGATCACCTGACCATGAGAGCAACGTTCGATCAGTGCTATCAGTTTTAATAAGGTACTTTTACCGGCACCTGAGTGACCGGTCAAAAAAGCCATTTCTCCTGAGAGCAGTTCAAAGCTAAGACCCGACAGGGCTTCCTGCTGGCCTTCATAACGTTTATAAACCTGTTCAAATCGGATCATTATTGTGTTTCACGGCCCAGTAATGCATCGACAAAATCCTCTGCTTCAAAGGTTCTTAAATCATCGATCTTTTCACCAACCCCAATATAACGAATGGGTAAGCCGATTTTTTTAGCGATGGCAAAAATAATACCGCCTTTTGCCGTACCATCAAGTTTCGTCAGGGTAATACCGGTTAATCCTACCGCCTGATGAAATTGTTCAGCCTGAGACAAAGCATTTTGTCCAGTGCCGGCATCCAGCACCAGCATGACTTCATGTGGCGCATTGCCATCCAGTTTGGCCATAACGCGTTTTACTTTTTTCAGCTCTTCCATCAGGTTGGATTGGGTATGTAGACGACCCGCCGTATCAGCAATCAGAATATCCATCTGCCGGGCTTTGGCCGCTTGTAAGGCATCAAAGATAACCGAGGCAGAATCAGCACCATTTTGTTGGGCAATCACAGGGATCTGATTACGTTCTCCCCAGACCTGAAGTTGTTCAACAGCTGCAGCACGAAATGTATCACCGGCCGCCAGCATCACTTTTTTGCCTTGCAGCTGAAACTGTTTGGCCAGTTTGCCAATGGTTGTCGTTTTTCCCACACCGTTAATACCCACCATCAGGATCACAAAAGGACTGGCAGATGATGGAATCTGCAGCGGTCGGGAAACTGGTTTGAGGATGTCCACCATATCAGCGTGCATTGCTGCAAACAGGGCTTCCGGGTCATTAAGCTGCTTACGGGCAACACGTTGTGTTAAGTCGTTAATGATGGTCTGTGTAGCTTCTATCCCTAAATCTGCACTGAGCAGTTGGGTTTCCAGTTCTTCAAGCAAATCATCATCAATAGTTTTTCTGCCTAGTACCAAATCGGCAAAGCCTTCGGTCAATTTGGTGCTGCTGCGACTCAGTCCCTGTTTGAGGCGTCCAAAAAATCCTGGGGTCTCTGAAACATTGCTGGCTTGAGTATCTGCGGTATTTTCCGCATCATGTGCGGCTGACTGCTGTTCAGTGAGGAGTTGCTCCTCACTGCTGTTTTCGCTGGGTTTGGCTTTTTTTCTGAGGAAACTAAACATATTCTCGGTTTGTCGTTAGTGTTCGATTATTAATCTTATCATGTGATCAATTGTGAGATGCAGATGCACACCTTAAAAAAACTTGTTTGGGCACTGCTGATAGTGCCTGTTATTGGCTTTGCGCAAGTCAGTGAATATCAGCTGGACAATGGTCTTAAATTACTGGTCAAACCGGATAATCGGGCACCGGTTGTGGTTTCCCAGGTCTGGTACAAAGTCGGTTCAAGCTATGAGCACAATGGCATTACCGGTATATCACATATTCTTGAACATATGATGTTTAAGGGCACGGAAAACCTTGGACCAAATGAGTTTTCCCGCATTATTGCCGAAAATGGTGGCTCTCAAAACGCCTTTACCGGACGTGATTACACGGCCTATTTTCAAACACTGGAAAAAGAGCGTTTGGAAATCAGTTTTCGCCTTGAAGCCGAGCGAATGCGCAATTTGATTATTGATGATGCCGAGTTACTCAAAGAACGAGAGGTGGTTGCTGAAGAGCGGCGCATGCGTACCGATGATAATCCACGTTCGTTACTACGTGAAGCAATGAATGCCATGGCGTTTATGAATAGCCCTTATCATCACCCGGTTATTGGCTGGATGAATGATATTAATCATTATGATCCAGAAGACCTGCGTGAGTGGTACCAAATGTGGTATGCCCCAAATAACGCAACCGTTGTGGTGGTCGGCGATGTTAAGCCCGACGAGGTTTACCAGTTAGCACAGAAATATTTTGGCCCATTGAAACCAGAAGAACTGGCAACGGTTAAACCTCAGATTGAAGTTGTTCAGCGTGGCAAGCGTACTTTGGAGTTAAAAGCGCCTGCAGAACTGCCTTATTTGATGATGGGCTGGAAAGTGCCGGTGGTTAAAACTGCTGAGCAAGATTGGGAACCCTATGCCTTAGATGTTCTGGCAGGCATTCTTGATGGTGGTGCAAGTAGCCGGTTCTCTCGTGAATTGATTCGTGAACAGCAGGTAGCTGCCGGAATAAGTGCTTATAACAGTGCGTTTTCCCGTTTAGATGATGTATTTACCATTGCTGGTACACCTGCTCAAGGTAAGTCTGTTGAGGACGTCAAGCACGCTGTGTTGAATCAGCTTGATAAAATTAAAGCAGAACTCGTTACCGAGGCAGAGTTACAACGCGTCAAAACTCAGGTGATTGCCAGCTCTGTCTATCAGCTTGATAGTGTTTTCTACCAGGCCATGCAGTTAGGCATGCTGGAAACAGTTGGCCTCGATTGGCGTCTGGTTGACAGTTATCCCGATAAAATCAGTGCAATTACTGCTGAACAGGTTCAACAGGTTGCACAAAAATATTTTATTGATGAAGGACTTACCGTCGCAGAACTGATTCCAATGCCCACAGACAATACTACTCCACGTCCTACTTCGGGAGATCCACATGCTCGCTAAGTTCTCTTTTTTATTCACTGGATTATTACTGGCCTTTAGCGTTTCTGCCAGTCCGCAAATAGAAAATTGGCAAACTGCCAATGGCACCCAGGTATATTTTGTCAAAGCCCAGGAATTGCCCATATTGGACATTCGTCTGGTATTTGATGCTGGCGCCGCGAGAGATCCGAAAGGCGGGGTGGCATTACTGACGAGTTCAATGCTCAATCAAGGTACCAAAAACAAAGACACCGATGCTATTGCTACTGCATTTGATGATGTCGGTGCCGAATTCAGCTCTGAGTCTGAGCGCGATATGGCGGTGTTGAGTTTGCGGACTTTATCCAAAGCAGATGCTTTACAACCTGCTATCGATACGTTTGTAGAAGTTATCAGTCAACCGTCCTTTCCGGAAAGGTCTTTTGATCGTCTTATTAATCAAGTTAAAACCAGTTTGCAAAGCGAAAAACAATCGCCTTCTGCTATAGCTGACCGCGCTTTTTATCAGCAGCTATATGATGACCATCCGTATTCATCCATGCCAATAGGCACCGAAGCTTCAATAGAAGAAATCAGCATTGCCGATTTGCAACAGTTTTATCAGCAATTTTATGTGGCGAACAATGCTGTACTGGTCATTGTAGGTGATGTGGATATTAAACAGGCAAAAGCCTTGTCAGAAAAAATTTCCGGTAGCCTTCCCGCGGGAAAAAAGGCTGCGGCCTTACCTGAAGTTGAACCACTTGAAACTGCCCAACAAAAGAATTTGCCTTATCCATCGAGTCAAACCACGATTTTGATGGGGCAACCTGGTTTGACCCGCGATGATCCAGATTTTTTCCCGCTGTATGTCGGTAATCATGTTTTAGGTGGCAGTGGACTGGTGTCCATTATCAGTGATGAAATTCGTGAAAAACGTGGCTTATCCTATAGTGCTTATAGTTATTTCAGACCAATGCGGGAGGCCGGCCCTTACCAGTTTGGTCTGCAAACCCGTAATGATCAGGCAGAACTGGCATTGGAAGTACTGAATCAGACATTAGTGGATTTTGTTGAGCAGGGCCCCACTAAAGAACAACTCACAGCCGCACAGAAAAATATTACCGGTGGATTTGCCTTGCGCCTGGATAGCAATAGTAAAATTGCCGATTATCTGGCGATGATGGGCTTTTATCAGTTGCCGCTGGATCATCTGGAAACCTTTAATTCAAGAGTGAACGCAGTGACGGTTGATCAAATAAAAGCCGCTTATCAAAAACGTATCCATCCCCAAAAAATGGTCACAATACTGGTGGGTGGCGACGCTGAATAAAACATCACGTCAATCTGTTCGAATTATCGGCGGCCAATGGGGTGGGAGAAGATTATCATTCCCTGCCGTGGAAGGATTGAGACCGACCTCTGATCGTATCCGCGAGACACTGTTTAACTGGTTACAACCGCATTTACCAGAAGCCGTTTGTATTGATCTATTCAGTGGTAGCGGTGCTTTGGGTTTTGAGGCAGCCTCAAGGGGCGCTGCAAAAGTTGATATGGTTGAACTGGATCTGCAGGCTTATAAACAGTTGCAGGCCAATAAAACAATGTTAGCTGCAGAGCAATGTGCATTGTTCAGGCAAACCGCACAGCAGTTTTTAAATCAATGCAGCACCTCTTACGATATTATTTTTCTGGATCCGCCTTTTGGTGCGGATTTATGGTCTGAAATAGCCGGTTTATTAACTCAGCGAAATTTATTGCATAAAAATAGTCTGGTTTATCTGGAATGTAATAAACATCAAAATCTGACTGGGTTACCAGATACCTGGCATTTATTTAAAGATAAACAGGCAGGTGATGTAAGATATTGTTTATTTAAAATGCAATAAGGTTTTGGCATGTCAATCACCGCCATCTATCCAGGTACATTTGATCCGATTACCCACGGGCATACAGATTTGGTTCAACGTGCCAGCCGCTTATTTGAAAAAGTGATTGTTGCTGTCGCTGCGGACACCGGTAAAAAACCGGTATTTTCAATTGAGCAACGTTTGGCATTAGCCAAACAAACCCTGGATGATTTACCCAATATCGAAATTACATCCTTCGATGGTTTATTGGTGAATTATGCAATGCAGCGAAATGCCTCAGTCATTATTCGTGGACTTCGTGCTGTTTCAGATTTTGAATACGAAGTTCAACTTGCCGCAATGAATCGCCGTTTACAGTGGGAAGTTGAAACACTATTTCTGGCTCCGGCAGAACAATTTACGTTTATTTCATCAAGCCTGATCAGACAAATAGCGGCTTTGGGTGGAGATGTCTCCCAATTTGTTGCGCCCTGTGTGCAACAGGCATTACAGCAGCAACTGGCAGACAAAAAACAGTCGAGTTAAAATTTATCGGTTTAATTACCGTTTTATAAAGAGTTATCGGAGTAAACCATGTCTCTGTTTATTACTGACGAATGCATTAATTGTGATGTATGCGAACCGGAATGTCCTAATGGCGCAATTTCGCAAGGTGAGGAAATTTATGTAATTGATCCTGACCTGTGTACGGAATGTGTAGGCCATTTTGATACCCCACAATGCGTAGAAGTCTGTCCGGTGGATTGCATACCTAAAGATCCAGATAATGTTGAATCTCATGATCAACTTTATGCAAAATACAAAGTACTGGTGTCTGCTGGGAATTAAAAAGTTTTCAAATAGACAAAGTTAATAATACTGATATTATTTGTTTTTATAAGTTTTAGATAAAAGGTAATGCGATGAGTAATTTATCTGCTTTGCAACTGGAAAAACTCTCAGAACAAGAGCTGCAAAAATTGATTAGTCAGTCAAAAAAACAAATTAAAAAATTGAAAACTAAAAAAGTGACAGAACTCAATAGTAAAGATAGCGATGTTGTTGCTGTGGCTGATGCGGTAAGAGCCCTGGCAAAAGAAAAAAAAGTTACTCCTGCAGAAGCCCTGACGGCTGTGGCTAAAAATATGCGAGTGGGTTTATCAGGTGCACGCAAACCTCGTGCTGAAAGTGCTGACAAATACCGTCATCCGCAAGATCCGCAAAAAACCTGGAAAGGGTTTGGTAAACGTCCTTTATGGTTAGTTGAAGAACTGAATCGTGGACGTAAGTTAGAAGAATTCAGAATCTAGATAAAACTTCACAGTGCAGTATCTTCTGCTGCACTGTTTCTGATTGCATAGCCGATAGAAATTACCCTCTGATGAGTCAATAAACTATTCGGTGCTTTCGGCATTTCTGTCGCTGAGGTATCCTTCCACCTTTCCTGCACCGTATTCACAAAGAGAACCCATGCAAGCTGATTATCGCCCAGATGTGATCGAAACTGCTGCCCAAACCTGGTGGCAGCAGCATCAAACTTTCCGTGCTACCGAAGACACCAGTAAAGAAAAATTCTATTGCCTGTCGATGTTTCCCTATCCCAGCGGTCAGCTGCATATGGGGCATGTGCGTAATTACACCATTGGTGATGTTATTTCACGTTATCAGCGCATGCTGGGCAAAAATGTGTTGCAACCAATGGGATGGGATGCCTTTGGTTTACCTGCTGAAAATGCTGCATTAAAACATCAGGTGCCACCTGCCGAATGGACCTACAAAAACATCGATTATATGCGTGCTCAGTTACAGCGTCTGGGTCTCGCGTATGACTGGGATCGAGAAATCGCCACCTGTAAACCGGACTATTACCGTTGGGAACAATGGCTGTTTGTACGCTTATTCAAAAAAGGTCTGGTTTATAACAAAACCGCTGCTGTTAACTGGGATCCGGTCGATCAAACGGTATTGGCCAATGAGCAGGTTATAGATGGACGTGGTTGGCGATCAGGTGCATTAGTTGAGCGTCGTGAAATACCGCAATGGTTTATGAAAATCACAGATTACGCAGAAGATCTGCGTAATGATCTGCAACAGTTATCTGGCTGGCCGGATCAGGTCAAAACCATGCAGGCCAATTGGATTGGTCGTTCCGAAGGTGTACAAATCACCTTTGCTGTGGCAGACAGTGATGAGGATCTAGCTGTTTACACCACACGTCCAGATACTCTGATGGGGGTCAGTTATCTGGCCATTGCAGCAGAACATCCGTTAGCTTTGCGTATGGCTGAGACCAATGTGCAGTTACAGCAGTTTATCGAAGAATGTAAGAAAACTGACACCACCGAAGCAGCAATGGAAACCGCTGAGAAAAAAGGCATGGCGACCGGTATATCGGTCATTCATCCAGTCAGTGGTGAACGTATTCCAGTTTGGGTTGCTAACTTTGTATTGATGGGCTATGGCACCGGCGCGGTTATGTCTGTACCTGCCCACGATCAGCGTGATTTTGAATTTGCGCAAAAATATGATTTACCTATCCGTCAGGTTATTGCACCAACGGACGACAGTGAAATTGACCTGCAACAGAATGCCTTTACTGAAAAAGGTCGCTTGGTAAACTCGTCGCAGTTTACCGGGCTGACTTCTGCAGAAGCCTTTGACGCGATTGCCGATGAATTAACCAAACAGAATAAAGGCGAACGCCAGGTCAACTACCGTTTACGTGACTGGGGTGTTTCACGACAGCGTTATTGGGGCACGCCGATCCCGATAATCTACTGTGATCACTGTGGTGCAGTTCCCGTGCCGGAAACCGACTTACCTGTGTTATTGCCGGAAGATGTTGTGGTCGATGGCTCGGGCTCACCGATCAAATCCATGCCTGAGTTTTATCAATGTGATTGTCCGGAGTGTGGCAAACCGGCTCGCCGCGAAACCGATACCTTTGATACGTTCTTTGAATCATCCTGGTATTACGCACGTTTTACCAGTGCTGATAATCACGAAGCGATGCTGGATCAACGTGCTGATTACTGGTTACCGGTTGATCAATATATTGGTGGCATCGAACACGCTGTTTTGCATTTACTGTATGCCCGGTTCTTCCATAAATTATTACGTGATGAAGGTTTGGTCAGTGGTGATGAGCCATTCAAGAACCTGTTAACTCAGGGCATGGTACTGAAAGATGGTGCCAAAATGTCCAAGTCAAAAGGTAACACTGTTGATCCACAGGCATTAATTGATGAATACGGTGCCGATACCGCGCGCCTGTTTATGATGTTTGCCGCGCCACCCGAAATGTCACTGGAATGGTCAGATAACGCAGTGGAAGGTGCTAACCGTTTTCTTAAACGGTTATGGCGCAGTGTTCATGAGCATACTGAAAAAGGTGTTGTTAAAGACAAAAACCTTACCGACCTGTCCGAAGCTGCGACAGACTTGCGCCGTCTGGCCCACCAGACACTGACAAAAGTTGGCGATGATTTGGGGCGTCGTCATACGTTTAATACAGCTATTGCAGCAGTGATGGAGTTGATGAACGGCTTAAGCAAATTTACCGAACAAGATACTCAGGCGCGGGCAGTTCGCCAGGAAGTACTTGAATTAGTGGTGTTGATGTTGGCACCTATTACGCCGCATATCTGTCATGCATTATGGTCTCAGCTGGGTTATGACAAAGCCGTGATTGACGCTCAATGGCCTGAAGTCGATGCTGAGGCGCTAAAACAGGACAAAACCGAGCTGATGATTCAGGTCAATGGTAAGCTACGTTCGAAATTGATGGTCGATGTAAATGCCCAGCAAGCGGATATCGAGCCACTGGCTATCGCAGATGAAAATGTTCAGCGTTATATTGATGGTAAAACCATCCGCAAGATTATTCTGGTGCCAGGAAGACTGATTAATATTGTTGTCGGCTGATAAACAAAGGAAACAGTAATGTTGAAGAAACTGATAATTGCAGTTTTTTGTATGACGGTAGCGGCTTGCGGTTTCCAGTTGCGTGGTGCCGCAGATTTACCTGAAAGCATACAGACATTGCATATTCAGGGGATCAGTATGCGTCAGGGACTCGGCTTGGAACTGAAACGCACCTTGAGACGTAACGGTATTAATGTGGTTGACGACTATATGGAAGGCGCGGCGGTATTAAGCTTCCTGGAAAATCGCTATGAGCGACATGTATTGTCAGTCGGGGGTAATGCCAAGGTCAGTGAATATGAATTGATATTGGAAGTCGCATTTCAACTGACAGACAATCAGCAAAATAAACTAATCGATAATGAACGATTTGAAGCCCAGCGAGATTATCAGTTTGACCAGGAACAGGTATTAGGACGTGATGGTGAAGAAAGTTTGTTGCGTGAAGAAATGGAAAAACAAATCAGTCAGGCAATAGTTCGCCGTTTATCCGCTTTGGATTAGATTTGATGCGAGTTAAAGCAGAACAGCTCAGCTCACAGATACAACGTAGTTTTCCTGTCACCAGTGTGCTATATGGTGATGAACCTCTGCTAGTGGAAGAAGCTGCGGATACGATCCGTCAGCAAGCCAAAGTTCAGGGTATTACCGAACGGCAGGTTTGGCATGCCGATGCCCGTTTTGACTGGTCCAAACTTAGATTTGCTGACGATAGTCTTTCCCTGTTTGCTTCGCAGAAACTGGTCGAGATCAGGTTGCCTTCAGGGGCCCCCGGTAAAGAAGGCGGAGCGTTTCTGAGAGAATTTGCCGAGCAACCTGCACCCGATACGTTTTTATTACTGATCACTGGCAAGCTGACGCCCCAGCAACAAAAAGCAAAGTGGTTTACTGCATTGGAAAGTGCAGGCATCAGTGTTCCGCTCTGGCCGGTCAGTATTGAAATGCTTCCCCGCTGGATCCAGCAGCGCATGCAACAGAAAGGCTTGCAGGCAAACTTCTCTGTCGCCACCATGCTGGCAGAAAGAACAGAAGGCAATTTATTCGCTGCCGCTCAGGAAATCGATAAACTGGTATTACTTAGCCCTGATGGAAATGTGGATGAACCCTTATTAATGGAAAGCGTTACTGACAGTGCCCGATTTGAAGCATTTTCACTGATGGATGCTGTCTATGCTGGTCAGTCTGCCAAGATTCCGCGTATGTTAAGAATGTTACAGGCGGAAGGTAATGATGTATTGGCCGTGTTTTCGGCAGTATCCTGGTCTTTACATCGAATGGTTGATATGGCCGATCAATTGGACAAAGGTGCTGCACCGGCCCAGGTTTTCAGCAGTCAGAAACCTCCCGTTTGGGATAAGGCGAGACCGTTGATTCAAACAGGATTACGTCGCCATGCTGCAGCAAAATGGCGAACATTTTTACCGCAAATGGCGGCAATTGATCGCGCTGCAAAAGGTGGCGGTAATGATAATGCATGGCGGATGCTGACCACCCTGTGTCTACAGGTTGCTGGTGTGCCAATGCAATTACAGCAAACATGAAAGCAGAGAAATTAAAAGAGGAGAGTGCTGTGGAAGTCGCAGCCTACATGCAGAAACTGGGTCAACAGGCCCGCGAAGCCAGCCGGGTATTAGCACGCGCAACGACCAATAATAAAAATGCGGCGCTATTGGCGATTGCCACGGCGATCCGCAGTCAGGCTGATGGCTTGAAAACTGCCAATAAACAGGATTTGCAGGCTGGCAAAGCCAAAGGACTGGATGCTGCGATGCTGGATCGTTTGACATTGACCGATGACCGGATTGAGTCAATGGCACAAGGTCTGGAACAAATTGCGGCATTACCTGATCCTATCGGCGAAATCAGTGATATGCGGTATCGGCCTTCCGGTATTCAATTGGGCCAGATGCGGGTACCGCTGGGCGTTATTGGCATTATTTATGAATCACGGCCAAATGTGACCGCGGATGCAGCAGGATTATGTCTGAAATCCGGTAATGCAACTATTCTGCGTGGTGGCAGCGAAGCAATACATTCGAATCAGGCTATTGCAGACTGCATCCATCAGGGATTGCAGCAGGCCGGTTTACCAATTACTGCGGTTCAGGTCGTTGAAATCACGGATCGTGAAGTAGTAGGTCAACTGATTACTATGCCTGAATATGTCGATGTCATAGTGCCACGCGGTGGGAAGAGTCTGATAGAACGTATCAGTCATGACGCTCGAGTGCCTGTTATCAAGCATCTTGATGGCATCTGTCATGTATATGTCGATGTGGAAGCTGATTTGAGCATGGCGCAAGAGATTGCCTTTAATGCCAAATGTCACCGTTATGGTGTATGCAATGCAATGGAAACGCTGCTGGTACATGCTGATATTGCCAGCGAGTTTTTGCCTGCTATGGCCAAGCGTTTTATCAATGAAGGCGTTGAATTACGAGGCTGCAATGAAACCTTACATATTCTGCCGGATATCACCGTGGCAACGGACGCCGATTGGAATACTGAATATCTTGCCCCCATTCTGTCGATAAAAATTGTCAATGATGTAGACGATGCGATGCTGCATATTTATCAGCATAGTTCTGCCCATACCGAAAGTATCGTGACGCAAAATTATGACACCGCTAGACGCTTTCTGCAGGAAGTGGACTCCAGTTCAGTGTTGGTAAATGCATCGACACGTTTTGCTGATGGTTTTGAATATGGTCTGGGTGCTGAAATCGGTATTTCTACCGATAAATTGCATGCTCGTGGTCCGGTGGGTTTAAATGGTTTGACGTCACAAAAATGGATAGTGTTTGGTAGTGGTCAAATCAGAACATAAAACCGAGGCAATAGGCATTCTTGGCGGTACCTTTGATCCGGTGCATTTCGGGCATTTGCGCTCGGCTCTGGAAGTCTGTCAGCAGCTGGAGTTAAATCATGTCCGGCTGATTCCGTGTGCGATACCGCCGCATCGCCAGCCCACCATGGCCAGTGCTGATGCACGGCGGTTGATGCTGGAAATCGCAGTAAAATATGTTCCCCAATTAACCGTTGACGATCGAGAACTGCATCGTGAAGGGCCCTCTTTTTCGGTGGATACCTTACTCAGTCTGCGCGAACAATTTGTTAATAACCCATTATTTCTTATTCTGGGTACCGATGCTTTTCGTAACATTAGCAGCTGGTCCCGCTGGCAACAGATTTTGCATTTAGCGCATATCGTGGTGGTGCAAAGACCTGATGAAACATTGGATATGCATGAAGAACTAGAGGTCTGGTATCACCAGAATATGGCTCAGGCAGAAGATCGACAACTCTCATCAGGCAAGATATGGCCATTGAATGTAACGCCAATGGCGATTTCCGCCACGCAAATCCGTGATGAATTGTCGGCGGGAAACCCGGTCAATTTTTTGTTACCGGATTCGGTTATTGCTGTGATAGAGCAATTAGAACTCTACCAGTCGAAAAAACAGTAACGTTTAATGGAACAAGTATTTTTTGTACTATCAAAATTGGCTTGGGCATTGCTCAGTCCGTTTATGATGCTTAATCTGTTCCTGGTATTTGGCACGCTATTTTTATTGTTCGGTTACCGAACAATCGCGTTAAGATTTCTGTTGCCAGCGCTGGTGTTCAGTTTGAGTCTGATGATATTTCCAATTGGCGACTGGTTAATTCATCCACTGGAAGCCCGTATCAGCCAACCCCAGCAGCTGCCAGAAAATATTGATGGCATCATTGTTCTGGGGGGCGGTGAAGATATAAAAACCACCATCAGTTGGCAACAGCCTCAGGTCGGCCAGGCCAGTGACCGTTATTTTGGGGCTGCATTGTTAGCCAAAAAGTACCCTGACAGTCCAATCATTTTTACCGGTGGTAGCAATTTACTGCGCTTTGATGCCGGGGCAACGCCTGCCGAGCTTAGCCATCAATTATTGACCATGGTGGGAATTGATGAAGAGCGACTGATCATTGAATCTCAGTCACGTAATACCTACGAAAATTTCCAACGGCTAAAAACAGTCATACCCAAAAGAAATGGCCAGTATCTTTTGGTGACATCGGCTTATCATATGCCGCGGTCAGTAGGCATTGCTGAAAAACAGGGTATAAAGGTATTACCCTATCCGGTGGATTATCGCAGTCAGACGGGAGAGTCCCGTCAGTTGGACTTTGCGGTTTTTGAACAACTGGAAAAACTTGAGCCTGCCTGGCGCGAGTGGGTCGGACTGACCGCCTATTTCATTACCAGAAAAACCAGCCAGTGGTTTCCGGAGGGGCCGAGTGACCGCTTCGTCGAAACCACCACAGACGCACAGGCTGACATACGTTAAACTTAACAACGAAATTTATTATTTGGAGTGCCCATGAAGGCAGAACAATTGAAATTATTAGTGATAGACGCACTGGAAGACATTAAAGCAGAGGATATTACCGTGCTGGATGTAACCGGTATGACCGATGTTACGGATGTGATGATCATCGCTACTGGTAAATCCAACAGACAGGTTAAAGCATTGGCGAATGAAGTTTCTTCGCAGGCAAAAGCGGCTGGCGTCCAACCTCTCGGCATGGAAGGTGAAGATATTGGCGAATGGGCTTTGGTGGATTTAGGTGACGTAATTGCACATATTATGACACCGCAAACCAGAGCGACTTACAATCTGGAAAAATTATGGTCTGTCGCTGAAGTTACGCAAAGTGCTTCGGCAGATAGTGAATGAAACTGAATCTGCTTGCTGTCGGCCAGAAAATGCCGCAGTGGGTTATCGAAGGTTATAACGAATACGCACGGCGTATGCCGAGGGAATGTCAGCTTAATCTGCAGGAAATTGCTCCGTCAAAGCGAGGTAAATCAGGCAGTTCAGGACAATGGATGCAGGAAGAGGGCAAACGGATCATGACCGCTTTACCGCAAAATGATTATGTGGTCGCGCTGGAAGTCGGTGGTCGTAACTGGTCGACGGAACAGCTGGCGGAGCAATTAAAAAACTGGCAGGCATCCGGTCGGGATGTCAGTCTGTTGATTGGTGGACCGGATGGCTTATCCGATGAGTGCCAGCAACGTGCCGATCAAAAATGGTCATTATCCAATCTGACCTTGCCACATCCGTTGGTTCGAATTGTGGTTGCAGAACAGTTATATCGTGCCTGGACGGTTCTGCAGAATCATCCCTACCATCGCGCATGAAATTTCCCAAAGTTTATCTGGCCTCTGCTTCACCGCGACGGCGTGAACTCCTGACTCAAATCGGAGTCGATTTTTCTGTATTAAACGTTGCCGTTGATGAATCTGTTTTAGCGGCAGAAACGCCGTCCGATTATGCCAAGCGTATTGCATTAGCCAAAGCTCAGGCAGGCTGGGAAACTCTAAAGACAGACTATCGACCGGTCATAGGCGCCGATACTGCTGTGGTTTTGCCTTCACAGCAAATTCTTGGCAAGCCGGAAAACCTGCAACAGGCAGAAGCTTTTTTGCTGCAATTATCTGCTAGCAGACATCAGGTGCTCAGCGCAGTGGCGATTGTCTGGCAACAGCAACATTGGCTAAGCTTGCAAATCAGTGACGTACAATTCAAAAAGCTGAGTTCAGCCGAAATTGACTGGTATCTTGCCACTGGAGAAGGAAAAGATAAGGCTGGAGGATATGCGGTACAGGGCTTAGCTGCTATGTTTATTGAAAATATCAAAGGCAGTTACTCCGGTGTGATGGGCCTGCCATTATTTGAAACCAGTCAGCTTTTACAACAGGTAAATATCGTCAATGAGCAGTGAAATTCTGATTAATGTCACGCCCAGTGAAACCCGTGCTGCAGTGGTGGAAAACGGTGTGTTGCAGGAAATTTTCATTGAGCGCAGTGAACATCGTGGATTAGTTGGCAACATATACAAAGGAAAAGTCTGTCGGGTATTACCTGGGATGCAGGCTGCCTTTGTTGAGATCGGCTTATCCCGTGCAGCCTTTCTGCACGCTTCGGATATTTCGATTCCCAAAGGACAGTCTGGTGATTTAAAAGAAGCCCCGCGAATTACACCGCCGATTACCAGCCTGCTACGCGAGGGTGATGAGTTATTGGTTCAGGTGATCAAGGATCCGATGGGCAGTAAAGGCGCAAGATTGACCACGCAGTTGTCAGCTTCATCCCGTTATCTGGTGTATATGCCCGAAGCGGAAGGCATCGGCATCTCATTGAAAATTGAGGGTGAAGCTGAGCGCGAGCGACTGAAAATCTGTTTGTCGGAGCTGTTGGGAGAGCAACAGGGGGGATACATTTTACGTACAGCAGCAGAAGGTGTCAGCGATGCCGAATTACGCGCCGATCTGGATTTTTTGCATCGCTTGTGGGAAAAACTGCGTCAACGCGTCACTTCTACCCAATGCGGGGAGGCTTTATATCAGGATTTGCCCTTAACCTTACGTGCTTTGCGGGATTTGTTTTCTCCAGAGATTGATCGCATTCGCATTGATGCTGCTGAAACCTTTAAAGAAGCTCAGCAGTTTGCTGAAGGATTTATGCCGGAATGTGCTGCCCGACTGGAACATTATCGGGGGGATCGACCATTATTTGATTTATTTGGTGTGGAAGACGAAATTCAGAAAGCACTGGATCGTAAGGTGCCACTGAAATCAGGTGGATATGTGATTTTTGATCAGACCGAAGCTATGACCACCGTCGACGTAAACACCGGTGGCTTTGTCGGCCATAAAAATCTCGAAGAAACCATTTTCAAAACCAATCTTGAAGCTGCACAGGCCATAGCACGCCAGCTGCGAGTGCGAAACCTTGGCGGCATTATCATTATTGATTTTATTGATATGGAAGAACTCAGTCACCGTGAACAGGTTTTGCGGACGCTGGAAAAAGCCATGTTGCTGGATCGAGCCAAACATAATATCTGTGCGGTTTCCGAACTGGGGCTGGTGGAAATGACCCGTAAACGCACGCGTGAAAGCCTGGGGCATATCCTTTGTGAGCCCTGTCCCTGCTGTGATGGTCGAGGCTATACCAAAAATGTTGAAACGGTCTGTTATGAGATTTTCCGAGAAATTCTGCGTGAATCGCGTCAATACGAATCGAAACAGTTTCTGGTGTTGGCCTCTCAGGACGTGATTGATCGTCTTAATGATGAAGATTCCACGAAAGTGGCTGAGTTAGAGCAATTTATTAGTAAACCGATTCTGTTTCAGTGTGAGCCTCAATATGGCCGTGAACAATTTAATGTGGTGCTGATGTAGTTATGTCGCTTATGCATCGCAGCCTGCACATTGCAGGAAGACAAGTTACCAATATTGTGGTTATGACTGCGGTGATCATGCTGGTCTGTGTTGGACTGGCGTACTGGTTTTCCAATGCCATTGCCGAACGAAAAGATGAAATTGCTGCATGGGCAACTGAAAAAACCGGTTATCCGATTCAAATTGGTGAAGCAGGTCTTTACTGGTTTGATTTGTTTCCAAAATTAATGGTGACCGATATTTCGGTGATGCAGGCAGAGCCAGATATTGGTGAACTGTTTACCGCAGAAGAGCTTTATATCGGTGTCGATCTGATTGCCAGTTTGCAGCAAAGAGCGTTGGTGGTTGATACGGCACGTATCTCTGGTCTGCAATTGGGCATAAAACGTTCTGCTGATGGTGATATCAGCCTTATCGGTCTGCAGGGAAAGTCTGTTGATCAAAAGTTTGATGACACACAGATTGACTGGGCCGAGCAGATCCGCTCATGGCGTGGCATCGAACTATTGTCGGCCCAAATCCAATTCGATGACCAAATGCAACCTCAGTTCAGTGGTCTTTATGAAGTAAATGAACTGGCCTTATTGCAGGGCAAACAATCCACATTGATAGGTGATATTCAATTACCTCACCATCTGGGGCAGCAACTAAGTTTCACAGTAGACGCAATGTTAACGTCATCAGGAATCTCAAATTGGCAGGTTGAGCAGCTGGACGCCAGACAATTGCAATTGGCCACAATTTTTCAGAATCAACAAATGCAAGATGTGTCTGTGACACGTGGCCGTGCTGATGTCAGTGTTGGTATTGGTTCAAACTTGAATAAACAATGGCAAGGGCAAATTCAGCTTTTAGATGTTGCACTGGAAAACCTGAGTCATCCAGATCGTGGATCAGTCACTATAAATTCTTTGTCAGGAGAATTTAACTGGCAGGGAGATGGAACTGCATGGCAATTAGCTGCCGAGCCGATCCAGCTAACTATTGATGATGACAGTTGGCCTCAGTCCACATTAAATCTAAAGTTTTCAGAAACTGATGGCTGGTTTGCAGAAACCAGTTTTGTTCGTCTCAGCGATCTGACAGCGTTAGCATTATTAAGTGATAAAGCACCAGCCCTACTGACACAGTATCAGCCTGCTGGAGATATCCGAGACATACAACTATCACTGAACAGTAATAATGAACTTCAGTCTGCAAAGATGATTGTGGATGAGTTTGCCAGTCAACCGGTTGATCAAGTGCCAGGGGTGACTGGACTTAGTATGGAGGTTGAATGGGAACCGGCTTCCGCCCATGCACTGATCAGCAGCCGTAACCTGACGATGTATGCACCCACCTGGTTGCCTGAAGCAATTTATTTCGATGTGGCCGAAGCTAATCTGGACTGGAACACTGCTGAAACGAACTGGCAGATGCAGCTGACAGATTTGAATATCTGGAACAATGATATGACCCTGCGCGGTGAAGTTGGTCTTGAACATCAATCCAATACCACGTTTGCCGATATAGATCTGCAGATGCTGGATGTGGCAATTGCAAATTGGTTGAGTTATGTGCCGCGTTCAATTCTGGATCCGGATTATCTAAAGTGGGCAGAAAAGGCTTATACCGGCGGCCAGATTGAAACAGGAAGCCTCAAATTAAAAGGCAATTTGGCAGAGTTTCCGTTTACTGGCGAGAATAGCAAAAACGAATTTGAAGCTACGCTTAATGTCATTAACGTGGGCCTGGATTATGGTAAAGGCTGGCCGGTATTGGAAAATATTAGTGGCCAAGTTCTGAGCAGCGGCAACAAATTAGATATTTTGCCTAAAGCCGGCAGAATTGCCGGGTTTGATTTTGTAAATGTCAGTGCTGAAATCAACAATATCTACGCTGGCAAACCGGTGTTGGATCTGACCGGGTTGTTATCAGGAAATACAGAGGATGCCTTGAATTTTTTACAGGCAAGCCCGCTCAGTTCGCGGTATGGCGATATCACCGATTGGGTAAAAGCTGAAGGCAAAAGCAATATTGCCCTTAACTTGAAAATTCCATTACTTGATCCAAATGCCACTGATGCCGATGGTCATGTCAGTTTTGAAACCAGTCAGCTCACGGTTACCGCCATGCCGGATATGCCGATTCAAAATATCAACGGCCAGTTATTTTTCAGTAATGATGGAGTAAACGCAGAGGCGATTACCGCCACTTTTTTAGACAGGCCTATGAAGATTGATGTCCTACCTGGAACGGAGTCGACATTGGTGACTGCAAAAGGTGAGATATCCAGCCAGCAGCTGGCGCAGTTATGGCAGGGCAAAATGCCTGGCTTTGTAAAAGGTACGACACAATATCAAGCCGATGTGGAAGTGAGTGAAAAGTCATTAGGTGAATTTGATACCGATATTCGGGTGACTTCTGAACTGGCGGGGCTGACAATTGAGGCTCCGGAACCGTTGGGGAAAACTGCCGCTGATAAACGGTTATTAGATATTAAATTGAGTAAAGATGACGAACAGCGATCATTACTGCAATTAAATTATGCTGATATAGCAAGCGCTGTCTGGCTGCTTGCGGATTCTGCTCGCGGTGAAATTACTATTGGTATTCCAGAGCCTGAGCTACCGGCAAGCGGTATTCGATTAAGAGGGCGTCTGAACGAGTTGTCCATTTCGGAGTGGACGCAATGGCAACAAACCTGGTTGGCAGACAGCATTACTGAACAAAACTTCGATAATTGGCCAGCGGTTGATATTGAACTTGCAGTGGACAACCTGCGGTTTAATCAGTGGGTGCTTAACGACGTTCAAACCAAAGCTTTTCAACGTAATCAAATATGGCAAATGGATATTCAATCTCGGCAGCTAAGAGGCGATATTCGTTGGCCCGTTGATTCAGATTCACTGCCAACCTTGCACTTTGACTTCGTCGATCTGCAGTTACCCGCATCGAACAATCAGTCAAATGGTCGCAAAAAATTCAAATCCGAGTTATGGCCAAGTTTTCAGTTAAATATTGATCGTTTGACAGTTGATGGTATGCAACTGGGACGTGTACAGGCCCGGGCGCTTCAGCAAGGGAATAGCTGGTTGTTGCAAAGTGCCAGTATGCAATCGGCAGTTTTACAAGCGGAACTGGATGGCGTCTGGCAAAAAAACGACCTTGCGGATAGCAGTCAGCTAAATTTAAAACTCACCAGTAATGATCTTGCCGGCTTGTTTGAGGATTTGGGTTATCAAGCCGCCATTCATTCTAATCAGGTTGAGGTTACCGGACAGTTTAGCTGGCCAGACGAACCGTTAAATCTTTCAATGGCCAACCTGCAAGGCAATTTGAATTTGCAAATCGATGATGGTCAATTGGTGGACGTTGAGCCAGGTGCAGCAGGACGCATATTTGGTTTAATGAGTTTTGCTGCTATTCCACGGCGGCTGGCACTGGATTTCAGTGATTTTTTTGGTAAAGGTTTTTCTTTCCGGGAAATCAGTGGCGATTTTCAATTTGCCAATGGTCAGGCGGTTACTGATAACTTGAACATGCGTGGCGACAGCGCCAGTATTGATGTTACCGGACCGATTAATATTGTTGATAGAACCTATCACCAAACAGTTGTTGTCACGCCAAATGTATCATCCACCCTGCCACTTGCCGGTGCAGTTGCCGGCGGGCCAGTTGGTCTGGGAGTTGGAACAGCGATCTATCTGGTTGATCGAATTGCCGGTCGATTATTTGATCGGGATCTGGTCGATATGATTAGCTATCGTTATCGACTCACTGGTCCTTGGGATGACCCGGATTTATCGCTGAAGACACATGAAAATCCTTGAGGTTTGTCGAGATCAGTAGGAGGTGTTTAGAAAATAATATCACTGTTCATGTTCTGTACTATATCTTCCCGCCATTCCAGGTGGCTGGAAGAGCCTGTTAGCAATATTGTAGGCGTCGCTCGCAAAATGCCGGGATAACTGAATGCGTATCATAAATTTTACTTGCCATACTCCAGGTTTAATTGTTGTCAGTCACAACAGAGTCGGTTAGTAATGTTTGATCTGCTAAGATAGTCAATTTATCGCGTAGTTCAAAAGTAATGACAAATCCTATATTTGACCAACTGGAACAACAGATCCTGATGCCTGCAGAGTTGCAGTCACAGGATATCGAACAAGCTTTATCAAGCGCCATGCGTCCTGGTGTTGATTTTGCTGATTTGTATTTTCAGCGTTCGCGTGGCGAAAACTGGTTGATGGATGACGGCATTATAAAAGACGGTGGCTATCATCTTGAGCAGGGCGTTGGGGTAAGGGCTTGCAGCGGTGAAAAAACCGGCTTTGCCTACTCCGATGATCTGAGTTTGAAGTCATTGCTGGAGGCGACCAGCGCGGCCAGTGCTGTGGTAAAACATGGTCAGCAAAAACAGATTGATGCTCGGAAAAACGTTCATGCGTCGCCCTTTTATTCTGACCTTGATCCCATATTGGGCATGGATACTCAGACAAAATTAAACCTGTTGCGGGAAGCCGATGCATATGCCCGCGCAGCCGATCCCCGCGTTACCCAGGTGACAGTCAGTTTAGCCGGTAGTCTCGAACATATTCTAATCGCTGCCAGTGATGGTACCTATGCTGCTGATATTCGGCCGTTAATACGGATGAATGTCAGTGTTATCGTTGAATCTAATGGACGGCGGGAGCGTGGCAGCGCCGGTGGCGGTCGGCGTCTGGACTATCAGTATTTTATTGATAATGATTTAGCGGTAGGTTTTGCCAAAGAAGCTGTGCGGCAGGCTCTGGTTAATCTGGAAGCCGTTGATGCTCCTGCTGGAACAATGCCTGTAGTGTTAGCTTCAGGTTGGCCTGGCGTGTTATTGCATGAAGCTGTAGGGCATGGCTTGGAAGGCGACTTCAATCGCCGGGATACCTCAGCCTTTTCTGGCAAAATCGGTGAACAAGTAGCATCACCCTTATGTACCGTGGTGGATGATGGCACATTAATGGATCGACGTGGATCATTGACGATTGATGATGAAGGTACGCCAACCGAATTCACCACATTGATAGAAAACGGCCGACTCACAGGCTATATGCAGGATAAATTAAATGCCCGGTTGATGGGGATGCGCAGTACCGGCAATGGTCGTCGTGAATCCTATGCACATTTGCCGATGCCCCGTATGACCAATACCTATATGCTGGCTGGACAACACAAAGCAGAAGAAATTATCGCCAGTGTTGAAAAGGGTATTTATGCGGTTAATTTTGGTGGTGGTCAGGTTGATATTACCTCCGGCAAATTTGTATTTTCCAGCAGTGAAGCCTATCTGATTGAAAATGGCAAAGTGACTCGTCCCGTTAAAGGCGCCACATTAATTGGCAACGGTCCTGAAGTCATGAATCGTATCAGTATGGTGGCTGATGATCTTGAACTGGATTCGGGCATTGGTAACTGCGGTAAAGAAGGACAGAGCGTGCCAGTTGGCGTCGGCCAGCCGACATTGAAAATTGATGCTTTGACGGTTGGGGGCACAGCATAATGAGTTCAGTGCACAAAGCCGTCGCTTTGATTTCAGGCGGTCTGGATTCCATGCTTGCGGTGCGGGTACTTCAGGAACAGGGAATTGAAGTAGAAGGCATCAACTTTTTTACCGGGTTCTGCGTTGAAGGGCATACCCACGCAATTCGTAATCAGCATAAAGACAAGCAGAAACGTAATAATGCATTATGGGTCGCGGAACAGCTGGGAATCAAATTACATATCATTGATGTGATTGAAGAATACAAAGACGTGTTGCTCAATCCAAAACATGGCTATGGCGCTAATATGAACCCTTGCCTGGACTGTAAAATCTTTATGGTCAAAAAAGCGGTTGAATGGGTGAAAGAAAATCATATGCAGGGTTTTGATTTTATCATTACCGGCGAAGTCATTGGTCAGCGTCCCAAATCTCAATTAAAGCGCACTATGCCGATCGTGGCAGCTGAATCGGGGGCTGAGGATTTACTGTTACGTCCGTTATGTGCCAAAAACCTCCAACCAACCAAACCAGAACGTGAAGGATGGGTAGACCGCAATAAGCTTTATGATTTTCATGGACGCAACCGCAAGCCGCAGATTGCATTGGCAAAACAGTTTGGCTTTGATGATTTTGCCACCCCTGCCGGAGGATGCTGTTTCCTGACCGATGAAAGTTATTCAAGTAAGTTAGTCGATTTATGGACAGCCAGAAACAGCCGTGAATATGAGTTGGATGACATTATGTTATTGAAAGTTGGCCGGCATATTCGGCCAAAAGCGGATTTTAAAATGATCATTGCCCGGGATGCTGGAGAGAGTAAATTCCTCGAAGGTTATCGCAAACAGTTTACCAGCCTGTATTCAACCAGCCATAATGGACCAATGGCCATTATTGATGGTGATATTGAACAACAGGATTTTCCGCTGGCGGCATCCATCGTGGCGCGTTATGGTCAGGGCCGACATGCTGATGAAGTTGAAGTAGAAATTACCGTACCGGATAAACCACCGAGGCATATTCAGGCTCGCCCGATTAAAGTTGAGCAGGTTCCACAGGAGTGGTACGTGTGAAACAGATTGAATTAGATGCAAGAAGATTGTTATGTCCCTTGCCAGTCATCAAAACGCAGAATAAAGTAGCGGAATTATCATCTGGAGATATTCTCACAGTTATTTGCACCGATCCCGGTGCGTTGAGTGATATTCCGGCATGGGCAAGGATCCATGGACATCAGATTGTAAAGTCGGTTGAAAAGGATGATGAAATCATTATTACGGTCTGTGTTGGTGCGTAGCACTTTATTGGTGCATTGCAAGTGTCGAGTGCACCAATAGTGATCATTAGTGGCTGGTGTCTGCACTCAAATGGTTGATTTTATGGGGCTGTTGAGTTGGCAAGGTTTGTGCTGTATCAGCAAGTGAGTTTTTTTGCACCAAGGTGTGCAGTTTTTTAATTTGGAGATTATAAATGTCAGTCGAAAATGTGCTTCAGATAATTAAGGACGAGGACGTTAAATTCCTTGATTTCCGTTTCACCGACACGCGTGGTAAAGAGCAACACGTTTCTTACCCAGCGCATTCAATTGATGAAGATACCTTCTCTGAGGGTGTCATGTTTGATGGTTCATCAGTTGCCGGTTGGAAAGGTATTAACGAATCGGACATGATTCTGATGCCGGATGCTTCGACTGCTGTTTTGGATCCGTTTATGGACGATACAACGCTGATCGTTCGTTGCGATATCGTTGAACCGGCTACCATGCAAGGATATGAGCGTGACCCACGCAGTGTGGCGAAACGTGCAGAAGCCTATCTGGCATCTACTGGTTTGGCAGACACGGCTTTCTTTGGTCCTGAACCTGAATTTTTCATCCTTGATGATGTTCGCTGGGGCAGTGATATCTCTGGCTCGTTCTATAAAATCGACTCTGACGAATCTTCCTGGAATACTGAAAAAGTCTTCCCTGACGGTAACAAAGGTCACCGTCCAAGTGTTAAAGGTGGTTATTTTCCAGTACCGCCAGTTGATTCATTGCAAGACATTCGTTCAGCCATGTGTTTAACCATGGAGGAAATGGGTCTGGTAACCGAAGTTCATCACCATGAAGTTGCTACTGCTGGTCAGTGTGAAATTGGTACCAAGTTTAATACGTTGGTAAAAAAAGCCGATGAAGTTCAAATACTGAAATATGTTGTGCATAACGTTGCTCATGCTTACGGTAAAACGGCCACATTCATGCCAAAACCATTGGTAGGTGATAACGGTAGTGGTATGCATGTTCACCAGTCGTTGGCTAAAGATGGCGACAACCTGTTCTCAGGTAACAAATATGGCGGTTTATCAGAAACTGCTTTGTTTTACATCGGTGGCATAATCAAGCACGCTAAAGCATTAAATGCGTTTACAAACCCAGGTACTAACAGCTACAAACGTCTGGTTCCTGGTTTCGAAGCACCTGTTATGTTGGCTTATTCAGCACGTAACCGTAGTGCCTCTATTCGTATTCCTTTTGTCAGTAATCCAAAGGGCCGTCGTATTGAAGTACGTTTTCCTGACCCATCAGCCAACCCATATCTGGCATTCAGTGCAATGATGATGGCGGGTCTGGATGGTATCAAAAACAAAATTCACCCTGGCGATGCGATGGACAAGGATTTATATGACTTGCCACCAGAAGAAGATGCAGCGATTCCAAAAGTATGTCATGCGCTTGATCAAGCATTGGCAGAACTGGACAAAGATCGTGCTTTCTTAACAGAAGGTGGTGTGTTCACTGATGATATGATCGATGGCTATATTGATTTGAAGATGGAAGAAGTCACTCGTCTGCGTATGGAAACGCATCCTGCAGAGTTCGATCTTTACTACAGTCTGTAATTTTTTTGATTGCAGTCACAAAACGCCTCCCATGTGGAGGCGTTTTTTTATGTTTCGCAGTTGCACATTGGTGATGGCTGACCTATATTCATAGGCATGAAATTGATTCTTGTCATGTTGCTTGGTCTTGGCACAGCTGTTGCGGCTGAGGATATCTATCGCTGGGTTGATGACAATGGCAATCAGGTGTATTCAGATCAGCCTGGTGAGAACGCTGAAAAGGTTGAATTACAACAGCCCATGACTTATTCACCAGTACAAATCCCTGAAGAAACGGCCTCCGCTAGCGTTGAAGAACAGGAAAGTGCTGATGAGCCTGAAGCTGCCCCAAATTATAAGGTAGCTATTGTTGCGCCCGAAGATGAAGCCGGGATTCGTGTTAATAACGGCAATGTAACAGTCAATCTACAAGTGTTTCCAGCATTAAATTCTGCACGTGGCGATTTGATTCAGTTATACCTCGATGGCTTACCGGCAGGCATGCCAATGCCTCAACTGAGTTTTATGCTGGAAAATCTGGACAGGGGAACACATACCTTGTCAGCAAATGTACTGAACGCTTCCGGGGAAGTTTTAGCTCAAAGTGAAACGATTACCTTTTATTTACAACGCACCAGTTTACAACAACCAGGCCGTCAAAATGGTCAACCAAGTCCCGGACCCGGTGCACCCAGTATTCCCGGCTTTCCAACTACTCCCGGTATCCCGACCTTTCCTCAAACACCTTAGATAGTCGCACCAAAATGATGCGTGCAATAGTGTAATTACACTTTTCATACTGCTTGAAGTGGTTGGTTTATTTAAACTCTTCCATACTCAACTATATTATTACCATTGGAATCATAATCTTAAATATGATGTGACATTTGGTGCTTACAAATGGAGCGTTTTTTGCAGATGGCAGGCCATGAACTTAAATGACAAACTGATTAATGTTGAACAGTTTTCCAGCGATGATGTACTGGAGAGTTTAACGACTGCGATATTAGTACTCGACACGAATTTACGGGTTTGTTACATCAATACTTCAACTGAAGTCATGTTTGAAATTAGCCAACGTCAGGCTGAACATATTCCCTTTCAGACTTTGTTACCGGGTGAAACACATCTGTTGAATTCATTACGCCGGGTTATCAGTAATGGACAGGCGCTAATAGAACGTGAAATTCAGTTATTTCTGCCTGCTGCAGGCGAAATAGTAGTGGATTGTTCAATCAAAATGCTGGACGTTGCTGAGCCCCATCTCCTGGTAGAGTTGGCGCAGCTGGATTATCAACAGCGCGTCAATCGTGATGAAAATTTACATACCCAGCAACAGGTAGTTCGTGGTCTGGCGCACGAAATTAAAAATCCCCTGGGAGGGTTGAGAGGAGCTGCACAGTTATTGGAACGTCAGCTGGATTCGGATGATTTGAAAGAATATACCCGAATTATCATTAATGAAGCTGACCGGTTGCAAAACCTGATGACTCGAATGCTGGGCCCTTATCAGCAATCCGAAAAGCAGTTTTTGAATATTCATGAGGTTTTACAGCGGGTTCGCCAGCTGGTTGATATTGAAGTCGACGAGCGGCTTCAGTTTATAGCTGACTATGATCCCAGTATCCCGGATTTACACGCTGATTTTGATCAGTTGATCCAGATTATTTTAAATATTGTGCGTAATGCAGTACAGGCAATGCATGGCATCGGCATTATTCGGCTGAAAACTCGCATTCAACGTAATCTGACCATTGAAAAACGTTTTTATAAATTAGGCGTGCTGATTGAAATCGAAGATAACGGCCCGGGTATACCAAAACAATTACATGACAGTTTGTTCTATCCCCTGGTGACTGGACGAGCCGATGGCACCGGACTGGGGTTGTATCTGGTACAAAATCTGGTGCAGCGAAATGCTGGCACAGTCAGTTGTATCAGCCATGCAGGCCAAACCATATTTTCAATTATTTTTCCCCTGGAGTTAAACCGTGAGCGCTAAAGCAATAGCATGGATTGTTGATGATGACCGATCGATTCGATGGGTATTACAAAAGGCATTGGAAGCCGTAGATATCACTGTCAAAGCCTTTGAGAGTGGTGATCTGGTTTTGGAGCAATTAAAACGAGGTACAGATACCCCGCCAGATGTGCTGGTCAGCGATATCCGCATGCCAGGCCTGGATGGGCTGCAACTACTGGCAGAAATTCAGCGAAAGCAACCTGATCTGCCGGTCATTATCATGACCGCTTATTCGGATCTGGACAGTGCTGTATCTGTATACGAAGGTGGTGCTTTTGAATACCTGCCAAAACCCTTTGATGTTGATGAAGCGGTTGATTTAGTACAGCGAGCGATTACCCACCACCATCAACAGCACAGTAATCCTGCTGGCGAAATGAATATTGGCAGTGAAATTATTGGTGAAGCACCCGCCATGCAGGAAGTGTTTCGTGCCATTGGACGGCTCGCACGTTCCAATATCACTGTATTAATTAATGGTGAGTCGGGCACTGGTAAAGAACTGGTCGCCCATGCTTTACACAAACATAGTCCGCGCAGGCAAAACCCGTTTATTGCCCTGAATATGGCTGCTATTCCCAGAGAATTGCTGGAGTCTGAATTATTTGGTCATGAAAAGGGCGCTTTTACCGGCGCACATGTACAACGTAAGGGACGTTTTGAGCAGGCGGATGGTGGCACCTTATTTCTGGATGAAATCGGTGATATGCCGTTGGAACTTCAAACACGCCTTTTAAGAGTCTTATCAGACGGCGAGTTTTTCCGTGTTGGTGGGCATAGTGCTGTAAAAGCAGATGTGAGAATTATTGCTGCAACGCATCAGAATCTGGAACAGCAGGTTGAGCGTGGCGATTTCCGTGAGGATTTGTTTCACCGTTTAAATGTTATTCGTATTCATATTCCTTCCTTGCGTGAACGTCGGGAAGACATTCCGGCGTTGGTAGCCTACTTTCTCAACAAAGCGGCACGCGAGCTTAATATGGGAGTGAAAAGTGTCTCACCTGAAGTAGAACGTTATTTATCGCAATTACCCTGGCCCGGCAACGTAAGACAATTAGAGAATACTTCTCGCTGGCTTACTGTGATGTCTCCGGGGCAGGTTGTGCAAATGGATGATTTGCCATTGGAGCTGACAGCTGACGGTGGTGTGGAAACAGCTCGTAGCGGTGGTGACTGGCAACAAATGTTTCGCCAGTGGGCTGCAAACAAGGCGCTGAGCGGACAGGAAGGCGTGTTGGCCGATGTTGTGCCGATGATAGAACACCTGCTAATGGAGGTTGCTTTAGAGAAAACAGCCGGCAAACGTCAAGAAGCCGCAAAATTATTGGGCTGGGGCCGAAATACACTTACCCGTAAACTGAAAGAGAATTGATAATCGGGCTTGCTAGCATGTAGGGCTTTGTGTATAGTATGCGACTTAGTCAGGTGCGGGGTGGAGCAGCCTGGTAGCTCGTCGGGCTCATAACCCGAAGGTCGTTGGTTCAAATCCAGCCCCCGCTACCAATAATAATGTTAAGACAGGACCCCTGATTGGGGTTTTTGTTTTTGTGGAGTTAAAATTGGGCCGATGGCCCTTTTTTTTTATTTGTTGCCTATGGCCGTATCTGATCAGATTGAAAAATTAATTGAAGCGCCGATTGAATCGCTGGGGTACCAGCTGGTCGGTGTGGAATACATTCAGGGTGGACAAAATCCACTCCTAAGAATCTATATTGATGCAGATCAAGGTATTGGTATTGAAGACTGTGAACGTGTCAGTCATCAGGTCAGCGGCATTCTCGATGTCGAAGACCCCATCAAAAAAGCCTATTCACTGGAAATTTCCTCACCCGGATTCGATCGTCCCTTATTTAAGGAACGTGATTTCATCCGTTTTACTGGTTCCTCAGCAAAAATTACCACTAAATTACCAGTGGAAGGCAGACGGAATTTTACCGGTGTGTTGCAGGGCTTTGAGAATGGTGAAGTATTAATTGAAGTGGATGGTGAGGTGTACGCCTTACCATTGGCAAAGTTGGCTAAAGCGCGACTGGTTGCCTGAAAAAGCGTACTATTTGCTGTTAATGAAAAAACTTAGTTTTGGATCAATTGCTTGCATCGATCCACTGGGGGCGTGATGAATAATAAAGAAATTTTGCTGGTTGTTGATGCCATGTCTAATGAAAAAGGCGTGGGTAAAGAAGTTATATTTCAGGCGATCGAAGCGGCGTTGGCCATGGCCACCCGTAAACGTTATGAAATGGAAATAGATGCCCATGTTGCGATTGATCGCCAGACTGGCAACTATGAAACTTTCCGTCAGTGGTTAATTGTCGATGATAACGACGAAAACTTCGAATCTTCAGAGTTGCAAATCAAATTGTCTGATGCGCTGGCCAAACAGTCAGATGCCAAAGTAGGCGATTACATTCGTGAGCCAATGGAATCGGTTGAATTTGGTCGAATTGCTGCTCAAACAGCCAAACAGGTTATCGTTCAAAAAGTACGCGAAGCAGAACGCGCTCAAGTTGTTGATATGTATCGCGAGAAAGTCGGCCAGATGATTCATGGCACGGTTAAACGTGTTGAACGCGGCAACGTGACTTTGGATCTCGGCGGAAATGCTGAGGCTCTTCTGCCTCGTGAAGAAATGATTCCACGTGAGAATTTCCGTAGCGGTGATCGAATCCGTGGTTATTTGAAAGAAATTCGTTCTGAAGCGCGCGGGCCACAATTAGTCGTCAGTCGTGTCGCGCCAGAATTACTGATTGAACTGTTCAGTCTTGAAGTCCCGGAAATCGGCGATGGCATGATTGAAATCAAAGGTGCAGCAAGGGATCCTGGTTTACGAGCCAAAATTGCGGTTTTAGCACATGAGCCACGAATTGATCCGGTGGGTGCCTGTGTCGGGATGCGTGGATCACGTGTTCAGGCAGTCACTAATGAATTAGCCGGTGAGCGCGTCGACATTATCCTGTGGGATGAAGAGCCGGCACGATTTGCCATTAACGCCATGGCACCGGCAGAAGTACTATCTATTGTTGTTGATGAAGACGCTCACAGCATGGATATTGCTGTTGAAGACGGCCAGCTGTCACAGGCAATCGGTCGTGGTGGTCAGAATGTACGGCTTGCCAGCCAGTTAACCGGTTGGGAGTTGAATGTTATGTCNGCTTCTGATGCTGACCAAAAGGCCGAAACCGAAATCAGTTCATTGATTNAGACATTTATGGCNGATTTGGACGTTGATGAAGACGTTGCATTGATTCTGGCTCAGGAAGGTTTTTCTTCACTTGAAGAAGTTGCCTATGTGCCGGAACAGGAAATGCTTGATATTGAAGAATTTGATACTGATATAGTTAATGAATTACGTTCACGTGCCAGAGACGTACTGCTGACACGCGCCATTGCNAGTGAAGAGCAAATTGAAAGNGCATCTCCTGCTGANACAATCCAGGATTTGCCCGGTATGACCGCTGAATTAGCTGCTAAGTTAACCAGTCAGGGTGTTATCACTATTGATGACCTTGCAGATCAGTCCGTGGATGAATTGGTTGAGGCGGGTGGCATTGATGAAAAACAAGCTGCCGCATTTATCATGAAAGCACGTGAGTCATGGTTTGCAGACGAACAAACAGAAACAGGGGAGTAACCAATGAGTGACATGAAGGTTAAGGACCTGGCCGACACTGTCGGTATCACACCTGAACGTTTAGTTGATCAGCTTAATGAGGCCGGTATTAAAGTCTCAAAGCCGGATGATCTGATTACGGAAGACCAAAAGCAAAGTCTGTTGCANTTTTTACAGCAAAGACATGGCAAATCAGCCAGTGAAAACGATGCATCACCTAAAAAAATCACACTGAAACGTAAATCAGTCAGTGAAATTAAATTAGGTGGAGGCACATCTCGTCAAGCCGGTAAAAGTGTCAGTGTTGAAGTTCGTAAAAAACGCACTTTTGTCAAACGGTCTGATGCCGAACCTANNACTGCCAGTGCGCCTGCTGAAGAACCNGTAATTGCATCTCAAGCACAGGNACACGCCGAAGAAGTTGCCCGTCAGGANCAGCTTCGACAGCAGGAAATAGCACGCAAACAGCAAGAACAAACCAGCCTGCAGAAAGAAGAGTCTGAACGTGAAGCTGCAGCAGTTGCCGCAGCAATCGAAGCTGAAAGGCTGGCAGATGAAGAGGCACGTTTAGCTGCAGAAGAAGAGCAAAAGGCACTCGCCGAAGAAGCGAAACTCAAAGAAGAAAAAAAATCTGTCGCTGCNAAAAAACAAGCGGCAAAACCGGAATTGACGGCTTCTCAATTAGCACATAAAAAGCTGGAAGAAGCCGATGCCAAGCGTCGTGCTGCCAACCTTGCCCGTATCGAAGCTGAAAAAGCGCTTGAAGCGCGGAAAAAGGCTCGTGAAGAAGAGGAAGCNTTAGAAAAGGCCAAGGAAGAGGCGCGTCTTGCAGCCGCGGAAGCACAAGCCAAAGAACAGAAACCGGATCGTAAAGAAGCCGATGCAAAACACGTTGCGAATAAAGATAAACCCGCACGTCGTGGNCGNTTCCAACGTGATGATGAATTTGAACGTAAAGAACTTCATGTCAGCGAAGGCAAAGGTCGCCGCAAGAAGAANAAAGGNGTCTCACAAAAAACNGCGACTGTTGAAACCACAACAGAACATGGTTTTTCCCGTCCAACCGCTCCGGTNGTTCGTGAAGTCAGTGTTCCCGATACCATTTCAGTTTCTGACTTAGCGCAGCGTATGTCNGTTAAAGCGGCCGAAGTAATCAAAGCGTTGATGGGTATGGGCACAATGGCCACTATCAATCAGGTCCTGGATCAGGATACCGCTGTTATTCTGGTTGAAGAAATGGGCCATGTTGCCAAGCCGGTTCAGGAAAACGAAGTTGAACAAGCCCTGGAAGCATCTATTGAAGTNACCGGCGAAGCGGTTCCAAGAGCACCTGTTGTTACTGTAATGGGCCATGTTGACCATGGTAAAACCTCTNTACTGGATTATATCCGTCGNACCAAGGTTACATCAGGCGAAGCGGGTGGTATTACCCAGCATATCGGTGCCTATAAAGTAGAAACCAGCCGTGGTGAAGTGACCTTTTTGGATACACCGGGCCATGCTGCGTTTACCGAAATGCGTTCACGNGGTGCCAAGGTTACCGATATCGTAGTNTTGGTGGTCGCNGCAGATGATGGTGTTATGCCGCAAACAATNGAGGCTGTTCAGCACGCTAAAGCTGCCGGCTCAACGCTGATTGTTGCCGTAAACAAAATGGATAAACCAGATGCCACNCCNGATCGGGTTAAACAGGAATTAACGAATCATGAAGTCGTCCCTGAAGATTGGGGTGGTGATGTTCAGTTTGTACCGGTTTCAGCTCTGACNGGGCTTGGTGTTGATGAGTTACTTGATGCGATTTCACTGCAAGCNGAAGTGATGGAATTGACCGCACCNGTTAAAGGTCCTGCTCACGGTACTGTTGTTGAATCACGTCTCGATAAAGGACGNGGTACGGTGGTAACTGTTCTGGTCCAACGTGGTACGTTGAGAAAAGGTGACATTGTCGTTGTTGGCCAGGAATTTGGTCGCGTTCGCGCCTTGTTCAATGAAAATGGTCAGGCAATGGATGAAGCCGGTCCTTCAACCCCCGTTGAATTACTGGGTCTGTCAGGTACGCCAGCATCAGGTGACGAATTGCAGGTAGCTCCGGACGATCGCACGGCAAGAGAGATTGCCAGCTTCCGTCAGACCAAAGCGCGTGAAATGAAAATGGCCCAGCAGCAGGCAGCCAAGTTGGATGATATGTTCAACAAAATGGAAGCCGGCGATCTGAAAACGCTGAATGTGGTCATCAAAGGTGACGTTCATGGTTCAGTTGAAGCGGTTAGCCAGGGTCTGCAGAAGTTGTCGACCGATATGGTTCAGGTCCGGGTTGTTGGTTCAGGTGTTGGTGGTATTAATGAAACCGACGCACAACTTGCTGCTGCTTCTGATGCCATCTTGATCGGCTTTAATGTTCGTGCAGACAACACAGCACGTAAAGTGATTGCCGAAAAAGGTCTGGATGTTCAATACTTCAGTATCATTTATGATTTGCTGGATGTGGTTACCAAAGCGATGACCGGGATGCTGGAACCCGTCTACAAAGACGAAATCATTGGTTTGGCTCGTGTTGATGATGTATTCAGCTCACCGAAATTCGGCGACATTGCCGGTTGTCTGGTGCTGGAAGGCAGTGTTAAACGTAACAATCCAATTCGTGTTCTACGTGATAACGTTGTTATCTATGAAGGTGAACTGGAATCGCTGCGTCGTTTCAAAGATGATGTTAACGAAGTGAATGCCGGTACCGAATGTGGTATTGGTGTGAAAAACTATAAAGACGTTAAACCGGGCGATCAAATTGAAGTATTTGAACGTGTATTAATGAAACCGAGTCTTTAATGGCAAGAGAATTTAGTCGCACAAATCGAATCAGCGAGGTCATGATGCGTGAATTGGCTTTGCTGATTCAGCATGATCTGGCCGATCCGCGCGTCAGTATGGTCACGGTGTCACATGTTGATGTGACATCTGATCTGAAATATGCGCGTATTTATGTCACTCGACTTAGTGGGTTTGATTCAGAAGAAGCCGCTAAAGAATGTCTGGCTGGTTTGAATAATGCCGCTGGCTTCTTACGTAGGGCGCTGGCCAAACGCGTGAAGTTACGCATCATGCCTGAACTGCAGTTTCGTTATGACACGACTTTGGAGCATGGCTTTTACATGGATGAGCTGATCTCCAAAGCTAATGCCGATATCAAAGACGAACAGGATCCTGATCCCGAAACTGATAAAGATTGAGTTTCGCCAATGGCAAAACGCAATAAAAAAGGTCGCGATATCACTGGTATCGTGATTATCGACAAGCCAACCGGATTAAGCTCAAATCACGTTTTGCAATGCGTTAAACGATTATTTAATGCAAACAAGGCAGGACATACCGGCAGTCTCGACCCCTTAGCCACCGGGGTATTACCAGTCTGCCTGGGCGAAGCGACCAAACTTTCCACATATTTACTGGATGCTGACAAACAATACCAAGTGCGTTGTCAGTTGGGCATTCTTACCGATAGCGGTGATAGCGATGGCGAGGTAATAGCACAACAAGCCATTCCAGAATATTCCCCTCAACAGCTGCAACAGGTTTTGCTGAATTTTGTCGGAGAGCAACAACAGATCCCGCCTATGTTTTCTGCGTTAAAACATCAGGGCCAGCCATTATATAAATTGGCACGACAGGGTATTGAAATTGAACGAAAGTCACGCCTTATTACCATCTACAGTATTGAATTACTGGCGTGCGATGTCGAGAGTTTTACCTTGCAGGTTGCCTGTAGCAAAGGAACCTATATTCGTACTCTGGTGCAGGATATTGCTGCCGCTTTAGGCAGCTGCGGACATGTCACAATGCTGAGACGTACTGATGCGGCAGGCTATGATTTAACTCAGGCATTAAGTCTGGAAGCATTAGGGGAGTTGGCCGAGCAGCAGGGATTGGCAGGACTTGATAGTCAGTTACTTCCAGCCCATGAAGCTTTGCCGGACTGGCCCCATATCAAACTGGATTCGGCAATGTCTGATGATATGCGATACGGTCGGGCAGTCAAAACTGATATTCATGGACAAAGCGCAAAAGTCCGGTTATTTGATTATCAGGATCAATTTATCGGTCTGGGGGAATTGGCCCTGGACGGCACAGTTTCAGCAAAACGTTTGTTTGTTACCGGTGATACGGTTTAACTCGCTTGTGAATAGCGGATAAAACCGGTAAAATTCGCCACTCTTAAAAGGTTGGGTAATTCGGTTTAACTGGCTGGATTATTTCAGAATTTAACTCATAGCCAAAGGCTATAAAAAGTTGGAGTTTTTATGTCAATTACTGCAGAACAAAAGCAAGAAATCATTAAAAAATACGGTCGTACAGAAGGCGATACCGGCTCAGCTGAAGTTCAGGTAGCGTTGCTGACAGCACGTATTACAAATCTTTCAGACCATTTTAAAACTAACATTCATGATCATCACTCACGTCAAGGTTTGTTAAAAATGGTTAGTGGTCGTCGTAAAATGCTCGATTACCTGAAAAAAACGGATATTAACCGTTACCGTGATTTAATTGCTGACTTAGGTCTGCGTCGCTAAATTACTCGACGTGGTCTGTAAAACATCTCATCGAGCCTCCGCCAATATCATTGGCATTAGGCTGGTGCGTTGATTGATATGCCCCTGAAATCCCCCGCGGTTTCAGGGGCATATTCATTTATGCGTTTATCGTTTTTTAAATCAGTCATGAAAAGGTTCATGGCTGATGTAGTCAAGAGAAGGAAATACTAGTGAATTCAGTAAAAAAGACAGTTCAGTTCGGTGAGCACATTCTCAGCCTGGAAACCGGAAAGATCGCCCGTCAGGCCGGTGGCTCCATTATTGCCAGTCTGGGTGAGACATCAGTGCTTGTAACTGTAGTCGGAAAGAAGAATGTAAATCCTGGCCAGGATTTCTTTCCGTTAACCGTAAATTATCAAGAACGTACTTATGCTGCAGGTAAAATACCGGGTGGTTTCTTCAAACGTGAAGGCCGTCCTTCCGAGAAAGAAACACTGACCTCCCGTCTGATCGATCGTCCACTGCGTCCATTGTTTCCTAAAGGTTTCATTAACGAAGTACAGGTTATTGCCACCGTAATGGCATTGGATCCTGAAATCGATCCTGATATCCCGGCAATGATTGGTGCTTCTGCTGCCCTGGCTATTTCCGGCATCCCGTTTAATGGCCCATTAGGTGCTGCCCGGGTGGGCTATGTTGATGGTAACTACATCCTCAACCCATCCAAAAAACAATTAGCGACCAGTTCACTGGACTTGGTTGTTGCCGGTACTGAAAGTGCTGTATTGATGGTGGAATCCGAAGCATCTGAATTGCCTGAAGAGGTGATGTTAGGTTCTGTCATGTATGGTCATCAGCAAATACAGACAGCGATCAAACTGATTGATGAATTGAAAGCAGAAACCGCTAAAACAGCCTGGGATTGGACTGCTCCGGAAAAAGATGATCGTTTGTATAACGCTGTTAAAGATCAAGCGTTTGAAGGTATTAAAAATGCCTATGCCATCAGTGACAAAATGCAGCGTCAGGATCAACTGGCTGAAATTCGCCAGGCAGCAGTTGCTGAATTAGTCAGTGAAGATGGCGAATGGTCTGAAGATGACGTAAAAGGCGTGTTTGGCAAACTGGAAAAAGAACTGGTTCGTGGCCGCATTATTGCCGGTGAACCACGTATCGATGGTCGTGATACCAAAACGGTACGTCCAGTTTTTGTTGAAACCACTGTACTACCGCGTGTTCATGGTTCTGCATTGTTCACCCGTGGTGAAACTCAGGCTATTGTTGTGGCAACTTTGGGTGCTGAACGTGATGCACAGATGATTGATGCTGTTGAAGGTGAATACCGTGACCGCTTCATGCTGCATTACAACTTTCCGCCATTCTGTGTCGGTGAAACCGGTTTTGTCGGCTCACCAAAACGCCGTGAAATCGGCCATGGTAAATTGGCTAAACGCGGTATTCAGGCTGTTATGCCATCCGCTGAAGAGTTCCCATATGTGGTTCGTGTGGTTTCTGAAATCACCGAGTCCAATGGTTCAAGTTCAATGGCGTCTGTGTGTGGTACCTCATTGGCATTAATGGATGCCGGTGTACCAATTAAAGCACCAGTAGCCGGTATTGCGATGGGTCTGATTAAAGAAGCGGATGGTTACGCCGTATTGACTGATATTCTGGGTGATGAAGATCACCTGGGTGATATGGACTTTAAAGTCGCCGGTACCGAGAAAGGTGTTACCGCACTGCAAATGGATATCAAGATTGAAGGTATCAACGAAGAAATCATGCGTACTGCACTGGCACAAGCCCGTGATGGTCGTCTGCATATTCTGGAAAAAATGAATGCAGTGATTTCAACGCACCGTAAGGAAATGTCTGAATTTGCTCCACGTATTATCACTGTGAAAATTCATGCGGATAAAATCCGTGATGTGATCGGTAAAGGTGGTGCAACTATTCGGGCAATCACCGAAGAAACCGGTGCGACCATTGATATTCAGGATGATGGCACCGTGATGATTTTCTCTTCAGATTTCAATGCCGGTCAGGATGCTCTGCACCGTATTGAGCAAATCACTGCAGAAGTTGAAGTCGGCAAGGTCTATCAGGGCCGTGTTGCCAAGCTGATGGATTTCGGTGCGTTTGTTACTATTCTGCCGGGTAAAGATGGTCTGGTACATATTTCACAAATCTCTGATGAGCGTGTGGAAAATGTCAGCGATAAACTTTCTGAAGGTGACATGATTGACGTTAAGGTACTGGAAGTTGATCGCCAGGGCCGTATTCGTCTGAGCATGAAAGCTGTTAACGAAGTTACTGCAGACTAACGCAGTCAGTTAAGTTAGACTTAAAAGCCCCGCACTGCGGGGCTTTTTTTTGGAATGAATAATGCGAAACAAGTTCATTAAAACCTTTTTGGCTATGTTGCTGCTAGTCTCCATGGGGGCGAGCGCAGATACACTCAGAGTGGCCGCGGCTGCCAATTTGCGGTTTGTTTTACCTGAATTGATACGTGAATATGAACACTCTTCTCACCATAAGATTAATGTAACTTACGGCGCGTCAGGAAATCTGGCGACACAGATAATTCATGGTGCGCCTTATGATGTATTTTTTTCAGCAAATCCGTTGTTTATTGATATTTTAATGGAACAGCAGAAACATCGTGGGCAACGTATCAACTATGCGCACAGTGAAATAGTGTTATTTGCTAATCAGTACTCATCATTAAACCTGGATAATCAGCTTCAAGGTCTAAAACAGGCTATTGAACAGAATCAGCTGGAAAAATTTGCGATTGCCAATCCTAAACATGCGCCATACGGCAAACTCGCACAACACCTGTTGATGGAAGCGGATATTTGGCAGACGATTCAACCACAGCTGTTACTGGCAGAAAGTGCTTCACAGACGCTGCAGTTTGCTCTGACCAGTAATGTCGATGCAGCCATATTGCCGTATCCGTATATGACTCAGGAGAAAATCAAACAGCAGGGGCGTTATATTAAATTACCTGGTGAGTTGTCCCAACAGCTGATCATCACCAAAGATGCGTCATTGCTTGCTGAACCGTTTATTAAGTTCATTACCAGCGAAGCGGCCGGCAAAATTTTTATCAAACATGGTTATCTTCCCATTACCGGGAATCCCTGAACGATGGATTGGCAGGCCCTTGAAGTATCAATGAAGCTGGCGCTAGCCACTAGCTTGAGTCTGTTACCAATAGGGTTGATATTGGCTTACAGCCTGGCCAGAGGCAGGTTTCGCGGGAAATATCTGGCTGAAGCATTGATTACCTTACCATTAGTCCTGCCACCGACCGTATTGGGCTATTTCCTGTTAGTGGGAATGGATAGTAACAGTGCGGCAGGAAAACTTTTTTATAGCATTACCGGCGACAATCTTGCCTTTTCGTTTAGCGGATTGTGGTTTGCTTCGATAATTTACAGTTTACCGTTTGCTGTACAGCCAATGCTCAGAGCGCTGGAAAATATTGCTCCTGAATTACGTGAAGCAGCATGGTGTAGTGGATTATCTCGCTGGAAAACCTTTATCAAAATTGAATTACCATTAGCCTGGCCAGGGATTTTAACCGGATTGATTCTGAGTTTTTGTCATACGCTGGGCGAATTTGGCGTGGTGTTGATGATAGGTGGCAATATAGCCGGGGAGACTCGAACCCTGTCGATTGCAATTTATGACAGTGTGTTGGCATTTGATCAGCAACAGGCCATGCAGATGTCATTAATCTTACTGGCAATTGCTGTTATAACGGTCACGGCAATTTACCGATTTAACCACCGATTAATGCGGGTCTAGTATGCTTGAAGCCACCATTAAGCAGCAACAGCCAATTCCACTGGAAGTACAACTAGAATGTGCCGCCGGAGAAATGCTGGCGTTAGTTGGACCTTCCGGTTCGGGCAAGACTACGGTGCTACGTTGTATAGCAGGTTTACATAAACCCCAACAAGGACTTATCCGCTCTCAAACTATCTGGTTTGATAGCAACCATGAACTTAACTACTCGCCACAACAGCGACGTGTGGGCATGGTGTTTCAAAATTATGCGTTATTTCCACATTTGACCGTTATGCAGAATATTTTGCTGGCCATGCAAACGCCTCAGGAACATAAGGTAAGAGCGCTGCTGGAACAGGTGCATTTACGTGGATTGGAATCTCGTTTTCCTTCACAGTTATCCGGTGGACAGCAACAGCGAGTGGCATTAGCCAGAGCTTTGGCACGCGATCCGGAAGTTTTATTACTGGATGAGCCGTTTTCGGCAGTTGATAAAGTTACCCGTCGCAAACTCTATCTGGAGTTACATGCTTTACGTCGGCAATTATCGATGCCGATTATTCTGGTGACACATGATCTGGATGAAGCAGCGATGCTGGCCGATCAGATGTGTGTCATTCATCAGGGAAAAACCCTGCAGCAGGGTACGGTTGAAGATGTATTGAATCGGCCACAAAGCCTGAATGTGGCCAGATTGACCGATGCCCGTAATGTGTTTGAAGGGAAAATAGTGCTGGTCGAAGGTCAGAAAAAACTGCAATGGTGTGAGCAGTTGCTGGAGATAGCCGATACCGATTTCGCTGTGGGCAGCAACGTTTATTGGATTATTGCACCGAGTAAAATTCTGCTACATCAACGTCGTCGTCCTTCCCGGGGTGAGCAGGAGAATCCGGTGCAGGCAATAATTGACGATATGATTACCTTGCGCGGCATTACCACCGTGTTGCTGAAAGTTACCGGACACAACCCGCTGTTGATACAGATGGATATTCCTGAGCATGTGGTAGAACGCAATCATTTACAACGTGGTGAACATATCGGACTGTCATTACTGCGGAATGCTATCCATTTGATACAACAGTAAAAATATCGCGCCGGGTCGAAGATTTCTTTGCAAAGCTTAATGATAACTATTATCATTAATGCTGTTTTAATCAAAGGAACTTGTCGATGTTGGTAACTGCTATGACTTCTGTCAGGGGTCTGCTGCGTGATAAATGAGGTTGAAACACCATCTTTCTTGAAGTTGTTGCAGCAATTACTGGAAATTGGTGGCCCCGTTGTCTGGATTTTATTGGGGTTTTCGGTCATCGCGGTCAGCATTGTGTTAATCAAAATCTGGCAAATAATGTTGTTATCGCCAGAATCTACGACAACGGCCAAAAAAGCCATTTTGCTGTGGAAACAAAATGAACCGGAACAGGCACTCTCGCTGCTGAAAATCTCCAAGCCACTGGATGAACTACTGGCACTTAGTATGGAAGGTCTTAGACAGGGCGAAATTCCTAAGGAACTGCTGAAAGAAGAGCTACAGCGTGTTGCCAGCTTACGTATCAATCAACTACGCAGTTATCTGCGACCGCTGGAAGTGATTGCCAGTTTGAGTCCGTTATTAGGGTTGTTCGGAACTGTGCTCGGCATGATCCTGGCATTTCAGCAGATGGAACTGGCAGGCAGTCAGATCGATCCTTCGGTACTTTCCGGAGGTATNTGGCAGGCNTTATTNACTACTGCAGTNGGGCTTGGAGTGGCGATACCAGCTGTTGTTGCCCATAACTGGCTNGANCGTAAAACNGAACGNGTNGCCGTTTTGATTAATGATGGNGTCACNCAGGTTTTTACCCATGCACCATTGATAAACACCTCAACAACAAAACCCGNTAACCACTATAAAAATGTTGCTTGAACAACCNCTGGCTGCAAAACGNCGGTTAATTAGCCTGACACCNTTNATTGATGTGGTNTTCATCCTGTTACTGTTTTTTATGNTGTCTTCAGGATTTACCCATTGGCNGCAGCTGGATATTACAGCGGCCAGCGAATCCTACGATACCGATAAAATACNTANTCAGCACNCTCTNCTGTTAACGGCCGCTGGNGAGTATGANTACGATAATCGACGNTATCCTGTATCAGAGCTCACACCNATAAAACAGCAACTTGCTNAAGATCCTNCCGGGATTTTTGTTGTNTCAGTTGCTGAAGCNGTNACNACNCANCAAATGATTGATTTTATCGATCAGTTAAAAGCCATNGGAATCGACAAAGTCAGTNTGGCAGGGTTAGCNNTATGACCCTTATNCCCATCCGNAGAGCCCCAGGCNATCAGCTTGATGACAATATGATCCCATTGATTAANATTGTGTTCCTGATGTTGATTTTTTTTATGATCGCGGGTCAATTAAGCAGCAGTGAACTGCTGAAAATCCAACCNCCAACATCTCANCAGCAATCAGCNCTGCAAGAACACGATGCCATTTTGTTCGTGTCAGCTAAAGGCCCGTTGGCGATGGATGATGTNTTTTTGGAAGNCAGNGCNTTAACNNAAATNTTNAANCAGAAAATANCCNAAACTAACGATATCCAGTCTTTTAAATTACTGGTGAAAGCNGATGCANCCGTGCCNGCCANTGAGTTAACNGATTTACTTAAACAAGTNCGTGCNGCCGGNGTATTGAAAGTTTCTTTGGCNACNCAAACTCAGNCCAGNCGAAATGATTAAATTTCGTTACTGGTTTCTGGCTATTTTAAGTGCCATGTCNATNCATGTGTTTGCNTTTGGNATNTATACNATTAAATANCCTCACCAGCTGCAACCTGTTGCGCCGGTTGATGAAGTCGGTATTGAAATTGATATCAGCATGCTTGAACCCACCACCATGGAAAAACAACAGGCCACNGCGGTAGCNGAAAAAAAGACAGNTATTNNNGAANAATCGGCAATTAGCCAGGTNCAGGAACCTGATACTGCTNCCGTTNCANTGGAACACAAAACCAGTAGAACAGAAGTGGTAAAACCATTACAGCAAACNGANATAAAAAAGGCNGTCAANTCTGCGCCACCNGAGGATAAACTTGAACTCAAGCAGAATACNTCAGAAATCCTTGCCGCNACNTCTGANCCNGCNCAAATAAATACAGCNAATTCTGAAAAACAGCTGGAGAAAACGCAAATTGCCGATCNGGGCGAANCTGCCGAGAGCAGTTCNATATNNAGTCAGGCTGANNCTGCNTTGCAACAAGCCGCACAACAGACCTATTTCAATTTGCTGGCCAGAACGCTGGCAGAACAAAAACGTTATCCNGGTATTTCCAGACGNCGNGGTGAACAGGGNGTNGTNCAGTTATTNTTTNTNGTCACCCGCAATGGNCACATTAGNGAATCNCGTATTGAGGCCAGTTCGGGATATCAGCGGCTGGATCGGGCGGTGNTGGAAATGTTGGAAAAAGCNCAGCCGTTACCGGCTTTTCCAGATGAGATGTCNCANCAGCAACTGGAAGTGAAAGTGCCGATCGCATTTGAATTAAGCAGTTGACGTGAATCCAACCNAGATAACATCATAGNGTTTAGTTNGACCACAGGAAGATANNAGATGAATAACCTGGATTGGCATCAAATACATGCTGCCGTTTGGCGTGCGCACAGCCAAAAACTTAAAGCNATTACCCGTTTGGATCCTGTTCAACTGGATCAGCTNATCGGTATTGAGCAGCAAAAGCAGCAACTGGTGGAAAATACCCGTCGTTTTGTTGAGGGAGAAACCAGTAATCATGCTCTGTTATGGGGGGCACGGGGNACNGGTAAATCATCACTGATTAAAGCGGTGTTNAANCAGTTTGCCGATCAGGGATTACGTATTCTGCAGATTGATAAAGCTGAACTTAACTGGTTACCGGAAATTCTNGATGATNTGGAAGACAGACCTTTTCGCTTTGTGATCTTNTGTGATGATTTGTCATTTGAANAGGGTGATGAGGGCTTCAAACCGCTTAAAAGTCTGCTGGAAGGTGGANTGGAATTACCGCCAGAACATGTACGGATTTATGCCACNTCNAATCGTCGACATCTGATGCCCGAGCAGCAATCTGANAANCAGGCGAGTCGNGTGGTNGATGGTGAGGTTCACTATACTGACAGCCTTGAAGACAAACTAGCCTTATCAGACCGCTTTGGTCTGTGGCTNTCNTTTTATCCNCNTAGTTGGGATACCTACCTGGACATGGTTGACAGCCTGTTTGTGAATATCNCTGTTGATCGGGATTTATTGCANGAACAGGCCAAGCAATTTGCCATGCGTCGGGCCAGNCATAGTGGACGCACNGCAATACAGTTTTATCGTCAGTTTGTCAGTAAAANCTANNTGGTNTCNNGNGGTGTNATATCNAGNATCACATTGTGGCCATTTTCATTGGCAATATTCTGATAAGACCAGCCGAGTTTTTCGGTTAATTGAGCAGTGAGTTGCAGGCCNAGNCCAAAGCCCANTTCAGTCGGTGCNACATCAATATCAGCATTNAACTGTCGATTTACAATACTGATCTGGGANCCCTGTTGGCTGATAATNACCTNACCTTCCCAGGTATGCTGNAATGCATTGCGTATCAGATTNCCTAAGACAATTCGTGCTGCCACGGCACTNATTGAACATTGATAGGGGTGGGTTTCNACAATNANTTCAACGGTTTTATCNCGCAANAGATAACGCATNTCTGCGGTGATTTCCAACANCAGNTTATCAATCTCTACTACTGATTCAGGTAGTTTTTCNTNNTCTTCNCGGCTTAACCANAGCAANGTTTCNGTGAGATGCTGCATGGTAATACTGGCACGATCAATCCGNTCGGCAATATCCNTTTGCATCGGGTTCAAACTGGAAGCGGNCTGTTGTAATACTTTGTACTGCAACTCGATATTATTACGAATAACNCTGATAGGNGTACGCAGTTCATGNCTNGTATANCGCAGGAAGCGGTGCTCACGATCCAGGCTNCGCTGAACNGATGACAGACTGTTCTGGATNANTCTGGCCATTTGATTGAGTTCCGGATANAGAAAGTCCGGTGGCGGCTGGGANAGATTCTCCGGGGTTAATGATTGTGTCCAGTTATTCAGCCGGGCTACTGGTGTCGAGATACTCCGCATCAATAGCCAGGTGATCAGCATTAGCGTCAAGGCAATTAATGCACTGACGCCTAATAATAAACGCATGCTATCGGCCATATTACGACCTACCAGGCTGGATACATTCTCCCGGGAGAGGGTTCTGCTGATATAAACCGACTGGTTTTCCAAATCGACTTTGAGGGCAAAATAGACTTTGTCCGGGCGTTCAAACCAGTGAGAATCATCTCGCTTGATTAATTCACCACTGCGCGTTGGGGGATCAGTAAACACCTGTCGAATGTCTGCAGGTTGTGCCTCCCATCGTCTGGATAACTGACTACCGCGAAAATTAACCAGTTCATTTTCCGCCAGGGGTTTGTTACTGGCAAGATAGGTCAGCGCAGCGTTTTCCATCCCGCCTGTCACAATATTATCCATGCCACGAATAAAAAAATGGGCGCTTAATAATGAATAACCGAGCACAATGGTGCCGCCAAATAATAAAAAACTTAAGGTTATTAGTCGTTTAAGACTTATTTTAGCTTTCATTATCAGCCCTGATGGCAATGCCAATACCCGGGATAGTCTGAAGTAATCCTGTATCAAAGCCTCCATCAATCGTTTTACGTAAATGATGCAGATGCACTTTCAGACTGTCACTGTCCGGCACTTCCTCACCCCATATTGCTATCTCCAGTCGTTGCCGGCTGACCACATTGGGTGATTCCCGTAGCAGCAACTCCAGAATTCGCCAGCCGATAGGGGATAGATGCAGGTTGATATCGGCTCTGCTGAGTTGGCGTTGCTGTAAATTCATTTGCAGATCGCCACAACGCAATAATTGTGTCTGACCACTTCGTCTGCGTGATAATGCCTGAATACGCATTACCAGCTCTTTTAGTTCAAACGGTTTAACCAGATAATCGTCGGTACCGGCGGCAAAACCTGCCTGTTTATCAATAAGCTGATCGCGGGCAGTGAGCATTAAAACGGGGATATCTGAACCTTCACTACGCAGACGCTCACACACTGTCAAACCATCAATACGTGGCAGATTCAGATCCAGCAACAGCACATCATAATAATTCTGTTGTAATAAATTCAGACCTGCAGCGCCATTACTGGCATGATCGCAGCTGATGGCCTCCAGTTGCAGATAATCCATCACGGTTTGCGCCAGATCGAGATCATCTTCAATAAGTAATACACTAATCATGATGCCGGTCCTTGTTCTGTTGCGGGTAATACCACTTTGCTACCACGATGAAAATATTGCGCCACATCATGCTGAATCATCAATAACAACGGAATCAATATCAAGGTAATCACGGTGGCGAACATAATGCCATAGGCCAATGATACCGCCGCTGGAATAAGGAACTGTGCCTGCCTGGACGTTTCGCCTAGCAATGGCATCAGTCCGGCAAAGGTGGTGAAAGAGGTCAGTAATACCGCTCTCAAACGATCTCTGGCCGATAACATAATGGCCTGACGTATATCAGTATATTCCTGTTTTAAATCATTAAATCTTGAGACCAATAACAGACTGTCATTCACCACAACACCACTCAGAGCGATAATACCGTTGAGCGATAATATTCCCAATGACAGATCATTCATCCAGTGCCCGAGTAATGCGCCGACAATACCAAACGGTATAGCGGTCATGATTAACAGCGGTTGAATATAGGATTTCAACGGTATTGCCAGCAGCATATAAATGCCCAGCATGGCCAGTAAAAACAGATTTAACATTGAAGATTGTGTTTCTTCCTGTTCAGCCGCTTCACCGGCAAAATAGATGGTCAGACCTGGATATTTGGCTTCCAGCTGGGGCACAACATCCCGTTTTAACTGAGCAACAAATTCGGTGATGGAGAGTAAATCCTTATCTACATCAGCGGATAGATAGATGGCTCGCTTAGCATCAATCCGGGTAATGCTGTCACGGGTAAAGCCATAACTGACATCAGCCACACTGGATAACGGAATAACCGTGCCATCCTCCAGTCTTACTCTGGATTTCAACACATCAGCGGGGTTTTGTCGGTCTGCTTCCGGGTAACGGACTTTGACTTCAATTTCATCGCTGTTTCGCTGGTAACGCTGCACGACCTGTCCGCTAAAGCCCTGCAGGATCTGTCTGGCAAGTTCATCGGTACTGAGACCCAATGCACGGCCCTGCTGATTGAGTTTAAGTTGTAACTGAGGTTGACCGGGTTGCAGATTATCTTCCAAACCAATAATACCCGGCATTGGTTCCAGTAATTTATACAATTCTGCGCCTGCCAGCGTCAGAACATCATCATCGTTGGAACGTAACTCCACCCGCAATGCATCATCTGCCTGGCGGCCACTCTGGATCCGTAAACTGCGTACAGCTTCCGGCATTCCAACCCGCTTTTCCCATTCTCTGCGAAACTCAACCAAATCATAAGGTGAATTTTCGGCCAACTCTACCGTGACGCCACCACTGTGATCCGCCTGGGATATCAGTTGCAGATTGGCTATACCGGTAGTGTTTGCATCCTTATCAGCTTGCAGAGCCTTATCGGTTTCATAGGCTGTGCGTTCCATCATCAGCAGGGTTTCGTGGGTGCGACCAAAGCTGACATCTTTATGCATGGCAATGCTGGCCCGTACTGTATCGCCCGGAATGGATGGAAAGAAACTCATTCGGATATTGCCATTAAACGGCATTGAAAACACGATGATAAATATCATCATGAAGACCATTATTACGCCATAGCGAAACTGCAAACCAAACTCAATGGCCGGTTGATAGATTTTTTCAGCAAACCACTGTAGACCGCCATCAGCCGCTTGCTGAACTTTTCGCCATCCAGTGGCCAGTATGTTTTGTGAAGGTTTTTTATGAGTGTTTAAATGCGCCAGATGCGCGGGTAGAATTAATTTCGACTCAACCAACGACATCAGCAGGGCAATGGCAACTACCGCTGCAAACTGCGAATAGAGTTCGCCGAGCCGACCTTCAATTTGTGATAATGCAAAAAAAGCCACTACCGTGGTAAATACGCCAAACATTGTGGGCACGGCAACTCTCATCGTACCTTTAATGGTATTACGTAACGTGTCACCTTCCCGGGATCGAACGCTATAAATACTTTCACCGACCACCACCGCATCATCGACAATAATGCCCAGAGCCATCAAAAAGCCGAAAGTGGTAAAGGAGTTGAGCGATAAACCGGCATAAGAGTCGCCCATAAAAAATAAGGTGCCGAGAAATACAAATGGCAGTCCCATTGCTACCCAGAAGGCGACAGTCAGGTTTAAAAATACTGCAAGCAACACAAACACCAGCACGATGCCGGTCAGTGCATTTTTAATCAATAAACTCAGACGATCCATAATGCTGGTACTTCGGTCATACCAGGTGGCCAGTTCAACCTGAGCCGGCAGTTTATTACTGTTTTGCCAGACTTCCACCACATCATAGGCGTCGGCTACAGAGTCGGCGATATCATCCAGTCCGGTGGTTACAACCTGAACCCCGATACTTTCTTTAGCCTGAAACCTAGACAATATGGAGGTATCATCATCAAAGCTATCAAGAATATCGGCTACATCACCTAGCAGGATTTGCTGTCCGTTATCGCCGGTCAGTAACGGGATTTTGGCAAAATCCTCCTTTAAATACGCCTGTTCGGAAGCATTAAGCTGCAGATAAATACTTTCATTGCGTAATACCGCTGTCAGTGGCGTGGACGAATTAGTGTTGATCGCATTTTCAACATCCGTTAATGACAGGCCATAGGATTGCAAACGGCCATCATCAATTTCAATCATCATCATCGGATCCAGCCAACCGGAAATGGTCACCCGGTTGATGGTTGACTTATTAAGCAAATCGGCCTTAAGAGACTCGGCAAGTTGCTGCAGGGTATGGCGATCAGTATCACCGTAGAGTTGCAGCCAGATAGCATGTTCTTCACGTTCAGCTTTGCTGATAACAGGATTTTTAGCCTCTGTCGGAAAGGTCGATATGGCATCCACCTGCGCTTTTACATCACGCATCAGGATGTCGAGATCATAACCACTCTGCATTTCCACCGTGACGGTGACCCCACTGCGAGTCGACTCACTGGTAATGGTTTTAATCCCGATGATGCCTTCCAGCTGCTCTTCAATTTTGATTGCCAGACCTTCCTCGGACAGTTTCGCCGAACCGCTGTCGTAGGAAATAGAAATAGTCAGGCTGTCCGGTTCGCTGCTGGGAAAAGCCTCCTTACGCAGATCACCCACCGACATTAAGCCGAGGATAATCACCACTAACATTAATAAATTGGCGGCGACCGGATTGGTGGCAAACCAGCCGATAATACCGCTACGGCCGATGAGCTTACTCATTATTTACTATCTCAATCGGGGCCACGGCCATGCCTTCTACATAACTGCTGATAGGCTGTAACAAAATCTGTTGGGGAAAATCAGCCAGTTGTTGCGGTGGGCGTATATAAATGTAGTTTTCATCACTGAAAACAGGCGAGGTGGGGAATTTTGCAAGAATATTGTCGGCCGTTACGTACCATATCTCGCCCCGTTGACTAAGACTGGTCGTTGGGACCTGCCATAGATTATCCATCTGACGTCCTGCCAGACTGACTTCAACAAATACCCCCGGATAAAGAGCAGGTTGCTGATCCAACGGTTTATCTACCCCGACAATCAACGAACGTTGTCGAGTAGTACCATCCAGATGTTGTTCAATCCGCAGAACTTTTCCCTGCCAGGTAGCTGCACCTTCAACCGCCTGCAGAGTCACCGGCCAATCACCTGTGGTTAAAGTACTGGCATCCGGCAGACTCTGCCATTCACGATCCGACAGCGAGACTTTTACTTCAACCCAGTCAGTGCTGTAGAGGGATGCCACCTGGGTTCCGGTTTGCAGATAACTGCCAGGTGAGACATCGCGGCTGATCACTAATGCATCAAACGGGGCTTTGATCAGGCTTTGCTGTATGTCTTTTTCAGCGCTGGTTAATAATGCTTCAGCATTGGCAACACTTGCCGCTGCACTGGCTAATTGAGGAATACGTAATACCAGTTCCGAATCAGGATCTCCTTCCAAACCGGAAGCCAGCCATTCTGCCTTTGCTTGCAAGCCTTGCCGTTCTTCCTGTAGATAAGCGAGCCGTGCTTCCGCCAGTTGTTGTTTGGCTGCGGCCACCGCTGCACGGTAATCACTGTTTTCCAGACGCAGCATCTGTTCGCCTTTTTTCAGGCGGTAGCCGGTTTCAAACTGTGGCGATATCTGTTCGACTTGTCCGGCAACCTGCGTGGTCAGATTTATTGTGTAATGGGGTTCTGTGGCACCAAAGGCACTGACACGTGATCGATGCGTAGCCGGCTCAACCGTTTTTACAGAGACTTCAGGTCGTATTTCTGGGACTTCACGGACAGGTAACGAACGGTTGGCAAAACGATCAATTTGATATTGACTCAGAAAATAAACACCAACTAATACAAGCAGTGCACCCAGAAACACCAGCCATTGAACAAATTTGGTCATGCTCTAACCTCCAGCCCCAAAGCCAGTCCCAGTGAGATACGATTTAATAAACGCTGGTAAATCAGATCATCAAGTTGTGCCTGCAAGTCATAGGTCTGCTGCTGCACGGTTAACAGATCCAGAATAGTAAATAAGCCACTACGATAATTAGCCTGATACTGTTGCAGATTATTTTCCGCACTCGCCAAAGCGGTTTCGATATGTTGCTGGCGTTTAAGCAAGGCCTGTTCCTGACTTAAAGCCTGCTCAATTTCTGTTACTGCATTGAGCAAAGTGTCACGATATTGCTGATAGGCAATTGCTGTATCCAATTCGCTAATTTCTGCCTCAGCACGTAACTGTCCGCCCTGATATAACGGTGCGGTTAACTGGCCCAGTAAACTCCATACCGGGGCAGTAAATAAACTGGCGCGTGGAGAGCTGCCAACATCTTCTAACACTGCCTGCAGATTCAGACTGGGTAACAAGTCTTTATAGGCAACCTCGGTCCTGGCACTGGCCGCTTGAATGGCCGCATAGGCCGCTAACAGATCCGGCCGACGATTCAATGATTGTTGGGGCAGATCAATTTCCGGAATGACTACTTCGGGATAATTAATGGGTAGAGTAAACTGTGGATTATCTACCTGCCCAATCAAGGTTTTCAGCTGAATAGATTGCTGGCGATAGTTTTCAGTTAAGCTCTCCACACTGGCTGAAGAGGTGGCGACCGCGCTACGAGCAAGATCCAGGTCTTCAAGCGTGCCCAGCCCTTGGCGGTAACGTTGCAAAATAAAGCTTTCGGTTTGCTGCAGACTGTCATTGCGTTGCTGTTCAATATTAATCGCTCGTTGCTGGGCAATCAGTGTTAGCCAGACCTGCATGACTTCAGCAGCCAGCGTGTCACGTGCTGACTGATAAAGCAGGTTTTGTTCGGTGATATCAAGCTCTGCAGCACGTTCATTATCGGCCAGTTTTCCCCATAAATCAGCTTGCCAGCTGACACTGAGATCGGCACCAAAACTGGCATCAGTACCACTACTGTTGAGTGCTGAAAATCCGCTGCTGATAATTGGGCGCTTTTCGGCTGAAGCCTGAGTCAGTTGTGATTGACGGATCTGTAAGGTGAGCAAGGTTTGTTGCAGACTGGGATTGGATTTCATTGCTGTTTGCAATAATCCGTCAAACATATCGGTATCGATCAAATCATTCAGATAAGCGACGTCGGTTTGTTGCGGAAAATTCTGCCATTGTTCAACGCGTTGCTGCTCTGCAGATATTAACGCTGCATAATCCGGTTGCTCTGGAGTGATACTGCATGCAGTAAGCATCAGTAATGGCAGAAAAACCAGTTTTTTTAAATAATGTTGTCGGCTGTTAACGTTCACCTGATAACGCGCTCCCTAGAGATGAGTGTCAATATGACAGTCAATCTAGTTGTTTGAGGGTTAATGCAACGTTAACAGCCGTTTTTTATTTGCGGATTATTACGACAGCTACGCAAAATCAATGTTTTAAGAGTGAGTCCTGAAACTGCACAGCCGGTCATGACAGTAATCATTGGCCAAAGACTGCCATCACCCAGGGAACTGACCAGTAAGCCACTGGCTGCACCCGATAAAAAACCAAACGAGCCCAGCACAGCAGTGGCGGTAGCACTGCTGCGTGGAAAGAATTCCACAGTACTGGCGATGGCATTGGAGACGATAAGCGCCTGCGATCCAATAAATATCATGATGCCAAAAACTATCATGCTTAATGACGGATCTGGACTGATCAGAATATACATGAGCATCAATACGCCGGTAATGACCTGGATAATTTGTCCAAGTCTTAACAGGCAGGGCGGATCGTAAAAAAGTAATAATCTGACGTTAATGCGATTGACTACAATCATCATCACCACATTAATGCCAAACAAGAACGGATAGACCGAAGCTGAAACACCAAAATAGACCATATATACCGATGGTGAGGCGGTAATAAAACTAAATAGACCTCCATAGGTAAAACTTTGTGCTGCAAGATAGGCCAATGCTTTCCGGTGCGACAATACTTCGATATAGCGTCGTAACGCTGATGTCTTGTGGGTACTGATTTGTCGGGTTTCTGGCAAAAGGCGATGCAATAGCAGTCCGATGAGCAATGCATAGACAAATAACACAATAAAAATAGAATGCCAGCCAGCGAGATAAAGACAAAGGGTGCCGATTAGCGGGGCAATCAATGGGGCAATCATCATAATAATGGCCATATGTGAGAGATAGCGTGCGCTGTCCCGACCACTGCTGATATCACGAATTACAGCCGAGGAGTTAACGATTGCCATACCACCACCAATGGCCTGAATGACTCGCCATATCCATAATCCATAAAGGGTATGGCTGAGCACAATGCCCATGCTGGCAATGCAGAACAAGGTGAGACCAACAAAGATGACACGACGCCGACCAAAGTGATCGGACAAAGGCCCGCCGGTCAACTGACCGACAGCAAAACCGGCCAGAAATAAACTCAGTGAAAGTTCAATATCGTGAATGCTGACAGCGAATTCAGATGCCATCAATGGCATTGCTGGCAGATAGGCATCAATTGCCAATGGGGCAATAGCCGTTAATCCGGCCAAAAGCAGAATAAGCTGAGCTACGTTATGTTTATCGGTGGAAAGATTTCTATCCATTTTTAATCAGTCAGCTTTCTCTGATGTAGCAACCGGGCGAATTAAGTCAATAATGATTTAATCTTGTTTTTTTGGGGCGTCTCCCAAAGCTGGACTGACTGAAGGATCCTGCTGAGGCAATGGCTGTGGTCTAAGTTCACGCATATCAAAGCCACTAGGTTGCTGAAACACCCGTAAACCAAATTCCGGCATAATTGCCAACAGATGGTCAAAAATATCTGATGCAATGCCTTCGTATTCAATCCAGTTGGTGGTATTGGTAAAACAGTAAATCTCTAACGGCAGACCATTGGCCGTTGGTTCAAGTTGCCTGGACATCAATGTATAGTTCTGATGAATGCTGGGATGATTCTTCAGATAATTGGCGACATAAGCCCGGAAACTGCCAATATTGGTAATTCTTCGGGTATTAACGGGTTCTTTACCCCATTCCGCTAATTGTTGATTCCATTCATCAATATCTTTCTGTTTCTGCTTTAAATAGTCATTCATCAGGCTGAAACGGTGCAGTTTTTTGCGTTCATCCTCTGACAGAAAATGAATACTTTGCTGATCAATCAAAAGACTGCGTTTAATCCTGCGCCCACCAGCTTCCTGCATACCACGCCAGTTTTTAAACGGATCGGTCAGAAACCGTTTGGTGGGGATGACGCTGATGGTTTTATCCCAGTTCTGTACTTTAACGGTATGTAGCGCGATATCGATAACATCACCGTCAGCATTGAGCGGGGCCATTTCAATCCAGTCACCAACCCGGATCAAATCATTTGAACTGATTTGCACACTGGCAACCAGTGACAGCAATGTGTCCTGAAAGATCAACAGTAATACCGCGGCCATTGCACCCAAACCGGATAACAATATTAATGGCGAACGGTCAATCAGGGAGGCAATCATCAGAATCGCCGCAATCGCATAAATAGCGATTTTGAGTACCTGGATATAACCTTTAATCGGTTTCAAGTGTGCATCAGGGCGTTTGTTATACGCCTCATTGACAATGGTCAGTAAACTGCCAATACCAAGCGCAATGGTTAATACAATAAATGCTGTAGTGACATTCTGTACTACTGCCACGGCGACGGGCGAAATATTCGGAATGATGACGATCCCAGCGGAGAGGATAAGCGCCGGTACAATATTCGCCATGCGCCGGATAAAAGAGGAATCCGCTAGAGAAGAATAACGGCCTAACTCACTGTTTTTGAGAATGCGATAGACGCCGCGAACCAGAATACGCTTGACCAGCCAGTTAGCGACCCATGAGATCAGGATCAACAAGCTCAGGCCAATCAACGTGTAGAGATGAGGGTAGTTCTCCAGCCATTCAGTTATAAGAGTGTAGCTTTCCACTTTGTGCTCCGCAGCTTTGCATCAGGGGCAGATTGTAGCATTCAAACGGCCCAGAAATCTGGGGCATAAGGCGTTGTTTAAGTTGGCAAGGTTTCCGTAAAGTTTTGAAGGTCCAGTAAATTACTGTATATTGGCGTGTTTTCCAAACAAGCCCAATTATTGACGTGAAGCGTAATCCACCCTAGCGTATTACTTCCCCCTGGACCTTTCTGGTCCGTGATGTTTAACACATCGTCTCCGCCAAAAATGAGGTTGTGCAGGTCATAACCACAGTTTAATGAAAGCTGCCGAAATCATAATGTCACGCAGCTTGGCAATAATTTGTTATCTGAAAAAAATCTTTTGAACGCAGGAAACTGAATTAATGTTGCAAAACCTTAAACGAGATTGGTTTTCCAATGTCCGTGCCGATTTGATCGCCGGTATTGTTGTTGCTTTGGCGCTTATCCCTGAAGCCATCGCCTTTTCTATTATTGCTGGTGTTGATCCCAAAGTGGGTTTGTACGCTTCCTTTTGTATTGCAGTCATTATTTCCATCGTGGGTGGACGTCCAGGAATGATCTCTGCTGCCACTGCGGCGATGGCGGTATTAATGGTGACATTGGTTAAAGAGCATGGTTTGGAATACCTGTTGGCAGCCACTTTGCTTACCGGGATTATCCAGATAGTAATGGGCTATTTAAAACTGGGAAATTTAATGCGGTTTGTTTCACGCTCAGTGGTGACAGGCTTTGTTAATGCGCTGGCTATTTTGATTTTTATGGCGCAATTACCAGAGTTGACGAATGTTACCTGGCACGTTTATGTCATGACAGCTGCTGGGCTGGGCATTATTTATCTCTTTCCCTATATTCCTACAATTGGCCGTTTATTACCTTCTCCATTAGTCACTATTATCGTGCTGACTGTTGTTGCAGTTGTGTTTAACATCGATATCCGCACGGTAGGTGATATGGGCGATTTACCCGATACTTTGCCTATTTTTCTATGGCCCGATGTACCATTAACTTTTGAAACACTGGCTATTATTTTCCCTTATGCGATGGCCTTAGCTGTCGTTGGTTTATTGGAATCAATGATGACGGCCACCATTGTTGATGATTTAACCGATACCTCCAGTGATAAAAACCGAGAATGTAAAGGTCAGGGTGTTGCGAATATCGGTTCAGGGCTTTTGGGTGGTATGGCTGGCTGTGCGATGATTGGTCAGTCAATTATCAATATCAAGTCAGGTGGGCGAGGACGATTGTCAACGATGACCGCCGGTCTGTTTTTATTGTTTATGGTTTTGGTTCTGGACGATCTGCTGGTTCAGATTCCCATGGCTGCTTTGGTAGCGGTAATGATCATGGTTTCGATTGGTACCTTTTCATGGGCATCAATACGAGACCTGAAAAAACATCCGCTTTCAACCAATATCGTCATGGTGGTCACGGTAATGGTTGTTGTTGCAACACATAACCTGGCCATTGGGGTGTTTGTTGGTGTGTTACTGGCTGCCTTGTTTTTTGCCAACAAAGTTGCTCACTTTATGGTGGTCAAAAGCGATCTCAGTGAACAGGATACTAAGCGACGCTATGAAATCAGAGGTCAGATCTTCTTTGCATCATCGGATAAATTTGCTGCGGCTTTTGATTTTAAAGAAGCACTGGATACCGTCGAGATTGATTTGAGCCATGCCCACTTTTGGGATATCACCGCTGTTTCTGCACTGGATAAGGTAGTGCTCAAATTCCGTCGTGAAGGTACTGAAGTGGAGCTGGTTGGCATGAATGAAGCCACCGCGACGATTGTCGACAGATTTGGTGTGCACGATAAGCCAGAAGAAGTCGAAAAAATACTCGCCGGTCACTAATAAGTAGAGGATTGAGAGAGATGACAAAAATAATTGCCTGTATTGATGGCTCGATAACTTCGCCCTCAGTTTGTAAAGCGTCAGCCTGGGTGAGTGCTAAGTTGCAAGCACCATTGGATTTATTGCATGTTTTGGATAAGACCGAATATCCCAAACCTGAAAACAGTAAAAATCTGTCTGGCAATATTGGGTTAGGCAGTCGGGAACATCTGCTTGAAGAATTAGTGAAGCTTGACGAGAAGCGTGGTCGGCTGGCTTTGGAGCATGGCAAAAATATTTTGCAGGATGCCAGAGCATTAGCTCAACAACATGGTGCAGTTGAAGTGACCACGCATCAACGTCACGGCGGTTTGATGGAAACCTTGTCTGATCTGCAGGATGACACTCGGGTGCTGGTGTTAGGTCGTCAGGGCCAGGCTCATGAAAATGAAACACATAGTCTGGGCAGTCATCTGGAAAATGTTATCCGTGCATTGAATAAACCGATTCTGATTACCTTGCCTGAATTCAACACTCCACAACAGTTTATGATTGCTTATGATGGCAGTGAAACGGCTACCAAAGCATTGGAAAAGGTTGCTGAAAGTGACTTGCTAAAGGGGATGCCAGCACACATTGTTATGGTGGCTGAAGATGATAATAACCATCAAGCTCAATTAAATTCAGCTGTACAGCGCCTGACTGGAGTTGGTTTTGATGTCACTGCAGCATTAATTCAAGGCGCAGTAGAACCCGCCTTGCATCAGTATCAACGTGATAATGATATTGATTTGTTGGTAATGGGTGCTTATGGGCATTCGCGTATTCGCCAGTTTCTGGTCGGCAGCAATACCACCAAGATGGTCAGGATGAGTGATATCCCAATTCTGTTGCTTCGTTAATGGAAATGCTTTTCCTTAATCAAATGAATATTGTGCAGTTGGAAAATTATCGACAACGATTATTTTTACTCAAACAAGAAGTGGAACAATCACTTACTGAAGATTCACATCAGGTGGCGGAGCTTGATCAGTCGCGAATTGGGCGTTTGTCACGTATGGATGAGTTGCAGGACCAACAGCTTGCCATTGAAGTCCAGTTCAGCCTTAAACGCAAACTGCAAGCCATAGAAGGTGCTTTAAACCGTATTAATAATGATGATTTTGGTGTTTGTTATCTTTGTGATGAAGCCATTACAGACGCTAGATTGACTTTTGATCCCACTGTTACCCGCTGTCTGCAATGCGCGGATAAGAACTCCGATTAATATTCTGATTTTTAATTGTTTTGAGCCTACAATTCTTTTAGCAGTAGAGGGCTTCAATCTTTAGTTGGAGAATATTCTGTGGAAAGCACTTTTGAAGAACAACATCATCCAGCGATTATGATTGAAGGTATCCAGCCCTTCGGTTGTTTAATCCGTTTTGATGCTGATTTACAGAAAGTTTTCCAGGTCAGTGCAAATTTGCAGAATATATTGGGTGTTTCAATAGATGTAGCCCTGATGTCGTCACCAAGAGATATTCTGGGTGGCAAATTACAACACCGCTTGCAGCAGGCGCTCACTAAAAACTCACGTCTTTCCGCGGCATTCACTATTAATCGTCAGGTAAATGGATCATATCAGCGATTTCATGTGATGGCTTACCGTTACGATGTATCCATCGTCGTGGAATTTGAGCCACTCTCCCGTTCCGGAGAACAGCGTTTATTGCCAATCGTTAATGAATGGTTGAGTCGCTTGGCACAGGTTCAGCAAATTGGTCAGTTACAACAAATGCTTGTGCAAAGTGTGCAGGCCGTTACGGGCTATGACCGCGTGTTGTTATGTCAGTTTGATTCGCACTGGCAACGCATTGCGATCGCGGAAGAGTGCCGTGACCCTGCCAGAAGTTTATTGAATTACCGGTTTCCTGCCAGTGATATTCCCAGCATAGTAAGAGATCGGTATGCAGTTAATCCATTGCGTCACGTACCCGATGTCAATGCCAAGGTCGTGCCATTGGTGCCGACTTCAGACTCAATCAATTTGCCAACACCGGATTTAACGGCTGGTGTACTCAGAGCATTATCCCCATTTCACTACCAGTATCTGTGCGAGATAAATATCGGCGCTTCATTATCCATCGCGGTAACAGATGAACAACGGCTATGGGGCATTCTGACCTGTCATCATTTCGCTGCAAGTGATATCTCGGCAGCGGAACGCGATGCTGCCTTTAATCTTGTGCAAATGGCATCTCAACGATTATTTTTATTGCAAGCCCGACAACAGGCCCAGTTTCTGGAGCAGGTCTTAAATAGCCGTGAACTGCTCTCAGCGGAACGTGACAAAGTTGTCCAGCCGACAACATTGCTCGATAAATATGGCAAAAACTGGATGGAGTTGTTTAATAGCAGTGGCATCGCTTTGTTATATCAGGAGCAAGTGCGGTGTGCCGGGGAAACTCTGGATAACTTTGAGCTGGACCTTGTCGGTAAATGGCTTACAGAAAATATCGGCCATAAGGCCTGCTGGGCGTGTGACCATCTGTCAAGGAGCCCATTGGATAGCCTGGTTAACCTACGAAAACGGGCAGGTCTATTGGCCGTGCCTTTACCAATAGAGCACAACCAATCCGGATGGCTTTTGTTGTTTCGTGACGCTGAGAAAATGCAATGCAGTTGGGTTGGGAAAAAACAGAGAATAGAAGCTGAGACATCGAATCCGTTGCATCGTGTCGAAGAGCGTGGTCATGAAATTTGGGTAGAAACCATTGAGAGTGAAGCTCAACGCTGGTCAGCAAATGAACAGCATGCAGCGCAGGATTTGGCTGAAGATTTGGCAGTAGCGATTACGGTGCACCAAATCAACCGACTCAACAAAGAATTACAACGTGCTAATAAACAGCTTAAAGAGATTGCACATACGGATACGTTGACCCGAATCTGGAATCGCTATCGAATGGAATTGGCTATTGATGCCGAATTGGCCGCAGCCGAACGTTATGGACACCCATGCTCGGTATTATTGTTTGATGTTGACCGCTTTAAATCGGTCAATGATACCTATGGTCATGATATGGGCGATCAGGTTTTAACCCGGCTTGCAGAGGAAGTGCAATCAAAACTGCGAGTCAGTGACCATTTAGGTCGCTGGGGCGGTGAAGAATTTATTGTCCTGGCATCGCATAACGCATTGGATGAAGCCATGGCGCTGGCAGAACGTCTGCGTCAACATATTGAAATGGTTGAGTTCGAAACGGTCGGGAAAATTACCGTCAGTATCGGTGTCGCTCAAGCAATAACAGGCGATGAAAGTCGCAGGCGTTTGTTAGAAAGAGCCGATCAGGCTATGTATCGTGCCAAGCAATCAGGCCGTAATCGTGTTGAAGCGGCAAGTGCCGAATTGTCTACATCCTGATTTTCATCCAAAATACGCGGTTTATTGCGCGTGCTGCCAAGTTTGCTTGGCCTATCTAATTTTAAACTGAGTCAATATGTCCGAAAGCCTGTTACAGAAACAAGTCTCAAAACGACGCACCTTTGCCATTATCTCGCATCCTGATGCCGGTAAAACCACCTTGACTGAAAAACTGTTGTTATTTGGGGGGGCTATTCAAATGGCTGGTAGCGTGAAATCACGCAAAACCGATAAGCATGCCACCTCGGACTGGATGGAAATGGAGAAGGAGCGGGGTATCTCAGTGACCTCTTCAGTGATGCAATTTCCCTATAAAGACCGCATTGTAAATCTGTTGGACACACCAGGCCATGCTGATTTTTCTGAGGATACCTATCGCACGCTGACAGCAGTAGATTCTGCATTGATGGTTATTGACAGTGCCAAAGGTGTCGAAGAACGTACCATTAAATTAATGGAAGTCTGCCGTCTACGCGATACGCCAATACTAACCTTTATCAACAAGTTGGATCGGGAAGGCCGTGATCCTTTGGATCTGCTTAGCGAAGTTGAAAATATTCTGAATATCCGCTGTGCACCAATTACCTGGCCAATTGGTATGGGAAAAGGCTTTAAAGGGATTTTTCATCTTTATAATGACAATATTCGCTTGTTCGAAGCGCATGGCAAAGATGCCGATGCAGGTGAAGTGATTCAAGGATTGGATAATCCGCGTCTGGATGAACTATTCGGCTCTATGGCTGAGGATTTAAGGGAAGAAATTGAACTGGTTCGCGGTGCCAGTGATCAATTTAATCTTGATGACTTTTTGTCTGGACAAATGACCCCGGTGTTTTTTGGTTCAGCAATGAATAACTTTGGTGTCACCGAATTGATGGATGCCTATGTTGAATATGCGCCAGCACCACAACCAAGGGAAACAAAAACCCGTGACGTAGCCGCCGATGAAGATGTCTTCAGCGGCTTTGTATTTAAGATCCAGGCCAATATGGATCCAAAGCATCGGGATCGCATTGCCTTTATGCGTGTCTGTAGCGGTCATTACACCAAAGGCATGAAACTCCGGCAGACGCGCATTGGCAAAGATGTGACTATCGCCAATGCAGTGACCTTTATGGCTGCTGAGCGGGAGCAGGCTGAAGAAGCGTGGCCGGGTGATATTCTCGGGTTACATAATCATGGCACCATCCAGATTGGCGATACCTTTACCCAGGGTGAAGATCTGCAATTCACCGGCATTCCTTACTTTGCTCCAGAATTATTCCGGCGCGTTCGTTTAAAAGATCCATTAAAAAACAAAGCCTTGTTAAAAGGATTACAACAACTCAGTGAAGAGGGCGCCACCCAGTTATTTCGTCCATTGGATAACAATGACCTGATTCTCGGCGCGGTTGGTGTATTGCAATTTGATGTTGTCGTACACCGATTGAAAGGTGAGTATGGTGTTGAATGCGCATATGAACCGGTTCAGGTGCATACCGCACGCTGGGTGTATTGCGATGATGTGAAAAAGCTGGAGGAATTCAAGCGTAAAGCGTCGATGAATCTGGCTCTGGACGGAGCAGACAACCTCACCTATATTGCCCCGACACGGGTCAATCTGGATCTGACAATGGAACGCTGGCCGGAAATTGAGTTTCGTTCTACCCGCGAACATCTCTGATTTAGTCGGCACGACAGTTTGCCTATGTAATGTCTGTCATTATATGATAATGATTCTCATTACTTTATACGGTCAAGTTTTCCATGTCGGCTTCAGAGATAATCGATCAGCACTATATTGGCGAATTATATAAAGATCATCACTCTTGGCTGCTGAGTTGGCTACGCAGAAAACTGGACTCTCCTGAATTTGCGGCGGATATTTCTCATGATGTGTTTGTTAAATTACTGACTCGTGAAGAAAACAAACAGATCCATGAGCCGCGGGCCTTTCTGACAACTATCGCTCGCCGCAGTCTTGCCAATCATTGGCGTCACCAGCAAATTGAACAGGCTTACCTCGACGCTTTGCGGGCGTATCCAGAACCATTGCATCCTTCAGAAGAGGAGCGGGCTGTGATTATCGAAACGATAGTAGAGATAAATGCGCGTTTGGATGGATTGCCTGCCATAGTCAAACGGGCTTTTTTGTATTCCCAGCTTGATGGTATGCGTTACCAGCAGATTGCCGAGAAACTCAATATTTCCATTTCCACCGTTAAGCGTTATCTGATTCAGGCTGCCGCACAGTGTTATTTCGCTATTAATCTTCAATAAACTATGGCGGCACTGAAGATTAACGAAGATATTGCTGTACAAGCGGTGGAATGGTATTTCTCGCTCAAAGAAAGCCCACAGGATGCCGAGCTCCAACGAAGCTGGAAAGCATGGATCGATAGTGACCAAACGCATTATCAAGCGTGGTTGAAAATCGAACAATTCAATCATGAATTGGGCTCATTGGCTAACCCAATTTCCAAAACGCTTACCCATAAAAGTGTGACGCTTGAGAACAAAAATCGTCGCCAATTGCTTCGATCCATCCTCGCCATCGCTTTTGTCGGTGCTGGTGGTGGGATCGCTTTACAACGTCATCAGTTATTTCCAGTTATGGCGGCTGACTACCGCACTGGTAAGGGCGAAACCAGGCAAATTACTCTCAACGACGGTACGCGAATTGAGCTCAATGCAGAGAGTGCTATTAACGTCAGTTTTTCCATAAATGAACGTAGCATTTATTTGTTAACCGGCGATGTATTGATAGAAACAGCTAGGGATGAGGCCACCAGGCCGTTGGTCGTTTATGCTGCATGGGCGCGTTTTCAACCACTTGGTACCCGGTTTTATATTCGCAGCCGTGAGCAAGACGGATTATTGGCTGTCTATGAGGGAGCCGTCAATTTATGGCAAACAGATCAATTGCGCTTTTCACCGTTACGCATAGAGTCAGGACAGAAACTGGTATTTGACCAGAATGGCTTAAGTGAATTGATGGCTGCGGAGAGTAGTGATCTGGCCTGGCAGCAAAATATACTGGTTGTTGATGCGATGTTCCTGAGTGACTTTGTAAAAGAGCTTGGTTATCACCACCATGGCTGGATTCATTGTGATAACTCGGTGAGCCAAATGCGGGTTTCGGGTACCTATCCGCTGGATGATATTGATCGTGTCCTTCGAGCGTTAACGACCTCACTGCCGATTGAACTGGTTTACCGAACCCGCTACTGGATAACATTGAAGGCAAAATCAAAAAATTAATTTTTTGTGGTCCGTTTTTATTTCTCACGTGACAGTACAGATAGAGACTTGAATTGTTACTGGAGAACGAGAAATAAAATGTTAAAAACTACCCTTCAAACACCGACGCTATTGAGCGCCGTGACCCTCGCAATACTCTTTAGTGGTGGCTTATTGTTCACCACAACCAATACAGTGCAAGCGGCTGAAATGTCGACCAAAGGCCTTCATGATCAAGTTAAGTTTGATATCAGCGCAGGCTCACTGTCTTCTGTTTTAAATCAATTTGGCCATCAAGCCGATATTTTATTGACCTACTCACCAGAACTGACTCAGGGACTGCAAAGTCAAGGACTCCGCGGGGAATATTCAGTAGAAGCAGGCTTAACACAGTTATTAAAACCCACCTCACTTACTGTTCAAAAACAAGCGGATAAGAGTTTCTTGATCACTGATACAGGTTCGACAAGTGCCTTATTGCCAGTGGTTACCGTAACGGGACAGCAGACAGTCATTTCGCCTTATGCACCATTAGCGGGATATGCAGCTGTCCGAAGTACCTCAGCCACCAAAGGCAGTGCCGATTTATTGGATACACCACAATCCGTTTCTGTTATTACCCAGCAGCAACTGCAGCTTCGTGGGGCATTAAATGTTCAGGATGCATTACGTTACACGCCGAGCTTGAGTGTTCCTTACGGCTATGACACACGTTATGACTGGTTCAGTCTGCGCGGTTTTGATGCCAAATCACAAGTTTACCGAGATGGTTTATTGCAACCGACCAGTCTTTACGGTTTGCCACGGGCTGATAATTACACACTGGAACGGATCGAAGTGCTCCGTGGCCCTAGTTCAGTGCTTTATGGGCAGGCGCAGCCGGGTGGTCTGGTGAATCTGGTCAGTAAACGGCCGACCGAAGAAACACGACGTGAATTGCGAGTATCTGCGGGATCGGATGATTTTGCTGAATTAAGTGGTGATTTCAGCGGCGCGATTGATGAAGACGGCCAATTTTTATATCGCCTGATAGTCTTGGGCAATGAGGCCAACACAGAAGTCGATCAAAATGAAACCAGGCGTAAATTGATCGCACCATCAATTACCTGGAATATAAGTGATGACACACAACTTACGCTGTTAGCATTGCAACAAAAAGATGATCAGATCTACAGTTTTAATCAACATCTCTCGCCTTATATTCTTGAAGCTTTCAACGCTATGGGGACAACTTACGATATTGATAACGGCTTTTTTATTGGTGATGATGATTTCAACAAGTTCGAGCGTGATTATCAATCAGTGGGTTACGAGTTCTCCCATGTCATCAACGATAGTTGGGCATTTCGCCAAAACCTTCGCTATGACAAGGTGGATCTCAACTATCGCTATCTGTCACTACGCGGTGGTAATCCCCTTACCGCTGACTTACAGCGCAACGCAGCAATAGAGAATGAAAAACTGGATGCGCTTGCCATTGATAATCGTCTTGAAACGGTTTTTGACACAGGTGCTCTGGCTCACCAAATGATGATTGGTTTGGATTGGCGCTATAGCAATGCCGATGAACAGCGCTACAGAAGTAATGCCCCGTCTATTAACTACCTGAGTCCTGACTATGATCAGGAGATCGCCTATCCGGCCTTGCTAAAAGATCGAGAGGTTTACAGTCGTCAGACTGGTGCCTATCTTCAGGATCAGATTGCCTATAACAAATGGCGTCTGATGGTGGGTGGGCGTTATGACTGGGTGAAAACGGATATTGATGTCAATTTTGACAGGGAAAATTCTGCTTCTGATGTTAGTCAGTCAGAAAAACAGTTTTCCGGTCGATTGGGTCTTGTCTACAAGTTTGATAATGGTATTGCGCCTTATATCAGTTATAGCGAAGCATTTAATGTTGTCAACGATACCGATGTTAACGGTAATTTGTTCGATCCCGAGCTCTCTGATCAATATGAGATTGGGGTTAAATTTCAACCTGAAGGCAGCGACAGCTTTATCAGTTTGGCTTTGTTTGAACTGACCAAAGAGAATTATGTGTTAAGTGAATATAACTCTGCCGGTGTAGCCACTCGCCGGCAAGTCGGTGAAGTTAAATCCAAAGGGGTAGAAATTGAAGCTGCAATGGCTTTATCAGATAGTTTCAGATTATCGGCAGCCTATAGTTATATTAATGCTCGTATCACCAAATCACCTAATGCCTGGGAAGAAGACAGTCGAACCCCAATGCAACCTGACGAGACTGCCAGTGTCTGGCTGGACTATACCCAACAAACCGGGATGTTTAAAAACTTGGGATTAGGTTTGGGGCTGCGTTATGTGGGTCAAAGCAGCTACTCGACGTTAAATAACAACACGATTGCTTTTGTAACCGGTGAGACCGTCGCTGAGCTGGACAGTGAAAGTTATACCGTTATGGATGCCAGCCTGCGTTATCAGATTCAAAATATTGGACTGGCATTACACGTCACAAATTTATTCGATAAAGAATACGATACGTCATGCACTGAACAACTATGTTATTTCGGTGAAGGGCGCCGTGTTATGCTAACGGGCAGTTACAACTGGTAATGGACATATGAGGCTACATAGCTTCGGCTTGTAGCCTCTGATTTATATTGAAACTTTATTGACAGTCTTGCTAATTGGCGCCACTCTCAAGCAGAATGAATTTTCCATTCGTTACCGGAGAGAGAGATGAAAGTCAGACTCATTACCAAAAACAAAGGTAAGCCGGTTATCGGCCTGACACCAACCGATTCGCTGGACAAAGCCGTTCATTTGATGATGGAACATCGTATTGGTTCATTAGTGGTGACGGATAACGGTGCGTTAGTGGGAATTTTGTCAGAGCGTGATTTGCTGAATGTGTTGCACAAGAAGCACGCCATGTGGGAGCCGAAAACTGCCGCTGATGCCATGACACCCAATCCCTATACTTGTGATCCGGATAATACGCTTGAAGAAGTGATGAATATGATGGTCGAGCATAATATCCGTCATTTACCGGTAGTTTACAAAGGCAATCTTGAAGGCATGTTATCCATAACCGATATTGTGGAAGAGCTGCTGAAAAAAGCGAAGTTTGAAAATAAACTGTTAAAAAATTATATCCAGAACTGGCCGGACGCCGAACATGAAGATTAGAGCCTGTTTATCTTTCCATCGTCATCTCTGTTGAGACTAAAATAGCGCCAATCTTCAGCCTATGATTCGGGTAGCTTCGCCATTCTTTCAACTTGCAGCTGGTTATCGTCAGCAAATTCGATGAGAAACTCGAACAACATGACATCTTCTTCTTCAAGCTGCGCATCAATTACTACACATTTTGTGCCTTCCAATGAGGCGAGTTTTACCCGTGGGTGAAAGATAATTCTTCTACCAGGACCATAACTGGCCACCGCACCACACAGTCGTTCAGCCCAGTCACTGGGGCGAAATTTACCGCCGTCTTTGGTGATGCCTTTAATGATCACTTTTTCCGTTGCAGTCATTGAATGTGGTGCTCTTAAATTAACAAAGGGGACAATGATTGGGCATTTTACTGTGTAACATCAGGCAAAGGCCAAACAAACTCTTTTCAGTGATTTAGGTCAGCGCGAAAAACCCGTATAATCGAGCGCTTTATTATTTGACGACAACGAGACGTTTTGTGGCCGACTACAAACAGACTTTAAATCTTCCTGCGACTGACTTTCCAATGAAAGCTGGCTTGCCCAATCGTGAGCCAGTAATGTTAAAGCATTGGCAGGAGCAAGACCTTTATCAGCAGTTGCGACAAAAAAATCAAAATAAACCCAAATTCATTCTGCATGATGGACCTCCATATGCCAATGGTGAAATCCATATCGGCCATGCCGTTAATAAAATCCTCAAGGATATTATTCTTAAATCCAAAACCCTTAGTGGTTTTGATACTCCCTATGTTCCCGGCTGGGATTGCCATGGTCTGCCTATTGAATTAAATGTCGAGAAAAAAGTTGGTAAGCCCGGTGTAAAAGTCAGTCCGGCAGAGTTCCGTCAGGCCTGTCGTGACTATGCGGCTAAACAGGTTGATGGGCAACGTGAAGATTTCAAACGACTGGGTGTACTGGCCGATTGGGATAATCCTTATCTGACCATGGATTTTCAGTTTGAGGCTGACATTATCCGCACATTGGGTGAAATCATTGAAAACGGTCATTTACACAAGGGTGTGAAACCGGTTCACTGGTGTGTGGATTGTGGTTCAGCTTTGGCTGAAGCCGAAGTCGAATATGAGGATAAAACGTCACCGGCCATTGATGTCCGTTTTCCTTTGGTCGATGTGGCTGCATTTGATAAAGCCTGTCCGAACAATGGCTCTGGCGCTGTCAGCATTGCTATCTGGACTACCACACCATGGACACTGCCTGCCAATCAGGCTGTTTGTTTACATCCTGAGTTAGATTATGTTGTGGTGCAATGTGATAACGAGCGTTTGGTGCTCGCTGAAGCGTTGTATGAAAAAGCGCTGGAACGTTATCAATTAACCGGTGAAGTGATTGCCCGGGTTAAAGGCGCAACGCTTGAAGGTTTACAGTTGCAACACCCGTTTTATGATCGCAAGGTGCCAGTTATTCTGGGTGACCATGTCACGACTGATGCCGGTACCGGTGCGGTACATACTGCTCCCGGTCACGGTCAGGATGATTATATTGTTGGTCTGAAATATAAGCTGGAAGTAGATAATCCAGTGGGGGGCAATGGTGTGTTTTTGCCTGATACCCCAGTGTTTGCCGGTGAGTCGGTATTTAAGGCCAATCCACAGGTTATTGAATTATTAAAAGAAAAATCGGCTTTGCTGTGCCATATCGATATCCGTCACAGCTATCCACATTGCTGGCGGCATAAAACGCCGATTATTTTTCGTGCCACACCTCAATGGTTTGTCAGCATGAATCAGAATGGTTTGCGCGATCAGGCCATGCAGGCGATTGCTACCACTAAATGGATGCCGGACTGGGGCCAGAAACGTATTGAAAATATGGTGTCAGGTCGTCCGGATTGGTGTATCTCTCGCCAACGTACCTGGGGTGTGCCTATTCCATTATTTGTTCATAAGCAGAGTGGGGAATTACATCCCGATTCACAGGCTTTAATCGAAAAAGTTGCTTTGGCTGTTGAACAGGAGGGTATCGATGCCTGGTTTGATATGGATGCCAGCGATTTGATTGGTGCAGACGCAGAAAATTATTTCAAAGTCACCGATACGCTGGATGTCTGGTTTGATTCCGGAGTCTCACATGCCTGCGTGTTAACCCGGCGTGATGATTTACAACGCCCTGCGGATTTGTATCTTGAAGGCAGTGATCAACATCGTGGCTGGTTCCAATCATCATTACTGACATCAGTTGCTACTACTGGTAAAGCACCTTACAAAGCGGTGCTGACCCACGGGTTTACCGTGGATGCCGAAGGGAAGAAAATGTCCAAATCCGAGGGCAATACGGTTTCACCGCAAAAAGTAGTCAATAATCTTGGTGCCGATATTATCCGTCTCTGGGTAGCGGCGACGGATTACAGTGCTGAAATGACGGTATCGGATGAAATTCTGAAACGCACCGCGGACTCATATCGCCGTATTCGTAATACTGCACGGTATTTATTATCGAATCTGAATGATTTTGATCCTGCCGCCAATCTGGTCGCCACGGAGAAGTTATTACCACTGGATCGCTGGGTACTGGATCGTGCCTATCATCTGCAGCTGGAAATCCTGGCGGCTTATGAAAGCTATCAGTTCCATCTGATTTATCAGAAAGTACATAACTTCTGTGCCAATGAGCTGGGCAGTGCCTATCTGGATATCACCAAAGATCGGCAGTATACGATGCCAGCTGACAGCCTTGGACGCCGTTCATCGCAAACAGCTATGTATCATATCCTCGAAGCGTTAAGCCGCTGGATTGCACCGATACTGAGTTTCACTGCGGATGAGCTTTGGGAGTTTATTCCGGGTCAACGTAATGCTTCGGTGTTATTGAATGACTGGTATCAATCTCTGGAACCGTTATCGCAAGATAGTGTTTTGTCGGTGGCTGATTGGCAACAGTTGTTTTCTGTACGTGAAGCCGTAGCAAAAGAATTGGAAAACAAACGAAATCACGGCGAAGTAAAAGGCGGTTTAACTGCTGACGTTAATCTGTATGCAGAAGATAAGTTGCTGGATGTATTGAATAAAGTTGGCGATGAGTTGAAGTTCGTATTGATTACATCGTCGGCGAGGCGTTTTGCAATGGCAGATAAACCGGGAACGGCTATTAATACCGGTTTGACGGGCCTGGCAGTCAATATTCAAGCTTCTGCAAATTCTCGCTGCGAACGTTGCTGGCACCAAACTGACGATGTGGGCAGTCACGCTGACCACCCTGAATTATGTGGTCGCTGTGTTGAAAACGTAGATGGCGATGGCGAAACCCGCCGTTTTGCCTGAGGCCAATATTATGATGAAGTGGTTATGGATTAGCGCCCTGGTTATTGTGCTGGATCAGCTGACCAAAGTTGTTATGGCAAACTGGCTGGAGCTTTATCAAACCGTTGCCGTGATGCCGTATTTCAATTTCACTTTGGCACATAATAGTGGAGCGGCATTCAGTTTTCTGGCGGGGGCCGGTGGTTGGCAACGCTTTTTCTTTATTGGTCTGGCGATCTCCGTTTCAATAGTGTTAATGATTTGGTTATCACGTTTGAAAGCGCAGGCAAAAGTCGAAGCGATAGCAATTGCATTGATTATTGGCGGTGCTATCGGCAATGTTATTGATCGATTCATCTATGGCTATGTTATTGATTTTATAGATATCTATGTTGGAAGTTATCACTGGCCAGCCTTTAACATAGCCGATGCGGCTATTTGTATTGGCGCCGTATTGTTGATTGTGGATAGTTTCAAAAAACCAGCGGAGCAAAAATGAATCTGTGTGATTTAGCGGTAGAAAGCATTGCCGGTTTGCAGCCTTATGTACCGGGAAAACCCATTGAGGAATTACAACGTCAATATGGCGTAAGAGATGTCATCAAACTCGCCTCAAATGAGAGTCCGATTGGTCCATCACAAGCTGCACAAGCTGCAATTGCGTTGGCAACTCGCGATTTAACCCGTTATCCGGATGGTAATGGCTATGCATTAAAACTGGCTTTATCTGAAAAGTTTCAGATTGATGCCAACCAGATTACCTTAGGGAATGGTTCTAACGATGTGCTGGAGCTTATTGCTCGCTGTTTTGCTTCACCTGCGGATGAAGTCATATTCTCCCAACACGCGTTTGCAGTATATCCATTGGTGACGCAGGCAATAGGTGCCACATTGGTGGAAGTGCCCGCCAAACAGTATGGACATGATTTAACAGCCATGCAGCGGGCCATCACTGAAAAAACCAAGCTGATTTTTATTGCCAATCCTAACAATCCCACCGGAACGCATATTCCGGCAACGGAAGTTCATACTTTTCTGCAGTCAGTTGCTGATAACGTGATAGTCGTATTGGATGAAGCCTATATTGAATATGGCGATGAAGAGGTAAACAGCATTGATTGGCTCAAACAGTTTCCTAACTTAATCATTTGCCGTACCTTTTCCAAGGCTTATGGTCTTGCGGGATTACGGGTGGGTTTTGCGCTATCAAGTCCAGAGATTGCTGATTTATTAAATCGTCTGCGCCAGCCATTTAATGTCAATCATCTGGCGATGAGTGCTGCGATTGCCGCGTTGGGCGATGAAGATTATCTGCAACGTGCTAAACAGGTGAATACCGAAGGGATGCAGCAATACATCGATGGCTTTGATGCGATGGGATTGAATTATATTCCCTCAAAAGCCAATTTTATCTGTGTTGATGTAAACACCAATGCTGCTGATATTTATGAAAAGCTGCTGCAACAGGGCGTTATTGTCAGACCGGTTGCAGGCTATGGTCTGCCAAACCATTTACGCATCAGCATCGGCCTGGAGCATGAAAACCAGCGTTGTCTTGAAGCATTGGCAAACAGTTTGTCAGAGGCCAAATGATTAATCATCTGGCTATCATCGGCGTTGGACTGATTGGCGGTTCACTGGCTTTGGCATTAAAAAAAGCCGGATTGGTTGAACAGGTGACAGGTTTCTCTCGCTCTCAGGCCGCGCGTGAAGAAGCTTTGGCGTTAGGTATTATCGATAAAGCAGCAGCGTCGCTGGCGGAGGCCGTAGCAGATGCCGATATGGTATTTGTGGCAGTACCAATGGGGGCGATGCAGGCAGTATTTGAACAAATAGCACCGCATCTTAAACCGCAGACGATTGTGACTGATGGTGGCAGTGCCAAACAACAGGTTATTGATGCGGCTCGCCAGGCATTGGGGATTAAGTTTGATCACTTTGTGCCAGGCCATCCGATTGCCGGTACTGAGAAAAGTGGCCCATCAGCTGCGTTTGCTGAGCTTTATCAACAGCATCGGGTCGTTTTAACCCCAGTGGCAGAAACCAATAAATCAGCTCTGGAACAAGTGCGTCAAATGTGGCAACAGGCCGGTGCAGATGTATTTGAAATGGAGGTTGAGCATCATGATGTGGTGCTGGCTGCTACCAGTCATTTACCGCATGTTTTGGCGTTTAATCTGGTCGGAATGTTAGCCCAGCGTGAAGATTGCGATGAAGTATTGCGATATGCCGCTGGTGGCTTTCGAGATTTTTCCCGGATCGCGTCAAGTGATGCAGTGATGTGGCGGGATATCTGCCTCGGCAACCGTAGTGCGATTCTAGAATTATTACAACAATATCGTAGTGGTCTGGATAAGATTGAACAGGCGATTCGGCAAGATGATGGCGATTATCTTATTGATATATTCGGGCGAGCAAAACGGGCCAGAGATACACGTTTCGCCGATCCAGATCTGAAAGATAACAGCGAAGTGTAAAGTGGGAGTGAACAGTAGCGTGAGCGGGCAGCAGGATCGTAAATTTATAGTACAGGCTGGTGGTCAATTAACAGGCAGCTTCCGCGTGCCCGGAGATAAATCCATTTCACATCGTTCTATTATGCTGGGATCACTGGCAGAGGGTGTGACTGAAATCAGCGGTTTTCTGGAAGGTGAAGATGCACTGGCGACATTGGCCGCTTTTCGTGCCATGGGTGTCAAAATTGATGGTCCGACGGATGGCAAAGTCACCGTGCATGGTGTCGGTATGCATGGACTGAAAGCCCCGGAAAATGATGTATATGTCGGTAACTCTGGCACGTCAATTCGCTTATTAAGTGGTTTACTGGCAGGGCAAAGTTTTGATGTGACGATGAGTGGTGATAAATCTTTATCAGGTCGTCCCATGCGTCGGGTAACCGACCCCTTAGCCCTGATGGGGGCAAATATCGATAGTGCTGATGGTAAACCGCCTCTGACTATTCATGGTGGCCATAAATTAAAGGCTATTGAATATGACTTGCCAATGGCCAGTGCTCAGGTTAAATCCTGTCTGTTACTTGCCGGCATGTATGCTGAAGGAACCACTAGCGTGACGGAACCTGCCCCAACTCGCGATCATACTGAACGCATGTTGCAAGGCATGGGATATCCAGTCGTGGTTCACGGTAACCGCATCAGTATTCAGGGTGGCGGAAAATTAACCGCAACCAGTATTGATGTGCCCGGCGATATTTCCTCGGCCACGTTCTTTATGGTGGGAGCCGCTATTGCACCGGGTTCGGATATTACTCTGCAACATGTAGGTATTAACCCTACGCGGACGGGTGTCATCAATATTTTGAAGCAAATGGGTGCGGATATAAGCTTGAGCAACGAAGCGGTAACCGGTGGTGAACCGGTGGCAGATATCCGGGTTCGCTATGCACCGTTGAGCGGAATTGAAATTCCTCAGGATCAGGTGCCATTGGCGATTGATGAATTTCCGGCAATATTTATTGCCGCAGCCTGTGCAGAAGGCCGCACAGTATTGACGGGTGCTGAAGAATTACGGGTTAAAGAGAGTGATCGAATTCAGGTCATGGCTGATGGATTACAGGCACTAGGCATAGACGCTCAGCCAACGCCTGATGGCATGATTATAGAAGGTGGCATTATTGGCAGTGGCGAAGTGGATGGACATGGTGATCACCGTATTGCGATGTCATTTGCTATGGCGGCATTACAGGCTGGCGGCGCCATACAGATTAATGACTGTGCCAATGTGGCCACCTCATTTCCAAATTTTGTCGAATTAGCGACTCACTGTGGTTTGCAGATTGATGCCTTCGATGTCTGATATACCTGTATTAACAATTGATGGTCCAAGCGGCTCCGGAAAGGGCACTTTGGCCCAGCGTATGGCAGAAAAGCTGGGTTGGCACTACCTGGATAGTGGGGCAATTTACCGTGTCCTGGCTCAAGCGGCAATAAAGCATCAAATTGATTTAACTGATGAAGCAGCGCTGGCATCCATAGCGGGTCAGCTGGATGTGCAATTTGTGTTAAAGGATGGACAGTTGCAGGTTGTTCTCGAAGGCGAAGATGTTTCGTTACTGATTCGTTCTGAACAGGCCGGCAATGCCGCATCAAAAGTTGCCGCATTTCCGGCAGTTCGCTCAGCTTTATTACAAAGACAGCGTGATTTTTGCCAACCGCCAGGTTTAGTCACAGATGGCCGCGATATGGGTACGGTGGTGTTTCCAGATGCGCCATACAAAGTCTTTCTCACAGCCAGTGCCAAGGTTCGGGCGGAGAGACGATATAAGCAGTTGAAAGAGAAAGGAATTGATAGTAACCTTTCCGATCTCGTAGCCGAAATATCAGAACGTGATGAACGGGATACGCAACGTGAAGTAGCGCCACTACGGCCTGCCGATGATGCCGTTATTCTCGATTCAACACAACTCGGTATCGAAGCTGTTTTAGAAAAAGTCAGTGCATTAATCGGCTGATTTATTAGGGTACTTGTCTGGGTGTTCCAGGCAGGTTTTTTGTTAATTTCCTGCAATCGCAGGACTAACGGGCGATTCTGTTATCTGAACAGGATCAAGGATATTTATAATGAGCGAAAGCTTTGCTGATCTCTTTGAAGAGAGTCTAAACGCAACCCCAATGCAACCAGGCAAAATTGTTACCGGTACGGTAGTCAATGTTGGTCCTGATGTTGTTATGGTTAACGCAGGTCTGAAATCTGAAGGCGCTATCCCAGTTGCCGAGTTCATGAACGAAAAAGGTGAAATCACCGTTTCTGTTGGTGATTTGGTCGATGTTTCTCTGGAAACACTGGAAGATGGATTTGGTGCAACACAATTATCACGTGAAAAAGCCAAAGCCGCTGAAGCATGGATTAGATTGGAACATGCATTTGAAGCCAATGAAACTGTTATCGGTATTATTTCCGGTAAGGTTAAAGGTGGTTTCACTGTAGATCTGGAAAACATCCGAGCGTTTCTGCCGGGTTCACTTGTTGATGTACGTCCTATCCGTGATACTTCACACCTCGAAGGCAAAGAGCTTGAGTTCAAACTGATTAAGCTGGATCGCCCACGTAACAATATCGTTGTTTCTCGTCGTGCCATTATGGAAGCTGAGAACAGCGTTGAACGCGAAGCCCTTCTGGAAACATTGGAAGAAGGCAAAGTTGTTAAAGGTATCGTTAAGAACCTGACTGATTACGGCGCGTTTGTTGACTTGGGTGGTATTGACGGTCTGTTGCATATCACTGATATGGCATGGAAACGTGTTAAACATCCTTCAGAAGTTGTCGCTATCGGTGACGAAATCGATGTACAGGTTCTGAAATTTGATAAAGAACGTGAACGTGTATCGCTAGGCCTGAAACAGTTGGGCGACGATCCATGGAAAGATATCGCACGTCGTTATCCAAACAGCACCCGCATCCAGGGTAAAGTCACTAACATTGCTGACTACGGTTGCTTTGTTGAAATCGAAGATGGCGTTGAAGGTTTGGTTCACATGTCTGAAATGGACTGGACCAACAAAAACGTTCACCCTTCTAAACTGGTTACTTTGGGTGATGAAGTTGAAGTTATGGTTCTGGATATTGACGCTGAACGACGTCGTATCTCACTGGGTATCAAACAGTGCCAGACTAACCCTTGGGAAGAGTTCTCAATGACTCATAACAAAGGTGATAAAGTCAGCGGCGCTATCAAATCAATCACTGATTTCGGTATCTTCATTGGTCTGGATGGTGGCATTGACGGCCTGATCCACTTGTCAGACATCTCTTGGGAAGAAGAAAACGAAGAATTAATTCGTGACTTCAAAAAAGGCGATGAAGTGGAAGCGGTTGTATTGGCGATTGACCCTGAACGTGAACGGATTTCACTGGGTATCAAACAATTGCAGGACGATCCGTTCTCAGCTTATCTGTCTGAACACCCACGTGGCACCGTTGTGACTGGTAAAGTCATTGCAGTTGATGCTAAAGGTGCAACGATTGAATTGGCTGAAGGTGTTGAAGGTTACGTTCGCGTAGCTGATATCGCACGTGAGCGTATCGAAGATGCCAGCAAAGTGCTGAATATCGGTGATGAAGTTGAAGCTAAATTTACAGGAATGTCTCGCAAGGATCGCACGCTGACTCTGTCAATCAAAGCTAAGGATGATCAGGAAGAATCTGAAGCAGTGAAAGAGTACAGTAATGTTAGTTCCGGCAATACCACTTTAGGTGATTTGCTGAAAGAACAGATGAATCAGAAAGACAGCTAATCTGATCATTGGGTGAGCATCCGGTCAGGCCGGATGCTCATTTTCTTGTTATACAGCTGCCTTTTTATTTAAGGCATAACCCAAAAGTCTACTGCCGGGAATCTAGGAAATTATGACCAAGTCTGATTTGATAGAAATACTATCCGAAAAACAATCTCTATTGAATTACCGAGACGTTGAACTAGCGGTGAAGTTAATTCTTGAACAGATGAGCGATTGTCTGTCACGTGGTGATCGTATTGAGATCAGAGGGTTTGGCAGTTTCACCTTGCATCATCGTCCACCAAGAGTAGGACGTAATCCAAAAAGCGGTGAATCCGTTAAACTTGATGAAAAATATGTACCACACTTTAAACCCGGAAAAGAATTACGCGATCGCGTTAATAATGCCGCTGGTTTTTAACAAAAATGAAAATTAGTCAGGAAGCCGTTACTGACGCTCTTGTAATTAAAAGTTATGGCGACGGCTTTCTACTGATTCAAGCTCCAAATCAAATTCCACAACAAATAACACATGACTGTGTTTTATCTCCTGAAGGTGTATTCGATGCACTGGATCTCCAAACTCTCGCTGAACAGTCTAGCGATTCTCAAATTGAGATAATAAAATCCTTCAATGCTGACGTTGTCATTATGGTGAATAACGAAGGTATTACTCCCAATATATTACAAATTACTGGCAACCTGGCACAGTATGGGATCTCACTGGAAACCATGTCACTTGGCGCTGCTTGCCGTACCTATAACTTGCTGTTGAATGAAGGCAGAAAACCAATAGTATTGATTTACTTTTACAATTAATGCGGATGACGACTAATGCACCGCAATTGAACAAGTAAATAACCATATTAAACATATGGATTAAATCATTGTTTTTACGTTACTTATTAGCTTCTGCTGAAATAGCTTTTTTGCTAATACTTGACCCCGTCAGATGAAGTCAGGAAAATTCTCCTATTTGGATAACTTCAAGCCAGTGAAAGTAGAAGCAAAACCAGCAAAATTGATCTGGATCACGGATTTGAAATCATCAACCTAGTTGTTTTGCGGTAAAATTCATTAGCTGGAACGTTAGGCAGAATGAAATGGGGTTCTGTTTTCTTAATAAAGAAACAGTGAAAGAGTTTTCATGAAAGAGAAGGTGTGATCGCTATGCAGGCGAAACAACAGTACAACTTTGAAGTGGTCAAATGGTTCGCCTATATGGCGTGTGTCTATTTGGTTGCTGGAACAGGTATGGGTGTATTTATTGCATCGCAGTTAGCCTGGCCAGATTTGAATTTTGATAATCCGTATATCAGTTTTGGTCGACTACGCCCATTACATACCAATACGGTTATCTTTGCGTTTGGTGGTTCGACTTTGATGGCGACAGCATTTTATGTTGTTCAACGCACCTCTGGCGTCAGACTGTGGAGTGATAAATTGGCATGGTTCACCTTCTGGGGCTGGAACCTGATTATTCTCGGAGCCATCATTACTCTGCCTTTAGGTCTGACTCAATCAAAAGAATATGCTGAACTGGAATGGCCGCTGGATATTTTAATTGCGGTGGTTTGGATTGCCTACATGTTCAATTTCATCATGACCTTATCGATCCGAAAGGTTTCGCATATCTATGTTGCCAACTGGTTCTTCCTGGCAATGATGATCATGATTACCTACCTCCATGTAGTCAATAGTCTGTCTATTCCCGTCAGTATGTGGAAATCCTATTCCATTTTCTCCGGGGTTCAGGATGCGATGATTCAATGGTGGTGGGGTCATAACGCTGTTGGTTTCTTCCTGACTGCTGGTTTCCTAGGCATCATGTATTACTTCGTACCTAAACAGGCAAACCGTCCGGTTTACTCGTACCGCCTGTCAGTTATCCACTTCTGGGCGCTGGTATTCGGTTATGTCTGGTTGGGGGCTCACCATCTTCAATATACCGCTCTGCCAGATTGGACCGGTTCACTGGGTGCAGCCATTTCCCTTGCGATGATTATTCCTTCATGGGGTGGTGCGTTAAACGGTATGTTTACCCTGAGCGGTGCGTGGGACAAATTACGTACAGACTATATTTTACGTTTCCTGATTGTCTCTTTGGCGTTCTATGCGATGTCAACTTTCGAAGGTCCGGTTATGGCTTCGAAAACCGTAAATGCGTTGTCACATTACACTGACTGGACTATCGGTCACGTTCATTCAGGCGCACTTGGTTGGGTTGCAATGGTTTCTGTGGGTGCCTTGTACCATATGGTCGAACGTATGTGGGGTACAACCATGTATTCAGTCAAACTGGTCAATCTGCATTTCTGGATGGCGACTATTGGTACCGCAATTTACATCACTGCAATGTGGGTGTCCGGTATCATGCAAGGCCTGATGTGGCGTGCATACGATGAATATGGCAATTTGGCCTACACCTTTGTTGAGTCTGTAGCACAAATGCATCCTTATTACGCGATGCGTGCAATTGGTGGACTGATTTTCTTCCTGGGTGCGGTCATCATGCTGTTTAACGTAACAGTGACTATTCGCCGCGCGATTGCAAAACCGTCCGCCGAAATGGCAACTGCAGCGAATATTTGAGGGTATCAGCATGGCTAAAAAATCTAATAAACGCATTAGCTTTCAAGAGTGGGTTGAACAAAATGTGTGGGGGCTGGTGCTAGCGACGGCTTTGGTAGTGTCAGTCGGTGGTATTGTCGAGATCGTTCCATTGTTCTATTTGGATAATACTTTTGAGGATGATGTTTTTCCAGAATACGAAGAACTGCAGGGTGTACGTCCATACACTGCACTTGAGCTAGCTGGACGTGACATTTATCAGCGGGAAGGTTGCTATCTGTGTCATTCACAAATGGTACGTCCATTCCGTGATGAAAAAGATCGTTATGGTCATTATTCATTGGCTGTTGAGTCCAAATATGACCACCCATTTCAGTGGGGTTCCAAGCGTACCGGTCCTGATTTAGCGCGTGTTGGTGGTAAATACTCTGATGCATGGCATATTCAGCATTTGCGTGACCCGCGTTCTGTTGTACCTGAATCCGTTATGCCTAGATATCCTTGGCTGGACAAATCCACCATCGATGGTGAAGGCATGGTTAAGCGACTCAAAGCAATGAAAGTCCTGGGGGTTCCTTACAGTGATGAAGAAATTCTGGGAGCAGCAGAATTCGTAGAAGGCAAAACTGAAATGGATGCTCTGGTCGCTTATCTGCAAGTGCTTGGCACCATGATTCAATTTGAACCAGGAAGAGATTACCGTGAGTGATTTTCTGTCTTATTTTAAGACAAACTGGTCTGCAATGACCGTAAGCGATTGGGTGGGTACCATTCTGACGGTTGTTATTTTCTTACTGATGTTTGGTATGTATTTCTGGGTGTTACGCCCTAAAAACAAAGAAAAACTTGAATCGCATCGTGACTTGCCACTGAGAGATGACGATATAAATTCGGAGAAAAATGATGGCTGATAACAATAAAAACCCAAATGAATGTCCTGATACCGGACATGAATGGGATGGCATCAGAGAATTGACTAATCCACCGCCGCGTTGGTGGACAATAGCTTTATACCTGAGCGGTTTGTTAGTGCTGGTGTATTTTATTCTTTATCCTTCTCTGCCATTAGTGAATGGAAACACCGAAGGTATTCTGGGCTGGACGCAGATCAATGAATACAAGGATGACATGGCAAAAATTCAGGAAAAACGTGCACCTTTTGAAGATCGTATTGCTGCAATGTCAGCAGAAGAAATTCTCGAAGATGATGAGCTGTTACGCTATGCAGTAGGTTCAAGCAAAGTGCTTTATGGTGACAATTGTGCCGCTTGTCATGGTGTGGGTGGATATCCTCAACCTGGTTCGGGATATCCTATCCTGGCTGATGATGACTGGTTGTACGGTGGAACGGTAAACAAGATCATTGAAACCCTGGCCAAAGGTCGTCAAGGAATGATGCCAGCACATGCTGAGCTGTTAACCGAAGAAGAAGTGGATGGTCTGGTTGAATTCGTGTTGAGTAACTCGGCTGGTGAAGCCACCGAAGCGCAATGGAAACTTTACAACGAAAAAGGTTGTGTAGCATGCCATGGTGCAGATGCTAAAGGCATTCAGCAATTAGGCTCGGCTAACTTATCAGATAAAGTCTGGCGCTTTTCTGGGGAACCGGATGAAATTCGCCATACGATTCTTCACGGCGTAAATGCTGCGAATGATCCAAAGACTCGTATTGCAGTAATGCCAGCCTGGAATGAAAAGCTTGCCGTACGTTTGGAAGCAGAAGAATACGGTGATGATCCTGAAGAATATTATGAAGGTGATGAAACTCAACGGCTTTCAGAAACTGAAATCAAAAAACTGGCTGTTTATGTCCATCAACTCGGTGGTGGCGTAGAGTAGACTCAAGCTAACGTAATTACGAGTCGATAGATTCAAGGAGATTGATATGGGTTTAGATGCTGTAGCGATTGGTGCGATTGTAAGTCTTGTATTGACAATTGTTGTGATTGGCGTGATTGCCTACAAGGTCGTTAAAAACATGGAAGACAGTTCCAACGATAATTGACAGAGCGACGAATCAAAAAAAGCCGATTTTGTCGGCTTTTTTTGTACGTCAAAAGCTAAATTAGTAAATGCTTATATTATTTGGCGTGGTATAATTCCATCGGATAAGTTGCCTGTGAGGTACAAACTGTGTCGGAACAACTGAAGTCAGCAGAGCTCAATATTAATGACATCTATGATGAGGTCTCTGACTGGCATGTTAATGCCGGTGGCACTAAGGTCGTAGCAAAGCGGATGTCTGGTCGTTTCAGACGCCTTAAATGGTTTGGTATGTCGGTCTGGTTAATTTTCTTTATTGGGCCTTACCTACGCTGGAACGGCCAACAGGCAATTCTTTTCGATATCCCCAATCGTCAATTCAACTTTTTAGATATCACCATTTTCCCACAAGATATCTGGATGCTTTCCCTTACATTATTGTTCTTTGCCATATTGTTGGCGGCAGTAACCAGTATTGCGGGTCGGGTATTCTGTGGTTATTTCTGTTTTCAAACTGTCTGGACCGATGTTTTTACCTTTATCGAAACCCGTATTGAAGGTGATACACCTCAAAAAGCGATGAAGTTTAAAAACTCACCGAATACCATCAGCAAAGTCTCCCGCATTGTTCTGAAACATGCTTTATGGTTGTCAATTGCCTTACTGACTGGCGTTACCTTTGCTGCCTGGTTTACCGATGCGTATCAACTCTGGTATGACTATTTTCATCTGCAGGCGTCATTAGCTGCCTGGATAGTCCTGGCTATGTTTACTATTGGAACATATATCTTTGCTGGATTTATGCGTGAGCAGGTCTGTTTCTGGCTATGCCCATATGCCCGTCTGCAAGGAGTTATGTATGATCAGGATACCGTGCTGCCAGCATATGATGCCGAACGTGGCGAACCCCGTGGTAAGCTTAAAAAAGGTGCTATGGACTCTAGTAAAGGCAGCTGTATCGATTGCAAGGTGTGTGTTGCAGTATGTCCTACCGGAATTGATATACGTAAGGGGCAACAAGAGGGATGTATCACCTGTGGTATGTGTATTGATGCCTGTGACAGTATTATGGACAAAACCAATCAGCCTCGTGGTCTGATTCGTTATGCGTCATACAAGGATTTACATCACAATGCTCAACCGGCCCCGTTATATAAACGTCCGAGAGTTATTATTTATTCATTTATATTGATGATGGCAATGTCTGGCGTTGGTTATGGATTTGCCACGCTCTCGTCGACAGAGTTTCAGGTTATTCACAATCGACAACCGGTATTTGTTCAGCTAAGTGATGGATCTATTCAGAACCGTTACACACTTAAAATGCTTAACAAAACCAATAAAACCATGGAAGTTCAGTATGGCATCAGTGGTTTGGAAGGCGCCACTTTGCATGGTATTGACCACAGCGTTATTATTGAACCCGGTAAGGTTATTCCATTACAGGCACTGGTTAGAGTGCCAGATGGAGAACTCAACACAGAACTTGAACACCTGACTTTTATTGCTAATGTCGTTTCCAACCCGGGTGTTTCTGTCCAGTATGAAAGTGTCTTTATGGGGCCGAAATGATGGCAATCTCACAAGAAAATAATCAAGCACTGAAAAATCCATGGGTCTTAGGTTTTCTCGCTTTTTTGTGCACGTTTGTCACGATGAATATCATATTTATCTACCTGGCATTTAAGTCGCCACCAAATCTGGTCGTCGATAATTACTATGAGCGAGGCAAGGCTTACGCTGAGAAAGATATGCAGCTTGAACAGGAAAATAAGCTCGGCTGGAGCGGGGTTATTATGGTTCCGGCAAATAACCGGGTCAATCAGCGTCAGGCTTATGAAGTGCTGATCCAAGGAAAAAATTCTACAACTGTAGAATTGGATTCTGTCAGCTTATTCGCTTATCGCCCTTCAGATCAGCGTGAAGATTTTTCGGTTGAAATGAATCCTATTGGTCTGGGACGTTATGGCGCGGATATTGAGTTTGGCTTGCCAGGTAACTGGGACATAATAGTTGAAGCCAAACGTGGAGATGATGAGTTTCTGATCACCCGCAGAATTTATATTGATCCTTAATTATTTAAAAGCAAGTTGATAGTTTTTGTCTGAATCTGCCGCGCAAACTAAAAAAAGCGAATGTTTTCATTGTGGATTAATTGTCAAAAATCCCGGTGAATTTACTGCACAAATAAATTCCCTTCCACATGACTTTTGTTGTCATGGCTGCAAAATGGCATGCCAGACAATCTACGCAGCGGGACTACAGGGTTTTTATAATAAAACGCCAGAAGGCGAATCACTTGCCCCCCCGCCTGAAACAGCTAATGATTTTCATGCCTATGATATTGATGAAATTCAGGCAGATTATGTTGATGATCTAGGCGATAAACGCACCATTTACCTGTTAATCGAGGGGATACACTGTGCTGCCTGCGTTTGGTTAATTGAACATGCACTGCATAAATTACCGGGTGTGTTGGAGGCAGATGTAAATTTGACAGCAAAACGCTGTCGAATTCGCTGGGATAATCGCGAAACTTCCTTATCGATTTTAATGCAACATTTAGCCAAGCTTGGTTATGCAGCTGTTCCTTTCGACCCTGAAACCGCAGAGGGAGCACTGGCTAAACGACATCGTGGTCTTGTCTATCGAATGGCTTTTGCCGGTTTTGCCATGATGAACCTGATGTGGGTTTCCATCGCATTGTATTCCGGTGCAGCAGAAGACGAGTTCCGCAATCTGTTTCATTGGGTGGGCTTTTTTATTGCCACACCAACATTGCTTTATTCAGGTTATCCATTTTTTCGCAATTCAATAAGTGGATTACGCAGCCGTTATCTGACCATGGATTTACCGATTGCTATCGGTGCTACTGCAACCTATATTTACTCAACGTATATCACCTTCACTGGATCGTTAGATGGCGAAGTCTTCTTTGATACGGTAGTGAATTTTATCTTTGTGATTCTTATTGGCCGATATTTGGAAGCGCTTTCCAAGCGGAACGCGCTATCCGCAACGCGGCGCATGCTGGAGTTACAACCGAAACTGGCAACCCTAATTGAAGCGGGTGTCCAGAAAACAGTGCCTATCCGTTCGGTAAAAGCAGGGGATTTGGTGCTGGTCCGACCCGGTGAGAATATACCAGTCGATGGCATTGTGACCGAGGGTGAAAGTGCCGTCGATGAATCAATGTTGACTGGCGAATCACAACCGATTCGCAAACAACCTGACGATTCCGTAGTGGCCGGCAGTATTAATGGGGAAGGCGCTTTTGTTGTCAGAGCAAAACATGTGTTACGCCATACTGCTCTGGCAAAAATCATTGCGCTGATGGATGAGGCGCAAACCTCTAAAGCGCCTATTCAAACGCTGGCAGACAAAATCGTTCCCTGGTTTGTGGTAATTACCTTGACTCTTGCTACGTTGACCTTTATGTATTGGGTGGGAAGTGATTTTGAAAAAGCATTATTGGCTGCAGCCTCGGTATTAGTAGTGACCTGTCCCTGCGCTTTTGGCATGGCAACCCCAATGTCGATTGCGGTTGCCAGTGGTGTGGGGGCTAGCAATGGTATTTTGATCAAACAAGGTATTGCATTAGAGAAGTTATCCAGTGTGACTCATTATGTGTTTGATAAAACAGGCACATTGACTGAAGGTAAATTAAGGCTGGTTAAACGGTTCACCGCGGAAGGCATTTCCCCACAAACGGTCCTACAGATTGCGGCGTCAGCAGAGCAACAGTCCGAACACGGCATTGCAAAAACCATTATCTCAGCCGCTCACCAAGAGAATCTGCCTATATTGGAGATTTCCGGGTTTAATGCTTCTCCGGGAAGAGGGGTGGAAGCGGATATTGAGGGACAGAAAATTCTGGTAGGTACGGCGGAATGGATGACGCTGCATGATATAAAGCTAAATGGCGAATGGCAATCACAGGTCAATCAGCTGGAACAACAAGGGATCAGCGGTGTATTTGTGGCGCGTGAACAAAAACTGATAGGCATTTTAGGCTTATTCGATACGTTACGAGATGACGCAAAAAACGTGATTGCTGATATGTTGGCGCAGGGGCTTAAAGTCACTGTATTAAGTGGTGATCGTCAACTGGTAGTGGATTCGGTTACCGCAGATTTAGGCAATATCCAGCGGTTGGCCGAAGTATTGCCTGCTGAGAAACGGCAGGTGATTCAGAGATTACAGCAACAAGGCGATTTTGTTGCAATGGTGGGTGATGGCATTAATGATTCACCCGCATTAATTCAGGCTGATGTGGGTATAGCTCTGGCTTCGGGGACCGATGTCTCTATTGAAAGTGCCGATATTATCCTATCGCATAATCAACTGAGTCAGGTCGCTTTGGCAAGGCAGTTGGCTGCCCGGACATTACGCACCATTCGGCAGAATATTGTATTATCCATAAGTTATAACGTGATTATGGTCCCATTAGCTATGATGGCCTTAGTCAGTCCCTTACTGGCAGCAATCACGATGCCGATTAGTTCGTTACTTGTCATTGGTAATGCTGCCAGGATTAGTCGAATAGTAAAGAGGTAGGCTATGGAAGTCATTTATGGACTTTTACCCGGTATGTTATTGCTGGGCCTGGTGGGTGTTGCAGTGTTTTTCTGGGCTGTTCGAAGTGGTCAGTACGACGATATGGATGGCGCCGCTAACCGGGTATTGATGGATGATGATAACGATCCTGAAGAGCTCGAAGCGGACGAAGAACCACAAGTAAAGAATGAAGCCCGCAAGGATGAATAGGCTTGTTATTCTGTGTTGCGTTGGCCTTTTGCTGACGAAAAACGTCCTGGCTGAAAATATACATGTTGGCATGAGTAGTGCTTTGACTGGTCCACTAGCTGAAATGGGATTGTCAATGCAAGCCGGAATAAACGCTTTTTTTTCCAAAGTAAATGATCAGGGAGGCATTCAGGGCAATCGTATTGAACTATTGGCACTGGATGACTCCTACGAACCAGTTCTGGCAGCCTCTAATATGCGGCAGCTTATTACTGAGCATAATGTCGTGGCGGTACTGGGTAATGTTGGAACACCAACGGCAGTTGTCAGTGTTCCGATTGCGGAACAATCTCAGGTTGCTTTGGTCGGTGCATTTTCCGGCGGTGAAGTGCTAAGGCGAGATCCCCCTAGTCGTTATATCATTAATATTCGGCCGGGATATCGACAGGAAGTCGCAACGTTGATTTACGGTTTATTGAATGCGGGCATTCAAGCCGATGAGATCGCTTTTTTTACGCAGCAGGATAGTTATGGCAATGCGGTATATCAGTCAGCTGCGCTGGCCTTGCAAGCCAAAGGGTTTTATCGGGCGGAGTACCTGCCCCATGCCTATTATTCTCGCAATACAATGAATGTCGAAAGTGCTGTTGCGACGATTCTCAAAGCAAAAAAAACACCCAAAGTTATTCTGATGGCTGGCAGTTATGCCCCATCGGCCAAGTTTATAAAACTATTGCATGCAGATAAGCCGGACATGTGGTTTGTGAATGTGTCATTTGTCGGTAGCCATGTACTGGAGCAATCTCTTAAAGGGATTGATGCAAATGTTGTGGTCAGTCAGGTTGTGCCGGAAGTCGATGCGGATCTGCCGATCGTCAATGAATATCGGCAGGCTTTGGCGCAATATGATAAAAACTTGCAGCCCAATACGGTCTCTCTGGAAGGCTACATCGTGGCAAAAGTATTTTGCCAGGCATTAAAACGTATTGATGGTCCAGTAACACGACAGTCAGTTGTTGATGCTCTTTATGATCTGGAGGATTGGGATATTGGTCTGGAGACCCAGAGCAGTTTTGCCAGTAATACCTCTGCTGTAGGCAACAAAGTCTGGCTCAGCAAACTTGAAAACGGTTCGTTTAGATCCTTTGAATGGCGTGACTTTGAGTTACCACAGTAGCTTCATCTACAGGATGTGAGCAAAATGAACAGGGAAAATATGTTTAAAAACTGGAGCATCCGTGCACTGCTGCACTTCTGGGCAGTCATTACCGTATTGATGGTATTGCTAATGGCGGCAATAGCCATGTTCAGCCATCATCATTACACCAAAAATCAACTCCAGCTTACCGAACAAGTGTTTCCGCTGGTAGATAATGCTCGACAAATTACGACCAGCGCGGCCGCCTTTATTACCAGGCAGAAGCAGATTATCAGTGCCCAAAATGCTGATGAACTTGCCAGTGTTGCTAAACGAGCGCCGCTTGAGGCTGAATTCGAACAAACCTGGCAACGTTTACTGGTAAGTATGCAGGAGCTGGAAATTTCACCAGAGCTCACCACTGTTTTAACTGATTATTATCAACAGTTTCTCGAAACTGATAGTCAGTTACTGCAGCAAATGCAGGTTCAGCACCAATTATCTGAACAGCTTGAACAACGTACCGAAAGTGTGTCCTTGCTGGGAGAAGAAATTCAGGAAATTGCCGAAGCGATTACCGGCAAAATTGATTTGACCCTGACCAGACAAATCCAGTCCTTACGTCCTCCTGCATTAGTTGAACAGTCTGATACAACTACGTTAATTGATAATTACAGTGCCGTAGAACGAAGCAGCTATTCTTTGATGCTGAATGTGTTGCGTATCAGTATGTTAAGTCAGAAAATTCGTGAAACACAAAATCAGGATTTGCTGCTGAGTATCAGGGAAAACGATATTAGGGAACAAGAGGCGATGTTGCGTAATGCTATTTTGGTAATCAAGCAGCATCTACAAAATTACCCTGATTTGATGCTACAGGCCGATAGATTACAACAACAGATTGATAGCTTTATTCACTTGGTAGTAGACAATGATAATTCGGTTTATCAATTGCGTATCCGACAAATAGAGGCATATGAACAATCCCAAATCGTGCAACAGCAGGGGTTGGATATATTGGAAATATTGATGCTGAATCTGAATAACCTTTCCGCCAGAGTAGGGGAGCAGGGGCTGGTCAGAACGCAGGCCTCAGCCGCACTGGCCAAGACAGCCAAATGGTGGATGATTATAAGTTGTTTGATTATTTCGTTAGGTATTACCGGTTTTGTACTCACCATGACAGCACGTATTAATCAGCCGATGCAACGCTTACGTAAAGCGATGCATTCCTTGTCTGCTCAGAATTTTGATACCCGGATGCCAACAGATAATGGTCAAAGTGAATTTAACTTACTTGCCAATGACTTTAATGTTTTTGCTGCGCAAACCCAGAGTCTGATTGAGACACTGGATGAGACCAGACACTCACTGGAGGTGCGGGAAACACGGATTCGTGCCATTCTTAATGGTGTTCCGGAAGCTATTCTGGCGCTTCAGGCCGATGGAACAATCAGTTCCTGTAATCCGGCAGCAGAAAAAATATTAAAGGCCAGTGAAAGCCAATTGGCTGGCCAGAAAATATTGCAGTTCTTTGCACAAACGGAATCGATTCACTCGCTTGGTGATATTGAGCAGCTGCAAAAAGACAATCGTGAGTTTGAGGGTTTGAACTGGTTTGGTGAGTCATTTTCCATGTGGGTCTCGCTCAGTCCTTTATCAGAGTTTGATGATGATATCTGGGTTTGCGTGATATCGGATATCAGCTCATGGAAAAGAACCAAACTGGCATTAGTCCAAACCAGTAATGAATTAAATGCCATTCTTGAAAATGCCATGGTAGGTATTGCTTTTATCAAGAATCGCCAGATTATTCGTGTAAATAATAAATTCGAACAATTGTTTCTGTTTTCCCGAGAGGATATTGAAGGCAAAAGCACTTTATGTCTGCATCCCAGCGAAGAAGCTTTTGAACGCTTTGGCGAACAGGCTTACAGCACATTGTCTGAAGCAGAAAACTTTGAAGCTCAAGTTGAAATGATCCGTGCTAATGGCGAGAAATTCTGGTGTGCAGTCGCCGGTCAGGTAATTGATCCGGTCAATCCAGCAGAGGGATCCATCTGGCTGTATGAAGATGTGACTCATCAACGTCAGAATGAAGAGCGACTGACTAGATTAGCCAGCAGCGATATTCTGACTGGTTTACCTAACCGAGGTGTATTTAAAGATCGCCTTGAACATGCCATACACAAAGCCAAACGACAAAATGGTCGACTTGCCGTGTTCTTTCTCGACTTGGATCATTTCAAACATATCAACGATTCATTGGGCCATAAAGCCGGAGACATCTTGTTGTGCGAAGTGGCACGGCGCATCCGTTCCTGTGTCAGGGACAGCGATACGGTTGCGAGATTAGGTGGGGATGAATTTACCGTTATTCTGGAAGATATCACCTCAGCTCAGTATGTCGGCAGAGTGGCTGAAAAAATTCTCAGCACGACAGCTTTGCCATATATGTTGGATAACATTGAAGTGAATATCAGTCCGAGTATCGGGATAAGCTTATATCCTGCAGACGGACGCGATGTCGATATGCTGGTGCGTAATGCCGATGCAGCGATGTACTACGCCAAGGGGAGTGGTCGTAATAATTTTCAGTTCTATTCCTCAGAAATGAATGCCCAGGCATCACAGCGACTGGCAATGGAAACCGGTTTGCGTCGTGCAGTTGAATTGCAGGAGTTTTATCTGCAGTTTCAACCGCAGATTGATCTGGAAACGGGCCGGGTGGCAGGTGCCGAGGTGTTATTACGTTGGCATACAGAGCAATGGGGAGATGTTTCACCAGCGATTTTTGTACCCGTGTTAGAAGATACCGGTCTGATAAGTACGGTAGGAGAATGGGTGTTAAGAAAAACCTGTGAAGCGTACATGGCAAACCAGCAATATTTGCCCGATGACTTTTTAATGGCAGTCAATCTTTCGGGCCGTCAATTTAAAGGCAATTTACTGGTCAACTTTATTCGCAATCTGCTGGAACAAACCGGAATGCCTGCCAAAAATCTGGAATTGGAGATTACCGAAAGTCTGTTAATGGAAAACACTGAGCAAGCTGTTCAGACCTTACGAGAATTGAGTTTGCTTGGTATTACCCTGGCCATTGACGACTTTGGCACCGGCTATTCGTCGTTGTCATATTTGAAGCAGTTCCCGCTCAATGTGCTAAAGATCGACCGAACTTTCGTTCGCGATGTGACAGAAGACAGTGATGACGCGGCTATCGTAAATGCCATTCTGGCCATGTCGAACAGTCTGGCCTTGGAAGTTGTAGCTGAAGGCGTTGAGACTGCAGAGCAGCTGGCATTTTTACGTAAGAGTCAGTGCAAACGGGCACAAGGGTTTTATTTCAGCAAGGCCATCGACCTGAGCGACCTTATGGATTATATAAAACTAACTGATCAGGATGAGCGGGCCGTATAAGTCAACATTGGACGTTCTTCAGGGTGAAGTCGGATAGTGAGACCAATATTCGGGTAATGCCAGATTTGTGCCGGACTTTCTTCTGCTTCATTCTGAATTTGTTCGGGTTCTCCAAAACGCGTGTGTACCATTTCCTCATCGAGACGTACTGAAGGAATATAAGTAAGCACTATTGCCGGAGCAGCTAATAAAGCCTGCTTATCATCAAAAGCAGGATCATAGCGCCGAGCTCCACTGGGTTGGAGTTTTGCCGAAACCGCTCTTGCCGCCATCGCTTGTAATTTCTCTTCAGGAAGCTGAAGATTAAGGACAGTACGTGCTGAGAGTCCACCAAGATTAATGGATTCAAAAAATACTTCAGCAGAAATATCGTCGTTTTCAGAAATAAAAAGAGCCGCTTCCCCGGCTTCACGCCATAACTGTTGAATTTCCCCGTAAGTAGTGGTGCCTAAGTGCACACCCATCACTTGAATTTGGTTATCAGGCATCACCGTCACTTCCCAAGGTTTGGGGGCGGTGGGTTGTGGAGAGGGGACCAGCATTAATGCAGCAATCGCAATAATGACTAAAGTCGTACCAAGTAAAAATTTGAGCAATATACGCATAAATATCCGAATTAGTTAACTTGTAACCAGAAAGTGACTGGCCCGTCATTGGTCAGTGAAACCTGCATATCAGCAGCAAATTGTCCGGCTTCAACCGTGACAGTTTGCAGCCGTGCCTGTGCCAGCAGATAATCAAACAATTGTTTGCCCTGTTCGGGCGGTGCAGCAGGCGTGAAACTGGGGCGATTGCCTTTACGGGTATCAGCGGGCAAGGTAAATTGCGGTACCAGCAGTAAATCACCTTTTATATCGAGCAAGCTTAAATTCATTTTGTCGTCGGCATCGCTGAATACTCGATAGTTTAAAATGCGTTTTAACAATCTGTCAGCAACAGCTATCGTGTCGGTTTTTTCTATACCAATCAATACCAGCAAACCCTGGCCGATTTGAGCAATGGTTTGATTTTCATTGATAGTGACATCCGCCTGACTGACACGTTGTAGCAATGCAATCATTTTAGTTTCGATGCCAATTGATCTGTCGTTCTGACCAGCGCATCAATAATCGCAGGCTCGCTTGCTGCGTGTCCAGCCAAAGGCAACACTTCAAACTGTGCATTTGGCCAGCGTTGATAGACTTCCCACGATTGCTGCATTGGACACACCATGTCGTAGCGGCCATGAATAATGGTTGCCGGGAGATGATTAATTGATTCTATGCTTTCCAACAAGGGCTGGTCTGCCAGAAAACAATTATTCAACGCGTAATGCAATTGGATTCTGGAATGTGCCAGTGGCCCTGGCGATTGCTCAGCATCGGGTTGATAATGTTGATCGCGGAGCATCACAATGGTGGCTTCCCAGTTTTGTAATGTATTGGCAGCGATTTCCTGTTGAGAGACATCCGGATGGGTTAATTTCTGATAAAAATATGCCAATGGTGAATTTTGCTCACTTTCAGGTAAATCCTTCACCAGTTCATGCCAGGCTTCAGCAAACACTCTGGATGCGCCGCCTGCAGCATAAACCCAGTTAATATCCTGCTGTCTTCCAAGAAAAGTGCCGCGTAACACCATGTTTGAGACTTTTTGAGGATGCTGTCGGGCATACGCTAACGCTAATGTGGCTCCCCATGATCCACCAAATAACATCCACTTATCAATATCGAGTAATTTGCGGATAGCTTCCATATCCGCTATCAGATAATCGGTGGTGTTATGTTCCAGTTCACCTGCTGGTAACGAACGTCCGCAACCACGCTGATNAAATAAAATAACGTGATATAACTCAGGATCAAAATAACAACGGTGCTGTGGCCGGCAACCAGAGCCAGGACCACCATGTAAAAATATTACCGGGATTCCCTGTGGATTGCCGCACTGCTCGAAATAAACCTCATGACGTCGACCATCCGGCATTTCTTCACAGGATAATAGCTGGCTGTGAAAAGGCTCGATATCAGGGTATAGAGTACGCATATGCTGTTCCGTAATGGTTTTCAGCACGCAACTATATCATGTCAGATGATGGTAATTATTACCTTGATGGGCGAAAATATGACGTTTAACTGTTGGCACTGCTGTTCAGCAATAATAAAGACATACAAGGCGAACTCAACATGAACCTGCATGAGNATCAGGCAAAACAATTGTTTAACCAATATGGCATCGCAACACCTAAAGGAAGGATGATAGCTACGGCTGATGAAGTGGAATCTGCCATTACAGCAATTGGTGGTGATCGTTGGGTAGTGAAAGCCCAAGTGCACAGTGGCGGACGTGGTAAGGCCGGTGGTGTACGGGTAGAAGATAATCAGCATGCGGTGAAGGACGCGGTAAATGCGATGTTGGGAAGTCAGCTGGTGACGCATCAGACAACTGCAGAAGGTTTACCGGTAAACAAAATCTGGATTGAAACTCCCTCATCAATTGCCCGTGAATTATATCTCGCCTTACTGGTCGACCGCGTCACGCAACGTGTTGTGTTTATGATTTCAGCTGAAGGCGGAATGGATATTGAAGAGGTGGCTGAGAAAACGCCGGAAGCTATTTTAAATCTTTATGTCGATCCGGTCGCCGGTCTGCAATCCTATCAATGTCGTCAGGCAGGTTTCTTTTTGCAGTTAACCGGTGCCGCCTTTAAGCAGTTACAGCAATTGATGCAAAACTTGTATCAGCTGTTTTGTGAAAAAGACATCAGCCTGTTGGAAATTAACCCGTTAGTGGTTACCGATTCCGGAGATTTACTGGCATTAGATGCCAAAATCAATGTTGATGATAATGCTTTATATCGTCACACGGATTTAGCCGAATTATTTGATCCAAGCCAGGAAAATCCAGCTGAAGTGATCGCTCGTGATTTCGGCCTGAATTATATTGCTCTGGATGGCAATGTGGCTTGTATGGTCAATGGTGCCGGGTTGGCAATGGCTACAATGGACTTGATTCAGAAGCAGGGCGGTGAACCGGCCAATTTCCTTGATGTTGGTGGCGGTACGACTTCAGATCGCGTTGCCGAAGCATTTAAATTGATTTTATCTGACAAAAAAGTGAAATCTATTCTGGTGAATATCTTTGGCGGAATTGTGCGCTGTGACCTGATTGCTCAAGGCATTATGCAGGCGGCCAAGGAAGTTGGTTTATCATTGCCGGTGGTGGTTCGCCTGGAAGGTACCAATGCCGATTTGGGCCGTACATTATTGGAAAACAGCGGCATGAATTTGCGCGTAGCACAGGATTTAACTGAAGCAGCAGCCATGGCTGTCACTGCGGCAGGGGAGTAATAAACACGTGAGTATCTTGGTTAATAAAGACANCAAAGTNATCTGTCAGGGNTTTACCGGNAAACAGGGCACTTTNCATTCCGAGCAGGCNATTGCCTATGGCACNCAGTTTGTTGGCGGNGTNACNCCNGGTAANGGNGGTCAANNNCATNTNAATANNCCGGTNTTTAATACNGTGCATGAAGCNGTCAACTGAAACNGGTGCTGATGCCAGNATGATNTATGTNCCNGCNGCNTTNGCTGCNGATGCNATNCTNGAAGCNGCNGATGCCGGNATNAANGTGATTGCCTGTATTACGGAAGGTATTCCGGTACTGGACATGTTGCGGGTAAAGCACGCGCTGAAATCCTATGATGCCAGATTAATTGGGCCAAACTGCCCAGGCCTGATCACGCCGGGCGAATGCAAAATTGGCATTATGCCTGGCAGTATTCATTTGCCTGGCAAAATTGGTATTGTCTCGCGATCCGGTACCCTGACTTATGAAGCGGTTTATCAAACCACCCAGAATGGTCTGGGGCAAAGTACCTGTGTCGGGATTGGTGGTGATCCAATACATGGCATGAATTTTATTGATTGTCTGGCGTTATTTGAAGCAGATCCACTGACTGAAGGCATCGTTATGGTCGGTGAAATCGGCGGTCAGGCTGAAGAGGAAGCTGCCGAATACATCAAACAATATGTGACCAAACCGGTTGCGGCCTATATTGCAGGTTTAACCGCTCCAGCAGGGAAACGTATGGGACATGCCGGTGCCATCATCAGCGGTGGACAGGGCACTGCCAAAGCCAAACTCGCAGCGCTGGAAGCAGCCGGCGTGGCGATTGCAGGTTCACCGGCAGAAATTGGTTCAACCATGCTGCAACTGATGGAAAATTAATGGTCAATAATCAACTTCGGGTTGTGCTGGCACAGATCGATCCCGTTGTGGGAGATGTTGCTGGCAATACCAGAAAAGTGATGGCTGCCACCCGGCAAGCCAGGCAAGAGCATGATGCTGAGCTGGTTGTATTTCCCGAACTATGTCTGACCGGTTATCCACCGGAAGATTTGTTACTGCGACCCGGTTTGTTAAAGCGGGTTAATAAAGCATTGCAGACGCTTTGTCAGCAAATTGATGATATTACGATCATTGTCGGTCATCCGCTCGGTGAAGTCGGCAAAGAATTATTTAATGCCGCTTCGGTGATCAACAAAAATCACATCTCAGCCCAATACCTTAAACAAAAATTGCCTAATTACGGCGTATTTGACGAAAAACGCTATTTCATTGAAGGACGGGAAGCGACCATCATTGAAATTAATCAGTTTAAAATTGGCCTGACCATTTGCGAGGATATCTGGTTTATTGAACCCTCGTCACAGGCGGCCGATGCTGGTGCTGAAATCATTGTGAATCTCAATGCCTCGCCGTTTAAACAGGATAAAACCCAATTACGCGAAGCGGAAGTAAGCCAGCGGGCACGCGAAAATAATGTCCCTGTTCTCTATGTGAACCAGATTGGCGGACAGGATGAACTGGTATTTGATGGTGCCTCATTTGCAGTAAATGCCGCAGGCGAAAAATGTGTACAGGCTATTCAGTTTGCTACAGCGTTGGTACCGATAACACTTCATAAAACCGAACGGGGAATTGAACTCAGCGGGCCACAGCAACCGTTGATGGAAGAGCTGGAAACGGTCTACCAGGCATTAGTCTGTGGCTTGCGTGATTATGTTGAAAAAAACCGCTTTCCGGGTGTCGTCATTGGCTTATCCGGTGGCATTGACTCTGCATTAACCATGGCATTGGCGGTTGATGCATTGGGAGCTGAGCGCGTACAGGCCGTGATGATGCCATCGCGTTATACATCGCAAATCAGCCTGGATGATGCAGCTCAAATGGCTGCGATATTAGGTGTTCAATATCGAAACATTAATATTGAAAATCTGTTTCAGACATTTCTGCGTGAGTTGGAAGATGTTTTTGCGGGTACCCAGCCTGATGCCACAGAAGAGAATATTCAGGCGCGTTGTCGCGGTGTATTGCTGATGGCAATATCCAACAAAACTGGCGCGATGGTCCTATCTACCGGTAATAAAAGTGAAATGGCAGTTGGGTATTCCACCTTATATGGGGATATGGCGGGTGGTTTTTCGCCATTAAAGGATGTGTATAAAACGCTGGTTTATAAGCTTGCTCGCTATCGCAACAGTTTGTCGCCGATCATTCCTGAACGCATCATAAGTCGACCACCTTCCGCTGAGCTTTCAGCAGACCAGGTGGATCAGGATTCATTACCTGCCTATGAAATACTAGATGAAATTCTCGAAGCCTATATCGCCAAGGATGATTGTTTTGAAGATTTGGTGGCGTCGGGATTTGATGCAGAAACGGTTGCACAGGTCATCAAAATGGTAGATCGTAGTGAATATAAACGGCGGCAGGCCCCTCCCGGAATTCGTATTACCGGAAGAGCATTTGGCAGAGATCGTCGCTATCCGATAACATCAGGGTATACCGTAACATCAACAATAGAGTAGGCAATCACATGAAAAAAATTGAAGCCATTATCAAACCGTTCAAACTGGATGATGTACGTGAAGCATTGTCCGATATCGGAGTCACTGGCATGACAGTTTCCGAAGTTAAAGGTTTTGGCAGACAAAAAGGCCATACCGAACTTTATCGTGGTGCTGAGTATGTTGTGGATTTTTTACCTAAAGTAAAAATGGAAATTGTATTGGCAGATGATCAGGTGGATGCCTGTATTGAAGCAATTACCAAAGCCGCGCATACCGGACGAATTGGCGATGGCAAGATTTTCGTTTCACCATTGGAGCGAGCCATTCGCATCCGTACTGGTGAAGATGGCGAAGCCGCTATTTAAACAACTAATTTCAGAGACGACGCTGTTACTCTACCAGCGTCGTCTTACGTACCTCTGCTACCCCTGGATGTCCCGGGTAGTTTGCTTCCAAAACGCGTAAAGCATCTTCTGATAAATCATTTAGCTCCAGGATCTTATAGGCTTTTGCCATTACCACCAGAGCATCTGGCATGGCCGGAGTACGTGGATAATTCTCAATAACATACTTAGCGCGATTGGCCGCTGCGAGATAGGAAGCTCGGCGCATGTAATAACTTGCCACGTGCAATTCATGCTGGGCAAGGCGATTTCGTAGATACACTACACGTTGAGCTGCATCATCACTGTAGCGACTAGTGGGAAAGCGGTTGACCAGCGTGGTGAAATCACGCAGCGCCTGCAATGCTGATCCAGGATCCCGTTGAGTCTCATCACGTGGAATATATTTTTCCAGGATCCCCATATCACGGTTAAAGTTAATCAGACCTCGCAGATACATTGCATAATCAATGTTTTCGTTAAGCGGATACACTCGCATAAAGCGGTCCAGAGTGGCGATAGCCGTTTCAGGCTCGTCTGTTTTGTAATAAGCATAAGCAGAATCCAGTAAGGCTTGCTGCGCATACTCACCAAACGGGAAGCGTGCTTCAAGTTGTTCGTAATATTCGATTGCCGTGCGGTAATCATTAATATTCAGGGCTGCTTTAGCTTCGGCATAAACGCGCTCTACAGTCCAGCTTTCTTCAGCAACCACCGGGTCTCTACCTGAAAAGAAGGAGCACGCGGTAAGTGTGAATAACAGGAACAACGGCAGAATGTATTTCATCATGGGCTTCTATCTGTATAAAACAAAAAATTCACAGCCTGCGATTGTAGACTGTTTAAGCGGGCAAATCATCACTAGGGTCTGTTAATCTTTCATAACCACCACTGCTGGTGGCAATTTTTTTGTCCAACAAGGCGGTAATGATACGACGTAGTCATTCTACATAAGTTATTACCAACGCCGTAGGGCGGAAAAATAGCCCCAGCCCTACGGGTTGCGGCTGAAAATGCACCACTCTTCGTGGCCTACATGGATGTAGGTCAGGGGCGTAAGCAGGATGCGGAAGCTTTGCTTGTCATTTATTTAGAGTGACTAAACTTCACTCCTCGCGTCTTGATTGGTGCATTCTCAGTCACAACAGAGGCGGTTATGAAAGATAAACAGACCCTGAGCTTGTTAATCTTTCATAACCACCACTGCTGGAGACTTTTTATTCGTCAAGCAAGACCCAGTAGTAACAGTTTTCGCGGAACATTGTACAATAGCCGCTGTTTATTCACTCTTAACTCTATAGGTTTTTAATGATTAGTCGTTTATTTATCGGTTTGGCGAGCGGTTTATTGATGCTGCCAGTCGGTGCTACAACGTTTGAATTAGCTGATGAAGAAGCGCGTGTCATTGGACACAACCTTATTGTCTACAGCCGGCATGAAGATACGTTACTGGATATTGGTCGTAAATTTGATTTGGGCTATACCGATATGGTGGAAGCAAATCCAAATCTGGACCCGTGGTTACCCGGTGATAATCAACCGGTATTAATCCCCAACCGTTTTATTATTCCTGACGCGCCGAGAAAAGGTGTGGTAATTAATATCCCGGAGATGCGCTTATATTATTTTTTGCCAAAACAAGGTGATCAATTACAAAGAGTAGTGACGCATCCCATCGGCATTGGTCGTGAGGGTCGCGATACACCATTAGGGAAGTTATCGATTATTCAAAAACGCGAGAACCCATCATGGACGCCTCCGGAGTCCGTTCGTAAGGAACATGCTGCGCAAGGCGATATCCTGCCTGCTGTTGTACCGCCAGGTCCTGATAATCCCCTTGGCACACGAGCTATGAGACTATCTAACCCCAGTTATCTGATTCACGGTACAGCCAAGCCATATGGTGTTGGTTTACGGGTGAGCAGTGGTTGTATTCGTTTATATCCTGAAGATATTGAACATCTGTATAGCCTAGTCTCTTTAAATACCCAAGTGAATATTCTGCATCAACCTTATAAGGCTGCCGTAGCGAATGGAAAGCTGTTTTTGGAAGCGCAGAAGCCCATACCTGAAATGTATGATGGTGTGAGCGGGAATATGACACCGATGGTGATGGCCGTTTTGGATGCTCAGGATTCAGTATTGTCAGAGCAGGACTGGCCATTTGCTGAAGAGATTGTGATGACCTCAGATGGTGTGGTTAAACAACTCAATCAGCAGGAAGAAAAGATCGTTGATAATGTCTGGTTTGTTCACGGCGGCTTAAAGCTGGAAACCGGAGCAAAAATGCGAAAGGCATTAGAAGCTTTGAATATGCAGGACAAATTCTGGCCGTTGCAAAATAAGGCTGTAGATGAAGTAGTGGTGGGCCCATTTGACACGTTGGAAGCCGCGCGTGAAGCGGCAGATAAAATTTCGGCTGCGGCAGGTATTCCTGTTTGGCCAGCGCATTTATCGGAAGAAATGTTTTAGGGCTTGTTTATCTTTCAGATCCACCACTGCTGGCGGCTAGTTTTCCGCCCTGCGGGTTGTGACTGAAAGAGCGCCACTATGCGTGGCCTACATGGATGTAGGTCAGGGGCGTTAGCACAGGATGCGGAAGCTTTGCTCGTCACTTATTTAGGATAACTACAAAAACGTCAGGACAAGCAATGTTCCAGACATTGCTATTGCATACACTCCATCCATGGAGATAAACGTTTTTGAGCGCAGGCCCCTTCGGGGTGAGATACATGGATGTATCTCACGAAAGGCGCTCTTCGTGCCTTGATGGGCGTTTTTTCAACTCACAACCCCTAGCATTACAAACTGCACAACCAAAAAAGCCGGGATAAATCCCGGCTTTTCTGTTTTTAAGCTTTGAAAAATAATTGTTTAGATTATTTGCTCATTGCTTTTTCAAACATACGATCGATTTTTGCACAGCAAGCATCAACTTGTGCTTGTGCATCTTCAGCCGCTTTTTGTGCATTCATTGCAGCCAATTCAGCGTCAGAAGCTGTACGTTGTGCAGTATCAGCAGTACTTTGCGCGTTGCGAGCTGCAACTAAAGCAGAATCAGCTGTTGATTGTGCAGATTCTACTGAACCTTTTAATGCTTCCATTTCAGCAGTATTTGCACATGCAGTCAGTAATGCCAACGGCAGGATAACGGCGCTCAGTTTAGCTAATGATTTCATTTGTATCTCCTTAAAGTGTTCTAGGGTTGGTAGCATTTCCATTTCGTTTGTAAATGCAAGCCTGTTAAAAGGCTAGCAGGAAATATTTATGCTGTCTATTGCCACAAATTTAAACTGCGAACCGATGGCGATAGTTGGTATAATTATGCTCTCTTTTTTTAGACTGGAATAGTATCTTGCTATTTCTGTCGCATTCTTTTTTTTGCTCTGGAAAAATTTGTTCTATGCATCCGATGCTTAATATAGCCGTACGTGCGGCTCGTCAGGCAGGTAGCCTGATTATGCGCTCTTTACAACACGTCGATCATTTGGAAATTACCGCTAAAGGTTTGAATGATTTTGTCACTGATGTTGACCGCCTTGCGGAACAGGAAATCATTAATACAATTAAAAAGTCCTATCCCGAACACGCAATTATGGCCGAAGAGTCAGGTGAAACAGGACAAAATGATGTTGTCTGGATCATCGATCCGCTGGATGGCACAACAAATTATCTGCATGGTTTTCCGCATTACTGCGTATCAATTGGTGTCATGGTTAAAGGCCGTATTGATCATGCAGTGGTATTTGATCCGATGCGCGATGAACTGTTTACTGCCAGCCGCGGTGAAGGCGCCAAACTGAATGACCGTCGTCTGCGCGTCAGTAAACGTAAAGATCTCAACGGGGCATTGATTGCTACCGGCTTTCCTTTCAAATATCCGCAACATATTGATGCTTATATGCAAATGTTTGCCGCGGTTTTTCCTAAAGTAGCGGATATTCGCCGTGCCGGTTCAGCAGCACTGGATCTGGCATATGTTGCAGCCGGACGAGTCGATGGTTATTGGGAAATCGGCTTGGAAAACTGGGATTTGGCCGCCGGTAAACTGTTGGTTGAAGAAGCGGGGGGGGCGGTAACGAACTTCACCGGCGGTGACAAGGTTTTAGATAAAGGGCACGTTGTTGCGGGCAATTTATCACTCCATGCTCATCTGCAAAAAAGTATTGCCCCGTTTGTGGTGGATAATCTGAAGTGATTGTGGTCCCCAACGGGACATTTTTTAACAGCGCATGCCAGCCATGCCTTAATGAACTGATTTTATGAGTAATAATTCTAGAGATATAAACAAACTACGTAACATAGCCATCATCGCGCACGTTGACCATGGTAAAACAACCCTGGTCGATCAGTTGCTGCGTCAGTCCGGTACCTTCAGTGAACATGAAGAGTTACAGGAAAGGGTAATGGACTCCAATGATTTGGAACGTGAGCGTGGTATTACCATCCTTTCCAAAAATACAGCGATCCGCTGGAATGACTACCGCATCAATATTGTGGATACACCAGGCCATGCCGATTTTGGTGGCGAAGTTGAACGTGTTTTGTCGATGGTTGATTCAGTGTTGTTGTTGGTTGACTCTTCAGAAGGTCCGATGCCGCAAACGCGTTTCGTGACTCAAAAAGCGTTGGCATTAGGTCTTAAACCGATCGTCGTCATCAATAAGATTGATAAACCAAGTGCTCGTCCAGGTTGGGTTTTGGATCAAACATTTGATCTGTTCGCCAATCTAGACGCCACCGATGAACAATTGGATTTTGATGTCATTTACGCCTCTGGATTGAACGGTTTTGCCGGTATGGAAGATACGGTTCGTGAGGGTGATATGACGCCTTTATTCCAACTGGTTGTGGATAGAGTGAGTCCTCCTGCGGTTGACCCTGAAGGTCCTTTCCGTATGCAGGTAACTTCACTTGATTACAATAGTTATGTTGGTGTTATCGGTATCGGCCGTATTGAGCGCGGTAAAGTGAAAACCAATATGCCGGTTACCGTAGTTGATCCGCAAGGCAAAAAACGCAATGGTCGCGTTATGCAGGTTATGGGATTTATGGGACTACGCCGTGAGGAAGTAGAAGAAGCACATGCCGGCGACATTATTGCGTTTACCGGTCTGGACCCACTGAATATTTCTGATACGTTATGTGACCCTAGTGCTGTTGAAGCATTACCACCGTTAAGTGTTGACGAACCTACCGTCACCATGACCTTTCAGGTCAACAATTCCCCGTTTGCCGGTAAAGAAGGCAAGTTTGTTACTACCCGACAAATCCGTGAACGTCTGGATCGCGAGTTAATCCATAATGTGGCATTAAAAGTCGAACAGTTGGTGGAAGATCCGGATAAATTCCGTGTTTCCGGTCGTGGTGAATTACATCTTTCCGTATTGATTGAAAACATGCGTCGCGAAGGTTTTGAGATGGGTGTTTCACGTCCTGAAGTGATTATTCGTGAAGTGAATGGCACCAAAGAAGAACCATACGAAGCGGTAACCATTGATGTTGAAGATACACATCAGGGTACAGTGATGGAAAAAATGGGTACTCGTGGCGGTGAGTTGAAAGATATGGCACCAGATGGCAAAGGTCGTGTCCGTCTCGACTTTATTATTCCATCACGTGGTTTGATTGGTTTTCGTACTGAATTTTTGACTGCTACCCAGGGTACAGGGTTAATTTACAGCGTATTTGATCATTATGCTCCAGTGAAACCGGGCACCTTTGGCAAACGCCAGAATGGCGTGTTAATCGCCAATGGTGTTGGTAAAGCAGTTGCTTTTGCTATCTTTAACCTCCAGGAGCGTGGCCGTATGTTTGTTGGCCATGGTGATGAAGTTTATGAAGGTATGGTTATCGGTATTCATTCACGTGATAACGATTTGGTGGTTAATGCCCTGAAAGGTAAACAGCTAACCAATGTTCGCGCTTCTGGTACGGATGAAGCAATTGCTCTGGTTCCGCCAATTCGTATGAGTTTGGAACAGGCGCTGGAATTTATCGGTGAAGATGAATTGCTGGAAGTCACGCCTAAATCTATCAGAGTACGGAAAAAACTTCTGCTGGAGCACGAGCGTAAACGCGCTTCACGCGGCTAGTTCTATCGTTAACTGATCAAGAAAGGGTATCCTATATCGGATGCCCTTTTTTTTGAGGTAAAACATGCGAATTTTAATCCTGCTGGCGATAGGCCTGTTGTTATATCTAATCTTTCGGAATTTATACCGGCGGATAAAAAGTGAAAAACAAATCGAACAAGCTGAGAAAATGGTGCGCTGTGAACAATGTGGTTTGCATTTACTGGAACAGGAAGCCATTCAGAAAAATCAGCATTTTTTTTGTACTACAGAGCATCTTGAGGCTTATCAGCAACAAAAATAATGGCTGGAGAATACTTTACCACCAGTAAATCAGAGCAGGATCAGGCTTCCTGGCGTGCTCTGACATTATTTTCCGGCTACCGCCTATTTCTCGCAGCGATTCTGTTTGTTGTTTTTTATCTGGAGTTAGCCCCAGAGTTCATCGGTAATAAATATCCCTTATTACATCACTTTGTCAGCCTCAGTTATCTGATGGTCGCTGTATTGCTGATGATATTTTCCAGTCGACACTGGGGGGTATTTGTCACGCAATGCAGCATTCAGCTGATTATAGATATCATCGCGCTGGCATTAATTATTCATGCTGCTGGCGGCTTACAAAGTGGATTGGGTGCATTGCTGGTTGTAGTAGTGGTTGCCGGTGGTGCTTTAATCCCAGGCCGATTGGCTGTATTTATTGCTGCCATAGCCACATTATCGGTTTTGCTTGAAGCCGTTTATGCGGAGTTCATTGGAATGGGGCAAAGCCATTTTGCCCAAGCCGGAATGTTGGGGGCGATATTTTTTATTACCGCCGTTTTAGCGCAGTTACTTTCCCGAACCATGCAACGCTCACAATTGCTGGCAGAACAGCAGGCTCAGGATCTGAATAAACTGGCGAGCCTGAATCAGCACATTATCAGTCGCATGCAGGTCGCTGTATTAGTGTTGGATGATCAAGGCAGGGTTTCACTTTGTAATCAGTCAGCCTCGCAGTTTATGGGAATCGAAAACGTCCCTTCACAATTTTTACTCAAACAGTATATTCCTGAGTTGGCTGAACAAATCTGGCGCTGGAAACAGCATCTACCCGATCCATTTGAACCTTTTCATGCCCGAGCTGATTTACCTGAACTACTGGCCCGTGCAACCCAGTTGGATTCAGGTGAAGTTCTAGTATTTATTGAAAATACCACGGCAATGGCACAACAGGCGCAACAATTAAAATTAGCCTCCTTAGGTCGTTTAACAGCCAGTATTGCCCACGAAATACGCAATCCCTTAAGTGCTATCAGTCATGCCAGTGAGTTGTTGGCTGAATCCTTGCGCGATGATGATTCTGTCAGCAAGCTGACCGGGATTATTCAACGACATAGTGTTCGGATGAACAATATCATTGAAACCATTCTGGAAATGAGCCGACGCAAAAATGTCGAGCCAACGGTGGTGGTATTAAGCCCCTGGCTGGAAAAGCTGGTGGATGAATATTGTGAAATTAAACACATCCCGCCTCATCAAATAGTACTGACCTCATCAGCACCGTTGGCCCGCATCTGTACCGATGAAGAACAATTGCACCAGGTAATATGGAATTTGATTGATAATGCATGGCACTATGCGGATAAAGAACAGGAAATGCCCATTGAAATCCGTATTACTCTGCAATCCGAAAATATTCATATCGATGTGATTGATAACGGTGCAGGCGTAAGTCCTCAAGCCATGGAACATCTGTTTGAACCATTTCATTCGGAACGCACAGGTGGCACCGGGTTAGGGTTATATCTGGCTCGTGAGCTATGTCAGGCCAATGGTGCAAGGTTAAGCTACCTGCCGGAGTTTGGCAGCTGTTTCAGAATTAGTTTTCCACTGCAAAGACAAGAGTTTATCCAATGAACCCACAAGCATTGATTGTCGATGATGAGCCGGACATTCTCGATTTACTGTCCATGACGCTGTCAGGCATGTCGATAGACTGTGTTACTGCAGAGAGCATTGCTGAAGCGGAAAGACTTCTGGCTCAGCAATCGTTTGATTTATGTTTTACCGATATGCGATTACCTGATGGTGATGGCTTAGAGCTAGTAAAAAAAATACAGGTCAGTTATCCGGAATTACCTATCGCGGTGATTACTGCCTATGGCAATATGGATTTAGCGGTCTCTGCATTAAAATCCGGCGCCTTTGATTTTGTCTCTAAGCCATTGAAACTGCAGGTTTTACGTGAGCTTGTGGATGCAGCTTTGAAATTGTCACCCAATCGGCCACATAAAAATGACCGGCGTTCACGTGATCGTTTATTGGGTGAAACCGAATTGATGCGTGAATTACGGGGCAAGGTCGCTAAACTGGCCCGTAGTCAGGCCCCGGTTTATATCAGTGGTGAATCAGGGACAGGCAAGGAGTTGGTTGCCCGATTGATTCATGATCTCGGCGCACGGTCGGATAAAGCGTTTGTGCCGGTAAACTGTGGGGCGATACCCAATGAATTGGTAGAGAGCGAGTTTTTCGGTCACAAAAAAGGCGCCTTTACCGGCGCAGTTGCCGATAAACAGGGATTATTCCAGCATGCTCATGGTGGCACGTTATTTCTGGATGAAGTTGCCGATTTACCCTTGATGATGCAGGTAAAACTGTTACGGGCAATACAGGAAAAAGCTATTCGCCAGGTGGGGGGGAATGAAGAGATAAATGTGGATGTCCGAATCTTATCGGCAACACATAAAAACCTGGCAGAGTGTGTCGATAATGGCACCTTCCGGCAGGATTTGTTTTACCGGTTGAATGTAATTGAATTGCAGGTGCCGCCATTACGTGAGCGCAAAGCCGATATCCCCATTCTGGCAGAGCATATTCTGCTGAAACTGGCAGGTAAAACCCATTCGGACGTCATAACATTAACTGCTGAAGCCCTTGCTTCATTAGAACAATATCCTTTTCCGGGCAATGTACGAGAACTGGAAAACACGCTTGAGCGTGCGTTGACATGGGCTGAGGGAACGCAAATAACAGCAGAAGACCTGATGTTGCCAGTGACCAATCAGATAAATCATGCTGTTCCCAAGGTGTCAGAGCTATCAATGCCTGTGTTGAATCAGGATTTGGAAACCCATCTGGAAGAGCAGGAACGGGCCATTATTGAAAAAGCACTGAATGAGACCCGCTGGAATAAAACAGCTGCTGCCAAACGGCTTGGAATTACATTCCGGGCTTTACGATACAAACTTAAAAAGCTGGACTTGGACTAAAAGATCAACAAGCCCTAAACGTAAGCATGCACCGATTCAATCGCGGTGCCATCACTCAAATACAAATCCTGATTGGCTCCATCAAGCTTTAAACTGAGCTGCAGAAACAGCTGGTTTTCATCACCGTGAATAGCATTAACAACATGGCCAATCACGGCTTTTTCCTTATCCACAATGGTCTCACCAATTTCAGGCAGGGTATCTGTTTTGGCTATGGCCTGAAACAAACGACGTTTGGGTTCACCAAGATAATGCAAACGCGCGACAACTTCCTGTCCGGGGTAACAGCCTTTACGGAAACTCACACCACCTATTAAATCCAGATTGAGTTGTTGTGCGGTGAACAGCTCACGACTTGACGGAAAAATGACCGGAATCCCACTTTCAATCTCTGTGATAAACCAACTGGCTTCTGCAGCAAGCTGCCACCCTTTGCTCATCAGATCTTCCAAATCAGAAGTCATCTGGTCAACGGAGGCGATCAGCAAAGCACGGGATTGTGAAGGTAGAGGGATTGCCGAAGTCGATGGATCGTTACCTTGCAGCCCACATACCTGTAGAGTTTCGCTGCAGTCTGCAATCTCAACTTTGCTTCTCAATTTGAACATTTGCAGCCGCTGTGCCAGGAAAGCACACTGGCTCTGAGGTAATACCAGCTGATACCCACTCTCTGTTTTAACCAGCAGAAAAAGCGCCAGCAAACGACCTTTTGGGTTACACATAGCCGTAATCTGCGAAGCTTGTTGTTCCAGTTGCTTGACATCATTGGTCAGGAGATTTTGCAAAAAGTTGGCAGCTTCTTCACCCGTTACTGTTATTACGCCATAACTCGGTAATGGAATCAGGTAATGGTTTTCATCATTTCTTGTTGCCAATGGAGCTGATGCCTGTTGTTGCAAAATGGATTGATAGTCAGCGGTCATGAATTTACTCTTTAGCTTAAAGGATTAGTACCGTGCAATTGTAACAGGCCCTCAGTTTGGGAGAACAAGGATGAAGGAGCAGAAAAAAGGATTTTATCTCCCATTAGGGAGATCACGACTTTTACTGATTTACAGCCTGCTTGCACATATGCTGGCAGTGATAAGTATAGTTTTATTAACTGTTATACCAGTCGTTAAAATAGTATTTATTACAGGGGTTTTTATATGTCAGTTTTTGCATATCCGTCGGTTGGGTTATCTCCGGGAATACAGGAAACGGCCTGTCACACTGATAAACACTATGAATGAATATTGGCAGATAGGGTATGCCGACAGTTCAAAAACAGCGGATTTATTACTCGAATCTGCGTGGGTCAACCGGTTCGCCGTCATTATCCATTTCAAATCATTGAACAAAAAACGTCTTTCACTTCTTATCCCGAACGATTCGGTTGATCAGGAACATTTTCGACAATTACGCGTGCGGCTCAGATTGGCTTTTTTCCAGCAATAATACTGTTACTGGCGGTTTTATCCGATGTCTCCGGATAATCAAGCGTGTAATGCAGACCACGACTTTCTTTACGCTGTATCGCTGATTCGATGATCAATTCCGCTACATCAGCCAGATTACGCAATTCCAGCAAATCATTGCTTATATGGTGCTGACTGTAAAACTCATCAATTTCCTGTTGCAACAGGTACAAACGCTGGCGGGCGCGATTAAGTCGCTGAGTACTGCGAACAATGCCTACGTAATCCCACATAAAGCGACGTAATTCATCCCAGTTATGACTTATCGCAACAGCTTCCTTGGCAGGGTGCACACGGCTTTCGTCCCAATGCGGAATATTATCAGGCAAAGTAATTTTGGGGCGATTCAATATATCGCGTGCTGCCGCATCGGCAAATACCAGGCATTCCAGTAATGAATTACTGGCCATTCGATTGGCACCATGCAAACCCGTATGAGCGGTTTCGCCAATCGCATACAGGCCGTCAATGTCCGTTCTTCCTCGCATATCCGTCATAACACCGCCACAGGTATAATGAGCTGCAGGGACTACCGGAATGGGTTCCTTCGCCATATCCACACCGAATTGCAGGCAGCGTTTATAGATAGTAGGAAAATGCGTGGTAATAAATTCTTTGGACTGATGACTGATATCGAGATAAACGCAATCCTGGCCGAGACGTTTCATTTCATGATCAATTGCGCGCGCCACAATATCCCTTGGGGCCAGTTCAGCCTGCGGGTGAAATGCCGGCATAAACCTTGTGCCATCTGCTAACTTCAAGGTGGCACCTTCACCGCGCAACGCTTCAGAAATTAGAAAAGATTTGGCTTTGGGATGAAATAAGCAGGTTGGGTGAAACTGTATAAATTCCATATTGGCAATTCGACAGCCGGCGCGCCAGCCCATGGCAATTCCGTCCCCGGTCGATACGTCTGGATTACTGGTGTATAAATACACTTTTCCGGCACCGCCAGTGGCGAGCACAGTGACTGGAGCCAAAAAGGTTTTGGGTTGATCCTTTTTGATATCCAGCACGTAACAACCCAGACAACTATTCTCTTCAGTGGCAAGGTGTTTGTGGGTCGTAATCAGATCGATACCGATATGATAAGGAAACAACGAAATATTCGGATGCGCTTTGGCTTTATCCAGCAGTGTTGTTTCCACCGCCCGACCGGTTGCATCAGCCGAATGAATAACCCTCCGATGACTGTGACCACCCTCCTGTGTCAGATGATATGTCTCGGTGGTCATATCATCACGGGTAAAAGAAACACCCTGTTCAATCAGCCACTCGACACTTTCTCGCGCATGTTCAACCGTAAAACGAACGACATCCTCGTCGCATAATCCGCCGCCGGCGCGCAAAGTATCATCAATATGGGATTGCAAAGAATCGGCTTTATCGAGTACAACTGATATGCCGCCTTGAGCATAAAGTGAAGCACCTTCCTCAAGCTGGCTTTTGGATAGAACGGCAACACGGGCCTTGTCTGCCATCTTTAAAGCCAGGGTCAGACCTGCTGTTCCGCTGCCGATAATCAGCAGATCAAAATGATGAGTTGTCGTCATGGGTCCTGTTAAAGGTAGAATGCCAACAATTATTGTGCACTGATTGTGGAACAAAAATAAATGACATTGGTCAATCTAGCATTAAACAGAAATTGTCTCCGGCTTGTCGGAGTAGGCCGGATATATAAATGAACGTGGATCAGGAATTAGTTCAGCGGGTACAGGCGGGCGACAAAAAGGCGTTTGATCTGTTGATAATGAAGTACCAACAGCGAATCATACATGTGATAACCGGATTTGTGCATGACCCAGTTGAAGCAATGGATGTAGCGCAAGAAGCTTTTATTAAAGCTTATCGTGCGTTGCCGAACTTTCGCGGGGACAGTGCGTTCTATACGTGGCTTTATCGTATCGCTATCAATACCTCTAAAAATCATCTTACTGCCAGTTCGCGGCGACCACCAATGAGTGATGTCGATGCTATGGATGCAACAAATTATTACGATGCGCCCGAACTTAAGGAATTTGAGACCCCTGAAAACAGTCTCATGTGTGTAGAGTTGGAAGAGGCTATCCAGCAAGCAATTGAAGATTTGCCGGAAGATACCGCTACAGCTATCAAGTTGCGAGAATTTGAAGGTATGAGTTACGAAGAAATCGCGGAAGCGATGGACTGTCCGATCGGCACCGTCCGGTCAAGAATATTCAGGGCTAGGGAAGCTATCGATAAACAAGTTAAGTCAGTGATGGGTGAAGAGGAATAACAATGGCAATTAATCATCTCGAATTAGTGTCTGCTTTGGTTGATGGCCAGCTGACCGGTAGTGAACTCGAACAGGCGTTGGAATTAGTTAACAATGACAGCAGCGTCCGTGAAGCATTTATGCGATTTCAGCAGGCAAGCGATATCCTGCATGGATATACGCGAAGCATTACACAAGCACCGTTAGAGCTAACAACGCGCATTTCTGCTGCGCTGGAAGCTGAACCGGTTTATTCAATTCCTACTCAAAATAAACCTACCGCAAAATTATTGCGTTTTCCAAAAAACTTCTGGAAACAGGCAACAGGTCTGGCAATGGCTGCATCCGTTGGAGCACTTGCTGTGGTCGGCGTTGTACAGCAGCAAACAGGATTCAACGGCGTGCCCGTAGCCAGTGTCGTGGCGAATGAATCACCAGCGACTATGGTTAGTCAATCTAATCGCTGGACTGTCGCCGAACCGGAAATTGAAGACAGACTTAATAATTATCTGGTGGATCATAATGAATATGTTGGCACATCAGGGATGTTTTCTTACGGTCGCGTCGTTTCTTATGGCACGGAGCAATAGGAATGTTCCAGCGATTTCGTTTTTGCGTTGCGTTGCTGGTGTTGTTTGTTCCGGCAGTTCAGGCAGGATCCGCTTCGATTGAATTACTCGAGCGAATGAGCCAGGCAGCAAAGCAACTCAATTATGAAGGCGTTTTTGCCTATCAAAGTGGTAAAACTTTCCAGTCAGTGCGTATTTATCATCGTAATGATGATGGCAATGAATCTGAAAGACTGGTTTCACTGAATGGTTCAGCTCGTGAAGTCCTCCGTTCCAATGATACGGTTACCTGTATCAACCCGGATGGGAAGCAAGTTAACGTCAGTCAAAGACCTTTAGGCCGTGGATTTCCCAGTGATCTCCCTCGGCGATTGCGTTCAGCGACTCCCTTTTATGAATTAAAACTCGGTGGAGAAGACCGCATTGCGGGTAAATTAACGCAGCGACTTGATATCAAACCGGTTGATAATTATCGATATGGCTATCGACTGTGGATGGATAAAGAAACTGATTTATTACTCAAATCAGAATTAATCGGTGAAAATAATGAGGTGCTGGAAACCTTTGAATTTACGGATATTGAAACTGGAATTGAGATAGCAGATGCTGAGCTGGCGCCGCAGATGTCGGGCAACGAAATGATCTGGCATCGTACCGAGCCCGGTGAAATGACTACCCAGGATTTAGTCGCATTCTCCCATTGGCAGTCAAAATGGTTACCGGATGGTTTTACCCTTGTTGCCCATCAAAATCGTCTGCGAGCCAACAATGGTGCACATGTTGAGCAGCGGGTCTACAGTGATGGATTGAGTTCAGTATCGGTATTTATTGAAAAAATGCTTGCCCAACATAACCATTTTCATGGAGGGTCTCACATGGGAGCCGTAAATGCATTTGGTAGCGTGATACATTCGCATTTTGTGACAGTTGTAGGTGAAGTACCTGCTGTAACAGTCGAAAAAATTGGTGCAGCAATTGAATATGCTGGTCCATAACCAAGATGATTGAACAAAAAGCTACAGTTCTACGTACAGATGAATCAACTATCTGGTTGCAGGCCGAACGACAATCTACCTGTGATAAATGCCAGGTAAAAAAAGGATGTGGTACCGGTTTGCTAAGTGAACATGTAGGTAGGCGTTTTTCAACCATTGCCGTACCCAAGACGCAAGCCGTAGAGCCTGGTCAGCAAATGAATGTTTCTATTCCGGAAGAAGCGCTTTTGCACGGTGCTTTCATGATGTATCTGCTACCGATTTTATTTATGTTCGCGGGCGCAGTCATCAGTCGATTTATCTTTGCAAATGAATTGCTGGAAATTATTGGTGGATTGGCTGGTCTGATATTTGGCTTTTATTGGGTCAAAACTCGACTCAAAAATCAAAAAGTGGCCATTGAAACTCAAATCATAGAGGAAAAATAATGACGCAATACAAAACAACAGGTGCAATGGTAATGGCATTGCTGATGTGGTTAATGTTGAGTTCAGCCGTTCAGGCACGGGGGGGGTTACCCGAATTTACTGAATTGGTGGCTGAAAATGGCGATGCGGTCGTTAATATAAGTACCACAAGTAAGCCAAAAGAAATGGCCTCATCACAACAACTTCCACCAGGCATGGAAATGCCTGAAGGAACACCATTTGATGATTTTTTTAAACGTTTCTTTGGTGACCCTTCACAACCACGTGCCCCCCAACCAAACTCACTGGGGTCTGGTTTTGTTCTTTCTGAGGATGGATTTATTCTGACAAATCATCATGTCATTAAAGACGCTGATGAGATAATTGTCCGTTTCAGTGACCGTACTGAGCTGGTGGCAGAATTGTTAGGAAGCGACGAACGCAGTGATGTTGCTTTATTGAAAGTTGATGCCGAAGGCATGGATCTGAAAGCCGTTAAGCTCGGCGATTCCAACGATTTACAAGTTGGCGAGTGGGTGTTGGCAATTGGTTCACCTTTTGGATTTGATTATTCGGCTACAGCAGGTATTGTCAGTGCGCTGGGGCGTAGCCTGCCAAGTGATAGCTATGTGCCATTTATTCAAACGGACGTGGCAATCAATCCGGGTAACTCTGGAGGGCCATTATTCAACCTGGATGGTGAGGTTGTTGGTATAAATTCACAAATTTACAGCCGCACCGGTGGTTTTATGGGGGTTTCATTCGCTATTCCGGTTGATACTGTGATGAATGTGGTCGAGCAGATTAAAGAGCAAGGTTATGTGAGTCGCGGCTGGTTAGGTGTTGTTATTCAGGATGTTACACGTGAATTGGCAGAATCCTTTGGGTTAAGCAAACCACGTGGTGCGTTAGTTTCCCGTGTTGTTGCGGGAAGTCCTGCTGAGAAAGCTGGATTTGAAGCGGGTGACGTGATTCTGAAATTTGATGATCGCATTGTGGATAGTTCATCGGATTTACCGCCAATTGTTGGTCGTACTGAAATCGGTAAAAACTCCACAGCCGAGATCATGCGTAATAACAAGAAAATGACGCTCTCGGTGGTCGTGGAAGAACTTCCTGAAGATGAGCAAGTTGCTAGTGGTGCAGCGCCTCGTACAGGTGAATTTTACAATAGTCGTCTAGCAATTGAAGTCACCGACCTGACAGCAGAGCAACGTGCTGAGTTAGGGCCCAATCAGTCTGGTGTTGAAGTCAGAAAAATTGAATCAGGTCCAGCGGCACTAGCCGGTATTGTTCCTGGAGACATATTGCTAAGCATAAACAATCAAAAGATTGTCGATGCAAAACAATTTATGGAGTTGGCTGAACAGTTGCCTACTAATAAAGCGATACCTGTACTCGTTCAGCGTTCTGGTGCATCACAGTTCCTGGCGTTAAAAATTCCAGAATAGATTTTAATTAAGTAATTCTGGTTGATACCACAAAAGCAGCTGATGGAAATCCATCAGCTGCTTTTTTTTGTTCGATAGGTGGACTTAAAAAACAAAATTTCTTATTGAATCATTTTGCTTTATCATTAATGATAATTATTATCATCTAGATAGAAAGTCCTGCATTACATGTTCAACAAAAATAAAATTTCCAACAGCATTCTGATTATTGAAGATGATTTAGTGCTAAATCATCAGCTAAAACAGCTGCTGGAAAAACAGCGTTTTATCGTTTCTCAATGCTTTGATGGTGAACATGGATTGCTTGCTGCGGTTAGTGAGCATTACGATCTGATTTTGCTTGATATCAGTCTGCCTGAACGAGATGGTTATTCTGTTTTAAATACGCTACGACAAACTCGTAAAACGCCTGTCATTATTCTTACCGCTCATGGTGCTGAAGAAGAGCGCATTCTGGGTTTTAAAAATGGGGCAGATGATTATTTGCCAAAACCATTTAATTTTACTGAATTGGTGCTCCGCATTGAGGCAATTCTCAGAAGAGCCTGCACAACCAGCTATCAACAGTTGAATTGGTCTGTTTTACAACACGAAGGTTTGACGCTGGACAGGCAGAAACAGCAGGTTTTTTTTCATGAGCATGCAGTGCAGCTGACGCCCATCCAGTTCAAGTTGCTGTGGACGCTAATGCAGCACGCTAATCATCTGCTCAGTAAACCACAGCTTTATCGTCTGGTGATGGAGCGCGACTTCAGTCGATATGATCGAAGCCTTGATATGCATATGAGTCGGGTCCGACGAAAATTAATCGATGTTGGCATGCCGGTTGACCGGCTGCAAACAGTCCATGGGGCGGGCTATATCCTGTTATGAAAAGGCGCTTGTTATGGAAACTGTCCCTGACTATTACGCTTGGAACAATTGCCTTGTTCTGGATAATCCATCATTTAATTCTGCAGACCGAGCAGCATATGAGTTTTATTGATAAACAGGATCAGCAGCAGTTAATTGATTATGCAAGACATGCTGAAATGCTGTATCTGCAAGGTGAGGATGAAAAACTGGCAAATTGGATCAACTATATAAAGCATCAGGAAGATACCTGGGTTGCACTGATCCGTTCAAAGCTCACACCACTGGCAGGTAGTGAGATGGATGACTATTTTGTCGAAAATTTTGCATTGGGTAGAGATATCAGTTGGAAGATCCATTTATATTTTGCTCAAAATCCGATTATGGATATTACCTTTGCAGATGGGCATACCCATTTTCTGATTCGTCTGCCACAACGTATGCGACCCGGAGGCTATTGGACCTATACCAGTCTGTTACTACAAATTGCTTTACCGATGCTCTTGCTGGCTATCTTGAGTGTGGTGATTTATCGGCACGTCATGTCACCATTAAGACAACTCGAAACCGCCACTAAGCAATTCAGTGAGGGTGATTATCAAGTGAGAGTGCGTGATGACCTTGGCAAACGCAATGATGAAATAGCGGCTTTAGCCAGTACTTTTGACAGCATGGCAGAAAGAATTGGTACACAAATCCAGACCCAACGTCATCTAACCTCCGATTTATCACACGAATTAAGAACCCCGTTAACGCGCGTTGAACTGGCATTAAGTATCGCTGAACAATCCACTCCAGACGATGAATCATTGCAACGTATCCGTCATGAATGCCAGCAAATGCGTGAGTTAGTGGAAGATACTTTAACCCTGGCCTGGTTAGAGAATGAGCAACCATCGTTACAAAATGCATCACTGGACTTGACCGACTTGATTGACAGCATTGTAGAGAATGCCCGATTTGAATTCCCCCGGCACGTCATTACTGTTCATACACCGGAAACAGCTTATCTTCAGCAAAGCAGTGATCGTGCTTTAGGACATGCGATTGAAAATATATTACGTAATGCTCTTTCGCACACACCGCTAAAAGGAACGGTGAGCTTAACGCTGAAACGATACCAAGACCGTTACAATTTACAGATTGATGATCAGGGAGCTGGTGTCGCCAGAGAACAACTGCAAAATATCTTCAAACCGTTTTACCGTATAAAGGGATCTCAATCTGAAACCTATAAAGGGTTCGGGGTAGGTCTCGCACTTGCAAGACGTCAAGTCGAAGCGACAGGCGGAAAGTTATGGGCACAGATTCATGAGCACGGTGGATTAACAATGATCATGGAATTGCCGCTGACCTCCAAAAGTTAAACCTACTCAAGTTCAATTAATTGTAACAATTGTAAATTTGGTTTTAATCTCCGTTCACACTGACTAGAATGCGAATCTGTTCTATTTGATAATGATTATTATTCGCGAGGTTGGTGTGAGTATAAAACGGAGTATTGTAAGTCGTCCGACGATTTTAACATTGGCAATAGCTTCTGCTTTGGCAGGTCAGGTTGTTTGGGCAGAAGAGAGTGAAAGTATTGAACTAGATGTCGTTAAAGTGACGGGGAATACTATTACCCCAGAGCTCAATAGCGTCACAGCAGAACAAATTGAAAAACTACAGGCAACTGATTTGCAAGATCTCTTCAGTCAGTCGCCTGAAGTGACAATTGGCGGTGGTCCTGGGTTTGCCCAAAAACTCTATGTTCGTGGTATTGAAGATCAGCTGTTAAATATCACTATTGATGGTGCACAGCAGGCGACTCGTCAATTTCACCACGCAGGTCGAATCAGTATTGAACCTGAATTATTAAAACGCGTTGAAGTCAATGCGGGGGCAGGAAATGCGTTGTCAGGTCCAGGAGCATTAGGCGGTTCAGTTAAATTTGTGACCAAAGATCCAGAAGATATGCTGAAGCCGGGTGAAAACTTCGGTGGTCTGGTAAAAGGCATGTTCTCCAGCAATACTGATAGTTTTAAAACGAGTACTACTCTGTTTGGGAAATTGACCGAAGACTGGAGCGGCATGGTTTCTTATACGCAATCAGATGTCGACAATTACGAAGATGGAAATGGTGATGAAGTATCAGGTACAGAAGCTGATCAAGAGTATCTGTTTGCAAAAGTTGTCGGACACTTGACTGACAGTCAAACAGTACGTCTGAGTTACGAAAACCATAAAGATGAGGGCGATAGAACCCAGCGTCCTCAATGGATATTTAGTCCTCCACCAGCAGGAGCACCAGCTAACCGAGGGAATCTGATATACCCAATTGATAGTGACAGGAAAACAGCCACTTTCAATTATGAGCTGAACCCCCTTGATAATGCTTATGTGGATCTGGCACTGACTCTTTACAATACCGAAACAGAGTTTTTTCAGGACGGATTTTTCGGTCCCTTCACCGGCACAGGCGAGAGTACTGGTTTTGATTTACGTAATACATCTATCTTGGGTATGCATGAAATCACCTATGGAGTTGATTATCGTAAAGATGAGTCTAGCGCCGATGGGGATGGCGAGAATTACAAAGATGAGTCAAAGGTCAAGGGTGTTTATCTTCAAGATGATATCCAGTTAACCGATGCATTATTGTTAACCGCGGGTCTTCGTTACGATGACTATGAATTAGATACAGATTTTGGAAATACATCTCATAATGAAAGTGATCTCAGTTCTAATGTGGGTCTAAATTTTCACTTTACCGATAATTGGAGTGTGTTTGCTTCTTATGCTGAAGCCTTTAAAGGTCCTTTGGCACAGGATGCGTTTAAACTCGGCTTTACAACGCAAGCCGTGGATTTGAAACCCGAAAAGGCAGAGAATATCGAATTCGGTGTTGCCTATGACTCAGCAACATGGTTTGGTTCTGCCAAAGCCTATAGAAGTGAAATCAAAGACGTTATTGGCGTTTCAGGAACGGTAGGCCCAGCCAGAAATATCTTTGATAATTTGGGTGATTTAGAGTCAGATGGTTATATTCTGGAAATAGGTCATCGCTGGGATAGCTTAATGGCGAGAGTCAGCTATCACTACAACGATGCCGAAGTGGATGGTGTGGAAGCGAATGCTTATGATCATAACGGTATAGCTAATACGGTTCGTGACACATTCATTGCTCAACTTGATTACCAACTTAATTCACAATGGAATTTTGGTTGGAATGCGCGTTTTGTGAAAGGCCGTGATGATATTGATTTTGTGGCTCAAACCACATTTCCAGATGCAGAAATTGACCAGCCTGGCTATGGCATCCATGACTTTTATACGCAATGGAGACCGTCATTATCAGAAGATGTACGGATAACGCTTACGGTACAGAATATTTTTGATAAAAATTATATTGATCATGCGAGCGTAGCCGATTTCACTGGCTTACCAGGTTATGGTTTAGTGAGAGGCTACAATGAACCCGGACGTGATGTTCGTCTGAGCGTGGCCTGGCAATTCTAATTCATAAAGCAGGTTTTCCCTGAAAATGCTTGATGAGCTTTGGCCGGATGTTGCAATGACATCCGGCTTTTTTCTATATTTAGGTTAACTTTTTTTCTCAATAATATTGCTGGGAGAATATTTCCAGCAAAGCACCAGAGCCAGAATAAAAGTCAGCCATTCGGCCAGCGGAAGGGCAATAAGAAACTGTTTATCTGGCAACCATGTGACAAACAATAATAATAAAGCTGCAGGCAGTAGTAAGCCTCGGGTTAAAGCAACTAACATAGATGGTAGCGGCTTTTGCATAGCGGTTAAATACACGGATAACGTGACATTCAGTCCATTGACAACAAATAACGGCCAAACCAGCATAATAAACTGGGCAGATAACTGCTGGCTTTCCACGGCATTATCCTGCAAAAACAATTGTATCAACCACTGTGGATAAAGCAGTAAAACACTAATTAATAAAAGTGATAAAACCAGTACCAATGACATAGCGGTGATTAAAAAGTCTCGAATCCGCTTTGCCTGAGCAGCACCATGATTTTGACTGATTAATAAATGCAGAGCATCTGCTATACCGTAATAAATCATCAGACTGATGAAAATAAGATAGTTAATCACTGCAAACGCCGCTAAACCATTGACCCCCTGATAGATAATCAGTAGCCAGTTAAGCAATAAAATCACCATTCCACCGGAAAGCTCATTCACAAATTCTGATAGCCCGTTGTAAGCGACTTTAGTCACTTCCGACCAGTTTCCCGGCATTAAAAGTAACCTTAAGCGTCTATTTTTGCTGAGAAAATACGTTGAAAGAATCAGCATCTGTACGATCTGTGCTGCAAGAGTTGCCAGAGCCGCACCCTTTAACCCCATTTCCAGGCTGATAATGAATAGCGCATCAAGTGCAATGTTTATTAACGCCCCGGCAACCAAAGCGAATGTCCCCAGTTTTTGGCGGTTATCCAGCCGGATAAAGTAATACAGCACCATGCTGGTCACTTGTAGAACCAGTACCACACAAATAATATGAAAATAAGGCAGAACCAACGTTATCAATTCATCCGGCGCACCCAATAACGTTAGTATTTGTCGATCCAAAATGAGTGAAAACCCCATAAACAGCAGACTGACAATTAAAATACTTATCAGGCATTTACTGAACACGGTAGCAGCGGCTTCGATATTGTTTTGCCCCAAATAACTACCGGCACGAACAGCCCCACCAATGGAAAACATCAGAGCAATAGCAAAAATCAGCGTAAAAAATGGAATCAACAACGTTATGGCGGCCAGACCCGCCGAACTGACAAACTGCCCGATAAAAATTCCGTCGACTATGCTGGCGGTGGTAATCGCCAACAAGCCCAGAATGGATGGAATGGCAAAGCGGAGAAAAGTGGAAATAATCGGACCGTTGAGGACGTCATTGTCGGTGTGGCTAGCCTGCATTTGGTTTCCATTTTCAAAGAAGTAGGGTCGGGGATCGCTGAATGCTAATAATTCTTTTTATTTTAGCAGCGCTCTTTTCACCGGAGCACATCAAAACGATTGAGTAATGCGGTATTTATTATCGTTATAACTCAGTTAAGTGCGTATAATACCGGGTCATTTGTTCGATGCGTGTTTCGCGTTGGCAACACATTTTAAAACATGGAGCTGAACACATTTTGCAACACGTCATTTCAACCTCCGACACGTTCATAATCGCTATTCAATGAAAAATATCAGAAACTTTTCAATCATTGCTCATATTGATCACGGTAAGTCCACCATAGCAGACCGCTTTATTCAAATCTGCGGCGGTCTGACTGCACGTGAGATGTCGCAACAGGTGCTTGATTCGATGGATATCGAAAAAGAGCGCGGCATTACCATCAAGGCGCAAAGTGTTTCATTGGATTACACGGCAAAAGATGGTGAAACCTATCACCTCAACTTTATCGATACGCCGGGCCACGTAGACTTTTCCTATGAAGTTTCCCGCTCACTGGCTGCCTGTGAAGGTGCTTTGCTGGTCGTTGATGCTGCTCAAGGGGTTGAAGCGCAAAGTGTGGCCAACTGTTATACCGCTATCGATCTTGGCCTTGAAGTTCTGCCCGTGTTAAACAAAATTGATTTACCTGCTGCAGAACCCGATCGAGTCGCTCAGGAAATCGAGGATATTATAGGTGTGGATGCACTGAATGCCGTACGCTGCAGTGCCAAAACGGGTGTCGGTATTGATGAAGTCCTTGAAGAGTTGGTTGCGCGTATTCCGCCACCACAAGGCGATCCAGAAGGTCAATTAAAAGCACTGATTATTGATTCCTGGTTTGATAGCTATGTCGGTGTTATCTCTTTGGTGCGAATCAAACAGGGCAGACTGAAAACCCGCGATAAAATCAAAGTTATGTCCACCGGACAGGAATATCAGGTTGACGAAGTCGGCGTATTTACGCCCAAGCGCAGTAAACGCACTGCTTTAAATTGTGGTGAAGTGGGTTATGTTATTTCCGGGGTCAAGGAAATTGATGGTGCGCCGGTAGGGGATACCTTAACGACAGCTCAACATGGTGCGACGGAAATGTTGCCGGGCTTTAAATCGGTAACGCCGCAGGTTTATGCAGGTGTATTTCCTGTTAGCAGTGATGATTACGATGCATTTCGTGAAGCACTGGGCAAATTACGATTAAACGATTCATCACTGTTTTTTGAACCGGAAAACTCTCAGGCTTTAGGCTTCGGTTTTCGCTGTGGTTTCCTCGGTCTTTTGCATATGGAAATCATCCAGGAACGCCTGGAACGTGAATATGATCTGGATCTGATTACCACGGCTCCGACCGTGGTATTTGAAGTGGTCACCAAAAAAGGTGATGTAATTAAGATCGAAAATCCGGCCTCATTACCTGATGCCGGTTCCGTTGAAGAAATCCGTGAACCTATCGTAGCGGCTGACATGCTGGTGCCGCAGGATTATCTTGGAGCGGTCATTACCCTGTGTGTAGAAAAACGTGGCGTACAGAAATCCATGCATTACATGGGCAAACAGGTTGCACTGAGTTACGAATTGCCAATGAATGAAGTGGTGATCGATTTCTTTGATCGCATCAAATCGGTCAGCCGCGGCTATGCCTCATTGGACTATCATTTTATCCGCTTTCAGGCGGCACCTCTGGTGAAACTTGATGTGTTGATTAACGGCGAAAAAGTTGATGCTTTGTCAATGATAGTGCATAAAGATCAAAGCGTTTCTCGTGGTCGTCAGTTAGTTGAAAAAATGCAAGAGCTGATCCCGCGACAAATGTTTGATGTCGCCATTCAGGCCGCTATTGGCGGACACATTATTGCGCGCTCAACAGTCAAGGCAATGCGGAAGAATGTTTTGGCAAAATGTTACGGAGGCGACGTTTCTCGTAAACGTAAATTGCTTGAAAAACAAAAAGCCGGTAAAAAACGAATGAAATCCATCGGCAAAGTGGATGTGCCGCAGGAAGCATTCTTGGCGGTATTGCAGTTATCCAAGAAATCTTAATAAGGAGCGTCAAGTGAGTTTCCCAGCAATAATGGTGTTACTGGTCGCGATAACCGGTCTGATATGGTTGGTGGACCGCTTTTGGTTAGCACCTAAACGTAAAGTAAATGACAATGAACCGGCGATTGTTGAATACGCCAAATCATTTTTCCCCATTCTGTTGCTGGTGTTGGTGATTCGCTCGTTTATCGCTGAACCGTTCCGCATCCCGTCAGAATCTATGTTGCCGACTTTGCATGTCGGCGATTTTATTTTGGTGAACAAATTTTCCTATGGCGTTCGGCTGCCGGTCATTAACACTAAAATTCTCGATACCGGTTCGCCGGAACGCGGTGATGTGATGGTATTCCGTTATCCCAAACAACCTGAAATTGACTATATCAAACGGGTAATTGGCTTACCGGGCGACAAAGTTGGTTATTTCAATAAAACGTTGTACATAAATGGTCAGGAAGTTAAAACCGAGGTAGTTGATAAACCAGTAGAAATGCTGGGTATCATTGCGCCGCGAGTACAGCTGAAGCATGAATTTCTGGACGCTGAACCTCATGAAATATTTTTGGATCCGCAACGTCAATCAATGGAAGGTGAGGTTACAGTTCCGGAAGGCCATTATTTTGTTATGGGTGATAACCGCGACAATAGTAATGACAGCCGTGTGTGGGGAACTGTGCCGGAAGAAAATCTTGTCGGCAAAGCCTTCTTTGTCTGGATGAGCTGGGATTGGGACCAGGGTGGTTTGGTCTGGTCAAGGGTGGGAAGCTCTATTAACTAAGAGCGAGTTTTTCCATTGGAAATGATTTTAGAATCTAATACATCATTTCCACCTTGTTTGATGAAAGGAGCCTCCAGCAGTGATGGGGAGGGAAGATAATTAGACTCTAGGGCTTGTTTTATCTTTCATATCCGCCTCTGTTGTGAGCTGAAAAAGTGTAAATCAAGGCACGAGGAGCGCCTTTTAGTTATTCTAAATAAGCGACGAGTAACGCAGAGTGACGCTTTTTCAGTCACAACCCAAAGGGCTGGGACTATTTTTGCGTCCGACTGCGTTGTGAATAACTTATGACGGAAGGCAACATTGCGTGCTTTCGGCCTTGGTGGATACAAAAATAGTCGCCAGCAGTGGTGGATGTGAAAGATAAACAAGACCTAGGAGTGCATCATGAAAAAACAACAGGGAATGACACTAATCAGTTGGGTGATAGTACTGGCAATCATCGCATTTTTTGCCACTTTAACCATGCGATTGGTACCGATGTACCAGGAATACTATGGTGTTTTGCAAATCATGAAGTCTATGGAAACCGAATTAAAAAACAATAAGCTGAGCAATCAACAAGTAATGTTACTACTGAGTAAAAGGTTTAATACCGGTTATATCTCCAGTGTGAAAAAAGAAAATATCGAATTATTCCGTGGCAGAAGCAATGCCTATGTCACCAAAATAGTGCTTGATTATGAAGTGCGGAAGCCGTTTTTTGCCCACATTGATTTAGTTGGGCATTTTGTGACAGAAGTGGATGTGGAACCGGAACCGACAAATCGATGACAAGCATCAAACAGAAAAAACTCTGCCAGCAACTTGGCATTCAATTTAAAAATGAAACATTGTTATTGCAGGCACTGACACATCGCAGTGCTGATCCAAAAAATAATGAACGGCTGGAATTTCTGGGCGATGCGATTTTGAGTTTCGTGATTGCCGAAGAACTGTTTAATCGTTTTCCCCAAGCCAAGGAAGGCAAGATGAGTCGCCTGCGTGCCAGCCTGGTGAAAGGGGAAACCCTGGCGGAAATAGCCCGTGAACTCAAATTGGGTGATGTGTTAATCCTCGGACAGGGGGAATTGAAGAGTGGTGGTTTCCGCCGTGAGTCAATTCTGGCCGATGCCTTAGAAGCCATTCTAGGTGCACTGTTTCTGGATAGTGGCATTGATATCGTCAAGCCGTTGATTCTGCGTCTTTATGATGAACGGCTGGATTCTATTGATGTTACTGAAACCATAAAAGATCCCAAAACCCGCTTGCAGGAATTACTACAAAGCCGCAAATTACCTTTGCCGCTATACAGTGTGAGAGAAATTGAATCCGCTGATAAACAGCCTGTTTTTGAAGCCTCTTGTCAGGTAAGTTTGCTGAATAAATTAGTGGTGGCTCAGGGAAGCAGTCATCGTAAGGCTGAGAAAAAAGCCGCTGAACGCGCCCTGACGCTAATCGAGTCAAAATTATGAATGATCAACCTGCTTTTCGCAGTGGCTATGTAGCCATTATAGGCCGTCCCAATGTCGGCAAATCCACCCTGATTAATCGGGTGTTGGGTCAAAAGTTATGTATTACCTCGCGTCGCCCGCAAACCACCCGTCACCGCATTCTGGGGATTAAAACTTCGGAATTGGGACAGTTCATTTACGTTGATACACCTGGTATCCACAGTGATGGCAAACGGGCCATGAATCGCTATATGAACCGTGCTGCAGCCGCTTCCGTTGAAGATGTGGATGTGGTGGTGTTTGTAATCGAAGGTATGAAATGGACTGAGGAAGATGAGCGGGTTTTGCAAAAACTGCAGGGGACCAGCAAGCCAGTCATTTTGGTGATGAACAAAATAGATAAACTGGAAGATAAAGCTACTTTGTTTCCACAGGTAGAAAAGCTTGCTGCATTGTTTAAATTTACTGATATCGTGCCATTATCAGCCCGCAAAGGCATCAATCTGGAATCTCTTGAAGAATCGATATATAAATTAATGCCAGAAGGCGAGATGATCTTTGATGAAGATCAGCTCACCGACCGTAGCTCACGTTTTCTGGCCGCTGAAATGGTTCGTGAAAAACTGTTCCGTCATTTAGGCCAGGAATTACCGTATTCACTAACTGTAGATATCGAACAGTTTGAAGATGATAACGGCATGTACCGTATCAGCGCTGTTATCTATGTAGAACGCAGTGGTCAGAAATCCATTGTTATTGGCAAAAAAGGTGAGTTACTCAAGCAAGTCGGTAAAGATGCCCGAGAAGATATGGAAAAGTTATTTGACTGTAAGGTGTTCTTGCAATTATGGGTCAAAGTGCGTGAGGGCTGGTCTGATAACGAGCGCATGCTCAGAAATCTGGGCTATAACGACGATCTCTGATTAGGCATTACGGTGGAATTCACCCAGGCATTTGTTTTACACCAACGTCCTTATCGGGAAACCAGTTTTTTGCTGGATGTATTTACTGAAGATTATGGTCGATTAAGCTTGGTAGCCCGCGGCATGCGCCAAAACAAACGCCGTCACAACAACCCACTCCAATTATTCCAACCGCTTTGGGTAAACTGGTTTGGAAGAGGTGACTTACTGACAATAAGCAAAATTGAAACGACCAGCGCACCTTATTGGTTGCAGGGTCATGCTGCTTTATGCGGTCTTTATATCAATGAATTATTAGTCAGATTGTTAACCCAGCAGCAAGAAGAACCAATGGTGTTTGATGCATATCAAAAAGCTTTGGATGGCTTACAGCAGGCTGAGAAGGCTGAGCAAGTGTTAAGACTTTTTGAAAAGCGATTGCTGGAAGCGTTAGGTTATGGGCTGGACCTGAACAACGATAGTCAGGGTGAGCCAGTGTCCGATGAACAGCATTACAGTTATCAGCCGGAGCTTGGGTTGCAACCTTGTCTGGCAAATGACAGAAAAAGGATTATTTCAGGAGCCAGTTTGTCACAGCTACAGCAGGAAAAACTGAGTGATCCGGTTAGCCTCAATGAAACAAAACACTTAATGCGTTTGATAATAAACTATCATTTGGATGGCAAACCGCTGAAAAGCCGGCAGTTGTTTGCTGAAATGCAACGTTATGCCGGCCCTAAAACAGCGAATTAATTAAGGAACATCATGTCGATTTATCTTGGCGTTAATATTGATCATGTGGCCACGTTAAGACAAGCCCGCGGTACCCGTTACCCCGATCCGATTCAGGCAGCTATTGAAGCCGAACAAGCCGGTGCTGACAGTATTACGCTGCATTTACGCGAAGATCGCCGGCATATTCAGGATCGCGATGTCAGAATGCTGGCCGATATTCTGCAAACCAAAATGAATCTGGAGATGGCGGTAACCGAAGAAATGCTTGGCATCGCTGAACTATACCGTCCAGCTGATTGCTGTCTGGTACCGGAACGCAGAGAAGAGTTAACCACGGAAGGTGGGCTGGATGTTGCCGGACAACAATCCAGAATGCATGACGCCTGTTCGCGATTAGCAGAAGCCGGCATTACTGTTTCATTATTTATTGATCCAGAAATGAAACAAATTGAAGCTGCTGCGGCCTGTGGTGCGCCGGTCATTGAGTTACATACCGGTCGTTATGCAGAGGCCAGTTCAGCGGCTGAAGCCCAGCATGAGCTGAAAATCATTCGTCAAGCTGCTGAAAAAGCCCATGCTATGGGCTTGCAGGTGAATGCTGGTCATGGTTTGCATTATCACAATGTAAGACCCATCGCAGAGATTAAAGAGCTGGTGGAGCTGAATATCGGCCACGCCATTGTGGCACGATCATTCTTTACCGGCTTTCAGGAAGCCGTCCGGGAAATGAAAAAACTGATGTTAGGTGCACGACATTCATGATTAGTGGTATTGGCACGGATTTAGTGCATATTCCCCGTATCGCAGAAATGTTAAAAAAGTACGGCGATAAAGCCGCACAGCGTATTCTGGATGTGAGCGAATTCGAGCAGTTTCAAAAAAACCAGCAACCTGCCGCATTTCTGGCTAAACGGTTTGCTGCAAAAGAAGCCACGGCCAAAGCCCTGGGCACAGGCTTTCGGGATGGGTTAAGCCTGCAACATATCGCCGTTCGCAATAATAGTCTGGGCAAACCGGAACTGGTCTTTAATGCTTATGCCGAACAGTTATTGTCAGAAAAAAATATCCAGACAGCTATGCTCAGTCTGAGTGACGATGGTGATTATGCCACCGCCTATGTTGTCCTGGTGGAAGGTTAGAATGTCACAATATCCCACCATTGAATCCTGCATAGGCAATACACCTCTGGTCCGTTTACAGCGATTGCCCGGCAATACCAGTAATACGATTTTGGCTAAGCTGGAAGGTAATAACCCTGCCGGATCGGTTAAAGATCGGCCGGTTGCCAGCATGATTCGCCATGCTCAACTGAGAGGTGATATTGAGCCTGGCGATACGCTGATAGAGGCGACCAGTGGCAATACCGGTATTGCGCTGGCAATGGTCACCGCTATTCTGGGATATCGGATGATTCTGATTATGCCGGAAAATATGAGTTCGGAACGGCGGGCTTCAATGCGGGCTTATGGTGCCGAAATTATTTTAACCGATGGAATGGAATCCGCACGTGATTTGGCGCTGCAGATGCAGGCGATGGGGGAAGGCAAAGTTCTGAATCAGTTTGGTAATTTTGATAATCCATTAGCGCATTATGAAACGACCGGACCTGAAATCTGGCGGGATACCAATGGAGAAGTAACCCATTTTGTCAGCGCCATGGGAACAACTGGCACCATTATGGGGGTTTCCAGATATTTGAAACAACAGAATCCAGCAGTTCAGATAGTCGGGGTTCAACCCGTCGAAGGCTCAAAAATACCGGGTATCCGACGCTGGTCAGCTGCTTATCTGCCAGAAATCTTTGAGCCGGAACGAGTAGATATGACGCTTGATGTAGAACAGGAAGTTGCTGAAGACACCATGCGCAAACTGGCCAGTGATGAAGGCATCTTCTGTGGCGTTTCATCAGGTGGCAGTGTTGCTGCTGCGTTACGATTATCGGAAACGGTTTCCAATGCTGTTATCGTTTGCATTATTTGTGATCGTGGTGACCGCTATCTTTCTACAGGTGTGTTTCCGGCAGACTAATGTTAGCCAGGACTCTAGTCTTATTGGTTTTATTACTGGTAGCGACCTCCCAGTTACATGCAATAGAACAGGCAGCTATTCAGATCGGCTCCTGGTCAAGCGAGCAAGTCGACATCACTGATTTGCAAGTTGAAGTCAATTTACAATCCACCGGATTAGCGCTTACTGCCACAGCCAAACAATTACAGTTAACAGCACCAGTAGGTCTGTTAAAAAATGTCAGACTGCGCTGTGAAACCTTACGCTGGTTATCCGGGCAAATAGATTGTCAGTCTGGTCAACTGGACTTCACCCATGCTATTTGGGGCAACCAAAAAATAGCATTCAATATTAAATCTCGTGCAGAAGAAGAAAATTATCAACTGACTTTAACAGGTATCCAGCTGGATCAAGGCAGCATGGATGTTCAGGCGGATTACCAACAGGGTCAATGGCAAGCTCAGGTGGCCGGGGAAAATGTTGCGTTAAAGAGTTTGGTTAAATTTATCGGTCCATACGTTAATGAAAAGCAACTGGAATTACTTTCGCAATGGAATATCAATGCCCTAATGGATATTGATGCAGAACTTACCGGTAATCAAACACGCTTAGCCTCGGCAAACGTTTCCGGAAAACTAAGAGATGTAATGTTTGCTGATCCCAGCGGAAGTTATGCTGGCGAAGCTCTGGCGGCCCAAATACAACTGGCACTGCAAATCGAAAATGATCGCTGGTCATGGCAGCAAACGCTGACTATCGATGAGGGCCAGACCTACTTTGAACCGATCTTTTTGGATTTGGCTGAACACTCTGTCACGTTAAGCAGTGAAGGACAATTCAATAATGCCAACAAAACATGGCAGATAAATGATGTTGAATTTTCACAAAGCACTTCCATTTCAGCCAATGCAGAGTTAAATGGTAAGGCAACGCAATTAACACATCTGCAAATGGACCTCCGTAGCACTGATTTAGCACAATTATATAAAGACTGGTTACAACCATTTATTCCAGGTTCGTCCCTGAGTCATTTGCAAACCAGCGGGGAGTTAACAGCCAGTTTGCAATGGCAGCCAGAGCAATATCTGTTTCAAATGAATTTACAGTCGGTCACTATAGTCGATGATGCTGGACGGTTTGCTATTGATAACCTTGAAGGAAAACTGGGATGGACTAACCAGGAGTCAGTGATACCGATTGATTTACGCTGGAACTCGGCTTCTATTTTATCCTTGCCATTGGGTGGCTCAACCTTACAGGCAGAAGCGAGTCAGAATCAGATTCAATTTTCCAATTTGTCAGTACCTATTCTGGATGGAGCATTATCACTGAATGACTTTCAATTAAGTCTTGATGAAGAGCAGGGAAGAAGCTGGCAGTTTGAGGGATTATTAAGCCCGATTTCAATGGATCAATTAAGTCCTTTACTGGGCTGGCCAACGCTTCAAGGTAAATTGTCCGGCATGATCCCCAAAGTCAGTTATGCTGATGAAGAGATCACTGTCGATGGAGCATTGTTACTGAAATTATTTGATGGCACGACGGTGATTAGAGATCTCCGTTTACAACAGCCATTCGGAAGCCTGCCTCAGTTGTATGCCAATATCGATATTAACCGTCTGGATCTACAGACGCTCACCAATACTTTCGATTTTGGTAATATAAGCGGCAAATTAGATGGTCGTATCCATAATTTACGCTTATCAAACTGGCAACCGGTGCAATTTGATGCATTATTTGAGACACCAGAAGAGGATCCAGGTCGGCGGCGAATAAGTCAGCGTGCCGTCAATAATCTTTCGCAGATTGGTGGTGGTCCGGCTGCCATTTTATCGCGTGGGTTTATGGGCCTGTTTGAAGATTTTTCCTATAGCAAAATTGGTCTAAGTTGTCGTTTGATGAATTCTGTCTGTCAGATGGATGGTATAGAACCTGCTGAGCAAGGGTACTATATTGTTAAAGGTGGCGGCCTGCCACCATGGATTAATGTGATTGGCTATAACCGTGAGGTGGATTGGCCAGAATTAATCGCCAGATTAAAAGCGGTCAGTCAAAGCGACGGGCCAGTTATTCAATAAAGGAAAATCGAATGGGTTTATTAAAATGGTTAACGGGCACTACCGCAGGGTTAATGCTGATTTCCTGTGTGACAATCAATATCTATTTTCCGGCAGCGGCTGCTGAAAAAGCTGCAGATCGAATTATTGAAGATGTATGGGGACGCGAAAACCCGACGCAGCCACAACCGACTGAATCGGAAGACAGTACTAGTGCTTTAAAACAGAATATGCCGCTTGCAATGCAGGTATTGAACTGGTTGGTCTCACCGGCGCAGGCAGAAGCCAATTTGAATATTAATTCGCCGGCAATTAATGCTTTGCAGGCAAAAATGAAACAGCGCCATGAGAAACTGCATCCTTTTTATCAAACCGGTGCGGTGGGATTAACCAGTAATGGTCTGATTACCTTGCGTGATGCCTCTGCAGTGCCATTAAAAGATCGTAATACAGTAAATACTCTGATCGCTGAAGAGAATCAGGATCGTAACGCCTTATACGCTGAAATAGCCCGTGCTAACGGGCATCCTGAATGGGAATCTGATATCCAGGAAACCTTTGCCAGACGCTGGATAAGCAATGCAGCCAAAGGTTGGTGGTATCAGCAAGGCGGCAGCTGGAAGCAAAAATAATTTTTCAATCAAGTTTAAGTCCGGTTATGCAAAAGCATGACCGGACTTTTTTTATGTAATTTTCGTTTAAAGGTTTAACAAATGGCACGACGTAATCACAGAAAACGGCTCCCTACAGAAGCTGTTCAGGCAACTATAGAGAGTCTTTCTCATGATGGTCGTGGCATTGCCCGAATTGAGGGTAAAACCGTCTTTGTCGACGGTGCGTTGGCGGGTGAAAATGTGTCGTTTAAATATACCCGGCTGCATAAAAAATATGATGAGGCCAAAGTAATCTCGATTGAGTCTGCCTCCAAGGATCGCGTTGAAGCAAAATGCCAACATTTTGGTGTGTGTGGTGGGTGCAGTTTGATGCATATGTCACCAGAAGCTCAGTTAAGCCTGAAACAAGACACCTTAAAGGAACAGCTTTCGCACTTTGGACAACTGACACCAGAGAATTGGTTAGCACCGTTAACTGGCCCTCTGTGGGGCTATCGACGTAAAGCTCGTTTAGGTGTCCGTTATGTGACCAAAAAAGAAAAAGTGCTGGTCGGCTTTAGAGAAAAAGGGTCACCTTATCTGGCTGAGTTAACGCAATGTGAAGTATTGGATCCACGCGTTGGATTACGCCTGGAAGAGCTAGGGGAAATGATTGCCAGCCTTGAAGCCTATAACCGAATCGCACAAATAGAAGTGGCGATGGATGATGCCAATACAGCTCTGGTTTTCCGGAACATGGATCCATTGTGTGAAACAGATAAGCAAAAATTGATTAACTATGGTCAGCAAAAGGATTTGTGGATCTATCAACAACCAGGCGGGCCGGATACCGTCAGTCCATTATGGCCTGAAGCACCACAATTGCATTATGCACCTGAAGAAGGTCTCAGACTGGAATTTGCCCCGGGCGACTTTACTCAGGTCAACGCCGCTATCAACCATAAAATGATTGCCAAGGCGATTGAGATGCTTGATTTGCAGGAAACCGATCGGGTACTGGATCTGTTTTGTGGTTTGGGTAACTTTACCCTGCCTTTGGCAAAACGTGTCCGAAGTGTGATTGGGGTAGAAGGGGATAAATCTCTAGTGGCACATGCACAGAGAAATGCCGGGATGAATGGTCTGGACAACGCTGTATTTGAAATGGCTGATTTAACGATAACACAATTGAAAGATTATCCTTGGGCACAGGAAGGTTTCACAAAAGTATTACTGGATCCTCCCAGAAGCGGCGCGTTTGAAGTGCTGGGTCAGATTGCTGATCTGGGCGCCAAAACCATTGTTTACGTTTCCTGTAACCCCGCTACTCTGGCCCGTGATGCCGGTGAACTGGTGAATCAATATGGATATACGCTTGTACAAACCGGCATCATGGATATGTTTCCTCATACCAGTCATGTTGAATCGATCGCATTATTTCAAAAATGATGGGAAAATATTTCTAGTAGTTTTAAATGGTTCACAAAGTACTCGGAAATTGAAGTTAAAAAAGTTCCCTATTTAGTACCAAGGTACAATAGTTTTAGGAAATTTTTCCTTTAATATAGGCACCATTGCTCCAGGAATGAACCGGAGCAATACTAAATATTTGAGTGCCAACCTTGGTGTGAGCCAAGAGACGGAAAGCCACGGGTCTTCCTTAATAAGATAGCCGGGTTGCATTTTCAGGAAGGAAATGTAAATGAAATTATTAACACCAATCTTTGCCGCGACACTTTTGATGTTAGGTTTTTCTACAACTGCATCAGCCACTTTTTATCATCCTAAACCACATTACTGTGATAATGGTGATCTCTGTGATAATAGCCAGCCTTTCTCAACTACCTTGACGACTGGCGATATTAATAACAGTGGAAAATACGCTTACTGGGGTTTCGATAGTATCGATGTAGCTGATTTGACAATTGAATCAGCAACTTTAACTGTAAAATCTAATGCTGATAACTTTTTTATTTTCGGGTGGGATAAAATTTTCGCTTATACAGATAATTGGTATGGCACTGGACTTGAGCATATTGGCTGGCTAGATGGCGGTTACGATGTTTTTTCATTAAGCTCTAGTCTTTTTGATGAAATTATTGATGGTTTATCACTGAAAGCGCTTTTCACCGATAATTCAGAAGACGTTTTTTGGTCAAAACTGGAAGTTTCTGGCGTCTACTGTCCGCCTATTAGTGAGGTTCCTTTACCAGCAGCGGTATGGTTGTTCGGTTCAGGTTTAATGGGCTTTATGGCTGTTCGCAGAAGAACAAAAGCAAACCAACAAGCTTAACTCTCTCGTAATACCGTAAAATAAAAACCGTGGCTTTCGAGCCACGGTTTTTTTATGTCTGAAAAAAAGAGTGAGTTGAAATGGCAAAGTCTGATCCGTTAGCTGAATCGCCCCCAGCTTTATTAAAAGATCATATAAATGCCAATTCTATCGATGTGTTAGCAGGATTAATCAAAGGCTATCAACCGGATTTTCCTGACGATAAGTTCAGGGTTATGGCAATGTCACAGTTGGAATCCATGCCACTTAAAACCCGCGTCAACCATCTTAGTAACGTTTTGGCAGTATTACTGGTTGAGGATTTCTCTGTGAATGCCAAATGGTTGAAGCAGGTTGCCGCGCACTGGCCCAATCAGGAGCCCAGTAAAGGTTGGCATAGTTTTATGGCATGGCCATTAATTGACTATGCTGGAAAGCAAGGGCTGCAGCAGCCGACAATCGCACTGGATGTGTTAAAGCATCTCACACCATTGTTTACTGCAGAATTTGCTATCAGACCCTACATAGAACAACATTTTGAGCTGACCTTCAAAGAATTATTGCGATGGTGTGATGATGAGAATGAGCATGTCCGGCGACTGGCATCAGAAGGGATGCGGCCAAGATTACCTTGGGGAGGGCATTTAAAGGCATTAAAACAAGACCCGCAGCCGGTATTTGAAATACTGAGTCAGCTCAGAGATGACAAAAGTAAATATGTCCAAAAATCTGTTGCCAATAATTTAAATGACATTAGTAAAGACCATCCACAGCGAGTAATCGATATCTGTCGTGATTGGTTGAAAAATTCCACACCTCAACGTCGCTGGATTATCCGTCACGGGCTTCGCAGTCTGATTAAGGCAGGTGAGCCAGCTGTATTCCCATTACTGGGTTATAGTGACCACCCAGCCGTTGAGATAGACTTTGATTTAACTGAGCAAGATGTGACATTGGGTCAAAAATTGGAAATGTTGTTGTCTATCCATTCTAAAACCAGTCAGGCTCAACAATTGGTGGTGGATTATCGTGTCTGGTATGTCAAAAACAACGGCAAGACCACCGCGAAAGTTTATAAATGGAAAAACATCGCTTTACCGGCCAAGGAAAGTATCTATCTAAAGAAGTCACACGGATTTTTAAAACTGACTACCCGGCAATACTATGGTGGCCAACACACTATTGAAATACTTATCAACGGCGTGGTTCATAACCAGGCGACGGTGAATCTAGTACTTGATTGAATTAAAGATACTACCAAATAAATTATCAACAGAAATAGAATGAGCCCCGGAGGGCTCATTTTGTTTGGTGCAAATTTAATCGATTTTACTGTTTAGCTAACGCCTGCCAGGTACTGACCACCGTATCCGGATTTAGTGAAATACTGCTGATTCCACGTTCAAGCAGCCATGCTGCTAAATCAGGATGATCCGAAGGTCCTTGTCCACAGATACCGACGTATTTATCTGCTTTGTGACAGGCATTAATCGCCATCTCCAGCATCGCCAATACCGCTGGATCACGTTCATCAAATGCTGCGGCAATTTGTGCAGAATCCCGGTCGAGCCCCAATGTCAGCTGAGTCATATCGTTAGACCCGATTGAAAAGCCATCAAAGAATTCCAGAAATTGATCTGCCAGTACTGCATTGGAAGGTAATTCACACATCATGATCAACCGCAGGCCATTTTTACCGCGTTCCAGACCATTCTTTTTCAAAATTTTGATGACGGCTTCAGCTTCACTCAACGTCCGTACAAAAGGAATCATGACTTCAACATTGGTTAAACCCATGACATCACGGACACGCTTGATCGCTTCACATTCCAATTCAAAGCAGGCCTCGAATTCCGGAGAGCTGTAGCGTGCTGCACCACGGAAACCAATCATGGGATTTTCTTCGTGTGGTTCAAATTCAGCGCCACCAACGAGGTTGCCATATTCATTCGATTTAAAATCGGACATACGCACAATCACTTTGGATGGATAAAATGCCGCAGCAATAGTCGAAACACCTTCCGTAATACGGCTGATATAAAACTCAACCGGGTCGCCATAAGCAGTAGTTTTTTCGCGGATAACCTGTTGTACTTCCGCATCCATTTTATCGGCGGCCATCAATGCTTTCGGATGAATACCGATCATATTATTTATAATGAATTCCAGCCGAGCCAGACCAACACCGTCATTAGGGAGTTGTGAAAAGCTGAATGCACGGTCAGGATTCCCCACATTCATCATAATTTTGACGGGTAACTCAGGCATTTGGTCCAAAGACTGAACCCGATGTTCAAACTCAAGCAGTCCCTGATAAATATAACCTTCATCGCCTTCGGCACAGGAAACTGTGGCTGAAATGCCTTCAGCAACTTTTTCAGTAGCATCGCCACAGCCTACTACAGCCGGGATACCTAATTCACGTGCAATGATAGCGGCATGACAGGTGCGACCACCACGATTAGTAATAATCGCCGCCGCTTTTTTCATGATCGGTTCCCAATCAGGATCCGTCATATCTGTTAGTAATACATCGCCCGCTTCAAATTGATCCATCTGATCGAGGCTGCTCAGAATCCGAACCCGACCACTGCCAATTTTCCTACCAATGGCGCGACCACGGGCCAACAATTCACCTTTATCTTTTAAAATGAATTGCTCAGTAACATTTACACTGCGGCTTTCAACCGTTTCCGGGCGAGCCTGAACAATGTAAATCTGGCCATCGTTACCATCTTTTGCCCATTCGATATCCATTGGTCTTTGGTAATGCTTTTCAATAATCATCGCCATGCGGGCCAATGATTCAATTTCTTCATCATTCAGACAAAAATGCAATCGTTCTTCGGGATCGACATCAACGGTTTTAACCGGTGATTTTGCATCACCTGAGTAAACCATTTTAAGCGCTTTCTGGCCCAGAGTTCTGCGTAATACCGCAGGACGATCAGCAGTTAATGTGGTTTTATGCACGTAAAACTCATCTGGATTAACCGCGCCTTGTACCACCATCTCGCCAAGACCGTAACTGCCAGTGATAAAGACCACATCACGAAAACCGCTTTCAGTATCCAGGGTAAAAGCCACACCGGCAGAAGCAATGTCAGAGCGCACCATCTTCTGGATACCGGCAGACAAAGCCACTTCGCTGTGTTCAAATCCTTGGTGATCGCGATAGGCAATCGCTCGATCGTTAAACAGTGATGCAAAGACTTCTCTGATAGCAAACTTGATATGGTCTAAACCGGAAACATTCAGAAAGGTTTCCTGTTGTCCGGCAAACGATGCATCGGGTAAGTCTTCTGCGGTGGCAGATGAACGTACCGCCCAGCTGGTAGAAGTACCGTATTCTTCTACTAGCTTTTCATAAGCTTCATCAATTGCGGCTTCCATTTTTTCCGGATAAGGAATGGTCATGATCCATTCACGGATGGTTTTACCCGCTTTCTGAAGTGCAACGACATCGTCAACATTCAGTTCACGTAATAATTCGTTTATCTGGTCTTGTAGTCCGTCATGCTTTAAAAACTCTCTGTAAGCATCTGCCGTAGTCGCAAAACCGCTTGGAACAGCTACACCCAACGGTGCTAAATTCTGCAACATTTCACCTAAAGAAGCATTTTTCCCACCAACTCTGCCGACATCATTCATGCACAACTTATCAAGTGGAATTACATATTCGGTCATGACTACTACCTTAAATTTTTAGTTTTATTAAATGTAATGGTTGATTCGCGGATGCGCTCACGCGCGAGGCCCATAGAGCGAACAACACGGCTGGATATTTCCTCAATAGAAGTATTTGTAGTATCAAATACCGGAATATTCACTTTCTCAAACATAATCATCGCTTTGTCTAATTCTGCCTGACAGATTTCCAAAGAGGAATAATTACTATCAGGGCGGCGTTGTCGGCGAATTCGACTCAGCGGCACCGGTTTAATAGTTAAGCCGGCAAGTTTATGTTGATGAATTTTAAGATACTCAGGTAGTTCTTCTGCTTCCAAATCTTCAACGGTTAACGGATAGTTAGCCACTTTGAGGGAGAAGTTCATTGCTAAATACAAACTGGTGGGTGTTTTACCACATCGTGAAACACCGACTAAAATGATATCAGATTCTTCATACTGATCGGGACGAATACCATCATCATGCGTCAGCGCATAATCTATGGCATCCAGACGTTTCTGATAAGTGGTATCGCTAATTGAAATTCGCGATACACCGAGTTTCTGTGATGATTCAATATTCAGAAATTTTTCCATCGAACCGATGAACTGATGAAATAAACTGATTACAAATCCATCACAGTCTTCGATAATCTCTTGGGCTTCGTTATTCACTAAGGTGCTGAAAACCAGTGGGGGCAAATGCGATTCGGCACAAAGCGCATTAATTTGCTCGCGTGCTTCCTCAGCTTTTTCTTTAGTGTCGACAAAAGCCAGAGTAATTGTTTCGAATTCAATATCAGGAAATTGCGCCAATAGACATTTTCCGTAAGATTCTGCGGTCAAACCGGTCCGATCTGATACAAAAAATACGTTTCTGATTTGTTGAGTATTATTTTCGGTTACATCGTTCATTAGATAATGATGTGCTGAAATGGCTGTATTGATCAACAAAAAGTTTGTTGCAGGAAGAGATAAGCTCAAATATCAATTTCGCTCAATTGATGGTAACGCTTTGTATGGTAATTTATCAGCCGGTATCGCCGTTCATCCTGCACCGATAGAACACTAAAAATTCAACTCTGTAGTATTGCACTTAGAAAGCTGATTTAGCGACGTTCAGAAAGCTAAATAAAGTTATCTGGTACTTTCAAAACTGGCGTATTAGAGCCTATTAAAGGACGTTGGCAGGGTTACACCAAATTTGTTCATTTGACAATGGAGGCATAATAAGGTGTTTTATTTAATGCATAAAAAATGCTTCAGCATTTAATGGAATATGCCGAATAATAACTAAGTTTTAACAAACTGGATATTGATTGTTTTAGCTTGAAACGGACATCCAATATTCCATCAGACACCAAAACGTAAACTGAAACGTATTCAGTATTTTGATACCCGGCCCTACATAAAGATGTGACCCCGAAACAATCTTTCAGCCAGCAATCCGATAAAGCAAATTAAGTTTTATTATCAGATACTAAACTGTAACCGGAATTATTACCTCTAAAGACTCCAGCTCTTTAATGTATAAACAGAGTGGTCTATTCAGGACATGAATAAACCAAATGCTACCAGGCCAATACAGACCACTGAAATAAATACAATAAACTCAATGAAGTGCTCCATCAGCCATTCTTCTAACTTGTGCATGATAATCCTCCTTAACAACGTTGCTTAATAACAAGTTTTCGTTGTTGATTATCGTGCTGGCTGGGCTAGAAGACATTGATCTGGATCAAATCAAACCAGTGTTGTTTTTTTTCACTAAAAAGCAGTTGTAACTATTTAGACAAAAACCACCCGATAGCCACTAACCCCAACCAGAAAGCGGTGAAGAGTAAGATGATATGTGGAAATTTTTGCATCAAAAATTCATCAATTTTTTTGAACATGATTACCTCGTAGCAATTCATTTTTAACTGGAAACGATATCATTTGCGCGGAGATTATACCAGTTCAAATAAACTGTTTTTCTACGTTTTCAATGATATGGCGACTACGCACGATAAATGACAGATTTTGCTTGTATTTAAGAAGAAGATTCTCTATATTTTCTCTTCTCGGTATGTTCTCTCGCTAGGGGAAAATTTATGTTAACTAAAAGACAGCAAGATACGCTCAACTTTATTCGCCATTACATTGAAGAAAATGATGAAGCACCTTTGGTTACCGAAATTGCCGAAGGGTTAGGAATCAAATCACAAGGCACCACGCACAGATACATTCAGGCGTTGATTGACGGGGGATATCTGGAGCGATTATCGGGAAGAACTCGGGGCTTACAGTTAACTGAGCAGGAGGGGGCCGATCAATCGCTTATTCTCCCCATGATGGGAAAAATTGCAGCAGGCAGATTGATAGAGGCCGTAGCCGACGAATCAGAAATTGATCTTGGCATCATGTTTAAAGGCAAGGGTAGATATGTCCTGAAAATCAGCGGTGAATCGATGATTGGCAAAGGTATTATGCCGGGCGATTATGTGGTGATTGAATCAACCCGGCAGGCCAGACATGGAGACATGATTGTGGCTTTAGTCGATGGTTTTGATGCGACCCTGAAAACCATGCTGGTCAACCAGGATGGAACGATTACCTTAATGCCAGCGAATGACGAATTTGAGCCTGTTACGATCGATGCAAAGCGACTCAGCATCCAGGGCGTTGTGGTAGGTCAGTTACGCACCTATCCCTGAATACTGATGAAAGTTGCCAAAAACTGAACTAGGGCTTGTTGATCTTTCATATCCACCACTGCTGGCGGCTATTTTTGTGTCCGACAAGGCGGAAAGCACGCAGTGTAGCCATCCTACATAAGTGATTGACAACGTAGGCGGCCGCAAAAATAGTCCCAGCCCTTCGGGTTGTGACTTAAAAGCGCCACTCTGCGTGGCCTACAAGGATGTAGGTCAGGGGCGTGAGCAGGATGCGGAAGTTTTGCTCGTCGCTTATTTAGAACAACTACAAAAACGTCAGGAACGTTTTTGAGCGCAAGCCTCTTCGGGGTGAGATACATGGATGTATCTCACAAAAGGCGCTCCTTGTGCCTTGATTGACGCTTTTTCAGCTCACAACAGAGGCGGAGATGAAAGATCAACAAGCCCTGGGCCGCTGGCTAAAAACAGCGGCCTAGTTTACTAATTAATTACGAACCATACTGCTTATTAAAGTAATAATTGGTAGCTTCAACATAACCGGCGATGCTGCCGCAATCAAAACGGTGTCCTTTAAATTTAACTGCCAGGACCGGTTTATCCTGCGCCATGGCCCGAATAGCATCGGTTATTTGCACTTCACCGTTAGCACCTGGGGGCGTTTTACGTAAATAATCGAAAATATCTGGAGTCAGAACATAACGGCCGATAATCGCCAGATTACTGGGCGCATCTTCAGGTTTTGGTTTTTCTACCATATCGGTAATGCGATATACATCCGGTTCAATTTCATCGCCTGAAATCACACCGTAGCTACCTGTTGCCTCGGCCGGAACTTCTTCAATTGCCACAATGGAACACTGGTGTTTCTGAAACAGATCAACCAGTTGGCCCAATGCCCGTTTGCCACCTGATTCTGGTGTTGCACATAGGTCATCTGCCAACAAGACTGCGAAAGCTTCATTACCGATAATTGGTTCACCGGTCAAAATGGCATGGCCCAACCCCAACATCGCGCGTTGACGCATAAAAATAAAATCACAGGAATCCATCACATTACGAATGTCATCCAGATGTGATTCTTTACTGGTTCCCTGAATCTGATGTTCAAGTTCAAAGCTGGTATCAAAGTGATCTGCAATAGCTCTTTTACCTCGCCCAGTAATAAATCCCATACTGCGCAGGCCAGCCTCCATCGCTTCTTCAACACCATATTGAATTAATGGTTTATCAACTATGGGCAGCATTTCTTTAGGCATTGCCTTGGTTGCAGGCAAAAAACGTGTCCCATATCCGGCGACGGGAAACAGACATTTACGGATAGAAACGTTTGCTGTCATGAATAATAATCCTTATGTTTTATTAGGTGGCATAAATCAGCGATTACTCAACCATACGCACTGATAAGGCGTTAGCTGAATTTCACTTTGCCAGGAGTCAGTTGCACGACCACTGATGAGATCATGCCATTCATCTGTCGCAACCAGATTGAGATCGGCAACGCGTAATGTTTGTGGCTGATCACTGATATTAAATATACAGAAGATGCTTTGATGACGATCAATACTTTGTCGCCAGAAGCCAAATAATGTATCACCGAGTTGCAAGGTAAATTGCGTTGCATTGGGATGAAAAGCTGGCTGCTCCATACGCAGCTTAATCAGTTCGGTCATTTTATGATAAATCTGATAATGGTTATTGGCGGTATGCGTTAATGCTGCACGAATGGCCGCATCATCCCATTGATGACGGTTAATGGCGCGGTTATGTTGATGTTGTTCAAGTCGTTTGTAGTCGTTTCCTGTGGCTAGCAGGCTATGAATATAGATTCCGGGAATACCTTCCAGAGCGAGCATAATCGCATGGGCACAGATAAACCGTTCTTGTTGCCATTTATCAGGACCTTTAACGGTTCCTTGTAGTGCATCAAATAGCGCAATATTTATTTCATAAGGTTTCTTGATATTGTTTTCAGCCGCGCGCCAGGAGATTTCCCCCCCGAACCCCTGCATAGTGGAAATCAATGAGGCTATTTCACTATCGGTCAATAAACCCTCGGCGGGTCTTAAACCAATGCCATCATGTGATGCAATAAAGTTAAAATAGGCTGTGCCGTTTTGAGCCGGCGGCATACTCATTAACCATTGACGTAAATAACTGCAATTTCCGGTTAAAAGTGTATTCAATAAAAGCGGTGGTAACGAAAAGTTATAAATCCAGTGTGCTTCATTGGCATTACCGAAATAACTGAGGTTTTCCCGATTTGGGATATTGGTTTCCGTGATAATGACGGCATCACTTTTAGCCTGTTCGATCAGTAAACGTAATAGCCTGACCAATTCATGTGTCTGGGGCAAATTAAGACAATTGGTCCCAGCCTGTTTCCATAAAAAAGCCACAGCATCCAGACGAAACAGACAGATCCCCTGATCCAGATAAAACCGAATAATCTTTACAAAGGTTTTGAGTACCTCGGTGTTACGAAAATCAAAATCCACTTGCTCATGACTGAAAGTGCACCAGACATTTTTAATCCCGTCTGCAGTCTCAGTCTCTCTCAACAACGGCGAGGTACGTGGACGAACCACTGAAGAAATAGGGGTATCAGACTCACAGGTATAAAAATAATCATGGCCCTCACCATGCCCGGCAATAAAGTTCTTAAACCACTGACTGCTGCTTGAACCATGATTAATGACCAGATCCGCCATCAATCGATAATCTTTGGCGATAGCCTTGATATCTTCCCAGTCACCCAACTCGGGATTTACCTGGAAAAAATCCTTAACTGCAAAACCATCGTCACTGCAAAAAGGAAAAAACGGCAGGATATGCACACTATTAATGTAGCCAGCAAAATAATCATCCAGAAACCGCTTGAGTGTCTGCAAGGGCGGTTCATCATTCTTCAATATGCTATTACCATAGGTAATCATAGTGATATCAGAGGCATGCCATTTATTCTGATGCGGTTGTGGCGCTGGTGCATCTGGATTTACCCGCATAGTAGCCAGTAATTCATGTGCTAAAGAGGCTAGTACTTTGGGTTCAATAAAATCGCCATACACCTTGTTCAGGTGATAAAGCACATTTTGGAAAACTGCCGGGCGTTCAGATGTTTGTGTCATAACCATTCTTATGCAGAAAATTCCTGATAGTCTTCTTCAACGGCTTGATAAATTCGCTCGAAGATATCCGGTAAGGCACTTTGCACACGATTCCAGCTAGGAATAAATGGCGTCTCCATCGGGTTGTCCAGAAAAGCCTGACCAGCATCCATGATGTTACGGGCAAACATTTCCACAGAGGCTTCTTCCTGATGAATATCAAATTGCAAACCGTTCATCACCGCATCATTTCGATAGGTTTCCACGAAATCCAGAGCAATCCGATAATAGGTCGCTTTAATACTGCGGAAATGCTCGGGACTGAATACGGTGCCTTTGGTCGCGAGTTTTCGAAATAATGCCTTGGAAATATCTATCGACATTTTCGACAAACCGCTGTGTTGATCATCGGATGAGAGATCCTGATGTTTGTGATCGTAAATATCAGCAATATCCACCTGACATAGACGGTTGTTCGCATAATTACGGTGCATTTCTGATAGCACGCCAATTTCCAGACCCCAGTCGCTGGGAATACGAATATCGTTTAATACATCACGGCGAAACGAAAACTCACCGGCCAATGAATAGCGAAAACTGTCCATGTAATCCAGATAATCACTTGGTCCCATGACCGATTTGAGAGCACGTAACAGGGGGGTAATTAATAGACGATTCACCCGGCCATTCATTTTCCCGCCGGCGACCCGCGCATAATAACCTTTACAGAACTCATAATTAAACATGGGATTGGCAACAGGATAAATCAGTCGAGCCAACAGTTCGGTACTGTAGGTGGTAATGTCGCAATCATGCAGGGCAATTGATTCTGCTTTTCCAGAAGCTAAAATATAACCCATGCAATACCAGACATTACGCCCCTTACCGGCCTGATGAGGGGCAAGATTCAGGGCCTGTAACTCTGCATCAATAGCACTTAACCGTGGTCCATCGTGCCACATGATTCGATGATGTTGTGGGAGATCCGCGAAAAAGCTCAACGCATGTTTATACTCATCAGCACTGGCTCTATCCAGTCCAATCACAATTTCTGATAAATATGGCACTGTTTTCAATTGTTGAACAATTGCTGGAAGCGCCTCTCCCTGCAGTTCTGAAAATAATGAGGGTAGCAATAATCCCATTGGACGCTGTTGACTGAAATGTACAAGATCCTGCTCTAAATCAGCCAGATGACGATGCGTAAGATTATGTAATGTTGTGATAATACCGTTCTGATGAAAATCTGCCATGTGAGCCTCTTGTGATTTTAATGCACTATTGCTGTGCTTATATGGAGCTGCTTCAAGACTTGTTGTACGCCTTCAGCCCAACCTCTTGGGCCGCAATGTGTTGCCTTCATAACATCATGATGGCGAGTTAATTTGGGTAATGAATTTACCGGTGAAGGGATCAAGAGGGCCATGTCGGCTGTTTCCAGCATGGCCACATCATTTTGACTGTCTCCAATCGCCAGGCTGGTAAAGCGTTTATCCGGGCAAAAATGTTCGTAAACCTGTTTAAGCCATTCGATAGCACGACCTTTGTCGCACTGACCAGAAACGTGTAAAAAGCGGCCACCGATTAATACCTGGGCGCCCCGTTTACGGACTTCTTCAATAAATTGTTTTTGTTTACCGGGATTGCCATGCCAGGCCAGCGCTTCGCCATATTGTCTTCTGGCAGCACGCGCAGCTGCATGAACATCCAGGCCGGTCATGGCAATGATGCCATCTATACCTGCCTGCGCAAATGTAGTGAAATCATCACTAAATAAAGGTTTCACTGATTTGATAATCGACTGCCAATGTGCGCGGGGCTGAACAAATTCTTTTACCCAATATTGACCACTTGTTTTGGTATCGGCTGGTTGCTCAGGAAAATAATCAACCGGAATAAAAATAGCGGCGCCATTTTCACAGATAAAAGGATGAGGGTTATCCAGAGAAACATTTATCTGTTCAATTTCCGACTGGGTTTTGCTACTGACCGGAATCAGCGGGATTTGTAACTGTTTGAGATTTTGTAACACGGGATCCGCCTCATCATGCCGGTAGTTATGATGATCCAGAAGACTGCCATCCAAATCAGTAAAAACCAGTAAGGATGCTTTGGGGCAGGTAACTGAAGGAGGCGATTTTTTCGGACGTTTCAAGGCCACAATTTCTCTTTCCATATTGAGTTCAAAAACATAATCCATTTGCTCCGGTAAAGTTTCCAGACAATGTTGAGTGATACGTTGGTAATACTGAATAAAACGCGAAATATCCTCAGCAGTCATAATTTTGTTGCTTACTGTAGCTGCTGTTTGTTGCAGTTTTTCTTCCTGTTCCAGTCGCCAGTTATAAACGCAATCAAAATTAGGGGCCTTAAGCATGATCCAGCTATCAACGCGCTGAAAAAGGGCAGGGTAGTCCTGTTCCAGCTTTTGATTCACATAACGTCGCCAATAGGCATCTGGATCATCATTATGTTCCAAAGCATTTACCGGCAGCGTTAACAATTCATCCGATTGTGGACAGGCCCCCATGCACCAGCCTTCCAGAATAATAAACTTGGGCGCAGCCTCTAATACCGGCCATTGTTCTACAGGAAATCGATCATCATGCGCTTTATCAAACCGTGGAATCGCAATGTTTTTTCTTTCCGAGAGCAATTTATCGAGGGTCGTCAATGCCAGTTCAATATCATGTGTTCCCGGCACCCCACGAGTCGCTAATAAAGGATGAACTGAATTCGCTAAATCAATGCGTTGCTGATGGGTGAGATAAAAGTCATCGAGAGAGAGGGCAATGGCAGTCTGATGGTGTTTAGTGATGAGTAACTGCACCAGACATTCGGCTAAGGTACTTTTTCCGGACCCTTGCGCACCATGAATGCCGATGATTATAGGGCGCTTCGCTCTTTTTTGGTGCAATATAAAATCATCAGTAATGTCTGAAAACCAGTGATCAATCTGTTGAGCATATTTAGCTGAGAGCTGATGCGCGCTCAGGAAATTCTGAATGTTTGTAGAGGGATTGACCATCACCATTGCCTGTTCCAATCGATATTAAATCAGCCTGACGCAAGTTTCATACCGGGATAGTGAAAAACTCCATTCACACTAGGGCCTGTTGCTCTTTCATAGCCACCTCTGTTATGACTGAAAATGTGCCAATTAAGTCGCGAGCAGAGCATTTTGTGAGATACATCCATGTATCTCACCCTTTTGGGGCTTGAGCCCAAAAACACTCCCGGCGTTTTTATGGTCATTCTAAATAAACGCAGAGTGGTGCATTTTCAGCCTCAACCCTAACGATAAAGCCATCTTGATGAACTAAAGCCGAAGGCTAAGATAAATGTAAACTTCCTAGATCAGATGATTGTTATGAAGAATTATTAGAAGTTTTTCCACAAAGACAGCTTTGAGTGGAAAAATTTACTTGGTTTTGTGATGAAACATTTTAAAACCATTAAAACTTTAGAGAATAACAAAAGGGCAAAAAAAAAGGGTAAACCCGAAGGTTTACCCAAAGCTCAGCACGCAGCGAGAGAGAACGAACATGCACTGAAGAAAACTACAATTGTGTTATTGCATGAAGGATGCCAAGATTGTAGTTACAATAAAAACAATGACTTATGAATTTATCAAAAAATTTAAGTCCATTTTTCGCACCACAAAACAGCAGTCGTGCACCTCAGCAGCGCATCTCCAGGGCTGTAGATCTTTTCTAACCACGTTGTACAAAATTAAACTCCAGAAAAAGTATCTCTGAAAGATCAACTGACCCAAGTGCTCAACAAAGGAATTTTTCCTGACTCATTGTTGGTCAATACTAGGGCTTGTTTGTCTTTCATCTCGGCCAGCAGTGGTGGTTATGAAAGATAAACAAGCCCTAATACGTTTGAGTAACAAAGCGAGTTTGTCCGAATGAATCGAATCAGTGTTTATCTCTTTTTAATGGTTTCATCGCCAGTCATTGCTGCCGATATGCAAAACTCTCAAAGTCTGATCAAAGATTGTTATCAGGAGTGGCAAAGTCGTGGCTGGACATTAGGTGAAGATCGTCGACCCGCTGACAGTGTAGCCGGCTTCCGTGATGGAATTATGCGAATTTGTGAAGTCCGAACAGAACTCTTTCTGGAGGATCAAGAGATTTCTCCCTATATTCAGGGAGGTCTTCGAGAACTGGCACCATACGTTTTTACCGCCACTAAAGAAGACATGAAGCAACGTATTCTGCAGGTGAAGGATCGAACTGGTTATCCAATCGGATCAGACCGTTTATCCGAATAACAAGCCCTAGAGCATAGGCTATAATCTTTTAATTAATCCAAAACGCTAGCCATTTAGTGGTTGAAGTGTTGGTATGGTTACTCATAATTTTTAATTCAAGAACACTGAACAATGCGCCGAACCTTTTTTTCAAACGTTTCATTACCTTTCATTGGGCTATGCCTATTGTTTATCCTGTCAGCGTGTTCGGAAAAAACGGAAACCGAATCTTCAGCCATGTTCAGAGCTGATATACAGCGCAGCGGAAATTTCCAAACGACAGGACCACAGACAAAACCCGAAATTCTCTGGCGTTATCATGCAGAAGTAGGTGCCTCATCCTCGCCAGTCAGTAGCGGTAACCTGATATTTTCCGGACGTTTTGATGGCTTGATGCTGGCGTTGAATAATCAGACGGGCGAAGAAAAATGGCGATTTGTCACTCAGGCGGGGATCTTTTCAACACCGGCNGTTGCTGAGGAACAAATCATATTTGGAAGTGATGATAAGAATATCTATGCCCTCAATAAATACAGCGGCAGTTTCCTGTGGGCTTTTGAAACACAGGATAAGGTGTTTGCTTCTCCTTTAATTACCAACGACCTNGTGCTTGTTGGCAGCCTGGATCATTTCTTTTATGCCATCGACANGCATAGTGGCGAATTGAAATGGCGCATTAAAACCGGCGGTCATGTTGATTCGTCAGCGGCAAGACATGGCGATACGCTTTATTTCGGTAGTGATGATGGTCTGTTATATGCCGTATCCATGGACGGGGAGNTGNTATGGANTCTGGATACCGGTGCTCCGATTGATGCTTCTCCAGTGATCGCTAGCGATGACAACATGCTCTATGTTGGCAACGATGCCGGGGTGTTGTTTGCTGTTGATCTTGAAACAGGTCAGTCGGTATGGAACTTTGAATCGGGTTCACGACTATTTGCCTCAGCCGCTTTGAAAGATCAGCAAATCATCTTCGCTGCCACTGATGGCCGGGTGTTCGCCTTGAATAAAGAAAGTGGTGAACCATTCTGGCAATTTGATGCTCAGGCAACGGTCTTTTCATCGCCAGCTATCGCAGGTGACCAAGTCTATATTGGTGCAATGGATGGATATCTTTATGCGCTTGATATAAATAACGGTGAGCAAAAATGGCGTCTNGATTCAGGATGGGCCATATTTGCATCACCGTTTGTAGATAATGGAATACTTTATATAAGCAGTGATGATGGAGATTTATTAGGGCTTATTGAGCCTTCATCTCCGCCTCTGTTGTGACTGAAAATGCACCAATCAAGGCGCGAGGAGAGCAGTTTGTGAGATACATCCATGTATCTCACCCCTTTGGGGCTTACGCTCAAAAACGTTTATCTCCATGGATGGAGTGTATGCAATAGCAATGTCTGGAACATTGCTTGTCCCGGCGTTTTTGTAGTCATTCTAAATAAACGACGAGCAACACTGAGTGATGCATTTTCAGCCCCAACGCGAAGGGCTGGGGCTATTTTTCCGCCCAACTTCGTTGAAAATGATTTATGTAGAACAACTACATCAAATCATTTCCGCCTTGTTGAACAAAAAAATAGCCGCCAGCAGTGGTGGCTCTGAAAGATAAACAGACCCTACCTTACGCTGATTTATTCAAATGCTCATGTTCGTAGTAATAATTGGTGGCTTCAACAAAACCTTCTACGCTGCCACAATCAAAACGTTGACCTTTGAATTTTACGGCTAATACTAGACGGTCCTGTGCCAGCAAGCGCAAGGCATCCGTTATTTGAACTTCACCATTGGTGCCGGGTTTGGTTTTACGCAGATATTCAAAAATCTCCGGCGTCAGAATATAGCGTCCGATAATCGCCAGATTGCTGGGGGCCTCTTCAGGTTTGGGTTTTTCAACCATGTCTTTAATTTGATAAATACCCGGAGCGATTTCATCACCGGAAATGACACCATAGCTATGGGTTTCATCAGCAGGGACTTCCTCAATCGCGACGATGCTGCACTGATAACGTTCATATAACGCAACCAATTGACTCANTGCACGTTCACCACCTTCCGTTGGTTTGGCGCATAAATCGTCAGCCAGAATNACTGCAAATGGTTCATTGCCAATCATCGGTTCGCCGGTNAGGATNGCATGACCCANNCCTAACATTTCCCGTTGGCGCATAAATACAAATTCACAGTTATCCATCAGATAACGAATATCATCGAGAAATTTTTCTTTTGAGGTGCCTTTAATTTGATGTTCCAGTTCNAAACTGGTGTCGAAATGATCAGCAATGGCTCGTTTACCACGGCCAGTTATAAAACCAATTTGTGAAATGCCTGCCTCCATGGCTTCTTCAACACCATATTGAATCAAAGGCTTACTGACAATGGGTAACATTTCTTTGGGCATTGCTTTCGTTGCAGGAAGAAATCGTGTGCCATAACCTGCCGCAGGGAATAAACATTTTCTTATAAGACTTTTTACAGCCATTGACGAGATCCTTATCAAACTGTTGTGGAAAAAAGAGATGACGTTAAGCTAAAGTAATTGCCTGTGAAGTTCAAGAACTCCATAGTTAAACAACATTAGATAAGTCATAGTTGGACTGATATATTGTAAAGGTTAAACATTACTATTTAGTTTCGCTCAAAAAAATCCTTTTTAAAGTTCGGGCAAAGAGGTCTATGAATTCTGCCTAGGTGGATTTCAATGTTTTTGGGTGCAACAAGGAATAAAAATGAAAGTTTTAGTACTGGGCGGTGCAGGTTACATTGGATCGCATATTTGCAAGGCATTGGCCTTGATGAATCATCAAACGCTGGTATTAGATAACCTTAGCACTGGTCATCGAGAAGCGGTTCGCTGGAGTCAATTCATTGAAGCCGATATTCTGGATGCCGAAGCATTGCTCAGTATTTTGCAGGATGAAGGACCATTTGATCTGATAATGCATTTTTGTGCCAAGTCACTGGTTGGTGAATCAGTACAAAATCCGGCGTTATATTACCGAAATAATGTTGCTGGTACCTTAAACCTGTTGGATGCAATGGTAGCAACCGGACACGATAAACTTGTGTTCTCGTCTACTGCCGCCGTATTTGGCATGCCTGAGCAAGAATTAATAGATGAGCAGCACTCCCGTATGCCGATAAATCCTTATGGCCAATCAAAGAAAATGATTGAGGATGTGTTGGGGGATTATCATCATGCATATGGTATAAAGTCTGTGGCATTACGCTATTTTAATGCCTGTGGCGCAGATCCAGACGGCGAAATCGGCGAACGTCATGAACCTGAAACACATTTAATTCCTAATATTCTTAAATCTGCCATTGCCGGCAAAGCATCAACATTAAAAGTGTTTGGTGATAATTATCCAACACCTGATGGCACCTGCATTCGGGATTATATTCATGTAAACGATTTGGCTTCAGCCCATATTCTGGCAGGAGAATATTTACAACAGCATGATGGTGCCTTTGCTTTCAATCTGGGCAATGGTAATGGCTTTAGTGTTCTGCAAGTAATTGAAGCAGCCAAGCAAGTAGTTCAGCACGATATCGCTTTTACGATTGAACCCCCAAGAGCTGGCGATCCATCAGTTCTGGTAGCAGATTCATCAGTGGCAAGAAAAGCTCTGGGATGGCAGCCTGCATTTACGGACATTGAATCAATTATCGAAACAGCATGGGCTTGGCATCAAAATGAAAGATTTTAGGGTCTTTTTATCTTTCATAGCCACCTCTGTTGTGACTGAAAATACACCACTCAAGGCGCGAGGAGAGCAGTTTAGTGACTCTAAATAAACGACGAGCAACGAAGAGTGGTGTATTTTCAGCCTCAACCCGAAGGGCTGGGACTATTTTTCCGTCCCACTGCGTTGGAAATGATTTATGTAGAACAACTACATCGCATCATTTCCGCCTTGTTGGACAAAAAAACAGCCTCCAGCAGTGGTGGCTATGAAAGATAAAAAGACCCTAGAATTGTTTATTTTTCATAGCCACCTCTGTTGTGACTGAAAATGTACCAATCAAGGCGCGAGGAGAGCAGTTTAGTGACTCTAAATAAACGACGAGCAACGAAGAGTGGTGCATTTTCAGCCTCAACCCAAAGGGCTGGGACTATTTTTCCGTCCCACTGCGTTGGAAATGACTTATGTAGAACAACTGCATCGCATCATTTCCGCCTTGTTGGACAAAAAAATAGCCTCCAGCAGCGGTGGCTATGAAAGATAAACAAATCCTTGTGAGGAAGACTTGAGATGATTCCAGTAATTTTATCCGGTGGTTCCGGAAGCCGTTTATGGCCATTATCACGAAAAAATAAGCCTAAACAGTTTTTGACCTTGTTTAACGATTCATCGATGTTTCAAAGCACGCTTACTCGTTTAAATGGCTTGGATTCTCTGGAAGCTCCGTTAATTGTTTGCAATAACGAGCATCGTTTTATGGTAGCTGAACAGCTTCAGGAGATTGGTCTGGATGCTAAAGGCATTATTCTTGAACCCTGTGCTCGTAATACCGCTCCAGCGATTGCTCTGGCAGCATTAAAGGCCATGGATAACGGCGAAGATCCGTTACTGTTAATATTAGCTGCAGATCATCTTATTTCGGATGTCACTGCTTTTCATAAGGCTATTGAACAAGCACAAATACTGGCTGAACAAGATAAACTGGTTACTTTTGGTATTCAGCCACAATCTGCTCACACCGGCTATGGCTATATTGAAGCAGAAGAAAAGTCGAAACCCAGTTCAGTAAAACGTTTTATCGAAAAACCGGATTTGGCTACAGCAGAGTCCTACCTGTCTGCCGGAAACTTTTTCTGGAACAGTGGAATGTTTTTGTTTAAAGCCTCCGCATATATTAAAGAGCTCGCACGCTTTTCGCCTGAGATGTTGTCTTCCTGTAAACAATCCCTTGAAAAAGCGGTTATCGATCTTGATTTTGTCCGTGTTGATCCCGAGCTTTTTGAGCAAAGTCCGAGTGACTCAATTGATTACGCGGTTATGGAAAAAACCGATAAAGCTATGGTTGTTCCACTCGATGCGGGCTGGAGTGATGTCGGTTCATGGTCTTCTTTATGGGAAGCTTTCACCCGTGATGCTGATCAGAATGTGTTGATCGGCGATGTTCTGGTTGAAAATGTTCATAACGCCTATATTCATAGCGAAAATCGTCTGGTGACGGTGTTAGGCCTGGACGATGTGATTGTTGTTGAAACACATGATGCTGTCATGGTGGCGCATAAAGATCAGGCACAAAAAGTTAAAACAATCGTTGAAGAACTGACCCGACAAAACCGTAAAGAAGTTATAACCCATCGTAAATGTTATCGCCCATGGGGTAATTACGACTCTGTTGATATGGGTGACCGATTTCAAGTGAAGCGCATATTGGTGAACCCGGGCGCATCTTTGTCATTGCAAATGCATTACCATCGTGCTGAACACTGGGTAGTGGTAAGTGGAACCGCTGAAGTCACACGGGATGATGAGGTCATGTTACTGGGCGAAAACGAATCAACATTTATTCCTCTTGGAAGTGTGCATCGTTTACGTAATCCTGGACGAGTCCCTTTGGAAATCATTGAGGTACAATCCGGCGCCTACCTTGAAGAAGATGACATTATCAGGCTTCAAGATACCTATAACCGTAAATAACAGAATAAGAGATGGCCTAAGGACAATTATGGCGCAAGGAAAAATCAGACATTACGACTCAAAAATTAATGCTATTTCAAGGCTAATTGATAGTGCCATTATATTAGTAACCTTTCTGGCTTTAATGGATTTGTTTGCTATTGAATGGCAACCAAAGCATGTCTGGTCTTTATTATTTTCAATTATTCTTTTTCACTTCTTTGCCGAATCACAGGATGCCTATCGTTCATGGCGCGGGACGTATCTAAGGGACGAGGTTACTGCAGTATTATTTTCCTGGGGTACGAGTATCGCGGTATTGGTGGCTATCGAACTGATTGTCATTAATGAACAAACCTATGCAACACCTTTCATATTAATCTGGATAATCGCTACACCTATCGAGTTGATTTCCTGGCATGCCATCGTTCGAATGGTGCTTGGAATAATGCGATCCAAGGGGTTAAATACCCGACGCGTGGCTATTGTAGGAGCGACGAAGCTTGGTTATCGACTGGAAAAATCCTTTGATGAAATGGAATGGACAGGTTACCGTTTCAGTGGTTTCTACGATGATCGTAAACCTGCCCCAAATCGTCGTTTAGAAGAAAATGCAGCGACTGTCCTTGGCAGTATCGAAGACTTAATAAGAGATTGCCGTACAGGAAAAATCGACATTGTCTTTATTACATTATCTTTGGCAGCTGAAGCCCGTATTCGTTTGATTACTGAAAAGCTTGCTGATACTACCGCTTCGGTTTATTTGGTACCCGATTTGTTTACTTTTAATCTGCTTAACTCCAGATGGGTGGATTATCAGGGAATAACGGCAATCAGCATTTATGAGACACCCTTTGCCGGTATTGATAGTGCAATCAAACGCATTGAAGATATTGTTTTGAGTTTTTTGATACTGTGTCTGATAGCCATTCCGATGTTATTGATAGCCATTGGCATTAAAGCGACTTCCAAAGGTCCTGTGTTTTTTAAACAGACACGTTATGGAATGGATGGTGAAAAAATAAAAGTCTGGAAGTTTCGTACCATGACAGTTGCTGAAGATGGGGATAAGGTCATTCAAGCCCAAAAGAACGATCAAAGGGTCACACATTTTGGCAAAATTTTACGAAGAACTTCACTTGATGAATTACCACAATTCTTCAATTCGTTAGGCGGTTCTATGTCAATCGTTGGCCCAAGGCCACATGCTGTAGCGCACAATGAAGAATATAGAGCGAAAATCCAAGGGTATATGCTTCGGCATAAGGTTAAGCCGGGTATTACCGGTCTTGCCCAGATAAATGGTTTTCGTGGAGAGACGGATACGCTGGATAAAATGGAAGGGCGTATCAAATATGATCTACAGTATATTCAAACCTGGACATTGCTTCTTGATCTGAAAATTATTTTATTAACGATCACTAGAGGTTTTGTTGGAAAGGATGTATATTAATGTCCAGAGTTAAATTTTCGGTATGACATCGCTGTCTAGCCAACAAAAAATTTAAACTCGTTCCTAAGATTAAAACTCACTTGCAATTCCTTTGACTGAGTTATCTATCAACACGATAGGTAATGCGCATATCAGAAATGTCGGCTGAGAGAAACATCTGGGAGTCAATCATTTCGGGTTCAATGTTGTTCCCGACAATCTAGCCTAACTTACCGTGAGGTGAGGTCGGAAAGCCATGGGTCTTTAAAGTTAAGATCGCCAGGTTGCATTGTTTCATTTTTTCATCAAAAGGAAAAAATTATGAAAAAATCAATGCTATTTTTTGCAGCCTTGTTGTTCTCGATTAACGTCAATGCAGCTACCTTATCGTTAACAGGTACTGGTTCTATTGGAGCAACCCAAAACGTCGATCTAAACAATAACAGCACTGTGCTTGCTGGTGGTTTTGTTGCTGCTCGCGGCCTTTGGAGTTCAGCTTTTAATGCAACTACAGATGCTGATACACCCGTAGTTATTGAATGGTCATTCAACCCTACTACTAGCCTTGGTTCCGCCCAACTTGCTTTTGGTGAAGTTGGTGGCCCATTACAAATGTTTAATATTAGTAGTGACTTTATTTTCAATGCTTCCATGACAGCTGGTACGACATATCTTGTTGCTATTTTGAACGCAACCTCAAATATATTGAAGTATGACCTGTCAATTTCACCATCAGCTGTTCCGATTCCAGCTGCATTGTGGTTAATGGCTCCAGCATTAATGGGTTTTTTCGGCTTACGTCGTAGAGCACTTAAATCTGCTACAGCTTAATTTTAAACGTATTGAATTCCTGCTTACTTGAGGAAAGGAGCTTTGTTCCTTTCCTTAAATTGCAAAACCATTGTAAACACTGTGAATCAATTCACATTTGATTAAAGATTTGAGTTAATCCAGCTAAATTTTGTGTTGCAGGGCTCATTATTTGTAACAAATTAACAGTATTGTTCAACCGTCACTTGAGAGCTGTTTCTAAGTGGCTTTATTTGTTGGGAACGGAAATGGTTCCTATTTTAAATCGCCAAACTTGTCGTGAGGCAAGGTCGGAAAGCCACGGGTCTTCAGGTATTATTTGAAGATGGCTGGGTTGCATTGCTTAATTTTTCAATTAAAGGAAATTACGATGAAAAATGCGATGCTATTTTGTATAGCTTTATTGTTCTCAGTTAGTGCTAATGCGGCTACATTGAGTTTATCAACTGTCGGATCAAATGGTGCGACTCAAGAAATCAGTTTAAATAACAACAGCACTGTGCTTGCTGGTGGTACTGTTGCTAATTCAGGTTCTTGGGAATCATTGTTTGATGTTACAACTGATGTTGATACTCCTGTAAGAGTTGAGTGGTCATTTAATCCTTCAACAAGCTTGGATTCAGCTCAATTGGCTTTTGGTCTGGTTTCTGGCCCTGGTGGTAATTATGTTGGTTTTCCAACTATTTTTAATATCACTGGTGACTTTATCTTTACTGCCATTTTGACTGCAGGTTCATATTTTGCAGTAGATATTCTTAATGCCACTTCAGGTATTTTGAAATATGACCTGTCAATCTCTGCAGTACCAGTACCAGCTGCATTGTGGTTGTTTGCACCAGCACTGTTAGGCTTCTTCGGTATACGCCGTCAAGCACGGAAAACAGTGGTTGCATAACACAAAATGAGTTAACAATATTGTTAGTTTTAAGAAAAGGGAGCTTCGGCTCCCTTTTTTTTTGCAGTTATGTACTTGATTCAGTTAGCTATTATTCACAGCATGAAGTGGGACAACCAATAGAATATTGTTATAAAGTTCATTAAATATGGATATTGTGAGAAAAAGAAAATCAGCTATAATCAGCCTGAAATATTTAATTTTTTTGCAATAAATTTGTCACTAGTACCATAGTACAATTTCAATCATGCAAATGAAGTAGTAGTGTTTAATCATCACCGAGATATTTCTTGGAGATAAAAAGTTCAGAGACAATGTTGTTTCTGTTTTTGTTGCCAAACTTACCGTGAGGTAAGGTCGGAAAGCCACGGATCTTCTGGCTGGGTTTTGAAGATGGCCGGGTTGCATTGCTTAATTTTTCAATTAAAGGAAATTATTATGAAAAATGCGATGCTATTTTGTATAGCTTTATTGTTCTCAGTTGGTGCTAATGCCGCTACACTGACATTATCAACAGTTGGTTCTTCAGGTGCTACTCAAAGTATTGATCTGAATAACAACAGTACAGTTCTTGCTGGTGGTACTGTTGCTAATTCAGGAGTTTGGGAATCATTGTTTGATGTTACTACTGATGTTGATACACCAGTAAAAGTGGAGTGGTCATTTAACCCAACTAACAGCTTGAGTAATGCTCAATTGGCCTTTGGTCTGTTGACTGGACCTGGTGGTGGTTATGTTGGTGCGCCAACTATTTTTAACATCACTGGTGATTTTATCTTTACTGCTATTTTGACAGCGGGATCATTCTTTGGTGTTGATATTTTTAATGCCACATCAGATGTTCTGAAATACGACCTGTCAATTTCTGCAGTACCAGTACCAGCTGCATTATGGTTATTTGCTCCAGCATTGATGGGCTTTTTCGGTTTACGTCGTAAAGCACTGAAAACAGCTGCTGCATAGTAACAAATGAGTTAACAATATTGTTGGTTCAAGGAAAGGGGGCTTCGGCTCCCTTTTCTTTGTGGGGCTCAATATCATCAAAAGACTCTAAAGTTTTGCATCTGCGATTTACCTACATGATTTGAAAAATCCACAAAAACTGTTAGTCTGTAACTGAACTTTCACGAATATAAGAAAGTCTCAATTTTAGAAACAATTCTGTTTCTATCTTCAATATAAAGCCAAACTTGTCGTGAGGCAGGGTCGGAAAGCTACGGATCTTTAATTGACTAAAGATGGCCGGGCTGCATTGCTTATTTTTTCACTTAGAAGGAAATTGCTATGAAAAAAGCGATGCTATTATGTATAGCCTTTTTATTCTCTGCTGGTGCAAACTCAGCAACTCTTAATTTAACAGCTGAGGGCTCAAATGGGGCATCCCAACAGCAAGTCACCTTAAATAAGAACAATGTTGTTTTAGGTGGTGGTGTTGTTGAAAGCTCCAGATCAAATTGGAGTTCAATGTTTAACGTCACAGCAGATACAAATACTGCTGTTGATGTTGAATGGTCATTTAACCCAGTGAGAAATCTGGTTTCTGCTACTGTAGCAATTTTTGCATTAGATGGTAGTTTTACAGAAACGTACGATATAACGGGCGATTTTACTTTTTCGGCCATATTGTCAGCAGGTAAAACTTACGGTTTGGATATTTTAGATGCTACATCACATGCATTAAAATACGATGTGTCAGTTACCTCATTATCAGAAGTGCCTGTACCAGCCGCATTATTTTTATTCGCTCCCGCCTTATTAGGATTGATTGGATTGCGTCGTAGAGCCAAGATGACTGCAGGCTAAAACGGGTAGGAGAAAGAAAAAGGGAGCTTGAAGCTCCCTTTTTTATATATTTTTTGTCAGAAAAGACTCTGTACAAACTGAATAAAAAACGTTACGGTTAAATTAACTTCCTTAAAAAGCTGGGAAGTTTTCACAATGGAAAGGATTTCTTCTTTCCTATCAATAGCCAAACCTGTTGTGAGGCGGGGGCGGAAAGCCACGGGTCTTACCCTGTAAGATCGCCGGGTTGCATTGCTTAACTGAATCTATAAATCAAACCCCTTAAAGGAGCGACTTATGAAAAAAGCGATGCTTTTCTTTATGACGTTATTTTTCTCAATTAGTGCAAATGCAGCAACCTTAAATTTGACCACCGCCGGATCATCAGGTGCTACGCAAGAAGTTAGCTTAAATAACAACGATGTTGTATTAGGTCACGGAACGGTAGATGAGCCAAACACCAACTGGTCATCATTTTTTGATCTATCTACAGATCAAAATACACCCGTTAAAATTGTATGGTCATTTAATCCAGAAGCAAATCTAAGTTCAGCTACCGTATCGTTATTTGAGATGGGTGGTGCTGTTATTGATCAGTTTAATCTCATCTCAGATTACTCATTTACCGCCACGCTTATGACTGGTATAAACTATGGTTTGGATATCTTTAGTGCTTCTTCTGATGAGCTGAAATATGATGTTTCAGTATCGGCTGTGCCTATTCCAGCAGCGCTTTTTCTCTTCGCACCTGCCTTATTAGGCCTATTGGGACTGCGTTTACGTGCTAAATCAAAAGCGTAAAACTGATTAATTCAACAATAATACCCAGTTAAAATAAGGGAGCAGAAATGCTCCCTTTTTTTATGCTTAAATAACGTGTTATCATCCGAAGCGAATGTAAATTATAAACATGGAGAAGAATAATGAATAAATTGGTAAATGCAGTGTTGCTATTAGCGACACTTTCGATTGGAACAGTTGTTCATGCTTCAGAACCCTACACACTTAATGCAGGTGACATGTTAAGCATTTCAGTTTGGAATGAAGATGCTTTGCAGAAAGAGGTCGTTATTCTTCCCGATGGTACTATTTCGTTTCCATTAGCTGGCCAAATAAACGCCAAAGATAAAACAGTAGTTGATGTAGAAACTGAGCTTAAAGAAAAACTTTCAGAATATATCTCGGATCCAGTCGTTAACGTTACCGTCAATCAGGTTTCAGGTAACACCATTCATATCCTCGGCAAAGTTCTAACCCCTGGCTCCTTTGGAATGAGTCAACCGCTTGACGCAATGCAGGCTTTAAGTTTAGCTGGTGGGCTCACTACTTATGCGAAAGAAAATGACATTATCATTTTGCGTAGAGATGGAATGAAACAGCAAATTATTCCTGTCTATTATGCTGATATTAAACAAGGTAAATCACTTGAATCTAACGTGCTGCTTGAAAGCGGTGATGTCATTATTATTCCTTAATTTACGGATAATAATGATCGACACCAAGATGGAGTCAGCATGAAAATTAACATTATTACGGCGGTTTTAACTGCAACTTTATTTCAATCACCTTTTGCCAACGCAGCCGAATATATTATTGGTGCCGATTTTTCGCCAACGTTTAGTTATGATGATAATGTTGAATTACGTGAAGAAGAAGAGGGTAGTTTTGTTACCAAAATTACCCCTACTTTATTGTTATCACGTTCAGTTGAAAATGGTTCAATTGCACTGAATACCGGCTATAGGGTAGAAAGGTATGCCAGTTTAAGCGAGCTTGATCGTCAGGATCCATTTGCAAATTTTTCGACTAGCTATAATACAGAACGAAGTAATTACGGATTGAATGCGGGTTATTCTGAAAGAGCACAACGTTCAATCGCTGATGAAGATACCGGTGATTTTTCGTCTAATGCGACGGTAACATCAAAATCACTAGCACCAAGCTACCAATATCAATTTACAGAACGTGATTTTGCTTATACCAGTTTAAATTACAGTGAACGTACATATGATACCGGCGGTTTTAGTGATAATGAATCCATATCGTTAACAGGTGGCTGGCGCAGAAATCTTTCAGAACGTTTGACTGGCGGTCTGGCAATGACATATTCAGAGTACGAATCTGAATCCGAAAGAATCGAGTCTCAATATGACAGTTATAATTTAAGTGTCACTAGTACATACATGATGAGTGAACGCTGGTCGTTTTCAGGACAGGTAGGATACCGTACTACGGAAAGTGAAACACAATCGCTTCTTGGTGGGCCTAACCAAACTGACCGTAGTGCAGGATCATTATTTGATTTTACTGCTAATTATCTCGGCGAACTGAATACGTTAACCTTTTCGTTGTCTCGTTCTCTTAATCCTTCCGGTGAAGGTGTGGTAAATGAAACGGACCGACTATCCTTTACTTGGATCAGAAATATTGCAGAAACCTTGTCGTTTTCTGTGAATACCGCCTACCAGGAAACAAGTTCTGCTGATGATCTCACCAATACAGATAGAGAGTTTTTTACTTTTTCGCCATCGCTCAACTGGCAACTCCAGAGAAATCTTGCCCTGAAGATGGGGTATCAGTATCGCCAACAAAAAGGCACCAGTTTTGGTGGCTTTAATACAACTGGTGACAAAGTCGACAGTAATATGGTTTTCCTCACGGTAAACTATGATTGGGATGGCCTGCGTTTATCGCGATAAATTTAAGAGTACATAATGGAAGAAGAAGTTAAAGGTCTACGGGATTATCTGGATATCCTGTGGAGGCGTAAATATTGGATTGTGATTCCAGCTATAGTTCTGATGATAGGCACAGTAGTATTCACATACTCACTTCCCGAGAGCTTTAAATCCCAGGGTTTGATTTTGATCGAATCTCAGGAAATCCCACAAGATTTGATTCGCACCACCGTGACCAGTTACGCGGATCAGCGTATTGAGGTTATCAAGCAACGACTTCTTACTACCAATCGGATTATGGAGGTGGTTGAAAAGCATAACCTTTACCCTGAACAAAGAAAACGCTCTCCCATTTCCGCGCCGATAGTGGAGTTATTTAAGAACAATGTCAGTGTGGATATCATTCAGGCAAATGTTACCGATCCCGCCAGTGGACGTGCTAAAAGAGCCAGCATCGCCTTTACAGTATCGTTTATGGATCAGTCACCACAAAAAGCACAACAAGTTGCTAACGAGCTGGTTACCGAGTTCTTAAATGAAAATGCCAGAGCAAGAACCGATCGAGCAGAGGACACCACCCAGTTTTTGAAACTGGAAGGTGACAGAATGCAGAAAGAAATTCAGCAAACCGAAAAAGAAATTGCTGAATTTCGTGATCAATACAGTGACAGCCTTCCTGATATGCTCGATTACAATCTGACTACGGTTCAGAATATCCAGGAAGAAATCTCGTCAATACAAAATCAGATCATGGTGTTGAGCGACCAAATGACCACCATGGGGTTACAGCTTTCGATGATTCCCAAGCAAGCCACTGGTACAATCAGCAATGCTTCAGGTCAACCCTCAGCATCTATGGTCGCGTTACAAGAGCTGCGCGCGCAATATCGTTCAATGCAAAGTAAATATTCAGCTAACCACCCTGATTTACAACGCGTAAAACGTGAGATAGATGCTCTTGAAGCGGAAGTTGGAGTTAATGCGTCTCCTCGTGAAGATGTAGAAATGCAATTGACTTCAGCCAGAAGTAATTTGCAAACACTTAAACAACGTTATTCTGCAGAGCATCCTGATGTTAAATCGGCTGAAGCAGAAATTACCCGCCTGGAACAGCGTTTAGCGGATCTCCCTGTAGAGAATACGAATACTGAAGCACCAACCGCCAGCGGCTCCACCAATCCAGTATATATAGAAGTCAGCGCCAAGATTGATGCAACAGAACGAGAGATTGGCCGTATGCGACAAAGGCAGGCAGAGCTGCGAGAGAAGCTGGCAGAGTATGAAAACCGTGTCTATCAGACTAATCAGGTACAGCGTGCTTACCGGGATCTGACCCGTGACCGTGAAAATAAATTGGCTAAGTATCAAGAGTTAAGAGCCAAACAATTAGAAGCAGAACTGGCACAAACACTCGAAACTGAAAACAAGGGTGAAAACTTTACCCTGATCGAACCGCCTCAAATTTCCAATACCGCTGAAAAGCCAAATCGCAAGAAACTTATAGTAATGGGATTTGCTGGATCAATTGGCGCAGGCGTTGGGCTTGGGCTCCTCGTTGAAATGTTATTTGGTGGCGTGCGTGGTTATACACAAATTTCAAGAATTGTCGGAAAACCACCGATTGTTGTCATCCCGCTTATTAAAACCGATCATGAAAAACGCCGTAAGAGACGAATCATTTATAGTTTGATCGTTTTAGGAATTATCCTTGGCCTAGGTGCTGTCATATTGTTTCATTTCTTTGTAATGAACCTAGAAGTATTATGGTTCAAAGTACTTAATAAGCTGAGCTTGCTGTAACAACAGTATCAACAATTAATACGGTAGTTTAATTATGGATAGAATTCAGAAAGCGCTTGAAAAAGCTAAACAGCGGCATGCTCAGAAACCTGAACCCATCAGAGTAGAACCAACTAAAGCGGAGAAGAGTGTTTCACAAGCCGAAGATCCACTGGCCGCGCCAATAGAGTCGATATCGTATTCTCAGACAAAAGTGGTGAACGTTCCAAATCAACATCTTGAGCGCAAACGAATCATTGCCGGTTTCTACAATAATCCGCAATCAGCCGTGTTCAGAATGTTACGGACCCAGGTACTGAAAAAAATGCGCAGTAATCGCTGGCAAACGCTGGCAGTGACCTCTCCAACTGCCGGTGAAGGTAAATCAGTTGTGGCTGCTAACCTTGCTATGGCAATTGCAATGGAGCTCAATCAAACCGTTTTGCTGGTAGATATGGACTTGCGTAATCCGAGTATCAGTAATTATTTTGGTCTCAATGCTCAGGTGGGTCTCAAAGATTATCTTTCAGGTGACTTAAAACTCTCAGAGGTTTTAATCAATCCGGGTATCAAACGATTGGTTATCTTACCGGGCGTCGGCAGAGCGGAAGATTCTGCTGAATTGCTTTCCAGCCCCAAAATGGCCAGTCTGGTAGCTGATATTAAATCTCAATATGATTCCCGGGTCATTATTTTTGATGTGCCGCCTGTTTTGCAAACCGATGATGTGTCACTCGCAGCAAGCTATTTTGACAGTACATTACTTGTCCTCGAGGATGGTAAAAATACTGAATCGAATATTACTAAATCTTTGCAGATGCTTGAAGGATCACACTTGCTAGGTACAGTGGTAAATAAATCCGCCAGCCCCCCTGAACATCAAAATTATTAATCTATGTATACAGAACACTTTGGTCTTACGCATAAGCCCTTTAACCTGGTACCCGATCCTCAGTTTCTCTATATGAGTCCCAATCATAAGAAAGCGCTCACCATGTTGGAATATGGTTTGATGAGTCATGCTGGGTTCACGGTGGTGACAGGCGAAATTGGCGCGGGTAAAACAACGCTTATACGGGCTTTGCTAGGAAAGATTGATGATGATTGTGTTATTGGCCTTATCAATAACACTCATGAATCATTTGGTGAGTTGATGGTCTGGGTGCTGGATTCGCTTGAAATAGAGTCTAGTGCTACAGATAATGCTGGCCGTTATCGGGATTATATTAACTTTGTGGTTGAGCAGCATGCTCAGGGGAGAAGGGTAGTATTAATTGTCGATGAAGCGCAAAACTTGTCGGTTCAGGCATTAGAAGAATTACGACTTTTATCCAATGTCAATATTGACTCGGATATCTTCCTGCAACTCGTATTAACCGGTCAGCCTGAATTAATCGAAAAACTGAACCGACCAGAACTTGTGCAATTTGCCCAGCGCATTGGGGTAGAGTTCCATCTTAAGGCGCTTAGCTATCCTGAAACACAAAATTACATTGAATACCGTTTGGAAGTAGCGGGAGCTAAACACAAAATTTTCAGCAATGAAGCCTGTGCCGTAATTTATTGTTATAGCGAGGGAATCCCCAGACGTATTAATAACCTGTGCGATTTTGCTTTGGTTTATGCCTTTGCTGATGATAAAAAAGAAATTGATGTCGCCCTAATACAAGATATGATGCGGGACAAAAAATCTTCTCGTATTGTGGAGGCCAAGGCTTCAGAGAACCCGGATGTAAAGCGCGTTAAAAGCTGGTTGTTAGAGCAGCATAATATTCAGATAGTCTGATCTTTTATCGGGAGTTTCTCACTTGTAGCCGAAATTATTTCTTTTTGTGATAAATATCACGATTAAGCTCTTACTAAATTATTAATATTCAACCATCTCCATAATAAAGGAGATGAAGCCATCGAAACAAAATCCTTTAAAAATCCTCTGCCCCCCAGAGGCTTTTTGGCCCGATCGAAAGGTCGGGTTTTTTTTGGAGCTTATCAATGGGTAAATTGGTCAACTGATAGTTACTGAAAGCAAGAATTTTTTGCTTACAAGCTCACAAGTTCTTGTTCAAAAATCAACCAATTGTGAATGTGTGAATTTGATCACCTTTATTTGTGTAGTATGTACATATTATTCGACACGTATCATCTATTTCATAAGGGGGGGCGATGATCATGAAAAAAACAATTTTTCTGTTTTCAATATTTTTAATCTCAACATTTAGTGCGTTTGCTCAAGCTAATAGTTTTTATGTTTGCGACACAAATGGTGATGATAGTGCTGATGGCCTAAGCGAACAAAGACCATTTAAGACATATGATCACGCAATTTGGAGTTTTAACAAACTTGAGGCTGGTGGAAAACTATTATTTTGTCGCGGAGGAAAATTTCCTGCGACTAAATTCGCACGTCTTTATAACTCTAATTGTACTGCTGAAAAGCCTTGCACTATTGGTGCATATGGTAATGCAGATCTTGAGCGTCCAGTAATAGGTGCTGATGGAATCCACGCTATTAATTTTGAAAACGGCGGGGCTGCTAAACCTGACGGTGGTTATAATGTTGAGAATCTAACAATAATGGCAGTATCAAAAAGTGGTGCTGGAATAAGGTTATTTAATGATGTGGATGATGTAACAATTTCGAACGTGCATATTGAAGGCTTTAATGTTGGTATTTATGCCGCCGGTAATAATGCGCCCCAAGAAGGAGCCGGTTCTAATGAAGCAAATGATCGGCTTGTAGTCAAAAATTCCAATGTCATCAATAATCGTAAAATTGGTTTTTTAGGTTCATGTAACGACTGTTTGATTGAGGGTAATAATTTTGAAGGTAACGGAACGCATCCAAGTTTAGACCATAACATTTATCTAACTGGTTCAAACAAACATAAAAAGGGTATAACTGTTCGAAATAATACCTTATACAGATCAGCCATTGTTGATGGAAAATGCCAAGGTGTATCTTTAGTTGGGCACGGTTTGCTTGAGAATATATTAATTGAAAATAATATCATTAAAGAAGATGTTGGGAAGGTTAGTGGGGGATGTTGGGGTATTAGTATTGACCCCGGTTATAATAAAGTAGATGAATCTTTTAAAAATATTGTTATAAGAAATAATAAATTAATAAACGTTGGTATGATTGGAATAGGGTGCGCATCTTGTGAAGGTGCAATCATTGAAAATAATGAGATTATTGACGAAGGGAACGTCCTCAGAGCGGGTGTAAAAGTTCCAGTTAGAGAGGAAAACTCTATTAAATCGTCAAATGTTTACATCAGAAATAATCGTGTTATCTTAAATAATGAATCTGCTGTAGGTATATCAATTGGTGGGGAGAATCCTATTGTAGTTAGGGGGAATGACATTTCACTACCCTCTACAACCACAAGCAAGACTTGCTTTGAGCGTTTTCTTGCTAATGTGACAACTGATGTATCACAAAATATTTGTTCGAATCACAACGGTGTTTCTATCAATGAGGATTCATTAAATTTAGATAGCGAAGTGGCAGATAATATAGTTTCCCCACCATCACAGGAAATTGATGTTCAAGATGTTAGCTTGCCAAGTATTCGTACACAAAATCCTGTTGTTCAAGAGGCGAATGTTACAAACGATACTTCTTATTCACGTCCCACAATAACTACCACAGAACAAGTTGAAGTTATTGATGATAATGCTTCGGTTTCTTTTGGTGAGGAATCAACTGTAACTAGCACGGGAAGTTCCCCAGCTGGAGACTCTGAAAGATTTAATTCACTAAATGATGATGTATCAGAAAATATTGCTAACATTACAGTTTCACATGAGCGCCAATTACTAATAACAGAACCTATTATTGAAGTGGTTCCTGAAAATGTGGAGATTAATGAAACTTCTAGCTACACCAGACCATTAGGTAATACTAACTCCATTACAGTTAAAGACGTTACAGAAGCTGCACGGTCAGATTATTCTGAAGTTGAAGTCACCCAGTGTCGAGCATACAGTGGCAGAAGATGTTTATTAAGATAACAAAAAATGATTAAGTTAGACTTTTATCATTAGTTCGGCTATAGCCAGTTGCAAACAAAGCAACTGGCTTCTTTTTCTAGTTACGATTCATAAATCCTAAACTATAGAGTATTAAGATATATTTTTTTTTAATATAGAAAAATAAACGATTAACCATGCTTGGCGTGAAAAAAAATTATTTCGTATCACCTTAAAGCCATACTTTTTTGCTGTATGAAATCTTTTCCCTTTAATTGCCCACCATCCCCATTTTAAATAAATATCATTAAAAGATATTATTGATAATGATTTTATTGGAGTTAGATTGTTGTTTGGAACAATCCCGCGACGCAATTTACAATTATTGATAACAGATAACTTATTCTCAGTTATATTAGGCTTTTGGGAATGGCAAATACTTTCAATATGTTGCCGATAGTAAAATAGGTTTTCCTTTAAGTTAGCTAGTCTGCCTATTTCAGCGAGTCTTAAAAAAAGACACAGATCTTCGGCCCCAATTAAATTTTCGTTAAAGCCACCCAATGCAGTAACATTTTCTTTTCGCATCATTGAAGAAGGAAATATAATAGCGCCTCCATTACCTTTCATATGAAAGCTATCTATTTCACTATGTTTCAGGGGGGCTTTCCAATCAAATATTTCATCACCATCCTCATCAATCATAATCGTAGAAGTCCCAATAGCAACATACTCTTTATTAGCTTGTAAATAAGTGTATTGTTTTTCTAGCCTTGTGGGATGAGAGATATCATCTGCGTCCATCCAAGCAATTAAATCAGCTTTAGCTAAGGATAATAATTTATTGCGCGTGTATGAGATACCACAATTATTTTGTCTATAAAGTCTAATTCGTTTATCTATATTTGAGAGGGTTTCAACAATTTTATAGGAATCATCTTTTGAGCCATCATCAATAATAATTAATTCAAAGTTGACTAACGTTTGAGATAATATTGATTGAACAGCTTCATATAAAAAACGTTGAGCATTAAATACTGGCATTAATACAGAAACAAGAGGTTCTTTCATGTTTAAATCCAATATTGGAGAATGTAAGATGATAAATAATAGGTAATTGGGAATAAAGGTAACATAATAAATTCCCTTTTCAGATCTAGTAGTTTTTCTTTGTGCATCATATAAAATGTTGATGGAATATCAACAATATAATTTATAGCTATGACAAATATAGCGCCAACAATTCCATAAAGGTAAAAACCTATTGGCAATCCAATATAAAGAAAAATAACAACGAAAAAGATTAATAATGCGTGACTTTTAGCATTTCCCCTTGCCATAAGGCAAGCACCCGCAAGGCTAAAGCCAACAAATATTAACGAAATTGAAAGCATCTCAAACATCCAGCCTGCTTGCTCATATCTATCATCATATAGAAAATTGATTATGTGGCTACCTGAACTTGCTAATATTCCTCCAATTGTCATAGTGATTAAATCTATACGTAATCTTAATCTATAGTATGTTTGTTTGAGTTTATCTGGATTATTTCTTACTATTTCACTTAGCATAGGGTAAAAAACGGCACTTATTAATTTCTTTAGTGCTCCTTTTAAGGCATTGGCCATAAAAAAGGCAATACTATAAATGCCCAGTAATTCAGAATTAATGAACCCCCCTAATAGCAATCGATCCCCTTGTGATAAAAGAAATCCTAGTATCGATCCTAAAAAAATCCATTTTCCAAAACCAACTATTTCTTTCACACTATTTTTATCAAGTGCAAAATTGGGTCTCTGGCCAAGAGAGCGATGATGTGAAAGAATCATTTTTACTAAAGATGATACTATTCCAGCAATCACTAACACCCATACCTCTCTCCAATAGTATGCAACTAGTAACATTGAAGACAAACCAACGACTTGGCTAAGTATCTCAATAATAGTTATTTTTGAGATCATTAGCTTTCTGTTTAAAAGTTGTAGGTTTATTGAGTTAAAACCACCAATCAAAGCTGTTATTGACATGAATGCTAACAAAAAAGGTAAATTGGAATCTGTATAGACTGAATCTGTAGGTAAGAGATTATTTTTGTTTAAATTATTGAGTGTAATGCTAAATAGCAAAGCTATAATAAATATACAAAATCCTCGTAATATTTGTATTGTCCATGCGGTGTTTAAATAAACTCTTTGCTCCCCCTTTTTGCTTTGGACAATATTTTGCTGAAGGCCAATGTCTGAAAACATTGAAATACCACTCATGAAAACAGCTACCAGTGCCATTACACCAAACATCTCAGGCACTAATAGCCTTGTCATTATTAAATTGCTTAACAAGCGAAGTAATTGACTAGTTGCATAGCCTGCTGTGACCCAATAAGTCGAATTTATTGCGCGGCTTCTAATAGGTTGAATTTGCATGGTTTCTTTATTTATGATGGATTTTGAATTGTTAATTAAATTTCTTAGAAAGAATTAACGTAGATAAAAATATTTGAAGAGATAAGTTGTTATTTTATTACAACGGTTTTGTCTATTTATATCTTTGTTGCTTGTATCCTATCCATATTTTCTATAGAGGATGTTATCTTTAAATTTTATCATTATCAAATAATACTACTTAGTGGATGTTCTTCCTTGACCTTAATCTCTAGTCCACAATAAATTTAAGTATAGCCCGTGTGAATTTGCCAGTACCTGCAGCAAATTTCAGTGACGTTGGATAACCTGATAAGAAATGCAGTAGATCTTCATCTAAGAAAATTCACTACTGATTGATCAGTACTATGAGATCTAAGACAACTTTGGAAACTCGAGGATTAAATTATGGCAAAAGCTTTCGAACGGTATCGTTACAATCGAAATACCCCGGACATTCCCTGTTAGAGTCATCTATAATCATCAGGCAGACATTGCCCAAAATCTTGATCAGTGCGTCCACAATAATAAATAACTGGTTATTAGGTTAGGTTTGGTCTGTTCGTCAGAATAACCTTATGCTCAACCGGGACACTTCCGACATGTGTATTTACGAATAGCTAGTATAGCTTTGCCGATAAGTTTCCTTTTAAGTCAAATCGTCTCCTTATCGGCGTAATAAATGATGAACACCCGGTATTTTGATATTCATGTACTTCCTTCAAAGGTGTTTTTTAATAAGCTAAATTCCTTTCCAGTAAAGACATTATTAGCTTATCTCTAGAATGAAAGGTGAGAAATAGATTAATAAGTGCATTAAATATATTGTTAATTTTTTATTTTGGTAGCATACATTATCTATGATCTGTTCAGTATATATAATATCGTATTAAAAATATCATAAATTTGTTATAAATATTTATTTGATTGTTATTAGTATATAAATATTAAAATACAGATAGATTATTTAATTTCCATGGTTTATCACGCACTAAAAAGATAATATAACCTGGATCTACTTTGCTAAGTCTGAGCAAGTAATAAAAAAACTTTAAGACTGATAATGGATCAAGCTTAAGATGATGGGATAGAACATTTCTCCACCACCTTAGACGATGCTTCATCAATCTTTTTTCAATCAATTTCTTAATATATGGATCACCTTTAACTAAAGGATATCTCTTCAACTTTTTGATAAGCTTGATAGCATAGAAATGTAACTTAAACGCATTTTTTGTGATGGAGTTAGCAACAGGTCGATAAACTGCGTAACCCCCTACAGTACGAACAACTTTACCTCCAGATAAAATTATCTTTAACCTCAAACTTGAGTCTGCGAAAGCACGCATATCTTCATCATAACCATTATGTTTTTTTATTGTTTGAGCTCGATACATTTCACAAGCAGGAAATGGAGGGGGGGGTAAGAAGAAATAATTCTAGAGGTGTATCTGGAGATTCAGGCCAATTACTTTTATTGATAGGATTTAATTCACCTTTACTATTAACAGTCGTGGAATCAGTACAGTAAATATCGGCTTCAGGATATTTATGTGCTGTAAGAATATGCTTTTCTACAATATCTTCAGAAAGCCAGTCATCAGAATCCAGAAATATAATGAATTCTCCACGTGCAGACGAAAATCCTGTGTTTCGCGCTGCACTCACTCCCTTGTTTGATTGGGTGATTAGCTTAACCCGCTCACCATATCTTTCTATGACTTTGATAGAACTATCTGTTGAGCCATCATCAACAACAATAATTTCAATGTCAGCATATGTTTGTGATAATGCACTATTTATTGCCTGCTCAATATACTCTTGACGATTAAAACAAGGTATTACTACGCTAACTAATGAGTTTTTAGACATCTTAAGACCTGAGTAATGTTGAAAGCTTATTTTAAGGAATTGTCAAAATATTTAAATTAGGTGTTCAAATTATTTTTATGAAAATAAACTATTGTAATAATGAGCTTAGCAATAACGGTCTAAATGTTCTCCCACAATATATTCTGTCTTCGAGTATTTGAGCATGTTTACTACTTAGGATTGTTAGCTATAATTTCCCTAGATAAGGAATAAGCTCACATAAAAAAGCATGCTAGGCACAAAAAATTATCCTATATCATGCTGTATTTCTACAAGAGCTTGTCATTCGTGCTTTTTGGCTCGTGATAAAAACCGAACAAACTTTATATTCTGGAATCATAGGAATTATCTATGTATTGAAAGTATACTTGAAATGTCATGATGGAGTTACTCAACTCTCATTCTGTATAAACATAAATTTTTTTAAATATATACAATAAAAATTCTATGATCAAATAAATAAGATTCAACTATGGAAAGCCTCAAAATATTGACCTATCTACCGCACTATATCCATACGTATGGCATCGGTTATGCAGCACATTCTTTGTCTTTGGGTATGAACGACGAAAATGTGGTGTCTGATATGTTTTCGATTCATTCGGAAATGGCGAATCAATCACCTCACGTCAAACAAGCAATAAATAGCAAAATTACTTATAAGCTAACCGCTAAGTTTATCGGGAACCAATGGGTTACCCGCTATACTGAAAATAAGTTCAGAAGACTTGTAAAGCAATACGACGTGGCCTACCTATGGCCCGGATGTTCATTGGAGACGTATAGATATCTCAAAGCAATTGGCAAAAAAATCATTATTGAGAATATAAATTGTCATCAAGGAATATCTAAAAAAATATTAGATACTGAAGCAAAGTCGTTAGGACTACGCAATATTCATTTGATTACAGATGAAAGTATTGCTGATGAAGATCAAAAGTTAATGCTTGCTGATTATGTATTTAGTCCTAGCCCCCAGGTAACAATGTCTTTGTTGGAGATGAATGTTCCTAAAAATAAGATTGTTGAGTCTTCTTATGGACTCGATGAGAGTGACTTATTCGAAATAAGCCATAACAATTCTAAGAGTCAAGATTCTTTCAAAGCTATCTTTGTTGGTAGCGTGATTCCAAGAAAAGGTATTCATTTATTGCTTGATTATTGGACCGCTGCCAAGGTCAAAGGGCAGCTTAAAGTAATTGGTAAAGTCGATGAATCAGCTCAATCCATTGTAGATTTATACAAAGACGACCCATCGATTGAATTTATTTCGTTTACAAACGATTTAACATCACATTATCGTTCAGCGGATTTGTTTATGATGCCAAGTCTTGAAGAGGGGAGTCCTCTGGTAACCTATTTGGCGGCTGGAGCTGGTTTACCTTGTTTGGTCTCACCCATGGCAGGTGATGGTGTGGTAAGAGATAATGTTGATGGTTATGTTGTTCCTCCCCATGATAAAGAGGCTTGGATAGAGGCACTACAAAAATTAGCTCGTAGTAATGAGCTAAGATTAGAATTCTCAAAATCAGTTAGAAGTCATGCCGAACATTTCTTGTGGCCAGTAGTGGCTAGGCGTCGGATTGATGAATTACGTAACAGATTAGGAATAATGTAATTTGAAAATATTAGTATTAGGTGGTTCCGGATTTATTGGAGCACATATCGTCGATGGATTACTTGCAGATGGACATCAGTTGCGTGTATTCGATAGAGCACCATTAATTTATAAATCTGGCGTTGAGAATATTCAGGCGGATCTCGGTGATGTGATGGCATTATCAGAGGCGTTAATTGGGGTGGATGTTGTTGTCCATTTAATCAGCACCTCTGTACCAAGTACCTCAAACAAAGATCCGATTAGCGACGTTAATGGAAATTTAATTAATACGCTTAAATTATTAGATGTTATGCATCAATCCGATGTGAATAAGATAATTTATTTTTCTTCCGGTGGTACAGTTTACGGACATCCCCAGCAAGTCCCTATGACTGAACTGCATCCTACCAATCCAATTTGCAGTTATGGGATCGTAAAACTTGCTATCGAAAAGTATTTAAATATGTATTCGGAATTGTATGGATTCACTTCAACAATACTCAGACCTTCCAATCCGTATGGTCCAGGGCAAAAACATATGGGGGTTCAAGGCTTTATCGGGACGTGTATCAGCAGCGTTTTAAATGATACAAAATTATCCATTTGGGGAGATGGCTCTGTTATCAGAGATTATATTTTTATTTCTGATGTTGTTAATGCCACGAGTATGGCCGTCAAAAAATTGCAATCAGGTACGTTTAATATTAGTAGTGGAGAAGGATTCTCATTAAATGAAATTATTTCGTATGTCGAAAAATATACCCAAAAGACTATACAAACAGAATTTAAGAACAAAAGGAATTTCGATATACCGACCATTATTCTTGATAATCAACTAGCTGGAAAAACGTTTAAATGGAAACCTGAAGTAGATATTGAGAGTGGCATAGGAGCTACAGTCGAGGCTTTTCTAAAAGCCAGACAGGTATAGCGTTATGCCTAACTTAATAGCATATGCAGCTGTAGGGATATGGCCAATTGCCGTTTTTTACATGATTCGGCGCTATGGGTTTGAATCGGGTGTTTTAATGGGCTTGTTAGGGGCCTATATGTTTTTACCCGCTGGTTTTGACATCGATTTGCCGGGTCTACCGGCATTTGATAAATTTTCAATTACTGTCATTACGCTGATTGCGTATTTAGTATTACACAAAAAACCTTTTGGATATCTTGGCTTAAGTAAAGCTATGAGATTGGTTTTTTTAGCATTCTTAATTTCGCCCTTTTTAACTTCGGTAACCAATACCGAGAGATATTTTTACCTGCCAGGGCTGAGTTTATATGATGGCTTATCTGATTCAATTCATAATTTCTTATATATCTTTCCATTTCTTATCGGGGTGAAATACTTCCGAAGCTTTGAGAGTCAGCAGCTTATCTTCAAGTATTTCGTTATTGCTGCAGCGATTTATGCTGTATTGGCATTATGGGAAATACGAATGAGTCCCCAACTTCACAGTACTTTATACGGTTATTTTCCGCATTCTTGGTTACAGCAATACCGGGGAGGGGGATTCAGAGCGATAGTTTTCATGGGCCATGGGCTACTGGTCGCTTTCTTTTTGGCCTTAGGTTTGGCGTTTGTCAGTGCAATGAATAAAACTCGTACCAAAAGTATGCGAGTGAATAACTTTGCATTGTTGCTTTTTATCATGGCTACACTCATTTTATCAAAAAGTTTGGCTGCTTTAGTATTCGGTCTGTTCGCTTTTCTAATGATTACCTTTATGGGTAATAAACTGATGCATTTTGCTGCATTGGCAATCGCCGCGATGTTTCTTTCATATCCCATAATGAGCTCAATGAACCTGTTTCCACACCGAACAATCATGAACTATGCAAATGCGATTAGTCCAGAACGAGCTGAGTCACTTGGTTATCGTTTTGAGCATGAGGAAAAACTACTTAAACATGCAAATAGTAAGTCATTATTCGGTTGGGGGGGGTGGGGCCGAAATAGAGTTCGTGATGAGATGACTGGGCAGGATACGAGTACTACAGATGGTAAATGGATCATTACTCTTGGGGTAAGAGGTTGGTTTGGATATATTTCCGAATTTTTATTTATAGTCGTCCCAATATGGTTATCATTTAGAATTCGTTCCAAGGCTAAGCATATCTCTAAAAAAGAAAGCATTTTTTTAGCTTCACATGTACTTATTGTTTCATTAATTCTTCTGGATCAAATGCCAAATGCCTCTCTAAATCCACTATATTGGTTGGTAGCTGGAGCATTGCTGGGCCGGGTGTATGATCTGAAGGAACAGGCAATTAATATCGAGCAGGAAGAAAAAGAAGACAAAGAGTCAGTCAGCAATTCATCTACCTTGCTGACCTGAATGAGTTGTTCCTATTACGCTTAACATAAACAAATTGTAGAAGCTAAATGTCGAAAATATATTATTTGATACCTGATCTATATACGAAAAAGAAATTTTCCTTAAAAACATTCCTCAGAAATATTTTAGATGGGACGGCGACTAAATATATCAAACGTTGTTTCTTTACGGTTCATAAACCTGTCGGTGGAATAAAGGTGATTTATCAACATTGTCTTTTGTTGCGAGAACTTGGGTTTGATGCTTATCCGGTCCTAATGGGAAATTACAAAGGAAATTTTTTTGGCTATAACGTTGAGTACAAAACTTACGCAGAAGTTAGTGCTTCTGTTCAGCCTAATGATATTGTAGTTGCTACTGAATTTGCACCTTATCAAGGTTTGTTATTTGAAAAGGCTCATAAGGTTTTGTTTTTGCAAAACTGGATAGGATTAAGAGTACGATTAGATGAGGATGACAAACATAAATCCTATAGAGATTTAGGATATGACGATGTTATTACCTGTAGTGATTATTGCAGTCGCTATGTAAAAGAACATATGGGGATAGAGGCAAAAACGATTACTAATGGGATTGATTTAGAGCAATTTAAACAAATCCCAACTAAGCGCATTAATAATAGAATTTTAGCGATGTCTCGTAAAAACCCAAAAGATTTAGAAAAAATTATTCAACATCTGCATAACACATCTTATGAGATAAAAGTCGTTGATGGACTCACTCAGGCTGAGTTGATAAATGAGTACCAAAAGGCTGATATTTTTTTAGCTACGGGATATCCAGAAGGTTTCTCCTTGCCACCTATAGAAGCGATGGCATGTGGATGTGTAGTTGTAGGTTTTACTGGTGGTGGTGGGGATGAATTTATGATCCCTGATGAAACTGCTTTGGTAGCAGAGGATGGTGATTGTGAAACTATCATCGAAAAACTCCATTACTTACTTACCAACAGCACAGAAAAAGAAATACTCAGACAAAATGGCTTTAGAATTTCTCAGTCATATTGTTTAGCAAATACCCAATTATCGTTAAAGCAGTTTTATGAGCCGATTATCCAGTCTAAAAATCAATAGGATTCATCTATGCCCAATCAGAAACAGACTTGGAATTTTTCAGAATATAAAATTGATCGCGATTGGCTTTATGCTCCTCGAACCTATCTAGTTGATTCATTTGAACCATTTGTGGAAGAGATTTATCTACCAGAGGTAGCAACCAAACCTGGTCGATTACAATTTGAATTACAAGAAAAATCACAAGCTTGCTTTTTACCAGTACAAACAAAATTAAGAAAAATTAAAAACCTTTTCCTGAAAAATGCCAGTAAGCCACTAAATTTAGAGAAGGTCTTCATTGACCTCAGGCAGCATTATCCAAGCAATCTTGCGCATGCTATAACGATTCATTTGCCAATAGCACTTTGCGCAAAAGAATATTTACACTCTGAAAATAAAAACGAAATAATATTAATTTTTCCTGCAACCTTACCAAAACACATTCGATCTTTATTCGAAACAATAGGGTTTGAGATTGTTTGTACTGACACTGCTATAAAAGGAACTCAATGCATTTATGATCTTGAGTCATTAATTTGTATCAGAAGTGCCTTGCCAGAGATTATTAAATCAACACTTTTCCAATCGGATCTCCGGAATAAATTGATTCAAGCTCATCAGGGGTTACCTAAAAATATTTTTATATCTCGTAGGGATACCAGAAAACTTATCAATGAGCGGGAGGTGGAAGCTTTTTTAGTAAAAAAAGGCTATGAAAAAATCTATATGGAAGATTATTCCGTATTACAGCAACTGGCTATAGTTTCTTTAGCAGAAAAAATTGTTGCAATACATGGGGCAGCATTAGGTCCTTTAATTTTTAGGGGAGTGTTTGACATAAAACCTTTAAAATTGGTGGAAATATTCTCACCAGCCCATATGACCAACGTTTACAGGATTGTTATGCATCAAATAAATGGAAGTTGGATTGGCGTAAGAGGAAAGGTTTGGCCTAAACTTATCAAGCAAGCGTATGAGTGTGAAGAGACAAAGGTTAGACAGTATTCATTAGAAAATTTTGAAATCTGTCTGGAAAGTCTCGAAAAAGCAATTCATGCTCAATAAGTCACTAACTTTATCCTCTCGCTTGTGAAGAGTTTCTTATGTTAAAAAATATCGTAAAAAAAATCGCATTCAAAACCGGCAGATTTAAAAAGCTTTATTTACGTCTATGCAATCCATCGGGATATGAATTTGCTAGCTTTGAGAGAAAGTGGGGTAACTATCACGCAATTGGAGAGGATTGTGCTATCTGGCCATACACTAATGTGACAAATCCTGAATACACAAGATTGGGAAATAATGTCATGTTAACCAACTGTACCGTCCTTGGCCATGATGGATCGATTGCTGTACTCAATAAGGCATACAACAAAAAACTGGATAGAGTGGGGAAAGTTGATTTTAGAGACAATGTTTTTGTGGGGCATGGAGCAATAATTTTGCCAAACGTCACCATAGGGCCTAACGCTATTGTAGCCGCTGGAGCGGTGGTTAGTAAAAACGTGCCAGAAGGAACCATTGTCGCCGGCATACCCGCTCGTGTCATTGGTAGAGTTGATGATTTAGTTGACAAGCTTGAAAGAGAAACAGCTAATCTTCCATGGGCATCACTCATAAAACAAAGAGAAGGGAGTTTCGATCCAAAACTCGAGCCAGCATTGAAAGCATTAAGAATCAAAAGTTTTTTCGGTAATGACTAAATACAACCTCGCCATAGTCATCATAAATTACAAAACACCTGACTTAGTTGTTGATGTTTTGGAGTCACTAAAAAGGGAAGTCGTTAAGACGTCGATGCAAGTTATCATCGTAGACAATGACTCAGGAGATAACTCGTTAATACTTTTAAACAAATGGGTGCAGGAAAACCATGCTGCAACTTGGATAAAACTTATTGATGCAGGCCATAATACCGGCTTTTCTGGCGGTAATAATCTTGGGATTCGATCTGTAAAAGCCGATCATTATTTGCTACTGAACAGCGACACTATTGTGCGTCCTGGTGCAATTCAATCCCTTTTGGATGCAGCGAATCAAAATCCTGATGCAGGTATGATTAGTCCTAGATTGGAATGGGAGGATGCAACACCACAAAAGAGCTGTTTCCGTTTTCATACGCCAATCAGTGAGTTAATTTCATCGGCGAGTACCAGTGTTGTTACAAAGTTGTTTTCAAAATATGTAGTGGCTCAACCTGTTGTTGAGGTTGCGGACTTTTATCAATGGACAAGTTTTGCTTGTGTGTTAATCCGGGCAGAAGTTTTAGAGCAAGTCGGATTGTTGGATGACGAGTTTTTCATGTATTTTGAGGATGTTGAATTCAGTTATCGGACAGTCAGGGCGGGATGGAAAATATTAAATATTCCTTATGCTCACGTGGTTCATCTTCGAGGGGGAAGCTCGCCTCTAAAGTCTCAAGCCAAGCTTAGAAAGCGTCTACCAAGGTATTTTTATGAGTCGCGCACACGCTATTTTTATTTACTTTATGGTCGAAGTGGATTGTTAGCCGCGAATATACTTTGGACGATTGGCGCCTTGGTTGCTGCAATCAGAGTGCTTTTTTCAAAACGATATCAATCCAATATCGCTAAAGATCAATGGCGCGATATTTGGATTAATTTTTTCACTCCTAATAAACCCTACATTCATCCAGACTTTTATGCCAAAACCTGATTTTATTATTATTGGTGCTATGAAAAGTGCCACAAGTACGTTGCATGAACAATTGGCATTACAGCCAGGTTTTTTTATGTCAACGCCCAAAGAACCTAACTTCTTCAGCGATGATGGCATCTACAATCTGGGATTTGAATGGTATTCTAATCTTTTTTTAAAAGCCGAGACTGGAGATCTCTGTGGGGAGTCCAGCACACATTACACAAAGCTGCCAGATTATCCACTGACGCTTAAAAGGATGCAGGCCTACTTACCTTCATTAAAATTGATTTATGTGGTGAGACATCCAATTGATCGCTTGATTTCCCATTACATGCATCAGTGGTCTCAAAATGTCATTAAAACTGATATCAACCAGGCGATTGATCAATTTGATGAGCTTATCAACTATAGTCGTTATTCGATGCAAATTGCCCCCTTTATTGATCAGTATGGGGCTGAAAACATTCATATTGTTTTTTCCGAAGCTTTGCGAGTAAGGCCACAATATGAACTTGAAAAAGTGGCTACTTTTTTAGGTTACAACAATCCTGTCATTTGGTACGACGACTTGCCTGAACAAAATGTGTCAAGTCAGCGTGTTCGTCGATTTAATGGTTACAAACTAATCGTAGACAATCCGATTCTAGCTTGGATCCGGCGTAAATTTATTCCACAAAGCCTTCGCGATAAAGTCAAAAATCGTCTCACATTAAAAATGCGGCCTGAAATTGATGAGCTCCATAAGCAAAAGTTGACACGAATTTTTAACGAAGATTTGGCATTATTGGGTCAAATGCTTAACGTAGAGCTCACGCTGCAGAACTACAAAGAAAAAGCTCAAACGCTGGATGTTCGTTTAACCTCCAATAAATCGACGATGGGTATGTCTTGATGATTTCATCTGAAATCGCTGATTGGGAGCGTGAACGCATAAAGACCTTTTGGTCGCCTGCAAGACAGTTGTTAAAGAGTATCCGTCGTTATCAGAAATGCGCAGGTAAAAAAGGCCTACAAGCGAATTTGAATAAAAAGTTAGCCGTAATTTGTTACCGTTTTTGGACGGTCATTACGGGGGCGGATATTCCGATTAATGGTTCTATTGGAGGAGGATTGTCTATTCCACATCCAAATGGAATAGTGATACATCCAAAAGCAAAAATCGGAGTTAATTGTTTAATACACCAGCAAGTGACAATAGGGGTAAGCCGTAAAAGCAATAAAGCACCAATTATCCAAGGACATGTGGATATTGGTGCAGGAGCGAAAATAATTGGCGATATTACGATTGGCGAACATGCTCTTATAGGCGCTAATGCCGTTGTAGTTAAAGATGTTCCTGCATATGCGATAGTTGCAGGTATTCCAGCTAAAATTATTGGTACCACCGCCGAGGATGTAGAAATTGTCTGATAAAGTCTTTGATAATCAAAATATTTCTCAACTTGGCGCCGTAGTAATAGGACGCAATGAGGGAGAGCGCTTGAAACTGTGTCTTAATTCTTTATGCAAAGGTATCAAGCACATCGTATATGTCGATTCTGGTTCGACAGATGGCAGTGTCGAATTGGCCCTATCATTAGACGTTGAAGTTGTTTCATTAGATTTATCTCAACCATTCACAGCAGCCCGAGCCCGTAATGCCGGTTTGGCTAAGTTGGTAGCAAATTATTCTGCAATCAATTATGTGCAGTTTGTTGATGGAGATTGTGAAGTTCAACCTGGTTGGTTAGGAAACGCCATGGATTTTTTAGAAAATCATCCTGATTTTGCTGCCGTATGTGGACGTCGACGTGAGAGATATCCTGATGCAAGCTTTTATAATCTTTTGTGTGATATTGAGTGGGATACACCTGTAGGTGAGGCAAAAGCCTGCGGTGGTGATGCAGTATTCAGGTTATCAGCATTACATGCTGTGAATGGGTATCGAGAGAGCCTAATTGCTGGTGAAGAGCCCGAAATGTGTTTTCGGATGCGCCAATTGGGCTGGAAAATTATGCGTTTAAATGTTGAAATGACATTGCACGATGCTGCAATGACGCGAATAGGACAGTGGTGGAAACGCAATCAAAGAGCGGGACATGCTTTCGCGGAGGCTTATGCTATACATGGTCAATCTACTGAAAAGTTTCGTAGATCAGAGTGTAAAAGTATTTTGTTCTGGGCAGCTTTATTGCCGATGTTCATTATAGGTCTAAGCCTCTGGGAGCCTTCGTTATCAGTGCTTTTTCTGGTCTATCCACTACAAATTGCCAGATTGACCCTTCGATATCAACGTCGATTTCAAAGTTTAAAACAATCCATCTTATATTCGGTGTCAAATATTTTTGGCAAATGGCCACAGTTTATGGGGATGGTGGAATTTAAGGTAAATAGTTTACGTGGTATTCGCAGTCACCTAATCGAATATAAATAAAGTCGCCTCACGTTCACTATAAATAGGGATTTGTATGAGTGATAAACAAGTAGTTGGTGTCGTGGCAAAAAACTCGATTGCATATATTGAGGCCATTTTTGAAAGCTATGCAAATAATCAGACAGTGGTTTTGTTACGCGATGCAAACGACAAGCGAATAGAAATTACTGGTGTATCTAAGGTTATCGAGCCAGAAAATCAAACTGGCTGGTATAAAAAACACTATGAGTTCAGAAATGATAATACGCTAGCGCAAATTGCTTTTACCTCTGGTACTGAAGGTGAACCTAAAGGTGTTTTGTTAACTCACGAAGCCTTGTCAGATGTCACTGAGAGACTGAATGACATTATGGAGGTTGATAGTTCCATAAGAGAATACGTTGGTATCCCTGCAAACTTTTCATTTGGATTGGGCCGTTTTAGAGCTGTCTCTGCCGCCGGTGGAGAGGCATTTCTGCCTGAGCAAGGTTTTGATCCACTTGAGATACGCGATATGTTGGCGGCAGATGAGATTAATGCGGTGTCTGCCGTGCCAAGTCTATGGCGAGTTCTTTTAAAAAATAAGCAAATTTTTGGTAAAGAAGCTCAAAAATTAAAATGGATTGAGATCGGTAGTCAATATATGAGCCGATTAGAAAAAGAAGAATTAAAAGGGTTATTTACCAATGCCAAAATCGCTCAACATTATGGTTTGACTGAGGCATCAAGAAGTAGTTTTTTGAGGATTGATCAAACTGAAGGCGATCACCTCGAATCAGTTGGTAAAGCGTATGGGAAAACAGAGTTTAAAATTTCAGATATAGGTCGTATTTGTATACGCGGTCCCCATGTTGCTACTACCTTATTAAAGAGTGGTGAATATGTTAGTAACGTGGATGATGCTGGATGGTTTCATACTAGTGACTTAGGTCGATTGGAATCAGATTTTCTTTATTATCTTGGTCGTGCTGATGATTTGATTAACTGTGGGGGTACAAAATTATCCCCAGATGCTTTAGAGCGTGAGTTACGGCAAGCTTTAGGTATTAAAGAAGGGATAGCGGTTGCAGCAGTTGATGATGAATTAACTGGGCATGCTGTTCTGGTGGGATTTTTGAAAGATGCTTCGTTAGATGAGTCGCTTTTAACAAAAGCTGCACAGGATGTGGTTGCATCATTTGGATTGAATAATCGACGTGCTATTAAGTTGTTTGCAGTTGATACATTTCCTGTCACTTCAACGAATAAAGTAAAAAGAAAGGAATTAGCAGCGTTGTACCAAGAGTATCTTGAAACGGTGGAAGCACAACCTTTAAGTCAATCATCTGAAGCAACAAAACAGCCTGTCACTGAAGAAGAAAGCAATATTGCTGCTATATGGTGTGATGTACTTAAGCTCGAGAATATAGATGTAAACTCAAGTTTTTATGATCTTGGAGGCGATTCTCTCTCAGCCATTGGTGCATTGATTGCCATGGAAAGCAAAGGTGTGCCAAGCAACATTTCAAAAGGTATGCTTCAAGGTATGACAATCCGGGAGATTGCTGCACGACTCGAAACCACCTCATCAGTAGTAGAAGTGCATCAAATAAGATCGCCAGTCATTCGAAACAGTATGACAATCAATATTGTTCGAGGATTGATGGTCATAATTGTTATTTTTGCGCATTGGCATCAAGGTTTTCTTGAGCGGATCCCAGGTTTTAATGCTGAAGGTTTCACTGCCATGATGGGACCAGTTCTTGCTATGGGCACACCGGGTTTCGTGTTGATTTATGGTATAGGTGCTGGTTACTCTCTATTTCCTTTAATGGAACGAGACCCTAAACGTTTGAAAAATATATTTCTCAAAACCTCTGTTTTTCTATTTTTAGGAATATGTCTTCTGGCCGGAGTACAGTTTTGGAAAAAAATAGCTACCCGAGAGGGCGGGGTAAATCTTACAGATTTTACGAACTCATTTTTCTCAGTTCTTACTTTTTATTTATTAATCTCTGCCACACTCTTTTTCTGGTTTAAATTATTAAATAAGTCTAAGAATCCGATTGCTTTAGCACTATTGTTTGCTGTGCTTTCATATTCATTGCATGTGTTTGTAATTGATAAATTCGGGGTGATGGCAACGACAGGATTGGTAGAGTTCGTCAAACTATTATTCACTGCTAAATATGCATATTTTTTATTACTTTCTGGTGCCCTGATAGGTGTAGCAACAGGAATCTGGCTTAATGGCCTAGTTCAGCAGAAAAAAAGTTTTGCTCTTTTAAGTATTTCAGGTCCAGCAATTATTATCTGTGCGATTATAATTTGGTTTTATAGTGGAATTGATGATAGATGGAATATATGGCCAATTAAGGAAATATATTTTTGGCGGTGGTTACTATACATAGGCGTTATATTTATCCTTTTAGCAATCTTTGAATTTAGTTTGACTAAATATCAACATATGAACAAATTAAGTCGGTTTTTATTGCAGACTCTGTCAGTAATTGGAATGTTGGCATTTCCTTTATTCGTTCTACATGAAATGGTAATGCCAATGAAAGCTATATTAGTGAGCTATAACGTTTCAGAAATAGTGGCTTTGCTTCTGCCTATGACAGTTTTTTTCATTGTGAGTTATTTAATGTTTAGAAAAATACATGCGGTCAGCTTTCAATAATTTTTGATGGAATTTTATGAACAATAAATACCTTTTAGTATCACCCTGCCGAAATGAATCAGCTTATATGCGTATTACGCTGGATAGTGTGGTGAACCAATCGGTGCAGCCAGATTCGTGGGTTATTGTGGATGATGGATCGACCGATGAAACCCCGAAGATTCTGGCTGAATATGCAGAAAAATATCCATTTATCAAAATCATCACTCGTGAAAACCGTGGGCATCGTAGTGTAGGGCCTGGTGTGATCGAAGCTTTTTATCATGGCTACGATCAAGTTGATGTTTCTCAATTTGATTATGTCTGTAAGTTTGATTTGGATCTGGACTTACCCCCTAAATATTTTGAAATTTTAATCGAGCGGATGCAACAGAATCCTCGGATTGGGACTTGCAGCGGTAAGGCCTATTTTAGAGATAAAAAAACTGGTGAACTGATAAGCGAAAAATGTGGTGATGAAATGTCGGTGGGTATGACCAAGTTTTATCGACGCACTTGTTTTGAAGCGATTGGTGGATTTGTACGTCAGGTTATGTGGGATGGCATTGATTGTCATAAATGTAGGCAAATGGGTTGGATTGCAGTAAGTTGGGATGAACCCGATTTACGCTTTATTCATTTGCGGCCAATGGGTTCAAGCCAGCAAGGTATTGTGACTGGACGCATGCGTCATGGATTTGGCCAGTATTTTATGGGAACCGGCCTTACCTACATGACAGCATCATCGATCTTTCGCATGTTACATCCTCCTTATTTCCTTGGCGGTGCTGCCATGTGGTGGGGATATGTGAAAAGTATGATGCAAGGTAAGCCTCGATTTGATGATAAAGAACTGGTTCGATTTATTAATAAATATCAATGGCAGTGTTTATTAAAAGGTAAAACCAAAGCAACTGAAGAGCTAAATGCTCAGCAGGCAAAGGTGTGGGATCAACAATATGCCTGATAAGGCCGATTCTTCATTGCGAATAGCTTATCTGGCACCCGAGATTCCAGCACTATCAGCAACATTTGTTTATAACGAAATATTAGAACTCAATAAACTTGGGGTTGAAGTAAAGCCTTTTTCGGTTCATCGGCCGGGGCATCTAGCCACTGAATCATCTCTTAGTCAGTTAAGAAATAACGTTTTTCATTTGTACGAGACAGCTAAGTTTCAGGTTTTATTGGATAACCTGATTATGTTAGTTACTCGTCCGAGTGGGTATTTTCACGCTGCTGGAAGATTAATAAGTGATGTTTTCAATCAAGGTCTGATTGCCCGTTCTGCCTTGGGTCTTGGTTATCGTTTTTTTTATGCTGCAACTTTGGCAAAACAGTTAAAACAAGAAAAAATTCAACACTTGCATGTGCATTTTGCTCATATCCCTACGGATATTGCTATGTATGCTGCGCCGATGGCAGGCATTGGCTTTAGTGTCCAGGCACATGCCAATGATTTATTTGAAAGAGGCTGGTTACTCAAAAAAAAGGTAGCTCGCTCTGCATTTTTTGCCACCATCTCAGAATTTAATCAACGATTTCTTGAGAATTTAGACGCCGATTTTAAAAAAATTAAAATTATTCGATGTGGTGTTGACCAGGGATGGCAGCCTCCTGCTAAACCCACCCAAAAGAATGAGATATTCACTATTGGTACAGTCGGCCGATTGGTTGAAAAAAAAGGAATAGACACGCTTATCGATGCTATTTCCACACTGGTTAAAAGTGATCGAAAAGTATGTCTGAAAATTGCGGGTAATGGTCCGCTGGAATCTGCCTTAAAAAATCAGGCAGTTTCACTCGGATTAACAGACGAGTCAGTCCAGTTTGTCGGCGCCTTACCCCATGATCAGGTGGCTGAGTTTATAAGCGGTTTGGATGTGTTTGTGTTGCCGTGTAAAAAAGACAGTAACGGTGATATGGACGGTATCCCCGTGGTGTTAATGGAAGCCATGCTTTGCCAGATACCGGTAATTTCAACTGAGCTTTCAGGTATTCCAGAATTAGTGGTAAATAATATTTCCGGTCTAACGATATCTCCTGATAATGATATTGAATTAACTAGGGTGATAAGCCAACTTATGGATTCACCTGATACCAGATTACGTTTGATTTCAGGAGGCAAGCAACGAGTTGAGGATGAGTTCTTGTTAAATAAAAATGTGGCAAAGCTTATAAAGTTAATTCAGACCTCAATAAATAGCAGAATAAAAAAATGAAATTAACAGCTTCAACACCTCCGTTGAGTTTTGTTAGGAATCAGTATTGTTTATTGGGGCTGCCTTTTGATGCCGTATCACTTAAAGATGCTGCAGCGATTATCTCAGAATCTATTGAACAACAGACTCCCTGTTTTGTCTCTACGCCTAATCTTAATTTCACCGTCATGGCACAGGATGATCCTGAATTTTATAACTCGGTGATTGAAAGTGATCTGGTTGTTGCAGATGGCATGCCTCTTATTTGGGTCGCTAAGCTACTTAACCTACCAATTGAAGAACGAGTTGCCGGATCAGATCTGTTTGCTTATTTATCAGATCAACCAAGAGAGCGAAAAATTCGGGTTTTTTTCTTTGGTGGTGAAAGCGGCATTGCTGAAAAAGCGCATCATGAATTGAATAAAATCAGTCCAGGTATGGATAGTTGTGGATTCTATGATCCGGGGTTTGTTTCGATTGAAGCCATGAGTAAAGAGAGCATTATTGAGCATATCAATGCTTGTGCGCCTGATTTTATTGTTGTTGCGCTAGGCGCGAAAAAAGGACAGCGCTGGATTATGCAAAATCGAGACAGCTTAAATGCCCCAGTTATTAGTCATTTGGGAGCTGTGATTAATTTTGTTGCAGGTAGTGTTCAACGTGCCCCTGAAAAATGGCAACGTTTTGGTATTGAATGGTTATGGCGAATTAAACAGGAACCGAAGCTATATAAACGCTACTTTGGTGATGGTTTGCGATTCATACAGATGTTGCTGACACAAACATTGCCTCTATCTATATATAAAAAGAAGCTTGAACGAAACATAGACCCTAGCAACTCAGAAGTCTTAGCTGATACATTACCGCATCATGAAGATTTCATAGTAAGCCTAAAAGGGAATATCTCTGCTGAACAGTTACCCGAATTAGACTCGGCTTTTAAAACCGCCTTGGAAAAAAATAAAAATATTATTATTGATGGGGAAGATATTCAAAACGTATCAATGGATGTCCTCGCCAGGATAATGATCTATCAAGGCAAACTGAGAAATTGCAATAAACAAATGTTCTTAAAAGATTTTCCTGACAAGATTGTTACACTGCTACGCTTGTCTGGCGTTTTACCCAGATTCAGGCTAATCTGGACAAATAAATAAAAATAGGGAAGAGGGGTAGACTTTGTTTAATATAAAGACGACAGGGATGTTTATCCTTGCACTCACAATAGCCATAATAGCCTATTGGGCGGGGCTTGCTGAAGCTGTTTCAAGATGGAGCAACCAGGAAGAATACAGCCATGGTTTTTTAATCCCATTAGTTACTCTCTTTATTCTATGGGAAAAACGTAATTTAATTAATGCTGCAAAAGGGCCCCCTCTGTGGTCTGGGGTGTTCGTGATACTGGTTGCCATAATTATTTTTATTGTGGGCGAAATCAGCGCGCTGTTTTTACTTATTCAATATTCCTTTGTAATGGTTCTGCTTGGGCTTTCGATGGTAACCGTCGGCAAAGCAACTAAATATACCTTTGCTCCAATACTGTTACTTTTATTTGCGATTCCCTTACCCTACGTTATAGAAGTCGTTCTTACTGCCAAGCTTCAGTTATTTTCCTCGTGGTTAGGTGTTCAGGTCATTCGATTATTCCAGATTCCGGTATTCCTGGAAGGCAATATTATTGACCTGGGTGTTTATCAACTTCAGGTAGTTGAGGCCTGCAGTGGTCTGCGTTATCTCTTTCCATTAATGAGTTTGGGATTTATTGCTGCGTATTTTTATCAAGCGGCTTTCTGGAAGCGTGCCACCGTTTTTCTGATGACAATTCCAATTACCATTTTGATGAACAGTTTCCGGATCGGTGCTATTGGCGTCATGGTCGATAATTGGGGCATCTCAATGGCAGAAGGCTTTCTGCATGATTTTGAGGGCTGGATTATCTTTATGGCCTGCGCGGCTTTGCTTTTCTTACTGGTGGTGTTGCTGGAGAAAATTGCACCTAGTCGCAAAACACTGTCACAGCTTTTTGGTGTAGTGGATCATGCACCTGCGAATAAAATGTTCAGTGGGGATTCGCTTGGGTATTCCTACAAACCATTTATAGTCGTTCTGCTGATTTTAATTACAGCTCTGTTTGCTACCAAATTTTTCGATAACCGTGTTGAAGCAGTTCCTGAGCATCAGGAATTTATTAGTTTCCCATTACAGTTTAACGATTGGATCGGACAGCACGAAAAGTTAGATGAACGTGTGGTTGATAAGCTGGGGATGACAGATTATCTGTTTGTTAATTTCACGGGAATGGACAGTACTATTGTTAACCTTTATGTGGCTTACTATGAATCACAACGTAAAGGTCAGTCACCCCATTCGCCGCGAGTATGTATCCCGGGTGGTGGTTGGGAGATTGCAGATTTTCGCCGAACCGAAGTCATGGGTGAGCCAATTAACCGCGTTATTATCAAAAATGGTGATCAGGAACAGTTGGTTTATTACTGGTTCCAGGGGCGCGGCAGACAGATTGCTAATGAATATTTGAATAAGTGGTTTTTATTCAAAGATGCTTTAATGGAAAACAGAACAGATGGCGCACTGGTTCGCTATGTCACGCCTGTGCTTCCAGGTGAGAGTCATCAGGATGCTGATGCCAGAATCCAGTCGCTTATGAAGAATACTTCACCGGAAATTAAACGTTATCTTGCAGAATAAGTTTAGGAATATGGCTATGAAAAATTTAAAACGTACCGTTCTTACAGCCTTATTGGTTGGTGTTATTTCAGGCTGTGGTTCTGCCGAGGAATCTTCTGAAAAGTTCATTGAAAGCGGTAAAGAGCTTATGAATGAGGGGGATTATGACAAAGCCCGGTTAGAGTTCCGCAATGCCTTGCAAATTAATCCGTTAGAAGCCGAAGGCTATTACCAACTGGCGTTGATTGATGAAAAGAATCAGAACTGGAAAGGGATGTATGCCAATTTATCCACGGTAGAGTCCCTGGAGCCAAATCATGTCAATGCCATTGTTAAACTGGGTCAAATACAATTGCTATCTGGACGGCTTGAAGAAGCAATGGAGCGGGCTGAAAAAGCGCTTTCCCTTGAGCCGGAAAATATCGAAGCCATATTGCTTCAGGCAACTGTGTATATCAAACAGGAAAAATTTGACGAAGCAGAAAAGCAAATTAATCAGGCTTTATCTATAGATAGTAAGTCTATGGAGGCGTTGTCAGCCAGAATAATGCTCTACAAAGAAACTGAACAATATGACGCAGCAATCTCTGCTGCTGACGAAGCATTAGCTTCTCATCCAGATTCATTGCCAGTAAAAATGATTAAGTTGAGTATTTACGAAGCACAAAAAGATTTTAATGCAATGGAGTCATTGCTCGCATCGCTATCAGAAGAAATGCCTGATGAAAGCTGGATTGCGATTTCTCGTACTAAATTGCTCAATGATGGATTAAACCGTCCTCAGGAAGCACGTAAGGTTATGGAAGATTATATTGCTGCTAATCCTGATGATATTGAAACCAAACTGGCTTATGTCGGTTTTTTAAATAATTCTGATGCCGATGCTGCGGTAGCGAAGCTTGATCAATATTTAGCAGAAAACCCTGATAATCAGGAATTACGCTTTGCCAAACTGGAAATGTTGCAGAGACAGGGTAAAACCGATGATATGGTGGCTGAATTGGAAGCTATTATTGCTGCTGAACCTGATACCGATAGTGGTTTGAGAGCAAAGGCGACATTAGCTGGCCTTGAAGCCAGCAAGCAAAACTTTGACCAGGCTGAAAAAATGGCCGATGAAGTTCTTGCCATTGATTCACAAAATGAACAGGCGTTATTGATCAAATCAAAATTACAAATTCGTAATGAGGATTTTGATTCTGCGATAAGTAATCTTCGCACAATAATCCGTAATAATCCTGAAGCCGATGAGGCGATGGTTTTGCTTGCTCAAGTCTATATGAAAACCGGTTCAGCACAATTAGCTGAGAATAGCTTCAGGCAGGCGTTATCTGTCAATCCACGTAATCCTCAGGCTGCCATGTCAGTTGCCAGTAGCCTTATGCGTAGCAATGATCTGGAGCGAACTGAAAATGTATTGATTGGTGCTTTGGAAGGTAATCCGGATTCTGAAGAGTTATTACAGGCTTTAGCACAAGTCCGAATTCTTAAACGTGACTGGGCTGGCACCCAGAAAACATTGGAGTCTTTAGGGGATTCTGAGTCGGCTTTGACGCACCTTTTAAGTGCTCAGATGTATCAAGGGCTTGAAGATTATACATTGGCCATATCTGAATATGATCGGGCCTTACAGATTGATCCTGGTCTTACTCGTGCCTTGCAGGAGCTGGCCCAAAGCTATGTACGTCTTGAACAGCAAGAAAAGATGATTGAATACCTTAATCAACACATTGCGGATCATCCTCAACAGTTGAATGGGTACTCAGTATTAAGTAATTACTATGTGTCGCAGAACGACTGGGATGCTGCGATAGATGTCACTAAAAAAGGAATTCAGACGAATCCTCAGTGGGGTGGAGGCTATGGCATGATGGCTGGTATGTATCATCAAAAAGGTGATATGGAACAGGCCGTTTCAACTTATCAGCAAGGTCTGGAAAAATTACCTGAAGATAACGTTCTTACTTTACAGCTGGCCTCAACATATGAATCTATGGGAGAGTTTCAAAAGGCCCGGGATTTATATGAAGAAGTTATTTCCCGAGATCCTTCAATTGATGTTGCTGCCAACAATCTCGCCAGTTTGCTGACGGATCAATTTGAATCGCCAGAAAATCTGCAGCGGGCATTAACATTGTCCAGCCGTTTTCGGGATTCTGAACAACCTTATTTTGCCGATACCTTTGGCTGGGTAAACTACAAAATGGGTAATTATGAAGATGCCAGACCTGCATTGGAGACAGCAGCTTCAAGTGATGATGCAATTGCTTTATTCCATTATCATCTTGGCCGTGTTTATGTTGCCTTGAGTATGCCTGAAGAGGCCCGCCAATCATTTGAGCGCGCTCAACGTATGGCAAATGAAGAGAATGATGAGGCGTTGGTGGCTAAAATTACTGAACAATTAAGTCAGTTGTAACGTAGTACATTTTTGTTAGTAAACTCTATGCATTGATAACGGATTAAAGAGCGTAGTTTTTGTAAAAAAATAAACTGTTAACTTTAATCCGTTTTGCATAGGTTGATTTGATTGAGTCCGAGATAAAATAAACGCACTTACTTTTATTTTTGCTTAGCTGTCCTAGTAAATGTGCAGGCAATAGGGTTTTAAAAGCTAACCAACCTGGTGAGCTGGAATACAGAGTTGTTTTCTTAATAGTCTCATCTAAATCTAATTGAAGCTAAATTTAAGGAGTTTTGCCTGTGGAAAGGGAGAATGTTGTCTGGCACATGCACAAAGTCAGCAAAGCGGATCGTAGTCAGCAAAAAAAACAGCGCTCTGCTATTTTATGGTTTACCGGCTTAAGTGCTTCAGGCAAATCCACTATTGCCGGTGCAGTAGAACAGGCTTTATTTGAGTTAGGACATCATACGTATTTGCTGGATGGTGATAATGTCAGACATGGGCTGAATAAAGATCTTGGTTTTTCTGATGATGACCGAATTGAAAATATTCGCCGTATCGGTGAAATGGCTAAGTTGTTTGCCGATGCTGGATTAATTGTTTTAACCGCTTTTATTTCACCTTTTCGCTCTGATCGCCGTTTGGTACGTGACTTGGTCGAAGCAGATGAATTTGTCGAAGTCTATATGGATACACCACTTAGTGTGTGTGAGCAGCGAGATCCAAAAGGTCTTTATCAAAAAGCCCGTCGGGGTGAGATTAAGAACTTTACGGGGATTGATTCCGAATACGAAGCTCCAGAAGCGGCTGAAGTCACTTTGAATACGGCCGAATGTGATATTGCCGAGTGCGTGGCACAGGTAATTGAGTATTTACGGACAAACAATATCATCCATAGTAAGGCTTAAGATGCGGTTTATTGATGTATTTAATGGCGATGCCGATGGCATTTGCGCGCTGGTGCAATTGCGACTTGCCGAACCGAGGGACTCCGAGTTAGTTACAGGCATTAAGCGTGATATTAACCTGCTTAAGAACGTACTGGCTGATGCAGGTGACAAGCTGACAGTGCTGGATATCTCAATGGAAAAAAATGCCGTTGATTTAATGCGTTTGCTTGATGCAGGAGCCGATGTGTTTTATGCCGATCATCATCAACCCGGTGATATTCCACAACATGCCGGCTTATCTGCTTATATCGATATGGCCGCAACTACCTGTACCTCACTCATCGTTGATAACTATCTTGATGGACAATTTCATCAGTGGGCTATTACTGCTGCGTATGGTGATAATCTGACTGCTGTGGCAGATAAACTTGCTGACGAAGCCGGAATGAGCGATGCCCAACGTGAAGAGTTATCCTCGCTGGGGATTTATCTTAATTACAACGGCTATGGTGCCAATACGGATGATTTGTTATTCCATCCGGCCGAGTTATTTAAACAGTGCGTTGCTTACACTTCCCCCTTTGATTTTATTCATGATAATCGTGCGGCTTATGAAAAGCTTTCAACCGGTTATAACGAAGATATGCGTTCTGGCTTAACCATTTCCCCAAAGTATCAAACAGACAAGCTAGCCGTTATCTGTTTGCCTGATGAAAAGTGGGCGCGTCGTGTCAGTGGGGTATTGGGTAATGAATTGGCAAACCAGTTTCCCGACCGAGCACATGCGATTGTTTCAGTAAAAGATGCTGATCACTATCTGGTAAGTCTACGGGCACCGAACTCTAACCGGAGTGGCGCTGATGAGATTGCCGGTCAATTTCCAACCGGTGGTGGACGTAAAGCGGCCGCAGGGATTAATGCTCTTCCAATGAATCAGCTTGATCAGCTTATTGAAGTGATGGAAAAACAATACGCCTAGAGCGTTAGGCTTGTGGCTCTTTCATCTCCGCCTCTGTTGTATGAAATACATCCCTGTACTTCACCGCTTCGCGGCCAGCTAAGCTGTTCAAATGAGTTCCAGACTCATTTGTCAATCACTTATGTAGGGTGGCTACACTGCGTGCTTTCCGCCTTGTCGGCCACAAAAAAAGCCGCCAGAAGTGGTAGATATGAAAGATCAACAAGCCCTAGTGTTAAATTAAAAAAAGCCTTGCAGAACTTAATCTACAGGGCTTTTTTATGCGAAGTTTTAACCTGCCATGCGTTTTAAAACATCGTCTTTTCGGATGAAGTGATGATATAGCGCCCCGGTAATATGGGCGATCACCAGAAAGACTAATAAAAATGCAAAAGGAGAGTGCCACTCACCAAGGGAAAGTGCCCACGGAACTTCACCAGCAGGTTTGCCAATCAGTTCAACACCAAACACTTTGACCGGATAGCCTTTACCGTAAATATATAAGGCCCCAAGGAAAGGCATAACAAGCATGGATAGATACATCAGACGATGTGCCAGTTTGGCCATAGTGCCGTCCATTCCCGGGTTAGTTGGGCGCTGAGGTTTTTGTTTCATCGTCCACAATAGGCGCGCGATTGTGAGAATCAGAATAATGGCACCCATGGAGACATGCCATGGACCAAAGGTATCACCCAGCCAATGTTCACCTTCATTAATCCGATCAGCAAATTTAAAAAACTGCTGCAACACCAATACGGCGATTACCCAATGAAAAAAACGCGTGATGGAGCCATAGCGTTGGTTATCGTCATGTAACATTTCTCTCTCCTTTGTTTGCCATCATTTTTTATATTTACGAGAACGTTATCTCGCTTAGGGCTTGTTTTTCTTTCATATCCACCACTGCTGGAGACTATTTTTGTGTCCGACAAGGCGTAAAGCACGCAGTGTAGTCTTCCTACATAAGTGATTGACAAATGAGTCTGGAACTCATTTGAACAGCTTAGCTGGCCGCGTAGCGGTGAAATACAGGGATGTATTTCATACAACGCTGGCGGGCGCAAAAATAGTCCCAGCCCTTTGGGTTGTGACTGAAAAAGCGCCACTTATGTCCACGGACGGACGGTATGCCGGCGCGCCAGGGAGGCGCGCGCCGGTCTGCGTTTCTTGTCGCTTATTTAGAACAACTACAAAAACGCCGGGAGCGTTTTTGAGCGTAAGCCCCAATGGGGTGAGATACATGGATGTATCTCACAAAAGGCGCTCCTTGTGCCTTGATTGGCGCTTTTTCAGCTCACAACAGAGGCGGAGATGAAAGATAAACAAGCCCTAGTATATGAGCGGCAAGTTTAAGTGTTTATTAAGAGATTATGATTAGGCCTTCGTTATCAACTTTGCATTATCAGACCTCTTGAAAATGCGTGTGGATCTGTTCCAGTCGTTCATACACATGATCAATAAAAGACTGGGCTACACGTGACGGATATTTGCCCATTGGGTGAACCAGACACCATGAACGGCGAATGGGAAAGTCTTGAATTTCCAACATCTTCAATTGTCCGGTTCGTAACTCAGCAATCACACTTAACCTTGGCAGGATGGCTACTCCAAGACCGGCAATAACAGCGTGTTTAATGCTTTCATTGGAACTTAATTCCATAGTCGGTTTAATTTGCAGACGATGTTGCTGACAGTGATGTTCAACGGCAAACCGAGTTCCTGAACCATTTTCTCGTATCAACATGGGCTCGGCAAAAAACTGCTTTGCTGAGACCTGATTTTGTTTGTTCAAAGGATGTTGGTTGTTGATTACAGCAATGAGTTCATTATCCAGGAAAGGTAATGTGCTTAATGAGCGTCCTTCAGGGACCATTGCCATAATGACCACATCATCAATATTCAGTTTTAATCTTTCCAAGGCCTGGGTACGGTTTACAACGTCGATATGAACATTTACCGCTGGGAATTCTTTCAGAAAGCTGCTTAGTAAATAGGGCACGACAGTTTGCGATGAACTGACAATACTTAAGCGTAAATCGCCTGAGAGCGCTTCCCGCAATAAATTCAATTCGCTTTGTAGTTCACTCATTTGACCAAATAAACGTTCTATAAACACTGCCACCCGTTCACCTGCTTCGGTGCAATACAGTTGGCGTCCGATATATTCAAACAGTGGCTGCTCAAGTGCATTTTCCAGATGCCGCATTTGTGAGCTGACCGCAGGTTGGGTAAGACCCAGATATTCCGCTGCTTTGCGATAACCTTTATGTTGGTAGACCGCCTGAAAAACCTGCATTTGTCTGAATGACAAACGGGATACTAATTGTTGAAGACTGAGCGCCATTTACTGCACCTGTATATTGAGTGATAAGTTTTTACTTATCGGTGAATTATATTTAATTGATTTTTGTTTATCAGTAATTTGTTTTACGCTTTGCCAACAAATCTGGCCGAGGCTGAGCTATGTTGAAAAAAATCCTGATCGCCAATCGCGGCGAAATTGCTGTTCGAATTGTCCGGGCCTGCTCGGAAATGGGGATTCGTTCAGTGGCAATTTATACTGAACCGGATCGTTATGCCTTACACGTGAAACGCGCTGATGAATCCTATTCACTTGGCGACGACCCGCTGGAAGGTTATCTGGACCCGGTCCGGCTGGTAAATCTGGCCGTCGAAACCGGCTGTGATGCGATTCATCCTGGTTATGGTTTCTTGTCTGAAAATGCTCGTTTCGCCCGCTTGTGCGAACAAAACGGCATTATCTTTATTGGCCCTAAAGCCTCAGTCATTGAAAAGATGGGCGATAAAACTGCCGCTCGCGATAGCATGCGTAAAGCCGGTGTTCCTATTACGCCAGGCTCTGACGGTAACCTTGAAAATATTGAAGAAGCATTAACGGTTGCTGACGAGATTGGTTACCCCATCATGATCAAAGCCACTTCCGGTGGTGGTGGTCGAGGTATTCGCCGTTGTGATACACCGGCTGAACTGAAACAACAGTTTCCGCGGGTTATTTCTGAAGCGACCAAAGCCTTTGGCTCAGCTGAAGTGTTTATGGAAAAGTGCATCGTTAACCCACGGCATATTGAAGTACAGGTGTTGGCAGACAGTCATGGCAATGTGGTGCATTTATACGAACGTGATTGTTCCATCCAACGCCGAAACCAAAAATTGATTGAAATTGCTCCAAGTCCTCAGTTAACACCAGAACAACGTAACTATATTGGTGGGTTGGCGGTGAAAGCCACTGAAGCCGTTGGTTATGAAAATGCCGGAACCGTTGAATTTTTGCTGACCGGAAATCAGGTGTATTTCATGGAGATGAATACCCGGATCCAGGTCGAACACACCATTACCGAACAGATCACCGGTATTGATATTGTTCGCGAACAATTGCGCATCGCCGCCGGTGAAACCTTGCGATATCGTCAGGAAGATATTCATTACCGGGGTTTTGCCCTGCAGTTCCGGATCAATGCTGAAGATCCGAAAAATGATTTCCTGCCCAGTTTCGGTCGCATCACACATTACTATGCACCGGGTGGCCCGGGTGTTCGTGTCGATACCGCGATTTATACCGGCTATGAAATCCCGCCTTATTTTGACTCGATGTGTTTGAAGCTGGTGGTATGGGCACTGGATTGGGAAGATGCAGTCGATCGCGGTCGTCGTGCTCTGGATGATATGCGTTTGCATGGCATTAAAACCACGGCCAGTTACTATCAACAGATCCTCAAACATCCCGATTTCAGAGCAGGAAAATTTGATACCAGCTTTGTAGCTGCTCATCCCGAATTACTGACCTATTCAGATAAACGTCATCCCACCGCATTGGCACTGGTATTGGCTACGGCCATCGCCGCGCATGCAGGCTGGTAAAACAAGTTAGCCGGAGAATTGTAATGAAACAAATTCAAGTTACTGATGTGACGCTGCGTGATGCACATCAATCATTGATTGCCACCCGCATGCGTACTGATGACATGTTACCGATCTGCGAAAAGCTGGATCGGGTGGGTTACTGGTCGTTGGAAGTATGGGGCGGGGCGACTTTTGATGCCTGCGTGCGTTACCTGAAAGAAGATCCATGGCAACGGTTGCGGTTGTTACGTGGCATGTTACCCAACACACGATTGCAAATGCTGTTACGTGGTCAGAATCTTTTGGGATATCGTCACTATGCGGATGATGTGGTGCAGGCTTTTGTGGCCAAAGCCGCTGAGAATGGCATTGATGTGTTCCGGATTTTTGATGCGTTGAATGATATGCGTAATCTGGAAACCGCAATAAAAGCGGTGAAGGATGCCGGTAAACATGCTCAAGGCACTATCGCTTATACCACCAGTCCGGTACACACACCTGAATTGTTTGTTGAACAGGCTAAAACGCTGCGTGATATGGGCGCGGATTCCATTGCGATAAAAGATATGGCCGGTCTGCTGGCTCCGTATCCCACTTATGAGCTGGTCAAAGCCATTAAATCCGCTGTGGATTTACCATTAGTGATTCATAGTCATTCCACCTCTGGTTTGGCACCGTTGTGTCAGTTGAAAGCCATTGAGGCGGGCGTTGACCGGATTGATACCGCCATATCAGCCTTTGCTGGCGGCACCAGTCATCCTGCCACGGAAAGCCAGGTGGCGGCGTTAAATGGAACCGAATGGGATACCGGTCTGGATTTGAATTTATTGTCGGAAATTGCCGATTATTTCCGTGAAGTGCGTAAAAAATACCATCAGTTCGAAAGCGAATTCACGTGTGAAGATGTTTCGGTTCAAATCAATCAGGTGCCCGGTGGCATGATGTCCAATCTGGCCAATCAGCTGAAAGAGCAGAATGCTTTGGATCGTATCCGTGAAGTATTTGCCGAGATCCCAAGAGTCCGTGAAGATCTGGGCTTTCCACCATTGGTCACGCCAACCTCACAGATTGTCGGTACTCAGGCGGTTTATAACGTATTAAGTGGTGAGCGTTATAAAACCATCACTAATGAAGTGAAACGTTATTTACTGGGTGGCTATGGCCAGCCACCGGCACCGATTAATGCCGAATTACAACGCAAAGCCATTGGCAATGAAACCGTGATGGAATCACGTCCAGCCGATTCCATTGCCCCTGAAATGGATAAATTACGTGCCAAGGTAGGGGATTTGGCAACCTGCGAAGAAGATGTATTAACGTTTGCCATGTTCCCCGATATCGGCCGTGAATTCCTGCAGCAACGCCTGGATGGAACCTTGCAACCAGAGCCTTTGATTCCTGAGAGTAAAGGTAAAGCACCAGGCACGGTATCAACCGAGTTTAAAGTCGATGTGCATGGTGAAACATATGATGTTGCCATTACCGGTGTCGGCGACGTTGGTGGCGGCAAACGCAAAATGTATGTGTCAGTCGATGGTATGCCCGAAGAAGTCGTATTTGAAACCATCAGCGAATTTGTTTCTGGTGGTGCTCAGCAAGGCCGCAAAAAAGCCAGCGATCCTGGTCATGTCACCACACCATTACCAGGTAATGTGGTTGAAGTCCTTGTCAATGTTGGCGACAAAGTGAACTCCGGACAATCGACGATGATTATCGAAGCCATGAAAATGGAATCCGAGTTGCTGGCTAATATCGATGGGGAAGTCAAAGCGATCCATGTCACTAAAGGGGATCGGGTGACACCTGGAGAGGTGCTGATCGAAATTGGTTAACACTTTTTTTTTGGCTGGCTTAAAGCCTGGTTTAATCCTTAGCGATTGTGACGGCGTATTACTATCTAAGTAGTACTTAGTCCTGTGTATTAACTTATTAGATGTTCTGGCGCTAGACTCGATGATACAGATAAGTATTGTGGAGTCGCATAATGACACTGACGGCTGAGCGTAGAAAACCCTCAATATACGATAATTTGGGGGGAGCTGAGGGTATTCGAAAGCTGGTTAATACCTTTTGTGATGTATTGGAAACAACAGAAGTCGGACGGCCGATTCATCTGCTGCATTTACGCGGTCATGGTATGGCACACGCCCGTATGGAACAGTTCAATTTTTTCTCGGGTATGTTTGGCGGGCCGAAGCTTTATGCTGAGAAGTGGGGGCATTCCAATGTGCGACAAATCCATGAGCATGTTGAAATCACCGAAGCACACAAGGATGCCTGGTTAGCTTCCATGCAACTGGCCATCGAAAAACTGAATTACGACCCCGAGATGAAACAACTTCTAATGGAAAACTTTGAGCGCATGGCCGGTTTATTGGTCAAGCACTAGGTGAGACTAAACAACTAGGGGCTGTTGCCCCTTAAATCTGGTTAATCCTGCTCATGCTCCATAGCATCCAAACTGTCGTAATAAATGATCGCCAGATAGCGGATAGGCATTTTTAACTTGGCTTCAGGACGATGTGGTTGTTCAGCATTGAATGTCAGTGAATCGCCTGGATTCAGAATATAGCGTTCATCACCGACAGTGTATTCAAGCCTTCCTTCCAGCATGAAGATAAATTCGACTCCAGAGTGTTCAAATGGGGCAAATACTTCGCTTTCTTCTTCCAGCGAAATTAAAAAAGGCTCAAATAACTTTTTTGGCCCCTGATCGTAGGCGAGCAAATGATAGGTGTGGCCGGATTTTGTGCCACGTCTGACCACTTCCATCCCTTCACCATTTTTAACATATTGCGCACCACCTCTGGGGGTATCGTAATCATGAAACAGTTTGGACAGGGTAACGCCTAGCGCATTCGCTAAATGTTCCAGTTTTTCCAGGCTCGGTGACGTTAAGCCATTTTCAATTTTACTAAGCATCCCCCGACTCAGGCTGGCCCGTTTGGCAACTTCGGCAATAGTCAGTCCGTTATCAAGACGAATATGGCGCAGCGTGTTGCCAAGGTGCTTGTCCAGCGATTTTATAGTGCTTTCGATTCCATTCATGTCTAGTTTATCGTTCACGCCGTTTAAATCTCCCTGCCTTTTCCCTTAATAGAACCTTGATCATACACGAATTTTTTTTGTGGAAGGTCACGAAAGATTCATATGATGAAAAAAAGTTTCTTTGAGGTGTTGACATCCGATTTCTCACGTGAGTAAATGAACCCATGGTTTCATCATGTGAAACAAAGTTTACCTAAAAGGTGGTAGTTCTCTATACCTATTAGGTAGTAGATGGAATGGCAAACATATTAATGAGGGGCAAAAATGCCATTAAGACTTTTGAAATATGCAGTCAGTCGAGAACATCCGGCTCCCCGTTTTTTCCGGGACTGTACTGAACCGAAAAAAACCTATGATGCGGTCATTATTGGCGGCGGCGGGCATGGTCTGGCTGCAGCCTATTATCTGGCTAAAGATCACGGCATCACTAATGTTGCAGTGCTGGAAAAAGGTTATATCGGTGGCGGTAATACCGGACGCAATACCACTATTGTTCGTTCCAACTACCTGACTCCGGAAGGTGTCAATTTTTACAATGCCAGTGTCAAGTTGTTTGAAGATCTCTCAGAAGAGCTCGATCTCAACCTGTTTTATTCTAACCGTGGCCATTTCACTTTGGCGCATACCGATTCTGCCATGCGTACCATGCGCTGGCGTGCAGAAGTCAACAAACATGTAGGCGTTGAAAGCTATGTGGTTGGCCCTGATGAGATTTCAAAAGCATGCCCACAACTGGATATTTCCTGCAGTGGTCAGGCACCTATTCTTGGCGCGTTATATCACGCACCAGGTTCAGTTGCCCGTCACGATGCTGTTGCCTGGGGCTATGCAAAGGAAGCTGATCGCATGGGCGTGGAAATATTCCAGAGCACTGAAGTAACCAGTATTGATGTGAAAAGCGGCAAGGTCGTTGGTGTGCAGACTAACAAGGGTTATATCAGTACCAACCGCGTGTTATCAGCAGTCGCTGGTTTTACGCCACGCATTTGCGAAATGGTCGATATTGAAACACCCATTGTGATCCATCCGCTGCAGGCATGTGTGACTGAGCCAATGAAACCCTGGTTAGACACTATCCTGGTTTCCGGCAGCTTGCATGTTTATGTCAGCCAGTCCTCTCGCGGTGAATTGGTTATGGGGTCATCACTGGATCCTTACGAAATTCATTCAACCCGTTCATCACTGGATTTTGTTGAAGGCCTGACGTCGCATATCACTGATATGTTTCCATTCCTCGGTAATGTGAAAGTCGTACGGCAATGGGCAGGGATGGCTGATTTGACGCCGGACTTTGCTCCGATCATGGGCAAAACTGAAGTCGAAGGATTTTACATTGATGCCGGTTGGGGTACCTGGGGCTTTAAAGCCACTCCCATTAGCGGCAAGACAATGGCTGAAACCATCGCCCGAGATATGGCCCCGGATATGATCAAATCATTCCGTCTATCACGATTTGAAGATTATGAGCTGACCGGTGAAAAAGGCGCAGCCTCGGTCGGCCACTAATTTAGGGATAGCAAGATGAAATTACTTCAATGCCCCGTTAACGGCATCCGCCCGGTGAGTGAATTTACCTACGGTGGGGAATACAGAGAGATGCCCGACCCAGATACCTGCAGTGATAAAGAGTGGGCTGGTTATGTGCATTACCGGCATGGGGCGCCGGGTTTGAAAAAAGAGTGGTGGTACCACGGTCCGAGCGGCACCTGGTTTATCGCAGAAAGAAACACGCTGACAGATAAAGTCAGCCGGACCTATCTTTACGGTCAGGAGAATAAGGCATGACATTGCGTATCGCTGAACAAGAGAATGAATGGATCAACCGTGATATGCCTTTGACCTTCGAATATGAAGGCCAACAAATCGAAGCATATGAAGGCGATACCATTAGTAGTGCACTCTGGGCTGCGGACATTAAGGTTTTGGGTCGTAGTTTCAAATATCACCGTGCGCGTGGTTTATTGAGTTTTGCCAATCATGATGTCAATGCGTTGATGACGGATGGTGTTGACACCAATATCCGTGCTGATGTGATCCCGGTTACTCATAATATGCAGCTGACAGCAGTCAATACCGATGGTGGTGTAATAAAAGATAAAGGTCGTTATATCGATAAGATATCGGCGTTTCTGCCGGTGGGCTTTTATTACAAAACTTTCCATAAACCTAAATGGATGTTTCCCTTCTGGGAAGACAAGATCCGTAAGGCGGCCGGCTTGGGTGAAGTCAATTTCAACTATCCACGAATCACCCGTGCCAAACGCTATGCACATTGTGATGTGCTGGTTGTCGGGGCGGGTGCGTCAGGACTTTCTGCAGCACTCGAAGCAGCCGAAGCTGGCAGCCAGGTCATTCTGGTGGATGAAAATCGCAAAATTGGCGGTAGTCTGACCTATGACATGGCCACTGATGTGAATACCGGTTCTTTGCTGAAACAGCTAACAGAAAATGTACTCAATCACGCCAATATTCAGGTGATTGCTGATGCCTATGCCGGTGGTTATTACACTGATCATCTGGTGCCAATTGTTGAAAAACGTGGCATTACTAAAGTTCGTGCGGGTACAGTAATTGTTGCCAGCGGTGCTTTTGAACAACCTCCAGTATTTCGTTATAACGATTTACCAGGAGTGATGCTGAGCTCAGCTGCACAACGTCTGGTGAATCGTTACTCGGTTAAACCCTTTACAAAAGGTGTATTGGTCACTGCGAATGATTATGGCTATCGGGCGGCACTGGATCTGGCTGCAGCCAAAGTCGAAATAGTTGCCGTCATTGATATGCGTCAAACTGGTGCCGAAGGTGATTTGACTGAAAAGGTTAAACAGGCTGGTATCGCCGTTCATCTGGGCAGCTGTATTTATGAAGTAGTGCCTTCATCCGACAAACTGGGTGTCAGTGCCGTTATTGTATGTCCTTATAATGAGGCTACTGCCGAGGCTGACCTGCATCAGCAAGTCGTATTGAATTGTGATGGTGTTGCGATGAGCGCTGGCTGGGCCCCGGCTGCAGCTTTGCTTTATCAGGCTGGTACTCAGATGCGCTATGACCAGGCGGTTCAGCAGTTTGTGCCGAATCAGCTGCCAGAAGGGGTATTTGCTGCCGGTAAAGTCAATGGCATCTTTGAACTTGAGCAACGGTTGCTGGACGGAAAACGGGCCGGTGCTGAAGCTGCACGCTATCTTGGCAAGAGTACTGCTGATCCCGTTGCTGTTATGGCACATCGTGGTAACTCGCCCAGTCATCCTTACCCAATTGTGAATCATCCAAAAGGCAAAAACTTTGTCGATTTTGATGAAGATATTCAGGTAAAAGATTTTATCAATGCTGCCAAGGAAGGTTTTGACAACATTGAGTTAATGAAACGCTTTACCACTGTTGGTATGGGACCAAGCCAGGGTAAGCATTCCAATATGAATGCTATTCGTATTCTGGCTCGCATACGGGATTTACCAGTTGAAAAAATTGGCTCCACTACAGCAAGACCGTTTTTTCATCCAACTCCGATCGGTCATTTAGGCGGACGCGGTTTTCATCCACATCGTCATACAGCGATGCATGAATGGCATGTGAAAGAAGGCGGGGTGATGATGGAAGCTGGTGTGTGGTTGCGACCTGCTTATTACCTGCCACTGGGTATTAATTTAACCAGTCAGCAGGCAGTGCAACAGGAAGCGATGGCTGTTCGTAAATCTGCTGGCATGATTGATGGCAGTACGTTGGGCAAAATCGAAGTCTTTGGCAAAGATGCTGCTGCGTTTCTGGAACGTTTCTATACCGGTAAATTTGCCAGTCAGAAAGTCGGCAATAGCCGTATCGCCATGTTACTTGATGAAGCCGGCGTAATTGTTGATGACGGCGTAGCAGTCCGTCTGGATCAAGACAAGTTTTACGTGTCGACCAATTCCTCCAATGCAGCCACGGTATATCGTGAAATGCAACGTAATCTGCAGCTTTGGGGCATGCAGGTCACTCTGGTGAATCTGACTGGTGTGATGTCTGCCATGACATTGGCTGGTCCTTCATCCCGTTCAATACTCAGTGAACTGACTGATCTGGACCTTTTGGAAGAAGCTTTTCCACAAGGGGCATATCGCGAGGCTTTAGTGGCCGGTGTCAAAGCCAGAGTGATGCGAGTGGCATTTGTTTCGGATCTGGCTTTTGAAATTCATGTTCCATCGAGTGCCGGTCTGCATGTATGGCAGAAAATTATGGAAGCAGGCAAAACCTATGGACTACGGCCTTTTGGTACTGATGCCCAGCGTCTGCTGCGTTTGGAAATGGGACATCATCTGATTAGTCACGATACTGATGGTTTAACGAATCCGTTTGAAGCACATGCTGAATCACTGGTGGCAATGGATAAAGCCTTTTTCATTGGTCAACGCAGCCTGAAAATCCTGCAGAAGAAACCTGTTAAGAAAAAACTGGTTACCTTTGTATTGGATGCGGATTTTGGTGAACTGCCCAAGGAATGCAATCTGGTAATAGAAAAGGGTGAGATTGCCGGTCGGGTGACCAGTATTTCTTTCAGTGAATATGTAAATCGGGTCATTGGCTTTGCCTTTGTCCTGCCAGAACAAGCCAAGGCTGGTCATCGCTTTGCGATTCGCACGGATAGTGGACGGATCGAAATGGCTGAAGTAGTTGAGCACTCTTTTCTAAGTTTGAATCAGGGCTAAGGAGCCAGCATATGCAAAATGTTGTATTACAAAGTCCAGTTGCGTTTGCCCAGACGTCTCTGAAACCGGAAATGGGTTTTATTAACGGCATGGCGATTGTTAATCGCTATTCCGATCCGGATGTGGAAAGTCGTCATGCTGCAACACTGGCCATTTGCGATGTCAGTTGCCTGACACGTTTCGCTATCAAAGGCCCTGCAGCAACTGATTCTTTAAAAGCAAAAGGGATTGAATTACCCGGTTCAGCAAACAGCTGGAGTCGTCATGATGCAACGCTGGTCATGCGTCTTGGAAATAGTGAATTTCTGCTGGAAGACCCGATTGGCGTACAGCAGTGCAAAGAATTAACTGAACAGTTGCAAAGTGGTGACGGTGTTCATGTCGTGCTGCGTAATGATGCGTCTTTTATTTTAAGTGGCGAGTTGCTTGAAGAGTTACTGGCCCAGGTATGTGCAATTAATCTGAGCGGGCCAATGTTGGCAGACAATCAACTGGCGATGACCTCAATTGCAGGTGTCTCTGTGGTTGTTCTCAGACAGGAAGTGGCAGGTCAATCTCTATTGCGTCTCTGGTGCGATGGCACTTTTGGCGTTTATTTGTGGGAGACCCTGTTGAATATTATTAAAGAGCTAGGCGGCGGACCGGTTGGTATCAACCAGTTTTTCAATAGTAATTAAGCCATCCGGCGCTGAATAAATTAATCCATAGGTCAGGCAATGAAATTTGAGCCAGAAACAAACCTAAGTGAGCCTATCACCGATAACCAGGAGCAAAAGTGATGAAAACTTTAGAACAGGCAGAACAATTTATTAAAGACAACAACGTCAAATATGTTTTAGCACAGTTTGTCGATATTCATGGTGTGGCCAAGGTTAAATCGGTCCCTTCTGCACATCTTAAAGACATCATTAAAACCGGTGCCGGTTTTGCTGGTGGTGCTATCTGTGGCATGGGCATTCAGCCAAACGGCCCTGATTACATGGCGATGGGCGATTTGTCGACATTGTCACTGATCCCATGGCAACCTGGTTATGCAAGAATTATCTGTAACGGACATGTCAACGGCGAACCCTATAACTTCGATTCTCGTGTTGTATTGAAAAACCAGATAAAGCGTCTTGAAGAAAAGGGCTGGACCATGTTTACCGGCCTTGAGCCTGAATTTTCGCTGCTCAAAAAAGATGAATATGGTCATATTCATCCGTTTGAAGATAGCGATACATTACAAAAACCTTGCTACGACTATAAAGGGATTACGCGTCAGAGTGTCTTCCTGGAAAAATTAACGGAATCGCTGATTGAAGTCGGTCTGGATGTTTATCAAATTGACCACGAAGACGCTAATGGCCAGTTCGAGATTAACTATACCTACGCAGACTGCCTGAAAAGTGCCGATGATTTCATTATGTTCAAGATGGCGGCCAGCGAGATCGCCAATGAATTAGGCATGATTTGTACTTATATGCCTAAACCGTTCAGTAACCGTCCCGGCAATGGCATGCATTTGCATATTTCGATCGGTGATGGCGAAAAATGCCTGTTCCATGATGACAGTGATCCGGCAGGGCATGGCCTGAGCAAGTTGGCTTATCACTTTATGGCCGGTCTGCTGGCACATGCTCCGGCATTGTGCGCTTTGGCAGCACCTACCGTTAACTCATACAAACGTCTGGTAGTGGGTCGTTCTTTATCTGGAGCTACCTGGGCACCTGCGTACATCACTTATGGCGATAACAATCGCTCAACTATGGTTCGCATTCCTTACGGACGTATTGAAATGCGACTCCCGGACGGTTCATGCAATCCTTACCTGACCACTGCGGCGATTATCGCTGCAGGCCTTGATGGTGTTGAAAGAGAGCTCGATCCCGGCGAGGGTCATAACACCAACCTTTATGACCTCAGCCCGATGGAGTTGAGAGAAAAGGGTATCAATATCTTACCTCAGAACCTGCATGAAGCATTGCTGGCACTTGAAAAAGACACTGTTGTAAAAGGCGCTTTAGGCGATGGTCTGGCAAATGAGTTTTTGGAACTGAAACACATGGAATGGGTGGAATACATGCGGCACGTCTCTGACTGGGAAATTGATCGTTACGCTGAATTTTATTAAGCAGCCGACTAGTCGGAATTTTTAGGAGAAATCTAATGTGTGGAATTGTTGGTCTTTATTTAAAAAATGATAAGTATCAAAGTCGTTTGGGTGAACTGTTTTCCCCAATGATGATTGCGATGACAGAACGTGGGCCTGATAGTGCCGGCTTTGCCATCTATGGCGATGCCGTCGATAGCGGTATCAAATTTACCCTGCGTCATGAAGATGAAAATTATGACTGGGAAAAATTGGCAAAAGATATTGAAGAAGCACTGGTTACCAAGGTCGATTGGTTTAAAAACAGCAAGGTAGCCATTTTTAAAGTTAAAACTGATGCTGACTTTGTCGAAAACTATTTGCATGAAAATCATCCTGATGTGTTGATCATGAGTGCCGGTACTTCGATTGAGATCCTCAAGGAAGTTGGCCTGCCAGAACGTATCGTGAATATGTTCAACCTGGACAAAATGCAGGGAACTCACATCATTGGCCATACCCGTATGGCGACTGAATCTGCGGTGACTATGGCGGGTAGTCATCCATTCTCAACCGGAATGGATCTGTGTCTGGTACATAACGGTTCTCTATCGAATCACAACCGTATGCGTCAGGAATTGAAACGTAATGGTATTCACTTTGATACCGATAATGACACTGAAGTAGCGGCGGGTTTTCTGACCTATCGCTTGCAGCAAGGTGATTCTTTGCATCAAGCCCTGGAACACGCTTTAAAAGAGTTAGATGGTTTTTACACCTTTACTATTGGCACCAAAGATGGTTTTGCAGTAGTTCGTGATCCGATCGCCTGCAAACCGGCTGTTATTGCAGAAACCGATGATTATGTGGCGATGGCCTCTGAATATCAGGCATTAACCACTTTGCCAGGAATCGAAAATGCCAAGGTTTGGGAACCTGAACCGTCAACTATCTATGCCTGGGAACGTGGCAGTAACTGACCAGAAGTGCTTAAGGGGAACACAATGAAAACTATTGATTTAGCAAAACAAACAGTGCGTGATTTAAATCAGGCGTTACATGACCAGGCTGCTGCATGTACTGAAACAGAGTGGGAAGTGCTTAATCCAAAAGGACAGCACAACCTGGCCGTAGGTCTTGATCAGAAACTCAGAGTCGATATCAAGGGACATGCCGGTTATTACTGTGGGGGCATGAACAAAGAAGCCGATATCGTGGTTCACGGTAGTGCGGGTCAAGGCGTAGCAGAGAACATGATGTCTGGCAGTGTCCGCGTTAAAGGTAATGCTTCATCTTCTGCAGGCGCTACCTCTATCGGTGGGCTGTTGGTTATAGAAGGTGACGCTGGTTCACGCTGTGGCATTTCAATGAAAGGCTCGGACATAGTCGTAACAGGCAATGTTGGCCATATGAGCTGCTTTATGGGACAGGCCGGTACCCTCGTGGTTTGTGGTGACGCCGGAGATGCGTTGGGTGATTCACTGTATGAAGTTCACATTTACGTCAAAGGCGAAGTGAAATCATTGGGTGCGGATTGCATTGCCAAAGAAATGCGTGATGAACACATCCAGGAACTGAGTCATTTACTCAAGCGTGCCGGGGTGGATGAAGATCCCCATGCCTTCAAACGTTATGGTTCAGCCCGTCAACTATACAATTTCAAAGTCGATAACGCTTCTGCGTATTAATGCTGATTTTACGAGGAATCTATTATGAGTGAAAAAAAGAAATACATTACCGAGCTCCGTGAGTCAGCGACATTTGATCGGTCGACCATGTCCGAAATTCGTCGGGCAGCGGAAACTGGTATCTATGATATCCGTGGCTGGGGTGCCAAGCGTAAGTTGCCACATTTTGATGACTTGTTATTTCTGGGTGCGAGTATGTCTCGTTATCCGTTGGAAGGTTATCGTGAAAAATGTAATACCCAAGTGACATTGGGCACCCGTTTTGCCAAAAAACCGATCGTTATCGAAACACCGGTAACCATAGCCGGTATGAGTTTTGGTGCCTTATCGGCCAATGCAAAAGAAGCTCTGGGCCGTGGTGCGTCTGCAGTAGGCACTTCAACCACAACCGGTGACGGTGGTATGACGCCTGAAGAACGTGGTCAATCAACCAAACTGGTCTATCAATACCTGCCATCGCGTTATGGGATGAATCCGGATGATCTGCGTAAGGCAGATGCTATCGAAGTGGTGTTGGGACAAGGTGCTAAACCAGGTGGTGGTGGCATGTTGTTGGGCCAGAAAATTACTGAGCGGGTCGCCAAAATGCGTACCTTGCCGATGGGCGTTGATCAACGCAGTGCCTGCCGTCATCCAGACTGGACGGGTCCGGATGATCTGGCAATCAAGATCCTTGAATTGCGTGAAATTACAGACTGGCAGGTGCCTATCTATATCAAAGTCGGTGCCACACGTACTTACTACGATGTGAAGCTTGCGGTTAAAGCCGGTGCTGATGTCATCGTTGTTGATGGTATGCAGGGCGGTACGGCGGCAACCCAGGAAGTCTTTATCGAACATGTTGGTATTCCAACTATGGCCGCTATTCCACAGGCCGTTCAGGCGCTGCAGGAAATGGGCATGCATCGTAAAGTACAGCTGATCGTTTCCGGTGGTATTCGTAACGGCGCTGACGTAGCTAAATGTATGGCATTGGGTGCTGATGCAGTTGCCATCGGTACAGCAGCCTTGATCGCATTGGGATGTAACGATCCTAAATATGATGAAGAGTTCAAAGCGATTGGTTCAGCTGCCGGTTTTTATGATGATTATCATGAAGGTCGTGATCCGGCAGGTATTTCAACCCAGGATCCGGAGCTCAGCAAACGGCTGGATCCAGTTGAAGGTGGACGTCGTCTGGCCAATTATCTTCGTGTGCTGACACTGGAAGCACAGACACTGGCACGTGCCTGTGGCAAAAATGATATGCGTAACCTTGAACCTGAAGATTTGGTGGCCTTAACAGTGGAATCCGCTGCAATGGCCAGAGTACCACTCGCTGGTACTAACTGGATACCAGGCCAACAGCAGTTCTGATAACGCATTACTAAGAGTAATCGAGACAAGGGCTGATGCTGTTTTGATTAAACCTACTTAAAGAGATCCTTACCCCGTCAATTTAAGTCAGTTTATTCATGATGGCATCAGCCCTTTTTTTTTCATTTCACAGAGGAGGCAAAAGTGTAGTCATTAACTATCTTTAAATCAGAGAGAGACATAACTATGAATAATAATTTAAAAAAACGTATAGAAAGTATGTACAAAAGGGACTGTGTTATGGCCTGGTCAGATATCGTTTTACTCTGGCTGGCAATAGGCTTTGTCCTCATTAGTATCTTGAGCATTGTGGAAGATCCCTTCATCCGAGTGGTGTTGATAATTTCCAGTGCATTGTTAGTGATTTTCAATACGGCGTCAGTGGCAGCAATGACCAAACACTACGCTGAAGATAAGAATTTCATTTACGAATTAGACATTAAGCATCTTGATGAAAATCGAGAAGCGAAAAAATTAATGCAAGAGTCTACTAATGAGGAAAGGCTATGACTAACTATATCCCCAAAACTCAGCATAAACGCGGTCAACTATTTGACAGTTTATTTATTCTATTTTTAGTTTACGTAAGTCTTTATATCCCTTTGTTTCTGGAGTCTGATACCAAATCAGCCGATGAAACAACGTCTGCCCAGGTAATCACCTGGGAGTCTCTTGATGTCTCACCCGTGGAACAGGAACAGTGGCAAAAGCTAGGCTTTGATGAGGTAGCTGCTGCTGAGATCATTAACGACCGATTTGATTACACCATCGACCCGGTCATGCTGATTATCACGGCGTTAGTCATTATCGGTTACTTCTTTTTTGTTCTCCGAGTTTCAGACAGGCAATACCGCGAGGTGATTGCGGAAAAATTCGGTACTGCTGGTAGCCAGGCAAATAACGAACAGGGGGACGCGAGATGATTTATTGGGATTTATTGAGCTATGCCGCCTGGATCATTTCTGCCGGGCTGCTGTTATGGATTGTAGTCGATGCCGTGAGCGTCTCTCGTCAGTTTGATGAGGAGCTACTGGTCAGTTCTCGAGAAGGCTCTGATGAATTATTGGAGCAAATCAAACACGAGGGAGAAGACAAATGAGCCAATCTACTTCTACTGGTGGAGATCAAAAACGTATTTCAATGCTGAAAGTGTTGAATCCATTTCATGTCTGGGCACTTGGCGTCGGTATCGTACTGGTCGGTGAGTTTATGGGCTGGAACTTTTCAGTTGCCAAAGGTGGTGCATATGGTGCTTTGATTGCATGCTGGGTAATTGGGTTGTTATACAGTTGCGTGGCGATGATCGACTCTGAAGTGACATCAACTGTGGCAGCAGCGGGTGGGCAGTATACTCAGGCCAAACACATTATTGGGCCGCTTATGGCCTTTAATGTGGGTCTGTATCTGGTCATGGCTTATACCATGCTGGAAGCTGCCGATGCACTGATTGTTGGAGATTTGATGGCTGCGGTGGCTTCAGCCACAGGTTATGCCGATCTGAATCCCCAGCCGTTTGTGGTGTTGACCATCGCTTTTCTGGCCTGGCTGAATTACCGGGGGGTGTTTATGACCCTGACGGTAAATTTTGTCATTACGCTGTTTGCTTTTCTGGCCATTATTGCTTTGTTTATTGGCAGTGATCCACTGAATCCTGGCAATATTCTCAAGCATAGTGATTTATTAACTGAGTTACCCTATGGCTGGATTGGGGTGGTTGCGGCATTGCAGTTCGGCATGTGGTATTACCTGGGGATTGAAGGAACCTGTCAGGCTGCAGAAGAGGTACGTAGTGCTGGAAGAGCTATTCCATTAGGTACTATTGGTGGAATTCTAACCCTGCTGGTGGCTGCGACTTTAACCTGGTATGTTTCCACGGGTCTGATGCCATGGCAATATCTGGGACAGGCAACTACTCCTTTGTATGATGCGGCATCCATTATTGGTAATCCATCGCTGCAGATAGTGTTGTTTATCGGCACCATGTTTGCGGCGATTGCTTCTGCTAACGGATGTATCAATGATGCGGCAAGAGCCTGGTTTTCAATGGGGCGTGACCGTTATATGCCAACCTGGTTCGGAGCCATTCATCCTCATTACCGAACGCCATTCCGGGCCATCATCTTCCTGATCCCAATAGCTGTTTCATTTGCATTCACCGGTCTGTTGGATCAGGTCATTACATTCTCGATTCTGTCAGGTTTGTTGGGCTATACCTTTATGTCCTTCAATATGATGCGATTCAGAAAAATGTGGCCTTTGGATGTGATTAAGCGTGGCTACATTCATCCGTTTCATCCTATTCCGGCATTTACACTGCTAGCGCTTTGTTCGGTGGTTTATTTTGCTACTTTCCTCGGTTACGGCGCTTCATTGCTGTCAATTATGGCGTTCTACATTGTTGCTTCAGTGTGGTTTGTAAAACGTCGTTATCAGTTTGTGAAACGCGGTGATCAGTTCACCATGCCTTGGCCACGGCCGAAAGGTTATTAAAGGAGGAGGCGGAAATGAAAAAAATACTATGTGCAACAGATGGTTCTCACAGTGCTGAAAAAGCCGTTGAGTTTGCCGTTGAAATGGCACTTCTGGCGAAGGCTGAACTGACATTTATTCATGTGATCAGGCCGACTGGAGAAGATGTTACTAAAACCTACTTCTGGGACTCTACTATGCTCAGAGCAGCTGATGAGCAGATACAGAGGGAGTTGCAGCAAGCTTTTGATAAGGCCCAACAGAAGGGGCTCGGATCGGTGTCCTGCACCACGGTACAGGGACATAATGTGGCAGCAGCAATTATCCATTTTGCTGATGTAAATCATTATGACCATGTGATAACCGGGTCTGTGGGCCGCACCGGTGTCTCTAAGGTACTGCTTGGTTCTATTGCCGAGCAGGTTATCAGTAAGGCGCATTGCCCGGTAACGGTGGTGCGTTAATCGTTGACCCCGCAGTGAGTGAAAAGCTGACTGCGGGGTCTTTTTTCACGATTTTTTACTGTTTTGCAGAGGATTTCTCAATGTTCAGTCAATTATTTTTTGTATTAGGGCTTGTTGATCTTTCATATCCACCACTGCTGGCGGCTATTTTTGTGTCCAACAAGGCGGAAAGCACGCCGTGTAGCTGCCTACACAAGTGATTGACAACGCAGGTGGTCGCAAAAATAGTCCCAGCCCTTCGGGTTGTGACTGAAAAAGCGCCACTCTGCGTTGCTCGTCGCTTATTTAGAATAACTAAAAGGCGCTCCTCGTGCCTTGATTGACGCTTTTTCAGCTCACAACAGAGGTGTATATGAAAGATCAACAAGCCCTAGGGTGGGGAGGATATTATGTCTGAGCTCGGTGTTTTTACGCTGGTCATTGTGTTTAGTTTTTCCCTGTGGTGGCTATATAAACAACATCATCGACAGGTGATTCAATCGCGTGCGAATTTGCTTAATGGTTTCGCAAAGGTCATGAATGTAAGTGAAACTCACTTTAATACTGCCGGTTATGCCTCATTAAAAGGTGTTTTTAATCAGACACCGCTGAGTTTAAGGGTTGAGGTGGATAACCTTACTGCCCGTAAGATTCCGGTGATGTGGTTGCATATTCAACTGCCTAACACTCCTGCCATAAACGGCAGTCTCGATATTCTGGTACGACCACAGAATACCGAGTTTTACAGTCCGTCATGGCAATGGTCTCAACCGATTAAGCCATTGTCTGGCTGGCCGGAACATGCCCGTTATATGAGTCGGGGTGTGACGCCAGAACTACAGGCAATTGACGCTGATGTCAGGACGATATTTGCCGATCAAAAAGTCAAAGAACTTCTTATAACCCCCGATGCAGTTCGACTGACATATCTGATTCGTCAGGCTGACAGGGGTAATTATTTACTTTTGCGATCGGTGCAATTTGATGACGAACCGATCGATTCTGATCAGATAGCAGCATTGACGCGTCAACTACAGCGTTTACAACAGCATTTAACTGGAGGCAAAAACGCATGAGCGAGACTTTGCGAAAACCATTCCGCCCCGTTCATCCATACCTCGTACTGCTCGTCGCTATTTTATTGCCCGGGGTAGGTCAGGTACTGAATCATGCACCTATAAGAGGTCTGATGATGGTGTTTTTTATGATGGTTCTGGGGGTCATTACTTTCAATCTGGCTGCGCCGGATATTTCGCTGGTTGGCAAGTTTGCCGGTGGGGTTTTTATTTATGCCATATCTATCATGGATGCGTATATGTGGGCGCGGTTGCACTGGACTATGGCAAAGCAGAAATAGTTTATAGAGCGATGGAGCTGGACATTTTTCTTAATAGTTTGCATTGCATATCGGCTGACAGGTACACCTAAAGGAGTACTTATTGAGGAGAATTATCAATCCCTCATTATTAAGCTAAGTTCAAAGCGGGTTTGAAATGAACCTGTATTCAACATGTTAAATGTTTTTTTTAAATTACTTATCAAAATAATAACTACAAGAAATTACACGCTTAATAAGCTGGAGATGATTCTTATGAGAGAAAATAACATGAGCACTACAAGTGCCTCCGTCACAGGAGAGCATTCTAATGACCTTGAACGCTCCATAGACTGGAAGCAGGGGCTGGCTATTGCGTCCGGCGTACCGTTACTGATTTTACCTTCATTGGGTTACTTTCCCCTCTGGGTCGCCTCTGCAGCAATCCTTATCTGGGGTTTATCGGTACTGCAGGGCTTTATGCAAAATCTTGCCTATGCTGAATTGGCCACTACCTTTCCTAAAGCCTCGGGTTTACCTGGTTTTGCCCAAAATGTATTCAAAACCCAGAATTACGATGGAAATTATGACAAAGGAAAGCTTATCGGTGGTTTCAGTGCCTGGAGTTACTGGTTTGCATGGAATCCAGTACTGGCGATTTTTGCCATACTTGTCGGTAGTTATCTGCATGGACTATTTCCGGTGCTGGGAACGATGTTTACCGAATATCAGCTCTCTTTGATATCAGGAGGTGTGATTTTTAGTGTACTGCTTATCATCAACAGCTTTGGTCTTAAAGACAGTGCGATTTTAGGTTACATCCTGGCAGCCATTTCGTTGATACCACTGGTGGTAATGACTGTTACCCCTTTTGCTACCGGGGCAGTGGAAATCAGTAATATCACAAACAGCTGGTTGCCTGCAGATTGGTCCTGGGATATGCACCATATATTGATTTTATTCGGTTTGTTTGCGATTGCCCAGTGGAGTGCCTGTGCATGGGAAACCGCAGCGATTTATGGTCCTGAATATAAAAAACCAGGCACGGACGTTCCCAAGGCATTGTTTGTCTGTGGGGCAATCTGTTTATTTTCCTTTGTACTGGTCCAGGCGGCTGTTATCGGCGTTTTAGGAGTTGATGGTGTTCTTGCTGAACCCTTGTCACCAATGATTCCAGTTGCTGAAGCTGCCTTTGGTAAGGCGGGTGCAATGATTGCCATTATTATGCTGATTGCTGCAATGATTCTGATTATTCAAACAGCCTATCTTGGCTCTGCCAGAGCTATGCACTCAATGGCGAGTGAAGGAAATTTACCGAGAGTATTTGGCAAATTGAATTCACGAGGAACACCCGTTGTGGCAATGGTGGTTATCGGTCTTTTTAACCTGATATTAATTTCGATGGGTACACCGGCGGCCATCTTAGCTGCTTCAGCTATTGGTTATACCTGTGCCAATGGCATCAGCCTGTTTGCTTATGTCAAAGCTAAAAATAATCCTAACTTTGCCAATCTGGACAGACCATTCAAAGCGCCAAAAGGTTGGAAGAACGTTGCTCTGCTATTCGGTTTGTTCAATATTCCGCTTTGCCTGATCGGTGTGGTGTATCTGAACAGTCTTGAAGTGGGTTGGTTTTCTACATGGGTTGGTTTTATTGTTCTGGGAATGTATCTGCCTATCTGGCTTTACACTCAATATGAAGCACGCTCGCAGCCAGAGATCGTTGTAAATGCTGCAGCGGGAGATTAATAAAGTCGTCGGGTCATATAGTAAAAATGGGAACTTTGCAGTTCTAATGAAGTGTAATTTTGATCACAAATTTACAGTGATTTTCTAACTACTTGGGAGTAATCCTTCTTTGGAATTGTTAGTGCCCTTGCTCGACGTAATAATGTAATCGTTGCTGAGTTACAGCTTAAATTCAGCTTCATTTAATTTCCTCGATCCGTTCTCTCGTTGAGGCGTTGGGTGGATCAGGCCAGATAACAAAATTAGCAGTTTTTTGTTATCAAAGGCTGATCCACCTTTTTTTTGAGGAATACAGCAGGTGATTAACCAGCAATCTAAAAACAGAAGGATAGATCGATGAACCTACCCCTGCATATTCAACTGGAAGATGTTCAGAATACGCCAGATAAACGCTGCCTAATCATCGATAGAGTTGGTATAAAATCTCTGCGTTATCCCATATTTTTTCAGAGTGATGCTGATGAAGCGCCTATTCGTGTGGTAGCTGACTTCAATATGTATGTGAAGTTGCCCCATGATGTGAAAGGCACGCATATGTCACGCTTCATCGAGCTGCTGGAAACGCCTGATCTGGTGATGTCATCGGATACTATCGGCGATTTCATGGAAACTATGCTGACTCAGCTTGAAGCAGATAGCGGTCACCTGGAAATGCAGTTTCCTTTTTTTATTCGTAAGCAGGCACCGGTTTCCGGCGTCAGCAGTATGATGGATTACGATATCACGCTGATTGCCAATATGCAGGAAACGCTCAGTCTTAAACTCAAAGTAGCGATTCCAGTAACCAGTCTATGTCCCTGCTCGAAAAAAATCTCCGAATATGGTGCTCACAATCAGCGTTCAATGATTACCGTGACTGCGGAATTGGGACAGATTATCAGTCTAAAATCTCTGATTGAGAAGATTGAAAAACAGGCTTCCAGTGAGCTTTACGGCTTGCTCAAACGCCCAGATGAAAAGTTCGTCACCGAATATGCATACGATAATCCAAAATTTGTCGAAGATCTGGTGCGTGATGTGGCTGCCTCGTTAAATAGCTGTGAAGCCATTGTCGATTACATTATTGAATGTGAAAACTTCGAGTCGATACATAACCATTCGGCTTATGCCATGTTGCAGAAAAGCAGGGGATCGCTATGAACTATCCATTACAGCCACCCAGTTTTCCGCTTTCTGAATCGACAGTAATCTCTCCGGTAGAAGAAATCATTGATGAAATACGCCAGGGCAGAATGGTTATTCTGATTGATGATGAGGATCGGGAAAATGAGGGGGATATCGTGATAGCAGCCGATGCCGTCACAGCAGAACATATCAACTTCATGGCCCGTTATGCCCGGGGACTGATTTGTCTGACATTGACCGAAGCACGTTGTCGTCAGTTGGAACTGCCCTTGATGGTCAAACATAATCGAGCGCAGTTAAGCACCAACTTTACGGTATCCATTGAAGCCGCAGAAGGCGTGACCACTGGTATTTCTGCTGCAGACCGTGCTCGAACTGTTCAGGCTGCAGTGGCAGCGAATGCCACTCCAACCGATATTGTTCGGCCAGGGCATATTTTTCCGTTAATGGCACAACCTGGCGGTGTGCTGGCACGGGCAGGCCATACTGAAGCCGGTTGCGATATTGCAGCAATGGCTGATAGAACCCCGGCCGCAGTGATCTGCGAGATCATGAATGAGGACGGTAGCATGGCGAGATTGCCTGATCTGCAGGGATTTGCCCGTGAGCATGGCCTGAAAATCGGCACCATCGCTGATCTGATTGCCTATCGGCATCAGACAGAAACATTGATTGAACGCAAAAGCAGTCGTCTGATCAATACGGTGTTTGGTGATTTTGAGTTGATCGGTTACCGGGATATTACAACGGATAAAACGCATCTGGTCATGCTGTATGGAGATCCAACAAAATCTGCCAGCACGTTAGTCAGAGTTCATGAACCGTTATCAGTCATTGAATTACTTGATGCCAAGCAACACTCCCATAGCTGGAGTATTCATGCTGCAATGCAGAAAATCGCCAGCGAGGGGGCCGGTGTGATTGTGTTGTTACGACGTGATGAGTCCGAACAGGACATTCTCAGGCAAATCAGCAGTCCGGATTCTTTGCCTGTCGCCAGTATTGAGTTGAAGGATTATGGCATCGGTGCTCAAATTCTGCTGGATCTCGGAATCAGACGTATGCGTCTGATGACACGCCCACGCAAAATCCACAATATGACGGGGTTTGGTCTGGTAGTGGAAGACTATGTATTACCTGAAAAGTCGGAAAAGGGGATGGATGCTGCTCTTGCAGAACTGATACAGGCGTTGTAGGGAAATTTAATGTCATTATCGTTGGATAAAGCACTGCACAATCATTTCCAACGCAGTCAGCGTTGGGGTTTTACCTGGGCTTTATGGACCGCTGTGCTGTGGGGTGCCTGGTATGTACCCGGTACAGCAATGTGGTATGAAGAACCCTTTGTCAGTATTCATAGCGGAGATCATGGCATGCGTCTGGCTGCCACGGCTGTGATGACCTGGATCCACGCTGTTGTAGTATTACTGTTTCTAGTTATCTGGAACGGAATGCTGGGCAAGTTACGTGATTATGGACGCACTATTGTGCGTTTCAGACGAATCTCTAAATGGTATGCACTCGCTTCTTTGTGTGGTGGTCCGATGGCCATTTTCGGTTCATATATGGCGATGGGCTATGTCGGCCCTGTGTTTGCAGCGATTACCTCGCTATTTTATCCCGTTGTCGGAGCAATAATTGCGCGACTCTGGTATCACGAAAAAATCTCCGGCCGTGCTGCACTTGGCATGGCAATTATTATCATGGGCGGCATGGTCATTTATGGTCCAGGATTGTTTGGGGAAATTGATATAAGCGAAAACTATGCCTGGCTTGGGTATGTGGGTGGCATCATGTCAGCGATTGGTTGGGGGGCTGAGGGGGCAGTAGCGTCGCGTGCAATGGACGTTACTGATCCTGATGTTGGTATTCAATGTCGCTTCAGCTTTGAAATTCTGTTTTGGGGCATTCTGGTATTGCCAATGATCTACCTGCTGACAGATTTACCCATTATTACATTACTGGTAGATATGCTGACCAGCCCTATGGTGATGATCTGGATGGTGTTGGCTTCGATTGCTCATGCATATTGTTATACCTCATTTTATAAGAGTTTTTCACTGATTGGTGTGGGCCGGGGTGAGGCTATCGGTAATTTATACGGGGTGTTTGCTGTCTTGTTTGTTATGGCATTCACGCTGGAACTACCCGAATGGTATTTCGTGTTGGGCCTGATTCTGACCGTAACCGGCAGCTTTGTTATGTATCGTGAACCGGCTGAGAACATTTCTACTCTTCGTGAGGTGAAATCATGAAACCACCACAAAAGGGTTTTTTGCTGATCACGTTAAATCAGTCCCCGAGTTTGTGGGATTTTGAACTGATTCAACGGGCAATGGTTGAATATGAGCTGCAGGGCCATTACTGGATTAATCATTTTAGTATTGCTTTGGATGAGCTGGCCTCAGCCGGACTCATTAACCGTATCGGGTATCGGCTTGATGATGGTGAAGCGATTGCGAAGGATCGTTTATTGTTTGAGTTTGCTTTGTCTGACTTTGGTCGACAACGCATGTTGGATACCGGTCTATTAGATGGAGTAACAACCAATGACTGAATTCTGGGGATATCCTTACGCCGATGTGCTGGCTTTTGTAATTATATTTGGGCTAAGCCTTGTGGCTTTAGTGTGTGCAAGAATATTTGTCAAAACGTATTAAGTCTCTATAACTCACGTCAGCTATTCATCTACCACCTTGGAAGTACGCCTAAAGGTGTGTTGCCATACCATGTCTATAACAATCATATTGTCAGATACCCAGCTTTGAGCTGTTTGTGAATTGTATTTTGACCCTCTTCAATGCGTGATAATGTAAGCAATAACAACTAAATAATACGGCCAAAGAGCTGTAACTACAGGGGTAAACGGGTGAGTGAGCCTTCAGTAATTGCCAATGTGGCAGCCGTTGATTTGCTGGCCGAAAATCGGGCAGATCCATCAACTTTGCACCGTAGAATTAACTGGACCGGAGCCTTCTGGGTAGCAAGTGGCGTACCGGCACTTGTGCTGTTTTCCATGGGGGCGGTAGCAGCAACAGTCGGCCAGCCAGCCTGGCTGATTTGGATCATTTCTATCAGTTTTGGTTTTCTGCAAGCGTTTACCTATGCTGAAATCGCCGGATTATTTCCACATAAAACAGGCGGAGCATCGGTTTATGGTGCGGTAGCCTGGATTCGATATATCAAGATTGTTGCGCCGATATCAGTATGGTGCAACTGGATAGCCTGGGGGCCGGTACTCGCTATCGGATCGGGGTTGGCAGCAGGGTATATTCTCTCCGCCCTGTTTGCCCCTGATGCCGTCATCAATAGTTGGCAAATCACGCTGGTCGATCTGTCCTACCTGAAAGACGGTTTGAGTTTGCGAATCAACGCGACATTTATCATCGGTAGTGCCCTGATGCTGGTGGTGTTTGCTATACAGAATGGCGGCATACTTCGATCGGCACGTGCCACCATGATCTTTGGTTTGACCGGTTTGTTGCCATTAATATTGGTCGGCCTGGTGCCACTGATTACCGGGGATTTACCATTATCCAATATTACCCCTCTGACACCTCTGGCCTATGATTCAATCGGTCAGGTGATCGATGGTGAATGGAACCTTGAAGGCTGGAAACTGATGGCCGGAGGGCTGTTTATCGCAGCCTGGTCAACTTATGGATTTGAAACGGCGGTTTGTTACACGCGGGAATTCAAAAATCCCAAAAGCGATACTTTCAAGGCCATTTTCTTTTCAGGTTTATTGTGTATTGCAGTGTTTTCACTGGTACCACTGGCATTTCAGGGTCACCTGGGACTTGGACAGCTTGTAGAGCGGGAAACGCTCAATAGTGCCGGTCAGGTTGTGGCGCCGGCAGTTTATGATGGAATGTTATCGGCAGAAATCTACAGTGGTATGGGGGTGGCGAATGTGCTGGCCGGTATTCTGGGTGGGGATAGTATGTTTGCCAATGTGTTTGTGGTGATGCTGGTGCTGGCGTTGCTGTTGTCAGTGATGACCACTATGGCCGGTTCATCACGCACTCTTTATCAGGGATCTATTGACGGTATGTTGCCCGGTTATCTATCCAAGGTAAATGAACAGGGAGCGCCGACTGCAGCAATGTGGACCAACCTGATTGTCAATCTGGTGCTGCTTAGCATGTCTGATTATGTATTCCTGCTTGCTGCTTCCAATGTGGGATATATCATTTTTAATTTTCTCAATCTCAATGCTGGTTGGATTCATCGACTGGATCGACCAAATTGGGAACGACCATACCGTGCGCCAACAGTGCTGATTGCTATTGGTACGCTATTGTCATACGTAAATATGGTGCTGATGGGCATGGGGGCGAATGTCTGGGGAAAGGGAACATTGATGAGTGGCATTCTGCTGGCATTGCTGGTGATTCCGATTTTTATCTGGCGACATTACCTGGTAGATAAAGGCGTATTTCCCAAAGCCATGCGTGAAGACATGTCACTGGATGAAAATGGAGGCGATATTATTTGCCGTGCCGGTATTCTGCCTTATCTGGTCGTGCTGACGGGCATTCTTATTGTCTTTTACAGCAGTTTGCTGGTGGCTGATCTGTAGTGCCAACTCCCAGCATTTTTTCTTTCAAAATTCATGTATTCGAATCAATTTCAACGCATGGCGGAATTTGTGCTCATTAAGTCATATCTGACAGCCCATATACTCTCTCCGACATAGTAACCACTTCGCTCAAGCCTCACGTACTTCCTAGGTGGTAACACATCAGGAGAATTGTTGTGGTCTTTGGCAAGGCTGAAAATAAGCTTGCCCGAACTCACAATAATGGAGAACAGAATATGGCACGCGATCCTAAGCACGATATATTATTTGAACCGATTCAAATCGGTCCCAAAACCCTTCGAAATCGTTTTTATCAGGTACCACATTGTATTGGTGCCGGTTCAGATAAACCTGGCTTCCAGGCCGCTCATCGCTCATTGAAAGCTGAGGGTGGCTGGGCTGCAATGAATACTGAATATTGCTCGATCCACCCTGAATCTGACGACACCATGCGGTTGTCTGCCCGTATCTGGGATGAAGGCGACGTACGTAATCTAAAAGCCATGACCGATGAAGTCCATAAATTTGGCGCGTTAGCCGGTGTGGAACTTTGGTACGGCGGTGCTCATGCGCCTTGTCTGGAAAGTCGGGCAACCCCGATGGGCCCAAGTCAGATTGCTTCAGAATTTGAAACTCTTAGTTATTGTAAAGAGATGGATCTGAGCGATATCCAACGGGTCCAGCAATACTACGTTGATGCAGCTTATCGCTCACGTGATGCCGGTTTTGACATTATTTATGTTTACGGCGCGCACTCATCCCTGCCACTGCAATTTTTAAATCCTTATTACAATAAAAGAACTGACCAATATGGTGGTTCACTGGAAAACCGGGCACGTTTTTGGCTTGAAACATTAGAAAAAGTACGTAATGCAGTTGGCAGTGATTGTGCCATTGCGACTCGATTTGCCGTTGATACCCTGTATGGGCCGGGCCAAATCGAAGTTGAAGAAGATGGTATGAAGTTCATTCAGATGGCTGATCCTCTGGTTGATTTATGGGATGTGGATGTCGGTGATATCGCTGAGTGGGGTGAAGATGCCGGTCCATCACGCTTCTATCAGCAAGGTCATCAGGTTCCGTGGACCAAGTTTGTTAAAGAAGTTTCCAAAAAACCAGTACTCGGCGTAGGCCGTTTTACCGATCCGGAAAAAATGACTGAAATCGTCACCAAAGGCTATGCCGATATTATTGGTGCGGCACGTCCATCTATTTCAGATCCGTTCTTACCGAAGAAAATCGAAGAAGGGCGTTACGACGATATTCGAGTATGTATTGGTTGTAATGTCTGTATTTCCCGTTGGGAAATTGGTGGCCCGCCAATGATCTGTACGCAGAATGCGACAGCGGGTGAAGAGTATCGCCGCGGTTGGCATCCGGAAAAATTCAAGAAAGCCACTTCCTCTGATTCAGTATTGGTTGTTGGTGCAGGACCTTCAGGTGCTGAGGCTGCGCGTGTACTGATGGAGCAAGGCTATGTGGTTCACGTTTACGATACCGCTGAAAAAGTCGGTGGCCATTTGAACCAGATTGCATCTTTACCAGGCCTGGGTGAATGGGGATATCACCGTGATTATCGTGAAACCCAGTTGCAGAAACTGGTCAAGAAAAACAAAAACAGTGTGTTGGCGCTGGGGCAAAAAGCGCTCACTGCCGATGATGTACTGGAATATGGTGCAGAAAAAGTCATTATCGCTACCGGTGCCAAATGGCATACCAATGGGGATAACTGTCTGACTCATGATGCCATTCCCGGGGCTGATGCGTCATTACCGGATCAATTAACACCTGAACAAGTTATGTCAGGTGAAAAGAAAATCGGTAAGCGTGTCGTTATTCTCAATGCTGACAGTTATTTCATGGCGCCAAGTCTGGCTGAAAAACTGGTTAATGACGGTCATGAAGTCACCATCGTTACGGGTGTCCACCTGGCGAAATATATGGAATTCACCCTGGAATATCCAAATATGATGCGTCGTTTGCACGAATTGAATATCGAAGAAATTGGCAATCATTTCTGCAGCCGCATTGAAACCGGACGTCTGGAAATTTACAACATGTGGGGTGATGGCTCACGTCGCAGCTACCGTGGCCCTGGCAAATTGCCACGTGACGAGAACAAAACGCATCGCTGGCTGGAGTTTGATTCTCTGGTACTGGTCACAGGTCGTAAATCTGATAACAAGCTTTATCAGGAACTCAAGGCTCGTGAAAGTGAATGGGCTGAGAACGATATCAAAGGCGTGTACCTGATTGGTGATGCTGAAGCGCCTCGTTATATCGCTGATGCCACCTTTACCGGTCATCGTGTGGCACGTGAGATTGAGTCTGAAAATCCTCAATTCCCGCTGCCATACAAACGCGAAACGATTGCCTGGGGCACACCGCATATGCCGGGTGGTAACCATGAGATCGAGTACAAGATCTAAATAGCAGGAACCGGTTGTGTGCTGTCAATTGTGGCAGCACACCTACCGTTTGCTCAATCATTATGAATTTCCCAGGAAAGTAGGTGTGTCATGAATGAAGCACATGAAATTACTCGAATTCTGTTTGAAGGCTTTTCAAACTGGTCAATTTATCTTTTCTACGTAATTGGCTATACCGCTATCGGTATATTTCTTTACGGTGTTTATGTGCAGATCCGCAAGTATCGTCGCGGCAAGCCTGATGCTTCTTGGGGTGAGTTTTTTGCACGCTTTAAAGACATGTGCAAGACCATGGCTACGCATCGCACCCTTAAACGGCGTGATAAGTCAGCTGGTCGTGCCCATGCACTGATATTTTTTGGCTTTGTGCTGCTGTTTATCGGCACAGCCACGATTACCCTCGAATACGACATTCTGGAACCCCTGTTTGGTATCACGTTCTGGTATGGCGATTTTTATCTGTGGTTCTCCTTGGTCCTGGATTTGGCTGGTGTCGGCCTGATTGGGGGACTGCTTTATATGATGTACCGCAGAAAATGGTTAAAGCTGCCCAAACTTGACTATGCTCGCCCGGATCGTGAGCCCGGCGACCCCGATTATGATCGCAGTGGTTACCGCCGCGAAGACTGGGCTTTTTTATGGGCGCTTATCCTGATTGGCTTCACAGGCTTTTTACTGGAAGCCGCACGTCTGGTCTGGTTAAGTGAAACTGCAACTGTCTGGGATTATCGCTGGTGGTCACCCATCGGAGCACTGATGGCACATGTAATGGCTGGCCTGGGCATGGGGGCAGAAGCAGCAGGCAATTTCCGCACTGGACTGTGGTGGTTCCATGGTGTGTTGGCTTTGGCCTTTGTCGCACTGATTCCATACACCAAAGTAAAACATATCTTCACCGCATCAGCGTCTTTGATGTTCCGTGATCCGATGGCCGGTAAGCGGTTGCCGAGTGTGCCGGAAGATCAGGAAGATATTGGTATCAAAACCATTACTGACCTTACCTGGAAACAGTTGCTGCATCTGGATTCCTGTACCAAGTGTGGCCGTTGCCATGAAGCTTGTCCGGCAACTGCTGTAGGTGCACCGTTATCACCGCGTGATGTGATCCTGTCATTACGTGAATTTGCCAATAAATCATTGCAATCCAAGGAGCTGCCAGAACAGGCCGAGCTGGATGTTCATGGCAAGGATGTCGGTCAGGTATTCATGGAAACACTTTGGTCATGTCGAACTTGTATGGCCTGTGTGGAGATTTGTCCGGTAGCGATCGAGCATGTTCCGATCATTGTGCAGATGCGTCGCAAGCTGGTAGATGAAGGCAATATGGAACCGATTCTGCAGAAAACCATGCAGTCAATCCATAAAAACGGCAACTCGATGAATGAATCGAAGCGTAAACGTCCACGTTGGACCAAAGAATTACCGTTCACCATTAAAGATGCACGTAAAGAACCGGTTGATGTGATGTGGTTTGTCGGCGACTACGCTTCTTTTGATCCCCGAAACCAGGTAGTGACCCGCTCTTTTGCCAAGTTGATGAAACAGGCAGGCGTTGATTTCGGCTTGCTTTACGAAGCAGAAATGAATGCCGGTAATGATGTGCGTCGAGTCGGTGAGGAAGGGCTCTACGAGTTCCTGGCGAATGCCAACATTAGCACCCTTGAAAAATGTGATTTCAATTCGATTGTAACCACCGACCCTCACTCATTCAACACGATTCGTAATGAGTATCCGGATTTCGGTGGTGAATTTGAAATTCAGCATTACACCACCTTGCTCAAGCAGTTATTTGAAGAGGGCAAACTCAAGCTCAACAAAAAACTCGATTACCGCGTGACATTCCATGACCCATGTCATCTTGGACGCTATAACAAAGGCTATGACGCACCTCGTGAACTGATCAAGTTGCTGGGATGTGAACTGATCGAAATGGATCGTAATCGTGACAACTCCTTCTGCTGTGGTGCCGGTGGTGGTCGTATCTGGATTCCGGATCCGGTCGGTATTGAAAAACCGTCTGAGAACCGGATGCGTGAGGCAGCAGAAATTGAAGAGCTTGATGTCTTTATCGTGTCATGCCCGAAAGATCTGACCATGTTTGAAGATGCACTCAAAACCGCTGGATATGAAGGCAAATTCGTCGTGAAAGAGTTAATTGAGCTGGTCAATGAATGTGTCGAGTTTGATGAAGTTGAGGTCATCGATGCCGATGTTGTTTCCGCCTGATATCTGCCTGCCGGAGACTGCCGATGCACTGATTAACTGTGCGATAAGCAGTGGCGATCTGCATAGTGCAGCAGCAGTGTATGAACTGGCTGAGGGTGAGCAAAAACAGCAGTTGAGCGACATACTTTGTAAGGAGCGTCGCAACACACTTCTGTTGGCTCGCTGGGAGCATACACCTGCAGCAGTGCTGCAAATGCTGGCGGAAATCGAGGATGAAACAATCCGGTTAAGATTGGATAAAAATCCATCCAGTCGTGCCGGCACATTGAACACTATCTATAAAAAAGGTGGTCATGATCGGCAGTTGATCAGCCTGCTGACTCAGCATGCACACAGCTCATCGACATTACTGAACAGTCTGGCTATGAGCGAGGATGACATTCCAATTCTCAAATCCATTGCTGCGCATCCAAATACCGATGCAAATACATTGAATCGCCTTGAACAACGTTATCCCGATATGTTTGATAACGAACTGGCTGTCCATGCTGAAACACCCCCTGAATTACTGGAAAAGCTCTATCAGCGAGGTAACTGTTTTATCCGATCCGCTGTGGTGACTCATATCCGATGTCCACAGTTTTTGCTGGATTTGGCATTTAATGAAACAGACATAAACATTCTAAGACATCTGGCGGCAAATCCCCGGTTATCCCCGGAAAAATTAGCCATTCTGGCGCAACATGATGACGTCAGCGTGCTTCGTACTCTGGCAGGTAATCCATCTCTGAGCAAAGAGCTCGCAAACCAGATGATCCATAACAGTACCAATATTGTGCGTCGGGCTTTGGCGAGTCGAACTGACCTGACAGATGAAAATTTGCAGCAGCTGGCTAATGATGAAGATCACTGGGTTAGACAGAGAGTAGCCCGTCATCCCCAATTAGATGAAATGCTGCTTAATAAACTGGCCCAGGACCAGAATGATGAAGTTCGTCGTGCAGTAACGCGAAACCCACTGACATCTATCGATATTCTCAGACGGCTTTCTGTAGATAACAGCGTCTGGGTCAGAGCCGGTGTGGCGTATCAAAAGAACACCCCTGCAGATGTGCTCGGCATGCTGTCTGCTGAAGATGATGTCGACGTGCTGAGCGGAGTGGCCAGCAACGCTAATACCCCGCAAGCCATTTTGATAAGACTGTCGGGTTCTCAACAGACTGATATACGTCGTGGCGTAATTATTAATCCAAAGGCCGAGCGAGACACTCTGCTGCCTCTGCTGGAAGACCCGTATTACTTGCATCGGTTAATGCTGGTATCCAACCCTTCACTGAATGATCACGACCGCTGGAGCCTGCATGACGATCCTGATCTATCCGTCCGTTTTATGGTGTTCAAATGGTTTACACAAAAATATTTGCAGCCTTAGCTGCATTAGAAATGCTGTTTTATACAGTCAACTAGGAGATAAATCTGATGAAAATACTGGTTGCAGTTAAAGAAGTCGCTGCATTAGATGAAGACTTCGAAATTCGTGATGATCAACTTGATGTCGATGAGGATTTTCTGCTTTACGACCTCAACGAGTGGGATGATTTTTCACTTGAAGAAGCGATGGTTATCAAAGAATCATCTGACACCGAAGTTGAAGTGGTGGTGGTATCGGTCGGACCGGAAAGGGTCGATGACGTCCTGAGAAAATGCCTGGCTAAAGGTGCTGATCGCGCTATTCGAGTCTGGGATGATGCAATGGAAGGTTCTGATTCTGTCACGATTGGTCGCATCCTGTCCGCTGTCGTCGAAAAAGAAAAACCGGATATGGTATTTGCTGGTGTGCAGTCATCAGATGAAGCAGCTGGTTCAACCGGTATTTCACTGGCAGCCAGCCTTAATTGGCCTCATGCGGCAGTGGTTGCAGGACTTGAATATCAGCCTGGCAGTAATAAAGCCAAAATCACCCGGGAACTGGAAGGCGGACTTTCACAGGAAGTGGAAATTGACTGCCCATCAGTGCTCACCATCCAGCTTGGTATCAATACCCCGCGTTACGCCTCATTACGTGGCATCAAGCAGGCAGCTGCCAAACCTGTAGATGAAATCAGCCTGAGTGATTTGGGTTTGAGTGAGAGTGATGTTGGTGTTGATGCTGCTTTATCACGTGTACGGCGCATGTATATTCCTGAAAAAGGGATGGCCTCAATGATTGAAGGTACACCTGCTGAACAGGCAGCAAAACTGGCTGAAATTATTCGTGAGTTCAAAGGGGAATAACCATGAAAACATTCTTATTAATTGCTGAACACCGTCGTGGCGAACTGCGACCTATCTCACTGGAAGTTATTGCTGCGGCACAGGAACTAAGACAGGCTGATGACAAGGTTGTGGTAGCTGTGATTGGCGAACAGGCTGAAAATTATGTTGCCGATCTGTCAGTGGCCGGTGTAGATGAAATCATCACGGTAAAAACGGCCACTGTCGAGTTTGATCCGGATATCTTTGAAGCTGCAATCACTTCGCTGATGGAAAAGCTGGATCCCGAAGTGGTTCTGCTCCCTCATAGTGTCGATTCTCTAGGCTACGCAGCCACTCTGGCACGCAAGGGTAATTATGGCTTTGCTACCGATGTATATGGACTGCAATATGATGGCGATGAACTGGTGGCGACACGATCCGGCTATGACCAGAAGGTCAATGTAGAGCTGGATTTTCCAGGCAAGCAATGTGTGTTGTTGACCATTCGTCCAAGCGTTTTCAAACCGACTGAGGAAAAAGCTTCTCCATCGGTATCGTCAGAAGATATGACCAATATCGAATCACGCAGTACTAACCTGGAATTTGTTGAGGCTGGTGGGGCAGATGATATTGATATCACCACGGTCGATTTCATTATGTCGATAGGCCGGGGTATTGCCGAAGAAGCCAATGTTGAACAGTTCCGTGAGCTGGCTGAGATGGCTGATGCCACTTTGTGTTGCTCAAGACCTATTGCCGATTCCGGTTGGTTACCAAAATCCCGTCAGGTCGGTCAGTCAGGCAAGGTGGTTGGATCCTGCAAACTGTATGTAGCGATGGGCATTTCCGGTTCGATTCAGCATATGGCGGGCATGAAACATGTGCCGACTATTGTTGCTGTAAACAGTGATCCAGGCGCTTCGATTTTTACTATCGCCAAATACGGCATTGTCGGCGATATTTTCGAAATCGAAGAAGAGTTGCGCAGCCATTTTGAATAGGCTGGATTTATAGGGATTGTTGTTCTCTCAGAACATTCAACAATTAGTGATGGAATAACAATTGACCCTCCTAAATTCGTGGGCTGGCGGGGTTACTGGCAGTGTCTGCCTTGGCAGACATCCCCGTTGGTTTCGCGATCTATATGAAGGAAAATCGGTATGACAGATGATCTAAAAGTGTCAGCAACGAAAGCTGGTTTGAATGGCAAAGGTCTACGGATCGGTATCGTTCAGTCCCGCTTTAATCCGGCCATTGGCAGCGCCTTGGTCAGCGGCTGTATCGATGAACTTAATCGAGCGGCGGTAGCCAGCAACGATATTGTGCTGTTTACCGTACCAGGCGCACTAGAAATATCATTGGTTTTATCAGAACTGTCGGAGAGCGGAAAATTTGATGGTCTGATAGCGTTAGGCTGTGTGATTCGCGGTGAAACCTACCATTTTGAGGTGGTTTGCAATGAATCAGCTCGGGCCATTACGGAAATACAGCAGCATTACCGTGTCCCTATTGCCAATGCCATTCTGACGACCGAAAACGAAGAACAGGCGAGTACCCGAGCTCGTGTCAAAGGCAAAGAGTCAGCCCAGGTTGTGCTGGAAATGATTCAAACCCTGCAACGATTACAGCAACTCCCAAAATCTATATCGGCTTAATAAATATTCTTGATCTTGTAGAAGATCTCAACGAGTTCAAATTCGAGTATGGCTATTTACTCCATTGGGAGTACGCCATCTTGGGAATTTTCGAGCATTGCTTGCTGGGCTATGGTTTGTCTATGCCATAAATTTTAATGACTGTGGAGATCGCAATGCTTAGAAATTCAATCCTGAATGTACGTCATAAGGAACTCGGTTCGTTATTGAATGGGGACACCTGGAACAATATGCCGATTCCGTGGAGCTATAAATCGGATGCTGATGAAGAGGTGATTGCTGTTCGTACTCGGGCAGGTCTGTATGACGTATCTGCTTTGAATATTCTGAATGTGAGCGGTCCTGATGCAACGGCAGTAGTGGACCAACTGGTCACCATTGATGTCACCAAAATGGAACCAGGTACCTCAAGGCTGGCAGCTGAAGTGGATGAGACTGGTGCGTTATGTGATGACATTATGGTAATTTGCGATGCGCCGAATCAATTCCGCCTGTCACATGGCAGCGGTGCCACCCCACAGCAGCTGGAGAAGCTCTCTCAGGGTAAAAATGTTCAGATCGCAGCGGACTTGGATGTACATATCCTGTCATTGCAGGGACCAAAATCCTTGGAAGTGCTGAATCCTCATCTGGACTTTGATTTGGAAACGCTGCCTTATTTCCGTCATGTTGACGCGAAACTGTTTGGCTGTGCTATCAAAATTGCCCGTGGCGGCTATTCTGGCGAGCGTGGTTATGAAGTCTACTGCAGTGCCGATGATGCCATTCATATCTGGGACATGATTCTGGAAAAAGGCAAACCATTTGGTGTGATTGCCGCCTCCTGGGATTCGCTTGATCTTACCCGTGTAGAAGCAGGTCTGCTGTTTTTCCCCTATGAGATGCCTGAGGGCGATACCACCCCCTGGGAAGTCAATATGGGCTGGGGTGTCGATCTGGATAAACCTGGCGATTATATCGGCAAAGCAGCTGTATTGGCCTCTAAAGGCAAAGAACGCTTCAAGCAGGCCGGTATTACCTGTATGACCGCCGAGGCTGTTGAGCCTGGTTCTCGTATTACCCATGACGGTAAAGATATTGGGGTGGTGACCAGTTCCAGTTACAGCAATTACCTGATGCAATCTCTGGCGCTGGTGCATTTGCATCCTGATCATCTCGCGATAGGGACTCAAGTGATGGTGGAAGGCAAACAACCGGTCAAAGCCTATGTTGCCAAAATGCCTTTCTATGATCCGATGCGCCTGCGTACTCATCCGGAACAACAAAAGTAAATAGTCTGCACAGCGCCAGCCAGGAATCTGGTCGCGCTTAGCCAGATTTAATGAGGAAATCATTATGCAAAGAGGTTACTGGATAAGAAGCAAACCACTGTACGACTCACTGGTATGGCAAACCCCTGCGGTTGCACATCTGGTGGTAGCCGGGGGCGAGGGTGGTATTGCTGTTCTTAAATTATTTCAGCAGATGTACCCCAAAGAGCCTATTCAGGTGCTTTATGCAGATTTACCAACGGCCAAAAAAAATTATTCAGACATCCTGCAGCAAATCGTACTGGAGGAGCTTGATATTTGTGATTCAGAAGAAAGCTTGCTGGCAAATCTGGAACAACGACTAAAAGACTGCACGATGGGAACCCACTTTTATGTGGCAGGCAGCGAAGCTTTTATGTGGCAAGTTTTGCAGAAAACCCGTGCTGCTGGTGTTCAAGATGTTGATGTGCAGAAAGAGTTGTGCGGCACATTGGCAAGGCCGGTGTATTGCGTTCATTGCAAAACCATTACACGTGATGTTCATCACAATGTCTTCCCATGTAGCAATTGTGGTCGACATCTGTTTGTCCGTGACCATTTTTCCCGGCGTCTTGGTGCGTACATGGGGGTGATGGTGGATGCAGAGGAGCCTGGCAACATTCCACAGATTGAAGAGGTTTATCCATGAGTATCCTGAACGTAAAAGTGGCCGATGTCGAACAGGTCACCGATATGGTGAAACATTTCACGCTGGTTCAAGAAAATGGCCAGCCGTTACCGAGGTTTTCCGGTGGCAGTCATGTAGTAGTGTCGATGAACATCAATGGTCGAATCCATCGTAATCCTTATTCACTGATGGGATCTCCGGAAAATACTGATAGTTATCATATTTCAGTGCGTCGACAGGAAAATTCGCGTGGTGGTTCGGTATTCATGCATGACGGCGTCGAAGTAGGATCCACGTTGCAGATAACCTATCCCGTCAATCTGTTCAGTCTTTCCAAGTTAGGAAAAAAACACATTCTGGTTGCCGGCGGTATCGGTATTACGCCCTTTATGTCGCAAATCGCTGATTTAAACCGACTCGGTGATGACTATGAAATGCATTACGCCTTCCGTTCAGCTGAGCATGGTGCTTTTGTAGAACAACTACAACAAATGTGTGGTGATCGATTGCATCTGCATATTGAAAGTGAAGGACAGCGAATTAATTTCCATAACCTTCTATCCAACCAACCTCTTGGTACCCATATTTATGTGTGTGGTCCAGAGCCGATGGTCAATGCATTATTACTGACAGCCAAAGATTTAGGCTGGCCAAAAACGCATGTTCATAGCGAGCAGTTCCTGGCACCACCTATCGGTGATTCGTTTCGAGTGCAACTCGTCAAGTCCAATATGGAAATTGAAGTCCCTGGTGATATGAGCATGCTCGAAGCAATGGAAGAGGCTGGTCTGGAACCTGATTTTCTCTGCCGTGGCGGTGCATGTGGGCGCTGTGAAGTGGAAGTTCTGGAGTGCGATGGTGCACTGATGCATAACGATCATTATCTGTCTGATGCCGAGAAAGCGTCTGGCAACAAAATCATGCCCTGCGTCTCCAGGGCCCGCTGTCAGAAATTATTACTCAATATCTGAGGACGTCTTATGAATACTCCAGCCTTTAAAAAAGAAACTTTCCGTGACGATTACACTTTCCGTAATTCACCTGAGGCAATACGGCGTTTTCCATTTCCGTTTGCCGAAGATGAATACATGTACAGCGTCAATATCGAGCAGCATGTATCAACCAACCCGGGATCGGTTTTTGAATATGCCATCGATATTGATGAGCATTACATCGCCGAATGTGAGGATCGACGTCTGACTCTTGAACGCGATCCTACGCGTTATATTGCATTGCCACACATGATGGACGCTCAATGGGACATGGTCGAACTGATCATGGATTCATTGTCGACAGATTATCCCCAATGGTTTGAACTGACCAAAAATGGCAATCAATGGCATTGGATTAACAAACCACTGGAAATTGATCAGACCTTTACTTTTGGTGATACCAGTACATTGCCAATGGAGCCGTTTGAATACATCAGCCGTCAGGTGCAGGGTGACTGGATCATCATGGATCATCGCGACGACGACTTGTTTGCTGATATGGGTATGGTCACCAGTCAGGCCGACTGGTCAATCGCTTTTGATGCCGGAATGTCTTTCAAAGAGTGGCATGGCCCGGTTCCACAAGCGAATGAAATCGGCATTTTTGACCGGGCACTGAAATATTTGCTGCATCTGCAATATGGCAGTCCGGTGCGCCGACTTAACTGGACCATGACGGTGAATCCACGTCTTGATACTTCTCCTGAAGAGTTTCCATTATGGGGACCGGATAACGCTTCTGTTACTCCGGAAAATGTCGGAGAGAAAGTGCACCTTCGTGTTGAATTGCAGGCNCTATTCCGTCTGCCACGTAGTAATGCGATTGCCTTCAGTGTGCGTGGTTATCTTATCAGCCTCGATGAATTGATCACTTATCCAAAATGGGCAAAACGGCTACGTCGGGTGCTGACTAATCTGCATCCTGATCTCTCCGAATATAAGGGCCTGGATCTTTATCGACAAACCGTCATCGATTATTTGGAACCATTAGAAGACGGAGCCGAACTGGGATTGGGTACCCAGCCGGAATAAATTTCCTTTCAAAGAATATGGGCTTTCGTCCATAGCACTGGCCGCTGGCTAATGCCGGCCAGCGGTTCGCATTACCTTTAAAAACCCAGAAGGAAACAAAAATGAAAATGAGAAATATGGTGGTATCCGGGTTGGCCGGGATGAGCTTAATGACGAGCGCATCAGTATTTGCCGAAACAACCTCGCCACATAGTGTCAGTGCCAATGTCGGTCTGTTCAGTCAATACAATTTCCGTGGTATTGATTTTAGTGATGAAGACGTGGCTCTGCAGGGTGGCTTTGACTATGCTCATACCAGTGGCTGGTATGCGGGCGTATGGGCTTCCAGTCTGGAAGAAGATCTTAATGTGGGTAACAGTCTTGAAGTAGACTTTTATGGTGGTTATTACCATCAGTTTACCGATGACTTTAGTGTCGATGTGGGTATATTGCAGTTCTACTATCCTGATCGTGAGAAAGTACCAGGCTTGGCCGGTGGTAGTGATGAAGATTTTGATACCACAGAAGCCTATGTGGCTGGGACTTGGAAATGGTTTACTGCTAAATATAGTCGTACGCTGACAGATTGGGGCGGTGTCAATAACAATACTATGGGCGCTGACGCAAATGGTGATTCCAAAGGCACAGGTTACTATGAATTGAATTTCGCTTACGGTTTGCCAATGGGCTTCAATTTATCAGCGCACGTTGGTCGTCTGGATGTCGAAAATTACAGTGAATATGATTACACAGACTACCTGATTGGTCTGAGTAAAGACCTAACGATTGCTGGTTCTGAAGGTTGGACTGTAGGTGTGAACTATACCGATACCAACGCTGATGAAGATTGGTGGGGCGATCGTGGGGATGACCAATTTATCGGATATATCTCACGCAGTTTCTGATTTAGCTTACTAAATGTATCACAGTCACAGCTCCCCTTAATTAAGGGGGGCTGTTATTTTATTAAATCGGGTCTGTTTTCAAGCATTTCACGTAGTCCAAACTCAAGTTGAGAGGAAGTATCGTTACTCAGATCGATAACAACACCTTCCAGGGCTAGCAATTCACCACTGGCAGAAAAGATACCTTCACCTTGTTCCATCACCCAACGGGTTTTGTTGGTGCGAGTACAGATACGATAGATCATCTGGAATTTTCGCTGTTTGGCTATTTGTTCCTGTACGTGTTCCCAACAACGAGGTCGATCTTCGGAATGAATCAGCTGCATATAGGTGACATTGTTTGAGTTTATCAGCTCGTAAGGCTGATATTCAGTGACTTCAAGGCAACTATCGCTGACAAATTCAAACGTCCAGTCACGATCATTTTTACAACGGTAAACCATGCTGGGAATATTGGTCATAATCATATCTACGGGTGAGTGACGATTATGTTTCTGCGCTGCTTCAAGTTGCTTGAGCTGAGTGATATCGGTCAACGTGCCAATGACACTGGAACGTTCACCTTTAAAATTGGAACTGCGGGAAGCACGGATTTCGATCCATCGATATGAACCGTTTTTAGTAATGACACGACATTCGATTTGAAAATATTGACGTTTTCCCTGAATAAGTGAATTCATTCTTGATTCAACAAGTAAAATATCTTCAGGGTGTATAAAACTTAAAAAAGGTTTGTTTATTGATTCTGAAACACTAAAGTCAGTCAGTATTTCCCAGGCCGTATTTGCATATATAATATCCTGATCGACATTGTTTATAAAAATGATTTGTCTGATATTATTTAAGAGGCTTGGGAAATTGAATTTTTCTGATTTTAATTCTGAATCATTTTGCGCTTGTGTGATGGAAGAAAATTGGAGCAAATTAAGGTTTGATTGACCCTCGGAGTTGAGTGGTGACAGTGATATATGTACGGGTATGGTCGTGCCATCGACATATAGCATACGTAGCGTAAGTGTCTGATGTGGTTCATGGTTGGTTTTCATATGTCGCATGAAATTAGTCAACGCAGCATGATTACTGGGGTGCACCATATTGGTCAGTGGCATATTAGTGACCAGTTCGCGCATACCATTCATTCCCAGCTCACGTAGGAAGGCATTATTGGCAAAAATGATATTAAAACCATCAATAACGGCAGAGGGTGTTGATAGCCGTTTTGCAACATCATTTGCCCAACCGAGATTCTTGTCTGATGGCTGATTGCCAGCCAGCATCAGTTTCCGTTGGCTACGAGGATAAAAGGCAATGGTAAGTACAGCAGAAAATAATGCTGCAAATATGGCTGCCGCCACCGCAAAATGTATTTTGAATGGGGCTGTGCTGTCCCACCATGTACCAAATACGATGGCTGTGATCATGCTTAACATGATCATGGTAAATATAATGAGACCCATTGTTCTGACCCTTGAGAACAGCTTTATCGGGAAGCCCGGTTTTGAAGAAATTTGACCTGAAATATATTTTTAAAAGCATACGCCAAAGAGCTGTTTTTTCCAAGCTGATTACGTTGCTTTTATGTATTGCAATGACAGTGCTTTTAATTCAGGCAGGAACTTTATTTTTGTTGGATTATATGATTTCAAGCCAGCGTGCAATTGAAAAGGTTAATGTACATAAGATTTATTGGGATAAACATTTATTTTATTTGAATAGCCTGCGACCGTCTGATGCACAGAAAACATTGGCTCAAATGAAAAAAAATTACCTGGATATTGAGGATGAATCTGTTGCCTGGATGCTTAATCAGGAAAATGATGCATTAAAAGTGGCGCTTGAGGATATTAAACAAGCCCAGAAAAACTTTGATGGCGTAGCAGAACTGAACATTCGTATGGCCACTCAGCTCAGATTGGCTGAAAATGTTTTGGATTCTTATAAAGAGCTGGCGGATGCTTTGCATCGGGATAGTGAAATCAAAATTTCAGTGATCGCTTTGCTTAATATCATCAGCCTGCTATTTCTCTATAGCTGCATCATTGCCATTATGTTGGGAGCGAAAAATTTTCTGGTTGAACGCATGGATAGGTTACAGACCTTCCTGATGTTCAAGTTCCCTGCTCAAAAGCAGGAACCAAATGCTGATGAATTTACTCGCCTTGAGCAACGTATTTTTGAAATGACAGCCAAAATAGAAGGCTATGCCTCACAGGTTGCATGGGCCGAACGTACCAATGAAAAACTGCTTATTTTATTGCGTTCTCATGAGTTTATTCTTAATTTCATTGAGACGACCAGTCATGAAATTCTAAGTGAAAAAACGTTGCTCAAAGTGATTTATTCACTTGAACGAGCGATGAATTTTTCTAATGTTGCGATTATTTACACCGATGACGCCGCGGTTATTTCCAGTGAACAAATCATTTTTTCGCATCATCCGCCGCCAAAACTGGATAATCAAAGATTCGATGAATTGCACCGTAACAACATGTCCAGTTATATGGAACAGAATTCGGAAGGTGAAGAAATTCGCTGTGTGGGAGTGACATTCAGTGGGCCCGCGTCAGCACTTGGGATCTTGTTGATTGAGACAGAAAAAGACAGATTTCTGGAAAATACCGAAATCCAGGTACTGGAAATTACTGCAAAACTACTGACGATGGCCACCAAATTTCACAGTCATGATGAAGAGGGACGTCGACTGGCTGTCTTGGAGGAACGTGCCGCCATTGCCCGAGAACTGCATGACTCCCTGGCACAATCCTTATCCTTTATGAAGATCCAACTGGCTCGGCTTCAGTCGGCTGGCGATAACAAGATAAAAAGTGCAGAGATGATAGGTGAGCTTCGGCAAGGTCTTGATTCGGCTTATCGCGAGCTACGTGAACTGCTTACCACCTTCCGGGTGCATATGGACTTACGGGGATTGGGTTATGCTATTCAAACCACGATTGATGAGTTTTCACAGCGTTCCAGTATCAACATCAATCTTGATTATCGACTTGTTAACTGCCGTCTGACGGTCAATGAAGAATTTCATATGTTACACGTGCTCCGGGAGGCACTATCCAATATCGTGCGGCACTCTAAAGCAAAGAATGTAGCGATATTCCTGGAGCTACGTAAAAATGGAAATGTTGTATTAACCATAGAAGATGACGGTATAGGTTTTACGGCTAATACCAACACCTATGATCATCATGGTCAGATCATCATGAAGGAACGTGCCAATAGCCTGGGAGGGGATCTTGAAGTGATGGCCAAACGCCATGGAGGCACTCGAGTTCGATTGGTGTTTACACCAAAGTCAGTACAATAATTATAGCGAGAGAAAAACATGACTGAGAAAATAAGAGTACTTCTGATTGATGACCATCCGTTATTTCGTAAGGGTGTTGGACAGATCATTTCGGATGATCCGAGTTTTGAAATTGTGGGTGAAGCAGCTTCAGGTCAGGAAGGGATAGATCTGGCCCTTGAGGTTAAACCGGATCTGGTTTTATTGGACCTTAATATGAAAGGCATGGATGGGCTGGAAACATTACGACGTTTCAAAGAGACAGACTTGGATGCTCATTATGTCGTTCTGACGGTCTCGGATGCGGAAGAGAATCTGCTTGAGGCATTGCGAATAGGCGCTGATGGTTATTTGCTTAAGGATATGGAACCAGAGGATTTAAGGAATCATTTGCTTAAAGCCGCTGTAGGCGTCACCGTGTTACAGGACAGCATGACCGAAATATTAAAGAAAGCATTCATAGACCCGCAGCATAAAGTGAGTGCGGATGAGGTCAATCTGACGGTGCGTGAAAACGAAATTCTGGAATGTCTGGCTGAGGGGATGAATAATAAAACCATTGCCCGAAAATTGGACATTCGTGATACCACTGTCAAAGTGCATATCAAAAATATCCTGCGCAAACTGAATCTTACTTCACGTTTGGAGGCGGTAGTGTGGAAGCATCAACAGGATGGCAGGTAACTACTGAATAAATTAATGCCGACAATCCTGAACCAGGATTGCCGGCAATAATTACTGGATTTACAAAGGTCAACAGACCCTAGGGCGTGTTTATCTCTCATTTCCTCCTCTGTTGTGAGCTGAAAAAGCGTCAATCAAGGCATGAGGAGCGCCTTTTAGTTGTTCTAAATAAGTGACGAGCAACGCAGACCGGCGTGCGCCTCCCTGGCGCGCCGGCATACAGTCCATCCGTGGACATAAGTGGCGCTTTTTCAGTCACAACCCGANGGGCTGGGACTATTTTTGNGNCCGCCTGCGTTGTCAATCACTTATGTAGTAAGGCTACACTGCGTGCTTTCCGCCTTGCCGGACACAAAAATAGTCGCCAGCAGTGGTGGATATGAAAGATAAACACGCCCTAGCAAATTACAGTGCTTTACGCTGACCTACAAAGAAGCCAACACCGCGTGTTGGAGTTTCAAAGGTAATGGTTTCACCGTTGCCAAAAAACAGCACGTCACCGACAGTGGCATGTACTTTCTGACCGGATTCATCCGTAATAAAGAATTCACCTTCTGCGACATACTTCATTTCTTCGTAATCGTAGGTATATACCAGTGGTTTATCCGTTTTGTTCAGGTGAAAAAAACCGGCACAAAGTGTTTTGTCCTGGCTGTTCGAAACGATGCTGTCACCTAATGTGGCATTAATACCATCTAGGCCCATTGTTGGTTGTGGGTCTTTAACAGCCTGTTTTTTAATTTTCATAAAATGTCTCCTTCGTTAGTGACGGTCCGATTAAATAACGTCACTGGATTAGGGACAATCCTTCTGAAGTAGTACTCAGTTTGTATAGTCTTTTATAAACAGTAACTTGGCATGTTTTTAGTAAAGATACCTGTTTAAAATCAGGTATAGAAGATCCGCAGATTGTCAAAATACGTTTTCTGGATTTTTATTGCGAAAACAATTTAGTTTTTCTTATAAAAAAATAAAGCCATTTCTTCACTCCAAATAATGACAAATCGCTAAAAAGTAAGCCATATCAACGGCTATTACCCCCTAAGTAGTAATTAGTCTGACTAATAGACACACCTTTGACCGGGGAATAGATTCGATCCCCTGCGGTTGAATTCCCATCCGCAGCTAAAAATATAATAAGGGATACTTTTATGGAAACAGAAGTCGCAAATTTGTTTGCCGAGCAGGTTAGTCTGGGAATGCTTGTGCAAAATCTGGTGTATGCCTCGGGTACCGTCGGGGCTATTTTTGTTGTGATTGGTTTAATGCTGATTGATGTGGGGGGAGTCCGAAGACGTAATATCTTTAATGCCACGATAGAAAAAATGGTTGGTTTTTTTATCGGTTTTACGGCTTACTTTCTGATTGGTTTTGCTTTTTGGGCATCACAATATTACATCATGGTAGATTACACCCTGGTAGATACCATTAAAGACTGGTGGGCCGGCGGTGGACTTTCAAATTCAATGGCGCAAAATGTGGATCCGGCAGTTTTTCCGGGTTTGAATAACTTCCAGATCTTTATTTTCTTCCTTGCTTGTTTTGCTGGTATCGTCAATGTTCTGCTGCACTTTGCAGTATCGGAACGGATGAAAGCATCGGCTTATTACATCACTGCTTTTGTCGCCACCATTGTTTCATCCATTTTGAGCTGGATTACTTGGGGTTCGGTCGGTCCACTGACTAATTTGGGCTTCCATGACTTCTTTGGTGTAGGTTTCGTTTATCTATTCCCTGCCGGTATGGCAATGGTGTTTTCTCGTACGCTGAGACCTCGTCCAGGCATGTTCTCGGCTCATCCGAAGGTATCTGAATACCGCCCGCCAAATCTTGGTCTGCTGACAGTGGGCATAATGACAATTTTCGCCGGCCTGCCGATGATTATTCTGTCATGTCTGTTCTTTTTTGACCCAGGTGCATTGGCAGTGAGTGTGACCATGGCTGATACCAGCGTGGGTATTGCTTTTAACAACTATGGTGCGGCTTGGGCTGGTGGTGCTTTAATGGGTGCTGTTCTGGCTTATTCAACTCGTAAGTTCAGCTATTTACTGCTGGGACCATTGGCCGGTTATGTCGCCGGTGCATCAGGTTTTGACGTGTATGTTCCTTGGCAAATGTTTTTGGTCGCACTGGGTGCGCCAATTGTTGCTTATGTCATTTATGAGTTTTTGCAAAGAAAACAAATTGATGAACATAAATTATTGCCATTATTTGCCGGTGTAGGTTCCTATGGTCTTATCATGACAGGGCTATTGCATATCGGTGTACCACGTGGTGGTTATCTCGGTATTGAAGAAGGTGCGTATGCGTTCCAGCATGGTGAGATTGGCGTGGTAATGCAGTTGGTAGGCATCGTGGTCAGTCTTGGCTTCGGTATTATTACCGCTTTGGTATTGTCCTTTGTTCTGAAGCATACCACTGGTTTGGATGTATCGGATGATGCACAGGCGGAAGGTCTTGATAAAGTTTATTGGGACATTGAGCCGGATGTTGATCCAGTTACTGACAACAAATCCTGAGTTTGATGTGANATAGGGTTAGTTCGCCTTATTGCACTTCTAAAAAATCCGGCTTCGGCCGGATTTTTTTGTTCAGTACATATAATTCATTGATACTGGATGCTAACTATCAGATTTTTGGCAAAAAACTTGTGTTTACCAAGGAGATATCGGCATGAAATCAAAGCTGACAATGACTGAGTGCATACACAGTGATTCCTATCATAATGATCAAGGTTCACCTCAACCCCCGCTATATGACACCAGCCTGTTTGCTTTCGAGAGCACGCAGGCCATGCGAGATGTGATGGAGGGTAAGACACCGGGCGCTTTTTATAGTCGCTATGGGATGAATCCCACTATCACGGCCCTGGAAGCTAAACTGACTCAATTAGATAAAGCTGAAGCCAGCCTGGCATTTTCTTCCGGAATGGCAGCAATTTCCGCTCTGTTTATGCATTTTTCTACTCAGGGTATTCTTTGTGTTGGGGATGTATATGGCGGCACTCAGCAGCTTTTAAGCAAACAATTGCCAGCACTGGGTATCAAGACATTCTCACTGCAGAAAACAGATCTGAAAGCAGTAGAAGCTTTACTGCAAGCTGAAAAACCGGCCTTGGTGTTTATCGAAACGCCGAGTAATCCCACATTACAGTTACAAGACATCCATCGGTTAGCAAAACTGGTACATGAATACGATGCGTTGTTAGCGGTAGACAATACGTTTGCAACGCCTGTTAATCAGTGCCCGATTGCGCTTGGGGCAGATTTTACTGTGCAAAGTGCAACAAAGTATCTGGGTGGTCACAGTGATTTGACTGCCGGAGTCTTATCCGGGCCTGTTGTGCAACTCGAGGCGATCAACGATTGGCGTAAAAATCTCGGTCAGACGATCTCGACGGAAGTTGCACACAAACTATCCCGCAGCCTCCTTACATTGGCACTCAGGGTAGAACGGCATAATTTTAATGCTCAGCGTGTTGCTGACTATCTGGAAACACATCCAAAGGTCCGTAAAACCTGTTATCCCGGATTAAAGGGACATCAAAAACATGATTTTATTCACCAGCAAATGTCCGGTTTTGGCGGTATGGTCAGCTTTTATATTGATGGCGACGCCGCAATGGCCGAGCGTTTCGTTGATCTTCTGAATGTATTTGCCATAGCGCCCAGCCTGGGGGGCGTAGAAAGTCTTGCTACCCAGCCGATTTACACCTCTCATTTTGGTTTATCAGAAGAAACACTTAAACAGGCTGATGTGGACGGCAGCCTGATCAGGTTGTCAGTCGGACTGGAAGATATCAAAGATTTGATTAATGATCTGGAACAGGCGTTCAGTCGCTGCTAGGGCGTGTTTATCTTTCATCTCCACCACTGCTGGCGACTATTTGTGTGTCCGGCAAGGCGGAAAGCACGCCGTGTAGCTTTCCTTCATAAGTGATTGACAAATGAGTCTGGAACTCATTTGAACAGCTTAGCTGGCCGCGTAGCGGTGAAATACAGGGATGTATTTCATACAACGCAGGCGGCC
>NZSL01000013.1:0-347500 GCA_002696735.1 Methylophaga sp.
CATAAGTGATTGACAAATGAGTCTGGAACTCATTTGAACAGCTTAGCTGGCCGCGTAGCGGTGAAATACAGGGATGTATTTCATACAACGCAGGCGGCCACAAAAATAGTCCCAGCCCTTCGGGTTGTGACTGAAAAAGCGCCACTCTGCGTGGCCTACATGGATGTAGGTCAGGGGCGTGAGCAGGATGCGGAAGCTTTGCTCGTCACTTATTTAGAACAACTACAAAAACGTCATGAACGTTTTTGAGCGCAAGCCCCAATGGGGTGAGATACATGGATGTATCTCACAAAAGGCGCTCCTCGTGCCTTGATTGACGCTTTTTCAGCTCACAACAGAGGCGGAGATGAAAGATCAACAAGCCCTAGACTGAAGCGGATATCCTGATTTAGTCGGATATCCGCTTTTAATTATTCTGTATCAGCTTCCTGATTGGCTACTGTAATCGCTTCTTCACGTTGTTCGATAGCCATGGTTTCCAGCAGTTTACCCATTGATTGCATCAGCCAGTAACAGGCGTATATCCGGTCATAATAGACTTCGGTATATTCAATTCCGGCGCTAAGCAATTCATTCTCAGTATCTAATAAATCAACTAAGGTACGTTGCCCCACGCGAAACTGGGACGCATACGCTTCACGGGTTTTTTCGGCAGCTTCAACCCGTTGCTGTAATCCCGGTAAACGATTGTTAGCATTTACCAATGCATTCCATGCCAGGCGAACATCCAGCCCAATTTCCCGTTTTGCCCTATTAATCAGCTCTTTTTGCTGTTCACTCAAATGTTCAATTTGTTCTACCCGGGCCATATCTGCGCCGCCATTCAACAGGTTATATTGCAGGCGGAACATCGCATAGAGACCTTTGTCTTTGCCTGGCTCACCATCAAGATTGTTATTTGCTGACGCACCCAAATCCAAATCGATACGAGGATGAAACGCAGATTTAGCCGCATTTTCCTGGGCCAGAGAGGCTTCATGATCCGCCAGTGCGCTGCGCAGAGTTGGATGCTGGTTGTAGGCGATTTTTACCGCATCATCCAGCGTGGCAGGGGCTTTGTCACAGCAATCATCACCGGGGTTACTGAGATCTTCCGGCATTGTTCCAACAACCCGTTGAAAATTGGTTCGGGCATCTTCGATATTGCCAAGTTGTGATTCAAGATTTGACTTTGCCAAAGATAAACGTGCCTGGGCCTGTTCAACATCGGCCTGACGGCCTACCCCGCTCTCAGCCCGTTGCTGGATCTGAGAAAAAATCGTTTCATGCGATTGCAGATTGGTTTGGGTCAGTTCCAAAAGATCCTGTCGACGCAGAACATCAAGATAAGCTTCAATTGCCTGCAAGCTGGTGCGTTCAGAAATATCCGTTACTGCATACCCGGCAGAGTCGGCAGCGGCGGAAGTACGATCGACCTCACTTTTGGTATAAAAGCCATCATATAACATTTGTTTTGCGGTAATGCTGGCCTCGCCTCGCGTCAGCGTCTCGCTGCCGGGGCGTGTAGCGGGATTCTTGGTATATTCACGCCCATATCCCAAATTCAGGTCAACTTTTGGAGCGTAACCTGCACGCGCTTGGTCAATTGTTTTATTCACACTCAATCGACGATATGCTTCGGCCAGAATTTCAGGGTTGCTTTGAATGGTCTGCTCGACGGCCTGAACCAGCGTTTGCGCCAGAATTGTCGGAGAAAAAGCCGTTACACCTGTCAACAAAGTGGTGCTAAGCGCGAGTACTTTAATTTTTCTGTTCATCTATCCAACACTCCATCAGCGAACGTCTATTTCAACACGTCGATTTCTTGCTTCAGCAACTTCATCGGCAGTCTCAATTAACAGCTCCGATTCGCCCATACCTTTGGTTGTAATGATATTTTCCGGAATGCCACGTCGTATAAGTTCCTGGCGAACCCTCTGTGCGCGACGTTCTGACAAGCCAATATTATATTGTTCAGACCCCATAGTATCAGTATGTCCGATAACAATCGCTTCAGCAATTTGTCTCGCTTTTATTTCATCAAAGACTTTTTGAGCCTCTGTTTCTGATTCTGGAGTAAACGTGCTGGTATCAAAGATGAAATACAGACGGGCGCGATAAGGTTCTGCAGGTAAAGCGGCCATCGCAGGTTCCATTTCAGGATCTGCTTCTACCGGCGGTTTGGCACAAAACGGTGATTCGCCCTCTGTCAGCACCATAGGTGCTTCAATCTCTTCTCGCATTTCGGAAGTAGGTGTTTCCGGACCAAATGAATTGACAGCACTGCTGTAACCGCTACATCCGGTGATGAATACGGGAAGTAACAAAAAAGATATCATTCGGAATATATGTGTCAGCATCATGGCGCTTCTTTAGTAAGTGGATCGACTTTTACTGATAATGTTGAACATGAAGCCGTCAGCGTCGTCGTTGGTGTATGGACTTTTACTGCATCCAGTCTTTTGGCAGTCAATTGGCCACCAACTAATGCCAGCGTTCCATTAACAATAGATAAATCTGCCTGTCCTTGTTGTGATTGGTTATCAAAATGATAACTGTCAATCGAAAAACGGGTGTTGGGGCCAGCACCGATACGGGTATTGTCGTTAAACAAAATCCCTACACTGCTATTGTTATCGGTATGCAATGCATCATCAATAAAGACTTCATCTCCCAAGCCAACTTTAACAAATTCACCGGCACGAATTAACTGCACATCACCCAGCAGTGTTTTTACCACACCCACACTTTGAGCATACCCTGTCGAGCTAAAAAGCAGAGTGAATGATAATAAAGCTAAAACTATTTTTTTAGGCACCATATCTCTCAGAACCATCCATTGGTTACAGCCGTTATAACGAAGTCTAACGTTTGATTTAAACACTATAAAAGACGAGATTGCTCTAAATCACATGAATCACAAAATGGTCAGATTCATGGTTTATTCAAAAAGATTCCGCCAATACAATGTGAACTCTGTCACATTTTTTTCGAGATGACTATATTTAACAGAAAATAAAGCTTATGAATTCAATTTCTTCAAACCAATAAACACGACATCAATTAATAATCGTTTCTTTTGGATTGACTGTTAACCACATTATCGGCATAAATAGCATCTGGGTGAAGAAAAAATACAATAACAAAATGTAGCTCCAAACAGAGTAGGCGGCTTAATTGACTGTAAAAATTTACCAGGCAATTCGGTCAGCTTGCTTGCTCTGGTCTTAAAGATTGGGTTTCCCAAATTCTTTTTACACATTCATTTTTCTAAGGAATTAACATGAAAATTACAGCTGTATTTTTATCTTTGTTTTTTATCTTTGGACTTGCTGCTTGCAACACGATTGGAGGCATAGGCGAAGATGTAGAGGCTGCCGGTGGTGCAGTCGAAGAATCAGCAGAAGAAAATAAAAACTACTAGTTTTACCTGCTTTTTCAACTAATCTACTTAGTTAAGTTAAANGAAAAAAGCCCTGCTGACATAACGTTCCGCAGGGCTTTTTTATCGCAATTTTAATGTTTCAAAATCACATATAACGCATGAATAATGCCTGGAATGAATCCGAGCAATGTCAACAAAATACTTAACCAAAAATGTCCTTTAAAACCAACTTCCAGGAACACCCCTAACGGCGGCAGTAAAATAGCGAACAGAATTTTGATTGGATCGGTCGCGGTAAAAGCCATATTGATTTCCTTTATTTTGGTTCGTCGATAAATTGCACGAGCAATCAGTATAGACACACTTCACTGATCCACATTAACCTGTGTTTAATTTAATCCCGGACGATTACGTTGTTAGCTACAGGTCGGCCCAACTCTGCCAGATTTTTATCAGATAGAAATCGATAAGGATAAACATGTGGATAAACCCGAAGATAATCAAAAACCTTCGCTAGATGATGAAACACTGGAACTTGCGCAACAGCTGTTTGAACTGGCACGACAAGGTAATACTGAAGCATTAGAAAAACCGCTGGAACTGGGACTGGCCCCCAATATTCGCGACAGCAATGGCAACAGTCTGTTAATGCTGGCGACCTATAATGGTCACGNAGCAATNACCCGACTGTTACTGCAACATGGTGCGGATCCTGAACTNGCGAATTTACGCCACCAAACACCGCTGGCTGGAGTNGCTTTTAAAGGTTATGTAGATATNGCTCAAATATTGATAGAGCATGGTGCGGACGTTAATGCCACCACTCCTGATGGAAAAACACCACTGATGTTTGCGGCTATGTTTAACCAAACAGCAATCATGGAGTTATTACTCTCTCATGGCGCTAATGCTGATTTAAAATCNGCCGAAGGTATGACGGCAATGAGTCTGGCGCAATCAATGAATGCCCAGGACAGTATTCAGCTATTATCCGATCGCTAGTNTTTNCACCTAAACATAATTTTTTCTTATACGCTTCATAAAAATATCTAACTTCTTTTTATCCAAAAAATATGCCTAAACTGCCTATGGTTTTTATTCAGGCAAGGGCGTGATTTTGGCTTAAATCAGTTTCAGCGCCAATCCTGCTTCAAAAAACCTCTGATTTGCAAAGATAAAAAGGTAGGCTTATGGCGTTAATATCAATGCGACAACTGCTGGATTATGCTGCTGAACAACAGTTCGCGATTCCGGCTTTCAATGTCAGTAACATGGAGCAGGTCCAGGCTATTATGCAGGCAGCTGACGCCGTAGACAGTCCTGTTATTCTGCAGGGATCGGCCGGTTCACGTTCTTATGCCGGTGAACCATTTCTCCGCCATTTGATTCTAGCTGCGATAGAACAATATCCACATTTACCTGTTGTGATGCATCAGGATCATGGAGCCGAGCCTGCGGTCTGTGCACGCTCTATCCAATCCGGCTTTAGCTCAGTGATGATGGATGGCTCTTTGATGAGCGATATGAAAACACCTTCATCTTTTGACTATAACGTCGACGTCACCCGTAAAGTGGTCGAAATGGCCCATGCCTGTGGAGTTTCTGTAGAAGGCGAACTAGGCTGTCTGGGCTCACTGGAAACCGGCATGATGGGTGAAGAAGACGGACATGGTTCGGATGACAAGCTGGATCACAGTCAGTTATTAACTGATCCTGATGAAGCGGTTGAATTTATCAGACAGACCCATGTCGACGCGCTGGCTGTGGCCATTGGTACCAGCCATGGCGCCTATAAATTCAGTAAGCCACCGACTGCTGATGTGTTAGCCATCAGTCATCTGCNAAAGTTGCAACAACGTTTGCCAAATACCCACTTTGTCATGCATGGCTCCAGNTCGGTACCACAGGATTGGCTGCAAATCATTAANAATTACGGTGGTGATATTGCTCAAACCTATGGTGTGCCGGTTGACGAGATCGTCTCCGGTATTAAATTTGGCGTACGCAAAGTCAATATTGATACCGATTTACGTATGGCTACCACGGGTGCAATTCGTCAATATCTGGGTCAGCCGGAACATGCCAGCGATTTTGACCCACGTAAATTCTATAAAGCCGCTACCACGGCAATGCAGGCGATCTGCCAATCCCGTTATGAAGCTTTCGGTAGTGCCGGACATGCCAGCAAAATCAAAGTGATTTCACTGGAAAAAATGGTGAAACGTTACGCCTCAGGAGAGCTTTCCCCCAAAGATCTCTGATTTATCTCCGTAACAAATCTCTGCCTTTTTTGGCATTGGCAGTAAATGGCGTAACCGTTTTTTAAGGATAACAACCATGAAGCCACATATCAGCTTGACCCAATTTATTATTGAGCAACAACGCAGCATCCCCAACGCATCTGGCGATTTCACCATGCTGCTGAGTGATATTGCCAGTGCTTGCAAGCGTATTGCTCATGCCGTCAGTCGTGGTGCAATGACGGGTCAGCTTGGCAGTGCCGAAAGTGAAAATGTGCAAGGTGAAACCCAAAAGCAGTTGGATATTATTACCAACGACATCATGGTTGATGCCCTCGAGTGGACCGGCCATCTTAGTGGCATGGTCTCTGAAGAAATCGATGAGCCGATTGCCATACCTGAGCACTTTCCCAAGGGAAAATATCTCGCTCTGTTTGACCCGTTGGATGGTTCATCGAATATTGATATCAACCTGACCGTAGGCACTATCTTTTCAATATTAAAGGGCCGCGAAGGCCGTAATGCCAGCCTGGAAGATTTTCTGCAACCAGGCAACCATCAGGTTTGTGCGGGGTTTGTTTTATATGGTCCTTCAACCTTGATGATTCTCACCACCGGGCATGGTGTTAATGGCTTTACTTTGGATCCGGATATCGGGGAGTTTGTGCTGACCCATCGCAATATGACCATCCCCGAAGATTCGCAGGAATTTGCCATCAATATGTCCAATCAGCGTTTCTGGGAAGCGCCTGTGCAACGTTACATTGATGAATGCATGCAAGGCAGGCAAGGCCCTCGCGGCAAGAATTTTAATATGCGCTGGGTCGCTTCTATGGTCGCTGAAGCGTATCGAATTCTGACCCGTGGCGGCATCTTCCTTTACCCACTTGATCAGCGTCAGCCAGACAAAGGTGGCAAGTTGCGTTTGATGTACGAAGCCAATCCAATCGGCTTTATTATTGAGCAGGCCGGGGGTCTTTGCTCAACGGGCCGACAACGCATTCTGGATATTCAGCCTGAGAGTATTCATCAACGTATACCGGTCATTCTCGGCTCAAAAAATGAAGTTGAACGGGTGGTTGATTACCATCAGCAAGCGTAAACAGTACCAGTGATCCAAACCGTTTTATCTAAGGTGTAAACATTATGCGTAAACCATTGGTGGCCGGAAATTGGAAAATGAACAATCCAACCGAAAGCCCACGAACATTACTCCAGAATATTTTACACAGCGCCCATATGCTTGACAGCATCCTGTCCAGCAGTGAAAACGCCCTACCAATAGATATCGCTCTGTTTCCGCCATCAGTGTATCTCAGAGAAGCACAGGAAGTGCTGTCCGGTTCCAGACTTCAATGGGGCACCCAAAATGTCTCTGCCTATGATGAAGGACCTTATACCGGTGAGATTTCGGCTTCGATGATTAAAGGCTTTGGCTGTCACTACGTTTTAATTGGCCACTCAGAACGTCGTTGCCTGTATGAAAAGCTGGAACTCGATCAGTATGTTTTAGATCAAATTGTCGCTGAAAAATACGCCCAGGCAATCAACAATGATCTCACTCCAATTATCTGCATCGGCGAAACAGAAGATGACTATGAATCAGGCAAGACGGAGGAAGTGATTGCTCGCTTACTGGATATTTTAATTGCTCATAAAGGGCCAAAAGCATTAGCCAATGTAGTGCTGGCCTATGAACCTGTATGGGCTATCGGCTCCGGCAAATCTGCTACACCGGAATGGGCTCAGAGTGTACACAGCTTTATGCGTCAGCGAATTGCCAAACATGACCAGGCCAGCAGTGAAACTGTTCGAATTATTTATGGTGGTAGCGTCAAAGCCCATAATGCTGCGGCAATCTTCTGCCAAGCAGATGTTGACGGCGGCCTTATCGGTGGCGCTTCACTCGACGCCGAGGAATTTATCCAAATCTGTTTTGGTGCGACTCAATCCTACACTTGCCAGCCTGGCCATATGAATATCCCACCAGAACTCGAAGCTGGGACTAACAAGGGATTATGAACTTGAGAATAAAGCTTCTGGAATCCTGTTTTAAGGTGGGTTTTCCCAAAACCTCTCGTAATAAGTAACAGTGTTGTGGTCTATTAGTGAAATAACACCATAAATTTGACTCTTCTTGCTATGGATTACAGTAATTACAGCAGGCTGGATTTCCATTTAAATTTTTAAGCTCTGACTCACTGTAACCACATGATTTGCAACAACTCACCAGCGCCTTGACTTCATTGGTAGGCTGGCCGCATAACGCACAAGTCGGTCCAAATTCTCTAACGTCAGGCCAAAAATCCATTTCTGCACAATTCGGACATTTACTCTGTAGCCGCTCTGCGAGGTTTAAAGCAGCTTTTTGCAGCATAATCTGTCTGAGTGGAGAATTCATTGCTCTGAGATCAGGTGTCAGATAAACAGGCCATTCTGTATAGGGTGTTTGATGTATAGCAATAACTTCGGTGTCTGAGAGTCCTTTCAAAATGCCATCCGGGCAGGTAAGTATCCATTTCTGTCTCTCAAAGTCAGCCAATTTTTGTTTCAAATCTTCTAATGACTCTGCAGTTAGCTCCCTAAGTGGTGTCGGCCCCTCAGCTTGGGCAAAAATTATCAGTTCTGGTTCTTTCTGAAACAGGCAAATTATTTCCTGATTCCAGCTCATAAAGCCCTCCAGCGGACCACCACCAAAGCTGCCTTCGCTACCGAGTCCAACGTTAATACCACTCAGTTCTACTGCTTTTTTGGCTTTTACTAAGGCACATTCTCTGGGAGATAATTTTCTGGGTATTTCCCCAGAGAAAGTGCCAAGCTGATCGGTATCAAAAAAGTCGATTTCTACCAGTTCGATACCAATCTCATACAAAACCGGTGCCAGTTGTTGAGATTTACGATGTTTGGTTAGAAGAGCTACCGTTTTCAAAAATAACCCTCCTGCTTTTTTCTCTCCATAGAGTTGGCCTGATCTTTATCGAGCATTCTGCCCTGCCGCTCACTGGTTCGTGAGTTCATCATTTCAATAATGATATCGCCCACTGTTTCAGACCGACTTTCAACCGCCCCGGTCTGGGGGTAACAACCGAGCGTTCGGAAGCGTATCCAGCGTTCTTCTATGCTGGCTTTTTCTGAGTCCGTGAGATAAGGCAAGACACGTTGATCATCAAGTCCCAGAATCTGGCCGGTTCCCTCATCCACCCATGAAAGTCTGGGTTTGGCGAAATAGAGTGGAACGATATCGATGTTTTCTTTGAAGATGTACATCCAGATATCCAGCTCAGTCCAGTTAGATAAGGGGAAGACCCGTACCGTTTCTTTGGAATTGATCCTGGTGTTGTAAATGTTCCAGAGCTCTGGACGCTGCGATTTCGGATCCCACCGATGTGAAGTGTTTCTGATTGAGAAGATTCTTTCTTTAGCTCTGGAGCGCTCTTCATCACGGCGAGCTCCGCCTAGTGCTGCATCAAAACCATGCTTATCCAGTGCCTGCTTGAGGGCGACCGTTTTCATCAAATCATTATAGACCACAGAACCAGAGGCAATCGGATGAACACCTTCGGTCAAAGCAGCCTCATTGATATGCACGATGAGATCCAGATCATGCTTGTCAATCAGTCGATCACGGAAACTGGCCATTTCAGCGAATTCCCAGGTCGTATCAATATGTAACAGCGTAAATGGTACTTTGCCGGGTGCAAATGCTTTACGGGCGAGGTGCAGCATGACAGTTGAATCCTTACCGATTGAATAAAACATGCAGGGGTTTTCAAAACCAGCAGCCACTTCACGCATGATATGAATGCTTTCGGCTTCCAGTTGCTGTAGGTGGTTGAGTGTTTTCATTACACCAGCTCCCAGTAATCGGGACGATAACGTTCAATGCTGTTGTCATCATTCCAGCAAAACAGAAATAACCAGTTGTTATCCACTAGCTGTCGAACTGTTTCATGTGAGGCGATAACGTTTTCTATCGCCGCTTTTGGAGCAGCAATGTAAACGCAGAGTCTGAGTGGTTGATGACGCCATTCATTCCCGTCGTGGATTGACTGGAAAGGCAAGCCAATCCGCAAATCCCCGCCATTCCCCTCAAAAACCCCGATATGCTGATTCACTGCATTGTGAAGCAGCTTGTTACCGCTACCGAAGAAGTCGTTATCAACCACGGACAAGTTGTATTGCATGTTTATCCAGTGCGTCACCACCATCGGTGCAGTCATGATCTGCTCCAGTAACGCGGCATCCGGATCCTGATGCCAGTCGTAATCATGCAGGAATGCTCGCCCATCAAGTGGCAATGCTCGAGTCCTGTCACGTGGTGCCACAATAAACACGGCGTTGTTGGCTAGTCCCCATTCAGGGCGGACTTCTGACCAGTCTCTGGCACGATTTGACAGCGCTTTCTCCAGTTTCTTGTCATCAAGCTCCTGCAGTCCCGCCTCCATCGTCGCTGCGCGTTCACGACGCGTAGCGTTGGAAGCCTGTTTCAACCAAGCCTCGATATCAGTGTCGATTTCCCCGAAGCAACTCACTTCATCCGTAGTGGTGTTATGCAAACCGGCAACAAAACGGGTCTTTTTGGGAATCTGAATGCCCTCTTCTTCCAGCTTCTGTCTTATTGACGCGTCATTGAGCAGACTCGCCAGCACTCGCACATTGACCTCACCGGTCTGTCCGCCACAGGCACCGCAATCGAGACCCGACGCATGGAGATTATTGCGCGTCTCACTGCCATGACCGAGCAAAAGTACGGTCGGAGCAAACTGCCGGGTAAGCCCCATGCCTTTCAGTACGCCACTGACCAGACTGGTTTTATCCTCAAGACTGAGGGGCTGATCCTGGCTCAGTAGTTCCCAGTCATGATGGTGACTTAGTGAATCAATCAGGTTCTCTTTTTTCTTGCGGAGAAAATTGTCCTTAAGTAGCTTGAACGCATATGTCCAGCCCACAGTTTCGACCATGGTGAACGCCGATACGGAGGAGTTGCCCCAACTCTTCCAGTGGCTCAGCGTGTATAGGTTGTGAAGCTGATCCTGACGCGCTTTTTTCTCACTGACCTTGATGGCCGGTGCAACCAGACCGGGTAACTGAGGACGCACTGTCGGTGTGTCTGCAGGCTGATAACTGATTGGCAGCCCATAGAATCCGGCAAAGCCGATGGTCTGAATTGCCTGACTCTGATTTTCAAGTGATCTTCTGAAACGTTCGGAACGAACGTCAATGCAGAATGCTGCCTGCAACACTGGGGTAGCCTGACCGGGCCGTGCTGGAGTTTTCAAAATCTTGTGCAGCTTTTTCTGGTATTCCAGTTCCGCTGCATGCGTCCAAACCCAAAAAAAACGAAGATGCTCTACATGCTCATCAATGAGTTCGTTGATTTGGAACTTCTGTTGTACCCATCGTGCCTTCAGTGTACGAAAGTCTGTTTTCGTCTCTTTGTTTTTTAACTGACGCCATACGATAAGATCCCAGGCCATTCTGATGGCAAGTAGAGACTCCACATACTGGCTTTCCTGTCCCAGTAATGTCTTTTCCCAACGCTGCCATGAGAAGTAACTGGCCCAGCCGTTGATACTTAGCAACAGCATATGTGCGTAAAGCTCCAGTTCGTAGGGGCCGAGTTCAAATTCAGCCGCAACTTCTGCAAACAGGCTTTCAAAATCACCAGGCAGGTCTAAAAACGCTTGCCGAAGATGTTTTTCGCCCATCAGCAAGGACATTCCGTAATCATGCGTGGTGAAATCAAGCCAGCGGGAATAAAGGCTTTCCAGGTTATCTGGATGTTGATTAATAAATTCGCCACAAAACTGACTAATTTGATGCACCGTTTCATCCTGCCAGCGCATCTTGTGGTGATCTCGACTCAAATCTGCAATTTCAGCAATACTCAGCCAGACATCAGGCCCGGGCTGTTTCAAACCCGCTTTCAGTGATTCGATATCGGTTGTTGTTTTATAGGCTTTTGCCGCTGTCGTCAGCGATGAGTCTGAAATCTCGCCCTTGTCATAACGGGTTAGTAATTCATCTGCAGACAAGGTCGTTTTGACGTCAGCCAGAGCCGCGAGCCTGGCGGAAACCAACTCAATGGGATGATGACGACATTCCCATAAGGCATTAACAGCGATGAAACGATCTAAAGGCCAGCTGGGCGCAATCAGGGCGCAGGCATTGTGGATGGCTGAAAGTTGTTCACTACTCGCTTCATTGACCGACTCTGCTTTTGCTTCAATCATACCCATGACTCCTCGATAGATTTTTGTTCCGTCTTGCTTTGCTTGATTTTGGGACGCAGTACGACCGGCCAGAGCTGAAGGGTCAGCCGCGTCATCATTTCATCCAGATATATGCCGGAAAATAACCAGCGATAAAGGGTTTGTGTCTGTTTGGCCTGAGGAAAAAGCCTTATCTGCACGGTCAGGGAAAACAGGCATAAGAACAAGATCATCAGCCAGATATCCATGGCTGAGAACATGTTGGTGTGAGTTAATGATGAAAACATATTCCCGAGCAAAGACTTCCCAGCCAAATAGAAACCCAACAAACCAGCAGCGATGACCAGCGCCGGTAACCAAGCACGTTTATTGCTTTGGTTAAACGCCGAAACCAGATACAGAGCTAGCGCTGTATTGACCAGAAGCCAGACACTGAGTGGCCCGTCATAGCTTGTTAACAATGGAATAGCGGCCGTAACCGCGACGGCCAGAGATAGACAGATAACAGCGCTTTCAAAACTGACCTTTTTCTGCGGTGCCAACTGCTTGAGGCCAAAGTCATGGACTGCTTCGCCGGTGCTCAGGAAAGCATAGGCCTTGTACAGTGAGTGTGTAAGCAAGTGCAGTAATGCCAGTTCATAAAGACCCAGCGCGCATTCAATCAGCATCAGTCCCATCTGGGCACAGGTAGACCAGGCAAGCCGGACTTTGATGCTGATTCTTGTCACCATCACCAGTGCACTTATCAACGTGCTCAGGCCAGCAACAATAAGTAGCGTCCACTGGGCGACCGGTGCCAGTGCCATCAGTGGCGCAAAACTGATAAGCAGAAAACCACCCAGATTAATAATACCGGCATGTAAAAGCGCACTGATAGGCGTCGGTGCTTCAACAACCTGTATCAGCCAGCCATGCAGAGGCAGCTGAGCACACTTGATTAAGGCGGTTTGTGCAATCAGAAAAGCGGCCAGCTTTTCAACAAAACTCAACTCATATTTCGCCGCCAACCCCTGGTAATGGTCAAGTAGGACATTCAGCTGGAAGGTACCATGATGAGAATACAGAAGGAGTACAGCCCCCAGAAGACATACCTCAGCCAGCCGCGCGAGAATGAATTTTTTATGTGCAGCAAAAACAGCACGTGGTCTGTCAGGATAAAACAATAACAAGCGATGGAAACATAGACTGATTGAGACCCAACCCAACCATAACAACAACAGATTATTACTCAGCACAACAACAGACACCGATGTCAGGCTCAGTAATAACCAGCGCCAGAACTTATGAGATTGCTTTTCTGAACGCATATAACCTTCAGAAAATTTAATAAGAATGATGGCCATGAAGCTGACCAGAAACAACACGGTAAGATTGATGGCATTAAGCCTTAAAAGATATTCTGAGTTTTGTTCAGTAATTCTAAAGAAAGCAATAGCCACCAGAATTGTGGATATACCTAAAGCAATTGAAATGGCTCGCAATAATATTTGCCGCTTGATTTCAGTCAGCCTAGGGTTACCTGCAATCAAGGCCCCTGCCGCTAAAACCAACGGAATAAGAATGGAAAAGAATTGACTCATAAACATACCTCCTTAGCTGGCGGAAGTATGTCAAACGCGATAACATAAATAAAATAGATATTTATTAATTAATTGACAAGTTTAACTTAACTATGGCTAAAATTAACTATCACCATCTCTTTTATTTTTGGCGTGTCGCGCTATCAGGCAGTATCACGCAAACTGCTAATGAATGTCATGTCTCACAGTCGGCGCTATCGCAACAAATTAAACAGCTTGAGAACACTATGGATGTCCAGTTATTTGACCGAGTTGGCAGACAACTCGTGCTAACTGATATGGGTAGAAAAGTACTGAACTATGCAGATGAAATTTTTACCACAGGCGAAGAGCTGCAATCATTCCTGAATAAAGGAGATTCATTCGCACAGCGTCATATCAACATTGGCGTATTAACGACTCTCTCGAGAAACTTTACCGAAACTTTTATCAGCCCCTTACTGAAGGAATCCAATGTCAGCTTCACCTTATCGACGAGAGGGATGACAAACTTGCTTAATGGATTGACCAGTCACGAACTTGACTTGGTACTCACCAATCGTTCGGTAAACGAGCAAAATGATGATGCCATCTGGCAAAATCAACTGGTTTCACGACAGTCAGTTTCAATCATTGGGCCGGCCGAACACAAACCGAAGACTAGCTTTCCGCATGGTTACGATGCCTTGAAATGGGTTTTACCAACGGAGATCACAGAAATCCGTTCTGGATTCAATGCTTATTGTTCCGCTTTAGGTTATAAACCCGAAATCATTGCAGAAGCCGATGATATGGCAATGTTACGATTATTGGTTCGGGATAGTGGTGCCGTTACAGCCCTACCTAGTGTCGTTGTCAAAGACGAAATTAGCAGTGGTCGACTAGCTGAATATCAAATTTTGCCTAATGTTTTCGAAAACTTTTATGCCATAACCATCCGCCGCACTTATATGCCAGATATCGTCAAAAGGCTGCTTCACAGTAATATTATAGCCAAATAATTTTAGGGCTAGATTATCCGAAGTGTCATAGAGAACTTCCGGTTAATCCCATGCAAAAAACCCGCAGACAAAAAAGCGGTTAACCGAAAATCGACTAACCGCTTAGTGTAATTGGTGCCCCCCCAGGACTCGAACCTGGGACCATGGGATTATCAGTTTTGAAATACAACATTAAGCTAATGTTTTTATTAAACTTTACTGATGCACTCGTTGCGTATTTTGCACCACAACGCATAACTTTTGATAACTTATCCCCGCAAAATTCCCGCAGAGCATCACTATTCAAAAAAGTTAAAAAGTAGGTGGTTTTATTTCAGGTTTTACAGTTTTCCTGCATCAAGAACGCACCAAAAAATTGAAATGCCACATTACTATTAAGACTAAACTTTAAGTAGAACGCAGCGTTTTTATCTCATCCAATAGTTCAAGTGCCAGTGCGGCACCCGCTAAATTCACCTCAAGGTCACGCTGCAGTCGAGTGGCAATATTTACCCGCACGATACTACTACTATTAAACTCCCAACGGATGTGACTTGTTTGAAAATTCAATGGCTCGATAACGCCATACTCTACCATTGTTAAAATTTCCTCTACCGACAAATCACAACAGTGACTCAGCTTAATCAATGACACCGTTTCGCCGTCATCTACAATGATCCCAGTATATGATTCAATAACATCATTATTCATCTTATACCCCCTAACTTATAACGAGGATTGAAATTGGACGATGCTTTTTGGAGCTCCTGATATAAAGACTTTTCTTTGTCACTCAATTGTTCAGGCATGGCAATTTCTAAAATGACATAAAAATCACCAGGAGATTTGCTTGGAATGCCTCTCCCCTTAAGACGCATCCGTTTACCGCTGGACGATCCTTCTGGGATCTTGAGTTCAACATTGCCCCCAGGTGTCGGTAGATTTATTTTACTGCCAAGCGCTGCTTCCCAAGGTGTAATTGGTAATTCTAGCGTGACATCTGAACCATCTACTTGATAGTGAGAGTGTGGATTGAATTCTATTTCCAGATATAAATCGCCCGATGAACCGCCACCAGTGCCAACACTGCCTTGTCCTTGCAACCTGATGTACTGTCCTTGCTTAACCCCTTTGGGTATTTTGACATTGAGCGTACGATTTTTTAATTCAGGGTGACCATTTTTATCGAGTACCGTCGATTTTATGGTGAGACTCCGGGAAGCACCTCGGTAGGCGTCTTCAATGTCGATAAACACTTTGGCGTGAGTATCTCGTCCCCTAGCTTGATATGCGGAACGTCCATGACCACTCGCGTTGTATTGATGTCTGGCCCCAGCTTGTCCAAATAGATTTTCAAAGAAGTCACTGAAATCAGCATCTCCAAAAGTATTTCCACCTGAACCACCACCATGAAACTCAAAGCCTGCATTCCAGTCAGGCGGAGGCTCAAATCCAGTTTGCCCAGCTTGCCAGCCAGCAGCACTTAATTGATCATAAGCTGCACGCTTCTCAGGATCTTTTAAGACCTCGTAAGCTTCACCAACTTCTTTGAATTTCTCCTCAGCATCTTTTTCTTTACTGACATCAGGATGATATTTACGCGCTAACTTACGATAGGTACGTTTGATTTCTTCTTGGGACGCATCTTTAGACAGGCCCATAATTTTGTAATAGTCCTTGTACTCCATGCTCATCCCTCTTGTTTTGATTAAAAAGCATTAACTTATAGTGAGCACTTTTGTTCTTAAATCACACAGTTCCAAGTATCTGCTTCGAAATAAAAGCTGTCCAGCCAATCCGTAGCGACTCAAGAAATAGAAAATTAAAGCCTTATGGATGGACGTGCTTCTCTAAATTCAACGAGATTGATGAAACCTTTGCTCCGGATAGCTGAGGCTGCTAATTGAAGCATTAATTTCTTCACGAACGTAAAACACGGAGTTTGTCTACATGAAATAAAAACAAAAAAGCCTCAGCGCTAAAATTAGCACTAAGGCTTTGATTTATATGGTGGGCCCACCAGGACTCGAACCTGGGACCAAGGGATTATGAGTCCCCTGCTCTAACCAACTGAGCTATAGGCCCGATTTTGAAATCAGCTGTCTGAGTCGAGGAAGCTTCTCAGTTGATCCGAGCGTGATGGGTGGCGCAGTTTACGTAACGCCTTGGCTTCGATCTGACGAATGCGCTCACGGGTAACATCAAATTGTTTACCAACTTCTTCGAGCGTGTGGTCAGTATTCATATCAATACCAAACCGCATACGCAGTACTTTGGCTTCTCGCTCGGTCAGGCCGTTCAGAACGCCCTGAGTGGCTTCTCTGAGGCCTTCGATGATAGCGGAGTCTGCTGGGGACATAACGTTAATATCTTCAACGAAATCGCCCAGATGTGAATCTTCATCATCACCGATCGGTGTTTCCATCGAAATCGGTTCTTTGGAAATCTTCAGTACTTTACGTACTTTGTCTTCCGGCATTTCTACGCGTTCTGCCAATTCATCCGGAGTCGGTTCACGCCCCATTTCCTGCAGCATTTGACGTGCAACACGATTGAGTTTGTTGATGGTTTCAATCATATGTACCGGAATACGAATGGTACGTGCCTGATCGGCAATCGAACGGGTAATCGCCTGACGAATCCACCAGGTTGCATAGGTAGAGAATTTATAGCCACGTTGATATTCGAATTTATCAACCGCTTTCATCAGACCAATGTTGCCTTCCTGAATCAGATCCAGGAACTGCAAACCACGGTTGGTGTATTTTTTGGCAATTGAGATAACCAGACGCAAGTTGGCTTCGACCATTTCTTTCTTGGCACGACGCGCTTTGGCTTCAGCAATCGACATCTGACGGCTGATTTCTTTAATCTCGGAAATATCCAGTCCACGATCTTCTGCAATTTCCGCTAATTTGCTTTGTGCAGCCAGAATATCATCAAGATTTTTCTTGATGGTGGATGAATAATGTTTTTTAGCGCGAATGAATTTATCTGACCATTCAAGATTACTTTCATTACCCTGGAATGCATCGATAAAGTCACGGCGATTCATACCCGCCTGCTCTACAACGATGTCCATAATGATTTTTTCTTGTTTACGCACTTCGGCGATGGTTTCTGCCATCAAGCCATTCAAGTAAAGCAGTGTTTTTGGTGTCAATTTGAATTCCATAAACAGGTTACTAGCCTGTTCACGAGATTCGATCATGGCGTCACCTTCGGTGGCCAGAACGTTTTTGTATGCTTCTTTCAACGCGGTAAAGCGAGCTCGGGCTTCTTCTGGATCGATTTCACCAGAATCATCTTCATCATCGCTTACGCCACCAACATCATCGTCATCATCGTCATCGCTGTCAGAATCATCGGAATCTGAGCTGCTGGTAACATCATCATCGTCGTCATCACTTGCGACCAGTTCTTCAGGTGCCACAAAACCACGAATAAGTTCATTCAGGCGCATTTCGCCTGCTTCAACCGCATCGTAGAATTCAAGGAATGACGAAATAACCGGTGGGTAAGTTGACAGCATCAGCAGACTTTCGCGGAGACCTGCTTCGATGCGTTTAGCGATAACGATCTCGCCTTCGCGAGTCAATAATTCAACAGAGCCCATCTCGCGCATGTACATGCGCACAGGATCGGTTGTACGACCAAACTCACCGTCGGAACTTGCCAGGACAGCTGCAGCTTCTTCATCAGAGACTTCGTCATTTGATGAAACAGCTTCGGCGAGACGTTCCATCTCATCGGTATCCATCCCATCTTCATGGACCATGATACCCAGGTCGCTGAACATACTGACGATGTCTTCGACCTGATCCGCATCGACCAAATCTTCTGGAAGGTGGTCATTGATCTCGCCGTAGGTGAGATAACCGCGCTCCTTTCCAAGGGCGATAAGTTCTTTAACGCGTGATTGCTGATCTTTCATTCGGCCTCTTTATGCATGGTGACGCTGTTTTTGGCGGTAACACTATATTATAGTGAAAGCACTTTGTTATTGCATCATTTTTGATTACAAAACACTCACTTATAAGAATTAATTTCAATTCTTTCCGACTCAGTCAACTGGCTGAGTCCTTTATTTATCAAATAAGTATAGCGTTCATCTCGTGCTTGCTTGTTTAGACGACTCACAATTCCAATGAGTTCATGCTCCAGTTGTTCTGGCGACAAATTCAACGGTTGCATTGCGAGCTTTTCCATATAGGGAGCTTGTTGAGTATCTCGCCAACGCTCTAAAAGCTGTGCGGTTTTAAGATGGGGATGCTCACGCATGGTTTCAAGTAGCTGAATTAAAATCGCTAAACCGGGCATATCCAGCCGATGTAAATTATCCGTATCCGGAACAGCCTCATACAATTGTGGATGCTGTAACAGAATCATCACCGCCATGCGCACAGGTGTCATATTGGCCATTGCATTTTGTTTGGCGTTTTTTACTGGAGGTGGTGGCGCAGGCTTTTCCAAGTGTTTGTTTAAGGTAGCAATATTGGTTTTAGCATGGTCTGCCAGCTGCTGCTCCAGCATATCGCGATACAAACCTGCAGGGATATGTCTTAGATAGGGCTTGGCAATTTCAACCAGTCTGGCGCGGCCATCCATCGATTGACTGTCTACCCGGGAAAGCAATGTCGCAAAGAAAAATTCAGAATAGCTTTGCGCCTGACTGACTAACTGATGAAATGTGGCGGCCCCCTGCTCCCTTACCATGGTGTCGGGATCCTGACCTTCCGGTAGAAACATAAATTTCAGTTCAAAATTACCACCGAGTATCGGCATCGCATTTTCGGCGGCTCGCCATGCGGCCTCTTTACCTGCCCGGTCACCATCAAAACAAAAAATAATTTCCGGTGCGCTGCGAATCAATTGACGTAAGTGTTCTGAAGTTGTCGCCGTACCTAACGTTGCCACTGCATTGTTAATCCCAAACTGAGCCAGTGCAATGACATCCATATAACCTTCCACTATCAGGATGCGTTCCAGTCGACGATTGGCTTTACGGGCTTGATATAAACCGTAAAGCTCCTGTCCCTTGTGAAAGATAGGCGTTTCAGGAGAGTTCAGGTATTTCGGTGTGCCGTCGGCATCAATAACGCGTCCACCGAAAGCGATAACGCGGCCACGACGATCGCGAATAGGAAACATCAGTCGATCACGAAAACGGTCATAGGTTCGACCTTTATCGTTTTTAATCAACATTCCCGCTTCAAACAACTGGTCCTGACTTTGCTGATTGTTGCCAAATGTACGTAATACATTGTCCCAGCCATCCGGAGCCATACCAATATCAAAAGCAGCTACGGTTTCAGGGCTAAGACCACGCTGTTGGATATAATCCTGAAAAGCCTGGCGCTGCGGGTGGTTTTGTAATTGATGTACGTAGTAGCGACTGACTTTATCCATCAAGTCGTAAAGGTTTTGTCTGGCGGGAGTAAGTGCAGCTTGTTGCGTGACTGGAACCTGCATACCGACGGTGTCCGCAAGCTCCTGAATCGATTCAGGAAAGCTGAGCTGGTCGTACTCCATGAGAAAGCCGATCGCAGTGCCGTGCGCACCACAGCCAAAACAGTGATAAAACTGCTTATCAGGGCTGACAGTAAATGACGGGGTTTTCTCGTTGTGGAATGGACAGCAGGCGTGCAGATTTTTACCGGCTTTTTTCAGCGGTACTCGCGCATCGATAATATCAACGATATCGACTCGTGAGAGCAATTCGTCAATAAACTGTGGAGGGATTTGTCCGGCCATAAATCAATTATGGCCGAAGTCTGTCTTGAATGTTAACCACGTCTGAAAAAAGACCTGGCATTGCTGGCTTAAGAACTGAGCGCGGCCTTAACCTGGCTGCTCACTGCGCCCATATCAGCGCGTCCTTGTACTTTCGGACGCAACACATTCATCACCGCACCCATGTCTTTCTGGCTACTAGCGCCTGTCTCTTGAATTGCATCAGCGATAGCTGCCTGCAATTCTGCTTCGCTCAAGGCTGTTGGCAAAAATTCTTCAATTATTGCCAGTTCAGCTTTTTCGATGACCGCTAAGTCATCACGGCCAGCTTGCTCAAACTGCGATAAGGCATCTTTGCGCTGTTTAGTCATTTTGGTCAGCACAACGATAATGTCATCATCTGACATATCCTGGCGATTATCGACTTCAACTTGCTTGATGGCAGCAGTAATTTGGCGCAATGTGCCAAGACGATCTTTGTCTTTGGCGCGCATTGCATCTTTTACGCTATCTTGAATTCGAGCTTTGAGTGGACTGGCTTCTTGAGGCATTAGAATAAGATTCTAATCAGCAATTAGTACATGCGAACGCGGCTAGCGTTTTCACGTGACAGTTTCTTTTGGTGACGCTTAACAGCCGCTGCTGCTGCACGTTTACGAACAGTTGTTGGTTTTTCATAAGCTTCGCGAGCGCGAGCTTCTGCAACCGTACCGGCTTTTTCACAAGCACGTTTGAAACGACGTAAAGCTACGTCAAATGGTTCGTTTTCTTTAACCTTAACAGATGGCATTCAATACATTCCTAAACAGACAATGACGGAAAAGCCCTTAATTGTACGAGATCTATTTAGGAAAGAAAATACTAAATGCTAATTAGTTGGCTGAGACCACCACCATCAAGGCATAATAATCGCCATTAATTAATGCAGTCAGAATAAATTTATGCGTGTTTTAGGAATTGAATCATCTTGCGACGAAACCGGTATTGCACTCTATGATACTGAAAAGGGGCTGTTGGCTCATGCCCTTTTCAGCCAGATAGAAATGCATGCCGAATATGGCGGTGTGGTGCCTGAACTGGCTTCCCGTGATCATATTCAAAAGGCATTGCCCTTGATGCAACAGGTTTTGGACGAAGCGGGTCTGCACCGAAAAGATATTGATGCGGTGGCTTATACGGCGGGGCCGGGCTTGGTCGGTGCTTTACTGGTGGGCGCCGCAATTGGTCGCAGTCTGGCCTGGGCGTTACATATTCCAGCCTTGCCAATTAATCATATGGAAGGACACCTTTTATCGCCGTTACTGGAAGCCAATCCACCGACATTTCCATTTGTATCTTTATTGATTTCCGGCGGCCATACCTTACTGGTTGATGTTAAGGGTGTTGGTGAATATGAATTAATGGGCGAATCAATTGATGATGCGGTCGGTGAAGCATTCGATAAAACGGCTAAAATGTTGGGGCTAGGTTATCCGGGTGGCCCGGCCTTAGCGGCTTTAGCGGAAAAAGGACAGGAGGGCGCCCATATCTTTCCCAGACCGATGACCAATCGTCCTGGTTTGGATTTCAGTTTCAGTGGTTTGAAAACATTTGCTTTAAATACCTGGCATAACAGCGATCAGAGTGAACAAGCCAAAGCCGATATTGCGTTGGCGTTTCAAACAGCGGCGGTGGAAACCTTAGTGATTAAATGTCGCCGGGCATTAAAACAAAGTGGGCATAAACGTTTGGTCGTGGCCGGTGGCGTCAGTGCCAATAAGTCGTTGCGCGCGGCTTTAGATGCATTACCGAAAGTGCAGGTTTATTATCCACAATTACAATTCTGTAGCGATAACGGAGCGATGATCGCGTTTGCCGGAGCGATGCGTCATCAGGCCATGGTTGTTGAAACTGAAGCAACATTTAATGTGCGTTCACGTTGGCCCTTAGATGAGCTAACGCCGCCAGCTTCAGCCTGACTTTTTCTCTTCACCGGCCAGCAAACGCTGGATATTACTGCGGTGCCGCCATAGCAAAAGCAGTGCAATTACCAGAATAACCGCACGTGCAAAAACCGTATCTATAAGCCACAAGCTATAAACCGGTGTCATTGCCGCAGCGGCAATGGCTGATAAAGACGAAATCCGACTAATGGCAAAAACCACAATCCAAGTCAGTAACGCCGCTCCAGCCAAGGCAGGTGACAGCGCCAAAAACGCGCCCAAAGCCGTTGCCACACCTTTGCCACCTTTAAACTGAAAAAATACAGGGTATAAGTGCCCAAGAAATGCAAAAAAAGCAATTAAAGCCAAGATATTAATATCAAAGTCCAACATTCTCCCGATTAATACCGGGACGACGCCCTTTAACACATCGATCAGTAAGACCATTGCCGCGAGCTTTTTGCTACCCATCCGCAACACATTAGTCGCGCCTGGATTGCCAGAGCCTTGAGTCCTTGGATCCGGTAAACCAGAGACCTTACAAAGCATGACAGCGCTCGATAATGAGCCTATGAGGTAGGCGCCGAGCAATGCAAGCAGCGCGATGGCAGTTAATTCAGGCATGTTATGATGTGACCTTTGAAAATGTAGCGGTATTATTCAGTACCATTATCACTTTTGCCAACATTGAAGCGACATCATGGACAAAATTTTTCTAAATGATCTGAAAATTGACACGATTATCGGCATTTATGATTGGGAGCGCGAAACGCTGCAAACGTTACGCTTTGATTTTGAAATAGATTGGGATATCAGTAAAGCCGCGGCATCGGATGATATTACGAACACCTTGGATTATGGTTCGGTGGCCAATGTCGTTGTCGAGTTTGTCAGTAATAGTCGATATCTGTTGATAGAAACCCTGGCTGAAGAGGTAGCGCAACTTTTACTCAAGACATTTGACATTCCTCGGCTCAAGCTTACTTTGACCAAACCCGTCCAATTGCATGGAAAAAATCAGGCACAAATTGTGATTGAGCGCACCAGCGAATGAGACAGCAGAAAGGTTATCTGCTTGGTTTAGGCAGCAACATAAATCCTCAGCAAAATACCGAGAAAATGGTCATTGCGCTGCTACAAGAGTTTAAAGCACTAAAACTAAGCCGAGTATTAAAAATCCCGCCAGTGGGTATGAACAGCCATCGGGATTTCCTCAATACCATCGTCTTCGTTGAAACCGATTTATCACAGAGAGAATTAAAGAGCTTTTGCAATCAGATTGAAATCAATTTAGGTCGGGATCGGGACGATCCGTTAAGCAAAACCAAAGATCGACCAGCCGATATCGATATTCTGAAACAGCTGAGTTTGCCTGAAGAGGCTGATATCGCTGTCAGCAGCATTACTGATGAGTATTTTCTTTACCCCATTATTCGTGAGCTGCTCAGTTATCTTACTGACACTGCAGAAGTCACGCCTCCTGCAGGGGTTTTGATACAAACGTCTGAATTACGCTTTGGAGAGACGGCGACCACCATCTACTGGGATAGTCGCGCCGGTAATAAAGGGGTTCTCTAACAAGCTTTTTATGGCGAGATACACAGGTTCCGCACCACCTTCACGAGCCAGTGGGGTTTCAGACAGCATTTTCTGCCTGGCTTCTTGTGTATGAGACTCAGTAAACAGAACCGGGCCCGGTGCCACTGAATTCACCTTGATCTGCGGAGCAAGTTTTTTGGCCGATACCAGCGTCAAATTATGCAATCCTGCTTTGGTTGTGCCATAAATATCAAAACGTGGGGTAGGATTTTCAACATTGATATCGGTGATATGAATAATGTCGGCCGGATCGTTTCCCGGTCCGATTAAAAGCGTTGATAACGCCTGATTGATAAGAAACGGCGCTAACATATGTATGGTGAAAAAATGTTGATATTGCTCAGCAGCCTCAAACAAATCTTCTGCTGTCGGTGTAAATGCTGAGGCATTATGCACAATGCCTCGATAAGCCGGACTGAATTGCTGGAGTTTGTCGATAAACGCCATAATGCTGGCAGTATCCTGCAAATCCGCCTGAATAGTCTGTATGCCTAATTGTTTTAGTTTTTGGACATCATCTGTTTCAGTACGGTAATGTGCCAATACATCATAACCATCCTGCTTTAGCCTGGAAGCAATATGAAATCCGACCCGCTTTCCGGCACCTGTTACTAAAATGGGATTATTCACTGAAATTACCGACTAAATGAAAGATACCGCCAAGTTACCTGCACCTGACCCCATTGCGCAACAGCATAGCGATCAACTGTTGCAACTGATTTTTCAGACCATAGAAGACCGTAATGGTTGGCTGAGCTTTGCAGAATTTATGCAGATGGCTTTATACCAACCTGGACTAGGTTATTACAGTAATGGCTTAAGTAAGATTGGCGAAGCAGGGGATTTTATTACTGCCCCGGAAATAAGCCCGTTATTTTCACAGGCGCTGGGCAATCATATTGCTGATGCGCTTAGACAAATACCCGCGGCAGATTGTCTGGAATTTGGCGCAGGCAACGGTCAAATGGCAGTCGATATTCTGCATCATCTGCGGGAAATTGATTGCCTGCCGACACATTACTACATAATTGAAGCAAGTGCCCACTTACGTCAAAAGCAATATGAAATAATACATAAAAACTTTGGAAGTGAGCAGAACTGCGTGATCTGGCTGGATCAACTGCCTACTGAATTCACCGGAGCGATCATTGCAAACGAAGTGTGCGATGCGATGCCAGTGCATCGGGTGCAGTTTGAAGAAAACCAGATTCTGGAGGTTGGAGTAGGGCGCGAAGAAGGGCAACTGGCATGGCTTTCACAAACCGTGACTGATCCTTTTTTACAGACACGTTGCGAACAAATTCACCCCTTACTGCCGCAGTTTCCTTATCAGACAGAAGTTGCCATGCAAGCACCTGCCTGGCTTGGCACCATCGCCGAAAAACTGACCCAGGGTGCTATATATTTAATTGATTATGGCTATGAAGCCAGTGACTATTTTCATCCCATGCGGCATCAGGGCATGCTGCGTTGCCACTATCAACATCAGGCACATAATGATCCATTGGTCTTGGTCGGCCTGCAGGATATCACCGCTCATGTGGACTTCACTGCGTTAGCTGAAACAGCCCATGCAATAGGATTGCAAGTTGAGGGTTATCAAAGGCAGAGTGATTTTCTGCTGGCAGGTGACATTCTCAATCTCAGCCAACAAAATGCGCCTGATTCCTTTCAGCAGATGCAACAGGCCGCAGCTTTGAAACGTTTATTATTGCCAGAACAGATGGGAGAACTGTTTAAGGTGCTCAGCCTGTCAAAAAATGTCGAAATGCCTCGCTCGAAATCTGCTGATTTGCGCTATCGTCTTTAAAGATTGCAATAAAAAAGGCGCCGAAGCGCCTTTATTAATGTATTAAGCAATCATTATTCCTGATTACTTTCTTCTAATTGTTGTTTGAGCTGTTCAAGCTGCTCAGACATTTCAAACAGGACTTCCTTAATATTGGCCACATCATCGGTCAAATTATCTGTTTGACGTTTGGTTCTGGCTATTTCTTCACGCATTTCAGGCGTTAATGCGCCGGTATCCTGTCCTTTACGCTCAGCTGCAGAAGCTAATACGGTTGGGATATCAATCACTACCCAGTCAGACCGTTCAGAGCCATCCTCTTGGTGATATGAAATGCCATTATCTAAAGCAATTTTGGTTGCTGGTTCAGAATCGGATTTACGGGTACCCGGTAATAATGGATTTACCCGACGATCAATCTCTTGACCGGTATATTGGTCTTTATCACGGTATTCCTGATGAACAAGACCGAAGATAATGTTCAAGCGCCCATTGTTATCAACAAACACGCGACCACTGTTGGTTTTGCGTTCCGCTGCAATCGCTCCGGCATGAACCCCTAGCGTGACAAAGGTAATATCTTCATCGGGTTGAGCACGGTTTAAACCCTGTGCCAACGTTGAACTTAAAATTTGCAGTTCACCCGGTGAAAACAACGGGACTTGCTGAGTTCTCAGTAAGACGCGCTGATTGACGTAAAGTGATGAAAGCACTTCACGCATTTCATCCTGATTGATTGGTAAAGGGTGCTGATTGGTTCCAGGCAGATCGCGCTCTACCATACGAACGTATTGCAGATTTGACTCCCACAGTATCGGACCACTTTGTGACATAACGACTTCATCATCATCTGATGATTTTTTACTGAATGGGTTGCCACAGGCAGACAAGCCGACAGTCATTGCCACACTGAGTGCAATGATGCTGCTGTATTTCACAATGCCTTGCATATAATTTTCCTCAATTAATTCGTATCACGATTTTCCGATTACCGGAGATTCTGCTTTTTGTTCACGACATAATAATGCCTGAACCGATTTGCGCGGATCGTACCCTTCAAACAGGATTTTGCATACCTGCTCAACAATTGGCATCTCAACACCCGCCTGTTGAGCGCGTAATAAAACTTCTCTTGCAGCGTGCATACCTTCTACCGTCTTACCGACTTTTGAAACCGCTTCATCAACTTTAAGACCTGAACCAATCGCTAAGCCCAGCTGGCGATTGCGGCTCTGATTGTCGGTACAGGTGAGAATCAAATCCCCCATACCAGACAGACCAAACATGGTTTCCGGTTCAGCCCCCAATATACTGGCTAAACGCATAATTTCTGCCATACCGCGGGTCAGCAGAGCGGCACGGGCGTTGGCACCATATCCTAATCCGTCACAGATACCTGCGGCAATTGCCAACACGTTTTTCACCGTGCCACCAACTTGCACCCCTAAAACGTCCTCCGTGGTGTAAGCCCGCAAAGCAGGTCCATGAAGCGCATTTGCCAAGGCTTTGGCAAACTCTGTATCGCGGGAAGCAACTGTTAAAGCGGTAGGTAACCCGGCCGCAACCTCCGCGGCGAACGATGGACCAGAAACGACAGCTAAAGCATGTTTAGGCCCCAGAATTTCAATAGCCGTATCGTGCAGAAATTGACCATTGTGGGGCGTTAAACCTTTGGTCGCCCAACTGATCGGGATATCTTCAGACAGAAAAGGTTTAATGCAATGCAATATTTCGCTAAACGCCACACTTGGCACTGAAATCATTACATGTCTGCAATTTTTCAGAGATTTTTCCAAATCCATTTCAATTTTCAATGTATCCGGAAAAATAATTTCCGGTAAATAGCGGCTGTTCATCCGTTCAGCCGCTATCCGGGAAAGCTGTTCTTTGTCACGACCCCACAGCCAGACTTCATGCCCATTGCGAGCCATGGCAATCGCCAGCGCCGTACCCCAGGCTCCGGCACCAATGACAACTGTTGGCATTAAAGAAGAAGCGGTCATGGCCATCTAGACAAACTAGTGAGTAGCCTGTGCTGCTTCCATCTGCTGACGCGCCTGATCAATCTGATGTTTGTATACTGCATCAAAGTTCACGGGTGCCAGCACGAGTTGTGGGAAACCACCTTTAATAACCACATCAGAAATCACTTCACGTGCAAATGGGAAAACAGTATTCGGGCAGTAACTACCAATCAGGGGACCCATTTCTTCCTTGCTATACCCGGTCAAAGTGAAAATTCCAGCCTGTTTGACTTCCGCCAGAAATGCGACTTGATCATTAACTTTCGCGGTGACTGTGACGACCAGAACAATTTCATGGGTATCTTCATCAATACGGTTATATTCATTACCCAATTGCAGATCCAGTTTGGGCTTCCATTCTTCACGGAAAATGGCTGGAGAATTAGGTGTTTCAAATGAAATATCTTTGGTGTAGATCTTCTGAATGATGAACTTTGGTTGTTGTTCTTCTGTTGCTGCTGTGTTTTCTTCAGCCATGATTTTCCCTCTCTAAAAGAATTTAATTATTTGTCAGTAAAACATCGAGCTGACCCGAACGATCGATATCAACCAAATCGGTATATCCACCCATTGATTTACCATTAATGAATATTTGCGGCACGGTACGTTGCTGACTTTTTTGCATCATTTCCTGGCGTTTTTCAGGATGCTGATCCACACGGATTTCGTCATAACTGACACCTTTTCGATCCAGTAACTGCTTTGCCATGGTGCAATACGGGCAATGCGCAGATGAATAAATGATGACTTTGCTCATAACAACGCTCCAAGTCTTAAGTGAATAATGGCAGTTTGGCATCTCGCCATGCGTGCAGACCACCTGACATTACATAAATATTGGTATAGCCATGTTTTTTGAACTGTTTGGCAGCAGCTTTTGAACGCTGACCACTGTCACACACCAGAACCAGAGGCTGATCCTTATTTTTTAGCGACTTGAGATTCGCCTCGATATCAGCCACCGGTACATTAACGGAATCGACTATATGTGAAGTTTCAAATGCAGCTTTATCGCGAATATCAACAAAACAGCCTTTTTGCTGATTCACCAGATTAACAGCTGTTGGCACATCAACGGCATTAACCCCACCCAGTTTGCGAGTGAGTGAGTCAGAAAAAACCAAAAACAACAACACCACAAACAAACTGGACAGTATCCAATGATTAACAATAAATTCGCCCAGATTTTCCATTAAACAGCCCTAAATTTATGAATAAATAATGATTTCTATTTTACGCAAAACAATTCGCACATCATGCTGATTAGCCGTAACAGGCGCTCATCGTTGACCCGGTAAAATATACGGTTTGCATCTCGTCTTGCCGCCAGAATGTTTTTATCTTTGAGTTTGGCAAGATGCTGCGACACATTGCTTTGTGTTGTGCCAACCTGATCAACAATATCCTGTACTGATAATTCCTGATCGCCCAACGTACATAGAATTTTCAAACGCAATGGATTCGACATTGCTTTCAGCGCAAATGCAGCGCGTTCAATATCGTCATTAATGGCATGCATTTGCGGGTTTCCGGATTGTGAAATGATGTTAGTCAACGAGATTGCAACTGTAATTGATTACAAAAGCCCATATAATACACAGCATTGTTGTTGATTTGCAGTGTTCACTGTTTTTCACAACCCCAGGTCGTCGTAACCCGTGATTAAAGGATAGTTTCATGAGCCACATGCACCGCCCACTTGCGCTAATCATTATGGATGGTTGGGGTTATAGTGAAGAGGTCCAGCATAATGCCATTTTGGCTGCCAATACCCCCGTTTGGGATCACCTCTGGAATGATTACGCACATACATTGATTAACGCCTCCGGCGCTGGTGTCGGCTTGCCGGGCGATCAGATGGGAAATTCTGAAGTTGGTCATCTCAACATTGGTGCTGGCCGGGTGGTTTATCAGGAATTCACCCGGATTAGTGTCGCCATTCGAAACGGATCTTTTTTTACCAATCAAACACTGACTGATGCGGTGGATGACGTGGTGAAAAATGATAAAGCCCTGCACATTCTGGGCTTGCTCTCCGATGGCGGCGTGCACAGTCATGACAGCCATATTCAGGCCATGGTAAAACTTGCTGCAGACCGTGGGGCGACTAAAATTTATTTGCACGCTTTTCTGGATGGTCGCGATACGTCACCCAAATCTGCTCAAAAGTTCATTGCGGACATGCAAGCCTGTTTTAACGAAACCGGTAAGGGCCGTTTCGCCAGTATTATCGGGCGCTTTTATGCGATGGATCGTGACCAGCGCTGGGATAGAGTTCAACAGGCTTATGAACTGATTGCTAATGGTAAAGCCGTTTATCAGACAGACAATGCACTTGAAGCTCTTCAGGACGCCTATGCCCGAGAAGAAACGGACGAGTTTGTTAAAGCCACCAGAATTGGTGATGCCGTGCCGATTGAGGATGGTGACAGTATCGTATTCATGAATTTCCGTGCTGATCGCGCTCGTGAATTAACCCAGTGTTTCATTGATACTGAATTTACTGGATTTCCCATATTGGCAGCACCAAAACTGTCAAAATTTGTCACGCTGACTGAATATAAGAAGGATTTTGATGTACCGGTGGCTTTTCCGGCTGAAAAGCTCAAAAACCTGCTGGGCGAATGTATTTCTGCTGTTGGTTTACGCCAGTTGCGTATTGCTGAAACCGAAAAATATGCGCATGTGACGTTCTTTTTTAATGGCGGAAGCGATGTTCCTTACGAAGGTGAAGATCGGATTCTGGTGCCCTCGCCAAAAGTCGAAACCTACGATTTACAACCGGAGATGAATGCTCCGGAAGTGGCCGAAAAACTGGTCAAAGCCATTCACAGCAATCAATATGATGTCATCATCTGTAACTTCGCCAATGCAGATATGGTAGGCCATACCGGTAATTTTGATGCGACAGTTAAAGCCATTGAAACACTGGATAACTGTCTCGGTAAAATCTGGTCCGCATTAAAAGAAAGCGGTGGCGAAATGCTGGTAACAGCAGATCATGGCAATGCTGAAAAGATGGTGGACAATGAGAAAGGCCAGGCGCATACAGCCCACACCAGCAACCTCGTGCCGTTAATCTATGCGGGACGTTCGGCAGTCTGTGCCGAACAGGGTGGTTTATCTGATATCGCACCGACCATGCTGAGCCTGCTTGATCTCCCGATTCCAGCGGAAATGAATAATCACCTTCTGGTGAAACTCACCTGAACGTGCAGATGATGATTCGTGGTTTAATCTTGTTTTTCTGGCTTTTTGTGCCATTAAATCTTGCTGCTGAACCTTCGTCAGCAAAAAAGCTCGAAGCGGTACGGAGTGAAATATCTGAGCTTGATAAAACGATTAACCTTAACAAGAAAACCAAAGCGGAATTACAACAGCAATTAAAACAGCAGAGTCTCAAGGTTTCCGAAATAAGTCGCGAGTTAAATCAGATTAAACAATCTATTGCGGTTAAAGATGATGAATTACTTAATCTTCAACAGCAGTTGGGACTGACGCAAAAGCAGCAGGCAAAGCAACTGGAGGCATTAAATCAACAAATTCGCTCTGCATTTATGAATGCTCAACCCAGTTATCTAAAAATATTATTGTCTGAACAGTCTCCTGAGCGTGTCAGTCGAAGCAACACGTATTACCGTTATTTTCACTCGGCCCGCCAGCAGCAGCTCGAAACCTTGCACACGACTTTGCAAAACTTAACGGAGCAGGAAAAAGCTGTTTATGCTGTTAAAAGAAATCTGGATGAACTGGAACAACAACAGCTCTCGCAGCAAGAAGCTTTTAAACAGCAAACGGTTGAACGTGAGAGAACACTTGCCGCGCTGAATAAAAAAATCTCAGGGCAGGATGCACAACTGGCTGCATTAAAAGAAGAAGAGAAAAACCTGCAGTCATTATTAGACTCACTCGCCAAAAAAGCAGCAAAAAGACCTCCGCCATCAAAAACGGTGAAACCAAGTGAACGATTTTCGAGTCTGAGTGGGAAGTTACAATGGCCGTTGTCTGGAAAAATACTGGCAAGCTATGGTAGCCAGCGTAATCTTGATAAACTCAGCTGGAAGGGCATACTGATAGCCTCTGAAAAAGGCACGTCTGTTAAAGCCAGCGCAGAGGGCAGGGTGGTTTTTGCCGATTGGATGAAAGGCTTTGGCTTGTTAATCATCATTGATCATGGCGAACAGTTCATGACGCTGTATGGCAATAATGACAGTCTGCTGAAAAGCACGGGGGATACCGTGAGTGCTGGTGAGGTTATCGCTCAAAGTGGTGATCAGGGTGTCAGACAAACCGCTGGATTATATTTTGAAGTACGTCATAAAGGCAGTCCGACCAATCCTATGCAATGGCTGCGCAAGCAAGGTTAATTTGAAATAAGGAATAAAGTTCATATGCGCTTTTTGAAACGTGATTTTGCGCTGGTAACAGCGGGTGTCATTATCGGCATCACATTGATTTTTGGTCAAATGGTATCAGCCGAGAAAGACACTGTCGCAAAGCCTGACTTGCCAATAGACGATCTAAGAGCTTTCTCTGAAATTTTCGGCCGCATCAAAAGCAGTTATGTAGAGCCGGTGGAAGACAAAGCTCTGCTGGAAAACGCCATTCGCGGCATGCTTTCTGGACTGGATCCCCATTCATCCTACCTTGATCTCAGCGAATTCAAGGATCTCCGTGAAGGCACATCTGGAGAGTTTGGTGGCTTGGGTATAGAAGTATCAATGGAAGATGGCTTCGTCAAAGTGGTTGCACCAATTGACGAAACACCCGCTGCTGAAGCAGGTGTAAAAGCCGGTGACCTGATTATCCGTCTCGATGACACCCCTGTTAAAGGTCTGACGCTGACTGAAGCCGTAGACATCATGCGTGGTGAACCGGGCAGCAAAATTGTTCTGACGATTATTCGTGAAGGCGCTGATAAACCGCTGAAACTGGAACTGACTCGCGCCATTATCAAAGTGAAAAGTGTACGCACCGAAGTTCTGGAGCCAGGTTATGGTTATGTACGAATCACTACTTTCCAATCACCAACCGGTGAGAATCTTCGTGACGCCGTAAATCAACTCAAGACTGATAATGGTGGCAAATTAAAAGGTCTGGTGCTTGATTTACGCAATAATCCAGGCGGCGTTTTAGATGCAGCGGTTGAAGTTTCTGATGCTTTCCTCAACAAAGGCATGATTGTCTACACTGAAGGACGTATTGAGGATGCCGATCAAAAATTCCACGCCAAACCTGGTGATATGCTGAATGGCGCGCCTATTATTGTGCTGGTAAATGGTGGCTCAGCTTCTGCTTCTGAAATTGTTGCCGGGGCTTTGCAGGACCATCAACGGGCCGTGATACTGGGTACTAAAACCTTTGGTAAAGGGTCAGTACAAACGGTTATGCCTTTAACCAATGATACCGCGGTCAAGATGACAACCGCGCGGTATTACACCCCTTCTGGACGCTCTATTCAGGCAGATGGTATACACCCTGATATCGTGATTGATGCCTTACAAATCAGTGCAGCTGAAGATAATGGCTTCCAGCCGCTGCGAGAAGTTGATCTCAGTCGTCATCTGGAAAATGGTTTACTGGAAGAATCAGACGAAACTCCGGCCGACGCGGAAGCGGGTCTCGATGAAGAAGAGGAAAAACAGCCTTTAGCACTGCGTGATTACCCGCTTTCTCAGGCATTGAACCTGCTGAAAGGCATGAACATTATGAGCAAACGTTAAACGCTATTTTCATGGCAACGGTATTAATCCCACTCGCTGAGGGCTTTGAGGAAATTGAGGCGGTCACGCTGATAGATGTTCTCAGACGGGCTGAGATAGATGTTGTTACTGCCAGTTTGACGGAGGATCTAAACATTACTGCCAGCCGTGGTGTCCGCTTGGTGGCGGATGCCACACTGGATGCAGTGATTGATGATGAATTCGACATGATGGTTCTGCCGGGCGGACAACCCGGCACCAACAATCTGAATGCCGATCAACGGATTCATGCGTTGCTCAAACGGTTTAACCAGGCTGATAAATGGCTTGGAGCAATATGTGCAGCACCCATGGTTCTGGCACATGTTGGCCTGCTAGAGGGGGTGAGCGTCAGCTGTTATCCAGGTGCACTGAAGCCCAGCGAATGGCCAGAAATTCAATTCAGTAATGATGCTGTCGTCTGTGATAATAAAATCATTACCTCCCGCGGACCGGGAACGGCAATGGCTTTTGCGTTAACAATTATCGAAAAACTTATGGATGAAGAGACTCGCGAACAAGTGGAAACCAGTCTCGTTATTCGCTAAAACGGAACCAGCATGTACTCACTTAATGAATCAGAACTCTCGATATTACTGGTTGAGCCATCTTCCGTTCAGCTGAAAATCATCATGCGTGAATTACGCCAGGCGGGAGTGAATAAAATTGATGGTGTTCACGATGGCGCGCAGGCTATCGTGGCTATGCAAAAGTATCCCCCGGATCTGGTGATCAGCGCCATGTATTTGCCTGACATGACCGCGACTGAACTACTCTCATCAATTCGTCGACTGGATAATCTGGAAAACACCCATTTTATGCTGATCTCCAGCGAATCAAATATTGAAGCACTTGAGCCTCTTCGCCAATCCGGTGTCGTGGCCATTCTGCCCAAACCCTTTGATCACGCTAATCTGCAGCGTGCCATCCGTACCACCCTGCAGCATATTGATCCAACTGAAATTGAATTACAGAATTACGAAGTAGAACAGCTGGAAGTTTTACTGGTCGATGACAGTCTGGTATCACGTAACCATCTAATGCGCGTGTTTCAGAACATGGGCATAAACCAGATTCATCAGGCTGAAAATGGTATTGAAGCGATTGAAATGCTCAAACAACAGAGTTTTGATTTGGTGGTGACCGATCTGAATATGCCAAAAATGGATGGTCAGGCGCTGGTTGAACATATCCGCAGCGAGATGGGCAATACTTTTGTGCCCATTTTGGTTGTGACCAGTGAGCAGAACCAGACCCGATTGGGTCAGGTTGAGCAGGCGGGCGTATCGGCTATTCTGGATAAACCTTTTGAACCTGAGTCTATCCGTGAAATCCTTTATCGAGTGCTTGACGAACAAACTTAATCGGTCACAGCATTGCTGGATTTCACGCCAAGGGAAATAAATTTTTGCAGGTAGCTGACGTCCTGGTCTAACTCTCTTATGGCAGCATAAAGCGTTTTCGCCAAACCGCCACTTCCAAGCCGTATCGCTTTAACCGGAAGCGTTTGACAAAACTCATTGGCCAGCCAGTTAGGCAACACTGTCACCGCTCTTTGTAACGCCACCATCTGCACCATAATATCCATTGATTGCATGGCTTTGGTTCGAGGGTTAATACCTGCGGGCATCAAAAACTGGGTAAACACATCAAGTCGTTCATGGGCGACGGGAAACGTCAGCAATAATTCCTTGTGCAGTGCTTCTGCCTGAATAAATTTCTGCTTACTTAATGGATGACTTTCAGCCACCAGCAAAACCAACTCATAATCAAACATCGGCTGATAAATTACGCCGACCTGTTTTACGGCATCCGGTGTCACCAGCAAATCAATATGATGATTCAATAACCCTTCCATGCCTGAAAACTGAAATTGATGCACAATATCCACATCCATTTGCGGCATTTCGCGTAGATAGTCTGCCAGAATTTTTTTCAGCCATTCATAACAGGGGTGGCACTCAACTCCCAGACGCAAAATACCTGCGCGTCCCTCCGAATAGGCCTGTAAGGTCTGCTCAGTTTGCTCCAAAACCGGTAAAACCTGCTGAGCAACCTGCAACATCAGTTCACCTGCCTGTGTCAGTCTTAACTTACGACCATCCCGCTGCCATAAGCTTATTTCCAACTTTTGTTCCAGATAACGGATCTGATGCGATAAGGCGGATTGTGTGAGAAATAAGGCATTGGCTGCTGCCGTTAAACTGCCATTTTCTGCCAAGGCTCGAATAATTCCTAAATGCGCGCGCTCAATCATATATGAACATATCTCATGAATAAGTAAATAATCATCATTATTACTCATCAATAAGACTGATTACAATGAAGCTTTTTGAAACCGATTGAGAGGATATCGAATGGTCACCACACATAATCTTGGCTTTCCCCGTATGGGCGGCCAACGAGAATTAAAATTTGCTCTGGAGCGCTTCTGGCGTGATGAAACGTCTGTTGAGGATTTAGAACAAACCGGTAAAACATTACGTTTACGTCATTGGACATTGCAAGCTGACCTGGACCTGGTGCCTGTTGGAGACTTTTCCTTTTATGATCACGTTCTGGACACCAGTCAGCTGCTGGATAACCTGCCTTCACGGGTTGATAAAAATGCTGATGCCATGACACAGTATTTTCAGGCATCGCGTGGACAAGCAGGTTCATCCTGTTGCAATCACCAGGTCGCCGCTGCAGAAATGACAAAATGGTTTGATACCAATTACCATTATCTGGTGCCGGAATTTAACGCGGAAACTGCCTTTAAGGCATATCCGGAACGATTGCTGGCGCAAATCATAGAAGCAAAAGCTGCAGGTTTTAAGATAAAACCCGTTCTGGTTGGTCCGGTAAGCTATCTCTGGCTGGGGAAAACCAAGGACGAAACTGACAAACTCGCTTTGCTGGATAAATTATTACCGGCTTATGCAGAAATTCTCGATCAATTGGCAGATAACGGTGTCGAGTGGGTACAAATCGATGAACCTGTTCTGGTCACTGATCTGTCAACGGAATGGCAACAGGCTTTGCAGAAAGCCTACTTCAGTTTAGCGAAATGTCGTGTCAAATTGTTGCTGACGACCTATTTCGGCCAACTTCAGCAAAATCTGCAGCTAGCTTGTGAATTACCCACAGCAGGACTGCATATTGATGCGATCAATGCTGCAGATGAACTTGTCAGAGTGGTGGACTGGCTGCCTTCACACAAAGTTTTATCAGTGGGCATTATTAATGGCCGTAATATCTGGAAAACCGATCTGAATAGGGCGCTTGAGCTGCTGGAGCCGATTCATACCCGACTTGCTGAACGTTTATGGCTGGCACCAAGCTGTTCGTTGCTGCATGTGCCTATTGATTTAAACTCTGAGCATAATCTTGCTGAAGAAACACTTGACTGGCTGGCCTTTGCAGTACAAAAGCTGGAAGAGTTATCGATATTAGCTCAGGCGCTCAATCTGGGGCGTGAAGGTGTTGCCGCACAGCTAGCAGAAAACAAAAAATCCATTCAACGTCGCCAGCAGTCCACTCGGGTTCATAACCCGGCCGTTAAACAGCGCTGTGAAGCAACTCATTCCGCATCAGGCCAGCGGCAGAGTACTTATTCACAACGAGCAGCCCTTCAACAGCAAGCGCTACAGTTGCCGGCATTCCCAACGACTACCATTGGCTCTTTTCCACAGACCAATGTTATTCGACAGACACGTAAACAGTTTCGCCTGGGTCAACTGGCTGATGCTGAATATCGCCAGCAAATGCAGGCGGAAATTCGCTATGCCATCGATAAACAACTCGAGTTGGGCCTTGATGTACTGGTACATGGTGAAGCTGAACGCAATGATATGGTCGAGTATTTCGGTCAACAACTACAGGGTTTTGCATTCACCGACTATGGCTGGGTTCAGTCCTATGGTTCCCGTTGTGTGAAGCCACCGATCATCTATGGTGATGTCTCACGTCCTGATCCGATGACCGTTGAGTGGATTCAATATGCCCAATCATTAACCGACAAACCAGTAAAAGGGATGTTGACCGGGCCAGTCACCATTCTTAACTGGTCTTTTGTCAGAGATGACCAGCCACGTAGCGAAACCTCTAAACAGATTTCACTGGCGATTCGTGATGAAGTAATCGATCTGGAAAGTGCCGGGGTCAACATCATTCAGATTGATGAAGCCGCCTTGCGGGAAGGTTTGCCACTTCGTCAATCTCAGTGGAAGACATATCTGGAGTGGGCTGTGGAATGCTTCCGAATCACCGCTAATGGCGTGTCAGATGAAACACAAATCCATACCCATATGTGTTATTCCGAATTCAACGATATTATCGAAGCTATTGCCGCCATGGACGCCGATGTCATCACCATTGAAACCTCACGTTCGCAAATGGAATTACTGGATGTTTTTCAGGAGTTTGACTATCCCAATGCGATAGGTCCGGGTGTCTATGATATTCACAGTCCGAATATTCCATCAGAGCAGGAGATGGTGGAATTGCTCAAACTGGCCGCACAGCGAATTGATAAAACGCTGTTATGGGTGAATCCTGACTGCGGTTTAAAAACCCGTCGCTGGGAAGAAGTGGAGCCTGCATTAAAGGCCATGGTTTCAGCAGCAAAATCACTAAGAGTAAAACTGGCTGCTTGAAAAAGATATAAACCGGGTAGGGGAGGTAACTTTCTCTATCCGGTTTTTTTGCGTCTGCGTCTAACAGGCCAAAACTTCAGGTAAAGCCGCGTTCAATTTATTTTGAATTTGTTTGGCCAACTCCGGATCCAGACGATTAGTGCGATGATGCTGCTGACATAACGCACTGCGAAACCCAAGGTAATCCGGCTGCAATGGACTGAGTGTTTCAATATCTTCAATCCTCAGTGCGCCGGCCAAACCGCACAACATTCCAGCGGATTTTGCCTCCACAACAAACTGTTGCAGAACTTCTACCGATAAATGATTCAACAATCCCTGACCATCTTTGCGGGCAGTATCCAGCATCACGCCAGCGAATCCAGTTTTTGCCAGTAATGGAATTAACTTCTGCTGTGGTAACTGATCAGCAAAGATAACGGCAATCACCGGTGTGCTAAGACTTTTGATAGTAGGCTCAAGTTGTTGAATGCATTGGATAAGACCTGGTTCATCAAATAGCCCGATTTTGACATAATCCACACCTGTTTCAGCCATGTTGCGAATGGCTGCTGAAGTTATCTCAGCTTGCATGGGTAAATCACCCACCGTTGCACTGCAAAGACAACCTTTGTTGATCCAATTAACGATCTCAGTGACAGTTTGATGGTTTAAAGCTCCCAGAGCACCTTCTGACGGGTTTTTCATATCAAGGATATGTGGCAATTGCTCCACTAAAGATTTTGCTTCCTCAAGCGATTCTACGCTGGCTAACCACTTAGTTATCATTTAGCTTTATTCCGGATTGTTCAACTTTTTCCATTAACCAGCTCCAGGCCTGGAGCTCACGTTCACCGGCCGTTTTCTCAATAGCGATAGTCAGGTAGTCAATTTCGTCGCGAACTTTATGCTCTGGCAACATGCCCAGCCGACTCACCAGAATGGCAGCCTCAATCACTGCATTCTGGGCACGATTAAAACCTCTGAAGGGCTTATGGTTTACATCGCAAATTACAGCGCCGTAAAAACAGGCACGTGGATCATCATCTTCCAGACGAACAATTTCCAACTCAATATGTGATAGCGCATCTGCAATATATTCGCCTTCAATCTGCTGACAGGGAGAGGTGGGCCAATCACGATGTCCGGTTAACGCACCAGCAAAAATCCGTACATCATCGACAAAATTTATTGAACACTGACCATGCCGAAGCAGGTTATCGTAAGTACGGGATGGTTTGAAAGGCTTTATATGAAAGTGACCGTTTACTTCGCTTATCCCCATTGGTGCAGAATGCACCTTTCCATTTTCTGATATCGTGGTGACGATAACTTCATGTATCCGGCTTGTCAGCAGTGCCACAGGCGCGCTCCTGTTTTTTGGTTTTTTTAATATCGGCCGTGCCACAGGTCCGTTGCTGATCTTTTTGCATCGTAGTGCCTTCAGCCTTCTGCCGGGTCAGATCTTCCTGTTCGGTTTCAACAGCACAACCCCATTGCAGATCTTCATCCTGAGTATAACGTTTCCCTAATTGCCAGGCGATCTCGGCACGTGCTAATTCCACCCCCAGGTAGAAGGCATGGCCCGGATCATCTTTCACTTGCAGCTGAGGGTAAAAAGCAAACGGATCGGTATCCTGCAACAAACCATCCCGATTAAAAACAAATATCCCTTTAGGGGCAATTTTTATTCGATAGTTTGGATCTTTTATATTCTCAGATAATTGAATAATTTCCTGTTCAGTATCGGTAAAAGGTCTGCGTTCATGGCTAACCAATAAATCTGCAGTGAAATCCCGTGGCAGGCTATTGTCATCGCGAGCGGCAAACATCATGCGTCGTGCCACATCTGCTTCTTTAATGGCCCGCCTTGCATGAGGACTGACTTCCGTCGCCAGAACATTGGTAATGTTTAACTCAGAAATAATGCCAAACAGCAGTGCATTAATTCCGCTGGTATCAGCATCCGTTAACTCGGTCAGATTACCTATCCCCATCATCATGGGTGCTTCTGGATATTTTTGACGTAGCGTGTGATAACGAACTATCGACTCTGTAAGGCCAAAATGGATTGGATCCAGAATTGGATCGGCTATCCAGGGTTTTCCCAGTTTGTCCATTGCCTCCATAGCCCGTTCGAGCGAAGCCAGTGAACCCGGCTGCGCTGGAACCAGTATCGGGATGGCATCGGTTTCTTTCGCAAGGTCGATGGTTTTTTCTGTCAGACTCAACAGGTAATCTGCACCCGCCTTGCTAGCACGTCTCAAGTCATCTATTGAAAGTGAGTCCACACTAACTTTAAAACCATTTTCATGTAGGGCTGCGATAGCTTCTTCCATCAGCGGGAATTTTTCTTCCGGAAGACAACCAATATCAATGACGTTGGCCCCTGAATCACGGTAATAATTTGCCCGCTCCAAAATACCTGCAATATCCCTTTGGGGCGCATCAACAATCTCGGCGAAGATATTGACATCATAACGACTTAAATCAGGGATTTTCCGCTCCTTACCAAAGAATATCGGTAAATCTTTAATTTCATCCGGCCCCCGCACTACCTCAATCCCCAGCGTTTTACTCAATTCAGCCAAATCTCCACGGCAGCGACCGGGAACAATGATCTGTTTACAGTCCGCATAATCATCCGGCTTGAGCCGCCGGGCGATCATCTTATCGGTCATTAATGCGGCAACTGATAGACCCAATTGATGCACTCTATACTCGAATGGCAATGGCGCCATTTCCTGCAAAACCTTTTCAACACTGGGTTGAGCAAGTTTTCCGGTGAGAAAGAGAATGGTCTCAGCCATGATCGGCGTTAACGTGTTCCAGACGCTTTTTCAAAGTTTCGTATAAAGCCTCAGCTGATTCCACGACGGTGGTTGCTTCAAAACTACGCAGAGTTTCTGTATGCGCCAGATCAATGGCTCTTGGCCATAATCTCACCATACGGTCAGGGGCAGGTGTATCGACTTCGGATATGGCATCACAGGCAAGCACAATACTCGGAACACGGCACTTGCCTGCCTGAGCATACACGTTGGTAACCAGTGTGTCAGACAAGCCCATAACCATTTTCGCCACGGTGTTTGAGGTGGCTGGTGCTACCACCAGAGTATGATAATCCCCTCGATAGAATAATCCGACCGGAGGTGAGCTTGCGGCTCTATCACGATAAATATGACCTTCGTTGTTCAAGGTTTTGGGATCGTGACCATACATACGGATAACTTCTTCTCCAGCACGACTGTAAAACAGGTCTACATCCGGTAATTCACGGATAATTTCCAAACATTCATCCAGATAATGTCCTGAACCCGTGATTGCCCAGGCCAATTTTGGCTTTTCCGGCCTTGATTGCATGCTGTTATCTCAATTGATATTAAGCTGTGAATTTTGCCAGAGTCTGACCTACTAGTAAAAATTAGATAGGTTGATCTGTTATATATAAGTTAAAATTAACCACATAATTTGCAACGGATTGATGGGAGTCGCATATCTATGTCAGAAGCAGTGCCAAAAATAGTTGTCGTTGGTGGTGGAGCAGGTGGCCTGGAACTGGTTACCAAACTCGGGAAAAAACTCGGCAAAAAAAAGAAAGCGCAAGTTACTCTGGTTAGCAGTACTCATACGCATATCTGGAAACCCCTTTTACATGAAGTTGCAGCTGGAACCCTCGATTCTCATGAAGATGAAATTGAATACTTGAGCCAGGCCATGTGCAGTGGGTTTCGTTTTCGTCTCGGCCGAATGGAAGGCCTAGATCGTCAAAACAAACAGATAACCGTTGCGCCAACCTTCAACGAAGACGGTGTGGAAATCATTCCTCGTCGTAGTTTTGATTATGACTATCTCATTATTTCTGTTGGCAGTGTCAGCCATGACTTTGGTATCAAGGGTGTAAGCGATCATTGTCTGTTCCTGGATACCACAAAACAAGCCGAATATTTCCAGAATCAGTTACTGGAATCGTATCTTCGCGCTCATACCCAAGGACGTCCTCTTGATGAGGGTCAGTTAAATATCGCTATCGTCGGCGCGGGTGCTACGGGTGTCGAATTGTGTGCGCAACTTTACGAAGTATCACATCTGTTAAATGCTTATGGTCTTGATGAAGTTAAACCACAGGATGTAAAACTTACTTTAATTGAAGCTGCTGATCGTATTTTGCCTGGGTTGCCTGAAAATATTTCAGCTGCTGCTCAGGAGGAGTTAAATGAACTCGGCGTAGAAATTCTTGCTGGTGAGCGTGTTATTGAAGTTACCGAGACAGAGATCAAAACTCAAAGTGGTCGTAATATTCCTGCAGCAATCAAAGTCTGGGCAGCCGGCATTAAGGCTCCTGAGTTTTTGAAAGATATTGATGGTCTGGAAACCAACTGGATGAATCAATTGGTGGTAAAACAGACCCTGCAAACCACCTTTGATGATGATATTTATGCCATTGGTGACTGCTGTGCATGTAAATGGATTGGTCAGGATCAGAATGTACCGCCACGCGCCCAGGCAGCCCATCAAATGGCGTCTCTGGTTTATAAATCAATCGTTAATCGAATGAAGGACAAGGAGCTTCCTGAATATCATTACCATGATTATGGCTCTTTGGTTTCTTTAGGTCGCTACGGTACAGTTGGCAACCTGATGGGAAATTTAAGTAAAGGTAGTATGAAAGTAGAAGGTTTAATGGCCCGACTGATGTACCTTTCACTGTATAAGATGCACCAAGTTGCCTTATTTGGACCGTTTCGAGTGTTGATGTTATCGCTATCTCATCTTTTTCGTCGAAGCGTACATCCAAAAATTAAGCTACATTAATAATCATTGTCATTCATACAAAAAAGGCCCTTTTAAGGGCCTTTTTTAATTTCATTGCAACTACATCGTTATTTCCACAATGACATCCTACGGGTCACTTCTGTGCCATTTAATCGATGTTTTATGGCTGCCCCGATATGTATAATCAACAGTGTAATAAAAATATACGCTAACACCTGATGAATATCGGTAAACGTTTCTCTTGCAGAAGCATTTGCTTCAGCAAGGCGTGGTAACTTCATTCCCCATAGTTTGGTGTCATATTTACTGTACATGGATTGTAGATAACCGGTTATCGGCATCGCCATCATTACTCCATAAAGTAAATAATGTATTCCGCTGGAGAGCTTCTGTTGCCAGTTTGCAATACTTGTCGGCAGTGGGGGAGTCTTATGTGTTAACCGCCAGACTACACGTAACAAAATGAAGGCTGCGACGGTGATACCCATTGATTTATGCAATAAAAACCAAAATGCTCGCACGCTTTCCTGACCCGGCGCTAATTCTGACTCTTTTGGCAGACCAACCATCCATAGACCTAAGCCGATCATAAAGAAAATCATCGCCGCGATTAACCAATGCAAAATTATCTGCCCTTGATTGTAGCGTACGTCACTCGTCGTCATTATTTGCTCCTGAATACATGAAAAAAGGCCATCCAGCATCACTGAATGGCCTTCATAACCGACCGTTGGGTTGGGGAACAATTCCCGAATGGTTTAAATATCTAGATTAGATGCCTGTAAAGCATGCGTTTCAATAAACTCTCTACGAGGTTCAACATTGTCGCCCATTAGAGTATTGAAGGTTTCATCTGCTGTTATCGCATCTGAGATCCTGACCTGTAACAACCGACGCTTGGATTTATCCATTGTCGTTTCCCACAATTGTTCAGGGTTCATTTCACCCAAGCCTTTATAACGTTGTACATGCTGACCACGTCGGGCTTCAGCCATCAACCATTTAACTGCCTGTGAAAAATGCTGAACATTTTCATTTCTTTCACCACGTTCGATCTTCGCACCTTCACCAAACAAGCCATTGATTTTGTTAGAAAAAGACATGATCTTCTGATACTCGGTACTGGCAAAAAACTCTCCCGGAACATGAAAATCGTTACTAATCCCATGTCGGGTGAAACTGATATTCACATGAGGCATTGGTTCATTTTCTTTTTTTTGTAGATCAAGAACGTAATATGTTCCTGTGGGCATGATGTCATTCATGCGTTGCTCTATCGCTTTCAGCCACTCTTTCATAGCGCCAGTTTCGCTGAAATCAGGTATTGCTGTTTGATAAATCAATTCGTCCAGGAAAGCCGGGTAATAATGATTTGCCAGCCGGGTAATAATGGCTCTGATGGTTTGATATTCATTGACCAGCTGCGCTAGAGCATTACCTTCAATAGGTGCTGCATCCGTTGTTGGATAGAGCACGGCATTTGTTAAAGCAACTTCTGTCAGGTAACGCTCCATTTCTGCGTCATCTTTTACGTAACGCTCCTGTTTGCCTTTTTTGATTTTATATAACGGTGGCTGGGCGATGTAAACATGGCCTCGTTCGATTAGTTCCGGCATCTGTCTGTAGAAAAATGTCAGTAGCAAGGTTCGGATGTGAGAGCCATCGACGTCCGCATCGGTCATAATAATAATATGGTGGTAGCGGAGTTTTTCCGGATCATATTCGTCACGACCAATACCGCAACCTAAAGCAGTAATCAACGTGCCCACTTCGGCCGAGCCGATCATCTTATCGAAACGGGCGCGCTCAACATTTAAGATTTTTCCTTTCAGCGGAAGAATTGCTTGTGTTCTTCTATCACGGCCTTGTTTGGCACTGCCACCGGCCGAGTCCCCTTCCACCAGGAACAGTTCTGACTGGGCCGGATCTCTTTCCTGACAATCCGCCAGCTTGCCTGGTAAACCTGCAATATCAAGAACGCCCTTACGGCGAGTTAATTCTCTTGCTTTTCTGGCAGCATCACGTGCACGTGCTGCATCAATCATTTTGTTGGCAATCAGTTTGGCTTCACTTGGGTTTTCAATCAGAAAATCCTGGAAATGCTCATTAACTAAAGATTCTACAATGGTGCGAACTTCTGATGACACCAATTTATCTTTGGTCTGAGATGAAAATTTCGGGTCGGGCACTTTTACTGACAGTACCGCTGTGAGTCCTTCACGCGCATCATCGCCGCTGGTAACGACTTTAGATTTTTTTGCCAGACCTTCGCTTTCAATGTATTGGTTGAGGCTTCGGGTTAACGCCGCTCTAAATCCGGCTAAATGTGTACCACCGTCACGCTGGGGAATATTGTTTGTAAAACAGTAAATATTTTCCTGATAAGAGTCATTCCACTGCATTGCTAATTCGACCACGACATCATCGCGTAATCCGGAAATGCCAATGACATGCTCGTGAACAAATGTTTTATTTTTATTCAGATGGGTAACAAACGCTTTTATCCCACCCTCATAATGAAATACTTCTGTTTTCTCATCTCTTTCGTCTGTCAGGACAATTCTGACACCAGAATTCAAGAAGGCTAGCTCACGAATGCGCTTGGCCAATATTTTGTAATCGTATGTGATGTGGGTAAAGGTTTCTTCGCTTGGCCAGAATTGAATTTTGGTACCAGTATCCTGCGTTTCTTCAAATGCTTTTAACGGTGCATCCGGCACACCATGTGTGTAATTTTGTTTGTGCAAAAAACCATTACGTTTGATTTCCAGTGTTAGTTTTTTGGATAACGCATTTACTACTGATATACCAACACCGTGTAATCCGCCTGAAACTTTATAGGAATTATCATCAAATTTACCACCGGCATGTAAAACCGTCATGATAACTTCAGCTGCAGATACTCCTTCACCTTCATGCATATCGACCGGAATACCACGACCATTATCCTCCACAGAAACGGAATCATCCGGATGAATTCGAACGTTTATTTCCGTGCAATGGCCAGCCAGAGATTCATCGATTGAGTTATCCAGCACCTCAAAAACCATGTGGTGCAAACCGGTTCCGTCGTCCGTGTCGCCGATGTACATGCCCGGCCGTTTTCTGACAGCGTCCAACCCCTTCAGTACTTTAATATTGGAAGAATCGTAACTATTATTTTCAGTGGTCATAAATTAGTCCATTTACAGCAAGGTGAAGCCTAATCGTTCATTCTACTATGTATCGTCTCCGGTTGACAGCTTGACTATACTTGCTCAATCACACCACGTTCCACGTGGAACATAATGTCATTTTCTTCTTTTACCAACCTTGCTGATAACTCTGTATTTGTCGTCGTGATAAAGGTTTGCACCTTCAGTTTTTTGATCGCTTGCAGCACAGAAACCTGGTGTTCACGATCAAGTTCGGAGCTTAAATCATCAATCAACAATACGCTTTGTTGTTTATTTATCCGTTGCATTAAAGTTATTTGTGCCAGGCTGATAGCAAGAAAAAAAAGTTTCTGCTGTCCTCTTGAAAACAATTCTGCAGGATCTTGTCCATCTACTCTTAATGACCAATCAGCAGCATGTGGACCTGATCGGGTATAACCAAGCGCACGATCTCTATCAATTGTTTTATTCAAATTATCAGCAAAATCTTCACCTTTGGGCCAGCCTGATAAATATCGTAATTCAAATTTTGAAGTTTTATAATCATTGCAAAGCAACATGAACCATTCTTTAAAACTAATCACTAATTGGTCCAGGTATTCACTCCGATAGGTTGCCAGTTTCAAACCATGCGCATTTAGCGATGCATCCCAAACTTTGACTTCACTATTCGGTTTCGCATTTCGCAATGCAGCATTACGTTGGGAAAGAATTTTTTTGTATGCTTGCCAATGATAAAAAAACTCTTGTTCCACGTGAAACAATCCCCAATCCACAACTTTTCGCCTAAACCGGGGACCCAGTTCAAAAAACTGGTGACAATTAGCCGGAATAAATTGAAGGGGAAGATGCGTAGCTAATTCAGATAGCTTTTTTAATGGAGCATTATTAAGACGAATCTGTAAACCACTCGTATTCCCAAATTGTAATCCAACAGGAATACCCTGAATAATTCTGGCAAATAATTGAAAATATTGTTCTTCGTTTTGAATTACATTTTTCAAATTACGCGAACGAAAAGAACGCCCCATTGCAAGCAGATAAATAGCTTCCAACACACTGGTTTTTCCAGAACCATTTTCTCCAACCAGTAAATTCACACCAGAACTGGGGTAGAGTATTGATTTATGGATATTACGAAAATGCGTAAGGGAAAGTTCTGTCAGCACGTTGCGTTGCCAGATAATAATACGATTAGTTCGTTTTAAGATTACGAATTAAAAACAATAAGCTATATCGAAAAACGCTTAAAAATAAAGAAGCTGGATTTACGCGTCGCTGATCAAATTTCCAACATTTCAAAATCTTCTTTGCCCACACCACATTCCGGACATTCCCAGTCATCTGGAATATCGTCCCATGAGGTGCCCGGCGGAATGCCTTCTTCAGGTAATCCTCTGGCTTCATCATAGATGAACCCACACACTAAACACTGCCACTTACGCATGAAACCTCCTAACAAAAAGTAATAATATGAATACATCTTACAACAAACGAATTTTGTATTGGCTGACGATTTGTCATTATATTTATGCTAACTTATATAAAACAAATCATTTTCAACTTAATAAGTGGATAGGCCGATTATGAGACTTCCCACCTTACGGCAATTACAATATTTGACAGCAGTCATTGATGAAAAACATTTTGGTCGTGCCGCAGAGAAGTGTCATGTGACACAATCCACTCTAAGTGCAGGAATTCAGGACTTAGAAGACTTACTGGAAGTTGGTTTACTAGAGCGTACCAATCGAAAAGTACTGACAACACCTATTGGCGAAGAAGTGGCTGACCGCGCCCGACAAATTCTCTCTTTAAGTGATGATTTGGTGGATTTGGCGCAAGCTGAGAAAAATCCTTTAGCCGGCAGAATCAGAATTGGCGTTATCCCCACTATTAGTCCGTTTCTACTGCCCCGTGTATTGCCCAAAATTCGTAAACAATTACCAGAGTTAGAGGTTTTACTGATTGAAGATCAGTCGGAAAGATTATTAGTACAAGTAGAAAATGGCACCATTGATGTAGCAATACTAGCCTTTCCGTTCAATACGCGAAATTTGAATTACCGGGTAATCTCACAAGAAGCCTTTTGGGTAGCCTTACCCCGACAACATAGTTTAAGCAAATATGAGTCACTGCAACCACATCAACTGCCAATAAACGAGTTATTACTATTAGCCGAAGGGCATTGTATGCGTGAGCATGCTATCAGTGCCTGTCAATTACCCGCTTCAGCACAACGGCGCAGTGTACAGGCGACCAGCTTGTACACGCTGATAGAAATGGTGGCAAGCGGTTTAGGGATTACCTTGATTCCACAAATGGCTATTAATTCCGATATGGTGCGTCATGCCGATATCTGTTTGCGACCGTTAAAACAGGATAGTCTGGCAAAACGTGAAATTGGCCTGGTGTGGCGTCCTAGCTTTCGCCGAACCAGTACACTTGAACAGCTTGCCTTGAGTTTTGCTGAAGCAATGGACGAAACATCTGATTAATGGTTAACCGCATAATCTGAACGCAGTTGTATAAAGCTTTGACGGATTAACACCGAGGTAAAAGGTGCTTGAAACCTTGCGGCAAGCAAAGCTCTTGGATTGATTAAAAAAACGGCATTTTCCAGGTCCTGTTCGGGGTAGGCTCTGCTTCTGGTAAAAAAATTCTTTAACGATTTATTTTCCGATGGTGTGCCATTAACAGTGATAATTCGAGCATCAACATCATGGGAATGGACAAGTGCAGTCAGTTCATCTATTTGCTGGCCACCAATATCTATAAGCACCAGTTGAACTGATCGATTTGCTAGCCCATCTTTAAGGTTTTTTAATACACGGAAAATAGCCTCACAATCATGGCAGCCAACAGACGGAATATAAACAAAGCTCCACTTGCCCGAAAAAGCATCATTGGTAAATACGGAATGATCACTGGTATAAGCAAGAAACTGGGGTATTTCCAAGGTTGGCTCAAAGACTGTCAACATAGAACTGCTGCTATTTGATGACTCTGCTGGCGGCGGCTGCTGACTCAGTGTTAAAAAAAGCAATAGCAATAAAACAACCAAGCTAAGATATGTCAGCAAAAAACGCTTAGAATGAACATTTTTAAACATATTTTGCATTTTTAGCGCCTCACACGCTGAAAGCGTTTATCCAATAAAATAAGCGACTATGAAAGAAAAACTGCTTAAGTCTACCTTGGTTGTCAGTTTAATGACCTTTTTATCCCGCATTTTGGGATTTGTTCGAGATATTGTCATTGCCAGACTTCTTGGGGCAGGGATGGGCGCTGACGTATTTTTTGTTGCCTTTAAGATTCCAAATTTTCTCCGTCGCCTGTTTGCAGAAGGTGCTTTTTCACAAGCGTTTATCCCTGTTCTTGCTGAATATCGCGAACGCGGTGACAAGGATCTGAAACAGCTTATTGCCGCAACCAGTGGGACTCTTACAGGCGTACTATTTTTTATTACGCTGATAGGAGTAATCGCCGCCCCAATAATTATTCTGATTTTTGCTCCAGGATTTATTGATCAGCCTGAAAAATTACAACTGGCCAGAGAACTGTTAAGGATTACTTTTCCATACATACTGTTCGTTTCACTTACCGCATTGGCCAGCTCCATTTTAAACAGCTTTGGTAAGTTTGCCGTGCCGGCATTTACACCGGTTTTTCTCAACATTTCAATGATTAGCTGTGCGTTATGGCTGGCACCACATCTGGATGAACCGGTAAAAGCGCTTGCCTGGGGGGTGTTTATCGGCGGGGTAGTGCAGCTACTGTTTCAAATGCCATTTTTAATGAAAATTGGCAGTTTGCCAAAACCACATTGGGCCTGGAAAGATGAAGGTGTGCAAAAAATTCTGCGACTGATGATACCAGCCATGTTTGGTGTATCGGTTTCACAAATCAACTTATTGCTGGATACGTTACTGGCTTCTTTTCTCATCACCGGCAGCATTTCATGGCTGTATTATTCTGATCGACTGGTCGAATTTCCATTAGGCATTCTGGGGATTGCACTGGCCACTGTCATTTTACCCAATCTATCTAAGAAACACGCCACAGCCTCCATGCAGGAGTTCTCACACACCATTGACTGGGCGTTACGCTGGGTATTTTTAATCGGTACACCAGCCGCTATCGGCCTGATTATTCTTGCTGAACCGTTGTTGCTTACCTTGTTTCAATATGGCGAATTCACGCCAAATGATGCCCATCAGGCATCATTAAGCTTGATGGCATATGGTTTGGGCTTATTGCCATTTATTTTTATCAAGGTACTTGCACCGGGCTTTTATGCCCGTCAGGACACCAAAACCCCTGTCAAAATCGGCATTATTGCGATGATAAGCAATATGGGACTGAACATTGTGTTGATGATTTATCTGGCCCATGTGGGGCTGGCTTTAGCCACAGCTTTATCAGCGATGCTCAATGCTGGCTTACTGTATTACACACTTCGAAAAAAAGCGGTCTATCAACCTATCGCTGGCTGGGGCTTATTTTTTATCCGTATGCTGCTCGCCAATATCGTATTAATAGCGTTCTTGTTATGGGTAACGCCGATTAATGGCGATTGGATAAGCTGGAGTGGCTGGCATCGGTTTGGCATATTGATGGGGCTGATAACGACTTCTGCAATTGTTTATTTTGCTGTATTGACTCTATGTGGCGTCAGGCTGAAAACATTAGTCACACCACAAAGCCAGGAATAAAAAAAGCCCTCCATCAGGAGGGCTTTTTTAGGGCCTTAGAGAGGAATTTAGAAACGGCGGCCTATACCGATACCATAAACAAAGGGATCAATATCAGCATCAATTTTTGCGCTATTGGTGCCAAGTACATTTTTGAAACTGGCTGTCGTATCAATGTCCAGATATTTGACATCCATATTGATAAACCAATCCTGATTGATGGCAATATCTACCCCGGCTTGTGCAGCCCAACCCCAGGAGCTGTCCAGTTTGACCTTATCGCCTGGACTGCTAAGTAAAGAACTGCTCGGAACTTCTTCATCAAAGAAATAGGTGTAGTTCACCCCAGCCCCGATATAAGGACGAATATTTGAGCCTGGCAAAAAGTGATATTGCAGCGTCAATGTGGGTGGCAGTACTTTGGTATCAATAACATCACCGAGCACTCCCCAATTTTTCTCCCCGGTAACGGTATGTTCTGAATAGCCTAAAATCAGCTCTACACCCCAGTTGCGGTTGATCATATAGGTAATATCCAGTTCTGGAACCGTATCGCTATCGACTTTTACCCCTTTTAATCCAGTATCTGCACCATTGAGGCTGAGAGTGCCGCTGCTATCATTTGGATTCACATTGATAACCCGTCCCCGAATTAACCAGTCACCGGCCTCATAAGCCATCACAGTTGAAACAGGGCTGGCAAGACCAGCAGCAAGTAGGATTGAGGAAATCAGGGGAATTTTTTTCATGGCACGACTCCGAATAATGATCTGTTGTGGAACACAATTTCAGATCATACGGAGTATCTGGAGATCAACATTGATCCAGGTCAATAAAGTGTGGTTCAGGCTATCCGCAGCGTTGTTTTAATGCTGGCAGGTCTAAAATCGTTACTTCTTTGCCCTGAATCGACAATAACTGCTGATCCTGTAACTGGGTAAATAAACGACTGACCGTTTCAATCGCCAATCCCAGATGGTTGGCAATATCCCCTCGGGACATGGTCAATTGAAATGACATCGACGAGTAACCACGTTCACTGAAACGCTGTGATAGAGACAGTAAAAAACTAATCAGCTTTTCCTGGGCGGTTTTTTTGCCGAGAGACAATAATAAATTTTTATCCGATGACAATTCTTTGCTCAAACGGGTCATCAATTGATTTTGCAACTCCGGGATAGTCGCACTGAATTCCTGCAGGCGCTCATAAGGCAATTCGCAAACACTGCTGGCTTCAAGTGCCCGGGCTGTGGATAAATAACGTTGCTGGTAAATTGCATCCATACCAATAAATTCACCGGGGAAATAAAAGTTGGTGACCTGTTCGCGCCCATCCGTCGCAGAGATCGTGGTTTTGAACGAACCAGAACGAACAACAAAGATTGTTTTAAAAGTAGAGGAGGGTTCAAACAGAATCTGGTGGCGTTTATATCCAGCACTGCGTTTAATGATTTGATCGAGCTTGGTCAGGTCATCCCGATGCAGCCCCAAGGGCAGGCATAACCGATACAAAGCACATGATTGACAGGCGAGCTGATGATGATGTTCAACCTTAGCCAAGTCCTCAAATAATGGCGTAATCACCCGAGCTTGTGTCATTTTATTATCCGTAAAAAAGTCACAGGACATGATAACGCTTCAAACCCGCCACTGAAACAGTTATTATTTGTTTTTATTTCAGTTTTCAGGAAAGCAAATGACCGTTCGTAGCGCCACTGTTGCGCGTAACACGCTCGAAACTCAAATTGAAGTCTCCATCAATCTGGATGGAAGCGGAAAATTTCAATCCGAAACCGGCGTGCCATTCCTTGATCACATGATGGAACAGATTGCCCGTCACGGTTTATTCGACCTGCAAATCAACGCCAAAGGCGATCTGCACATTGATGCTCATCATACCGTTGAGGATGTTGGTATCACAATTGGTCAGGCATTAAAAAAAGCGCTGGGGGATAAAAAAGGTGTGGTCCGTTATGGTCATTCCTATGTCCCACTGGATGAAGCTTTGTCTCGTGTAGTATTGGATTTATCTGGCCGACCCGGCTTTGAATTCGATGTGACATTTACTCGAGACAAAATCGGTGAATTTGATGTTGATTTGTTTTATGAATTCTTTCAGGGTTTAGTCAATCATGCCGGTATTACATTGCATATTGATAATCTTAAAGGCCGAAATGCGCATCATATTGCTGAAACCATTTTTAAAGCGTTCGGTCGGGCCCTGCGAATGGCTGTCACATTAGATGAACGAGCCTTACAGCAATTGCCATCCACCAAGGGCGCATTATAATCGGTTAACGATTTTATAACTCTCACATTCTAGAGCAGGTCTTTGTTTTATGCGTTGCGTTGCAGTTATTGATTACGGCATGGGTAATTTACGCTCAGTCTCCAAAGCATTGGAAGCCGTAGCTGATAACCACACTAAAATTCTCGTTACCGCTGATCCGTCAGAGATTCGGGCAGCAGATCACATCGTATTCCCGGGTGTCGGCGCGATTCGTGACTGTATGGCGGAACTCAAAAAACTTGAACTCGACAGGCTCATCTGTGAAATGGCCAGCAAAAAACCTTTTCTGGGAATTTGTCTGGGTATGCAGGCTTTATTAACGCATAGTCAGGAAAACCAAGGCTCGGCTGGATTGGACATCATTGAAGGTGACGTTCTGTATTTTAAAGAAGCGGTTGAGCAGGGCCTGAAAGTACCACACATGGGCTGGAATGAAGTCGAACAAACCTGCGTCCACCCCTTATGGCAAGATATACCACAGAATAGTCGCTTTTATTTTGTTCATAGTTTTTATGTACAGCCCGCCGATGAAACCAAAATCTCTGGTCGTAGTCATTACGCTTTACCTTTTGCAGCAGCGTTGGCGCATGAAAACCTTTTTGCAGTACAGTTTCACCCCGAAAAAAGCCAGCATGCCGGCTTACAGTTATTGAAAAATTTTATTAATTGGGACGGTCAGTCCTGACATTTTGTTTGATGGAGAAAGCGTTATGTTATTAATCCCTGCCATTGATCTTAAAGAGGGTCACTGCGTTCGATTGCGTCAGGGACGCATGGAAGATAACACCGTATTTTCAGAAGATCCGCTGGCGGTTGCAACCAGATGGGTTGAAGCCGGTGCCAAACGTTTGCACATGGTGGATCTGGACGGTGCTTTTGCGGGTAATCCGGTTAACGCTGATGTTATTCATCGAATTTGCGCTGCATTTCCTGATCTTGATGTACAGGTTGGTGGTGGCATTCGTGATGAAGACACCATCCAAACCTACCTGGATGCTGGTGTTCGCTATGTCATTATTGGCACAAAAGCCATCAATGCTCCGCATTTCGTTGGCGATGTTTGTGCCGAGTTTCCGGGTCATATTATTGTTGGTCTCGACGCCAAAGACGGCAAGGTTGCAATCGATGGCTGGTCCAAGTTGTCCAATCACGATGTCATCGATATTGCCCAACAGTTTGAACAGGATGGTGTTGAGGCTATTATTTACACCGATATCAGCCGAGACGGCATGATGCAGGGTGTTAATCTTGAGTCCACTCGTGACCTTGCTCGCGCCATTAATATCCCGGTAATTGCTTCCGGCGGTGTCAGCAACTATGACGATATCAAGGCCCTTTGCCATTACGAATCAGAAGGTGTTATGGGGGCCATTATCGGCCGTGCAATCTATGAAGGCACCATCGATCTGGCGGAAGGTCAATCGCTGGCTGATCGTTTGAATCCACCGTTACAGTTCTGATATGGCACTGGCAAAACGCATAATTCCCTGTCTTGATGTTGATGCCGGTCGTGTCGTAAAAGGTGTGCAGTTTGTCGATATACGTGATGCCGGCGATCCAGTTGAAATTGCCAAACGTTATGATGAACAGGGCGCAGATGAACTGACTTTTCTGGATATCACTGCCACACATCACAACCGTGACACCATGGAAGATGTTGTCAAAGCTGTTGCCAGTCAGGTATTTATTCCACTGACGGTTGGTGGTGGCATTCGAACTGTAGCGGATATTCGTCGCATGCTGAATGCTGGCGCAGATAAAGTTGGTATTAACTCTGCAGCGGTTAAAAACCCGGATTTTGTTCGTGAAGCTGCCGAAAAATTTGGTTCGCAATGCATCGTGGTCGCTATTGATGCCAAACGTGTTTCTGCAGAGGGTCAGACACCAAGATGGGAAATTTTTACCCATGGTGGTCGCCAACCAACCGGCATTGATGCCGTAGAGTGGGCCAAAAAAATGGTTGAGCTTGGCGCTGGCGAAATTTTACTGACCAGTATGGATCGTGATGGCACCAAATCCGGTTTTGATTTAGAGCTAACCCGAGCTGTCAGTGATGCGGTTGTGGTACCGGTGATAGCCTCTGGTGGTGTGGGTAAATTGCAGGATCTGACTGATGGTATCAAATTAGGTCATGCCGATGCGGTACTGGCCGCCAGCATCTTTCATTTCGGTGAACATACTGTCGGCGAAGCCAAGCAGCAAATGGCAGAACAAGGCATTGAGGTACGTTTATGACGGCATGGCTGGAACAGGTCAATTGGGGAAACGATGGCTTGCTTCCCGTTATCACACAAGAGTTTTCAACTAAGCAAGTACTTACTTTAGCCTGGATGAACCGTGAGTCATTACAGCTAACGGCTGAAACTGGCCACGCTGTTTATTGGTCACGATCCCGGCAAAAACTGTGGCATAAAGGTGAACAATCCGGCCATCAGCAAATCATCAAATCTATACGTATTGACTGTGATCAGGATGCCATTTTGCTTGAAGTTGAACAGATAGGTGGCATCGCCTGTCATACTGGTCGGCATCATTGTTTTTTCACGGAACTGCAAAATGGTGAGTGGCAAACCACGGAGCCAGTGCTAAAAAACCCCGATGAGATATATAAATGAGTGATACCTTGCAAAAACTGATGTCGGTACTCAATGATCGTAAAAAAGCAGATGCCGATAGCTCATATGTTGCCAGCCTCTATGCCGCAGGCACGGATAAAATTCTGAAAAAACTGGGCGAAGAAGCCACCGAAACGGTTATCGCCGGAAAAGCTGGCGATAAAGATCAAATTATCTATGAAACAGCCGATCTTTGGTTTCATTCAATGGTATTACTGGCGCATAATAATATTGATGTTGATGACGTTCTACATGAGCTGGATCGTCGGTTTGGCTTATCAGGCCTCGAAGAAAAAGCCAGCAGGAGCAAAAAATGACTGATTGTATTTTCTGCAAAATTATTGCCGGTGAGATTCCATCCGCGAAAGTTTATGAAGATGAACTGATCTATGTGTTCAACGATATTAACCCCAAAGCTGCCGTGCACCTGTTAGTGATTCCAAAACAACATATTGCCAGGCTGGATCAGCTTGATGAGAGTCATCAGGAATTAATTGCACATATGTTTCTTAAACTTCCTGAACTAGCTCAGTCTCAAGGCCTAACGACGGGTTTTCGTACTATTATAAATACCGGACCCGGTGGTGGTCAGGAAGTCGATCATTTACATATTCATTTGTTAGGCGGCAAAAACCTGCCTGGCTTTCATTAGGAGTGCACCATGGGATTTGGCGGAATCAGTGTATGGCAATTATTGATCGTCTTGGTCATCGTCATTTTGCTTTTCGGCACTAAAAAACTGCGTTCTCTAGGCGGTGATCTGGGCAGTGCCATTCGCAGCTTTAAATCCTCAGTCCGTGATGGCGAAGAGGAACAAAAAAACGATTCCAGCAATCTTAAACATGACGATGACAGTGAAATCCAACAAAAACAGCAGCACGAAGAACACGACTCAACTAAACGTTAATCGCCGTGTTTGACGTAGGTTTTTGGGAGTTACTGTTAATTGCCGTAGTGGCTTTAATTGTTGTCGGGCCGGAAAAGCTCCCTAAAGTTGTTCGCGTCTGCGGTTTATGGATTGGCCGTGCCAATGCCTCACTTCAGGCGGTCAAAAACGACATTGCAAAAGAATTACGGGCCGAGGAAATCAAACAAGCGTTCAAAAAACCGGATGATTTACCCGATCTGAATGAAGTTATTGATATCGATGAACCGGTAAAACCCAAACAGAATCCTTCAGCTAAAACTGATAATGATTCTGATGAAGATAAAAAGCAGGCTGAAGATGGAAAATAGTGAACAACAACCACTGATTTCCCATCTGGTTGAACTTCGGGATAGATTATTGAGAGGCATTCTGGCGGTGTTAATCATTGCCGTGTGTTTGTTACCGTTCGCCAATGAGCTTTATCTGATTTTATCAGCCCCATTGCTGGAGCATTTACCCGAGACCAGCTCGATGATTGCCACCGAAGTGGCTTCACCATTCCTGACACCTTTCAAACTGACCCTGACGGCCGCCATTATGCTGGCGATGCCCGTCTTGTTATATCAACTGTGGGCGTTTATTGCTCCCGGCCTCTATAAACATGAAAGACGTATTGTCTTTCCTTTGATGTTCGCCAGTACAGTGTTGTTTGTTCTCGGCATACTATTCGCCTATTACGTTGTTTTCCCACTGGTGTTTGGTTTTTTGACGCAAGCGGCACCGGAGGGCGTGGCTGTAATGACCGACATCAGCAGCTATCTGGATTTTGTACTGAAACTGTTTTTTGCCTTCGGATTGGCGTTCGAAGTGCCCATCGCGACGTTACTATTGATTTGGAGCGGTGTTTCCACACGACAAAGTCTTATTGAAAAAAGACCTTATGTGATCGTTGGAGCATTTGTGATTGGTATGTTACTGACACCACCCGATGTGATTTCTCAGACGCTTCTGGCCGTGCCTGTCTGGTTATTATTTGAACTGGGCCTGCAGGTATCAAGATTACTTCCCAAGGCAAAAGATTCTACCGAAGAGCTATCCTAAGGCTTGCTGATCTTTTATTGCAGTCTCTGTACTTACTGATAGATGAAAAACCTAGTCTTTATAACGCATTCGGGTGCCATGTTGCAGTGAAAGGTTAATTTCATCAGCTGTTAGCGATGCTGGAAAGTAAACGCCGGAAATTTTCGCCCCATGAATACTGGCACCGCGCAGACTGATGCTTTGACTGAAATCAATCCCGCGTAAATCTGCCTGACGAAAATAACTGTTACTGAAATCCAGACCGCTGGCAATTAGTCCCTGAAGATTGAGATGACGAAAATCACAACTGGTTAAATCAACAGTTTCACCCTTGGCGATGCGATGATTAAATTCTTCAACTTTTCCATCACGTAACAGTTGGTAAAGCGGATCTTGTGTGATTTTTGGTTCAGCCATCGTTGTAGCGCCTTAAACAGTAATATCTATCGTTCCGCCTGGATTTTCCGGATCAAAGCCAACGGATTCATTTTGGGTCGCTTCATTTACCACCGCCGTTGTCTGTAAACTGGTTGGCGCCTGCTCCTGAGCAACCGTTGTCGATGCCGTTTCGCTATTCTGCTGAACAGGTGTCTGACGGCCTACCAGCTGATTTTCAGAGGATAGGGGATTGGTCAATGTGGGCTGACCACTAAAAGGGGCAATGCCTGGAATTTCCATTTTTCTGCTCCTGATTAAAACAACAATTACAGCTTACTCTTATAATTGCGATATTGTAAACGCATGTATCTGAAAAACCATGGGTTTTCTCTCAATTTTAAGCAATATTAGCAAATACTATTTTAGTGTGGTTTTTATGCTATCGTTGGGTTTACTCAACTAAGAGGGAGTGGATGATGCCCCCGGGTAAACGGATTTTGTATTTTCTGTTCATTTTATCCAGCCTGATTGCCTGTAATCCGCAGACAGAAAAACCGTTGCGAGTAGGGACTGTTCCGTGGGCAGGGTACGAATTACTCTATTTAGCGCGTGATCTGCACTATTACAATAACGCACAGATCCAACTAAAAGAGTTGGCTTCCAGCACAGAAGTTATGCATGCCTTCCGCCAGGGCCAGCTGGACATGGTAGCGACTACCCTTGATGGTGCACTTAGGATGGCTGAAACCCAATCCGATATCAAAATAATCCTGATCTTCAATATTTCCAACGGAGCCGACAAACTGATGGTTGAGCCCACCATCACTTCACTCAAAGCGCTAAAGGGTAAACGTGTTGGCGTTGAACAAAGTGGCGTCGGCGCGTATATGATGTCGCAGGTTCTACAGCTGGCAGGGCTAGATAGAAAGGACATTACCATCATTCCTACCACGGTGAATCAGCATTCTTCTTTGCTAACAAATCAACTCGTTGATGCGGTTATAAGCTTTGATCCTGTTGCGTATAAACTTCAGCAACAAGGTTATATTAATCTGTTTGATAGTCGACAACTGCCCGCGCCAATCGTTGATGTGCTGGTGACACGTGATAGCGCTTTAACATTACAGAAAAAAAGCATTCAACAACTACTGGAAGGCTATTGGCAAGCTCGGGACTACATGGCGAAAAATCCACAGGACGCTTTCATCAGAATTGCCCCACGTCTGGATATTTCAACTGAAGAACTTGAGCTTCTTTATCAGCAGCTGATTTTGCCGGAAAGAGAACATCAGCAAAATATTTTTAATCAACAGCTGAAAACCATTATTGAGTCTGTTGCAAAGATGATGATAGAAGTTGGATTGTTAGAGAAAAAACTTGATAGTCGGCAGCTTCTAATTGATGAAACAATGGATTTATAGATGAATCCAATTCAAACCTATCGACTGACATTATGGCTACCACTGGCCATCACCCTGTTGTTTGTTTTTATTTTGTTGTTTTATTCAGTCAATGAATACCGGCATCGGCTGTTAGATATAAAAGAAGTCTCCAAGATTCAACTCCAGGAAACAGCATTACAACTGGGGCATAGTCTTGAATATGCCCTTGCCAATAATGATTCACAGCATGCACGAAGTAGTGTTGCCAGATTTTCATTACGGACTGATGCACAACTGGCAGTATTGATTGATGCTAATAATGTCATTGAATCATCTTCGTATTTTATCTGGCAAGACCAACCGGCCGAGAAGGTTCTCGATGATGAAATGTTGCAGTATGTAAAACTGGCCCGCTCACAAAAGAGATACTTTGAAACAAGTAATGAAAAAGGGGATTCGCTAACCTTTTTTTTACCTTTGCTTGAAGCGGATCAACAAAAGGTTTTAGTACTGCAGAATTCCATTAAGAACAAACTCGAAACAGCCAAAACAGAGATCCTCAATGCCATTGCTCCTTTGCTTTTGCTGATAACGATAGCCAATATCCTGATGATTTTTCTGATTCGTAAATTGGTTATAAGGCCATTAAACGCGCTGCAATACCTGACTGAACAGATCCAGAATCAACAATTTGAGTTAATCAATCCACTTAAAGGTGACACTAAGCAAGCACAAGTGGGCCAGACATTAGTCGATGCTGCCAGACAACTGCAATCTCATATCAGCATTCTGACTGAAAATGAGCAGCGTTTACGCATCACACTGGAATCTATCGGTGATGCCGTTATCGTTACCGATGCCTCAGGCAATATCACCCGTATGAATCGCGTTGCCAGCGAATTAACTGCCTGGCCGGAAGAGGATGCCATTGGACTTCCGTTACTCAATGTTTTTGACATATATCAAGCCGAGACTGGAGAGAAGCTAACCAATCCGGTAGATCTGGTCATACAAAATGGTGAAGTGGTTGAATTATCCAATCACACTGTACTGAAGGCCAGAAATGGCGTGAGCTATCACATATCTGATAGTGCAGCACCAATTCGGCTGGATCATAATCGCGGAACCGAAATTCTTGGCGTGATTCTGGTCTTTACCAATGTGACTAACCAATATCGCTTACGTCAAGAGTTACGCCAGTCAGTCGATTTTCTGAAAAACCTGCTCACCATTAGCCCTTGTGTCACTTATATTCTGGACGTAAAGCAAGATACCACGACTGAATTTCGTCTGAGCTATGTGAGCGAATCCGTTATTCATTACTCTGGGCATCCTGCCGAATACTGGTTAAGCCAGCCAGAAGTCTGGCAACAATCTGTTCATCCCGCTGATATTAATAAGGTTAAACAGACGTTGTTGACTGTATTGCAGTCAGATAAACCGGTGAGCAATCAATTTCGTTTTCGTCACCGTGATGGTCATTACATTACCGTTGAAGATCACCTGTCAGTAGTAAAAGACCAACACACAGAAAAACTGCAAATTGTCGGCGTTGTACTGGATATTAGTGAACAAAAGCACACTGCCGAGCAGAATGCATTGTTTGGCGAAATCCTCGAACAATCACTTAATGAAATATATGTGTTTGATGCCGAAAGCTTCCAGTTTATTCATGTAAATCATGGTGCTCTCATCAATCTGGGCTATAGCCTTGAAGAGATACATAAGCTGACTCCCCTGGATATCAAAACAGACTATAACCTCACAACGTTAAAAGCATTAATTTCACCATTACGCAGTGGTGAAACGCCAAGGTTAATTTTTGAAACCAATCACCGGCGTAAGGATGGCAGTCAGTATGCCGTTCATGTTGATTTGCAAACAGCGTTCTATGGCGAGAGAGAGGTATTTATCGCCATTATTGAGGATATATCTGAACAAAAACAGGTGGAAAAGATCCTTTCTCAGGAACGTTCCTTGTTGCGAAGTATTATCGACTCATCACCCGATTTGATTTTCTGTAAGGATGATCAAGGCAGATATATCCGCTGTAATAAGGCCGTAATGGAGTTTTTGGCTACCACAGAATCAGACATTATTGGAAAAACCGACTTTGAGTTTTATTCGGAAAGAGAAGCACGCAATTATCGGCACAGCGATCAACTGACGCTGCAACATAACACCAGCCAGTTTTATGAAGAAACCGTATATGGAGCAAAGGGACAAAAAGGATTATTTGAAACCCTGAAAACCTCTCTCAAAAATGAAGCTGGCAAAACGATAGGGGTTCTGGGCATCAGTCGCGACATCAGTCGGCAATATGAAGCGGATAAGGAGTTACGCCTGGCCAGTCTGGTATTCGAGAATAGTAATGAAGGCATTATTATCACCAATGAAAACAACCTGATTATTACCGTTAATCCTGCCTTCACAACCATGACCGGCTATTCTCTCGATGATGTGGCCGGGAAAAACCCTTCGATTCTTAGTTCTGGGGAGCATGATCAGTATTTTTATGAACAAATGTGGACGCAACTTGAGCAGCAGGGATTTTGGTCGGGTGAGGTACAAAATCGCCGGAAAAATGGTAAAACCTATCCACAATGGTTATCGATCAGCCGTGTTGAAAACGCCCAGCAGCAACTGCAAAACTATGTCGCCATCATGTCTGATATCAGTAAATATCGTGAAGCCGAACAAAAAATTAACTTTCTGGCACATCACGATGTTCTGACCAGTCTGCCGAACCGGGCATTACTTAAGGATCGTGTGGGGCAAGCACTGATTTCTGCTGAACGGCATCGGCAAAAACTGGCTTTACTCTATCTGGACCTGGATCGCTTTAAATTTATCAATGACAGTCTTGGGCACGCCATAGGGGATCAATTACTGATTAAGGTCGCGGAAAGGTTGAACCGGCAAATGCGTGAGGAAGACACGGTATGTCGCACCGGTGGTGACGAGTTTATAATTTTATTACCGGATACCGACGCTGATGGAGCTGGCCATGTGGCTCAGAAACTGGTTGAAAATATCACCACACCTTTTGAAATTGATGGGAATCAGTTATTTGTCACCGTTTCAATCGGTATCAGTATTTACCCTGATAACGGTAGGGATGCGGAGAGTCTAAATAAACATGCTGATACGGCAATGTATCGTGCAAAACAGGCCGGTCGAAATCAATATCAGTTTTTTACTGCAGAAATGCACTCACAAATTGTTTATAAACTGGAACTTGAACATGCCTTGCGTTTTGCTCTGGCTCGCAATGAGCTTTCTCTGGTCTATCAACCACTGGTTGATATCAAACTGAATAAAATCACCGGTGCCGAGGCATTGATACGCTGGAACCACCCGGAACTCGGGATAATCTCTCCACTGGAATTCATACCCATTGCAGAAGAAACCGGGATGATTAATCCGATAGGTCAGTGGATATTGCACACCGCAATAGGTCAATGTAAACAATGGGTAGATGCCGGACATACAGATTTATTAATTGCTATCAATCTCTCTGCGGTGCAATTCAATAATCCCTTGCTGGTCACTATGATTAACACCATTCTCCACGAACATCAGTTACCAGCAGATAATCTGGAGCTGGAAATCACAGAATCGGTCGCCATGATCAATATAGATCTGACAATAAAGCAATTAAAATCATTGGCAGATGCAGGTATCAGGTTATCTCTGGATGATTTTGGTACTGGCTATTCGTCGTTAAATTATCTGAAAAAATTCCCCATCAATAAACTAAAGATTGATCAAAGCTTTGTGTTTGACATGCTCACCGATGAAGATGATGAAGCCATCGTCGATGCTGTTATTACGCTGGCACGCTCACTCGGTTTGAAAACTCTGGCAGAAGGGGTGGAAACACCTGAACATCTTCGGGCATTGAATAATAAAGGCTGTGATTTTATGCAGGGTTATTTGTTTAGCAAACCTGTTCCAGCAGAACCATTTTTAAATTTATTAAATCATCCACCCTTCGGTAATTTAGGCGTAGACTGAATACAAACAGGTAATGGAGCCGGATATGCAACAGCAAAAAATTGATCAGATCGAAGTGTTATTACAATTTGATCCCAGTAATAATTTGCAAGGAATCAAAATTCACCATTCAACCGCTCGTGATGGTCTGGTGGAAGCAGCACAGAAATTATTTGATAACGGACTGATCAGCCAACCTGATGGCGGTTATCTGACCGATCTCGGCCATGAAGCATCTGAACATTTACATACCGCTTTACAGCTAATGTCACCACCGAATTAAACCCGCTGATATACCTCGAAGCTGTAGGCATAGTCATTTTTCTCATCAGCCGGGTGGGATTCCTGGCTGAGTAATTGCCATTGACTTTCATCCCATGCGGGAAACCAGGTATCCCCTTCAAGCTCTGCATGCACCCGAGTCAGGTAGAGTATATCGGCGTCATCAAACATTTGCTTAAACAGCGATGAACCGCCAATGACCATCAACTCTTCAGCATCCCCTGCGGCATTTAAACCATCCTCAATGGAGTGAACAACATCACAGCCCGGCGCCTGATATTCCGGCAGAGAACTCAGCACAATGTTTTGCCGTCCCGGAAGAGGCCGGCCAATAGATTCATGAGTATGACGCCCCATTAAAATGGGTTTACCCATGGTGATACGGCGAAAGTATTGCAAATCAGCAGAGAGTCGCCAGGGGAGATCATTATCCCGCCCAATTAATCCATTTTCATCCATTGCTACTACAAACGCCGTTTTCATCGGTCACCTCATTCAATAACTTTGGCATAGCATAGCATCGCTGTTTTTTTATCCGGTATTATCAATTCAATTAATAAAATCAATAAGTCGGGTAATAGATGATGAATATGCTGGGATCGCTGATAGGTGGCTTGGGTTTATTTATGCTGGGGATGTGGTTGATGTCTGACGGCCTTAAACAAATTGCCGGGGACAGGCTCAACCAAATCCTTAAAAACTGGACTAACAGCCGTCTGCGCGGCTTAAGTGCGGGTTTTCTGCTGACCGCGTTTATTCAACATTCCGGTGCCGTTACTCTGGCCACTATTGGGTTTGCCAATGCCGGTATTCTTAGCCTCCGAAGAGCTATGTGGATTGTGTTTGGCAGCAATGTCGGTACGACGGTCACAGGATGGTTGGTTGTGCTGATAGGTTTCAACCTGAATATTGAACATTTTGCCTTACCGCTGATTGGAATCGGCATGGCGATGCGCTTATTAAACAGTAATCGAGCCTATGCAAATATTGGATTGGCATTAACCGGTTTTGGCCTGCTGTTTATGGGAATTGCGGCTTTAAAAACGACCTTCTCAGGCGCGGATAGTTTATTTGATTTGCACTTTTCCAGTGGATTGCTAGCGGTTGATATTTTGTTGTTTGCATTGGCTGGTTTGGTTCTGACCACTTTACTGCAATCGTCCAGCCTTACTTTAACCCTGGCATTAACTTCGCTTGCTGGCGGAATTATCGACTTATTACCCGCGGCAGCGATTGTGATTGGTAGTAATCTCGGTTCAACGACGACGGCTATATTCGCCGTTATTGGCAGTCAGCCCGTCGCAAAACGTATTGTCGCCAGTCATATTATTTTTAATCTGCTAACAGCCATTGTCAGTCTGATTATTCTGGTGCCGTTAATCTGGAGTATCCATTGGTTTCAGCAATTAGTGGTTGATGATGTGCAATTTACGACCACTTTGGTTTTATTTCACACCGTGTTTAATTTATTAGGCGTAGCACTTATCTGGAAGCTGGCCGATCCACTGGAAAACTGGTTGAAAACGAAATTTTCAACAACCGAAGAAAATATTGCCGAAACCAAATATCTCGATAACACCACGTTAAAGATTCCAAACCTGGCGATTACATCCATCCGACTTGAATTAATCCGCCTGAATAAACATGTTTTAAAAATGGTGACTCACTGTATCCATAAAAACCGTTCCATCAGTTGGTTAAAACAGCAACACGCCTTTACCGAGCAAAATATTTTAAAAATTGGCAACTTCAGTCGCAAACTCTATCAACAGCACATTAATGAACAGATAGCTGAAAAAACGGCTGATTTATTAAGGGTTTCGCAGTACTGTGATGCCATTTCTGCCTTAACCGTTACTATCGCTGAGAATCGTGCTTTATCCGGTCATCCGATTGAGGCCCAACTCCAGCAACAGCTCAACAACTTTAATGTGGAGTGTTTATTGCTGATTGATATTTCGGCATTAGATAAGCCTAATCCTTCCTTAAAAAATCAGCTCGACACTCTGGAAAAAACCTATCTTTCTTTAAAGTCTTTGTTATTACGTCGAGGTGCTGAGGGAAGACTTTCAATCGCCCGCATGGAAAAAGAATTACAAGCCATATCTCAACTTAGAAGAATATGTCAGCAGGCCGTAAAAGCCAGTCTGTTTTTTAATAACAGTCAACAAGATCATGCTATAAAACAGGCTTAACAACTACGGTATGCTTTGCTTATAAAACGAGGCATAAGCTGTGGATAAAATTACCTGTGGATAAGTCGTAATGTTATCCACAAGAGATCGATCCCGCAAGGATAAACTTATACACAATTGGATTGGTATTTAACTTAATGAATAAAAAGGCTTTTCAGGATTAATACAGCTATCCACAGGACTAAAGCATTAACATCATTAAAAGATCTCTTTTATTTAATTAGTATTGTTTAATGAGTTGCATCGTCGAAATTGCCTTAGCTTGCCCCTTGCGTCAGACATTTGATTATCTGAGTGATCAATCCGTTGAACACTGGCAACCCGGTATGCGTGCTGTCATTCCATTTGGCAGTAGACAATTGGTGGGGATCGTAATCGCGATCAAACCTGCCAGCGACATTTCTACTGCTAAACTCAAAAAAATCGAACAGCAAATTGATAAACAGCATTTTTTACCAACAGAAATCATGCAACTGGTTCAGTGGGTAAGTCGTTATTATCATCATCCTATTGGCGAATGCTTTCAGGCGGCATTACCCAAGAAACTCCGACTGGGTGATAGCGATGAAATGCAAACCGAAACCTATTGGGCTTTGCAGCAGATTCCGGCGAATAAACCGGGTAAAAAACAGCAACAGATTCTGGATTTACTGGAAGACTATCCGGAAGGACTCAGTGAAAAAGCATTACGGGTACAATTAGGCAATGTAAAAAACAGTTTGTCTGCTCTGTCACAACAAAACGTAATTACTGCCAGACAACACGTTGCATTACCAGTACCCTGTCTTGAATTACAACAAACCGTATCGTTAAATAGCGAGCAAAAACAGTCTATTGAACAAGTTCTTGCAACAAGAGGGCAATTTTCATCTTTTTTATTGCACGGTATTACCGGCAGTGGCAAAACTGAAGTTTATATTGAAATCTGTCGTGAATTTGTCGAAAACCAGCAACAGGTTTTAGTATTAATTCCAGAGATTGGATTAACCACACAGTTTGTTGAACGTTTCCGTCATTCCCTTGCGGCCAATATCGTTGTTATAAATTCATCGGTTTCAGATGCTGATCGTAAACAAGCCTGGTTGCTGGCCAGATCAGGAAAAGCGGACATTATTATCGGTACCCGCTCTGCAGTTTTTACTCCTATGCTCAATCCGGGACTGATTATCATTGATGAGGAACATGACAGTTCCTATAAACAACAGGATGGACTGCGCTATCACGCCAGAAATGTAGCATTGATGCGGGCTAAATCATTGAATATTCCCATTGTGCTGGGCAGTGCAACACCCTCTCTGGAAACACTTTACCAGGTAAAATTAAAGCGTTATCAATTACTTAAACTAACAAAACGTGCGGGTGGAGCTACGCTGCCCAACATTAAACTTATTGCTGCCAATAAAACAGCGGATAACAATGGTTTAAGTTCAGTGTTAATTAACTCTATTGAAAAACATCTGCAGCAAAATCATCAGGTTTTGTTATTTATAAATCGTCGTGGATTCGCACCGGTTTTGATGTGTCATGAATGCAACTGGCAGGCAAATTGTCGAAGTTGTGATGCCAAAATGGTGGTTCATCAACATCAAAACCGTTTGTTTTGTCATCATTGTGGTTTGATCCAGACCCTGCCGAAAAAATGTCCTGAATGTGGTCATTCCGAACTTAAAAGTTATGGCGTCGGAACAGAGAAAATTGAGCAGGCTCTAACAGCCATTTTTAACGATATACCGGTTTTACGGATTGATAGGGATAGTACCCAACGGGTCAATGCTTTTGCCAATATGGTCAAACAGATTAATCAGGGACAAGCCGCTATTTTGGTTGGTACACAAATGCTGGCCAAAGGGCATGATTTTCATGATGTGACGCTGGTTGGTGTTGTGGATGCGGATCAAGCGTTATTCAGTGCTGACTTTCGAGCCACTGAAGGGCTGGCACAGTTAATTACTCAAGTGACGGGTCGGGCTGGCCGTGGTAAAAAATCGGGTGAAGTGTTGATACAAAGTGAACAACCTGAGCACCCTTTCTGGAAAAATTTACTGCAGGATGGGTATGAAGCTATCGCTGAAAATTTATTAACAGAGCGAATTCAGATGGAGCTGCCGCCCCATGGTTTCTGGGCAGTCTGGCGTGCTGAGGCAAAAGAAGCCGATTTGGCTATGCAATTATTACAACAGGTTGCCGAATTATTGCAGCAAACCGCATCACCGGTAATGATTTTAGGGCCGGTTCCAGCGTTAATGGAAAAACGGGCCGGTCGATATCGGGCACAATTGCTGATGCGATCCGCAGATCGTGCATCGTTGCACCAATTAATCGATCAGCATATCGAAGCCGTCAGCAAGCTTAAACTGGCGCGAAAAGGACGTTGGTCGATTGACATCGATCCTACTGAATTAATCTAATCCGCTCGATGATGTCATCCGCTAGTCTGATCGGTTAAAATGCGCCATCACAATTCTGTTATCCGGACTGCATTACCTTGAAAGACCAATTAAAAGAACTTATTGAAAGTGCTTTAGCTTCGTTGATTTCCCAACAAAGCCTTCCTGCAGATATTTCATCGGCTGATGTTCAGCTGGAGCGAACCAAAGATCGTAGCCATGGTGATTTCGCCAGTAATATTGCGATGGTATTAGCTAAACCCGCCAAAAAGAATCCTAGGCAGATAGCCACTTTGATTGTTGATGCGCTTCCACAGCATGAAGTGATCGAGAAAGTAGAAATTGCCGGTCCGGGGTTTATTAATTTCAGCTTATCCGCGAATTCAAGACAGCAGGTCGTGGCAGATGTCCTGAAAAAAGCCGGTCAATTTGGTCTGAGCCAATACGGCAATGGTCAGAAAGTTCAGGTGGAGTTTGTTTCGGCCAATCCAACCGGACCATTGCATGTCGGTCATGGACGTGGCGCGGCCTATGGCTCGGTGGTCAGCAGTTTGTTAAAAGCAGTAGGGTTTGATGTTCACCGTGAATATTACGTAAATGATGCCGGTCGTCAGATGGATATTCTGGCCACCAGTGTCTGGCTGAGATACCTGGAAAAATGTGGCGAGCAGTTTACTTTCCCAAGTAACGGATATCGTGGTGAATATGTCTTAGACATTGCTGAAACATTAAAACAACAGCATGGAAATACATTATTGCATCCAGTATCTCTGGTTTTTGAGGGTGTTCCGGCGGATGAACCCCAAGGTGGTGATAAAGAGCTGCATATCGATGGCTTGACCCAACAGGCCAAAAGTCTTCTCGGTGCAGATATGTATCGTCAGTTGTTTGATTTGGGCCTCAATGCCATTCTGGATGATATTCGTAATGATTTGGCTGGTTTTGGCGCCGAATACGACGAATGGTTTTCTGAGCGTTCACTGGTGGAATCCGGTGTAGTTGATAAAGCTGTTGAACAACTGAAAGCCGCCAATATGCTTTATCAGCAGGATGGTGCCTGGTGGTTTAAATCCACTGATTTTGGTGATGAAAAAGACCGGGTGGTGGTTCGTGACAATGGTCAGGCAACTTATTTCGCTTCTGATGTCGCTTATCACCTGAATAAATTCAATCGCGGCTTTGATCAGATTATTGATATCTGGGGCGCCGATCATCACGGTTATATAACGCGGGTTAAAGCCTCCATGGAGGCGCTCAATCAGGATGTCAGCAAGCTGAAGGTTTTGCTGGTGCAGTTTGCTGTGTTGTACCGTGGTAAAGAAAAAGTCGGTATGTCGACCCGTAGTGGAGAGTTTGTCACATTACGCGAACTGCGGGACGAAGTTGGTAAAGATGCTGCCCGTTTCTTTTATGTGATGCGCGGTGCTGACCAGCATATGGATTTTGATCTTGAACTGGCAAAATCCCAAAGTAATGATAATCCGGTATATTACGTTCAATATGCTCATGCACGTGTCTGCAGTGTTTTCCGTCAACTGGCAGAAAGGCAGATGAATTGGGATGAACAGACAGGATTACAGAATCTGTCTTTACTGACCGAAGATCATGAACAGGCTTTGTTTACCATGTTGTCACGTTATCCCGAAGTGGTGGAACTGGCAGCGATAACGCATACCCCCCATTTGTTGGCGCATTTCCTAATGGATTTGGCACGTGATTTTCACACTTACTACAACGCTCACCAGTTTATGACAGATGATATTAACTTAAGTCAGGCACGACTGACGCTGATCACTGCCGTCAGGCAGGTGATTGCCAATGGCCTTGGTTTAATGGGCGTTTCAGCGCCACAATCAATGTAAGAGGTTTTTTTGTGGCAACCAGAAGAAATACTCGTAAACAGTCTTCAAAACAAGGTGGAAGTATGCCTTGGGGACCAATGTTAATCAGTTTTGCTGTGGGTGTTTTTGTGATGTTTTTATTGCACCTGAAAGAAAATGTTCCAGCAGATCAACAACAGGCAAAAACTACTCAGCAACAGCCAAAAAAATCGAGTGTGGAGCCCACGTTTGATTTTTATACGTTATTACCCGAAACCGAGGTGGTGGTAGAAAAGCCTAAAACGATTGCCAATCAACCACAGAAACCAATCGTTTCCTCTCCACCTGAAGAAATTTCGGCAGCGCCCGAGCAAACCCAGCAGGCCGCAGCTGAACCACCTGCAGATGCCGTAAGCTATATGATTCAGGTGGGGTCGTTCAAAAAACTTGAAGATGCAGATGGTTTTCGGGCCAGATTAGCCTTTTTAGGTATTGAATCAAAAGTACAAACCGTCACAATTGATAATACCGATACCTGGCATCGGGTGCAGGTTGGGCCAGTGGTAGGGCGAAGTAAGGCCGATGCATTACAGAAACAACTACGAGACAATAATATTGATTCACTCCTGCTAAGGGCAAAGCATGGATAACCCAGTGCACATTTTCAGCTGAACGTCCGGCTGGACTTGAAGCAGGTTAAAATGGCCCCAGTGTATTTAATTGAGAACTATCGAGGACAGCGATATGACAGAAAACAGTACGGCCACCGTTTGGCATGAAGTTGCCAGTCCATTTTGTGGAATAGCCTCCGATGATCTGACGATAGAGGTCAACGGCAATACTGTTAAAGTGCTGGAAAATGGCGATGCTGTCACCCGACCCGGTTTTGAAACTCCAATCACCGATACACAGCCACGAATTAACGGTAAAGAGGTCACTCTGGATCAAGCCGTTTCGCATATTGCTGATTTACTGATTAACAGCAAACAACCGTTAATTGCCGGTCTCGGAACAGACTTGAATGGTGCACGCGCAGCAATGGCGCTTGCCGATAAAAGTGGCGCCACCATTGACAGTTATTATTCTCCAGCCGCATTTCGCAATATTCTGGTATTACAGGATACGGGCTATATGACCACCACACTGACAGAAGTCAGAAACCGGGTGGATTTATTAGTGCTTGTCGGTACTGATATTGAATCTACTTTTCCACGTTTTTACGAACGCATGGTGTGGAACAAGGAAAGTATGTTCGGTCAGGATATTGAGTCTCGTGAAGTTATTTATTTAGGTAAAACACCTAGTGGTGACGCTTCCACTTCACCAAATGGTAAAAAAGCCCAGGTTATAGCCTGTGATAATGCCGATTTACCGGAAGTCGTATCTGTTTTACGTGCTTTAGTAAAAGGTAAACAGATTCAAGCTGAAACCGTCGCGGGCGTTGCCGTGAGTGATTTATCCGCGCTGGCAGACAAGTTAAATGCCGCTAAATATTCAGTAGTGACATGGTCAGCCGGACAGTTAGATATTGATCATGCTGAAGCGACCATCCAAAACGTTTGTGAAATGATCAAAGAGATCAATGCAACGACACGCAGTAACGGTCTGCCGATAGGCGGAAAAGAAGGCGATACCACGGTAAATGCAGTGGCTTCCTGGCAAAGCGGATATCCAATGCGTACAACGTTTAATCGTCGTTTTCCGGATTACGATCCGTTTTTGAACGACAGTAGACGTATTCTGGCGAATGATGAAAGTGATCTTTTGATCTGGGTATCCAGTTTCAATACAGCGGTGACCCCACCTCAATCATCGGCAAATACCATTGTGCTTGGACGCAGTGGTATGCAGTTTGAAACGGAACCGGAAGTCTATATTCCCGTGGGTGTTCCTGGTATTGATCACGAAGGGCGAACCTTCCGCAGCGACAGTGTGGTTTCAGTGCCACTCAGAAAATTACGCGACAGCGGCTTACCCAGCGTGTTTGAAGTTCTCAGTGTGGTCGAACAGGCCCTGTAAACGGAGAGAAAGATGCTTTTAAAATTAACCGGCGGACGTATTTTTGACCCGGCACACGATGTAAATGATGTAGTGCGAGATATTTATATCCGAGATGGACGAATTGTCGAAAAACCCACCGATGGTCGGGTCGATGAAGAAATAGATGTTAGTGGTAAAGTCATTATGGCGGGTGCCATTGATATGCATACCCATATCGGCGGCGGTAAAGTCAATATTGCCCGTACCATGTTACCGGAAGACCATGCTGAAGCAGTTTATGAACGCACCGAACTGTTACGTTCCGGCACTGGCCATGCTGCTCCAAGCACTTTGACGACAGGTTATCGTTACGCAGAGATGGGGTATACCGCAGGCTTTGAACCCGCCGTATTACCGATTAATGCCCGCCAGGCCCATATGGAAATGCATGACACACCTATCATTGATAAAGGTGGCTATGTGATGCTCGGCAGTGATGACTTTCTGCTGCGGATGATGGCGGCCAATTCTGATCAGGAAGCGATTAATAACTATGTCGCCTGGACAATTAACCACGCGCAGGCAGTAGGCCTCAAAGTGGTTAACCCGGGCGGTATCAGCGCCTTTAAATTTAATCAGCGTAAGCTGGATTTAGACGAAAAAAATGATTTTTATGGCGTCACCCCCCGCGATATTCTGCATAGATTGTCTCGAGCAGTGCAGGAAATCGGCGTGCCACATCCATTGCATGTACATGGCTGTAATCTGGGTGTACCGGGCAATATGCAAACCACGTTGGATACCATTCAGGGTGCTGAAGGCGTGCCGATGCATCTGACGCATATTCAGTTTCACAGTTACGGTACTGAAGGGGATTTCAAATTCTCCTCCGGTGCGGCGGAAATTGCTGAGGCGATTAATAAACATAAAAACATTACCGTGGATGTCGGGCAGATACTGTTCGGCCAGACAGTAACCGCTTCTGGCGACAATATGCGTCAGTTCGCCGGTGCACCACATGCACATCCGAATAAATGGGTGTGTATGGATATCGAATGTGAAGCGGGTTGTGGTGTTGTACCGTTCAAGTACAAAGACCAAAGTTATGTGAATGCATTGCAATGGATGATAGGTCTGGAAACCTTCTTGATGGTCGATGATCCATGGCGTATTTTCCTGACCACCGATCATCCAAATGGTGCACCGTTTACCAGTTATCCACATCTGATTAAGTTGTTGATGGATAAATCTTTCCGTAACGATATGTTGTCTACCTTGCATCCGGAAGCACAGAAAGCCACCCATCTGGCTTCATTGGATCGCGAATACTCATTATATGAAATTGCCATTATGACCCGGGCTGGTGCGGCTAAACTGGTTGGTCTGGCGGATCGTGGACATCTGGGAATTGGTGCAGCGGCGGATATCACCGTCTACACCGACAACAGCGATCGCGAAAAGATGTTTGAAAAACCGGATTATGTCTTTAAAGACGGTGAAATGGTGGTGCGGCAGGGTCAGGTCATCAAAATTACCTGGGGTACCACCCATGTAGTGAAACCGGAATATGACGTCAGCATTGAAAAACCGCTGCAACAATATTTTGATAAATTCCATACCCTGAAAATGAGCAACTTCAAAATCAGTAACGACGAAATCGTCGATGATGGTCGTGGTAGCTTAACGATACAGCCGCTGCATAAGGGAGGCAGACTATGATCATCAATGGCGTCAGCATTGATAAAACTTTTGCTGAAGCGTTTCCGATGAAAGGAACGCGAATTATCATTACCGCTCAGAATCTGGAATGGGCAATGCATTCAGCTACTGCCTTCACCGGTTTTGCTACATCGGTTATTGCCTGCGGTTGTGAGGCCTCCATTGAACGAACATTAGAGCCTTCTGAAACCCCTGATGGCCGTCCCGGTGTTGCTTGTCTGATTTTTGCCATGGGCGGTAAAGGACTGGCGAAACAGGTTGAAACTCGCGCTGGACAGTGTGTTTTAACTTCGCCGACATCTGCTTTATTTTCAGGGATTGAAGGTGAAGATGGTAAAGAAATTGCGTTGGGTAAAAACCTGCGTTTCTTTGGTGATGGTTATCAGATATCAAAAATGATTGATGGTAAACGTTACTGGCGTATTCCGGTGATGGATGGAGAATTTCTGACCCAGGAAAATACCGGTGTGGTTTCCTCTGTTGGTGGTGGTAATTTTCTGATTCTTGCCGAGTCCCAGCCCCAGGCACTGGCAGCGTGTGAAGCAGCTGTTAAGGCCATGAAACAACTGCCAAATATCATTATGCCGTTTCCGGGCGGTGTGGTCCGCAGTGGTTCAAAAGTGGGTTCCAAATATAAAGCGTTAAACGCCTCAACCAATGATGCATTTTGTCCGACCTTGAAAGGTCAGACCAAATCCGAATGTTCACCAGAAGTCGAATCCGTTATGGAAATCGTTATTGATGGATTGAGCAAAGAAGATATTGATAAAGCCATGCGTGTCGGCATTCAGGCGGCATGTGATTTAGGTGCTGAAAACGGTATTCGCCGAATCAGTGCAGGTAACTATGGTGGCAAACTAGGTCCATTCCACTTTCATCTGCAGGAGATCATGGCATGAAAGCGCTGACTCTTAAACTCAAAACGGATTTGGCACAACGTGTTGATTGCTCTCCTTTAACACCGGATAAGCTGGCAGGGAAAGATGTCGCAGATATTGCTGCGATTGAACTGGTGAGTGGTCGTTTAACACTGCCAGTTGAGGAACTGTTTGATATCAGTGGTGATGATGTAAATGATATTCGCTTTGAAAACAGCTCAGCCAAACTGGATCATATCGGTCATGCCATGAGTCAGGGGCGGATTACCATCGAAGGTGATGCCGGTGCTTATCTCGGGCAGTTTATGACTGGTGGAAATATTGAAATCACCGGAAATACTTTTATTTACACCGGCTGTGAAATGAAAGGCGGTCAAATAAAGATTAACGGTAATGCCGGAGATTTTGTCGGCGCGGCTCGTAGCGGATATAAAAACGGTATGACTGGCGGCATTATTATTGTCACGGGTAATACCGGAGCACGCACCGGCGATCATATGCGTCGTGGCATGATACTGATAGAAGGTAATGCGGGAGAATACTGCGGTTCACGGATGATTTCCGGCACCATCGCGGTATTGGGGGATGTCGGTAAACATTTGGGGTATGCCATGAAACGCGGCACGATATTGCTACCTAAAATGCCGCAGCATGGCATCACTGCCAACTTTAATGATTGTGGTTCACATACCTTGGCATTTTTACCATTGATGTTTGCTTCATTTAAAAAACTGGATAGCAAGTTTGCCAATGTTGAAGGATTTTCCCGGGTACAACGATACGCTGGCGATGTCGGTGGCATTGGCATGGGCGAGATTCTCGTTAAGATTTAAGGCTATTTGCTAGGGGATTAGCCTGTCTAATCCCCGCCGTTTTTGAAACCCAATTGAACTGCTCTTGGCATTTTCACTGCCACTGGTTTACTCTCTTATTAACAGCTGCGAATCATCAGCTCAACTCCCAGAAAATAAATAGTCAAAGAGAGAAACGCCATGTCTGATATCGGCAAATCGGTTAATCAATTTATCGTTGAAGAACAAAGATCTCACCCCGATTCAACTGGTGATTTGACGGGATTATTAAGTGATGTAGTTAGTGCCTGCAAAAAAATCTCTCACTTGGTCAGCCGCAGCAATATTATTGGTCTTGGCGGTTATGCTGACAGTGAAAATGTGCAGGGTGAAACGCAGAAAAAACTCGATATCATTACCAATGAAGTAATGGTTGATCATCTGAAGTGGACAGGCCATCTGGCAGCTATGGCATCTGAAGAAATCGAAGAAATTATTCAGATCCCCAGCAAATTTCCCAAAGGCAAATATCTGATCTGCTTTGATCCTCTGGATGGTTCCTCAAATATTGATATTAATCTGTCGGTAGGTACTATTTTCTCCATTTTGCGTTGCCCTAATGATTGCAAAAATCCGACATTAAAAGACTTTATGCAGAAAGGCACTGAGCAGGTTTGTGCCGGCTTTACTGTTTATGGTCCGGCCACCATGTTGATTCTGACTACTGGTAATGGTGTCAATGGTTTTACGCTGGATAGTGATGTCGGTGAATTTATTCTGACCCATCCCAATATGCGTATTCCCAAAGATACCGCCGAGTTTGCCATTAATATGTCCAACCAGCGGTTTTGGGAAGCCCCAGTTCAGAAATATGTGGAAGAATGCATTAAAGGTACTGAGGGTGAACGCGAGAAAAATTTCAATATGCGCTGGGTTGCATCAATGGTTGCTGAGGTTTATCGCGTGCTGACCCGAGGCGGCATATTTATGTATCCGATGGATTCCAAAATAGCCAAGCAGGGTGGCAAATTACGCTTGATGTACGAAGCCAATCCGATGAGTTTTATTGTTGAACAGGCAGGCGGGTTAAGCTCAACCGGCACCGAACGGATTCTGGATATACAACCCGAAAGCATTCACCAACGGGTACCAGTGATTATGGGATCCAGAAACGAGGTCGACAGAGTGGTGCGTTACCACAAGGATCACTAAAACGTTTGGCGATTCTGGCCAACTCTTTGCCAGCATTTTGGTCACATTAACTTACTTCTGTGTTTGGTAAGGAGAAATCATGTCGTTGAAAAGATGTTTATTACTGGGACTGATGGGGGCCTCAATGACTGCTGTTGCAGAAAATATTGATTACCAGGTCAATGGGGAAACCTATCAAGGCTTTTATACCAGTGCTGCAGATAATGCTCCTCTAGTACTATTGATACACGACTGGGACGGTTTGACGGATTACGAAATCAAACGTGCCAATATGCTGGCAGAAGAGGGATATGCAGTATTTGCGGCGGACTTATTTGGTAAAGGTATTCGGCCCACAGAGGATAAAGATAAAAAGCAGCATACCGGTGAGCTGTACCAGGATCGGCAGAAGATGCGTCAACTGATAAAGGGCGCTTTAGATAAAGCTGCTGAATTAGGCGCCAATCGACAGCAAACCGTTGTTATAGGTTATTGTTTTGGTGGTGCTGCTGCACTGGAAATGGCACGTGCTGGAGAAGATCTGCAAGGTGTTGTCAGTTTTCATGGTGGTTTGAAAACACCTCCAGGCCAGGATTATGCTGATTCTTCAACTGAAATCCTGATTTTGCATGGCGCCGCAGATAAGGCTATTAGCATGCAAGAGTTTGCCGAGCTCAGCAACCAGCTTGAAGCTTTTAACGTCCCTAACGAAATGATCGCCTATGGCGGTGCAGATCATGCTTTTACCGTGTTTGGAATAGATCGGTATCATGCTGAGGCCGACGAAAAATCCTGGCGGCGTTTGTTGCAGTTTCTGGATGAAAAACGCTCAGAATAAACCTGTATGTATCGATAAGACTGTTCACAAGTTAAAAGAGTAAACGTTTGAAATTACCTCCCCATTATCGAGTTGTGCTGGCCTATTTACTGGTTGGCATTGCCTGGATCTTTTTATCAGATATCACCGTAGAATATTTGTTTTCCGACGAACGCGGCATTACCCAGATACAACACTTTAAAGGCTGGTTATTCATAATCGTCACGACAGTTCTTTTGTTTGTATTGATTCGTCATGACTTTAATAAAATTGAGTTGGCCAACAAAAAAATCCTCGACAGCATTGAACAAGCGGTGACCGGTTGGATCCATGTTATGGATGTAAGGCATAAGGAAACCAGAGATCATTCTGAACGAGTGACTCGAATGACCTTAGAATTAGCCAAACTATCAGGCATTGCAGATGAAAAACAGCTTGAATCGATTCGTTACGGTGCAATCCTGCACGATATCGGTAAAATTGGAATTCCGGATGCCATACTGACCAAACCCGGCAAACTAACCGATGCAGAATGGCAAATCATGAAAATGCATCCACAAATTGCGTATGATATTTTGTCTAAAAACGATTTTCTGTGTCAGTATCTGATGATTCCACATGAACATCATGAACGATGGGATGGTTTGGGATATCCACAGGGCCTGCAAGGTAAGCAGATCCATTTTGATGCCAGATTGTTTTCGATAGTAGATGTCTGGGATGCGATTTATCATCGTCGAGTTTATAAAGATGCCTGGCCGGAAGATGAAGTACTTAAATATATATCTGATCAATCCGGGAAAGCGTTCGACCCGGAGATCTGTAGTCTTTTTGTAAAGAATTACAACCAACTGAAAATTGCAGCAGATTTCAGTTAAATGCCCCTAACTTTTGCTGCCTGGAGTCATACATGCCTGCGTTGTTCATTGTGTTATTTATCGTCACGTTTTTTCCGATGATATTAGCCTTTATCGGGGGATACTTGCGTTACAAGCATGTTGATAAATTTGACAATCGGCATCCCAGAGAACAACAGGCAGAACTGACCGGTGTTGCCGCTCGCATATTGGCAGCACAAAAAAATGCCTGGGAAGCGTTAATATTTTATTCAGCTGTTACCTTGCTGGCATTTTATTCCAGTGTAAATTTACGGGAATTGAGTGGTGCCGCTATTCTGTTCTTAGCTTGCCGCGTTTTGCATCCAATCTTCTACGCGTTAGATTTGGCTCTTTTCCGTAGTCTGATTTTTATTGTGGGCTGGTTAAGTTGTGTCTATATTGCCGTAAGAGCTTTTTTAGCAGTCTAAACAATTAAAAAAATCCCGTTGTGGCAGGATCTAACGGGGTTTGTATTGCGTGGGGCAATAAGCTCGAGAGATATTAGGATTTCGTAAGGCTTGATGTTTGGTTTTACGACCTGAAACACGAGCACGCCATAAACGGAACGATCCCGGTTTCATTTCACGGCGCATTAATTTAATAACCTGTCGTTCGGGTAACCCGTAAAGCTGCAAAATTGCCTCAAAAGGGGTGCGATCTTCCCAGGCCATTTCAATGATCCTGGAAATATCAACTGAATTCAGAGTCTGATGCATACAACTTCTTTTAAATAAAATCTCAAGATAACCAGGGTTATGTGAAATATGCGTCTATTTAAAACCTTATTGCTGTCTCTAATGTTAACGGCTTGTACCGGAATACCGGAAGGCGTCGAACCTGTCACCGGTTTTGAACTGGATCGTTATCTGGGTAAATGGTATGAGATAGCGCGTCTGGATCATTCGTTTGAAGAGGGGTTAACCTCGGTGACGGCGGAATACAGTCTGCATGAAGATGGTCATGTTCAAGTGATTAATCGTGGGTTTAATGCTGCAGAAAACCAGTGGGAAGAAGCAGAGGGAAAAGCCAAATTTGTTCAATCCAGTGATATCGGCCAGCTTAAAGTTTCGTTCTTCGGCCCATTTTATGGCAGTTATATAGTGTTTGGACTGGATAAACAGGACTATCAATATGCGTTTGTTTCAGGACCGAATCATGGCTATTTATGGTTATTGGCTCGCACCCCACAAGTCAGCGATGAGGTTATCGCCGACTTTATCAATGAGGCCTCACAACGTGGTTTTGAAACAGATAAACTGATTTTTGTTGATCAGGATTCTGTCTCAGCTGAATGAGCTTGTACCGGATGTTGTCTCTGTTTCCACGATAATACTGTGACCAGTAAACTGGGTAGGAAAGTGAGTGTAATCAGGGTAGAAACAGCAATCCCAACCAATACAACTATACCGACACCTCGATAAAGCTCGGTACCGGCACCAGGAATAAAGACCAGTGGTGCCAGGCCAAAAATAGTGGTTAGCGTTGACATTAATATGGGTCGTAACCGCGTTGCCACTGCCTGATTAACCGCAGTATGTATTGATATTGCTTTATCAGCCAGATTGCGTCTGGCCTGTTCAACTATCAGGATGGGGTTATTGACTACCGTACCCAACAGAATGACAAAGCCCAACATGGTAATCATATCAAACGGCTGAATAATGGCCGGTAATCCCATCGCATTTAATAAACTGCCCGAAGCATTGACCCCCACTAAGCCAACGATACCGCCAGCGATACCTAATGGCACCGTGGTTAAAATAATCAATGGATAGCCCCAATGCGAGAAAATGGCCACCAATACCAGATAAATCAGGATTACAGCCACAAGCAGATTTTCAGATAACGATTCACGGGTGGCATCCAGTTGATCTGACGCACCGGAAATCGACAGATTAACCCCTTTGGCAACCTCACCCTCAGTCTGCATTGCTGGAATCATTTCATTGCGGACTTTGTTAACCGCGGTTTCCAGCGCTACATCACGCGGCGGGATAATCAGTAAAGTGACCGTACGCCGACTGTCAACCCGCCGCAGAGTGGCACTATCAACCGTTTCTTCCAGATCGGCTAATGCATTTAACGGTATAACATCCCCATTGGGCGTTAGGATCGGTAAACCGGCAAGCCCGGATAGATTCTGCTGCTGACCAGCGGTACTGAATAAAAACATATCCACTTTGTCGTCATCGATAAAAAACTCATCCACAAATGCACCATCACTTAGTGCGGCCACCGCATAACCAAAATCATCAGCAGTAAAACCTGTTTCCGTTAACCGTGACCAGCGTGGACGAATTTCAATTAACGGTTGATCCAGCGATAACGATCCTGGAATGGAGTCAATCTGAGGGTTTTCAAACAATCTCTCGGCCCGCTTCAGAGCAAACTCAGCCGTACTATAGAGACTTTCCATATCCGGTCCGGCAATATCCAGACTGACGGCACGGGTTCCGCCCTGATCGCTGGAGATAATTGAGCCACGACCGGAAAACGCCCGCATACCCGGATAACTCTCGAATAAATCAGTTAAGGCATTCATCATCGGAATGATATCTTGAGTTCTGGTGGGCTCACTCAGTACCCGTAATCCGGTTGGAGAGGTTCGGATGAAATAATAGGCGAGCGAAGGGATTGGGGCCTCACCCTGATCAAACAGTGACGGATCGGCGCCTTTGGCATCAGCCAGAATTTCAATGACTTCTTCACTGATGCGTAACATTTCAGAAAGATTATAGCCGGGCGGTGGAATCATGCTGGTAAAGGCTTTCGGTTCCTCTCCCTCCGGTAAATATTCTGCAGGGGGCATCAGGTGCCACGCGGCTACCAAAGTGGCACACACCGTAACAGCCATCGTTGTTAAACGTCTGACGGGGCCTTTGGTTAACCAGTTAACGCCATGCAGTATAATCCCCCGACGATGCAGATCTTCATGCGTACCTGTACTTTTTCCAAGACCAAAACGAGCGCAGGCAGCCGGAACAACGCCTACAGCAAATAACATTGAGGCAAGAATCGCTACGGAAATAGCAATCGCGATATCGGAATATAATTGTCCGGCTTCTTCCTGCACAAACAACACTGGTGCAAACACCAGGATAGTGGTCATACTGGAAGCCAGTACGGCCGTCCAGACTTCCCGAACTCCCACAATTGCTGCTTCAATTCGGTCCAGCCCCCGCCGCCTGGCCTGTTCAATGCTTTCCAGCACTACGATGGTGTTATCAACTGTCATACCGATGGCGAAGGCAATACCTGCCAGGGAAATAACGTTGATCGTCCGATCAAATACCAAAAGCCCTAAAAAGGCGGCAATGATACAAACAGGCATTCCCATCAACCCAATTAACGTACCGCGCAGGCTACGCAGGAATAAAAAAAGGATAAAGGTGGCCAGCAAAGCCCCTAACAGCAGGTTTTGTGAAACATTCTGAATTGATGACTCTACATAGCGGACATCATCTCCGATTAGTACCAGATCTAACCCGTTCGGGTTTAATAGATCACGCCGCATCTCTTCGACCACTTCCATCATGGCGTATTTGATATCAATTACATTTGAGCCTGGTTCGCGCTTAACGGCCATGGTCAAGGCCTGTTCATCATTCACTACAGCAACTTGGCGGACTTCATAGTGATCGAGTTTGATGGTAGCAATATCTTTTAACAGAATATCCGTACCATTGCGGTGTGCCAGGATGAGGTTTTCCAATTCCTGTTTATCTTCAAAGCGTCCAATGGTTCTGAGCAAATAACGTTTTTTGCCATCATCCAAATCACCGGCAGAGGTGTCGCTATTGCGGGCTCGTATCGCATCACGAACATCGGTCAGACTTAAACCGCGTTGGGCCAGTTTGGCGGAATCAATAAAGATCTGCATTTGCCGTTCAGCCCCGCCACGCAGCTGTACCTCGGAAACCCCTGGCACGCGTTCCATCTGCGTGCGAACATTGTCATCGATAAAGTCCGTAATCATGTCGATGTTGAGATTCAGCGGGTTCCCAGGCAAGGGTGATACCGCAAAATACATGAATGCATTTTCCGAAAAAGAGCTGCTGCGAATACTCGGCTGATCGACATTTTCCGGGTAGCTGGGCACCTGGCTTAATGCATTGGAGACTTCGATTAACGTTTCGTTGATACCCACCCCAAATGGAAAATCCAGCTCTATAACAGCTTCACCGGTTTCAGCAAATGCTTCCATACGGCGGAGATTGGGAATATTCCGCAGGTACCTTTCCTGTTCGATAAGTATTTCTTTTTCGATATCCTGCGGGGTGGCACCAGGCCATTGAGTGACTACGCTGATAGTGCGGACATCCAGATCCGGAATCATCTGGACGGGTATTAAACGTGCGGCGGCAATACCTAATACACAAACAATAAGCACAATGACGGTCAGTAGTTTGCCATTGCGAATAGGCGCTTCTAACATGCGGGATTAATTCCTTTTATTATCGTCGCGAACAATTTCTACTTCATCATTTTCCTGAAGCACCTCATTGCCCCGGACCACCACTAAATCATCTGCGGTTAAGCCATCGGTAATAATTATTCCATCCGAATCTTCTCTGCCGACTTTCACATTACGCCGATGTGCCTGGTTGTTTTCATCGACAATAAATACACTTCGTCCGCCGTCCGGATGACGTAACACCGCATCACGGGGAACCCGATAACCTTTCCTCTCATCGCTTCCCAGATAAAGCACTGCACTGGCGGACGTACCTGGAAGCAGTGTCGCATCAGCGGAATCGATAACAATACGCACTAAAAATGAGCGTGCCTGAGCATTACTAACGGGTACCAGAGCAGTTATTTTTCCAGAAAGTTTTTGTGAGGGCAGTGCATCAGGCAGAATTTCTACCCGTGTTTTGAGGGTGATATCGGAAAATTTTTCCTGAGGAACGTTTACATCCAGTCTGACCGGTTCCAATGCAACCAATTCCAACACCTGATCACCACGGTTTACCCACTCGCCTGCTTCGGTCATTTTGCTACTGATAACTCCACTGAAGGGAGCAGGCAGTTCGTGACGTCGAAATTGCTCTTCAGCCATATTCTGCATGGCCCGAGCCGCAGCAAGTGCAGCTTGGTTCAACGCAAAATTGGATTCGCGATTCGCCAGTTCAGTGGCAGAAATGTAGTTTTCCCCGCGCAGACGTTGGGCTTCATCCACCAAACGCTGAGCTTCATCAACACTGGCTTGAGCTTCATTTGTTACAGCTTTTGCCTGCTCAAGCTGCTGTCGTGCAATCGCGGCATCCTGACGCATTAATATATCGCCTTGTTTAACCCGAGAGCCGGCGTCGACTAATACTTCTTTGACCAGGCCATCTACCCGAGGGGAAAGTAGCGCCCTACGTTCAGCCGTTAACGAACCTGATAAGGTAAGTTTTTCAGTAGATTCAGAAATTATCGGTTTACTGATGCTGACGGGCGTTGCTGCGAAACTGGAATAACTAATCATTAAAAAATAGAAACCGCACAGCAGTTTGCTGGAAAAAAATGAGTTCAGCATAGTGGTTCGCATGGTTGGTGAATGCAAATAATGAACATAACCGGGTTGGATAGTTCCTGAAAAATGAGTGTTAGACTGTTTTTAATTGGTAACAAGTCTTATTCCGGTATGCCAGAATAGTAACAGACATTGATTAAGACGCTGAACAGGACCAAAACAGATATGACCTTGCGCGCAGTTTTCAAAGATTGGACGGAAAGATATTTTTCTGACGAAGAAGCCGTCATTTTACTGATAGTCCTGATTTTAGGGTTTGCTGCAATCATCTGGTTCGGCAGCATGCTGGCACCTTTTTTTACCGCTCTGATCATCGCCTTTCTGCTTCAAGGTGTTGTAAATATGCTGGTCAGGCAGCATATTCCGGAAACGATAGCCGTAGCGATAGTCTTTTTGGGATTTGTCAGTGTGATGTTGGCCCTGGCTTTTTTGCTGATGCCACTGTTATGGAATCAGCTGGTCAATCTGGTGCTGGAAACTCCCAGAATGCTCTCCAGTGGGCAAACATGGCTGGATGAACTTCAGTCAAAGTATCCAACACTGATAACACCGGATGAAATACAAAACTGGATTTCAATGGTAGCGCGCGAACTGAGTGTTTATGGCCAACGAGCGCTCACGTTATCGTTGGCTTCACTGGGCAATGTCATTGGTTTGATTGTTTATCTGGTGCTGGTGCCGATTCTGGTTTTTTTCATGCTTAAAGATCGTGAGAAACTGGTTAAGTTTATTTTATCGATGATGCCAGAAAAACGTGGTTTGATGAGTCGGATCTGGAATGAGATGGATGGTCAGATCGCTAATTATGTGCGTGGAAAGGTGGTTGAAATCATCATTGTCGGGACCGTCGCATTTGTTACCTTTGCCTGGTTTGGGTTGCCTTATTCGGCGTTATTGGCTGTTTTAGTTGGTTTCTCTGTACTCATTCCTTTTATCGGTGCCGCCGTTGCAACAATACCCGTTGCAGCTGTAGCGGGTTTTCACTTTGGGCTGACAGATGAGTTTGCTTACGTGTTAGTGGCATATGGCATTATTCAGGCTCTGGATGGTAATGTACTGGTTCCCATTCTATTTTCTGAAGCAGTCAACCTGCATCCTGTCTCTATTATATTAGCGGTTCTGTTCTTTGGTGGGATTTGGGGATTTTGGGGTATTTTCTTTGCAATACCTTTGGCGACGCTACTGAAATCGCTGGTTACTGCCTGGCCGAGAGGCTTGAAGTCACAGATTAAAGCGGAATAACAACACTGGTTCAGTCATCATATCTCCATATTCTGTAAATGAATCTTTTCCGAGAAGAGCACTCTAGGTCAGCAGAAAACTCTTTTACAATCTTGAAACAGCATCAGGAGATTTTGCATGGAACTTAACTTGGCACTCATCTGGTATCACTCATATCAACTGGGAATCGCTTTTCTGTTAGCGTTGCCAATAGCCTTGAACAGGGAATATAAAGCCCGAGGGGCTGGTATGCGTACCTATCCATTAGTCAGTATTGCCTGCTGCGCCTTCATGTTGGTCGCCAGAGATGTCTATGAAGGCGACGCCGCTGAAGCCAGGGTGATGTACGGCATTATCACTGGTATGGGGTTTATTGGTGGTGGTGCTATTATGAAAAATAATAGCGGGGTGAGTGGTACGGCAAGTGCAGCTGGAATCTGGTTAACAGGGGCAATTGGTCTATCCGTCGCCTATGCCCGTTATGAGATTGCCATTGTTTTAACATTAATGGGATTTCTGATCTTTCAGGTTGTTAGTTTTTTTAAACATGGAGATAAAACATAAAGCCGGGAAGGCTTCCTTGGGTAAGGGTTAACCACTAAGATAACAACCACAGTGATTAACTCAAGTTAATGCGTCATTTTTCACTACCATCCAACATAAAAATCATGGGTCTTTTGCTGGAACTATAGCAAATTGATCCCTGTCAGCATATTAATGTTAGGGATGTTTTCCCTAAGCAATTTCGTTGCTCTATATTTGATTCGATGTCTGAACAGGAGGCACTATGCCTAATATGAAATTTGCATTACAGACCATTCCCGTCCTTTTCCTATTTCTATGCCAGTCTGCATTTGCAGAGAAGCATGTGGTCACAGCTATTGGCATGAAGTATGAGCCCATGGTAGTGAAAATTGCCCCAGGTGATACGGTTTATTGGGAAAATATGCCTACCCATAATGTGGAAACCATAGAAGGCCTTGTACCGGAAGGAACAGAAAAAATAAACACCCCTTTGGGCGAAAACTACCAGCATACTTTTGAAAAAGAAGGCATCTATGTGTATATCTGTACTCCTCATATTGGGGCTGGTATGGGCGGTGCAGTCATTGTTGGAGAGCCAACAAACCTGGAGGAAATAAAGGCTTCGGATGTTACCGGTGGTCTTGGCAGAGTTGTCAGAAAAACTATCTCCGAAGCCGAATCAATGTAAACGCTTCAATCAGCGTCCTACATAAAACCTCTCGTTGTTGGTAACGAGAGGTTTTTTTATGCCCCTTGATATTGAAATATTTACCCCTATCTACTGTTGATAACGTTTATCGTTATTATTTGTTAACCATTCTTAATTATTTGATAGAGGCCTGCCTATATGAAAGTGATGAATTATCTTGCCGCTGCGGCGCTCAGTTTTGGTGTTGCTACAATGGCGAAAGCGGAAGCAGTTGAGCATTTCGAAGGGAAAAACGCTGAATCACTGGAGGAGGCCGTAACAAATTTTAAACTTTATAATCAACGGCTTGAGAGTTTACTCAAAAAAGACTCAATGTCAGCTGATGATGTGACCAAAGTCCATGAACTGACCTATACCCTGGAAAATGCTTTGGCGAAAATTAACGATGAGCTGGGCAAGTTAACGGTAACACTTGAAGAAGTCCATCTGGCCTCGGAAAAATATGATGCTGATGCGGTTCGGGATCACGGTGATGCTTATATGGAGGTTATTAATACCATCAGTAAAATGGGTCAATAAGAATCGGCAAACAGGAACCGAGCTTCATAAGAGCAGTCTGAACAATTATCTTTAATTTTGATGTTCAGAGAAGACGATATGAAAGCCCATTACGCCGCTATATGTAGCTTGTTGTTATCAGGAAATGTTATTGCTGAGCATGAGAATTATCAGCAATGTATATTTGATGAATCACTGAAGGCTGAACTTGAAGTTTCTGGTCAACCGATAACAAGCTATTGCACTATGCGGTTTTTTGATACTGCGCCAACGGCATTTCAGGCGCTGGTGCTACTTGATAATCTTGAAGATATGAAACAACGCGATCCCAAGTTTAAAGCCTTTTATGACACGGTTCGCAACAGTGGCTCAAACGATATCTATACGGATAGGCAAATCGTGTTGATGTATATCGATAAACGCGAAGTTCAAAAAGACTGATTCAAAACAGCAAATCAATCAAAGCCCACTTCAACGTGGGTTTTTTTTGTAAAAAAAAGCCCGCCTAAGGCGGGCTTGTCGGTAATGGTCATACAGAAACAGCAAATCTGGGAGAAATGGCTGTTTTATTACATATTTAAAACATGTTCTGCATACCTTCTCCGTCAACGTTGAAGCCGATTAAAAGTTGTAGGTAATACCACCGTAGTAAAGACGCTCACGACCCACTAACTTACCTTCGTTACGGCTGGCCAAGTACTCTTTATCAAACAGGTTTTCAACACCGGTAAATAACGTTACACCCGTATTAGGCACGCGGTAATTTACCGTAGCGTTCCAAACGGTAAAGCTTGGAATAGTTCCTTGAAGGCCGCTAACATCTTCGACGCGAGTATTCCCATCATCAACAAATTGTTTGCTGACATGCTGTACCCCGATTCTCGCATTCACACCGCTTTGATGTTCATAGCCAAGATCAATGTTTAACAGGTGTTCAGGTGCATATTGCATTCTGTTACCGTTAATTGTTGGATCTGGACCATCTTCATATTCGGCTGTCCAAAGATTGGTATACGCACCTGACAAATAGATATTATTCGTCCAGCCATAAATGTCACCGAAATCAACACGACCCGCTACTTCAATACCGGTTTGTTTGCTGTCACCGCTGTTGTCAAAGGTGTCACCAAAATCAATCAAGGTATTTTGGATATCATTGTGGAACAATGCTGTTTTAAAGCTTATTCCCTTGAAATACGTGCTACGTACACCAACCTCATACAAGGTACTTTCTTCTGGTTCTGCCCGGCCGCCATCTTCGCTAAATTCACGATCTGCTCGTGCCGGTGCGATACCTTTATGAACACCTGCAAAGACAGTTGTGTTAGCAATACCATTCCAGGCTACGCCAAAGCTGGGTAGGAACTCTGTATAGGAGAGGCTTTCACGACTTTCTTGAACGCCACCTTCAAAGAACTTTTCGCTGGTGCGAACATCTTCTACTCGGAAACCAGGAGTGAAAGACCAATTACCAACATAGGTGGTATTTTGCATGTAATAAGACAAGGCATTGGTTTTGATAAAGGCTTCTTCAACATCACCTGGGTTATTCGCTAGCGCCAAATCATAGTCTTCACGCTCAGCAACACTTTGTGACAGGATTTCCTGACGATGGACATTTTCTTCGTGATAACGCACACCAAAGATGGTGTCATGGTCAAGGCCAAACAGACTGAATGACAAATCACCTCGGGTTTCTAATCCTCGAGTGTAATACTGGCGTGGTGCATGGCGACCGGCGCATTGACTAGCATCTACGTCACCAGCCAGGACACCTTCCCCACCTTGACCCGGACAATTTCTGAATACGGAAGTAATATTGCCGTTACTATTTAGATCTCCGTCTTCATTCTCTTCAGTACTACGCAGACCATTGCGGAAGGTATCGGTGTAATAAGCTTGAGAAGTTAGCTTAAAACTATCATTCACTTCGAAAATATGTTGTAACTGAACGACATCGCGATCTTGCTCCCATTCATCATTTTCAATAGATGGGTGAGAATAAGGGTCTTGATCGTATTCAAAGGGGGTTAAATAGGCCTCAGTTGAATTGCGACGGTCAAGAGTGTGAACTAACTTTAAAGCAAGGGTTTGACGGTCGGTAATATCCAGCTCGCCTTTAAAACGGTAGTCTTTAACATCAAACTCAGCATCGTCATAAACTCCGTCACCTTTGTTCTGATTGAAATCGAACATCACTCCGCCGATTTCATTCCCAAAACCAACGCTGCCATTTAACATACGATAACCTTGATTACCAAAAGCAGAAGTGACACTTCCTTCGACTTCACCATTACGAGGAACCGGGTTAGTCACAAAGTTCACCGCACCACCTAAAGTCTGAGGTCCATAAAGAATTTGACCGGCTCCTTTAATTACCTCAATACGATTAACTGCTTGAGAGGGGGTGGTGTAGTGCACAACCGGATCAGCATAGGGTGCCAGTTGTAAATGCATACCATCTTCCATAATCATTGCTTTGGCGCTACGACGCGGATTCTGCCCACGGATACCAATGTTTGTATCAAACCCCATGCTTCCGTCAGCAACAACATTGATGCCTGGTATTGTTCTCATTCTTTCCAGATTAGATATTGGGCGACGTTCTTCTAGATATTCTTCATCGATTATATCGAATGATCCGGGAACAGCTTCTAGACGATCCGGCAAGATCCCTGTAACAGTCATTTTGCCCGTATCAACAGTATCTTCCTCAGCCAGAACGGCATAAGGCATCAGCATCAGCGATGACATTATCGCGGTGCTAATAATTTTTGGTTTTAATTTCATTTCTCTCTCCTGAACGTAAAAAGCCCGTGCAGGCTAGCTCTACGCTGATGGGCTTGATATAGGAAAAACTCCCAAAACATGTTCGAGGAAAGGTTCTAACAAGGTGTTTTAAGTCGTAGCAAAGACAGCGACTCTGCAGGTGGTTTAAATCAACCACTTTTGCTGGAAAATAGTTTTAGCGATTGTTTAGTTTTATCATGAGAAAAATCGCAGTCATTTAAGGGTGTGGTTGTAATGGTTCATCCATATGGCTGTATACAAGCATTTCTAAAAGTTCTTGTTTAAAACGATTGAATTCGAAAAAAATGTTGTTTAAATACAACTAAACAGGGTTTTTTGTTCGTTTTAGTAAACAGGTTTAGGGAGTTTGCGCACGAATTTTTAGGAGAAATGCCTTTTTCTTGCCTTCTACTACACGTTCTTAACCAATCTAAAGATCGAAATGTATGGCAGCCTTTAGACATAAACCCAAATCAGCCTGGTTACTGAATAAAAATTGTCTTAGGTCAAATAACAGCACATATTTGCTTATAAATAGCGTTGTGGTGATGGTATGATCGAAATAAATTTATCAATTGGAGAGTCCAATGCGTCATTCCCGTTCAATTATTACTGCCGCCATTATCATTGCCATAGCGGTTTTTGTGGTGGCAATCGTTTCATCCTTTATTTCCGGAACCAGTGAGCATTACGATCGCCCAAGCTCTCCAAAAGAAGTACTGGAAAAAATGTCTGAAGCCGTAGAGGCCACGGATGAAACTGCTCAAATTGAAGAACCTGCCCAGACCAGTGAAGAAGTTTCTCAGGTAGCTCAACAAGAAGCGGATGCTTTGGAAAGCAATACTCAGGAAGCGGTGCTTGAAGATACAAATGAAGTGGTTGAGTCGGCCATTGAAACGGCTAAGGAAACCAGTCAGAGTGTAAGTGACCGTGCCAATCAAGCGATTGCTGCGGCAGAAAACACGGCAGCTGAGGGACGGGCTGAGGCAGAAGCAATACTGGCTGAAGTTGAAAAAGAAGCGGGTATTGCCGAAGAGCCTGCAGAGGTTGAACCTGCAACAGCGGAATCTAAAAATCATACCGTCACAGCCCAGGGATTAATTTATAACCCGCTGGTGGTGACAATTGCGCCGGGCGACAGCGTTTCCTGGACTAATATGAGCACACATGACACTCAAGCAATTGAAGGGCTGGTTCCTGAGGGCACTGAACTTTGGCACTCACCGATGAGTGAAAATTACACTCGTACTTTTACTCAGGAAGGTATCTATGTCTATAAATGCACACCGCATTTTGGTGCAGGTATGGGGGGGGCAATTATCGTAGGTGAACCCGTCAATCTGGAACAGATTAAAAATGCTGGCGCCAAGGGTGCAGCAAAACGTCTGGTCAATAAAGCGGTACAAGCTGCTGAAGCTATGTAAATAGGATTCCCCCGCGAGCTGATGATAGAAGCTCCCGGGGGATTTTTTTGTCTGTTATTTATCGCCAGCGCTGAATTTGTTCAATCATTAAAATCGTTTAATGGCCATTAATTCAGATAGTTAGTGAGGAATGCTGGTTTTTTTCTGTTGAAGACTAACACCTTTTGAATTTTTACTGTATTCTTGCACGCTTCCTGACCGGTTGTATGTAAACCATCAGGTCGCGGAGCGGTAGTTCAGTTGGTTAGAATGCTGGCCTGTCACGCCGGAGGTCGCGGGTTCGAGTCCCGTCCGCTCCGCCATTTTTTTTGGTAGACCTTTCCATCTTAGTTAGTGCTGCCTGGTTATCAAGTTTGTTTCAATTAATAAAGCGAAACAGGTGAAACCAGGATAACCAGTGAAACTTACCATCCGACGCTCGCCTCCACGCTATAGCTATCTATAAATCTGCTCAAACTTCAGAAAAATTGTTTGTAGTAGCCCCCCCCCTCAAACTAGCTGGTCACTATTATTGGCCGGAATCAGTATATCCGCAGATTAACCTACCCCGGGTATGAGCAAAATTCTATCTGATGATATAACGTTATCGATGTGATAGATGGATAGCTAACAGCTTTTTATTAGGCTGTAAGCCAATGGTTCAAATGGATTACACGGATGCCTTTTAAGTGGCCGCAAGCAATGTCAGTTATTTGCGTCACTACACTGGATGACAATACGTTTTATATCAGCAGCATTTCAAGTCAGACAAAGAGGGTGTGTCCAAGGCGTTTATTCGTGGATTCTGCCGGGCAGCTTGCATGTCATGAGTTGTGTTATACCCCCAGTTAGCCAAATATAACTGGATATTGGATAGCGATGGAGTGTGGATAACATCCAATAGGGTAGGCAGACGATCTTCAATAAATAAAATGGTTGTTTGAGGGTGTGATTGTTGCAAGTCGTTGAGGATTTGCGGTTTTTTCAATTTACGTTCTAACCCGTAAATATGCGTCGGGATAATGTCTACTTGGTTTGCCTGAAGAATGGCCCGAACGAAACGTTCCTGCTTGGTGGTAATGATAAAAAGCTGGGACAATGGAATTTGCTGCAGCAGTTTGTCGATACCCGTATAAAGCGGGTTCATTTTTATCCAACCCGAAAAATCATTTTCAATCCAGTTATCCCTGTGCTCGCCAAAGCGTTTTTTCAATTCTGTAGTATCAAATTGATCACGGGACAGGATAGCGTTTATTTGCCCGGAAAAGTCAGTCATTAAAGTGTCGGCTTTTACACCTTCAAATAACAGCCGACATATTAAGATGGCTTCAAAACCGGTTTCCATAACCGGTCGGACATAGCGAAAATCAATCATGATTTGCTCAGGCAAATCTTTAGGCATGTCGTGCCAGAGTTGCGTTGCGACTTGCCAGCCAGTTATGCCGGTTTCAATCGCGCTATCACAAATTACCCCGTCAAAATCCAGAGCATATAATTTATTCGCTGCGATCTTCAAAGCAAACAGTTTTCCGCATAGGCACCGGCTTCATTTGCTGTCCAGTCGCCTTTGGGTTTCTCTTTCATATATACACACCACTCATCCGAGCCGACCTCGGGAGTACAGGCTGAGAGGGCTATGGTTAATGCCATCAGGCCAAGAAATCGGAAACAATAACGGGTAATAGTCATTTTGAAGACTCCGGGTGGGTTAGTTGGGCTCGCGTTGATAAACGACTTTACCCTGAAACAGGGTATGGCTGACCTGATGTTGGAACAACCAGCCGCCAAACGGACTGTTTTTGCCTGCACTGATAAAAGCTGATGGCAGGCAGTCATATTGCACATCCGGGTCAATAATACAGATATCTGCACTGGCACCGGCTTTGAGCTGTCCAGCGTCAATACCCAGAATAGCTGCGGGTTGGCAGGTCAGACTGGCGATAGCCTGATGCAGGCTGATTTCATCATCTTCCACTAATTTAAGGGTAAGAGGTAGCAGGGTTTCCAACGCTGAAAGCCCTGGCGTCGTTTCTGCAAATGGACCCAGTTTGGCATCCGCATCCAACGGTTGATGATGAGAAGAGACTGCCTGGATAACACCATCGCGCAGGCCTTGTTTTAGCTGTTCCCGATCCCGTACACCTCGTAAAGGTGGCATCACATGACTGAAACTATCGTAATTACCCAGGTCATGTTCACAAAGATGTAAGTGGTGGGCGCTGACATCGGCAGTGACAGGTAGCCCCCGATCCTGTGCTTCACGAATCAGTTTAACCGCTTTACCTGTAGATAAACTATGAAAGTGAGCGCGTACTCCGGTTTGTTCGATTAGAATCAAATCACGGCTCACGGCGATGGTTTCTGCACTTTCCGGAATACCGGATAACCCCAGCCGGGCACTGACAGTACCTTCATGTACACACCCCTGTTTCTGCAACCAGGGATCAGCTGCATTGATAAACACCGTTAAATCCAGCGTGGCGGCATATTCAAGTGCACGCCTCCAGACTACGGTATTTTTAATCTCGGTTACGCCGTTGCTGACACCGACACAGCCAGCCGCTTTTAAAGCAGCCATCTCAGCCAGTAGTTCACCATTAAGTTTTTGGGTCAATGCGCCCACCGTCAACACCATGGTACGGCCGGCTTTCTTGGCACGATCTTCTATCAATTCCACCACTGCCGGATTATCTATAACCGGATCTGTGTCAGGGGGAACGGCGAGTGTGGTGATGCCACCAGCTACCGCAGCACGTGTTTCACTTTCAATTGTTGCCGTGTGTTCCTGGCCGGGTTCACGTAGCCGTGCACTTAGATCCACCAGGCCTGGACAGACAATTTTGTTATACGCATCAATTTCAATATCGGCATCAAACCCTGCCAAATCTTCTGCTATGGCAACAATTTTTCCGTCTTCAATATAGATATTGTGATCAATATCCAGCTGGCTGGCAGGGTCAATGACGCGACCATTTAGAATACAAATCTTCATTCTTCGATCTCTGCCTGTTCTGATTGACTGGCCAGCGCCATCGACATTACCGCCATACGGATAGCTATGCCGTGGGTTACCTGCTCCAGGATGACGGATTGCGGCCCATCAGCAACCGATGATGCTATTTCTACGCCTCGATTAATGGGGCCGGGATGCATAACAATGGCATCCGGTTTGGCATATTTGAGTTTTTCTTCCGTTAGTCCGTAACAGCGGAAATATTCTCGTGCGCTGGGTAATAACGCTCCTTGCATACGTTCCAGTTGCAGGCGCAGGGTTATCACCACATCGACCCCTTCAAGGCCACTTTCCATATCGTGATAAACATGTACGCCAAGGGTCTGACTTTCTCTTGGCAATAAAGTCTGTGGACCAATAACGCGGATTTCACCAACCCCAAGTGTTGCTAAAGCCTGAATCTGCGAACGTGCCACACGCGAATGCAGAATATCGCCAATTATCGCCACGCGTAAATTGGCAAAATCCTGTTTGTGGCGGCGGATGGTAAACATATCCAGCATGGCTTGGGTGGGGTGAGCATGGCAACCATCACCAGCATTAATTACGCTGACATGTGGCGCCACATGCTGTGCAATAAACTCGGCCGCACCACTTTGATTATGGCGAACCACAAACATATCAGTGTGCATGGCTTCAAGGTTATGCAGGGTGTCAAGCAGGCTTTCGCCTTTGGAGGTGGCTGATGTGTTGATATTAAAATTCATCACATCGGCTGAAAGTCTTTTGGCGGCCAGTTCGAAAGTAGAACGGGTACGTGTACTGTTTTCAAAAAACAGATTGATAATGGTTTTGCCGCGTAACAGTGGGACTTTTTTTACCTGGCGGTGGCTGATTCCGGAGAACTGTTCAGCCCGATCCATAATTTCGGTTAATAAAGGGCGTTTCAGACCTTCAATGGTCAGAAAATGTCTTAGCTGGCCGCTCTCTGTCAGTTGGTTACTCGGCATTAAGTGCTCCAGCTGCACGGATCTCCAGTTGTAAGCCATCTTTATTGCGCAATTTCAGATGTTGATTACGCGGCAAAATGACGGAGGCGCCAACAATATCCGGGCGAATCGGTAATTCGCGGCCATTTCGCTCGATCAGCACCGCTAATGTGACACTCGCAGGGCGTCCATAATCAAAAATTTCATTCAGCGCCGCGCGGGTAGTGCGACCACTGTAAAAAATATCATCCACCAGAACCAGATGACGATTATCGACTTCAAAAGGCAGATCGGATGGAGACACTTGGGGGTGCATGCCAATACGTGTGAAATCATCACGATAATAGGCAATATTCAATGTACCCAGCGGGGCATCAAAAAAGTCTTCTCCTAGAATGTTCTGCAATGCTTTTGCTACCCAGACCCCGCCGGTATGAATCCCCACCAGCAACGGATCTTTATCCGCAAGTTCTTCGCGTATGGTTTCAGCCATCTCTTCGAGCAGGTTCTGAATTTCTGCTGATGTTTTGGGCATTGTCATTGTTGGTCCAGCCATGATTGAAGAATAATTTGAGCCGAGAGTTTATCGACATCACTACGTTTGTCGGTCTGCATTTTACTGCGTATTCCCATTTGGTCGAGCGCTTCGAATGTGGTTAAACGCTCATCCTGCCAGACCACTGGGATATTAAAACGATTGTTCATCCGATTGCCAAATTTTCTGGCAGCAGCAGTCATTAATTGTTCGGTGCCATCCATATTCAGCGGTAAGCCCACAACGATAAGTCCGGGCTGCCATTCAGCCACTATTTTAGCGATATCATCCCAATCTGGAATCCCGTCCCGGGCCGATAAAGCAGCGATGCCTCTGGCGGTATGGGTTAAATGATGTCCAACCGCGACACCTATACTCTTCATACCAAAGTCAAAACCGAGAATATTTTTCTCGGTACTCATGCATGACCTGTTGTATTAGACATCAGATTAATATCAATGCCCAGTAATTTTGCAGCCGCCTGCCAGCGCTCTTCAGCAGGTGTTTCATAAAGCAGTTCCGGGGTTGCCTGAACAGTAAGCCAGCTGTTATCGGCTATTTCCTGTTCCAGTTGACCGGCTTCCCAGGCAGCATATCCCAGCGTCACAATCGAATGAGGTGGGCCATTCTCGGTGCCTAATGATTCCAGGATATCGCTGGAAGTGGTTAAAAATGTTTCATCAGTAATCTTCAGCGTGTTTTTCCACTTTTCACCACCATCATGCACTACCATGCCCTGATCTTTCTGTACTGGCCCGCCAAACAAAACGGCTGTTTTAATCGCCCATTCAGAATTGTTGGTAATCTGCAGATGATTAAGCAGTTCCTGCATCATGATTCGGGTTGGACGATTAATAATCAGCCCCATCGCGCCTTCTTCGTCGTGTTCACACAAATAAATTACCGAATGATAGAAAAAACTGTCTATCAGCGTGGGCATGGCGATGAGAAAATGATGTTTAAGTGAGTAAGACATAAATTAAAAGAAAGTGAATCCTACCTGGAATAAACGCTCTACCTCTTTGATATAACGTTTATTAGTTAAAAACAGAATCACATGATCTTCTGCTTCAACCAAGGTATTGCGATGCGCAATAATCACTTCCTCCCCACGAACAATTGCCCCGATAGAAGTGCCTGGTGGCAAGTCAATTTCATCAATGCGTCGTCCCACCACCATCGATGAGCTTTTATCGCCATGAGCAATGGCCTCCAAAGCTTCAGCAGCCCCACGACGTAATGAATGCACCGCCACAATATCACCACGACGAATATGCGCCAGCAAACTGCCGATAGTGGCTTGTTGGGGGGACAGGGCGATATCGATGGTACCGCTTTCTACCAGATCCACATAAGCAGCACGATTAATCAGCGACAGCACTTTGCGAGCCCCCAGACGTTTGGCCAGCATGGCTGAAAGGATATTCGCCTCGTCATCATTGGTCAGGGCACAGAACAAATCCACATTGTCGATTTCTTCTTCGCGGAGCAATTCCTCATTGGCCACATCGCCAAGCAGAACGATACTTTTTGATAACTCTTCTGATAAATAATCGGCTCGGGCACTATTGGCTTCGATGATTTTGATTTGATAATCATGCTCCAGCGCTCGGGCCAGTCTTATTCCGATATTGCCACCGCCGGCCAACATAATCCTTTTATAAGGTTTTTCCAGCCGCCGCAATTCAGCCATCACCGAGCGGATATCTTTGCTGGCTGCGATAAAAAACACTTCATCATCTGCTTCGATAACCGTTTCAGCTTCCGGCAGAATAGCTTTACCATTACGAAAAATAGCGGCGACCCGTGTTTCGGTTTTGGGAATATGTTTACGTAATTCGCGTAGGGGATTACCCACTAATGGCCCGCCATGGAAAGCTCTCACCGCTACCAGCTGAACCAGTCCATCGGCAAAATCCAGCACCTGTAAGGCATTCGGGTGGCTGATTAATCTTTCAATATAATCGGTCACCAGTTGTTCAGGGCTGATTAATACATCAATGGCAATGGCTTCGTTACTGAATAATTCAGGTTTGGTGAGGTATTCCGGCGTACGGATCCGGGCAATTTTGGTGGGTGTGTTATATAGCGTATGACAAATCTGGCAGGCTACCATATTGGTTTCGTCACTATTAGTGACTGCCAGTACCAAATCGGCATCTGCTGCACCAGCCCGTTCCAGCACATCAGGATGTGAGGCAAGTCCCTGTACCGTTCGAATATCGTAATGATCCTGAAGTTTATGCAGGCTATTGGCATCGGTATCGACCAGGGTAATGTCGTCATCTTCCCGGGCAAGGGTGGCAGCAACTGAAGCGCCAACCTGTCCGGCACCGAGGATCAGAATCTTCATTACAAACCCTTATACTTGTTTACTATCAATGCCTAGTGCTCGAAGTTTTCGGTAAAGATGGGTGCGTTCCATGCCAGCTAATTTAGCGGCTTTTCCCACATTGCCATCGGTTTCCTGCAGTTTTTGCAGCAGATATATTCGTTCAAACTGTTCGCGTGCTTCGCGTAAAGGCTGGTCAAAATTGATACCGGTGACATCATCCGCTTGAGGTGGCTGCTCTGACTGCAGTGCGGTTTCCACATCATCGACGTCAATATCATCGGAATCACCCAAAACCAGCAATCGCTGGATAACGTTTTTCAGTTCGAGCACATTGCCCGGCCAGGCATAATTGCGGAGACGATTTTGTGCGGCGACAGTAAAACGACGATAAGGCAGATCGGCCTGGGTGGTTTGCTGATCGACAAAAAAGTGTACCAGTTCGGGAATGTCCTCAACGTGATCACGTAAAGCAGGTAGTTGCAACGTGATGGTATTGAGCTGATAAAACAAACCTTCGCTGAAATCGCCGCGGGCGATGAATTTATCAAGGCCCAACTGGGTAGCACAGATCAACTGACACTCTTTTAATCTGCCGCTTTCCAGCAAATGCTGCAGCAAGGCCTGAGCTTCATCACTGAGTAAGGCGACATCATTGATATACAGCGTATTGTTTTTGGCCAGTGAAATTAGTTTGTGACTGTCTGGTGGAAAACTTTCCGGACTAACCTCAATAAATTTGCCATTGTTGTACAGGCCCAGTCTATGCAGATAATAAGCAAAACAATGTTTACCAGTACCGCCCTCGCCAATCAGCAGAATAGGCATTTCGTGTCCGGCAATGCGTTCAGCCTGTTCACGAAGCTGAGTCATTTTGGCACTTTTACCGACGGGTTCTAATGCAAACTCATGACGCTGGGCGGCCTGTTTTGCTCGATTTTCAATGGCTAATTCAACCGCACGAAGCAGTTTGGCCATGGATAAAGGTTTTTCAATAAAATCGCTGGCACCTGAGCGGGTGGCTTCGACAGCGGTTTCAATGGTGCCATGGCCGGACATCATCACAATAGTGACGCCAGTGTTCTGTTGTTTGAATTCCTTAAGCAGTGTAATTCCGTCAACATCGGGCATCCAGATATCCAGCAAGACCAGTTGAGGCTGTTTCTGGGTAAAGACAAGACGTGCTTCTTCACCATTGCTTGCGGTGATTACCCGGTAGGCTTCGTCTTCAAGAATATCTTTAATGAGTTCACGAATATCGGGCTCATCATCGACAACTAAAATCAGTGGTTTTTCGTTGCTCACGCCTAGTCTTCCTCCAGTGGTAGCCGGATTATTATACCTGCTCCTTCGGGGTTAAGGTTTTCTGCCCAGACATCCCCGCCATGTTCTTCAATGATTTTTTTGACAATCGCCAGTCCCAGCCCGGTTCCTTTGGTTTTGGTGGTTGCATAAGGCTCAAACAATTTGTCCACCATGTTTTGTGGAAGCCCCGGTCCCTGATCATTGAAAGTGATTTCCAGCCATGGCATATGCTGCTGCACAATAATGTGGTAACTAATGGCTATATCTACAGGTTTACCGGCTTCTTCACTGGCTTCAATGGCATTTTTTAACAGATTATGAAATACCTGCCGCATGCGGTTTTTATCAAGTTTTATACGAATGTCCGTTGGACTGTTCAATAAAATAAATTGATGGTTGGAATGACTCTGGTAAAGGGTTAGTACTTCCCTTAGCAATTCACCAATTGACACCGTTTCAAACTGTAAACCCGGGCTGCGGGCATAGTCGGAAAATTCATTGACCATATCTTTCATGGCCTCAACCTGCTGCACGATAGTATCAGTGAGCTTCTGTAATGTCTCGGTTTGATCCGGTGGCACCAATGACGCGTATTTATGTTGTAAACGTTCAGCAGATAACTGAATGGGAGTAAGTGGATTTTTAATTTCATGTGCCAGGCGTCTGGCAACTTCGCCCCAGGCGGCATTTCGCTGTGCCTGTAACAGGGCTGTGATGTCATCAAATACAATCACCCAGCCGGTTTGACCGGGCAGGGGGGTACCATGACACATTAAGGTTTGACGACCTTTGGTTTGCTGCAGCTCTATCTGTTGTTGCCAGGCGACGGACTTGAAGGTGTAATTTTGAATCAGTAAGGCAAAGCTATGCAGATTGTCATTAAGCTTGGCCAGAGCATCTAAAGAGCTTTCCAGTCTTTGCTGTAAATTGACGCCCAGGATCTGACTGCTGGCCAAATTGGCGGTGCGTAGGTACAGATCATTATCAATGGTAATAACCCCGCTTGATAGGCTGCCCAATACGGTGGTCAGATAACTGGTCTGTTGTTCCAGTAAGCGATGGCTTCTGTCTGAGGCATTTCTGGCTTGTGTCAGGCGTTGGGTCATCTGGTTGAAAGAGCGTACCAGAAAACCGATTTCATCATGACCTGAGGCGGTAAGTTGCATATTGTAATTCCCTGAGGCAACAGCCTGAGTCCCTTCTGCCAGTTCCTGCAAGGGTTGAACCATACGTCGAGAGATCCATACCGCAAACCAGATTGAGGCGAGCATGGTCAGGAAAACTATCAGGCTCAACGTCAAGGTAAATATGGTCACTAACGGTTTGCGTAAATAGCTCAGCTCTTTATAGTCGGTATAGGCATCCTGAACATTTTTGCCCAATGAACTCAAATGGTCATTGACCGGAAAAGCCACATGTAAATAGCGTTCTTCGGCTAGAATGGATTTTCGTGGCAACATTACCGCTGCACGTAATTGCAGTTCATCATTTGCTGCCGGATCCAGACCTATATAGTCTTCGCCTTGTTGCAGACGACGTACGATAGATTCATCAGGCGCATTGGGGATAATAATGGCCGGATTTTCAATGCTGGAGACTACCAGTCGACCTTGCATATTCCAGATACTGATTTCCAGTGCGCCACTTAGTTGCACCAGTTCTCGCAGGCTATTGGTTAGTCGTGCGTCCGGTAGTTCTGATAATACACCGGCCATCATTCGTGTCTGACGGAGTAAGGTACGCATACGAATACCAAATGCGCTACGACTCAGTTCCAGTGAGTCCTCCAAAGCCTGTTCGACTTTTACATCAAACCAGCTATTGATGCCACGTTGCAGAAAATGTACGGAGAACCCGTAAACAATACTGGTAGACCCTACGATCAGCAGCACAAACAAGCTGACCAGTTTCAGTGTGAGGCGGGAGCCAGGCGCTTTGCGTTTGAAGTCACGGTAAAGTCGATATAACCCCCGGGCCAGGATCCCGGCCAGTAACAGCAGGCAGACTAGCCCCAGGCCAAAAATATAAAGAAATAAATCACTGAGACGAGAGGTGTCCTGGGTAGCCGCACTGAGCATGTAGGCCAATATTAATAATAATAAAGCCAGTGAAAAATACGGTGCAGTTCCCGAGCTGAGACCTCTTATTAATTGGAAGGCCATGCCACCTCATACCAATCGCTGGCTAAATCCCATTTATTTGACAGAAACGCTCCAGGCCGCATAGGCGAAGGCAGCGCGTTTAAATCAATCTGACTGCGAACTCTTAGAGTCAGGTCACTGGTATCTAACGTATGTTGTGGTGGCAGACTGAAATCTTTAATCTCTCCCATGGCGCTTAATGCACTTTCCATGGTCGTAAAATTGCGATGCGTTTTGGTGTCCATGGAATGTAAGAGATATTGCTGAGACAAGTCGTGATAACGCAATACATAGCGTATTTCATTGGACCAGATATTACTCTGCCATTGCCACCATTCTCCCAGTACCGGATAACTTCTGATTAGCTGGATTTCCTGTACAAAGGTAATTGGCACTCCATTATAGAGGGCTTCTTTAACCCGGGCATTTAACGGGTAGCTGATAGAAGCATTCAATAGATAACCGTTGCCTGCCGGAGAGGTGCGTGCCTGTTCTATGTAAAATGTCTCAGCCTGTACGGTTTGCACAGAGACAAACAGCAACAAAAAAAACGCCAGAAGACGTTTAACGGTGACGTAGGCAGGCATAATAGAAACCATCCAGATGGTTATCTCCCGGTAGCAATTGATAGCCGAAGCTTACTCTTCGAGCTGGAGCCCGGGATGGAAGCTGCTCCATTGCCTCGGGCTGGCGTTGCAAAAATGCTTCTATCTGTAGTTCATTTTCCTGCTTCAAAGCAGAACAAGTGGTGTAAATTAACAAGCCATCCGGTTTCAGTAATGGCCATAAATTATCCAGCAATGCTTGCTGCTGTCCGACCAACTGTTCGATATCTTCTGCTTTTCGAAGCAGTTTTATATCCGGATGCCGTCTGATAACACCACTGCCAGTACATGGCGCATCAACCAATATACGGTCAAATTGTTCACCATTCCACCAGTTTTGTGGATTGCTGGCATCCCCTGCGAGACAATTTGCCGATAAATTCAATCGTGACAGATTTTCCTCAACCTGCTTGAGCCGCTCCTGACTGATATCCACAGCGATAACTTCATTATTTGGAAATCTTTCCAGAATATGACAGGTTTTTCCACCCGGTGCCGAACAGGCATCGAGAATGCGCTGGTTTGGTTGTAAATCAAGTAAATCAACTACTTGTTGCGCAGCACCATCCTGCACAGAAACCGCACCTTCTACAAAACCTGGCAAAGCAAATACATCACAGGCTTGTTCCAGCAAGATCCCTTGAGGACAGTTTTCAATCGCGGTGCCAGGAATGGTGGCTTTTTCTAATAACTCCAGATATTCCGACTGGGAATATTCCCGGCTGTTAACCCTAAGCATCATCGGCGGTTGCTGATTGTTGGCCGTCAAAATGTCTTGCCACAAATCTGGCCAGTCAGCCTGATATTTTTCAATCAGCCAGGCTGGATGAGCATATTCCGTCACTGTTTGTTCTGCCAGGGTTTCTTCCAATGTTTTCTGCTGGCGCTGATAATTTCGCAGACAGGCATTGATTAATCCGCTTGCCCATTGTTTGTTCAAGCGTTTACTGGCGTTAACCGTTTCTGACAGGGCGGCATGATCAGGTATGCGTAACGAGCGAAGCTGATATATACCTACCAGAAGCAAAGCCTGAATATCAGCATCTTTCGTTTTTAACGGTTTGGAAAGTATTTGCTGACTGATGCTTTCGAGGGCAAAAAACCAACGGATTACACCATAGGTTAATTGGTGGAACAGGGGGCGTTGAGTTTCATCCAGTCGTTTACTGATATCTACAAAAGCGGTGTTTAATGATTGGCCCTGCGTTACCCGCTGTATGACCAAAGCGGCGGCACTGCGTGGGCATAATAAATTACTTTTAGCCAAAATAGTCGCCTGCCTTTAAGGGGTGCGCATTCAGAAAGTCATTGGTTGGAACGGCCTTTTTCCCCGGCGCCTGGAGCGATAATAAGCGAATGACACCATCCCCGGTAGCAACATCAATTCCGTGACGGTCTGCCTGGATAATCGTGCCTGGTTTCACAGCATGGTTTTGCGAGTCAACAACTGTTGCCTGCCAGATCCGCAGCATTTTGTCCTGCCACAGGGTCTGGGCAACCGGCCAGGAATTAAACGCGCGGATCTGCCGATCGATTTGCTGGGCAGATTGTGACCAGTCAATATTAGCTTCAGCTTTCAAGAGTTTAGAGGCATAGCAGCTTTCTCTGTCGTCTTGTGGAATAGCCTGAGATTGTAATTCCTCAAAGTTATTCAATGTTTCCAGCAGGGTGTTGGCACCCAGCAATGCCAGTTTGTCATGCAGTTGTTCGCCAGTATCATTTGCTTCTACGGCTATTTCTGCACGTTTGATAACCGGTCCGGTATCCAGTCCGGCTTCCATTTGCATAATACAAACACCGGTTTGTTTATCCCCAGCCAGGATGGCACGTTGAATCGGAGCGGCACCACGCCAGCGTGGTAACAGGGAGGCATGAACATTAATGCAGCCCAGTCGGGGAGTGTCCAAAACACTTTGTGGTAACAATAACCCATAGGCTACTACAATCATTAAGTCTGCCTGATAACTGGCAAGGGTAGCTCGATCGGCTTCAGCTTTGAAATTGAGTGGTTGTTCAACCGGGATATGGTGTTGTAAAGCAAGTTGCTTAACCGGGCTGGCAGTCAGTTTCCGACCTCTGCCAGCCGGACGATCCGGTTGTGAATAGACGGCGCAAATTTCATGTTCGGTTGTCAGTAGAGCCGCCAGCGTGGTTGCTGCAAAGTCCGGAGTGCCGGCAAAAATGATGCGCATGGATGTCCTTATAATTTTTGTTTCTGGTGTTTCTCCAGCCGTTTTTTGATGCGTTGACGTTTGAGATTACTAAGATAATCAACAAACAGTTTGCCTTCCAGATGATCGATTTCATGCTGAATACAGGTTGCCAGAATACCATCGGCATCCATTTCAAACGGTTCGCCTTGCAGATTCAATGCACGGACGCGGATCGTGTCAGCGCGGGTAACTGTTTCATAAGCTTCCGGTACCGAAAGACAGCCCTCTTCAAATTCACGTTCGCCTTCGGTTTCAATTAACTCGGGGTTAATCAAAAACAGCGGGCTGGTTTTATCTTCAGAAACATCGATAACAATTAACCGTTTCTGTTGATTAACCTGAGTGGCAGCAAGGCCAATGCCCGGAGCATCGTACATGGTTTCCAGCATATCATTTGCCAGCTGGCGGATTTCATCCGTTACCTTTTCAATAGGCTTCGCTTTCAGACGTAGCCTGGGATCGGGGAAGTGCAATATATTCAGTTGAGCCATTTCAGTACCTGCTATAAATCATTTCACCAGCAGTCAGTTATTTCAAACTTGAGTAATATGCTGCGAGGTTGGCGATATCTTCGTCTGACAAGTTATTCGCTTGCATCTGCATGATCGCGGCCATACCACCCTGGCGTTGCTTATCACGATAAGCTTTAAGCGCTGACACTAAATACTCAGCATTCTGTCCAGCGAGATTCGGATAAACTGGCATAATTGCGATGCCTTCAGCACCATGACAGGTTGAACAGACGGCGGACTTTGCCTTTCCGGCAGCAATATCGCCTTCAGCAATAGCCAGGGAATTCATCATAACGGCAGCAATGCCGATAATAAAACACAACGTTAATTTCATGCTGTTCTCCGTCAAGTAAGTTGGTATTGCCAGACTGAAAAAGTTTAACCAGTCGAGATATCGACACATTATAAACCAAGTTTGTTGCTGGATTACTTGATTAGTGTAATCGCTTATTAGACACTATGAGCCGTTGCTGTCTGTCCAGGGATAATGGCTGCCCTGTAGCGTCCATGAGGATTTTATGATGATACGTCACATCTGTTTAGGTTTCTTCGCCCTGTTGATGAGTGCTTCAGTGCTTGCAAATGAGGTGGCCCTTAATCCTGATCATCCGGATCGTTATGTGGTCGTTAAAGGCGATACACTTTGGGATATATCAGCCAAATTTCTGCAATACCCCTGGCACTGGCCTGAAATCTGGCAGGTAAATCCTCAGGTTGAAAACCCTCATCTTATCTATCCTGGCGATGAATTAACGCTGGTATATCGTGATGGTCGGCCAGTACTCGAGCTAAGCCGTGGACAGCAGACTTACAAACTTTCACCAGAAATGCGTGAAATTCGAATGGATGAAGCCATCCATACCATTCCTTTATCAATTATCCGACCTTTTCTGACGAAACCTCGAGTAGTCGGTGCTGAAGTTCTTGACGCTGCCCCCTATGTTGTTGCCACTTCTGATGAAAGATTATTGTCTGGAGCCGGCGATATTGTTTATGCCAAAGGTATTATTGATCCTGAGCAAAATGAATTTAATGTGTTCCGTGGCGGTAAGATTTATTTTGATCCCAATACCGGCGAAGAGCTCGGCGTTGAAGCTATATATACAGGCGATGCTGTGGTGAAAGAGCCCGGAGAGGTTTCCACGCTGGGGTTAACCTATACCAATCGTGAAGTGATGGTGGGAGATAGGTTGTTGCCTGTGGAAGAAGAGGATTTTGAACTTAACTTCATTCCCCGTGCGCCATCACAACCAATGGATGGCATGATTATTTCGGTATTTGACGGTGTATCGCAGGTGGGTCAGTATCAGATCATTGTGCTAAATCTCGGTACACTTGATGGTCTGGAAAGTGGCCATGTTCTTTCCGTATATAAAGCTGGTAAAACCATACGTGATGCCGTCAGCGAAGATCGTAAAGCGATGGTGACACTGCCTGATGTGCACGCCGGGGAGGCTTTGGTATTCAAGCTTTATGAAAAGGTAAGTTATGCGATTGTGATGAAAGCAACTACCTCCATGCACCTTTTTGACAAGGTGCGTTCTGCAGAATAAAGGAAACAGTTTGCATAGATTTTCTGCTTCGCAACTGTCTCTGGCATGTCAGCTGGCTCTGCAACGTATTCCGGGTGTTGGGCCAGCCACTTTTAACAAACTGCTACAGCAAGTTCATCAACCAGCTGATATTTTTCAAGCGCCAAGCTTATTAAAAGGTTTTGATCCAAAAATTGTCTCGGCGCTACAAACGCCAGATTGGGAGCAGGTTGAGCGAGATTTGGAATGGCTATCAGCTGATAATCGCCATGTCATCGATCAACAACATCATCTTTATCCAGAGTTGCTTCAACAAATACCTGATCCTCCGGCTTTATTGTATGTTCAGGGGGATATCAATCTGCTTAACAACTGGCAGTTGGCGATTGTGGGTAGTCGTAACCCGACCGCTTCAGGCAGCGACACAGCATTTGAATTCGCGCGATACCTGGCTCAGGGCGATATTGTCATTACCAGTGGTTTGGCCACGGGTATTGATGCTGCCGCTCATAAAGGCGCTCTGGCAGCATCTGGCAAAACAATCGCGGTGATTGGTACCGGTTTGGATCGAGTGTATCCAGCATCACACAGAAATCTGGCACATCACATTGCCGAAGGGGGGGCGATTGTTTCTGAATTTCCATTAGGCACTTCACCCAAAGCGGAAAACTTTCCTCGCCGTAACCGTATTATAAGTGGTTTGAGCCTTGGCACTTTGGTTGTGGAGGCGGCAGTGAAAAGTGGCTCATTGATTACGGCCAGAATGGCTATGGAACAGAGTCGTGAAGTGTTTGCTATTCCTGGATCAATTCATAATCCATTATCCCGGGGCTGTCATCAGTTGATACGTGAGGGAGCAAAGCTGGTGGAAACGGCAAATGACATTATTGAAGAACTGGGGGCCATTGCCGGGGTTGTTCCGCAAGCTTTGGAGAAACCGACCTCATTAGAGCAAGCATCGGTGCAAGCAGAATTGGATAATGATTACCAGTTATTGTTTGAGTTTTTGGGTTATGACCCGATCCATATCGATATACTTATTGACAAAAGCGGATTGACGGCTGATGCCGTTTCATCCATGCTGTTATTACTGGAGCTGCAAGGTCAGGTTGCTTCACTGCCTGGAGGACGTTACGTTCGAAACGGAACCTGATCACGCCCACAACAGAGAAGCCGATGAAAGAAAATGTAATTGATGTGTTGCTCTATCTGTTCGAAAACTATATCGATACAGAAAATAGCAGTCAGCCTGATAAAGATGTCCTGGAGCTTGAATTAGAACAGGTCGGCTTTCAGGAAATGGAAATACACAAAGCACTTGATTGGCTAGACAATATGACGGTAGTGGCTCCGCAGACAGACAATCCCAATACACATATTCGTGTTTTCAGTGAGAGTGAAATAGAGCGTCTCGATATTCATTGTCGAGGCTATTTACTGTTTTTGGAACAGGTCGGTGTTTTGGATGTCGAAACTCGCGAAGTAGTTATTGAACGTGTATTGGCATTAGACAGCGAAGAAATTGATTTGGAACAGCTCAAGTGGGTCGTACTCATGGTGCTGTTTTATCAACCGGGCCGAGAAGTTGCTTATGCCTGGATGGAAGATCTGGTGTTTGAAGATTTGGAGGCGGTTATTCACTAAATCTGACCGCTCTTATTCTCCTTAATACTGCCCGTTTTACACGGGCAGTGTTATTTAGAGCGTCTATTTTTGGTACAGGATTATATGGGAAAAAAACTCGTTATTGTTGAGTCTCCGGCCAAGGCCAAGACCATCAAAAAGTATCTGGGCAAAGATGTAGAAGTCTTGGCATCTTATGGTCATGTGAGAGATTTACAGCCCAAAGAAGGAGCCGTCGATCCGTCAAATGATTTTGCGATGAAATATCAAGTGATTGATCGCAACAGCAAACATGTCGAGGCGATTGCCAAGGCCATGAAAAAAGCTGACACGCTCTATCTGGCAACGGATCCGGATCGTGAAGGAGAAGCAATCTCCTGGCATCTGTATGAGTTATTGAAAAAGAAGGGTGTGTTAAAAGATAAAGAAACCTTCCGTGTTGTTTTCCATGAGATCACCAAACAGGCCGTTAATGATGCGGTAGCCAATCCACGCGAATTGTCGATGGATCTGGTTAACGCTCAGCAGGCACGCCGTGCGCTAGACTATCTGGTCGGCTTCACCCTTTCCCCGTTATTATGGAAGAAAGTACGTCGCGGCTTATCTGCTGGCCGGGTACAAAGTCCTGCGTTACGGATGATTGTCGAGCGTGAGCTGGAAATTGAAGCTTTCAAAGCTCAGGAATACTGGACCATTGAAGCAGATGCCACCGCTGAGAAAACCCCGTTTCAGGCGAAGTTAACCCACTATAAAAATGAGAAGCTGAGCCAGTTCAGCATCGGTCATACCGAGCAAGCTGAGGATGTCGTTTCGACATTAACAAAAGCGGCTGAAGGTAAACTGCTAGTTACCCACGTTGAGAAAAAACAACGCAAGCGTAATCCTGCAGCACCATTTACTACCTCTACCTTGCAACAGGAAGCCTCCCGTAAGCTGGGGTTTGGCGCTCAGCGCACGATGAGTGTGGCACAGCAATTATACGAGGGTGTTGATACCGGTGAGGGTGCAGAAGGTTTAATCACCTACATGCGTACTGACTCTGTGTCGCTGGCGGCAGAAGCGATTGAAGAAATTCGCATGTTTATCGGTCAGCGCTATGGGGCGAAATCGGTACCAGGCAAACCGCAGGAATACAAAACCAAATCCAAAAATGCCCAGGAAGCGCATGAGGCAATAAGACCAACCTCAGTTTTACGCACGCCGGATGAAATGAAAGCATATTTATCCGTCGATCAACACAAACTTTATAACCTGATATGGCAGCGTACATTAGCCAGTCAGATGATCCACGCGACTTTGAATACCGTTGCCGTGGATCTGGGCTGTGGTAAGGGCAATACCTTCCGCGCCAATGGTTCTACCGTGGTAAACCCGGGTTTCATGAGTGTTTATCTGGAAGGGAAGGATGATACCAAGGGTGACAAAGATGAAAATATCCTGCCGCCGATGGAAGTCGGAGAGGTTGTAGATCTAGTCGCCATTCGCCCTGAACAGCACTTTACCGAGCCACCACCAAGATACAGTGAGGCCAGTCTGGTCAGAAGTCTGGAAGAACATGATATTGGTCGTCCTTCGACCTATGCCAGCATCATCTCTACATTATTGCAGCGTGAATATGTTGAGTTGATTAACAAACGTTTTCACCCCACCGATGTGGGACGTGTTGTCGGCAAGTTTCTGGTTCAGCATTTTACCCGTTATGTGGACTATGACTTTACTGCCAAATTGGAAGATGATCTGGATGCGGTGTCGCGGGGTGAAGCCGAGTGGATTCCTTTATTACGCAATTTCTGGGGACCATTTAAAGAGCAGGTTGAAACCAAGGATAAAGAAGTCCAGCGTAGCGATGTCACTCAGGAACTGCTGGATGAAGATTGTCCTAAATGTGGTAAAAAACTATCCAGCAGGTTAGGCCGCAGTGGCCGGTTTATCGGCTGTACCGGTTATCCGGAATGCGATTACACCCGCAATATTGATGGTGAAGAAACCACCGCGAGTGAGCCGGAAGTGGTTGAAGGGCGTAAATGCCCGAAATGTGAATCGGATTTGTGGGTACGTACAGGTAAATACGGTAAATTTATCGGCTGTAGCAGTTACCCGAAATGCAAACACATTGAATCACTGGAGCAGCCTGAAAATACTGGCGTTGAATGCCCCAAATGTAATAAGGGCGAAATCCTGACGCGCAAGTCACGCCGAGGCAAAGTGTTTTATTCTTGCTCGGAATATCCGACCTGCGACTATGCATTATGGAACGAACCGATCAAAGAAGCCTGTCCAAATTGTCAGTGGCCGATATTGACCATTAAGACAACCAAGAGCAAAGGCACCGAAAAAGTCTGTCCGCAGAAGGATTGTGGCTTTAGTGAGAAAGTGGAAAGCGCTTAACAATAAAAAGGGACGCGAAAACGTCCCTTTTTTAATTCACCAAAGTGGCATTTTAGTTTTTCCGATCCGAATGACCTAAATCCTGCTCAGGGGCAATTATGTCGCGGACCCGCTGCTTTAACTCCGTAATTTCCGGGAAACGGCCTTCTTGTTTTCTAGACCAGGCCAACTGATTGTCTGCTGTAACCTCAAAAGTACCGCCGGTACTCGGTTTAAGTGTTAATTCTGCAATCTCTCCATCAAAGGTGCTGAGCAACTCCTGCGCCATCCAGGCCGCACGGAGCATCCATCGACATTGGGTACAGTAAACAATGGTAACGCTATGCATTAATCTGCCTTGATGTCGTCAAACACCATATTGGCGGATTGCATTGCCAATTCAGGAGTGTCCGCCAGAACATTAAAGTGGCCCATCTTGCGTCCAGCACGGGCTTCTCTCTTGCCATACAAATGCAGTTTAATATCTGGTTTATTGAGTAGCTTATCCCAGCCAGGTTGACTGTTTCCCCATACATCACCCAGTAGATTAATCATCACCACAGGGGATATTAATTTGGAGCTTCCAGCGGGTAAACCGCATAACATGCGTACCTGTTGTTCAAATTGTGAGGTTCTGCAGGCATCCAGTGTGTAATGACCCGAATTATGCGGACGAGGGGCAATTTCATTGGCAATTATTTCGCCTTGCTTGGAAACGAAAAACTCAACTGCCATAGTGCCAACGTAATCAAGTCCATCAGCAATTTTACTGGCCATTTCAATAGCAGCATGTTGCTGTGTTTCAGCGGCAGCACTAGGCACAGTGGTTGAATGTAAAATTCCGTTGATGTGGACATTTTCTGCGACCGGGAAAGCGGTGATCTGACCATCTTCACCACGCGCCAGAACAACCGAAATCTCACGCTCCAAATCGATTCGCTGTTCCAGCACACATTCTTTTTGGCCTAAAGCCTCAAAAGCTTCATAAGCAGCCTGTAAATCCTCACAAACAATCTGACCTTTTCCGTCATAGCCAAAGGTTGCGACTTTAAGAATGGCCGGGAATTTAATCTGAGTGCTGATATCAGCAAAATCATCCCGATGGGTTATGCGGACAAACGGCACGGTGGCAATGCCTTGCGCACGAATAAAGTTTTTCTCTGTATTGCGGTTTTGCGTGCTGGCCAGAGCAGATGAGGAGGGGTGCACAACAGTACGTTTTTCGAGAAAGGCCAGGGTGCTGGCCGGAATATTCTCAAACTCGGTAGTGATTGCTGCACAATGCTGAGCCAGCTCGGTCAAGGCGGCTTCATCAGTGTAAGCGGAACAGATATGCTGATCAGCGATAATTCCGGCAGGACTGTTTTTGTCTGGATCCAGCACAATAACTTTGTAGCCCATCGTCTGGGCCGCGGTGGTAAACATGCGGCCCAACTGACCGCCGCCAAGCATTCCTAATGTGGCACCTGGTAAAATCATCTACATCCTCAGTTCTATGCTAATGGGGGAAGTGTCATATCCAGCACGGCCTGATGCTGGTTTTTGCGGAACTGTTCCAGTTTTGCTGCCAGTTTTGTGTCATGAATTGCCAGCTGGGCAATAGCAAACAAAGCAGCATTTGCAGCGCCAGCTTCACCAATGGCAAAGGTAGCAACCGGAATACCTTTAGGCATTTGTACAATGGATAAAAGAGAGTCCTGGCCTTTGAGGTAACGCGAAGGAACCGGAACACCGAGTACCGGGACTAATGTGTTCGCCGCGAGCATACCTGGCAAATGGGCGGCTCCACCAGCTCCCGCGATGATGCAGCTTAACCCTTTACTTTTAGCCGTTTTGGCATATTCGGTCAGCAGATCGGGGGTTCGGTGAGCAGATACAACCTGAGTTTCGTAGGCAACGCCAAAAGCTTCAAGTTGTTCAACGGCTTTTTGCATGACTGGCCAGTCACTATTACTGCCCATCACTACGCCTACCAGTGGTTTGTCCATTGTTAGTCCGATTGTTTGTCAGAAAAGCAGTGCATTTTAGCTATTTTATTGAAAATAGGAAAATTTACTGCTGTTGGTTGTTGTCAAAAAAATGCAGCTAGAATTGAATGGTACCGGATCAATCGTTATACTAGGTGATCCTTTCTGCCGTGTTTTTGTGCGACGCTCCTCAGTTTAGACATAGCTGTGCCGGTTTAACTACCGGAGTGGAGCTGCGACGGCGCTAACAAACGATGAAGGTATGTGACGTGAGTCAGCCAACAGAACTAACACAAGGTCTTTACAGACCTGAATTTGAGCGCGATAACTGCGGATTCGGACTTATTGCTCAGATGGATGGTAAACCCAGTCACTGGCTTGTTAAGACAGCCATTGAAGCACTGGGTAACCTGACCCATCGTGGTGCAATCGGTGCGGATGGCAAAACCGGCGACGGTTGTGGTTTATTGCTAAAAAAACCTGACAGCTTTTTTAAAGCTATTGCCGAAGAGCTTGGCTTTTCGCTGGCAAAGCGCTATGCAGTGGGTATGGTATTTCTGTCACAGGACGACACTAAAGCACAGTTAGCGCAGGACGCAGTTACCGCAAAACTCATCGAACAAGGCCTGCAAATCGCTGGCTGGCGTGAAGTGCCCGTTGAACCTGAAGCAGCATGTGGTCAGGAAGCCCTGCGGCTGCTACCGAAGATGCGCCATGTATTTGTTAATGCTGGCGAGTCTATGGATGATGCGGCATTTGAACGCAATCTATATATCGCGCGCCGTAAAGCTGAAAAAGCCATTACAGACGATAAAGATTTCTACATTCCAAGCCTGTCATCACAAGTGGTGTCTTATAAAGGCCTGGTAATGCCTTCATATTTGCCAGTGTTTTATAAAGATCTCAGTGATGAACGCATGGAAACTGCGATTTGTGTGTTCCATCAGCGTTTCTCTACCAATACCTGGCCGCAATGGCGTCTGGCTCAGCCATTCCGTTATCTCGCACACAATGGCGAAATCAATACTGTTCAAGGCAACCGGAACTGGGCCTTGGCGCGTGGTGCAAAATTTGCCACCTCGTTAATCGAGAATATGGAAGATATCCGCCCATTAGTTGGCACCAGCGGTTCTGACTCATCCAGTATGGATAATATGCTGGAAGCCTTGTTAGCTGGTGGCGTAAGCATGTTCCGTGCAATGCGTTTACTGATCCCACCTGCTTGGCAGAATGATCCCACTATGGATGCTGACCTCAAGGCATTCTATGATTTTAATTCCATGCATATGGAACCATGGGATGGTCCAGCGGGTGTAGTTATCACTGATGGTCGTTATGCAGCATGTACCTTGGACCGTAATGGTTTGCGTCCAGCCCGTTATGTAATTACCAAAGACCGTCATATTACGTTGGCTTCTGAAGTAGGCGTGTACAACTATCAGCCGGAAGATGTGGTTGAAAAGGGACGACTGAAACCTGGTCAGATGCTGGCGGTAGATACCCAGACCGGTGAATTGTTGATGCCTGAAGATATCAACAATATGCTCAAAAAAGCACAGCCATACCGCGAGTGGCTGGATAATAATCTGCAGCGTCTTCACGACACAGAGAAAGATGACGAGCATACATTGCCTGCAATTCAGGGCGATGAGCTGGATATCTATGAAAAAATGTTCGGCGTCAGTTTTGAAGAACGTGATCAGGTCATTCGTGTATTAGGTGAGCTTGGTCAGGAAGCAACCGGATCAATGGGTGATGATAGCCCGTTTGCGGTGATGTCTGAGAAAGTCCGTTCACTGTATGACTATTTCCGTCAACAGTTTGCCCAGGTCACCAATCCACCTATCGATCCATTACGTGAAAACATCGTCATGTCTCTGGAGACGTGTATTGGTGAAGAGCGTAACCTGTTTGAAGAAGGTGAAGACCATGCCCAGCGTGTGGTACTTGATTCGCCTGTATTAACCGAAAAACTGTTTAATCAGATCCTCAAGCTCGGCGATAACGATCCTGAATACAAATCTTACCGTATCTCTCTGAATTATCAGCCTGAAATAGGTTTGGAAAAAGCGATTGATAACATTTGTGCTGATGCAGAAAATGCCGTGCGTGATGGCAATGTCGTATTAGTACTAAGTGACCGTGATATTTCCAAAGACACATTGCCGGTGCATGCTTTACTGGCAACCGGTGCGGTGCATCAGCATCTGATTAAAGCTGGTTTACGCTGTGATGCAAATATCATCGTTGAAACCGCGACAGCTCGTGATCCACATCACTTCGGTGTATTGCTGGGCTATGGTGCGACGGCAATTTATCCTTATCTTGCCTATGCCTGCCTGCAGGATCTGCGTGCCACCAATGAAATCAGAGATGTCGAACATGCCGAGTTATGTCGTCATTATCGTAAGGGCATAAATAAAGGTTTATTCAAAATCACCTCGAAAATGGGCATCTCGACAATTGCCAGCTATCGTGGGGCACAATTGTTTGAAATCGTTGGCCTGAATGATGCTGTTGTCGACAAGTGTTTTACTGCGACAACCAGTCGCGTGAATGGTGCTGATTTTGATGCGTTACATAACGATCAGTTACAGCTGAATAAACTGGCTTGGAATCAACGTAAAAAACGCGATCAAGGTGGTTTGCTGAAATTCATCCATGGCGGTGAGTACCATGCTTATAACCCGGATGTAATTGGCACCTTACAGAAAGCGGTTCANGGCGGTAGTTATGATGACTATAAGGCCTATGCCGCTTTGGTGAACGAGCGTCCTGCAATGGTGTTGCGTGACTTGCTGGANGTCAAACTGGCCGAAACGCCGTTGGATATNGAAGAANTNGAAGANACTGGCGCTATNCTGCAACGCTTTGACAGCGCNGGNATGTCNTTAGGAGCGTTATCGCCCGAAGCGCATGAAGCGCTGGCNATTGCGATGAACCGCTTAGGTGGTCGTTCAAACTCNGGTGAAGGTGGTGAAGATCCGGATCGTTTTGGTAACGAGCGTGTCTCCAAAATCAAACAGATTGCCTCAGGNCGNTTTGGTGTAACNCCACANTANCTNGTNAATGCTGAAGTNTTGCAGATNAAAATTGCCCAAGGTGCGAAACCGGGTGAAGGTGGTCAGTTACCTGGNGGNAAAGTTAATCAGATGATNGCNACNCTNCGNCANTCNGTGCCNGGNGTAACNTTGATTTCACCGCCACCACATCATGATATCTATTCNATTGAAGATTTNGCNCAGCTGATNTTTGATCTNAAACAGGTNAANCCTGATGCATTGGTATCNGTAAAACTGGTCTCNCAAGCAGGNGTCGGAACCGTTGCNGCAGGTGTTGCAAAAGCCTATGCCGANTTGATAACCATNTCNGGTTATGACGGTGGNACNGGTGCAAGCCCACTGACTTCNGTCAAATATGCCGGTGGNCCATGGGAGCTTGGTTTNAGTGAAGCNCATCAGACNCTGCGTGCCAATGANTTNCGTGACAAAGTNCGNCTGCANACNGACGGTGGNTTGAAAACCGGNCTNGATGTTATCAAGGCNGCTATTNTNGGTGCNGAAAGCTTTGGTTTTGGTACCGGNCCNATGGTTGCNTTGGGTTGTAAATATCTGCGNATTTGTCATTTGAATAACTGTGCNACNGGTGTTGCAACNCANAATGAAAAACTGCGGACGCAGCACTTTATTGGCTTGCCNCAGATGGTNATGAACTACTTCCAGTTTGTTGCACGTGAAACGCGTGANTGGTTGGCAAAACTGGGTGTGCGTAGTTTGCANGATTTGATCGGNCGTACTGATTTGCTNGAAATCCTTCCNGGGACGACNGATAAACAGCGNGGGCTGAANCTGCAACCATTGTTGTCGAATGCCGGTGTTCCTGCNGACAAACCNCANTTCTGNCTNGAGCCGAAAAATGAACCCTATGANAAGGGTGAGNTGGCTGAGCAAATGGTNNTGGATATTAAAGAAACCATCGTCAATAAAACCGGCGGTGAATTCAGTTANNAAATTCGNAACATCAACCGNTCAATCGGTGCCCGTTTGTCTGGTGAGATCGCCAAGGTTCATGGCAATTACGGCATGATTGATAANCCTATTCGTCTGAACCTCAAAGGTTCTGGCGGACAAAGTTTTGGTGTATTCAATGCNGGTGGTCTGGAGATGCGTCTTGAAGGCGATGCCAATGACTATGTTGGTAAAGGCATGGCAGCAGGTAAGCTGACNATCTACCCATCACCGGAAAGTGATTTTGAAACNCAAAATGCCAGCATTATCGGTAACACCTGTTTATATGGTGCTACNGGTGGTGAACTGTATGCTGCAGGTAAAGCNGGTGAACGCTTTGCNGTTCGTAATTCCGGNGCNGTTGCGGTTGTTGAAGGCGTTGGTGATCACGGTTGTGAGTATATGACCGGCGGTGTNGTTACTGTGCTGGGNGAAACNGGACTCAANTTCGGTGCNGGNATGACCGGNGGTCTNGCTTATGTGCTGGATNTGGATAACACCTTTGCNGANCGTTATAACGAAGAGCTGGTTGAATTGGTGCGGATNGACAGCGACGAAATGTCCGAAGCTGCTCTGCATCTAAAAGGCCTTATTGAAGACCANGTGCGTGAAACNGGTAGTGTCTGGGCGCACCAGATTCTGGANCGCTTNGAACANGCGATTAAAGAATTCTGGCTGGTCAAACCCAAAGCAGCGTCATTGGATGGTTTATTAAAAATCGCCACCAAAGCGGCCTGATACAACTGGTAAAACTAATAACGATGAAAAAAAATACGTTTCAATTTTTAGATGTAGGTCGTGTCGACCCAAAAAAGCTGGATGCAAACGTTCGTAAACAGCAATTTGGTGAAATCTATGGGGAATTTGATGCATCTCAGGCTGCTGAGCAGTCTGACCGCTGCTTGGAATGTGGTAACCCCTATTGTGAGTGGAAGTGTCCAGTACATAACTATATTCCGAATTGGCTGAAACTGATTAGTGAAGGCAATCTGGAACAGGCTGCTGAACTGGCACATCAAACCAATACTTTGCCTGAAATCTGTGGGCGGGTATGTCCTCAGGATCGTTTATGTGAGGGTGCCTGTACCTTAAATGATGGTTTTGGTGCAGTAACCATTGGTTCAGTGGAAAAATATATTACTGATACAGCGTTGACTCAGGGCTGGCGTCCAGATTTATCCAATGTTGTCGATACAGGTAAACGGGTTGCTGTAATTGGTGCTGGTCCTGCAGGCTTAGGTGCTGCTGACGTATTGGTACGCAATGGTGTTAAGCCTGTTGTGTTTGACCGCTATCCGGAAATCGGTGGGTTGCTGACATTTGGTATTCCAGAATTCAAACTGGAAAAAGAAGTTGTTAAGCGCCGTCGTGAAGTCATGGAAGGCATGGGAATTGAATTCCGTTTAAATACTGAAGTGGGTAAAGACGTTGAATTTGATGCTTTGCTTGAAGAGTACGATGCTGTTTTCCTGGGTATGGGTACATACACATATATGAAAGGCGGCTTCCCGGGTGAAGAATTGCCTGGCGTATATGAAGCATTGCCTTATCTGGTGGCCAACAACAAAAAACTACTGGATCTGCCCTCAGAAAATTATGTTTCACTGGAAGGTAAGCGTGTAGTCGTTCTAGGTGGTGGTGATACTGCTATGGACTGCAATCGTACTGCTATCCGTCAAGGTGCGAAAAACGTTATCTGTGCCTATCGCCGTGATGAAGAAAATATGCCTGGCTCACGTCGTGAAGTGAATAATGCGCGTGAAGAAGGCGTTGAATTTATGTGGAATCGTCAGCCGATTGAAATCGTTGGCGATGGCAATAAAGTCACTGGTGTCAAAGTGGTGACCACTGCAATGGGCGAACCCGATGAGCGTGGACGTCGTCGTCCCGAGCCAGTCGCTGGCAGTGAAGAAATCATTTCAGCAGATGCGGTTGTTATTGCATTTGGTTTCCGTCCAAGTCCGGCTCCATGGTTTGAAAAGTTCAATGTCAGCATTGATGATGGTGGCCGGGTGGTTGCCCCGGCTGAAGGTAATTGTGCCTATCAAACCACTAATCCGAAAATCTTTGCCGGCGGTGATATGGTTCGCGGTTCTGATTTGGTTGTTACCGCGGTTTGGGAAGGTCGTCAGGCAGCTGAAGGCATTCTAGATTATCTGGAAGTTTAAACTTCAGTACATATCTGAAAAAATAGTGGCAATTTTATCGCACTGGGTTGGTCCTACGCGCTTGAGTAGACCTCTCAGTGCGATTTTGTTTCTGAGCTAGGAAATTTTGCCATCAACAATAAAAAGGTGCTCCGGTGTCCGAATTAAAAAATGATCGTTATCTGCGTGCTTTATTAAAACAGCCTGTCGACAAAACTCCCATATGGATTATGCGTCAGGCAGGACGTTATTTACCAGAGTATCGTCAGGTGCGCGAAAAAGCCGGTAATTTTATGACGTTGTGCACCACACCGGAGCTGGCCTGTGAAGTCACTCTGCAGCCTCTTCGACGTTATGATCTGGATGCTTCTATTATTTTTTCCGATATTTTGACGATTCCTGATGCAATGGGACTTGGTTTACATTTTGTTAGCGGAGAAGGACCAAAATTTCACAAAACAGTCCGTAGTGTAGCCGATGTAGCCAATCTCAGTGTACCGGATATGGAAGATAGTCTGGGCTATGTGATGGATGCTATCCGCCTGACTCGCAGAGAAATTGATGGCAAAGTTCCATTAATCGGCTTTAGTGGTAGTCCCTGGACATTGGCGTGCTATATGGTTGAAGGCAGCTCCAGCAAGGATTTCGCCAAAATCAAAGCAATGATGTTTGATACGCCTGCTGTTATGCATGATTTGTTATCAGTGCTTGCCAAGTCAGTCACTGCTTACCTGAATGCACAAATTGCTGCTGGTGCTCAGGCCTTAATGTTATTTGATACCTGGGGCGGAGCATTAAGCGGACCCAACTATAAAGAATTTTCATTAGCTTACATGCAGCAAATTATCAGCGGTTTAACCAAAGAAAATGATGGCAGACGCGTGCCGGTAACGATGTTTACCAAAGGCGGGGGGCAGTGGTTAAGTCATATGGCTGAAGTCGGAGCCGATGCGTTAGGACTGGACTGGACCACCGATCTGTCACTGGCGCGTTATCAGGTGGGTGATAAAGTGGCCTTACAAGGCAATATGGATCCTTGTGTCTTGTATGCTCAGCCCGAGCGAATAAAAACAGAAGTAAAAGAAATCCTCAAAGCCTATGGTCACGGTAGTGGACATGTGTTTAATCTGGGGCATGGCATCCATCCGACTATCAACCCTGAACATGTCGCAGCACTGGTTGATGCTGTGCATGCTGAGAGTGTTCAGTATCATCAATAAAACGTTGTAAATTTCAGGCATAAAAAAGGGCAGGTTTTACCTGCCCTTTCTGTTTCAGTTAAAGAAAAACTTAGTTAGAGTTAGTGAACTCTGGGTATGCTTCCATACCACATTCCACCAAATCCACACCTTCGTATTCTTCTTCTTCGGTCACACGCAGACCCATAATCATTTTCAGTACTGCCCAGACAATGAAGCTGGAAACAAATACCCAAACGAAGATAGTAGCTGCACCGATGATTTGTGCTGAGAAGCTGGCATCTGGGTTTGTCAAAGGCACTGCAAGCAGACCCCAAAGACCAACCACACCATGCACAGAGATAGCACCGACAGGATCATCAATTTTCACTTTGTCCATAAAGACGATTGAGAACACAACAATCACACCACCGACAGCACCGATAATGGTTGCCATTAGTGGAGTCGGTGTGTCTGGACCAGCAGTAATCGCTACCAGACCAGCCAAAGCGCCGTTCAGAATCATGGTTAAATCAGCTTTACCAAATAGTAATTTGGCGACAACCAAAGCAGCGATAACACCACCTGCAGCCGCTCCATTTGTGTTCAGGAACACCATAGCAACAGCGTTAGCGCTAGCCATATCGCCTAATTTCAATACTGAACCGCCGTTAAAGCCGAACCAACCCATCCACAGGATGAAGGTACCTAAAGTCGCTAATGGCAGATTTGCACCCGGAATCGGACGAACTTCACCGTTAGGACCATATTTGCCTTTACGAGCACCCAGTAAGATAACACCGGCTAATGCAGCAGCAGCACCGGCCATGTGAACGATACCGGAACCAGCAAAGTCAAGGAAGCCAAGGTCACCCAGGTTGTACATGCCAAATACATCAGCACCACCCCAAGTCCAGGAACCTTCTAAAGGATAGATAAATGCAGTCATCACAACAGCAAATGCAGCGAATGCCCATAATTTCATACGTTCAGCAACAGCACCTGAAACGATAGACATTGCCGTGGCAACAAACACTACCTGGAAGAAGAAGTCAGATGCAGCAGAATAAACTGCACCACCTTCAAAGCCCTCTTCAGCAGATGATGCCAATGCATCAGCAACCAATGTTTCACCGCCGTCAATTCCAGCAAGGAATAAACCGCCGCCGTACATGATGTCATAACCCACTACCAGATAAGAGGTACAGGCAATAGCAAACAACATTACGTTTTTGGTCAGAATTTCAGTAGTATTTTTAGCACGAACCAGACCTGCTTCAAGCATCGAGAAGCCAGCCGCCATCCACATAACCAGAGCACCACATACTAAAAAGTAAAAGGTGTCCATGGCGTACTGGAGTTGGAAGATTTGATTTCCTAATTCCATGTTAATGTCTCCTCAAGCTTACAGAGCATCAGGGCCGGTTTCGCCAGTGCGAATCCGAACCACTTGCTCAAGTGGGTAAACGAAGATTTTGCCATCACCGATTTTTCCGGTGTTAGCACCCTTGATGATAGCTTCGATAACTTGTTCTACAATGCCGTCATCAATTGCGATTTCCAGTTTCAGTTTAGGCAGGAAATCCACAACGTACTCCGCCCCACGGTATAACTCCGTGTGACCCTTTTGACGTCCAAAACCCTTTACTTCAGAAACCGTTAAACCTTGTACGCCGATTTCAGAGAGTGATTCGCGGACATCATCAAGCTTGAAGGGCTTGATAATAGCTACAACTTGTTTCATAAGCTTATTCCTTCTTTAGAAAAGATGGCCCCGATTATCAGGGCCATCTGCTTGAGCTGTTTAGAATGATGAGCTAACACTGATTAAAAAACGGTCATCTGCATTATCTTCAGTTACAGCAAAGTCTTCACCATCGCTGTCTGTTCCATAATAGCCAACTGACCAATCGAGACCAGCAAAGCCTTTCGTTAAACCAATGCCGTAATCACTATAACTATCACTTAAGTCAGTACCATCATTACGATCGGAATCAGTGTATCCATAATGCGCTGATAAGGCTAAACCGTACGGAAGGTCATAATCAAAGCCAAGCTTGTAATAAAGTTCATCTTCCCCAGTGTTGCCCCAGTCATTTGTATAGAAAACTGTCGCACTAAAATAGCTGTAAGAAAGGCCGCCATAGTATTCGTTGTAATCCAGCTCTTCATCATTTTCAGTACCTGGATAAATATAACGAACTGCACCAACATCATAGCCGATACCGCTTTCACCAAACTCATTGGCAAAGCCGGCATAGATATCGATTTCAATATTAGTTTCATCGTCGATAGAAAGGTTTGATGCCCATGTGCCGGCGTACAGGCCAGATGAGTGTGCGTAGTCAAACCCCCCTTGGATGGCAGGTTTATCATCGGTAAAAGAAATACCACGGAATAGGTAGTCGCTGAACAGACCGACGTTTGCACTGGTTGAATGTGCACCATCTTCGCTTTCCCATGCCATTGCTGATGAAGCAGCGAAAACTGATGTAGCAGCAAGACACATTGCTGAGAGCGTTTTGAATTTCATTTATATCTCCTCGTTTAAATTATTTTAGTCTTGGTGAATCCGGTGCGTTGATTTTTTACAACACCGTGTATTCAGACTGCCACAACTAACGCAGATTACATGCCACATTTGAAAATCTGTTTTATAACAGTATGTTATGATAATTTGAGCTTATTTTTTTGCGAATAAAAGGTTTAATTTGGTGCGTCTTAGAAATTGTCGCGCCCAAAAATGGTGCAAAAAACTGTTAATGAAGATTAATGGATGACTTGCTATGATGCCTGCACCAATAAAGATGAGAACCAAACATGAATTATCCACAGATTGATCCAGTTGCCCTTGAGCTTGGCCCTTTAGCCATTCATTGGTATGGATTAATGTATCTGTTCGGTTTTGTGGCCGCCTGGATGCTGGCAAGATGGAGAGCGAATGAGCACGGTTGGGAAAAATCTCAGGTAGAAGATCTGCTTTTCTATGGTGCGATTGGTGTGATCATCGGTGGCAGAATTGGTTATGCACTTTTTTATGATTTGCCAAATGTGATAAACAACCCATTGAACCTGTTTAAGGTCTGGCAGGGAGGCATGTCATTCCATGGCGGTTTGCTTGGTGTGTTGCTGGCAATCTGGTTATTTGGTCGCAAGACAAACCGCTCCTTTTTTGAAATCAGTGACTTCGTTGCTCCCCTAGTACCTTTAGGTTTATTTTTTGGACGAATTGGCAATTTTATCAATGGCGAGTTATGGGGAAGAGTTTCTGATGTGCCTTGGGCTATGGTGTTTCCAACAGGTGGTCCGTTAGCGCGTCATCCATCCCAGCTTTACCAGGCAATGATGGAAGGCTTGTTACTATTTATTATTCTCTGGTGGTTCTCGGCAAAAACCCGCCCACGGGCAGCAGTTTCAGGACTGTTTTTACTGGGCTATGGGTGTTTCCGCTTTATCGCCGAATTTTTCAGGGTTCCTGATCCGCAATATGGTTATCTGGCATTCAATTGGTTCACTATGGGGCAGTTGTTATGTGTTCCGATGATCATTGCAGGTTTGATTATCATAATTTGGGCTTATCAAAGAAAAACTTAATCCAGCAAAATCATCAGCCAGGTTGCTGCACTGAGCAGTAAGGTCATTAATACCGCCAGAGAGCCGTAATCTTTGGCTCGGCCAGAGAGCTTATGTACATCAGTGCTGACGCGATCCACCACACACTCGATGGCCGAGTTAAGCGCTTCAACAATTAAAACAGCGACTAGAGAGGCGATCATCAAAAGCCTTTCGGCTGGAGTGACATCCAGAAAAAAGCTTACAAATCCCAGTAATAACAACAAGATAAACTCCTGCCGAAAAGCAGATTCATAACGGATTCCAGCATACAGGCCTTGTAACGAATAAACTAAAGCAAACAGCAATCGCTTAATACCAGTATTTTTCTCAATCATGTCACTCCGTCCAATTGTTGTATTGAGGTTTATTTACATATCATCAGCTCTATTTGTCCAAACTGATTATAAATGATTGAAATATTAGGCAAAGATTGTGACTGGCATGTTAAAATTCGCAATCTTTTACAAGTTTTTATCGCGGGTGAGTTATGCAGTTTCAAGATCAATATGACGTGATTGTCGTTGGCGGCGGCCATGCCGGCACCGAAGCCGCGTTAGCGGCTGCTCGCCAGGGCGTAAAAACACTGTTGCTTACACAGAATATTGAAACGTTAGGTCAGATGAGCTGTAACCCGGCCATTGGTGGTATCGGTAAAGGCCATCTGGTTAAGGAAATTGATGCGCTGGGTGGCATCATGGCAAAAGCTGCTGACCGTGCAGGTATTCAGTTCAGAATCCTTAATGCCAGCAAAGGACCCGCGGTCAGGGCAACCCGTGCCCAGGCTGATCGGATTCGTTATAAAGCGGCTATTCGTGAAGTACTTGAATCCCAGCCCAATCTGTATTTATTTCAGCAAGCCGTTGATGATCTGATTGTCGAAAATGATCGTGTTGCCGGTGTAGTCACCCAGTCAGGTTTACGCTTTGGTGCTAAAACCGTGGTGCTCACAGTGGGCACTTTCCTTGGTGGTGTCATCCATATCGGTTTGCAACGTCATCAAGGTGGTCGGGCAGGAGACCCTGCCTCTGTGGCGCTAGCAGAACGTTTACGTGCTTTACCGTTCCGGGTTGATCGATTAAAAACCGGCACACCACCGCGTATCGCGACCAGCAGTATTGATTTTTCCCAGTTAGCCGAACAACCGGGTGACAACCCAACACCGGTCTTTTCTTTTCTCGGCAAGCGGGAACATCATCCAACCCAGATATCCTGTTATATCACGCATACCAACGACAAAACTCATCAGGTAATACGTAACAATCTTGATCGATCTCCGATGTACAGTGGTGAAATTGAAGGCATTGGCCCACGTTACTGTCCTTCAATTGAAGATAAAGTCGTGCGTTTTGCTGATCGGAATTCACATCAGATATTCCTTGAACCGGAAGGTCTGAACTGCAACGAAGTCTATCCCAATGGTATTTCCACCAGCCTGCCGTTTGATGTGCAATATGAGATTGTGCGTTCAATGAAAGGTCTTGAAAATGCTCATATCACGAGGCCTGGCTATGCCATTGAATATGACTTTTTTGATCCGCGGGATTTAACGCCGTGGCTGGAAACCAAACATATGCCGGGTCTGTTCTTTGCCGGACAGATCAATGGTACAACGGGGTATGAAGAAGCCGCCGCACAGGGGTTAATCGCTGGCCTTAATGCCGGCTTGCAGTCTCGAGAGCTAGAGCCATGGTACCCACGTCGTGATGAAGCCTATATTGGTGTATTAATTGATGACTTGATCACCTCCGGCACCAAAGAGCCTTATCGCATGTTCACCAGTCGTGCGGAATATCGTTTGATGTTACGCGAAGATAATGCTGATTCTCGACTGACACCCATTGGCCGTCAGTTAGGCATTGTCGATGATGAGCGCTGGAGCGTATTCAGTGAAAAACTGGAAGCCATTGATAAAGAAAACACCCGCTTGAATACCATGCGCGTTTCACCGGAAAAAATAGATCAACAACGTGCGACGTCTGTGCTGGGTGAGCCTCTGGCCAAAAGCAGTACGGCAATCGAGTTATTACGTCGTCCAAGTGTGGATTATCAAGGCTTAATGACATTACTGGACGAAGAGCAAATCGTTGCTGATGATGTGGCTGAGCAGGTAATGATTCAGGTGAAATACGCTGGCTATATCAATCGCCAGCAAAATGAAGTCAACCGTTTACAGCGCAATGAAAATACATCTCTGCCGGATGATTTGGATTATAAAAATGTGCGTGGCTTATCTAATGAAGTACGTGAAAAATTACAAAATGCCAAACCACAGAGTTTAGGGCAGGCTGCGCGGATTTCCGGCGTGACACCGGCTGCTGTTTCATTATTGCTGGTTCATTTGAAACGTTCAGGCTGGAGCGAAGCCAGCTGATGGCGGTTGATTTAAAGGCACAGCTCGAAAAGGGCTGTGCTGAACTGCAATTACAACTTTCCGACCAGCAAAAAAACCAACTACTGGATTATCTTGCGCTACTGCAAAAATGGAATAAGGTTTATAACCTGACCTCAGTGCGTGATCCACAAGGCATGTTGACGCGACATATCCTTGATAGTCTGTCGCTTATTCCTTATTTACAGTGCAACAGTTTGCTGGACGTTGGAAGTGGGGCTGGCCTTCCAGGTATTCCTGTGGCGATCTGTTTTCCGCAAATGGCGGTGACTCTGCTTGATAGCAATATCAAAAAAACACGTTTTTTACAGCAAGTGAAGGCCGAGCTTAAATTGAATAATGTCACGGTAATACATGGCCGAGTTGAGCAACTTACCCTGCCAAAATTTGAGGTAATAACCGCCCGCGCTTTCGCTACAATTGCTGAGATTATTGATTTAGCCGCGAGACACTGCGATGATGCGGGCAGCCTGGTTTTAATGAAAGGCGTATACCCGGAACAGGAACTGGCTAGTGTTGGCGGCGGTTTTACATTGAAAGATGTGATTGCTCTGAATGTCCCGGGAGATCAGGCTGAAAGGCATCTGGTAAGACTGATTAAGGATTAATGTCAGTGGGAAATATATTTGCGGTTACTAACCAGAAAGGCGGTGTCGGTAAAACGACTACCACGGTAAATCTGGCAGCGTCACTTGCCGATTCAGGCAAGAAAGTGTTGATGATTGATTTGGATCCGCAGGGTAATGCTACCACCGGGTGCGGTATTGATAAAGACGCCATCGAAACCAGCAGTTATGACGTCATTATGGCGGAAGCCAAAGCCAGTGATGCCATCATTCGTCCGGAAGGCTTGGGCTTTGATGTAATGCCAACCAATACCGATCTGACTGCCGCCGAAGTCCAGCTGTTGGAAATCAAATTACGTGAACATCGCCTGCGACTGGCGTTGGAATCCAGCAAGGAAAAATACGACTTTATCCTGATCGACTGTCCTCCCTCCCTGAGCATGCTTACGGTAAATGCTCTGGTGGCTTCCAAAGGTGTATTGATCCCGATTCAGTGTGAATATTATGCCCTTGAAGGACTGACTTCTCTGCTGCGTACCATTGAACGGGTTAAACAGCGAGCCAATCCCGCTTTAGAAGTGACTGGCATGGTACGTACCATGTTTGATGCACGTAATAATCTTGCCAATCAGGTATCACGCCAGTTGATAAGTCATTTTCAGGGCAAAGTCTTTCATTCAATCATCCCGCGGAATGTTCGTTTGGCTGAAGCACCCAGTCATGGTCTGCCTGTGTTAAATTATGACCGGGCTTCGCGTGGATCAATTGCCTATATGGCGCTGGCAAGTGAATTGATGCGACGTGATAAAAAAGCAACAGCGGCAAGCTAACACACAGGTATTCCCAGCATGGTAAGTAAAAAAAGAGGATTAGGCAGAGGACTTGATGCACTGCTAGGTGACGTCAGTCAGGATGAAAATAACCTGAACGACAGCTTGCAACATTTTCCGCTGGACATGATTCAACCTGGTAAATACCAGCCGCGCATGGATATGTCTCAGGAATCCCTTGAAGAACTTGCCGATTCCATTCGCTCTCAAGGTCTGGTTCAGCCAATTGTGGTCAGACCGATTGACGGTGGGCATTACGAAATCATTGCCGGTGAGCGCCGCTGGAGGGCTTCCAAGCTGGCTGGGCTGGAAAGTGTTCCGGTATTAATCAAGGATGTTTCGGATCGCAATGCGATTGCGATGGCCTTGATTGAAAATATCCAACGCGAAAATCTGAACCCGATGGAAGAGGCCAATGCTTTGCATCGGCTACGAGAAGAATTTGAATTAACTCACCAGCAAACCGCTGAGGCGGTGGGTAAGTCACGCGCGACCATCAGTAACTTACTGCGTCTGCGAAATCTTAATGATGACGTGAAGAAATTACTGGAAAACTGTGATCTGGAAATGGGTCATGCACGAACCCTGTTGGCTTTAGAGGGCGAAAGCCAGTCCGAGGCAGCTTTACAAATTGTTGAAAAAGGCTTGTCGGTTCGTGAAACAGAGCAGCTTATTCGTCGATTATTAAAGCCATCCACGGCTGATAAACAGGAAGTCCCACAACCTTCGCTGGAAGAAATCGAGCGAATCGAACAGCGTATCGCCGACAAGTTAGGTAAAGGTTTCAGTATCAAACACCGTCCTAATGGAAAGGGTAAGCTGGTTTTTGATTATTCCAATGTGGATGAGCTAAAACGCCTTATCAAACAAATAGGCGTATAAAGCCAGCGTCATTTCAAGTCCGACTATGTAATGTGCACATAATGAGTGAAAAGTCTGTTTCACTGTGGTGCAACTTTATTTCATTACCGATAATTCCAAACGCTTTAGCAGCATAAACTTAAACTCAGCTGCAACATAAGCTCAGGGTTTTAAAGCATTTCAATCTATTCAATATTGTAAATCCATCCGCTGGACTGACAATTGCATATTCCTGCTGACTCTAAACTAGGGAATCCGCAGTGAAATTGTTGAGCAGACTATTTAATTCATCTGAATTCATTGAAACTCAAATTGCAAGTACCACGGTGCAGGAAGATGTGGCATCAACTCCGCATTTTACCGAAGCAGAAAAACGCTTTTACCGTTCCCTGCAATTGGTGAGCAGCCAAACCGCCCAGCTTTCACGACAGATTTTCCGTGCGCTTGAGGTTCAGGAAAACTTTTTAACAGAAATCGGCCAGCGTACTGACAAGCTGGATAATGAACTGCAGCGGGCCAGTGATTATCTGAATAGCTCAAATTCAACGGTCGGGGCTTTACAGGCCCAGATAGATGTTGAAGCGAACGAGGTAAACGCCGCCGTCGGCGAAGCGATGCAGCATATATCCCTTACCCTTGACGAAAAATCCCATAGTGTCACCGATGTGCTGGACGGTATTCTGGAAATTGGTAAAGGGGTAAATATGTTGGCACTTAATGCTGCTATTGAAGCTGCACGTGCCGGAGAACATGGGCGAGGATTCGCCGTGGTGGCTGATGAGGTCAGACGTCTTGCTGCGGTTACCATGGAACAGGCACAGCAGGCAGCCAGGCAACTGGACTTCACTCAGGTTAATGCCGAGCTGAATCAGATCCGTCAGACCAATTCTGAAAGACTGAACAGTTTTGTAGAGGTTATCCAATCGGCTACAGCACAGCTCACCGAATTATTTCAATCGATTAGTGAACAGTTGAACGCGGTGATGGAAAACACCGGAGTGATTTTTGAAACGCTGGATCTCAGTAATGGTGTTATGCAGCGTATACAAAGCAAGAATAAAATCATCAATGATGTGGTTGAAGATATGTCCACGGGCCTGGAGCAAATTGATATACAAACAGCGGAGATCGATTCGGCAGTCAGGTCAATGGACAACACTCTGAAAAAACTCTATCTGGTACCCGATGCATCACATGATCAACTTGACGATATTCTACAACGTGGAAAACTGAGGGTAGCGATAGAACCCAATTTTGTCGGTTTGTCGTTTCGTGAAAAACTCGGTGAGCCGCTGAAAGGACTCGATGTGGATTACGCCAGAGCTTTTGCACGTTACCTGGGTGTCGAATGTGAATTTATCGAAGCGCCTTGGGATATGTGCACGGAATTGCTCACGGTGGGTAAAAAATATGGCGAACCGCCGGCGGATATTGTTATCAGTGCACTTCCTCCGTCGGCAGAATACGATAACGTGGCGTATTCCGAAGCCTACACATATCTGCATTGGGTATTGGCTCGCAGGAAAGGTGATAATCATATTAATCGGCTTGACGATCTAAATGGCAAAGTCGTTGGAATTATCAATGATCCGGCAGCGTTCCAAGTGCTTGAAGATTGTGGTATTCGCTGGAGCAGTAATGAAAGCAAACCCGGTGAAAGGGTCAGACTGGATAATCTGATTGCTTATTCCGATCAAACGCGCATCCATAACTGTCTGGCGGATGGAGTAGTAGATGCTTTTGGGGTCGATTTGCCAATTTATTACTGGGCCTGTGAAAACCCTGCCAGTCCGTGGTTCGGCAAGATTGAAATTCTGCCAGGAAATATTGCGCCCCAACCGTATTATTACACCATGGCAGTTAATGCCTGGGCATCAAGTTACCGTCTGCTGGCCAAAGCCAATGCGTTTATTCATTGGTTTAAACAACAGGATGAACGCCAGCAGATAGAACGTAAATGGCAGGGAGCCGCAGTAAATGGCGATATCAGTTACCGCGATGAGCGGGGGGATCTGATGGGGGAGGCCGAATTAAAAAATTTATACGAAGCACATTGCAGCAAATTTAAGCTGGCGCCCAAAAGTCTGTAATCGAAGGCAATGCAGTCTGAGGGGAAAAGAAAATAGTCGTTTTCTACAAAGTTAAATGTCTCGTTATTTAACCTTTTACGGGAAAATATCCCAGTTGTAATCTCCAAAAATCAGATGCCTTAGTGGAATCTTTCATAATGGTGAAGACTCTTCAAACAAAACACTAAATCAGTGTGACATCCTCAATCAAAAATAAATTAAGCGATATAGTCGTTGACCGTGCAAAGGGTAGGTCTATATAATTCCCTGATTTGCTTAAGGCAAAACTAAAAGATCCAGCGGATAGAGATGGAGCAACTAGCCAGAGTCAGGCCCGTAAATCAGCTGCTAATAACACAGGTTATAGCGTTGGTTGTTATTGTGGCTTGTGTCTTATGGTTACATGGCAAGGATGTCGCCATAGCCGTATGCTTTGGGGGCATGATCAGTGTGGTCAACACACTATTGCTGAAATGGCATTTACTGAGAACAGTCGTTAAGGCTGGTGCCAATCCGGCAAAGAATCTCGGTGGCGTATACAGGTGTATTGCAGAACGATGGGTTTTTACCCTGGCCATGTTTGTGGTTGGCTTCGCGGTGTTTGAATTTTCCGCGTTACCGCTCCTGCTCGGCTTCGTCGCGATACAAGTGGTTTTATTGTTTGGAAATATGAAACAGGCTTGAGACAAACATGGCGGAAGAATTAACAACTTCAGGATACATCAAGCATCACCTGCAAAATCTGACCTTTGGTCCGAAACATGAAGAGATAGAGCCAGGCGTTTGGGCTCCAACAGGTGATTATGGTTTTGCAATGTCTTCTGGTGAAGCAGCGCAAATGGGTTTTTGGTCCATCAATGTCGACACCATGTTTATGTCGATTCTACTTGGCGGTTTGATGATGTGGTTCTTCCGCAGCGTTGCCAAGAAAATCTCCGCAGGTGTCCCAACCAATACACAGAATTTCGCAGAATGGATCATTGAATTTATTGATGATTCAGTACGTGGCTCTTTCAGCGGTGGTAAAAATACCCTGGTTGCTCCGATGGCATTAACCATCTTTGTCTGGATTTTCCTGATGAACCTGATGGACTTAATTCCAGTCGATCTTATTCCTTTAGCTGTAGCACACGGCGCATCAGCAATATTCGGTGTTGATCCTCACGATGTCTTCTTCAAAATCGTCCCAACTACCGATCCAAATGCCACACTCGGCATGGCATTGTTTGTTTTCTTACTCATGCTGTATTACAGCTTCAAAGTCAAAGGCGTCGGTGGTTTCATTGGCGAGTTGACCTTGCAGCCGTTTGGTAAATGGGCGCTGCCTATCAACTTTGTGCTCGAAACTGTCACTTTGATTGCAAAACCATTTTCATTGGCATTACGGTTGTTCGGCAACATGTATGCGGGTGAGATGGTGTTCATTCTGATCGCCACCATGTACGGTGCCGGTCTGGTTCTAGGTTCTTTTGCTGGCCTGTTACAGGTTGGCTGGGCGATTTTCCACATTCTTATTATTACCTTGCAGGCATTTATCTTTATGGTGCTGACCACGGTATATATGGATATGGCGCATCAGGAACATCATTGAGTTTGATTGAGTTGTAACTTTATTTTTTTAGTCTTTAGACGTTTGTAGGAGAGAAAAATGGATATGGGTTTAGTTTATATTGCTGGTGCACTGATGATTGGTTTGGGTGCTCTGGGTGCCGCGATTGGTGTAGGTCTGTTGGGTGGTCGCTTCCTGGAAGCTGCAGCTCGCCAACCTGAATTAGTACCAATGTTGCGTACACAGTTCTTCCTGGTCGCGGGTCTGGTTGACGCGGTACCAATGATCGCTGTTGGTTTGGCAATGTATGTACTGTTCGCGGTAGCTGGTTAAGATTATTAACTCAACTCCCAATAGCGATAAACAAGAGGTACAGGCATGAATATCAATGCAACCTTGATAGGCCAGCTAATTGCCTTTGCGATTTTCGTCGCATTCTGCATGAAGTACGTCTGGCCGCCTATCATGCAGGCGTTGGAAGAACGCAAAAAGAAAATCGCTGATGGTCTGGCTGCGGCAGAACGTGGTCGTCATGAACAAGAGTTGGCAGAAAAACGTGCCCAACAGGTAATTCATGAAGCAAAAGATCAGGCAAGCGAAATTGTTTCTCAGGCTCAACGCCGCGGAAACGAAATTGTCGACGAAGCCAAAGGCACTGCACGTACTGAAGGTGAGCGTATTCTCACATCTGCCCGTGCAGAAATTGAGCAGGAAGCAAACCGCGCCCGTGATGAACTGAGAGCACAAGTTGCATCAGTTGCACTGGCAGGTGCTGGCAAAATCCTTAGTCGTGAGATTGATGACAAAGCCCATACCGACCTGCTCGATGAGTTGGTCAGCCAAATCTAGAGGAATCATAGGATGGCAGAATCAATAACCATCGCTCGCCCCTACGCATCAGCCGTATTTGCGATTGCACAAGAAAAAGGCGACATGCAGGCATGGTCTGAACTGCTCACAGTACTGGCGCAATGCGCTGCTACTCCCGAGGTCGAATCCATTTTGGTGAGTCCTGCGGTCAGTGATGAACAGGCAGTCAATCTGCTTGGTGATATTACTGGTGAACTTAGTACAGATGCTCGTAGTTTTCTGCTGCTTCTGGCAGAAAACAATCGACTGCTATTGTTACCGGAAATCGCAGAGCTATATGAAGAGTTACGCGCCGATGCGGAACAAATGCTGACAGCCGATGTAATAACTGCACGGCCGTTGACAGATGAACAAAAAAGCAAGATTGCAGCCGCACTGAAAAAACGCCTGGGCAAAGAAATAACGCTCAGCGAAAGTGTAGACGAGAGTCTGCTGGGTGGCGCAATCATTCGGGCAGGTGATCTGGTAATTGATGGATCTGCCGTAGGTAAATTGAACAGACTGGCCAGCGCGATAAGCTAAGCGGCCCGTAAAGAGGAAACAGAGATGCAACTGAATTCAGCAGAAATCAGTGACCTGATTAAAAAGCGAATTGAAAGCTTTGACGGGGCTACTGAAGCACGAACAGAAGGCACCGTAGTCGGTGTAACCGATGGTATTGTGCGTATTCATGGTCTTGCCGATGTCATGTCCGGGGAAATGCTTGAGTTTCCAGGCAACACTTTCGGTATGGCTCTTAACCTGGAGCGTGACTCAGTCGGTGCCGTTATTCTGGGCGCTTACCAACATATTTCTGAAGGCGACAAAGTCAAATGTACTGGTCGTATTCTGGAAGTTCCAGTAGGTGAAGGCCTGTTAGGTCGTGTTGTTGACTCACTGGGTAAACCAATTGATGGTAAAGGCGATATTCAAGCCAGCGGCTCTTCTCCAATTGAGAAAGTAGCGCCAGGCGTTATTGCTCGTAAGTCAGTTGACCAACCATTACAAACTGGTCTGAAATCAATCGATGCGATGATTCCAGTCGGTCGTGGTCAACGTGAGTTGATTATCGGTGACCGCCAAACTGGTAAAACAGCTATCGCAGTTGATGCCATCATCAACCAGAAAGGTACAGGCGTTAAATGTATCTATGTAGCGATTGGTCAAAAAGCGTCTTCTATTGCGAACGTGGTTCGTAAACTGGAAGAACACGATGCACTGGGTCACACCATTATCGTTGCGGCTTCTGCTTCTGATTCAGCTGCTTTGCAATTTATTGCTCCTTACGCGGGTTGCTCAATGGGCGAATACTTCCGTGATAAAGGCGAAGATGCACTGATCATCTATGATGACTTAACCAAACAAGCCTGGGCTTACCGTCAGGTATCCTTGTTGTTACGTCGTCCACCAGGTCGTGAAGCTTATCCTGGTGACGTTTTCTACCTTCACTCACGCTTGCTGGAACGTGCAGCACGTGTAAACGAAGATTATGTAGAAAAACTCACTAATGGTGAAGTGAAAGGTAAAACCGGTTCTTTGACTGCGTTACCTATCATTGAAACTCAGGCTGGTGACGTTTCTGCTTTCGTACCGACCAACGTAATTTCGATTACAGACGGTCAGATCTTCCTGGAAACTGACTTGTTCAACGCCGGTATCCGTCCTGCAATTAACGCGGGTCTGTCGGTATCTCGTGTTGGTGGTGCAGCTCAAACCAAGATCATCAAGAAACTGGGTGGTGGTGTTCGTCTTGATTTGGCTCAGTATCGTGAACTGGCAGCGTTTGCTCAGTTTGCTTCTGACCTTGATGAAGCAACCCGCGCACAAATCAGCCGTGGTCAGCGTGTTACCGAGTTGATGAAGCAGAAACAATATCAACCATTATCGATTGCTGAAATGGCGTTTTCATTGTTCTCAGCCAACGAAGGCTTCCTGGATGATGTTGACGTCAGCAAAGTCGGTTCATTTGAAGCGTCACTGCTGTCAACCATGCGTTCACAGCATGCTGAGCTGATGGACACAATCAACACTACTGGTAATTTTGATGACAATATCGCTGGCCAAATGCGCAGCGCGATTGAAAAATTCAAAGCCAACGGTAGCTGGTAAGCGAGGCATAATTCATGGCTAGCGGTAAAGAGATACGTACGCAGATAGCAAGCATCAAGAGCACGCAGAAGATCACCTCTGCGATGGAAATGGTGGCTGCCAGTAAAATGCGTAAGGCTCAGGAACGCATGGCGGCAACACGTCCTTATGCTGACAAGATCTTAAATGTTATTCAGCATTTGGCGTTTGCCAATCCGGAATACAGACATCCTTATTTGCAGGATCGTGAAGAGAAACAACGTGTAGGTTATATCGTGGTTTCTTCGGATCGTGGTTTGTGCGGTGGTTTGAACAATAATCTGTTCAAGGAAGTGCTGCACGAAATCAAATCCAAGTCAGATAAAGGCTTGCAGGTTGATATCTGTGCAATTGGTCAAAAAGCCTCAACATTCTTCAGCCGCTTGCCAGTGAACATGGTTGCACAGGTTACCCAATTGGGTGATGCACCACGCGTTCATGAATTGATTGGTAGCATCAAGGTTATGTTGGATGCTTACGAATCAGGACATATTGATAGTCTGTACCTTGTTTATAACCAGTTTGTGAACACCATGACGCAGGAAGACACGTTTATTCGTCTGCTACCTGCGACACCAGGTGCGCCAAGCGAGGAAATGTCCCATCACTGGGATTACATTTACGAGCCGGATGCGAAAGAAGTTTTGGATGATTTGCTGGTCCGTTACATCGAGTCAGTGGTTTATCAAGGCGTTGTTGAAAACATTGCTTCTGAACAAGCATCGCGCATGATTGCGATGAAAAATGCGTCTGACAATGCCGGCGATCTTATTGATGACCTGCAACTGGTTTACAACAAAGCTCGCCAGGCTGCGATTACACAGGAAATCTCTGAGATTGTTGCGGGTGCCGCTGCGGTCTAACTGAATTAAAAGGGCTGAGCAGCCCGAACTTATTTGAAAGAGGAAGCAAGATGAGCTCTGGAAAGATTGTACAAATTATCGGTGCGGTCGTTGACGTGGAATTTCCCCGCGACAGTCTGCCAAATATCTATGATGCCTTGATGGTTGAAGAGGCTGGTTTAACCCTTGAAGTACAGCAACAGCTTGGCGACGGCGTAGTCCGCACCATTGCAATGGGTACTACAGACGGCCTGAAGCGCAGCTTAGCCGTATCAAATACCGGTAAAGCTATCAGCGTTCCAGTCGGTCAAAAAACACTGGGCCGTATCATGGACGTATTGGGTAACCCAATCGATGAGAAAGGCGACATCGGTGAAGAAGAGCGTTGGGGTATTCACCGCAAAGCACCTGCGTTTGATGAGCTGTCTGCCAGTAACGAATTGCTGGAAACCGGTATCAAAGTAATCGACCTGGTTTGCCCTTTTGCTAAGGGTGGTAAAGTCGGTCTGTTTGGTGGTGCCGGTGTAGGTAAAACCGTCAACATGATGGAGCTTATCCGTAACATCGCTATCGAGCATAGTGGTTTCTCGGTATTCGCTGGTGTTGGTGAGCGTACTCGTGAAGGTAACGACTTCTACCACGAAATGACTGACTCAAACGTTATCGATAAAGTATCACTGGTTTACGGTCAGATGAATGAGCCACCTGGTAACCGTCTGCGTGTTGCGTTGACTGGTCTGACCATGGCGGAATTCTTCCGTGATGAAGGTCGTGACGTATTGTTCTTCGTTGATAACATCTACCGTTACACATTGGCCGGTACCGAAGTATCTGCATTGTTGGGTCGTATGCCTTCTGCGGTAGGTTACCAACCAACATTGGCTGAAGAAATGGGTGTATTACAAGAACGTATTACATCTACTAAGACTGGTTCTATCACCTCTATCCAAGCGGTATATGTACCTGCGGATGACTTGACTGACCCATCTCCAGCAACCACCTTCGCTCACTTGGATGCGACGGTTGTATTGTCACGTTCAATTGCTGAATTGGGTATCTACCCTGCGATTGACCCGTTGGATTCAACTTCACGCCAGCTGGATCCGTTGGTTGTTGGTAACGAGCATTATGATATTGCCCGTGGTGTTCAAAACACTCTGCAACGTTATAAAGAACTGAAAGATATTATCGCGATCCTGGGTATGGATGAATTGTCTGAAGAAGACAAACTGTCTGTATCACGTGCTCGTAAAATTCAGCGTTTCATGTCACAGCCATTCTTCGTTGCTGAAGTATTCACCGGTGCACCTGGTAAATATGTTTCACTGAAAGATACCTTGGCTGGTTTCCGTGGCATTCTGGATGGTGAATATGATTCACTGCCAGAACAAGCGTTCTACATGGTTGGCACCATTGATGAAGCGATTGAGAAAGCCAAAAAGTACTAATCTCTTGGGAGGTAGCTGATGGCTATGACAATTCATGTTGACATCGTAAGTGCTGAAGAATCCATTTATTCTGGATTGGTAGAAGCGGTAATTGCCTCGGCACAAGAGGGTGAGGTGGGTATTTACCCACGTCACGCTCCATTGCTGACACGTTTAAAAGCCGGCGAAGTGCGTTTACTGAAAGATGGTAAGGAAGAGCAGTTTTATATTTCCGGTGGCATTTTAGAAGTTCAGCCACACATCGTCACTATTCTGGCCGATACCGCATTACGCGCTGATGACGTTAATGAAGCCGCTGCTTTGGAAGCCAAAGCAGCAGCTGAAAAAGCGCTTAATGATAAATCTGCGAAACTGGACTTTGCTGAAGCACAAGTTCAATTGGCAGAAGCAATGGCACAGTTACGCGCCATTGAAAGAGCACGTAAAACACGTAAGCATTAATCACGAAAGTGATGACCCAGAAAAGGCTGTCTTCGGACGGCCTTTTTTGTTTGCAGGTCTTTGCTAAACTACAAAGCTGTTACAAGGAATCTTCATTATGTCTCTGGCTATTATTATTCTCGCTGCCGGTAAAGGCACCCGCATGAAATCCGCCAAACCCAAGGTGATGCACACCCTGGCGGGAAAACCCATGTTACAACACGTCATTGATACCGCTAAACAGCTTTCTCCAAGCCAGTTAGCCGTAGTGTGTGGTAATGGTGCTGACGAAGTCGTGCCGTTTCTGCAAAATCAGCAAATTGATGTTGTGATGCAGCATGAACAGAAAGGCACTGGTCACGCAGTAGAGCAGGCCAAAGCCAGTTTCGCTAACAGCGAACAGGTGTTGGTGTTGTATGGCGATGTACCGTTAATTACAGCGGATACGCTGCAGGATTTGATTGAATCAGGTGATAACAACAGCCTGAAAGTACTGACAGCAATATTGGACGATCCCACCGGCTATGGCCGTATTGTGCGTGACTATGATGACAATATGCTGTGCATCACCGAAGAAAAAGATGCCGACGAAGAAACCAAACTGATCAACGAAATCAACACCGGCATTATGTGTATTCCGGCTAAATGGCTCACCGAAGCCTTATCACAGCTAGATAACAATAATGCCCAGGGCGAATATTATCTGACCGATCTGATTGCCAAAGCGGTTAACCAGGGCATCGAAATTAACTCAGTCACCTGTGAAGATGAAATGGAAGTGGCCGGTATCAATAACCGTGTCCAGCTTGCTGAGGTTGAAAGTTACTATCAGCAACTCAAAGCAACCGACCTGATGATGTCAGGTGTTACTTTCCGTGATCCAGCACGGGTGGATATCCGTGGTGATATCAAGGCAGGGCAAGACATCACTATTGATATCAATGTCATCTTCGAAGGCAATAACACCATCGCTGATAATGTCAGCATCGGTGCCCATTGTATTATTATCAATAGCATCATCCACGAAGGTGCTGAAATTCTGCCCAACAGTATTATTGAAAATGCTGAAGTGGGTACTAACTGCTCAGTAGGTCCCTTTGCCAGACTACGTCCCGGCACCAAGCTTGCCGCCAAAGCCAAAGTGGGTAACTTCGTAGAAGTCAAAAATGCCAATATTGGTCTGGGCTCGAAGATCAATCATCTCAGTTATATTGGTGATACGGATATGGGGGCAGATGTAAATATCGGGGCAGGCACCATCACTTGTAATTATGATGGGGCGAATAAGCATCGTACGGTGATTGGGGATCGGGTGTTTGTGGGATCGGATACGCAGTTGGTTGCGCCTGTCACTGTTGAGGATGGGGCTACGATTGGGGCTGGGTCTACTATTCGGAAAACAGTGCCTGGAGATGCGTTAACGTTGACTAAGTCGGAGCAGAAGACGGTTAAGGGTTGGCAGAGGCCGGTTAAGAAAAATTAGACTCGGATTAATTTGCGAAGGATAGTAACGTTAAAAAATTACTTGGAAAAGGAGATTCAGTTGAAAAAGTTAACAATCTTGGAGGGTGATTTTGAAGCGACGGACTGGGATATAGATTCATATGAGATTTCTAAAGGATTCTTCTCAAAACAAAAGATTCCTTATTCTGAAATTGTAGACGTAACAACCCAAGAAAAAATAAAAAACAAACACTATGTAACTGTCAAGACAAGTAAGGATAACGAATTCAAAGCTTCAATGACTGACAATGCTTATAAAGTATTTTACGAAAACTATTTGAAGCATGGGAACAAACCAAAAAATGTTGCACTTCCAGTTGAGGAAAAAGATAAGTTATTGATTGGTGGTGCAATTGTAATCGGAATAATTATTCTTGTTAGCAATCTGAATAACAATAACCAAAAAAAGTTATCTGATGAGGATGCTAAAACGCTTTGCGCCAACTACATAGGTAAAATTTTTGGTCATTCGCCATCGATTATCTCGACTGAGTTACTAAAAAAAGATGGTGGTTTTTTTATAAAAGCTAGTTATAGAAGGTCATCAGATAACTCTATGTGGGACAATGTTTGCCATATCTCTGGTGATACGATTACTTGGGCAGGCTTGAATAATGGTGAACCTGGCCGTTGGCGCTACGAGGATGATGCAACCATTTACTATAGTTCTGACTTGAAGACATTCAAAATACGATATTAATTTCGGACTAAAGCACGGTTGATTGGGTTGATGAACGGAACCCAACTAGCGGGACCATAACCATAATCCTATAGCTGCCGCGGGGCGTTCATTTATTTTGCTTGTCCAAAATAAACGAACCAAACAAAAAGACAGCCCATGCTCGCCCTGCGGGTTCCCTGCGCTTCTCGATCTGGTCGGGCATGACGGAAACTCGCTGCGCTCAAACAGCCGTCATGCTGATCCGACCAGCTCTGCGATGCTCGGCTTCGCATAAGGGCATTATTGAGATCTTTCCCGTAGGTTAGTACTGAGATTGCGAAGCCCAACGTTTGGAATTTCACGCAAAAGATTGTTGGGCTTCATTTGATTCAGCCCAACCTACAGCCAATCCCAAATTCCCCTTTTGTGCTGCCGGTAAAAATGGTTATCTCAGGATCAGAAATCGGAATGTCTGAGCGCAGCGAGTTTTTTCGATTTCCCTGAGATAGCCATTTTTATCGGGGAGCCGCAGGCCAGCACAAGGGGTGCCTTTTCTTTTGGTTCGTTTTCTTTGGGCAAACAAAGAAAATGAACTCGGCCCAAAGGCTGAAACATTTTTTTCCTAATGTTTTAATTATGGATTGTTGGGTTTCATTGCGTTCAACCCAACCTACAAATTTTTAACCAGAACTCACAATTATCATTACAGAAAAAATCCTATATAAAATCGGATTAATACTGAACGACTGTCTTTATCACAAAGCCTAATATTAGACGATTTCCAGAATATCGGATTTACCATCAATCCAACATTTAAAAGGACATTATTGTGAGAGTTCTATTAATCATTTCGATGTTATTAAGTTTTACTGCAACAGCATTTGCAGAAGACCAAATTGAACGGATGACGGCGGAGAAAATGCAGTCATTTCGTGCTGATGAGGTGAATTGGCAACCGGAGGCGATTCTGCCTAAAGGAGCTGAAAGTGTTATTTTGCTTGGCGATCCGACTAAAGCGGGCGTGTTTATCGCCTGGCTGAAATTCCCACCAAATTATCCAATCCCAGCGCATACGCATCCATACACCGAAGTTATTACCGTGTTGAAAGGCCAATTAGGCAATGGCATGGGGGAGACATTTGATAAGGAAAATGGTGAGGTGTTGAACGTAGGTGATAGCTTTGTACTGCCAGCTGGTCATGCCCATTATGTATGGACTTCGGAAGAGGAAACAGTTGTGGAGTTGATTGCAACTGGACCGTGGGATATCACCTACATCGATCCCGCAGATGATCCTCGAAACTAAGACTACACATTGTCTTTGTGCGTTAAAAATGGGGCCTATGCAGACAATTCATAAAAATCCCCACTAGCATCGTTGTGTTAGTGGGGAGGGGGCATAGAGTGCAATGAAGTAGTTAGCAATTACCTTTTTTTGCCTGGCCAGGTGGGCAAAAGCGCTGTGAAGATCGAGGTTCTATATATGTTCTATGTGTGGAGTTACCATCCTCAGTAGTATTAACGGCAGCTCCCGTTGCACCTCCAATCCCTCCACCTATGATTGCACCATCTCTGCCACCAACTTCATTTCCCACTGCTGCCCCAATCGCACCGCCAACGGCTCCACCTATGGCTGCATCAAGGGTAGAGGAGTCATCTGCAATAGCAATTGAAGATGACACTAAAAGACCCAAAATTAGATAAGTTAATTTCATCTGTTTTTTCCTTAATTATACTTAGCTAGTAGCTAGCATAGAGTAATGTTGTGATTTAGATGTGAACAAATGGGATTTACAATTTCAGCTATGCAAAGAAAGGAGCGGTCGTAAAGCAACCGTCTGTTTTACGCTTCAGCTAATGTCATAGCCTGCTGGTAATTTCTTAAACCCATTTTATCAATCAGGCCAAGTTGTTGTTCAAGCCAATGGGTGTGATCCAGTTCGGTATCTTCCAGTTGTTTAAGTAACATCTGGCGAGTTTCGTAATCATCTTCTTTTTCACACAGCGCGATACCTTCCCGCAGGTTTTTGACCACAGCATATTCCAGATCCAGATCATTTTGCAGCATTTCCGGTACGGTGTGACCTACACGTAGCGGTTCGCGGTGTGTCAGGTCGGGCATGCCTTCCAGAAACAAAATACGCTTGATCATCTGATCGGCATGGTCGGTTTCATCCTGCATTTCATGAGAAATACGGTTATATAATCGTGTCAGCCCCCAGTCTTCGTACATTCTGGAATGAATGAAATATTGGTCCATCGCGGTCAGTTCACCGGCGAGCAGTGTGTTGAGCAAATCGATGACTTTTTGACTGCCTTTCATAAGCTTTCCTTTTGTTGCTCGTTTGAGCTCTGAGCGTGTATTAATGCCGTTAAGCTTGCATTATCTGCAGGCACTTGTCACGCCCTAGAGATTTTCACGAAAGGAAATTTTATGTGATGCTCTGTAATGAGAGCATCACATAAAGCTAATTAATTTTTTTCTGTTGATTCGTTGTCAGTATCGTTAGCTTGGGCGATCTCTTTTGTTTGTTTGACTGGAATGACGATATTACCTTGATAGGTACGATGTTTGTCAGTAATGGCATCGGTAATACCAAAATCCCAGAAAATGACGCTGGCAGCGAATTTACCTGATTCAAACTCGCTCACAATCGAACCATCAGTTTCCCTGCCATCCTCTGTACTGCAGGCGTAAATCAGAGAGTCATCCGAGCGTCGGATCATGGCAGTACCAGGCATATCTAGTTCCCAGACACCACGCTTATTATGGAATTTACATTCACCCTCACTTCCATCAGAAAATGAGGCAGTTAAAGGAACGGTGGGATCATTTACGATAGTGGCGCAGCCGGAAAAAAGCATAGCCGAAGATAAAGCGATAATTAATTTAGTGTTCAAAGTTATGTCCTATTAAAATTATCCATAGATGTATGAACAGCTAAATATGTTTATCAGCGCGTCCATGCCAGCAGAATAATAGCAGCATAAAAGCAAGTTAGTGCCATTTTTGACCTGATATCTACGATAAAAATAACGCAACTTTCAATAAGTTCCCCCAAAGTCAGTAAAAATTGACAGAATTGTTACATTTCTTTACATTACGCAAATCTAAATCACTATCATTTAGCTTTACTAAATCGTTTGGGAATCTGTAATGTATCCATCTGTTCAAAAAAACCGGTTGTTTTGTGCCCCGGCCGTCTTGGCTATGTTCGTATTTACAGCTAATGCTATCGCTGAAGAAACCGAAGAAAAGTCTCTGGATTTGCCGATAGTAGAAGTAACTTCTACTGGTGCTGATGCGTTAGGTTATATCGAGCTGGAAGAAGAGCCAGTTGTTGGTAAATTAAATGTGCCAATAATGGATCAGCCATTTTCGATGTCTATTATCGATGATGATTTCATGAAAGATACTGGGGCAAAAAATATTCAGGATGCTCTACAGTATACCTCCGGTGTTTACTCTGGCGCATTTGGTGCTGATACCCGAATCGATAGTGCTAAAGTCCGCGGTATTTCCCCTGGCCTTTACCTTGATGGTTTAAGACAACTCTATGGTTCGTATAACAGTGTTCGAACCAACGTTTATGCATTGGAAAGTATTGAGGTACTGAAAGGACCTTCATCCATGTTATACGGACAGGGGGATCTGGGTGGGGTTATCAATTCGGTTTCAAAATTACCCAAATCTGAGCAGCAAGGTGAGATATGGGGACAATATGGTTCTCATAATCGTAAGCAGATTGCATTTGATGTGACTGGCCCTGCGACAGATGACGGCAAACTACTGTATAGAGTTGTTGGTTTACAACGAGATGCTGATACTCAGGTCGATCATGTTGAAGATGATGGTTATGTAATTGCTCCATCTATAACGTGGCGTCCCACAGATGACACAACATTTTCTTTCTTATTAAATCGCCAGGAAAATAGAGGCCAGGTTTCTGCTCAGTTTTTGCCACAAACCGGCACACTTGATCGAGGACCTTTAGGTTATGTCGGCTCAGAAACCTTTGTTGGTGAGCCTGACTGGGATCGATATGATAGAGAGAAAACGGAATTAACTTTCTTTTTTGATCACAAATTTAATGATATCTGGTCATTTTCTACTACCGCTCGTTACACAGAATCTAGTACCAAAACTCGCGAGCATTGGGCCAGGGTGGGAGGAGTTGTTTCTCCTGAAGGCAATATTGCACGAAGTATTCATACAGCTGATCGTCAAACTAGAATTTTTAATCTAGATACGCGTCTTTCAGGTGTCTTTGATTTGGGTATAACCCGTCATAACCTTATTATTGGCTGGGATAGACAGGATGCATTATGGGAGGAAGAAAATTATATTTCTAATTCAACCGGTGGTGGAATTATTAATCTTTATGATCCGCAATACGGAAACTTAAATACTGCCGCCCTAGCGAATCCGGTAGATCGTGATGATAATGAAATACAACAAGTTGGTATCTACCTGGCTGATCATATCGAAATTGGGAAAGTGGTTTTATCGGCTGGTTTACGGCGTGATTTCGCCAAAAACCGGAAACTTGCTGTAAACGGACCCAATGTCACGAGTGATGAGCAGGAAACAACTGGAAGAATTGGATTAATGTACAGGTTTGATAATGGTTTATCGCCATACATCAGTTACTCCGAAGCATTTAGCATGAACCTCGGTACTGATGGCACTTCTGCAGCCAATACCTTAAAACCCACCACCGGTGAGCAAGAAGAAATTGGTATTAAATATCTCTCTCCAGATAAAACATTGGCTGTCACAATGGCTTATTTCGATATTACGGAAACCAATCGTATCGTTCAGGGACAGACTCCTGGTGGTGTTGAGCAGGTTGGTTCAGTCATTGATGGTTGGGAACTGCAAATTAACAAACGCTGGCAGAACTTCGAAACTCAATTTGCTTATACGGACTTAAACGCAAAAAATGATAATACCGGAGACCGACTGTCTGCCTTGGCTGAAAAAACTGGTTCATGGTGGAATAAACTCTACCTGGGAAATAATTGGCGTGTTGGTGCAGGCATTCGCTATATTGGTGATGTTGTAGGAGGCGGTGGTGCTCCGGAGATTCCTTCTGAAACGCTATATGACGCCATGATTGGTTATGCCGTAGGTGATTGGGACTTCACTGTTGATGCGAAAAACCTGACTGATGAAGAGTTTATTTCATGGTGTCGTGGAGAAGGTTTCGATTGTGGTTACGGCGAACGTCGTAGCGTAGCGGCTAATGTGCGTTACAGCTTCTAATTAAAATTAAACCACACAAGATAAGCCCCGAAAGGGGCTTTTCTTTTATAACTAAAACTTATGCCGGTTATCTGTGAACAGTGAATTATCGGTAATAGCGATGATCCCGATGTTCGTAATTCCGATGATTTCCTCTGGATTCGTAGCGATACTGGTCACGGTTATTACCATAGTCACGATAGGATTTAGGATGTTGTTTATGCTTTGAATAATATTTTTTTGGCTGGTGGTAATGGTGTTTATGTTTTGAATAATACTTTTTTGGTTGATGGTAATGATGCTTGTTATAGCTGTAACGAGGAGCATGGTGTTGTACGACATAACCATGATGGCGGTGATCCACATAGCCGGTTGGATACCCAAGCCCGATATTTATTCTGACATCGGCTCTGGCCTGATTTACTGAAAAACCGATGATAAATAATGAAAACATCAGCAATATGGATGTTTTGGTAATTTTTGAATTAGACATTATGCTTACCTCACTTTAAGAGCCTTGTAACTAATAAGCAGCTTAGGTCTTTTGTTTGTAAGTTTGGTTCAAGCTATGTAAATGTAGGTAAATATTAAGATAAATGCAGAGATTATGGTGATTAAAGGCTTTTTTCTATCAAGCGCCACTATTCAGCTCAGGTAGGCGGCCAACACAATCCAGGTCATCGCTTTAGCTTTTTGTGCTGCCGTTAAATCATCCTGGACATGGGCCATAACAATAGCCCCTTCTTTTAACAGGCTAATGGACTCGGTGATATATTGAATGGTTGACTCGCTGATTCCCAGGGCACGAATCTGTCTTTCAATTAAGCTGTTAATTCTGGTTTTATGCTGCTGGCATTGAAGATATACGGGGTGATTTGGATCGTTATATTCCGCACAAGTGTTTATAAAAAAACAGCCATGGAAATCTGTTAGCACATCAACACGATTATGCATCCAGTCATCAACTGCATCAAATAATTCATTCAGTCCATCATAGCCTGGTTTTACCTGTTCAAGCCGCGACGCTAGCCAGTTGTAAAATTTATCATCACGATATTCGACTACTGCCTGTACCAATTCTTCTTTACTGGCAAAGTGATGATAAAGGGTTTTTTTCGCAATCCCGGCTGTTTGCAGAATCTGATTAATCCCTACTGCATGAATACCATTTTGATAGAACAGATTAAATGCGGTGTGAATTAATTGCTGACGTTTATCCATAGTGAACACCTATAAAAACTTCACCAAGTTTGACAGAGGTATACCGATCTGTCTATTCTTGATGTAGACAAATCGGTATACCTTAAATTGGGAGACAAACAATGCAGCAAAATGAACAGAAGCCCCCATTTCCACCATTTACAATCGAGACAGCGAAACAAAAAGTTCGAATGGCTGAAGATGGTTGGAATAGTCGTGATCCGGAAAAAGTTGCTTTAGCTTACACCGTTGACAGTCAGTGGCGAAATCGTGCGGAATTTCCTGTTGGACGTGAACAGATCAAAGCTTTTTTACAGAAAAAATGGCAACGCGAAATGGAGTATCGATTGGTAAAAGAGCTTTGGGCTTTTACCGAAAATCGGATTGCGGTTCGCTTTGCCTATGAGTGGCATGATGAACAAGGGCAGTGGTATCGCTCGTATGGTAATGAAAATTGGGAATTTGATGAAAATGGGTTGATGAAAACCCGCTATGCCAGCATTAACGATCTGCCTATAAATGAAGCTGAACGTAAACTGGTTTGGCCACAGGGCCGACGTCCGGATGATTATCCTGGCCTCAGTGAGATGGGACTATAAATAATAATATTATCTGCTAATTAATTAGCAAACATCTCTATAATCCACACGTAATTCAATACCTAGAGAGAAAGTTATGGCCAGCGTTGGTTTACTTGCATTAATTGATGATATTGCCACGTTACTTGACGATGTAACGCTGATGACAAAAGTCGCTGCTAAAAAAACAGCCGGTGTGTTGGGCGATGATCTTGCCCTAAATGCTCAGCAGGTAAGCGGCATAGATGCCAGCAGAGAATTACCCGTTGTCTGGGCTGTCGCTAAGGGATCTTTAATAAATAAATTGATTCTGGTTCCGGCTGCCTTGGCAATTAGTGCTTTTTTGCCATGGCTAGTCACTCCGTTAATGATGATGGGAGGCTTATATCTTTGTTTTGAAGGCGTTGAGAAGTTGGCGCACAAGTACATTCATGATGAGGCAGAAGACGACGCGCATCATAATGAATTAGTCCATGCGGTGACGACACCTGAAATTGATATTGCTGAATTCGAAAGGAGCAAAATTAAAGGGGCGATACGCACAGACTTTATTTTATCTGCAGAAATAATTGTTATTTCATTAGGAGTTGCTCAAGGGGCTCCGATAATGACACAAACTATCGTGGTTTCATTAATTGCCTTAGTAATGACCATTGGTGTTTACGGCTTAGTCGCCGGAATTGTGAAGTTTGATGATGCCGGATTGGCACTTATTACCAGCGCAGGAAAAGACTGGTTTGCAAAAATTAAACGTGCAGTGGGACAGAGCATTTTATGGCTTGCCCCCAAATTTATGAAATTTTTATCAGTCGTTGGAATGTTGGCTATGTTTCTGGTTGGCGGCGGAATTTTAGTGCATGGTTTAGCTTTTCTGCATCATTGGCTGGAAAGCCTGAATGTAGGAAATGCGGTAGGTGCTTTTATCGTTCCACAACTTTTTAACGCAGGAGTGGGTGTAGTTGCAGGCGCTATAGTGCTACTAATGATTCAAGGCATTAAACGGGTTGCAAGATAAAGAGTTTTAATCCCAACAGAAAGTATTTGAAGCGGGTACACCTTTGCAATTTATTTTGCAGCAATATCCTCCAAGCTTGTATAGGAAAAATACATCGGTATTGATGAAATAACTTATATTCTGGAGGGACGATCTTGGATGGACTTCAGCAACAGCTGTTTGCTGTGAATCTGATGGGGATTTAGACACAGTAACCTTTGTGCTTGATGCTTAAAATCAATGGCATTTAATCACCAGAGTTTACCTAATGCAACTGATGTTGCCATCCGTTTTGGAGGTAAGGATTTCAGCGTTTTGTTGCCGAATACCAGGCCTAAAGACGCAATAGATATTTCTGAACGGATGCGTCAAAACATTTATGACATAGCGTTAGAGCATAAAACCAGCAGTGTGGCAGATTACGTAACAATAAGTTGTAGGGTGGCCAGCATGGTACCTACCGGTGAGAAATCGGCCGCAGATTTAATTAAACAGGCTGATGAGGCACTTTATCAGACAAAAGCTGCCGGTAGGAATCGAACTGTAGAATCCCAATAGGATCTATAAGTTACGGTAAAAAACAAGGCTTTCTCTCGAAACTGTTCGAGAGTCTTATTGATGGCGCGGAGCTGGGCTCCGCGCCAGAGTCCTTATCGTAATAGCAAGAACATAGCCTGATTATCCCGGACAATATTCAGTAATAACTCCGGTTGATTAGAGACCAGTTGTTTGAACTGTTCAAGATTGGCAACCGGTTGACGATTGACCGAGGTGACAATGTCATAACTACGTAAACCCGCGACCCAGGCCGGGCTGCCACGTTCAACCGAGTACAGCATAATGCCTTGAATTCTGCCGTAAGCAGGTGAGCTCTGTTCGATATCACCAAAGGTGGCGCCTCGCAGTTTCGGATGCACATCGCCAGTTTGGGTTTTACTGGATTGGACTTCAGTAACTTTTGCCTTCAGTGTCTTTTCCTTACCATCACGAATGATGTCCAGCTTGATAGTCTGGCCCACCATCAATAAACCGATGGTATTACGCAGGTTATCAGCGTTTAACAGCGAAACGCCATCGACAGCGGTCACCACATCACCCACTTTTAAACCCGCTTTTTCAGCAGCAGAATCTTTAATTACATTGGTTACTACGGCGCCGCCACGGTTGTCTTCAATACCAAATGCCTGAGCGAGTTCTGGGGTAATGTCTTGCATCTGTACACCCAGATAAGCACGACGAACTTCTCCATATTCCAGTAACTGATCAGTAATCTGTTTGACAAGATTACTCGGAATAGCAAAGCCAATCCCTACATTACCGGATTGATTCGGTGAAAAAATAGCGGTGTTAATACCCACTAATTCNCCTCGCAGATTAACTAATGCACCGCCCGAATTACCGGGATTGATGGAAGCATCGGTTTGAATAAAGTTTTCGTAACCTTCAAGTCCCAGACCGCTCCGTCCNAAAGCACTGACAATACCGGATGTCACTGTTTGGCCAAGNCCGAACGGATTACCAATAGCGACCACAAAATCGCCAACCCGCAGTCTGTCGGAATCCGCCAGTGGCAGAGCGGTAAGTTTTTCGGGNGGAATGCGAATCACGGCCACGTCAGTTGCTGGATCGCTGCCTACNACTTCAGCCTGAAAGGTACGGCCATCGTGCAGGGANACNGTAATTTCNTCNGCACGCTGAATCACATGATTATTGGTTAATACCAGACCTTCTTTAGCATTAACAATAACGCCACTCCCCAGGCTTTGGGCCTGACGAGTACGGGGTTGCTGTTGTTGAGGTAAATTAAAAAAACGTCGGAAAAACGGATCATTTAATAATGGATTATCCTGAATTCTGACTTCACTACGTGTGGCAATATTCACCACGGCAGGTTTGGANTGATCCAGCATCGGNGCNAGCGTGGGCATTTGATTATCATCATCCAGCCATGGCAAAGGNAGGGCAGCCACNGCAACCTGCGTCAACAGAGTTACACCGGCCAACCAGATAACAGCAGATTTCAGTTTATTCATCATTTTGTCTCTACCTCAAAATGCTTATTCAATGTTCTCTCTTGGATTAAANGGAAGTTTTTCAGCCATTTGCTGATAAAACTTTTTCGCTTCGGCAGTCGTCGCCGGAGGAGTCATTATCTGTAAAACCACAAATTGATCACCGGGCGTTTTAGCGGGAAGCCCGCGGCCTTTCAAACGCATTTTTTGCCCACTTCGAGTGCCCGCCGGGATATTCAGACTAATTTTTCCAGCTAAAGTTGGGGCGGTAATTTTGGCACCTAATGCTGCTTCCCATGGCGTAATTGGCAAATCCAGGTAGACATCCTTGCCTTCCAACCGATAAAGCGAATGTGGGGCAATCTGGATTTCCAGATATAAATCACCCGCTTTACCACTCATTCCAGCTTTACCTTGTCCGCTTAAACGAATTTTTTTACCCGGTTCGATGCCGGCAGGGATCTTGACGTTAACGGTACCNGTTTGCGTGGCACCGGCAGGACGGCGAATCGATTTATTCGCGCCGTTAAANGCATCTTCCAGTGAAATAGTAATTTTGGCGCTTACATCCTCNCCACGGGCAAAAAAGTTATCCTGTTGACCNCCGCCCATTCCGCCCATGCCNCCAAACATGTTTTCAAAAAAGCTGCTGAAATTACCCTGACCGAAGCCACCGACATTTTCCTCCCAGCCTGGAGGTGGAGAAAACGATTGACCGTGACGGAACTGTCCACCAAACTGGTCATATTGTGCACGCTTTTCTTTATCGCGCAGCACCTCATAAGCCTCACCGACTTCTTTGAACTTTTCTTCGGCATTCACCTCTTTGCTGACATCAGGGTGATATTTNCTNGCCAGTGTGCGATAGGCTTTTTTTATCTCCTCTGGTGTTGCTGTCCGGCTTACGCCAAGGATTTTGTAATAGTCTTTGTATTCCATGGGCTCATTCGAAAAAAATTGATCTGGGTCATTAGATGGGGATGATAGGACGTTTTTCAACGTCAATTAAGGATTTTTCTGATGTGTTGTAAAAAGACAACATGAGAAAATTCGTTAACTTTTTACAACATATAATCTAGGAACCATAGCTCATGCCAACCTTACGCAAATTACCCATACTGATGGCCCTGGCCAGCATGAATATCGCCTTACCTGCTTATGCTCAGGAAGAAGAGGATTTATCTCTGGACGAGTTGGTTGTTACCGGCACCCGCTCGGGAACGCCAATCCTCGATTTAGCGGGGAATACCGGCAGAATTTCAGAAGAAGAAATCGATTTTGTTCGCCCGGATCACATTACCGAGATCGTCAACCGTGTCAGTGGCGTTAATATCCAACGAGGTAATGGCCAGGAGCATCTGACTTCAATTCGTTCACCAGTGTTAACCGGTGGTGCCGGTGCCGGGTCATTTCTGTTTCTGGAAGATGGTATTCCATTACGCGCAGCGGGCTTTGCTAATGTAAATGGTCTGTTTGAAGTTAATTATGAACAGGCTGGTGGGATAGAAGTGGTGCGTGGTCCTGGTAGTGCTTTGTACGGTTCCAATGCGGTCCATGGCTTGATCAACGTATTAAGCCGAGCTCCTTCACTGGATTTACAACGCGAAATTGATATTTCCGTTGGGCCGCATGATTTATATCAAATGAAAGGTACAGTGAGCGATACCATTGGGCAGCATGGTTACCGCTTAAGCGTTAATGGTACAACTGACGGCGGCTATGTCAGTGACTCCGGGTACGATCAGCAAAAAGTCAGCTTCCGTCATGATTATTATGGCGAAATTGACAGTTTTAAAACCTTATTCAGCCATACCAATCTCAATCAGGAAACAGCAAGCTACATTGAAGGTTTTAAAGCATATGAAGATGAAAGTCTTTCTCGCACTAATCCGGATCCAGAGGCTTACCGCGATGCTAAATCCACAAGGTTGTCTACTGAGTGGGAACGTCAGTTGACCGACAACTCGACATTAAGGTTAACCCCTTATTTGCGCCATACCGAAATGGAATTTCTGATGCATTTCCTAAATGGACAGCCAGTAGAGAAAAATAAACATAGTAGCGTAGGGCTTTTAGCTGCCTATACAAAAGATTTAAGTGGCGGCCATAAGATTATTTTTGGCACCGACTTTGAATATACAGAAGGTGAATTATCAGAAGTTCAGAACAGCCCTTCAGTTGGACCATTCGTTCAAGGGGTACATTATGACTATGAAGTCGATGCTTCAGTGGTAGCACCCTATGTTCACAGTGAGTGGCAGCTATTAGAAAAAACACGTTTAACTGCCGGTGTAAGATATGAATATACAAAATATGACTACACTAATAATACGGACTCTCTGACTTTAGGAACTCGTTATTTAAGGCCGGACAGTGATAAAGAAAACTTTAGTAATCTTAGTCCTAAATTAGGATTAGTTCAGGAGTTAACTGAAGACACAGCTGCTTTCATCAACTATGCACGAGGCAATCGAGCACCACAAACCACCGATTTATATCGAATCCAACAACGAGGAGCGACCGGTGGTGCTGCAGACTCTGAGACTATTGATAGTATTGAAATCGGTATGCGGAAAATAGGCGACGGCTTGCAATATGAAATTGCTGCCTATCACATGAAGAAAAAGGATTATTTCTTTACAGACAGCAATCAGATTAATGTTCCAGATGGTAAAACCCAGCATACTGGTTTGGAATTAGGGGCTTTCTACCCATTTAACGAACAATTTGATATTGCGGCAAATGTTACTTTTGCAAAACACGAATACGACTTTAATCGGGAAAGCAGCAATATTGAAAAAGGTGATTATCTGGTAACGGCGCCAAAACGTATGGGTAATATTCGTTTAGGTTGGAATGTAACACCTGTTACTCGTGCAGAATTAGAATGGATTCATATGAGTGAATATTACATCACAGATGGAAACGACAAAAAGTACGAGGGGCATGATGTAGTCAATCTACGTGCTTCACATGATGTGACAGATAATCTGACGTTATATGGAAAAGTACACAACCTGTTTAATACAGAATACGCAGAGCGTGCTGACTATAATGGTTTTTCAGATGAATATCGCTACTTCGTAGGTGAGAAACGTTATTTACATGTTGGAGCGAGTTACTCTTTCTAAGATAACAATAAGCAAAATTAAAAAAGCGGTGGTTGAATATTATTTTCAGCCACCGCTTTTTTATATCTAAGGAATGCTTAAGACTGGCGATGCGCTTTACGAGCTTCGAGCCGACGTAAAAATTCCCGCATGATATCGTCATATAAAGCCGGTCCCAGATAGGCATCTTCTACGCCGCTATCGATACTGGGGTTGTCGTTAATTTCAATTAATACGACTCGACTTCCGCTTTGTTTGATATCGATACCGTAAAGACCATCTCCCACCAATTTCGCCGATTTTGCCGCGATTTTCAGTACTTTTTCCGGAACTTCAGAAATAGGCACCGCGGCTGATTTACCGGAATCCGTGCCTTTTTTGGTATTGTGGTTATAAATCTGCCAATGGCCTTTACTCATAAAATACTGGCAGGCATAAATCGGTTTGTTATTAAACACTCCAATACGCCAGTCGTAATCGGTAAACATAAATTCCTGCAACAGGATTATTGCCGATTGTTGGAAAAACTCTGCGGCATTGCTTCGCAGTTCATCGGCATTATTCACCTTGATAACACCTTTGGAAAAAGCGCCATCAGGAATCTTCATTACCAAAGGAAAAGTCGCTTCAGCACAAATTTTTTCCAGACCGGTTTTATCGTTTCGATAGAGCAAATGTGATTCCGGCATCGGCAAGTTATGCTTTTCCAGCAGTTCTTTCAGATAGATCTTGTTGGTGCAGCGAATGATGGAGGTTGGATCATCAATAACGACCAACCCTTCACTTTCAGCACGGCGGGCAAATTTATAGGTGTGATTATGAATCGCCGTGGTTTCACGAATAAATAAAGCGTCATATTCAGCAATACGGATATAGTCACGCGGCGTGATCAGCTCGACATCAATACCGATGCGTTTACCACTGGCGATAAAGCGTTTTAATGCCGTGGCATCACTGGGCGGCATTTTTTCATCGGGGTTGTGCAGAATAGCCATGTCATATCGGTATTGGCGACGCTTTGAAGGTTTGCGCCATAACTTATGACTGAATGCATCCAAAGCATTGGCGAAGTTATCCTGCTCACTGTCAGTGAGCTGATTAAGCGGAGCAGCCTTGATGGCAGAAATTAACCAGTGCCCTTTGTGGCTGAACTCGATTTCGATGATAGGACAGGGATACTGTTCAAAAATCTGTCTTGCCAGCTTCTGCAGGCCTTTAAATTCACATTGGCCAAAGAATACTTTCAGCTTAAAACTGGTTTCAGATTGTTTATCACTGGCCGCAATGACTTTATCCAGATGCGTACCAAAATCTGATAAATCGTAGGCATAAAGACTTTTACGGGATAAGTCATTAATGGTGCGCAAACTCGGCATCACCCGATGGCCTCGTGCTTCAGCGACCATTGAGCAGTAATAACCGGGACTCAAATATTCAAGGCCGTGACAGAGGTTAATAATTTGCGCACGCTCACTCGCACTTGGGGAGGGGGTTTGCAGATAATCATCCACTGCGATGACCTGCGCGCTTGGGAAGTAAGGTGCCCAGTCTTCGATATTTTCAAGAATTATCAAATGGTTAGTCATATGACTTTAGCGTTGCTCCTAATTAAGTTAGTCAGACGATTTGTGCATCATAAAGTGATTGTGTCATGGTTGTGATAAATATTTTTGCCACTATGCTGATTATCTGGTCAAAATCATGAAAGTCGCCTATTCTTCGCCGAATTTTCATCTACAGGAGAGTTGTTGCCATGTATGCAGATGCCGTTCTGAGTGTGTTTTCTCAGCGCTATGCCGGTGCACGTGACAAGTTCATATCAGCAGTGGAAACAAGCTCCATTGTCGAACGGGTCAATAATATTATTCACCCGGTTCGCGGGCCAAAAAACGAACGTTTGTTTTGTGATATTGCCTGGGCTGGCAGTCCTAAAGCAAAAAATATTCTGGTACTGGTTTCTGGTGTTCATGGTGTTGAGGGTGGAGTAGGCTCAGCAATTCAATCTGATTTTGTGGGACGTCACCGACGGTTACCCGCCGATGTGTGTGTTGTTATGGTGCATGCATTAAATCCCTGGGGATTTGCCTGTGCCAGCCGAAATGACCACGAAGGTATCGATATCAACCGTAACTTTGTTGATTTTAATGCCAAACTTCCAGACTCTGCTGATGTGATAGCGATATGGGAAAAGCTCAGTAAGCAAAAGGACGCAGTCGATTTAGTTGGGGAGCAACGTGAGCAGTTTGATAAGCTCAGCCAAGGCCAATACAGCAAAGCCGATGCGCTTTATTTCGGTGGCGAAAAAGCCAGTTGGTCACGTCAAACCATTGAAGAGCTGGTCGCACAACTTAAACCGGAAAAACGCGATAACGTTATTGTCATAGATATTCATAGTGGACTAGGGCCTTATGGATATGGCGAATTAATCTGTGACCATCCCCCAGAAACTGCCGGTCAGAAAAAAGCGCGGGAATTATTTGGCCCGACAGTGACCGAACCGGCTCTCGGCACCTCAACTTCTGGTGTAAAGTACGGTTTGCATGATTATTTCTGGCATCAGCAAGGGGATAACGTGTGTTTTCTGACACTTGAATTTGGTACTTTTAGCAATCAACAAATGCTTAAAGTACTGTTTGCTGATCAACAATTACAACAGTCCGGTAAAATCGATTGGTCTGACCAGAAAACGCTGGATATTAAACACGCAATGCAGGATTTTTTCTGTCCTGATGAGACTCAATGGCAAGAGCTGGTATTGTTTCGCGGGCGCCAGGTCATCGAAATGGCCCTGGAGGGTTTGACTACTAATGCAAATGGCAGTTAATCAACAGACGGATTCGATAATCTTTCGTGCGGCCACTTTAGCTGATGTAGATGCACTGCTGGATATCGAAAATATCTGTTTTGATAGCGATCAACTCTCGCGTCGTAGTTTTAAATGGATGATCAACAAGGCTAATGCCTTATTATTGGTCGCCCAGCAGCAACAAAAATTGATGGGCTATGTGCTGTTGTTATATGCCCGGGGCACTTCGCTGGGGCGCATCTATTCGCTGGCGGTATTACCTGAATACCGGAATCAGAAAATTGCCCGGGCTTTGATGCGTGAAGCGGAGCAGGCTGCATTGACAGCTGGCCGCAGTTTTATTCGTCTGGAAGTGCGGCCCGATAATGCTGGTGCAATTAAACTTTATGAAAGCCTCGGCTATCACCAGTTTGAAATCGTCACTGACTACTACGAAGATCATGCCAATGCTTTGCGCATGATGAAGGTTTTGCAGCCACAACCTGAAGAACTGCATCAGCAGGTATTTCACTATTCGCAAAGCACCGATTTTACCTGTGGTCCGGCCAGTTTGATGATGGCGATGAAAACCCTTCAGCCGGTCATGCATCTGGATCGGGGGCTGGAATTACAGTTATGGCGTGAAGCTACCACCATATTTATGACTTCCGGCCATGGCGGCTGTAGTGCACAGGGACTGGCGCTGGCGGCATGGCGACGTTATTTCAACACTACCTTAATCACCAATAGTGATGATGTGCCATTTGTGAACGGTGTACGTAGTGAAGATAAAAAAGCTGTGATGGAATGTGTGCATCAGGACTTTATGCGACAGCTGGAAACCTCGGAAGTCGAGCAGCAGATGCGGCAAATTGATGTGAATTTACTGCGTGAGTATTTGAACCAGGGTGCACTGGCAGTAGTGTTGATTAGCTCTTACCGACTAAATCAGAACAAATCACCCCACTGGGTGGTGTTGGTATCGATTTCAGATACCTTTGTCTATTTTCATGATCCGGATATTGATTGGGATGATGACAAAACTCTCACAGACAGTTTTTATGTCCCCGTGACCCATAAAGAATTTAATAGCATGCTAGGTTACGGTAAACCCCGCTATCAGGCGGCTGTGATTTTACACTCGACAAAATAATCCTTAAGAACTGCTGCGTGATTAATCTGTCACTTCAGTACAGGAGAAATCTATGCTCGATAAACTTAAACAATTGTTACAGCGAGAATTGCTCGACGATCACGATACCGGTGATGCTGCACATTTATCGGTGAAACTTGCAGCCGCTGCGTTAATGATAGAAGTCATTGCTGCTGATTATCATTTTAAAGATGAAGAGCGGGACATGCTGCTATCTATTTTACAGAAACGTTTTTCACTCGATAAAGATGCGGCCGAAAGTCTGCTTGCTGAAGCCGAACAGGCACACAAATCTGCTACAGATTATTTTGCCTTTACCTCGGAAATCAATCATCGCTATAGTCAGAAAAAGAAAGTTGAATTAATTCATATCCTCTGGCAACTGGCCAACGCTGATCAGGAAATCCACCAGATAGAGCAACATGTAATTCGCCGTATCAGTAACTTGTTGCACGTCGAACACAGTGATTATATTGCCGCCAAACTGGCAGCCACTGGCCATAACTAATTTATACAAGGTTCGGATTCGCCATGCCGAACAGAAATTTTAAGAAATGATCGCTCTTGTCAGTTCGTCACTAAGACGCTAATGGATCTCTTTCACTTTAACTGTAATATGTTGACGTCTGCATGGGCGTGGCATGCAACAAATAACCGCAGTAGATTCGATAAACTCCTTTAAAACGTGTATTGGGCGCTGACTGTCAAAGCGCGCGGTGCACCCGGCACCAACCACGCGCGGTCATAGGAGCTGGCAATGTATTCGCGATTGAACAGGTTATGCACATTGGCGTTCAGGCGCAGGTTCCGATCGATACGCCAGTATGAATTAAGCTGCACTGTAGTATAGGACGGTAGACTGAAGCTGTCGATATAGTTGCCGGCACGTTTTCCCGTATAGTTGATGCCGCCACCGATGCCCCAGTTTCCACCATTGGTCAGCGGTGCCTCCCACATGGCAAGCAGGCTGGCACTTTGTTTGGGGATGTTGGAAAGCGGTTTGCCTTTGAGATTCACCACTTCGCCTGTCGCCCAGTCGACGGCGCCGCCCTGGTCTTTGGTGACTTCGGTGTCCAGATAGGCATAGCTGGCGCTGAGGCGGAGGTGTTGGGTCAGTTTGCCTGCAAGATCGAATTCAACGCCGCGGCTGCGCACTTCACCGGCAGCAATAGAGAACACACCATTGGGATCGGATCCCGTCAACACGTTCTCCTTGTCGATCTGGAACACAGACAGTGTGGCTCCAATACGTTGATCAGCGGACTCAAACTTCAGACCGCTCTCCAGGGCGCGACCTTCTTCAGGATCGAAGCCATTGCCATCGGCGTCGGTGCCGCCATTGGGGCGAAAGGATTTGCCGGTGGAGGCGTACCAGGACCATTGCTGATCAAAAAGGTAGGTAAGTCCCATGCGCGGTGAAACTGCTGATTCCGTTTGCTCGACGTTATTATCATTGAGCTTGTTTTCTATTTTTTCATCAAAGCGGTCGTAGCGCAGGCCGACGAGCAGCTTAAAGCGTTCGGTAAGGCCAATCTCGTCCTGGGCGAACAGGGCGGAATTATCTTGCTTCTCATGCCGATCAGCGATCAATGTTCTGGTATCTGTTGCCAGTGTCGTGTAGATCGGGTCGCCAAAAATATTATCGATTCGCATTGAATTTCTGAGCTGGAGAATGCGGAAGTCTTGTTCAAAATGATAAGCTTCGGTGCCGATCAGGACGGTGTGATCCATGCCGCCCAAATCAAAGTTCCCCTGCAACTCAGCTTGCACGGTAAAGTCCTCGGACGCGAAGTCGCGGTAACGGTCGCGCAGGGTGACGCTATCTCCACTGATGATTGCAAAGGGTAGCACCTCGGAACCCGCGCCTGCCAAGGTACTGTTTTTGTAGGCAAAGCCCAGGCGGCTACGCCAGGTGTCTGATAACGCATGGGTTAACGTAAGTTGGTGGTTGTGGTTTATCTGCGTGGTATCGCCGTCGTCGGGATCGCTGAAGAAATTTTCGTGGGGTACCGCATTGACATCGCCATTGACCGCGACAATGCCCCGGTCAAATGCGCCCTCATGGCGCAGATATTCGCCGTCGTACGATAGCTCGCTGCGGTCCGAGATTACCCAGGTAAATGCCGGTGCGACCAATTGACGAGCACTGTCAACGTGATCACGGAAGCTCCCACTGTCCTCGGCGGCAATGTTCAGGCGATAAGCAAAATTATCGTTGAGCGGGCCTGTGGTATCAACTGCGGTGCGATAAAAGTCATAGCTACCGGCGCTGACATCCAGCGTATGTGCAGATCGGAATTGTGGCTTTTTGGTGACGATATTAAGGGTGCCGCCAGGTTCACTGTTACCGTACAACGCTGCTGACGGTCCCTTGAGAAACTCGATGCTTTCGATATTGGCGATATCGCGCGGCGCATTGAAGCCGCGGTTACTGGAAAAGCCGTTTCGTAACAGGCTCATGCCGGTATTTTCATGGCCGGCGAAACCTCGAATGGCGATATTGTCCCAGGTGCCGCCGAAGTTGTTCTGACGCGACACACCGCTGACAAAGTCGAGGCTGTTGTCGAGACGCAAAGCGCCGATATCGTCTAATGTCTGCCGTGGTAATACCCTGACTGCTTGTGGTACTTCGCGTAACGGAGTATCAGTGCGCGTCGCTGCACTGGAATCAGGTTGGTAATACTGATCCGAGATGCTCGCTCCCTGCACCTGCAGGGTTGGCAGTGAGACATCATCGCCAGCCGTATCACTTGCGGCGAAGGCATTGCCGGTCAACCCCAGCCACAGTGCGGAGGCCAATACGGTTTTCAACGGTGTTCTGATATGTTGCATGGCTGATGTAGTGGTTGATACAGATGTTTCCGTAGCGGCGCTAGTGAATAAGTGAAGCTGACGTGTCATATTCTTCTCATGCTTGATATGCACAGGTTTTCCTTTGGTGAAATTCCATGGCGTGGGAGCCTGTTCACGAAAAAGCTACCTTGAATACAAAGCTGAGGATAATACAGAAGGGTGTTATTTATTGCAAAGAGTTATCATTCGTATTTGCATTAGAGGTTGCTTGCCAAAACGACGCGAGGTTGCAGCAAGGAGGTTTCACTATGTTTGATATTGGCGCTTGCTATCAGATCACACGCCAGTTTTCTGCCAATCTTTTATTGATCAACCTGACAGATAAGAAATACTACCAGTGCATCAATACAATGCAGGATGGCAATATCTGGGGTGATCCACGTACGATCACCTTAACATTAGATTCCAGGTTCTAAGCATAATTTTCGGCAGGTGAATACCCACTTAGATTTATAGTGTGGGCAAAAAAAACGGCGCAGCAGGATTAACAAAAGTCTGAAAAGGTATCTACACGGTTAGTAAAAGTGTAGATACCTCTCCATTTATCTGAACTTTATTCAGATACCATTTATTTAAACTCCCAAGACTGCAATCTCAATCCGAGCTGCAGCGCCATACAGTTTTGATGCATCACCATCTACATCACCTTTAGGTGCGATACTTGGCCAGAGATCGGCAAGTTCATCTAAATAGCCTTCAACCTGTTTAACCGTATCGGCTGACTCATTGCGTGTTTCTTTCGGGAGTTGTTCAAGCCGGCGTTTGGCGATTTGGGTAAAGCCATAAGCATCTTGATATTCATGTAGATTAATCAATTTGCCGTTTTCTACGCCCAATGCATATTCTTCACCTGCAGTACGAATTAAGTCTTTAATACTTTGCAGGGTATTTTTTAAATCCGGTTTTGCTACTGCTTCAGCGGCTTTAATGCCTGCTTCAAGTTGTTGGTAGGCTTCATCCACTTCAGCTTGAGGTGCTTTGCTGGTCACTTTGTCGGCCAGATTGCTTAATGCATCATCAAAGCGCTTTCCACCACGGTATTCGATTGATGGCACCAAGCCCGCATATAGCTCATCGCGTGGATGTTTCATATGCGTGATAGCCATATCGACCTGGCCTTGTTTATATAATTCATAACCCACCAGCAAGTGACCACGGATCAGTCCCAAACGGGTTAAAAAAGCGACGTCATTAGTTTTCAGATCGCTCTCAGTGACGCCGCCACCTTCGCCTTCACCAGCGGCTGCCAGCGTAATGTTCTCATTGGTAAAGTGCATATCATGCGAGATATCTGCTGCGGTGGCGTTCAAACTGATTCCACTGGCCAGTGCAACCCCAAGGCTTACCCATTTTTTACGATTTTCTTGCATAGTCTGTCTCTCTGAGTGGCGTTATGATAAGTTATCTACTTTGCCATAAATGAGTCTCATTCTCAATATGATCCTGCATCTCTCACAATGTTTATCAGAAGTTGATCTTGAAGCGATAAAGGCAACGCTTAAGGATGTCTCGTTCCATGACGGACTGAGCACAGCGGGCCGGGCCGCCATCCAGGTAAAGCAAAATCTGCAGGCAGATATGGCGGAAATTTCCGGTATTTTAAAGCTGGTGGAACAACGTCTTTTAGCTAATGACTTATTCGTGCAGAGCACCTATCCACAACAATTCGTTCGTCTGTTAATAAGCCGTTATCAGTCAGGTATGCGATATGGCACCCATGTCGATGAAGCATTGATCAACAACCAGCGCACGGATATTTCATTCACCTTATTCTTATCTGATCAAACCCAGTTTCAGGGCGGCGAACTAGTGTTAGAAGACAGTAGCGGTGAACGTAGCTGGAAACTGGATGCGGGTGATTTACTCATCTATCCCTCTACTTACCTGCATCGCGTCAATGAGGTCACAGAAGGCGAACGACTAGTTATCGTCGGTTGGGTGACTAGTCGGATACGTGATCCTAATCGACGGGAGATTCTGTTTGATATGGAGCAGTCGCTCCGAGAGGAATTTAATCAAAACGGTAAAACAGAACAATATGATCGACTCTCGCGAGTACGTAATAATTTGTTACGACAATGGCTGGATCGTTAAGGCCGAGATATATTTAATTATTATTTCACGCAAATAAAAATAAGATAGTTTCTATGAATTGCTCTTAATAATTAATTATCTTAGAATGCAACTGATAATCATTATCATTAACGGTTGTAAGTAATAATTATGAATGCGCCATTGTCACTACCTCATACAGAGAGCCTGGAAAAACTCTATCAAAACAATTTCAGCTGGTTACAGAGCTGGTTACGTGAGCGATTAAATTGTTCTCATCAGGCGGCTGATCTAGCACAGGATACGTTTGTTAGATTATTGACCGCCCCAGGCTCTAATGACAAGGTTGAGGCAATTCGTGAGCCACGAAGTTATCTGGTGACAGTTGCCAAAAGGGTGATGATCGACCATTTCCGTCGACGCACGATAGAACAATCCTATCTGCAAGCATTAATGCAGCAACCAGAGCAGGAGGTCATCTCGGCAGAGCAGAGCATGATTGTGCTGGAAACGCTATATCGCATTGATGCCATGCTGGATGGTTTAGGTGTAAAGGTGAAAACTGCTTTTCTAATGTCCCAGCTTAAAGGTATGACTTATCGTGAAATTGCTGAAGAAATGGGGCTATCAGAAAGCTCGGTCAAAAAATATATGGCCAAAGCCACGCAGCATTGCCTGTTATTTTCGTCATATGAACAGTTAGACGTATGAACACTTCTTCAGTAGGTTTGACGCCTCAACAACAGCAAGCACTGGCAGAAGCTGCTCAGTGGTATGCAGAACTCACTGCTGAATTTAATACCGATCACACCCGGCAGGACTGGCAAAGCTGGTTATTGAAACAGCCGGAAAATCAATGGGCCTGGCATCAACTGGAGTTATTACAACAACGTTTTAACCAACTGTCAGGTGAGTTGGCTTTTGAATCACTCACAGCAGCTAACGACGAGCAGGTATCAAATGCCCATCACCTTCGGCAAAGAAGTTTTTCTGGAGTTGACTGAGCCATAAAGGTTGATGTTAAAGGCCTTGGCAGATGCCAGACAGGGCCTTTTTGTTATTTAAAATATGATGTTACCAACGTAATGTGAATATATTTTGTATGTCTATCAGCACTATTTCCCCTCAGTCTTGTACACCTTTGAAGACATCTGCGAGCAGGGTTATCTGTAATTTACTGATTCACCATCTTGCTTATTAGGTTTGGCGCTGCCACGGAGTCGGTTACTTTAACCTAGGATATTGGCAGGGTAGCTATAGCATTGCTAATGTGGGACGTGACCTTTTTAATACTGTAAACAGGAGGACTATTTATGGTTGCCGAGTGGACAGATAAAGATGAACGTCAATATGAGCATATTAAGGATCAGCAGAAAAAAAGCGGTAAAAAGACCGATAAAGCTGAAGAAATTGCGGCTCGCACTGTGAATAAACAACGTCGTGAGGAAGGCCGTACACCTAGGAAAACTAGTCAGGGGACTGGCAATCCTAATAGCCCTTTGGAGTCACGGACAAAACAGGAGCTGTATAACCGGGCCAGTCAGCTTAATATTAAGGGGCGTAGCAAGATGACCAAGTCGGAATTAGTGGCTGCTATTCGTAACAACTGATTTTCAAACAACGTCACTGTCATTTGGTCACTTAGTCGCATTTATCCCACATAGGCCGAAGCTGGCAATTCACCGTATCGGTTTCAGCTTCTGATTTGGATTCGGACTCAGAACGAGAGTCAGGTTCAGATATTGTGTCTTGGGATGGCGATGATTCGGAACCAGTCTCCCGACCAAAATCACTTTCGAATGCGTCTACAAAAGCATTTTCCAGAATGGCGAGAAAGGCCTGCCAGGCACTGACATCTGGGTCATCCAGATTGCCACGTATCTCAACTTGGGTAGCGATACGGTTTTTGGGATCGTTGCGGAATATCTGGCCAAATGCACCGACTATGGCTTGCCAGGCTGCACTGAAAACGCCATCTTGCAGATCTTTTTCCAAATCAAAGATTTCAACATTATCCAGAACGGGTTTTGCATAGCCGGTTAATTGAGCCTCCTCAGCCTGCAATTCCATCACAAAATCGCCGTTGCCTGATTTGAAATTAAAATTACCATAGGCTTCAGAGACGTCATTGAGTTTTGTCAGGTTGATACCGGTGATTTTTAACTTGAGTTCAAAATTATGAAAATCACCTAAAGGATCCAGGCGTCCATCCAGTCTAGCCGAAGCGCTATCTAACACTTGCCCCTCAATATCAAAATTAGCGAATTGCAGCCCATCACTTCGATCAGCATTGCTTAGGTTGGTTATTTCACCGTCTAATTGGTAAAAAACCAGATGTACGGGGGGATCAGAGTTGAAGTTATGAAAATGAATTTCACCATTATCAATATTTAATCGATCAATTTGTAATGGAATAATTTCCTGAACAGTCTGACGCCAGGTGGATTCTTCTTCAGGCTGGTCTTCTGCTTCGTCATCGACCAGATGAATTTCGGCATCTATCAAATCAACGTCTGCAACCACTCTGCCTTTTAATAAAGATGCCCAGCTTACAGAGGTATCTATTATTTCGGCTTTAAAAAATGGTACCGAAGGCTGGTCTTTTTGAGTGATTTCCAGTTGGTCGACAGAGTAGGCGCCGCGCCATAAATGAATATCTACATCGGCTATCTGTCCTTGATAATCACCCATATCGGCCAATTTACCATTCAAATAGTCTTTCACCATTGACGGCAATTGCATGCGCAGAATGATTAACGCGACAAGCAGTAAAATGATGATTATCAGCGTATAAGAATAGCGTCTGGCGATCATAATGATCTCCTTCTGAGACGGTTTAGATAATCTACAAGCTAACGCAAAATCACCCGTCTGAACATTCAAACGGGTGACCTGATTCAACTTGTTATTTCATCATAAAAACCAACTAACCAGCACGTTGCCAAAACCGAATATCACGACAGTTTTGGGTAAATTCGTCCGTCGTTTTAGTATTGGTCAATTGCAGGCAGCCTTCATCCAACATCTCACTGATACCGGCCTTTTTCAAAAGCGGCATGGCATCTTCACCGTAGCCAATAAATTTCATGTGATTAAAGGCATCACTGACAAAGGTTAATGCTGGTGGCATTTCTGCCAGCATTTTCACACCGTCGCTACCAGGCAAAATCACAATGGCATCAAATAACACGGAAGGTCCGCCATCAACCTTTTCATCAACCTTGATGCTGTCACCAGCACTGCTGGTTATTTCACCGGTATGTGGCGCAACAACTTCAAACATTGCCCCTTCTGCTTTAAGTGATTTCTCCAGCGATTTGAAAATATCAGCATCAAATCCATCGGTCATCAAGACACCAACTTTACGGCCTTTAAAGCTATTCGGGCCATTTTTGAGAATGCTTAACTTGTCAGAAGCTGGCAAATCATCCCTTGTTGGCATCGCTGCATCAGCCGGTTCCGGCAACGGATTGATGCCCAATTTTTCAGCAACTTTTTCGGCTAGTTGTTGATCAATATTCAGCAGATGACTAACCATGCGTTTACGGATTGCCGGTGTTTTGACTTTACTGAGCTCAAATGAAAATGCATTGATAATATGCTGCTGTTCCGTTTCAGTCTGGCTTATATAAAACTGCCTGGCCTGGCTGTAGTGATCAGCAAAGGTTTCAGAACGTTCACGGACTTTTGGACCAGATACATCTTCTGGATAACTTTCAAAACCTTTTACCGGACATTCACGTGGACCGCCTTCTTCTTCGCCCCAGCTATTCGGTTCATAGTTGGCCCGTCCGGTAGGATTGCTCATTGCCATATGACCATCCTGCTGGAAATGATGCATCGGACATTTCGGCGCGTTGATTGGAATGTGGGTGAAATTGGGTCCACCCAGACGCTTTAACTGCGTATCGAGATAGGAAAAGTTTCTGCCCTGCAGCAAAGGATCATTTGAATGATCAATACCTTTGACGATATTCTGGGTGCAGAATGCCACCTGTTCGGTTTCAGCAAAAAAGTTACTGACAACCCGATCCAGCACTAGTCGACCGACAATGCGAATCGGCACCTGTTCTTCGGGGATAAGCTTGGTGGCATCCAACACATCAAACTCAAATTTCTCAGCAAATTCCTCATCGAAAATCTGCAGTCCCAGTTCCCACTCAGGGTAATCTCCCTGAGTAATGGCATTCCATAAATCACGACGATGGAAATCCGGATCGGCACCATTGATTTTTAACGCTTCATCCCATAAAACAGACTGCAAGCCTTGCTTTGGCTTCCAGTGAAATTTAACAAACTGGGACTTGCCGTTTTTATCTACCAGTCTAAAGCTGTGTACGCCAAAGCCTTCCATAAAACGGAATGAGCGTGGAATCGTACGATCGGACATTTGCCACATCAGCATATGCATGCTTTCCGGCATCAAAGTCGCAAAATCCCAGAAATTATCGTGGGCCGATTGGGCCTGTGGAAATCCGCGATCAGGTTCTTCTTTGACGGCGTGAACCAAATCAGGAAATTTCATTGCATCCTGAATAAAAAACACCGGGATATTGTTACCCACGATGTCCCAGTTACCTTCTTTGGTATAGAGCTTGACGGCAAAGCCACGCACATCGCGGGCCAGATCGGCTGAACCCTTACTGCCGGCAACGGTTGAGAAACGCACAAAGGCCGGGGTTCTTTCACCTTTACGCTGGAAAATATCAGCAGAGGTGACATCTTCGAGCGATTCGGTGGTTTCGAAATAGCCGTGAGCACCAAAACCACGGGCATGCACCACTCGTTCTGGAATACGTTCATGATCGAAATGGAAAATCTTTTCGCGCATGATGTGGTCTTCGATTAAACCTGGACCACGAGCGCCAGCTCTTAATGAATTCTGATCGTCGGCAATCGGGCCGCCTTGCTGTGTTGTGAGTGTTGAGGTATTTCCGGTAGCTTGCTGATGGGGTTCGCCACCATTACCTCGGTTTGTTTTCGGATCGGTTTTGTCCATGACTTCTCCTTGATTTTTTTGGTGTAGAGGGGTGTGTCGCGAGAAATTTCGCGATTGGCAAGGGCCTATTGATCTTTCATTGCCACCACTTCACGTTGCTCGTCATTTATTTAGAATGACTAAACTTCATTCCTCGCGCCTGTGTGGTGCATTTTCAGTCACAACAGAGGCGGCTATGAAAGATCATTAGGCCCTGACCATTCTGCGCCGGACCTAACTAATCGCATTAACCTAAGTAAAGTGAACTGCGTCACAAAATTCAGAATTAGCATCAGACAGTGTTTACAGGTTACAAAGAATTTTAATGGGGAAGGTGAATGAGGAGAGCGCGTTCGAATTGTCTGAGAAAAGGCAATTAATAAGTATTTTTAATCAGCGTTATAGTCTGGAAAAATAGCCTTGCGGATAATCGCATGCACACCCAGATTGCCATCCACAACCTGGGTAATACCAAAATCCACCGCTACCGAAATCAGTGAAATTGCTTCATCTTCACTAAGCTCATGTTCTTTCATTAGGTAGTGACGGGCTTTTCTGAAAGCGTCACGCATGGCGGCTTCCATAGAGGAGTTTTTATACACTTGCGTTTGGGCATTCGGGCCGAGCTCGGCCTGATAGTCGGAGAAACTCATGCCCTGTAATACCCATTCATCCGGTGTTTCCAGAAATGGATGACTTAGGCCATCCATAAAGCTGCCTTTTAAATCACGTTGTTTGTGTAACACCAATTGAAACACACCGGTTAAAGAACACTCGATAGCGGTGCCACATAATTCCGAATCACCTTGTGAAGCATGTGGATCACCGACCGAAAATAGAGCCCCAGTTGTGGCGACGGGCAGAAATAATTTGGTGCCTTTGCCCGCCCGCCAGTTATCCATATTGCCACCAAAATAGCTGGGTGGAATAGAATCAATCATACCGCTTTCACGCGGGGCGACGGCCATGACGCCAAAATGCGGTCTGACCGGAATAACGGCTTTGTCGAGAATACCGAACTGCTTGTCGATACTAGAGTGATCAACCGGTATGCCAGGGTAATCAATGGTTGGGTGCACAATGCCGTAAGGATCGGTTTGTGGGGTCCAGCGAAAGTTATAAATCGCCTTGGCATGCGGTGGATGGGTGTGTTGGTGTACTTCGTATACGGTCACTACTTCACGCTTTTTCGGTTCGGTGAGCAGATCGTCATATTGAAAGCCCCACCAGGTGGCGGCATTGCTACCAAAGTGTTTACCTTGATGCTTCGGGCTGCAACTGAGTCGTGGTTGAATATCCAAAATGCGTATTTCCAGCACATCACCGGGTTCAGCATCGGTGACATACACCGGCCCGGTACAAATATGTACCCCAAAGCCCTCTCCGGCACCGCGGCCGAATATCGTGGCATCCATCGGCCCGGCACCCCGCCGGTCAACGTTCTTTGTTGTACTAGTCCAGTGAAAAACGCTTTGTGCTCCGGCATCTCCGTCAATCATGCGTTCGCAGTCATCAGACGCATGCTGGGATAAGGTTTCAATCGTTACAATATCACCGGAGCGAACGGTTAATACCGGTTTGATCGCATTACTGAAATAGCCCCAGTGAACGGTTTTATCGGACACTGGCAGGTAATATTGTCGAGAAGAGTGAGTGTCGGTTTGTGAAGACGTAGTGTTATCTTGGTCGGAAACCCGTTTCGGGGCGAGTCGCAACGACAACGCATATTTAGCATGATCATCCAATACTTCCTGAAATGGTCTGCGTCGTTTTTGAATGTCATCATCCTGCAAAAAGGATTGCGGATCGGCGGTAATTGAACGAGCTGACGGTTTTGTTTGCGGACAGCCACGGCGAAGCTGTTCATGCAGATCCTGTGGCGGTGCAGAACGATAGCTTTTCGGTGACATGCCCATAAACTGTGAAAAGGTACGGCTGAAGTTTGCGGCGTCATTAAACCCCCAGCGGTAGCACAGCTGGGCAATACTGAACTGGGCAAGGGCAGGGTTAGCCAGATCAATACAGCAATGCTGTATTCGGCGGCTCTTCAGATATTCACTGAATGTTGTGCCACTGTTTTTGAACAGTTTTTGTAAGTATCTGGCGGATAAACCTTCCTGTGCAGCGATTTGCTCAATATTCAGATCCGGATCGTCCAGCCGTGAATCCACTGTTCTGCACACTCTACGTAAATGGGCCAATTGCACATCAGTAGCTTCTTCATTGGTAGCAGATTGTTTATGGGAAAGACAAGCCACCAGTAACTCGGCCAGCGTAACTTCCAAGGCGGGAAGTTCATTGTTATCCACATGTGGTAACTGTTCGGTCAGCGATTGCAGCATGTTCAGACATAACGCGCCGATGCCTTGTTGGGTGCTGATGCGATTCGCTTCCTGTCGTCCACTACGAACCAACCGGAGCAGAAAGCTGGATGATTCCAGTTTGATTAGCATGATGCGAAACCGAGTTTGTAAAGCCAGTCGCCAGGGTTGGCTTGGATCCAGCAACATGATGTCGCCTGAACGTAATTTGACCGTCTGCTCGGCATCCAGCACCTGCGCGGTGCCATCAAGCAAGGCGAGCACCAATACAGTGCCTTGTAACGGTTGAGTTGCTTTGGCAGTTATGGGTGAAAGAATCTGTGGGGTTGCTGTGAGTTGAACAAATACTGAGTCGCGTGCCGAGACGGACAGTGCCATATGGCCACTGTCGTCATTACGAATGGAGCTTGCAGCATCACTCGCCAGCCCGAGCCTGGAAAGTATTTCATTCCAGGCCGGCTGGCGTAGCTCTGCGGGTATAGCACTGGCAGAAAAGCGTTTCAGGTCAGTCACGGTCGTGTCTTATTCCTTGAATACTGAAGCATCCTTTCGCAAGTGTTATGCCATAACTATTAACGAGGGTATTTAGAAGATAAACCGACTCTAGCTACGCGCAGGGAACATGGATTTTTTCAGGATCGCATGCACGCCCCAGTTGCCATCCACCACTTGAGTGATACCAAAGTCGACCGCCACCGTCATCAGTGATATCGCTTCATCTTCATCCAGATGCTGAGTGGTCATTAAAAAGTGTCGCATCTTGCGATAGGCATCGCGTAAAGCTTTATCAACCGAAGATTTGCTGTAAATATCATCCTGAGCATTGGGACCCAGTTCAGCCAGATAATTGGCATAGCTAAAGCCATGTAACACCCAGTCATCCTGGGTTTCCAGCAAGGGGTAATTGAGTTCAGCCAACGAGGTGCCGGGCAAGTCAGCTTTTTTGTGCAAGATAAACTGGAAAGTCCCTGTTAAAGAGCACTCAATGGCGGTACCGCACAACTCAGAGTCACCCTGTGATGCATGTGGATCACCCACTGAGAACATGCCGCCATCCACTGCGACCGGAAAATAAATCTTCGCACCTTTGCCAATCCGCCAGTTGTCGATATTGCCGCCGGTGTAGTTGGGCGGAATCGAGTTCACCATATCGGCTTCTGCAGGAGCGAGGCCAATGGTGCCAAAGTGAGGACGGATCGGAATACGGATATCACGCAGAATATTTTCCTTCTTGGTGATGGTGCTGTGATCGACTGGCACCCCCGGATAATCGATAGTCGGATGAACCACGCCGAAGGGGTCAGTTTGTGGTGTCCAACGATAGTTGTAGACGGCTTTGGCCCAGTTACGCTCACCCGTTGCATCGACTTCGTAGATGGTAACGACTTCCCGTTTTTTCGGTTCGGTAAGCATATCGCCGTAATGAAAACCCCACCAGGCAGCAGCATTACTGCCAAAAGTCTTGCCTTTGTAATCAGGGTTTCCACTGGGTCTGGGAGCAACATCGACAATCCGAACTTCAAGAATATCACCCGGCTGAGCGCCTTTTATTCGTACTGGTCCGGTACAAATATGCACGCCGGCTCCACCGCCGGCACCAATCTTGGCATCCATCGGGCCAGCACCACGTCGGTCGACACCTTTGCCTTGAGCATCCCAATGAAAAATACTTTCAGCACCGGGGTCACCTTTTACCATCCGTTCTGCATCATCGTTGGCATGATGGGTGAGTGTTTCCATGGTGACAAAATCACCGGACTCTATTTCAACGGTAGGCTTGGCATTCTTGCTGAAATAACCCCAGAGAACCGTTTCCGGTGTGGCCGGAATGTAATAGTGCATCTGGCCGGGTGCGTCAGCATCGATGGGAGTATTAGCGCCAGCGGCAAAGCTCATGGGCGACATGGTCACGCCCATAGCGCCGAGAGAGGCGGCACCACCGCCAACAAAAGCGTTACGGATAAATGAACGTCGCGCAGTATCAAATTCTTCTACCACGTCTTTTTTATTTTCTTCGGTGATGCCGTGTGTGCAACATGGAGTACAAATATGTTCTGTCATGATGAATCCCCTCGGATAACTGCTTGATGTCGGAGGTGCCCCGGCAGTGCGGCACGTGCAGATATTATGTTCCTGAGGGTGAGGTTTCTTCTTGTCAGCTGGCGCACTAATTCTTGTCGAGCAGCATTAATTACGTTGTCGTTGAGGTTTTACTCAATGTCATTGCTAGGGCTTGTTTATCTTTCATATCCCCCACTGCTGGCGGCTATTTTTGTGTCCGACAAGGCGGAAAGCACGCCGTGTAGCCTTCCTACATAAGTGATTGACAACTCAGGCGGTCGTAAAAATAGTCCCAGCCCTTCGGGTTGTGACTGAAAAAGCGCCACTTATGTCCACGGATGGACTGTATGCCGGCGCGCCAGGGAGGTGCGCGCCGGTCTCCGTTGCTCGTCACTTATTTAGAATAACTAAAAGGCGCTCCTCATGCCTTGATTGACACTTTTTCAGCTCACAACAGAGGCGGAGATGAAAGATAAACAAGCCCTGAGTAAAACTGTTTTCTGGTCGTACTTCAAAGCATTTTTAATAAGGCACCGAAAAAGCGAGACTTGTTAATTACGAATGCAAACGATAATCTATCTCATTAATATCGCATGTTAAAAAACTACTCTTCCTGATAAATGGGCCTTTAAGAGTTGTTATTCGACATTAAATAAGTCAGTGAAATTTTCTGATCTTTTATCATCAGATCCTAGCTAAAAACCGTGTATGGAACACCCCAATATGACCCTGTCTTACTCTGGCCGAATCTTTTCGATGGTGCTGGCCGCAACATTAGGTGGCTATTTATTAACCTCGGCAGTGATGATTTTGATTGCCGCCATTCTGCCTTTATCCCGTGCCGATGCCGTTATTACCAGTGCATTACTGAGCTTTGCTGTGTACACCGCCGCGGTAATATGGATATTTGCGGTTAAAAATGCCAAACGTGCCTGGATAGGAATGATAGGTGCAACAGTGATTATTGGCGGCTTGGGTTTGCTGTTAACGGAGTGGTTACGATGAGCAAATCGACGGATGTAAGCCTTGAGCAGGGACGTTTTCGTCAAACGATGGCCTGGTTGCATACCTGGGGCAGTTTAGTTGCCAGTTGGGCATTATTCGCCATTTTTCTGACCGGCACTATTGGTGTGTTTGATGATGCCATTACCCATTGGATGACGCCTGAGCGAGCATTAATCGGTGAATTTGATCCCGAAACCAGTACTCAAGAGCAACGCCTGACCGCAGTAACACAAGCTGAAAACTTTCTACGAAATGCCGCGCCCCAAAGCCATTTTTGGCGCATACGGTTGCCCAGTGAGGCCGATCCAGCAATTGGATTATCCTGGGAAGATGACAATGCCGAAATTCAGCAGCGCCGGTTACATCCTGTCACTGGTGAAATAATTCCTGATCAGCAACAGCGTGAGACTCAGGGCGGTCATCACTTTGTGCATATGCATTTTGAGTTTCATGCTGGTATGACCGGTATCTGGCTGGTGGGATTTTTTACCATGATCATGCTGGTGGCTTTGGTCAGCGGTATCATTATTCATAAACGTATCTTCAAAGATTTTTTTACCTTTCGCTCGGGTAAAGGCCAGCGCAGCTGGCTCGATGCACATAATGCCTCTTCGGTTTTATCGTTGCCATTTCAATTGATGATTGCCTACAGCGGGCTGGTGATCTTTGTGTCGATCTATATGCCAGCCGGGGTATTGGCCAATTATGACAAACCACAGAGTTTCTTTGCCGAAGTGTTCAATCAGCCGGAGCATCGACCAGAGACCGGTATTGAAGCGGATGTTCTATCGTTGACTGAGCTGTTTAAACAGGGCGAAGCGTTAATGGAGAAACCGGGTAGTTTTATTAATGTAGAGCACCCCGGTGACAGTAGTGCGGTTGCTAAAGTCTTTGGCTTGTTTGAGCAGGAGAAAAATAATGGACGGTTACTCTTTTTGAGTACCGGGCAGGTTATTTTTGATGCGGTAACCGGTGAATTGATTCATATCGAAGCACCGGAAACATTTGATAAAAGTAATGCCTTTGCCGCACAACGTATTATGCGGACCTTACATTTTGCCAATTTTGGTGGTTATACCGTTCGCTGGATTTATTTTATTTTGGGCATGGCGGGCACCATCATGATGGCGACCGGCGCCATTTTGTTTATGGTGAAACGTCGGCAAAAATCCTTGAACGAATTTGGGGCGCAAACGCCAAAGGTCTACCGGGCTATTGAAGTCCTGAATATCAGCGCTATTAGCGGATTAATGGTCGCCTGTGTCTCGTATTTTTGGATAAACCGGCTGTTGCCATTGGATGTGCCTGAGCGCGCCAGCTGGGAAATAAAACTATTCTTTTTTATCTGGCTGGGCAGCTTACTGCATGCGGCTATACGACACGCTTCTCGTGCCTGGATAGAGCAATTATCCTTATTTGCTGCGTTATGTTTATTACTGCCTATCCTCAACTGGCTGACGACAGGACAACAATTAATCAGCTATTTTATTCAGGGTGACTGGCTGAATACCGGCTTGGAATTAACGGTCGTGCTGTTCGGTGTGTTGGCTGTTTGCTCGGTCAAAATACTGAAAAGCAAACAACATAAAGCCGCGATACAAGGTTCCAGCCGTTATAAAACCAAGTCGGAGGCAACGTAATGCAAATGTTGTTGATGATGTTGCTTGCCACAGCATTATGTTATGCCGGTATGGCGGGGTTGAGTTTGGCGATGCCGAGACACTATTCGCAAGTAAGCACAGCTAAATTATCTGCCAGCCACACACGTCTGTTGCGAATCGCTTCAACTATGCTGTTAATAGTTTCCTTATGGCCAGCGATCAGTATGTGGGGTGTTGTAGTTGGTATCGTTGTCTGGCTGGGCCTATTATCGGTGGCAGCGCTGATATGGGTTGGTTTATTGGCTTATTGGCCACGATTTGCAGCCACCAAAGCGCTTATTCTGGCTTTGGTGGGCTTATCAGCTTGTATCGTTTTGTGGCTAAATTAATCTCGAATTTGATTCATGGAGTTTTTATGAAGAAAATCAGACTGGATTCGATATTAAGTTATATCGGGATTATAGGTTTAATGATTAACCTGGCATTGAATCTTTATGCCTATTTTTTATCGATCCTGTTTCATCCTCGCCGTTGGAAGAGGGCTGGTGGTCTATCTGGCTGCCCAGTTTCATGGTTTGGATAGTATTTTTAATGGTCGCTTCGTTTATTGGTGCCAATCGTAAGGATTAATTCTGTTCTTCAGATTTCTCATGCCCTTCAGTGCTTAGATCTTCGGGGATGTGTTGTATTTGAGCATCAATTTCTGGCTCTTGGGCGTTTTCCGGTTCTTCAGTGTTTTCCTGTGTTTTAGTACTCTCCTGTTCTTGAACAGTTTCCGATTCTTCAGGGTTCTCCTGACTTTCGGTCATCTCCTGAATAAACTGCGGCGCTAGACGCTCATACAGGCTTTGTTGTCCTTCAGTATTCTCCGGTTGTTGAATGTCGTCAGCATCTTCAATGTTCTGCTGATCGTCGATTGGCTCCTGAAAGAATGGCGGTTTGAGACGCTCAAGCAGACTTTCCCGTTCATCAATGCTGGCTTCAACGGTAAAGCGTTTTATACCAATCAGCTGTCCTGAGTCTGTGACCACTTTAACCTGCCATTTACCGACCGGATCCTCTGGGAAATTCAATTTCTGTGTCCAGGCCCGATAGCCTTGTTCACTGCCGCCTTCGATATTCAGCGTGATTCGATCGACTTGTTTACCGTTATGGATCCACAGGTGATGAATTTTTTCCTGCAAGCCGCGAGGTGCGCGGATAGCTGTCCAGGCATATATGCCATCGCGTTTCAGGGATTGCACATCAAGGCGATCAATATGAATGCTGTGCGTGCGTTGTTCACGATCAACCTGTTGTACCAGATTAAATTCAGTTAATCGCAATGCTGCGGGTGGGACTAAGCTGGGGACTTGCCACAAGCCAGCGGCTAAAGCGGCCAACATTAACGTCATTAACGGCCGTCGCCACCAGCGACCATTGGCAACAAACTTCACTAAACTGGGCAGACTGAACAACAGGGAAGCAATCAGAGCAAACGCCAGGCTTTGACCAGTAGTCAGCTGTAGCAAGATGGGGAGAGCAACCAGTAATACAGCGAATAAAGCCAGCGCATGAAAAATAACAAATAAAGATCGACGCGGTGCCAGTTGTTTGTAATACAACGGATCAATCACCGAGATCAGAGCACATAAAATCAATAAAGCGGTAAACCCTGCCTGAGTGTGATTCCAGGTGGTGACGGCAAGAAAAAACGGCAACACAAAAAACAAACTTTCCTGATGGACTAATTGAGTCAGGTAATGCATTAAAGCGGGTGGAATATTGAGTCCAAAACGGCTTTTAAAACTTTCCCGCAGCCAGTTTTCCAATACCAGAAACACCCAGCTGACCAACATCAGGATAGCGATAACCTGCGCCAGTGACTCTTTGCGTTCCACCAGAAAATAACTGGCCACACCGGAAATAAAACCAATCGCCGCAATCAGCCAAGGCCAGCGTTTCGCCAATTCAATTAGCGAAAATAGTAATGATTTTAATGTGGCCATTTGGGGTCAGACACCGATCAGTGATGATGATAAATGATGATATTCAACTTAATCATCGTATAACGCTTTCAGTCTGATTATTATTAGTGATCATATGACTGAAAGGCGAATACTGAACTAGTCCATCTGTTCAGGCAGTAGATTTACAGTTCGCTTCGGGCGATTTGAATAGCTTTTTTAACTTGTTCTGGCGCTGTTCCACCCAAATGATTACGGGCGGCAACCGAGCCTTCGAGCGTTAATACCGAAAATACATCGTCGCCGATCTGATCACTGAATTGCTGCAGTTCCTGCAGTGTTAACGCCGACAGATCTTTTTGCTGTTTTATGGCAAAGGCTACTGACAAACCAACTACTTCATGAGCATCACGGAAAGCAACACCTTTACGCACCAGATAGTCTGCCAGATCGGTGGCGGTCGCATAACCTTTCAGAGCCGCCAGACGCATGTTGTCTTTTTTGACGGTGATTACTGCGAGCATATCGGCATAGACACGTAACGAGCCAAGCAATGTGTCGATGGTGTCAAACAGCGGTTCTTTATCTTCCTGATTATCTTTATTGTAGGCCAAAGGCTGGTTTTTCATCAGCGTCAGCAGGTTAAACAGATTACCGTAAACCCGGCTGGTTTTACCGCGAACCAGTTCCGGCACATCAGGGTTTTTCTTCTGTGGCATGATTGATGAGCCGGTACAGAAGGCATCACCCAGATCAACAAAATCAAACTGGGCCGAGGACCAGATAATCAATTCTTCCGAGAACCGCGACAGGTGCATCATTAGCAGTGAGGCGAAGCTGTTAAATTCAATGGCAAAATCGCGATCACTGACCGCATCCAGTGAGTTACGGCAGATACGCTCAAAACCGAGTAATTCAGCCGTGTATTCACGATCAATCCGAAAGGTTGTCCCGGCGAGTGCTGCAGCACCTAATGGCAGGCTGTTGACCCGTTTTGTGCAGTCATCCAGACGTTCCAGATCACGGCTGAGCATCTCAAACCAGGCCAGCATATGATGACCAAACGTGACAGGCTGCGCCGTTTGCAGATGGGTAAAGCCAGGCATAATGGTATCGAATTCACGTTCAGCCACATCCAGCAAGGTAGAGCGCAGCCGCTGTAATTCACTGCGAACAGGCACAATCATATCGCGCAGATATAAACGCACATCGGTTGCCACCTGATCATTACGTGATCGACCTGTGTGCAGTTTTTTGCCGACTTCGCCAATCAATTTGATTAGTCTGGATTCGATATTCATATGCACATCTTCCTGTGCAATGGACCATTCAAACTGATCGTTATCGATTTCGCTTTCAATCTGCTGCAAGCCAGTGATGATTTGATCGCGTTCAGTTTCTGTTAAAACGCCCACTTTACAAAGCATAGTGGCATGCGCGACGGAACCCTGAATATCCTGCTGATACATGCGTTTATCAAACATCACCGATGCAGTGAATTCCTCAACGAACTTATTAGTAGGCTGGGTGAGACGGGCGGAAGAAAGCTTTTTATCAGATGCGGTCATGGCACGGGCCTGTGATTGCTGGCAGAAAAAGACCGCATTATAACGCGGCTGTTCGTGGAACCGCAGGGGAAAATGTTAGAATCGACAACACTGTTAACTATAATGTGGATTTTTGTTTCATGAGTCAGCGTACTGTTCGAATTGCTACCCGTCGCAGTCCCCTTGCCATCTGGCAGGCCGAGTTTGTCCGTGACAGTTTGTTGGCGTTGCATCCACATCTGAATATCGAACTGGTTCGTATTAAAACCCAGGGCGATATCATTCTTGATACCCCATTGGCCAAAGTGGGCGGCAAAGGCTTGTTTGTCAAAGAACTGGAACAGAGTATGCTGGCCGGTGAAGCCGATATAGCGGTGCATTCGATGAAAGATGTACCGGTGGAGTTTCCGGAAGGTCTGCATTTACCGGTTATTTGTGAACGCCATGATCCGCATGATGCGTTCGTCTCTAATCATTATGACAATGTTGATGATTTACCTGAGGGTGCCGTTGTCGGTACTTCCAGCCTGCGCAGGGAATGTCAGCTTCGTCACTACCGACCGGATTTGAAGATTGTACCGTTGCGCGGCAATGTAAATACCCGCCTCGCCAAGTTGGATGCGGGTAATTTTGATGCGATTATTCTGGCCAAAGCCGGATTGGAAAGACTGGGTTTTGATGAGCGTATTCGCAGTGCTTTAACCCCTGAGCAAAGTTTGCCTGCGATTGGACAGGGCGCACTCGGTATTGAAACCCGTATCAATGATGACGAAATGAATGCATTAATTGCCCCGCTTAATTGTGAGCTGACCTCAATTACTGTCAAAGCTGAACGGGCATTAAATCGTCGCTTAAAGGGAGGCTGTCAGGTTCCAATCGGTGGCTACGCTATATTAAATGGTGATGATATCTGGGTTCGTGGGCTGGTTGGGCGCCCTGACGGCACCGAAATGCTGCAGCAGGAAATTCGTGGCAAGGCCAGTGAATCCGAACAACTTGGTTTAACATTGGGTGAGATGTTACTTAACCAGGGCGCTGATAAAATTCTGGCTGATATTTATGATGCCTGAGCACTCGGCTCTGGCATTGGAAGGCCGCAAGATTCTCGTAACAAGGCCAATTCGACAGGCGCATGGACTGGTCGACCTCATCCAACAGCAGGGTGGAGAGGCCATCGTCTTTCCGGTTATTGAAATTACGGCGATTGATGTTAAACAATGGGGCGAATGGAATCCGCAACAAACCAATTGGCTGGTATTTGTCAGTCGTAACGCTGTTGAACAATTTCTGAAGGGTAATCCGCAACCATTTCCAGGTCATGTTAAATTGGTTGCTGCAGGTGAAGGTACTGCGCAGGCATTACGGGAAAACGGTTTAACGGTGGATTTACAACCTGAACTGTCAAACGGCAGTGAAGGTTTGCTGCAGTTACCCGAGTGGCAACAAATGACTCAACAGCAGGTCGTAATTGTGCGGGGGGAAGGAGGACGTGAGCTGATGGCAGATACCTTGCGTGCCAGAGGTGCTAAGATTAGTTATCTGGAAGTTTACCGTCGACAATTACCCACGGTATCGTCCGAACTTCAACAACAAGCCTGTTCAGCCGATTGGCTAACAGCAACCAGTGCCAATGGTGTGACAAACCTGTTAAATTTATTATCAGCTAGCTGCCCGCAGGTTTTACAAAAACCTTTGTTGGTAGTCAGTGAACGGATCAAGGCTTTTGCCGTGCAACAAGGATTCAAACGGGTGTATGTCAGTTTAGATGCCAGTGATGGTGCAATCATTCAGCGACTTATAGAGATGGGATCAGATCATGGAGCCTAACAGCAAATCTGAGCAGGTCGAAAAGCCCGCCAAAAAAACTGAAAAAAATGTCTCAGAAACACCCAAAAAGACAGTTTCAGTAAAGTGGGCGCTGCTAATCATTTTAGCGATAGTGATAACGCTGCCAGGGGCTGGTGCACTTTGGCTGGTATGGCAGCAGAAACAGCAACTGATGGAAGTGGAAAGTCGTTTTGATGAAATGGCCGAACTCGAAACGGATATTTCACAACTGACCAGCAGTCAGCGCCAATTAAACAATCAACTATCGACATTTAAGCAAACTCAGCTTGAACAAGGTGACGTACTGACCAAGCTACAAAACCAGTCACCCTTAACAACTGAGGAAATCGAGCTGGAATGGGCATTGGCGGAAATTCGTTATTTGCTCAATCTGGCCAATCAGCGCGCTTTGTTGGCGAATGATACCAGTGGGGCAGCACTTGCCTTATCACTGGCTGATCAACAGATCCGTGAAATTGGTGATTATCGCATGCAACCCTTGCGTGAGCTGATTGCAGAGGAAGAACTGGCACTTGAAGCAGCCGGAGAAACCGATGTGGCGGGAATTGCTGCCGATATGCTGGGGTTGATTGGCTCAGTTGATAAGCTACGTGTTGTTACTGGCCCTAAACAGTCTTACTTCGACGAAACTGAAAAAGAAGCAACAGAACAATCAGCCTGGCGTGAAGCGATTGCTGATATTTGGACACAGCTACGTTCACTGGTGGTTATTCGTCAGCAGGAAGATGCCCCGGCCGCAGTATTAATGCCTGAACAACGCTACTTCCTGTATCAGAACCTGCGCTTGCAACTGGAGACCGCCCGCTTTGCTGCGCTTTCAGGCAATCAGCGAATGTTTGAGCAAAGCCTGCAATCGGCCAGCAGCTGGCTTGAACAGTATTTTGTGGGTGATCATCGCGATGCAATGCTGGAAAGTTTGCAAGCCATGCAGAACCAGGCCATTAGTATTGAAACACCGGATATTTCGGGCTCACTTCGCTGGTTGAAAGGATTTGAACCATGAAATGGCTGATTATTATTGCAATTGCACTGGCATTAGGCGGTGTGTTTGTCTGGTTGGCTGATTTCGAGCCAGGCTTTGTGTTGGTGCAGTACGGACAGTGGACGCTGGAAACTTCGCTAATTGTATTTACCGTGGCTTGGTTAATTCTGCTGTTATTGGTTTATTTTACGCTGCGCAGTCTGGCGGTCATTAAAAGTACGCCAAACCGCCTGTCGCAATGGCAGGAAAACCAGCGCCATAAACGTGCTATTAAAGCGTTAACCAATGGGCTGATAACACTGGAAGAAGGTCGTTGGGCAGAAGCTGAACGATTGTTATTGCGACATGCTGGCAACAGCGAGACACCTTTATTACATTATCTGGCAGCTGCACGTGCTGCACAGAAACAACAGGCGCCAGAGCGGCGTGACTCCTATTTGAAACTGGCTCACGAAACGACCCCCAGCGCTGATATTGCTGTCGGGGTGGTACAAGCAGAATTACAACTTTCGGCCGGACAGAAAGAACAGGCTTTAGCTACCTTGCAACATCTGCGTCAAGTTGCGCCAAAACATCCCTATGTTTTACAGCTTCTTCAGCAGTTGTATCAGGAAACGGATCAATGGCAGGAAGTGCAATCAGTGTTACCTGATTTGCGTAAACGACATGTTTTGGATGCCAGTTCAGCCAATGCTTTGTCGGCAGAAGCCACTGTGGGACAATTGCAAAATGCCTTGATACGTCAGGAATGGCAGCGAATGGAACAGATATGGCTGCAATCTCCGGCGAAAATCAGACAATCTGAGCACGTATTGAAAACCTATGTGAATGGTTTGTTATTGCAGGGCGAGCAACAGCAGGCAATGCAATTGATTGAAGAATATTTACGCAAAAACTGGAGTGATGCGCTGATTTATCAGTATGGCAAAATTCTGCAGGGTGGTTTATTGAAACGTCTGGCCACGGCCGAGAAGTGGTTAAAACAACATGAGGAGAACCCCTGGTTATTGCTGACGTTGGGAAGACTGGCGCAGGCAAATAAGTTGTGGGCCAAGGCAGAAGCTTATCTACGGGCCAGTATTGAGCACGGTCCTCGCGGTGAAACCTATCAGGCGCTGGCAGAAGTATTAATGGCGCAGGATAAACGTGATGCTGCAGCCAATGTTTACAAACAAGGGCTGGATGTCATGCTGCAGAATAATCCCAATAAAGTGATCTAATCTTTTTCAAGAGTTTAAATAAAAACGGCGCTTGAAAGCGCCGTTTTTATTTTTGGAATTAACGTCTTACAGCCGCATCGGCATAACGACATATTGCCGTGTGAATTTGGGATCATTTGGGGTAATCAACGCACTGCTGTTTTCATCGGTAAATAACAGTTTGACCTTGTTATCAGGAATGGCGTTGAGCAGATCCAGCAGATAAGCATTATTAAAAGCGATTTCCAAATCCGGACCGCTATATTCCACTGCCAGTTCTTCCTCAGCGGATTCCTGTTCCTGATTGGTCACGGTAGCTTTGAGCAGATTGCTACTGAGATTCAGCTTTACGCTGCGATGCTTGTCATTAGCCAGAATCGAAGCTCGGGATAATGCCTGTTTAAGCTCATCTCGTTCGGCAATGACTTCCTTATCACCACCGACCGGTAAGACACGTTCGTAGTTAGGGAATTGGCCATCAATCAGCTTGGAAGTGAAATGCATATCCGGCAGTTCGACTTTAAGTTGCTGGGGGCTGATCGCCAGGGTCACGTTATCCGCAACATCACCTAATAACCGTCCCAGTTCCAAAATCGCTTTACGGGGTACGATGACACTGTGTTTTTCATTGGTTTTTTCTGCGGTTTCAATGCTGCCTAAAGCCAGTCGATGACCATCAGTAGCTACAGCACGCAAGATATTTTCTTCGCGTTCCAACAGCAGACCATTCAGGTAATACCGAACATCCTGGCTAGCCATGGCAAAACTGGTTTCATCCAGCAGATCTTTTAATGCTGATTGAGGAACTGTCAGCTGATCAAGATAATTTGCACCTTCGCTATCTGGAAAGTCTGTTGCCGGTAGCGTGGCTAAAGAAAAACGACTTTTTCCTGCCCGAACCAGTGATTTGTTGTCTTCAGCCTGAAAGCTAATAGTGGCGTTTGCGGGTAAGGCGCGAACGATATCCAGTAGTTTGCGAGCAGAGACAGTGGTTTCACCTTCTTTTTCGACCGCTACCGGTAACGTTGCAATCATTTCCAGTTCCATATCGGTACTGGTCATGGTTAATTGCTGATCACGGCAACGTAACAGAATATTAGACAAAATAGGCAGGGTGGAGCGCCGTTCAACGATGCTGCACACCAGTTGTAAGGGACGGGCAATAATGTCTTGGCTCACAGTAAATTGCATGATGTCTCTCTCGGCTAGCTGGATAAAGTTCGAAGTAAATTACGGTAGTCTTCCGCGATGCGGCTATCAGTTTCTTTCAGTTCCACTACTTTACGACAAGCGTGCAGAACAGTGGTGTGATCTCGTCCACCAAACGCTTCACCGATTTCCGGCAAGCTATGACTGGTGAGCTCTTTTGCCAGCGCCATTGCTATTTGTCGTGGACGGGCAACCGAACGCGTGCGTTTTTTTGCCAGTAAATCCGATACCCGTATTTTGAAGTATTCTGCAACAGTTTTCTGGATACTTTCCAGTGTGACCAGTTTTTGGTGCAAAGCCAGCAGATCTTTTAAGGCATCCTGAGCCATATCAATCGACAGTGGCTGGTTGGTAAAGCGCGAGAATGCCATGACGCGTTGCAAGGCACCTTCCAAATCACGCACATTTGACTTAATGCGTTTGGCAATAAAAAAGGCCACATCATCCGGTAGGGTAATCAGATTTTGTTGCGCTTTTTTGATCAGAATAGCGACACGGGTCTCCAGCTCTGGTGGTTCAATGGCAATCGTTAACCCCCAACCCAAACGAGATTGCAGACGCTCATCCAGATTTTCAACTTCTTTGGGAAACCGGTCACAGGTCAGAATGATTTGCCGTTGGCCTTCCAGCAGACTATTAAAGGTATAAAAGAACTCTTCCTGAGAGCGTTCCTTTTTGGCAAAGAACTGGATGTCATCAATTAATAATGCATCGGCACTGCGGTAATGTGCTTTGAATTGATCAATAGCGTTGTTACGCAATGCGGTAATCATGTCCTGTACAAATCGCTCGGAGGATAAATAAATCACTCGTGCTTTGGGATTGTTCTGGCGAATTTTGTTGCCGACCGCCAGCATCAAATGGGTTTTGCCAAGCCCGGTGCCGCCATAGAGGAACAATGGATTGTAACCGGAGGTACCCGGTGCTTCAGCAACATGTAAAGATGCTGCGCGGGCAATCTGATTGGATTTACCTTCAACATAATTATCAAAGGTAAACAACGGATTCATCGGGCTGCCAATCGCCGGGGAAGGTTCTGTTTCCGAAACTGCTATTGATGCGGGGGCTTTATCCGTTGTTTTGACACGACGTTTGGTTTTTTCGGCGGAAATGGAATCTTTGGTACCGACTTCGATTTCAATTTTATTGATGCTGCCGTTGGTCAATCCTTTGATCAGCGCATTTATCTGTTGTTCAAGCTGTTCGTGAACCCAGGCCTTAACATAAGGATTTGGCGCCAACAAGCGCAGACTATCTTCCGTTTCGATGGCTTGCAGGGGCCGTAACCATGTGTTCAGCTGTTGTGCCGAAAGATCACCTTCGAGATGGGATAGGCATTTTTCCCAAAGGGGTGAAGACACAGCAACTCCTTGACTAATATAAAGGTTTACAGAAAACAGACTAATAACTGCAGGCTTTTTTCGTGATAGTATAGCGCGACAGACAGGGCATCTAAAGTTATCTGCATGCGGGGCTTTTGGCAAGTAAAATAATGTTGCATGGTCGGATGAATGCGGTTTGACTTGTTATGCCTGCAAACTCTATAATCCCATGTCTTTTGCCCCGGCTGTTTCCGTTCGAGAGACGCTTACCGGCTGCAAAACCATTGTTATTCCTGGAGTTGGTGAAATGAAAAGAACTTTTCAGCCTAGTAATCTGAAGCGCAAGCGCACTCATGGTTTCCGCGCACGTATGAAAACTGTCGGCGGCCGTCGTGTTATTAATGCCCGTAGAGCCAAAGGCCGCGCAAAACTTTCTGTTTAATTCTCTCTGTTCTCAGAGGGTGCATGACTTGGCCACTTTCAGCCGAGCCATGAAAATGAATAGCCCGGGAGATTTTACCCGGGTTTTTCGTCAGGGTAAGCGCACTGGTGGCGGTGGTCTGACGATTCTAAGCGTTGAAAACTCTGTCGGGCATCCCCGACTGGGACTGGCTATCGCAAAGAAGCATCTTAAACTGGCCAGTCAACGTAATCGGGTAAAGCGAATCATCCGGGAATCTTTCCGGCAGCATCAATCAGCTTTATCCAATATCGATATTGTGGTGTTATCACGTCCTGATATTAGTCAGCGGGATTCGTCGCAATTATGGGCAGCATTGGAGCGACATTGGTTAACCGTGGTGGCACAATGGCAAACATCCTAATCGCTTTTGTTCGCGCGTATCGCTTTTTATTAAGCCCGTTCATGGGCATGCACTGTCGCTTCCAACCTACTTGCTCCCAATATATGATTGAGGCCATTCAAACGCATGGCTCGCTTCGTGGTGTGTGGCTCGGTTTACGCCGAATCTCATGCTGTCATCCTTGGCACGCCGGCGGCGTGGATCCTGTTCCTGAACTAAAGACAAAAAAACACAATGGATAACCTCAGAACTCTGTTTATTTTTGGCCTGTTAATTGTTTCTCTGTTGTTGTGGGAAGCCTGGCAAAATGACTATGTGCGCCCGCAACAGGTTGCAACGCAAAATAACGCAGACCAGCCTGCTTCAGAAAACGCCCAGTCGCAGGATGACTTACCCGAGTTACCAACAGATACTGCAGATGGCTTGCCTGCAATGCCGGAAAGCGAACAAGCCACAGCGACTTCAGCTAATCAGCTCCGTGTAAAAACCGATGTAATTGAAGCGACAATTGATTTACGTGGGGCGGATATCCGTGAACTGGCATTATTACAATATCCTGTTGATGTAGATTTGCCTGATGAGCCAGTACAGCTTTTAAATGACAGTCGTAAGAATTTCTTTGTTACTCAATCAGGTTTACGAGCCGAAGGCTCGGCACCGACACATTATGAAACCTATACTGCGGAAAAATCCGAATATGTTATGGGGGAGAATGAAAATAGTCTGAGCGTTCCGATGCGTTGGGAATCTGATAACGGGCTGACCGTGATTAAAACCTATACTTTTACCCGTGACAGTTACCTGGTAGATGTCACTTATCAGATAGAAAACCAGTCTGGCGAACGTTTTGCTGCTTATCCCTATGCACAATTTAATCGTAATCAACCTGAAGACGATAGTTTCATGATCTATACCTATACGGGTGCTGTTTTTTCCAGTCCGGGTAATGAATACGAAAAAGTGGATTTTGGTGAACTGGAAAAAAATGATTTTCGTCGTGATGTGAATGGTGGCTGGGCGGCGATGATTCAACATTATTTCGTGGCAGCCTTAATTCCTGCTGAACCATTACAGGAAATCAGTCTTTACGGTAAAGCGATAAACAACACTAATTATACGGCCGGTATCCGTTTTCCTGCGGTAGTCGCCGAAAATGGTGAGCAAGCTCAGGCCTCTTATCAGATTTACCTTGGTCCAAAAGAACATCAACGTCTTGAGCCAATTGCAGATAATCTGGATTTGACCGTTGATTACGGTATTCTGACCATTATTTCCAAGCCGTTATTTATCGTCATGGAATGGCTACATAAATTAACGGGCAACTGGGGCTGGTCCATTGTATTACTGACCATTCTGATCAAACTGGCGTTTTATAAACTGTCAGCAGCCAGTTACCGTTCGATGGCGTCAATGCGTAAATTGACACCCAAGCTGGCCACACTGAAAGAACGCTACGGTGATGATAAGCAAAAATTCAATCAGGCAATGATGGATTTGTATCGCACCGAGAAAATTAATCCGCTGGGTGGTTGTTTGCCGATTCTGGTGCAGATGCCGGTCTTTTTGGCTTTCTATTGGGTCTTAGTGGAAAGTATTGAACTGCGTCAAGCCGATTTCATCCTGTGGATTAATGATTTGACGGCAATGGATCCCTATTTTGTCTTACCAGTGCTGTTTGGTTTATCGATGTGGTTCCAGCAAAAGCTGAATCCGATGCCTCAGGATCCGGCGCAGGCGATGATGATGAAGATCTTTCCGATTGTCTTTACCGTCTTTTTTGCTTTCTTCCCGGCAGGTCTGGTGCTTTACTGGGTGGTCAACAACCTTCTATCAATAGCTCAGCAGTGGTATATCACTCGTAAAATGGGTGCGTTGTAACCCTTTCAGCAGGATAAGCAGAACTCCACTGTTTACAGCTAAGTAAACAGAGTTATTTATGACAGAGCATTACACCGACACTATCGTAGCCATTGCCACTGCGCCCGGCCGCGGTGGTGTCGGTGTTGTGCGTTTATCCGGCCCTGAAAGTGCTCAGATAGCCGAGCAAATCTGCGGCAAACTGGCACAAACCCGTCAGGCAAAATTCACCCACTTTCGAGCAGCCGATAAAGAAATTATCGACAGTGGCATTGCGTTGTATTTTGCCGGACCCGCCTCGTTTACCGGTGAAGATGTCATCGAGTTGCAGGGGCATGGCAGTCCATTGGTGATGGCTAGACTATGTCAGCGAGCAGTTGAACTGGGTGCCAGAATGGCTAGGCCCGGAGAGTTTTCTGAACGCGCATTTCTCAATGGCAAGATGGATCTGGCACAGGCTGAAGCCGTTGCAGATTTAATTGAAAGCTCAACCGAACTGGCTGCTCGTAGTGCAATGCGTTCGTTGCAGGGGGAATTTTCCAAAAAGGTTAATGACTTCTTGCAAGAACTGACCTATTTAAGAATGTTTGTTGAAGCCTCCATTGATTTTGCCGATGAAGAAATCGATTTCCTCGGTGAAGCTCAGGTGGATAAACAATTACAGCAACTACTGGCAACCCTGGCAGGTATTCAAGGCAGTGCCCGACAAGGCCGCTTATTACGCGAGGGCATCAGTGTGGTGTTGGCCGGACAGCCCAATGCTGGCAAATCCAGTCTGCATAATCGGCTGGCGGGCCATGATGCAGCTATTGTGACTGAAGTAGCCGGTACAACTCGTGATGTATTACGAGAGCAAATTCATTTGGGCGGTTTGCCACTGCGTATTTCCGATACTGCCGGCCTGCATGATGCCACCAGTGATATCGTTGAGCTTGAAGGTATCCGCAGAACGCAGAACGAATTGGCACAAGCTGATCATATTCTGCTATTAATTGATGATAAGCTTGGCATGACGGAACAGGATACAAAAATCCTTTCTGCTTTACCGAGCGATAAATCATTTACCTTGATTCGAAATAAGATCGACCAAAGCGGCCATGCTGCTGAAATAACGAATGAAAATGGCATATCAGTGATCTATCTATCCGCAAAAAGTGGCGAAGGGATGGATTTGCTGACACATCATTTATGCGAGGTAGTAGGTTTTCATCCGGAAGAAGAAGGGGTGTTTATGGCGCGTCGTCGACATCTGGATGCTTTGCAGCGCGCTCAACAAGCCATTGAAGCAGGCTATGACTGTCTGACAGGTATGGGCGCGGGTGAATTACTCGCGGAAGAACTGCGTATTGCTCAGTCTGCTCTGGGAGAGATTACCGGGACATTCACGACTGAAGACTTACTAGACCGCATCTTCTCCAGTTTTTGTATTGGTAAATGATCTTTTTGCAGGCATGTCATGTTCCCAAATCAAGACACCCAAATCAGTGATTTGCATGAAGTACGGCATCAACATATCCTCAAATTAGTTCAGCAAAGCGGGGTCAAACAGCTTTTGGACTTAGGCTGTGGCTCAGGTACTTTTCTGTGGCAGCTGTTAAATGAAACGCAGATTGAGCAGGTTATTGGTGTTGAACAATCCAGCTTATCTATTCTGCAGGCGCGTGAAAAACTGGCAGCATACCTTCAGCAAACTCCATCTAGAATAAGGTTAATTAACGCATCATATGCTGAACCGCATCCAGAGCTTTATGGTTTTCCGCTGGCAGTGATGATTGAGACCATTGAGCATATTGAGCCGAGACTGTTATCCAAGGTTGAACAAAATGTTTTTGCAGTGATGCGTCCAAAACAAATCATACTGACAACACCTAACTACGAATACAATCCGCTATACGGGCTATATCCCGGACAGTTTCGGGATCCGGATCATCAGTTTGAATGGACTCGGCAGAAATTTCAGCAATGGGCCAGAGGCGTTGCTGCCCGTCATAATTATGAAGTACATTTTTCAGGAATTGGGCAGGCAGATCTGCAATTAGGTTCACCCACCCAGATGGCAGTATTTCACTAGGGCTTGTTGATCTTTCATCTCAAAATAGAGGCGGAGATGAAACCTAGGTCTGAAACTCAACTGTCATGGAATTGCCACTCAAATGCCATAGTCTGAGAAGCATGATATCGTCTTGCGTTACAATGTTTAACCATTCCCTTAGGCAAACCCAAACTAAATAGGAGCCAGCATGCTACGCCTATACAAAATTGCTCATGGCTTAATTAAGGAAATCAAAGTTGAAGGCGAGGTATTGGGGCATCATTTAAAAGAAGCCGACTGGATAGATGCGTTGGAGCCCGATGATGATGAACGCGCATTACTCGCGACTTTGTTCAGCGATGAAGTACCCGATGTCGATGATGTAGAAGAAATTGAAGCCTCGGCTCGGTGCTTTACCGATCAGGATGGTCTGCATGTGCATTCATTATTTCTGGGTTACTCAGAAGGGCGACATCACACGGTTTCGGTCGCGTTTATTTTACAGCCGGATAGACTTATTGCCATTCGTGATGGTGAATTAAGTGATTTTCGATTATTACGGATGCGAGCTCGCCGTGGGCAGGTGAGTTGTGAGACGCCGACGGATTTACTGATCACCCTGTTGGAACAAAAAGTCGAAAATCATGCCGATAATCTGGAAGATATACATCGCCAGCTAGAACGGGTCAGCCATCTGGTTTTAGAAGATGAAAGTGCTGATCTGGAAGATGCCATCAGTCAGTTAGCGCGTTTGGAAGACAGTAACGGAAAGATCCGTTTATGTTTAATGGATACCCAACGTGATATTTCTTTTTTGTTGCGTCACTTACGAGAGCCGGGTGCATCACGGGAAACCTTATATGAGATATTGCGAGATTTGGAGACATTGATGTCGCATACGACATTTTTATTCGATAAGATAAATTTCTTGATGGATTCCACTCAGGGGTTTATCAATATCCAACAGGCACAGATCATTAAAACGTTCTCGATTGCCGCGGTGGTGTTTCTACCACCAACATTGATTGCCAGCATTTATGGAATGAACTTTAAATATATGCCGGAGCTGGATTGGAGCTTCGGTTATCCATTTGCTATTGGTCTGATGGTGGCAGCAGGCATGGCGCCCTACCTTTATTTCAAACGTAAAGGCTGGTTGTAAAATCTTCATAGGAGTAACACAGATGAGTCGACATTTTGATAAAGCAGAGGGTTTGAGTGAAACGCATGATCCGGCCACACATGATTATGTGTTTAACCAAACAATGTTCCGCATTAAGGATCCAAAACGTACCCTGAAGTTTTATTCTGAAGTGATGGGTATGACACTTATCAAACGTTTTGATTTTCCGGAAATGCAGTTCACCTTATATTTCATGGCGGCTATTTCACCGGAGCAGCGGCAGGATTGGTCGGACGATAATGATGAGCGCATCAAACAAACCTTTGCCCGTCCAGCTATGCTTGAATTAACCCATAACTGGGGTGATGAAGACAAAGATGAGGTGGCTTATCATAACGGTAATAGTGACCCACGGGGCTTTGGTCATATTGGCTTTGCCGTTCCCGACATTGATGCTGCCTGCGCGCGCTTTGAGGAGTTTGGCGTTCCATTTGTCAAACGCCCTAATGATGGCAAGATGAAAGGTATCGCGTTTATTCAGGATCCAGATGGCTACTGGATAGAAATATTTACCCCTGATCGTCAGCCGAATTTGCTGAAAGATCATCTTGCTTAAGTTCTTCAGTTTTAGTTGAGCCGCTTCCAAGTGGTGGGCTGGCAAAAACCTGGATTCTATCAGGCAGCTTTTTAGCCTCGTACATTGCCTCATCGGCATATCGCACCAGTTGCATGGCATTACTGCCATGCAACGGATATACCGCGATGCCAATACTGACGCCGATATGCAGGATTTTGCCGTCCACTTCATATGGCAGGCTCAGACACTCGCAGATTTTTTCGGAGGTCTGCTGAGCATTGGCAACATGATGAATATTTTGAAGTAAAACGACAAATTCATCACCGCCAATACGTCCGACAATATCTGCCCCACGTAAACATTGTCGAATACGGTTGGCAACCTGTTGCAGTAGTAAGTCACCGCTAGCGTGTCCATGCTGATCATTGACCGGCTTAAATTTATCCAAATCCAGAAATAATACTGCGAGGGCCTGTTTCTCACGCTCACTTAATACAATGGCTTGATTTAGATGCTCGGTAAAGCTGGCACGATTGGGGAGGCCGGTCAGGGTGTCGTGATGCGCCATATGCGACATACGCTGCATCATCAGTTTATGTTCAGAGATATCTCTGGCAATTCCGGTAAAGGAATCCACCTCGCCATTATTATCAAATAACGGTGCGGTATTACTGCGATGCCAGCACCAATGCCCATTAAAATGTTTTATCCGGTACTCAATACCACTGTGTTTTTGTCGACTGAGAAGTACTTGCTGCAAAAAATTGTGGCAGGCCGAGACATCATCCGGATGAACAAATTGATCAAAATGTCGACCGATAACGTCACTAATTGGGTGACCAAGGATTTCGGTCCAATTGGGTGATACATAGGTAAGCAGGCCATCCAGCGACAATGAATAGATAATGTCATTGGCATTTTCAACAAAGGCCCTGAACTTTGACTCGCTTTCGTTCAGAGCTGTCTCGTAGCTTTTACGTTGCGTAATGTCATTACCATAGCCGGTCCAGACAATAGTGCCATCAGCTTCACGTATGGGAGTGTCATAGGCTTCAATCCAGATGGTATGGCCATTTTTAAGGACCATGCGAAATTCACTATGCCAGGCACTGGCGGTTTCAGCAGATTGAATGCTTTCATTGATGACCCGTTGATAATCATCCGGGTGAATCATTTTCAATAATACAGAGGCATCTTCAGCAACCTGTTGCTGGGTTACACCAAATAAAGCTTCTAATCGGGAGCTGGTGTAGGTGTATTGGAATTTACCGTCAGGGGTTAAACAAAGCTGATAAATAAAGCCGGGTAGATAAGATGAAACAGCACGTAAATGATTGAGCAACTCATTATCTGTTGAAGTGGACCGGCTCTGTTTGCCGTCGGGCGGGGAGTGCATCATGCCTAGTTAACACCATTTATTTTTTATTTAATAATAGGCTGATGCGTTTACCCATTCAAGTATTTATGTGGCATAGCGCACAGAGGTTCAGTATTTCCAGGTTGCAGGAGGCTCACTTTTCAAATGTTCTATAAATACTCTGGTGCGCCTTGATAAATGTCCATAGGGATACATTAACCAGATCGGCAAACTGGGACCATGCCAGTCCTCCAGGCAACGTTGCAATTTGACGGTGTGCTGACTTATGCTCAATTCAGCTAACCAGTTCGGATAAAGTCCCAACCCTTTACCTCTAGCAATGGCATCAGCCTGCATGATGAATTGATCGGCTGAGATCTGGGATTGCTGTGGGGGTAATTGAAATGGTTTTTTATGAGGATGTTTTAATAGAATATTCTGTGTCGAGTGCTCCAGAGTATCAACCCATTTATGTTCAGTCAGTTGATGCGGGTGAAGGATTTCTCCTGCCTGTTGCAGATATTCCGGGCTGGCATAAATACCCTGTGAAAGCTGACCCAGACATTCATGGCGAAGACCATTCTCTGTTACGGGGCCCAGCCACAAAATGACTGATTCACCAACGGTGGCCTGAGGCAGGTTGAATCCGGTACGCATTTTAAGATGCAATTTTGGATGCTGCGTCATCAGCATTTCTACTTTCTCGCTAAGCCAGCGGCAGCTGAAAGCATTATGAAAGGTGAAATCAAGCGTGCCACTTACCTCAAGTTGCAGAGCATCCAGTGCTAACTGACTTTGCTGGGCAAGATCGATAAATTGCTGACAATACTCGGCAAATATCTGGCCTGCCTGAGTTGGGATAAGTCGATTGGATTCCCGTCGAAGTAATTGCTGACCAACACGTTGTTCCAGTTGGCTGATACGTCTGCTTAACGTGGATTTAGGAATAGCCAGTTGTTCTGCGGTAAACGTTAAACTGCCAGACCGAATGATTTCAACAAAGGCTGTCACCGCTCTCATATCTGGCAAAACTGCACGATCATTCATATGTAAGCCTGTTCAGGTTTATGCAACGTTGTGTTTATGATTCAATACTTTCCATTACAAATAATAAGCATTATCATTTGCATTAAAGGTTTGGATTGTAATTGATTAAGTGAATGATCGCCAGGGATTGTATATTTTCATCTTCGAATAAGTCCCAGGCTGATGCGAAATTCACTTGGTTTAAGCATAAAGGGAGCTTGGTTAAGAAAGCATTAACAATAGGGTCTGCTGATCTGTTATAGCTGTCTCTGAAAGATAAACAGACCCTAGGCGCCTTATCTGAAGGTTTGAATTGTTCCCCAATTTATTGTTTGTTTGCCCTTTCCCGATGTTACTGCAAAGTGCATCGGGTTTTTTTTGTCTCTAAATCGTTGTGGATTTTTTATTCATCTCGTTTTCATACTTTTCGTTAAGTTAATGAAAACCTAAAGCAGTGATGAAAAAGAAAGCACAACTAATTTCATCAGCTGGGTGTTTTCAGGTCATTATTATGGATTTCACCTTTGTCATTGAGCATATCGTCATGCTCCTGCATTTTCCATGGCAAAATGCCTGGCGATATATGAATGAAATGCATGTATTTCTCGAATTGATTTAGAATGTCATCAATGACTTCCTGCTGATCAAAGTTAAACACATCATAGGCCGCGCCACCCCTCCGCATAAAGACTTCTGCACGGTAATAGCGCTTGTCACCATCTTCACTTCTTGCCATTTGTGGATAAGCAAAGGTGGGCATGGCATAGCCACGCATACGAATTTCATAGATGAAATCCAGTTCTTCTTCTCGAACCACTTCTATATACGCGCGATGCTGGGTGTCATCAAAAAATACAATAACCGGCCAGCCTTTCTCTTGCAAAACCGTTTCAACTTTCTGCATGGCCGGATGAGCCGTCGTTTTGATAAATTCTGCCACTTGTTGATAATCCGGATAGTGAATCAACCCTGCTAAACGTTTCTTCCAGTTACCCGGCCGGTGTTGCGAGCTATGCATGAAGGCTGACAAACTGGCTTCACGATGACCTTCAATCGCTAAAGCACGCCACATTCCAATGGCTGCCAGCACCATAATGATGGCAAACGGCAGGGCACTGGTAATACTCATGGTTTGCAAGGCACTTAAGCCACCGGCAATTAGCAGTGCAGCCGCCACCAGACCTTCCAGAGATGCCCAGAAAACCCGTTGCCATACTGGCGTGTTACTGGCGCCACCAGACGCTAAGGAGTCAATGACCAGCGACCCTGAGTCGGAAGAAGTAACAAAGAACGTCATAATCAGGATAACGGTAATAAATGACACTATTGATGTTAGAGGCAATCGTTCATATAGCTTGAACAAGGCAATCGCAGTGTCATTTTGCACTTCCGTAATGAGTGCGGTATACCCCTGATTCATAATCATATTGAGGGCCGTATCCCCAAAAATGGAAAACCAGATAAAGGTAAAAATGGTCGGCACCAGCAGCACGCCAAAGACGAACTGCCGAATGGTGCGACCTCGACTTATTTTGGCAATAAACAGCCCGACAAACGGTGCCCAGGCAATGGTCCAGCCAAAGATAAATAAAGTCCAGTTACCTATCCAGTCACTCCGGGTATAAGCCTGCAGATTGAAGGTGCGCTCAACAATATTGTTCAGGTAACTACCAGTGTTTTGTAAAAATGTTTCCAGAATGAAAATACTTGGTCCAGCCAGAAACACAAACAGCATTAATGCAACGGCCAGAACCATGTTGAGAATGGATAACCGTTTAACACCTTTATCAAGTCCAGCCACCACGGATAGAATAGCCAGTAAAGTGATACCGGTTATGGTCACAACCTGAACAAAGGTACTGACCGGGATGCTGGGCCATAGATAATTCATACCAGCATTGATCTGGGCAACGGACAGGCCAAGCGTTGTAGCAATGCCGAATAGGGTCCCTAAGATAGCAATAACATCCACAGTATGGCCGATTGGACCATAGATTCGCTCGCCGATAAGCGGGTAAAGGGCAGAGCGCATTGATAACGGCAAGCCATGGCGAAAGGCAAAATAAGCTAAAACCAGGCCGGTGAGACCGTAAATGGCCCAGATATGAAAGCCCCAATGGAAAAAGGCAATTTGCATGGCTTGTTTCGCCGCATCAACCGTTTCGGGTGCTCCTTGAGGTGGCGAGGCATAATGCAATACCGGTTCAGCCACCCCAAAAAATAACAAAGCAATCCCGTAGCCCGCTGAAAACAGCATCGCAAACCATGCAGGAAAGCTGTATTGCGGTTCAGCATGATCGGGGCCTAATTTGGTTTTGCCCCAACTGGAAATGGCCACGGTTACGATGAAAACCAGAAAGAAAGCCACCGCCAGCATATAAAACCAGCCAAAGGTTTTGGTCAGATAACTGAGTGTCGCAGCAAAGGCTTCGCCCGCTAATTCTGGATTGCTGATTGTGCCTATTACTAACAGTAACGTAATAATAACGGCAGGAAAAAAAACAGGAACCAGAATAGTAGAGGGGATCTTTGAATCAGCTTGCATGCTCAAACTCCGATTTTGATTCGAATGAATCATTAGCGTCATGCAATATTAACGTGAATGGTTTGGCCAGATGCTGACAATGCGAAGTGAGAGATAGACGCTTACATCATCGGCATATTGCATGCCGGGTGGTGTTGGGAAAAAATCACCGTACAAACCGAATACAGGTTGTACGGTGAAGTATTCGTCTAGCCTTTAGGACCGAGAAAGAACCAAATGATAAGTCCTATTACCGGGAAGAACAGTAATATCAAAATCCATAACACTTTGGCTAAGGTACCGGCACCACTTTTCGCTACTTTGAGAATGGCCCAGATAACAATAATCAGCCAGATTAAACCTAATATGCCACCGACTTCTAGATCCATTTTGTCGCTCCTTTGCTAGTTCAGATAAAATTTTAATTCTGTCTTAGGGCTTGTTGATCTTTCATATCCGCCTCTGTTGTGAGCTGAAAAAGCGTCAATCAAGGCACGAGGAGCGCCTTTTAGTTGTTCTAAATAAGCGACGAGCAACGCCGACCGGCGCGCGCCTCCCTGGCGCGCCGGCATACAGTCCATCCGTGGACATAAGTGGCGCTTTTTCAGACACACCCCGAAGGGCTGGGACTATTTTTGCGCCCGCCTGCGTTGTCAATCACTTATGTAGGAAGGCTACACGGCGTTCTTTCCGCCTTGTCGGACACAAAAATAGCCACCAGCAGTGGTGGATATGAAAGATCAACAAGCCCTAGCATAACGATAAATCAATTGTTAAACCAACTCTTTTCATGGCGTTGCCGGTTCAATCACCTCGCCGGAGTATGCTTTTAGGCCCCCACCCAATGCCTTATAAAGTGTTAACTGATTACGTAACCGTGCCAGTCGGGTATCAATTTGAGCTAACTGGGCATCAATATGACTGCGCTGCGCATCCAGAACTTCCAGATAGCTGTCCACCCCGGCACCGTAACGGATTTGAGCTAATTCCAGGCTGCGATTGGTTGCTTTGGTTAAATCCTGTTGAGCATCCAGCTGAGCATCCAGGGTTTCTCTTGCCTGCATTTCATCAAGCACCTCTTTGAATGCCCGCTGAATGGTTTCCTGATAACGGGCAATATTGATGTCTTTTTCTAACTCAGCGACATCCAGGTTTGCATCATTCACACCCCAATCAAGTAAAGGAACTGATAGCTGTGGAGAAATCTGCCACAAACGATTACCGCTATCACTCAGATCAGAAGGGGTTGAGCCACCAATACCAATGGCGGTTGTCAAACTGATACGTGGAAAAAAAGCTGCTCTTGCCGCACCAATATTGGCATTGGCAGCTTTAATCTGATGTTCGGCCTGCATCACATCCGGTCTGGCCAACAACACTTCAGAAGACAGATTTACCGGTAAGTCCTGCAATAATGGATCATCATCTTCCCAATCAGCCTGCCAATGCTGACGATCCAGTCTCTGTCCAACTAACAACTCCAGCGCGGTAAAGTTTTGATTGGCTTGCTGCTGAAAACTCGACTCGGCAATACGCGCTTCATGTAATGCTGTTTCAGCTTGTCTTAACGCAAGTTCTGATGCCAGACCAGACTCAAAGCGTTTGTTGATCAGTTCATAACTTTCTTCCCGGGCTTCGCGTGTGGAGCTGGAAAATTCCAGCTGGGCAACGGTGGCCTGCCAGCTGAACCAGGCATCGGCCACTTCAGAAACTAATGTCAGCTGAATACTTCTACGGCTGGCCTCACTGGCAAGAAACTGTTCCAGAGCGGCTTGCTGCAAACTGTCAATCCGACCAAAAAAGTCTATTTCCCAGGCCGAGATTCCAACACCAATCTGGTATTCCTCATAAATTCCACCGCCACCAACAGTCTGGGTGCCGGAGCTAACGCCTTCAGGTACGCGTTGACGAGTGGCGCTTGCAGTGCCATCGACTGCTGGCAAAAGTTCGGCACGTTGGATTTTGTACTGTGCACGCAATTGCTCTACCTGCAACACCGTGGCCCGAAGGTTACGGTTATTTTCCAGTGATAATGCAATCAGTTGTTGCAGCTGCTCGTCTTGGTAAAATTCCTGCCAGCCTGTGTCAGCAGCTAACGAGGCATTAACGACAGCCTCACTGTTTTCCAGCATCACTGGATTTGCAGGACGTTGATAATCGGGAATCATCGAGCAGGCGCTGAGCACTGCTGATAATGTCATTACAGAAATCAGTTTCAATTTGGCATTCATGCCGATTCTCCTTGAGAAACCTGCTGTTTAGCAGGTGTTTTACCAGTAATTTTTTGTGCCAATGTAAAGATCACTACAAAGAACACAGGAATAAAAAATATTGCCAGGCTTGTTGCTGCCAGCATGCCGCCGAATACGCCGGTACCAATCGCATTTTGTGCACCACTGCCTGCACCGCTTGCTAACATCAGCGGAGTTACCCCCAGCATGAAAGTAAGTGCTGTCATGGCAATTGGGCGCAGACGCATTCTGATGGCTTCCAGTGTCGCCTCCGATAGCGACTTACCCTCTTCATAAAGGGATTTAGCAAATTCGACGATTAAAATGGCATTTCGAGCCGATAAACCTATGGTGGTTAATAGGCCAACCTGAAAGTAGATGTCATTGGACATTCCTCTGCTTAAGGCAAACAGCACAGCTCCAAGTACACCCAGCGGAACCACCAGCATGACAGAGAAAGGTACCGACCAGCTTTCATATAAAGCGGCTAAAAACAGAAATACCACCAGAATCGATAACGCATATAAAAGTGGTGCCTGGGCCCCGGATGCACGTTCCTGTAAAGACAGAGCCGTCCATTCATAGCCAAAGCCCTCAGGTAATTGATCAACCAGTTCTTCCATGGCTTGCATGGCTTCACCTGAGCTTAATCCTGCGGCGGCTTGTCCCTGAATGTTCATCGCAGGAACACCATTGTAGCGTTCAAGGCGTGGTGACCCGTATATCCATCGCGAATCACTGATGGCTGATAAAGGGACCATCTCTCCACTACTATTACGCACATACCAGTCTCCTACATCTTCGGGCATCATGCGAAACGGGGCATCACCCTGTACATAGACTCTTTTGACACGACCTTTGTCAATAAAATCATTTACATAAGTGGATCCCCACGCTGTTCCAAAGGTGCTGTTGATATCATCCAACGAGACACCAAAAGCCATGGCTTTTTGGTGATTAATATCAATTTTGAATTGGGGGCGATCCTGCAAACCGCTGTGCCTCACCTGATTTAAACGTGGATCCTGATTAGCTTGAATTAACAGAGTGTCTCGGGCTTTGACCAGTTCTTCATGACCCATGCCACCTAAATCCTGCAACATCATATTAAAGCCACTGGCATTACCCAGCTCACGAATGGGAGGAGGGGCAATAGCAAAAGCCACCGCATCTTTAAACTGACTGAAATAGCCCGAAGCACGATTGGCAATTGCCTGAGCACTTTGTTCTGGCGCTGTGCGCTGATCCCAGCTTTTTAAATTAACAAAAATCAGACCACTATTCTGTCCGCGACCACTAAAGCTATAGCCGATAACAGAAAACACTGATTCGACATTATCACCTTCCTGTTCAAGGTAATAATCTTCAATGCGATTCATCACTTCAATAGAACGCTGTTTCGAGGCGTTGACCGGTAACTGCATTTCAGTAAATAAAATGCCCTGATCTTCATCCGGGAAAAAGGACGAAGGCAACTGGGTAAATAAGTAGGCCAGACCTGCCACAATCAATAGGTAAATCAGCATAACGCGTGCAGAACGTTTGATCAGATAGCCAACGGCATTCTGAGTTCCCTTGCTGGTTTTTTCAAAGCTGCGATTAAACCAGCCAAAAAAGCCACGTTTTTTGGATGGGTCGTGTTTAGCATCTTTTAATAATGAAGCACATAGAGCTGGGGTGAGCGTTAACGCGATCAAAAGTGATAAAGCCATTGCCGCAACAACGGTAATGGAAAATTGCCGATAAATGACCCCGGTTGAGCCCGGGAAAAAAGCCATTGGAATAAACACGGCAGAAACCGTTAACACAATACCGACCAAAGCTCCGGTAATCTGATCCATCGACTTACGCGTGGCTTCTTTGGGTGATAAACCATCTTCATGAATAACACGTTCGACGTTTTCCACCACCACGATGGCATCATCGACCAACAGCCCGATGGCCAGCACCATGGCAAACATGGTCAGCATATTAATGGAAAAGCCAAACGCGAAAAGGATGCCAAACGTTCCCAAAATAACCACTGGAACGGCAACCGCCGGGATCAGCGTGGCACGAAAATTCTGTAAGAACAGATACATCACCAGGAATACCAGAATCATGGCTTCAACCAGAGTCTTGACTACCCCTTCAATGGATATTTTGACAAAAGGAGTGGTGTCATAAGGGTATGTGACTTCCAGGCCTTCAGGGAAAAACGGTTCAAGTTCGGATATTCGGTCACGGATCATTTGAGCGGTTTCCAGCGCATTTGCACCCGACGCTAGTGTGATGCCCAGACCGGCAGCTGACTGTTTGTTGTATTCGGTTTCAAATTGAAAGTTTTCACCACCCAGTGACACATTGGCTACGTCTTTAATGCGGATTTCCGATCCATCCTGGTTGACACGTAGCAGGATATTTTCAAATTCACTAACCGTCTCCATCCGGGTTTCAACCACTATGCTGGCGGCAATCTGCTGTCCTTCAACAGCTGGTGTTCCACCAATCTCACCCGCTGCAATCTGGACGTTCTGCTCGCGAATCGCGTTAACGACATCTTCGGTGGTTAATTTATAGTTGGCCAGATTGTTGGCATTTAGCCAGATCCGCATCGCATATTGCGACCCGAACAAATTAATTTGCCCAACCCCATTTACCCGGCTGACAGGGTCCTGAATATTAGCCGCCACATAGTCGGCAATATCATAGCGATCCATTTTTCCATTATTGGAAACAAAGCCCAATACCATCAAAAAACCGGTACTGGATTTAGTGATCCGAATCCCTTGCTGCTGAACATCCTGAGGCAATAAAGGCATGGCTGCCTGCAGTTTGTTTTGCACTTGAACCTGAGCAATATCCGGATCAGTATCTGCCTGGAAAGTGACCGTAATCTGGCCAACACCACTGGAGTCACTGGTGGAGCTGATATATTGCAGATCATCCAGTCCGGTCAGGTTTTGCTCGATTACCTGAATTACTGAATCTTCTACTACTTTGGCTGAGGCGCCAGGGTAGGCGGTACGGATTTCAATCGCTGTTGGAGCTATACCGGGATATTGTGCTATCGGCAGCTGAAAAATCGACAGCAAGCCAGCCAGCATGATTAATATCGCAATAACCCATGCAAATATCGGATGATCAATAAAAAAACGTGCCATGATTACTCCTGAGCCTGCTGGAGGGAGGTTTCAGTTTCAATCTCAATCTCCACGGCAGAATCGACGGCAATTTTTTGCAAACCTTCCACAACTACTTTTTCTCCACCGGAGAGCCCGTCAGAGACCAGCCAGTTATGATCAATGGACTGTCTGACTTCTATTGGCCGTTGTTCAACAATATTTTCATCGTTTACCAACATTACGCTTGCGGTTCCCTCGCGAGAAAACATCACGGCTTTGTGGGGAACCAAAATGGCGTCAGGCATGGTTCCTTCATTGATTTCAGTTTTGACATACATGCCTGGTAACAGCAAGCCATCCGGATTGGGGAATTTAGCCCTCATCACCAGACTGCCAGTATCTTCATTGACATTAACTTCAGAGAATTGCAGTTCACCTTGATGTTGATAGGTTGAGCCATCTTCCAGCGTTAATTTAACTTGCACGGTATCTTCTTCTGAAATTCTCCCGGAGAGTAATTGCCTGCGTAAACGAAGCACCTCTTTTGATGCCTGCGATATATCGACATAAATCGGGTCGGTCTGCGTTATGGTGGTTAAAGGTGATTCCTGTTGTGCTGTGACCAGGGCACCTTCGGTAATATTCGACCGTCCAGTGCGACCATCTATAGGGGCATTTACCTTGGTATACCGTAAATTTATTTCAGCAGTTTGAATATTCGCCTGCGCCACGGAAACTTCTGCCTGTGCCTGTAAATACGCTGCCTGGGCATCATCATAATCTTGCTGACTGATGGCTTTGTTATCAATCAGCCCTTTAAATCGTTCTGCACGGGCTTTAGTTGATTGAATATTGGCCCGGGCCCGGGCCAGTTCTGCTTTAGCCATTTGTAAAGCCGCTTGAAAAGGTGCTTCATCGATTTGATACAACTGTTGACCGGCTTTAACGTCAGCGCCTTCTTCAAACAGTCGGTTTTGAATAATGCCATTTACCTGGGGTCTGACTTCAGCCTGGCGGAAAGCTACCGTTCTTGCCGGTAATTCTGTTTTGATCGTGACCGTTTGTGGAATCAGGTTCACCACATCCACTTTCGGAGCAGCTTGCTGTGTATTTTGCTGGGCATCTTGAGAGTCGGAGGATTGGCATGCTGCCATATTGAGCGTCAATAAACTTATCAACATCAATTTTTTAACAGATAAAAAATGGCGTGGCATTTACTACTCCTGATTGTCTTGTCCGTCAGTATCGTCATTCTGTGAAGGCGAGCAGGCGATTGCATCCCAGCTTGCATCAATAATATTAGTCAGGGCATCGTTATCGACTTTGATAACGTCGATTAAATGTTGGCGGGCGAGAAACAGATAAGGTTCAAAACTCAGACTGATCAGAATATCGTCGGATAAGTTTTTAATTTGTTGTGTTGCCCGTCCTTTTTCAAACAAATCCTTAAGCGGTTGAAGCGCATCCCAGGCATGACTACGCTGGCTACGTAAAATATCCGGGGGCAGATGATCAAATTGTGCTTTGCTGTGCGTTATGCAGGGATTTTCGATGCAAAAGCGCCAGAGATTGCAGCACATTCGTCGATATTGTTGTTTGAGTGGTTGCTGCTGATCATGGCCCTCCAGTGTTGCTTTGATAAAGTCATCAATTATGTGGGTATTGAGCTCACGGATCAGTTCATCCCGATCTTTGAAATAAAGATAAATGGTGCCAGTGGCAACACCAGCCTCTTCGGCAAGTTGTTTAATCGAAAAACCATGAAAACCGTAGTTGGAGAGCAACTTTAAGGTGGCACAGAAAATAGCTTCACGTTTATCGGCAGTGCTTTTGGCTGGAGACATAGTTGACTTATTATGAATGAACGTTCATTCATAATATACATGCGTTAAGTTAAGGTAAAGTTAACGTCAGAAAATTTTTACAGTAAGGTGTCCTGAATAATTGGTTCGGATGAGATTAATTGATCGTAAATTGGTTTTAAACGCTGTTTATCCGCTTCCACCAATGAAGATTGATCTGTCCGCTGTTTCATCAGCTGTAAATGACGGGATACTTCTTCTCCAAAGACTTCTGCCGAGATTTTATGTAAGGCCGCAAGTGCTTGCTGCAAGCGAAGTTGCACCTCTATCATGTTGGTACCATCACGTTCGATTGGCATAAAAATATCATCCAGCAGATCACCCAATTCCAATTCTGGCACCCGAACATGGCGATAGATTATCTGCTCATCGCTATCAGCAAATTTATAGCCTTTCCAGGGAACAAGAAGTCGAAATCCACGATTGATAACATCAATAGCGGTGCCGGGATCATTTACGGCAGGGGAAAGTGCCCGCGAGGCTATTTCGGCTAAAACTGACAAACCAAAGCGGGGATCCTGGTCAAATGAACGTTCATTACCTAATGTCACAGCAGAACAGATTTTAGTAATCATTTCATCACTGGTCTCGGTATTTATCCACCCAATAGGCTTGGCTGGGTGTACAAATTCACCTGGTAATGCCAGTACACCGATTTCAGCCTCATATTGTTTGGCGTAATCATTTAATGCACCAACATCAATATGCCGGACATAGCCAATGCTTTTGGCATAAATAGCGTTGGCATTGTCAGGAATATCATTTTTCTCAAAGAGCCTTTTTGCGCGAAAAGTGGGATGTTGAATACGCTGAGTAATGGTATTGGCGGCTGCATTTTCGACCCGCTCGGTGGTTTCTCCCACGCGACCAAGTTGAGAAAGATGTTCAATCCAGCGCAGAATGGTAATGACAATCAAAATAATCACACCGATGGTCACAATAAACAAAATCAGGCGACCATTTTCACCATATTGATCGGTGCTCAAAGCAATAATGCCGACCAGACTATATAAAAAAGAACCAATAAATGTGGCTAAAACATTCTGAGTAGTGGTGTCTTGTTCTACTAGTTTGGTGGCACGAGGTGTTACGTTACTACTTGCTGCAGTATAGGCCGACACCATCACACTTAATGAAAATGTGGTTACCGCTAACATGCTTGATGCCAGGATATCTAAAATCTGCCCGACGGAATCTGAACCGACGCTAAACGGAAATGGGTTGTCGATCATTTGCTGAGCTGGAATGGCAATCAGAGCTGTCACCACTGCGAGCAACGCAAAAAAAGAAGCACGAACCCATAATGTGCGAGTGAGTTGTGTGAGTAACCATTGCCATTTGGAGAGCATGCAGGTGGATTTCCTTAAATAAACTTTATATCAGTTTGTCTGCGATTAGAAAATAAAATCAATGGACATAAAAAAACCACTACACCGCATGGCGGTATAGTGGTTTTGATTCAATTATGTTCAGGGACGGTTATGGAGAGAAAGAAGAACCACAGCCACATGTTGTCGTAGCGTTAGGATTACGGATCACAAATTGTGAGCCCTCCACTCCATCAGTATAGTCAATTTCGGCACCTACCAGATATTGGTAACTCGCAGGATCAATCAATAAAGTGACACCGGATTTTTCGATTTCGGTATCACCTTCACTGACTTCTTCTTCAAATGTAAAACCATATTGAAACCCGGAGCAACCACCGCCAGTGATAAATACGCGCAGTTTTAATTGATCATTACCTTCTTCGGCAATGAGTTCGCTGACTTTTGACGCAGCCGAATCGGTGAATAGAACTGGACTTGGCATTTCGCTCGTCATGATTTACTCCGTTGATATCTAAGATTGTTCATTTATTATCCAATTCTGACTAAAATAGTCAAGTATTATGGTCTCTTTATCTTTAAGCGCTACCAATTATTGAGGCCATTTTTCAGTCAAAACAGAAGCGGCTCTGAAAGATCAACAGCCCCTAGGTCTGTTGTTCAAGGTTTAAATTGGGATCGGTTTGGGAATGTTCAAGGCTCAAGTCGGTTTCTTCCGCTTCGCCGACATGAATTAATTTTCCGTTGACTTCACTGCCAACTGCCATTTCCAGCAACTTATAAAAAACATTGCCATTGATACGTGCTTTATTGGCGAGTTCAATATGTTCAACTGCATATAAATTGCCTTTGACATCACCATTGATAATTTGAAATGGCACCCGGACTTCGCCTTCTATGCGGCCTTTTTCACTCAGCGTTAATAATGCGGGCTCACCTTCATCAGCAGTAATATTACCAGTGATTACACCATCTATTCGTAAACCACCCCTAAAGTGAATATCGCCTTTAAAATGGGTGTTCTCACCAATTAATGTGTCAATACGGGCGGCCTTACGCCGTTTATTTTTTTTGCTGCTGAACATGAATTACCTCATTGCCCGACGGGTGTTTCTGTTTGCCAATCAAAGCTGCGTGAAATTAGTATTTTGTCTTTCTGGCGCAAACTGACGCTGATTTGTTCAGGATCTGATAATTCACCAAGATTGAAGACACCCTCAATAACCTGAACATGACGGAGATTAAGAGGATGCTCGGTGATGTTGAGATCGATCGCTTTGGCCTCGTCGCCTTCACCTTCAGTATTTTGCAATCGGATAATCACCTCACCGGTAATCGGTTCGCTGATATTTTTACCCTGAGTAATGACCAACCGATAGCGAACTTGATCTGAGTTCTCGGTTTCTGGCCGTAACTGCAAATCGCGGATTTGCAGTTCACTGGTACTGTTACCCTGGGTAATATTTTGATAAAAAAGTAATTCTTTATTTAGCTCAATTACTTTCTTTTGCAGTTGTTGCAATCGATTCTGTAATTGCTGGGCTGTTGCCTGATGCATGGCCTGAACTTGTTCCTGGTTTTGCAGCAGCTCCGACTGTTGTATCAGCTCGGTTTTCATTGCAGCAATCTGTTCCGTCATTTGCTGATTTTGCTCGATCAGCTGGGCTGTATTGCCGCTGTCACGATTAAACCAGTACCACTGGAGAAGTCCACTGATAACGATAGCTATTATTAACCAGACAACAAAGCGCAGCGGGCGCTTTGGTTTTATAACGTAACTATCGAGAGGTGAGCTCATCAGGGTAGGGTTGCTATGTGGTTAATGCCAAGACGCTCATCAAGACCGAACATGATATTCATATTTTGTATCGCCTGTCCTGATGCGCCTTTAACCAGATTATCAATAACTGATAACACCACAACAGTATCAGCATTTTCAGGTTGATGTACGGCTATTCTGCAAATATTGGCACCACGTACACTCCTGGTTTCAGGATGAGAACCTGCGGGCATTACATCAACAAAGGGTTCATCAGCAAAACGTTGCTCAAATAAGCTTTGTAGATCAGTTGATTTGAGTAGCTGGCTATACAAAGTGGCATGGATACCACGAATCATCGGTGTGAGATGAGGTACAAACGTCAGACCTACTTCGGTGCCATGCATCTGATTCAGACCCTGACGGATTTCAGGTAAATGACGATGACCGGCAACGGCATAGGCCTTCATATTCTCGCTGGCTTCAGTCAGCATAGTGCCAAAGCTGGCTTTGCGTCCGGCGCCGCTGACACCTGATTTCGCATCAGCAATCAAATGTAGTGGATCAATCAGCCCAGCTTCCAGCAAAGGCATATAGCCTAACTGCACAGCAGTCGGATAACACCCGGCAACAGCCACTAACTGTGCTTCGCGAATGGCTTCACGATTGAGCTCTGGCAATCCATAGACGGCCAGTTCTGCTAAATGTGGGCAGGTATGGGGAGTGTTATACCATTTCTCCCACAACGGGATATTCTTCAGTCGAAAGTCAGCTGATAAATCAATCACTCTAACGCCACGATCGATTAACGATGGCACACTTGCCATAGCAACGGTATGAGGGGTGGCAAAGAAAACCACATCACAGGCCGCTAATGCATCGTCATCAGGAACGGTAAAGCACAAATCAACATGGCCGCGAAGGTTAGGATACAAATCACTCACCGGCATACCAGCTTCGCTGCGTGAAGTGATGATCTCCAGAGAGACCTCAGGATGAATGGCTAATAAACGAAGCAGTTCAACACCGGTATATCCCGTGCCACCAACAATTCCTACTTTAATCATACGTATTCTTTGTAATGAGTCAGGTTCCACATCATAAAAGAGCTGCGGCGAAATCTAAAGCTTTACCTGATTAAACTGCTGCTCTAATTCGTATTTGCGGTTCAGGAAAAACAGACTCGAATAAGGTGCCTTAGGCACAAACTGTAATTTATCAATGAAATAAATCGCAGGTTTATGACCCGTATTGTGTTGAAATAATTCAGCCAGAAGCGGAATGAGCTGCGGATCACCGAGATCGGTTTTAACGGTTTGTGACTTCAGGCTTAATGCCAGTTGAGCACCGGTAATCTGCCAAATAACCGAGAACGTGGCTGACTCTGGTCTGGAGGGTTGGATCGGATTTATTTGCCAACGCTGTTGCTGTCTTAAAAGTTGATAACAATCGCATTGCACTACCGCATCACCCACGCTATTACTAATAAACAGTTTCAACTGGGCAAGGATCTGCGCTTCCGTTAATGATGGATAGGCAAATTGCTGCAGACGTCCGAGTTCATCAATAACATAGATCTCTGTGGTATCTGTCAGGCGATAGGCAAACAAACTTACTGTCTGCGGTTGTTGATATAGCAGCATCGAATTAAGCAGATTGTCACTATCCAGATAGCTATCGACGCGGGTCGGCAGGTAATGTTTTTGTTCCTCTGCGAGAGCATGCTTGAGGTCTTTTTCTGCTGCAAACTGTTTTATTTGCAGTTGATCATCTTGCCATTGCAGCTGAGATAGATGGTCTCCCAGCAGCATCAGATAACGACCTTGCCTTGGATGATATTGATAATGGGTCAATACGGCGTCAAACAATTGCTGCAAACGGGTATTAATCGCCTGACCAAAAAAGCCGGTGGCGCACCAGCATGAAATATGGCTGCTCAGTTGTGCGGTTGGCTGCCATTTAAGTACCTGGCTTAGGGCTTCAGTGACCGCATTATTGCCATCAAAACGGTAATGATGCCATTGTCCCCAACTGGTATAGAGCAACAGATCCAGACTGCTGACAAGATTCTGTCTGTTTGAAGTATAACTTAAGGGATCATTGTTCAGACTGGCCATCTGTATCGGACCACTTTGCTGGATATCATTACCAGTCGTTTGCAGATTGGCAAACAGCATTAAACGCTCCGCTTTAGCCGGTTGCAGAAATACTTCCTTACTCTCGACGCTCTGATGCAACGGTAATGATGATTTCAACAAGTTTTGGGTCAGTTCAAGTACCAGATTAATGTTTATCTGCTGCTTTTGATCTGCCACTCTTAACCAGCTACGTGTGGTCAGAATATGATTGCGAACGGCCCACACCAGAAGATATGTCAGCGATTTATGCTGTTTCAGGCCAACCTGTTTCGCGTCATTAAGCGGTATTGAGCTGAGTTTCCATTCCATTTGATCAGTGAACCGGTAAAGGTAAAGTTGCTCCGGCCCATCTGTCATTTGTAGCGCAACTGGTAATTGTTCAATAATTGACTCGGTAGTATCCAGCGATAGCGCGAGTGCTTTTTCCAGCACCTTGAGCTGACTCGCATCGCTGCCCGGATGCTGCCTGGCAAACTGCTGCAGATCTGATGCGAATCCATTTAGTTTTGGGCTAAGACTCGACCACCATTGATGACGTTGGGGATAATCCCAGGTTGAACGGCTATCTTCTTTTTTTAAGGTTTCTGCCGACCAGTTCCAGTCTTTATAAATGCTTTGCAGGCTATGGCGGCGCCAGGCAAACTGGGGATGTTTTACCTGTTGGGATAAGCGTTCTCCACACAAAACATAATAAGCCTGCCTTGCTAGTTGTTGCACATCATTCGCTGCGTTTCTTTCTATTTCGGTCAGTTTGAGACTGGCAGGTTCTACTTGCAGACTATCGGTTTCGCCATGCTCGACCTTTTCTTTATAGCGGTCAGACAAATGCACAATCCCAGGAAATAATTTCAATTGAGACTGTATAAAGATTAAATCCAGAAATGCTGTTACATCACCATCAATAGCTTTGCTAAACATCTGGCAGGCCTGATTAAACAGGTGCTCAGGATGGGGGGAGCGATCAAAACCAAAATTCAGCAAACTGATTTGGGTTAAGCCTCTTTGCGACAATAACCTTTCAGCAATTTGCAAATATGTCTGATGTTCTTCGCTGGTAATTAACCACCAAAGCGGGGCGCTGCCGGCAATACACAGACCCTGTAAATAAAATGCTTCTCTTTCGGCACTTGAAATAGTCTCGTTTTGGCACTGTGTTTCATCCAGTAATCGAAATCGCAACTCAATGCCCAGCGTTGCCGCCCACTGAACAATACCTTCAACTTTGTTTTGCAAAATAGCCAGTTGATCAGGTTTTAAGGTGGCATGATGCACCAGCCATAGATCAAAGCTGGCAGGGTCTGGATAGCGGATTTGTCCTGCAGGATTAAGCAAGTAGATACCGCGTAATGCATAACGTCTTAATGCTTTGCGGCGATGACTGAAATTTCGATTCAGATTGATAGCACTGTTGAGCGCTTCGCTATCAGGTTGGTAATCCATAATGCCAGCCGGACAGTCATCACTGACAAACCCCGGCAGCAGTTTATGGTTGATATGAAATAATAATGGCAACAGGCGATAGAACATCGCCTGTTTGTGTGGTGCCAGCTCTATTAAACGGCTGATTCGGGCGCGGTTATGTGCCTGAAATACACGTAGAGCCTGGGCGCGATCCACAAGTCACTCAAACTTAGTGGCGGAAATGCCGCATGCCGGTAAAGACCATTGCAATACCATGCTCATCCGCTGCAGCAATGACTTCGTCATCGCGCATCGAACCACCCGGTTGGATTACCGCACTGATACCTACTTCGGCAGCCGCATCAAGACCATCACGGAACGGGAAGAAGGCATCGGATGCCATTACTGCGCCCGGAACAGTCAAGCCTGCATCATTGGCTTTAATTCCAGCAATGCGACTGCTAACCACACGGCTCATCTGGCCGGCGCCAATTCCAACCGTCTGCTGATTTTTGGCATAGACAATCGCATTGGATTTCACAAATTTGGCTACACGCCACGCAAATAGCAGATCAGCCAGTTGTTCTTGGGTAGGCTGCAGTTTAGTGACAACTTTTAATTCAGCCTCGCTGACAATCTGGATATCACGATCCTGCACCAGTAACCCACCTGTCACACGTTTGAAATCAAAATCAGTGGCAGGAGTCGTCGGGAAATCACCACTGCACAGCAAACGCACATTGGCTTTGCCAGCGACAACGGCTTTGGCGGCATCACTGATTTTAGGTGCGATAATCACTTCAACAAACTGACGATCAATAATGGCTTGTGCCGTTTTTCCATCCAGTTCACGGTTAAAGGCGATAATGCCGCCAAATGCCGAAGTCGGATCGGTTTGATAGGCCAGATCATAGGCTGTCAGCAAATCATCTGCTGTGGCGACACCACAGGGATTGGCATGCTTAACAATGACACACGCCGGTTTGTCGTTAAAGACTTTGACACATTCCAGCGCGGCATCAGTATCGGCGATGTTGTTATAGGACAATTCCTTGCCCTGTAACTGGGTAGAGGCACCGATTGAACCGGTTTCAGCCTGCTTCTCCACATAAAAAGCAGCTTTTTGATGTGGGTTTTCCCCATAACGCATCGCTTGTTTGAGCTGGAACTGACTGTTAAATGTACGCGGGAATGCGGCTTTGCTTTTATCAGCCTGAATAGTGCCAAGATAATTGGCAATCGCACCATCGTAGTGTGCTGTATGTTCAAAGGTTTTCAGTGCCAGATCAAAACGGGTGTGATCATCCGTTCCACCCTGCGATTGAATCTGTTCAATGACTCGCGAGTAATCAGCCGGATCTACAACAACCGTCACATCAGCATGATTTTTTGCTGCTGCACGCAACATGGTCGGGCCGCCAATATCAATATTTTCTATAGCGTCTTCCAGCGGGCAGTCTTCACGCGCCACGGTGGCTTCAAACGGATATAAGTTTACGACTACCAAATCAATTGGAGCGATGTCATGTTGCTGCATGATGTCGTCATCCTTGCCCCGACGACCCAGCAGGCCACCATGAATTTTCGGATGCAGGGTTTTAATGCGGCCATCCATCATTTCCGGAAAACCGGTGTGTTCGGAGACTTCTTTGACGTTCAGGCCGGCTTCGCTAAGTAATTTAGCTGTACCGCCGGTGGAGAGTAGTTCAACGTTCAGATCTTGCAGTTGTTTGGCAAATTCAACAATGCCGGTTTTGTCAGAAACACTCAACAGTGCGCGTTTAATCGAGTTCATCAGGATTCCAGATTGGGATTCAGGCTTGTTTACAAGCCGTATTGCTTGAGTTTTTTTCGTAGCGTGCCGCGGTTAATGCCCAGAATTTCAGCAGCGCGACTTTGATTGCCTTGGGTATGGGCCAAGGCGGCTTGTAACAGAGGTACTTCAACCTCGGTCATCAGCATTTCATATAAATTAGCAGGGGAGTGGCCGTCCAGTTGTTCAAAGTAGGTTTTCAGTGCATTGGTGACACATTGATTTAAGGGCGCGTGTTGTTGTTCCGCGGTTACGCCCAGATCAATACAGTCAGCAAATTCGTCGTTCAATGCTTTATTCATGCGGCCAGTGAATCCTTGTCAGCGAGTTGCGCAAAAAATGCATCTGTAAAAGCCAGCTGTTGTTCAGCTTTCTCCAGTGTATTCATTTGTTGGCGAAAGGCATTGCCATTACGTAACCCTTTGCTGTACCAAGCAATGTGCTTGCGTGCCATGCGCACACCGGAATATTCACCATAGAAATCGTACAGCGTGTTGAGGTGACAAATCAAGATTTGTTGCACTTCTGTTACAGAGGGTTCTGCCAAATTCTCACCGGTTTGCAGAAAATGATTTATCTGCTGGAATATCCAAGGGTTGCCTTGGGCAGCCCGACCAATCATCAAACCATCAGCACCGGTTTGCTGTAAAACCAACAAGGCTTTTTCTGGCGTTTCGATATCACCATTGGCAATGACAGGAATGGCGATACGGGATTTGATTTCAGCAATGGTGTCGTATTCGGCATCACCTTTATAGGCATCGGCACGGGTTCGGCCATGTACTGCCAGAGCCTTAATTCCAGCATCTTCGGCAATTCGGGCAATCCTGACGCCATTACGATTATCACGATCCCAGCCGGTACGGATTTTTAATGTCACCGGAACATCAACGGCATTCACTACGGCTTTCAGAATCTCGCCGACCAGCTTTTCATGTTGCAGCAATGCTGAACCGGCCATCACATTACAGACTTTTTTCGCCGGGCAACCCATATTGATATCAATAATATGGGCGCCTTCCGCCACATTATGGCGTGCAGCTTCAGCCATCATCTGTGGATCGGCGCCGGCAATCTGTACGCTGCGTGGCTCTGGTTCACCTTCATGGTTGGCACGTAATAGTGATTTTTTACTGGCCCATAACGCTTTATTGGCAGTGATCATTTCTGAAACCGCCATTCCGGCACCGAGTTTTCGACACAATTGGCGAAAAGGACGATCAGTGACCCCGGCCATCGGTGCCAGAAACAGATTATTTGGCAGGGTATAAGGACCGATAGATAGCGCTTTATCAGCCATGACGAACTCCACTCAAACGCACCCATTCTTCCAGCACAACCGCGTTATCCATCTTAAACTCGGTCTGGTAATGCTGGCTAACGGTTTCCGCCTGCACATCCAGAATCCCCGATAACACCAGTTGTGTGTCAGGTCGGGTTAATTCTACAAAGCGTGGCATCAGTTCCATTAAAGGACCCGCCAGAATATTCGCTAGCAGTAAATCACATTCAACCGTTGGGCAATGCTGTGGCAGGTAGGTCTCGATGATCACACCATTACGTTGTGCGTTGGCTTGAGTTGCTTCCAATGCCTGTGGATCAGTGTCTACACCAATCACTTTATTGGCGCCTAACAAGGCGGCGGCTATCGCCAGGATGCCACTGCCACAACCATAATCAATTACGGTTTTACCGGTTAAATCGGCTTTATCCAGCCATTGCAGACATAAAGCCGTTGTCGGATGCGTTCCCGTACCGAAGGCCAGTCCCGGATCCAGCAGAATATTGACGGCGTTGGGCTGTGGCGGTTCATGCCAGCTGGGCACGATCCATAATTTCTCACCGAAACAGATGGGTTTGAAATTTTCCATCCATTCGCGTTCCCAGTCTTTATCCTCCACGGCTTCAATACGATGGTCAGGCAACTCGCCAATCTGGGAGCGAAGGGCAGTCAGCAGTGATTCTGTGTCTGTCTCGGCATCAAACAGGGCGATGACCGACGTCGCAGACCATAAAGGGGTTTCACCAATAGCTGGTTCATAGATAGGTTGATCAGCGTTATCCTGAAAGGTAACAGCGGCTGCTCCGCATTCAGACAGAGCATCAGATAATGACTCTGCCTGCTTCGGTGAGCTGGTAAAAATAAGTTGGATCCAGGCCATAACGAACGGACTTAAAGTCCGAGTTTCTTTTCAAGGTAGTGGATATTGGTGCCACCGGTCTGGAAATGCGTGTCATCCATAATGTCACGTTGTAGTTCAACGTTAGTTTTAATGCCTTCAATACCAATTTCTTTCAATGCAGTACGCATCCGCGCAATGGCTGATTCACGGGTATTACCATAGGCAATGAGTTTGCCTATTAACGAGTCATAATTAGGTGGAACCTTATAGCCACTGTACAGATGTGAATCCATACGAATACCCGCACCGCCCGGAGCATGATAATGGGTGACCAGACCAGGACTTGGCATAAAAGTACGTGGATCTTCAGCGTTAATTCGGCATTCAATGGCATGACCACGGATAATGATGTCTTCCTGGCTGAATGATAATGGCATGCCAGAAGCAATACGAATCTGTTCGGCAACCAGATCAATACCGGTGACCCGTTCAGTGACCGGATGCTCTACCTGAATGCGGGTGTTCATCTCGATGAAATAGAACTCACCGTCCTGATAAAGAAATTCAAAGGTACCCGCACCGCGATAGCCAATGCGGACACAGGCATCGGCACAGACTTTACCCATGCGAGCACGCATTTCAGGGGTAATACCCGGAGCCGGTGCTTCTTCGACGACTTTCTGATGACGACGCTGCATTGAGCAGTCCCGTTCACCTAAATGCACTGCATTGCCATGCTCATCGGCCAGCACCTGAAACTCGATATGACGTGGGTTTTCCAGGAATTTTTCCATGTAAACCATATCATTACTGAAGGCAGATTTTGCTTCACTCTTGGTCAGGGAAATAGCATTGAGCAGATGCGCTTCACTATGCACTTCACGCATACCACGTCCACCACCGCCGCCGGCGGCTTTGATGATAATCGGATAACCAATTTCTCTTGCCAGACGCAGATTGGTCTGATCATCGTTACCCAGCGGGCCGTCTGAACCGGGAACACACGGAACCCCGGCCGCTTTCATCGCTTTGATGGCTTCAACCTTGTCACCCATCATCCGAATTGTTTCAGAACGCGGACCGATAAAAATAAAGCCGCTTTGTTCAACACGCTCAGCAAAGTCTGCATTTTCAGACAGGAAGCCATATCCGGGATGGATAGCCGTTGCATCGGTAATCTCGGCGGCACTGATCAACGCGGGGACATTCAGGTAGCTGAGGTTCGATGCCGCTGGACCAATGCAGACACTTTCATCAGCCAGTAATACATGTTTCAAATCACGATCCACATCAGAGTGAACAGCAACCGTTTTAATGCCTAATTCCCAGCATGCTCTGAGAATACGCAAAGCAATCTCGCCACGATTAGCGATGACAATTTTATCAATCATGTTGTTTTATCCGCAGTTTTTGGTTTGCCATAACAGCCGAAGCTGTCAGCAAAATTATTCGATAACGATTAATGGTTCGTCATACTCAACCGGGTGACCATCTTCAACCAGGATGGCTTTAACAATACCGCTACGATCCGCTTCAATCTGATTGAACATTTTCATCGCTTCGATGATGCAAATCACATCACCGGCGGATACCTGCTGACCTACTTCCACGAAAGCCGCCGCATCGGGTGAGGGTGAACCGTAAAAGGTACCAACCATGGGCGAGCGCACAGCATTGGCTTCGTTAGAGGATTTTGTTGCCGCTGCTGCCGTCGCGGTGTTTGCCGCATCACTGGCAAATGACGGTGTGCTCTGTGCAGCAGGTGCGGGTTGTGGTGCAGCAAAATATTGTTGTTGTGGATAAGCGGAACTGGCGCGGCTGATACGAACAGATTCTTCACCTTCAGAAATTTCGATTTCAGCAACATCCGATTCCTGAATCAAATCAATCAATTTTTTTATTTTACGAATATCCATGATTTAGCCTTAAGGGTTGAGTTGTTTAGTGGCAGCTTGTAATGCCAATTCATATCCCTGAGCACCGAGACCGCAAATCACGCCAACAGCCAAATCTGAAAAGTAGGACTGTTGCCGGAATGCTTCACGACGATGCACATTGGAAAGATGTATTTCTATAAAAGGTATTGCGACCGCAGCTAATGCATCACGAATGGCTACGCTGGTGTGAGTAAAAGCTGCGGGATTAATTAAAATAAAATCATATTGCTGACGTGCTGATTGTATAGCCGAGACCAATTCATGTTCGGCATTGCTTTGCAGTGAATCAAGTTGATGGCCATCAGCCTGAGCTAACTCAGCCAGGCGGGTATTGATATCGTCTAACGTGGTGGCACCATAAATTTCAGGCTCGCGCTGACCCAACAAATTCAGATTGGGGCCATGCAATACTAGAAATTTCGCCATAATAACAACACACCAACACTGGAAATATAAGCCGAGATTTTGCACCAGCTAACGCTTTATTGTCCAGCTTTTTAACTAAAAATCCGGCTTTTTGTCGCTAATTTCGTCGAAATAGAGAAGTTCTTGCAGTTTTAATTATCTGGCCTGGAAATCCGCCAGATGAGCGTTCAACTGGGCGGCTGAGACGTGCCCGACCAGACGATGTTCAGCCGATTCTTCTGCATTTTCGTCAAAAAACAACATGCTGGGTGGACCAAATACCCGCAATGATTTTAACAAGGTTTGATGCGCATCAGTATTGTCTGTGAGATCCACTTTCAGCAAAGTAAAATTCTGCAACGTGCTGATGACCTCGGCATCACGGAAAGTCGTTTGTTCCATGTTTTTGCAATCGGTACACCAGTCGGCATAAAAATCGAGCATCACCGGCTTATTACTTTGCTGCAGCTGAGACTGCAGTTCTTCCAGTGAGTTGACATAGGTAAATTGCAGAGCGGGTTGAGGGGCTGTTGTGCCGGGCGAAAGGCTTAATTTATGCAAAGGCTGCAAAATGGATTGTCCGCCGCTGGCACTGCCGATGAGCATTAATGCACCCGTGATAAGTGATAAAAGTCCCAGACCTTTCCAGAATTTTTGCCAGCCAGTTGCTTCAATCGGTAGATTGTTCAGGGCACCCAGATACACTGCGGTCATCACCAGCAGGGCGCCACTCATAAACAGAATGGCCCAACCCGGCAGAATGCGATCCAGCATCCATATCGCCAAAGCGAGCAGCATCACACCGAAAAAAGCCTTGATATTTTCCATCCAGCGTCCGGCTTTGGGCAGCAGGGTTCCGGCTGAGGTGCCAATAATCAGTAACGGAATTCCCATGCCGATACTCATTGCAAATAATGCCGCACCTCCCAGCACCGGATCTGCGTGCTGACTGATAAATAATAAGGCACCTGCTAGTGGTGGAGCCAGGCAGGGCCCGACAATTAATCCTGATAGCAGCCCCATCAATGCCACGCCGGCTAATGTACCGCCCTGCTGACGGTGGCTGAGTTGATGCAATCGTTGTTGCAGAGCATGTGGCAACTGCAATTCATAAAAGCCAAACATCGATAACGCCAGTAACAGCAAAATGCCAACAAAGCCTGATATCACCCACGGATTTTGCAGCATAGCCTGGAGATTGCCGCCGAGTAAGCCGGTTAAAACCCCTGCCACTGTATAGGTAACGGACATGGCCAGTACATAAATCAGTGACAGAATAAACGCCCGGCGGGTCGTAATATGCTCACCCTGGCCGACAATAATGCCGGACAAAATCGGAATCATTGGGAAAACGCAGGGGGTAAAGGCCAGTAATAAGCCGAGCCCCAGAAAACCAAACAGAATTTGCAACAGATTGTCATTTTGCAGACGCTGTGAAATTTCATCCTGCTGACTTAGGGGTGTGGAAGATAGCAGTGAGGTCGGGGCCGAGGTTTGTGTCTCAGTGGTTGCAGTCTTGCTGACTGTGGTTGTTGCCGGTAACTCCAGATCGAAGGTTTTGCGGGTAGGGGGGTAACAGATACCAAACGTTTCAGAGCAGCCCTGATAATGGGCTGTTAATGTGATGCGGGTCGGTTCGGACTGAGTACGTATCAGCGGCAGCTTGATTTGCACATCGCTGGTATACACCTCGGATAAACCAAAATATGCATCATTTTTCATATGCCCGCCGGGCAAAGTAAATTCGCCCAACTGTACAGAGTCATCCCCGATTATTTCGAAGCGGATTTTATTCTGATACAGATAATTTCCTTCCATTATCTGCCAGCCTGCCAATATCGTTTCGGGATCAGTCACTATCGCTTCAAAGTCAAAGGCTTCATCAACTTCAGGAGGAGAGTCTGCACTGTCGAAACCAAATTTCTCCAACAGGCTCGGGCGCGCCTGTGCGGAAAAACTGCTGAGCAGCATGAGCAGGATTAAAAATTGTTTCATTACATTATCGCCACTGATTCATTGCAGTTACAGACCATTCTAACAGTCGAACGTTACACGGGTGAGTGCAACAGGATGTCATGTTGTCTTTAAACTGTAATAATTGCCTTCTTTTTTGGCGAAACACAGGTGTCTTGTGGAAATCAAAACCATTCATAAACTTGAAAAACAGGCCTACAAAAAAAGCCATGCCGAATTAGCCCGAATAGGCTTCGCTCTATTTTTCCTCGCTGGCATTCTTGCATACAGTTTTGCTACCTCGGGTGGTGTTCCCAATAACCTGTTTCTAGCCATTGCCGCCGTGTTCGGTGGTTATATGGCGATGAATATTGGTGCCAACGATGTAGCCAATAATGTTGGCCCGGCGGTCGGCTCCAAGGCGCTGACTATGGGCGGCGCGATTATGATCGCAATGATTTTTGAGGCAGCCGGTGCCTTTATCGCTGGTGGCGAAGTGGTGTCGACTATTAAAGGCGGCATTATTGATATCAAGCAATTTGGTACCGATACCGAAACCTTTGTCTGGGCCATGATGGCTGCATTATTAGCAGCGGCTTTATGGCTTAATCTGGCAACCGTCGCCGGAGCGCCTGTATCAACTACTCACTCAATAGTGGGGGGGGTAATGGGCGGTGGTATGGCTGCCGCTGGCTTTGGTATTGTTGACTGGGGCACTATGGGGGCTATTGTCAGTTCCTGGATTATTTCGCCATTGATGGGAGGCATTATTGCGGCCTCTTTTTTATTGGCTATCAAAAAAACCATCATTTTTCGCGACGACAAAATTCAGGCTTCCTATCGTTGGGTACCGATTTATGTTTCGGTGATGGCCTGGGCTTTTTCCACTTATCTGGTGATCAAAGGGCTTAAGCAGGTATGGGGGCAATTCATAACTACGCTGAATGGACTGCCAATTGTCGATATAGCTCCGCAAGCCAACCCCAGTTTTTTGGCTGCTGCATTGATTGGTTTTCTGATTGGGGTGCTGGTGTTCTGGATCGTTAAAAAGTCTCTGGCCAGTAATCTGCAATACATGAAAAATGATCGTGCCAGTGTCAATGCACAATTCACTATTCCGTTAATCTTTGCTGCGGCCTTATTAAGTTTTGCTCATGGTGCGAATGACGTGGCAAATGCCATCGGTCCTCTGGCCGCAATAAATGACGCCATTATGTCAGGTGGTATCACCGATAAAGCCGGTATTCCGCTTTGGATTATGGCCGTGGGTGCTTTAGGTATTGCCATTGGCTTGGGTCTGTATGGTCCAAGGCTGATTCGTACCGTAGGTGGTGAAATTACCGAGCTGGATCAGATGCGAGCCTATTCAATCGCTATGGCTGCTGCTTTGACCGTCATCATTGCCAGTCAGCTCGGATTGCCGGTCAGTACAACGCATATTGCCATTGGTGGGGTATTTGGGGTTGGGTTCCTGCGTGAATGGCTGGATGAATCAAATAAAATCGAACGCCAGATTGATCGCGAAAAAGCCGAAATCAAAGATGATAAAAAGATGCTTAATGCACTGCGCGGCGAATTGAAAAAACTGGAGAAAAAACCCTCCAAAACCGTGGATGAATATCAACGTATTACCGAGCTTTATCGATTGATTGATGAGGAAGAGTCCGCGCTGAAAAAAGCCAAAAAAGTCCTCAAAAAAGAAAAGAAAAACCTGTTCGTTAAACGCGATATGGTGAAAAAGATCGTCACAGCGTGGGTGGTCACCGTTCCAGCAGCGGCAACTTTATCAGCCTGCATCTTCTTTATGATTAGAGGCATCATGCTGTAATCAAATCTTCATTAAACTGACATATTATTTTCAGCTTATTTGTCAGGACGATTTGAACATGCTGAATAAACTTAAAGCATTGCCCATTGCGATTCAGCAATATCTGGTGGTGACCTTCAGCTACTGGGCGTTTACCGTTTCCGACGGTGCGTTACGCATGCTGGTGGTATTGTTTTTCCATCAACTGGGCTACAGCCCGCTTGAAGTGGCAATGCTGTTTGTTCTGTATGAATTTTTCGGCATAGTGACAAACCTGGTCGGTGGCTGGCTGGCCGCCAGAGTAGGGTTAAACGTCACAATGCATCTGGGCTTGTTATTACAGGTTATTGCATTGGCAATGCTGCTGGTGGATCCGCAGTGGCTCACTGTGGCGTATGTCATGGTCGCGCAGGCACTCTCCGGTATTGCCAAAGATTTGAATAAAATGAGTGCCAAATCCAGCATCAAAATGCTGGTGGCTGATAACGCCCAATCAACCTTATTTAAATGGATATCCATCCTTACCGGCTCCAAAAATGCCCTGAAAGGTGTTGGTTTCTTTGTCGGTGCGGCCCTGCTTTCCTGGATCGGTTTTCGTGGCGCGATACTGGCCATGGCGATTGTGCTTCTGGTAGTGTTGATTTTCAGCATCGTCATGTTGCAACGCGATCTGGGTAAAGCCAAAAATAAACCAAAATTCAGTGATATCTGGTCAAAAAGTGCACCGGTGAATCATTTGTCGTTGGCAAGGTTCTTTTTGTTTGGTTCTCGAGATATCTGGTTTGTGGTGGCCTTACCAGTGTTTTTGCATGCCCAATTACAGTGGTCACCTATTTATGTCGGTGGTCTGCTGGCGGCTTGGGTAATTGCTTACGGTATTGTGCAGGCACTTGCCCCTAAGCTGACTGGCTTTTCCAGACAAAATGCTCCTGATGGCTATCATGTCTGGCTATGGTCCTTACCCCTCTTTGTGTTGCCGTTATTGATTGCCGCCTCGGTATATTTTGAATGGGCTGTCATACCTGCTTTAACTGTCGGCTTATTAATTTATGGCGCTATCTTTGCGATCAATTCTGCAATCCATTCCTATCTTATCGTGTCATATGCTGATGCGGCTGGGGTTTCCCTGGATGTCGGTTTTTATTACATGGCTAATGCGGCTGGAAGATTGTTTGGTACATTATTATCTGGCTGGGTCTATCAGGTTTCCGGGTTAGCAGCCTGTCTGGTCATTTCTGCCTTAATGATTCTGTCCGCCAGTTTTATTTCAAAAATGTTACCGCGCAAAGACCAGACTGTATAAAGCTTTCAGCGTTGTTATCAAATTGTCATATTTAGCCGTTAAGCTTTATTCTTAGAAAAATAGTTCAGGAAAAAATCGGATATGAGCATATCAGTATTACTGGTTGAAGATGACGCCGCCATTCGTGACATGATTAATTTCAGTCTGCGTCAAACGGGATTTACCTGCGAAGCAGTCAAGGATGGCGAAACGGGGCTGGATTGGTTGAAAAATCAACAACCAGACATGATTTTGCTGGACTGGATGTTACCTGGAATTGATGGCATCGAGTTTATCCGCCGTCTGCGTGCCAATGAGTTTTTAGCATCCATTCCCGTGATTATGCTCACCGCCAAAGGCGAAAGTGAAGATATGGTGAAAGGTCTGAGCGTCGGTGCTGATGACTATATTAATAAACCATTTTCCCCACCTGAATTAATTGCACGAATTAAAGCGGTTTTACGTCGTTGTCGTCCGATGGAAGATGATGATGCCCAGAAATTGCAGATGGGTGAACTGGTTATGGATACCAAAAGCCACCGGGTCTCGGTGAATGGTGAACGCATTGAATTGGGACCGACCGAATTCCGTTTACTACACTTTTTTATGAAAAACCCAGAGCGAGCCTATAACCGCTCCCAGCTGCTGGATTTTGTCTGGGGCGATACCGTATATATAGAGGAGCGCACAGTGGATGTGCACATTCGTCGTCTGCGTAAGGCGCTGGAACCCAGCGGTCATGACAACCTGGTACAAACCGTTCGCGGTGTCGGTTACCGTTTTTCTGCTGAATAGCAGGATCGTCTGATGCAATGGGATTATTGGCGTTTACTGACCGTGCTCAGTCTGGCCGGTTTTGTGGGACTGGTCGTTGGTCATATGATGGCTTTTCTGTTTGTCGCTGCACTTATTTACATTTTCTGGATGCAGAGTAAATGGAACCAGTTGCAGGCATGGCTGGATAAACCTAAGAAAAACAGTTCTCCGCAAGCCGAAGGGGTTATTAATGACGTGTGTCGGCAGATCGAACAGATGCGCGCACAAAACAGCAGTCGTAAAAAAAAGCTCACCGGTTATTTAAAACGTTTCCAATCGGCCACTGCGGCTTTACCTGATGCGGTGGTGGTAATGGGCGAGTTTGGTCAAGTCAGTTGGGCCAATACCTCAGCCATGACGTTATTGGGAATCAACTGGCCGCATGACAATGGCGTCAGAGTCAATAATCTGGTTCGCGACCCGGCATTCCAAAAATTACTGGAACTTGATGGTGACGCCGAGGAATCGGTTATAGCCGTTTCACCGATGAATGATCGCATTCAGCTTGAATTCAAAGTCGTTCGGTATGCAAGCAAGGACAGGTTGCTGATCGCCAGAGATATCACCCAGACACAGAAACTGCAGCGTATGCGGCGTGATTTTGTGGCCAATGTATCGCATGAATTGCGTACACCATTGACGGTTTTACGGGGGTATCTGGAAACCTTGACCACGGAAAGTGATCAGGAGCTCTGGCAACAGGCTTTACCGGTAATGCAGCAACAAAGCCAACGAATGCATCTTATGATCAAGGATCTGCTGGCATTATCTCAACTGGAAACCGGTGAAAAGCCGTTGCAACACCGACCTACGGATATCTGCAAGTTATTGCATAGCGTGGTGGAGGATGCCAAACGACTGGAACATTTTCATCAACATCAGATCAACCTGCATTGTTTGAGTGAAAAATGGCTAATGGCAGATGCTGATGAACTACGCAGCGCAATCTCCAATCTGGTCTTTAATGCAGTCAAATATACCCCAGCAGAAACCCAGATCGATGTCAGATGGGATATCGAGGGTGAGTTTGCTGTTATTGAGGTAAAAGATACCGGTGAAGGTATTGCCCAGCATCATCTCGACCGCTTAACAGAACGCTTTTACCGTGTTGATAGTGGTCGTGCCAGGGAAACCGGTGGTACAGGACTTGGGCTGGCCATCGTCAAGCATGTGTTGCAACGACACAAAGCTGAACTGTTGATTCAGAGTGCTATTGGTGAAGGTTCAAGTTTTAAATGCTGTTTTCCCGCCAAAAATGTGATGGATAAAATAGACATTTAGCCTTACTGACTACTGTTTTCGGTCATGTCACAGTATTGTCATATTTCTTTCATATCCTTGTCACAGTTAATCGCGATACTGCTCGGGTGCTCAACGCGGTAAGCGTTGGAACTTATTTTTAACCCAAGGAGTTAATGACTCATGTTCAAGAAAAAATTTGCTTTATACGGCGCCGCTTTGGCAATGACGTTTTCCGCTGCCAGCTTTGCAGACGTCGATCCAAACCTGCCAGAATATGAAAAAACAAGCGGTGTTTCAGGTAGCTTATCAAGCGTCGGTTCTGACACATTAGCTAACTTGATGACCTTGTGGGCAGAAGAGTTCAAACGTGAATATCCTAATGTCAGCATCCAGATTCAAGCGGCTGGTTCTTCAACTGCGCCTCCTGCGTTAACTGAAGGTACATCAAACGTTGGGCCGATGAGCCGTGAGATGAAAGACAGCGAAATCAAAGAATTTGAAAACAAATACGGTTACAAACCAACAGCTATCCCTGTTGCTATCGATGCTCTGGCTGTTTATGTGCACAAAGACAACCCAATTGAAGGCATGACTATCCCTCAAGTTGATGCTGCTTTCTCAGCAACACGTAAGTGTGGTTATCCAGAAGATATCACTGACTGGTCACAATTAGGTGTTGAAGGTCTGGGTTCAATCCAGTTATATGGTCGTAACTCAGTATCAGGTACTTACGGTTACTTTAAAGATAACGCTTTGTGCAAAGGTGACTACAAAAACACTGTAAATGAGCAACCAGGTTCAGCTTCAGTTGTTCAAGGTGTGACTAAATCAACCAATGGTCTGGGCTATTCCGGTATTGGTTACAAAACATCAGGCGTAAAACTGGTTCCGTTGGCGAAAGAAGCGGGTCAACCTTTCATTGAAGCAAGTGGTGAAAATGCTGCTGATGGTTCTTATCCAATGTCACGTTTCCTGTGGGTTTATGTGAACAAAGCACCTAACAAACCAATGTCACCACTTGACCGTGAATTCATGAAAATGATTCTTTCTAAAGTGGGTCAGGAAGTTGTTGTTAAAGATGGTTATGTTCCATTGCCAGCTAAAACTGCAGCAAAATATATGGAAATGCTGAAGTAATATTGCAAATTAAAATTACCCCGCACATTGCAAGATGTGCGGGGTTTTTTTATCTAATAGCGTTAATCAATTTGCCTGCAGATTGATTAGCAGTATTAAAATTAAGCAATCACCATGTTGCGTGCGTATTTCTTAAACGGAAACCAAATCAGATTATGGCTGAGCAAACTATTGAAAACAGCGTTATAGCTGCTGCAAATTCAAAAACGGCCCGTCGTCGGCGAAATTGGCGCGAGTTTAAAGATAAATTAGCCCGGGTCGTTGTAACAGGTGGTGGCATTATGGTGATTGTCGCCATCGTGCTGATCTTCTTTTATCTGCTATATGTGGTCATACCACTCTTCAATAGCGCAGATCTGCGAACCGAACAACAATTTGAACAAGAGCCAATCAATAATGTTCATCTGACCCTGGATGAATATAATGAAGTGGCGTTATCGCTGGATGAAAAAGCTAATTTACGTTTTTTTAATGCGCATAATGGCAATGAAATAGCCACTTTTGATTTACCCATTCCAGCTGAAAGTTCCATCAGCAGTTTCTCAGCAGGTAGTGCCTCAACCGGTGTGTTTGCTTATGGGCTGGATAATGGTCAGGCGATAGTCTTTCAGGAAGCCTACAAAATCAGTTATCCGCAGGGAACACAGCGACTGATTACACCAGAGATCCGGTATCCCATTGGTGAAGAACTGGTCGAAGTCGATCCACAGGGACAGCCGCTGCAGATGCTGACGGTTCAAAGTTATGATGATCTCACCACCTTGGTGGCACTCACTGCTGATAATCGACTGGTTATGTCGCGGATTACCAAGGATGTGAACTTTCTTGATGAAACCGACTTTACATTGGACAGCGAAAACCGCGAAATCCCTTTGGATAGTAATGCTCCGGTGTCGATGATTCGGCTAGATATCGATCAGCGTGAGTTATATGTCATTCACAATGATGGTGATATTGCCTATTACGATGTACAGAATATAGACGATGTCAGAATGCTGCAGCGGGTCAGCGCAGTACCTGAGGATGTTGAAATTACGGCAGCAGAATTTCTGACGGGCGGTATTTCAATATTAATAGGACGCAGTGACGGCCAGATTGACCAGTGGTTTCCTGTGCGTGATGCTGACAATAATTACACCATTGAGCGGGTCAGAAGCTTCTCTGAACAGACAGCACCCATCCGTAGCATCCTGGCTGAACAAGCTCGTAAAGGCTTTGTTGCGTTGGATGATACCGGTGATATCGGTATTTATCACACCACAGCAGAGAGAAATCTGTTGGTGGAGAACATTCTGGCCGACGCCAATGCCAAAATGGCCCTGTCACCCCGGGCAAATGGTCTGATAACGGTTGCAAGGGATGGTGAAACGCAGTTTCATGAAATTGAAAATGAACACCCTGAAGTTTCCTGGCATTCTTTATGGGAAAAAGTCTGGTATGAAAGTCGTAGCGAACCTGAGTATCTTTGGCAGTCTTCGTCTTCCAGCAGTGACTTTGAACCGAAACTCAGTCTTACCCCATTAACCTTCGGCACCATTAAAGCGGCATTTTACGCCATGATGGTCGCAGTACCGCTGGCCATTATGGGAGCGATTTTTACCGCCTACTTCATGTCACCGCGAATGCGTAATCTGGTGAAACCGACCATTGAAATCATGGAAGCTTTACCAACCGTTATTCTAGGGTTTCTGGCAGGTTTATGGTTGGCCCCGCTGGTGGAAAACAACCTGCCTGGTGTTTTTAGTATTCTGATCCTCACTCCCATTATGGTGTTGCTCACAGCCTGGCTATGGACCAAATTACCTAAATCATTGCGCCAGCGAATTCCAGATGGTTGGGAGGCGGCGATTTTAATTCCAGTCGTTATTTTGGTCGGTATTGTTTCGATGAAATTAAGTCTGCCATTGGAAAAACTGTTATTTGATGGTGATATGCCAGGTTGGCTGGAATCAACCGGTATCGGGTATGACCAGCGTAACTCGTTAGTCGTTGGTATGGTAATGGGCTTTGCTGTTATCCCGACCATTTTTTCGATTACCGAAGATGCCATTTTCAGTGTGCCCAAACAATTGACCATCGGATCACTAGCTTTGGGTGCAACACCTTGGCAAACCTTAACAAAAGTGGTGTTACTTACCGCCAGTCCGGCGATTTTCTCGGCCGTTATGATCGGTCTTGGGCGTGCGGTAGGTGAAACGATGATTGTATTGATGGCGACCGGTAATACGCCAATTATGGACTTCAATATTTTTGAGGGATTCAGAGCCTTATCAGCCAATATCGCGGTAGAAATGCCTGAAGCAGCAGTCAACAGTACCCATTATCGTGTGCTGTTCCTTGCAGCGCTGGTACTGTTCTCAGCGACCTTTGTGTTTAACACCCTTGCAGAGTTGGTTCGCCAGCGTCTGCGTAAGAAATATAGCAGCCTTTAAACAGAGATCAGCATGTCTAATTCAACATTTAAATCCTGGTATCAAAGTGGTAGTCCGTGGGTCTGGCTGAATGCCGGTGCGGTTTCCATCAGTCTGATCGCGGTTATTGGTCTGGTCTTATTGATAGCGGTTCGTGGCCTGAGTCATTTCTGGCCAGCAGATATTATGTCAGTGGAATATAACGAGCCTGGTTTGGAGCCGACGGTTTTAATCGGTGAAAGAGTTGATCATGAAGTGGTCCCTGCCGAAAGAGTGCCTTCTGATTACCAGCTAAAAGAAGGTCAGATTAGTGTTGAGCGTTACCTGCTGAAAATCGGTAATCGCGACCAGTTCGGCCTGGATTTTCGCTGGATCAACAAAGACTGGATGGGGGAGGTCAGCTACCCGGAAGATATCCTGTCTATTGAACGTCGTGAATGGGGGCATTTCTATGGTTATCTGCTGTCCGTGCAGCAACAGGGCGAAACGGTAGCCGATGGTGAACAGGCCTGGCCAGAATTTCAGCAAAGGCTGGACCGAAGCAATAACCTGGTTGCTGAAATCAAATATATTGAAAAGATCGAAATCGGCAAAATAAATCAGGCACTTGAATCTTTGCGTCTGGATGAGCGGCGTCTGGAGCTGGATAACGTACCTGAAGATAATGCTGCCTATGCTGAGATTGAAGCTGCAAGAGCGGTACAAAATGAAAAATACGCAAAATTACAAATCCGTCTCAGCGAGTTAAGCCAGGCTTTGATACGTGATCAGGTGGTCATGCAAATGTCCAATGGCGATGAAGTGGTCATTCCGATGGCGAAAATCGTCGATGTTGTGAAGCCGAACGACATGAATCGTTTCGAAAAACTGCAGCACTATTTTCATGAAGTGTGGAAGTTTATTTCCGGCGAGCCACGCGAAGCCAATACTGAAGGCGGGATTTTCCCGGCCATTTTTGGCACCGTGATGATGGTATTGATTATGTCTGTGATCGTCACGCCCTTTGGTGTCATTGCCGCAATTTATCTGAAAGAGTATGCAAAACAGGGGGTTATAACCAGAACGATTCGTATCGCGGTCAATAACCTGGCCGGTGTTCCGTCAATCGTATACGGTGTATTTGGTCTGGGGTTCTTTGTCTATTTCCTTGGTGGCAATATTGATGAGATATTCTTCCAGGCAAAATTACCTTCCCCAACCTTTGGTCAACCCGGTTTGATGTGGGCGTCGTTAACCCTGGCTATTCTCACCGTGCCGGTGGTTATCGTGGCAACCGAAGAAGGTCTGTCACGTATTCCACGAGCGATGCGTGAAGGCAGTCTTGCTTTGGGCGCCACTAAAGCAGAAACCTTATGGCGTACAGTTATTCCAATGGCGGCTCCGGCTATGATGACGGGGTTAATCCTGGCGGTCGCCCGAGCAGCGGGTGAGGTTGCTCCGTTGATGATGGTGGGTGTGGTGAAACTGGCGCCAGCGTTAGCGGTAGATTCTGTTGCGCCTTATCTGCATTTGGATCGTCAGTTTATGCATCTGGGCTTCCATATTTACGACGTGGGTTTTCAGAGCCCGAATGTTGAAGCAGCGCGTCCACTGGTATATGCCACAGCATTTCTGTTGTTGCTGATAATTGTAGTGTTGAATTTAACGGCGATTAGTATCCGTAATCGTCTGCGTGAAAACTTTAAAGCGAGTGATAACTAATGGAAGCAGTCAATCAACAAAAAAACGCGGCGCGTGGTATTGATATCGAATCAATGAATCGTGGCCCGAAACTGAATATGGCTGATGAAACTGCCTGTATTGAAATTAAAAATTTCAATCTGTTTTATGGCGACGCTCAGGCATTAAAAGATATCAACCTGACCATTCCGCGTCATAGAGTAACGGCTTTTATTGGTCCAAGTGGGTGCGGTAAATCAACTTTCCTTAGATGTTTCAATCGAATGAATGATTTGATTGATAACGTCAATATTCAGGGACAATTACTGCTGGATGGCGAAGAACTGAACTCGCCGGCAGTCAATGTATCTGATTTGCGTCGTAAAGTTGGCATGGTATTCCAGAAGCCGAATCCATTTCCAAAAACAATTTATGAAAATGTTGCCTATGGCCTGCGTTTACAAGGTGTGAACGATCGCCAGACGCTGGATAAGGTCGTGGAAAAATCGCTGAAAGGCGCTGCATTGTGGGATGAAGTAAAGGATCGATTGCAATCCTCAGCAATGGGGCTGTCCGGCGGTCAACAGCAAAGACTGGTGATTGCCCGTGCCATTGCTATTGAACCGGAAGTATTATTGCTGGATGAACCGGCCTCAGCTCTGGATCCTTTATCTACGCTTAAAATCGAAGAACTGATTTACGAGCTGAAAGAAAAATACACCATCGTCATCGTCACACATAACATGCAACAGGCGGCGAGAGTCTCGGATTACACAGCGTTTATGTATATGGGTGAATTAATCGAATTTGGTGCCACGGATGAGTTATTTACCAATCCTGGCAAAAAACAAACGGAAGACTATATTACTGGCCGTTACGGCTAGGCTGCAGGTTCAGGAGATCCTTTATGGCTACAAATCAATCACAACATATTTCGCAACAGTTCGAAAAAGAGCTTCAAGATATCCGCAGCCGCGTTTTAGCCATGGGTGGTATGGTCGAAAAACAGGTTTCGGAGGCAATGGAAGCTTTGATTACGGGGGATGCCGATCTGGCTCGTCAGGTAATCAGTGGCGATGAAGACGTTAATAAACTGGATGTCAGCATTGATGAAGAATGTATTCAGATTATTGCACTGCGCCAGCCCACCGCCAGTGACTTACGTCTGGTGACCGGTATTCTGAAAACCATTACCGATCTGGAACGCATTGGCGATGAAGCAGCACGCATTGCCAGAATGGCACTAAATCTGGCTGAAAAAGATCGGCCGAAAAAGAATTACCGTGAACTGCACGCCTTGGGTCAGCATGTGTCAGGTATGTTGCATAACACTCTGGATGCCTTTGCGCGATTTGATGTGGATGCTGCCTTGCAGGTAGCACATGAAGATCGTCAGGTTGATGCTGAATACGAAAGCATTATGCGTCAGTTGATGACATATATGATGGAAGATCCCCGTACTATCAGCAGAGTGATCGACATGATGTGGTCAGCGCGTTCGCTGGAACGGATTGGCGATCATTCACGTAATGTTTCTGAACATATTATCTATCTGGTCGAAGGCAAGGATGTCAGACATTTATCCGTCGAAAAAATGGAAAAAGTAATTAAAGGCGGCGAATAATTTCTCTCGGTGCGACTTAGGCCCGTTTCCATTATGGAAGCGGGCTTTTTTTTGAGTATAAAACGCAAAGTTCATAGCATCGATGGTCTTAGTCAGGCAAAATGCCATCACCTTCGTATAAGCAAGCTGAGTTTATGGAAACACCCGAAGATTATGATGTACTTGCCGCTGTAGATCTTGGTTCTAACAGCTTTCATATGATTATTGCCCGCCTGAGGGATGGACATTTCCAGATCATGGATCGACTGCGTGAAATGGTGCAGTTGCGTGCCGGGTTGAATAAGCAGAATGTCCTCTCTGAGGAGGCCCAGACACGTGCCATTGCCTGTTTGGAGCGATTTGGTGAGCGTATTCGCCATTTACCGGCAGGCAAGGTGAGGGTCGTCGGAACCAATACCTTACGCATCGCTGAAAACAGTCGTGAATTTCTTCGCAAAGCCCGTCAGGCCTTGGGGCATCCTATTGAGATCGTCACTGGTGAAGAAGAAGCCCGACTGATTTACATGGGCGTTTCCCGCTCACTGGCGTTTGATAACACCCGTCGCCTGGTCATGGATATTGGTGGGGGCAGTACCGAATTTATCATTGGCGAGGGCCTGGAAGGGCTACGCCGCGAAAGTCTGGAAATGGGCTGTGTCAGTTTCAGTCAACGGTTTTTCAATGATGGCAACGTCAGTCAATTACGTATGCAGGCGGCGTTACTCACTGCAGCAATCAAATTACGTTCTATTCAACGGCCTTATCAAAACCTTGGCTGGGTCGAGGCGGTAGGTGCTTCTGGAACCATTCGCACTGTGGCCAGTATTGTCACGGCGCAGAATTGGAGTGAAAACGGCGTTATCACGAATGAAGCGCTGGATAAAATCATTGCTCACATGGTGGAAGCAGGTCATCAGGATAAGTTTCAACTGGAAGGTTTGAGTCCTGAAAGGGCCAATGTGCTGGCCGGTGGTGTCGCGGTTTTGAAAGCCTCATTTGATCGGTTAAAAATTGATCGCATGATCGTCTCGGATGGAGCATTACGTGAAGGTTTGCTTTACGATCTGCAAGGTCGTATTCAACATGACGATGAACGTGATCGCACCGTAAACTCCCTGGCACGACGTTACCATGTAGATGAAGCCCATGCCGAGCGCGTCAGTAAAATGGCCACCGAATTATATGAGCAAGTGGCTGCTGAGTGGCAAATTAATACCGAAGAACAGTTACACCGTTTGCAATGGGCGGCCAAACTCCATGAAGTTGGACTGGAAATTTCGCATTATCAATATCATAAACATTCGTCTTATTTAGTAGCGCACTCAGATTTACCGGGTTTTTCCAGAGAAGAACAGCAGGCACTCGCAGCGATGGTACGAGGCCAGCGACGGAGTTTTCCACGTAAACATATCAAGCAGTTATCGGATGATATGCAGCAGGCTACGTTGCGATTAACGATTCTGTTACGTTTATCACTAGTATTCAATCGTGGGCGTAGTGAAAAAACCGATACCCATGTTGGCCTTAGTCTGCATCGTAATACGTTAATATTGACCCTGCCTTCTGGCTGGTTGGAAGAACATCCATTGACCGAAGCCGATCTATTGCAGGAAAGGCAGGAACTCAAGGAAATTGATATCCGTCTGAAAATTCGGGATTAAAATGGAATTTCGCCTCACAGCAACAGTCAATTATTTACAAGTGAGGGCAGGGTTATGTGGAAATCTCTATCGATAATGGTGTCAGCTGTGATGTTGGTGTCACCGCTTTATGCTGAAGAAATGCGTTATCAGAGCGAGACAGGAGATCACTTTACCATCAGTCAAACTCCGGATGGCAAGCACTGGGGCACGTTAATCATCAGCGACAGACACACGGCCAGTTTTGCCCATAATGAACTGATTCTGCTGCAAATTGATGATCAAACGCCCATCTCACTTGAACATGGAAACCTCAGCTGTGGGTCACCAGCTAAAGCAGAGCAAACCGTGTTTTATGATTTTTCAGGATCCGCCAGTGATTTACTGACAAAGGTTGACCCTCAGCCTTTGCCGAAGGGTTTTCAACAGGTCAGACAACGTGATGTGTTTACTTCGATCATGGCAGACCGCCGGGCTGAAACCGTTGATTTTCTGTTAAGCGATGTCGCGCTTAATGCTCAGCAATTGCGCTCTGCAGCGACACTGAAATTCCGGTTTGTTACCGATGATGGCCAGCGTCGCCAGGCTACTTTCCAACTGCACTAATCCTTGTGACTGGCTCTAGGTCTAGGGTCTGAAAGTTCAACAGACCCTAGCCTTAGCAAGAGCCGATGGAGTGAGCCTATTTGGCTTTTTTGGGCTTGACTTCGCCGATGGCACCATCAGCACGGGCTTTAAGGTAGGCATAAATTTGATCCATGCCTTCCATCACTTTTGGGTTACTTTCCCAAGCTGGCATCATGCCGATCTGTCCCATCTTGCCATGGGTTACCGTGGCAATGAATTCCTCCTTGGTGATGACGTTTAAACTATCCGCCAGATTTGGCCCTACCATTCCTTGTCCAACTGTGCCGTGACAGCGGGCGCACCAGTTGCGGTAGAGCTTATAACCATTATAGGTTTCACTATCCAAGAACTGTCCATCCGTGACGGTATACGGTTTATCTTCGGCAAAGCTAAGCGAGCTGAAAGCTAACACACCTGCCATCAGAATAAAAAAGCTGTGTTTTTTAACGTTTTGCATCGTGATTCTCCTTAGAAACAACCGATTACCAGGACATCGACAGTGTGACGTAAGCATTTCGGCCTACTCCCGGTATGCGATCACCAATGGCAATATCCGGATTGACTACCCGGTTATAGCCCCCCAAATGATCGTCATATCGACGATCAAAAACATTATTCACCCCAGCATAAACAGTAAGTTGCTGGGTAAACCGGTATTCGCCGGTGAGATTAATTAAACTGTAACCACTGGTTTTAGCTTCCTCATTTTCTGCTGACACTTTTGATTGGGCGGCGACATTGACCAGTTCCACCCCAAGCTGCCAATCAAGTTCAACGTAGCTGAGCTGTGTGCGGGCCGTTAATGGTGCAATACGATAGAGGTTATCGCTGGTATCACGGCGTTCACCACGAACATAGCTTATTGTTCCATCCAGCTGCAAGTGATCATTCAAGGCGGCAAACCAACTGGTATCCACACCATAAAGCTGAGCATCCACGTTGCTGAACTGCAATGGTGTGCTATCACCCATCATGGTGCTGGCGGCAATCGCCAGCGGATCGGTGGCAGCGACACCTTGAATATAATCATTGATATGGTGGTAAAAAATTCGTGGTGACAACGCAAAATCGGGCTGATGCCAGTCCAGCCCCAGTTCAAATTGATAAGCTGTTTCTGGATCCAGATTAATATCACCCAGATAATTGTTGCCATCTGCCAGACCCGATGTGGATTGAAACGGTCCCCACAAATAACGTTCTTGATAACTAGGCGCACGCTGTTTGCGGGCCACACCCATTTGTAAATCCAGATCACTGGATAATTTACGGGTCAGGTTAAATGCCAGATCCACAAGATGTTCAGTCTGGTCACGATCCGCATCATTAAAGCGTTGCTGTAAGGCCAGCATGGCGCCCATTGGGCCATTCGCTGTCACAGCATCAGCATCCATATCGACCAGGCTGTAACGCACACCGGTCTGCATAAGCCAGGCATCATTCAACTGACCATCCCACTCGGCAAAAAGGCTATAGCGATCGCGCTCTATATTATTGAAATTCTCGACCAGAAAAGCCGGGTTATTGGGGTTAAAGATAGTGGCATTATGCGTAGCATTATCGGCATCAAAACCAAACATCCAGTCATCTTGCTGATAATGCAATTGATAGCCGTGGGAGATTACATCGGCATAGGTTTGCCTGTATTGCATCGGACTGACCGGCGCCTGTCGCAGACTGAAGTTATTCATCAGATGATCGGCATCCTGATAATTCAACCGGGCGGAGACGAGACCACCATTGGTTAATTGCTGACTGATTTCGGCTTTATAACGCTCACCGCGGGCAAACAGAATGTCCATTGGCAATGCAGGCGTCCCGGTGTTGCCAGTATCATGGTGTTCTGCATCCAATGACATTTCCAATTCATCCGTTTGATAGCCATAGCCCAGAGCAAAACTGTCACGTTCATGTTGACTGGGTAGAATCTTACCGCCATCAAAGCGTTGATCATCGCCTTTGTCGCGGGTTAAGCCTAATTGAAGACGATGATTCTGGTTTACCAATCCACCCAGAAAACCTAATTGGTAACTATCATTATTGTGCGCATAGCCCGAAGTCGCCTGACCATGAAATTCAACTTCATCACTGTTGGTAAAACTAATCTGTTTTTTACTGGCCTGAATGGTGCTGCCAATGGTTTCAATACCGGAGCTTACCGGCGCAATCCCACGGTACAAAGTGAGATTGTCGAGTTGTGATGCAGCAATATAGCTGAGTGGCGAATCCATACTGTTTGGCCCCGCCTGACTAATGCGTACGCCATCAACCAGCGTATTTACCCGGTCACCAAATAAACCACGATATTGTGCGATACTGGTCAGCGGTCCATTGCGATTTACGTTGGCCCCCGGCAGTTTCTTCAGCCATTCAGCACTGTCACTACTGGCCTCAGCATGAGCAGGTAATTCCAAAGGAGTGCCTTCTCCGGCAGTACCTTGAACCGACATTTCCGGTAAGCTGAAATGCTCTGCCATCGCTGGCTGATTTAACGCCAGCAATAACGATGAGACTAAAATTGTTTTTTTGAACATAATCCTCTCCAAGCTGTTTAAAACTATTTTAGAAAAGGCTAATGGATGGGAAATGGGTTATTTGCAGAATCACTATGGCAAATCACACAATTATTACAGGGTTAAAATGTTAATCTGTCCGCAAGATGATTTTCAGGCCATATAAATGGATGCGCTCACAACTTCTTTAGTTACTGCTTTTCTGCTGGGCTTGTTCAGTTCGGCGCATTGCATTGCCATGTGTGGTTCGGTGATTGGCGCATTAACATTGACCTTGCCCGCCCATATTCGCGAGCAGCCACGCAAAATGCTGCCATTTGTTTTGAACTATAATATCGGTCGTATCCTGAGTTATTCCATTGCGGGTGGACTGGTCGGTCTACTTGCCTCTCCTCTGGCGCAAATCAATGGTTTGCCCTTTTTACGTTATCTGTCGGTTTTGGTGATGATTGGCATGGGCCTGTATCTGGCTGGCTGGTTTCCCAAATTTGCCCATGCGGAGAAAATCGGCGCGCCCATCTGGCGCAAGCTGCAACCCATTGGTCAGAAACTGTTACCTGTTCGCAGTCTGAAACAAGCCTTTTTATTAGGTGCGGTTTGGGGCTGGTTGCCGTGTGGTCTGGTTTACGCCGGGCTTGCCGTTGCTGCCACTACGGGTGATGTTGTGTATGCCGCATCAGTGATGCTGGCGTTTGGATTAGGTACTTTACCGGCGGTGATGGGGGCAGGTATGTTTGCTGGCATGCTGGCGTCATTGGCGCGTAATCAACTGTTTCGCAAACTGGCCGGTGCCATGATTATTCTGATGGCGCTATTGGTTTTACTCTGGCCACAGGGCGAACATCATCATGGGACGATGGAGTTGAATCCGGTCACTGATTCAGTAACAGATGATTCGTCTGACGGACATCAGCATTAAGGTGAGCATGCCCACATGACGACAGAAATGATCGGCCACTCTCCGCAAATCACGCATATTCAGCGTGTATTGCCAATGATTGCATTAAGTGATGCCAGCGTATTGATATGTGGTGCGACCGGAACCGGTAAAGAGCTGGTCGCACAACGATTGCACCAGTTAAGTCGCCGTGCTGATAAACCGATGGTTACTATTAATTGTGCCGCATTACCGGTGCACGATGCCGAAGTGGATTTATTTGGCCGGGCCAATGCGGATGGTGAGGTGATAGAACCGGGGCGCTTATTGGCGGCGCAGGGCAGTTCAGTGTTTCTCGATGAAGTTGATGCTTTGCCATTAACGGTGCAGGCAAAAGTACTGCGATTTCTCGAAGCTGGTGAATGCCAGCTGGCCGGCAGTCATAAGCTGCATCTTATTGATGCACGTATTCTGGCCGCAACCAGTGTGGATTTACCTGCCGAAGTCAAAGCCGGGCGGTTCCGCGCAGATCTCTATTATCGTCTGCAGGTTGTGCCGCTGGAATTACCACCGTTGAATCATCGCAGTGAAGATATTCCATTGTTATTAACCCATTTCGCCAAACAATTTGCGGGCAACAATGCACCGTTGCGGTTTTCCAAAGAAGTGATTCAACAATTGCAGCGATATAATTGGCCCGGTAATGTGCGTGAATTATCGAACTTCTGCCAGCGCCTCAGTTTGTTACAACCGGGAAGCATGCTGCAACTCACCGATTTGCCCCCGGAAATGCTGCAAAATTCCGCCGTCACGCCTCAGCAGTTCTCTATTCCACCAACCGGAATTGATTTGGCACAAATTGAACTTGATTTGATTGAACAGGCATTGGAAATGGCCGCTGGTAACCGCTCCAAAGCCGCAAGACTATTAGGCATTACACGCGATACCTTGCTATATCGCATGCAAAAATATGGCCTCTCAGACGACGCAAAATAAACTTTAGAGGTTGAATGTTTTTAAAAAGGGTTTTGATCCGACAAACTAACCCGCAGTCAGTGCGAAAAAAGCGCTTATGGTTTACAGTAGCGGCACGGCAATAAACGAGTAATCAAGCATGAAACAATATCTCGATTTACTTCGCGATGTGATGGAAAACGGAACTGACAAAGGTGACCGAACCGGTACCGGAACCCGCTCAGTATTTGGTCGGCAGGTGCGTTATGATTTGGCGGAAGGTTTTCCGTTACTGACCACAAAAAAACTGCATATTCGCAGCATTCTGCACGAACTTCTGTGGTTTCTCAGTGGCGAAACCAATATTCGTTATCTCAAAGAGAACGGCGTCTCGATTTGGGATGAATGGGCCACTCCAGAGGGTGAACTTGGGCCAGTATATGGCGCACAATGGCGTAACTGGCAAGGTGCTGATGGTAAAACCTATGATCAGATTCTGGCATTAGTCGAGGGGCTGAAAAGTAACCCCGATAGCCGTCGGCATATTATCAACGGCTGGAATGTCGCCCTGTTACCGGACGAAAAACAAAAGCCCTGGGAAAATGCCGCAGCAGGCCGAATGGCGTTGCCACCATGCCATGTTCTTTACCAGTTTTATGTCGCCAACGGCAAACTCAGCGCGTCGCTGTATATCCGCTCCAACGATTTGTTTCTTGGCAATCCCTATAACACGGCTTCATTAGCCTTTCTAACGCATATGCTGGCTCAGCAATGCGATCTGGATGTCGGCGAAATTGTGCTGAGTATTGGCGATGCACATATCTACAGCAATCACTTCGATCAGGTTGAAACGCAGTTACAAAGGACTCCCGGCCCATTGCCAAAGCTGAAAATTCATCGAAAACCTGCCTCTATTCTGGATTACCGTTTTGAGGATTTTGAAATAGTTGATTATGTGGCTCAGCCCCATATTAAAGCGCCCATAGCGGTCTGAGATGGAAAAACTGACAAAACCACTCTATATCGTCTGGCAGGATGCGTTTCAGCAAGGCGAGCCGATCATTGATGAACAGCATCGTGGAGCGGTGGCGATAATCAATTCACTGCATTATTTTATTCAGCAGGGCTATGGGTTGCGAGATCTGATGCCTACCGTCAATGTATTGAAAAGCTATCTGAATTTTCATTTCAAAACTGAAGAAGGTATTTTGCACGCCTTGGAAAGCCCTCTGCTGAAGCAATATCGGCTGGATGAAGCAAAAATAATGGATGAGTTTGATATTCAATGCCGTCTGGGCTTGAGAGATAACGAACCGCAGATATTGCTGCTATTTCTCAAAGACTGGTGGCAGAACCATCTGAAGCTTCATAAAAAAATCACGCCATTTTTACAGAAATGGGAAGGTGATTACTGTCGTACAAGCTGATTTAGTACACTTTAACGTAGTTAATATTAATTTAAGTAAACAAGCTTAAGCTACGGGTAAATTGATAAATGTAAGGAACATAATAATGGCACAATCAACCTTAAAAGCTTATCCGGTATGGGATGGAGGCGTTCGTTTATTTCACTGGATAAATGTGCTGGCGATTCTGGGATTACTGGCAATTGGTTTAGTGTTGATGTTCAGTAAGGATTTGGGCGTTACTGATGATGGCAAAATCCTACTTAAAGCCACTCATATCTGGGTGGGTTATGTGTTTGTGATCAACTTACTGGCCCGATTTGTCTGGGCTTTTTTGGGTAACCGTTTCGCCCGTTGGAAAGCCTTTTTACCGTTTGGCAAAGTGTATAAAGCGCAATTCCAGGCTTATATGAAAGGTCGTAAAATTGGACAAAATGTGCATTTTCTCGGGCACAATCCATTAGGTCGCTGGAGCATTTTAGTGATGTTTCTGTTGATGATAGGCCAAGGCATCACCGGCCTGATGTTAGCAAGTACTGACTTATACATGGCCCCATTTGGTTCTCAAATGAAAGCCTGGGTCGCGGAGGATGAAGCGGCTATCGCGATTGTTCAGCCCTATGAAAAACAGGGTGTCGACCCCATCGCCTACCAGGAAATGCGCGATTTTCGGAAACCTTTTCGCACGCTGCATACCTATCTGTTTTATCTATTGATGTTGTCGATCGTGATTCATATCGCCGCGGTTATCGTGGAAGAAAAACGCAGACGTAATGGCCTGACCTCAGCGATGATTACCGGTGAGAAAGTCTTTAAAGAAAAACCCTTTGATGCGGATTAACTAAATCGTTAAGCCTTATGGCGACTGTTCACCAGTCGCCGGGCCCGGCGCTTTTGTGACCAACGGATCAAACCGGTCACAAATAATATCAGCGGTAAAAGGCCAGCAATAAACACCAGAATCCGGCCGGTCATGCCAAACACTTCACCGTTATGCAATGGATGTAACCAGTGCATTAATACATCGCCACCAGTGTCTTTTTTAGTATCACGAAGCCCTAAAATCTCTCCACTAATTGGATCAATCCACACCTGAGTTCGTGGAAAACGTCGACTGGGTTCTCCTTCTTGGTAAAACGCAATGCGCCAGGCTTTTTGGTTATTCAAACCCGGTGTTTCAACCCAACGTAATTCCGCGTCAGGAAACCGGTTTTTGGCAATCTCAACAGCCTGATCCGCCGTAATTAGATCTGCACTTTCGCCATGGTCTAAGGCAATCTTCGGTGCACTGGTTAACTGTGAAAAAGGCTTCACCAATATGGCCGTCTCATCAGGTAAGGCGAGTGCTGCACCGGTCAGACTTAAAATCAGCAAAAATACTAACCCATAACTACCCGACAACACATGCAGATCGTAATTGAGTCGAGCTTTGCCAGAGCGAAGCTGCGGTTTTAATGCGTGTTTCAAGCCAACCCAACCCGGCCACCAAAGCCAAATCCCCGAAATAAACGAGATCAAAGAAATCAGCCCGATAATGCCGATAATGATTTTGCCGGGTTTTTCCAGCAGCAGACTGTAATGCAAATCGTAAATCCAGGTCATTGCATAATCCCCCCACAAACGGGAGCTGGTGACTTCCAATGTGACGGGATCCACGGTCAGCATTAACGGCGCAAAGTTTTTTCCATTGGACTCAACTGGTGTGTAATAACGCGCCATAATTGGCCAGTCTGTATGCATTGGCTGTTCAATACGCCACGGATCGGTTCGAGTGGGATGTGCCTGTTGCAGAGCATCCAAAATTTCCTGTTGGGCCGGCATTTCGTAAGGAACGCTGGTGGGTTCCATTTGCGAATTGAAGATTTGATCGATGTCCAGATAAAACACCAGAATACTGCCAGTCAACCCCAGTAATACCAGCACAGCACCGATACTTAAACCGAGATATAAATGAATGCTCAGCCAGAGTCGGCGGGCGTTTTTCATGGTGGGCTTTTATCCGAATGACGTAGCTGATTCGCTGCCGAATATCGACAGCGAATCAACGAAAAAAGTTATGGGCTAGGGCTTGTTGATCTTTCATCTCCGCCTCTGTTGTGAGCTGAAAAAGTGTCAATCAAGGCACGAGGAGCGCCTTTTAGTTATTCTAAATAAGTGACGAGCAACGCAGAGTGGCACTTTTTCAGTCACAACCCGAAGGGCTGGGACTATTTTTGCGGCCGCCTGCGTTGTCAATCACTTATGTAGGATGGCTACACTGCGTGATTTCCGCCTTGTCGGACACAAAAATAGTCGCCAGCAGTGGTGGATATGAAAGATCAACAAGCCCTAAAAGTCTACCTGAACCGAGCCATACACAGCACGTCCATCGCCGGGGGAGTGCAAAATAAGATTATTAGTCTCATCAATCCAGACATATTCATAATAACGATTTGCAAGGTTTTTCAATTGCAATTCCAGCCGTACTTTTTGTGTCACTGAATAACTAGCAGAGGCATTCATCAGAAAGAACTGACCAAATTCACGGGTATTGTTGGTACGTTCCAGGTGATAGGAGTCCTGAGCCGAGGTCCAGAAAGATAAGCCCAGTTTTTGCGTAGCCTGATAATCGACACCGGCGTTGAGCAGATAACTCGGTACATGGTCGATTTCCTGACCTTTGCTTTCAGGTGACTCGGCATCGGCTTTAAGAATTTCTGAGCGCTGCAGTGAAGCAGCAAACCAGAAAGCAAGCTGATCGGTAGCTTGTGCGTTTAGTTGAAGATCAATCCCCTGACGCTCAGTTTTTCCGATATTTTCACTACCATTGTGAGGATCATTCAACGCACGGCGCGCTTCATTGCTGGCGGTTTGCTGCCAGATAGCCACCCGACCATCAAGCCATGAAGTGGGGCGGAATTTCAGACCGATCTCATAGCCTTCATTGATGGAGGGATCTAAATCCTGAATGTTGTCCACTTTATAGGTAGCGGTGCCTACACCAACCTGGAAGGTTTTGCCCCAGTTGGCATAAGCAGCGTAATTGTCGGTAAAGGAATAAACAGCGCTAAATTTAGGTTGATGAATCAGACCATAATCATTGATATCAAAACGTTGATCGGTAAGTTCATTGGTATAACTGCCATGTAATGATTCAACACGATAAGCTGGCACCAGTTTTAAATTGTCGGTTGGTTTAATAACTGCCTGGACAAACGCACCATAAATATCCAAATCAAATTGCTGAGCTCGCGTCTGGCTCTGTCGAGTACGTTGATTGGTTAGATAGCGATCACTTTCGTTATCCTGAAACTCGGCACTGACCCCGCCCATCAGAGCAAACTCATTGGCCCAATCGACTTCTGGTCGCCAAGTTAACGTGCTTAATGCACCTACATGATTTTCTTTGGTATAGCGTTCCTGTTGCGGGACGTTCTCCGAGAAACGCACATAACGTCTATCATCAATCTGATTGAGATAGGCTTTGGTTTCCCAATACAGCTCATCATTCAAATCAATATCCATATGGGCGCTAAATTGATTCAACTCGCGATCGCCTTGGTCAAACGCATTATGTTCCGGTGATTGTCTGTCGTCATCGCGTGATTGGGTATAAGTCAGATAGCCCGCTTCTTCGGCATCGGCTTTATGATGACGAGCAATCACACCAAACCGTGCGTTGCCACTTTCAGGGGTGAAAAACCATTTACCGGCAAATGAAGATCTTTGGGTATCACTGTGATCACGATAGCCGGTCGAATCCAGATAACTGGCGGTGTAATTCTGTGAAAACAGCCCATTGTCGAACCCAGCGGCGTATTGCACATTGCGGGTATCAAAGCTGCCATAACTGGCGCGAGCCGTTTGATAATTACCACCAACCCGAGTTATCACATCGGCATTACCAGCGATATTATGCAGGCCATAACGTGGGTCATTAGTACCACGTACTACTTCAATCGCCTCGATATCCAACGGATTGGTCAATTCAAGATACGGCATATTGCCGTCATTGCTGTTACTGGGAATGCCATCAATCAGCAGCTTCACCGCATTAATTTGACCTTCGCCGTTAAAGCCCCGTAATGAAAACTTGCCCGAGACATTGCCTTGATTAAACTGGGTCAGCATGATGCCAGGCATTTGCCCAAATAACTGCCAATTATTGGTCACTACCTGATTTTGAATTTTTTCTGCACCGAGGATATCCACTGATGTCGGTAAATTGCGGGTGGCAATCGGGCCACTTTCGCCACTAACCACGACAGTGCCAAGCGTCAGACTGGCATCATCCAGCAGATTGGGTGATTCGGCATATACGCCATTGGCATAAACTACAGCCAGAGCCATGCTAATGGGTTTAAGTGTTTTGCTTATCGTCATGATATGGGTCACGTCTTATAAATGGGTTGGTTACATTCCCAAAATCATAACGATCTGCTTGCCAATAAAAATGGGTGATATGAACTAATAGTGTGGCAAAACCCGCAAAAGGGGCTTAACAATGCCCCAATTCAGCCAATGATGTAGTTTCAGCATCACCAACAATAATATGATCCAGCACCCGAATATCCACCAGCTCCAAAGCACTGCGTAACCGTTTGGTGATCTGAATATCCGACTGACTCGGTTCAGCCACACCGGAAGGGTGGTTATGAGCAAAAATCACTGCCGCCGCATTGTGCTTCAATGCCTGCTTCACCACCTCACGCGGATACACACTGGCACCATCAATCGTGCCCCGAAATAACGGTTCAAAACTGATTAACCGATGTCGGGTATCGAGAAACAGACAGGCAAATACTTCATGTGGAAAATGTCGTAACTGACGTTGCAGATAGAGTCGGGTAGTGACTGCATCAGTAAACGCATTACCTCGAGTCAGAGTTGATTCAAGATGACGCCGACTCATCTCCAGCACCGCTTGCAACTGCACAAACTTCGCTGTGCCCAAACCATGCTGCTGACAAAAGCTATGATGATCTGCTTCAAATAAAGCTCGTAAACCACCAAAGTCGGAAAGTAGTTTTCGAGCTAAATCGACAGCCGAAATGCCGGTCACACCAGTTCGAAGAAAGATTGCCAAGAGCTCTGCATCCGATAATGCTGCGGCCCCTGATTGAAGCAGTTTTTCACGCGGCCGTTCATCTGCCGGCCAGTCCTTGATTGCCATGATTCGCTCCCTGCGATTTTTGATTACATTTACTTTTAAATTTAACGATGGTGAATCGTAAATACAAAACCAGATTCGTGATTCTGTGAACTGGTGCGGTTAGTTATGGTGATTGGAATAAAGCAAGTATCTGCTCCAAATCACCAATAATTAATCGTGAATGATTCATGATTAATTTTTCCGGTTATAGTTAACCAAATATAAGAAATTAAATTTCAATCACTTAACAAAGGCAGATGAAATTGAAAAATAATTATGATTCATTCACGTTAATAATTATTATGAGGTTGTAGACCTCATTAACAGACTGTTATGAGTAAAAAGGAAAAGAAATGGAAGAGTTAATAATTCAAGTCATAGTAATGGCTATTCTGTTCCTGTATCCCGTATGGAGAATATTTAAACGGGCAGGTCTAAATCCTGCGATAAGTCTTACGGTACTGCTCCCGTATACCGGTATTCTATTAAGCGGAATTATTTTGGCCGTTTCGAAGTGGCAATTCGACGTTGTGACAAAAGGAGGTAAATAATGGGGATCAGTATCTGGCAGCTAATTATCATCCTTGTACTAATCGTCATCCCAGTAGTTATATTCGGGCCAGTGGCAAAGAAAGCAGGTTTTTCTCGTTGGTGGTCTCTGATATTAATTGTGCCTCTAATTAATTTAATCATGGTCTGGGTTTTTGCCTTTATGGAATGGCCTGCGGAGAAAAAAGGATAAGAATTGTTTCCAGCCGACATCGGCGCTAATGCGCCTGAAGCTCAGCTTTATTAGGTGTAGGAGGATTTTGTGCTAAAAATAATTTTTGCATCATTCGCTGGATTTATCGTTGGAGTTACCGTGAGCGTTTTCGCGGCAGATGCCAGCGATGTACAAACGTTCTTTGCTTCAAACAAGGTTGGGAATTCACCAGATTTCGCGTTCGTGAAAGATGGTGTTGCGGGACCAGATCACCTGATAACCATTCACGGGTACGGTAATGACGGCGCCGTGTGTCGGACGCTAGTCGAAGAATACAATAGTGATGAATCTTCTTCGGTAATTCCTGGTGAATATAAGTGCGTTCAGCTCAATGAATAAGCAAACCTAAGAATCAAGCCAAAAATTGCAGGTAATACTCAATCTATTTTCAAGTAGCTTTTGCCAAGGCTGGAGTTTGTTGAAATTGCTGCATAAAAAACACATTAAATCCGATTGCTTTTTGTTCCGTCTGCGGCTTCACTATAAAGCCTAGTTTGCTGGGGGGATGAGTTGGAGTAATACTTGAATGAATATAGGCATTTATATCTACGACAACGCCGAGGTACTGGATTTTTCTGGACCATTTGAAGTGTTCTCAACGGCTTCGCGGCTTTGTAAGAGCGATATTCCTTTCAATGTTTTCCTCGTAAGTGAAACTGGGAATATGGTTTCTGCCAGGGCAGGGTATTCAGTTTTACCGAGCTATGGATTTCAAAATCATCCGGAAATTGACGTTCTAGTCGTTTCAGGCGGGGGTCATACGGATGAAATGAAAAAACATCACGTCATTGATTGGATTTCTAAACAATCACGTAAAGCATCCATGGTTGCTTCGGTTTGTACTGGCGTATTTCTACTGGCACAGGCTGAAATACTTAACGAGCATAAGGTGACAACGCACTGGGAGGATGTTGCTGATCTAAGGAAGTTGTTTCCTCGGTTGAAGGTTGTCGAGAATGTTCGCTGGGTAGATGAGGGGTCAATCATCACGTCAGGCGGTATATCAGCAGGAATCGACATGAGTCTACATTTGGTCAGCAAGTTGCACAGCAATGACCTGGCTGAAAAGACAGCAAGACAGATGGATTTTGTATGGACAAAGAACGCATAAAACCTGCGTCTACGGGGACGGGCTCTATGTTATTTGGGTAGAGTAAAAACTCACAATCATCTGAGACCAAACTTCGGTTATTAATTATTATGAGAAAGCAGGCCTCTTTACCAGACTGTTATGAGCATATTCATGAAAGATCCAATAGCAATAGATAAAGTATTCGTACAGCTCCCAAACGAACCTTTGCGTGAGGTTACCATCCAGGTGGGGCGCCCGTTTAAGGATCCCGAATATCCCGATGAATGGCTATGCCCAGCCTCGCTGGAGCCTCTTCACTCGAACTTACTGCCTGCACGTTCCAACTCGGCTTTTCAATCACTGTGTCTGGCTAACGCCCGGGTACTGAATTTATTACATGAAGTTGTGGAGAAAGGTGGTTCGGTGTGGCTGGAGCCAGGTGCGTCTTTTCCGTTTGAGGCATATGCTTTCGGGGTAGCCGTAAGCTTACCTAATAGTTATAGTCGATGAGGGTTGCTTGGTGATTTAACAATCTAAGGTGCCAGCAAGCTGGATAATTTTAGTCGATTAAAATTTTAATCAGAAATAGGACTAAATAAAAACCGAAACCCGACAAAGTAAGGAAGCATGATGCAAAACAAAATTGCTCTCTATGGTGCTGGCAATGTTGGTGCCACTACGGCTCACTGGTTAGCTCAGAAAGAATTAGGTGATCTCGCATTATTTGATATTTATGAGCAAATTGCCAAGGGCAAAGCACTGGATTTAATGCAGTCCGGACCGGCAGCGGGTTTTGATGCGAAGATTACCGGAAGTAATGATCCTGAAATCATTGCTGATGCCAATATTGTGGTGGTTTCTGCCGGTGTGCCACGGCGTAAAGATCCTGAAACCGGTAAGTATCCGGGGCGCGATGAGTTAATAAAAATCAATCAGGTGGTAATGGAGCAGGCGTCAGAGAATATTAAACGCTATGCGCCGGATAGCATTGTGATTGTTGTCACCAACCCTATTGAAGCGATGTGTCATGTAGTAAAAGAAGTCACAGGCTTTCCCACTGAACGCATTATTGGTCAGGCGGGAGCTCTCGATACCACTCGTTATAAAGCGTTTATTGCGATGGAGTTGGGTGTTAGCGTTAAAGATGTAAATGGTCTGGTAATTGGCGGTCATGGTGATGCGATGGTGCCGTTGCCTACCCATACTACTATTTCCGGTATTCCTATTCTGGATTTGATCAGCGAAAAACGTCTGGAAGAAATTATTCATCGAACAGCGCATGGTGGGGGAGAGATCGTAAATCTGCTGGGTTATAGCAGTTATTACGCAGCTGCAGCTGCTACAGCCCAGACCGTAGAGTCGATATTGAAAGATCAAAAACGGCTTATTCCCAGCGTTGTTTATACCCAAGGTGAATATGGTTACACAGATTTATTTATCGGTCTGCCCGCTATTTTAGGGTGTAAGGGCGTAGAAAAAATCATTGAACTCAATTTGGATTTTGATGAAAAAGCCAAACTCGAATATTCAATGAACTCCGTGAAAGATGTTGTTGCTTTGTTAGGTTATAACTAATTCATAAAAGTGGGGAATACAAGAGAGAGATTCAGAAGTATTAACAGAGCGAAAATCAAATGATCTGCAAACTTGATTAAAAGATGCAGTGTCAAAAATCACTACCAGCTTAAGAATGAATAAATTTTTATCTTTGAATTATCACTCTGATTATAGGTTTTAACCGCCGCCAGCAACGTAAGGGGCTCTATGCCAAAAGATGACGTCACGCCGCATTCAGCACATACATCGTCTGACAATAATCGTGGGCGGCAAGCCAGCAAGCCGCCTGAAATCTCCTGGCGAGGATGGTGGGATATCGGTCGGCGAGTCATCACCAATGTGAATCGCCACGATATTTCATTGCTGGCAGCCGGTGTGGCGTTATTTATGATGTTGTCTATCTTCCCGGCACTGAATGTAGGGGTTTCACTTTTTGGGCTTTTTGCATCTCCAGAAAATATCATTTCTCAAGTGGAGCCGTTTCGGCAGCTGTTACCCGAACAAGCATTCAGTATCTTTACCGATCAGCTTACCGAGCTTACGAATACCGGTGGAGCGGCCTTTAATGTAACGCTGGTCTTATCTCTGTTGGTCTGGCTGTGGGTGGCGCGCAAGGGCGCTATGGCGGTCATTAAGGCTTGCAATATTATTTATAAAGAACAGGAAAAGCGCCCTTTTTGGAGCCTGCTGGTGGTGTCGCTTTTATTTACGGTGGTGGGTATTTTCAGTGTGGTGATGTTAGCGTTGCTCGCCATTTTGGTGCCCATCGTCCTTGGCGTGATCCCCTTGGGCGAAACGTTAGAATCCCTTTTAAGAACATTGCGTTGGCCAATTCTGGCGATGTTATTCATTCTGGTACTTGAGTGCGTTTACCGTTTCGCCCCCAATAGAAAAGATCCGAAGTGGCGTTGGGTCAGTGTTGGTGCGGTCATTGCGACTTTACTTTGGCTTTTGGCTTCTTTCGGTTTCACGGCCTATGTGCAAAATTTTTCTAATTACAATGAAACCTACGGTGCGATTGGCAGTGTGATCGTTCTGATCTTCTGGTTTTATATCAGTGCCTTTGTCGTGCTGTTGGGGGCCGAAATAAACGCAGAGATGGAACATCAAACAGAAGTTGACTCAACGGTCGGGGAAGACAAGCCAATGGGCAAACGCGGTGCATATGTAGCTGACACGGTCGGAGCTGAACCATCAGAAGAGAAGCAGCAATAAACGATATTGATATTTGGAGCCGAGTAAGAACTCACCATCATCTCAGACAGGATTTGAATTATTACTCCGGCCCCAGGTTTTCGTTAGGCCAACCTATCTGTCAATTAATGAAGAAAGGTGAGTTCATATCTTTGCTCGCCTCAGCCACCACATCCCCATCAAACAGTTTGACGCTCAGACTGGTGTTTGCAGTCTTGGCAAAATCGGCCAACATGCCTTCGGCATAGGCTCGGGCGCTCTCAACAGAATCGAATTCGTAGAAACCGCCGACGGAATGGTTGTTGATACCGCTTAACCAGGTTTTGCTTCGCATACCCGGTACGGTATGCATAGCTTGATTGATCTCCGTCCACAGGTCTTTGGTGAAAGGCGCGGATAATTGAAGCTCGGCATAGAGAAAAACGCGGCTTGGTTGGGTCATAGTAGGCTCCTTGTTTAACTATTTTGGGGCAGCGTAATAACTCAAAATCAGCTTAGAATGTATTTTAATTATTACGCCTAACCCACATTTTTCGCTCATTTTTCAGTTCGATCTAATTATCGGGTTTAGTTTCGGCCAGCGATTACACCACCATCCACATCCCAAATGGCACCGGTTACCCAGCTTGCATCACTGCTAAGCAGGAAGTTAATAGTCCTGGCAACATCTTCGGCAGTACCGATCCTTCCAATCGGATGAAAGCTATCGAATGTCGCAAGCGTTTTATCGATTTCACTCGGTTCAATGAAGGATTCGTAAATGGGAGTCTTCACAACCGCTGGTGAAACGGCATTGACACGGATATTCTTATCGGCCAGTTCCATCGCCATATGCTGCGTTAACGCATGTAAACCGGCTTTAGCCATGGAATATGCCGATGACGGTGTGGCTTTGATGGCTTGTTTTGCCCACATTGAACCAACATGCACAATAGAACCTCCACCATTTACGGCCATGTTTTTGGCGACAGCTTGAGAGATGAAGAATGTCGCACGGTTCAAGTCCATGTAAGCGTCGTAATCCTTGCCCTCATGTTCTAGGAAGGATGTTGGTTTGAACTTGCCCGCCGCATTTACAAAATATTGAATATGTCGGTCATGATTTGCCACAAAATCAATAACGCGTTGTACGTCGCTGGCTTCATACAGGTTTGCCTGAAGGGTTTGAATGTGTCCCAGTCCAAAGAGATCATTCTTGGCCGCTTCCAATTTCGAGGATGAGCTGCCAATAATTAGCGTATGAGTGCCGCGTTTGAGCAACTGCTTTGCCGTCGCTAAACCCATTCCGCTGGAACCGCCTACGATCAAAGCCAAAGGGCTGGTCATGTTTTCCATCTGATTACCTCCACAGGTAAATATTAAGGTGTGGACATAGGTTATGAAATTCGTAGACTATTGAAAATTAGGCACAAATTGGTGCGGTAGGTACTTTTTGGTACATCTTGATGAAAGCAAAGGGAAAAATATTTTTGAGGAAATCAGCCCCCGAGAAAAGTGCCCGTATGGTTGAGACCATTTACGGTTGCAAGTGGTCTCTGACGGTTTATCAACTTCTGGCAAATGGCATCAACCGGCCTGGTGCAATGGTTCGTAACGTTGAAGGCTTAACCACCAAAGTGCTCAATGAATGCCTGAGAAAGAATGCGGAATTTGGTATTTTGGAGCGTGTAAACTACAACGAGACGCCACCACGGGTTGAATATAAAGTCACTGAGTTCGGCACCAAATTTCTACGTATTCTTGATGAGCTTGAAAAACTCCAAAGCGAAATTGAATGTGACATATAACAAGGCAATGCAAGTGAACGGAAGCTAATTAAAGCGTGCAAAGCCAAAAAGATAATGGAGTAAAAGCATACAGCCGCAATTTATCCTGTTCTGCCCGAATAATTTCTGGCGATAAAGGAAGGTAATGCAATGGTGCTGCTAATGATTGGCCTTCATTCAGCGTCCATTTTATAAAATCTCTTATTTCAGTGCCGATGCTGGGTTTTTGATACTTTTTCCGTATTAATGCCCAGGTATATGCGACGATTGGTAGGCCATTTCTCCGCTTTTTCTTTTCCAGATTTGCGACCTTTAAGCCAAGGCGCTGAGTAAAGTTGAATTCAACTTAGCCGAAACTATTGATGGTAATTGCCAGGCGTTGGGTCAGTTAGACTTTCTACTTGAGGCTTTCGCGTTCGGGGTAGCCGTAAGCTTATCTGAAAGATACAGCCGATGAGAACGTTTATCTCGATGAATTTAAGGTACAGCAGATTTGAATTTGCAAAGAGTTCAGGACTTATTTTTCTTATCTTCTTTTAATGCTTGTTGAACCGTGGTGACCGGAAAAAATAAACGCAGCGGTTTTTCCTTAATCTGTTCCCATAGGCTGCTTAGCAAGACTGGAAAACGACTTATTTGTGTGCCGCGGGAACGTAATGCGACCATCAAGGCGAGTGAAAAGCTGACCCAGAGATTAACAAAACCTATCAATAATACGTAAAACAAATGGATTAAAAATTCCATTAAGTTCATCTGGGTGCTCAAAGCGCTGTAGCCTAAATTGGCAGATGAAAAAGCCACATGACGTATATCCAGTGGCAAGTCCAGCAAATAGCCTATATAGCCCGTCGTCCCCAGCAATACCCCAAAAAAGAAATTACCAGCTAGCGAGCCGTAATTTTCGTGCATATACTTTGCGAATTTATCCCGGCGTTCTTCTTTTAACCATTGTAATAATCGATGTTGCTGAAGGCGCATTTCTAACTCGAGATAATCCGCTCGATTATCAAAATATCCGGCAATAATCCCTGAGCAAAACAACCACACACCTGCAATTGCAGCATAAAACAGGGCGAGACCCTCGAAGGGGGCAATTGCATGCAGCTGGTAGCTGACAGTCGAGGCATCTAGTAAAGGACTATCGGTGAACATAAAGAAACTGAATGCAATCACTGCCGCCAGCAAAATGGCTGTTGAAAGATTGCCCCAAACGGCTGCCCACTGAGACCGATTAACATCAATTAATAAGCTGGCTAATTTGCGATGAGCAGCACGTCCGTTTTCACCTTGTTCTACTTCACTGGCAAAACTGGCTGCTGTCATTGCAGGTTGTTTGGTGGCAATGGTGAAATGTAAAAGATGGATAAGGACAAACCCTAGACCATAGTTCAGGCTGGTGAGTACTGTTTCTTTTAATGGACTGAAGCCCATGTTCACGATACTGATTTTTAACAAAGCCATTAATGCAATAATAAAACCCGCACCGGCCGCTGATCGGAAAAGCGCATAAAAGGAGCTTTTACCACGGCTGATGTAATGTTCGCCATGATCACTTTTGTTCTCAGTAATACTGCGGGAGAGCATGGCAAGACTGTTGCGCATCAAGGCGTAGAGGCTGTTCTTGTCAATGGCTGAAACAATCAATGATTGCCAGAGCGCCAGACTTTTACGTTCTACTTCTATTGTTTCTGTGGTGGTTAAAATGGACATAATTTGTTCAATACGCCCTAGCGTCTGTTCAAGACGTTCTAGCAAATGTGCCACCGAGACTGAGGATCCTGCTGCCCCGGCGCCTTTGCGTCTCAAGCGTGAGACCTGTTCGCGACATTGATCCAGCATTACCCAAATATGTTCGGGATCATAGGCCGGAAGTTCAGGTTCCTGAATACGGTCGAACTCCGTTTGTGTAAACAGGCGCAGTTCACGTTGCAGACCAATAAAGGCAGAGTCAATATCGATCAGTCGCCGATCCATTCGAATCAATTCAGGTTCAAGTTCTTCGGCTGCAACCCAGATACCCAGCATTTCAACTGCATAAAGACATTGTTGGCGGAAATGTTTGACGGCGGTATTCAATGTCTCAGGTGTCGTGTGATCAACAAGGATTTGATACAGACGCAGCCATTGATCGTTGGTAATAGTGTTTAGCCATTTTTTATCTGATTGTCGGTGAAACAGGAGTGTTAACACCCCTCTTGAGCTTTCGCGATCAATGGGGGGCGGATTAACTTTGTCATAAAGACGGGTCATGAACTCATTAAATACACCACGCCGGGCAAAAATTCCTAAACTCACCAAAGCCGGATACAGGTTTAATTCAATTAGCCAGCTATGAAACTGCTGACCAAATTCTGCTCTCAGTTCTGGATTCGCTTCGATCATCTCCATAATGTCATCCAGTCGCTTTGATGCGTTTTCTGGATCGGTCTCTCTTAGCTGTTCGATGATGTCGATCAAAGCATCTAACAGTGGAGCCTCTTGTTTTAGGTCATGCATGAGACGCTCAGCGTTGAAATTGCTTGCCATTAAAATCGTTACTCGTTGAAAGAGGGGATTAAGTCATTACAGCTTAACAAAACCAGCATGATTTAACTGTTCTGTTCATATGAAGAAAAATTCATATCGGGAGATAAGAGAGGGGACAAAGTGTTATTGGTCGAGCTGGCATAAGCCAGCGCTAATATGCTGGATGAAAGCTCCAAAGAGCCAGAGAAAATTGATATTTGCTTCTGACTCTTTGGTTCACTGGATAGTATACAGCCCCAACTTTTCCTGTTCTGCCTGAATAATCTCTTTCGATAAAGGAAGGTAATGCAATGGAGCTGCTAATGATTGGCCTTCATTCAGCGTCCATTTTATAAAATCTCTTACTTCACTGCCGATGCCAGGGGTTTCATATTTTTTCCGTATTAATGCCCAGGTATATGCGACGATTGGGTAGGCCGATTCTCCCTCAGGATCAGCAATGGATGAAACGACTTGCTCTGCTTCTGAATAAAATTCATCGACAAGTCCTATGTCGCCCGTCTCGTTATTGGGCAGAACAAATTTTCCGCTTTTGTTTTCCAGACTTGCGACTTTTAAGCCAAGGCGCTGAGCAAAGCCGAATTCAACGTAGCCGATGCTATTATTGGTAATTGCCAGGCGTTGGGAGACTCCTTCGTTACCTTTTGCTTCCATTGTTTTTCCGGGCCAGTCCAGTTTTTTTGTTGCTCCAAATGTTGTTTTCCAGGCTGGGCTAACCGTCGACAGATGATTGGTAAACGCAAAGGTTGTACCACTGCTATCGGAGCGTGCAATGACCTGTATAGCACTGTCAGGTAAATTGATATCAGGGTTTACTTCAAGTATTCGTGGATCATTCCAGCGGGTGATTTCACCAAGAAAGATATCTGTATACACATCTCTTGGAAGTTTGAGTGTGTCAGTCAGACCCTCTACGTTATAAGCAATACTGATCATGCCGGAGGTGACGACGATTTCTTCAAAATTCTCATTTAAGCGAGCTGCTTCCTTTTCATTAATTGGCGCATCGGTTGTCCCGATATCTGCATCACCCGTTATAAACTGCTCAATACCTGCACCACTGCCTATCGAATGGTAGCTAAACTTTGTGCCCTGCTCATAGGTCTGCAACACTTTTTCAAAGAATGGGGAGGCGAAGGTCGAGCCTGCAATGATTATTTCAGAACGGTTGTCATTAATCTCTGATATTTCAGCGGGATCATTGTTGGAGTCACAGGCGGTAAGGCTTAATGACACTAGCGTAACTGCAAAATAGATAATGGATGTAATCAAACGATTCATTGTATTTCCCTTTAACATCAATAGGTTCATGCTGTTTATCTGGTTCAGCTAACGTTTAGCATGTACTGGGAAGATACATATGTATTATTACATATATATGTAAATCCATATATTTTAGAGCGCTGATATATCCTGATGCGCTCAAATACATAGCAAATCCACGATTTGCTTATCGTTATGAGTCAGAAAGATGTATTGAGGTACGAGGGTGTTTGGGAAATGCCTAAGCTAATTGCCTATTGAAAATTCATCAAATAACTGCACTTCAGATGTAGGATCAGCGGTATCGAAAACATAGCTTTTTACCGTTGCTGTTCCAGTATCCAGAATCGAAAACGTGGTCAGTTGATTACTTGAGACAAAGGGTAAATCCGTAAAGGTTTTGTCCAGCAGATGCATCGGACTGAAAAGGCTGGGTTGGATCATCTGTCGTCCATGAGGATCGCCATTGGCAGCGTAATTCGCCGGATCCCAACGTGAGTTTTCTGAATTCAACTCTATCCAGAAGTTGGCTTTGCTGTTGCGATTGTTTTGTTGATATGTGCCGGTTGGATCATTGTAATAAGCCCCTAGTGTATTCCCGACATTGGAGGTTTCCAGATAATGCATATTGCCGACTTTTGTGCGGTTCCATAGATGTGAGTGACCGATTTGCACCAGATCAACCTGGTGTTTAAGCAATAATGGTTCAATATCTCTAAGCCAAATATCGTCTTTAAGTAGATATTGATAACGTATTTCACGGATGTTGGGCAGCTTAGGCAATACGGTGTTTTGCCAATCTTGCGGGCTGATGGGAAAAGTTAGCTCGGTCAGTATTTCGATATTGTTTTCATCTGTTTCTACCAGTTGCATCAGTGGATTTGCCAGCACCGGTACAACATTATCGCCCAGTCCAAATACCCCTTGATGAGCGAGTACCACTTTGTATTTTGCCTCTTTAAATGCATCAGAATGCAACACACTTTCAAGCCATTGGTATTGCTCTGACTGGGTATCAAAACGCTCGAACATAAATTCGCCAAAGCCCCATGCATCAGGAGTTTGCAACTCGGAAAAGGCTTCTACAAACTTGCTGCGATGCTGACCGCTTACATTCCATGATCGCCAGATCCGTGAAACATTCATCGAAATCAGAAAAACGTCCCCAAACGCCATGGCGTAATATTCTTTACCACCGGGACTGTCGTCCGGAAAGGTAAAAACATCCAGATAAGTTTGCTGATTATGCGAATTATCCTGAATCCATTGTGCTTTGCGTTGAGGATCATTGTCGGGATTGATTTGCTCTTTAAGCTGCTCATAAGCGATTTCGGCATACCAGCGCGGTTGAGGATCATTAAAGCTATTGTTCATTCGGTGATCAGATTGCTGAGGGAGAAAACGCCCCATCACTTCATGATTACCGATAGCAGCAAATAGTGGGACATGTTGCAAAATTTCACCGCCGTTGTAGACCGCGTCGGGTTTGAGTTGTTGATAGCGTCCCTGCAGCGTCGGGAAAAAGGGTGGTGCACCGTCTTCGAGTTGATCAAACCATTCCGATGCACGATCGGGGATATTGACCAGATCACCGGCAAAGAAAACCGCATCGGGCAGACCGATGGTTTCCACCACTTTCTGATAGTTGGCCGGAGAGTTGGTTTTTGATTGTAGATCCGAGGTAAGTAGAATTTTCAGTGGCGTATTTTTTTCTGGCAACGTCGTTAGGCTATAGCTGTCACTGAGAAGAACCTGTCCCTCATCGGTTATGCTTTTCACCTGATAATTCAGCCGCACACCGGCCCTGAGTGACGATGCTGTCGCTTCATGGCGGTAGACCTTTCTCAGTGTAAGAGTTTGATAATCCCTACCGGGTTGGGATGAATCTGCATCCTCAAACATGCTGGTCATCTTGGTGGTTGTGGCATCAGCAATCAGTCCATCACCATAGTGCAGTTGATGGCTTTGCCCGGCAAAGTTGGTAAACCAGACCACATTGACTGAATCTGCCGTGGGCAGTTGAAGAAAGGGATCGCTCAGAAAATCGCTATTTTCTTCGATGCTTTCCGGTACTTTTTTGACCACTGCTACTCCTGACGCATGAAATCCTGATAAAAAAACGAAACCCGTGATGATAAGACACAATTGAAATAACTTTGTCGTCAACATCCTGCGCGCTCTCAGATAGAGTGTAAGTGAATTTTTCTATCGAGTATCGTTAAAGCTCGTTACCAAAGGATGATCAGGAGTTGATTTGGCTAAAATTTTTTTGTAATGACTCTTTCAACCATTGAAATAACGAATGTGATTTTTGAACAGCACTACAGTCATCAAGTATTCTTTCTCAACAAAACAGGCGTCATGAGCGACGCAGTTCAGATGGATTTGATATAGATAGATAGGCCAAGCTAAAGGGAGCGTTGCTAAATGAAATTGTTTATTGCTGACAAACCTACTCAACGTCGGCATTTGGGATTATGGCTGCTGACATTGTTGATTGTTGTGTTGGTTGGTATGGGCTTTTATCACGTCTACAAACCGCTACCTCCCGGGTTGGATATTTTTGCCTCCGAGCGCTCTGCTACCGATGTGCAGTTTTTGGCGGACAGAACGTTTACCAGCACGGATGGTGAACGCCATACCGATCAACAGATATTCGATGCCATTTTTGAGATGATTGCCGGTGCCCGTCGATTTGTGCTGGTGGATATGTTTTTATTCAACGATTTTCAGGGCCAGCTGTCGGAGACACACCGCCCTCTCTCTGACGAACTGACAGATGCTCTGATTGCCCAGAAAAGGCGCTACCCGACGCTTGATATACAGGTTATTTCCGATCCACTGAATACTCTTTATGGTGGACGCCCTTCGCCACATTTTGCTCAACTTGAAGCGGCAGGTATTTCTGTCACATTGACCGATTTGACTCGCTTAAGGGATAGCAACCCGGCATATTCTGCCTTCTGGCGTCTGTTTATTCAGCCTTTTGGCAATGATGAAGGGGAACTGTTACCCAATCCTTTTGGGGAGGGACGGGTTTCGCTGCGGAGTTACCTTGCCATGCTCAACTTCAAAGCCAATCATCGCAAACTGATCATTGCCGATGATGGGACGCAACTTTCAGCATTGATTACTTCTGCCAATCCTCATGATGGTAGTAGTGCTCACGGTAATGTGGCGTTGCGCTTTAATGGGGCCGCAGCCTGGGATTTGTTTGACAGCGAAGCAGCGGTACTGGAATTTTCGGATGCCTCCGTTCCAATACCTGAAGTAGCACAGATATCAGAGGCAAGCAGTAACGGTCTTACCGTTCAGGTGGTCACCGAACGCTCTGTTGAGCGAGCCTCAATCGATATGATTGATGGAGCCGGGCCTGGTGATAAATTGGATATGGCGATGTTCTATCTTTCTGACCGAGACATAGTAAACGCACTCAAGCGGGCGGCAGAGCGCGGCGTGAGCATGAGGATTTTGCTGGATCCCAATAAAGATGCATTTGGTCGGAAGAAAAATGGTGTACCTAATCGTCCTGTGGCCCATGAACTAGTAGAAGCGGGCATTACCGTGCGCTGGTGCAATACGCATGGCGAGCAATGTCACGCAAAGTGGCTGATGCATCGAGGGGGTGATGACCAAAATGCAATGATGCTTGGCTCAACCAATTTAACCCGTCGCAATCTGCATAACCTAAATCTTGAAACCAGTGTGGTTCTGCGTGGATCTGCTGGGGCTGAACCTTTGCAGCGTGGCCAGGATTGGTTTGAAGAGCGCTGGAATAACAGGAATCAGCGAAATTACAGCGTAGGTTATACCCAGTATGCCGATGAACGAATCTGGCCGCGTATGCTTTATCGCATTATGGAAGCCACCGGTATCAGCACTTTTTAAGTTCCTCTCTGCAAAAGCAAACTAAATCGGCTTTTTTTAAATGGACTTACATTTTCAAACACCAATCAAAGTGAGTAAATCAGACTAGGCTTTCTCTTGACGCCTTATCTTTCAGCACTCCGCGGGCTTTCGGAAAGAGTGTAGAGCAATTTTTCTAAGGGATATTGGTAAAGCGTATTGCCAAAAAAATTAAAGAAGAATTTTGATCAGCTGTAAGTTGAAAACGCAGGCAAATTTACATCCTTAAAAAAACCACCGCTAAACCGGAGGATAATGATAGTAACATCGGTATCAGTACACGTGTGCCCAATCCAACGGTTCCGATGCCAAGAGCCAGACTTGCTTTGAAAAGATTGTTAACCATAGCGGCGATAATAATTGCTAACACTGCAGTAGCCGCCATTAAATCCTCACGTGCCATGCGGGTCAGGGATAAGGTAATAGCATCCACATCTGTCAGTCCGGAAATAGCAGCCAGTAGAAAGACTCCTGCATCACCCATCACATTTTTCAACCATTCGCCGAGCAATAAAATCACTACCAGTAATAAACCAAAAAGCAGAGCAGAGCGTAGTTCCAGTGGATTCTGCCCTTGAGGCTGACTTACGTTAACTGAGCCGGAGTGTTGCCACCATATCAGTGCAGCTGAGCCATAAAGAAGGCCTCCCATTACGATGACAGGTATCAGCAACTCTTTCAGCAACGGTGGATAAATCAGTGCAGCATAAAGCAGAATGCGTGGGAACATAGTGCCGCATGCAATGAGGATTCCTGCGGCCAGGAGCGGGCTTAGCTGACGTGAGTTTGACTGTCTTGAAAGGCGTGAAAAATGTAAAGTTAGCGCAGTTGATGAGCTGAGACCTGCAAACAGGCTGGTAAACATGATACCGCGTGTCGAACCACCGAAACGCATAGCAAAATAACCGATGAAACCAATTGCAGCGATGAGCACCACCATCCACCAGATTTCTCTAGGATTGAGTACATCGCCCGGCCCAAACCCTTCGTTTGGCAATAACGGCAGCACCACCACGGAAATCAGCAGAAGTTTCAGTCCTGCGTCCAGTTCATTGGCTTCCAATGTTTTCAGAAAACGATGAATAGATTCTTTGTTATCTAGAATCGTTGCAGTCACAACTGCAGCGGCAGCTGCGATCACAGGTTGTCCGGCAACTACCAGCGCACCAAAGCAAAATGTCAGTACCTGACCCACCCAACTGGTAATACTGAAATCTTGCTGCTGCCGGTTTTGCATCAAAAACCCGGCAAGTCCGGCCAATGCAACCATAACCAACAATATTGCAGGTACCCAGTTACCCAATTCGCGGCCGAGTTGAACTGACAGGCCACCAAGCAAACCAAGGAGCGCGTGCGTGCGAATTCCTGCAACGCGTTGTCCTGCTGCTTTATCACGGGCGAGCCAACCACGTTGTAATCCGATTAAGGCACCCAGAGCTAGAGCAATACCGAGAGCAAAAAGGTCCTGGCTGACTGCGCCGAGAAAATCACTCAGTTGGTACATTAAAATAATTCCTGATTAATGACTGACAAGCATTATAAGCATCAGCTGGTACTCTTTAGTAAGCATTGTAATAATAATTAACAGTAATTAAAGACCAACGAATCCAAATAAAATCATGGGAATGCAATGCTTAAATTAAGATCCGTAAAATTGATTTACCGACGATAACTTGTCAGTATAAATCCACAACTTACTTTGTTTCGCTTATTAAGCTAAAGCCTGAGCAACCAAAAGGAGATGTTATGGATATCGACTTTACCGGTGAATATTTGGTTAATGATCAAGATGTGACGTTTTATGCCATAGTCAATAATCAGACGGTGGCATGTATTGTTTCTACAGCGGCCCTTGATGAGTTGGCTGACCCGGATGATGAGATGGATGCTGAAACCGTGTTTCTGGAGCATCAATATAAATTTGAAGAGATTGCTGAGGGATTGATCCTCAACCATAAAGTAGTTGATGGCGAACTACATATTGATCGGGGTGAGTTGTAATTATTCTGTTTAACGTTCACTGGCTCCGGGATTATTCGTTTTGAAAAAATCTGCCAATTGCCAAGAAGATGATGCGTTTGCATTGCTGAATGAGGTTCATGGTTGTCGGATTTGTGCTGAGAAGTTGCCGGTTGAGCCACGACCCGTTTTGCAATTTCATCCTGCTGCACGAATTCTGATTGCCGGGCAGGCCCCAGGCCGAAAAGTACATGAAAGCGGAATTCCGTTTGATGATGCCAGCGGTGATAGATTGCGAGCCTGGCTTGGCATATCTCGCGATGTTTTCTATGACGAACAGCAGGTTGCTATTCTGCCCATGGGATTTTGCTATCCGGGGACAGGTAAGTCAGGTGATTTACCACCCCGACCGGAATGTGCTCCGACGTGGCGTGACGACTTGCTGTCCAAATTGGAAAATATTCAATTGACCTTGGTGGTTGGCCAATATGCTCAGGCTTATCATTTTGCTGATAATAAAGCCTCACTCACCGAAAAAGTCTTAGCATGGCATGAACTATGGCCACACGTTGTGCCTTTGCCACATCCAAGTCCGCGCAATAATCGCTGGTTGAAAAACAATCCATGGTTTGAACAAACGTTATTACCGGATTTACGTCATCGGGTGGCCGAAGTTTTATCCTACTCGCAAGAGGCTACATAAGCTGGTCGTGGGGGAAATGCAAAACGACATAATTGAATGTTATATATAGTCGAGAATCGACGATTTTATATATGAATTTGCAGATTTCTGCATGCTCCGGTTCTATTTAAGAGGTAAAGATGATGAAATCGCTACCAGACAATGTTGTTGCATATAAACGCACGCCGGAATTTGATGAGAGCTCTATCCCCACCGGTTTACTGAACAATCACCAAACCAAGGAGGGCGTATGGGGAAAGATTGTGGTTGTAAGTGGAAAATTGCTTTATACCATTCAGGATCCATTCGAAGAAATCCTGTTGGATTCAGATAAATATGGTGTGGTGGAGCCCGCTGTTTTGCATCAGGTAAAACCGATTGGGCATGTCGATTTTTTTGTCGAGTTTTACCAGTAATGAGTATTACAAGTCCCTTTAACCAAAATTATTGTCGGCAAGATCGCATAACAGCGGATAATTGGTTGGTACTAGGGTTTATTAATTGGAGACAACAAAATGAAAATACTGGCATTAGTGGTAAGTCTGTCAGCTGCATTAGTCCTCACCGGCTGTGCGGTGAAAACTTCCGGTGTTAAAAAAGTTGGCCCTGATACCTATACGGTTTCAGCTGACCATCTGAATGCCTCCACGGCAAAAGCTTCTGTTCTTGAACAAGCTGGTGAGTATTGCGTCAGTCAGGGAAAAGAGCTACTGGTCACTAAAACCCTGAAACGGCAAAAGGTGAAATATTTTTATGATGTAACTTTCCTGTGTCTGGATGAAGGTGACCCACGGTTGGTAAGTCCGGAATACGAAACTACGGTTGAGCCGAGATAATCACGGCTATTCGTCATTAACAAATCCGGCAGATCGAATCGTTCTGTCGGGTTTGGTATGAAAGAGGTTAGATAGCAATCAGCCTCATTTTGCTCTATGGTTAACACAATGAAGTGATGTATTTGCCTCCGCATTTCTTGCGTCCATTTTCCCTCGCTTGATATACCCTGTTTTGCTTAAGCGTCGTTGATAAACCGCAAAAACTTTTCCGATACTTTAGCGCTGAATGTACTGACCGTGACGTGGTTATTTACAGCTCAATAAACTTTTAATGGAGAACTAGAATGATCGTAACGTTTAGCACCAAGGCTTATGCCGATATCACCATGTTTGGTGATGTGGCCAAAGATATGTTGAAGATTATGGGGCATAGCGGCACCATTCCAGGCGCCTTTCAGCCGCAGGACTTACCATCGGCTTTATCAAAACTGCAAACAGCGGTTGATTCCAGTAAAGCAGCTGAGCAGGATCCTCAAGATGGTGAATTTAAACCGGGCCTGTCACAAAGAGCATTACCGTTAATTAATCTGTTAAACGCAGCAATTGATGCCAATGCCGATGTTATGTGGGAAGGTAAATAAAACTATTCACAATTTTCTGGATTAACGCACCTTAACCTGTCAGAACGGACGAAACGAATAAGATCAATAGGCCCTGATATTTTGTGCGGTATGATTAACCTTTATTCGATATAACGATTGGCTTTAAATCAGCCAGCAGACGGGGAGTCATATCGTGGAACCGGCTTATTTTATTTATGCTTTTGCAGGTGGATTGCTGGCGATGATTTTACGCCTGCCACCACTGGCAGGATTTCTTACCGCCGGTTTTTTACTCAACTATTCGGGTTATGAGCTAACACCAACGCTTGAGGCCATCGCCAGTCTTGGTGTGACCTTATTATTGTTTACCATTGGACTTAAGCTCAATATTCGCACCTTATTGCAATCTGAAGTATGGGGAGTGGCAAGCTTACATATCACCCTCTCAAGTCTGTTATTTGTAGGAATCCTCGGCTTACTCAAGTTCGGTGGTATTTTGCTGATGCAATCTACCGACTGGACAGCGATAGTGATTCTGGCCTTTGCCTTGTCATTTTCCAGTACGGTGTTTGCCGTTAAAGTCCTCGAAGAGCGCAGTGAAACCCAATCGTTTTATGGCCGCGTAGCGATTGGTATTCTGATCATGCAGGATATTTTTGCAGTGATTTTTCTCTCTGCCACTACGGGCACGATGCCGTCAGTTTGGGCTTTAGGTCTGTTTTTACTGATTCCGGCTGCCCCTTTTTTAAGACAATTACTGGATCGCCTTGGACATGGCGAAATGCAGGTATTGTTCGGCTTTGTGCTGGCACTGGTGGTAGGTTATAAGCTGTTTGAAATGGTGGGCTTAAAAGGTGATTTGGGTGCATTGATTATGGGTGTTTTGCTGGCACCGCATAAAACATCAGCCAATCTGGCGCGTTCTTTATTCAATATTAAAGAGTTGTTTCTGGTCGGCTTTTTTCTATCGATTGGTCTGACCGCTTTACCCAGTTGGGAGCATGTTGGGCTGGCGTTGCTGTTATTAGTGCTGTTGCCGTTGAAAACCTTGTTGTTTGTGCTCATGTTCCCACGGTTCAGGTTGCGTATCCGTACCTCGGTGTTAACCTCACTCACCCTGACCAATTATTCGGAATTTGGTCTGATTGTGGCTGCATTGGCGATGTCTGAGGGCTGGCTCAGCAATGATTGGATGGTGATACTTTCTTTATCTGTTGCCACGAGCTTTGTAGTGTCAGCCATTTTGAACAACTACAACGAGCGGATATATCAGCTAAGCAAGTGCCGATTAACAGAGGTGCCGACAGACCAGTTACATTTGCATGATAAACCAATTGAATTGAATTCAACTCAGGTAGTTATTTTGGGAATGGGTAAGATCGGTCGTGGGGCGTATCAGCGTTTGCAGCAAAAATACGGCTTAAAAGTACTCGGTGTTGATAATGATCAAAATAAAATCAGTCGTTTAAATGAGCGATTCAGGATCGTGGAAGGCGATGCTGTTGACTCCGACTTTTGGAATAAATTGCTGATGAGCGATCAGATACAACTGGTGGTACTGGCCATGCCGCATCATGCCGGTAATGTGTATGCGCTTAAACAACTGAGAGGACGTGACTTTAAAGGCCATGTTGCAGCCATTGTGGAATATCCCGATGAAGTTGAGCGTCTGAAGAATCTCGGTGCTGATGAAGTATTTGAAGTCTATGAAGGCGCAGGTTTATCGCTGGCGGATCAGGCAATGCAGAGGATTGAGATTAAAGACTAATTTGGACTTGTGGGCTGCTTAAAAGCAGCCCTGCCATTTTAAAGATTTTTCTCTATTTCCAATTTGACCGTTTGGCTTGCTGGAGTTTTTCATAGCCTGCCAATAACGCATTATGTCGTTCAAACCCTTCCAGGCTGAGGCCGGGGCAATGCAGATTGTGGAATAGTTTTTCACCTTCGACGATTTGAATGCCATCATCGACATTTTGCTGACCATACATTAATGCCAGGCCTTTGGTGTATTCAGCGTAATCACGTTCATCATCCCATTTGATTTCCAGCAGTGCTTTCAGACAACGGTAAAATAAAATATTCTGCTCGCTGCCCTGATCCAAAGCCAGACACCAGTCAATCCAGTCAATTGCTTCTTCATCTTCCAATGCCAGATAGAGCATGGCTTTGAGTTCGCCAAGACGAATATCTGCCCATAAAGTGCCGGGATCTGCGGCCAGCCCGATAAACGGTGCGACGGGAGTTTGATCGTTATAACCGCCTTCATCCAGGCGATCCAGAATATCCTGCCATTGTTCCGGGTCACCATCTTTCAGAGTCAGGAAATCCTCGCGGAATAACGCGCCTTCGTTATTGTTTTCCCACACCAGTTCATCAACGGGATAAATATCCGACATGCCCGGCACCAGAATCCGGCAGGCGTAAACATCAAGGTGACTGTAATCGGCAATGTAGATATCAAATCCAAGTTGATGGATTTTATCGGTCAGGAATTTGAATTCATCAGCGGTGGCATCATCATAATCCCAGTCGAAGAAATCATAGTCCGGTGTTTCACGGAAAAAGTCGTTAGAGATATAACCGCTGGAATCGATAAAGTGCATTTCCAGATTGGCGGGGGAAGCGACTTCATCGAGATCAAATGTTGGTGGGTGGAAAACATCCAGCTGATCCAGACCGCGTCCCTGTAATAGCTCTGTGACAGTCCGTTCCAGCGCCACTTCAAAACTTGGATGTGCCCCAAACGAGGCAAATACTGACCCGTCTTTAGGATTAATCAGTGTGACGGACATTACCGGAAATTGACCGTCCAGAGAGGCATCGGCCACTTTTAAGTGATAGCCATGATCACGCAGTTCCTGTAATGCCTGTTGGATTTTTGGATAACGGTTTAATACTTCATCCGGTACTTCGGGCAGACAGATACCTTCAGCAATAATTTTGTTTTTCACATAGCGTTCAAAGACTTCGGATAAGCCTTGAACACGGGCTTCATTCTGGGTATTACCGGCCGACATACCATTGCTGACGTAAATATTGCCGATAAGGTTGACTGGAATATAACGAACTTCGCCATCACCAAGGCGCTGATAAGGCACTGCACAGATACCGCGTTCGCCATCGCCGGAATTGGTGTCAAACAACATATCTGGCGTCAGTTCATTTTCCGGATCAAAATATTTCCACAGGCTTTCATCCATCAAGCCCTCAGGCATTTCATCACCATCCATATCAAACCAGCGTTCGTTGGGATAATGCACAAATTCACTATTGCTATGATGTTCGCCCAGATAGAAGTCGGCAAAGAAATAATTGCAGCTGAGCCGTTCGAAATATTCACCCAACGCACTGGCAAGGCAGGATTTTTCGCTGCTGCCTTTGCCATTGGTAAACATCAAAGGACAGGTTTTATCACGGATATGGACTGAATAAACATTGCTGACCGGGTTAAGCCAGGATGCTTCTTCGATATCAAAACCAAACGACTTTAGTTTGGCCTGCATGGTGGCGATACTGGTTTCCAGATCGCTGTCTTTGCCTTTGATAAATGTTTGCTCAGTCATGGTGGATTCTCACTTGGATAAAAAAGCCCCCAATAACGGGGGCTCTTTCAATTAGCCGATTTAGAATCACATCTTAACAGTTCGACACATTTAGATTCTGACTAGTTGTCTGGAGGTCAAACGTATAAGACGAATCGATTTATTTGCGACCCAGAGCCAAAAAGCCACCGACGACTACCGCAACCGCGCCACCGATGATGTACCACATGGTTTCATCAGTAAAACGACCGGTGAATGTTTCGGTCACTTGATCGCCTAATGACTGAGAAGCATTAAAACCAAATACCAACAAGATAATGCCGATAACTACTAAAATTATGCCTAAAAGCTTTTGACTTCCCATGTTCTCTCTCCTGTTAATTATTTATTTTTTTAAGTTCTCCATGGGTGTTCTGGTAAATCGCAAACGCCGATTGTTTCAACGCCTGCACGTGCAACCAGGTCATCATTTTCAACCGAGCTACCGCTTACTCCAATCGCACCCGACATAAATCCTTCGTCATCAACGATTGGCACACCGCCGGGAAAGGTAATCATGCCATCATTTGAATGTTCGATGCCATATAAAGGCTGACCCGGTTGAGATAATTGACCGATTTCACCACTGGGCATACCAAAATACACTGCAGTCCGGGCTTTTTTGATAGCAATATCAATACTGCCAACCCAGGCATCATCCATACGATAGAATGCTTTCAACGCGCCACCGGAGTCAACTACAGCAATACACATACGGGTGTCAGTTGATTCAGCTTTTTTGAGGGCGCCATCAATCGCTTTTTTAGCCGCTTCTGAAGTAACGTGCATGGTTATCTCCTTAATTGAGTTGCTGGATCAGAAACTGTTGAAAAAGTATTTTTTCACCAACACTATTTCATAGAGAAAATAGGACCCAGACAGGGATTAAGATTTATATTGAAACCTTAAATTTTAATAGATGCCTTTCCACTGTAAGCGGACTCGATATAAACGCAATAACATAAGTCAAAACCATTCATAGCCTTTGAGCGAAGGATAAGCGTATGAAACACTTTTCAATACTATTGACGCTAATGATGAGTGCATTTACAAGTCAGGTATTTGCTGAAGACAGCCAGTTGACCCAACAGCAACTTGATGAGGCCTGTGAAACAGCAAGGCTGGAGAAGTTAACGCCTATCCGGGAAAAATATGCTGACCAATGTGTTGCTGAATGGGATCGCAGCCAGCAATATTGTGACCGGTTTTATAGTGATTACGGCAATGCCGGGGGAGAAGCTCCAGTTTTATTTTACGATTTGCCAGAATGCGAGAAAGCCTGGAATTACCGGCGAAGATATCGCAGTGCAGATTAAAGCCAATTTAAAGGAACACCTGGTATAACGAATTGGTTAAACAGTTTTGTATGACAGCCTGTAATATTTAGCGCAATTTATTAGTTCAGGGAATCAGAGTGGAACAACGCGGTAAGGAACATTTTATTGGGCTGGAATGGCTGCGGTTTTTGCTCGGTTTATATATCGTTGTTTTTCACACGTTACATACTTATAAACTCAAAGAAAAAGCCCCCTGGTTGATGGATATGGTTGGTGTGGGTTTTTTTGCCACCAGCAGTTTTTTTGTATTGTCCGGATTTCTTTTAGCGCATGTTTATTGCCGAAACGGTGAACTCCGCGAAGCAGCGACCAGCTTTTGGTCAAAGCGCTTTTCTAACTTATATCCGCTACATGTTTTTTCATTGCTGCTCACGTTTTCGGTACTGAGCATTATCAATTATCTGGGCCTTCCTCCAGATGATGTGAAAGCCACAGTAAGGTTTGTGGTGTATGACACAAATGTGGATTTGGGTGAAGCAGGGCGGGCATCAATTGAACATTACATGAGTAATAGTGAGTTACTAATTAATTCGTTATTGCAGATATTCATGTTGCAGGCCTGGAACCCTTTCTATCTGACGTTTAACGCGCCATTATGGTCAATTTCGACGTTGTTTTTCTTTTATCTGACCTTTCCTTTTGCTGCGCCGTATCTGATGCGGGTAAAACATAAAATTCTGTGGCTTTCAGCATTGATGCTGATTTACCTTATTCCACCTCTATTGGTTATTTGGAATGGCGATTACGGTATGCCATTTACTGGCATGTTGCATCGCATGCCGATTATTCGTATTCCAGAGTTTTTTGCTGGCATTCTCTGCTATGCCTTGTTTCGTCAGCTGCGAGATAGTGGGCGTGATCCACAATTCATGATGCGAATCCTGATGGGGTTGTTTGTCATGCTGTGTTTTCTCGGCGCGATATGGCTGCTTAGAGGCGAACGTTACTGGTATTTCCTTCTGCATAACGGTTTGTTATTGCCGGCACAGCTGATGCTGATTTATCTGTGCGCTTTAGCAGGAACGCCACGCAATGAATGGTTTAACAACTGGTCACGTCGGCTGGGTGCAGCATCATTGCCATTGTTTGTATTGCATGTGCCTGCCTTTGTATTATTTTCCCGATCAGAAAAAATACTTAATGTAGTATCGATTGAGTGCTTGCAGAACTGGAATAGCTGCGCGGTTCAGGCAAGCGAACAAAGCTTATCGATTTGGTTTTATCCATTGTTCCTGCTGCTGACCGTTATCTTGTGTATCTGGTCAATGGAGCACGCGGTGGTGCCTACCCGTAAGTGGATATTAAAACGGTTGCCATTTAAGGCAATCAAGCAATCCTGATTTTTTATGTGCCAATGGCGGCCTGATTCTATATATAAGCAAAATTCATTTTCAGTCACAACAGAGGCAGTTATGAAAGATCAACAGACCCTAACAAATCGCTCAGGACGTTCATCCACATTTTTCAGTCGGTTTGTTGCCATCAGCTTGTTGATGATCTCAAGCAGTCTTTATGCCTTTTCACTCGACGATGTCGCTGAAAAAGCTCAGGCACTGGTCAAACAGGACTATGTCAAACCACAAAGCAATCTGCCCGCAGAGTTCAGTCAGATGCAGTTTGCCGATTACATGAAAATCCAGCCAAGAGTAGAGCAATTTCATTGGAACGAACAGCAAACGCCATTCCGACTGGCGTTTTATCATCAAGGAATGCACTTTAAAGTGCCGGTAAAGATTAATGAGATCCTGCCTAATGGCATGACGGAAATTAACTACGATCCGGAAAATTTCTCTTTTGGTGATTTAACTTTTGAAAAAGTCACCACGGCGAGTCTGGGGTATGCCGGTTTTCGTGTTTTATATCCCATCAATAAAGCGGATAAATACGATGAAATCATGAGTGTGTTGGGCGCGAGTTATTTCAGGGTTATTGGTGAGGATCAGGTTTATGGGCTCTCGGGGCGAGGGATGAATATTGATACTGCGGTTGCTGATGATATTACAGAAGAGTTTCCAGAATTTCGTGAATTCTGGATTCAGCGTCCCCAACCCGGTGAAGAGAATCTGGTGATTTATGCATTGCTGGATTCGCCTAGCGCGACGGGAGCTTATCGTTTTGATTTACAACCAGGCACCGATACCGTGCTGGATGTTGAAGCAAAAGTGTATTTGCGTAAAGACGTTCATGAGCTAGGTCTAGCGACACTTACCAGTATGTTTTTATATGATGGCCGACAACCACCGAGCCAGCATAATTTCCGCCCACAAATTCATGATTCGAACGGGTTAGCCATTCATGCTGGAAACGGGGAAAGGATTTGGCGTCCGCTGAATAACCCGGATGGGGTGTCTGTGAGTACTTGGCAGGTCGAAAACCCGAAAGGCTTTGGTTTGTTGCAGCGCGGCCGTGAGTTTTCGCGCTTTCAGGAATTGGATGATTTATACCATTTACGACCAAGTGCCTGGATTGAAACCAAAAGTGCCTGGGGTAAAGGTCGCATCAAATTGATTGAATATCGCACAGCAGATGAGACTAATGACAATATCGGGACTTTCTGGATTCCGGATAATCTTCCGCCGCTGGGGGAGCCGCTAGAAATGTCTTATCGGATCCATTGGACGCTGGATGAGCCGTCATTGGCAGACCCCAATATTGCCTGGGTGTCACAAACATTACGTTCTGCAGGTGAAGACAAACAAGCCAATCTGATTCGTGATTTGGATGAAACCATATTATTGCAAGTGGATTTTGAAGGACCGGTATTGACAGAGCGGGGTGAACATCAAGTACCAGCAACACAAATCAGTATCAGTGAGCATGCCGAAATTTTAAGCAGCCACTTACGTTATAACCCAGCCACCAAAGGCTGGCGTTTAATGATGCGTACGCAGATTCATGATCCAAATAAAGTGGTAGAAATGCGTGCCGCGCTGGTCGATGAACATCAGCAACCCTTATCCGAAACATGGAGCTATCAGATTCCTGTTGGCTATGCTGTAACCCGCTGAAAAAATTACTAGAAGGCTCAGCCCAGCATAGACAAGTGATTTGTTTTACGGTGACTAATTTTGCGCTAACAAAAACAATCACTTGTCTGTACTCTAAGGCGTAAAAAGCGTATGCTGTGCGCCCTTTATCACTGACTGATTTTATGGCCGGAAAACTTTTTATCAGAACCTTTGGCTGCCAGATGAACGAGTACGACTCGAACAAGATGGCCGAGGTGCTTGCTGCGTCACATCAATTGGAAACAACCGATATCGCTGAAGATGCCGATGTGTTGTTGCTTAATACCTGTTCGATTCGTGAAAAAGCTCAGGAAAAGGTTTTTCATCAACTGGGTCGCTGGAAGCGCTGGAAAGATAAAAAACCACATCTGGTGATTGGGGTTGGCGGTTGTGTGGCCAGTCAGGAAGGTGAGGCGATTCGTAAACGTGCGCCTTATGTCGATCTGATTTTTGGACCACAAACTCTGCATCGACTGCCCACCATGTTGGACGATGTCAGAAAAAATAATAAACCGGAAATTGATATTTCGTTTCCGGAAATCGAAAAGTTCGATAATTTGCCTGCGCCAAAAGCCGATGGCCCAACAGCATTTGTTTCCATCATGGAAGGTTGCAGCAAGTACTGCACATTCTGTGTTGTGCCGTATACCCGGGGTGAAGAAGTCAGTCGTCCAGTGGGTGCTGTGTTACGAGAGATTCGACAACTGGCCGCCCAGGGCGTGCGTGAAGTCAATCTGTTAGGACAAAACGTTAATGCCTATCGCGGTATTATTGAAGATGATGAAACCGCTGATCTGGCGTTATTGATTCACTATGTCGCAGCAATTGAAGGTATTGAGCGAATTCGCTTTACTACCTCGCATCCGGTGGAATTTTCCGATTCATTGATCGAAGCGTTTGCCGAAATTCCGGAATTGGTCAACCACCTGCATTTACCGGTGCAGTCCGGCTCAGATCGAATTCTGGCGATGATGAAACGCGGCCATACTGTTGCGCAATATATTGAAAAAATTGAACGGGTCAAAAAAATCCGTCCGAATCTGAGTATGTCGAGCGATTTTATTGTCGGATTTCCTAATGAAACCGAAGAAGATTTCAACGCGACGATGGCGTTGATTAATCAGATAGGTTTTGATCACTCTTTTAGCTTTATATACAGCGCGCGTCCTGGTACACCAGCAGCGATGTTTAATGATTCAGTTTCTGATGAAGAGAAAAAACAGCGTCTGCAAATTATGCAGGATCGTTTACGTGAGCTTGAAAATGCTGTGAGTGAATCGATGCTTGGTACGGTGCAACGTGTCTTGGTAGAGCGTGCTGCACATCGCGATGCCGGTGAAATCGCCGGCAGAACTGAAAATAATCGGGTCGTCAATTTCCCCGGTGATATTGCGCTGGTGGGCAAGTTTGTCGATGTGCGTGTCACAGAGGCACACACCAACTCCTTGCGAGGAGAACTTCTTGCTGATAGCGTTATCCTCTAACTCCTTTTTGGAATCTAATTTGTGGTCACTCCAGCTGTTACAGTTGACACGATAAGCTTTGAATTAAGTCCTGCGGATAATCCCCGCCTAGCCAACCTATGTGGTCATCTGGATGAACATATCCGGATGATGGAACGTGGATTCGGTGTGGAAATCAATAACCGTGGTGGCAAGTTCCAGATCATCGGTAAGCCGGATATTCTGGCTGAAGTACAGGATGTGATACATGCCTTGTATGCTGACACCGCCCAATCTGTTCTGGAACCGGAACAGGTACATCTGGCGATTCGTGAATCGGGTGGTACTGAAACCACCGGGTTTGAAGAAGAAAAAGAAGTTTCCATCAAAACCAAACGCGGCCTGATTAAGGCGCGGGGTGAAAATCAACAAGCCTATTTGCGCCGTGTAATGACCCATGACATCAACTTTGGTGTTGGACCTGCCGGTACCGGTAAAACCTATCTGGCGGTTGCCTGTGCGGTAGAAGCGCTGGAACGCGACTTTGCCAGACGTATTGTACTGGTCAGACCGGCGGTTGAAGCCGGTGAAAGACTTGGTTTCCTGCCAGGTGATCTGGCCCAGAAAGTGGATCCGTATTTACGGCCTTTATTTGATGCGCTCTATGAAATGCTGGGTTTTGAACGTGTTGCCAAACTGATTGAACGCAATGTGATCGAAGTAGCCCCACTGGCATATATGCGTGGCCGTACTTTGAATGAATCGTTTATTATTCTGGATGAAGCACAAAACACCACGGTTGAGCAGATGAAAATGTTTCTGACCCGTCTGGGATATAACTCGACAGCGGTGATCACCGGCGATATTACCCAGGTGGATTTGCCGGGTTCCACCCGTTCAGGTCTCCGTCATGCCATAGAAGTCTTAAAAGATATTGAAGGCATTGGCTTTACTTTTTTCCAGGCAAAAGACGTGGTGCGTCATTCCTTGGTGCAGAAAGTTATTCTGGCTTACGAAAAGGCTGAAACAAAGTCGTGAACGTCATTATCGATTTGCAGCAGGCAACTGATGCAGATGTGCCATCTGAACAACAATTTCAACTCTGGGCCAGTGCTGCGCTGGCGGAAGTCAACGAAGACTGTGAATTAAGCATTCGCCTGGTCGATGAAACCGAAAGTGCCGAATTGAATAATGATTATCGCGGCAAAAACTATCCGACCAATGTTTTATCATTTCCCTTTGAGTCACCTGTGCCGCTAGAACCTATGTTGTTAGGTGATCTGGTGCTGTGTGTTCCGGTAGTAGAGCGTGAAGCTGCCGAGCAAGAGAAAACCATAAATGATCATTGGGCACATTTAATTGTGCATGGCTGTTTGCATTTACTTGGCTATGATCATATTGAAGACGATGAGGCAGAATTAATGGAATCGTTGGAAATTAAAATTTTACACAAGCTTGATATTAACAATCCTTATACAGAGCAGAGGGTTACATCATGAGTGAGGGACGACCGAGTCGCTCAGACAGTCCAGTTTCCTGGGTGCGAAAATTAAGTAATCTGTTCCTGGAACCTAAAGACCAGGAACAGTTGATTGAATTACTACGCAATGCTTCTGAACGGCATATTCTTGATGCCGAAGCTTTGTCGATTGTCGAGGGCGCTTTGAGCGTCTCACAGATGCAAGCTCGCGACATTATGATTCCGCGTTCACAGGTGGTGATGGTTTCTCGAGATGCGCCACCGGAAGAAACACTTAAGCTGGTCACGGAAACATCGCATTCACGGTTTCCAGTGATTGATGATGATCGTGATGATGTTATCGGGATTCTGCTCGCCAAGGATTTGCTGGCGGCAGTGGTCAGCTCTGGTGAGTTTAATTTTGATCTGCGTGAATTGTTACGTCCAGCGGTGTTTATCCCCGAAAGTAAGCGTTTAAATGTTCTGCTGCGTGAATTTCGTGCCCGTCGTAATCATATGGCAATCGTTGTAGATGAGTATGGCGGTGTTGCCGGCATGATCACCATCGAAAATGTGCTTGAACAAATTGTTGGTGAAATTGAAGACGAGCATGATGTGGATGATGATGCGCCGATTCTGCAACGTGATGACAATACCTTCACTGTCAAAGCATTGACCCCGGTAGAAGACTTTAACGAGTATTTTGAAACCGAGTGGAGTGACGATGATTTTGATACGGTTGGCGGCCATGTAGTGAATCAATTTGGTCATCTGCCCGGCCGGGGAGAGCAAGTCACAATTGGTGCACTGGAATTCACCGTGTTACGTGCAGATAAACGTCGAGTTCATTTGTTACGGATGGTGAAGTTACCCGAAGAAACTGAAAGCGAAAGCGAAACAGAATAATGACAACTTCCAGGCAGATGGCTTGGCAAGGCGCATTTGGCAGTTGGGCAGCATTATTGGCCGGTGCCATCCTGCCATTGAGTCTAGCCCCTTTTCACTATTACCCATTGGCGGTGTTGAGCCTGCTCGCGCTGTTTCTCAGTTGGCAAGGAGTCAGTCCTCGTCAGGCGTTGTGGCGAGGCACGCTGTTTGGTACCGGTATGTTCGGTGTAGGTGTTTCCTGGGTTTTTGTGGCTATCCATGTTTTTGGACAGGCCAGCATACTGCTTGCAGGTTTGCTGACTGCATTGTTTGTGGTTGCTCTGGGTTTCATGATCGGCATATTAGGGTGGGGGTTAAAACGCCTGACCGGTCCAGCATTATCCAGTAAAGATTTCCTGATATTACTGCCCAGCAGCTGGCTTTTGTTTGAGTGGTTTAAAGCCTGGTTTCTGACAGGATTTCCCTGGCTGGAAGTGGGTACCGGACAAATTGAAGGCCCACTTGCCGGTTTTATTCCGTTAATCAGTGTTCACGGTGCCTCCTGGCTGGTGGCATTGACCGCCGGTAGTCTGGCAATAGTGATTTACCAGCGTAAATGGATATTTCTCATTTTGCCCGCAGTGATTTGGGGCAGCGCTTTTTCCCTGCAATCGGTTGAATGGACCAAACCCATTGGTGAACCGGTTAAAGCAGCCTTGATTCAAGGCAATGTGCCGCAGGACATTAAATGGGATCCCCAGCAGTTACGTAATACATTGCAGTTATATGCTGATCTGAGTCGAGAGAATTGGGATGCAGAGGTAATTGTCTGGCCTGAAAATGCAGCAACAGCGTTTTATCACCAAATAGATGAAGGTTATCTCGAACCATTAGGTCGCGAAGCACGTTCGCAGAATACCGATATTATTCTCGGGCTGCCGGTGTTGGATGAAAATGGTGAAGATTATTACAACAGTATGGTCAGTCTGACCGAAACACCGGTGTTTTATCACAAGCGTCACTTGGTTCCATTTGGTGATTACGTTCCTTTTGAAACCCTGCGTGGATTGATCAAATTCTTTGATTTACCGATGTCAGCGTTTGTACCGGGCGGTTCCGAGCAACCGCAAATGATGTTGGCAGGCCATCCAGTCGGGGTGTCTATCTGCTATGAAGATGCCTTTTCATCTGAAGTTCGTGAAACTGTACCGGCGGCAACCATGTTGATTAACGCCACCAATAATGCCTGGTATGGTGATTCTTTCGCACCGCACCAGCATTTACAAATCTCACGAAGCCGGGGCTTGGAGACCGGGCGGCCGATTTTGCGGGTCACAACTAACGGGATTTCAGCGTTTATTGATTATAAGGGCGTTATTCAGCAACAGAGTCCTCAATTTGAATTAGCTGTACTGAAAGGTGACATTCAACCCAGAGAGGGAGTCACTCCCTACGTGCGTTTCGGGCAATGGCCATTATGGATTTTAACTTTGCTGATGCTGACTTTGTGGGCGTATTATCAGTATTTTTATCGGCGTAAAGAGTCTTAATCTTCCATGCAATTAATGACTATCCAGCGCATTCTGGGCATTTTACTGAGCCTGTTCAGTATCACTATGCTGCCACCTGTGCTGGTTTCATGGTGGTTTAACGACGGCGCTGCTACCGCCTTTCTGACAGCGTTCGTGATTCTGGTCAGTACTGGTTTGTTGTTATGGTTACCTGCGAGAAAACACCGTAAAGAGTTGAAGATCCGCGATGGATTTATCGTGGTGGTAATGTTCTGGATTGCTTTGGGTTTTTCCGGGGCATTACCGTTTTATCTGACCGAATCACCCGCGATGAGTATTACCGATGCGGTGTTTGAGTCCATGTCGGGTTTAACCACCACCGGGGCGACGGTTCTGGTTGGTCTGGATACGCTGCCAGAAGCCGTATTGTTTTATCGTCAGTTTCTGCAGTGGTTGGGGGGGATGGGGATCGTGGTCTTGGCCGTTGCTATCCTGCCATTATTAGGCGTCGGTGGCATGCAGCTGTATCGTGCAGAAACACCTGGTCCGATGAAAGACGCCAAATTAACTCCACGTATTACCGAAACCGCAAAAGCACTTTGGTATATCTATTTGAGCCTGACGATCGCTTGTGCCATCGCCTATTACTGGGCAGGTATGTCATGGTTTGATGCCATTGGCCATAGTTTTTCTACCGTCGCCATAGGCGGGTTTTCCACCCACGATGCCAGCATGGGTTTTTTTAACAGCGCGACGATTGAAATGATCGCGGTGGCTTTCATGCTGGTTTCAGCGATGAATTTTTCATTACATTTTCTCGCCTGGCGCCATCGCACTCTGATGCATTATCTGCGAGACTCAGAGTTAAAAGTATTTTTAAGCATCATGTTCGTTATCTCGCTTATAACGGCAACTTATCTGTATTTCACCGGCACCTTTGATGATGGTTGGACCGCTGCTCATCATGGTATTTTCCAAGCGGTTTCCATCGGTACCACCACTGGTTTTACCACTACCGATTATTATTTGTGGCCAGGTTTTCTGCCAATTTTATTATTGATGACCAGCTATATCGGTGGCTGTGCTTTTTCCACAGGTGGCGGTATTAAGGTGATTCGCGCGATGCTGCTGTTTAAACAGGGATATCGTGAAGTGTTAAGGTTGATTCATCCTAACGCTGTATTTGCCATTAAAGTGAACGGTAAAGCGCTACCCCCCAAAGTTGTTGGTGCGGTCTGGGGCTTCTTTGCCTTGTATGTTTTCTGTTTCAGTATCATGCATCTTTTATTGATGGCCACTGGCCTTGATGTGGTGACGTCGTTTTCTGCTGTAACCGCTTGTTTGAATAATCTTGGGCCGGGACTGGGGGATGTCGGGGCAAATTTTGGACAGATTAATGCCCCATCAAAGTGGATATTATGCGTTGCCATGTTATTAGGTCGTCTTGAAATCTTCACCTTGTTAGTCGTGTTAACCCCGGCATTCTGGCGTCGATAATGTCTGATAGTCAGCAAAAATGGGATCAGCGCTATCGAACAGAGATTGCTGTTTATCCTGAGCCTGCTCTGGTGCTTACTCAAAATCAGCATTTACTGCCTGAGCAGGGAATAGCGCTGGATTTGGCATGTGGTTTAGGTGCCAATGCCTTGTTGATGGCCAGTCTGGGGTTACAGACTCACGCATGGGATATCAGTTCTGAAGCTTTGGCGAAACTGAACGCAGAGATTCAACAGCGACAGTTACAGGTTATTACTGAGCAGCGGGATGTGAGTGTGGCAGCGCCTGACAATTCGAGCTTTGATGTCATTGTCGTCAGTCAGTTTCTGGATCGCAAACTTTGCCCGAAACTTATCAATGCGTTAAAGCCCGGCGGCTTACTTTTTTATCAAACCTTCTGTCGCGATAAGGTAGATGGTTCCGGTCCGCAGAATCCCGAATTTTTACTGGCAGATAATGAACTATTAAATTTATTTACGAGTCTGAAATTGAGAGTTTATCGAGAAGAGTCGACACTTGGAGATACTTCCATGGGGTGGCGAAACATGGCGATGCTGGTGGGGCAAAAGTCATAATAAAAATAAATACTTAATAGGACTTGCTGAAAAGTCGCCGGATCAGTAGAATTACGCGGTTCAGAAAGGGCAAACATAAAAATCGTGTTTGTCGGGCAAACATCATTATTGGCGAGAACAGATATGAAAGCGGATATCCATCCAGATTATAGCGAAATCAATGTTACCTGTAGCTGTGGTAACAGTTTCAAAACCCGTTCAACACGCGGCAATGACCTGACGCTGGATGTATGCTCAGAATGTCATCCGTTCTACACCGGCAAACAGAAAATGCTGGATAGTGCTGGCCGTGTTGATAAATTCCGTCAAAAATACGGAAAATAATCTTGCGGGCTTAAGCCGAAGATACTAATGAACATCATCAACATTACATACAAAAGCCTCTGTCGATTGACAGGGGCTTTGTTATTTCTGGGCCTTTTATCCGGCTGTGCGCAAAATCCCGTGACAGGTGGCCAGGATTTTGTGATGATCAGCGAAAATAAAGAGCTTGAGATGGGCCGCACCTACCATCCTCAGATCATTGAACAATATGGTCGTTATGAAGATGAAGCGTTGCAGAGATATGTTCAGGATGTCGGACAAAGACTCGCTGCAGTCAGTCATCGGGATGATTTGGTTTATCGCTTTACTGTTTTAGATTCACCGGTTATCAATGCGTTTGCATTACCTGGTGGGTATATCTATATCACTCGGGGAATGATGGCCTATCTGAACTCCGAAGCTGAGCTTGCAGCCGTTCTCGGGCATGAGATTGGTCATGTAACTGCTCGCCATGGCGTGCGCCAGCAAAGTGCAGCCCAGGCAGCAAGTTTAGGATACACACTGGGAGCAATACTGCTTCCGGGGTTACGCACGGCAGGTGCCCAGGATCTGTTTAATGTGTTTGGTGGTGCTTTACTTAGTGGTTATGGTCGCGAACACGAATTAGAGTCTGACAGGCTTGGTGCCGAATACCTGGCCCGTTCTGGCTATCCTTCAGAGGCCATGATAGAAGTTATTGGTGTATTAAAAGATCAGGCAACTTTTGCCGAAGCCGAGGCTAAAAAACAAGGCCAGGATTATCAGGGTTACCACGGTCTGTTTGCTTCTCACCCAGATAATGACACTCGGCTGCAGGAAGTTGTTAAAGCGGCTGATAAATACAAAACCACTGTTCGAGAAGATGAAGGTACTGAGCGCTATCTACAGCGTATCGATGGCATGGTGTTTGGAGACAGTGAATCTCAGGGTATTCGCTCTGGTCGAAATTTCTACCATAGTGAAATGCAGTTTGCATTGAGTTTTCCGCAGAATTGGCATATTCAGAACAACCCTTCCAGTCTTCGTGCAACCGCGCCGCAAGGGGCCGCTATTATTGAGATGGGAGCTTCCGATCTTAATCGTAAACAGACCCCCGCTGAGTTTATTCGGGACAGGTTGAATATTAAAGATTTGAAAAATGGGGAGCCGCTCTCCACTAATGGCTTACAGGGTTATACTGGTTTGACCGTAGCTGAGGGCAAGCCTGTTCGAGTGGCGGTCATATACTTACGAGAGCAAGCGTTTATTTTTATTGCGACCACCAAATCGTCAGGAGATTTCAATAAATTTGATCCGGCGTTTCGTGAGACGGTGATGAGCTTCCATGCTATGCGTCAGGATGAACAGCAATTCGCTGAAGCACAGCGTATCGATGTGGTCAAAGTCGATAGTAACGATAGTTATTCCAGCTGGGCAGCCAAAACACGAATCAGTAATAGTCCGATACAGCAATTGCGGCTATTGAACGGCGATTATCCAAATGGTGAACTGAAGCCAGGACAATTGGCCAAGCGTGTTCGTTAACTGAGAATTGCAGTGCGCTGATTGACGTTCAGCATCCAATTAAGTACCTCCTCAATTGCAATTTGAACCACCTATCCTAAATAGGGTGGCATCACTGTTGCCAATTTATTGAGCTGTCATTCTGCCGGCAGTTTATAGCGAGATAGTGTTTTCCATTTGCCATAGTTTGTTAGCTTTTCATAGCCACTACCCGTTATTTCCCCTACGACCTTAGAAATGACTTCTATAGAAACTACAGCGACATATCCACCTTGTTGAACAAAATGAGTCACCACATCAATACTGGCGACTAGTTTTGTGTCTGCCAAAGCGCGAATTGAGTGGGATACATGCATGTATCCCACAACCACTCTTGTCCTACATTGATTGATGCTTTTTCAGCCCACAACAGAGGTGGCTAAGAAAGATCAACAGAACCTAGAACAGCTCTATCAGAGAGTCATCCTGTTCAGTGGATGTGGCACCACTGCCGCCACGCATTGCCGGAACATTATCTTTACGGAAGGTTTCGTAGATTGCTTCGGTATCGCCGGGACGTGCCAGTAGTCCAGTTTCAGGATCGATGCGAACAGTGACCATATCAACAGGTTGTTCAAAGTTTTTCTCGGGCACATCTTCAAGTGCAACTCGCATAAAATCAATCCACATTGGCAAAGCTGCACGCCCGCCTGTTTCATAGCGGCCTAAAGTGCGGGGATTATCAAATCCAACCCAGCTTATGGCAACCAGATCGGGATTAAAGCCATTAAACCAGGCATCCAGTTGATCATTGGTTGTTCCGGTTTTACCAGCCAGGTCACCGCGATTTAAACTTAATGCCTGACGACCTGTACCAAATTTCACTACATCACGCAGCATGCTGTTCATTATGTAAGCATTTTGAGGGGTAATGACCTGCTTGGCTGGATAAAAGCCTAACAATTCAGCTTGCATCAGGGCTTCTTCTTCACTGATATCAGCTGCGGGTATGGCACAGCTGTCGCAGACTTTCTTAGGTTTGGTCTGCATCAGGATTTCACCAGCAGTATTTTCAACCCGGGAAATAATATAGGGATCTATCAGGTGACCACCATTTGCCAAAGTAGCATAAGCTCTTGCCATATCAATTGGTGCTGCATTACCACTTCCCAGTGCGATAGAAAGATTGGGTGGAACTTGTTCAGGCTTAAACCCGAAACGTTGTACATAATCTACCGTATAGGCAATGCCGATATCTCTTAACAACCTTATTGATACCAGGTTTCTTGAATGAGTAAGTGCTTCTCTCAGACGAGTTGGGCCAAAAAATCGACCACTGTAATTTTCCGGACGCCAGACATTTTCCAAACCGGGGTCATCAAATACCACCGGCGCATCGTTGATCACGGTAGCCGCGGTATAGCCTTTTTCCAGCGCAGCAGAGTATACAAATGGTTTAAAGCCAGAACCCGGTTGACGTTTTGATTGCACTACCCGGTTAAACTTATTCTGAAAGAAATCAAATCCGCCCTGCAGGGAGGTGATTGCTCCATCCTCAGAAGCAAGAGAAATCAGGGCTCCCTGGACTTCCGGTATCTGTGTCAATTGCCATGAATTCTCTTCCAGCTCCCGCAGATAGATGATATCGCCAACCGCCAATACGTCGTCGATAGTCTGTGGTTTCTTGCCCATGCTGTTAGCACTGAGTTGTGGCTGAGCCCAACTTACTGCGGCAAACGGTAACTCTATTTGGCCCAAGCGTTTTACAAAAACCTGGGCAATATTATCTTCTATACTTAATACCAATGCTGGACTGAGGGCACCAATAACTGAATAATCCTTAAGGAACAGTTCTGAAGCTGCCTGATCCGGTAATTCGCTGAACTCAACCTTGGCAGCCGGGCCGCGATATCCATGTCGTTTATCATAAGCCAGTAATGCATCCTGCAGAGCTTTAGTGGCAGCCTGCTGATGTTTGGCTTTAATCGTCGTAAAGACCTTAGTACCGTTTTCATAGATCTCTTCGCCAAACTGCTCAATCAGATAGGTACGGACCATCTCCGAAACATAGGGAGCATAGACTTCTATTTCACGTCCATGATAGCGGGCACTTACTTCTTCTTTTATTGCTTCTTGATATTCGGCCTGAGAAATAAACCCGACATCTAGCATTCTACTGAGCACATAATTACGGCGATCCAGCGCTCTTTGTGGGGCGGTAATAGGGTTAGTCGTCGAGGGCGCTTTTGGCAGACCGGCTATCATTGCCATTTGACCCAACGTTAACTCGTCCAACGTTTTCCCATAATAGACTTGAGCCGCTGCACCAACACCGTAAGAGCGGTGACCAAGAAATATTTTATTCAGATATAAGGTGAGAATTTCTTCTTTGGATAATGTGTTTTCAATTTCCAGTGAAAGAAAAATTTCATTGATTTTGCGCAAATAAGTTTTTTCATTGCTTAAGAAAAAATTCCGGGCAACCTGCATGGTAATGGTACTGCCACCCTGTGTTTTTTCACCCGTGAGTGCCAGCGAATACGCTGCACGAAGCAAGCCTTGATAATCCACTCCCGGGTGTTCAAAAAATCGGTCATCTTCCGCTGCCAGGAAAGCTTCTATGAGTTGAGTGGGGAAATCCTCATAAGCGACCGGAATGCGGCGCTTTTCGCCAAACTCGGCCATCAAAAGACCTTCTTCACTAAAAATACGTAAAGGAATCTGCAACTGAATCGTGCGCAACGATTCCGTGCTAGGTAGCTTGGGTGACAGAAATAGATAGACTACAGCGATAAACAGTAGACCAGCTATCAAAAAGGTAAAGGCCCATTTAAAAAGGCGTGATACAAGTCGCGACATTGGATTATTTCGTTCGCAAAAAATAAAACCGTAGAGTATATATAAACATCCTAATAAAGCCAGTTAATGACTTTTTGGGAAGATGTCACAGTTTTAGTTGTTGACATCCTAGTAATTGTTAATAAACTACTTTAACTTACAAGTGTAAGTGTACTGCACACATCATTTCGATGGAATTGGGGCGATGCATGTTTGGACGTAAGAAATCCCCTTTACTAGGGATAGACATCAGTTCTTCGGTTGTGAAGCTGCTAGAACTAAATAAACGCGGTGATCGTTATACCGTCGAATCCTACGCAGTGGAACCGCTTCCTGTAAATGCTGTGGTAGAAGGTCGTATTGAAAACAGCGACGAAGTTGCCGGTGCGATACGACGTGCTATAAAGCGTTCAGGCACGAAGTCCCGAGATGCTGCAGTCGCGGTTTCGGCAAATTCTGCTATCACCAAAGTTGTTTCCTTTCCTTCCTCCATTTCAGAACGCGACATGGAAGAAAACGTGATGCTGGAAGCTGAAAACTATATTCCCTATCCACTGGATGAAGTGCGTCTGGATTTTGAAATATTGGGTCCTTCTGCAGCCGATGCTGATGCAGTAGATGTATTGTTAGCCGCTTCGCGTCGTGAAAATGTTGATGCTCGCACCAATGTGCTGGAAAAAGCTGGTCTCAAACCCCGGCTGGTCGATGTTGAAGCCTATACTGTTGAAAATGCCTTTTCTCTTATCGCCAGACAATTACCCAATCAGGGTAATGGATTAACGGTAGCTGTTGCCGATGTCGGTGCAAACGTTACTACCTTGCACGTGCTGGTCAATGGCAAAATTGTATTTACCCGCGAACAAACTTTTGGCGGCCGGATGCTTACCGAAGATATTGAGCGTTATTATGGAATGTCTTATCAGGAAGCGGGCCGTGCCAAAAAAGATGGCAGCCTGCCGGATGACTACGCGCCAAAAGTACTTGAGCCTTTCAAACGTTCCATGGCTGTAACCATCACTCGAGCACTGCAGTTTTTCTTTTCAGCTTCAAGCCAGTACCAATCAATTGATCATATTATTCTGGCAGGAGGCTGCGCCTCTATAGAAGGTGTCGATAAAATTGTTGAGTCAGAAACAGGTACCTCGACGTCAGTAGCCAACCCTTTCACTGATATGGGGCTGGGTACCCGGGTCAAGGTGCAGGCATTGAGTAATGATGCGCCCTCGATGATGATAGCGTGTGGGCTGGCCATGAGGAGTTTTGACTAATGGCACATATCAACCTTCTCCCCTGGCGCGAAGAAAAACGCCAAGAAAGACAGCAGCAGTTCTTTATTGCGATGGGGCTGACATTAGCTCTCGCCATTATCATTTTTGCTATTTTCAATAGCCATATGAACAGTTTGCTGGATAAACAGAATCAGCGAAATGCTTATTTGCAAAAAGAAATTGCCATTTTGGATACGCAGATTAAAGAAATCCAGGATTTAGAAAAACAACGTGATCGTTTGCTGGCCAGAATGCGGGTTATTCAGGATTTGCAGCAGAGCCGTCCTAAAGTTGTAAAAGTATTTGATTCTATTGTGAGAACTGTACCAGAAGGTATTCATCTTCAAGTTTTAAGCCGCGAGGGCGATAAACTGATTGTGCAGGGGGTAGCACAGACTAATGCCAGAGTGTCCGTGTTTATGAATCAACTCGATAATGATCCAGAGTTTACCGAATCAACACTTCGCGTTATTCAGCGTACATCCTCCCGTGATGATGCAATTCGTCAATTCACTCTGGAAGTGACTGAATCCAAACCTGAAACGGATGAGGAGCTATAGTCGTGGATATCCCTTCAGTTAATGATATTGATTTCAATGAAAGTGGCGAATGGCCTCTGATTGGAAAAATCGTTGCCGGATTGCTGATTTTTGCAGTGATTTGGGGCGCTGGTTATTACTTTATAATCAAAGATAAGCGTGTCGAATTGGCGCAACTTGAACAAACAGAAACAGAACTGCGCACAAGCTTTGAGATAAAACAAAGCAAAGCCGTTAATCTTGAAGCATATAAAGAACAGATGAAAGAAATGGAATTGTCATTTGCTTCCATGTTGCAGCAGTTACCCCGGAAAAGTGAAGTGGCTGATCTGCTGGTAGATATTTCCAGAACCGGTTTGGTAAATGGGCTTGAATTTGAACTATTCAAACCGGAAGAAGAACGGCCAATTGATTTTTACATTGAATTGCCGATCACCATGCGTGTAACTGGCACGTACCATCAATTTGCTGAATTTATTAGTGGGATAGCGGCCTTACCGCGTATTGTGACACTGCATAATTTCAAAATGGGTCCATTGACCAGCGATGGGAATATGACCATGGATATTACGGCCAAGACCTATCGTTACTTTGACGAGCAGGGTAATTAATGATGAACATATCCATAGTTATCCATTCATTGATTCAGAAGCTTCTTCTGCTTTCCATGGCATTTATGCTCGTGGCCTGTTCACAACCAAAAGACGATCTGCAAGCCTATGTTGCCGAAGTAAAAGCACGTCAAGTAGTTGATATTCCTCCCATTCCAGTGATGAAGCCTTACGAAAAATTCAGTTATGCTGCTGCTGAGTTACGTGATCCATTTGTTCCAACCGTCATTGATGTTCCCGAACCGGAACCGGAGCAAGTGGTTGATAACGGCATTCAACCTAATGAAAACCGGATGAAGGAAATTCTGGAAAATTATTCGCTGGCTGATTTGCAATATGTCGGCACCCTGGAACAAGACAGTTTATGGGCATTAATACGGGCTCCAGACAGTACGATACATCGTGTGCAAATTGGTAACTATATGGGTATGAACCATGGCCAGATTGTTGCGATCAGTGAAACACAACTGACATTAAAAGAGATCGTTCCTGAAGGAAACGGCTATAACGAGCGTGAGACGACAGTACCCGTCGTAGAGATAAATTAAGGGCCAAACAATGATGAGTATATACGGAATGAAAATCACTCGGCGTCAAGCCTTCACCAACATCGACAAGAATTTTATGGAGCGGTGGCGGTCGAGTCTGGGTTTGCTTTCATTATTGTTCGTCAGCAGTCTTGTTTCAGCAAATGAACTGCAATCCTTGGATTATTCAGCGTTATCGGGTAACAAAGGTGTTGTCACATTAACTTTTTCCGAAGCGGTTGAAAAACCAGAAAGCTTTGCTACCGATGAGCCCGCACGGATCGTTCTGGATTTCCATGGTGTAAGCAATAAACTGAATGAAACCACCCAGCAGATAAATAATGGTCAGACCCGAAGTATTGCTACCGTAGAAGCAGGTGAACGTACCCGGATGGTTATTAATTTGCTTCGAAAATTACCTTATGAAATTGAAGTAGAAGGGAAGATCGTCAAAGTTTTCCTTAATGAAAACAATGGGCAGATTGCAAAAGCACCACTTCCAAATACAACTCCGTTAGCTGCTCCAGATATTAATTCGGTGACGGATATCGATTTCAGACGTGGCGAACAAGGCGAAGGCAGATTAATATTGCAGTTAAAAAATGAAAATACTGCTATGGATATTCGTCGTGAAAGTGGAGATTTGATTGTAGATTTGCCTGGGGTTGACTTGCCCGACCAATTGAAACGCAAACTGGATGTAATGGATTTTGCGACCCCGGTGAATTTGATTGAAAGTATGCAAACACGCGATGGGTCCAGGTTGGTGCTTACAACTACTGGCAAGTTTGAACATCTGGCTTACCAATCTGGCGATAAGCTGGTTGTTGAGGTAAAACCAGTTGCAGAACGAACTACAGCTGAGACCACTGAAAATGAATTTGGCTTTGAAGGTGAGAAGCTGTCGCTGAATTTCCAGAATATTGAAGTTCGTGCCGTTTTACAGTTACTGGCTGATTTTAACGGTATGAATCTGGTGACCAGCGACACAGTGACCGGCAACTTAACCCTGCGTTTGAAAAATGTACCTTGGGATCAGGCATTGGATATTATTTTGAAAACCAAGGGTCTGGGTATGCGTCAGAATGGTAATGTCATGCTGATTGCCCCAGCAGCAGAAATTGCCGCTCGCGAAAAACAGGAGCTTGAGGCCAGACGTCAATTGGTCGAGCTGGAACCACTCTATTCCGAGATATTTGAAGTCAACTTTGCAAAAGCCACAGATATGGCTGAGATTTTAACGACAACTCAAGGTCAAACTACAGCCGGGAGCAGTGCTGGCGGATTTCTTTCAGATCGTGGCAGCGTAGTGGTTGACCAACGGACCAACTCTTTACTGCTTCGTGATACTGCTAGAAATCTTGCCGATGTTCGCAAATTAATTGAAAAACTGGATATTCCGGTACGTCAGGTGTTAATTGAATCGCGGATTGTTATTGCCAACAATGACTTTACTAAGGAGCTGGGGGTGCGTTTTGGCACCTCAGCTGAAAGTGGCACATTGGGAGCAGGCACATCCGGTTCTCTGGAAGGTTTGCAGGTTCCGGCGAATAATCTGGATGCGGTGGTTCCCACAAACCAGGCTGGATTACGTGGTCAGGATTTAAATGTGAACTTACCAGTTGCCAATCCGGCAGGGACTATTGCTTTGGCGTTGGCTAAATTGCCTTTGGGAGCGGTGCTGGAGTTGGAGCTTTCTGCGATGCAGGAGGAAGGCAAAGGTGAGATTATTTCAACACCACGTGTCATCACTTCAAACCAAAAACAGGCTACCATTGAGCAAGGTACCGAAATTCCCTATCAGGAAGCTTCATCAAGTGGTGCAACCTCGGTTTCATTCAAAGAGGCACTGTTAAAACTGGATGTGACTCCGCAGATTACGCCGGATGATCGCATTGTGATGGATCTGGAAGTGAATAAAGACGAAGTAGGTGCCATTTTCCTCGGCGTTCCTAGTATTGATACCAGAAGCGTTCGCACGCAGGTATTGGTGGATAATGGCGAAACTGTGGTGTTGGGGGGTATTTATGAACAAACCTCTAGAACAGAATCGACACGTGTACCATTCTTTGGTGATTTGCCTTATGTGGGCTTCCTCTTCAAAACCAATTTAAATGAAGATCGTCAACGTGAACTGCTGGTATTTGTGACACCAAAAATTATTAAGGAAGGTATGGATTATTAATTCCTGCTTTTTCAGTTAATATAAAAAACCGGATCTACTATGATCCGGTTTTTTTTTCACGATAAACAGTTGAGTCATTAGCCACGTGATTTCAGGTAATATATTTCTGGTGGGACCAATGGGGTCTGGAAAGTCTACCATTGGTCGACAGCTTGCTAAAAAGCTGCATCGTAAGTTTTTTGATAGTGATCGTGAGATTGAAAAGCGCACTGGTGTATCCATCTCCTGGATTTTTGAGATGGAAGGTGAAGAGGGCTTCAGAGAGCGCGAGCAAAAAGTGATTGATGAGCTTAGCGCAATGGAGAATATTGTAATGGCAACTGGTGGCGGTGCTGTGCTGGCGGAGGCAAACCGGCGCAATCTGAAACGTGGCAAGGTTGTCTATCTGGCGGCCACAGCGGAACAACTTTACCGCCGCACATCTCGTGATACCAGCCGTCCTTTACTGCAGGTAGGGGATCGTCGCCAGCAAATAAAACAACTAATGGCACAGCGGGATCCTTTATATCGGGAAGTGGCTGATGTGGTGTTACAAACGGGTGATCAGTCTGTAACCCGAACCGTGAACGCAGTGATAAAACAACTGCAACAATTAAAAACAAAAGAAAACTGAATATGATGAAAACGCTTCAAGTTGCGCTCGGTGATCGCAGTTATCCCATCCATATTGGTGAAAATCTGCTATCGGAAAGTGATTTATTTACCGCCCATATCCGGGGAAAGGAAGTGTTGATTGTTACCAATGAAACGGTGGCACCTCTGTACCTGGATACCGTAAAAACAGCGTTAAAAGACTATCGGCTGGAAAGTGTTATTTTGCCAGATGGTGAACAATATAAAACGCTGGACACCATGCAGCTGATTTTTGATCGTTTACTGGAAGCCAGATTGTCTCGTCAGGTAACCATTATTGCGCTGGGTGGTGGTGTTATAGGCGATATGGCAGGATTTGCTGCAGCCTGTTATCAGCGGGGGGTGCCCTTTATCCAGGTTCCCACCACCTTATTATCACAGGTCGACTCTTCAGTCGGCGGCAAAACCGCGGTCAATCATCCGTTAGGCAAAAATATGATTGGTGCGTTTTACCAGCCGCAATGTGTACTGGCAGATACTGCCACGTTAAAAACGTTGGATGATCGTCAGTTTTCTTCGGGACTGGCAGAAGTCATTAAATATGGGTTGATTAATGACGCTGAATTTTTTGACTGGCTTGAACAGAATATGTCGCTGCTGGTTTCGCGTGATCCTGAGGCACTGGCACAAGCGATTGCCCGATCCTGTCAGGATAAGGCAACCATTGTGGCAGATGATGAGCGTGAACAGGGTGTCAGAGCTTTGTTAAACCTTGGTCATACATTCGGTCATGCCATTGAGACTGGTTGTGGCTACGGGAATTGTCTGCATGGTGAGGCGATTGCAATAGGTATGGTGATGGCGGCCGACTTGTCGCAACGTATGGGATGGCTTAGCACGGAAAAAGTTACCCGTATCAGCGACATTATGAAAGCCGCTAATCTGCCTGTTACTGTCCCGGGTAAGTTAAGTTCTGCAGATTTTATGAACCTGATGGCGGTAGATAAAAAGGTTCAGGATGGACTGATTCGTCTGGTGTTGTTAAAAGATATCGGTCAGGCCATTATTTCCGATGACTATGATGGTGATGCCCTGGCTGAAACCCTGGCGAAATTTACTGCTGGAAATTGAGTAATGCAATGACTGCAGCGGCAGCTGAACCAAAATATATTTCAAGATTAGCGCTTCAGTCGAATCCATTCAGTGCTGAGGTGACAGAAGCCGGACTGTATATGGGGCCGGAAATTAAGCAGCGTCTGGACCTGGTTCTGCATCTGCTTCGGGCCAGTGACAAAATTCCTTTGCTGTATGGCACCAACGGTCTGGGTAAAACCACTACTTTAAAAGCCTTAATGAATCGGGGGGGCGATGATTTGCGTTTTTGCCTGATTCAGGCAGAACCCTCATTAACCATTCAGTTTATGGTCAGCCGCTGTTTACAGGTTTTTGGTGCGCCTCAGGAGAGTACGCTGGGCAGTAACAACCTTCAGCTATTACAACAGCGATTACAACAACTGCAGACTTTACAGATTCGTCCGGTGTTATTGATTGATGATATCAGTAAGCTTGCCGAGCCATTACTCCAGCAATTAAAAACCTGGTTTGACTGGCAACATGAAGGCAACTATCTATGGCGGGCGGTAGTAACTGATGTTACGGCTGATGTCATGGCTTCTCAAAATGAGCGCATTCAACCCTTACTGCTGGGGCCAATTCCACAACAGGAAACCGCTGCTTATTTATTGCAGCGGTTACAGGGTGTTGGTTTCAACGGTGACAGCCCATTTGATAACAAAGCATTAATACGTTTTCATCGACAGTCTTCAGGTGTTCCGGCAGCATTGAATCATCTTGCCCATAAATTTTTACTGGGACAGGGCAAACCGGTGCAGCTGCCTTTCAGCTTCAAGTTTCCTGCTGTTTCTTTGCGCTGGAATAAATGGTTTGGACTGGTTCCGCTGGGTGTTTTATTTGCATTGGTTTTGTTTTATCAGCAGCAGATAAATGACTTGTTTGTTGCTGATAAAAGCACGATTGAAGACGATGTGCTAAATACGGATGCTTTAACCGAAGACTTGCCCATGGTCGTTGTGGATGAGCCAGAAGAACTTACCAGTGTTGCAGAAGCCGATCGCCAGGAATTAGTCGAATTACTCGAAGAGTTGGAACAGACAGATATAGAAGCTGAACCGACGACTGACTCTGATGTTGAAGCAGCAATCGAAACCATTTCCCCGACCGATGAAGTAGAGCCTGAACCTGAACAGGAAGTCGCTGCAGACGTTTTACTTGATCCTGTAGAAATAATTGAACAACCCTCTCAGACTGCTGATTCAGAGGAATCTATTGCCGACGTTGTCACGGTGAATGATGATTCAAGTTCTGAAATAGAAAAAGTGACTTCTGAAACAGCAGAAGAACAAGAGGTTGAGCCACCTTCAACGCCTGAACAAATTAACCCGCCAATTGAATTAATTCCCGTACCCGCTACCACCACGGAGAAAGCTGATACAGCATTTTCTGATCTGGTCGATACGACTTTAAAGGATAAAGAGTGGATTATGCAGCAATCCGCTACTGATTTTACCTTTCAATTAATGGGAACATGGGATAGATCTGAAGTGGACAGCTTTGTGGAAAAAAATGAACTGACAGGTAATGTTGCAGTTTTTGAAAGTATGCGTAATGGTGAAGTCTGGTATGCCGTGATCTACGGGGTATATCCTTCAAAACAGGTAGCAATGCGTGATAGTCAGCAATGGTCCTCTCCGTTAAATAAAATATCGCCCTGGCTAAGACGCTATGATGGCGTACAAAAACAGATTATAGATAAGGCGCCAGATCGCTAATCAGTGTGTCACTGCGGGTCCCAGGTCCGGCAAAGACAGCACGATAGACTCTTTTTCCAGCAATTTCTGTAAGTGAAAAAATACCTTTTTCAAGCAAACCGGAAAGGTCTTTTTGAGGGGGGGGATTAAAACAGACAATGCCTGTGGGAGAACCTTCTGCCTGCCAACCTGGCTGCTCATTGAGAAAATCGGCAAATTTTCTGGCCTGATCGAGTTGAAAGTCAATTTGCTCAACAAGACCTGCTTTTCCAAGTGCTTTAATGGTCAGCCATAAAGGCAGTAAAAGTTCTGCTCCATAGGAACCCGGTAATGTGTCACGTGGTGTTTGTGTCAGGTATTGGGTTGGCGAGGCCGTAGCTTTAATTGGTTGCTGATACATCAATAACCCGCAGGGACGGGGCTGGCCCAGACTTTTGTGCGGATCAAAACAGACCGAATCAGCTTGTCCGAGCTGTTTGTCAGTCAGGGGACTAGTGTTGATTAAACTTAAAAAACCACCCCAGGCTGCATCGATATGCAGCCAACATGGACTATGCCCAATAATTGCTTTAACCGCATTGATATCATCGATCTGTCCACTACTGGTGGTGCCTGCTGTAGCAACAATGGCCATTGGCGTCTGCTCGTTACAGGCAAACGCAAGTGCGGCAATATCCATCTGCTGGGAATCATTGGTGGGGATCAATTGTAACTGCAGGCCCAAAATGTCACACGCCTTGAAAACGGAATAGTGGGATTGATCGCTGGCATATACCCGGTTTGAATGGCCACCGAATTTTTTTCGAGCCTGCCATAACGCATCAAGGTTGCCATAGCTGCCACCATGCGTCGCATGTCCGTGTTGTTGACCAAACAAAGGGCAGAAAAAATCAAAGATATCTTTTTCAATGATCGCAAGTTCTGGATAAAGCTCTGATGAGAGCAGATTACCTTGATGCAAAGCCGCCACAAGCTTTCCCAGTGCGGCTAATTCATTTACTGCAGGCGTCATATGACCTGCCCAGTTTGCTTGTCTGTGACGCTGTCCTGCAAGGAGTAAGGTATCTATTTGTTGGGAAAGCTGTTGAAGCGTTTTAGCATCGATGTCGAATTGTTGCAGAGACTGATTAATTAACGCTGACAGCGTGGCAGATAGTTGACTTGAATCAATGCTCATCCGAGCTTAATTCCATGCTCGGGAAAGTTATCCAGGGCTTGATAATGGATCAATTGAGTTGAAATTGGTCTTTGTTGGAACAGTGCAGTAAAACCCTGATCAATAATGCCTTTTTTACTTAACTCGTTGAGATCTCCACTCTCTGCGGAAACACGTTTGATTAGACTCAAGCTGCTTTGTGGAAATTGCTGTGTAAACCACAAAGCCAGACTGTCGGAAGTGATCTGCCAGTTTTGGGTAATTTCTTTGACTTGCAGTAATTGATCATCTGGCAACCAGATAGCCAGTTGGCAATGGCTGGAAACTTCTGCTGGCGTTTTTACAAGGACAGCGGAGGGTAACAAGGCCTGAAGCATCAACCCATATTGTGCCATGGCAAGGATCGCCATATGGTGAGCATGTTGATCATCAAATTTATGCAGTTGCTGCGCCTGACGCACCATATCAGCAAAAGGACCACCGCCCGGAACAATTACCACAGACTCATTAAGCGCCGTTTGTTCCAGCAATGTTAACCAGGATTTGAGTTCAGCAGTGTGATATAGGCTACCACCCAGTTTAACGACATACATTTAACGTAATGACTCCACCAGACCCAGCATTGCCGCGGCTTTATCAGCCACTTCCTGATATTCGGCTTCCAGTTCGGAATCCGCCACAATACCGCCACCAGCCCAGAAACGCAGACGATTATCACTGAATACCAATGTACGAATCGTAATATTGCTGTCCATATTGCCGTCAAAGCCAATAAAAGCAATGCTGCCACAATAGACCCCACGGCGTTGCGGTTCGAGTTCTTCGATGATTTCCATCGAGCGCAGTTTGGGTGCACCGGTAATGGATCCCCCAGGAAAACAGGCTCTTAATAAGCTGACAGCATCCTGATCTTCAGCCAGTGTCCCGGTAATAGTGCTGACCAGGTGATGTACGGTAGCAAAAGACTCGAGCGCAAAAGGAGATGGCACGGATATGGAACCTGGTGCACAGACTTTCCCCAGATCATTGCGTAGCAAATCAACAATCATTACATTTTCAGCGCGATCCTTGAGGCTGTCCTGTAATTGCCGGGCGAGCATGCGGTCGCGCTCTGCATTGTGCAAATCCCGTGGACGTGTGCCTTTAATTGGTTTGGTTTCCACCAGATTATTTTTGACCCGTAATAATCTCTCCGGTGATGAACTTAATACCGCTGCCTGAGGCGTTGCTAAAAAGGCTGAAAAAGGTGCGGCATTCTGTTTTCGTAACTGCTGATAGGCAATCCAGGGATCCCCTTCAGCATTTACTTCGTAACGTTTGGCCAGATTGACCTGGTAACAGTCCCCATCGGTAATATAGTTTTTTATTTTTTCAAAGGCCGTTTGATAGGCCTGTTGATCCATGTTGCAATGTAATTCACCGGTTACTTTAAAGCTTGCGGAGTCAGGGATTGGCATTTGGTGTAGTCGGCTGAGTAAATCTGACCATTGCTGATGAGTGAATGGGTCAACACCATAACTGACTAACCAGCAGCGCTGTTGCTGATGATCATTAATCACTGCCCAGTCATAAATGCCAACAGCCATTTCCGGTATTTGTTCCGAATCTACCGCCAGACTTGGCAGGCTTTCAATTCTGCGGCCCAGATCATAACTGAAATACCCAATGGCACCCCCACAGAAGGGCAGTTCGGTTGACTGCTGAGCATATTTTTTCAGCACAGTCTGCAACAACAAAAAGGGATCGTCCGCCGAATTCAGGCTATTTGCAGTTCGATAGTCAATAGTTGTTGTTTGACCGGTGGTCTGCAGCGTAATAAAGGGATCTGCCGCGATGATATCGAAGCGGGCATTATCGCCTTCGGTAATGGCACTATCCAGGAAAACCGCCCACGGCAAATCACGAATAGCAGCAAACAGTGTGGCACTGTCTATTTGATAGGGAAGCTCGGCACATAAAGGCGGCAATTGAGAATTCATCACAGTATTTTACGTGAACTGCCTCTGGGCTAGAAGGGCGAGTGCGCTGGCTGGTGCGTATGACGCAGCGGTTGCATGCGAGCCAAGCAGGCTATCAAAATCAACATATGGACGCTGTAAACGCTTAGCAATCTGGCTGACGATAAATCGTCCAGCACCTGCGCCAATCACCGGTGCTTGCATATCAAGATCACTATGAGCGGATAATACCTGTAAGCAGGCATTATGGATCTGCTGGATTTGCTGTTCAGAAAACCATATTGCGACATTCTGCCAGTCTTCTGCTGTAAACAAATTGGTATCGGTTCCCAGCATTCGAGCTAATCTGCGTTGGCAGTTTTCGGTTTGCCAATCATTGCCATCCGCACTGCTATCATTAATCTGTGTAGCACTGATTTTATCCAGCAGCCGCCAGCAATCCCCAGTAGTCGCAAATAATTCAGCGGTGATAGTTTGCCACTCTCCACGAAACGGCAGCTTCTGCCCGATAGCCATCAAGGGGGTACGGATAACACCTGTATACAGTAACTCACCACTTTTTAGCCGGCCTTGATCATCATATGCGGTTAATTGTGGCTGAGATTGATTAAGTGTAATAATGTCGGTGGTTGTGCTTCCACAATCAATTAAAAGTCCTGCTGGATAATTTGTAGCGGCTAACTGGGCACTGGCCAGCCAATTCATCGAAGCTACTTTATCCCAGTGAGTGCGGGCTTGTTCCTGACTTAACCAGCCATTACTGCTGAATACCGAAACCCGATCAGTTGGAAAATATTCAGCTATACAGGCCAGAATTTCCGATACACCCGAAGCTCGGTCAACAAAGCAATCTGCCAGTTCGCCGGTCATGGTGACAAGTTGTTGATCCAATTCATTGTTCAGCGTATCAACTGCCAGACGAATAGCCTTGCGCAGCGCTTCTTTGCCCCGCCAAAGTGGGCAGGGCAGTTCAAGCGCCTGTAATAGTTCGCCCTGATTATTACAGCGAACTACTTTCAAGTGTGCTCCACCAATATCCCAGCCGGTGAAACAGCCTTTTTCTTGTCTATGCATAATATGCTTCTTGTTGCTGCAAACGTTGTAGATGCTGCCATAACGGCAGGGCAGGGTTACGCTGTTTATTGGCTGCCAGGTTGACATAGGCTGTTGTCAATCGGGGGTTAATATCTACCACCACTGGCCCTTGCTTAGTTAATATAAAATCGATACCAACGTAGCCGGATAATCCTGCAATCGCCTGATCAATCAAAGTGGCAAGCTGCATTGCCTGCTGGTCAGTAAATTGCTGTGTCGCAATAGTGTTTACCTGACACCCATGAAAGACAAATTGTTGTGCCTGATGTTCGATTAATTGCTGATTAATTGACAGTAACTCGATGTTATTTTGTCCCACATACAAACTAATGCTCAAGGCCGGGCCATCAAGGTAAGGTTGCACAATCAGTTTGTTTCGTACCTCTTTAGGCAGACCTATCAGGTATTGTCGAGTTTGTTGTATCGATTCAAATTTGAGAGTATCAAGACAACCGGCACCGTCCTGAGGTTTGACGACATAAGGCTGGTCGAGCAGGCACTGGTCTAATAAACCATCGGCAGCTGATAAAGTCACTGGTGTAGCAATGCCTTTTTTCAGCAGTTGCTCAGAACATTGAATTTTGTCCGTACAAAAGCTGGTTGCCTCAATTGAGCACCCCAGATAGAGATTGTTCGCAGCGATAACCTGCTGTTGCAGGGACAATAAAATATTATCGGTTTCGGGAGCAATCAGTAAAAAAAACGAAAGGTTTTTTAAACAATACTGCCAATTTTGATCAAATTCCTGGCGACTAGCGCAAGTTTTTATCGTGATACTGGAGGTCTTCATCCAGTCAGACTCACTAAGTCGCTTATCTCTAAGGATAGTGATATGAATCTGACCCAGCCGGAGAAGATCCTGCACAATGGCAGAAAGCATCATTTCGCCTTCATGTGAGAGCGATGCGGGTAACTGCTCGTCACACAATGCGCCACTGGTGATATGCTCGTAGACGACTAAGTTCATTTTTCTGAGGTTACTTAAAGAAGTGTTGATTATACCGGTCATTGATCTGATGGGGGGGAAGGTCGTACATGCACAAGGTGGAAGGCGTGATCACTATCAGCCGCTTAAATCGCAATTAACCTCCAGTGTCTATCCAAATGCGGTGATTAAACAGTTACTGACATGGTATGCGTTTACCGATATTTATATTGCGGATCTGGATGCAATCGAAATTGGAAAAATCGATAAAGCGTTTTATTTGCAACTGCACCGGCTATTTCCACAATTAACCATCTGGCTGGATGCGGGCATCCGTACTCTGAATGATTGGCAGTTCTGGTGTGATATACCAAATATTAAGCCGGTATTAGGGAGTGAGACTCTGCAGGATCTTCAATTGTTAACCACGTTGCAACCTAAGGAATTTATTTTATCGCTGGATTTTCGGCAGGGACGGTTATTGGGTCAACATGATTTGTTAACGCGTGTAGATTTATGGCCTGAAACTATTATCGTGATGAGTCTGGATACAGTGGGGATGGATAGGGGGCCAGATGAAAAGTTACTGAATAAAATTCAAATGATTAAGCCTGGTGCGCAATTAATTGCGGCGGGTGGTGTGCGTGGGGAAGAAGATTTAATGAATTTGGCAAAAAACCAAATCAAAGGGGCTTTGATTGCCAGTGCTTTGCACAAAGGCAGGCTTGGCGTCGATACAGTACGCCAGATAATGAACTGAAAATGCCGCCCCGAAGGGCGGCATTGACATCAGTCTAAAACTTACTTAGCACCAAATGGGTGTTCAGAAGCTTTGTATTGTGCAACAACGTCAGCCGCTTTAGGCTCACGAGCTACTGCACGTTTGATAGCTTCTTTAGTTGCACGGTAGTTCCAGTCCTGGATTTTTTCATCACTGTCAGCTGTTGGTGAGATAAATACACCAACGCAAATGAAGCAATCATCAGCTTCACTGAGAGGGATAGTGCCATCTTCAACACACTCAGCAACCGCAACAGAAACACCACGTTGTGCAGGGCCAAACATTTGCACAGCTTGTTTCATGTTTTTGATGGTTACTTTGTTGAACATAACGGTAGCTGGTTTGACCATCAGGTTAGGTGCAACCACAGCCAACAGGCCGTTAACACCTTGTTTCTGGTCGGTCATAGTGCGGCAGAAAGCATCTTCTGCTGCTGAACCACGTGGGCCCATTAATAAATCAATGTGAGCAACGTTGTCTAAGTCACCATCTTCAATGACTAAGGATTCACCTACAAGTACGCGATCGATAACTGGCATGTTATATTTTCCTGTTCCAAAAAAATTGTCAAAAAGGCTCATTTTTTCCTCAACCTTTTTATGTGAGATTGAGGTTTATACGTAATAAAGGAACGTATCACCTGCTCAGTGCCGCCCGCTATAAGCATCGTGCTACTGAAATTCGGTTTGAATCAAACGCCTGCTCGAACGCAAATAGCAGCAATGCTGCTGCGGTCATATCTGCGGAGGTTCCGGGATTTATGGCGTGACTCTTTAATTCTTGATCCCAGACGGTCAACTCGGCTGTTGATTTGCTTAAGGGTCTATTTTTATTCATTTTTAAAATAAATAACTGTGCCTTCTGTGCCACTGTCTGGGCGATATGCCGGGATTGCTTTCTGATAATTAGCGTATCCGGCACACGTGCTAGTAAGTAAAGATACGCGATTGTGGAGGCCCATTCAACCTTTTCCCCACATTTCAACGCTTCTGTCAATTGTTTATAGCCGATATCCCATACTTGCTGGTAGTTATTTACATATTGCAAGGCGATTGTGTCTCGATTTTGCGCTAATTCCATCGCTTTTCGCAGGGTGACTTTTGGCTGTTGATGTATGTCTTCTTCAGCTTGCTGACCCATACCGCCCGCATCAGCCAACCGAATCGCTTCATAACACAGACGGGCATCTTCAATGGTTAAAGCCACTAGGGTTTTTTCAAGCTCTGAAGATAGTTGATCAAAGCTGGAACATCGCTGAATTGCATCACATAACGGGGCAAATAATAATACGATACCAAGGTTGGTATTACAGTCGACGACTTTACGGGTAGCTTTAATGGACTGCAAAATCCGTTCGCCAACCTTTAGATTGGGTTGCGCCATTACCGGCGCAATTGCTGCAGCACTGGAGAGAAAGTCCTGCACAGCCATATTATGTCCGTCACTCCAGACATTTACATTGCCGGGTTTTGGAGCGTTGACTTCCTGCTCACAGGCCCAACGGACACTGTCAGCAATCTGTTGTTCAGCTAGCATGTTCGGGGAGAGATACCTGTCTGGTTTGCTGAATATGAGAAGCAACCATTGTTGCAAGTCGAACAGCAATATCAATACCTGTTGCCTGATATAAGCCTTTCCAGGCGGGTACGCTATTGACTTCCAATACACTGAATTGGCCTTGCGGATCCTGAATCAGATCGACGCCGGCATAAGGTGCTTCCACCGCAGCCGTCGCTCTGATAGCAAGTTGTGCCATTTCATGGGTCACTGTACTGGCAAAACAGCTGGCACCTTGAGCAAAGTTGGTTATCCAGTGATTCGAGCGACGAGTCATGGCCGCAATGACTTCTCCATTGACCACCATCAAGCGCCAGTCCTGCCAGCAACCGATTTGAGCCGGTGCCACATAATGCTGAAGATAATAAGCCTCACCAACTACTGAGAGATTATCCAGTTGTGCTAACGCATCAAGGCGTTGTATGCCTTTCCCCTGACAACCAAATAACGGTTTAACGACCAGGCTGAACCCTTTGGCGAATTCTTCGCGGGCAATTTGCAATGCCTGTTCGCGGCTTTCGCAAGCCCAGGTATGTGGAGAAGGGATATTCGCCAGATGGAGTCTTAATGACGTACGCGCTTTATCGACGGTGAGTTCAATAGCATGTGCGGGATTCAAAACCGGCACACCTAATTCGGCAAGGGTATGCAATACGTCCATGCGTAAGGTGATTTGTTCGAGGCTTCCGGGAGCGATCCCTCTGACCAGTACGGCATCAGGCAATGTCGTTTCAAAATGAGGAATCACCATGCCTGTTGGACTGCGGGTATCGATCCGGCATTCCGCCAGATCGATAAGCACCGTTTCAATATTTAAGTCAGCCAGTGCTTCAGTCAGCTGAGCACTATGCCACCCGTGAGTATCATTAAAAACAGCAACGCGGGCGCTAGGCATAGTCAATCATTAAAGTCCGAAGGATTGCTTCAATAAGTCAGCATTCAATTCACCAGCAGTGAAGCTTTTCCCGGTTTGGGTGCTGGTGATAATGACTTTTGCCGGACTGAAAAGCATCGGATCAATTTTGAAAAAGTCATATTCGTACGATTTGAAAATCTGACCGAACGGACGGCCGTAATCAGACGATGTATTGCTGGGCATTTTCTTGGCAAGATCTTGTGCTTCATCATTGGTGCTGTCCACAAAAAGATGCACGGTACCGCCATACAGAATAGCGTCGTTGGTACGGCCCATGCCGGTCATAAAATCACCACCGGGTGGTGCGACAGGCGTGGTTCCAAAACCATCCACAATTTTATCCATCGGAAAGTGCAGGGTATGAGCTTTATGCATGGCCACTTCCAGTACACGAATGGCAATTTGCATTACCCCTGCCAGACTGGTGGTTGGGGTCAGAATTAACGTTAGATTTTCAGGTTTGATACCACAGTTATCAGCAACTTTATCGGCGATTTCGACGGGTGGCATGCTATCTACTTCCAGCACGATAACCGTTGAATCTGCTTTATCCTGATAGCCAAATTCCTTGAATAACTCTTCACGGGCAGCAAGTGCACGACCTGGCCCGGAGCCCAGGGCGAAAAATTTCACATCCTCACTTTTATGAGAAAGACTCCAACCCGCATATTGACTGCCAAGACAACTTAATACCGGCGTTTTTGCATGAACATTCACTGACCATGGCCAATCGCTAAAACCGCTGGTACTGCCGAGAGTTGCGGTACCCAGTCCACCCATGCAGATTTCACCAATCAGTCGACCCGCTTCCAGACCACCGGTGGCATTGATACCTGCATCAACGACGCGTGTACCATTGGATAAATGACTGATTTCCAATTGCAGGGCTTGAGCATTGTCGATTAATTTATCAACCAGTGGCTTACTGGCGGCGTTAACACTGGTCCAGTTGGCGGAGATTTGACTGCTCATGAAAAGATCCTGTCTGATAAAAAATGAAAATAGTATACGTTATGCATTGGGCGCTGTAATGATCAGCTAACTTTTCCATCGGTGTTTTTACAAAATGGTTTAAGTACCTGTTCGATTATTCTGCATCGCTGTTCTGCCATGGCCGAGGCAATAGCTGGACCCTGCAATCCCTCATTAACAAAAGGTGCTGCGCTTACCTCTGATGCAGCATCAAAACAGGCCTGAAAAGCGACTTTTTCGGGAAAATCAGTGTTTTCATAACCAGGACGTCCTCGAAAGTCGGCCTCACAAGCCAAGAGATATTGTGAAAATCGTTGCGGTTTGCGAAACGCATCAAGCCCTTCCATTACGTTTAATACTTCACGCGCTGATAATTCAAAAAGTAAATGGCAATGTGTGTGAAATTCAGCGACTTTTAGTGCCAGACTGCTGATCTCACGTGGTACGCGTAAACGTTCACATAACGTATGGGTTAATGCGATACTGCGTTGTTCGTGCCCTTTATGACTTGGCAAAATGTCTGCAGGGGTCGTTCCTTTGCCCAGATCATGACATAACACGGCAAAACGCACGGCCAGATCATCAGTTAGTCTGGCGGCTTGATCCAGCACCAGCATCACATGCACACCGGTATCCACTTCGGGATGCCATTGAGAAATCTGTGGAACACCAAACAGCCGATCAATTTCTGGAAACAGTGTTTTTAATGCGCCGACTTCTTTTAAGCTGAAAAAAAATAAAGAGGGTTGGCTGCTTAATAGCGCTTTTTCCAACTCCTGCCATACGCGCTCAGCGACCAGATGTTCCAGTTCACCATTGGCTATCATCTGATGAATTAATTGTTTGGTCTCATCGGCTACATGAAAACCGAAGCGGGCAGCAAACCTTGCCATGCGTAATACCCTGACCGGATCTTCAACAAAGGCATTTGATACATGGCGTAAAGTCTTGTTATGCAGATCGGTTTGTCCATCAAATGGATCGATGACATTGCCATCGTCATCTTCAGCCATTGCGTTGATAGTCAGATCCCGTCGTGCCAGATCTTCTTCTAAAGTAACCTCTGGTGAAGCGTGAATTTCGAAACCATGATAGCCCGGCGCCGTTTTCCGTTCCGTACGGGCAAGCGCGTATTCTTCGTGGGTTTGGGGATGCAGAAAGACGGGGAAGTCTTTGCCCACGGGGCGAAATCCCTGAGCCAGCATTTCCTCTACAGTACTGCCCACAACAACCCAGTCTTTATCTTTTACCGGCCGTCCCAGTAAGCGATCCCGAACACAGCCACCTACTTTATATATTCGCATGACGCTATATTAAGGGTTTTTGGGGCGTACTGCTGGCATGCGTTCCGACATTCGCTTGATAGCCTGTTTTCTTTGAAAGTCATAGGTAGCAGCATAACTGAACACCGAGCGAACATAGCGACGGGTTTCGGTAAATGGAATGTTCTCTACCCAGATATCGGCAGGCATGGTTTGTTCCGGTAGCCAGCGTAAAACACGATGAGGTCCGGCATTATAAGCTGCGGTGGCCAGTATTGGATTGTTTTGAAATTGATCCTGCATCCGGCGGATATAAAAGCTTCCTATCTCGATATTACGCGGCGGATGATAAAGCTCAGAATCCTGCTTTAAAGGCTTATTCAGCCAGCGTCCAACCTGTTTACCAGTAGCGGGCATGACCTGCATCAACCCCATTGCGCCAGCATGTGAGCGCGCGCTGGAATTAAAAGCACTTTCCTGCCGGGCAATGGCAAGTAACCACGATGCATCTACCCCTACATCAGCACTGGCCTGACGCATTTCAGTGTCGTAAAGCACCGGGAAACGTAAATCCAATGCATCCCAGTAGCGTGCAGTACCTAACAAGGCAATGGTTTGATTGTGCCAGCCCCACTTATGAGTTTCCGTGGCAACAATCTGCAGTTCCCGTGGAGTCAATGTTTGTTGCAGAAAATAGGCTTCACGTCGGGCATCAAGTAACTCATCCTGCAGATAGAACTCACGCATGCGTTGTACGCTGTCCATGGAGATAATGGACTCGCTGTATTGGGGCTCAGCGACAATAGGATGGTGATTCATCGCATAGTCAGCATCAACTTTATCTGCTGCCAGAAAGGCATAAAAATCACGCTCATCCACCAAGGTGCGCCATATTGCTTCGGCTTCAGTACGTTGGCCCTGTTCTGCCAGACTTCTGGCAAGCCAATATTGCCAGCGTGTTTCCTGACGTGTTTGTTCATCCAGGCTGGCGATAGCTTTTTGTACTTCAGGCCAGTTTTGTTGCCATAAGGCTGCACGGACACGCCATGGATGATTTGGGGTATCACCATAATAATAAAGTGCTTTATCGTCACGATCCAACGCGGCCCAAAGTCCAATGCTGCCCTGAACATCATGGCGTTCATCAGTAGAAAACTGATAACTGTTTTCCAGACGTGTCCAGTGATAGTGGGCTTTAGCGGGATCATTTCTGGCTAAACGTTTCAGGCCATAAACAATAATTTCCCTGGCCATATCAACATCCTGTGCCAGAGAGACTCCCTGAGCAGGTGCCTGGGCCGGTAACTGAGACAGCAAGCTGACAGGGTTTGTATGAATATCTTCCCAGCGTTTTGTCCAGGCCTGGGCGGTTGCACTCTGTTTTACCGTTTTGGCAAGATAGTTAGCCAGAGCAAATTGCTGGTTGCGTAATGCCAGTAGCAGCCGTTGCCAGCGTAATTCATCCGTTAACCAACCACGCTGTTCTGCATGATGAAAAACGGCATCACATGCCTTGTCCTGCGAGGCGGCAACCAACCAGAGTTTTTCGAATGCTTCAGCAGCGGCCTGTTGTTGATTGGTAGCAATTAATGCCCGGGCATAATGACATTCACGTGCTGCCGACTGAGGCGCTTGATAAAACTCCAGATACTGATGCCATTGTTGATTGTCTGCCAGTTTGTCCAGCCAGGCGCCGCGCAGGCGCGCCTTGAAAAAGCTGTCTTCACGAGTTTGCAGAAAGCGTTTGATGTTTGCTGCTTCGGTATCGTTTATCCGATGTTGCAGATATAAATAGTCCAGATATTCCTGCAACGGATAACCTTCCAGTTGATCCTGGAGTTGACGAAACTGAGTCAGCTGATGTGTTTGCAGCGCTTTTTTGGCTTGCTGATAAAGCTTGCGCTGTTGATTGATGTCAGATGCTGCAGTCACTGCCTGAATAGGCAAAAAAACGGCAAGCATCAGCAATATTGCAATGCGAATTTGATTTTTCATGCCGGTATCTTAAAGCAAATTGTCAGAGATTGTATTACCCGACAAGCTGTTTTGCAGATGAGTTTCAATATTGTCTAGTTTTGGAATAAAAGCGACATTGGATCCGATCTTAATCTGGCAGTGAAGCCAGTCCGAATCGACAATATCATGCGTGGGTTGCAGAGCAGTTTCATTAATGGTGATAAGTTGAGGCGCGCCACAGCAGGCAACTGCATAATGTTTGATTTTAGCGTCGCTGTTGATGCCGTTGATCACACATAGTTTATTGATTTGGCGGTTGTTTTGTTGGCCACTTCCAATCAGCGTTTCCAAATCAATCACTTCTAATGGCAGATCACGCCAGAAAAACTGGCCGATACACCAGGATGAGTTGATATCACTATCAGTCAGACGCGGCAGCGGAATAACTTCGGCAATCGTTGGGTTCGGTAACAATAAATAATGCTGCCGTAATGGAATCAACATGCAATGAATAAAATCTTTTTCTTTCTGCATAATTGCCTTTTGTGAGTTTTTCTCAACGCTTTTCGTTAGGATATTTATAGGCGAGTTGTTGTTTCATCGAAATAATCAACTCATCATCCTGATAGGGCTTACCAAGGTAGGCATTCACTCCAATGCTCATCGCGCGTTGACGGTGTTTATCCCCGGTACGAGAAGTGATCATAATGATTGGCAAGTGTTTGAATTGCGAATCGTTACGAATAATCGAGGCGAATTCAAAGCCATCCATTCGAGGCATTTCCACATCGAGCAACACGATATCGGGTGTTTGTTCGTATAATCGGGCCAGTGCATCAACACCGTCTTTCGCTGTCACCACGTCAAAGCCAAGACGGGTTAACAGGCCTTCCGTTGCTTTACGCATGGTAATTGAATCATCCACAATCATTGCCAGTGGATTACGATTTTCTTCGATTTGCTTAAAGCTCTCACTGGCCTGCTGCAGGTTAGTTGTACCTGAGGGGGCCTGGTAATCCTCGATTAGTGTTGGAATGTCCAGGATAAAAATAACCCGACCGTCCCCCAGGATAGTTGCGCCGTTGATCGCACTGATTTGTCCGAGCTGCTGTCCGACTGATTTGATAACGATTTCCCGATTGCTATCAATACTGTCAATGGCCAGGGCAATTTTGATATCACCGCTACGGAATAACAGTAACGGCATTTGGTGCGACAGATTTTCCAGCAGGTTTAAAGGCTGACCAAGCAGGTTTCCGAGTGGAATAAAGTCATAATTTTCGCCATGGAAAGTATAGGTAGGCTTCTGCTGAGCCATCAATTCGCCAATACGCTGTATGCTGATACGCTCACCGGCGTTGACAGCTGATAGCGGCACAGCAAACTGCTGTTGATTAACCGAAATCAACAATGCCTGCATAACCGACAAAGTTAATGGCAGCCGCAGGTGAAACTGAGTGCCTTTACCAGGTTGTGAACTGATTGATAAACGACCTTTCAGTGCCCGGATTTCGTTACTGACAACATCCATACCGACGCCACGACCGGCTAATTGAGAGATAGTGTCGGCAGTACTGAACCCCGATGTCAGAATCAACTGGATCAGTGTCTGTTCATTAGGAATGTTATTTGGATCAATCAGGTTTTGTGCGATAGCGCGCTGTTTGATTTTTTCAATATTCAGCCCCTGACCATCATCAGCTATGGTGATGACGACCTCCGAGCCTTCACGTTGCATGTCGATCTGTAACCGACCCGATTGCTGTTTTCCTTGTTGTGAACGTTCGTCGGCAGTTTCCAGCCCATGAGCGATAGCATTTCGAAGAATATGTTCTATCGGTGCCACCAGCCGATCCAGGATAGTACGGTCCAGTTCCAAATCTGCGCCACTGACCAGTAATTGGGACTGTTTATTTAATTCACTATTGGTTTGACGGACTATCCGTTCCAGACGCGGCACTATCGAATTAAATGGCAGCAGGCGGGTATGCATCAAACCCTGCTGTAAATCAGTATTCAGCCGGGATTGCTGCAGTAGCAAAATATCGGTTTCACGCATCAGGTTACCCATTGAACGACTGATATTATTCAAGTCGTTAACGGTTTCGGTCAGGCTGCGCGATAACTGCTGGATAGTCGAAAACCGATCCAGTTCCAATGGATCAAATTCAGTGTTGGTATCCTGAACAGTGTCTTCATAGCGATACAGGATCTGGGTTTCGGTTTCTATTTCCAGTTTGCGTAACTGCTCTTGTAAGCGGGAAACGGTTTCTTCCATTTCCTCAAGCTGCTGATGCATGACACCATGCTGCTGGGTTACCTGATCGCGGGTGATGCTGACTTCACCGGCAAAATTGCTCAAATAATCCAACAGGTCAGCTCGTACCCTGATTTTTTCAGAGCTTTGTGAGCTGCTGGATTTAGCGGTATCAGCTGGAGCCTTATTAAAGCTGCTGGTTTCGGCGGGAAGTTGCTCAACAGTCGAAGCTGATTGCGGCAACGTATCCCTATTATCAATATCTGCCGGTACATATCCCGAATACTGTTGAATTTCCTGCAGTAAATCATTGGCTGCGGGAATGTCAGACCGGTTCGCCAGCTGTTCCTGCATTTCGGTCAGCCGATCCTGGCAGCGTTGCAGCAAACTGAAAAAACCATCGTCCGGCGTTTCCTGCTGGTCGGTAACGGACAGCACCAATGTTTCAATCTGATGAGTTAAATCCGCCATAGCCATGGTTGCAGTCAGTCTTGCACCACCTTTTAGGGTGTGCAAATCACGTTGCAACTGCATAGGGCCTGCTGGATTTTCCGGCTCAGATTGCCATTGTTTAATAGCACGATCAGTTGATACTAATAATTCAGCAGCTTCTTCGGTAAACGCTTCCAGAATTTCCGGATCGACCTCAACCGTGGAAACACTGTCAAAAGCTGTCAAAGTGGCACGAATCTGTTCACGGAAGAGGGTGAAATCGGCTGGTGTCTTATGCTGTATCAGCGCCTCAATCTGATCATTAACAATTTCCAACGCTTCATCAAGCAGGGCTTTTAAATTCTCGCTTCGGCTTTGAGGATGCGAGATAAGGCGTTGCATTAACTGATAAAGGGCTGCCAGTTGAGGCAGTACGCTATTTTCGGCATTTTCTGCGAGCGTATTTAACGTCTGTTGTAACGCTAGGGGAGGCTCGCTATCCGTTTGCTGCCATGCAGCAAGTTGCTGGCTGTACTCATTAAGGAGGGCATCAGTCTCTTCAAGGAAGCTGACCAACTGTTCCGGGTCCAGTCGCGCAGTGTGACTTTGTTCTGACTTTTGCGGACAAAGTTCAAAAATTCGCCGATCCAGCAAGCGAATATCCGGCTCATCTTCCCCTGTTTTCACAGCCTGCAACAACTGACTCAATTCCATGACGATGTCATTCAATTCGCTGATTGATTCTTCAGTGAACGTTTGTTGCTGGTGGTAAAGATTACGGAAAGTCTGGTCGAGCTGGGTGGCAATGATGGCGACGGGTTTGACACCGGCAATGTTGGCACAGCCTTTGAGAGAATGCGCTGCACTGAGCATGGATTTATTAATGACTTTGCCGACTTGTAAAACAGCTGTTTCAGCAAATAGGTTTTGCAGGTGCTGTTCTGCTTCCTGATAGAAAATGTCTCGTAAAGCTTTGTCTTCGTCCTCTTCATCTGCACTATCCAACACACTTTCCTGTTCAGTGAGTTGTTTGGCCAGTATGGTTAATGCTGCTGCAGATTCAGTGAAATCAGATTGTGCCTGGGTGAATAAATGTAAACACTCGTTAACTTCCGGAACGGCTTCCATGACTAACGCCATGATTTCATCCGAAACAGGTAAAGCATCTTCTAAAATCTGATTTAATAAATGTTCTACTGCTTGTGCCATATCGGCAATGGTAGTTGCACCAGCCATCCGCCCGCTGCCTTTTAGGGTATGAAAATGACGGCGGATGGTTGGCAGATCGCCATTTTCCGGAGTTTCACTCCAAATAGGCAGTAGTTGCTGCAAATCGTCTAAAACTTCATTGGCCTCTTCAACAAAAACTTCAGCGATTTCAGGATTAATATGCTCTTCAAATTGCCAATTCCCGGAGATATAGTTATTGCTACTTTCGGAGGAGTCGGCAGCTTCAGCAGAAAAAGATGTTGGTTCTTCAAAAGCAATTGATTTGGCGGCCTCGGATTCTTCCTGATCAAAGTGGATGTCCGTTAACTGATAATCCTCTAACTCCAATGGTTCATCTGAAGGGACATCCTCGCTGAGGTCTACAACAGACGGCTTGAAATCTTCGAACTGCAAAGTTTCAGTATCAGTTTCCCTGTCGTCAAGCGCTTTGATATATAAATCGACAGAACTCAATTTCAGAGGTTCAGCTTTTTCAGCGGGGGCTTCACTGGAATTTTCAGCAGAAAAATTAATCTCAGGCAGCTCTAACGCTTCAACTTGTTCTTCTGAGTAGCTGATGTCTTGCGCTGCAAAAGATTCCTGATCCGGTGGAGCGATGCTGAGCTGAGAGGCGTCAATATCTGCTGTGTTATCTTCGAGCGCTTTGATATACAAATCAACCGAGCTTAACTTCTCATTTTCAGCACTAGCATCATCCTCACTGGACTTATCGGCAGAAAAATTAATCTCGGATAGCTGCAATTCATCAGTTTGTTCAATGCTTTGCCCAAAATTTTGCAACGTCCTAAGAGCTGTTTGCAGAATATTTTCATCGGCCTGACCGGTTCGGTGCAGATTTTCCAGATAGATTTCTGCCGACGCTAATATTTCGGCCATATCCTGTTGAGCTTTGGGAGTATTAATCGATAAAGCATCATCATTGAACTTAGTTGCCAATGATGAAAACAGCTGTGATGCTTTACCGATATCCAGGACATCGAGACTGCCGGCCAGCATGTTTAGGCTATTTGCCAGGTTTTGCTGAGTTGTTTCATCATTGTCCGCCTGATGATTTGATTGAAGAATCAACAGTTCTTTAACACTGGCCAACTCATTAAGGCACTCGGTTAATACGGTTTTTTGTAACTGACGATGAATCGCGTCTGTGGCATCGGTTTTTCTGAGTAAGGCTTCGATTTGCAATAAGTCATCAGCCAGACTGGTCAGTTGATCGTGATAGGACTTATCAGTCGCCAGGCATTTCTGCAGTGCTGTATGTTGTTTATGTAAAAAATCACTTTGCGTCTGATGTTGTAAAAGTGTCAGCGTATCCGCCATGCTCAGTAGTTGCAGACTAATATCGTTTACAGCCTCATCGGCCTGGTCTTCGGCCGTATCAAACTGACTGATACGCTCTTTCAGTTCTTCAAGTTGCTCGAGCAGAGCATTTTGCGCTTCCTGTAATGCTGCGTCACTGTGACCAATTAATTGTGAAGCCTGATCGTAGAAGGTCAGCCCAAAATGCGCTTTTACTCCGGTAACTAAAGGGCCATAGCTGCTTGAGCGGGCAACCAGTAACAGTAACTGTTTCAGCAGGGTTTCAGGATAACCGGCCAGTAATGAATTCTCATCACCTTCACAGACCAGTCGAATTGGCGAAGCCATTTTGCCAATAAGTTGTTTGGCGCTGGAATCATCGCGGATGCCTCGGTGTGCAAGACCTTCGAGCAGAGCCTCAGCGACCCACCAGAACAGCGCGGTTTTTTCCTGCAAACATTGCAGCCGTAAATGTCGCAGAATGCCCCGCATCTTACGCAGACTTTTATCGTCCTGTTCGCGCATCCAGGTCAACAGCAAGTGTTGAAATACGTGCGCTATTTTATGTCTTTCCAGCTCTAGTGGGGGAGCGGTGTGAGCCGGGTTAGGGGCAATACTGTCCGGAAGGCTGATGGATAAATCCGGGGCAAACACATCGGTTTCAGCAATAGCGGGTTTATCTCTCAATAGTCTTAATTCATTTATTGAGTCCAGCAGACACAAAGCATTGTCTGGAAACTTCTCATTCACTTTCTGTAAATACGTCGGCAACAGAATCAAGCCACGGGTTAACGTTTCCAATGCTGAATTTTGTTTATCATCCGGGAATGAACGCATATAACCCGCAATGGACTGCATTTCAGCCGCAAGCATCTGTGCGCCGTCCAGATTGAGCATTTCCAGCGTACCGTTCACCTGATAAAGATGCTCTACACAACGGCTCAGCGATTCTGACTGTTGCGGATCATCAATATAGGTCTGAACCGATTGTAATGACGCAGCGAGAGACTTCTGCAATTCATCCTGCAGCCATGTCAGAGCATTGTAGTTGCCTCTGGATTGGGTCATAGTCGCTTCTCCACCAGCTCAGGCTGCATCAGGGTAATTTGAAACCAGAGACTGACTTACGCAGTTCATTTGTCAGTTCAAGCAGTCTGCCGATCGCCGCCGCACTCTCATTGGTACCGGTTGACGTCTGCATGGTGATTTCCTGAATCACACTCATATTTTCTGAAGTCCCAATCGCTGCTGTAGCCTGTTGTTTTGCATTGCTGGAAATATTGTTAATCAGTTCGGCTAATTGCTGAGAAACGGTTTCAATTTGTTCCAGCGAGGCACCGGCATCCTGCGACAGGCGTGCTCCGGAAACCACTTCAGCGGTACTTTGTTCCATGGAACTGATGGCTTCACTGGTGTCACTTTGAATGGTACGTACCAGCGCATCAATCTGGCGAGTGGCACTGCCTGAACGTTCCGCCAGTCGCTGAACCTCATCGGCAACTACCGCAAAACCACGACCGGCTTCACCGGCCATAGCGGCTTGAATCGCCGCATTCAAGGACAGAATATTGGTTTGTTCTGCGATGTCATTGATTAGTTCAACGATTTCACCGATTTGCTGCGAACTTTCTCCCAGACGTTTCATCCGCTTGGATGTTTCCTGAATCTGTTCGCGAATGGTGTCCATTCCATGAATAGCCTTTTTCACCGCACCATTACCTTGTACGGCAAGACTTACCGATTGTTTCGCAACTTCAGAAGACTGTGTGGCGTTTTCAGACACCAGTTCGATAGAAGCTGCCATTTGGGTAATGGCCGAGCTGACTTCGGAAATCTGTTGCGCCTGATGTTCACTGGCATCGGTAAGATGTAAGGCCGTAGCCTGGGTTTCCTGTGCTGCAGAAGCAACCTGTAAGGTAGTTGAGTTGATTTGGGCTACCAGGCTGCGTAATGCATCGATAGTGTAGTTCACGGAATCGGCTATCGCACCGGTAATGTCTTCCGTGACGGTCGCGGTGACGGTCAGATCACCATCGGCCAGATCGCCCATTTCATCCAGCAGGCGCAAAATCGCATCCTGGTTATGGCGGTTCTGTAACTCCATTTCATCCATGGATTGTTTGATTTTACGCAATGGTTGATACGCCACCATCAACGCGAATATCACCGCCAAAATGACGCTAAGACCACTGACTGCAGCTGTTACCAGTGGATCGGGATAAACCAGAACATATTGTCCGGACACCAATAACCAGATACCGGCGAGCGTCAAGCCACTGAAAAGAATTATCAAGATAAGGTAAAACAGATTTTTGCCGCTAAGCAGCGAAGAAAAAAACAGTTTACTGGTGGCATTCATAGGGCATGTCCTGAAATAAAATCGTTAAGCGGCTGCATTCAAAAATTTTGGGTCTTCAGCCAGTTTAAGCAGGCTGAATACGTGCCAATAGGTTTCTTGCTGGTAAAGTCGACCCTGCAGATACGGTTTAAGATGTAAGTGCTGTCTTGCATCTGCCGGTTCAGGTTGGCGTTGGAAATGTTTTAGACCGAAAACCTCATCCACTATCAATCCAGTGAAAAACTCAGGATGGTTCAAAACAATAACGCGTTTGCGTTTATCCGGTGGGCTAGAGCTACCATGCAAAAACAGGTTCAAATCGATTAGCGGTAAAAGATCGCCACGCAGGCTGGTTATGCCAACGACCCAGGGCTGTGATTTAGGAACAGGGGTAATCTGTAGTGGTAGCGGGAAAACTTCTCGGGACTGGCTGAGGGGAATAAGCAGATGTAAATTTTCCAGACGGAAGCCGATAGCTGTCCAGGCGCCCTCCATATTATCCTGCTGCGATAAGCCCGCCATACGCTGTTGACTGCGTCGCTCAATATCCTTAAGGGTGGCAATGATATCTGCCGGGTTGTCCATCGTGGTCATGCTGAGATTTCCACTAATTCGTTAATCTGTACTATCAGGTCATTCTCGGCGACGGGTTTTCCAAGATAGCCCCGGGCGCCTTGTCGCATGCCCCACATACGATCAGTTTCCTGATGTTTGGAGGACACAATAACAATTGGAATATGCGATGTGGCGGCGTCTTTCGTTAATCTGCGAGTCGCCTGGAAACCATTTAAACCGGGCATAACCACATCCATCAAAATTAATTGAGGCATTTGAGATTGCGCCATTGCAACTGCCTGCTCACCATCTGTGGCCACAATCACTTCATGACCATTTTTTTCCAACATTTTCTGTAACACATACACTTCAGTTGGCGAGTCATCGGCTATTAAGATTAAAGCCATATAAACCTAAGCGTCCTTGTTTTTGTCGAACAAATGCGTCCGTATCGCATCCAGTAAATCATCGCGGGTAAAAGGTTTTGTCAGATACTGTTCTGCGCCAACAACCCGCCCCTTTGCGCGGTCAAACAATCCATCCTTGCTGGATAGCATTACCACCGGAATATCGCGGTATTTAGGATTGTTTTTCACTAAGGCACAGGTTTGATAGCCATCCAGACGCGGCATCATGATATCGATAAAGATGATATCGGGATGCTGCCCACTGATTATAGGCAACGCCTCAAAACCATTGTCCGCGGTAAGAACCTCACAACCTGCTTTCTGCAGCAGGGATTCGGCACTGCGGCGAATCGTTTTGCTGTCATCGATGACCATCACCTTAAGGCCTGAAAATTCTGATAAAGTCTCACTCACGGTCATTTGTACCTACAGCCTGAAACATTCGATTAAAATCAGCCTTGAAGATAACCCATTTTTGATCGTCAGGCTAGTGACTACTTTCGATGTTAAGGTCTGTTATTCCCTCATTTATAAACGCATGGCAGAGTATGTATGACTTGAAATATCCGATCTGTGTCCCATATCACAGTAACTAGGCTCTGTTAATCTTTCATTGACACCACTGTCGGCGATGAGAGATAAACAGACTCTAACCCCGTCATCCTCATTTTTATTGATTCAGAGAGTTCATCATGACATCAGCCGTACCGCACCTTACTACTGCCCTGAACGGGCCTTTACTGGAACTGGAAGCGCATTTACTGGAGCGGCAGGCCGATGTCGAGTGCTGGTTGCGAGAGCAATGGCTAAAAACGCCGGCGCCTTTTTATGCTTCGGTAGATTTGCGAAACTCCGGTTTTAAACTGGCGCCCGTTGATACCAATTTATTTCCTGCAGGCTTTAATAACCTGAATCCTTCTTTTATGCCGCTATGTGTGCAGGCTGCACAGGCAGCTGTTGAAAGACTTTGTCCCAAAGCCCGGCGGGTATTGATTATTGCGGAAAACCACACACGAAATCTTTTTTATCTTGAAAGTGTAGAAACCTTAAGGGATATTTTCGAAAAAGCCGGTCTGGAAGCACGTATTGCCAGTTTGCGCGATGATATTAAGGAACCGATAACGGTTGAGCTTCCTTCGGGCAAAATCTGTGAAATTTCACCATTAGAGCGTCAGGGTAATCGAGTTGCCATTGGCGATTTCTCTCCCTGTCTGGTGTTAATGAATAATGATATGTCAGGCGGGCAACCAGCGATTCTGGAAAATCTGGAACAGGAGCTGGCACCACCATTGAAAGCCGGCTGGTCAACCCGTAAAAAGTCAGATCATTTTACCCACTATGCGATGGTGGCCCATGCATTTGCTGAACAGATTGGCATTGATCCATGGCTGGTTTCACCACTGAGTCTGCAATGTGGTGAAGTCAATTTCATGGAACGTAATGGCATGGAATGTCTGGCACGTAACGTCAATACACTGCTAACCGCTATACAGAACAAATACGATCAATACGGCATAGACAGAGAGCCGTTTGTGGTTCTTAAGGCCGATTCAGGTACCTATGGAATGGGCATTATGATGGTGAAAAGTGCAGACGAATTATTGAACCTGAACCGTAAACAGCGTACCAAGATGTCCTCAGCCAAAGAGGGGCTGGTGGTGGATAACGTGTTGATTCAGGAAGGAGTCTATACTTTCGAAACGCTGGGAGAGGATGAAGCGGTTGCTGAGCCGGTAATTTATATGATGGATCACTTTGTTATCGGCGGATTTTATCGTGTGCACACCGGGCGAGGCGTGGATGAGAACCTCAATGCTCCAGGTATGCATTTCGAACCGTTGGCGTTTGCCCAATCCTGTATTACACCGGATAAATTTGACAAACCTGATGCAGAACCTAATCGCTTTTATGCTTACGGTGTGATTGCCCGGCTGGCCCTGCTCGCCGCTGCAAGAGAACTGGCATAGGCGTTATGCCAATGCCAGTTTAGTCTCAGGAGTTATGTTCGCTTAAATAGGCGATAGTCATAGTCTGGTTATGCAACAGGCTGTGACTATCATCTTCTCCGGAGCAGATTTCGCCATTAGAGTAAAAACCGGTAATGCCAGTTTGCATCCCCAGCAGACGCTGCACCGCATAGACTTCATCTGAAACCTGATCTTCCATCACCAATTTGCGTCCAACACAACTGACACAGATGGCTAATGCCTTATCGTTAATATCCACTTTCTTCAATAAAATCTGTCTCGCGGCCTCACTGGCACCAGCAACCAGTTGATCGTGATCAGATTTGAGAAAACGGACGGTTGAGCCTTCAGCAATGTTGCCGGCAAAAGTCATGCTGTTCTCTTTTTCGTTAATCGACAGCAATGTTCGAATCACATTGACGTTTTTATCATCCATGATGGCAAACGGAAAATTCAGACCCGAAGAGGGCAATTCGCTGGCGTAGTAGCCGATATACATTTTGTAAAGTGGCAAGGCGGGTTTATTGTCCATTTCATAAACCACATTTTTGATGGCTTTGGTAATGCGTCGAGGTGGCCCATAAGGTTTCCAGCCTCCCAGTGCTCCACTGGTTACAATGGCATCTTTACCGTATATGCCGACGGCAATCACAATGCGATCCTTGATTTGATCATTATTCAGTAAAAGGGTCTTGGTAAATTTGGCATCGTCGCCAGCCAGTCCGCCGGTAATCGGGGTATTAGGGAGTACTTCCTGCAGACCTTCCACCAGTTCCGAGCCGTTTACGTTCAGACCGTCACTGAGGACAAACACGCCTTTCAAATCTGGCGCGACTAATTCGTTGGCTATCTGCGCACCTAATGCATGTGATTGCTCCATGCTGTTCACCGGTTTACAGATAAAGCGTAGCTCGCTTTTCTGCCATTGCATGGCTGTGATGTGCACGCTATCATCGAACACGCCGTCACCGGTAATTTCACCGGAGGTGGTGCAGCCGATAATCTGCGCTTTGGGATAGCGTTTCTGTAATTGACTGGCGAAGTTACGTTCGCTAAAACGGTTAACCGAGCCGAAGACCAGGACCCAGTTTGCATCACTCAACGCCGATGTTGAGGAGAGTTTGTTCAAACCGGTTTTGGTAGGTAAATGTTCCTGTACAAACTTCATTTTAGTAGGCCCAACATCCTGAATTTTAAATGAATCATTAGCATCCTTGTTATGCGTGTTCAAAAAACATCAGCCGATACTACATCAGATTGTCGAATACTGGGAGTAGCTTAATCCAAAATGTGAACTGATTTGCACAAATCTGGCACATAAAAAAGCCCTGAGCACCTATCCTGCGTCAGGGCTTTCGAGTTCATTGTAAAAAGCTTAACCAGCCAATTTTTGTTTGAGGATCTCGTTGACCTGAGCGGGATTGGCTTTGCCTTTTGAGGCTTTCATCACCTGTCCTACAAAAAAGCCGAATAACTGCTCTTTACCGTCACGATATTGCTGTAACTGTTCCGGATTAGCAGCAATCACTTCATCAATCATCGCTTCGATGGCACCAATATCGGTGACCTGCTTCAGACCTTTGGATTCGATGACCGCATCGGCGTCAGCGCCTTCCCCATTCCAGATGGCTTCAAATACTTGTTTGGCAATTTTGCCAGAGATGGTGTTGTCCTGAATACGTAATAAAACGCTGCCAAGCTGTTCAGCAGATACTGGAGATTCGGTGACTTCCAGACCAGCTTTATTCAGCGCGCCGGACAGAGTACCGGTTACCCAGTTGGCGCATTGTTTAGGATCTTTATTTCCTGTCGCCGCCAGCACCGCTTCAAAATAATCGGCCAGTTCACGACTGCTGGTCAGCACGCTGGCGTCATATTTGGATAAGCCCATTTCACTGATCAGACGATCACGTTTTTCATTTGGCAATTCGGGCAACGTAGCACGGACCTGTTCCAGCAGTCCTTCATCAAGTACCACAGGTAATAAGTCCGGATCTGGGAAGTAACGGTAGTCGTTAGCTTCTTCTTTGCTGCGCATGGAGCGGGTTTCATTTTTATCGGCGTCATACAGACGGGTTTCCTGAACGACTGTACCACCAGATTCGATCACATCAATCTGCCGCTCAATTTCGATATTGATAGCGCGCTCAACATTGCGGAATGAATTAATGTTTTTCAGTTCAGCGCGGGTGCCGAATTTTTCCTGACCTTTGGGGCGAATGGATACGTTGGCATCACAACGGAAAGAACCTTCCTGCATATTGCCGTCACAGATTTCCAGATAACGCACCAGAGAATGAATTTTTCTCATATAGGCCACAGCTTCTTTAGCGCTGCGCATATCCGGCTCGGAAACAATTTCCAGTAATGGTGTACCAGCACGATTCAAATCGATACCGGTCTGACCATGAAAATCCTCGTGCAGGGACTTACCGGCATCTTCTTCAAGGTGGGCGCGGGTAATGCCGACAATTTTCTCGCTGCCGTCTTCCATTTCAATGCTGATTTGACCTTTGCCAACGATTGGCAATTCAAACTGGCTGATTTGGTAGCCTTTAGGTAAATCAGGATAAAAATAGTTTTTGCGGGCAAAAACTGAGCGGTCAGCAATTTCAGCATCAACGGCAAGGCCGAATTTAACGGCCATGCGCACTGCTTCTTTGTTTAACACCGGCAATACACCCGGTAAACCCAGATCAACGGCACACGCCTGAGTGTTTGGCGCCGCGCCGTAAGCAGTCGCTGCTCCGGAGAAAATTTTTGATTTGGTTGCAAGCTGGGCGTGGATCTCTAACCCGATAACAACTTCCCATTCCATAATTGACGGCCTGAATTTAAGTGATTAAAACCCCGAATTGTAGCAATTATTCACGCAGACTGAGGATTTTCCAGTCACGTTGTCGCGCAACTTCGGCCAGTTTGTCGTCAGGATCCACGGCGATTGGTGTATCGACCTGCTCCAGCAACGGCAGATCATTATGCGAATCGCTATAAAAATAACTTCCTGCAAGATCCTGCTGATGTTCATCCAACCAATGTTGCAGACGTTCTACCTTACCGTGCTGGAATGACGGTACGCCGAAAACTTTTCCGGTATAGCGTCCATCCAGCATTTCAGGATCAGTCGCAATCAGATTGTCGATTTTCAATAGTTCTGCAATAGGTGTCGTTAAAAAACTATTGGTTGCGGTGATGATTAACAACGTATCGCCTTGCTGGCGGTGTTGTTCAATCAACTCAAGGCCTTTTGGCAGAATAATCGGCAGGATTTTCTGTTGCAGATAATCTGCACGCCATGCCAACAGATCTTTCATGCTGTTTTTAGCCAGAGGCTCAAACACAAATTGCAGGAAAGCATTTATATCGAGTTGCCCCGACTGATAGTCGTTATAAAAGGCCAGATTGGTGTCGTGATAACTCTGCGGATCCACTATGGCATTTTCCGCCAAATAGCGCCCCCACAAATAATCACTGTCACCGCCGAGTAAGGTATTGTCTAAATCAAATATTGCTAAAGCCATTGTAACTGGTCATGTCCCGATAAAATGAGCGCCTATTGTAAGACAAAATGCGTTGCATCCTCATGTCTCATTCACTAATCTAAACCTATTAAATAAATTATTGTGCCGGCGGCCATTGCTTACCGTTGCCCCGGTGAGAGATTGAACCGTGATAGACAAAGATGGCTTCAGAGCCAATGTGGGGATAATCCTCTGCAATGATCTCAACCAGGTGTTGTGGGCGCAACGTGCTCAGCATGACTCATGGCAGTTTCCCCAGGGCGGCATAAAAATCAACGAGACACCGGAACAGGCTGCTTTCCGTGAACTTACGGAAGAGATTGGTCTGGGCCGTGAGCATGTTGAGTTGATTGCAACCACGCGGGGCTGGCTGCGTTATCGGCTACCGAAGCGTTATCTGCGCTACGGTAACAAGCCTTTATGTATCGGACAGAAGCAACGCTGGTTTCTGATGCGCTTTACCGGTGATGAAACCGATGTGCGGCTGGATCTGCATGAAAAACCAGAGTTTGATGACTGGCGCTGGGTAGATTACTGGACTCCGGTTGAGGAAATTGTGTTTTTTAAACGCCGAGTATATGAAAAAGCCCTGCATGAATTCGCGCCGCTGTTATTTCCAGAGTATCGCAAACGCGCCGGCAACCGCGATTGATCATCTGGCTAAACCAGTTGTTTACGAAAGACACTGGAATTCCGCTGATAGTTATACAGAGCCTGTTTTTGCATCGGTAAATCACTGATTGCAGACGGCTGAAAGCCATGCTCGATAAACCAGTGTGCTGTTTGTGTGGTGAGTACATACAACGTGTCCCAACCGGCGGCTTTGGCTTGTTTTTCCAGAATATTTAATAACTGTTTGCCGCGACCCTGATGGCGGTAATCAGATGATATTGCCATACAGGCCAGTTCAGCCGCATTGTTTTCCGGGTAGGGGTATAACGCCGCACAGGCAACGACAGTGCCGTCGCGCTCCATCACGGTGAAATGGTCAATTTCCCGTTCCAGCAATTCCCGTGAGCGTTTGACTAATACACCGCTTTGTTCAAGCGGTTGCATAAGTTCCAGAATACCGCCAACGTCATCAATATTTGCCTGACGGGTCGTTTCAAAAGACGTCGCACTGATCAATGTGCCGACCCCGTCCCGGCTGAACAATTCCTGCAACAAAGCCCCATCAACAGAACGATCCAGTAAATGGACCCTGCTAACACCAGCTTTACAGGCGGTAACGGCAGCATTAAGCGAAGGATGCTCATAATCCCTGGCTTGTTGGATGGTTATTTCGCGCGGTAAATTTTCATTACTCTGACCAATAAAAATAAGTTTGTCAGCCTGTAACCGGGTAGCCACTGCGGTTGCGATTGATTCCGCTGATAAGTTAAAGATCTCACCGGTTAATGAATATCCCAAAGGCGGTAGCAATACCAGATTGCCACTGGTCAATTGCTGTTGAATACCTTCGGCATCAATTCTTCTGACTTCACCGGTATGTCCCAGATCAATCCCATCAATAATGCCAGCAGGTCTCGCGGTAACCAGATTTCCACTGACACAGCGAATCCGTGAATCAGCCATTGGGGTATGTGGCAGACCAAAAGAAAGTTTTGATTCAATGGCAATACGCAAGTCACCCACTACGGCCCGGGCAATTTGCAAGCTGGCATCATCAGTAATTCTTAAGCCTTGATGATATTTCACTGCTACACCAAGCTTTTCACATTTCGCTTCAATTTGTGGCCGGGCACCGAATACCAAAACCAGTCGGATATCCAGACTATTGAGAATGGCCAGATCATGAATCAGATGATCAAAATTATCGGCTGCGACCGTTTCGCCATCAAAAGCGATAACAAAAGTCGCGCCACTGTGGGCATGAATATAGGGCGCAGCCGCTCTGAACCACGAGGTTGTGGTCGCGAAATGGGCGTCAGCAGGTTGTTGTGATGATGAATTCATAGTGTCTTTTTATCGTAGTCTCACCACGCTTGCCAAGTTGCGTGTAAAATCTCGTGGTTAAACTGATGTAGTTCCGCTGTGGCAGAGCGTCCGTCAGTCTCAATTTCAGTTGGAGAGTATTAATGCCTGAATATCGTTCAAAAACTTCTACTGCTGGCCGTAATATGGCGGGCGCCCGTGCTTTATGGCGAGCTACGGGCATGAAGGATGATGATTTCAGCAAGCCTATTATAGCGATTGCGAACTCATTCACACAGTTTGTTCCGGGTCATGTGCATCTGAAAGATCTGGGGCAGTTAGTCGCGCGTGAAATCGAACGGGTCGGCGGTGTTGCGAAAGAATTCAACACCATTGCGGTCGATGACGGTATCGCCATGGGGCATAGTGGCATGCTTTACAGTCTGCCCTCGCGTGAAATAATCGCCGACTCTGTTGAATATATGGTTAACGCGCATTGTGCTGATGCGCTGGTGTGTATCTCCAACTGCGACAAGATTACTCCCGGCATGCTGATGGCAGCATTACGCTTGAACATTCCGGTAGTGTTTGTTTCCGGTGGCCCGATGGAAGCCGGTAAAACCAAATTGGCCGGGCAGGATGTCAAGCTTGATCTGGTCGATGCCATGGTGCAGGCGGCAGATGACAATGTCAGTGATGAAGATGTTGCTCAGGTAGAACGCAGTGCATGTCCAACCTGTGGTTCGTGCTCGGGTATGTTTACAGCCAACTCAATGAACTGTTTGACAGAAGCGCTTGGTTTGTCATTGCCGGGAAACGGTTCCTTACTGGCGACACATGCGGATCGCCGCGAACTGTTTCTGGAAGCAGGTCGTCGTATCGTCGATCTGGCAAAACGTTATTACGAAAATGATGAAGAAGATGTCTTACCCCGGGCGATTGCCAGCAAAGCGGCATTCGAAAATGCGATTGCTTTAGATATCGCGATGGGCGGATCAACCAACACCGTTCTACATTTACTGGCTGCTGCGCATGAGGGTGAAGTGGATTTCACCATGGCGGATATCGATCGGATGTCCCGCAAGATCCCGAATCTTTGCAAGGTAGCCCCGGCTACCAATAAATATCATATGGAAGACGTGCATCGTGCCGGTGGTGTTATTGGCATTTTGTCTGAACTGGCTGCTGGTGGATTGTTACATACCGAAGTACCAACAGTGCACAGCAAAACGATGGCCGAAGGGCTGGCTTTGTGGGATGTAGCACGCAGTGATCACCAGCCTGCGCAATTACGTTATCTGGCCGGTCCTGCCGGAATACCAACGCAGACCGCATTTAGTCAGGACTGCCGCTGGCCTTCTCTGGATCTGGATCGTGAAGAGGGCTGTATACGCGATGTTGAGCATGCCTACAGCAAAGACGGTGGCTTAGCAGTGTTGTTTGGCAATCTGGCCGAAGAGGGATGTATCGTCAAAACTGCTGGTGTGGATGAGTCGATACTGAAATTCTCTGGTCCGGCGCGTATTTTTGAATCGCAGGATCATGCAGTGACCGCCATTCTGACTGAACAGGTTCAGGCTGGTGATGTTGTGCTGATTCGCTATGAAGGGCCGAAAGGCGGACCGGGTATGCAGGAAATGCTTTACCCGACCAGCTATCTCAAATCCAAAGGACTTGGCAAACTCTGTGCATTGCTGACCGATGGCCGATTCTCCGGTGGTACCTCCGGTTTATCTATTGGCCATGCTTCCCCAGAAGCGGCAGAAGGTGGCAATATTGGTCTGGTCGAAGAGGGCGATATGATTCACATTGATATCCCTAATCGCAGCATCAATGTTGACTTAACCGATGCCCAGCTGGCGGAAAGACGTATCGCGATGGAACAACGTGGTGAGATGGCATGGAAACCGGTTAACCGTGAACGTAAAGTCAGCCTTGCATTGCAGGCCTATGCCGCTTTGACGACCTCTGCTGCCAAAGGCGCGGTACGTGATGTGGAGCAGTTGAAACGCCGCTGAGGATTTAAGATATTAACCACAGAGACACAGAGGGCACAGAGGTTTAAAAAATATATCCGCAGATTACGCAGATTAATTAGCCGTTTTTCTTAATGTTTATTATGTCTTTCAGAGATTAGACAACTGACAAGCAAATCCTTAAAGGGCCGGTTAGAAATAATATTTATGTATCAGCAAGCTAATAGCTTGCTGATACATATTAAGAATCGGCGAAAATCTGCGTAATCTGCGGATAAAATAACCACATACTCCCGAAAGCTTTCTCTGTGCCCTCTGTGCCTCTGTGGTTATTTTGTGGTTTTGAAATCAAATCTGCTGGGCATAGAGTTTCTGATAAATGCCGTGTTCCTGAATCAGGCTGTCGTGATCGCCATCGGCAATGATTTCACCACCATCAAACACCACAATACGATCGGCTTGCCGAACAGCACTTAAGCGATGAGCAATGATGATGGTGGTGCGGTTTTTCAGATAATCCGCCAAGGCGATATGCAGATGATGCTCGGTATTGCTGTCCAGCGCTGAAGTAGCCTCATCGAGCACCACCACACTGGGATTCATTAATGCCATTCTGGCGACGGCAAGGCGTTGGCGTTGGCCGCCGGAGAGCTTAACGCCGGAACGGCCAACCAGTGTATCCAGTCCTTTTGGCATGGCCTGAATGACATCCTCAATCTGCGCGGTTTTTATCGCCTGCCAGATTGCTGCATCGGGATAATCACGTCCCAGTGTAATGTTTTCCCGCACCGAGTCATTAAACAATGCAGGATGTTGTAATACGGTTGCGACATGCTCGCGGACCCCTTCCAGCCCTATCTCGCTGACCGGCACATCATTGAAATACACCATGCCTTTATCGGCCGGATACAAGCCTAATAACACATTGACCAGCGTGGATTTACCGGCACCACTGGCGCCCACCAGAGCCACTTTTTCACCGGCTTTGATTTCCAGCGAAACACCGCTGAGTACCGGATTATTTTCGTCATAACTGAAATGCAGATTTTCAATGCGGATACTGCTGGCCTGGCCTTCGATAAACGGATTGGTTTTGGCCGGATAAACAACTTCCTGTTTTAACGAAAACAATTTGTTTAGACGAGAAACCGCGGCACCCGCAGCATAAAAGGCATATTGGATATTCAACACTTCCTGTACCGGTCCCATCATGAACCACAGATAGCCAAACACGGCAAACATCTGACCGATACTCAAATCGGAAAACACCACCATCCACATGCTTACCGCGCGAAATATATCAAACCCAAACAGGAATATGACAAAAGAAATACGATTGGCGGCATCGCTTTTCCAAGCATAGTCAGTGGCATGGGTGCGGACTCCGCGAGCCCGATCGATAACTCGCAGAAAATAATGTTTTTCTCGGTTGGCGGCACGGATCTGCTGAATGGCATCTAGCGTTTCAGTCAGGCTCTGCTGAAAAACCTCAACCGCCGTATTTTCATTTTTTTTCAGATTTTTGACGTGTTTCCCCACACGCATGGTGAAATAAATCACCAGGGGATTCATAAACAGAATCAATAAAGCCAGTTGCCAGTGCAGAAACAGCAGGATCACGGCGGTGCCGATAATACTCAGCACTGCAACGATAAACCGGCTTATGGTATTGCCAATAAAATTATCAATCACCTCAATATCGGTGACAAAATGCGAGGATATGCCACCACTGCCACGGGTTTCATATTCACTGATGGCGATTTTTCCCAGCCGTTTGATCAGTTGACGGCGAATTCGAAAGGTAATGCGTTTGGCAATGATGGTGAAATAGCGTGACTGCAATACATTTAAAACCAATGAGGCCAAACGTAATACCAGCGTAAGAATTAACATGGCGCTGATAAAGAGAATTGGACCGTGCAAGTGCTCGGGCGTAAACGAAGAGATAAACGCCACGGCGGTACCGGGTTGGTCCAGTAAGACTTCATCCACCATGATCGGTAACAATAAGGGCACAGGAACTGCACAGAGAGTGGCAAACAGCGCGATCAGGTTGGCTTTAATCAGATGCTTTTTATAACTCAACGCCTGTTTGAGTATGCCTTTAAGCTGATAGCTGGTTTCTGTGCTCATGGATGTTAGTCAATTCAGTTAGGGTCTATAGGCAGCAATTTAACGGTGACTTTACCCTCCTCAGACCAGTATCTGCTGGCCCTGGCTGTTAAAAAACAGCTCCGGTTGATAACCCCATATTTTCATTACTGTTTCAGGTTGAAGCACCTGCAGTGGTGAGCCCTGGGCGACGAGTTCCCCCTGTTTTAAAAGCCACACTTTGTCAGCATAACGACTTGCTTGGTTCACATCATGCAAAATACTGATCACCGCAAAACCATTTTCCTGACAAAGCGATTTTACCAAATTCAATAACTGATGTTGCTGTCCAAGATCCTGCGCTGATGTTGGTTCATCCAGTAATAACAATGGAGCCCGTTCTGCCTGCGACAGTTGTAATAATACTCTGGCCAATTGTACCCGTTGTCGTTCCCCGCCTGATAAGCTTGTATAAAGCCTGTCAGCAAATTGCCAGGTATCCGTTGCCTGCATCCACTTTTGAACTGCATAATTAATCTCACGGAGACTCAGGCTAAGGGGAGTGGAACCTATCGCAACGACCTCCTGCGCTTTAAATGGAAAAGATAACTGGCTGGCTTGAGGCAATACACCCAGGTGTTTGGCCAGTAATTCTCTGTTCCAGTGTTCTAAAGAGTTGCCATGCAGATATATCTGGCCTTGACTGGCGGGCCATTCACCACAGATGGCTTTGATTAAACTGGATTTACCAGCTCCATTAGGACCTAACACCGCAATGAACTCGCCAGAAACCAAACTGGCTATTGGCAAATTCAGAATTTGGCGGTGTTCCTGTTGAATAAGCAGATTTTCGATAGTGAGCATAGGCGGGTTATAACGTACTGAGTCGTTTACGTTGCTGGATTAGCAAAAAAGCAAAGAAAGGCGCACCGATTAATGCGGTCACCAAGCCTACCGGTAATTCGGCAGGAGCCAGCAATACTCTGGCACCAATATCTGCCATCAGTAACAATACTGCTCCGGTCAGTGCGGATAATGGCAGTAATAATCGATGATCCGGGCCCATGGTCATGCGAACCAGATGTGGTACCACCAGACTGATAAAACCGATAATGCCGGTGGCTGAGACAGCAATACCTACGCCGATGGCTGTGACCACGATCAATTGCAGCTTTAATTTCTCAACATGGATGCCCAGATGGCGGGCTTCGGCTTCACCTAGCAGAAAGGCATTTAATGCCGGTGCCTGGATTTGGTAAAACACCAATAGGCAGAGACAGGTCATTGCGGATAACCAGATAGATGTACTGTTTGCGCCGTTAAGCGTACCCATACCCCACAAGGTCAGCTCGCGTAAAGCCATATCATTGGCAATATAAGTCATAAAACCAATAATCGCCCCGCTAAAAGCCGCTATGGCAACGCCAGCTAGCAATAGAATCAATACCGAGGTACCACCATTCTGTGATTGTGCCAGCCGATAAACCAGTAAGGTGGTTATCAAACCGCCAAGAAATGCAGCGACCGGAGTCGTCAGATAGCTGAGCGAAGCCGGTAACAACACGATGGCAATGGCCGCGCCAAGTCCTGCCCCGGAAGAGACACCAATAATGCCGGGGTCAGCTAACGGATTACGGAATAGTCCCTGGGTGACGGCACCGCAGAGGGCTAATAAAGCACCAATAAATAGAGCGAGTAGTGTTCTTGGCCAGCGTAACTCCCAGATAATGGCCGTTTGAAAGGCATTTAATTGACTCAGTTCACTGCCGAGAAACTGATCTATTATGCTCAATAAGCTTTGTTTTGCAGGCAAGGTCATTGGACCCAGGATGATTGATAACAAAATACTTGCCAGCAGTAACAAGCAAAACATTGGCCAGACACCACGTCGCCAACCCTGCGGTCGGGCTGGTAAATATTTGGCATAGCTCATCTTGCAGAAGGAAAAATTATTTCTGCCAGTTGGTTGGCTTGATTTACGGCGGTGATACTCAAGCCTGCAATCAATTTACTGGCATCTACACTTACTATGCGTTGGGCTTGTCCGGCTGCAGTATTTTTCAACAAAGTATAACGGGCCAGCAATTGTTCCTTTTCCGGAGCACCATTGATGCGTTTACCAACGATGATGACATCAGGGTTTATGGCCAGAATAGACTCCAGCGACACAGTCTGAAAACCATTAAAATTGCTGACATTCTCACCATGAAGCAATGTAATCAGTGCGTTACCAACGGTGTCCCGACCAGCCTGTGATAGACCACGATCATTCAGATCCAGTAAAAAAACCATGTTTAATGCTGAACCGTTCTGTTTGCTGACAATAGCGTTTTCCAGTTGTTGAATATCGTCAATGAGTGCCTGTCCGGTTGCCTCGCGATTAAGTGATTTTGCTAATCGATGAATATTACGACTCAATTCTGCCACGCTCTCCGGACTATCGAGCTGGATAAAGTTGATTTGTGCCTGCTGAATCGCATTTACTGTGGCGGCAGGTCCTGTATGGTCGCTGCCAACAATCAGATCCGGCTGTAGGGATAAGAGCGCTTCGGCCGATAACGTGCGGTGATATCCTAGTATTTGAATATTTTCTCCCTTAAGTAATGGCTCACTGGTGATATCGGTAGCAATAATTTTTGACCCAACCCCAAGGGCCAGCAAAATTTCTGTGGCATTACTATCGACACTGATGATTCTCTCAGCATGAATCGGCTCAGCGATGGCTATTTGAGTACTGAATAACACTAAAACGCCGTAAAATAGCTTTCTAATGGAGCGACGTGAAAATTCAGATTGATTCATACAAGTCTCCAAAGGTGTATTCAATTCTTTATATCTGCTGATGATGGGGGAAACCATCATTGTCATTGCAGAAGTTTAACCAGAAATCATTAAATTGTTAAGTTAAATCTAAATAATAATCATTACTATTTACAGAAAGTATTTGTTGTGATAATTTTCTCGGCCATATGCCACTTGTTTTAACGTTGCATAAGCACACTTTTAATCAGGCGCTCTGTTAAAGCGCGTAGTTTCTGCTGAGGAAATGATGAACGCTGAACGTAAAATCTTATCCATCCTGATACAGTCCTTACTTTTACTTACTCCATTGATCTCGGTTGCCCAAACGCCTCTGGAAATGGAAGAAATCAAGATCACTGCAACACGTAATGCAGAGCCGTCAGGCACGCAGAGTCGAAATATCATTGTTATTGATAAAACCGAATTAGATGAACGGCAGGCGACGTCTGTGCCACAAACAGTTGCACATCTGCCGAATGTCACACTGAGCGGTGGACCTAGGGAAGATGTTCAGAATGTGAATATCCGTGGGTTAGGAGATAACCAGGTATTACAGCTGGTGGATGGGGTCAGACAAAACTTTATGTCAGGTCACCGACCAACCTATTTTCTGGATCCGGAATTAATTAAAAGCGTTGAAGTAGTTAAAGGTCCAAGCAGTGCATTATGGGGTTCAGGTGCTTTGGGCGGCGTAATTTCACAAAACACCATTCATGCAGCTGATTTACTGGGAGTAAGTGACTTTGGCGGATTTATCAAACAGGGTTATCACAGCAACAGTGATAAATGGTTGACCACCACGGCGTTGGCAGGACGGATGGATAGTGTCGACTGGCTGTTGTCCGGATTTTACCGTGATGGCAATGAAATAGAGCTGGGCAATGGCGAAAATCTGGAAGGATCTGCCTCTCGAGATAAAGGCGTAATGGCCAAAGTCGACTGGTTTATTGATGATGCACAAACAGCAACATTTAACCTGCGTAGTTCAGAGGTAAACGGAGAGGTTCCTTCTAATGGTGCTGCCGATTTGAGTTCATCAAATTTTATGATTCATCGTGAAAACCAAACTGATCATGCCTCGGTAGATTATCGTCTCAATCCCGATAGTGACTGGCTTAATGCCCAATTGATGCTGTACTGGAACAATACTGATATGCAGGAATACCGCTTATCGGATCGCCGTGCTGATAATACTGAGATTGAAACACTGGGGTTAAATCTGAATAACCGAACAGAGCTGAGTAATATCAGTTTTATTTATGGTGTTGATGGCTATCAGGATAAATTAAGCAGTAACCGTGGCGGACTGGATCGTCCCACTCCACCTGATGCCACAACAGAAGTATGGGGCGCGTTTACTGAAGTGCACATTCCTTTTGCTGAGGCATGGCGGTTGGAAATGGGCGGACGTTATGATGATTTCAGCACTAAGGCTAAAAATTTAAATAATGATCGTAGTGATAATGCACTTTCACCTTCAGTAGCTTTGGTATGGCAAACTACAGATCAGCTGAATCTGACACTTCGTTACGATGAAGCTTTCAGGGCGCCAACCGCTGAGGAGCTTTATACCACCGGAACACATTTTTGCATTACTTCAACTTCTTGTAATACCTTTATTCCAAATGCTGATCTGAAACCAGAAGAATCTCAAAATATCGAATTCATCGCTGACTTTAATACGCAGAATCTCTTTACTCCACAAGATCACTTTGGCATCAATGCGGCATTGTTTTATAACAATATTGATAATTTTATTGAGCAAACAGTTGATAGCCCTGTTTTTTCATCATTACCTTTTCCACCTTTTTTCAGTGTTGATGCCGGGAACACAACTTATAACAATGTTGATGAAGCTCGATTAAAAGGTTTTGAGCTAAAATTTAACTATGGTCTAAATGATTTTAATGCTGCATTGTCATACGGCCAGACCCGTGGTGAAGATAAACAGACTGGTGAGAAACTTAGCGGTATTCCAGCAGATAAATGGGTATTGGATCTGAGTCAGCGCTTTATCAATCGCAGCGTTAAAACGGGGCTGAAGGTCAGCCATATCGAGACTCAGAATCGAACTCCTTCAGAAGATAGTCGAGATTATGACCACTATACCCTGACCGATATTTATGCCACCTGGCAGCCAGCTGCCATATCTGATCTCAAGCTGGATATCAGTGTGAATAATCTGTTTGATCAATATTATCGTGTGGCGTTTCAGGAGCTTTATATGCCGGGACGTGATGTAAGATTGGCAGTACGCTATCAGTTCTAATGCGGAGTAGATTTATGCAACAGGAACAAGCAGCAACACCAGCCTCAATAATGCCGGGACAAAATGCGCAACAGTTATTGGAACAGATCAGTGATTGGGGCTCGATGACAACCATCATTATTCATGGTGGCAGTGTATTCGAATTTACCGGCGCCTTTCCAAAAGCAACCGTGGCAGAAGGTTTCTATAACCTTAAAGCTGACGGTAACGGTTTTCATGGCCATCTTAATCTGCAGAAAATTGAGCGAATCAGCTTTCAGGCCAAACCCCATCGAGGTCGTGAAAGTTATGCCTTTGTGTTTGAGGATGCAAACGATGAAGTCATCTTCAAAGTCTTTCTCGGTCGTGATGAACAGGGCGAATTGATCGCATCACAACGTGAAAAGTTTTTTCAGTTAATGCAGCAATATCAAGGGCCTGTTAATCTTTCTTAGCCACCACTGCTGGAGGCTATTTTTTGTCCGACAAGGCGGTAATGATGCGATGTAGTCATTCTAGATAAGTCATTTCCAACGAAGTAGGGGGAAAATAGCACCCAACCCTTCGGGTTGAGGCTGAAAATGCACCACTCTTTCTTGCTCGTCGTTTATTTAGAGTCACTAAACTTCACTCCTCGCGTCTTGATTGGTGCATTTTCAGTCACAGCAGAGGCGGCTATGAAAGATCAACAGGCCCTGGGGGCACACAAATGAAAAATAAAGGTTTGGAACAACAGATCAGTGATGAAATCATGATGATGGTCAACAGCCGTAAAACGTTAATGCTGTCGACTCTGGATGAAAATAATCACCCCTATGCATCATATGCTGCTTTTGCACTTGGCAGAGACTGTCTTTATATACTGGTCAGTGATATTGCTGTCCATGGCGTCAATCTGCGAATTCATCCACAAGCGTCAGTGTTAATCATTGAAGATGAAGATTCGGCGATTGAACTGTTCGCCCGTTTGCGTGTGACTTATCAGGTGGAGGCGGAATGGATTCAAGTTGACTCTGATGCCTGGCATGTGGGAATTGCGTTGTTAACCGAGCGTCATGGCCAGCGTATAACGAACTTAAGTCAGCTGAGTGATTTCCGTCTATTCAAACTTAAACCCCGTGGCGGGCGATATGTGAAAGGGTTTGGCAAAGCTTATCAGATTGATAGTGGGACACTGGCGGGAGAGAATCTGCAACATTTACGTGAGGGACATAAAAAGCGTGAAGTAGTCATTAAGTCAGAATAACCCCAAAGCGCCGCAATATTTTGCGGCGCTTTTCTGTTGGTAGTCTAGAAATTACCCCATGAGCTTTTTTTACGCATTCGCAGACTTGGTAAAATCAGTCCGATAATCATCCCGCCAAACAACACAGCAGCACCAATCAAAAACCAGTTCTTTGCATCATTGTCTTTCAGCGTGTTGTTTTCGATGACAATGGATTGAATTTCATGATCGATTTGCTGCAGCCGCTCTTTTAATTGACGATTTTCGTTTTCCAGCGCTACAGCATTTGAGGCCGTACGGCGTAAATCATCCAGTTCTTTACTGAGTCGTTGAGCTGTTTCTTTAAGTGACATGTTCTGGTTATCAGCTTCACTGGTCTGTGAGCTCAACTGTTCAATTTCTTCTTTATAACCGGTAATTTCCAGTTCCAGATTGGCAATGCGCTGTTCTTTGGCCGCCAGCTGGTCACGGGCACTCGGATTGTTGACCAGATAACGCGATAAAACCCAGCCTTCAACCCCATCATTGGTGCGCACCTTCGAATAACCGGAGGGATCATTTTCCAGTACAGCAAGTTCGGTGCCTGACTTAAGCATTTTGCGAATACCGAAATCCAATCCCTGGCCATTGCGCATGGTGATCTCAAGCTCATCTGAAACGTAGCGAGTTGTTTGAGCGGCGCTTATCCCAGGCAAAAGTATCGGAGCGACAACGAACAACAGGCTGATAATAATTTTTTTCACATGCAGATCCGAGTTGAGTTAAAGCGTCATTCTAGCAGAAGCCATATGGCTGATTTCAAGAGCAGATAAGAATCATTATTAAGTTTGATGTGAATTAATGGGTTTGTCATAAAAGCTTGTTAAGTTGGGCGGTGATATAAATGAGGTGGGTTATGGAAAAGTTCAGAATAATGTTTTTGTGCACGGGAAATTCCTGTCGCTCTCAAATGGCCGAAGGCTGGGCCAGATTTCTGGCCGGGGATGAAATTGAAGTTCGTTCAGCCGGTATTGAGTCTCATGGCCAGAATCCTCAGGCAATACAGGTGATGTCTGAAGTAGGTATTGATATTTCACAGCAGGAATCAATACGGGTAAATGGCGAAATGCTGGAATGGGCAGACTTACTGGTCACCTTATGTGAAAATGCTGATGAACAATGTCCTGTTGTCAGCCCCCATACTTTGCGGTTGCATTTACCGCTAACCGATCCGGCAAAATATCGGGGCAGTGAAGCCGAACTACTGAAGGAATTCCGGATTACCCGGGAAAAGATCAAGCAGCGTGTTAATTATGTACTGCAACAATTAAACAAATCGGTAGTGAATGGCCGCTAAATATTAGGCCGTTTTTCATCATCTTATTTGACTTAACCTGCCTCCGCCAATGGCTGGCAATCTGATAGATTCAACTGATAAAGACTGTTGCCCGGCATTTTCTTCGCTTTCGATTTAGCCTTGGTAGCATGCTCTGCAAGATCTGTTTCATCAATCAGATAGTCAAAATCACTGATGGTGACCGCACCGATGGATAAGCTTAACAAAGGATAAAAGACTTGCTGACCATGGCGATCGTAGGCCTGAATGCCTCCTTGTTGCAGATGGGTATCACTATAAAGTTCACTATAGAGTAACGCGAACGCCTCCAGCATCATTTCACAGCGATTGCGCCAGTCATGACTATCAAATATGACGATGAAATCATCGCCACCTACATGACCTAAAAAATCATTTTCATGGTCAATAAACTGACTGAGTATTTTTGCCGTTTTGGTAATGACCTTATCGCCTTTGTTATAGCCATAGGTATCATTATAGGGCTTGAAATTATCCAAATCGAAATAACATACCGTGGCATGACGTTTTTCCCGGATAGACTGTTGAATGTGCTCATTTAATGGTACATTACCGGGCAGGCCGCTCAGTGGATTGGCATGACGGGCGATGGTTAATTGCAAGTCAGTAATCTGCCGCAATAAATCCATCAAACTACCTACACCACGGTAGAATCCTTGTTCCGAAATGATAAAAACGCTGTGCTGATGAGAAGGTTCCTGACTCGTAATTTGCTGGCTGAGCGACTTTAGCTGCAAAGTCGTCTCAGCAATGATAGGGCGATTATCCATAAATAGATGAATCGGTTTGCGACCATGTAAGTCCCGGCCATAACGACTTGCATACAGGGTCATAAATTCATCGCGCCATACCATGCCAGCAATGGTGTCGTTTTCATGTAATACCGGCAATGCGGCCAGTTTTACGGCATTCTGGAAGCGTTCGCCTACCTGATTTACATCATGATAAGTACGCACCGGGGTTAATTGTGTCAGCAGGCTTCCCACCAGTGAATCTGAACGGGGCACCCCCGAATGAATTTTTTCTCTGGGTTGGCGTTTGGCAAATAATTCAGGCGGTAATTCTCGCTTGGGATTCGGCGTTGGGCGGCCGAAATAATAGCCCTGAGCAAAATGCATATCCATGGACTGTGCAACTAAATACTCTTCCCGGACTTCTACACCTTCTCCAATCACCCTACAGTTACTGCTTTGTGCAATATCGATCATTGATTGCACAAACTGTTTTTTCTGCTGATCTTCATGGATATTCTGCATGAAGTGACGATCCAGTTTGACATAATCCGGCTTTAACTCTGACCATGTACGTAAACCGGAATAACCCGCCCCTAAATCGTCAATGGCAATCGAGAAGCCCATTTCACGATAATGTTCAGTAGCTTCGCGCATCAGCACATAATCATCTATTGGATATTGCTCAGTTAACTCAATGACTACCTGCTCCGCAGGGATGCCGGCTTTTTTCAGGAACTTGGTCGTTAAACCGTGTGGATAGTCGGGCTGTAACAGCGCTGCTGGGATGGTATTAATAAACAGCTTGGCTTTCAGATCCAATTCACCAAATCGGGCAATGGCAACTTCACGACACAATAAATCCAGTTCAGCCAAACGGCCGTGTCGACTGGCTGCATCAAACAGATTAATTGGAGAGTGTAAAACACTATCAGAAGGACCACGGATCAGAGCCTCATAACCATAAATCTGATTGTTTTTTAATGAGACAATCGGTTGAAATATAGGAGTAAGTGCCGCCGTGGCAAGAATATCTTCCAGTGAGGTAAATTGCAGTAATTCTTCTTTTGTCATTGGAATTCAACTCTTAGTAAGCCAGATACAAAAAAGCCCCACCCAAAAGAGTGGGGCAAGTTTGCAGAGGAGATAACTCTCTAGATTCCGCGCCTACCAGAAGGCTTGAGCACGGAATTTCAGAGCAGAAGGTTCTGCATCTGAGCTTGCACCGTTGACTGTCAGGTCAGTAATTTTGTCGTAGTTCAACATAAGGCGAATATTTTTACGTGGGATGTAGTTAATACCCAAGGTGTATTTATCTGCTTCGTCTTCAGTCTGCATGCTACCACCGACCAGGCCTTCTGTTTCGATGTTCTCGAAACGGGCAACTAGCTGCCAAGCACCATATGCTGATTTCGGTGATACGCCTGAATTGTAGCCTTTTTTCCATTTGTAAGATTCACCGGTTAAGAAGTAACCTGCTTCAACAGAATAACCAGTAAAATCTTGGTCAGAATTGACTGAACTTTCTGCAGTGTAATCGACATATTCAGCCAAGGCATGGAAAGGACCATAGATACCTAACACGTCAGCGGTAAAGGCTGAAGAACCATCATAACCCGCTACAGAAGTATCGATTGGACGCTCTGATGTAATGTGACTGACGGCACGTTGACGATAACGGAATGTATCATCACCGTTACCGCGTGTAAGATAACCAGCACCAACTTGCAACATATGCTTTTCATCTTGCATGAAAGGGACAAAAGAACCACGTACAGCCCATGAGTCTGCATCATCAATGTCAGTTTCACCATCTTCAATTTCACCACTGGTGAAAGAAGTCGCTAATAACCAGCGATAGTCTTTATCATTTATTTGAAAGACTGCACCACTTTCACGAGCGGGAGAAATACTTGAATCGGCGTAAAATGGGCGATCAATAAAGCTCATATATTTTGAGCTGGCTTTGGTGTTGTAACCAAAAGCAATATGAGATTGACCCAGCTTTACACCCCATTTTGTGCTGTCAGTCAGGCTGTTACCGTAACCTACGTATGCATCTTTGATCGAGGCATCACCACCGGCAAAGTCAGCTTCAAATTTGTAGCTCCAGTCGTAAATATCACCCTCAAAGCCTAAACGTGCACGACGTAATTCTGTTCCACGACCTTCATTGTCGCTAATAGCTGTACCATCATATAAGCCATCGTTATCGACAGAAATGGCATCCCACATCACACGACCGATAGGCTGGAATGACCAGTTACCGTCACGATCTGAAACCACCAGTTTGCCATCAGTTTCAATAACCGGCATATTGGCTGTTGCTGTTTCAACTTCTTTTTTCAGCTCTTCTTTATCAGCTTCTGCCATTTCTTTATCAGCTGCTGCTGCATTGGTCAGCAATTTGTAATCATCGTTGCTGATTGTGCCTTTATCACGCAAAACCTGTAAAAGATCCATCATGGCATCATTGTTAGCCTGTGCAGGCAGTGTGGCGGCACCGAACAGTGCGCCGGCGATTAATATTGCAGACGTTTTTAATTTCAAGGGACTATCCTCTTAGTTGATAAAACACGTTCGGTCTGTATCTCCGAGACCTGCACACCTTAAAACCCAAATATTTCAGCGTGATGAAAAAACTGTGACAGTTGTGTGACAACGCAACAAATCGCCAGAAATGTTGTTAAAAAACCACATCAATAATCGACAGATTTGCTTGAAAAGCCCGGATAAGCCCCAACCTTCCTAGTGAGTGCTATCCGTTAAGGAATAAATATGTTCAAGTGGCTATTTTTATTATTTCTGCTGGTTCCAATCGCAGAAATTTACGTATTAATTGAAGTTGGTGAGGTGATTGGCGCTGGCTGGACCATTCTGTTTGTGATTGCGACTGCAGTTTTAGGTGCCTGGTTGGTTAAGTTGCAAGGGCTTTCCACCATGCAGCGAGCTCAGGAATCAATTCGTCGTGGTGACACTCCGGCTCTGGAGATGCTGGAGGGAATGACCTTATTTATAAGCGGTTTTCTGTTACTGATTCCTGGTTTTGTAACCGATGCGGTGGGCTTTTTATTATTGGTTCCGGCCTTGCGACGAGCTCTATTGCTGAAATTAATTCGTAACAGCAATGTGATATTTCGTCAGCAGTGGTCTGCGCAGAAACGTTATTCGCAAAGTGAGGATATTATTGAGGGTGAGGTCATCAAGGATGACGATCAGCGCAATATTCGTTAATGCTGATAAATCAAGCAATTTACTGCATCTGACAGTTTTTTCAGAAATTTTTTAACTCAGGCACTTGAAGTTTATTCAGCCAGCCCCATTAAAGGGGTTCCTGGAATTTTCTTGGTCATTTTTTGTTACTTTTGGAGGATAAAACTAATGAACCTTCGTCCCCTTCATGATCGTGTGATTGTTCGTCGCATGGAAGAAGAAACTACCTCTGCTGGTGGAATTGTCATTCCTGACAATGCAGCAGAAAAACCATCTCGTGGCGAAATTATCGCAGCGGGTAACGGCAAACCTACCGATTCTGGTGAAGTCCGTCCTCTGGCTGTTAAAGTCGGTGACAAAGTGCTGTTTGGTAAATATGCCGGCACCGAAGTCAAAGTGGAAGGCGAAGAACTGCTGGTAATGCGTGAAGACGATATCGTTGCTGTGATCGAAGCGTAAGCTTCCCGACGATTTCACATCTGGTTACGTTAAACATAGCTATAAAGAGGAATTAAAATGGCTGCTAAAGAAGTCAAATTTGGCGCTGATGCGCGCCAGCTAATGGTCAAAGGCGTTAATACGCTGGCCAATGCGGTAAAAGTGACATTAGGACCTAAAGGTCGCAATGTTATTTTGGATAAAAGCTACGGTGCACCAACTATCACTAAAGATGGTGTTTCAGTTGCTAAAGAAATCGAACTAGAAAACAAATTTGAAAACATGGGCGCACAAATGGTGAAAGAAGTTGCTTCGCAAACTTCTGACGCTGCTGGTGACGGCACCACAACTGCCACCGTACTTGCTCAGGCAATCTTACGTGAAGGCATGAAATCAGTAACAGCGGGCATGAACCCAATGGATCTGAAACGCGGTATCGATAAAGCCGTTACTGCTGCTGTTGAAGAGCTGAAAAAAATGTCTTCACCTTGTGATGATGACAAAGCCATTGCTCAAGTCGGTACTATCTCTGCCAACTCTGACAAATCAGTCGGCGACATCATTGCTGAAGCAATGAAAAAAGTGGGTAAAGAAGGCGTTATCACGGTTGAAGACGGTCGTGGTTTTGAAAATGAACTCGACGTTGTTGAAGGTATGCAGTTTGACCGTGGTTACCTGTCTCCATACTTTGTTAACGAACAGCAAACTATGTCAGCCAACCTGGATGACCCATACGTTCTACTGTACGACAAAAAAATCTCTAATATCCGTGAACTGCTGCCAACACTGGAAGCGGTTGCCAAATCAAGCCGTCCACTGCTGATCGTTTCAGAAGATGTTGAAGGCGAAGCGTTGGCCACTCTGGTTGTTAACAACATGCGTGGTATCGTTAAAGTCTGTGCGGTTAAAGCGCCAGGTTTTGGTGATCGTCGTAAAGCGATGTTGGAAGATATCGCTGTGTTAACTGGCGGTACCGTGATTTCTGAAGAAGTTGGTCTGAATCTGGAAAAAGTTACTCTGGATGATCTGGGGCAAGCGAAGAAAATCTCTGTCAGCAAAGAAAACACCACTATTATTGATGGTGCAGGCCGTGCGGATGAAATCACTGCACGTGTTGAACAGATTCGTGCACAAATCGCTGATTCATCTTCAGACTACGACAAAGAAAAACTGCAAGAACGCGTGGCTAAGTTAGCTGGTGGTGTTGCGGTAATTCGTGTTGGTGCTGGCTCTGAAATTGAAATGAAAGAGAAAAAAGCCCGTGTTGAAGACGCATTACATGCGACTCGCGCTGCCGTTGAAGAAGGCGTAGTTGCTGGTGGTGGTGTTGCTCTGGTTCGTGCCGAAGTAAGCCTGGGCGAACTGAAAGGTGACAACCTGGATCAGGATGCTGGTATTGCTATCGCACGTCGTGCAATGCAGGAACCTTTACGTCAAATCGTCACCAACTCTGGCGATGAAGCCTCTGTTGTCTTAAATGAAGTCGCAGCAGGTAAAGGTAACTACGGTTACAACGCAGCAACTGGCGAATATGGCGATATGATTGAAATGGGTATTCTGGATCCAACTAAAGTAACGCGTACGGCATTGCAAAATGCTGGTTCGGTTGCGGGTCTGATGTTGACCACTGAAGCCATGATTGCTGAAATTCCGAAAGAAGAAGCTCCTGCAATGCCTGATATGGGCGGCATGGGCGGCATGATGTAATTCGTTACAGCATAGCTATCAGCACACAAAAAAGCCCTGCCTCGAAAGAGGTGGGGCTTTTTTTTGGGCTAATTAAATTGAAAAGAGCTTTTAAGGGTGTAATGTTTTCCAGAAAGGAATCAACATCAGACTTAATACAAAGGCAATCAACAGCAACACGCCTACAAAGCGAAATGGATGCTGAAAAATGGATTGGAAAAATCCCGGTATTTCGCCATTGGCACGCAGATTTTCATATTGCTGACGCTGATCTATAGCGCGTTTGGCCTGATATTCATCGAGCGTGGCTTTGGCAATAGGCAGTTGTTCATCATTTATCAACCAGATGGCCGCCACACCAAGGCCAAAAAATCCAGCCTGAGTTTCGTAAAAGGCAAAGCCTTTATCGTCCAGCAATTGCCGAACGTCTTCCGCTTCGTCTTCAGGTACATTGTTGAGTCGAAATAATAAAGTCGCCATAGTCGTCCTTGTCTGTCAGCGCGGTTAGAAGCTAACCCGATTTGTTACTTCATTCAGCGGCATATTAGGCGTTTTGCAATTGATTGGCAAAATCATGATTTACATCACGATGCTTGGCCTCATCATCTCTTACAACTAACACTACATCGCGCAGCAGCGCATCCTGTGGCAGGTTCCAGTAATCAATGGCAATTTGCGGTGCGGCTACGTTTTCGTATTTGCCTGAATCGATACCTGCTAAATACTCGGTATAGCTGTACACAGCTTCTTCCTCAAGATAACCAACAATTCGATGCGCTACTCGAGATGAGAAAATATATAAAATAAAGAACAAGTTATAAAACACACCCTGAGCAATAATAATCAACACACGTTCGAACCAGCTTGGTTTGGCAATATGCACAAAGGTGAGCAGATGCATACGTTCATTATCAGCTTCTTCCAGCAAAGTGCTAATCCAACCATCATCATCCTGCATCCGGCGCAGTGAACGAAGATGCTGAAGAGCTCCGCCAACCATGCCAGGTACGGCTGCAACCGTTTCCAGTACGACAGCACGATGTCCGTAACGTCCGGAAAAAAAGACGTCAGCAAAAAAACGCATAAATTTTACAATTGCCAGCGCCACCCGATCAGAAACGCTTTTTGGGGTGAAATGCGGGGCGTTATATTCATTGCTGTCCATCGTTGTCTCCTTTGACGAGACGAAGGTTATTTAGTCTGAGAAAATACATTTGCCGATGTGAAAATTTCGTGGTTATTACATCGCGATAAGTCATATGTTCTGTTAGTTTAGACACATTTTCAATGACTGTGCATTTTGAAATATCCAATGAGGCAAAAATGACCACAACACAACATACAGAACGATGGCAATCGATTCTGCAGGATAAGCAAAATCTGCTTGATTCTGCCTCTGAAGTATTAACGGCCAGTGAGTATGTGTTGAATCAGGGCGACAGGCAACCACAGCGTTTGCGTGAGTTGGTCGAAAGTGGTGATTTGGAAACTGTCTATGCAGAAGATGGCTATCAGCAACGCCTGCAAACCCGGCTGGCACAGGTAAATGATGAAGCCACTTTGCAACAACAATTGCGGTTCTTTCGACACCGAGAAATGGTGCGTATTATCTGGCGGGATTTAAGTGGATGGGCCGATCTGGCAGAGACGGTGCGTGAGTTAACGGCATTGGCGGATTGTTGCGTTGAGCAGGCATTAAACAAGCTTTATCAATGGCAAACCGAACTGCTTGGCACCCCGATGGATGAGTTGGATCAGCCACAGCATTTAATCGTGCTGGGGATGGGCAAAATGGGTGCCGGGGAATTGAACCTGTCTTCTGACATAGATTTGATTTTTACCTATCCTGATGATGGCGAAACACAAGGCGCACGGAAAAGCCTCACCAATGAAGAGTTTTTTACTCGCTTGGGTCGCAAACTGATTCAGGCTCTCGATAATGTGACCGTTGATGGATTTGTGTTTCGGGTAGATATGCGTTTGCGCCCGTTTGGTGAAAGTGGATCATTAGTCGCCAGTTTTGATGCCATGGAGGATTACTACCAGACTCAGGGCCGGGAATGGGAACGCTATGCAATGATCAAGGCAAGACCTGTTACGGGCAGTGAACAGGATAAGAAAGCTATCAGCGAGCTACTACGACCGTTTGTCTATCGACGTTACCTTGATTACGGCATGTTTGATTCACTGCGTGAAATGAAATCCATGATTGCCGGACAGCTTCATTTAAAAGGCATGGAAGACAATATCAAGCTTGGAGCAGGAGGGATCCGCGAAATTGAGTTTATTGGTCAGGTGTTTCAGTTAATTTATGGCGGGCGTGACAAACCTTTGCAGCAAAGACCCATTCTGACGATTCTGGATTTATTGGCTGAGCGAAAATTATTGTCAGATTACGCTGTAACAGCCTTAAAAAATGCGTATGTGTTTCTGCGTCGAACAGAACATCGTATTCAGGCCTGGGCAGATCAACAAACACATTTATTACCCAGTAATAATGAGGCCCGAATTCGTTTAGCAAGGAGTATGGGATTTGAGAGCTGGACTGCTTTTGTTGAAACTCTCAGTGAACATCGGCAGCAGGTGCATGAACATTTCCAACAATTACTGACTGCACCACAGGCCGATGATGAGAGTACCGACAGTATTGCATTGTTAACTTCCAGCGAAGCAGAAATAACGTCTTATCTTGAAACATGGGGATATCACGAACCAGAGCAATCCCAGCAGACGATTGAAAAATTGTTGAACCTGCATGTCGTTAAAAACCTTGGTCATACCGGTCTTGGACGTCTCAAAAAATTATTGCCGTTATTGGTTCAGGCTGCTGCTGGTACTGACGAACCTGATACCTGTCTGAACCGGATGATTCCGCTATTGGAATCTATTATGCGGCGTTCAGCCTATATGTCGCTATTGGTTGAAAACACCTTGGCCTTATCTCAACTGGTCAAACTCTGTGCGGCGAGTCCTTTAATTAGCCATCAGTTAGCACGTTATCCAGTATTACTGGATGAATTGCTGGATCCGCGATCACTTTACGAAGTGCCTGGCCGAGAACAGCAACAAGCCTTATTAAACCAGTTCCTCTCAGCTGCTGAAGACACCGATCTTGAACAGCAAATGAATTTATTGCGGGAGTTTCGGCAAATTGCCACTTTGCATGTTGCTGCAGCAGATGTCACCGAAGTATTACCGTTGATGCGGATCGGTGATCAACTCAGCGAATTGGCAGAAATTTTGTTGGAACGTGTGTTGCAATTGGCTTGGCAATATCTGATCTCGCGTCACGGATTACCGCCCGCTGCGGATAAAGATGATATGACGGAGTGCGGCTTTAGTGTCATTGCCTATGGAAAATTAGGTGGACTGGAGTTGGGGTATGGCTCAGATCTGGATTTAGTTTTTGTATTTGATGATGCGCGGGAGGGAATGACTGATGGTGATAAACCTGTCGATTTGATGGTGTTTTATACACGTTTGGCTCAGCGGATGATCCACTTATTAAATACCGTGACTGCGGGTGGAGTGCTTTATGAAGTAGATATGCGACTGAGGCCAAGGGGTAATTCAGGGTTGCTGGTGAGTCCAATTTCAGGCTTTGATGATTATCAACAGAATGAAGCCTGGACGTGGGAACATCAGGCTCTGGTCAGAGCCAGGTGTGTCGCAGGAGATAAAAAATTAGCTGAACAATTCAGTAACATTCGCCAGCAAGTTTTGTCCAAATCACGTACTGAATCCGAGCTGGCAAAAGAAGTCAGTGAAATGCGCCATAAAATGCGTCAGCAACTGGATAAGTCGTCTGCAGGAAATTTTGATCTTAAGCAGGGCGTAGGTGGTATCACTGATATTGAATTTATGGTGCAATATGCAGTACTTGCCTGGTCAGCAAGCTTGCCAGATCTGATGGTTTACACCGATAATATCCGAATTTTGGATGCTTTAGTCGCGACAGGCAAGCTCAGTGAACAAGAAGGGAACATGCTCGCAGATGCTTATCGCTATTATCGTAGTGAAGCAAATCATTGTGTTCTTCAGGAACAACCGGCAGTGGTGCCGGAGGCCAAAGTGGCCGATTTTCAGCAACAAGTGAACGCAATTTGGCAACGCTGGTTACGTTAAAACCAGTTTGATATCAATATTAAGTCTCAAAAGTAGGTAATTATGGCAGCAGTAACAATGGCAGATCGTGATGGCGTTATCTGGTTGGATGGCGAATTTGTGCCTTGGCGCGAAGCTAAAGTCCATGTGCTGACGCATACACTGCACTACGGTATGGGGGTGTTTGAAGGGGTCCGTGCCTATCAAACAGATGCTGGCGCTGCTATTTTTCGCCTGCAGGAGCATACAGACCGGCTCTTCCGTAGCGCCAAGATTCTCGGTATGAACATCCCGTTTGATAAAGCGACTTTAAACGAAGCACAACGTGCTGTGGTTCGAGATAACAAACTGGATTCTGCCTATATTCGTCCGATGTGTTTTTATGGTTCTGAAGGCATGGGTATCCGCGCTGACAATTTAAAAACACATGTGATGGTGGCTGCCTGGAGCTGGGGTTCCTATCTGGGTGAAGAAAACATGACCCGCGGTATTCGCATTAAAACCTCATCGTTTACCCGTCACCATGTGAATATCACCATGTGTAAAGCCAAAGCCAATGGCAACTACATGAATTCAATGATGGCTTTGCAAGAAGCTGTGAACGATGGTTATGACGAAGCATTGTTGTTAGATGCTAACGGTTTTGTTACTGAAGGTAGTGGTGAAAACTTCTTTATGGTGCGCGATGGTGTACTTTATACCCCCGAGCTGACCTCGGCTCTGGAAGGCATTACCCGCGATACGGTTATGCGCCTGGCTAACGATATCGGGCTAAAAGTAGTTGAAAAACGTATTACCCGTGATGAAGTGTATATCTGCGATGAAGCATTTTTCACCGGCACCGCAGCTGAGGTCACGCCGATTCGTGAATTGGATAACCGTCCAATCGGTGAAGGTAAACGCGGCCCGATCACCGAACAGTTACAAAGTATGTACTTTGATCAGGTTTATGGTCGTAGCGAATATTATCGCGACTGGAATACTTTGGTTTAATTGCATAGAAAACTTGTATTAAACGTAATAATAAAGAGGTTAGTACCAAATGGCAGGTCATAGTAAGTGGGCGAATATTCAGCATAGAAAAGGTGCGCAAGATGCCAAACGCGGCAAATTGTTCACCCGACTGATTCGTGAAATTACTGTAGCTGCAAGAATGGGCGGCAGTGACCCTGCCACTAATCCTCGATTACGTGCTGCCATTGATAAAGCTTTGGGCAGTAATATGACCAAAGATGTTATTGAACGAGCGTCTAAGCGTGGTGCAGGTGAGCTCGAGGGTGCTGCATACGAAGAGGTACGTTACGAAGGCTACGGGCCAAACGGCATCGCTATTATGGTGGATTGCATGACGGACAATCGTAACCGCACGGTTGCTGAGGTACGCCATGTTTTCAGTAAACGCGGTGGCAATATGGGCACCGATGGCTGTGTGGCTTTCATGTTTAATCAAAAAGGCATTATCAGTCTAGCGCCAGGTCTGGATGAAGACGCGGTCATGGAAGTCGCGCTCGAAGCGGGTGCTGAAGATATTGTCACCAATGATGACGGTTCCATCGATGTGTTTACCACGCCGGATGAGTATGCTGCTGTTAAAGATGCCTTGGATGCCGCTGGATTTGAGGCGCAATCAGCCGAAGTCACCATGCACCCTGACAATACCGTCAGTCTGGAGTTGGATGACGCACAAAAAGCCATCGCCATGATAGAAGCGTTTGAAGAGCTTGATGATGTGCAACAGGTCTATTCAAATGCAGACTTCTCTGATGAGGTGATGGCGCAGCTGGAGAACTAGCGGCCATCCCCCTATGTCACGCATTCTCGGTGTTGATCCCGGCTCCCGTAAAACCGGTTTTGGCATCATAGAGCTTGACGGTAAACAGATTAAGCACGTCATTAATGGCAGATTGCTGGTGGGGGATGGCGAGTTTGCTGATCGTCTGAAACAGATTTTTGATGGATTAACCGATCTGATTCTGCGGTATGAACCTGAAATTATGTCTATCGAACAGGTGTTTCTGCATAAAAATGCTGATTCAGCTTTGAAGCTTGGTCAGGCTCGAGGGGCTGCCATTTGTGCCGCAGTCAATCAACATTTAAAAGTCCATGAATATTCCGCCACACAAATAAAAAAAGCTGTCGTTGGTAATGGACATGCCAAAAAAGAACAGGTCCAGTATATGATGTCGGTCATGTTGCAATTAAAAGAAGCGCCAATGGAAGATGCCGCAGATGCCTTGGCCTGTGCGGTAACCCATGCAAATCATGCAGCACTGGATAGTCTCAGCAATAAACTTCCCGCAGGAATGCGGATCAGTCGTCGTCGAGGAGGACGCTATAGCCGATGATTGGTCGTCTTACCGGAATTATTATCGAAAAACAGCCGCCGGAATTGGTGCTGGATGTAAATGGGGTGGGCTATGAAGTCTCCGCTCCCATGTCTACTTTTGTAAATTTGCCGTCACTTAATGAAAAAGTGAGTTTATATACCCATTTAGTCGTGCGCGAAGACGCCCAGTTGTTGTATGGTTTTGCTACTACTCGCGAACGATTATTATTTCGCAGTTTACTTAAGGTAAATGGAGTGGGAGCGAAACTGGCACTGACGATTTTATCGGGTAGCGACGTCGATAGCTTTGCTCGAAGTGTGCAGGAAGGTGATGCCGCAAGTTTGACGCGTTTGCCTGGTGTCGGTAAAAAGACAGCAGATCGTCTTATTATAGAGATGCGCGACAGACTTAAGGAAGTCGGTTCTGCAATGGGGCTTGATGAACAAATTACGACGAATATGCCGAGTAGCAGCGGGGCACGAAAAGAAGCACTGGAAGCTTTGATTGCTTTAGGGTATAAAGCCGCCGAAGCAGACAGAATGATCCGTAGTTTTGATGCCCAGGATATGACTACTGAGCAAATCATCAGACAGGCGTTACAGCGTAATTAACTATGGATGAACGTTTTATTACTCCGCAAACGCTGAATGATGATGACCGGGTGGATCGGGCTATCCGGCCCATTAGACTCGAGGACTATATTGGTCAACCGGTGGTGCGCGAGCAGATGGAATTATTTGTCTCAGCGGCCCGGCAACGCAAAGAAGCGTTGGACCATACACTGATATTTGGTCCTCCGGGGCTGGGTAAAACCACATTGGCACATATTATCGCCAATGAAATGGGCGTTAATTTAAGACAAACTTCGGGGCCGGTTTTAGAGCGTCCTGGTGATTTGGCAGCGTTGCTGACCAATCTAGAGCCGAATGATGTATTGTTTGTCGATGAAATTCATCGATTAAGCCCGGTGGTTGAAGAAGTGTTGTATCCGGCGATGGAAGATTACCAGATCGATATCATGATCGGTGAGGGACCGGCAGCTCGTTCAATTAAGCTGGATCTTGAGCCATTTACCCTGGTCGGAGCAACAACCCGCGCTGGTTCACTGACCTCGCCTTTGCGAGACCGATTTGGCATTGTGCAGCGATTGGAATTTTATAATGTCGCTGATTTAAGTACGATTGTGCAGCGTAGCGCACGTATTCTAGGTTTAACGCTGGACGTTAATGGTGCAGGTGAAATTGCTCACCGTTCCAGAGGCACGCCGCGAATAGCCAACCGTTTATTACGACGGGTTCGTGACTACGCAGAAGTGCGGTTTGATGGTATTGTCACAGCAGAAATTGCCAGACAGGCACTGGATTTGCTGGATGTCGATAAATTTGGTTTTGATATGTTGGACCGCAAACTATTGCTGGCCATCATTGAAAAATTTTCCGGTGGCCCGGTAGGATTGGACAATATTGCCGCGGCTATTGGAGAAGAGCGTGGCACGATTGAAGATGTTATTGAACCCTTTTTGATTCAGGAAGGATTTATCATGCGGACACCTCGTGGCAGAATCGCTACCAAACGGGCTTTTTTGCATTTGGGTCTGACACCGGATTTAGATCTGACAGGTGATTAATGCAGTCTTTTGATTGGCCGGTGAGAGTGTATTACGAAGATACGGATAGTGGTGGCGTGGTATATCACGCAAATTATCTGAAGTTTATGGAGCGGGCGCGAACAGAGTGGCTACGCCAGCTCGGTTTTGAACAAAATGTTTTAAAAGACGAACATAATTGTCTGTTTGCAGTCCATTCGATGCAAATCAATTTTCGTCGCCCGGCACGTTTTAATGATGCCTTATTGATTCGATCTGAAATGACACAAACGAGCGGTGCAAGCATGCAGTTTGAGCAATCAGTACTGCGTGACGGTGAACTGTTGTGCGGTGCGTCGGTCCGAGTGGCCTGCCTGGATGCTTTGCGATTTAAACCGTGCCCGATACCTTCTTTTATTTTGACGGAGATGCAATGTGAATGCTGATCTATCCTTGATGTCCCTGATATCTGAAGCCAGTTTACTGGTGCAGATCGTTATGCTTATTTTGCTGCTGATATCAGTTTATTCCTGGACCATTATTTTCAAAAAACGCAGCGAGTTAGCCGATGCCCGGCGAGATGCTGATTTATTTGAAGATAAATTCTGGTCGGGAAATGAATTAAACAGACTCTATGAGGATATTACTGCCAGACCGCACTCCGGTCGGGGTATGGAGGGAATTTTCGAGGCGGGTTTCAAGGAATTTGTCCGTTTAAAAAAATCCTCTACTGACTCAACCTATGTGTTGGAAGGGACTCAGCGAGTAATGCGTATTTCCTTGTCCCGTGAAATGGATGAATTGGAAGTTTCGTTACCCTTTCTGGCGACAGCAGGTTCTACCAGTCCATACATTGGTTTGTTTGGAACGGTCTGGGGTATCATGAATTCATTTCGAGCTTTAGGCGAAGTGCAACAGGCGACACTGGCTATGGTTGCCCCAGGTATTGCTGAGGCTTTGATCGCGACAGCAATGGGCTTGTTTGCAGCGATACCAGCGGTTGTAGCATATAACCGTTATTCACATGAAGTTGAGAGATTGATTAGTCGTTATGACAATTTCGTTGAAGAATTCTCTTCAATTTTGCAACGGCAACAAGGTTAATAACGGAGCCAACTATGGCGCTTTATAAACAACAACGCCAACGTCGCAAGCCTATGGCAGAAATTAATGTCGTACCGTACATCGACGTGATGCTGGTATTGCTGATCATTTTCATGATTACCGCGCCCATGCTAACCCAGGGCGTTCAAGTCGATTTACCCAAGGCCGATGCCAATCCGGTTGAAGCGCCGGAAAATCTTGAACCTTTGGTGATTTCGGTTGATGCTGAAGGTGCTTACTATGCATCAGTAGGTGATAATCAGGATCAAAGTATCGGTGCACAGGAACTGGTTGCCAGAGTGTCGGCTGTATTACGCCGAAACCCTCAAACGCCAGTGATGGTCAAAGGCGATAGTTCAGCAAGTTATGGACAAGTGGTAGGGGCTATGGCTTTATTACAAAAAGCAGGCGTACCGAATGTCGGTTTGATTACTCAAAGACCGGAAACGGAAACACAGTAATTAAGATGAAGCATCCAATTGTGCAAACTCTTCTTGCCGGCGGCACTTCAACAATATTGCATATATTGTTATTTTTACTGCTGATATTCAGCTTTGATATGCCTACTGATATTCGCCAGTTTGGCCAACCAGAAGTCGAGATCGTACAAGCTACCGTAGTTGACGAAGATTTAGTTCTTGAAGAAATGGCGCGTTTGCAGGAAGCGGAAGAAAAAAAACGTGCAGCAGAAGAAGAGCGTCAGCAAAAACTGGATGAACAACTTGAAAAAACGCAAGATGAGCTGGCTCGTAAAGAGCAAGAATTTCTGGATATGCAGGAACGTGCCAAGCTTGATGCCGAAAAACTAAAACAGGAAGCTGAACTTGAACAACAACGCTTGAAAGAGCTTGAGCAGCAACGTATAGAACAGGAAGAAGCACGTAAACAGGCAGAGTTGGAACGTCAACAAGCAGAACAAGCTAAACAAAAGGCAGAAGCTGAGCGAAAAGCGGCTGAAGAAGCTAAACAACGAGCTGATGCAGAACGCTTAGCAGCAGAAAAGGCCCGAGAAGAAGCTGTGGCTAAACGCAAAGCGGAAGAAGAAGCCAGACGCAAGGCTGAGGAAGAGGCCAAACGTAAAGCGGAAGAGGAAGCCAAACGTAAAGCAGAAGAGGAAGCCAAGCGTAAAGCAGAAGAAGAGGCTAAACGTAAGGCAGCTGAAGCTGAAGCTAAACGAAAAGCTGCTGAAGCTGAGGCCAAGCGAAAAGCTGAGGCAGAACGCCTGGCCGCAGAAAAATCACGAGCAGAAGCAGAACAAGCATTACAAAGACAATTAGATGCTGAGGCAGAACAGCGCAAGCAGAAACGGATTGCTGGGGTTCTGGATACCTACGGATTGCAGATTCAACAAAGAATTACCCGTTACTGGACTAAACCAGCTAATGCAGAAGCTGGGTTACTTGTTACGCTGGAAGTGAAACTTATTCCGGGTGGTGATATCCGCAGTGTAAGAGTGATAAAAAGCAGTGGAAGTGAAATATTTGATCGTTCTGCAGAAAATGCTGTTTATAAGGCCGCTCCAATGCCAATGCCTTCAGATCCTGATGCAGCACAAAAGATTATCAGTGAAGGCATTGAAATATACTTTAAACCTGAATGAGAGAAGTTAATATGGCCCCGAAATTAATTCGTTCGCTTGCCTTAATGGCGATGTTTTTTATGCCAATTCAGGCATCTGCCGTGTTAAAAGTCGAAATCACCGGAGGTTCAGATAGCGCACTCCCAATCGCTATTGTGCCGTTTGGCGCCGAAGGAATTAAAGCGCCTGAGGATATAACCAGCATTATTCGTAATGATCTCGAGAGTACTGGTCGTTTCGCACCATTAGATAACCAGGATTTGGTTTCTCGACCCACTGAACAATCACAGGTCAATTTTGCAGATTGGCGTTTATTACGTTCCGAAGGGCTTGTTATCGGCAAAATCAGCAGTCAGGATGGCGAGAACTACCAAGTTCAATTCCAATTGTTTGATGTTTACCGTGGTCAGCAATTGGCCGGAAAACGTTACCAGGTGCCTGCATCTGGATTGCGTGCATTAGGCCATCAGATTGCAGATGTTATCTATGAAACATTAACCGGCGAAAAAGGTATTTTTTCAACGCGTCTGGCGTTTGTCACACAAATAACGGCTGGTGATGGTAAAAAACGTTTCGCTTTACAGATATCGGATGCTGATGGAGCAAATCCACGGACTGTATTACAATCTACTCAACCGATTATGTCGCCGTCCTGGGGACCTGATGGCAATCAATTAGCCTATGTATCATTTGAGAATGGCAAAACAGAGGTTTTTGTTCAGCAGTTGCAAAGCGGACAACGCAAGTCAGTTGCCTCCTTTGAAGGCATAAATAGCGCACCGGCTTGGTCGCCTGATGGCAAAAAGCTAGCCCTGACTCTGTCGAGAAATGGTAACCCGGAAATTTATGTCATGGAATTAGCCAATGGTGATTTAATACGGGTCACCAATAATGCTCAGGCAATTGATACTGAAGCAGTTTGGTCACGCGATGGCAATGAGATTTACTTTACTTCTGACCGTGGTGGTCGACCACAAATTTACAAAGTTTCAGCAAATGGCGGTAGAGCTGAACGGATAAGTTTTGAAGGAAATTACAATGCTTCACCTGATTTATCACCAGATGGAAGCAAACTGGCCATGGTACATGGTGCCAATGGTGGTTTTTATATTGCTGTACAGGATTTGAAAACCGGCGCAATGCAAGTTTTGACGGATTCAGGAAGAGCTGAATCGCCGAGTTTCGCGCCGAATGGCCAAATGATCCTGTATGCTACTGAGCAAAAAGGTAGCGGTGTTTTAGCTGCTGTCTCTGTTGATGGCCGGATCCATCAACGTTTGAGCGAATCCGGAACTGTTGTGCGTGAACCAGCATGGTCTCCGCTGAAAAAATAATTTATGTCAGGAGTGTTTGTTATGAATCGTTATAAGTTCTCGGCTCTACTTATTGCATTGTTTTTACTCAATGCCTGTAGCGGTAATGCCACAAAAGATGGAACCGATGATGTGTTGGTTGAGGAGCGTAATGGCGCATCAACTTCAGGTGTTACTGGTCAAGGAGCTGATGGAAGCGATCTGGGAGCAGAAGCAAGTGTTATTGTTGGCGAAGATGGTTATGCAGGAAGTGAGTTGAATGACCCATCCAACCCTCTCTCCAATCGGGTAATCTACTTTGATTACGATAGCGCCAGCGTAAGACCACAAGATCAACCTATCGTCGAGGCTCACGCAGCTTATTTGGGTAAAAATCCTAATCTGACTGTCCGTCTTGAAGGTCATACTGATGAGCGGGGCTCGCGTGAATATAATCTCGCATTAGGTGAACGACGTGCTTTATCTATTCGTCAGTTACTGATGTTGCAGGGCGCTAGTGCCCAACAATTTCGTGTGACAAGCTTTGGTGAAGAACGTCCTGCCGTTGATGGTAGTGATGAATCTGCATGGTCACAAAACCGTCGAGTTGAAATAATTTACATTGGTCGTTGATATGCCGTTTAAAAAGCAAAAACAACTTGCAATCGTATTAATGGTGGGCGCTATATTGGCGCCCGCTGTTTCTTGGGCTGAAGAAGAAGCTTTACAGGCTCGCGTGGATAGGTTGGAACGTATTATTCAGGGGCAGGGATTAACCTCCTTGCTCACTCAGGTTGATCAATTGCAGCGTGAGATTCAACGTTTAAATGGTGCTAATGAAGAGCTTAATCACCAAATAGAACAGATTCAAAAACGCCAGCGTGAACAATATTTGGATCTTGATCAACGGATAACAGAAATCCAGCAGCAAGCTTCAGTTTCTCAAGCTCCATCAGTTATCGATTCACCTTCTATGGATAACAATTCAATTGATGAAGAGTTAGCCGATGGTGGTTTGCAGAATACACCCACTGATCAGACAGATGCTGGAGAGAGCGCACCTGTGCCCGTCGCAGTAGAAAGTGGCGAAGCTGCATATCAGTCAGCATTACAGGATCTGCGTGGCGGCCGTTATCAGGAAGCTTTGTCAGCGTTGGGAGCATTCCCCCAAAATTATCCAAATAGTTCATATCTGCCTAATGTCTATTATTGGCAAGGCGAAGCACATTACGTTTTGCGTGAATTTGATAAAGCAATCGTGGCTTTTGATAAAGTCATCTCCAGCTATCCCGACAGTAATAAAGTGGCAGATGCTTTGTTAAAACGCGGTTTCAGTGAATATGAAACTGGCGATACCAGTAAGGCGCAAGCATCATTGAATCAGGTGATTGAGCAATATCCGGATACATCAGCATCCCGACTGGCGAAAGTGCGTCTGGATCGTATCCAGCAAAATGCACAATAAAACATTTTTTGTAGATTACGTAGATGGATCAATGTCGTATCACCGAGATTTTCTATTCATTACAAGGTGAAACCCGAACAGT
>NZSL01000014.1 GCA_002696735.1 Methylophaga sp.
TAGGTCAGGGGCGTGAGCAGGATGCGGAAGCTTTGCTCGTCACTTATTTAGAACAACTACAAAAACGCCGGGACAAGCAATGTTCCAGACATTGCTTTTGCATACACTCCATCCATGGAGATAAACGTTTTTGAGCGTAAGCCCCAACGGGGTGGGATACATGGATGTATCTCACAAAAGGCGCTCCTCGTGCCTTGATTGACGCTTTTTCAGCTCACAACAGANNCGGAGATGAAAGATCAACACGCCCTAATAACAGAACCTGCTTTGAATCCTGAATAAAAATTCCTTTACTTAAAGGTGCACATTGCCAGTGCATTTTTAACTTTTCTGCTGCACCAAAATGATGCGTTTGTTCTTCATCTATCTAACATTTATTCTTAACTCACTGACTATTATAGGAAAAATACGTGGCATGGATTTTTCATTGTTTCGCCAGGGTAAATTAAATTTAATTTTAATCAACAGGAGCGAGAAATGAAGATGATAACGGCGATCATTCGCCCACATGCTCTCGAACTGGTGCGGGCCGGGATTCAGGAAATTGGTATATCCGGCCTCACCGTGACAGAGGTTAAGGGTTATGGCCGGCAAAAAGGCCATAACGAGATGTATCGGGGGGCAGAATATACGATTAATTTTCAGCCAAAAATCAAACTTGAATTAGTGGTGGGTGATGATGATGTGGCAAAAGCCATTGAAGCCATTNCTACCAGCGCCAAATCCGGAAGAATCGGTGATGGCAAAATTTTCGTTTCAACACTGGAGTCGGCTGTTCGTATCAGAACGGGTGAAACCGGTGAAGCAGCTATTTAGGAGAGTAAAATGGATACGCTTGTAATTGAAGTAAGTTATGCGCTCGACACATTTTATTTCCTGATGTGTACAGCGCTGGTGATGTTGATGGCAGCTGGGTTTGCCATGTTGGAATCGGGATTGGTACGTAGTAAGAATACTGTCGAAATTCTCAATAAAAATGTTCTTTTATATGGTATTGCCTGTCTGGTGTACTTTGTTATCGGCTACAACATCATGTACCCNGCCGATCCAGTAAACTCGTGGATTCCTGGTCTGGACTTCTTCCTCGGTGAAGATAATAGTCCTGAATCGGTATTAGCCGGTGGCGAAGGTGCGCCATATTACTCAGCGATGGCTGATTTTATCTTCCAGGCGGTATTTGCTGCAGCAACCATGTCGATTGTTTCTGGTGCGGTAGCTGAACGTATGCGTTTGTGGCCTTTCCTGATCTTTGCTGTGTTTATGGTCGGTTTTATCTATCCGGTAGAAGGTTATTGGAAATGGGGTGGTGGTTTCCTCGATCAACTGGGCTTCCAGGATTTTGCCGGTTCAGTCGTCGTGCATATGGCTGGTGCCGCCGCCGCGTTGGCCGCGGTCATTATTATCGGGCCACGTAAGGGCAAATACGGTAAAAATGGTGAGGTTCACGCGATTCCAGGTGCGAATTTACCGATGGCAACATTAGGGATGTTTATTCTGTGGTTTGGCTGGTTCGGTTTCAATGGCGGTTCTGAGTTAAAAATTGCCAATATTGAAGAAGCCAACGCCGTAGCGAAGATCTTTGTAAACACCAATATGGCCGCCGCTGCAGGTATGGTTGCTGCATCATTGCTGGCCAGATTCCTGTTCGGTAAAACGGACTTAACTATGACAATCAGTGGTGCGTTGGCTGGTCTGGTGGCAATTACTGCTGAACCCTTAATGCCAAGTCCTGGGCTGGCACTGATCATTGGTGCAGTTGGTGGTATTGTGCTGGTGTTCTCTGTCATCTTTCTGGATAAAATGCAGCTTGATGATCCGGTTGGGGCAATCTCGGTCCATGGTACTGCCGGTATCTGGGGTATCTTCGCGGTCATGTTCAGTAACCCGGATGCTACCTTTGCCGGTCAGCTGATCGGTACTGTAGTCACGTTTGCGTGGATGTTTATCGCTTCATTTATCGTACTGTCGATCATTAATAAATTCGCCAAACTACGTGTTGATGAAGAAGAAGAAATGGAAGGTATGGATATCAGCGAATGCGGTATGTCTGCTTATCCGGAATTTACNTCTGATAAATAAATCGAGCAGTGACATTGTTCCACTAAAACGCCGGCTTAATGCCGGCGTTTTACCTTTGGGGATTTATTCAAACCGGCTTTTAGCGGATCATATACTGGNAGCCGACAACATTACCTACAATAGAATCAAAGCGAATAATTGTGCAGCTTAAGACTACGAACAAAAGTCGATTATTGGTTTTACGTAATGNCATGGCCCAAGATATATCATTAGCCTATGAATTAACTATCTGAGCTGACTGAGCCTCTATCAGACAAAACACCGTTTACAGTATTTGAGAATCACTATGAGCAAAAAAGAAAATCAGGATATGGTGGTGGAGTTTACGCCGTTAGAAAAAATCGAAGCACTCTATAGTGAGCTAACCGACTGGTATGGTGAAGCGGATAACAAAGAACTCAGAGTCGCTGCTAAATTATTAATGGTGTCACTGGAGAAGTTTTCCATTTACGGTGGTGCCGACTGGCATGAATTAGTAAATGAATATGTCAATATTCTCAAAAACGATCCGGAACAGTTTCAAAAAATCCTGCGCTCCAATCGTGGTGAATTAAAAGATAAAAAATCCACGGGAAACTATCACTAGGATCTATTTCACATTAATAGCTGAGTTTGAAGTTCAACAAGCACCACTCAGTAAAAACCGGCGTTTCTCCTGCTCGCTTCTGAGTAGCTTGGCAAATTTTCGTGTTTGTTTGGGCAGGTAAATGAAGTCATCTACCAGCGATTTTTTTCGCCGCTTTTTAGTTAACTCTGCTGGCTCAAAAAAATGCTTGGCATTTTCATAAGATAAGACAAAAGGTGAATAACCTTCACGCATTAACACATAGCTCATAATCAAGGAGCCTGTGCGGTGATTTCCTTCTAAAAATAGCTGTGGCTGACTGAGGATGTTGGTGAAGATACCAGCACAACGTTTCCAGACATTCGTATTCTGATTTAATGCCAGCCAATCCATTAACTGACCAATCCCACCATCTCTTACATCATAAAAGTGGGCTTGAGTGGCTTCAAACTGGGAGTGTTTCTCTACAGATGATGTGGTGGAGTGTTGATACAGAACAATATAGTTCAGTTCGAGAAGTAACCCCGAATTACCATAGGCAAATAAATCAATACCGTTGACCAGGTACTCGTCTATTTTTGCATAACCCGCTATCAGGTTTTCGATCACCGTATCGCTTGGTGGTGTGCGTTTCACCTTGAGCGAGGCATTAATCTTTTTAAAGTTGAGTTGCGTATCTATCAGGCACGATCTGATGGCAGCAATATCAAGTCTTGCAATATTGACCATCAAATCAAGCCCGATAGTTCATCATGTTGTTCCGTAATTATTCGTGAAAATGACAAAAGACCAGGATTAACTAAACTCACCCCGGACATATTGTTTGGTGAGCAATTGCTGTGGGTCTTCAAAAATTTTCTTTGTGTCATCCATTTCCACCAGATAGCCGGTGCGGCCACCATTAGAAATATCCACTCCCAGAAATGCGGTGACATCAGCAACACGCATTGCCTGCTGCATATTGTGGGTGACCAGCGCTACGCTGTAATGCTGTTTTAACTCAACCATCAGTTCTTCAATCTGTCGTGTGGCAATGGGATCCAGGGCAGAGCAGGGCTCATCCATTAACAGCACATCGGGCTCTGTTGCAATCGCTCGAGCAATACACAAACGCTGCTGCTGGCCACCTGATAGTGAGAGACCACTGTTTTTAAGTTTATCTTTAACATCATTCCAGATAGCCGCTCTTTTCAACGCTTTGACCACCATCTCTTCTTCATCGCCTTTATAACCATTGAGTCGTAAACCAAATGCAACATTGTCATAAATGCTCATTGAGAAGGGGTTAGGAAGCTGGAACACCATGCCGATATAACGTCTTACTATCACGGCATCTACTTTTTTGCTGTAGATATCGTGATCATGATATTGAATGTGACCTTCAAATCTGAACGAGTCAATCAAATCATTCATCCGATTCATACTTCTCAGTACGGTACTTTTGCCGCAACCAGAAGGACCAATAAAGCCAGTCACTTTATTTTTTTCAACCGGGATAGTGGTATCTCTAACAGCCCTGAAATCACCGTAGTAAATATTTTTGACGTAGCAGTCTAAAACGACTGGGCCTTTAGGCTCATATTTCTTGGCAATAAATTCACCTGTTTCGGCTTGCATATTCATAGTTATTTCCTTGGTTATTCTTTAAATTTCGTTCTGCCAACGACACGGGCAACGATATTGAAAAACAGTACGAGTAAGACCAGCGCCAGCGATGCGGTCCATGCCAGTTCAATCTGATTCTCAAACGGCATACCAGAGAAGTTGTAAATCAGAATGGAGAGCGAGGCAGTTGGTTCTGCCAGCTCTGACATGTAGTAATTGCTGAACAAGGCTGTGAACAGTAATGGAGCAGATTCACCCGCCGCACCGGCAACAGCCAGAATGACCCCGGTCATAATCCCGGGTAGGGCGGTCGGTAATACCACTTTAAATATGACCTGAGTACGGGTACATCCCATGCCAAACGCAGCATCTTTCATTCTTTGTGGAACCTGCTTCATGGCTTCCTCAGCAGCCAGAGTGACCGTTGGCAGCATTAATACAGCCAATGCCACACCACCGGCCCAGGCCGAGTAGGTGCCGGTGGTGATAACGATGACAGCATAGACAAACACACCGGCCAAAATAGAAGGAAAGCCGGTCAGCACCTTGGCTAAAAATCTGGAAACGGTCGCGGTTTTACTGTTGGGATTAAGAATGGCCAGATACAGAGCAGCCATGGTTCCAATAGGAATACTCAGTGCGGAGGCAATACCTACCATGGTTAACGTTCCCACGATGGCATTACCAAATCCACCGCCGGTTTCGAATCCGGCTGGTGGCAAGGCTGTGATAGCCTCGAAATCAAGCCTTGCACCACCTTCCATGATGAGCATGTAAATAACCGATACCAGCGGAATACTGGCTAATATGGCTAGCCCCCAAACCAGTCCTGTCAGGAAAAAATCTTTCAGGGCTCTCAGTTCGAGCACATTTTTTTCAAGACTGGGTAAATTGATTCTTGGTGGAAGAATCTGTTCGTTAATCTGACTCATTTTTTACCCTCAAATTTACGCATGGTGTATTGCTGTACGGCCAGGCCGGCAACATTGACCACAAAGGTGATAAGCAGCAAAACCAGAGACGCATACATCAGAGCCTGAATTTCAATCTCACCTGCTTCTGGGAAGGTTGAAGCCAGCAAGGATGCCAGTGTGTTGGCAGGAGCAAACAGCGAAACACTGATGTCATTCACGTTACCAATTAACATGGCCAGTGCCATGGTTTCACCCAACGCGCGACCAAATCCCAATACCAAACCGGCCAGAATCCCGGAGGAGGCTGTTGGTAACATGACTTTAAGAATCACTTCCCATTTTGTCGCCCCCATACCATAGGCTGCTTCTTTTACTTTATAAGGAATACGACGGAAGGCATCGGCTGAAATGGCTGCGACAGTCGGAAGAATCATAATAGCGAGTACTAATGCGGCGGGAGCCAGGCCTGGACCACTTAAATCAGTACTAAATAAAGGAAACCAGCCAAACGTTTCATGTAGCCAATGGGCGGCCGGCCTGATTAGCGGGATAAGTACATAAATACCCCACAAACCATAAACCACCGAAGGAATCGCCGCTAACAGTTCAATGATGGTTCTGAACATCACTTCGATTTTGGCATGCATGAATCCCTGGGTCAGGAAGATGGCAATAGCGACTCCTAATCCACCACCAATCAGCAGCGCGAGCAGTGAGCTGTATAACGTGCCCCAAATTTCAGGTAACACGCCAAATTCATTCTGGTTGGTATCCCAGGTTGTACCAGTAATAAAACCTAAACCATGCTCCTTAATTGCAGGTAAAGCCTGAGAACCGAGTTCAAAGACGATATAAGCCAATAAAAGTATGATTGATAAAGCACATAAATAAGCAAAAGATCGGAAGACAGAATCTTTCATATAATCACTGGGAGAAGGTGGCGCGGACAATGTTTTGCCACTTGCGGAATCTTTAAAAGGATCGTGAACCATTTGTGTTCCTATCAATCGTGAATATTTATAATAAATATCGCTAACATCTTATTTTCAGGCTCTTGAACAGATAAATGCTGCAAGTGTTTTAAACACTTGCAGCATTGTTTTATCCGATCACCAAGAGTGATTACTGAATCATGCTGGCCGCGTTGCGAACTTTCTCAACAACATTTTCTGGCAGCGGGATATAGCCCATTGCTTCAGATGATTCCTGACCTGTTGTAATCATGTATTCAATAAGGTCTTTTAAGGCTTTGGCTTTCTCTTCACCTTGGTTTTTGTAAACCAATAACCATGTGAACGTTGCGATAGGATAGGCATCATCACCCGATGGGTCAGTTGCCCATGCACGCAGGTCCGGTACATCACTATTTGGCAGATTACCCTCCGGGAAATCAGTCGTCGCTAAGGCTGAAGCACCTGTTTCGCCACCAGCTTCAATAAAGTTACCTTTTTGATTTTCCAGCATGGCCGTCGGCATTTTGGTCAGTTTGGCAAATCCATATTCAACATAGCCGATTGCGCCAGGTGTTTGTTTGATAGTCGCTGTTACACCATCATTTTTAGGTGCTTTGACAATTGTGCCAGCACTTGGCCAGTTAGGTGCTTTTGCACCACCAACTTGTTCTTTGAAGTTATCGCTGATTGCTGCTAAGTGATTAGTGAATACATAGCTGGTACCACTTGAATCAGAACGAACAACAACAGTAATGTTTTGGTCAGGAAGTTTTACACCAGGATTGGCCGCCTGAATTTTCGGGTCGTTCCAGTTCGTAATGTTGCCCAGGAAGATTTCCGGATAAACATCACGTGGCAATTTTAATTCTTGAATACCATCAAGGTTGTAAGAAATGACGACTTCGCCCGCCGTGACTGGAAGCAGGATAACGCCTTTTTTGACTTGTTCTATTTCACTGTCTTTCATTGCAGCATCACTGCCTGCAAAGTCTACCGTTTCGTTAATGAAATCCTGAATACCTGCGCCACTACCTTTAGATTGGTAATCAATACGAACGCCATCAGTTTGCTTGCTGTAGTCCTTAAACCACTTGTTATAAAGTGGTGCTGGGAAACTTGCACCAGAACCAATCAATTTAAGATCAGCGTATGCAGCGGATGAATTCATGGCACCAATAAGCGCGCCAATGACAAAAACTGACTTTGCGCTCTTCGCAAATAGTTTCATAAAAACTCCTGACAAATGAAAAAAGTAAAACACTCAATTTACTGGTTGCTAAGTCTATTGGTGGTTTGTTAAAGATTTATGACAGTGGCGAAGATGTTGAATGTATCTCTCTAAATGACGCGTAAGTTTGGCCTTAAAGGTATTCCTGGACCGACGGCATTAACAGGTGAAATCTCACGTTAGCCTTGTTTATCAGGTCATCGAACTAGTATTAAGTTGATATGCCAATGCCGTCTTCTGAAAACAGACAATAAAAGATTAACAACTTGTTAATCTGTTATTCATCCAAGCTTAATTCCTTGTCGGTTTGATTTTCATCTCTTGCAAATATCATGGCTCTCAGGTTAACAACAGGAGAGACCAACAATGAAAACGACATATCTTGCAAGCGCATTCAGTCTGATTTTTACCACCTCGGCATTTGCTCAAATCGATAAAATCGATGCAGAAGCTATTCAGGCAGCACAAAACGCCTGGGCAGAAGGTATTGTGGAAATCGGTCAGGCCAAAATCAATGGTGAAGATGCAGGTGCAGTCGCCAGTGAGTTACTGGACAACTTGTATGCATTCGACGACAAAGTGCTATTCAAACCAACTAAAGCGGTGGATGACCCGTTCCGAAACAGTTATGAAGAAGCGCTTTCGTATTTTGTAGGCGGCATGCTTGAGGAAGATAAAGGCTTTGCTCTGCAGCCTTGGACTGCAGTTCGATTTGAGAATGAAGACTTGCTGATTCGTGACGACAATGCCCTTGCAATGGGGCTTTACTACTTTACCGATACGGCTGGTAACGAAACCAAAGTTGAATACACATTTGGTTATCGATTGGATGACGATGGCAGTGTCAAAATCGAATTACATCACTCTTCCTTACCTTTTAGTAAGTAATTAATTCAGCCTGCACAAGATCTTGTGCAGGCTTTTTCTCCTTTATTAAAGAGTCTGCTTAATATGAAGAAATATTCGAGTGCACCTTTGTTTATGCTGTTGGCCGGGTTTCTTGGTCCTGTCAGTTATGTTCAGGCTTATGAGGCTGGTGACTGGTTGATTCGTGGAAGGGTGATTAACGTTAATCCAAATGATTCAAGTGGAACGGTATCAGTCAATGGAGTTGATCAAGGAACGGAAGGTGTCAGTGTTGATAGCGATACTGTACCGGAACTGGATATCACCTACATGATGACACCCAACTGGGGCATAGAGTTGATTTTAGGGTATTCCGAGCACACCGTGGATGGTAGCCAAAGCTGGGATTTTCTGGGGCCGGTCGCTGAAACCAAAGTTCTGCCACCAACCCTAACCTTGCAATATCATTTCCGCCCAAATGGCAAACTGAAGCCGTATGTCGGAATGGGAGTGAACTACACCTATTTCTTTGATGAAAAGGTTCCCAACAGCTCTGGCCTCAGTAATCCCGGTGACTCGGTCAAGCTTAAATCATCCTGGGGACTGGCTTTTCAGGCGGGTGTTGACTATGCACTGGATGATGACTGGTTTGTGAACCTTGACCTGAAATACATCGATATTGATACCACAGCGACTTATCGGAATACGGCGGCGGGCTCTGTGTCTGTCAGCACTGATATTGATCCTGTGATCTTCGGTATCGGTATTGGCAGACGTTTTTAATGTGAAAAACCCATTAGATTAATCTGAGATAGTGGAGATGGTTTAAGTAAACTGCCTGAATGTTGATATATTAGCTTTTGCGAACGATTTTATTCTTCACTGGGTTGCATTTGATGTACCGGAAAAAAATTATTGCTTTTGCTGTTGTCGCTCTTGCCATGGTTTTCCTGGCAGGAGCGCTGGCTATCTGGTCAACAAGACTGACTGCCCAGAACATCGTTCAAGTGAACATGGCAAATGCATTGCTCACAGAGCATTGGAAATTATCCAATAACAGTTATCGTTTATTCAAACAGATTACCGATGAATTATTATTTGGCAAAAATGCCAATCAGGCGTTAGTTCGTAACAAGCGAGAGTTGATTGCCAATGCCATTTCCACAATAACGCAACTTGAACAACAACAACGACTGGCTCTGGGCGAAATCGCCACCAAGGGAACGGTAGAAGATACCAAGGAGCTGGAAAAGTTACTCAACGATATTCTTGATGCGTTTGACGCGGTGCTTGCTGAGCCGGTAAGTCAGCTTAATACTGAAAAAATTCGTTTCCTGCTGGAGGAGCAGATTGATAATCGGTTTCGGGAAGCCATTAATTCAGCTTTGCAACGACAAAGTACTATCGTCAATTCACTAAATTCAGATATCGAAAATATTCACACCAATATTGCCTGGGCTGCTGCCGCACTCACTATTTTTGCTGTATTTGCAGCGCTGTTGGGTAGTTATGCCATGATTCGTAATATTTCGATTCCAGTAGATTTTCTAAAAAAAGCAGCCGAATCTTTTGCTGGCGGAAACCTGAATTATCGTGTGCCACGCGGATTTGATCGAGAGTTTGATGCGATTTCAGCCGCCTTTAACGATATGGCTCAGAAACTTTCTGAAGAGAAATCTTTGCGGGATAAACTCAATAGTCAGCTGGAGTTTGAGGTTAATAAACGCACCAGTGAATTGCAGGTCCTCAATGAAACCTTGAAAAAAAATGATGCTGCCAGAAGAAGCTTTCTGGCAGATGTCAGTCATGAACTGCGCACACCACTCACCATCATTCGTGGCGAAACCCAGGTCGCGCTTCGACAGAGCAGACAACTTGATGAGACCGAGGCACGAAGTATTTTGGAAAGCGTTCATGAACAGTCTCTTTTATTGAGTCGTCTAGTGGATGATTTGTTGTTTATTGCTCGAACAGAAGCCAATAATCTTCAGTTAAAGATAGATGTATATTCGATTAATAAGCTGCTGAAAAATTGCGTAAATGAATTTCAACGTACGGCAAATCAGCACAAAATCAATCTGAAATGTGGCCTTCCTTTTGATGAGGCTATTGTCAGGGTTGATAAAGATCGATTTCAACAATTGCTGAGAATCTTGTTTGATAATGCAATTAAATATAGTCCATCCGATACCAACGTTACCGTTTCGTCAAAACTGGATGCTGGTAATGTAATCATTACTGTTCAGGATCAAGGTGCTGGGGTGGCAGATGACGAGTTGCCATTAATTTTTGACCGATTTTATCGAAGTCAACGAATGCAGCATGAAAAACCAACGGGATCAGGACTGGGCTTGTCCATTGCCAAATCAATATGTGATGCCCATCAGGCATCTATCTGGGCGGTCAATACGGAAGACGGACTGGCAATTCATATTAAGCTTGCTGTGGAGTAACAATGCAAATATTGATTGTTGAAGATGAAAAGCGTGTGGCCGATTTTATCTGCAAAGGTTTGAGGGTTGAAGGCTATTTTTGTGAACAGGCTCATAATGGTCAATCAGGGCTTATGCTGGTCAATTCACATAGCTTCGATGTCATTATTCTTGACAGAATGTTACCGGATACAGACGGCATCAGTTTTTTAAAGCATATTCGTAATGCAGGTATTTCTACGCCGGTGTTATTTCTTACAGCGTTGGATGATATTGAAGAAAAGGTTCACGGCTTGCGTGCAGGAGCCGATGATTATTTAACAAAACCTTTTGATTTTGAAGAATTACTTGCCCGTATCGAAGTTCTTTCCCGCCGGGGAATAAATGGACCTGATGTCGATGAAAATATTATTAAATTGAATGATATTTCTATTTCTCTGACCCACAGGACAGTATATAAGGGCAATGAGCTGATAAAAATGACCACAATGGAATTTGACTTATTGTTGTTTTTAGCAAAATCCAAAGGTCGTGTGTTAAGTCGTGAACGTATACTGAATGCAGTCTGGCAACTCAACAGTGATCCATTGACGAATGTGGTTGATGTTTATATCAATCGTTTACGCAAAAAATTCGACATTCATCAATCCGAATCCTTTATCGAAACACTTCGTGGTGTAGGTTACAGATTAAACATTAATTGACGTAAGGATGTCGGCTGGGAATTTCAATTAGCCATTTTGCTGCACACTGTTAGATCACTGAAAATCTTGCTTTGGTGTATTTATTTCCAACGACTCCAATAAAAAAAGCCCAGCACTATTAAGAGTGCCGGGCCAATTTATGAAGCTGCTTTTACATTAACTTACAAGCTAAACACGCTTAATACACCACCCAGTGTGGTCCAGCTTGATAGCGATCGGTAGGCACCTACAGCGCCAAGACCATCGGTATCATTTTCAAGATTATTGGTCATGCCAATACCGGCCCAACCACCAATGCCTGACAAAATTGAGATGTATTGTTTACCATCGTGTTTGTAGGAATTAACGTTGCCAATAATGCCCGATGGGGTTTTAAAGCGCCAAAGTTCACGTCCGGTTTTGGCATCCAGGGCTTTCAGATACCCCTCCAGCGTGCCATAAAAAACAACATCGCCAGCGGTAACCATGGCTCCGGACCAAACTGAGAACCGTTCAGGATTTGTCCAGACGATTTTGCCTTCACGAGCATCCCAGGCAATAAAGTTACCCATATTGTCTTTGGTGGCCGCAAACATATTTACTTCAGCACCGACGTATGGCTGACCGGCTAAATATTCAACTTCAAACGGTTCCAAATCCATACAGATATGGTTGGTTGGTACATAGAACAAACCCGTTCTTGGAGAATAAGCCGCAGGTTGCTGATCTTTGGCTCCATGGGCCGCAGGACAGATACCGGTTGTCTGAGTATCTTCACCATTGGCTTCAGGTGAGTAGGTGGCCACACGATCCGGAAGTCCCGTTTTCATATTGATGCTGTTGGCCCAGTTAACACTTGGGTCGAATTTTTCAGCTACCAATAATTCACCGGTTGCACGATCCATGGTGTAACCAAAGCCATTACGGTCAAAATGCACCAGCATCTTACGCATTTTGCCTTTTACTTTCTGGTCCACCAGAATATTTTCGTTAACGCCGTCATAATCCCATTCATCATGCGGTGTCATCTGATAGATCCATTTGGCTACACCGCTATCCAGATCACGAGCAAACAGGGACATGGTCCATTTGTTGTCACCGGGTCGTTGTAGCGGATTCCAGGTAGATGGATTACCGGTTCCGTAGTAATAAAGATTCATTTCAGGATCATAGGAGAACCAGCCCCAGGTAGTGCCGCCACCAATTTTCCACTGCTCACCTTGCCAGGAATTCAATGAGGAATCTTTGCCGATTGGTTGTAACATAGCGGTGGTATTTTCTGGATCGACCATCATTTCGTCATCAGGTCCGGTGCTATATGCTTTGTAGAGTGTTTTGCCATTCATATCATAGGCTTGAACATAGCCACGAACACCAAATTCACCACCGGAAATACCGACAATGATTTTGTCTTTAAAGACATTGGCATTACCGGTATTGGTTGCGCCGGTAGTTGGGGTATCACGTTTATCTGACCAGAGCACTTCACCGGTATCAATATCTAACGCCACCAACGTGGTATCCGCCTGGTTAAGGAAAATTTTACCGTCCCCATAAGACAAACCACGATTGACCACGTCACAGCACATTACTGGAACCGTTTCAGAGTAGTTTTGTTTGGGTTCGTATTTCCATTTGATGGCCCCATCGTTGCTCAAATCCAGTGCATAGACGATATTTGGATAAGGTGTATGGACATACATCACATCATCAATGATCAACGAGTTACCCTCGTGCCCGCGTAATACGCCGGTAGAAAAAGACCAGGCCATTTCCAGATCTTTAACGTTCTCCAGATTGATTTCATCTAATTGGCTGTAACGTGTATTGGCATAGTTTCCTGCTGACATAACCCATGTCTCTGGATTTTCCTGCATGCCGAGTAACTCATCTGCAACAGTGAGACCGGGAAGCGCCAATGACATCATTGCGATAGATAATTTAGTTTTATTCATATTGTTTCCTCTATGTTAGCCGCTTCAAAAACCGATAATTAACCGTCATGTGAAATTAGCTTTTGAACGGAGTGAGGATGTTAGCAACGAGGTAACAGGAATAATTGCCCGTGTGTCCGAATCTTTTTTAACGCTCTGGAACCACAGTCAAGTTGGCGCGGTAGATGTTAAGCAGAAGAAATTCTGTAAAGAACATATATATAAGTTTGAGCACGGTCTATCTGATGGAGAAGAGATCGATTTACAAATTGATGGAGTATTAAAGAAGTGATTAACAAATTTCAGACATAAAAAAACCTCAGAAGTAGCACTTGCTGAGGTTTTTTAATAATCATTGGCTCCCCGAGCTGGACTCGAACCAGCGACCCAATGATTAACAGTCATTTGCTCTACCAACTGAGCTATCGGGGAACAGAAAGATGGCTATGATAGTGATTTGAGCCCGGAGGGTCAAGGATTACTACTAATTTTTTTAACTGTCTGGGCATGACTTTATATATGTTATTGATTGTAATATTTTTTCAACTGTATCGTGTTGACTGGCTTAAAACACTTTTTAGACAGAAGGAGGATTAAGTGGAATATATTGCTCCTATTAGCTCTGCCGTTATGGCACTTATCTGGGTGATTTATTTACAACTATTTATTTGTTCAATATCGCCGCAGTAATCGACCTTATCTGATTTTTCACCATGCCCAGAATGAAAATCCTGATGCATTGTGCCTATTGGTCAATATGGGTGAGAGAGCGATTCATATTCAATGTGTCCAGGCAGTTGTAACGATGCAATCCGGAGAAATATATGAGCTTGGTGTTACCCAGTTCAAACGGGTGAATGTGATGGAGCAAAATGTTCAGCAGACTCTGCGTCAGGGACCATTGTTAAATGGGGGCTATCTGGTACTTGGAACCTTCAGAGATATTATTGAGAATGCTGAAGCAGCAAAAGGAGAAGCAATTGTGCTTGAACAGGTTGAAACGCTTGAATTAAGAGCTGCTGCTATACATGCGCCCAGTAAACATCCAGTGGGAGCCCGGCGTGGCTTTAAACTAAAACATGATGGAGGTTCATGCATTTTTCCAAAACAGATCTCCACTGAGCAGATGGTGAACCGTAAACAACAGAAAGAGGTGATTAACTGGATTGAAACAGAACTTAACCCAGTTAATCATCCAACAGACAGAGATGATCAGGAAAAGCCAAAAGAGCCTAATCCCTAGGCTCAAATGCAATTATCAGAGTAATTTATTGCTCAATAAATTCAGCAATGCGTTGTAAAGCATTTTGTAAATTACTTTCGCTGGTGGCAATTGATAAACGAATATGGTTTTTCAGACCAAATGCGGTTCCAGGAACCACTGCAACACCTTTTTCAACCAATAAGGCTTCTGCAAAGTCCATATCATCTGTTAAATCTGGTTTGTTAGCCAATACACCGCTGATATCTGGAAACACATAAAAAGTACCATCTGTTTCGAGAGCGGTAATGCCTTGCATCTGATTGAGCTTTTCGACCACAAAATCGTGACGTTTTTTGAATTCAACCAGCATAGTTTGTACGCAGCCCTGATCACCATTTAAGGCTTCGACTGAGGCCGCTTGTGAAATAGATGTGGGGTTTGATGTGCTCTGCGATTGAATTTTTTTCATCGCGCCGATTAATTGAGCAGGGCCACCGGCATAACCAATACGCCAGCCAGTCATTGAATAGGCTTTGGAGACACCATTCATAACGATTGTGCGGTCATATAAATCAGGGCAAGCCATTACGATATTGTAAAACGGTTCATCGGCCCAATATATAAGTTCGTACATGTCATCAGTGGCGATGAGAATGTCAGGATACTTACGCAACACTTCGCCCAATGCTTCAAGTTCAGCTTTGGTGTAAGTCATGCCGGTTGGGTTGGAAGGGCTGTTGATGACAAATAACCGGGTTTTGTCAGTGATGGCTTCTTCAAGTTGTTGTGGAGTGATTTTATAACGTTGATCACGGTCGCCAATGATGATCACCGGTTTGGCATCAGCGAGTAAAACCATATCAGGATAAGATACCCAGTAAGGGGCCGGGATAATTACTTCATCGCCAGACTCTAATAAAGCCTGTGCCAGATTAAAGAAGCTTTGTTTACCGCCACATGAAACCAGAATTTGATTGGCTTCGTAAGTTAAACCGTTATCACGGGAAAACTTTTTGATGATGGCGTTTTTCAATTCAGCGGTACCATCAACCGCGGTATATTTGGTTTGGCCCTTATCAAGCGCTTTAACGGCTGCTTGTTTAATATGATCCGGCGTATCGAAATCCGGTTCGCCGGCACCAAGACCGATAATATCTTTACCTTCGGCTCTCAAGGCCGCGGCGCGTGCGGTAATGGCTAAAGTAGGTGAGGGTTTGATGCTTTGAACGCGCTGTGAGAGTTTGATAGTCAAAATCTGTCCTTCGAGAAACGATAGTGATTAGAAAACCGTAATATACGATAAACACGGACATTGCTAAAGAGTATGAAAAAACAATTTGAATTAGTCTGCGAGTTTGAACCGGCGGGGGATCAACCAACTGCGATTGCGTCGCTGGTTGAGGGATTAAACAACGGTGAAATGTGGCAGACCCTGTTAGGGGTCACCGGCTCGGGAAAAACCTTTACGATTGCCAATGTTGCGCAAGCTGTGCAGCGTCCGGTAATGGTTCTGGCACCCAATAAAACGCTGGCTGCACAACTTTATAGTGAGATGAAAGAGTTCTTTCCCAATAATGCGGTGGAATATTTCGTTTCCTATTACGATTATTATCAGCCGGAAGCCTATGTGCCGTCATCCGATACCTTTATCGATAAAGATGCCTCGGTGAACGAACAGATAGAGCAAATGCGTTTATCAGCAACCAAAGCCATGCTGGAACGGCGCGATGCGATTATCGTCTCCAGTGTGTCCTGTATTTATGGTTTGGGTGATAAAGATGCCTATCTGGCGATGGTCATGCATCTGGTTCAGGGCGATATCATTAATCAACGCGAAATTTTACGGCGTCTTGCCGAGTTGCAGTATTCGCGAAATGATATTGAATTATCGCGTGGTACCTATCGGGTTCGAGGCGAGGTTATTGATATATTCCCGGCTGAATCGGAACGTGATGCGGTACGTGTAGAGTTGTTTGATGATGAAGTTGAGCAGATCAGTTATTTCGATCCGTTAACGGGTGAAATATTGCAACGGATGAATCGCATTACCATTTATCCGAAAACGCACTATGCCACCCCCCGCGAGACCATTCTGGGTGCTGTGGATTCGATCAAAGATGAATTACGTGAAAGATTGGCTGAACTAAATGAACAGAATAAATTAGTCGAAGCTCAGCGCTTAGAGCAGCGCACCCGTTTTGATATCGAAATGTTATTAGAGCTTGGCTACTGCAACGGTATTGAAAACTATTCTCGACATTTATCGACTCGACAAGCAGGAGAGGCACCGCCCACTTTATTTGATTATCTGCCTGATGATGCCATTTTGGTCATTGATGAAAGCCATGTGATGATTCCGCAGATTGGCGCGATGTATAAGGGGGATCGGTCACGTAAGGAAACGCTGGTGAATTATGGTTTCCGATTACCGTCTGCACTGGATAACCGACCAATGATGTTTGATGAATGGGAAAAGCAGGCACCGCAAACCATTTTTGTTTCGGCTACGCCCGGGAAATATGAAGCAGAACATGCTGGCAATATCGTCGAACAGGTAGTGCGTCCAACCGGGTTAATCGATCCAGAAGTGGAAATTCGTCCGGTCGGTACGCAGGTCGATGATTTGCTTTCCGAGATTAATAAACGCACAGCCGTCAATGAGCGGGTTTTGGTCACCACCTTGACCAAACGTATGTCTGAAGATCTCACTGATTATCTTCGCGAACACAACGTCAAAGTGCGATATCTGCATTCGGATATCGATACGGTCGAACGGATGGAGATTCTGCGTGATCTACGGCTGGGTGAGTTTGATGTGCTGGTGGGTATCAACTTACTCAGGGAAGGACTGGATTTACCTGAAGTCTCGCTGGTAGCGATTCTGGATGCTGATAAAGAAGGGTTCCTGCGCAGTGACCGTTCGCTGATTCAGACAATTGGGCGTGCAGCGCGAAACCTTAATGGTAAAGCGATTTTATATGCCGACAAGATTACCGGCTCAATGCAACGGGCAATTGATGAAACCGATCGGCGTCGTGAAAAACAGATTGCCCACAATCTGGAGCATGGCATTACCCCGATGGGTATTATCAAATCGATTCGTGGTGGCATGGATGATTCGAAAAGCAAAAAAGAGGAAAAACTGCGCTTTGCCGAAGTGGCAGAAGAACATGCCAAATATGCCTCACTGTCTCCACAACAATTGGCCAAACGTATTCAACAGATTGAAAATGCAATGTATAAACATGCACAGAACCTGGAGTTTGAAGAAGCGGCTAAATTAAGAGATGAACTTGATAAAGTCAGAAAGATGGCGCTAGGGCCGGTTGCTTTGTAATAGAGACCTATACATACGCTTGGAAATACTTAGTTCTATTGGCGGTATAAAGCGCTTGCAAAATATGCCTGACTGCGTATAATTTCGCGCTTCACAGCAGGCACGTAGCTCAGTTGGTTAGAGCACCACCTTGACATGGTGGGGGTCGTTGGTTCGAATCCAATCGTGCCTACCAATTTACTCTATATAATTCAGTAAGTTGGCGGGTTTTTACTTTTCGCCTTTCGCATAAAATAATATATAATAATATTCAAATAATATACGATCACTATTTACTGTGATCAACATGACCAATTGTGCCTACACTGGCAAACTTCTTTTCTAACTTCTTTCTGCCGTACTGAGCTTTCCATATCGGTTTGAAAATACGAACCGATTCATCGTAAGATAAATGCCCACCATAAATAACGTTGGCATCAAAATCTGCAAATTTACCTTTCCCGTCAGTGCAAACGGCAATATGCTTGCGATCCTTATAATCCACAAAGAAGCAATGCCTTAGAGGGTTCAGTTCGCCAGCACAAACATTAGTCACTGGATCCCCGAAAGAAATACCCTTCATCCTTCCTTTTGCAATCTTTTTAATTTCTAACATTTCACTCATTACCAACCCCCATTAAGCCCGTAGGCATTAAAATCTAAAATGCTCTTTTCCGTTTCGAAGAATCTCTAGCGCCATTTTTACACGCAGCTTATCCTCCCCTTGAAAGTCCCTTGGCTCAATCGTAGTGTTCTCAATTATCCAGTCAAAAGAATCAAGGCCCATCAACGCCGTTTCCACGTCCTCTAAGATTTTCCTGTAACGTAAGACCTCATCTGCAGCCACGGACAAGTACCGTATAGGATCTGACTTTATTTGAGCCTCTTTTATCGCAGCTACGGCTGTGAGTCGTGCAAAAATATTTAAGTGCTTTTCATCCATAATGATAAGGCCTATTAGTTTTTCTGAGGAAGTACGGCAGGCATTTCAATCCTAACCCATTCAATATGCCGATCCAGATAATCTTGCGTAGTTTTCTCTTTACGATGCCCACGCAATAACTGGAGCTGCTTCGTTGTCCATCCTTGTTTTTCCCGTAACGATTCACCTAATGCAAGTAATTCGTGAAACGTTGGTGGGTTTTCCATTTTAATGCCTGCCAAATCTCTGGCCTTGGCAAATCCATCGCTAATCTGCTTAACTGATAACTGCATCGAGTGCGTTTTTTCTTTTGACTCTTTACGCCGTTGCCGTGACTCATGGACTAAATAAGGGCAAGCCAAATCATCCCGACAATTACGTACAATATCATCCAGCGTTTTTGCACCAGCAGCAGAGTAGGCCACTGGTAATGATGCAGGTATTTCAATATTCGAATTGCTGCCATGCTTTCGGGTCTTCTGAATAATCACCCGGTAAAATTCACCTTCCTTGCTGTCAAAGCGCCATTTTTGGATATCGCTACGCCGTTGCAGGGCGTTCAAGGATAGCTCCATAGCGTTCTTAATCGGTGTGCTGGCATGTTTGTATATCAATTCGTATTGCTCAAGCGTAAGCGGCTGACGTTTGGTTTTATCCATGTCGCGCTTAACAATTTTCTCAGCAATGTTTTCAGGGTATTTTTCATCTGAAACCGCTTGCCGGAAAATCATCACTAGCAAGGTTCTGTGCTTGTTGTAAACCTCTGCTGTTGAGCGAGTGTTTAAGTATTCTGCTATATGACGCTGGCCAATCGTTTCAAAACCATGATGGCCTAACTCGGTAATGAAGGTTTTAATCAGGCGAGAATATTCCCGTACAGTGCTATCTGATAATGGCTGACCATTTACCCGTTTTTGGGGAATGATTTCATCACGGAAGTATTCAAGGTATTCTGAGAATGAGCCGGCAGGTTGAACGACTTTTCCGACTAAGTCAGGGTTCTGTTTTAATAGCTGCTGTAACTGTTTAGCTGCTTCAATCGCCTCCTTACGGTTAAAACCAAAGCCGTGATACTTGCCAGTAATAGGGTGCTTATACTGATAATAATTGCGCTCACCGCGTTTCTGAACATATAAATTCAGTCCGGCTAAATCCTTATTACCGCGCTTTCTAGGCCGTGGCGTCATTTCTCAGCACCTTTGAAACCAAATGATTTGCTGGCTTAATCTTATCGAGATCAACATAGTACATTCCGCCGATAATTTCACCCTGAATTTCGCCGTTATCAATCCATTTTTTTATCGTGTTCACAGACGGCCGTGAGCCTTCCGCAAAGCGTTTCTTCCTGTAGACTGATACTTTCATTAGGGGCATTGTTATCGACCTTAATCTAAATTTAACTGTGAAAAAGTTAATGGTGGCATATAGCCAGAAGCTGACTGTCTGTACCATCGTGGCATCGGGCAATCCTTCCCAATAAACTTGTTAAGCAAAATATCTCTTTGCTCTAAAGTTAAATCTTCACCAATAACTCTACCGTCATAATTTGAAACAACTGTATATCTGTCTTCGCTCATTTCATTAATCCTTATTCAATTCGGTGATGATGCTAGTTACCTGGAAAGCACAAATATTTTCTTGTGGGCATATCATCTCTTTTGTCCTGAATCCATCCATCCGGTCTTGGCTCGCAAGCCTCAATTATTTCTATTTCATCGGCATCCAACATGACCTGCTCACTAAAGCATTGATAGATAACATCCAAGTCTTGTGGTTGTGTTTTTAAATATTCAATTAATTCTGAAACTTTCATATCACTTACCCTCTAGGCTGTTGGCGTATTCATCAAGCTCTTGTTCGTACTCCCTTAGCGCTTGAACAACAGCAAACTTCCCGCGATTAAAAGCAAAATATTGGTCGGCAGTGTAATTATCCGGCACATTTACACTTTCAATTCGTTCGCGAAACTCCAGTAATGTTTCTATTTTTGCCGCCTTAAGCTGCTGCTCAAGGTTGAATATAGAAATATCTCTATGTGCTAATTCGGCTGCAATATCTGACTTACTGTGAAGGCCTTCTTTGGTCATGGCATTTATATGCCTGACGTAATAATCTTCCTGCTCAATAATGTCTCTTTCAGCGTATTCACTCATTCCCCATTACTCCCGTTGCTTTGTTGGCGTAGCTTTTTGATAGATTCCAGCTTTTGTAAGCAATGATTTACTACTTCCTGTAAGGTGTTAGTATTATCACCATCAGCGATAGCTTTAACTTCCGCCATGTGGTCTGCCAGAATATCTCTGTGTCGCGCCAGCTCATCGTTTTGGCGTTGAAGCTCGGCTATTACCTTGTTGTTGTCTGTTACTATTTCCATTATCAATCCTCCATAAACCGGGCAATAATATGTCCGATTAAAAGCACTGCAAACACAAAAACACCGAAAGCTATATACGCACACAATTCACTCATAATCACTCTCCAATAGCTGAAAGTAGATGGCTGTTACATTCGGTTATTTCGGTTGGGGTGGGTTTCATAATTCCAGCTCTCCGCGAATGTATGCTTCAACGTCTTTGCACAAATCGTTAACAGCTAACTCAAAACTTCTTTCTAATTGATTTTGTATTAACTCTGAAATCGCGTTATCAGTCAGCGGCTTAATCTTTCTAAACCCATTGTCATAAAGTGTTTTGCAGAAATCCTCCCGAGACAGCATTCCTGTTTTAGCGCCATGCAAGTAAGGGTCAAGCAAAAGCATTTCAGCAACAGCCAAATCTCGCCGCTTTTCGGCTTCTGTTTTGATTTGACGAAACGAAACGTTATAATCCATGAAGTCCATAAAGCACTGCTCGTCATTTTCATCCCTAACGACAGCGCCGCACGAGCTCAAAAATTCCGGGACACACTTTTCAAAATCAGTGGCAAAGTCTTCCAGTCCTTCTACTCTAGCTACAGAGCGAAACTCACAAGCCTCACCAACCACAGGCACCCACCCATCATTTGATTTAGTCATTAGCTGTCTCCGCGTCCTAGCTCATGCAATGCTTTTAGCGTGCCAGGGATAATCTCGTCTGGTGATAAATCAGCCAAGGATTCGCACTCCAATTCCGCACGATAACGGCACCAGCATGAAAGAAAAGCTGATGCTTCTTCGTGTCGCAGGTACGCGCTATTGTTGTAAGCGTCCATACCTACATTCCAAGTGGTTCCGTTTAGCACAACAATGACTGCATCTGAATAATCCTCACGCATGTCACGTTCAATATGGTGAACTTCTGCCATAGGAATGATGTGTGTTTTTCCTGAAAAAATACTCTCGGTTACTGTTTTCATAAATTCCTCCATTACGCTGCAAATCTGCGAGCAACTTCATGCTCGATATTGCTTTCATCAATCCCCATGCGTTTTAGGCTGCTGAGCAGGTTAGCCAGGTAGTGCTGCTCTGGGTCATGTTCTGGCAGTACAGGGTCCTTCATCTTTTTCATGTGCCGGCCACCATTGTTTTTCAGTGCTTTAAAGTCGTCATGCTCTACGGCAAAATCAACACCATGCCGCTTGATTCGGGCAGACATTGCAGAGCAAGTGCATTTAACGGCCGCAACCTCAATAAGCTCGTCTAATGTCATTTGCTGGCCTTTGTAGTCATAACGCTTTTTCATGCGCTCACCCTGGTTTAATCGGGTATATGCCATCGCATCATAGGCTCCATACTTTGATAGCAGTAAGGCCATATAAGAGCGTCCTACGCCTTTAATCTCAGCTAACTGACGAACGGTTAAGTGCTCGCCGTTGTATTCGTGTTTTGTTGGTGCTGGTCCTTTCATTTCGTCTCCTCGATAAATTTCAAATCTTCGTCAAGAATTTCACACCAGATACCCTGAATACCTACAAGCTCAAATTGATGCCATGAACCGGACTTGCCAAAATAAGTTAATCTTTCAGGCTGGTCTTTCCAGTTGTATCTACCGCCTCTAACTAAATCCTCTGCTTTCATTTCGCTGTCTCCAGTTTGCTTGCTAGTTTCCGTTCACGTAGTTCTGACCTGTCATTTTCTACTGATAAAGGTGCGTCAATGCCGATTCTGACCTGCCCTCTATTTACTTCCAAAACCGTCACCACAATGTCATCACCGATGATGATTGAGTCTCCCACTGAGCGAGTTAATACCAACATCAGTTAATTCCTTCTTGTGTGTGGTTAAGGTTCACGCTTCAACCCATTTGAAATCTGGATAAGTTCCAGTAAGTGTGTAGCCGCAATTCCCCTTTGGAAAAGCAGGCATGGCATCAACGCATTTCTGGCAATAAGCTCTATATCCGCCTACGTTTCCATCGATTCCACCCTTAAGCGGAGTAGAGCAGCCAGGGCATGAAATGCCGATATCATCTTTATCTGCTGTATTTGGTGAGGCCATTGCCTTATTCCTTTGTAAAATGTCTTTTAGAGCATGTCGCAATCGCAGCCATCTTGGCCGCACCAGTAGCACCTGAATGCGAAATCATCCTCATCACACATACATGAACTATCAAACGAGCTATCACACAGCCCGCCCGCCATAACGCCAGCACAAGGAACGTCACTGCATACCTGGCAGCAATCACACTGTTTCCTTAATAAATCCATTACATGCTTTGGTGGTGCGTATTCGTTCATAATAATTTCCTCGTTAAAAGTGTTATCGCATTGGACTAACAACTGCTAATCACTGAGAAAGAAGAGGGCACGTCTAATAGCTTTCACAGTTGCTAGTCCGATGAGAACTTGCGTATTCAATATTGGACGCTGGATTTAAAGTGGCGCGCCTAACCACTAATGCGAGGTCTTTCGACATCTGGTGCCTTACGGGTCTATTCCAGTTCATCCCGTCGCTTCTAGGCTTCACGCATTGGGATAGTGACTCTACCCATCAACAGGGTTTATTCCTCCAGGCTTTACAAGCCACCATCCCGATACGATCACCTGTATCAGCTGCCGGGCTTTCTCCGGCGCGTTATCATGACTATCTCCTTTTGCTTAGTTAACGCTTATCTATTCTCAAAAATTCCAGCCTATTGCTGGCACCCTTTAGCCCCATTTAAGGGGCTGGTTGTTAATCGGGAGTGGTGGTTAAATAATCGTGCCGCGTAAGTGCTGGTTAAATGGAATATCTTGATCATCAAAGTCATTGCCAGCTGAATAATCCGGCCCCGCTTGTTGTGCTGCTGGTTGTGGTCGTGATTGCTGCTGCCCCCCCTTCTTTTTTACTGCCAATCAAATCAATGCTGTTTACATTCAATTCCAGGCTTTTCTTTTCTATACCGTCATTACCTGTAAAAGCGTTTTCAGATAACTCTCCCGATACCGCTACAGACTGACCTTTAACTAAATACTGAATTAACCCTCCTGTTGCTCTGTTACCCCAAAGATTACAACGCACCCACATCGTTTTTTGCCTATCACCAAAGCCCGTTGTTATAGCTAATGGGAAGGTCGCTACGGTTGAACCTGATGGTATGGCGCGTGTTTCCACATCACGTCCGATATTGCCTGTTGCTGAGTAGTTGCTTAAGCTCATTTTTATTCCTATTTAACGGTGATTCGATATGAATAAACCGGCTCAACTAATTGCTCCGTTGCCAGTTCGATTTTGTTTTCCTTGATGTATGCGGCTGGTGTTTGCTTTTTCTCCCAGACTTCCGAAACCGAAACCCGAACACCACCACCCATTGCAGAATGATTCCCTGCCAGACTCTGCAAGCTTGTAGCAACGACTTTCTTACTCGCTTCCAGGTTCTTTATTTGCTGATCAATCTGTTTGTAGTTTTCAGCCAGTGCCAGCCATTCGGAGTCAGAACGCTCAAAGTTTTCAAGGTCTTCCCGCCATTGCTTCCAGCCATTGATTAACTTTTCCTGGCGTTCAGGCTGTGGCTTATACTCATGGTGCGTAATAGCTCTATCTTTACGGCTGGTAATGGTTAAAACCGCCATTTCGGCTCCGGAGACTAAAAGCTGATGCTCAAGCTGCCAGTAATACAGGGCTGGAATATCGGTAAACGTCTTGCCGGTAAATTTATGCTCCCAGACCAGATCGTTATCCATTGTGATACCGTCAAAGCTTGCCAGCAGTTTCAATCCTTCCATTTCTTTAATGCCCACTAACGGGCTAACGGATAAACCATAATCTTCCTCAAACACTGGGCGAGCTTCGGCCTCTGCCGCATGACCTTCATCGAACAGTCCCTGCATTTTTGAGTTATCACGTTGACGAAGCCCGAGCGCATACTCCATTTCAATGTCGCGGCTGTTGTAACCTTCACCCATCATGGCGGGGGCGATTGACGCGGTAAAAGCCTTCTCGCGCGCTTTGAGCCATTCCGGTGTTCCTTGTTGCAAATTTAAGACCTTCATTACGCAGCCTCCTTAACTTTCTTGTTTAGCATGGCAATCGCAGCCTTAAATGCCCGTTGTGGAAGTTCATCAACACTGTTGATGGTGTAACCTTCCTTGCCTGAGAAGTGCTGTAGAAACCGGGCAGTATCTGTTGATGTTTCGTGAATGCGATCCTTCAACTCTTTTGCCTGGTCTGCCGTAACCACTGCTGGTTTAGGCGCTGTATCTACATGGGTTTTATGCTCGTCCGTGTCTGCATCTTTAGTGTCGTCAATAGCAAACAGGCCGTTTAATGCGTACTTACGGGCATAACTGGATGCTGTGCCAGTAATCTGGCTATCATCCATTCCTTTCTTGGTTTCAGCCTCTCTTGCAAGTGCTGTTGATTCAGCAATCACCTTGTCTCCTTGCATAACCCGGCATGTTGCTTTTATGTAAACGCGATCACCAACACCAACAACATCATCACTCATACTTAAATAGTATTCATGCTTTGCCAGGATTGGCTTTACAGCCTCAACAATATCCTCACAACTACGGTATTTATACTTACCAAAACTGTTGAACTGACCTTTAGGCGCTTTTAATTCCGCCTGAATTTTTGACATACTCATTGCATTAACTCCTTTTCTAAAGCTTCTGCCAGTGCAGATTCACGCTCCGATGTTTCATATCCGCGCCCGTAAGCGTCTTTAAATTCTTCGCTAGCATCTGATGGACATTCAAGCCCTTGCTGACCTGCTAGGAAGCCATCAACAAAATCATTCTTGCTGTTCATCTTCTTCTCCTTCCTGGTTGTTATTTCCAAAAATCTCATAAAAAGCAGTTCTTTCTGCTTCGTTCAAACCCTGTTCAAACTGTTTCTCTAAAGTTGGTTCAGCCATAGCTATTCCCATGAAAATTAATAAGCCGAATGTGATTTCGCGTAGGGTGGTCATTACTCATCCCTGTTAACAATGAAATAATCGCCACTAGAAAACATGGAGCCTGACTGTTCGCCACACGCTTTTTTGATGGCTTTCTCAGCTGGCTTTACAGCATCAATCATTGCTAGATGCAGCTGCATTGCGTATCCGTAATGGCTTTTTTGTAAAACAACCACTTTCTCAAGAGCCTCAAACAACTCCCTAGCCACATCAGCAGGAACCCATTCTGTTATTTCGCCGTGACCTGCTACTTCGGGGAATAGGTAGGTTTTAAGGGTCATGATTGTTCTCCGCGTGCTTTGGCTAGGGCGGCATCAGCATCAAACAAGTGCCCAATCATTTTTGGATGGTTTTTAATATCGGCTTTCATTTTCTTAACTTCTTCTGTCAAGCAATGCAGCGCCTCATACAAATCAGGTGCGGCTTTCTGTAAAGCAATATTTGCTTCTGCTTCACGCGCTCTTTCTTGTCTCAACGGCTCTGTTCTTTCGCGCATATCCAGCCATGACTCACCATCAAGCTTTTCATCGCTGACGGATAATGGGTAATTAACGCCATTCTTAATCACGCCGCCAAGTGGCAAAACTTGATCCCAAGGAGCAGGAGTAAATTTAGTAGTCATAATCGCTCTCCATAACTGCCAGCTTTTGGCTTAATTCTGATTCTTCACGCTCAGCAATCATCTGGTCTTCAATGAAGTCAAAATGGTCAGATTCGATTGCAGCCCAAACGCCATCAATATTTATTCTGGCCTTGGTGACTGATGGTCTATCGCCATTCATGTCATAGGTAATGATTGCTTCGTAGCTCGTATCACCAATAGTCAAATCCATATCGTGACTGAGGCCTGTTTCAGCAAAAGGGCTTAGCGGGTGACTGTCGAATTGGCGGATACCTTCTGGATAATTACCCATCACAGCACCCCCATAACTTTAAGAAGCGGTTGCAAAACCATGTTTGCCAAAGGCCATGCAAAAATCCAAACAAGGAAGGTGCAGGCGATTACATGCAGGATGATTTCCAGTACACCCATAGGCTTTCTAGGCACTGGGTATTCGGCAGAACAATCACCGACTCGATAAGTAGGTTGTATCTTTGCTGACTTCATGTTGTTTTGCTCCCGTAACCGTTGTTGGTTTGGTCGAGACCGGCGTTGCCTTTGTGGCTTAAGCCGGTCAACAGAGAGGGCGCTAGGCATTTTTACGTGTGTTTGTTCACTGTTCGCCGGTTTCTCTGTGACCGTGGGGCTATTATTGAACAATTGTTCCGTACATGTCAAGAACAATTGTTCCGGGTTTGTAAATAAAAAGGCAAATATTACTATCGTTTAAATATATGGCGCGTAAACAGGTGTTTTATAGGATAAACTTGTTTTGTATTAATCTAACAAGGAATTACTGATGAGAATGTTCGTCTTGATTACTGCCATTATGATTGCAGGCTGCACTCCGTACTCATATGAGCAAGCAACTCAATCCCCACCTCAAGATTTAAGCAAGGAGGGTTTCAGTGAGAAAATAACGGTTAAGGATGGCCCGCTTGAAGATAAGGCGGAGATTAATACCTTATATGGCTTTAGATCGTTTAATACTAGCGGTGAGGTATGGAATGATAACTTTTTGAGGGCATACATAGATAAATCTACAGGTAGGACGACATACCAGGTATATGATGTTATTTACATGAAAGATTGGTCAAATTTTTACCAGGTAAACTATTTATCCAGCGGCGATTTAAAGTCTAAACCGCTTCTTAAGATATCAAGCGATGTTATATCTTGCAGCTACATAAGTGAATATGGCTGCACCCTAAGAGAGGATGTAGCCTGGAGCGTTGATAGGAATCTGCTTGAGCGCATAGCTTCAACTTATACAACCGTTGCCGATAGAGCTACATGGGAATACAAGCTTAAAGCTAGAACGGGATCGGATGAAAATAGAATGTTCTTCGCTGCTGAAGTAGCGGCACTGCTTGAGGCTGTTGACAGCTATAAATCTAGCAATGGTTTAAATTAATTTTACAGATATAGACTTACAGGCTTCACAATTAAAAACCTGCTCACCTTCAGCGTTAAGGTGCAATAACCGCCATTTATGTTTGTGTATTTTGCACCATATACGCGTAACGGGTGTATGCCACGCAGTAGATATAATCATTAATGTGCGTGACTATCGCCGTTTGAAACTTTGCGGGTGGCTTCGCGCTTAGCGGCATCTTCTATAAAAGCCTTTCCGTCAGGATCGGCTTTATTCCAGTTATCAATTAAGGCTTCAATGTGGCGCATTTGCTTAATATCACCCATAAGCTGAGGCATAATCAATTGCCAACCAGTTAAGTTGAAAGCTGCAGCCAGCTTGTCTGCGATCTCAATTGAAGGGCAACGCTCACCGCTGAGTATGTAACGTATCATTCTCGCGGTAACGCCGCTTTTCTTTTCCAAGTCCTTTATTTCCCACTCGCACATATCCATTAACCTTTTCAGGTTATTAACGAGGGTTTCCTGGGTAGATGGTTTGTTTTGCATATCATGTACTTTATACAAAACGTCGGGAAATTTTGTTCCTAATTTGAACGATTGTTCTTGACAGGTTGCGGAACAACTGTTCATAATTCACCCATGAATAAAAACTTATATGAACAGACATTGAAGTTACTTAACGCCAGCGATTTATCGCCGGAGTTCGTGGCTTCCAATATTGGTGTAACCGGGAGATGGGTTCGCAAGGTTCGTGATGGAATCATCAAGGAACCTGGCGTGCAAAAAATCCAGCGCCTACATGACTTCCTTAGCACTAATAAATCAGCCGCATAACAGCTCACCTTCGGGTGGGCTTTTTTTGTGCCTGATACGTTTTTGAAAGCTGATTTATCCATGACTCCAGATTAACCGAGCCATGGCAAGAAAAATATATTTAAGTTCCAGGAGTTCAAACAATGAATCAAGTTAAGTTAGCCATCTGGAGCACAGCACACGAATACAAGGACGGCAAAAACGGTGCATTCCGTGAGCTATCCGCATTAATGGGTATGAGTGAGCAGGTCATGCGTAATAAAGCTTGCCCAACTTCTGAAAACTCCTACTTTTCACCTGATCAGTTACTCAACCTGCAAAACATTGCAGACGACTACCGCATTAACAATGCTATGCGGCTGGCTGAAAAGCGCGCTGGAGCAACTGAGCGGGGCGTAACTGAATCACTGCTACATATCACCAGCGAATTAGGCTCAATGGCTCATATCATTAGTGAGGCCGAAGCTGATAACAAATACACAGAACGAGAGAAATCCGACTGCATTAGCCAGTTAAATCGAATTGAAAAAGCCTGTGAGCATTTAAAGCTGGCTATTCATCAGCAGGAAGCTGGCAAGTTGGTGAGGGCTGTTTGATATGAACCTAATCGACACAATCATAACCTCAAAAACATTCAACCTTATCCCTAATATCATTAAGTGGATCTGGTCTCCGGTCTCCAAGCGTCAGCACTTTCTCAGGCTTCGTGAGGTGTATGAGATTTTTGGAGAAAACGACTTCCAGCCATACAGCGATGTATACGGGAGAAAGGCCGCTGTCCGTCGTTATTTCAAAATCACTGGTGCTGCAACCAGCTCCACCCGGTGCTAAACCCCATGGCTGTCCAGTTCTCATCATCAATTTCAGCGACGAATATGCTATCACCCGCTAGTAAAGGGGATAGCCGAATCATCCCTGTATCGCCGTTAAGTACTGAGCGTATACCTCTGGCAACCAGATTTGACACAACAAAAAAAGCAGCGCATCGGCCGTCTGATGAGGTCATGAATTGCTTACATCGTTCATCGCTAATTTTCTCGATCGCTTTCTTTATTTCCCGCCAATTAGTCAGGGGCGTTTCATCACTAATTTTTATAGTTATGACGTATTTAGCTGTTTCTTCGTTATCTTCTGATAGGTACATCCATTCCACCTCATTAAAGAATTTAAGCTCATGAGTATTGAGCAATTAAATTTAGCGTTTAAGGCTGGCATTCAAAAAGCAGCCACCAAGTTCGTGCTTGTTGCCCTTGCTGACTACGCAAATGAGGCGGGTGAAGCCTACCCAACAATTGAAACGATCACAGCTAAAACATCCCTTAATCGCAAGACAATCATATCAGCGCTCAAAGAGCTTTCATTGCTTGGACTTATCACTGACACCGGCATGGTGAGAGGTAAAACGGGACAAGTGAAAGTCTGGAAGTTACAACTTAAACCCTCCAATGAAAGAGTACCAAAAACGGGACACTTAGATAAAGCAAAAAAACAACCAATGAAAGAGTCCCAAAAACGGAACAGTACCGAAAACGGAACAGTACCGTTTTTTCCTCCTAACGATCCCGAAAACGGGACTGTTAAAGAGTCCCAAAAACGGGACACAGAACCATCAGTTCTTTTAACCACCATAGAACCACCAGTTAAAGAGAAGGCGCCCGCGAAGAAATTCATGCCGCCAACTGAAAGTGAAATCGAAGCCCTAGCCTACGAGCAAAATTTAAACCTTGATGGCTATTTTGATTACTACGAATCAAACGGCTGGATGGTGGGTAAAAACAAAATGAAGAACTGGCAGGCCGCAGCAAGAAATTGGCATAAACGCCAAAAGCAATTTAACCGCGGCAACTCAAAAACCGCTCGCCGTCCTGGTGAGCTCAATTATCAACGTGAAGTACCAGGGGAGCGATTATCGTGATAGCCCAAAACTTGAAAGAATTTGATATTGCCTTGTGCGAGGCGCTGGCAATTTTTGACAAGCACCCACCTGAACCCTCGGTGGTTGAGTTCTGGATGAATATCTTATCGCCTTACAGTATTGAGCAGGTAAAGCGAGCATTCAAGGTTCATGTGGCAAAAAGCCATTTTGCACCAAAGCCAGCAGACATAATCGAAATCATCAACCAGCAAGACGGCAGACCATCAGCAGACGAAGCTTGGCCTATTGCCCTGCAAGGCGCTGATGAAAACACAACGGCCGTATGGACTGAGGAAATTGCACAGGCCTGGTATCACTGCCAGCCCGTATTTGAATCAGGCGATGAAATAGGCGCTCGCATGGCTTTCCGTCAGCACTACCAAAGACAAATTGAGCACTCCCGCATGACTGGACAGCCAATCCGCTGGACAGTTTCACTCGGACACGATCAGGCTCAGAAAAAAACAGCATTGGAAGTGGCTCAGCAAAAAGGGCTTATCTCACAAAGTCGCGTTACTGGATTACTTCCATCGCCAGAGCCAACAGGTGATGGTCAGCACATAGCTGCACTGGTTGGTTATGACGGCACGTTTGAAGCACCTATCACCAACGAATCAAAAGCAGGTTTTAAAAAACTACGCGAAGCGCTCGCGTCATCCACGCCTGAGCCACGCGTGAACAAAGTTGAGCAGCAAAAGCAGGACGAACAAAAACGCCGTGATGAACTGGCAGAGCAAGAAAGATTACTGCTTGAAGCCAGAAACCGCTATCAGGAGCAGCAGTATGATCACAACTAACACCAGAACAAAAGATCCAGTATCACAGATGATTTGGAGCACATTATGAATTTATCAACATTAAACAGCAGCTTATTTGCACAACTTGATCGGCTTGGTAGTGAAAGCTTGAAAGGTGATGCCTTACGCGAAGAGATAGAGCGAAGCAAAAGCATTGTTTCGGTTAGCGGGCAGATTATCGACAACGCAAAAATTGCCATACAAGCGCATGAATTGCAGCTTGAATACGGCATTAAATCACCACTGCCAAAAATGCTGGATCAGATATGAAAGGCCGGCAAATTAAATACGGCCAGGCTGAGTTAGATTTCATCTATGCGAATCGGACAATGGTTCGCAGGGAATTAACCGACGCTGTAAACGCTAAGTTTAATGCAAGCCATGACATTAAAAACATTAACGCACTTTGCAAACGAAAAGGCTGGATGACAGGTAGGACAGGCTGCTTTAAGAAGGGCAATATTCCTAGTCCGTTGGCTGGTTGTAAGGGGCCAAATAAAACCACATTCAAAAAAGGCAATACTCCAGTTAATCATCGTCCGGTAGGTTCCGAGCGGATCTCAAAAGATGGATGGCTGGAAGTCAAGATTGCAGAGCCAAGAAAGTGGTGCGGCAAGCACCGCGTTGAATGGGAAAAGCATCACGGACCAATACCGAAAGGCCATATTGTCATTTTCGTTGATGGAAATCCGCTTAACTGGCAGATAGAAAACCTGCAAATGATAAGCAGGGCAGAGCACGCGATTTTAAATAAACGTGGCCTGAGAAACGTTCCAGACGCAGTTAAGCCAGTGGCTATTACCTACGGACGATTGATTAACCGAGTCCGTGAAAAGACCACAGCGAGAGCCGCCTAATGCTCTCCCGCACCTTCATATTCCTGGATGACCAGAGACGCGACAAAATAAAAGTTGGTCTTTACGAGTGCCTTAAATCTTTACCGGCTGATAAGAAGTATCGCATCACGGTTCAGGATTACGTTGAAGATAAGACGGCAGAGCAGCGCGCTTTCTTCCATACCCTGTGCGGCATATTTGCGGACGAGACCGGTTACACAAAAGGTGAGATTAAAGAGCTGTGCAAGTTTGAGCTGATGGGTACGACATTCGTAAATCTGGCAGGCCGTGAAATCGAGGTCGTCAAGTCAAGCGAAACCCTCAAAAAACAAGAGTACAGCGAGCTAATCGAAACCTGTTACCGATTGGCGGCTGAGGCTGGAATAAGTCTGCCATCAGCGAGGTATGCAGCATGAACGTTCTAGTTGCTTGCGAATACTCTCAAGTCGTAACTCAAGCGTTTATTGCTGCAGGCCATAACGCATATTCAAATGACATTCTTGAAACAGAGGGTGACCCATCAAAACATATCCAGGGTGACTGCATAGAGGCTATCAGGTCGCGCAAATGGGACTTAATAATTATCCATATTCCATGCACCGCAATGGGCGTATGTGGTAACGGAACCTATGGAGAAGGCAAAGCGAAGCATCAGGAAAGGCTTGATGCAATAGATTTTGCATTAAAGGTATGGGGCGTGGCTTGCGAGCATTCTGAGCGTGTATCAATGGAAAACCCGGCAAGCGTTTTATTCCCAATACTGAGAAGCCAGAGAGGTGCTGACATTCAATATGTTCAACCCTACGAGTTTGGGCATCCAGAGCAGAAAAAAACAGGATTTGCATTAAAGGGGTTGCCACGATTAACCGGAACAGATGATGTTTACGAACACATGATGACATTGCCAAAACATGAGCGGGAGCGGGTTTTTTATATGTCACCAAGTAAGGATAGAGGCAAAGAGCGGGCAAGATTCTTTCCGGGGATAGCAAATGCAATGGCTACTCAATGGGGTGATTTATGAGCAAGTTAACGCAAAAATCCAAAGGCACAACCTGCATCAGATGCGGCTCACCTGACGCTTACTCATGCCATTACAACGGTGAAATGCAGCACTGGTACGGAAAGGGTAGAGGTCAGAAATGCAGTGACATGGCAACAGCAGAGTTTTGTTACGTGTGCGATCAACTGTTCAGTGAAGGCGTAAACATCTATCACAACAAGGCTGAGCGTTCAGAAATGTTCCTCCACTTCATCATGCTAACGAATATCAGACGATTTAACGAAGGGGTTTTGAAGGTTGCATGACCAAGCACCAGCAGAGATTGCCAAGGCTATTTTTGCGATGCAAAGCAGGGCAGAGCAGGAAAGGGCGTTAAGTGAATGCCCGAACAACAAACAGGTACGGCATTGTCTGAATATCTTTATAGAGCGCCGGAGACTATGCCGAGTCTTTGGTTGGAGTATGTGGTTATGAAAGATCAACACACGAAAATTAGCGGCTACCGCGACTTAAGTCAGGAAGAAATTGATTTGATGAATGAGATTAAGGCTCATGCAGAAGAAGTGCGACTACTTATCCATAAAATTGATCAACATATTAACTCCCAGCGGGAAACCGTGGACAACCCTCACACAGTTACAACGAACCCATCGCGCTGGCTGGCAGAAGGTAGAACCGATTTGCAGAAAGGTTACATGTGTTTGGTTCGCTCAGTAGCTCAGCCAGCAACATTTTAACTAAATGATTAACGGTCTCTGTGCGGCTTATTACGCTGAAAAAGTACTGGCCGCACAGACCAAAAAAGAACGCCAAAAACTGCTAGACGAAGTGCCAGAGCATTTAAAGAATTGGGTTAAACGAATTGTGGTTAATGAGTTTGAGATGAGGAAGCGTAAATGAAGCAGCCAATAAAAAACAGAAGATATTTTTTACATCAAAAATCAGGTGGTAAATATGAATTGCTGATGATTGCTGTAATGGAGGTCGACCTAACTAGAGCTTGTGTTTATCAAAGTGTTGATAACGGCAGTTTGTGGATTCGGCCTGAAAACGAGTTTTTTGACGGAAGGTTTAAGGAGTTGGTTGATGGGTAAATACCGTCAAGCCGCGAGAGTGGACGAAAACCAAGCCTTCCGATCAGGTCTGCAGAAGGTGGCTTGTTGTAAATACTGCAGTAATGATTTTTTTCATTGCAACAGACCATCAAGGCCACCTAAGTATTGTTCTACAGAATGCCAAAATCAAGCTCACTCCGAAAGAATGTCTGGCAGCGGCAACATAAACTATAAAGGCGTTATGGATGAGTTGAGGGTTTGCCCAACTTGTGGCGAAAAGTTCAAGCCGGTTAATGCTAAATCAAAATACTGCAGCAGAAGTTGCCTTGGCTCAAGGCCGGATAACATTGAAAGGCTTAAAGTGATTGCGCCTATTGCCGCAGCAATTTCAAATTCAACCCAGCAGCCCAGACCTAAACTCGGACGGAAAAACACTTGCAAGACCTGTAGTAAGGTTTTCCGCGATATTCATAAGAGGACTTATTGCGATGATCATATTGGGCATGTAAACGGCAAGCCACCCATGCAGAAGAAGGCAAAGTGCTCTATTTGTGGCAGTGATTTTGAGCGTCAATATGCAGGCAACGCAAGAAGAACTTGCTCTGACTTCTGCAGAAGCAAGCAATTAGCTAAACGGCAGAAAGGCGCTAAATCTCACAGATGGCAAGGCGGAAAAACTACTGATGCCATGATTATTAGAGGCTCCTTCGAATACAAGAGCTGGCGTGTTGCAGTATTTGAGCGCGACGGCTATCAGTGCCAAATATGTGGTCAGGTTGGCGGAAAACTAAATGCAGACCATATCAAGCCGTTTAGTACACACCCAGAGCTTCGTTTAAATATCGACAACGGCAGGACTCTCTGCATCGGCTGCCACAGGCAGACAGAAACATATGGAATTAAAGCTTTGAGGGCTGCCAATGAGTAAGTTTAGAAGGGCTGCAAGAGTTGATGATAATCAAAAATCCATAGTCAGCGACTTAAGGAAAATGGGTTACAGCGTACTGACTGGGCATGACGATATTTTGGTTGGACACAACGGGGTTACATATCTTTTTGAGATAAAAAATCCTGACAAAGCAGTTAAAAAATCAGGCGGCTTCAAAGCCGGTGCAATCAAAGACAGCCAAATCAAGTTAGCGGCGGAGTGGAAAGGTCATTACGCCATTGTTCATAGCTTAGAGCAAATATTAGATGAAATTAAATCAACTGGAGAATAGCAATGGATAAAAAATTAGACGCTGGAGCTTTACATCTTGCCGCGAAAGCCGTTTCAGGCGCTGGTGCAAGCATTCAAAAAGAAAGGGAATACAAGCATGTTGGTATTTACAGGGCAATCGAAGATATTAATTTAATTATCAGAGATTTAGATCGGGTGCTTGAGGATATTACCCATACCGGTGAGTTTGATGGCGAACGTGATGACTCTCCACCGCCCTCCTTGGTCCAGTTTATGGATAGTGCCCAAGACGATATTACGCAGAAGATAACTGCGGCTAGAGAAAGAATTGGGCGCATCAGAAGCTTGATTCTTTGAGTTTTCGATATGGCTGATGATGCAGACAAAACCAGTGACCGCCAAGAGAAGCAACCAGCCAGGAAAAAGCCAACATCACTTGATTGCGTCGACTGCGGTAATCGTATTCCAGCAAGCAGACAGGTAATCACTGGAGGCACTGAATTGTGCGAGCTTTGTGATTCTAACGAAGAACATTTAGGGAGGCATTTTAGATGAAAAATATCTACGCATTACAAATCGGGTTATCACTGGCCGAAATGGATTTGTCTTGGATGAAGCGTATGCCAGTCCATAACAAATACTCAAAACCTCCAACATTTAACCGGTTATCACAAAAAGGCCGTAGACGCAGATTGAGACAGGAGCTTTCACGATGACAGGCAAAGGCTCAACCAGAAGACCACAGCAAGCCGATGACGAAGTGGTGCAATCAGAATGGGATCGCATATTCGGCAAGCCCATCTGCATCTTAACCAGCAACAGCACTAAAACAGATAGGCATTACGAAGAAGCTGGATCGGTTGGTGAGGAAATGCAGCTGCATCAGGAGAAGATGGATATCCATAAAGGGGTGTCAAATGGCTGAGGTATTGATTGATATAAAAGTGATGGACCTATTCACGCCACGGGATTATCAGACCTTAGAGAGTAAGGTTAAGAGGCATGGCGCTCATCAACTTTACTTCCAAGGTGAAGGTATTCGGATTGTGCGAGACACACCAGAATCATCCCACATTAAAGAACTGCACATAAAGCGAGTTACATCAAAAACGCTACCGCCTTACCTGTTACTGCTAAAGGATATTGAATATGCCATCGAAAACTACAAATCGGATCTCAGAGCGAACAATTACGGCGGTAGCAGACAGAGCGCTAGAAGAATGGGCTAGAAACGTATTACATGACGGTGACGATTTAGGATATAACCACATAAGCCCGGAGCAAAAGATGGTGATTGGTTATAGCGGATACCAGGAACCAATAAGCGGTGAAGAAGAGCTTGTAATGGGTTATATGATATCGCTGTCAAAAGACGAGGAAATGATGCACAAGGTTGGGAAACTGCATTACATAGAGCGTAACTGGTGGAAGAGTGGAGTGAGGCGTAAAGGCCATTGGCTTAAACCTGAGCGAGGCAGAAATCCACAGCAGAAGCCAACAAGAATGAAGTTGACCATGCTGCACTATATTGGACAAAGCGCCTGGATGAATAAACTCAGAGATAGTGGCTTTAAGCATAACCGTGTAGGCCATCGTCCAAATCGACTGGTTCTTGGTGATGGTGAAACAGTTATCACTGAAAAGCCAAAAAATGAACTATGGCTGGCGTACATAGAGCAGGTTCACGATATAAGCAGGTCGGAGTATTACCGTAAATTAAGCACTTTACGTCACCGAGTTTACTATTTACTTAACTAACCCCAATAAAACCCCAAAAACAGCACAGAAAAAGGCACTATAGGCAGGAATAAACATGGTTTAATAAGCCATACTTCGGTTAAGTAACCGGAAAAAAGATTACATCACAGTACCAATTGAGAAGACAGGTTAATCCAGTCGTTTCTTTGGCGAGACAGTTGGTACTGTAATGTAAGCAGTATTGCAGGAGAGTTACCAACCGGCGCTTGCTCCCTGCAAAAATATAAAGCGCTAACCTACCAGTAACCCTTAAAAGGCGCTAATGAGACTAGCCCGTGCGTTTGACTGTATATAAGTGGCTTGGTAGGCGTGGGAAGCCTTTTACTCACTCAATTACCCACAAATAGATACAAACCAAACCCCAATACAGAAATGTGTCGGGGTTTTTTATTGCCCAACGTTCGGAGATTCAGGATTAACTAATGACTGGCATAACCCATCACTTGGCTGAGACAGCCGCCACCGTAGGCGCAAAGACAAACTACGGGGCAAGTGCCGGGTTACTGTTCTTGGGCTGGCTTAGTCCGGAAGAGTGGACAGTCGTAGCTATCCTGGCGGGTATCTTCTTTGCTGCAGCAGGCTTCTTAACGCAGTCACTTATGACGTGGTACTTCAAAAGCAAAACATTAAAGCTTGAACAGATGCGTATTGAAGCAGAAATGGCTCGTAACAAAGCAAACAACCATCCATATCCGAATGAAATAGACGACAGGCTCTAATACATAACCCTCAAAGGAGGGCAGCATGATCGAATTACTTTTCGCGGTGGCATTAAGCCAGCAGCAAATTCAAGATCAATGCATTTATCAGGCGGGTGTCGCAAGCCGAGTACAGGAAGTTCGACAAAGCGGCGATGACTGGGAAGCCTTCAAAGCCACAACTCAGAAAATATACAAAGATGATGAGGGTTATCACAACCTCCTGGGAATAGCCTATCTGGTCTACCACAAAATACCAGCAGAGCTTAACCCAGACCAAGTATTCGATCTGATGTTTGATACCTGTAAGGCGGGGCATAAAAAGCCCCGGAAAACAGAGCAAGAATTTAATTTATAAACCAGCCTAAAAAGGTCAGTGACCAAACTCAGTGAGGGGCTATACAGATGGCAAGCAAGTATGATAAGGCGGCCTTGTTAGCTGACTTTCATACAGGTTCATATAGCCAGAGAGAGTTAGCCAAAAAATACAGAATTTCATTAGGAACCGTTAACACTGCAACCAAAGGCGTTGAAAAGAAAACTGAACGCCTTGTTCAGAAAAAAGTTGAAGTAATTCAAGAGAGTGCAGAATTAACGCCCGAAGAACTGAACGCAGTTGAACACTCTGTTCAGTTTAAAATCCAGTTGCTCAGAGACATTGAAGGATTTACCTCACAAGCAATAGGAAAGGCAAAAGAATTATTAACTGTATCTGACTCAGGTTCAGACTTTAAAGCAGTGGTTGAAGGTGTCGACAGGCTTAGCGTCATGACTAAGTTAAATGACCGTCACGCCAAACCAACGCAAGTGCAACAGAACACGCAAAACAACGGCGAGAAAACGATCACGCGAGTTTTCCATGTCGTTGAGTGACCGAATAGAGATAACACGGCCTCAAGAGCTACTGATTAACTCAATGCACCCACATCCAGCCATGTTCGGTGGTTTTGGTTCAGGGAAATCTGAGGGGTTAATAAAGCGACTTGTTACATTGATGGAGCAAGACCCTGGCATTAGTGTCGGGCATTACTTTCCATCATACAAACTGGCAAAGCGTAGAGGTTTAAGTGGTGTTCAGGCTTACCTCAAGCAGTTAGGTTATGAGTACACGTTAAACAAATCAGATTTAACGATAACCATACCGGCATTAAATAACGGTATTTATTACCTCGACACCTATCACGACCCTGATGCGATTGTTTCGTATGAAATTGCTCATGGTGGCGTAGATGAATTAGACACACTCAAAAAAGACGATGCAGAACATGCATGGCGAAAAATTACAGAGCGCGTCCGTGAAAAAACAGTTCATGCATGCGGCAATACATTAGCGGTTGCCAGCACGACAGACCAAGGAACCGGCGGATTCTGTTTTGAGAAATGGGGTTACGGCGAGAATATCGGTGAGGGCTATCACTACATAAAAGCAGGAACGGACAGCAACAAGTTCCTTCCTAAAGGATATGTAGAGCAAATTCGTAAGAACTACGATCCGATAATGGCAGATGCCTTTATCTATGGTGGCTGGGTTAGCTTCACTAAAAACAAGGTTTATCACTTCTTCAACCGGAAAACACATCACTCTGATAGAGAAATCAGAGAGGGTGACAGATTACACATCGGACTTGATTTCAACATAGGCGGCACATGTGCAAATGTTTGGGTGATTGAGGGTAACAAACCAATTGCTGTTGATGAGTTCATTAGTCACGACACACATGATTTTGTAAACAACCTGGAACGTTATAGAGGTCACAACTTAACGGTTTATCCAGATAGTAGCGGCGGCAATAACAGCACCAACGCATCTGCAACGGATATTGAGATTATTGAAAACGCTGGTTATGCCGTTGACGCGCCGGATAAAAACCCTTTTGTCCGTGACCGTGTTAATGCCATGAACGCTTTGTTTTCACATAACCGAATTGCAATAAACACCGATAAATGTCCAGAGCTAACACATGCACTGGAAACCCAAGGCTACAACGATAAAAACGAACCGGAGAAATTCAACGTTCATCCGGCAATTGACGATCACAATGATGCGGCAGGCTATTTCATACACCAACGCTTCCCTTTACAAAGACCATCAGCCGCACCACGAACGGGGTAGATATGCCAATCAACATTGATGAATATCTACGCCACGAAACGTATTTAGCAAGACTGGCATCAGAAAACATTAATGCCATTATGACGCCAGCATTAAGTCGCACATATAGCCGGGTCAGACAGTTAATTGCAGAAGGCAATATCAGAACACCCTTACAGCTTAAGCGATTAGTCGAGCAGATTAACAAAGCCATCATTGCAGAATCGGGATGGCCTGAATTAACGGCTGAAATGAGGTCACTGGCCGAGTATGAAGCTGACTTTCAAGCAGGCTTTATAAGTAATAGCACGGAGCAGTCGCTTTCGGTTCCATCGGTTAAGCAGGTGCGCACATTTGTTGATGCGGCCACCATGAGCATAACCAGTGGTGAACGAGTTAATACAGGCGTTTGGACTGATTTTGTTGACGCTAATTTGCAATCACGGTTGAGACAGGTTTTAGGCATTGTTCGTCGAGGTTACAGCAGGCAGTTGCCCGTAAGTGAAATCATTCGGGATGTCCGTCAATCGGTTAACGGGATTTTATTACGCGAAACCGAAACATTAACCAGAACCGGCTACCAGCACTTTGCTAACCAAGCAAGAGCAGCAATGGCAGAGGCTAACCCAAGTGTTGAAATGGATGTGGTGTTCTCTGCCGTATTCGATAACCGCACGACATTAGGTTGTAGGGCATTAAACGGTAAGCGTTGGCCTAAAGGCTCACCCAATATCGTTGAAGTGCCTAGACATTTTAATTGCCGTTCTTCACACCTATATCTGCCATCAGCAGAAAAGCTGGAAGGCACTAGAGCGGCGATAGGCGGGCAACCTGGCACAGATGCTAAAGAAGCCTTTGAAGTGCGTGAACAACGCATCAGAGATGCACAGCGCAGACGTGCTAACGAAGAAAGCCCGCCCAAGAATTTAACCAAAGCGTCCAGGGTGAAATACCGAGGACGTAAGGACAGCGACATATTCAAAGCAGGGCAAGTCAGAGCGTCCACATCACAAGACAGTTGGATGAGATCGCAACCTGCCTGGTTTCAGGATGACGCACTTGGGCCAACTAGAGCCAAGCTATTGCGTAGCGGTGAATACGATTTTAATGACTTTATTGATATGTCTGGACGAAGACTCACGATTAACGAACTAAAGGCAAGAGACAGTGAAATATTCAAACGGCTTGGGCTTTAGATAATGGCAACAACAGAAGCGGCAACCATCAGTGAGGAAGTACATCCTGATTACACCGTGGGTATTAATGAGCTAACCAAGGTGCGTGATTGCCTGGAAGGTAGCCCAGAGATTAAGCGTAAAGGCTATCGTTACTTACCTCATCCGTCACAGATTGATACCGAATCTAATGAGCAGAAACTTCGCTACAAGGAATATATTGCCGGTGCTGAGTTTGAGCCCTATCCAGAGCAAACGCGCCGGACACTGCTTGGCAAGATGCGTATTGGTAATACAACAGTTGAATTGCCTGATCGCATTAGCTATTTAGAGCAAAACGTCGATGGTGATGGAATGTCACTCAAAGGCGCAGTTGAGTTTGCAGCCAGTAATGTGCTTTCAATGAAATGGCATGTGCTGGTTGCTGATTATCAGGGCTTATCTGATGTTGATTTAAACGCCATCAGTATTGCTGACTTAGAGGCTCAAAACCCACGGTCAAGTATTAAGCAATATACCCGCGAGAATGTCGTTAACTGGCACTTTGACCGAATTAACGGTGCGATGCAGTTACGGTTCATCATGCTGTTAGAGCGTGGCACAGAGTTTAATCAAGACAGCTTCATGCACCAGAATGTTGAATCATTTTTAGTGCTGGCATTGGATGAAAACGGGGATTATTACCAGCAAAAAATAGTTTATGGCACTGACGGAAAGCAAGAGGGCGAACGCTCTTATGTGACGGTTAACGGCTCACCTCTTAAGTGGCTACCCGTTTCGATTGTGGCTGATGAGGAAATGAGTCACGGCATATTTTCTCGTGGCATGGGGTTTTTGCATCCTATCTGCGATGCAACATTGCACCGCTATCGTGTTTCGGCTGTTTACAAAGAGACTCAGCGCAGCTTAGTTCCAACCAAATTTACCAAAGGTTGGAAGACGATTGATAAAGACATATTCAAAGAAATTAACGGACGTGACTACCAGGTAACAGGTGGCTATGGCGTCAATAATTACCCGAACAGCGTTGAAGTGGGAGTGCTATCAGCCGAAGCCAATATGGATGATTTCCATTGGTATTTCACCGAAAGCGATAAGCGCATAAGAATGCTTGGCGGCACAAGCGACAAAGCAGGCGCAATGACGGCTACCGAAGCTGAGATTGCAGCAGCAGACCAAAACGCACTACTTGAAACCGTTGCAGATAATTCCGAGAACTCCTGGAAGCGGGCTATTAGCTACTGCGCCATGTTTGAGGGTGTATGGCAACCAGAAGCCGTTGAAAGCTCACTAGATCAAATCACACTCGATCTACCACGCGACTTTGCATCACCACGCTTAACGACTGACGAAGTTCGCACGCTTATCGAATTGAAAATGAATGGCGATATAAGCCAACCAGAACTGCACCGCCAACTTGAAAACGGTGGATGGCTGATTTCGGACGTGGACTCAATGATGCAAGAAATGGAAAACCAAGGGCCGTTAATCGGCAATAACGACGGTCTGTGACCGTTTAACTAAGCAGAGGCAGTGCCAATGTCAGAACTAACAAAAGAACAATTTGAACAAGTGCCGGATTTTCTGAAAGCTGATTACGAGCAAGTCGGTGATGTGTGGAAGCACGCTGGAATGCTCAAGGTAAAGCAAACCGCAGACAATCTGGATAGCAAGTTAAAAGAAACCAATCAACGCCTTTCCGAGTTTGAAAAAACCCAAGCGTCAGCGATAGAAAAAGCGCGTGCTGATGCCCTGGAAGAAGCCCGCAGCAAGGGTGATGTAAAAGCCATTGAAGAGCGCTATCAACAGCAAATGGCAGACCTTGAAAAGCGGGTACGTCAAGAAGCTTATGATTCGGCGCGCTCAGAGATTAAAGGCGAACAGGCAGAAAAAGACGCTTCAAGCATTGCCGACAAAATCGGCTTGGCTTTAGGTGTTGATGAAGATGCCGGATATGCAATTGCAGATTTAATCCGCTCACAAATCAAGATTGACCCCGATACAGGGAAAGAAATTTATTACGACACAAAAGGCAGTGCCTTAAGTGTTGACCGCAACGGCTACATTGCTGAACTCAAAAAGCAGGCAAGGCTGAAACGGTTAATAAAAGGCGAACAAACTACTCATGGTAGTGGTAACGCTAATGGTTCACAAAACGGCGGCAGTGCTGTCAATCGTAAATTCAACGAAATGACCGGCGCAGAGCTGTCCGCACTTCGAAAAGAAGATCCGGCAGAGTATCAGCGTTTGAAGTCACAACATTATTCAAACAGCTAAGAGGAAATAACTAATGGCTACTGTACAACTCTCCGACATTATTGATGTCACCGTATTTCGCGACCTGCCTGCGGTAAATGGACCTGAAAAAACGGTCTTTTTCCAAAGTGGCGTGGTTACTCGTAATTCATTACTGGATGAGATCGCATCAGCTCCAGGTAAAACAGCAGAGCTGCCATTCTGGAAAGACTTGGACGGCACTGTTGAGGTTAATTACTCAACTGACGATCCATCTGATGTGGCTACCCCACAAAAAGTGGTTCAAGGTGAACAAATTGCCCGCAAAGCGTTTGTTAACCAAGGCTGGTCAAAGTCAGACCTGGCAAGTGAAATTGCTATGGGTCCAAAAGCAATGGATCACATTCGTTCGCGCACTGACACCTATTTCCAGCGTCAATGGCAGCGCCGTTTGATTGCATCTGCTAACGGTGTACTGGCTGACAACGTAGCAAATGATTCAGGTGATATGGTCGTTAGTGTCGCCGCTGAAGCAACTGGCTCAGTAACAGCAGATACCCGTTTTAACCGTGACGTATTTACAGAAGCGGTTTACACAATGGGTGACGCATCAGCAGCACTTAGCACCATGGCTGTTCACTCTGCCGTTATGGAGCAGATGGTTAAAAACGATGACATCGTTTATATGCCAGACAGTCAGGGTAATTTGACCATCCCAACCTACATGGGCTTGCGTGTTGTTGTTGTTGATGACGGCATGACCGTTACAGCAGGCACAACCAGTGGCTTTAAATACACTAGCGTTATCTTTGGTGCTGGTGCATTTGGTTATGGTGTTGGCTCTCCCGATGTTCCCGTTGAAGTTGAGCGTGAAGCGGCTCAAGGTGAAGGCGGTGGTATTGAAACTTTATGGATCCGTAATACTTGGGTATTGCATCCATTTGGCTTTCAAAACACTGGTACGCCTGCAAGCGTCAGCTTTACTTTGGCTGAATTGGCTGGTGCTGCTCGTTGGGATCGGGTTATTGAACGCAAAAATATCCCAATGGCGTTTTTAATCACTAACTAACCATAGGCGTTAATTGAAAGCCCGCCATGTGCGGGCTTTTCTTTAGAGGTGAAAATCATGGCTTCAAATAAAGAGCTGACAGCTAAAATCAAGTCAATTAAACCTGACGCGGTTACAGATAACTTAAAAAATGCAGAATTAGCGGCATTATTAAAGTCTTTATCGGTGGATGCTGAGAAAAAGGTTACGGGCGTTCAGGCATACATTAATCAAAAAGAGCTTTCGGATAAGCCTTTAGAGAAAAACAAGGATGGGTTAATTCCAGGATATGCAGTTGATGAAAAATCTTATTTGTCATTAAAAAACAAATACCGTGCAGAAAAGAATTTATTAATTCGGGAAGGTAATAAATGAAAGCACAACAGATGAAGTTCGCCCAACCCCAAAGCGCAGCGGTAAAGGCGTATCTAAGTCAACTGGCACGCAAGCGTCGGAAGGCTAACGCATAATGTTCACAGTCGAAGACGGCACAGGCTTAGATAACTCAAATGCACTAATCAGTGCAGAAGAATTTCAAGCGTTTGCATCAGATAGGGGCGAGGATATATCTGCCTTTGATGAAACTGCACAGCAAGCGGCTATTGTCGTGGCTTCGGTGAACTACATCGACACGTTTTATACGTTCAAAGGTGATGCATTAGAGGCCGATCAAGCCATGCAGTTACCTACCAATGAAGTGTCGATTAATAACAAAATCAAGCTGGCCTGTTATGAGGCCGCACTATTACAGTTAAAAAACAGATTATTTGTCAATCCGACTGAGCTAACCAGTGCTGGCCCGGTTTCAAGCAAGTCTGATTCGGTTGGTAGTCTATCGACCAGCAGAACCTATGCTGAGGGCTATGAACGCACAAGCACATACCCTACAGTCATGATTGACAGGTTATTGCAGCCTTACACGCTTGCACAGGGTATGGGAACGGTTAAACGCTGGTGAAATCAGTAAAGGCTCAAATTGATGCCATTGCCAAACGTGCTAATGGTGATTTGGAGAAAGTCGCCGGAGAAGCACTGCAAACGCTAGGTGCAAGAATAGTTGCCAAGTCTCCTGTAAGGGATGGCTTGTTTCGTAACTCATGGCTTTCTAGTTATGGTTCGCCGGATAATACGGTCCCAGATATTCAGAATAAATCCGGTAGCGATTCAACCGGCAAATTAGAAACAGCATTGGCAGGCTTAAAGTTAGGATCAGAGTTTTATTTCGTAAATAACCAGCCTTATGCAGAGCCGCTAGAAAATGGCTGGTCTGAGCAGGCACCGTTAGGCATGGTTAAAACATCCACACCGGACTTTCCTGGCATTGTGGCGAGAGCGGTTAAGCGGTACAGCTAAACAAAACAAATTTACTAGAAACCCCTTAATTGGGGTTTTTTATTATCTGGAGATTGGAAAATGGTTACACGCGCTGATTTCCAAGGTATAGCAGCGGACATTAAAACCACCTTTTCTGATTTCTTCCTGCCGCGTGTATTTACTTTGCCGGGTGCTGTTGATCCAATTACAGAGCAAGAAACCGGCGGCGCTACTGAAACGGTAGATGCAGTTCGTGAAGAATATCAAGCAAGACAAATTGATGGCCAAGCCATCCAGTCACGCGATTTTAAACTGCTCGCCTTGGTAAATAATTTCACAGAGATAAACCCAAAAACAGACGGCCTGAAAGTTAATGTCGATGGTGTTGATTGTCAGGTGGTTCGTGCTGAAAAAGATGCAGCCGATGCGGTTTGGATTATTCAGGTGAGGGGGTTGTAATGGCTTTAGCATTTCCGACTAACGCAAGATTTCCAAAAGAAAGCAACACAAGGCTTTCAATTATGGAGGTGGACGGTGTTTTGATTGTGGTTGATCAGTATGGACACATGATACCTGACCAATTAAACGTTTCCGCTTCAAGTGGTGTGGGCGAGCTAACGCAAGTGACACTTACATTTAATTCGGCAAACCGTAATGGCTAGTGATACTGAGCACAAAGAAATGCTTTGGGGCAGCTTGGTTTATCAGCGCGTTGGTGATATTGAGCTGACCACTCTTTTTGGTATAGCAATTTATAAACGTGTTGGCAGTGTTAGTTCATTATTTGGTCTTATTTATGGCAAATAACCTACAGCAACGCAACATCCTGACAACGCTACTGGTAAACGCCATCACAGCAGCCGGAATCAGCAAGATTAAAGTGCCAAATGGTAGTTTTGAAACCCCTGATAACGAACTTTGGGCGCGCATAACTCTACTCAGTGGTGATCTGTCGTTTTTCACTTACGGCAACGGCAAAGACCGCATGAATGGCATTGCTCAGATTGATTTATTCGCACCGAAAGGTAGCGGCGTTATCACATCGCTGACCAAAGCAGATGCAATCAGCCAAGACATTTCACATCAAGATATAACCGAAAGCGGCTTCCAGTTACGCACGTTTGAGTCAACCGTCAAGCCAAAGCCTGACGAAGACGTGTGGTACGGGATCATGATTGAGTTACGTTTTGATGCTTTCCATATCAGATAAGAGCGCGCCGCTCTACCGATAAAACCGGATGATTTTTGTGTACACAACTAAGAGGATTTACCAATGAGTGTTTTAACAAGCACAGGCACAATCTTATCGGTAGTCGCTGACGAACCAGCAACCATCGATGCAGCAGGCTTCGGCGCTTTAACGTTTGTTGAAGTGGGTGAGGTTACCGATATTCCAGAGTACGGCCCCAATGTTCAGGTCGTTGAGCATAACCCGCTTAAAACCGGCGTTACTCAGAAATTCAAAGGCTTTATTAACTACGGCTCAACAGCATTACAGCTGGCACAGGATGTTGCTGACGCTGGCCAGGTTATTTTGTCTGATGGTGTTACGGGTTCAACCAAGAATGATGAGCATTCCTTCAGTATCGAATATCAAGACGGTTCGATTGATTACTTCACTGGCAAGGTTTTCAGTTATACCACAAACCCTGGTTCAGCTAATTCAATGGTAGGCAGTACGGCCAGTGTTGAAATCAATTCAATCGTGGTTCGGGTTTTACCAACACCATAATCGCATAACCAAAGAAAACGACACAGGCCCGCTTATGCGGGTTTTTTTGTACCTGTTTGTGCGGCTAGATTGGCGCAATCGAAAACGCGGTTTTTTCATCCGGCCCGCGCTGCCGCGCAATTCATTATCTCGGATGTAGGATGAATAATTATGGCTTTAAATTTATCAGTTTTTGACACGGTTTCTCAGGCTAACAGTGGTGCAGTTTTACATTTAACTGTTCCCGGCTCTGGGGTCCCAGCCTATCTTGATGAAGGCGTTAAAAACCCTAAAAAACCACTTACGATCACTTTGCTCGGTCTTGATTCTGACGAATACACCAAATACGTTCAGGTTAAAGCCCGCGCTCGCCGTAAGAGCAATAAAAAGGATGATATTGATATTGAGCAATCCATCCAGGACGCTTGCGAGCTTTACGCAAAATTAACGGTTGGCTGGGAGAATATTCCAGACAAAGAAGGTAATGCCATGCCGTTCACTTTTGAAAATGCTGTGAACCTTTATAAAAGCTTCAAAGATATTCGTGTTCAGGTCGGCAACTTCATTGCTGAGCAGGAAAATTTTATCAAGAGCTGACGGACAAACTAAAACTGTATGCAGCGCAATTGGCATGGCTGCATACAGCGCCGTCAGTGAAAGATAAAGATACAGAGCCACGAATAAAAACGCTGGAAGATGAATCACCATTCAAAGCGTTGCCGGAAATCGAAAACGCTGAAGACCTGGCGCATCACTTTTCCCGTATGGGGCAAATCAATCAAGGCAGCATGGGGATTACTCCATTTACTTGGGGCGATGTCCAAAGCTATTGCCAGCAATCAGGTGTACCGCTTTCGGGCTGGGAGTCCGAGCAAATCATATTGATGTCGCGGGAATATGCCGTGATGTCGCAAAAATCAAAACAGAAAACCTATCCGGCTCCCTATGCGGATGAAAGCAAGATCACGTCTTGGCGTGAAGTGCTGAGTAAAGGCATTAAAGACGTGTTTGGAAAAATTACCTAAAAGGCGGCGAGCATGACTGATTTAGTGAGTATTGGCTTTAAAGCCGACACAAGCGATCTATCCAAAGCTGGCCGTGAATTTGACAATTTAAGCCGTAAAGGTCAAACGGCTGAGCGCACTACAAAACAATCAACCACAGCAATGGTGCGTGACTATTCACGCATAAAGGTTGCAGCTTTGGGTGCGGCAGCAGGTATTGCGGCGGTTGCAGCGGCAGGCGCACTGGTTAGCAAGGCGCGTCGCGACATATCTCAGTTCGGACAGTCTATTGCTGATTTGTCTGCTATTACAGGAGCCGCAGGGCGTGACTTAGCCTTTTACAGTGAACAGGCACAGGAGATAGGGAGAACCACGTCGTTAAGCGCCTCTCAGGCTGTTGAAGCCTTTAAACTGATTGGTTCAGCTAAGCCCGACTTGCTTGGCAGTGCTGACGCTTTAAATCAGGTTACCAGAGAAGCTGTTACCTTGGCTGAGGCAGCTGGGATTGACTTACCTAATGCTGCATCAGCCTTGGGTAGCGCATTAAACCAGTTTCAACTTGACGCTACCAAATCGAATGAAGTCATTAATATTCTGGCCGCATCTGCCAAATTCGGTGCGGCTGAAATACCAGCCGTTACAGAAGCCTTAAGAAATGCTGGTCCAGCAGCCAACGCATTAAGTGTTGATCTCGCTGAAACGGTTGCCGGTATTCAAGGCTTAGCCATAGCAGGGCGTCAAGGCGCTGATGCGGGCACAGGCTTGCGCCAGGTACTGTTACGGCTTGAAAAGACAGCAGACGCCCAATTGCAGCCATCTGTTGTTGGTTTAACCGGCGCATTACTTGAACTTGAAAGAAGAAATCTTTCAAACACTGAATTAATGGAGCTATTCGGTGACGAAGCCTTTACAGCCGGTACAGCACTATTAACCCAGGCTGGTAACGTTGAAAAATTAAACTCACAGTTACGCGGCACTGAAACCGCTACAGAGCAAGCCTCCATAAGAATGGACACGCTTAAAGGCGATGGCCTAGAGCTGGATAGTGCTATTGAAGGCTTAAGTATTACCTTTGGAGAAAAGCTTGAACCTGCATTACGCAGTTCAACTCAATGGCTAACCGAGTTCATTAACAAGATTACTGAGGCGGTTGGCGGACAAACCATTGCGTCACTTGAAGAAGAAATCGCGAGCCTTGAAGAACGGCTTTCTAGTAGTCGTTTCTTTGGACGTTCAGCGGGCGCACAAGAATCTGCATTACAGCAACAATTAGCAACTGCCAGGGCAGAGCTTGCACTTTTAAAAGCAGATGCTGGCGATTTGGATGCTGTTGCTGATGCGCTGGTATCGTCACGCGCCGAATTAGAATCACTTCTTGACGGAAATTCTGGTCGCGGTCAAATGTCACGCGGCAATGCGGCAAGGATCGCAGAATTACGGGCGCAGATTTCAGAATATGAATCTGTATTACGTGGCACTGTTCTAGTCACTGAAAATATTGCACAAGCAGAAACGCAGGCCGCTGAATCAACTGAAAATCACGGGAAGGCTGCACAAAAGCTTTCTGAAAAATATAAAGAACTGCTAACAGATTTAGAAACTCAAACCAAAATGCTCACCATGTCTGAGCGCGAGCAGTTTATCTATAACGAACAAATAAAGCTTGGTGTCAGCGATAACCACCAATACGCGCAATCGATAAGAGAAGTTGCCGCAAGCCTTTATGACCAGACTGAAGCATTAAAAACAAACGGTATCACGTTAAAAACAGCAGCAGACGATCAGTTTATGTCTAGCCTTATAGCTGACATGGAGGCGGTGGAAAAGCTTGAAGGGTCATTAAATCCTTTAATTGCTCAAACGAATGAATGGATCAAGCAAGAGAAGATAATAAACGACTTGCTCAAAAAAGGCTTAATCAGCAAGCAGGACGCTGAAAGGTTAAATGAGCAGCTGGCTGACTCACTTGATGATGTTGGCAGAAAAACCAAAGATACTGCGACAGAATTTGAAACAGCGTGGAAGCGTGGCATTGAGCGCGTGGACGACATGTTCGCCAATCTGTGGACATCTGCTTTTGATGGGTTCAAGGATTTTGGCAGTACCTTAAAACGCAGCTTTACGGGGTTATTAGCTGAATTAGCACATGCAGCCATTACTCGGCCAATTGTCATGCAGTTTCAGCAGGCTTTTTCAGGCGGTGGTGGCGGCACTGGTCAAAGTGGTGCGGCGGCAGGCGGAACAGGTGGTGTTGCAGGGGCAGGAAATACCATCGTTGGCGCTATCCAGCAGGGCTTAATGAAAGGCAACAATGCCGTAGTTGAAGGTATAGCAAAGCTCGGTGTTTCCATCGGCGGTAATTTTGAAGGCATCAGAGGAACGCTTGGTAACTTCCTAATAGAAAACAACGTTGCCATATCAAAAGCACTCCCTTATGCCGGAGCAATACTGCAAGCCGTTCAGGGTGATGTGAAGGGGGCAGCGTTTACGGCGGCAGGAACATACCTTGGCAGCCTCTTCGGTCCAATAGGTGCGGCAATCGGTGGCGCACTTGGCAGTGTAGTTGGCAGTCTGTTTGGCGGAGACGACTTGCCCGACCGGGTAGGTGGTATCGCATCAGCATCTTCAAATAATGGCGTTATATCATCCCGCAATATGACTGGATGGGGTGAATACGATCCAAGCATAACGGGAGGTATTCGTAACGCCACGACAGCGTTTGTCACATCGCTTGATGCGCTGCAGAAAGGCTTTGATATAGAAAAAAATATCTATGCCACTGCGCGCTATTCTGGGCGTGATGGAGGCTCATCTTACTGGGGCTTCTCCGGTGGCGGCGTTAACACTGGAACTATGCGCGATAAAGACGCATTCGGGCAGGAAAATTTAGAGGCGTTTTTAGGCCGCATTGTTGGAACATACCTAGTTCAAGCCATACAAAAAAGTGACATCCCTAGCCAGGTTAAAAGACTGTTTAATGGTATGACAGACAATGCCTCAATCAATAAAATGATTCAGGCGTCAATCAATCTCAATAATGCGCAAGAGCAACTTGCAGAAAGATTCGGGTTAACAGTTAACCAGGCTGCACAGGTTGCGTTAGCTTCCGGCGCGGCAGGCGATCAATTAAGAGAGCTTGTCAACTATATTGCTCAAACTGCTGATGGTAGTAAATCACTAGGGCAGCAGCTTGTGCAAATCCGTGAGGCGATGGAATCCGTTTATGGCGGAGCATTGCCTGCAAGTCTAACGGCTTATGACGAAGCTTTAAAAGCTATAGATACCACTACACAAGCTGGTATCGATTCATTCTATGAACTATTCGCATTACGTGAAGGCTTTGCCGATTACACCGCTGGAATAAATGAGTTAAAAAGCGCGGTTTCTGGTGCTGTCTTTGGTTTGTTAAATCCGACTGAACAATTAAAACAGATGCGCGCCAATACCAGTGCATTGTTTGAAGAATTTGGCCTTGAAGTGCCAAGCAGCGTTCAAGGGTTAATCCAGATAGCGTCTGGAATTGATTTCATGACAGAGGAAGGGTTAAACCTTGCCTCGGTATTCCCATCGCTGGTTGATGCATTTATGCAGACCAGAGAGCAGGCAGACGCACTAGCTGACAGTTTAAGCTCATTAGATTCAAGCCGATTCAGCAATGTTGTTGATTTCCGCAGAGCGGTTGCACTTAATCAAAACGGCATACCGGGCTTTGCTAATGGCGGTTACCACTCAGGCGGCCTGAGAATGGTTGGTGAAAACGGCCCAGAGATTGAAGCAACAGGGCCAAGTCGGATATTTAATCAAGATCAACTTATCGATATGCGCCCAATGGCTCAGGAGATAGCAGCATTGCGCAGTGAAGTTGCAGCGCTGAGATACGGCAATAACGAAATAGCCCGAAACACCAAAACCACCGCAGACGTTTTGGAGCGTGTCACCCGTGACGGAAATTCATTAATAACGGAGTCAGCAGCATGATTGTAATCCCTCCTGTTGCTGTAACCAATGCACGACTAACAGGCTCAAACGTGACAGAGGATGATTATCCAGAGTGGGATATCGCAACCTCATACAGCGCTGATGAATATGTAATCGTTATATCTGGTGACGGCACTTTTTATAACAACATTTATCGCTCTGTTAATGATGGCAATACCGGCAATAAGCCGTGGGAGGACAACGTTGACTCTCCTGTGAACTGGAACTATATCGGCAAGATAAACCGCTGGAAAATGTTCGAGCTTATCCGAAACACGCAAACGATCAACGATTCATTAATTGATGTTCAAATCACCCCCATGACTCGTATCAGTTCGGTTGCGCTATTTAACCTGCAAGCAGAGCAGGTTAGGTGTTGGATGGAGGTTGATAGTGAAATAGTTTACGACAAAACAATAAACCTTCTCGTTAGAACTGTGGTCACCTGGAGTGATTATTTCTTTAAACCATTTGTATTTCAAAAGGCCTGCTTTTTTGAAGATTTACCCCCATTCAGCCAGGCCATTATTCACGTTGAAATAAGCCGTAACTCTGGCGATGTGAAGTGCGGCGGATTGGTTATTGGCAATCGAGTTTATTTGGGATCAACCGAAGCAAGGGCTGAATCTGATGCGTTGAACTTCTCAACCGTCGAGCGCAATGAGTTTGGTGACACTACTTTAGTGCCTCGCCGCACAATACCAAAAACATCACAGCGCGTTTTTACAGATAAAAACCTCATTAATAGACTCATTGATGTACGCAGTGATTTAAACGCCGTGCCTGCCGTATGGAGCGCTCTTGATGATCCGACAGACGGATATTTCAACGCTCTGTTTATCCTTGGCTTTTATCGCAAATTCAGAATATCTGCAGGCCATCCAGAGCACGCACTTATTGACTTAGAGTTAGAGGAAATATAAGCATGGAAATAACAGCCTTACCCACACCACCAAGCACAGCTAGCCCCGATAACTTTGATTCAAGAGCTGACGACTTTTTGGGTGCGCTCCCACAGTTTCAGCAAGAATTAAATACCTATGCTGCCGCATTAAATAGCCTTTCAACTAATAGTGTATCAACAACCTCGCTTGCAATATCTGTAGCTGAAAAAACATTAACGGTTGAAACCGGAAAATCCTATTTCACCGGCATGTCGGTAAAGATTGCCAGCACCACAAATGGCAGTCTCTGGATGATTGGCGATGTACTTTCATACAGTACATCAACGGGTGCTCTGGTAGTTAATGTTCAGGTAGTTCAGGGTAGTGGCACCTTCAGTAGCTGGTCCGTATCGCTGAGTTTTAACGGAATTGTCACCCCGGAGCAAGCGCCAGATTTAGCAACTTTAGAGCAGGTTAATCAGCAGGCTTTTTTGTTGAGGGCCATAGGCGAGCCTTTTGCTTTATGGACTCACTTAACTGGAGTGGACGAGCCATCAAACTCAGGAACTGCAAAATTTATAAAATTAACAGCTGGCGAGGATGGATCTGGCGAATATAACGAAGGATTGCTCACCAGCGAGAGCGTGTCAGGCACTGCTCCTGATGTGGTAGCTACGGCAGTAATAGATTATGTACCAAGCCCAATGAATGGGCAAACGGTCAAGCTACTTAATACGTCTCGTCAATTTATTCGGCCAGGATCATCCGGCACGGAGGAGGACGATCAGTTTGCCTCGCATACCCACCCTATCGGGGGGATTCTTGATTATGTTGGCGCTGGAAATGGTCGTGTAGTTGGTTCTACAGCAACCCTTAATTCTGGCGCAACTGGCGGTGATGAAACAAGGCCACGAAACATCGGTGCAACCTATTACATGAGGATCGCATAATGCCGTATATGAAAAACGACACTATAAGCCAGTCAGTGATTAGTGGTGGCATTGAAATAAGCGATGCACAGTATCAGTCGCTGCTTGCGGCTAAATTGGACGGTAAGCCCGTTACAGTGCGCGAAGGCGCTCCATTCATCTATAGCGGAGAAAAGCGAACAGTTTACCGACTGGTTGATAAAGCTGTCGAATCACAAGAAATATTGACCGAGGATGAGACGCCTTCTGGGTGGCAGGATGAAATTCCTACGCCCGATCCTGAGCCGATAACTCAAGTGAGTCGTGCGCAGGGAACGGCGCAGCTAAAAATATCAGGCTATTGGCCCACTGTGATTGCTCTTGTTGATGCTATTCCAGATCCCACAACAAAAATAATTGCTGAACAGGCTTTATATGCAGCAAATACATGGCAAAAAAACAGCCCGACAATGCAGCTACTTGCTGGTGAAGGCGGATTAAATCTGACTCAACAGCAGTTTGACGATTTATTTATAAACGCAAATCAGATACAGCTGTAACCGCCAACAAACCTCACCAAACAAACCCGCCTAGTGCGGGTTTTTTATTGCCCGGAGTTTTCATGCAGACACAAATAGGAGAAATCACATGGGCGTTTTAACCAGTACCGGGACTGTTTTTTCCGTAGCTGTTGGTGAGCCTTTAGTGCTTGATGGTGCTGGTTTTTTGGCGCTGGACTACACCGAGGTAGCAGAGGTAACCGACATCCCCGAATACGGGCCAAGCGCACAGGTAGTTGAGCACAATCCATTAAAGACGGGTGTAACCCAGAAGTACAAAGGATTTATCAATTATGGGCAAACAGCACTGCAGCTTGGGCGGGACATATTAGATGCCGGACAAGCCATTTTAGCTGCTGCTGTAGATGGTGCCACTAAGAATACAGAACATTCATTCCGGATTGATTATCAGGACGGCACAAGCGATTTCTTTACCGGAAAAGTCTTCAGCTCAACCACAAATCCATCATCTGCCAATTCAATCGTCGGTCGCACCGCAGTTGTAGAAATCAACTCGCCGATAGTGCGCGTCACCGGCAACGAAACGATTGAGGTCATTTGGTTATCAGTCACAGCTAACGGCGGGGAAGAATAATGGCTACAACATCAGAATTGGTATTTGAATATAACAAAGATCCCGGACCATTAACTGCTGATAATTTTGGCGTTCCTTTTGCCGTAAAAGGCACATTGACTGGAACCGGAACAACTCGCGTTTTACCAATATCTAGCGTTAGCCTGCCTGCAGGAAATAACGAAGCAACAATCACCATGACAAGTCCGAGTGGCTACAGCTTCTCGCCGCTTTCACGCACCACAATGGTTTTTGTCGAACCAACAGCCGTAGCCTTCCAATCCCTAACCGCAAACGGCACAAGTGGCTCAGTTTCAACCACGCAATTAACGGCAACGTTTGATATTGACCCAGGCTTGACCACTGGCAACTTTGTGGTAACAGGCGCAAGCAAGGGTGTTGTGTCGAAAGTTGGGGCTGTTTATACCGTCAATATTCACACCATTACGGTTGAAGACGGTCAGAGCGTTACGCTGGATATTATTGGTGTGCCTTCTGGCTTTACGATTACGCCTACTACTAGAACGGTCACAGTATATAAAGCGGCTGCACTAGAAGCGCCTACAGTTATTGCAACTCTTGATTTTCCACAGGCCACAATTGGTGTTCCTTTCAGTTTCAGCATTGCGTATGTGTTTGCAGGCGAGATAGATACGTTTGAGACTGCTACAGGAACGTTGCCCTCATGGGCAACGCTTAACGCATCAACAGGATCAATAACCGGCACACCTGACGCAGAAAGTACTGCTGCTGGATTATCATTTACCGCAACCAATGCAGCCGGAACGTCTTCAGCATCAAATACAGATGATTTAGTTACGGTTGAGAGCGTTGTTGGGCAGGGAACTGTAGAGCCTGATCTAGGTTTAAATTACGTTGGTTATAAACACATTGATATAACCGGTCTTGTTGTCAATGATTTTGAAATTGTTGAAACGCCAGATGCCGTTCCAAAGCAGTTGATATGCAAAATACGTCCTGGTGATATTTCTATATCAGGCGGCAGGACTTTAACTGCTAACGAAATTAATGAGTTTAACGATCTCGATATCAGGTTCATCATTACAGATGCGGAAGATAACCCTGTACCCGATTATTTTGGCTTGCTACATCCTATAACGGATGCGGCATTTGATCTGTTTTCAGATACTAAGGAGGGTAACTATCACGCGATTGTTCCCGCTATTGATAATTATAAAGTTACCTGTTTAGTAAAAGGTCAAAATGGTGAGGGATTTGTCCGGGTAAACAGTCTCAGTAAAACATTTAATGTTACTGAAAACGCTTTCCCGGTTAAGTATGCGGATTCCGTTAATGGAAATTCAGCCTATGATGGCTTAAGCGCCTTTGTTGTATCAGGAACCGCTGCTTATACAAATGCAACTAAACGTGTCACCGGTACAGGTTTATTCGCTGATTACGACCACACTGCTGCATCCGCAAACATTAACCCAGTTTACAACTACAACTATATGTATTTTACAGGGGCGAATGAGGGCGGCTTCCCTGCCGGTCGTTACGAAGTTGCAGCTAAAATAAGTGATGACGAGATTGAGTTGGCCGAAGCATTAGGAGCGGACTACACGGGCGTTACTTTCTCAACTGGACCGAAGGCAGCACCACCTACCGATAATACGTTAACCGGCAACTTCTGGTATGTGACTGGCGAATGGACCCGTGGAGAGCTTCAATCAACCAGAATGTCAACTTATATCGTTGGCTACAAAGGTGGGTTCAGATTAACAAATCCCGGAACAGATCAGATTGTTTTAGCGGCTGGTATTGGTAGCTCAATTAACGCGCCTGCTGACCATAGATTCTTTATGGCAAACGGGGTTGTCGATGGCGAGTTTAAAAACACGGTTGTTGGTAGGTCGTTAAGCTCTACTGGATCGGGTACGTTTAGAGACTGCTATCACAACGTAGAATTTAAAGGAGCCGTCTCTGGTACAACCTTCTCGGCAGTTTGCTCGGCAGATGGATTTATCCGCCATTGGACATTCTTGGGTTGTAAATTTGATGGGCTACTGAATAATCGGAATGACTTTACCAGTGCCGGAAACCCATCTGGAACAACTGTATTTTTGCCTATTGAAACCATTCCTCCCGAAACACCTCAGACAGGGTACATCTGGTACTTAAATGATGCCGGGAGGCTTCAACCGAGGATAGCTTATACATCTTGGGATGTGGATGGTTTTGTATTGGCGTCAGCAACGGTTTCTGATTGCGGTTCTGAAAACTATTGTATATCAAGCGGATCGGTAGAGCACAGTTACAACGTATACCTCTCCATGAAAAACGTGAACTGGAGTGTTGGAATAATCTTTTGTGAGTTTGAAACCGATTCAAAAGACGATGTTAAAGACCATGATGCATACATCAGTGGTGCAATTGATAATGCTCACGTTTGTTATAACACCTTCGGCAAGGGCATAGGATCGTCTTTTGCAGTTAATAGTAACTTGGCAAAGAATATTGAAGGATATACTTCGCACAACGTATCTGTTTGCGACAACTTTATGTCGCAATATAGACGTTTTGGTGTGGACTGCTCTATAACAAACAACACCAATCCGAGAGAATTTATTGACGGACTCCTTGTAAGGGGTAACTATTCTAACGTACTTCATTGCTTGGTTTATTACGGCGCTCCGGGAACTGTTAGGTTTGCCAAAAACGTTACAGAGGATGTGGCGAATTTAGGGAATGATAGCGGTTCATGGGCGGCGTTTGTTGGGGCGAATCCAGAAGACCAAGGCTATAAAGCGGTTATTGATGACAATAGCGTTATCGGGCATAGATTGGCAGATTATAGCCAAGCACAAGTGCAACGTGGACTAGAGATTGTTGACAACGTTAATAATATTGACTTTAACAGTGAGTGCTTAAAACTTAGCTCTGCTACATTTGATGGCGGCGTGATAACGGGTAACAATCTTTATAACCCTTCTCAAGTTAATAATTATGTAGCATTAGTTATTGATGCTGGTGTAACCACTGGCTATACCTTAGAAGCGTTTAACACGCTAGTTGATGGCGTGAATATATCAACTAATGCTGTAACACAATTCCTTTACAATGTGGATGATTACGAAGTGGGTGGAACAGTTCCATTTTTAAGACCTGCTGCTAATAATCCGAACAGTGTCACCAACTCAATATTTGAATCAACCCTTCCGTCTGGAGTAACTGGAAATATCGCGCTCATAGGGGGCAACCTTAACTCTGTTAATTTGGCGTTAATAATTGACGAGATAGGCGCTCAAACTGGAACTGTAACTATTGCTGCACTCATGAAAGGGACCGGAAGTACAACATCAAGAACATACCAACCTAAACCATGCCCCAGAATACAAGAGGATGGCGCTGAACCTGAGTGGGTTGCCGGTGGATTAGTAACAACGTTTGATAATGTTGAAATACAATATGTGGTAGATGATGTATTCACAAGGAGTGGGGTCGCGGGTGGCATCAGTACCACCAACTTTAATGCTAACTGGTATTGGGTGGAAACTACTGTAACAGGTGCAGGAATTATATCAACAAGATATTGGGCTTATGACGGGTCACGGCCAGAAACACCTGTGTACTCCGTGACACTTCCGAGTAATGAGTTAGCAAACGCTTTTGTTGGTTTTGGCATGGATAATACGCCAGGAGTCCATATAGCTGCCGTGGCCGTTGGCATAAATGGATCGCCAGCACCTTGGGATTCATATGGCTTATAGGTATAAAAGATATTAAATTAAACTTCAATCAAGCCGCCTTCGGGCGGCTTTTTTACGCCTGGAGTAAAGCATGAATAGAATGAAGGTTGGCGGATTAACGCTAGGCTCGTCTGTGCTTGTTGCCTTTCTCGCATTATGGGAGGGAGGTGGACAGGATGGGATGACGGTGTATGCCGATAAGTTAGCAGAAGGATTACCAACTGCTTGCTATGGCATAACAAAGCACGTAACCGATGAGCCCGTGATTGTGGGTGAATATTGGCCCAAAGAAAAGTGTGATCGCGTTATGAGTGTAGCGGTGACAAAGGTTCAGCTTAAATTGCTTTCTTGTCTGACGCATCAGCCGCCACAGCCTGTATTCGATGCCATATCAAGCCATGCGTGGAATTTTGGCTATCCAAAAACATGCTCAAGTAATTCTGTTAGTCATATAAATGATGGTGATTACGCGATCGGCTGCAATCTGTTGGCAACGACCTATGGTGGCAAACCAAACTGGTCTTACGTAACAACCGTTAATGGCAAGGTATTTGTTCAAGGATTGTATAACCGAAGACAAGCTGAGCGTGACAATCTTTGTTTGGCTGGACTTTATGAATAAATACCTTTTAATCGCCGTCTTACTTGTGTCTTTTAGTGCGGGGTTTGGAGTGCAGGGTTGGCGTATGGGTGAAAAGCTTGCAAAAGCTAATTTGGAAACGTCAAAAACACTTCAAAAAATATCTGTAACCGCAGCAACCAAACAACGGGAATTGCAAAATGAACTCGACAAAGAGCAGGCCAGGCTTTCAGTTGTTGAAACTGAACAATACGCTATCATGCGCAATGCAGAAGACAAAACTAGGCGGCTTGATGCTGCTGTTAATGCTCTCAATAAGCGCCTGCTCGTCAACGCCAGTTGTCCAGCCCATAGCGATAGACTGCCCAAAACCCGCACCGATTCCAGCATGGGTGAAAGAACCCGTCCCGAGCTTAATCCCTCTGCTCGACCAACTTATAACGCCCTCAGGGATGGAATAGTGAAATTAGAGGCTCAGGTAGCCTACTATCGAGAGGCATGCAGGCGTCCAGATTAAGATAATTTTCGCCTTAACCCCATAAAGCCAAATAATGCTGGAGCGAGCAAAAACAAAGTTGCAGGCAAAGGCACTTCACTAACCTCATAAAACCTTAGCTCAACAAAAGATTCTAGAGATAAAGCTTTTCCACCAATAGCGAAACTGGATGTGAAGGGTGTGTATACTTGGTTAAATAAATAATAGCTAAACAATCCGGAGCCAGTGCCGGGGAGTGCCAGAGACTTGCCATCGTAATATAAACTTGCATCAGTTATATTAAAGGTTGTCCACTCAATAACAATATTAACTGGTCGCTCAATTAAAATATTTGCGCCGTTTGTCATTTGCCGATCTACTAAATCCGTTCCAACTGAAAAATAATTTTCATTGTTGATTGGATTGTCCAAATCAACCGCATCAGGGAAGACGGCTGGATCTTTGTAGCCAATTACACATTCTGATGAGCAGCCATCATAGTGTCCACCAAAAGGGCTGGCTGCACCGCCAGTAAGTATTGTAAATAGCGCAGAATTAGCAGAGGCGGAAAAAAATAAAACAGAAAAAAACAGGATAGCTTTCACGGGACTCCCTCCATAGAAGTGTGAACGAGATCACAAAATATGATCTCTAGCTATCCATTGTCAAAATATTTAATCTTCCTCTACATCCTGCACGTCTTTCTTCATGATCCAAAACCAAGAAGCCCCAACCAAACCAAAAACTGCGGCTATTCCTAAAACAGCTAAAATCAAATCAAATGTATCCATCGTTTTCACCTTTAATAAATTAATTTAATTGGCGAAAGCGAAAAGCTGATTGAGTCCGAAACCAACACATAACCCATTGTTTTTATTATGCCGAAAATGCCATTTTTGACAGTAGCTAAAAACAGTGTAAAATGCCGCCCCTAGTAGGTTTGCGCGAGTTACCGTACCACCTTGACATGGTGGGGGTCGTTGGTTCGAATCCAATCGTGCCTACCAGATATATACATCAAGCACCTCTTGCAGGTGCTTTTTGGTTTTTAAGGCCTCTCGTATTGGCCACAACCAAGGATACAGTATGATTTCAATTACCCTTCCTGATGGCAGTCAACGCCAGTTCGATCACCCCGTTTCAATTCATGATGTTGCTGCCGATATTGGTGCTGGTTTAGCCCGTGCTGCTCTGGCCGGTAAAGTGAATGGCAAACTGGTCGATACCAATTACGTTATAGAGGATGATGCTGAACTTGCCATCATCACCGAACGTGATGAAGAAGGGCTCGATATCATCCGACATTCGACCTCACATCTGTTAGCTCAAGCCGTAAAACAACTTTATCCCGATGCACAGGTCACTATTGGCCCGGTTATCGAAGATGGCTTTTACTACGATTTTTCCTATCCAAAAGGTTTTACACCGGAAGATTTGCAGAAAATCGAAAAACGTATGGAAGAGCTGGTCAAGCAAGATCTGCAAGTGGTCCGTGAAGAAGTCACCCGTGATGCAGCAGTTCAGATCTTTCGTGAAATGGGTGAAGAATATAAAGCTCAAATCATCGAAGATATTCCTAAGGATGAAATCCTGTCAGTGTATCGACAGGGTGAATTCATGGATTTATGCCGTGGTCCGCACGTACCAAATACCGGAAAACTCAAAGCATTCAAACTGATGAAACTGGCCGGTGCTTACTGGCGTGGTAAATCTGAAAACGAAATGCTGCAACGGGTTTATGGTACAGCCTGGTCAGATAAAAAAGACCTGAAAGCCTATCTGCATCGTCTGGAAGAAGCCGAAAAGCGTGATCATCGTAAGTTGGCGAAAAGTCTGGATCTTTTCCATTTGCAGGATGAAGCGGCTGGCATGATCTTCTGGCATGACAATGGCTGGCGGATTTATCGCGAAGTGGAAAAATATATTCGCGATGTACTGGCTCAAAATGACTATCAGGAAGTGCGCACCCCTCAGGTTGTGGACCGCAGTCTGTGGGAAAAATCAGGACATTGGGACAAATTCGGTGACATGATTTTCAGTACCCATTCTGAAAATCGTGATTACGCGGTTAAACCAATGAATTGTCCTTGTCATATTCAGATATTTAATCAGGGGCTGAAAAGCTACCGTGATTTACCTTTGCGTATGGCGGAATTTGGTTCATGCCATCGTAATGAACCGTCCGGTACCTTGCATGGTTTGATGCGTCTGCGTGGCTTCACTCAGGATGATGCGCATATCTTCTGTACTGAAGATCAAATTCAGACTGAGGTTTCTACTTTTATAGATCTGTTGTTTAACGTTTATGCCGATTTTGGTTTTAACGACATTATTATTAAGTTATCGACTCGTCCGGAAAATCGTGTCGGTAGTGATGCCGTTTGGGATAAAGCGGAACATGCACTTGAACAGGCATTAAATGCCAAAGATCTGGACTGGGAACTGCAGCCGGGCGAGGGTGCGTTTTACGGACCGAAGATCGAATTCTCCTTAAAAGATTGTCTGGGGCGGGTCTGGCAATGCGGCACCATTCAGGTGGATTTCTCAATGCCAGGCCGATTGGATGCAACTTATGTGGCCGATGATGGTTCGAAACAGGTACCGGTGATGCTGCATCGTGCGATTCTTGGATCACTCGAGCGATTTATCGGTATACTCATTGAAGAATATGCTGGCGCGTTTCCGGCATGGCTTGCACCTCGTCAGGTTATGGTCATGGGAATTACCGATAAACAGTCAGATTATGTTCAACAAATTGCCCAACAATTGAAAAATCAGGGATTTAGAGCTGATGCGGACTTGAGAAATGAGAAGATTGGCTTTAAAATACGCGAGCACACATTGCGTCGCGTACCTTATCTAATCGTTGTTGGGGATCGCGAAGCACAAGAAAATGCCGTGGCAGTACGTACTCGCAAAGGCGAAGATTTAGGCGCTATGTCGCTAGAGAGCTTCGTTTCATTGCTTCAAGAAGACGTCGCTCGCCGCGGTCGAATTATTTTAGAGGATTAAAAACATCGCTACAGATCAAAAAAGGCTGAATTCTGAAATCACAGCCAGAGAAATTCGTGTAACCGATGCAAACGGTGAACAATTAGGTATTATTTCATTGGCGAAAGCCTTGGAATTAGCTGAAGAAGCCGAGTTGGATTTGGTGGAGATTGCCCCACAGGCAGAACCACCTGTCTGCCGTATTATGGATTACGGCAAGTATGTGTTTGAGGCTAATAAACAAAAGGCCATTGCTAAGAAAAAGCAAAAACAGATACAGGTAAAGGAAATAAAATTCCGACCAGGGACGGAAGAGGGTGACTATCAGGTAAAACTACGCAACCTGACACGTTTCCTCGAAGAAGGTAATAAAACCAAAGTCAGCCTCCGCTTTCGTGGACGTGAAATGGCCCATCAGGAATTAGGTCTGAAATTGCTCGAAAGAGTAGCCGATGATTTGAAAGACCTGTCGGTTATTGAGCAACATCCGAAGAAAGAAGGTCGGCAAATGATTATGGTTTTGGCGCCAAGTAATAAAAAATAACTATTAATTAAATTAACAATGCGGAGTTCCAAATGCCAAAATTGAAAAATCATAGCGGTGCAGCGAAGCGTTTCAAACGCACCGGTAGCGGAAAGTTCAAACGCGCTCAAGCGTTTACTAGCCATATCCTGACCAAGAAAAGCACTAAGCGGAAACGCCAACTGCGTTCCACGTTGACAATCTGTAAAGCAGATCATTTGTCAGTCCGCAAATTATTGCCTCTTCTATAATTAAGGAGTATTCCAATGGCTAGAGTAAAACGTGGCGTAACAGCCAGAGCCCGTCATAAAAAAGTTATCGCGCAGGCCAAAGGCTATTATGGTCGTCGCAAGAATGTCTATCGTGTAGCTGTCCAGGCAGTTACCAAAGCCGGTCAATATGCATACCGTGATCGTCGTCAGAAAAAACGTGTATTCCGTACATTGTGGATTGCGCGTATTAACGCTGCTGCCCGTGAATGTGGAATTTCGTACAGTCGTTTAATCGATGGTCTGAAAAAATCATCTATTGAAATCGATCGTAAAGTATTGGCAGATATTGCTTATCACGATTCTGCTGCATTTGCTGCTATTGCTGCAAAAGCAAAGGCGGCTTTGGCTAACTAATCAGTCGGTTCGCTTTAGCGCGGATCTTATTATTAGTTACACAGGAAAGGGCCGTTGATGACGGCCCTTTTTTATTTCTGATTGATCCTCAGGTGGAGGAAATATGGCTGAACTGTCATCGCAGTTACTGGCATTAAAAGATATTGTTGAGGCAGCGAAGTCCGCGATTCAAAACGCGACCGATGCCAAGACGCTGGATAATGTCCGGGTTGAATATCTGGGCAAAAAAGGCCTTATCACAGGGTATGTCAAAGAGTTGGGTAATCTCAGCGCGGAAGAACGACCGTTAATTGGTAAGGAAGTGAATCTGGCCAAACAGGAAGTTGCAGGTCTGACTGAAGCCAGGTCCAAGTTGCTTGCTGAGCAGGCCATGAATGCCGCTTTGGCTGCCGAAACGGTTGATGTAACTTTACCCGGTCGTAATGCTGAAGTTGGCGGTCTGCATCCGGTGACTCGCACCTTGCAACGCATTGAACAGTATTTCCGTCAAATCGGTTTTCAAATTGCCGAAGGTCCGGAAATTGAAGATGGTGATCATAACTTCACCGCATTGAATATTCCTGAAAGTCATCCAGCGCGTGCGATGCATGACACGTTTTATTTCAACGCCGAAATGCTGTTGCGCACCCATACTTCACCGGTACAGATCCGGGTCATGGAAAATGAACAGCCACCTTTACGGGTCATTGCACCGGGCCGGGTATATCGCTGTGATTCAGATTTAACCCATACGCCGATGTTCCATCAGGTAGAAGGTTTAATGGTGGATGAAAACATCAGCTTTACCGATTTGAAAGGTATTCTTGCCGATTTCCTACAGGCATTTTTTGAAAAACCACTCAATGTGCGGTTTCGACCTTCGTACTTTCCATTTACCGAGCCTTCTGCAGAAGCGGATATTGAATGTGTGATCTGTGGTGGTGAAGGTTGTCGTGTCTGTAGTCATACCGGCTGGCTGGAAGTGCTGGGTTGCGGCATGGTGCATCCTAAAGTATTCGAGCACGTCAATATTGATAGTGAAAAATATCTGGGTCTGGCATTTGGCATGGGCGTTGAGCGCCTGGCGATGTTGCGATATGGCGTGAATGATCTGCGATTATTTTTTGAGAACGATCTGCGCTTCCTGCGTCAGTTCAAATAGGATAGGAAGTTCGCCATGAAATTAAGCGAAAATTGGCTACGTGAATGGGTAAATCCTGATTTTGATGTGCAGGTTATTGCCGAGAAATTGACTCAGGCGGGTCTGGAAGTTGATTCGGTTTCGCCTGTTGCCGGGAATTTTTCAGGTGTATTAGTTGGACAGGTGAAATCAGTTGTTTCACACCCGAATGCTGACAAATTGCGTGTCTGTGAAGTGGATGTTGCTAGTGATGAGTTATTGCATATTGTGTGTGGTGCCAGCAACGTTCGGGAAGGTTTGAAAATTCCAGTTGCTATTGTTGGTGCAGTCTTGCCAGGTGATTTTAAAATTAAAAAAGCCAAACTGCGTGGTGAACCATCTTTTGGTATGTTGTGTTCTGCTAAAGAACTTGGTTTAACTGAATCCTCTGACGGCCTGATGGAATTACCGGCTGATGCACCTGTTGGTAGCGATATTCGCGATTATCTGGCATTAAATGATTTCACTATTGAAGTCGATTTAACACCAAACCGGAGTGATTGTCTGGGAGTTGCCGGTATTGCACGCGAATTGGGTGTGATTAGCCGTACCAATCTTACCCCCGTCATTATTAATGACATTGCGGCAACTGTTCAGACAACATTTCCAGTTTCAGTAGAAGCCATACAAGCCTGCCCAAATTATATTGGTCGGGTGATTGAAAATATTAATCCTGACGCCAAAACGCCGTTATGGATGCTGGAAAAACTGCGTCGCAGTGGATTACGGAGTCTGAGCGCCGTGGTGGACATCACTAATTATGTGATGTTGGAGCTGGGGCAGCCAATGCATGCATTTGATCTGCAGAAGTTACAGCAGAACATTATTGTAAGGTTTGCCAAGACAGACGAAAAACTGACTTTATTGGATGGTCAGCAAGTTGAGATTGCTGAACAGACATTAGTTATTGCCGATGCATCTGGTCCGCTGGCTCTTGCTGGTGTAATGGGTGGAGAAGCTTCCGCCGTTGATGATAAAACAACATCGCTGTTTCTCGAAGCGGCCTTTTTCACGCCTGATGCGATTGCAGGGCAGGCTAGAAGTTATGGATTGCATACTGATTCATCACATCGCTTTGAACGGGGTGTTGATCCTCAATTGGCACAACAGGCAATGCAACGGGCCACGCAGTTGATTCTGGAAATTGCCGGTGGTCAGCCAGGCCCGCTAACGATTATCAGTGAGGAAAGTGCGTTACCTGAAACGCCGCAAATTCTGCTACGTGCAAACCGTATTAAACGGGTGTTGGGAATTGAGCTGGAAGCTGCTGAAGTAGAAGAACAGCTGACTCGGTTGGGGCTGGAAGTTACAGCAGTCAGAGATGGCTGGCTGGTGATTGTGCCAAGTTTCCGTTTTGATATTAATATCGAAGTGGATTTGATTGAAGAATTAGGTCGTCTCTACGGCTATGATCGGTTGCCGCAAACCCGGCCTGAAATTAGTGTATTACCCGGTGCAATTTCAGAAAAACAGCTTGCCACAGAACGTCTGCAAAGTCTGTTGGTGGATCGAGGTTATTTTGAAGCAATCACCTACAGTTTTGTTGACCCAACATTGCAAAAACACTTTGCCGACGGTGATATCGAACCAATCAAATTAGCCAATCCGATTTCAGCGGATCTGTCTGTGATGCGTCATTCATTGTGGCCTGGTCTGGTGCAGGCGATGGTTTATAACCTGAATCGTCAGCATGACCGAATTAGGTTGTTTGAAGTTGGGCGTGTGTTCCGGGGTGAATTGGCTGATATCGATCAGTATCTTTGTATTGGCGGACTGGTCTATGGCGATATTCATCCCGAACAATGGTCAGAAAAAAACCGTAAAGTTGATTTTTATGATGTGAAAGCTGATGTCGAGGCGATATTGGCGCTGGGAAATGGCAAAGTCGAATTCCGCGCTGAACCACATCCTGCATTGCATCCTGGACAATCTGCACGTATCTATCAAAATGATAAACCAGTGGGATGGTTGGGAGCACTGCATCCCAAACTGAATAAGCCATTAGGCTTTACTGGTAAAGCGTATGTTTTCGAATTGGCATTAACGGTTTGTCTGCAATCTGCCATTCCAAAATTTACTACGCTATCGCGTTATCCTGCTATTCGCAGAGATCTCGCTTTAGTTGTCGACAATTCCATTGTAGCCGTTGAAATTGAGCATTGCCTGAAAGGTATCGAGTCTGATATTCTTAAGTCAATTCAATTGTTTGACGTTTATTCTGGAGATGGTGTCGAGCTTGGCAAGAAGAGCATTGCGGTCGCTTTCCATCTTCAACATGGTGAGCGAACCATGACCGACGATGAAGTCGATGCATTAATGCTGCAAATTACCAACAAGCTGCAAAGTGAGTTGGGTGCGGTTGTTAGAACCTAACGTCGGTTCAATAATAAGAATAGAGGTAAAGAATGGCACTCACAAAAGCCGATATGACTGAACAACTTTATGAAGAGTTGGGATTTAATAAACGTGAAGCAAAAGAACTGGTCGAAATGTTCTTTGAAGAAATCCGTGGTGCACTTGAGGAAGGTGATCAAGTGAAGCTCTCAGGATTTGGTAATTTTGAACTGCGCGACAAAAATGAACGGCCTGGCCGTAACCCTAAAACGGGTGAAGAAATTCCAATCACCGCCCGTCGTGTTGTTACCTTTCGTCCTGGCCAAAAACTGAAAGCAAGGGTGGACAGTTATGCTAGAGGCGAGTAACAACAACGAACTACCTGCAATTCCGGGTAAACGTTACTTTACCATTGGTGAAGTCAGTGAGTTATGTGGGGTGAAGCCACATGTACTACGTTATTGGGAACAGGAGTTTACTCAGCTCAAACCCGTTAAACGTCGTGGTAACCGCCGTTATTACCAACGCCATGATGTTGTGCTGATTCGTGAAATTCGTGGCTTGCTTTATGAACAGGGATTTACCATTGGTGGTGCCCGTCAGCAATTGGAAACCGAACACAAACCGGAAGCTGCACCCAGTAATGAGAATCGCAAACAACTGATTGATGAAATGCTGAAAGAGCTGGAACAAATTCGGACGATACTGGCTTAATACGTTATAATTTCACTGTTTTGTTGCTTGTCGGGGCATGGCGCAGCCTGGTAGCGCACTTGCATGGGGTGCAAGGGGTCGAAGGTTCAAATCCTTCTGTCCCGACCATACGCAACTTTAATATCATCACAACGCTCTTAATGGGCGTTGTTTTGTTTCTACTGCCTGAAAATCACAGGATCGTCTATGCAATTTAATACCCTGGGAAATAGTAATCTTAAAGTCAGCCAGATTTGTCTTGGCACAATGACTTATGGTGAACAGAATACTCAACAGGAAGCATTTGAACAGCTTGATTACGCGGTATCGGAGGGTATTAACTTCATTGATACAGCTGAGCTTTACGCAATTCCTCCCAAGGCTGAAACCTATGGTGCCACTGAAGCGATTATCGGTAATTGGTTAGCGAAACGCGGTCGACGTGATGATTTAGTGCTCGCTAGTAAAATCGCCGGGCCCGGCGCTGATTGGGTAGCGCATATACGTCAGGGTAAATCACGATTTGATGATAAAAATATCAGCGAAGCGTTAGATAATAGTTTGCAACGCCTGCAAACCGATTATCTGGATTTGTATCAATTACATTGGCCTGAACGACAAACCAATTATTTTGGGAAATTAGGGTATCAGCACGATGCCACTGAAGAAACCATGACGCCAGTCATTGAAACCCTGCAGGCACTGGAAAAACAGATAAAAGCCGGAAAAATTCGCTACATCGGTTTATCCAATGAAACTCCCTGGGGTTTGATGCAGTTTATTTCAGTGGCAAAAGCGATGAATCTGCCCGTGATTGCCTCAGTGCAGAATCCTTACAGTTTGTTAAACCGTACCTATGAGATTGGATGTGCCGAAATCAGCTATCGGGAGAATGTTCCATTATTGGCTTACTCACCCTTGGGCTTTGGTGTGCTAACCGGAAAATATTTACAGAACAATGCACCTGCCAATGCGCGAATGAGTTTATGGCCTCACTATGCCCGTTACAGCAACCCACAGGCTGTTCAAGCCACGCAGTCGTATGTTGATTTAGCACAGCGACATCAGTTGGATCCAGCGCAAATGGCATTGGCTTATGTGAATAGTCGACCATTTGTTGCGGCGACTATCATCGGCGCAACCACTATGGAACAACTAAAGACCAATATTGGCAGCGAGCAATTAATGCTTTCCGATGAAGTTGTTGCTTCGATTGAGGATATCCATAAAACCATATCTAACCCAGCCCCCTGAATCTAACTTTTCAGAAATGTGCGCTAGCGCAGGTTAAAGCTGACAACGCTATGGTAGTTTATATTCTTCTTAAATATTGCTGATATAAACTGCCGCTGATCTGTTTGGTCATTCTTATATCAGTGTTTCTTTGCTTAGAAATTCAGGTAGCTGGCAACATGGATAGTCCATCCTTTTATACCGTGCTTATTGTTGATGACGATCCGGTGACTCGCCTGCTGATGAAGCAATCACTTCAGGATCCGAACTTAACGGTTATTGAAGCCCAAAATGGTGAACAGGCAATCGATTTATTTGCCGAGCATTTACCTGATATAACCCTATTGGATGTCTCCATGCCTGGCATGGACGGATTTACCTGCTGTCGAAAGTTACGTTCACTTCCCAAAGGGCAACAGTCAGCGATTGTTATGGTGACCATTCATGACAAAGTTGATGACATTGAAAAAGCATTCGAAGCTGGTGCAACAGATTTTATAACCAAACCTTTCAAGTGGCCGTTATTTGCCCACCGAATCCGTTACATTCTCAAAGCCAACAATACCCTGCGCGAGCTCAGTCAGAGTCGCTCAAAACTGGCCAAGGCACAGGCAATTGCCCATCTGGTTTACTGGGAATGGAATTTTAAGCAGAATGAAATTGAATGCAGTGCTGATCTGCATCGGTTATTGGGTATCGAGGATACCTCCCAAGGAATTTCATTCAAGCAGATTCTTCGTCGTATCTTCCCCGAAGACAGACCTTTATTTAAGCAGGCTCTACGTCGGGCAATACAGAGTAAATATCCCTATGATATTGAATATCGTATTCAGTTAGATAATGGCGAATTATTTTATTTGCATGAACGCACGGAAATTATCGAGGATTATAGTGGGTGGAAGATTGTTGGCACTTTGCAGGACATCACCTCACTTAAACGTTCAGAGCAGGAAATTGCTTACTTTACCTATTACGATACGCTGACCGACTTACCAAATCGCCGCTTGTTTATTGAACAGTTGGAAACCGCAATTGCCCGGGCCCGGCATAAAAAACAATCGCTAACGTTGATGTTTATCGATCTGGATCACTTTAAACATATCAATGACACCTATGGTCATGCAGTTGGTGATGCATTGTTATGTGAAGCCGCAGCAAGAATTAAGGATTGTCTGCGGGATGCAGATTTGATTGCGGTAAGTAAGGATAAGGATGATCGCGTTGCCCGGTTCGCTGGCGATGAGTTTACGGTAATGCTGACCAATATTGATAATGTGGATGTACTGGCAAATATAGCGCAACGCATTGTTGCCAAGTTTGAAAAATCATTTGATATAAAAGGTTACAACGTTTTCAGTACGGTCAGTATTGGTATTGCACTTTTCCCTGAGGATGGCGATAACGTACAAAGTTTGATGCAACATGCTGATGTGGCAATGAATCACGCAAAGGAACTGGGACGTAATAATTACCAGTTCTTTTCAGCAGAAATGAATGATTATTTGTATGAGCGATTGCAAACCGAACAGGATCTCCGCCAGGCATTGGAACGCAATGAATTTCTGTTGTTTTATCAGCCACAAATTGATGTAAAAACACAGCAGATTATTGGTTTTGAAGCTTTGTTGAGGTGGTTGCATCCGATAAAGGGTCTGCTAGGTCCACTCACCTTTATTGATGTGGCCGAAAAGACCGGTTTGATCATTGCCATTGGCGAATGGGTTTTGCAACAGGCATGTTTACAAACTCGCAAATGGCAAAAACGTTTTGATATTCACTGGCGGGTTTCGGTGAACCTGTCTGCAATGCAGTTTAATCAGCAGTTATTGCTGGAGCAGGTTGGACTAAGTCTTAAGAACTCGGGGCTTCCAGCATCTTCTCTAGAATTGGAAATCACGGAAACGGCTATGCTCAAGGATGTAATGGAAACTATTCCATTACTCAGAGCATTAAAAGACATGGGAGTAGGGCTGGCAATTGATGATTTTGGAACCGGTTATTCTTCATTAAGTTATTTGAAAAATTTCCCGATTGATACGTTGAAAATTGATAAAAGTTTTGTTGATGAAATTGTTGAAAACCCTAAAGATGCTGCGATTGCACGGACCATTGTCCAACTTGCAGATAATCTGGGGTTGAGAACCATTGCCGAAGGCGTTGAAACCATTGAGCAGGTAAACATGCTGACGACAATGGGCTGTAAGGAATTACAAGGGTATTACTATAGTAAACCCCTGCCAGTGAGTGAAATTGAACGTCTGCTTGAGAGCGGAAATGGCCTGCAAGATTCCTAACGTTTTTTTGCAGACATTTTAACGACATCCTGTTCATCCTCGTACCGATCCAGCAAACCAATATCAAGAACAGGTGAGGCATCAATATGCTGGGCGTCCATCATTTGAGCAACCCGTTTTATAGCGGACATTATCATTGCCTGTTCCCATTCATCCAGTTTACTGAATTCACGAGTAAAACGATCCTGTAAAGGAATAGGCGCGCTTTTAAGTGTTTCTGTAGCGGTCTCAGTCAGGTATGCATGAACTTTACGTTTATCGGTCTGAGAGCGTTGTCGATAAACCAATCCACGTTTTTCCAGCCGGTCCAGAATAGTGGTCACTGTCGCTTGACTTAAACTCATCTCCTGAGCCAATTCACCTATGGTTACTTGCCCCTTATCCCGCAATGTTTGTAATAAAAGTATCTGGGGTGCGGTCAAGCCGGTGGTTTTAGCCAGGTATTTGGAATGTAGGTCGGTGGCGCGGATAACCCGACGCAATGCAATAAGCACTTCTTCAATATGATTCAACAGGTGTTCCCTTTGCTCTTTATCTAGACCAAGTGCGTCTATAGTTTCAGTATTAATTTGAATTGAATTCAACATATTTTCCCACGTTTCTTTAATGAATATTTCAACTTGGGGTAAACCGCTTTACGAGTCTTATCGGCTAAACAGCCAGACTTTTATACAAACCATTTTAAAGAGCTCGAATTAAATAATAGAGCGCAAAGTGGTCTGGACTTTTAATTTGTTTAGTGTACTATATATTTAGATTCTGTCATCTGCAAGTCATAAATGCATGATTATATTAATTAAACGTAATTATGATGGAATTTACAGATTTTTTTACATCACTAAGTACTTAGTGCCATAAACATTAGAGTTGATTACATATATGAGCCAAGTAAAGACTGCACCTTTACCAATTGAGTTAGTGCAACCAACGGCAGAACTTGGTGCAGCCGTGCATAAACTTATTTCTGAATGCCCACCGTTAGATACCAATTCGATGTATTGCAACTTATTGCAAAGCAGTCACTTTGCCGAGACAGCTGTAGCAGCTGTTCTTGATAATGAATTGGTAGGGTTTATTTCCGGATACCGCATACCACAACGCCCTGAAACATTATTTGTCTGGCAGGTTGCCGTTGGTGAAAAGGCCCGAGGTCAAGGACTTGCCGGAAGAATGCTTAAAGAAATTCTGTCGCGTGAACAAAACCGTGACATTAAGCGAATCGAAACGACGATAACCCCAGACAATAAAGCTTCCTGGGCGTTATTTGAAAGCCTTGCCCGTAAGCTTGATACCGAGATTAGCAGTAGCGTAATGTTTGATCGAAAACAACATTTTGCCGATCAGCATGATACTGAAATGTTAGTCAAAGTCGGTCCGTTTAAACCAATAGCTTAATTAATACTGAATTCAGGTCAGCGATGGCCACAATTTTCACAGGAGAGAAAAGCGAATGAAAATTTTTGAAGAGATCGAATCAGAAGTGCGTTCATATGCCCGCGCGTTCCCTCGTCTATTTGACAAAGCCCAAGGCGAGTTGATTTACGACGATGAGGGTAATGAATATATAGACTTTCTGGCTGGTGCCGGTTCGCTGAATTATGGTCACAATCATCCTTTATTCAAAGAGAAACTGATTGAATATATCCAACGTGATGGCATTACTCAGGGGCTGGACTTACATACTCGTGCCAAGGGTGAGTTCCTGGAAAGCTTTAACGAGAATATTCTGAAGCCACGTGACCTTGATTACATTGTCATGTTTACTGGTCCTACCGGAACCAATGCAGTCGAAGCGGCATTAAAAATTGCCCGTAAAAAAACCGGTCGTGAAAATATTATTTCGTTTACAAATGGCTGGCATGGACAGACCCTTGGTGCCTTATCGGTAACAGGTAATTCAACTCACCGTGGTGGAGCTGGTATTGCTTTACATGGTTCAACCCGAATTCCTTATGATGGTTACTTAGGTGATGATTTCGATACTACTAATCTGCTCGACAAGATGTTGTCGGATTCCAGTAGTGGTGTCGACAAGCCGGCCGCGGTGATTGTTGAAACTGTACAAGGCGAGGGCGGTATCAATGCTGCTTCAATGACCTGGTTACAAAGTCTTTCAGAAATCTGCAAACGCCATGATGTTTTATTGATTGTTGATGATATTCAGGCAGGTTGCGGCCGTACCGGTACTTTCTTCAGTTTTGAAGAAGCCGGCATTTACCCTGATATCGTCACCTTATCCAAATCACTCAGTGGGTATGGTCTGCCATTTGCTGTCGTGCTGATGAAGCCTGAAGTCGATCAGTGGTCACCGGGTGAGCATAACGGTACCTTCCGTGGCAACAATCATGCGTTTGTCACTGCTAAAGCCGCACTCGATTATTTCTGGAAAGACGATAAATTTGCCAAGGAAGTTCAGCGCAAAGGTCAATACATTGCTGATCGCGTTGACACAATTGTTGCGAAATACGGTGAAGGTAACTTTAACTCACATGGTCGTGGCATGTTCCGCGGTATTAATTGTGTCAATGGCGAACTGGCTGGACAAATTACCCGTAAATGTTTCCAGAAAGGTTTAATTATCGAAACCAGTGGTGCAGACGATCATGTTGTGAAATTCCTTTGCCCACTTACTATCAAAGATGAAAATCTGAAAAAAGGTATCGATATTCTGGAGCAGGCTATTAAAGAAGTTTGCGATAAAGCAGACAGCATTCCGGAAGAAAAGGATTTTTTTGAAGGTGATTATTCAGTAAGCGATGAAGCCAGTAAATCTGATGTGGTTGAGCCGGAAAGCAAAAAAGCGGCAAGTTAATAAACCTCTCAACCCACTATTAACAATCCGGTGAGCGGCTTTCCGTTCACCGGATATTGCAAAGCATTTACAGAGGACAAAATCATGATTGTCAGACAACTTCAAGAAGCTCAAAAAACCTCACGTCGTATCGTTTCACCGGACGGTAACTGGGAAAGCACCCGTATGTTATTGAAAGATGACAACATGGGGTATTCATTCCATATCACCACTATCTATGCCGGTGCTGATTTTCGCATGCATTACCAAAATCATCTGGAGTCTGTTTACTGCATTAGCGGTGAAGGTGAAGTGGAAACGCTAGATGATGGCAAGGTCTACAAAATTACCCCGGGTACTTTATACAACCTGGATAAACATGATCGTCATATCCTGCGTGCCTTTAAAGAGCTTCATCTGGCTTGTGTTTTCAATCCACCATTAAATGGCAAAGAAGTACACAACGCTGAAGGTGCTTATGAGTTAGACGCCGAAGCAGTAACTGAATAACAGGCAATGCAGCCTTTCCGGTTTAGCCCGGAGTACAACGAATTAACAGAGAGTAGATATGCAATTTCATACGGTAGAAAAAATAGGCGGCACTTCCATGAGCGACTATGTCGCAGTGCGCGACAATATTATTCTGAAACCGGTTCATAACGAGTCAATTTACAATCGTGTGTTTGTTGTTTCAGCTTATGGTGGTATTACCAACCTTTTGCTTGAGCATAAGAAAAATGGCACTTCTGGTGTTTACGCTGAATTTGCCAACAGTTTGAATGATGATAGCTGGATGGAAGCGATGGAAAAGCTCAAACAAGAGATTTTTTCCATCAACCAGCAATTGTTTAAAGATAAAAAAACACTAAACAAAGCTAATGAGTTTATTGGCGAACGTCTTGATGATGCAGAACGGGTATTGGCAGATCTGCAACGACTTTGCCAGCATGGTCACTTTGCCTTGGATATGCATCTGGCAACAGTACGTGAAATGCTGGCCAGTATTGGCGAGGCTCACAGTGCCTGGAATACGGCAACTTTACTTAAAAAAGACAAGATCAATGCCCGTTATGTTGATTTGACCGGTTGGCAGACCGACAAGCACATGAAACTTGATGAACGAATTGATAAAGCGTTTGCCAAAATTGATTTGAGTAAAGAGTTACCCATCGTGACCGGGTATGCCCATAGTGATGATGGTCTGATGTCGACCTTTGATCGCGGCTACAGCGAAATGACGTTTAGCCGTATTGCTGTATTAACCAATGCCAATGAAGCGATTATTCATAAAGAGTTTCATTTAAGCAGCGCTGATCCGCGTCTGGTAGGTGAAGACAATGCTGTGCCGATTGGCCGGACCAATTATGATGTGGCTGATCAATTAGCCAATCTGGGTATGGAAGCTATTCACCCTAAAGCGGCAAAAGGCTTACGGCAGAATAATATTCCATTAAGGGTGAGAAACACCTTTGAACCTGAACATGCCGGAACATTAATCACCGGTGACTATATCAGTAGCAAACCTTGTGTAGAAATTATCGCCGGCTGCAAACATGTTTATGCATTTGAGCTGTTTGATCAGGATATGGCGGGCAATATTGAAAATTATGATCGTGAAATCCTGGCCCAGATCCGCAAAAACAAGGCCCATATTATTTCCAAAGATATTAATGCCAACACCATTACGCATTATCTTACTGCCAGCCTGAAGAATATTCGGCGGATTAGGGAAGCTTTACAGGAACAATTTCCGGAAGCTGAAATTAATCAGCAGAAAGTGGCCATTGTGTCAGCGATTGGTAGTGATATGAAAATCCCCGGTATTCTGGCACGTACGGTCAGTGCTTTGGCTGAGAAAAATATCAGTGTATTGGCCATGCATCAGTCAATGCGTCAGGTAGATATGCAATTTATTATTGACGAAGATGACTATGCTGATGCCATCAAAAATCTACACAGTTATTTAGTAGAGGTTCATGATCACGGCAGAGCCATATGCCTCGCGTCTTAATAGCTTTATGTTTTTTATGCTTGCCACTATTGGCAATTGCAGAGCCAGAAACTCAGGTGGCCCCATTATCTGATGAGCAAATGCAACAATTTGAAGCTGAAGTTGACGTATTGGAAGAACCGCTCTATTCACCGTTCATAGAACGTTATGTTTTGGATGAATTGAAGCAATTGCGTACTGACATGGCATCACAACGCAATGAAATGATTCAGCAGATTGTAAACCGTGAAATTAACGCGGTGGATAAAGCGGTCACTTATTCAACCAACACGGTTACCTATTTTTTCTATCTGATTGCAGGTGCAACATCGATATTAGTTCTGGTGGGATGGACATCGATTCGGGAAATCAAAGAGCGGGTGCACTCGCTGGCAGATGAAGAGATCTCAAAACTAGTGATGGAATACGAGCAGCGGTTACACGCTATAGAATTGCAACTTAATCAGAAAACACAGCATATTGCAGAGAACCGCGAAGAGATTGAGCGAACTCAGGAACTGCAGTCATTATGGCTACGTGCTGCCCAGGAAAATACGGCATCACATAAAATCGGTATTTATGATCATATCCTGAAGATTAAACGCGATGATTGTGAGGCATTGACCTATAAGGCTGACGCGGTACTTGAATTAGGTGAGCCTCAATGGGCAGCCAATCTTTGCCATCAGGCTTTATTGATTGATCCACTAAACAGCCATGCGTTTTATCAGCTGGCATGTGCTTATACGACAATGGGGCAATTTGAAGAAGCGCTGTATTATCTTAAACAAGCTATTTCGCGCAGTGAAAGTTATCGAGAAGAAATTGCTCTGGAACCGGCATTACAGCCTTTGCAGGATCATCCGGGCTTACAAAAGCTGTTATATCCCAGTGAAGAAAAGAGTTAACATATTTGAACCCGCCAACAGGCGGGTTTAGTTTTTCAGGCCTGCCAATAAGTCTTCTTTGATTCCTTTGCTGAAAGGATCTTTGCCAAACCAGATATCAAAGTAAGCTTTACCAAGTTGAGCATCGTCGCTTTTGCTCAGTTGTTGACCATTTTTGAATAGCAACAAGCCTGATTCAGATGAATAGCGGATATCATAACGATCACCTTCTTCTGCTTTCTGATAGCCAGCATTGAAATCCAATAATGCCATTTCAATTGATTTGAACAAATCCTCATCCAGATTACGCCGTAGCAATTCCACTGAAGATTTTTGAAAATCCTCGGCATCAAAACTTCGCTTATAAATAAATGAAAGTTGAATTGACTGGCTGGTCAATGCACTATCATCACTGCATTGTTCACGATACAAAGCAACATCACCGAGATTGAACAACATCACTTTAATAGGCACGGCTGAACATTGTTGCAGGGTAGAATTATCCAGCTGTATTTCTGATTCAAAGCTGTTCGCACTGGCAAGGTGAAAAGGAAGCAATGAAAAAAACAGAATGCGGTTTATCATAATTTTTCCCGTATTTTCTTCAGGGAGTAACCAATAATCGGCAAGTGTTGATAAAACCCATCCACACCATCCCAGAAATCCTGATGTAAGATAATCTTGCCCTGTTCATTAAAGCGTAATTGGCTGATACCAATCGATTTGCTGTCGACTTGCTTTCCCATTACCTTAAATTGCATTTGCATTATCCAACGCACATAGATGTCGTTACCACTGCGAGCAACATCCTGAACCCGTACATCGAGACGATCAACCTGTTGCCCGGTCTGTTCCATGTATTCTATGAGTTCATTTCTGTCAGTAATGGTTCGAAAGGTGTCGTTAAAATAAAGTTGTTCAGCATAGGTTTGACGAATAATATCTGCCACTTCGCCATGTTGAGCCTGATTAAACACCTCAATAAAGCCATTTACAGCCTCATTGTTTTCAACTGGCTGCGAACCTTTTGATTCAAGAGCTTTCTGGTAGTCATTTACATAAGCACTTTGCATAGAATTTCCACTACAGGCTGCTGTTAAAACGAATATGGGGAAGAACCACGTCAATTTTAGCGTTGGGGGGATCTTTAACATGGTTCTTTTCCGATGAACTTTATTAGTCTGCTCATCAAAGCGTAATGATTGTGAAAATGAAGTGAAGGGGCTGCCAGGCTCTGAAAGAGCAACACGCCCTTAACTCTTCACATGCAATTCACACTTTGCTGACTAAGATTCACATCGTCTAGAAAAGAGATACTTCATGAAATCAATTCGACAATGGTTTGACAATGGTGAAGCCGGTTTATCTGTTGCCGAACTTGGTGACGGAGATACTGGTGTTGATTGGTTAAGGGTTATCCCTTTTCTATTTATGCATCTGGCTTGTGTGTCAGTTATTTTTGTGGGCATTTCTCCAATTGCAGTGATTGTTGCAGTCGCTTTATATTTAATCAGGATGTTTGCCATAACAGCATTTTATCATCGTTATTTTTCACACAAATCCTTTAAAACATCACGGACGGTGCAATTTATTTTTGCATTTATTGGTGCAACTGCAACACAACGCGGACCGTTATGGTGGGCAACACATCATCGTCAGCATCATCGTCATGCAGATCAGCCAGCGGATCCTCATTCTCCCAAACAGGGTTTTTTTTGGAGCCATATGGGCTGGTTTCTTTCAGGAAAACATTATCAAGCTGATTACAGCCTGGTTCCGGATTGGAAAAGGTTTGCTGAACTACGCTGGCTGGATCGATACGATTTGATCGCACCGGTTATACTGGCAGCAAGTTTATTTATTACAGGCGTATTGCTGGAAAAGCTTGCTCCAGGACTGGGTACCGATGGATGGCAAATGTTGGTGTGGGGATATTTTATTTCGACGGTAGTGTTATTACATGCAACTCTGTTGATAAACTCGATGGCGCATCGAATTGGTAAAAAACGCTATTCAACAGGCGATGAAAGCCGTAATAATTTTGTGCTGGCATTATTGACCCTGGGGGAGGGATGGCACAACAATCATCACCATTATCCTGCCTCTGCCAGACAAGGATTTTATTGGTGGGAAATCGATATAAGTTATTACCTGCTAAAACTCATGCAAAAAACTGGACTCATCTGGGATGTCCGCACAGTGCCGCTTCACAAACGCGAAAGCAAGAAAATCCTCTCTGAGGCCGCTGTATGAAAATTGCGGTTGTTGGTGGCGGAATCTCCGGTTTGACTTCAGCTTATTATCTGGCCAAAAAACATGAAGTTACTGTGTTTGAAGCCGGTAATTATCTAGGCGGCCATACCGATACGCATTCTATAGAGATTTCTGGCAAAGCTTTTCATGTTGATACGGGCTTTATTGTTTTTAATCAACAGAATTATCCAAATTTCAGCAAATTATTAACCCAATTAGGAGTGGAAAGTCAGCCCACTGAGATGAGCTTTAGTGTCAGTAATGCCACTTCAGGTCTGGAATATAACGCTACTGATTTAAATAAATTATTCTGTCAGCGTCGTAATCTGGTGAGTTTTCGTTTTTATAGAATGTTGTGGGATTTGGTACGGTTTTATCGTGAAGCCCCGTTATTATTAAATGAAGATGATGACGGTCTGACATTGGGCCAATATCTGGCAATCAATAATTACAGTGATATTTTTATCAATGACCATTTAATCCCTATGGCGTGTGCTTTGTGGTCAGGTCCCAGTCTTTCAGTGGTGGATTTCCCGGCGCAGTATTTTATTCGTTTTATGCATAATCATCACATGCTGTCGCTGACGGACAGACCTCAATGGCGTGTGGTTAAAGGTGGCTCAAAGACTTATGTTGATGCGCTGGTGCAGCAAACAAATGCAGAGTTTATGACAGGCTCACCCATTCAACGGATAGAGCGAAATATCCATGGTGTGAGCTTATCGGTACATGGAGAGAAGCGTCATTTTGATAAAGTAATCATCGCTGCACATGCGGACCAGGCATTACGTATGCTGGATCAGCCCAGTGAAACGGAAGTGGCCGTTCTCGGGGGAATAGGCTTTCAGGAAAACGAGATGCATCTGCACACAGATGCAGATATATTGCCGAAAAATACTCAGGCATGGGCCAGCTGGAATGTTCGCGTAAGCCCTGAATTGAGTCAGCAATGTACCGTGAGTTATCACATGAATACGCTGCAAAGTCTGAATGCTCCAGCAGAGCTGATCGTCTCGTTAAATTCCGGACATTTGATTGACCCGAAAAAAGTCCTGGTGCATCGACGTTATGCCCATCCAATTTATAATCTCTCCACGCTTAATGCTCAGCGTCGCTGGCAGGAAGTTGCTGATACCCAGCATACTTTTTACTGTGGTGCATATTGGGGGTGGGGATTTCATGAGGATGGGGTGAGCAGTGCCCTGCGGGTGATTGATGCTCTGGAAAATTCTCAGCAGGGAGTCGCCGATGTTGCCTGATGGAATTTATCGTGGTTGGGTGCATCATCAGCGTCATCTGCCAAAAATTCATGAGTTTCAGTATCCACTGGCGATGCTGATGCTGGATTTGGATGAGCTGCAATCACATTTTAAACGCTCGCGTTTCTGGTCATTGGAACGCTTCAATCTGATTAGTTTTTATCGTAAGGATTATCTGCAATCCGACGAGGCTGATTTGAAACAGGCGGTGGTGGCGTTGATACAGCAACGGAGTGGTGAGTCGTTCTCAGGTACGGTAAAAATCCTGACTCATCCGCGTTATCTCGGGTTTGTATTCAATCCGGTAACGTTCTATTTCTGTTTCGAACAGCAACAGCTCAAGTTTATTGTCTCCGAAATTAACAATACACCTTGGAATGAACGTTATGCCTATGTATTGAAAGTAAATCAGCAACAAAACCAGCCATGGCGTTTTGATTTTGACAAGCAGTTTCACATTTCACCGTTTATGCCGATGGATATTCAATATCACTGGCGTTTTCAGCTGGAACAAGATGCCATCAATATCAACATGGTGTTAATGCGCGAAGGAGAGCGCCAGTTTGATGCGACATTACAGGCTGATTTCCAGCCAATGACCGCAAGAAGCATGCGTTGGTTACCTATACGCTATCCACTACAGACGCTCAGAGTTGTTATGCGTATTTATTGGCAGGCGTTACGCTTATGGGGAAAGCATACCCCTTGTGTCAGTCATCCTGATCAACAAGCCGATACCGTGACCCAGCCTGTTATACCCAATGGAGAGGATAAATGAGTAAATCGGCCGTCATTGAAACACAAAGTGGCAAACCCAGCCGACTGTCAAAACTGTATGAAAAAGCTGTTATTGGTCAGCTAGGCAGGATCCAGAAAGGCTGTATTCATTTACATACAGCAGGTGAAGTTTATGAATTAGGCGATCCACAGGACGATCTATCGATTAGTCTGACCGTTTATGATCGGCGCTTTTTTGAAGCTGTCGTACAAGGCGGCAGCGTCGGCGCTGCTGAATCGTACATGCAGGGCGACTGGCATTGTAGTGATTTAACTGCATTGGTGAGAATTCTGGTGCGTAACCAGTCATTGACTGATGAACTCGAACAGGGCTTTGCCAGAATTACCGGTGCGTTATTAAAAGGCTTTCACTGGCTTAATCGCAATAGCCGAAAAGGTAGCCGCAAGAATATTGCTGCCCATTACGATTTGGGCAATGAGTTATTTGAGTTGTTTCTGGATAAAGACTGGATGATGTATTCATCCGGCCTGTATTACAGCGGTACTGAATCTCTTGAAACAGCTCAGCGGCAAAAGCTGGCGAGACTGTGTGACAAGCTGGATTTACAGCCGACAGATCATCTGCTGGAGATTGGTACGGGTTGGGGAGGTTGTGCGGTATTTGCAGCTCAGCATTATGGTTGCAGAGTCACAACAACGACTATTTCCCGGCAACAATATGATTATGCTGTTCAGCGTGTAGCAAAAGCGGGTCTCGCTGACAAGATAACAGTATTGCTTGAAGATTACCGTGATCTGCGAGGGCAATATAACAAGCTGATTTCGATTGAAATGGTTGAGGCGGTGGGGCATCACTATATCGATGACTATTTTCAGCGGTGTGCAGACTTATTAACCCCAGATGGCCTGGCCATCATTCAAGCGATTACGCTGGAAGATCACCGTTATGCCCAGGCAGTCAAATCAGTGGATTTTATCAAGCGGTATATTTTCCCGGGCAGCTTTATCCCCAGTGTCACTGTGCTGAGTAATGCTGCTGCCAAAGCCAAGCTAAAACTCACCAGCCTTGAAGACATTGGCCCAAGTTACGCGATTACTCTGGCCACCTGGCGTGAACGTTTTAACGCTTCTCTGGATAAAGTTCGCGCCATGGGGTATCCGGATTCATTTATTCGGATGTGGGAGTTTTATCTTTGCTACTGCGAAGGTGGTTTTGCCGAACGCAGTATCAGTGACGTGCACTTACTATTCAGTAAAGTCAAAAACCGGCGTGCCCAGTGGTGTCCAGAATATGCCTGATCGTCTGACGATAGTTAATTTTTTACTGTTTCAAATCGGTTGGTTTGTCTGTGTATTAAGCGGGGCCGCGGAGTTGAATTCACCGGCCGTTATTTTTACCGTCGCCCTTTTGATCTTTCATTTTCGTTTTTATCGCTGGAAACAGATTGATTACAAACTGGTGCTGGCGGCAATTTTAATCGGTGTCGTGCTGGATTCGAGCTGGTCAGCCTGGAATTTAATGGCTTATCAAGCTCAAACTATTGAACCGATTGCACCCTGGTGGATATGGTGTTTATGGATTAATTTTGCGTTAACGCTTAATCACTCGCTGTCATGGTTATTAAGACGACGTGTGATGGCGGGGATATTTTCTGCGGTTGCAAGTCCTGTTTCCTATTATGCAGGCAGTCATTTAGGTGCACTAGACTGGCTGCAACCAGAAATATTAATCGTAGTACTAGCCATTAGCTGGGGATTGGCAATTCCATTATTACTGACATTGGCCAATTATTGGCGCAATCAAGAATCAGGAAAACAACATGCTGTGGTTTAGTCTTTTCATTGTATCTTTAATAATGCTGGGCGGTTGGTTTTGGCAAATTCGCAGTAAAAATGCCGGAATTGTCGACGTATTGTGGGCTTTTTCATTAAGTTTTCTGGCTTTCTTTCATTTGCTGACCAGTGAAGGCTATTTGCCGCTGAGCATTATGGCATCGGGAATCATGCTGCTTTGGTATTTGCGTTTGGGAACACACCTCGCCCAAAGAGTATTAGGTGAAGATGAAGATGGACGTTATAAATATCTGAGACAGTACTGGGGCGGAAAAACGAATTTTTACCACTTTTTCTTTTTCCAGTTTCAGGCTTTATTGGCGTGGGGATTTGCCATTCCAGTCTGGTTTATCACTCAGGGACAGATTGAATCTTTAGGGCTCGCTCAATATGCCGGCCTTGCTGTCGCGATTATTGCTATTGCCGGGGTCACTATAGCGGATAAGCAATTAGCCAATTTCAAAGCTGATCCGAAAAATAAAGGTGAAGTCTGCGAAACAGGCTTGTGGAATTATTCCAGACATCCGAATTACTTTTTCGAATGGTTACACTGGTTTAGCTATCCCTTAATGGCGATTGGCATAGAACACGCAGCGTGGCTCTGGTTGGCACCATTAGTGATGTTGTTATTTCTGTATTTCATAACCGGCATACCCTACACCGAACAACACGCGATTCGCAGTCGTGGGGATAAATATCGTCGCTATCAACAAACAACCAGTGCATTTATTCCCTGGAGGAAAAAAATATGAGCCTGATCACTATCGCTGAAAAAGGCCTAGTGCCTGACATGTTAGTAAGAGTTGGTATTCGCAGGCTGCTTAAGCAACGCCTGCAAGATGAAAATGCCTATGATCCGGAAGCCGCCAGTGAAATCAAAAATCAATGCATGGAAATGCTACGAAACAGTCCGATTGCGATAGAAACCCAGGCGGCTAATGAACAACACTACGAAGTACCAGCTGAATTTTATCAGCTGTCTTTAGGCAAACATCTTAAATACAGCGGTTGCTGGTGGGATGATTACACCTTATCACTGGATCAGGCCGAAAAGGCTATGCTGGATATTTATCTCGAGCGGGGTGATTTCAAAAACGGGCAGGATATTCTTGAACTGGGCTGCGGTTGGGGGTCACTGACTTTATATATGGCTGAACGTTTTCCGTATTCACGAATCACTGCTGTATCAAATTCCAATTCGCAACGAGAATATATTGAAAAGCAAGCGTTTTCCCGCGGATTAACCAATATTCATATCATTACCTGCGATGTCAATAAACTGGAACTGAACACGCAATATGACCGGATTGTCTCGATAGAAATGTTCGAACATATGCGTAATTATCAGCAGCTGCTCAACAATGTAAGTTGCTGGCTAAAGTCTGACGGCAAGCTTTTTGTGCATATTTTCTGTCATCGTAATGTCGTTTATCCTTTCGAAACTGAAGGCGATGATAATTGGATGGGACGCTACTTTTTTACCGGTGGATTGATGCCTTCAGCAGACACGTTATTGCATTTTCAGGATGCTCTGCAGATTGAAAAGCAGTGGTTGGTCAATGGTCAGCATTATCAGAAAACAGCTGAAGCCTGGCTGGAAAATACGGATAAAAATGCCAGACAGATTAAAGCGTTGTTTGATGAAACCTACGGTAAAGGGGAGGGCGCTATCTGGCTACAGCGATGGCGGTTATTCTTTATGGCCTGTGCTGAATTATTTGGCTATCGCGATGGAACCGAGTGGTTGGTCACGCATTATTTATTCTCAAAGCGAGTAAACTGAGTCGATGGCTAAATCCAATACCAATCTTCATGCCAAGCTGGTTAAAGTCTTTTTAATACAAATTGCATTAATTAGTCTGGTGGCTATCGCCGGAATTTACGCTGCAAAAGCAACCCTTGAAGATGTATTGGTGCGTGCTGCTCTAGAGGGTGAAGCCCAACATTTCTGGGATATGCGTGCAGAAGATCCGCAGTTTCCATTACCCAACACCATGAACCTAAAAGCTTACATGGCCGAACGGGACAATTATTCTCAGTTACCACCAGCCTTACAGGAGCTGGGACCAGGCTTGAAACGTGCTGAGCTGGCAGGCCAGCAGCCCATTGTTTATGTCGAGGACAAAGGTGATCGTCGTCTGTATCTGATTTTTGATGAAGTGAAGGTTTCCCGACTGGCTTTAGTCTTTGGTCTATTACCTCTGGCGATGGTTCTAGTTGTGCTTTATCTGCTGGCCTGGATTGCCTATCGACAGTCACATAAGGCAGTTTCACCCATAATGAAACTGTCACGGGCAGTCAACGAAGTGGACTTTCGGGAGGGTAATTTTCCCCAGTTGGATCTGCATGATTTGAGAAGCATTCCAGATGACGAGGTTTCCAGTCTGGTCCGGGCGTTAGATGAATTTACTAACCGGCTGGAAAACTTTGTTGAACGTGAACGGAATTTTACCCGCGACGTCAGTCACGAATTACGTACCCCAATAGCTGTAATCCGTGGAGCATTGGAGGTGGTTGAACGCAAATATGGCGATCAAGCAGTGACAGAAATGAACCGTATGTATCGCACACTGATGGATATGGAATCGCTGATTGAAACGCTGTTGTTATTAGCCAGGGAGCAGGTTGAGGCGTTACCTTTACGTGAAATCACGGTGAATGATTTGATAGCTGCGGAACTGGATAACCTGCGAATGATTCATCACGATAAACCGATCACGGTGAATGTGGAAGAGTCGGGTATTTTAGTCGTACTGGCTGCTGAACGAGTGTTACCGATTCTTATTGGTAATCTATTGCGTAATGCCTTTAATTACACTCTGCGTGGCAATATTACTGTCTCTATCCGATCGGACGGGTTTTCAGTGGCCGATAGTGGAATTGGGATGGACCGGGATCAAATGCAGAAAGTCTTTAAACCGTTTTTCCGTGCAGATGAGAAGCAACAGACTACGGGGTATGGTATTGGTATGACTATTGTTAAACGGTTATGTAATCGCTATGAATGGAATCTGCGTTTATCCAGCAAAATGGGCGAGGGGACCGAGGTCAGTGTGCACTTTCCCAAAGCGCAGTTTCGCAGCCGTTAAGCTAAATAAGCTTTAAAGATCTTCTTCTCTGCAAAGCTTATAACCCACACCTGGTAAGGTATGCATTAACTGGTTTTGAAAAGGTTTATCCAGACTTTTCCGCAGGTTATACAAATGACTGCGTAACGTATCACTATCGGGTGCATCATCACCCCAGACTTCAGCTTCCAAACGTTCGCGACTGACAATTTTTGGCGATTCGCGCATCAGAATCCGCAAGATGTGTAACGTTATCGGAGACAGCTTGATAAGCTTATCACCTCGCATAACACGCATGGTATCGAGGTCATAGGTGAGATCGGCTACCGTTAACTTTCCACCTTCTAGCTCTCCCCGTTGACGTCTGATCATTGCAATCAGCCTGGCTTCGAGCTCACGCATTTCAAAAGGTTTAATCAAATAATCATCTGCACCCAAATCAAAACCGTTCACCTTGTCATTAATGGTGTCACGGGCGGTCAGCATAATGATCGGCGTATGTAGATGCATTTCCTGACGTAATCTGCGGCAGACTTCAAAGCCATCAATTCCGGGGAGCATGATATCCAGAACGATTGCGTCGTAATGGTGCTCTTCACATAACTGTAATGCGGTAATGCCATCTGTTGCAAAATCAACGGTAAAACCGCCAACTTCCAGATAATCACCTACATTAGCAGCCAAGTCCCGATGATCTTCAACTATTAATACTGTCGCTGATATTGCTTTCATACTGTTCTCTTAAGGCCTGTTATAGCTACGTTACGATGTTAACATCCGCATCGCAAGTAGCAATTTTGGGAATTTCTCCCAAAAAATAACAAAAGCCATTTGACTTAATAAATAACAATCATTATCATTAACAACACGGTTAACCAATAGGGTTTATTTCATGATAGTTTGTGTTTGCAACAACGTGAATGTCGATAAAGTTAAAGCATCTATTGATGCTGGCGCAGACTCGCTGGAAGCTATCCGTGAATGCACTGGTGCTGCCGCAAGCTGTGGTAAATGTCAGTTCAAGGTAAACCGTGTTTTGCAGCAACATGCCCCACAGCTTAGCGAACAGGATAACTTTCTGGTGGCCCAAACTGTGAACGGTACGCGTTAACTCTGCGCAGATAGTAGAACCACCTCAACTCCAATTCAATCCTGAATATTTCAAAGTCTTATTTCCATAGTTTATTTGTGGCTTTTTGCCAAACAAACAAGTCACTAATTTACTTAGCTTTAATTGCTAATTCTTATTTTTCCACCTCGTATGGAACAGAATGTAGATGATAATTGTTATCATTTGCCTTTAATATCAATAGCTTATCTTTGACATTTATTCTTTATGAACGATAATCGTCTTCATCAGATCCAGGAATAAGGGAGAATCCGATGAAAGGTGATAAAAAAGTTATTGAGCTGTTGAATAAAGTATTAGGTAATGAGCTGGTAGCCATTAACCAATATTTTCTACATGCCAAAATGTACAAGGACTGGGGTCTGAAAAACCTCTATGAGCATGAATATCATGAATCGATTGATGAAATGAAACATGCTGATGCCCTGACGGAACGCGTGCTGTTTTTGGAGGGGTTACCGAATCTGCAGGATTTGGGTGCGTTGCGTATCGGTGAAAATACTCGTGAAATGCTGGAAGCCGATCTTTCATTAGAACTTGATGCTATACCAGACCTGAAAGAAGGTATTCAATATTGCGAACAGATTGGTGACTACGTTACCCGTGATTTATTCAAGAATATTCTCGAATCTGAAGAAGAGCATGTTGACTGGCTGGAAACACAACTCAGCCTGATTGATAAAATGGGTATTGAAAACTTCCATCAGGCACAGATTGTTAAAGAAGCCGAATAATATTTCATTAACAGAAGCCCTTTCAGATTAATTGAAAGGGCTTTTTTTATTAGTTTATCGATGCGTTGGATCCGGTTTTGGTTAAGCCAATAATCATCTCATTGAAAAGCACTTGATCGCCTTGGCTTTCATAAATGGGTTCATCATCTACCCAAATAAGTTTTTCTCTCGTTAACATATCAAATGCTTCTGCCAGACATTTTCTATCGGCAACCGAATCGCCATCAAAATGGGCCACTTTGGAAATCAGGGCTTTTAAATCCATTTGAAAATTATCCGATAAAAGCAGAATATCAATTAGTTGTTGAGCATACTCCTCACTCATTTCATTTCCTCTCGTAAATTAAATTATCGTCATTTTTCCGCAACTGCTTCTGATCTACTGTCTGTTGATCTTTCATAGTCACAACAGAGGCGGCTATGAAAGATCAACAGACACTAAAGCTCATAGAGACGATCACAGGCCTGATAACCCTTACTAAGCAAAATCACATTCTTGTGGACACATTTATCGGCCCACTTTGAATCAGAACCATCTGTTTTAATGGATTTATAAAAAGGTGCGTTTTCGAGATCGGGATCATCAAAGGTATACACTTCGACATCTTCATTGGCCCATTTGCCAGACCAGGCGTTGGTTGCTCCTACTAATTGGAAATACTGTTGCTGATGTTTTTCAAAACCAGCAGCTTCCAACTCAGCAAATGTCAGGTTTACATCATTTTGACTGCATGCTGAACAGACTAAAAATACTGAAATTGTTAATTTCCTATGCATAAATACCTCTCCGGATCATTTCTGCAGACAGTTCAGATCCATTTGAGTAAACAGAAGTAAGTTTGGCAAAAAGGGCTTAGTAAACTAGGGTCTGTTGGTAATTCATAGCCGCCTCGCATCATTTCCGCCTTGTAGAACGAAAAAATAGCTTCCAGCAGTGGTGACTTTGAAAGATCAACAGATTCTGGCGATAGATATAGCGCTATATGTGTTTATGGTGCTTTTTTTTGACTATAACATCTGACAAGCATTATGAAAAATGCGTCTTCAGATTATGCTTAACGGATATTTACAGTGATATTTACTTCAGTAATGGAGATGAATAAAGCAAAATGATTAAACGTGAACTATGCATTTTGCTCCTAGCTTCACTATTTCATCGAAAGTTGCCAGTTTGGGATAAGTGTCCAAACGATGCTGACCTATAATAATCATGTAATTCACATTACTGACCGAATTAAGGACATTAAATGATTAATGCTTATGCTGCGCTGGAGCGGGGGGCCAAACTTACTCCATATCAATATGACCCCGGCCTGTTAGGAGAGCATGAGGTCGAGATTGAGGTGCGATATTGCGGTATTTGTCATAGCGATATCAGCATTATCGACAATGACTGGGGGATGTCTATTTACCCGGTCGTTGCTGGACATGAGGTAGTTGGAACAATAAGTCAGATTGGTGCCGCTGTCACCAACCTGGAAGTCGGGCAAACAGTCGGATTAGGCTGGTATGCTGATTATTGTGAAACCTGCGAACAGTGCCATAACGGCGATGAAAATATCTGTTCAGATCTTACCCCTACCATTGTCGGCCATCATGGTGGTTTTGCCGATAAGGTAAGGGCAAATGCCAATAGTGTTATTCCTTTACCTGAAGCGATTGATCTTAAATCCGTCGGGCCATTGCTTTGTGGCGGTTTGACGGTATTCAATCCGTTAGTGCAATTTGATATTAAGCCAACAGATAAGGTGGCAGTAATCGGTATTGGCGGGTTAGGACATATTGCTTTGCAATTTCTGCAAGCCTGGGGATGCGAAGTCACAGCATTTACCAGCGCAGCAAAATTACAGGAAGCTCTGGATATGGGGGCTCATTACAGCGTGGATTCGCGTGATGCCGTCGTCATGGCTGAGCTGCCCAGAAAATTCGATATGCTTCTCTCTACTGTTAACGTCAAACTGGACTGGAATCTGTACCTGAGTAAATTAAAACCAAAAGGGCGGCTGCATTTTGTCGGGGCAACCATGGAGCCATTGGATATTAAAGTATTCAACCTGACAGAAGCGCAAAGAAGTATTTCCGGATCAGATACCGGCAGTATGCAAACCTGCAACAAAATGCTGGAATTTGCTCAACGTCATCAGGTCAAGCCGGTTGTGGAAATGTATCCGTTTGATCAGATAAATGAGGCGATTGAAAAACTGCGTAAAGGAGATGTGCGTTATAGAATCGTTCTTGAGCGGTAAAGCAGGAAAACAGGCGGTGATTTACGTTTACTGTCGGTAAATAAAAAGCCCCAACAGTATAACTGATGGGGCTTAAATATTCTGGATAAACCTGTTGATTTATAAAAGGTTTAATGTTGGTACCGAGGGCGAGAATCGAACTCGCACTTCCGAAGAAACCGGATTTTGAATCCGGCGCGTCTACCAGTTCCGCCACCCCGGCAACAAGCCGAGCATTATAACGAGGGCTGTCCGATTATGAAAGCCCGTTTTAACGTTTTGATGATATTTTCATGTCTGGAAGCGATTTTACCTAACGAAAAGCGCAATAGCTCTGCTATGATCTCGCCATGCAACGTACCGACTTTCAATTTGAACTCCCACCCGAATTAATCGCCCAGTATCCGTCCAAACACCGAACTGCCAGCCGATTGCTGACACTTGATGGAAATAGTGGTGAGCTGGCAGATCGCCTGTTCAGCGACTTTCTGGATTTACTCAAACCCAATGATTTGCTGGTGTTCAACAACACCAAAGTCATTCCTGCTCGCCTGTTAGGCGAAAAAGAAACTGGCGGGAAAATTGAGGTTTTGGTAGAACGGGTCCTGGACGATAAACGCGTTCTGGCACACATTCGCAGTAGCAAGTCTCCGGGAGAGGGTCGAATTTTAATTTTGGAAACCGAGCTTCGTGTTGAGGTTCTGGGCCGTCAGGATGCGTTATTTGAACTTAAGTTTGATATTGCAGGCGACGTAATTGAGGCGCTCGAACAATACGGACGATTACCTTTACCCCCTTATATAGAGCGTGAAGTTGATAAAAATGATTTGGATCGATACCAAACCGTCTATGCCAAGCAAATTGGCGCGGTGGCAGCACCGACAGCCGGGCTGCACTTTGATAATGAGCTGATGCAACGAATCCGCGATAGCGGTATAGACATGACTGAAGTCACATTGCATGTCGGAGCAGGAACATTTCAGCCGGTGCGGGTTGAGGATATTCGTACGCATCAAATGCATTCCGAGCGTATTGAAGTTAGCGAAACCGTTTGTGAAAAGGTTCGTCAAACTCGCAAAAAAGGTGGACGAGTTATTGCAATAGGCACTACCAGCGTAAGAGCATTGGAAAGCGCCTCACGTAGTGGCGAAATTGAGTCCTATTCAGGTGAAACAGATATCTTTATCTATCCGGGCTACCAGTTTCGTTCAGTAGACGCGATGGTCACTAACTTTCATTTATCCGAATCGACTTTATTGATGTTGGTCTCGGCCTTTGCCGGACGCGACCATATAATGACGGCCTATCATCACGCCATTGAGCAACGTTATCGTTTTTTCAGTTACGGTGACGCCATGTTTATCACCAGGAAAACTGCATGACTCTTTTAGACAAAGTTCGCTTTGTGCTGGTTGGCACCACACATCCAGGTAATATCGGTGCTTCTGCCCGGGCAATGAAAACCATGGGCTTATCAAATCTTCATCTGGTATCGCCGAAAATCTATCCTAGTGCCGAGGCGACAGCACGGGCTTCTGGAGCAGATGATGTGTTGGCGAAAGCAGTGGTGCATGACACCCTGCAGTCGGCATTAACCGGTTGTCAGCATGTGTTTGGCATGAGTGCCCGGCTCAGACACCTTGCAGTGCCATTAATGAATCCGCGTGAAGCGGTTGCCTCGCTTGAAAAATATGATGATGATACCCATATTGCAATTGTATTCGGGCGGGAGCATTCCGGTTTATCAAATGACGAACTGGATCTATGTCATACCTTGATAAATATTCCGGCAAATCCAGAATATAGTTCGTTAAATCTGGCTGCTGCGGTTCAGGTTATGGCATATGAATTACGCATGAGTTTCAATCCGACCATTGAACGAGGTCGTGTGGGTGAAGAACGTGAGGCCATTCACGCCGAAGATCTGGTGCATTTATACGACCATTTCGAACGCAGTCTGACCACCATCGGCTTTTTAGATCCGAGCAATCCACGTAATTTAATGCGGCGGATTCGTCGTTTATTTAACCGTGCAGATCTTGACCGGAATGAAGTTCAGATTTTGCATGGCATTTTGCGTGCAGCAGAGACCAAAGCGAGGAGTACAAAATGAACGATCAATTACATGTGACCCGCTGGCAGCGTTTTAAAGAAGATATCTACTGCGTATTTGACAGAGATCCTGCGGCGCGCAATGTGTTTGAGATCGTCACCACCTACCCAGGTGTGCATGCATTAACACTGCATCGCTTCAGCCATTGGTTATGGAAAAAAGGCTGGATGTGGCTGGCTCGTTTTATGTCGACTATCGGTCGTTGGTTGACCGGAATTGAAATCCATCCGGGCGCCAAAATCGGTCGGCGCTTTTTTATTGACCATGGCATGGGCGTGGTGATTGGTGAAACAGCCGAAATTGGTGATGATTGCACGCTCTATCATGGTGTGACACTGGGGGGGACCTCCTGGAAAGGTGGCAAACGCCATCCGACGTTAACCAATAATGTTGTTGTGGGGGCTGGGGCAAAAGTTTTAGGGCCGATTACTGTTCATGAAGGAGCCCGTATTGGCTCCAATTCGGTAGTGGTTAAGGATGTTGCAGCGAATGAAACCGTTGTTGGTATCCCTGGACGAGTGGTCAGAAGCCAGAAGAACCCCGACAAAAAAGCCCAGGAAAAGCTGGCGCAATCCGTTGGTTTTGATGCTTATGGTACCTCAACACAAACACTGGATCCGGTGGCATCTGCCATTCATGGATTGATTGAACATATTCATTTAATGGAAAAGCGCATGGATTCCATGTGCCAGACAATTCATCGTTTAGGCGGCGAAATGCCAGATGTTTCGATGCCTGAACTGGAAGGATGCGAGTTGGATAAAGATCAGGATTCAGCTAAAGTTGACTAAAATAGTCGGGTATGGAAAACTATCAGAATAGTCTGTGATAGGAAACCAATATGCGCTTAACGACGAAGGGTCGCTATGCTGTGACAGCAATGCTCGATTTAAGTCTGAATTACGGTGTCGGCGCGATCACGCTTGCTGATATATCCGAGCGTCAGGGTATCTCGCTTTCCTATTTGGAACAGTTATTTGCCAGATTACGGAAACAGGGGTTAGTCAGCAGTTCACGTGGTCCTGGCGGTGGTTATCGTTTAAGTCGGGCAGCTACCGAAATTACTGTGTTGGATGTGATTTCAGCGGTTGATGAAAAAGTGGATAGCACGCAATGTCAGGGCAAACATAACTGCCATGCTGATGAGCAATGTGTCAGTCATGAGTTATGGCAAAGCCTGAGTGATCAGATTCGACTCTATCTGGCAGGTATCACCTTGCATCATGTGGTAAGTGACTACGAACGAAATCTTAACAACCGGGGTAACAGCGAAAAAGTCATCAAATTTGATGCACTTTAATTTTCGTTACTGAGTCTTATGTCCTTTGCTTATTTAGATCATAACGCCGGAACCGGATTGGCTGAAGGCGTTCTGGATATGATGTTGCCCTATCTTAAACAGCAACAGGGTAATCCTTCCAGCAGCCATCGTTTTGGTCGTTATACGCTTGCAGCAATTGATCATGCACGACAACAAGTCGCCAATTTGGTAAATGTAGAAACCGATCAAATTATATTTACCAGTGGTGGCACAGAATCGAATAATCAGGCCATTGGTGGCGTTGCTCAGAAGTACGATTCCGGACGCGTTTTAATTGGCAGTACTGAACATCCAGCCGTGCTTGAACCCGCCAAAAGATTACAACAGCAGGGTTTTGAAGTACTGTTCATTCCGGTGAATGCTGATGGTCTGATCAATGTTGAGATATTTGAAACCTTACTGACCGACGATACCCGTCTGGTCTCGGTGATGTGGGCAAATAATGAAACTGGCGTAATACAGAATATTGCTCAATTAACCGAACTGACCAGGCAACGGGATATCGTATTTCACAGTGATGCCGTGCAGGCAGCCGGTAAGCTGGAAATTGATTTTCAGGCGGCTGGGATTCAGATGATGAGTCTGTCTGCACATAAGTTCGGTGGTCCAAAAGGCGTTGGTGCGCTGATTGTTGATAAAAAACTGGACTGGCCTGCATATGTATTAGGTGGTGGTCAGGAACACGAAAAGCGCAGTGGTACCGAGAATGTTGCGGCAATAGTCGGGTTTGGGGCGGCAGCTGAGAAAGCCAAGCAACAATTAACGCATTATCAGCAACATTGTCGTGAATTAAGAGATTTGCTGGAAATTCGATTACGCGAAATACCCGGGGTGACGGTTTTTGCACAGTCAACAGAACGTCTGCCAAATACAGTGTTTTTTTCATTACAGGGTTTTGATTCCGACACCTTACTGATGTCACTGGATCGCAAGGGGTTTTCGGTTTCCAGTGGTTCAGCATGTGGCACGGGACGACAAATACCAAGCCATGTGCTTAAAGCCATGGGCGTAGATGATATGACGGCATTAGGTGCTGTCCGGGTGAGTGTTTCATTGGAAAATACTACAGAACAAATTGAACAACTGGCAGTCGTAATTGAAAAAGAAGCCAGTCGTTTTAACCATTTGATGAACAGGTAATGAAATGACAACAATTACATTGACACAATCAGCAGTAAAACGCGTTCGCGACATGGTTACCAAGCGTGACAGTGGCATTGGCTTACGAATCGGGGTAGTCAAAAGTGGCTGCTCAGGTTATAGCTATGCCCTTGATTACGCAGATAGCGTTGCGGCCAACGATATGATTATTGAGCAGGACGATGTCAAAGTCGTGGTAGATAAAGATAACCTGCCTCTGTTGGAAGGCATGATTTTGGATTTTGTTAAGGAAGGACTGAACCAGAGCTTCAAATTCATAAATCCGAATGTCACTTCTGAATGTGGCTGTGGTGAGAGCTTCAGCGTGACAAAATAAAACGATTAATTTTTTATAATGAATACTGCCCGTCAAGTACGGGCAGTTTTGTTTTATCCCACCATTAAGCGTGATTTAATTCCGACCATGACCGAACTAAGCAATCTGCAATTTGATGCGCAGCATTTGTGGCATCCCTATAGTAGCGTGGAAAATCCGCCGCTTTTACATGAAGTGATTTCGGCAAAAGGCGTGTATTTAACATTGGCTAATGGTCGCGAAATCATTGATGGTATGTCCTCCTGGTGGTCAGCTATTCATGGTTACGGGCATCCACGTCTTAATGCAGCAGCTAAAGATCAACTCGATAAAATGTCGCATGTAATGTTTGGCGGCTTGACTCATGATCCGGCGGTCAGTCTGGCACGACGTTTAATCGATATCACTGATGATGCCCTGCAATATGTCTTTCTGGCTGATTCCGGCTCGGTATCAGTTGAAGTCGCTATTAAAATGGCGATTCAATACTGGTTTGCACAGGGTAAAACAGAGAAGCAGAAACTGCTGTCACTAAGAAGCGGCTATCACGGCGATACCTTCGGCGCGATGGCGGTTTGTGATCCGGTTAATGGCATGCATTCCCAGTTTGCCAAGGTACTTCCACAACATCTGTTTGCTCCAGCCCCCACCTGTCGCGACGATGTTGAATGGCAGGACAGTGATATTGCTGAAATGCGGGCATTAATTGAAGCCAACCATGAACAGCTGGCGGCAGTGATTGTCGAGCCGTTGGTGCAAGGCGCTGGGGGCATGCGTTTTTATTGTCCGCAATATCTGCGTGAGCTTCGGACTTTGTGTGACAAGCATAGCGTGTTGCTGATTTTTGATGAAATAGCTACTGGTTTTGGTCGGACAGGCGATTTGTTCGCTTATGAAACAGCTGGTGTCGTGCCAGATATTCTATGCTTAGGTAAGGCGCTGACAGGGGGGTACATGACGTTGGCGGCCACACTATGTCAAACCAGAGTGGCACAAGGGATCTCAGCTGACGGACAGGGGGTGTTGATGCATGGCCCGACATTTATGGGTAACCCGTTGGCATGTCGCGTAGCCTGTGAAAGTATTGATGTATTACTTGAATCAAACTGGCAACAAAGCGTGCGGGCAATTGAAACACAGCTTACGGATGAGCTAAATGAACTATCTTCCCATTCACTGGTTAAAGATGTTCGGATCAAAGGCGCGATTGGGGTGGTGGAACTAAATCAGCCTTTGGATAAGTTTATGGACTGGTTGCCAGGGTTTATCGTGGAGCAGGGCGTATGGATAAGACCATTTCGCTCAATGATTTATGTCATGCCGCCTTACATCATTACCTCGGAGCAATTAACTACGTTGACTACTGCGATAAAATCTATCGTGAATAAGTTGGAGGAATCAGTAAAATCCTGAGTCCGATCAAGATTATGCCTGATAGTTTTCTTTATTTTGCGGCGTAATATCTTTCTCACGTTATCCAGAAAAGCGGATAGCGATACCCTTAAAATAGAATGGAGAAATGATCATGTGGACTAAACCAGAATATTCAGATATGCGTTTCGGTTTTGAAGTAACCATGTACATCTGCAACCGTTAATATCGGTTCAAACGTACTTTAAAAGCCTCTGAAGCTTAGCTTCAGGGGCTTTTTTCATTAAGACTGTATTGCAATCGCTTATTCCGATTATATTAATAGAATTAAGTTGTTTGACCGTTGCATCATCGAGCCATAGAATGACGATTGTCGCTTTTGACAATCAACAAGGAGTAGACCATGTCGACTTTGATTAATACAACCGTTAAACCATTTAAAACCACTGCATTTCACAAAGGCGAATTCATACCTGTTACTGATGCTGATCTGAAAGGTAAATGGTCAGTAGTATTCTTTTACCCAGCTGACTTCACCTTTGTTTGCCCGACTGAACTGGGTGATTTGGCTGACCATTACGCGAAACTGCAGGAAATGGGCGTTGAAGTTTACTCAGTATCTACTGATACCCATTTCACACACAAAGCATGGCACGATGCTTCTGAAACCATCAAGAAAATCAACTTCCCAATGCTTGGTGATGCAACCGGTGCTATCAGCCGTAATTTTGAAGTCATGATTGAAGAAGAAGGTCTGGCGCTGCGTGGCACATTTGTTATCGACCCAGAAGGTGTGATCAAAGTGTGCGAAGTTCACGATCTTGGCATTGGCCGTAGTGCAAAAGAACTTGTTCGTAAAATCCAGGCTGCTCAATATGTTGCCTCACATGATGGTGAAGTATGCCCAGCTTCATGGCAGCCAGGTGAAGAAACCTTGTCACCATCTCTGGATCTGGTTGGCAAAATCTAAAGAAAATCTGAAGCAAGTTTTCGTTTAATTTAACGACAACTTCTTACGAAATTCTTGATCCGTTGGATCAGTGTGTCCGGGCCGATCGGCCCGGACATCACCCAAATACTTTATAGAATTTTAGACAGGCAGGTGCCTTATGTTGGATGCTAATATTGCTGCGCAATTAAAAACTTATCTGCAGAATCTGCAACGTCCAGTTGAGATCATTGCCTCATTGGATGATGGCAAAAAATCTCTGGAAATGCGTGAGTTGCTGGTGGAAATTGCTGATATGTCAGACAAAGTCAGCTTTTCTGATGCCGATAACGATGCACGTAAACCTTCATTCCGTATTAAACAGCCTGAAGGGCAGGAGCAAATCCGTTTTGCCGGCATCCCGATGGGCCATGAGTTTACCTCACTGGTTTTGGCATTGCTGCACACCGGCGGGCATCCGATGAAGACCGAGCCTGAAGTGATTGAACAAATCAAACAGCTTGATGGCGAGTTTGTATTTGAAACCTATATTTCCTTGTCATGCCAGAACTGCCCTGAAGTGGTACAGGCGCTTAACCTGATGGCGGTGTTGAATCCAAATATTCATCACACCATGATTGATGGTGCACTGTATCCGGAAGAAGTCGAAGCACGTCAGATTATGGCAGTGCCGACTGTTTACCTGAATGGTGAGGTATTCGGTCAGGGCCGTATGAGCCTGGCAGAAATTATCGGCAAACTGGATACGGGTGCCATTAAACGTGAAGCAGAAAAAATCAGTCAGCGGGACCCCTATGATGTATTGATTATTGGTGGCGGACCGGCTGGTGCTTCTGCATCAATTTATGCATCACGTAAAGGAATTCGTACCGGTATCGTGGCTGAACGTTTTGGTGGGCAGGTAATGGATACCCTGGCGATTGAAAACTTTATTTCAGTCAAAGAGACCGAAGGGCCAAAACTGGTCGCTGCACTTGAAGAACACGTGAAGGAATATGAAGTAGACGTGATGAAGTTACAGCGCGCCAACAAATTAAGTCAGAAAGGCAAAATGCTTGAAGTGGAACTGGAAAGCGGTGCCACTCTGACAAGTAAGTCAATCATCATTGCGACTGGTGCCCGCTGGCGTGAGCTGGGCGTGCAGGGTGAAGCAGAATACCGTGGTCATGGCGTTGCCTATTGCCCTCACTGTGATGGTCCGTTATTTAAAGGTAAACATGTTGCGGTAATCGGCGGCGGCAACTCCGGTGTCGAAGCTGCAATTGACCTGGCCGGTATTGTTGGACATGTAACCCTGCTGGAATATGCCGATCAGCTGAAAGCCGATGCGGTATTGCAGAAAAAACTGCACAGTCTGAATAATGTAACGGTAATTATTGGTGCGCAAACCACCGAAATTACTGGCGATGGCAAGAAAGTGAACGGTCTGAATTATAAAGATCGTGCAACTGAGGAATCACATCATGTCGAGCTGGCTGGGGTGTTTGTGCAGATTGGGTTGTTGCCCAACACCGACTGGTTAAAAGACACGCTCACATTGAGTAAATACGGTGAGATTGAAATTGACTCTCACGGTGCCACCTCAATGCCGGGTGTTTTTGCTGCCGGTGATGTGACGACCATTCCATACAAGCAGATCATTATGGCAATGGGCGAAGGCGCCAGAGCAGCTCTGGGTGCTTTTGATTATCTGATTCGTAATGAGTTTGATGATAAGGATAAAGCCGCCTAATCCACGAAAGCTGAATTCATTCCGCCTCGTCAATCAAATCGCGCAAGTTTAAAAGCTTCATGCGAATGGCGAGGCGGGTGAGTTCAATATCCGAATTCACATCCAGTTTTCGTTTAATAATGTAATGTGAATTCGATACAGTTTTCGGACTAATATTCAGAATGTCTGCAATTTGTTGGTTATTATTGGCCTCAAGTAACAGTCGTAAAATCTCAAATTCTCTGACCGTTAAATCATCCAGCCTCGCTTTATCCTGTCCCAGTTTTTCTACGGCCAATGCCTGTGCCACATCGGGACTGAGACTGAGTTTGTTTTCATAGACCTGATAAATTCCATGTATCAACAAAGTCGGATCGCTGCTTTTGGTGACATACCCCAGTGCACCAGCTCGAATCGCCTGTAATGCAAAGCTGGGATTCTGATGCATACTGAACACCAGAATACGTGCCTGACCATCATATTGTCTGATGCGTGAAATGGCTTCCAGACCACTTTGTCCCGGCATGGAAATATCCATAATGACCACATCAGGTTCGAAGGTTTTATAATTCTGATAGGCCTCAGCAGCATCACGGGCATCCGCTATTACAGTTAAATTGGGTTGTTTTTGTAACAGCGAGCGGTAACCTTCACGCACAATGGCATGGTCATCAACTAACAGGATTTGAATCGATTTTTCAGACATGCGGGTGCTCCGTTGTCGGTGCAGGTTTTGGATTAACCGGTAAATTGATTAGCAGTTTCAATCCGCCTTTGCTCTGGATATCCATGGTAATTTTACCGCCCAAAGCATTCACGCGTTCCGATATTCCCAATAAACCTACACCCATATGCTGATTGAAGCTGTCACGTTTGGCTTTACCATTATCCTCAACCTGCAGCGTTAACTGATTTTGATGAACATATTTCAATTTGATGTTTGCTTCACTGGCATCAGCATGCTTGGCAATATTGGTTAATGATTCCTGCACAATCCGATAGAGATTGACCGGTAATGGTTCTGGTAATGAATCAACCCCATCATCTATCTGAAGCTTAAATCGGGTTTCTCCACCAGAGCGCTGATTCCAGCTTTTTATCAGTTTTTCCAGACTTCTTGTCAGTCCCAGTTCATCGACATCAGCTGGACGCAAACGGGTTAATAATCCACGCAAAGCGGACATCATATGAGCCGTTATATGACTGATACCTTCGGTTTCACTGATAATTGAAGGACAGTCCTTACGTGCAGTCTGACTGATAGAAGTAGTTAAAGCATTAATACCGGCGAGACACTGACCAAACTCATCGTGTAGTTCTCGACTGATATAACGATGTTCTTCCTCCTGAGCATTGATCAATTTCAGTGCGAGTTGACGGTTCTCATTCATAATCTCTTGCTGAGTGGAGGCCAGCGCATTGATCGCTTCGCTGGTGCGGCGCCATTCGCCTATTTCAAAACTGGGGATACGAGTCTGCAAGTCCCCCTGGCGCATTTTTTCCAGACCACGAACGATAAGCTGTGCCGGGTGCAGCATCCGATGAATGGTCATAAACACCAATAACGATACGGCCAGAATACTTACCGATAAAATACCGAACACCGCACGCAGATTACTCCAGGCACGGGCAATCTCAGTTTCCATATTCAGCGAAACAATAATGTTGCCATAGGTGATGGCATTAAATGAAAACCGCCGACTGGCTTCATAGTTTGGTTGGAAAAGTTGTTGATAAAGCTCACCAAACCACTGTGGCCATCGGGTTTCATCATGCACAACTTCATTACACAAACTGCGGCGACGACTTTCCGTACGTGATAAAAACTGTACACACGAGCCAGGCACGCCATTCAGTTGCTGCAAAATATTGGAATCCGGGAAAGCTATCGAGTAATCATAACGGGAGAACATTTTCAGTAACTGCTGAGTAAGTTGTTTTTCAATACGCAAAGCAGTCAGATCGGCCTCCAGTTTGGCTTGCTGATCGGTCTGATAAAGCACATAACCCGCACTAACGACCAGACAGACAAAGCCTATCAGCATGATTCTAAAGAAAAGCTGTAGTCTGAGATTCATCATGTATCCATCTAAACAATCGCTATAGTCTAGGCGCAGATATAGGCTCTGCAAAGCTGAACCACAGTTAACGGGATATTTGCCCGATGTCCATGGGCAAATATCTGATGTGTGATACTGGCTTTCACTGTTTAATAAACAACATTCTGCAAGTAAAGCTGATACAACATTTTAAGTGCTTATGGAGTATTTATTTTAAATCTATTATTAGTTAGCTGGTTTCACATTTTGATATTCAGTGATAAATTCCTGTGATAACAAAACCTAGGGCTTGTTTATCTTTCATCTCCGCCTCTGTTGTGAGCTGAAAAAGCGTCAATCAAGGCACGAGGAGCGCCTTTTAGTTATTCTAAATAAGCAACGAGCAACGCAGAGTGGCGCTTTTTCAGTCACAACCCGCAGGGCTGGGGCTATTTTTCCGCCCTACGGCGTTGGAAATGACTTATGTAGAACAACTACATCGCATCATTTCCGCCTTGTAGGACGAAAAAATAGCCGCCAGCAGTGGTGGATATGAAAGATAAACAAGCCCTAGTCAAACGATAAAAATCAAAACTAAAACAGCAAATCACTGGGATTTTCCAGCATTTGCTGTCAGTCTAGGGTTTTGCTCGCTTTGCAAAGATGCGTTAGATAAACAGCCTTCATTTGAAAAATGATTTTTGAATAAGGCTCAAAATAAAAAATTACCTATTTAAAGGGGAGAGAGAATGTCGGATAAGCAGCAATTAGCTACTGCTCGTGAACATGCATTGGCACTGGAAAAGGTTGTCAATAATGTGGTGATTGGTCAGCAACAGGCGATTCGTTTGATCTTGATCGCACTGCATGCTCGCGGCCACGTATTGCTTGAAGGCGGGGTCGGGGTGGGGAAAACTACCTTGTTACGGGCTTTCTCAAAAGCATTAGGTGGTGCATTTGGCCGTATCGAAGGTAGTGTGGACTTAATGCCTAACGATCTGCTTTACAGTGCCTGGGTTAATGCTGATGGTAAACCGGTCATCGAACCTGGTCCGTTGATTGCCAAAGGCGAAGAAACCGCGGTGTTTTTCTTTAATGAAATTAACCGTGCCCGCCCCCAGGTTCAATCACTGCTGCTCAGAGCGATGGCCGAGCGAAGTGCTGAAGCGTTTGGTAAAGAGTATCGTTTTCCGCATATGATCGTATTTGCTGATCGTAATGCCGTGGAAAAAGAGGAAACCTTTGAACTTAGTGCGGCAGCGCGAGATCGTTTCCTGTTCGAGATTAATATCAGTCGACCACTTGAAGATGAACAGCGTCGTAAATTGATTTTTGATCCGGCATTTCATGATGTAGATGAATTGCTGAGTTCAATAGGTGACCCACTGCTGAACTATCGTGATTTGAATGCTCTGGATCGGGATATTCAGAATAGCGTCTATGTTTCTCCGGAAATTGAAAACTATGTCGTACGTCTGTGGGATGCCAGCTGGGAACCTCATAAACTCGGTATTACCTTACCCGATGTCTACGTAGAGGATCTGGTGGTTGCCGGCGCCAGTGTTCGTGGTATGTCGGCGATGGTTCGTGCGGCCAAGGTTTGTGCCTGGCTGGAAGGGCGTGACCATGTCATGCCTGACGATATTCATTATGTGTTACTGCCATCATTGACCCATCGTGTATTCCTGTCGCCGGTCTATGAAGGCCGTCGTGAGCAGTTGATGCCGCAGTTTGTACAGGCGTTACGCGACCATATCGCTACGCCGTAAGCAGGCCTCATCATGAAGCCTATTCAACCTCAGGAATTTAGCTACCGCTTTCCAGATAAGGTTTTCGGACATGTGCCAGGTGCACACAACGGAACTGCAATGGGAAGTGGTGATCGTTTTGCCGGTTTTGCCGACTTGTTTGATTACCCCGACCCACGGCGTCTGGATGTGCGTGCCAGTTTACGCACTAATATTGCCGATTCCGCTTTAGGTAATCAGGAACGCTGGCTGGTTCGCCGTTATCAGCAACGCTCTTCTATTACCTTATGGCTACTTGCCGACCTAAGCCGATCGATGTCGGTTTCAAGTGTCAGTAATGAACGGGTGGCTCGTCTGGCCCATATGATTGCTCACAGCTCTATTGGCTTTGGCGATCGGTTTGCCATGGCTGGATTTGACGCCATGTGGCGTAAAGATGTTTCAGTGATGCCAACCAGACAGCGCAGTATGCCTGCTTTGGCCGCTGAAAAAATCATTCATGCAGCGCCACCTTCAGAGCCTGGCGCGGCAGGATTATTTGATGCTGCAGATTTGATTACCAGCCCTAAAGCCATGGTGTTTATTGCATCAGACTTTTGCTGTGATATTGACCTGGTGGATCGCACTTTACGCAAGTTGGCACATTACACGGTGATACCTATCGTCTGGCAACATGATGAAGTGGATCATCTGCCTTCACATGCCGGTTGGACTGAAACCAGGGATTCTGAGACCGGAAAACGTCATAGCGTATGGATTCGGCCGGGTATCAAAAAACGTTGGCAGCAGCAATTGGATGAACATTTTGAGAAATTGACGGCCTGTTTTATGCGCTATCGCGTTAAGCCGCTTTTTGTCTCTGGAGAGGTCACCCCACAACAATTGACCCAGTATTTCTCCGCCATGAAAAAATCATAGGAATGCACATAATGCGCCGTTGGATCCTCATTATCAGTTTTATTTTCAGTAGTCAGCTCATGGCTCAGGATGTGATCATTAACATTGATCGCAGTTGGGGCCTTTTGATTGGTGATATTGTAACGACCAGCATTGTTCTGCCGGTAAGTGTCAGCGATATTGATGCAGACAGTTTGCCGCAATTGAACAAACGACATGGGCCTTGGCTTAATCTGCAGCAGATATCAAGTAATAATAATGTGCTTGAGCTGCAGTATCAGTTGGTTAATGTACCTGCTGAAACACGCACATTACAGACTCCCACCTATACCCTCAGAACCAATGCGGGTGAATTGCTGGATATTCCGTCAGCTGAATTTTCTGCCGGATCTTTTTTGAATGCCACTGAAGAAAATGCGATGGAAATTCCGTTACGTGGTGATCAGCGTTTACTTCCTGCAGACTTTGCTTCGCTGCAAAAACAACTAACATATGCCATTGCCGTCGCTTTGATTACGGCACTTATATGGCTGGTCTGGCATATTGGCTTACGCCCGGGCAAACGTCTGCCGTTTGCTAGAGCGGTATTTTCAATGAACAAATTACGCTGGTTTGGACATAAAGACGTGGATGCTGCCACACGCGTTATGCATCATGCATTTAATGACAGTGCCGGCACGGTGGTGATTTACAGTCAGATTCAGCAATTGTGGGATGCCTGTCCGTGGTTAGCTGATTTACAGCCAGAGATCACAAGGTTTTATCAGCAATCAGCATCACACTATTTCAGCCGGGAACCTCAGCAGAATGCGGATTTTGACAGTTTGATTAAACTGGCTCGTGCCTGCCGGGCGAGGGAGAAAATGGCATGATGCTGTTTGGGCTCGAATGGGCTTTCCCCCTTGTATTTTTGTTATTACCGATGGTGTTATTACCATGGTTTAATAACAATCTGGATAAAACGGTGGCCTGGACAGCGCTAGTACCACACGATCCGTTATCCCGAACCATTAGCCTGACGTTGAAAGTGTTGTCTTCCGTGGTTATTGCTGCTTTATTGCTCGCTGTTGCCAGCCCGGCTATACCGGAACGAACCGTGGAGAGGTTTGGTGAGGGAGCTGAGATTGTATTACTGCTGGATCGTAGTCGTAGTATGGACGATGCGTTTGCTGTGACCACTCAGGCTGCTAATTATTCTGTTGCAGGCGACAATTCCAAACGTCGGGTTGCACGAACCTATCTGACTGAGTTTGTAAAAAAACGTCCCGATGATCGGTTTGGTTTTGTTTTCTTCAGTACGAATTCGATCAATCTGTTACCACTGACCTATAGTAAAGAAGCTATTCTCAATACGATTGAAGCAAATTCTTTAGGTAAGGGCTTATCCGATACCAACCTGGCTGATGCGTTAATGAATTCGGCTTTAATGTTTGAGGATCAGCCCTATCGTGGTTCGCGAATTGTTTTACTGGTCTCTGATGGTGGTCAGTTAATGACCGATGAAGCCATGGAATTAATCACCAAACGTTACAAGGAGATGAATCTTAGTATTTACTGGATTTATCTCAAAGCCAGACAAGGCATGACGCTGGAACCGTCGGAAAATGACAATATTCTCTATACCGATCTGCCCGAGCGTAAAGTTCATGAGTTCTTTAAAAGTATTGGCATTCCTTATCGGGCATTTGAAGCTGGATCATTGGAAGAGTTTGCTGCGGCGATGGATGAAATTGACGAACAGCAATATCAGACCTTGATTGTCGAAGAGCTGGTGCCGCACGAACCCAAGGCAGACTGGTTTTTATGGTTAGCGTTGCTTGCCATGCTGCCGTTGGCAAGTTCACATCTATATAGTTACTGGGGAGTTCGAAAAGCACATGAGTAACACATTAAAATTATTACGCTGGGTGTTGCTGTCGATTTTTGTTATCAGCATTGGTTTGATGTTGTTATCAAGTTGGCAGTTATGGCAGCAAAAAAGAGTTGAAGCTTTTGTCATTGCTCCCGAACAATATGAAACGATTCCGGAGCATCCTCGGGCACATTTTGCACAAGGCAGCTATCTGGTTGAACAAAACGAGAACGATGCAGCTTTAGAGCAATACACCTTGGTTCTTGGCAGCCAGCAAACAGAGTTGTTACCTGCTGCCTATTTCAATCGTGGCAACATCAATTTACGTGAAGCGATAGCAATGGATGGCAATGATCCGCAAATGATTCCACTGGTTGAATTAGCTAAACAGGATTATCGCAGTGCTCTGAAACAACAGCCGGATTTCTGGGATGCCCGCTTTAATCTTGAGGTAGCACTGCGTTTAGTGCCAGAAGATCCTGAAGTAGATGGTAATTTTAAAAAGCAGGAGATCTACAGCGAGCGCAGTATTGAAACCAAGGCATTCAAGGTTGATTTACCATGAGGCTGAGTTATCCTAAACGTATATTTTTAACAGCTCTGGTCATGCTGATCAGTCTGTTAATGATTATGGCGGCTCTATGGTTACCTCCGGTGGATCGCGAAATAGAGGTGATGGACAGTCTATTTGTCATTGATATAACCGACAGTATGAACGTGGAAGATGTTAGCTTTGGCAGTGAAACCATTACTCGACTGGACTGGGCCAAGGAATATACCCGTCAGTCAATTTTGAGTATGCCATGTGGTTCTCATGCCGGCCTGGCAATTTTCAGTGAAGCTCGCAGCCTGATTCTGATGACGCCCGTTGAAGTCTGTGCCAATTATCATGATCTGATGCAGATGCTGTCTCAATTTCATCCAACGATGGCGTGGGCTCGTTCCAGTGAAGTATCCAAAGCGCTCTATACAGCGATTCGTCAGGCTAAAGAAATTACCCCACAGCCAACGGTTGTATTTTTAACTGATGGTCATGAAGCGCCACCGGTTCATGAAACACTTTTTCCCAAATTCACTGACACACCAGGCGAAGTACCTGGAGTGATCGTCGGTATTGGGGGGAGTGATCTGGTGCCTATTCCAAAAACCAATGAGTTTGGTGAAATAGAGGGATATTGGGAGATCAACGAGGTTATGCATAAAGATGTGTACGCATCAAGTCGAGGAGATGCGGCCGAGCTCAATAATAACCGTCCGCGGACAGAACATTTATCTTCGCAGAAGAAGTCTCATATGGAAACGGTCTCAAGACGGGTTGGCTTTGAGTTTATTTCTTCACCAACATCCCCACAGAAATTGATCAAAGAAATGCAGAAAATTTCTGACACCCGGCAGCAACCGGTCAAATATGATTTGTTTGTCTGGTTGGCATCAATCGCCTTAATTTTACTGCTTCTGGTATTTTTACCTTACAGTCTGTTCACCAAACAGCATGAGTAAGCTGGAGTTTACCTTTTTTATCAGGCGAAATGGAATTTCAATATTGAAACTTCTCTAACCTGTTTGATTGTCTGTAAAGCATGAGTTGGTCACATCCATATCTGCTTTATTTATTGCCACTGGCGCTGCTGCCGTGGGTAAGTCGTAATACTGAAAAGCAAATTGTCTGGGAATCATTATTACCTCACGATACTGTTTCCACAGTCATGGGTTATACACTGCGTGTAATGGCATCGATTGTGATTGCTGCATTAATCATGGCGGTTGCAGAACCACATATCCCTGAACATACGGTGCAGCGCAGTGGACAGGGAGCAGAAGTCATTATTTTGCTGGATCGCAGTCGCAGTATGGATCAGCCTTTTGCTCGCCGTCACACCTATCGTCTCTCCACTAAAATGAATTTCAAGGAAAGCAAGCGTAGTGTTGCCCGTTATTATTTGACCGAGTTTGTTTCCAGTCGTCCTGATGACCGTTTTGGCTATGTGTTTTTCAGTGAACAGGCAAGCGGAATTTTGCCATTAACCTACAGTAAGGAAACCACACTGGCCACCATTGAAGCAGGAGGGTTGGGCCGCGGATTGACCAAAACCGATATCTCTGTGGCATTAAAAAAAGCAGGTGAAATGTTTGATGGAGAAGTCTATCGGGGAGCGCGAATTGTGTTGTTGATTTCCGATGGAGGACAAATTTTATCCGCTGAGCAGGAACAACGGATTAGCCAGATATTACAGGACAATAATCTCAGTTTGTATTGGATCTATCTGCGTTCCGTCAGTGGCATGACGCTTGACGAAATGCCCGGTGAAAGCGTGCTCTGGCAGGGAGCGCCGGAAAGACATTTACATACTTTTTTCAAAAGCCTGTCGGTTCCTTATCAGGCTTTTGAGGCTGGTTCGCTCGATGAATTTGCAGCAGCCATGAAGAATATTGATCAACAGCATTATCAGACGTTACTAGTCGAACGCAAAATGCCGCGTGAATCACTGGCAGACTATTTCCTATGGGTAGCAATGGTTGGTTTGTTGCTGCTGACCGCATCACAGATATACACTTGGTTTGGTGTATCGCGGGCGTATCGTTCGACACGTCATTGACCAATAGCAGGTTGAATTTAAATCTAACCATGACAAATCATTTTCTCGACATTTCTCTGTCTCAGCAGCGTTGCCAGCTAATACGGGATGACGAGGTGCTGTTTTCTGCATCTGTTTCAACGGCTTTAAATGGACCCGGTGAACAGGAAGGTTCAGGATGCACTCCCAGAGGCTGGCATATAATCAGGGCATGTATTGGTGAGGGGCAACCGGTTAATACCGTGTTTCGTGGCAGACGGCCCACTGGTGAAATTTTTTCACCACAGCTGGCAAAACAGTTTCCCGATAAAGACTGGATTTTAACGCGCATAATCTGGTTAAGCGGACTGGAACTTGGCAGGAATCGACTGGGAAATGTTGATACAATGCGTCGCTATATTTACATACATGGCACACCGGATAGCGAGCCAATGGGCATCGCTAAATCCCACGGTTGTATCCGCATGCACAATCAGGATTTGCTGACGTTGTTTGATCTGGTCAAACCCGGTTTGAAAGTCCTCATTCACGAATAAGGTAATTACATGACATTAGGCCCGTTGATGGTGGATCTGATCGGCGTAACGATCAGTGAGAAAGAAAGAGAAATTCTTCAACATCCATTGGTTGGCGGTGTCATCCTGTTCAGCCGTAATTATGAATCTCCGGAACAAATTGCTGCACTGACTTCTGAAATCCACGCAATACGTCAACCACATCTCATCATTGCTGTGGATCATGAAGGTGGACGGGTACAACGGTTTCGTGAAGGCTTCAGCCGTCTTCCACCTGTTGGCACGTTAGGCCAGCATTACATGCAACATCCTCAAAAAAGCCTTAAACAAGCCGAAGTAACCGGTTGGTTAATGGCGGCAGAACTACGTGCCGTGGGAGTAGATTTCAGTTTTGCACCGGTTCTGGATCTGGATTACGGCATCAGTGAAGTGATTGGTGACCGTGCGTTTCATCGAGATCCCCAAGCGGTCACCAAACTGGCTGCTGCTTATATCAGCGGCATGAAACAGGCTTACATGGCAGCTGTTGGTAAACATTTTCCCGGTCATGGTGCAGTGGAAGTCGACTCGCATTCAGGTCTGCCGATCGATAAACGCTATCTGGAAGATATGTGGCAGGCTGATATGCTGCCATTTAGGCAACTTTGCTCACAAACCTTGGCGGGCATCATGCCAGCACATATTGTTTATGAAAAATGCGACAGTTTGCCGGCTGGCTTTTCACCCTATTGGATCCAGGAAATTCTGCGTAAGCGTATGGGCTTCCAGGGTGCAGTCATCAGTGATGATCTGAGTATGGCAGGTGCTGCCATTATGGGAGATAGTACAGCTCGTGCAGAAGCTGCTTTAGCTGCGGGTTGTGACTTGTTGCTACTTTGCAATAACCCCTCAGAAGTTGAAAGTGTGCTGGATAACCTTAAATGTGATGCCGATCCGCTAAGACATATGCGTCTGGTTCGATTGCATGGTCGTCACCCGATTGACCGCGAGACGCTAATGGCAAGCGAGCAATGGAAACAGGCGGTTTATAGCGTTGCCAATTATGCTCCTGATACTGATCGGCAACTGGATCTTGCCTGATATTTTTTCGGCTGATTCTCCCTACACCGCCAGTCGGCAGTGTTATCATTTTGCTTTGAATTAAAAAACTGTCTAATGACCTCGCAATTCGTAAACCTGCATTTACACACTGATTATTCTCTGGTTGACGGACTGGTCCGTATCAAACCGCTGGTCAAGGCAGCGGCTGCCTCTGGCATGCCTGCAATTGCCATTACCGATCAACATAACCTGTTTGCCGCCGTAAAACTTTACAGCGCTGCAATGCAAGCCGGGGTCAAACCTATTCTTGGTGCCGATATCCGGCTGCGGGACAGCAGTGACAGCAAAAAAAGCCTGCGTATGGTGTTGCTGTGCAGCACGATGGAGGGCTATCACAACTTGTCACGATTGATTTCAAGAGCCTATACAGAAGGACAGCATTTAGGTGTGCCAATGCTGGAACCTGAATGGCTTGATGGACAAACTGACGGGTTGATTTGTTTAAGTGGCGGGCGTGAAGGGTTGTTAGGCCGTGACTTGTTGGGCGGTCGACAAACAGAAGCTGAACAATTGGCCAGACATTGGATGCAGTTGTTTCCAGATCGCTTTTATCTGGAGCTGGTGCGAACTGGCCGCGATGATGAAGAACGTTATATTCAACAGGCGTTGCAACTGGCCAGTGAGCTCGACTTGCCGGTGGTGGCGACCAACGATGTGCGCTTTTTAACTCCGGATCAGTTTGAAGCCCATGAAGCCAAGGTCTGTATTAATGAAGGCCGGTTGCTTGATGATCCGCGTCGCCCAAGAATGTACTCCGAACAGCAATATCTGCGTAGTCCGGAAGAAATGGTGCGTTTGTTTGCCGATATTCCGGAAGCCATCACCAACACGGTCGAAATCGCCAAACGCTGTAATGTTGAATTAACACTGGGCGAACATTATCTGCCGGATTTCCCGGTACCTGATGGCATGACACTGGCGGAATTCTTCTCCAAGGAATCATTTGAGGGGCTTGCTGAAAGATTACCGGTGTTGTTTCCGGATGAGGCAGAGCGTGAACAAAAGCGCCCTGAATATGAATCACGGCTGCAGATTGAACTCGACGTTATCAATGAAATGGGCTTTCCAGGTTACTTTCTAATCGTTGCCGACTTTATTCGCTGGGCCAAGAATAACGGGGTTCCGGTAGGACCGGGACGGGGTTCCGGTGCAGGCTCTCTGGTGGCCTATGCTTTAAAAATTACCGATATAGATCCGCTGCAATACGATCTGCTGTTTGAACGGTTTTTGAATCCGGAGCGTGTATCACTGCCTGACTTTGACGTCGACTTTTGTATGGATGGCCGGGATCGCGTTATCGATTATGTGTCCCGGCATTATGGTCGGGATCATGTCTCGCAGATCATTACTTTCGGCACCATGGCCGCCAAAGCGGTATTGCGCGATGTCGGCCGTGTTTTGGGTCATCCTTATGGCATGGTCGATCAACTGGCCAAGCTGGTGCCGTTTGAACTGAAAATGACTCTGAGCAAGGCGCTGGAACAAGAGCCTCAGCTTAAAGAACGTTACGACAAGGAAGAAGACGTTCGCACGCTGATTGATTTGGCATTGCAGCTGGAAGGTCTGACCCGAAACGTCGGTAAACATGCCGGTGGTGTGGTCATCGCACCGAAAAAACTGACTGATTACACACCGTTATATTGTGAACAGAATGGCGCTGGTCTGGTGTCGCAATATGATAAAGACGACGTTGAAAGTGTCGGTCTGGTTAAATTTGACTTTCTGGGCCTGAAAACCCTGACTGTTATTGACTGGGCGGTTAAAAATGTAAAAGCGATGTTGTCAGCTGACGAGGCGGACAAGATTGATATCACCTTGCTGCCGCTGGATGACAAACCCAGTTACGACTTATTAAAACGGTGTGAAACCACTGCGGTATTCCAGTTGGAATCGCGCGGTATGAAAGAGCTTATCAAGCGACTGCAGCCGGATAATTTTGAAGATATTATCGCTTTGGTGGCATTGTTCCGACCCGGGCCGTTGCAATCGGGCATGGTCGATGACTTTGTTAATCGTAAACATGGCCGGGCCAAAGTCGATTATCCGCATCCCGATCTCGAACCCGTTCTGAAACCTACCTATGGGGTAATCGTTTATCAGGAACAGGTTATGCAAATCGCCCAGGTTCTGGCCGGTTATAGTCTGGGGGAAGCCGATATGCTGCGCCGGGCGATGGGTAAGAAAAAGCCCGAAGAAATGGCCAAGCAACGACAGATTTTCCTGGAAGGTGCTAAAAATCGTGGCATTGAGGAAAACACTGCAGGACCGATTTTCGATTTGATGGAAAAGTTTGCTGAGTACGGTTTTAACAAATCGCATTCAGCTGCTTATGCATTGGTTGCCTATCAAACGGCCTGGCTGAAAGCCCATTATCCAGCAGCGTTTATGGCGGCAGTATTATCAGCGGATATGGACAACACGGATAAAGTTGTCGGCCTGATTGATGAATGCCGGGATATGAATCTGACGGTATTACCGCCTGATGTTAATTTCAGCAAAATCCAGTTTACCGTAGAAAATGAAACCACTATCCGTTACGGCATGGGCGCCATCAAAGGGGTAGGTGAATCGGCACTGGCAGGTATTGTTTCAGAACGCGAGCAGGGCGAAGCATTTACCTCATTATTTGATTTCTGTCGTCGGGTTGAGCTGAAAAAAATCAACCGCCGAGTGATGGAATCTTTAGTTAAAGCGGGTGCATTTGATTCACTTGGCGGACATCGAGCCAGTCTTGAATCCAGCCTCAGCCGGGCGATGCAGATTGCAGAGCAGCATCGGCGTGATGCCGCCAGTGGGCAGAATGATTTGTTTGGCCTGGCTGAACCATCTCATGCCGATCAACCGCAAACTGATTTGCTGGAAGATGTGCCTGAATGGCAGGAAGAGCAGTTATTACGTGCTGAGAAAGAAACACTGGGGTTATATTTAAGCGGACACCCCATCGATCGTTATGCTGCCGAGCTGGCCCAATTTATTCCAAAAAAAATCAGTGAGCTGGATGCGCCTGAATCCAAAGGCTATCAACGTAATGAAATTCCATTACTGACTGCTGGTTTGATTGTGGCCATTCGTACGATGAAATCCAAAAACGGCAGCCGTATGGCGTTTATTACTCTGGATGATCAGACAGCCCGCCTGGAAGTGCGGGTTTTTGGCGATGTCTATGAGCAATATCAAAGTGTTATACAACCGGATAAATTGGTGGTGATTCAGGGCAAGATTGGCCAGGATAATTTCAGTGGCGGTCTCGCTGGTACGGCAGAGTCAGTTTATGATTTACAGAAAGCCCGTGAATTATTTGGTAAGTCAGTCCAATTGACGGTGAAGCAGCAAGGTGAGGATGCACAATGGATTTCGCAGATGCAAGCTGTGATGTCACCATTTTGTGGTGGTGTAATTCCAGTGGAACTCAAGTATGTTAATCAGGATGCTGAAGTATTGATCCGACTGGGGCATGACTGGCAAATCACTCCATCGGATACCCTGTTGAAAGAGCTGGCAGATTTACCAATTAGTGAAACTGTGACGGTGCGCTATTAAGCGACTTAATCCGCTTTGTTGGCTGATGTCAATCGTGTACGATTAATGCAACTCAAACGTTTATTCTAAGGATTGCTGACGTGGAAATGATGCCTTACCTGAAACTGATGGCTGATAAGGAAGCCTCAGATTTGTTTTTTTGTACTGCGACCGAACCGCAAGTCAAAATTCAAGGGGTGATACGCCCCGTTGGCAGTAAAAAAATGCTGACAGGTGAAGTCAAAGAGCTCGCCTATTCATTAATGGATCAGCAACAGATAGCTGAATTTGAACAAAATCTGGAAATGAATTTTGCCGTTCCAGTCCATGGCGTTGGCCGGTTCCGGGTCAATATCTTCCGGCAGCGTGGCGAAGTCTCCATGGTCATTCGCTATATTCGTACCCATATTCCAAATTTTGAAGAAATGAGTTTGCCACCGGTACTGGGTAATGTGGTGATGGAAAAACGTGGTTTGATTCTAGTTGTCGGTGCCACCGGCAGTGGTAAGTCCACTACGTTGGCCGCAATGATTGGTCATCGAAATCGAAATTCCGGATCACATATTCTGACCATTGAAGATCCACTGGAATTTGTGCATTCCCATCAGCGATCAATTGTGCAACAGCGCGAAGTCGGTATTGATACTCTTTCTTACGAAAATGCATTAAAAAATGCCTTGCGTGAAGCACCCGATGTCATTCTGATTGGTGAGATCCGCGACATGGACACCATGAAGCACGCTATCAATTACTCTGAAACCGGTCATCTGTGTTTAGCGACCTTGCACGCTAATAATGCAAATCAGGCGCTGGATCGGATCATTAACTTTTTCCCGGAAATGATGCATCGTCAGATCCTGATGGATCTGTCACTGAATTTGCGTGCCATCATCTCGCAGCGTTTATTACCTTCGGTGCAGGATGGCAATCTGGTGCCGGCGGTGGAGGTCATGCTTAGCTCGCCATATATCGCTGAATTGATTAATAAAGGTCAGATCGGTGCGATCAAGGATGCGATGAAAGAAAGTAGTGAACCGGGGACGATTACCTTTGACCAGGCGTTGTTGACACTGTATCGGCAAGGCAAGATTTCTCAGGAAGATGCATTGCGTAATGCCGATTCACGTAATGACCTCAGTCTGGAAATCCGTATGGGGGCAACCCATGATGACAGCGATGCAGAAGACGAATTAATCCTCAGCTGAGCATAACGATAGGGTTTGCTGATCTTTCATAGTCGTCAGCAGTGGTAGATATGAAAGATCAACAAGCCCTAGTGCGTGTATAATCGAACTATTTTGATTCGAAGGTAATTTTGTAATGCAGTTGAATTTCCTTGACTACGAGCAGCCTATTGCCGAGCTGGAAGCTAAAATCGACGAACTTCGCTACATGAGCAATGACAGCGATCTGAATATCACCGAAGAAATTCAGAAGCTTAAGGAAAAAAGTGAATCGCTTACGCGCTCGATTTTTTCCGGATTGACGCCATGGCAAGTCACCCAAATGGCTCGCCATCCGCAGCGACCTTATACGTTCGATTACATCAAATATCTGATCACTGACTTCGAAGAATTGCATGGTGATCGCGCCTACGCCGATGACCAGGCATTAATTACCGGAATGGGCCGTTTCAATGGCCAGCCGGTGATTGTTATTGGTCATCAGAAAGGTCGTGATACCAAAGAAAAAGTGGCTCGTAATTTCGGTATGCCACGCCCTGAAGGCTATCGTAAAGCGTTACGGGTGATGAAACTGGCTGAACGCTTTGGTATGCCAGTATTGACCTTTATTGATACGCCAGGTGCATATCCCGGTATCGGTGCTGAAGAGCGTGGTCAGAGTGAAGCCATTGCTCGGAATCTGTTTGAAATGGCTAAATTAAAAACCCCCATCATCAGCACCGTTATCGGTGAGGGTGGCTCAGGCGGTGCGCTGGCAATCGGTGTTGCTGACCATTTGATGATGCTGCAATACAGTATTTATTCGGTTATTTCACCGGAAGGCTGTGCCTCCATTCTTTGGAAGAGCGCTGAAAAAGCTTCTGATGCTGCCGCAACACTTGGCGTGACTTCAGATCGTCTGAAATCCCTGGGGTTAATCGATGAAATTGTCAAAGAACCCCTGGGTGGTGCGCATCGTGATCCTGAAGCACTGATGGCAAATATGAAAACAGCAATCAATACTAAAATTAAACAGTTACAGGTGATGCCGGTTGATGAACTGGTTAAACGCCGTCAACAACGTTTGCTTAATTATGGTGCCTTTGAAGGATAAACAGGCCCTGGTTTATACAAGTGTCTTTTGACACAGAATTAGTTATTCAGAAGATCCGCAAATATTGCGGATCTTCTACTTTATGGGTGGCCTACAGCGGTGGTATGGACTCCCATGTGCTGCTGCATTTTCTGGCAACACATCGTGAGCAGTTTCCCCAAAAAATACAGGTCGTGCATGTCGACCATCAGCTGCAATCTCAATCTGCCCGTTGGACTGAACACTGTCGACAGGTTGCTGCTTCATTAGAAATGCCTTTTCACTGTTTGAAAGTGACGGTTACAGATATTAATCAGTCAGGCCTTGAATCGGCCGCACGGACTGCGCGTTATCAAGCTATTCATCAACTGATTAACGATGATGGCATTTTGCTAACTGGACAACATTTGCAAGATCAGGCTGAAACCTTGATGCTGCAATTACTGCGAGGGGCTGGCACTCGTGGATTAGGAGCGATGAAAGTAATTTCTCAATGGCAGAAAATGCAGATTGTTCGGCCATTGTTGACTATTTCCAGAGAAGCGTTATTTGAATACGCAACAACACATCAGTTGCAGTGGATTGAAGATCCCAGTAATCAAAATACCCAGATAAATCGTAACTTCCTACGTCATCAAATCTGGCCATTGTTACAACAACGTTGGCCTGCCTTAAACCGAAATCTGGCACGTTCAGCAAATAACCTGCAGGAAAGCCAAATTCTGTTGGATGAGATAGCGGAACAAGATTTAATTTCTGTTGAAGCTAATTCAATTGATGGCAGTTTAAACATTACCAAATTGCAGGCTTTGAGTGAGCCAAGGCAACGCAATGTGCTGCGATTTTTTATAAAAAAGTTAAATATGGTGCTGCCGTCAAGCATAAATTTGCAACGGATTTTAATGGAAGTCTGTCAAGCCGCAGCAGATGGGCAGCCTCAGGTCAGTTGGAGCCAATACATTGCCAGACGGTATCAGAACACACTTTATATCAGTTGGTTAAGACAACATCCTTTACCGGCTTCATCCGTGAATCTGCTTTACGATCAACAGCCCATATTGTTGGATGCTGAGCATCAGTTAGTTTGGAAAGCTGCAAGGGGAGAAGGGATTCGTGCCGAATTGTTTCGCTCTGGTTTAGCATTAACGTTTCGTCAGGGTGGAGAAAAAATCCAGCTAGCTGGCAAGTCTCATCATCAATCATTAAAAAAGTTGTTCCAGGAATGGCAAATCCCGGTTTGGCAACGCGATTCAATTCCGTTGTTGTTTGCCAATCAGCAATTAGTCGCAATTGTTGGGTATGCCTGTGCAGAAAAAGCCAAGCCCTTATCCGACGAAACTGGCTGGTTACCAGTGATTGAACAGACTTGATGGGGATATTTTGATTGAGCGACTCGGGCAATTCTGATACTTTATGACGATATTTTTGAGTGTGGCTATTCTGGCTGCACCGCTATTGCAAAAACTCTCCATAATATGACTAAATTTATATTTGTCACTGGTGGTGTTGTGTCGTCTCTCGGTAAGGGAATCGCGGCGGCTTCACTGGCAGCGATTCTAGAAGCTCGTGGCCTGAAGGTCACAATGATTAAACTCGATCCCTACATCAACGTTGATCCCGGAACAATGAGCCCACTGCAACATGGTGAGGTGTTTGTAACGGATGATGGTGCTGAAACCGATCTGGATTTAGGTCACTACGAGCGATTTATTGATGCCAATATGACCAGCCGCAATAACCATACGACTGGCCAAATCTATGAAAACGTTATCCGTAAAGAACGCCGGGGAGAGTATCTTGGCAATACGGTGCAGGTCATTCCGCATATAACCGATGAAATCAAACGCTGTGTTTATGAAGGCGCTGGCGATGCCGATGTTGCACTGGTGGAAATCGGTGGAACGGTCGGCGATATTGAGTCATTACCGTTTTTGGAAACCATTCGTCAGATGGCCACTGAATTAGGCCGTGATCGTGCCTTGTTTATTCATCTGACATTGGTGCCCTATATTGCTTCTGCCGGTGAAATCAAAACCAAACCCACTCAGCATTCCGTAAAAGAACTGCGCACTATCGGTATTCAACCGGATGTTTTGCTGTGTCGTATGGATCGTCCCCTACCGGAATCCGAACGCCGCAAGATTTCATTGTTTACCAATGTGCCTGAAAAATCGGTTATCACCTGTATTGATGTAGACAGCATTTACAAGATACCAATGGAGTTACACAAACAAGGTCTTGATGACATTGTGGTGAAACAACTGGGACTTGATGCTAAACCGGCCGATCTGAGTCAGTGGCAGCAGGTTTATGAAAATCTCTCCAACCCGCAGGGTGAAGTCAATATAGCCATGGTCGGCAAATATATGGAGTTGACCGAAGCCTATAAATCCCTTTCCGAAGCCTTGGTTCATGCTGGTATTCATACCCGTACCAAGGTCAATGTGCATTATGTCGATTCTGAAATGATCGAGAAAAATGGCACCAACAGTATTGCCGATATGGATGCCATTCTGGTGCCTGGCGGCTTTGGAAAACGTGGTGTCGAAGGTATGATTTCAACCGCCCAGTTTGCCCGCGAAAACAATATCCCGTATCTGGGAATTTGTTTGGGGATGCAGGTGGCCGTCATCGAATATGCTCGTCATAAAGCAGGCCTGACACAGGCTTTCAGTACTGAGTTTGAACCTAATACGCCAGATCCTGTGATAGGTCTTATTACAGAATGGCAGAAAGAGGATGGCAGTGTAGAACAGCGTGATCATGATTCAGATCTGGGTGGCACCATGCGTTTGGGCGGTTATCCCTGTGTACTGAAACCAGGATCTCTGGCACAACAGATTTACGGTGCTGATGAAATCGTTGAGCGTCATCGTCATCGTTATGAGTTCAACAATAATTACAAACAGAAACTGGAAGATGCCGGATTACTGTTTTCTGGCATGTCAAAAGATAACTCGCTGGCAGAAATGGTCGAGATTCCAGGCCATCCCTGGTTTGTGGCCTGTCAGTTCCATCCAGAGTTCACCTCCACTCCAAGACACGGACATCGATTATTTGAAGGTTTTATCAATGCTGCGGTGGCGAATCATAAAAAACGAGGACAGCAGTAATGCAATTATGTGGTCATGAAGTTGGTGGTAAACAACCGTTGTTTTTGATTGCCGGCACCTGTGTTATCGAAAGTGAACAAATGACTATGGATGTGGCTGGTAAGTTAAAAGAGATGACAGACAAACTGGGTATCCCTTTTATCTACAAATCCTCATTCGATAAAGCCAATCGTACCTCTACTAATACCTATCGCGGTCCTGGTCTTGAAGCGGGTATGGCGATTCTGGAAAAGGTTAAAAAAGAATTTGGTCTGCCTATTCTGACAGACGTTCATGAAGACACCCCGCTGGCAGAAGTTGCCAGTGTGGTCGATGTATTGCAAACCCCAGCTTTCTTGTGTCGTCAGACCAATTTTATTATTAATGTTGCCAGCCAGGGATTACCGGTAAATATTAAAAAAGGCCAGTTTCTGGCGCCATGGGATATGCAGCATGTCGCGGATAAAGCCAAATCAACGGGTAACCAGCAGATCATGTTATGTGAACGTGGTACTTCATTTGGTTATAACACATTGATTTCAGATATGCGTGGTTTACCGACCATGCGTCATATGGATTGCCCGGTAGTATTCGATGCCACCCACTCAGTGCAGCAACCTGGTGGTCAGGGTGGCAAAAGCGGTGGCCAGAGACAGTTTGTACCTGTACTGGCACGTTCTGCAGTAGCGGCTGGCATTGCTGGCTTGTTCATGGAAACGCATCCGGATCCTGAAAAAGCCCTCAGTGATGGACCGAATTCCTGGCCACTGCATAAAATGCAGGCTTTACTGGAAACGCTGATTGCTATCGATAAAACAGTTAAACAACAAGACTTTATTGAAGACGCCTACCTGTAACAGGTGGCATGCCAGAACAGGGTTATTGTCTGGCAACTTCAACTATAGATGGAGACAATTATGAGTAAAATTATAGATGTTCGTGGCCGTGAGATCATTGATTCTCGTGGTAATCCTACGGTCGAAGCTGACGTTATTCTTGCCAGTGGTGCTATGGGAAGAGCAGCTGTACCTTCAGGTGCTTCAACTGGCGAACGTGAAGCGATTGAGTTACGTGATGGCGATAAGTCACGTTATCTGGGCAAAGGCGTAACCAAAGCTGTTGAAGCAATCAATACTGAGTTACGTGCGGCTGTTGTTGGAATGGATTGTCTCGATCAATCCAGCCTAGATGAAAAACTCATTGCCTGTGATGGTACTGATAATAAACAACGTCTTGGCGCCAACGCAATTCTGGCGGTTTCCATGGCGGCGGCAGTAGCAGGTGCGGATGAACAGGGTTTGCCTTTATATCGCTATCTTGGTGGAGATAAGGCGGTGACCTTGCCGGTACCGATGATGAACATTATCAATGGTGGATCACACGCTGATAATAGTGTTGATTTTCAGGAATTCATGATTGTGCCAGTCGGTGCCAAAAGCTTCAAAGAAGCCATTCGTGCCGGAGCAGAAGTATTTCATCAGTTAAAAGCAGTTTTATTAGCCCAGGGTCTTAATACCGCTGTGGGTGATGAAGGTGGATTTGCCCCCGATCTGGCGTCAAATGAAGCCGCTATGGAACTGATTATGCAAGCCATCAAACAGGCCGGCTATGAGCCGGGCCGTGATGTCATGATCGCGCTGGATGTCGCCAGTTCCGAGTTTTATAAAGACGGTATGTATCGTCTGGAATCCGAACAGCGTAGTCTCACTGCGGCTGAATTAACCGATTTGCTGGAAAACTGGTGCAACAAGTATCCAATCATCAGCATTGAGGATGGCATGGATGAAAATGACTGGCAGGGATGGAAGTTGCTGACCGATCGTTTAGGGGATCGTATTCAATTGGTGGGTGATGATTTATTTGTTACCAACAGTGCGATTCTGCAGAAGGGCATTGAAGCCAAGGTGGCCAATGCGATCTTGATTAAGCTGAATCAAATTGGCACGTTGAGTGAAACACTTCATGCAATGAATATGGCCGCTGAAGCAGGCTATAAATCAATTGCATCCCATCGCAGTGGCGAGACTGAAGATACGTTTATTGCTGATTTGGCGGTGGGCACCCAATGTGGTCAAATCAAGACTGGCTCAATGTCGCGTTCAGACCGGGTAGCAAAATATAATCAGTTGCTGCGTATTGAAGCTGAACTGGGCGCTGCAGCAATTTATCCGGGGTTGCGGGCTTTCGCCTGTCAGTGAAGTTTGACGTATGAAAACAGTACTGATTGTGCTGACGTTAATTTTTGTCATGCTGCAATACAGATTGTGGTTGAGTCATGATGGCTTACCAGCTTTGTTAAGACTTCATCACACAGTTGAAAAACAGCGTATTGATAATGCAAAACTTGAAGAGCGTAATCAGGTACTGGCGGCAGAAGTTGCTGATCTTAAAAGCGGTTTGGATGCGTTGGAAGAGCGTGCTCGCAGTGAACTGGGTATGGTTAAGCCAGAAGAGACCTTTTTTCACATAATCGAACTTCCAGATGATGATGAACAATAAAGTCTGGGCGGTGGTGCCTGCTGCAGGGATCGGCAGCAGAATGCAGGCCGATCGCCCTAAGCAGTATCTACTACTGAATAATCAACCAGTAATTGTTCATAGTCTGCAACGGCTTATCAGTCATCCTGCAATTGAAGGGGTCGTTGTCGCGCTTTCAGCCAATGATCCCTACTGGCCTTCATTGAATCTGCCATCACAATGGCCCATCCATACAACACTGGGGGGTGAGCATCGGGCAGATTCAGTGAGCAATGCGTTGGAATTTTTAAAAAATCTTACCCGGCAGGATCCCTGGGTCCTGGTTCATGATGCAGCACGACCCTGCATTCGGCACAGTGATATTGATTCCATGTTGCAGCAATTAAGCGATGATCCGGTGGGCGGTATTTTAGGTGTGCCGCTAAGTGAGACGATCAAGCGTGTGAATACAGATAACACCATTGAAGCAACAGTAGATCGAACTGGATTATGGCGAGCATCCACTCCTCAGATGTTCCGTTTGAGAGGTTTGGCTGAGGCATTAACTCAAGCGAAACAATGTAATATCAATGTTACAGATGAGGCCAGTGCAATGGAGTTTATGGGCTTAGTACCCAAAATGGTAGCCGGCCATGCTGACAATATCAAAATTACTCTGCCACAGGATCTGGCATTAGCAGCGCTCTTTTTACAACAACAGAATAATGGAGAAGCTGCGTGAGAATCGGTCACGGTTATGATGTACATCGGTTTGCTGAGAACTGTTCGTTAATTATAGGTGGCGTAAATATCCCTCATACGCATGGACTGGAGGCTCACTCCGATGGGGATGTGTTGATTCATGCAATATGTGATGCTTTGCTCGGCGCTGCAGGCTGGTGGGATATCGGCCACCATTTTCCAGATGATGATATGGCCTTCGCGGGAATTGATAGTCGGGTACTGTTGCGTCGTGTTTATGACGATTTGAAAGCGGCAGGCTGGCAGGTCAGCAATGTCGATTCTACAGTGGTAGCACAAGTCCCTAAATTAGCGCCGTATATCCCGCAAATGCGAGAATTGCTGGCCACTGACCTGCATATTGAGTCCTCAGCGATTAATATCAAAGCGACCACAACCGAAAAGCTGGGCTTTGTCGGCCGCCAGGAGGGCATAGCGGCTCATGCTGTGGCGCTTATCCAAAAGGCTGTATCTGTTTGAAACATTTTGATTATTTTTCCCTGCCACACCATTCTGCCACTGCGTCAAGTTGTGGTGCCAAGTTACGTGAGAAAGCCGTTTATTTTGAAGTGGAGGAGCATCTGCCATTTTCGCCGGAGGGCGAAGGGTCGCATGTCTGGCTGTATGTGCACAAAACCGATACCAACACCGACTGGCTGGCCCAGGAAATTGCCCGTTTTGCCGGTGTATCACCCGTTGCAGTAGGTTACGCCGGGCTTAAAGATCGTCATGCAGTTACTTCACAATGGTTCAGTGTAAATTTACAGGGGTTGCCAGAACCGGATTGGCTGGCATTTGAAAATGAACAAATCAAAATTCTTAAAGCGGTTCGTCACAGCAAAAAATTAAAACGTGGGGCACTTGCCGGAAACCGTTTTCGTTTGCGATTAACCGACATTGTCGGTGACATGAATATCTGGGAGCAGAATCTGCAATTAATTGCGAAGCAGGGCGTACCTAATTATTTTGCCGAACAACGTTTCGGTCATCACGGTAATAACCTGAAAAAAGCAGATCAATGGTTCACAGAAGGGACCGAGCCGAAAAAGCGTAATCAACGCAGTATTATTATTTCAGCAGCGCGTTCCTGGTTGTTCAATCTGGTGCTGGCCGAAAGAATCCGTCAAGGCAACTGGAATCAACTATTGGCAGGTGACGTAATGTTGCTGGCTGGTACCAGAGCCAGTTATTTTGTCGCTGAAACCAAAGATGAAGTACTTAAAAAGCGAATTAACGAAATGGACATCCACCCGACCGGACCACTCTGGGGTAAGGGGGAAGCAATCAGTAAGAATGATACGCTGGCTCTGGAACAGAGTGTATTAAAAGACTGGCAGGATTGGCAGCAGCAGCTGGTGAAACTGGGTTTATCGCAGGAACGTCGTGCGCTGAGATTGTTTCCACAGAATCTTAAATGGCAATTTATCAATGAAACCAGTTTACTGTTAGAGTTTGAATTGGGGCCGGGCAGTTATGCAACGGCTGTTTTGCGAGAACTGGCTGAAATTCAGGACATGTCGCAGAAAATTTCCGCAGTGTCACCGAGTCCTAGTGAATAGGATTCAGTGATCTCTGAAGGAGGCTGATATGAATCTCTCCATGATTAAGGTGTTATTGCTGTTTTTATTATGCCTGCCATTCTCTGTTCAGGCAGTAGATCGGTGGCAGGCGTCGAGTGGTAATAAACATACCGCGGTACTGGAATTATTTACTTCAGAAGGCTGTGGCCTTTGTCCACCTGCGGAACGCTGGTTATATCAACAGCAGCGGGCAGAGCTTGATTATATTGTTTTGGGCTTTCATGTGGATTATCTGAATGATAAGAAAGGCTGGGTGGATGCATTTGCCAAACCGGTATTTTCTGAACGCCAGAAACTATTGGCCCGACTGAACCGATATCAGACGATTTACACTCCGGAATTTGTATTAAGTGGCGAGTCCCTGCCAAATTGGCGGGCGAATTTCGCTGAAGCAGTTAGTTTTCTCAATGAATTTGATGCTCAAGCACAGATTCGTTTAAGGGCTAACCTGATTAATGATCAGTTGAAGATTGATAGCCGAAGCCTGGTAACGGGTAAGGAAAATCGTCAACACAGCAAACTGTACCTTGCTATTACGGAGGATGATGTCAGCAGTCTTGTCCTTGGTGGAGATAATGCCGGACAGACCTTTAATCATCAAAACCTGGTTCGTCGATGGTTGGGTCCATTTGAGCTTGATGATTCTGGTGAAACCTTTATTGAACATCAAGTGAAATTGTCACCTGAATGGCAGCAGGACAAACTGAAACTGGTGGCGATTGTTCAAAATTTATCCGATGGTTATATTTTGCAGGCCGTGGAATTACCCTTAACACAATAGAAGTTAGATGGATTATTTACCAATATTTATAGATTTAAAACAACGCCAGTGTCTGGTGGTTGGGGGGGGCGAAATTGCAGCTCGTAAAGCAGCACTATTGTTGAAAGCTCAGGCATCAGTAACCATTGTTGCCCCCGAGATTGCAGAGATGTCGCGCCAATTGCTGGAAGAGCCTGATTACAAGGGCAGGTTGCGTTGGGTCAATGATAGATTTGATTCAAACTACCTGAATCAGCAAACGCTGGTGATCGCAGCGACCAATGATGAAAAAGTTAATCTTGAGGTCTATCAGGAAGCCAAAGCCAGAAATATTCTCACCAATGTGGCTGACCAGCCCGAGATGTGTGACTTTATTCTGCCTTCGGTTCTGGATCGATCGCCGATTGTGGTGGCAATATCCAGTGGTGGTCAGTCACCTATTCTTGCCAGACAATTACGCGCACGACTGGAAACACTGATTCCACCGGCTTACAGTAAACTGGGTTTACTGGTGGGGGAATATCGTGATCGGGTGAAGGCAAAGTTCGGCCATATTAAACAGCGTCGTCGTTTCTGGGAGTCTGTTTTACAAGGCCCAGTCGCCGATCATGTATTGGCGGGACGTGATGAACTGGCCAGCAAAACCCTCGAAACCCTGATTGATGAAACCGCTGATAATGCTTTGCAACAAGGAGAAGTCTATCTGGTGGGAGCCGGCCCCGGTGATCCCGATTTACTAACCTTTAAAGCCTTACGATTGATGCAGCAGGCCGATGTGGTTTTTTACGATCGTCTGGTGAGCAAGGAAGTGCTGGCATTAGTACGTAAAGAAGCTGAAATGATTTATGTCGGAAAACAGCGAGCATGGCACAGCAAGCGTCAGGATGAAATAAATCTGCTATTACTGGAACACGCTCAGGCTGGCAAACGTGTTTTACGTTTGAAAGGTGGGGATCCGTTTATTTTTGGTCGTGGTGGTGAGGAAATTGCCACACTGGCTGAACAGAAAATTCCTTTTCAGGTCGTACCAGGAATTACAGCTGCTTCGGGTGTCGCTTGCTACTCCGGTATTCCTTTAACACATCGTGATTATTCACAAAGTTGTGTGTTTGTAACAGGCCAGTTAAAAGAAGGTGAGCTGGATTTGAATTGGCAGGCCTTAGTGCAGCCTCGCCAGACAGTGGTTGTTTATATGGGCCTCGCAGGGCTTGATATTCTTAGTCAGAAGCTACAACAGCACGGCATGAAAGCCGATATGCCTGCGGCACTGGTTCAGCAAGGCACAACAGATAATCAAAAGGTTTGGACAAGTACTATTGCCGAGCTTCCTGAATTGGCAAAAAAACAACAACCTGTCGCACCAACGCTACTGATTATTGGTGAAGTTGTACAATTGCATAATAAACTATCCTGGTTTTCTTAATAAAATCAACAGATTAATCTTCCCTTATTGTTTTAGGAATTTTTCCTAATTCTATGTGCGAAACGTCATGCTAGCATCGCCCTAAGCTTCATAGAAAGCGATATAAAAAAATTAATACAAATATTAAATCTGGGAGATTAAGATGGCGATTCCATTCCGACGCGGCCTCCTGCCTGCGTTGCTAGCTAGTGCATTAACTCCGGGACTCAGCTTAGCTGCAGAACCGGATCTTCAACTTGAAAATATCGAAGTTATCAGTCTCACACCATTACATGGGGTAGGACTGGAGGCAGATAAAATTCCAAGTCATGTTCAAACTGCAACTGACGAAGATATTGAGCGTAACCAAAGCTTGGATATTTCTGATTTTATGAATCAGACAATGGATAGTGTGAGTCTGAATGCCGCTCAAAATAATCCTTTCCAACCTGATTTGAAATTCCGTGGTTTCACCGCTTCTCCACTTGTCGGTAATTCTCAAGGAATATCGGTTTATCAGGATGGTGTTCGTATCAACGAACCTTTCGGCGATGCGGTGAACTTTGAATTATTGCCTAAATCGGCAATTGCCAGCATGAATATGATGTCAGGTTCGAATCCATTATTTGGTCTGAATACTCTGGGTGGCGCTTTATCGATTCAAACGAAAAACGGTTTTACCCATCCTGGTCATAGTCTGGAAGCTTACACCGGTTCATTTGGTCGTGATTCGGGCACTATTGAAACGGGGGGCAATGACGGCAATTTTGGTTATTTTGTGACCGGTTCCATTACCAAAGAAGATGGTTGGCGTGATTTTTCACCTTCCAGAGTTGAACAGTTCTTTTCCAACTTAAGCTATCGTAATGAAACCAGTAGTCTGGATTTTGGTATTACCGCTGTTGATAGTGATTTGAATGGTAACGGTGCTTCTCCAATTGAGTTAGTTGCTGACGATCGGGAAGCTGTTTTCACCCATCCAGATAATACGCAAAATGAGTTGCGTATGTTCACTTTGAATGGATCACATTGGGTGAATGACAATGTCATGCTGTCTGCTAACACCTATTATCGTCGAAGTGATCGCAGCACGTTTAATGGTGATGGTTCTGAGTTAAGTGTAATTGGTGGGCAAATCGGCGAAGACGAGGATGGTGTTGAAGGTGTATTTGATGGTGATGACGAAATCATTAGTACAGATTCGCTCGGCTTTGCAGATGGTGATGATGTAGCCCTGAATAACACTAGTAAAACTGAACAAGATAGTTATGGTTTTGCTTTACAGTCAACCTTTTTGAATGATTTGTTCGATCGGGAAAATCAATTGATTGTTGGTGCTTCCTACGATACTTCAGATGTTAAATATTCATCCCAATCTGAAATAGCAGAATTTACTGATTCGCGTGGAACAGATGGAACGGGCTTCATTATTGATGAAACAGTAGTTGATGGTGATATTGAAACAGACACATTCAGTTTGTTTTTCACTAACACACATTCATTAACTGAACGTCTCGATTTAACTGTGGGTGGACGTTATAACTGGATTCAGATTGATATTTCTGGGACCAGCGAAGGTGGTGAACAGGATCTTAATGAGTCTGGTAATAAACATGTATTCAAACGCTTTAACCCTACAGTTGGTTTAACTTACGCGTTACAGGATAACTTGACTGTGTATGGGAACTATAGCGAATCTAATCGTGCTCCCACTGCATCTGAACTGACTTGTGCCGAACCAGAGTCACCTTGTGCTTACCCTAATGCTTTTTTAGCAGATCCTCCTCTGGATGATGTAGTTGCTAAAACAGTTGAGGCAGGTTTGCGTGGACAGCAAGAAATGTTTAATTGGTATAGCAACATTTATTACACTCAGCTAACGGATGATTTGTTCTTCTTCTCAGAAGATGAAGAAGTTTCTGAAGAAGTTAGTGGGCGTTTAGGTCTGGGTAACTTCAGAAATATTGACAAAACAGCACGTGCAGGGCTGGAAGTTGGACTGAATGGCCAATATCAACAACTGGCCTGGTTTAGTAATTACAGTTATGTTCGGGCGACCTTCGAAGATAATTTTGATTATTCCCGTAATGGCAATTTATTCAGCGTAAGTAAAGGCGACCGTCTGCCAAGTATTCCTGAACACAATATCAAGATCGGTGTTGATTATGCCTTTACACCGAAATTATCTCTTGGTGCGACAGCTTCATATCACTCCAGCCAATATTACCGTGGCGATGAGGCAAATGAAGATAAGAAAATCAGTGGTTATGGATTGGTTAATCTCCATGGTCGTTATAAGCTGAATAAAAATGTTCAGTTCTTTGCCAAAGTCGACAATTTGTTTGATAGTGAATACGAGAACTTTGGTTTGTACGGCGAACCTGATGAAGCGCCTGGTCTGGATTATGAAGATCCCCGCTTTGTTGGTGCAGGTGCACCGAGAGCCGGATGGATTGGTTTTAAAATTACTCTGTAATCAAATCGTTAAGCTAAAAGAAAGGCCGCTTCATGCGGCCTTTCTTTTTTATAAATCAATAAATCGCATCGATAAGTCGACAGCCTGCAAATCTTTGGTTAATTGCCCCACAGAAATTCTATCAACACCTGTCTCAGCAATACTTCGTAGCGTCTCTTTATTAATACCACCAGAAGCCTCAAGAGCTACTTTACCCTGAGCAATCACAACAGCCTCGCGAAGCATCTCCAGTGAAAAATTATCCAGCAAAACAATATCCACAGCAGTATTGAGTACCTGATGTAATTCATCCATAGACTCGACTTCAACTTCAATTGACACATTTGGATGCAAAGCTTTGGCCTGAGCTACCGCTGCTGCAATTGAGCCCGCAGCAAGAATATGATTTTCCTTAATCAATATGGCGTCATACAGCCCAAAGCGATGATTAACTCCGCCACCACAACGTACCGCATATTTCTGGCCAAGCCTTAATCCTGGAAGGGTTTTGCGGGTATCCAGCAGTTTAACCGGCAAGTCTTTGATGATGTCAGCATAAAGTTTGGTATGGGTAGCGGTGCCGGAAAACGTCTGCAAAAAATTCATAGCGGTACGTTCGCCACTCAATAATGCCCGGGCATTACCGGAGAGTTCACATACCACCGCATTTTCCCGCAGCAAATCGGCATCGTTGAAGAACCAGTGGATTTGAATACTTGGATCCAGCTGCTTGAAGACTTCATTAAACCAGTCTTGCCCACATAGAACAGCATCCTGACGACTAATTAGTCTGGCTTTGGCTATCGCATTTTTTGGAATAAGATCTGCGGTGAGATCTTGTTGTCCAATATCCTCAAGTAGGGAGAGTTTGACTTGTGAAGTAATAAAATTTGCTGGAATGAAATTCTGAATCGTCATAGTGTTAGGGGTTCAATTTAAACAGACGATAGGGTAACTGTTAAAGCTCTGATAATCTATTCAGAAACCTATGTTGGAGAGATGAGTGATTATCGACAAGCAAAGTGGATGGCTGGATGCGGCGGAGATTTTACCCTCACCAAATTATGATGACCGTCCTGATGAGAGCGATATCAGCGGCATCATTATTCACAATATCAGTTTACCGCCTGGACAGTTCGGCGGAGGCTGGATTGCCGATCTTTTTCTAAACCAGCTTGACCCGAATGCACATCCTTATTTTGCAGAAATCGCGCATCTAAAAGTTTCATCGCATTTGTTGATAAGACGAGATGGATTGATGCAGCAGTTTGTGCCATTTCAAAAACGTGCATGGCATGCAGGGGTATCCTGCTGGGAAGGGCGTGAACGTTGTAATGACTTTACAATCGGTATTGAAATGGAAGGCGATGATGAAACAGCATTCACCGAAGATCAATATCAACAACTAGCAAATGTGAGCAAAGCTCTGTTTGCAGCCTATCCATTATTATCGAAAGAACGAATTACCGGTCATGAGCATATCGCTCCTGGACGTAAAACCGATCCCGGGCCCTATTTTGATTGGGTCTATTTCAAACAATTATTGCAAGCATAAAAAAAGCCGCCAGGAGGCGGCTTTAGTCGATTTTAAATGATTATCACTGCGTGATCGCAATCAGCTCGATATCAAAAATCAAAGTTTCATTGGGGCCAATCATTTCACCGGCACCTTGTGGACCATAAGCCAGATTGCCTGGGATGACCACGCGCCATTTTCCGCCTTCTTTCATCATCTGCAAGACTTCCTGCCAGCCTTGAATAACGCCATTCACTGGGAAGGTTGCTGGTTCACCACGCTGAATAGAGCTGTCAAACACAGTACCATCAATCAAAGTACCTTCGTAATGGGCGATGACTTTATCAGTTGCTTTTGGTGTTGCGCCATCACCTTCTTCAAGAATTTCATATTGCAGGCCACTATCGGTTGTGACTACACCGTCTTTTTTAGCGTTTTCTGCCATATAGGCTTTAGACTCGGCTTGTTTTTTGTTCATCATTGCAGCCAGTTCTTGTGATTTTTTCTGCTGGTATTTACCAATGATTTCCTGCGCAGTTGCCTGATCCATCTGTGGTTGACGGCCAGCCATCATGTCGGCAACACCTGCACTGAATGCATCCATTTCAAGCTCTACACCTTCCATCATCATTTGTTGACCGACTTGTATGCCGAAGATATAGCTGAGTTTTTGTTGTTCGGTATCGAGGGTGGCGTTTTCTGCCATTACATTAGCTCCAAATAAAACGGGAAGGAAAGCGAGATATTTCAGTTTCATGTCTTATGACTCTCAAATTTTAAATAAAATAATTTAGCTTGCGTGGGTTAGAGATCTTATCAGCCGCGAAGTTCGCCATGCGATTGTCTCATATTTTTTCACAGCTTTCAGATTGAATAGCCGAGTAATACACTTGGTTATTCGTTCAAATGATACTATAATGGTATCAATTAGGAGGGCGTCAAATGTTACGCATGAGTAAATTGACTGATTACGGCATTGTGCTGATGAGTTACATAGCCGAGCACCGAAGCAAACAGCATAGTGCCCACATGCTATCTGATGCCGTGCATATGCCATTGCCGACGGTGCGAAAAATTTTAAAAGTGTTGTCAGCCGGAGGACTACTGACTTCAGAACGTGGCGCGCAGGGTGGATATACATTAAGTGGAGATCCCGCCAGTATTTCCGTCGCGCAGATTATTACCGCAATTGAAGGTCCTATAGCTTTAACGGAATGTGTAAGTACTGTTACGCATTGTGATCAGGAAACGCATTGCACCGTGCAGACAAACTGGAACCAAATCAATAATGCCGTATTTCACGCGCTGGATGAGGTCAAGTTAGCCGATATGCTGGCGCCAACAGTTTCAGCGCCGCGAACAGTTCAATTTTACCCGCCCAATTACAGGGCAAGAACAGTTACCTTACAGGATGGTGATCAACATGAATGATCAAACACAACAACTAGAAGCAATTACCCAGAAAGAATACAAAGCTGGCTTTTATACTGATATTGAATCAGACAGTTTGCCACCGGGTTTGAATGAAGATGTAGTTCGTCAGATCTCCCTTATTAAAGGTGAGCCGGAGTTCATGCTTGAATGGCGCCTGAAAGCCTTCCGCCATTGGTTAACGATGGAAACGCCGGAATGGGCACACGTCCATTATCCTGAAATCGACTATCAGTCAGTCAGTTATTATTCAGCTCCCAAGAAAAAAACTGATGGACCAAAAAGCCTCGATGAAGTTGATCCGGAATTATTGCGTACCTATGAAAAGCTGGGTGTGCCCTTAGACGAACGGGCGCGTTTGGCAGGGGTTGCTGTTGACGCGGTGTTTGATAGCGTTTCAGTCTCTAATACCTTTAAAGATAAACTGGCCGAGCAGGGCATCCTGTTTATGCCAATCTCAGAAGCCATTCATGAGCATCCTGAACTGGTCAAAAAATATCTGGGTAGTGTTGTTCCCTATAAAGATAACTATTACGCTGCATTGAACTGTGCTGTATTTACCGATGGTTCTTTTGTCTATATCCCGAAAGGGGTGCGTTGTCCGATGGAACTCTCCACTTATTTCCGTATCAATGCGGCTAATACCGGACAGTTTGAACGGACGTTAATCATTGCTGATGATGACTCCTATGTGAGTTACCTGGAAGGTTGTACAGCGCCTATGCGTGATGAAAACCAGCTGCATGCGGCGGTAGTAGAACTGGTGGCACTGGATCGTGCAGAAATTAAATATTCCACTGTGCAGAACTGGTATCCCGGTGATGAAAACGGCAAAGGTGGTATTTATAACTTTGTAACAAAACGTGCAGCCTGCCGTGGTGAAAGTTCAAAAGTCTCCTGGACTCAGGTTGAAACTGGCTCAGCCATTACCTGGAAATATCCAAGTGTGATTTTGCAGGGGGATAATTCTGTAGGTGAATTTTACTCAGTGGCTGTTACCAATAATATGCAGCAGGCTGATACCGGAACCAAGATGATCCATCTGGGTAAAAACACCAGCTCGACCATTATCTCCAAAGGTATTTCGGCTGGTAGATCATCCAATGCATACCGCGGTCTGGTTCGGATTGGACCCAATGCCGAGAATGCGCGTAACTACACAGAGTGTGATTCGTTACTGATGGGCGATAAATGTGCTGCGCATACTTTTCCGTATATTGAAGTGAAAAATCCGAGTGCTCAGGTTGAGCACGAAGCCTCTACTTCAAAAATCAGTGAAGATCAGCTGTTTTATTGCAAGCAGCGTGGCCTTGATGTGGAAGATTCTGTATCAATGATTGTCAACGGTTTCTGTAAACAGGTTATTCGTGAGCTGCCGATGGAATTTGCGGTTGAAGCTCAGAACCTGCTGGGCTTGTCGTTGGAAGGCTCGGTTGGTTAAACAGCGTTCACTTACATAACTACATGTTGGGCGGGTCAGGCCGCTTAACCTATAAAAAATGAATAGAGAATAATTATGAAAATGTTGGAAATAAAAAATTTACACGCATCAATTGAGGGCAAAGAAATTCTGCGTGGTATCAATCTGACGGTCAATGCTGGCGAAGTTCATGCCATCATGGGACCAAATGGTGCCGGTAAAAGCACCTTGTCAAATGTATTAACAGGTCGTGAAGGCTATGAAATCACCCAGGGTGAAGTCATATATAAAGGTCAAAACCTGCTGGAACTGGAACCTGAAGAGCGTGCCAGACGCGGCGTGTTTCTGGCTTTTCAGTATCCGGTAGAAATCCCCGGCGTCAGTAATATCTATCTGCTTAAAGCCGCATTAAATGCCATTCGTAAACATCAGGGTCTGGAAGAGCTTGATGCCATCGATTTCCTGACGCTGGTCCGCAGCAAAATGGCGTTGGTCAAAATGGACGAACAGTTTTTACACCGCAGTGTAAATGAAGGTTTCTCCGGCGGTGAGAAAAAACGTAATGAAATCCTGCAAATGGCCTTACTGGAGCCGCAACTGGCAATTATGGATGAAACCGATTCAGGTCTGGATATTGACGCCCTGAAAACCGTTTCTGAGGGGGTTAATGCCTTGCGTAGTCCTGAGCGTTCATTTGTGATGATTACCCATTATCAGCGGTTACTTGATTATATCGTTCCCGATTTTGTGCATGTGTTGTCTGAAGGTCGCATCGTAAAATCGGGTGATAAAGAATTGGCAAAAGAACTGGAAAAATCCGGCTATAGCTGGGTGCATGATGCACCAGAGCCGGAAGGGCAGCCTGCATGAAAGTATTAACAGACATTCATACCGATTTTTCTGCTGTTGCTAACAGCCGTGACATTATGGTGGCTGACAACGCACGTTGGAAAACCCTGCGTGAACAAGCTCAGCATCAGTTTGCACGAATGGGCTTACCCGGCAGAAAAGAAGAAGACTGGAAATACACCAGCCTGTGGCAGTTTGGTCAGGAACAGTTTGTTCATCAGGTATCCCAACCAGGATATGCTGATATTCATGAGCTGAAGCTGGTTGAAGATGCCTATCGTCTGGTGATTGTCGATGGTCGTGTGGATTTGACTGCATCATCCATTGACAGACTGCCTGATGGGCTTACCGTAACGCCATTATCTCAATCAATTGAGCGCGCCAGCGAATTTCTCAATCAACAAATCAGCATGGAAAAGCCAGGCTTTAATGCGATGAACACCATGTTGATGAATGAGGGTGTTTTCATAGAGGTAACTGAAAATACAAAGATTGATAAACCGATTGAATTAATCGTGGTAAACAGCGGCCATACGCAATATTACGCAATGCATCTGCGTCATGTCATTGTGCTTGGAAAAGACAGTCAGGCAACCTTTATTGAAACCTATGCTGGCAATGATAAAGCCAATGGTTTGACCGATGTAGTAACTGAAATAAGTCTGGCTGAAAATGCAGAATTATTTCATTACAAATTACAGCGTGAATCACTGGGGCATTATCATGTTGCCACTATGGCTGCCTCACAGGCTACTGACAGTAAATGGCATAACACCAATATTTCTCTAGGTGCAAAACTCGCCAGAAACGATGTACACAGCCAATTATTGGGAGAGCAATCCCATGTGACGATGAACGGTCTGTATCTGGTGACCGGAGAACAGCATGTAGATAATCACACTCGCATTGATCACAGCGTCCCAAATACCACCAGTGAAGAAGTTTACAAAGGTGTATTGGATGAACAAAGCCATGCGGTGTTTAACGGCAAAGTAATCGTTCATAAAGATGCCCAGAAAACCGATGCCAATCAAAGCAACCGCAATTTACTGTTGTCTCGTGGTTGTGAAATTGATACCAAACCGGAAATGGAAATCTATGCCGATGATGTCAAATGTGGACATGGTAGTGCAGTAGGTCAAATCAATGAAGATCAATTGTTTTTCCTGCGTAGCCGTGGTCTCGATGAAGTTAGTGCTCGTAGCTTGCTGACTTTTGCCTTTGCGGTTGACGTGATTGAACGCATTACCAATCAGGAACTCAAACAATCTATTACCCAGGTAATTGAAAAACGTTTACCTAAAGGTGTTGTGCATGAGTAATTTGAACATTAATACTATCCGTGTGGACTTTCCGATTCTGCATCAGGAGATTAATGGCTATCCATTGGTGTATCTGGATAATGCCGCCACCAGCCAGAAACCACGTCAGGTCATTGATGCCGTCAGTCATTATTATCTGCACGATAATGCCAATATTCATCGTGGTGTACATAAGTTAAGTCAACGTGCTACCGATTTATATGAAGCAGCCCGTGGCAAAGTTCGCCAATTTGTAAATGCCAACTCAGATAAAGAAATCATCTTTACCCGTGGAGCCACCGAAGCGATTAATCTGGTGGCGCAAAGCTTTGTCAGACCAAAGCTGCAAGCAAATGATGAAATACTGATCAGTCATTTGGAACATCACGCCAATATCGTGCCGTGGCAGATACTATGTGAACAGACTGGTGCCAAACTCAAAGTGATTCCGATGACTCAGACAGGTGAATTGGATTTAACGCAATTTGATACCATGCTGACTGAACGCACGAAGATTCTGGCTATCGGTCATGTCTCCAATGCACTGGGCACCATCAATCCAGTTAAAGCGATGACTGAAAAAGCCCACGCGAAAAATATTCCGGTATTAATCGATGGTGCACAGGCTGTGCCGCATATGACAGTCGATGTTCAGGATCTGAATTGTGATTTTTATGTGTTCTCCGGCCATAAGATGTTTGCACCCACTGGTATTGGTGCGTTGTATGGACGTGAAGATCTGCTAAACGCCATGCCACCCTATCAAGGTGGTGGCGATATGATTCTTTCGGTAAGTTTTGAAAAAACCATCTATAACGAGCTGCCAGCCAAATTTGAAGCAGGTACACCAAATATCTCCGGTGTTATCGGTTTGGGTGCAGCGATTGATTATATGTGGCAGGTGGGGATCGATAATATCGCCGCCCAGGAACATCACTTGCTGGAGATAGCGACCCGAAAAATTGAGTCTTTGCCTGGTGTCAACATTATTGGTACCGCTGCCGAGAAAGCTGCAGTAATTTCTTTCATGATCGAAGGCGTTCATCCACACGATGTAGGCACTATTTTTGATCAACAAGGAGTTGCTATTCGCACCGGGCACCATTGTGCTCAACCGGTAATGGAGTTTTATGATATTCCGGCCACTGCACGTGCTTCATTTGCCTTCTATAACTCAGAAGAAGAAGTCGACGCATTAATTAACGCCATACAAAAGACACAGGAGCTTTTTGCCTGATGAGTGATTTAAGAGAGCTTTACCAGCAAGTGATCATGGATCACAACAAACGGCCACGTAATTTTCGTGAGATTGAGAAAGCCAATCATCTTGCGCATGGCAACAATCCGTTGTGTGGCGATAAGCTGGTGGTTTATCTCAAGCTTGATGGCGATAAGATTGATGATGTCAGTTTCAAAGGCAGCGGCTGTGCCATCTCCATGGCCTCTGCATCATTAATGACTGAAGCTTTGAAAGGCAAAACCATTGACGAAGCTCAGGCCATTTACGAGCAGGTACATAAATCCATGACCGGTGAAGAAACTGACCGAAACCTGCTGGGCAAACTGGAAGTGCTTAGTGGTGTTAAAGAGTTTCCGGCACGGGTAAAATGCGCGACTTTGTCCTGGCATACCGTGCACGCCGCGATAGACAGTGATCATGATATTTCGATTAGTACTGAGTAATTTATGAACGACAATCAGGTACAACCTTTTACCGCTGAAGATATAAAAGAAGATGTAATTGAGATGCTCAAAACCATCTTTGATCCCGAGATCCCGGTCAATATCTATGAGCTTGGATTGATCTATGAGATTGATGTGAGTGAATCCGGAAATGTGGTTATCCAAATGACGCTTACCGCACCGGGATGCCCCGTGGCACAGACGTTTCCCGGGGATGTAGAAAACAAAATCAGCAGCATTGACGGTGTGAACAAAGTGCATGTTGAACTGGTGTGGGATCCACCCTGGACCCGAGACCAAATGAGCGAAGCCGCTCAATTACAACTAGGTATGTTTTAAGTTTGTCTGGTTAAGTATGACAAACTGCCAAATACAGACATCAGGCAAAAAAAAACCGTGGATAGGTCTATCCACGGTAACTCAGATCGCATGACCAATCTGAAGAGGTAACTAACTTTAAGGCTACAGTAAGCAACTATTTCGGGGGTACACCCCGAGAGAATCTCATTAGCAAGCTGTTGGAGTTAATCATAGTCATCTTAGACGCCACCGCATATAGGAGGAATTCCTTTTATTCTTCTTATGTGTAGACTCGGTTTATCAATGTTAAACGGTGTAGTGAACTGATTTATTATTAAATTTAATTAGAATTAATAATTAAATATAAAAACAATTGCTTAAGTCCGTTTTTCTCTATTTTTATAGCGTCATTAACAAAATAAGGAAAATATCCTATATGGGATATTTTCCTCTTTGTCTACTATCCACTCACAGAAATCAAACTGAGCCGGATAATATGAACATTGCCACCACAAACTCTGCCGAATTACTCAAATTCAAACTCACTGACATGATCGATGATGTATTAGCACATGACGGCTACAGTGATATTCATATCGAAGTTAAGATTCTCAAGCGTGGCCAGAAAGAAGTCATATTACACTTTGGTAAGCAATATCGGTTTGTTATCGACATGCCAGTTAAAAGCACCTCGAAAGATACGGTAGGCTCGAATTGAATTGTTCATTGGGCAAGGAGCGGGTGCCTCTAACAAATACCTCAAATAAAAAATCACCTTTTTTTCCTTTGTGAATAATGATTGAAAAAGCCATTTAAGCTATTCACAGTAATTTTATTTCTCAGTTTACTCATTGAATTATATTGATAATGATGCTTTATCAGTTTAGCTTTTATGTTAATTAATAATAACTAAACACATAACATTAGTTTAAGGAGCAATGATTATTCTCATTCCATGTGATATCGAGAGCGCTATATGAGCTTAAGAGGCCTGATCAATAGTCGAATTATATTTTCGGTGATCATTATTATTCTTGTGGGGGGCTTGTTAACAATATGGCAAGCACGTCATTCAGTTGAACGTGAGGTAAATTCTTCGTTCAATCTGGCCCTGCAAATGATTGATTTGGGATTTAGCCATTTATCCCGAACTTCCATGACTGAATATGAATGGCTTCAGCAAATTAGTGCGATTCAACATACCCGTCATCTACATATAAGTCTTATTAATGAAGAGAATGAGGAAGTAGAATGGTTTGTATCTGATGATATAGATGAAGAGTTACCACCTCAATGGTTTCAACGAGCTGTTAAAACTACCTATCCATCTTCAAAATATGACATAAAACTTGCTGATGGCAGAGTAAAAAAAATTATTGTTCGAGCTGATCCGATGGATGAAATTGCTGAAGCCTGGGAGGAATCGGAAGCTTATTTCTGGTCAGTAATGACAATGGTCGCTGTAATATTTTTAGCCATTAATTTTGTATTCAATTCCATGCTACAAAATGTGCGGACGATTGTTGTTGGGCTTAGGCGTGTAGAGTCTGGACAATATGGACGTAAACTACCGCCCTTCAAAATCAGTGAATTCGATGCTATTGCCACAGAAATCAATCACTTGTCTGATGCTTTGAAAGTCGCCAAAGAGAATAATCAGGCGTTAGCCCGTCATACAATGCAGATTCAGGAATCCGAAAGACGAAACTTATCCCGCGAATTGCATGATGAAATGGGCCAATCGTTGACTGCTATAAAAGCCATGTCTACAGCGATTCGCCAGCCGGGTACGGATGTAGCAAAAATTTCCGATTCAATCGCTGAAATATGTAACCATTTGGCCGGCGTGGTTCGTTCCATGATGCGAACCTTGCATCCGTTAAGTCTTGCTGATTTAGGCTTGGGGGCAACGCTGACCGATCTTGTTAATGAGTGGCGTCGTAGGCATCCCGATCTGGTGATAAAACTGGATTATGATGACCGTCTGGATGATGTTTCACATGAATTGGCGATACATGTTTATCGAATTGCACAGGAATGTCTCACCAATGTAGTGCGTCATGCCAATGCCACTGAGGTAACATTACTGATTCGGCAGGAGGGCGAGCATACCTCTCCACGTGTAGTTATGCGGATCCATGATAACGGGCAAGGCGGTGAGACTTCCGGACATGGGTTCGGGGTATTGGCCATGCGAGAACGGGTTGAGAATATGGGAGGCCGTTTCAGATTCGAGTCTGAAGCAGGAAAAGGCGTTAATGTCAGTGTATGGATGCCAATCATAGAGAAAACAGAGAATGAATGATAAAAAGATAAGTGTATTGCTGGTAGATGATCACCAGGTGGTGAGAGCCGGATTCAGAATGTTACTGGATTCTCAACCATTTATTGGCGACATAGTGGATGTTGATCGTGGCGAAGTGGCCTGTCATGAATATGAACGCAAGCGTCCTGATGTGGTGGTAATGGATTTATCCATGCCCGGCATTGGAGGATTGGAAACCATTCGTCGTCTTAAAAAGCAGGATCCACAGGCCACTATACTGGTCTACAGCATTCATGATGAATCGATCTATGTCGAGCGTGCCATTCAGGCCGGTGCTAAAGGCTATGTGACTAAAAACAGTGCTGCAGAAGTACTGGCAGAAGCCGTGTTAGCGGTATCTCAGGGCAAACGTTATATTGAACAGGATATTTTGCCCAATATAGATGATTTCAAACATCCCAGTGATACGTTGCATTACGGTCAGGTGGTGGAGTTGTTATCGCCAAGAGAGTTTGATGTGTTTTGTCTGACGGCTAAAGGGATGACTGCACATGAAGTCGCTGCAGAATTACATTTAGGCTATAAAACAGTGGCGAACTACAACACACAGATTAAAAATAAACTGAATGTAAACACCACGGCAGATCTGGCGAATATTGCCGTTGTATTAGGTATTATTAAACATTAACCTTAATTGCTATCCAGTTGATAACTAATAGTTAATTTAAAAGTATTGCAAGCCTCTTGAATTTTTTTTGACACATCCCAATCTTGCTGATCAGAAGACAGTATTCGTCTTCATGATGAACTTGTTATGGAGGTGTTTTTATGGCTATTCAACGTTATAGACCTTACAGTCTGCTTGATAATCTGCAGCGTGAAATGTCGACGCTATTCCAGTCACCGGCCGCTGAAACCAACTTCAGTGAAGAGGATTGGACACCAGCAGTTGATATTCAGGAAAACGCAGAGAGTTTCATTATTCACGCTGATTTGCCCGGCGTTAAAGCCGCTGATATTGAAGTGACAGCCGAAAATGGTCTGTTGACCATTAAAGGTGTGCGTGACAGTAAAAAAATTGAAGAAAAGGATAATTACAAACGTATTGAACGCTTCAGTGGCAGTTTTATGCGGCGTTTCACCCTACCGGAAACCGCTGATGTAGATAACATCAATGCCGCTTCACGGGATGGGGTGTTGGAGTTGACGATTCCTAAAATGCCACAGCTTCAACCCAAACGCATTGAGGTGAATGTTCAGCAGTAAAATCAAATTAAAGCCCCGGAAAGTTATTTTCCGGGGCTTTTTTTGTATACAGGAAAAATTCCCAATATAATGATAACCGGGTTAGGGGTTAGCTAATCAATTCAAAAAGATAACCAACATTGCTCTTGCGGGTAGAGAATGGAAGCAGGTTTTTATATTTAAGGAGCAATACTATGAAACATACAGCTACATTATTAACAGCTGCAGTCACCATGTCTTTATCTTCAATGGCATTGGCTGATAACGACAACTATGATCTTGACGATATCCGTGAATGGAAACTGGTAAAAATGGAAACGTGTATGGATGCTGCTTTGGATACCATTCCTGGCAATGTTCGTAAACTGGAAATGAAAATGGAAGGTGATGACCCAGTATATGAGTTTGATATTGAAGCTTCGGCAAATGGCAGTACCTACAATGTCGAATGTAATGCTGAAGAAGGTTTTGTCACCGAAGTCGAGCGTGAAGTAGAAGCAAATGATCCTACATTCCAGAAATACGCCAAAATTGAAGAATCAGCAGCTCGTCAAACGGCTTTGGACTTCATTCCGGGCGAAGTCGTTTCCAATGAATATGAAATCGGTTACGAAGGTTCGGTCACTTATGAATTTGATATCGTGAATGAACATGGCCGCGAATATAAAGTAGATGTAAATGCCGTAACTGGTGAAATTGAAGAAGCCAATTTAGAGTTGTATGAAATTGGTATGGAAAAAGAACTGAAACAATAAAATCAGTCTTGGTAACACTAAAAAGCCGGCTATCATGCCGGCTTTTTTTATGTATTTTACATCAGGTCTTTTTTGAGTGCTTAGTTCACGGTTCAAAGATTATTTAACCCGCATTCCCGGTTTTGCTCCTTCATCGGGGTTTAGGATAAACAAGTCCTTACCACCAGGGCCTGCGGCCAGCACCATGCCTTCTGATAAACCGAAGCGCATTTTACGTGGGGCCAGATTTGCGACCATCACGGTTAATTTACCGACCAGATCTTCAGGTGCATAAGCAGATTTGATGCCTGCAAATACCTGTTTTTCTGTCAGCCCGATATCCAAAGTGAGTTTCAGCAGTTTTTCAGCCCCTTCGACATGTTCAGCATTAACAATTTTGGCGATGCGCAAATCAATTTTGGCAAAATCATCAAACTGAATTTCATCGGCAATCGGATCAATATTTTCTGCTGTTTTGGTGGGGGCAGCTGTTGCAGCCATATTCTCTTTGGACTCTTCAATAATAGCGTCAATTTTGTCCTGTTCGACCCGAGTCATTAAAGGTTTGAACGGTTCAATAGTATGACCTAATAATGGTTGACCAATATCAGCCCACTGCAATGGACTAATTTTTAAGAAAACTTCAGCTTGTTCAGCCGTTCGTGGTAATACAGGTTTGAGGTAAGCAATCAAAACACGAAACATATTGATGCCCATACTACAAACGGCTTGTACTTCTGCGTCTTTGCCTTCTTCTTTCGCCAGCACCCAGGGTTTTTGTTCATCAATATACTGATTGGCTTTGTCTGCCAACGCCATGATTTCGCGCATTGCCTGAGCAAATTCGCGATTGTCATAACGTCTGGCAATCGACTCAGATTGATCGGTGAATGCGTTAAATAATGCTTCATCAGTCAATGAGTCACTTAATTTTCCATCAAAGCGTTTATTGATAAAACCGGCACAGCGGCTGGCAATATTCACAACCTTGCCAACCAGATCTGAATTAATGCGACTCTGGAAATCTTCCAGGCTCAAATCGATATCTTCAATAGTGTTATTCAGCTTGGCAGCAAAGTAATAACGCAGATATTCCGGATTCAGATGATTCAGATAAGTGCGGGCCTTGATAAAAGTGCCACGCGACTTGGACATTTTTTTACCATCAACGGTAAGAAAGCCATGCGCATACACACGGTTTGGTAATCTGAAACCGGCACCCTTAAGCATGGCCGGCCAGAACAGCGCATGGAAATAGATAATATCCTTGCCGATAAAGTGCACCATTTCAGTCGGGCTGTCGGCACGCATAAATTCATTAAAATCCACACCGGTGCGATCACAGTAGTTTTTGAAGCTGGCTAAATAGCCAATCGGAGCATCCAGCCACACATAGAAAAACTTGTTTGGCGCATCCGGTATCTCAAAACCAAAGTAGGGTGCATCACGTGAGATATCCCAATCCTGCAGACCGCTGTCAAACCATTCACCGAGTTTGCGTCCTACTTCAGCCTGTAAATGGTCGCCCTGAGTCCATTCACGCAGCATTGGTTCAAAATTACCTAGTTTGAAGAAATAGTGCTTAGACTCTTTAGTGATGGGAGTAGCGCCAGAAACGGCTGATACAGGGTTTTTTAATTCGGTTGGATCATATGTGGCACCGCAAACTTCACAGCTATCACCATATTGATCGGCTGCACCACATTTGGGGCATTCACCGCGGATAAAACGATCCGGTAAGAACATTTCTTTTTCTGGATCGTAGGCCTGACTGATGGTACGACTTTCGATATGTCCGGCATCACGATTTGCCAGATAAATCTGGCTGGCCAGTTGGCGGTTTTCTTCGCTGTGTGTGCTGTGATAGTTATCAAAACCAATCGCAAACTCGGCAAAATCCGCCTGATGTTCCTTGCTGATGTCGGCAATTAATTGTTCCGGGGTAATGCCCTCATTCTGTGCGCGCAACATAATTGGCGTGCCATGGGCATCATCGGCACATACATAATGACATTCGTGGCCCCGCATCTTTTGAAAACGTACCCAGATATCTGTCTGAATATATTCAACTAGATGTCCCAAATGGACAGAACCGTTGGCATAGGGAAGTGCGCTGGTGACCAGAATCTTTCGTTGCATAAATAAACCGGAATTAAGCCGTTATAAAACCGTCAAAGATAACAGATTAACTAGGGTCTGTTAATCTTTCATGGCCACCATGAAAGGCTAACAAACCTTATCAGACTCTATTTTGAATAATGTGGCATGGTTGCGTTGAAAAGCCATGCCAATTGCTTTAGATTGAGGCTATATCTGCCGTGACGGCAAATCCTAGTAGCAAGAGAGCGCGATGGACCTGAATTTACATGATATACATGCCGAGTCAATTGAACTGGCTCTGGACCGTGCGCGACAATATCGCTCATTACTTGAGCCCGAAATTGCGGAAAGCATCTGCCTGGATATTCTCAATATCGAGCCTGAAAATCAGGCGGCTTTGGTGGTTTACATACTTGCGTTAACGGATCAGATCAGTATCAGTGGCAGTCAGTCGCCGTTTCAGGATATTGAAACGGCTATCAGCAAGCTGTCCAGTGAATACAAACAGACCTATTACACCGGTATTGTGCTGGAACGTCGTGCCAGATTTATGCTCACTCAACCCATGTCCCGTGCATTTGCCTATGATTATTTTATTAAGGCGCTGGAATGTTACCAGCAGGCAGAGCAAATGCGTCCAGATCATAATGATGAAGCCATTCTGCGCTGGAACAGCTGTGTGCGAACCATTCAGCGTGAAAAACTTGAACCGCTGTCAGAGACCGATCAAATTGTAATGAGTCGGGAAAGCTGATGGCACTGTTGCAAGTTAAAAAGCGCCTGATGGCGATGGCCGGTCTGGTGCTGACCGCATATCTGATTTTTCATATGCTCACTAATCTGAGCTTTTTCAGTCCCGAGCAATACCAGGCGTTTTACGATTTTTATAATCAACCACTGATTCGCTGGCCTTTATGGCTATTAGTGGCAGCATCATTGGTGTTTCATGTCATTGTCGCGGTGCAAATTCGGTTGCACAACAGCAAGGCCAGGGTTCAGGCTTATCAGCACCGGCAACATCATTTCATTCCCGCATGGCTGGTATCCATCGTTATTACGCTGATTTTACTGTTTATTATCTGGCATATGGCGCAAATGTGGTCATTTGGCGGCGCTGATATTTACACGCAGACACTCACGTTATTCAGTTCAGTATGGCAATTGCTGATTTACCTTGGGGGCGTGTTGTTAATTGGACTGCATCTGCAACACTCATTGACCAATGTATTACAAACACTGGGCAAAACTTCAAAACAGTTTTACTGGATTAGCACTGCCATTGTCGTTTTACTAGTGGTGGGATTTTCTATTGTCCCGATTCTGGCCTATTGGAAAGCATAAATGACTGAAGAACAACCATTAGACAGCTTTTCCCCAAAAGGTCCATTGGAACAACGTTGGACTCAGCATAAATACAATCTTCGGGTAGTCAGTCCGGCTAATCGAAAACGATATCGAGTAATTGTGGTCGGCACCGGTCTGGCTGGTGCTTCTGCTGCAGCATCATTGGCAGAAATGGGTTATCAGGTGAAAACCTTCTGCTATCAGGACAGTCCTCGCCGTGCACATAGTATTGCTGCTCAGGGGGGGATTAACGCCGCTAAGAATTACCATAATGATGGTGACAGTGTCTGGCGTCTGTTTTACGACATGATCAAAGGTGGCGATTTTCGGGCCCGCGAATCCAATGTATTCCGCCTGGCAGAACTGAGTACCTCAATTATTGATCAAGCTGTAGCCCAGGGTGTGCCGTTTGCCCGTGAATACAGCGGCTATCTGGCCAATCGTTCGTTTGGTGGAGCGCAGGTATCCAGAACCTTTTATGCACGAGGTCAAACCGGTCAGCAGTTATTACTCGGTGCTTATCAGGCGATGAGCCGGCAGGTGGCTGAAGGGCATATTGAGCATTTTTCCCGCTGTGAAATGCAGGATCTGATCAAAATTGATGGCAAGGCGAAAGGGATTGTGGTCAGGGATTTATTGACCGGTGAATTAAGTTCACATCTGGCGGACTGTGTGGTGCTCTGCACCGGTGGATATGGTAATGCCTTTTACCTGTCGACCAATGCCAAGGGCTGTAATACCTCTGCTATCTGGCGAGCACATAAGCATGGAGCATTATTTGCCAATCCCTGTTTTACCCAGATTCATCCCACCTGCATTCCACAACATGGTGAATTGCAATCCAAGCTGACCTTGATGAGTGAATCGTTACGTAACGATGGCCGCATCTGGGCACCCAAAAATCCGGCAGACTGTGGTCGTGACCCGCGTGAAATTCCGGAACAGGATCGGGACTATTTTCTGGAACGGATGTATCCGGCCTTTGGCAATCTGGTACCACGCGATATTGCTTCGCGGGCGGTCAAACATATTTGTGATGATGGCCGTGGTGTTGGTCATGAAATTAATGGGCAGAAGCTGGGGGTCTATCTGGATTTTGCCGATGCCATTAAAGAACAGGGTGCTGACGTAATCAATGAAAAATACGGCAATCTGTTTGATATGTATCAGCGAATTACTTCTGAAGACCCAACTCAACAGCCGATGCGAATATATCCTGCCGTGCATTACACCATGGGAGGATTGTGGGTGGACTATAATCTGATGACCTCGGTAGATGGATTGTTTGCCGGCGGCGAAGCCAACTTTTCCGATCATGGTGCCAATCGACTTGGTGCCAGTGCATTGATGCAGGGGTTGGCAGATGGCTATTTTATTCTACCAACCACGGTGTCCGACTATCTTGCTCGACAAACACCATTGGAAGATAAAGATTATCCAGAAGTGCAGCAGGCCATGAACTATTCGCAATCGCGACTGGACAGACTGTTGAATGCGCCTGAACCAAAACAGACGCCAGACTATTTTCATCGTCGTCTGGGCAAGATTTTATGGGATCACTGCGGCATGGCACGCAATGAATTTGACTTGAAACAGGCTATTGAAGATATCCAGCAACTGCGTGAACAATTCTGGCGGGAAATCAAAGTCAGTGGCAATGACAAACAGCTTAATCAGACGCTGGAAAGAGCCGGTAGGGTTGCCGATTTTATGGAACTTGGCGAATTAATGTGTATTGATGCATTAAGCCGTGAAGAGTCGTGTGGTTGCCATGCTCGGGTCGAACATTTAACCGCTAACGGTGAAGTACAACGACACGACAACGATTTTGGTTTTGTTTCGGCCTGGCAGTTCACCGGTGATGTGGTTCAGCCGAAGCTGGTAAAAGAACCGCTGCATTTCGATTTTGTCAGTCCTGGGATTCGGAACTACCAATGAAATTTATCCTGCATATATGGCGTCAGGCCAATCCCCAAGCCAAAGGTTTTTTTGAAAAACATGAATTGGAAGTGGAAGCTGAATCTTCTTTTCTGGAAATGCTTGATGCCCTCAATGAGCGTCTGATCACTCTCGGTAAAGAAGCTATTGTTTTTGATCATGACTGTCGTGAAGGCATTTGTGGCAGTTGTAGTCTGGTGATTAATGGCGAACCTCATGGTCGGCACCGGGCGACGACCACCTGTCAGCAATATATGCGTGACTATCAAGATCAAAACGAATTATGGATTGAGCCCTGGCGGGCAACGGCATTTCCGGTGATTAAAGATTTGATGGTCGATCGCAGTGCGTTTGATCGTATTATTCAGGCGGGTGGTTATATACCGGTAAGAACCGGTGCAGCACCGGAGGCCAATACCCAGCCGGTGGCCAAGCCGGTAGCAGATAAAGCCTTTGATGCAGCCACCTGTATTGGCTGTGGCGCCTGCGTTGCGGTTTGTCCGAATGCATCGGCAACGTTATTTATTGCCGCCAAGGTCAGTCACTTGAGTAGCTTGCCGCAGGGACAATTAGACCATAAACGACCGGCTAAAATGCTGGCAAAAATGGAAGCTGAAGGGTTTGGCAGTTGCAGTAATTACCGTGAATGTGAACGTGTCTGCCCCAAACAGATTCGAACTGACACCATTGTGACGATGAATAAATTGTTATATCAAAGCTAGGGCTTGTTGAGCTTTCATCTCCGCCTTGTTGGACGAAAAAATAGCCGCCAGCAGTAGTGGCTAGCAAAGATTAATATACTTGGGTTCATAACATTTCCATCTCCTTACAGACCAGACGTTTCTGATTGGTCTGATAACATATTGCAGAATTATTCCCGTTACGGAGCGCCTGAATGGTAGAAGATTTGATCAGCAAACTTGATTCAATGACTGATAAACGCCGAGTTGTATTGTTGTTTTCGACGGAAGATGAATCAACTGTTCAAGAACAGATTCTGCCGAAATTACCTGAACAGCAATGGGATATTGAGCTCAGCAGCTTTGAGTTGGAGCAGTCATGTCAATTTGATGATGATCAGCTGGTCATCAGCTATCTGAATGATGAGTTGCTGCGTAAGTTGATGCTAAAGGCACGTGAGCAGAAATGGACGATTGGGCTGTTACCGCATCCCGAGATGAAACATGCCCGCTATGGTTTTGGGATTGCCGCCAATTTTGACGATGCACTTAGCGATATTGTGAATAACGATGCTTCGCAACTGGATTTGTTGCTTTGTAATGAAAGACCGGTGTTCAACTCTGTGATTGTAGGGCAGACCTTTACTCTGGTCCCTGGCGAAGCAATGGTAGAAGCATTCTTGGTGAGGGTAAGACGCTTCTGGCGATTGATGCGTAGTCTCAAAGAGGTGCGTTTTACACCGTTCACTATTACCACTCAGAAAGAAAAAGTGATTGAAACAGCAGCCTTTGGCGTGGTGGCAGTTGAGCATGGCCGAAGCTCAGTATTGTCCCGCCGTTTTATGCCCGATTCCAATGCCAATGATGGGATGCTGCATGCACTGGTGTTGGCGCCAAGAAGTGTCTTTGAAATGCTCAGGTTTCTGTTTGCCTCTTTGTTTATGCGAACTATCTGGAGCCGAAATAACCCGGCGTTTGTCGGCTTTATTAAAAGTAGCCAGCTTACGTTGGAAACCAATAAACCCATCCAATACAGTCATGATGAGATGGTCTCCGAGGCACAGCAACTGCAGTTCAAAGTAGAGCGGCGGACTATTCGGTTGATACCCGGCAGGCTACTGGCGTTATCGGAAAGTGGTGGGGATCAGAAAGAAGTTATTCGCACCCAGGCATTGCCGTTGGGCAAAGCGCGTAATGAACTGGTCAGTTATCCATTGCCATGGATGCATCATGCTGCGCCGGAAGAGTTTAAAGATTTATTTATGATGATGCGCGAAAGCGCAAAGGCTACTCCAGCCTATTTAACGTTGATGGTGTTATCCACTTTGCTGGCGGCTTTTGGCCTGTTTGCCAATTCTATTCCAGTCGTTATCGGTGCGATGATTCTGGCCCCATTGATGGGCCCGATTATTTCTATGTCATTAGGCACCCTGCGCCAGGATGAAAATCTGATGATCGATAGTGGTCGCAGTATCGCTATTGGCACCGGGCTCGCCTTACTTTGTGCCATGCTGATTGCCTGGTTTATACCGTTGAATCATATCAATAGTGAAATCGCCGCACGAATCAGTCCGACCTTGCTGGATTTAGGTGTGGCCGTGGTTTCGGGTATTGCCGGTGCCTATGCTCATGCGCGTGCTGAAGTGGCTAAAAGTCTTGCCGGTGTCGCTATTGCTGTAGCCTTGGTGCCACCGCTGGCGGTTGCTGGTATTGGCTTGGGTTGGTTCGACTTGACCGTGTTTTTTGGTGCTTTCCTGTTATATCTGACGAACCTTGTTGGCATTATTCTGGCAGCGTTAATCACCTTTATGATTCTGGGTTACAGTCCATTTCATCGAGCGAAACGTGGTTTGATGCTGACGCTGGTGATGGTGGCTATCCTGGCGGTTCCGCTGGCTTTCGGTTTTGAGCGGATGGTGGCCGAAAATAATGTGTTACGTCAGTTGGATGGCCAGGAAATAGCAGGTGTCAAACTGGTGGATGTCAATGTGAGACCTCGTGATCCAGTGATAATCAGCTTGACCATGGTGTCAAAAACCCCAGTGGATCATGCCGTGATGGATGAAGTAAAACAGGAAATTGAACGCCGTTTACAACAACCAGTGGTGTTGGAAATTGCTGTCAGGGTGGTTCGATAAATAATAGCTCAGACACAGATTTCTGTGTCTGAGCTTTCCGTCATCAAGGCTTACGAAAACGTAAGGTCATTCGATCACTTTCACCAATGGCCTGATATTTCGTTTTATCTGTTTCATTATCTACGCGCAGGTTGGGTGGCAAGGTCCAGACACCATTGGGATGATCCGCCGTATCTGCCGGATTCGCGTTGATTTCAGACTTTTCTTCCAGTACAAAGCCAGCATTTTCAGCCAGTGAAATCACATATTCTTCAGTGAGATAACCACTTTTCTTCATCACAGCAAGCGGAGTTCCCGGTTTGGCCCGATGGTCAGTCACACCCAGAATACCGCCGGATTTTAATGCTGTGAAAATGGCATTAAAGGCCTGGTCGGCAAAATCACCCTGCACCCAGTTATGAACGTTGCGAAAGGTTAAAACAGCATCCAGACTTTGTGGATCAGCAAATTGCCAATCGCTTTCCGGGCCAAATTCGGTGACAACTACTTCGTCATATAGCTCTGGAGAGGCTTTTAGCCAGGTATTGTATTCCTGGCGAAGATTTTGTCTGTAAGCCGATTGTGTGTCCGCAGGAAAACCGGCTGCAATCAATTTTCCCTTACCATGTTTTAACCATGGGGCAAGGATCTCAGTATACCAGCCACGTCCTGGCCATATTTCAGCAACATGCATATCAGCGGTGATGCCGAAGAACATCAAGGTGGCTGAAGGATGGCGAAACATATCACGTTGCTTATTGGCTTCTGACCGTGAAGGACTGTCAATTGTTTTCTCTAATAACGCCTCTGCCATAACAGGTTGACCAAGTGGCAGTAAACACAATAATAATAAAGAAGAAAAAATACGCTGCAAACTCATAGAAATTTTCCTTTTTAAATTTAAGTTAATACGTAACTAACAGACTGCATGATACGCTCATGGTTGCAACACCCCTTTAAGAACGAGATTGATTTGTCTTCTGGCAGCTTAGCGGGTAGTTTTAAGGGAATATCGCAAAGTAACAGACGAATATTCCTTGTCTGACTCTAGCTGAGTGTCCGGATATAACGCATTGTGAAGAAACCATAAAACGCCTATGTCAGATAAAAATGAAAAACTTAAGATTGCTCTGTTAAATATCCATGGTCTTATTCGTGGTCATGATCTCGAACTTGGTCGAGATGCCGATACTGGCGGTCAGACACTGTATGTGCTTGAGCTGGCTCAGGCTTTGTCTGAGCAGGAAAAGGTCGGTGAAGTTTTACTAATTACCCGACGAGTCGAGGATGATGAGGTTTCGCCTGATTATGCCCAGCCTATTGAAGAGCTCAACGAAAAATTACGTATCATAAGAATTGATGCCGGGCCTGAAGAATATCTGGCCAAAGAACAAATATGGGAATATCTCGATACCTTTGCCGATAATCTGGTGGATTTTTTCCGTAGACAGGCGTTTTTACCAGACATTTTGCATAGTCATTATGCTGATTCCGGACTGGTTGCCTCGCATATTGCCAATCAGCTGGGAATTCCACTAATCCATACCGGCCATTCACTGGGACGAGTCAAACGCAGAAGATTGCTGGCCAGTGGCGTGGATATCGATCAATTAGAACAACAGTACAAGATGAACCAGCGAATTGAGGCAGAAGAAATTACGCTGGCTACCGCAGAGCGGGTGATCACTAGTACGCATCAGGAAATTGAAGAGCAGTATGAGCTTTATGATCACTACCAGCCGGCTCAAATGCGTATCGTGCCGCCCGGTACTAATGTTCAGCAATTCACTCCACCAAAGGGAGATGAACTGCAAAGCGAGTTATTTAAACGCATTACCAAACATCTGGATGAACCGGAAAAACCGATGATTCTGGCATTGTCGCGGCCAGATAAGCGTAAAAATATTGTCAGTCTGATTGAGGCCTATGGGCAGTCAGAACAATTACAGCAACATGCCAATATTCTGGTGATTGCTGGTAATCGTGATGATATTGATGATCTGGAACGAGGGGCACAGGAAGTATTTCATGAGCTTCTGGTGGCGATTGATCGTTATGATCTCTACGGCAAAGTCACTATTCCTAAACATCATCGTCGTGATGAAGTACCGCTGATTTATCGCATAGCAGCCGCAACCAAAGGGGTATTTGTTAACCCGGCTCTGACAGAGCCTTTTGGACTGACATTGATTGAAGCTGCTGCCAGCGGCTTGCCGATTGTTGCCACCGAAGACGGTGGCCCCAGAGATATCATGGCGAATTGTCTGAATGGCGAATTAATTGATCCACTGGAAATTTCCAGTATCAGTACTGCGATAGAGAAACTGTTACTTGACGATGATTATTGGCAACAGTGTCAGCAAAATGGCCTGAAAGGCGTCACTGAACATTATTCCTGGGAAGCACATGCAAAACGCTACCTGGAAATCATTGAACCGATTGCTGCACGCACTGAAAAATTACTGCGCTTGCCAGTTGAACGTCGTGAAATGGGACGCGATGAAAGAGCACTGGTCACCGATCTGGATTTGAATCTGATTGGTGATGATGAATCCTTGCAGGCATTGCTTGGTCTGCTGCGGGATAATCGTAAAAGTACCAAATTTGTTATTGCTACCGGCCGACGCTTGGATCAGGCTTTAAAACTGATGAAAAAACATCGTATTCCCGAGCCGGATATTCTGATTACCAGTAGCGGCAGCGAAATTTATTATGCACCAAAACTAACACCGGATACGGCATGGACCAAACATATTGACCATTTGTGGTTACCTCATCGGGTGACTAAATTGCTTGATGATATTCCAGGGCTGGAACGACAGCCCAAGTCAGAACAGAGTCAGTTCAAGCTAAGTTATTACATCAATCCCGAACAGATAGATGTTGAGGCCGTGAAATCATTGTTACACCGAGAAGAGTTATCGGTACATGTTCAACTCGCCTTTGGTCAGTATCTGGATATTCTGCCGCTCAGAGCATCAAAAGGTATGGCGTTGAGGTTTGTTGCAGATCGCTGGCAAATGCCGCTGGAACGTATCTGTGTGGCCGGTGGAAGTGGTGCCGATGAGGATATGATGCGGGGCAACACACTGGCTGTTGTTGTAGCAAACAGGCATCATGAAGAACTGTCACAACTGGAAGATTTTTCACATATCTATTTTGCCCATAAGCCTTATGCTGCAGGCATTATGGAAGCGATTGAATACTATAATTTTTTTGAAACCACCTCTGAACAAGCAACAGGTTCAAATTAAATGAGTGCAAGATTATTACTCTGTACCGATATGGATCGCACTGTCATACCGAACGGAATGCAGGCTGAACATCCCAATGCACGCAGGCGATTCCGAAAGTTCTGTCAAACGGAAAATGTTTGTCTGGTATATGTGACGGGCCGCCATCGTCAATTGGTTGAAAAAGCTATCCGTACCTATAGCCTGCCACAACCGGATTACATCATTAGCGATGTGGGAACTAAAATATTTCAATACAAAGATAAACGGTGGCAGGAAGTAAAGAGCTGGTGTGATGAAATTGCCAAAGACTGGAACGGTCAATCACATTCTGATTTGAAGGCCTTGCTGAGTGATATCAAAGATCTGCAATTGCAGGAGTTCAGTAAGCAAAACACCCACAAACTGAGTTTTTATCTGCCGCTTTATCTCAATAAGGATGAGGTCATTGCACAAGTGCATAACCATCTGCAAAAAAATGGAATCAACGCTTCAGTAATGTGGAGTATTGATGAGCTGACCAATGTTGGTTTACTGGATGTGTTACCGGAACATGCCACCAAACTGCACGCCATCGAATTTTTGCAAAGCCGTTTGGGGTATCAGGATACCGAGGTGGTTTTTGCTGGTGACAGTGGTAATGATATGCCGGTTTTAGCCAGCCCGATACAATCAGTTGTGGTCAATAACGCCTCAGATGAAATCAAAGCCATGGCACAGCAATTAGTCGCTGAAAATGGTCACCCGCAGTCGCTTTATATTGCTGTTGATCCTGGGCCGTTGGGCATGAATGGCAATTACAGTGCAGGGGTATTACAAGGTGTTTGGCATTATGCTGAAGGATTCAGAAACCAACTTGAATCAGGAGACAATACATGAGCCAGCAGTCCGCGCTAGCCATATTTGGCGAGGTATTATTTGATTGCTTTCCGGATGGCGAGCGAAAGCTGGGCGGAGCACCTTTTAATGTCGCCTGGCATTTACAAGCCTTTGGGGATCATCCGGTTTTCATCTCCAGAGTTGGCAATGACGAATCTGGTCAGCAGATCCGCAATGCGATGGAAAATTGGCAGCTTTCTACTGAAGGGCTGCAAACAGATAATGAACATCTCACGGGCGAGGTTCAGGTCTCTTTGCAGGGCAGCGAGCCTTCATACGATATCAGAGCTGACCGAGCTTACGATTTTATACAAACAGCAGAGCTGCCAGGCCTGCGTAATGATGCCATTGTTTATCATGGTTCACTGGCGTTAAGAAATGCAGTGTCGAGAGATGCTTTTGAGTTTCTGACACGTCCCAAATCCGTATCAGTTTTTATGGATGTGAATTTACGCACACCGTGGTGGAACAAGGAAGATATATACAAATGTCTGGAACGTGCGAAGTGGTGCAAGCTGAATCATTTGGAATTGAATGAACTGGGCTTTAATTCAGCGGATTTGCAGCAGGATATGACCCGCATGCAAACCCATTTTCAATTGGAACAACTGATCGTGACACGGGGAGAGGAAGGGGGTATCGTGCGCTGCAACGATGGGACCTTTTATGAACAGAAACGGGTTGCTGCTGAGCAGCTGGTTGATACTGTGGGAGCAGGAGACGCTTTCAGTGCAATGTATATTCACGGGTTGTTAGCCGGGTGGCCAGTACAGAAAATTTTATTGAATGCCCAGCATTTTGCCAGCAAAGTGATAGGATTACGGGGAGCGGTCAGCGAGGATCCTGCTTTTTATTCTGAGTTCACATAACCACACACCCAGAATTATCCGACTCTTTAATCAGGAAATTACATGTACGAACAGCAATCTCATTCACTTCTGAATGCCATCCTGAATCAGATTGAACCAGAGTTTTCCAAACATGATCTGCGTTATTTCTATACGCGGCTGGGTGCCAACTTCTACGCCATTCATTCGTTATTTGAAAGGCTGTATGGCAAACGCCCGGACTTTGCCGAACAGGCACAGCGCCTTGTTGAGACACTTGCCAGACAATATATCGATCGGTCTGAAGAATTACGTGCCAAGGATATAGAGCGGGAACAGGATTACAACTGGTTCCTCAGTCAGAAGTGGGTTGGCATGGCACTGTATTGCAATGGGTTTGCCAAAAATCTGCAAGGCATGCGTGAACATCTGCATTATTTTCAGGATCTGGGTGTTAATCTGGTACATGTCATGCCCATCATGAAATGCCCTGAAGGTAAAAGTGATGGTGGATACGCTGTCAGTAATTTCCGTGAAATTGATCCCCGTGCCGGAGACCTCAACGATCTGCGTGGTTTGGCAGGTGATCTCCGTCAACGTGATATGTTGCTGGTGATGGATGTTGTGTTAAATCACACTTCTGACCAGCACGAATGGGCACAGAAAGCGCGTGATGGTTATTCGCCTTATCGCGATTATTTTTATACTTTTGAAAACCGTCACGTCCCGGATATGTTTGAGCAGAGCATGCCTGAAGTGTTTCCGGAAACAGCTCCAGGTAATTTCACCTGGAACAAGGAAATGCAACGCTGGGTGATGACGGTATTTAACGAATACCAGTGGGATCTGAACTACAGTAACCCCACTGTATTCATTGAAATGCTCGATATTATCCTGTTTTGGGCCAACCAGGGTGCCGATATTGTGCGGCTGGATGCAGTGGCATTTTTATGGAAAAAGATCGGCAGTACCTGTCAGAACGAACGCGAAGCCCATCTGATTTTGCAGCTAATGAAAGACTGCTGTCAGGTTACAGCGCCAGGTGTACTGTTTATTGCTGAGGCCATTGTTGCTCCCGTCGAGGTGACTAAATATTTTGGCGAAGATGCGGTCATCGCCAAAGAATGTGAAATTGCCTATAACGCCACATTTATGGCGTTGTTATGGGATGCAGTGGCCACCAAAAATGCCCGATTGCTGAATCAGGGAATTAAAAGTCTTCCGGTAAAACTGGAACGCGCTACCTGGTTAAATTACATACGCTGTCACGATGATATCGGTCTAGGGTTTGATGATAAAGACATAGAGCTGGCAGGTTACGAGCCACGTGAACACAGACGCTTTTTGATCGACTATTTCACCGGACAATATGCTGATTCACACGCCAGAGGTGTACCATTTGGTCAGAATGATAAAACCGGCGATGCGCGTATTTCCGGCTCTCTGGCCTCGCTGGTGGGGTTGCAATATGCCATTGATATCGGAGATGAGCAGGCTATTGATGATGCGATACGCATCATCGTGTTATTGCATAGCATGATTCTGTCATTTGGTGGCTTGCCGTTACTTTATTATGGCGATGAAATTGGTACCACCAATGATGAAAGTTATCGTGATGATCCTGTCAAAATGGATGATTCACGTTGGGTACATCGACCATTTATTGACTGGAAAAAAGCTGAACAGCGAAATGTACCGGGTACGGTTGAATATCTGATTTTCAGCCAGTTGAAGACACTCATTGCGGTGCATAAAGAACTGGATGCATTTGCTGATTTTAATAATCGGGATTTGGTCGAGGTAGATAATCCGCATTTGTTTGTTTTTGAGCGTTACCATCTGCAAAAACCTGCCGATCGGGTCTTGGTGATTGCGAATTTCGATAAACAATCTCAGCGTCTGGATTTGGACCAGTTACCGAGATGGTCACAATCCTATCAGGGGCATCTGGTGGATGCTATTACTGGGCAAAGTCCCGAGAAGTTTGGCAATACAGTGGTCATCCCGCGGTTTGGTTGTTACTGGTTAACCGAAGTCTGAATAACTCGAGGGTCTGTTGATCTTTCATAGTCGTCACTGAAAGATCAATAGAACCTATAACTTACAGTTATCATCCTGACAGGACTTATCACCGAATAACCGGGCAATCGGATGACGAAACCGGGCGAAAAACAGATAGGCTAAATCTGCAAACCAGCGAATGACCGGCCAGCGTAATATCTGCAACCAGCGATGATGACCTACAAGGCCCCAGGCTTTAGCCGTCACATCCAGCCCGGTAATGATTTGCCCATTTGCTAATTGACCGTGCAGTCTTTTATCGGCGCTAACGACATCAATGTAGGGATAACGATAAGCAAAGTCAGTGGCGTGAATATCTTCAAAATGCAGTCGTTGTCGCGTATCTAATTGTTTTAATAAAGCAATTTCTCTAGTGCACAAAGGGCACTGACCATCAAAGAATACCGTCAATTGATGCATTTTGTGTTCTCTACTGAAAGTGGTTGTCATTCTGACGTTCTCAACGCTACTTAGTTCTGAAACATCGAACCTATATCTCTCTTTGCAGTCTCTGAACTGTCAGCTTTTTACCCCAAAGGAGTTTTGAAACCCTATGACCACAGGAATATTCTGGTTCACTAATGATCTGCGACTGCATGATCAGCCTGCATTATGGAAAATGCAGTCGGTTGATAAACTTATTTGTGTGTTTTGTTTGGACCCACAGTGGTTCAGGCCTAATGGGTTGAATGCCAAGGCGATGGGGGAGCGTCGTTTGCAGTTTTTAGTCGAGTCGCTAAAGGATCTGCAGCAACAGCTTCAGCATGTCGGACAAGTACTGATTATCAAACAACAAACCCCGCACCTGGCGCTGACTGAATTAATCAATAAATATAACGTCGATATTATTGCCCGTAGCCAGCATGCAGGTGTTTATGAAAATCGTCACTGGAAGCTGTTACAACAACAATTTCCGGATCTTAAATTCGTGACAGAACCAAGCCACACATTATTTTCTGCTGATGATTTACCCTTCCAACTTAATCAATTACCAACGTCATTTACCCAGTTTCGTAAACAGGTCGAAGATTTAGCGCTGCCCAGGCCTATGTCGATTCCTCAGCAATTGCCACCAACGCCAGGACCAATTGCGGTTGATGAGATTCCCCAGCCGGTATTTCAACCCTCAAAATTTACTGGAGGGGAAACGGCTGCACTGAAACATATCAATGATTATTTCTCCACGGATCTGCCAGCCAGTTACAAAACTGTGCGAAATGAACTGGACGGCTGGACCAATTCCACCAAATTTTCTCCCTGGTTGGCGTTAGGCTGTCTTTCTGTAAGACATCTGGCTTCCCGGCTCAAAAACTATGAACAGACTAAGGTCAGTAATGATTCGACTTACTGGATTTACTTTGAATTACTGTGGCGGGAATACTTTCAATGGTATGCCCATCGTTATGGCGCCAGATTATTTCGCTTTGACGGAATAAAAAACACTAAAAGCCGACGTTGCTATTACCCGGAACGTTATCAGAAATGGTGTAACGGTAATACACCATATCCGCTGGTCAATGCCTGTATGAAACAACTTAATGCTTCAGGTTATATGTCCAATCGGGGACGGCAGATCGTTGCCAGCTGTTTTGTTCATGAGTTAAATCTGGATTGGCGCTTTGGCGCCGCTTATTTTGAGCAGCAATTAATTGACTATGATGTCGCTGCCAATTGGGGCAATTGGCAATATATTGCTGGAGTAGGGGCTGATCCTCGAGGTGGACGGCAATTTAATATTGAAAAACAAACCCGGCAATACGATCCAGATGGTGAATTTATCCGTCACTGGCAGGGAGACATTGATATTATCCCGCTGGATTCAGTTGATGCGGCTGACTGGCCAATCATGCCTCCTCCCAAAAAATGACCCGTCAATTAATCAATGTCGTCTGGTTTAAACGTGATTTACGTTTATCCGACCATGCAGCGCTTAATGCTGCATGTGAACAGAATTTACCCATTTTATTGTTATATATTGTGGAACCCTCGCTGGTGGATGATGCGCATTACAGCTTGCGCCATTGGCGATTTGTCTGGCAGTCATTACAACAGTTGGATCAGCAGCTGATAGTAAACAAAGCCAGTGTGGTGGTGATAGAGGGGGAAGCGCCAGCTGTCTTTGAACAATTACAGCAGTATTATCAGATTGATACGGTTTTCAGTCATCAGGAAATAGGTCTGAACATCACCTATGAGCGAGATAAAATTCTCCATAAAAAGTTTAAACATCAACAAATTAGCTGGAATCAATTTCCACAAGGTGCGGTCATTCGTGCCGCAAACAGTCGTGAGGACTGGGATAAACATTGGCAACAGGTCATGCGGCAATCCGTGCCGGAAAGTAATTGGCAACAGGCTGACTTTATTACCGAGGTGCAGATGACACCATTCACGCCTCCGGTCGAATGGCAGCAAACGGATATGCTTTTTCAATATGGTGGCGAATTGACCGCGCAAAAAGTGTTGGCTGAATTTTTTGCCAAGCGTGGCAAACTTTATAACCGACAGATTTCCAGTCCGGATCTGAGTCGGCAATCCTGCTCCAGAATGTCACCGTATCTTGCCTGGGGCAATATCAGCCTGCGACAGGTCTATCAACAGTTACTGGATCACTGGAATGACCCCGGCTGGCGAAGAGCCTTGGCAGCACTCTCTTCAAGGTTGCACTGGCATTGTCATTTTATGCAGAAATTTGAAAGTGAAACGGAAATGGAATTTCGGCCGGTAAACCAGGGTTATCAATCTTTCCCCTGGCGAGAAGATAAGCAATCGGGAGTTGATTTGATAGCCTGGCAAAATGGTAAAACCGGTTATCCGCTGGTCGACGCCAGCATGCGTTGTCTGAACGCAACCGGCTATATCAATTTTCGAATGCGCGCCTTGTTGGTCAGTTTTTTATGTCATCAGCTGCATATTGACTGGCGGCGCGGAACCTATCATCTGGCCCGGGTGTTTCTGGATTTTGAGCCGGGTATTCATTATCCACAACTACAAATGCAGGCAGGGGTTACGGGCACCAACACCATTCGTATTTATAATCCAACCAAGCAAGCTGAAGAACAGGACCCCGAGGGTAAGTTTATCCGTGAATGGTTACCCGAACTGTGCGATTTACCTAATGAAATTATTCACCGACCATGGGAAGTCACACCTATGGAGGAAATGATGTTAAATTTTCAGTTGGGGAGAGATTACCCGTATCCCATTGTTGATATCAAAGATACCTCAAAACAAAGCCGGGATCGTTTATGGTCATGGCGTAAACGTGACGATGTGCAACGCGAAAGTCAACGTATACTGCATCGTCATGTACGATTGACCCGCCGTTAACAGATTCGAATTGCCAGCGAACGGTTTCACCCCTGATAATAACGCTATAAATTCCTCAATATTTTTTCCGGAGAACATATGACACTTGCCTTTGCTGCGGTGATTTTTGGTTTGATTTTATTAGTATGGAGCGCTGATCGATTTATTGATGGTGCCGCAGTTTCTGCCCGCTACTTCGGTATGCCGCCGTTACTAATCGGCATGGTGATAGTCGGTTTCGGTACTTCAGCACCGGAAATGGTGGTCTCTGCATTGGCCGCAACGCAAGGCAATCCTGGTCTCGCTCTGGGTAATGCTTATGGTTCAAACATTACTAATATTGCGTTAATTCTGGGCCTGACCGCAGTACTCAGTCCGATTGCAGTGCATTCACAAGTGTTGCGCAAAGAGTTGCCGATTCTAATCGCAGTGACCGCCTTGGCTGCCTGGCAGTTAGCTGATGGTTCATTGTCGCGTCTGGATGCCGGCGTGTTGATTTTGGTGTTCTTTATGTTGATGGGCTGGACCATTTATCAGGGCATGAAGAAATCACCAGATGCATTCGGTACCGAAATGGAAGCTGAATTCAATACAGAATCAATGAGCTTGAAAAAAGCGTTGATTTGGTTATTTATCGGTCTGATTTTTTTGATTATCAGTTCACGAATTTTGGTCTGGGGCGCAGTAGAAATTGCTGTAGCGTTTGGTGTCAGTGATTTGATTATTGGTTTGACCATCGTGGCCATCGGAACATCATTACCCGAGCTGGCCTCATCACTGATTGCTGTAAAAAAAGGCGAGCATGATATTGCACTGGGTAATGTTATTGGCTCAAACCTGTTTAACACCCTGGCTGTAGTGGGTATCGCAGGGTTGATTCATCCTTTTGGTGTTCCAGCAGAAATACTTACACGGGATATTGCCGTTATGGCTGGTCTGACCATAGCGATATTTATCTTTGGCTTTGGTCTTCGCGGAAGACAAGGACGTATCAATCGCGTTGAAGGCAGTGCGTTAATGCTGGTGTTTGTCGCTTATACAGCCTATCTCGTCAGCACGATTGTGACTTAAGCGAAAATTAACAGCAGTTTAAATCGCTATGAATAATGGTGGCCTGAGGTCTTCTCAGGTCACCATATTTTTAATATTTGGGCTTACGTAATCTGTCCACATTCTCAATCCTGATTACTGTCTTATTTATAGTCATTTCCTGTAATTATCTGTCTCTCTCGACAACCAAATAATATTGTGACTTGCATCACATAAATATTTATAAGATACTTCCGCTCTTAAGTGTTTGATTACTAAGGATTGGGTATGAAGACGGGGCTGGGCGAGGTAGACGATCAATGTCTGCAAGTCGTATTGGACATAATCAGCGATGGTGTGTGGGACTGGCATGCAAATACCGGATACGTTTATCGTAGTCCTGGTTGGTTCAGAATGTTGGGGTATAACGCCGCCACTCTTCCTGCCAGCGTAGCATCCTGGGAGCAAAATCTGCACCCAGAAGATCATCAGCGTGTATTAGCCCACTTCGATAACTACATACATAATCATAGCAGTTCATACCAGATTGAATACCGACTGAAAAAGGCTGATAACAGTTATTTGTGGGTAGAAGACCGTGCCAGAATTATCGAATGGAATGAAGATGGTTCTGTTGCAAGAATGATTGGCGCCCATCGGGATATCAATGAACGAAAACTCAACCTGGATCGGCTGGCGCAACAAAATCATTCTCTGGAAGACCTGGTCGAAGAACGTACTCACCAGTTGATTCAAACCAACGCTGAACTGGAAAGCAAGATTGCCGAAGTTCAACGCCTCGCTGAAACAGACACACTTACGGGTGTAGCCAACCGATATCGTTTGGAAAAAACACTGGAGCTGGAAGTCGAGCGGGCTGAGCGTTTCAAGCAACCACTCTCAATAATTGCCCTGGATATCGATGATTTTAAAATCGTCAACGATGAGTTTGGCCATGCCAATGGAGACATGGTGTTGGTTCAGATGAGTCGTTTATTAAAAAAGAATATTCGCGAAATCGATTTGCTGGCACGCTGGGGCGGTGATGAGTTTATGATTTTGTTACCGAATACCGGCCTCGAAGCAGCAGCCCATACCGCTGAAAAATTAAGACAATTGATCGTGGATGCCAAATTGGATAAACGCGCTACTATCACCACGAGTTTTGGGGTAGCGCAGTTGCGTCAGGGAGAATCAGCTATGCGTTTGTCGATCCGCGCCGACAATGCACTTTATCAATCTAAAGACTCTGGGAAAAACCGTATCAGTTCTTAATCTGCATCATTGCTGGAGAGGTGCTTTTTCTTCAACAAGCCATGAATAATAGATCAGCAACGATCCGGCATAATGCTTTTCCAACCACGCTGCCGGGCTATATTTTCTTAATACTATGCCTTGCAGATTAAGTATAAACCACTTCTAAACCAGTCTTGCCCAGAGGTCATGCTCATCGGCTTCTTCAAATTCCACCTCAACAATATCTCCCACTTTTAAATGGGTGGCGTGATCAATAAAGACTTGGCCATCAATCTCAGGGGCATCAGCACGGCTCCGCCCGACGGCACCTTCTTCAACAACTTCATCGATAATCACAAAATCGCGTTTCCCAACTTTCTGTTGCAGCCGGTAGGCACTGATTTCTGCCTGTTTCGCCATAAAGCGGGCCAGACGTTCCTCTTTAATCTCTTCAGGCACCGGATCGGGTAATTGATTTGCCACTGCACCATCAACAGGCGAGTATTTGAAAGCACCGGCTTTATCCAACTGAGCCTGATCAAGAAAATCCAGCAATTCCTCAAATTCAGCTTCGGTTTCACCGGGGAATCCCACGATAAAGGTACTGCGAAGAGTGATTTCTGGACAAATTGCCCGCCAGGCCTGGATGCGTTCCAGATTATTTTGTGATGAAGCCGGACGTTTCATTAATTTGAGAATACGCGGGCTGGCATGCTGAAACGGAATATCCAGATACGGCAGAATTTTGCCTTCAGCCATCAATGGAATTACATCATCCACATGTGGGTAAGGGTAAACATAATGCATGCGCACCCAGATGCCGAGTTCACCAAGAGCTTTGGCCATGGCTGTAAAGCGGGTGGCAATTTTCTCGCCCTGCCATTCGTATTCAGCGTATTTCAAATCGACACCGTAAGCACTGGTATCCTGCGAAATAACCAGAATTTCCTTTACACCAGCGTCAGCCAGACGCTTAGCTTCAGCGATTACCTGATTCACTGGGCGACTGACCAGATCCCCACGCATGGAGGGGATAATGCAGAAGGTACAGCGATGATTACAGCCTTCGGAAATTTTCAGATAGGCGTAATGTCGGGGAGTTAGTTTGATGCCCTCAGGCGGCACCAGACTAATAAACGGATCATGGGGTTGTGGAAGATGTTTGTGAACCGCGCCTACCACTTCTTCAAGCGCATGAGCACCGGTAATTTCCAGTACCTGTGGATGCTTTTCTCGGATGGTATTGTCACGGCTGCCCAGACAACCGGTCACGATAACTTTGCCATTCTGCGCAATGGCTTCACCAATACTTTCCAGTGATTCATCAACGGCAGAATCAATAAAGCCACAGGTATTGACCACCACTAAATCAGCATCATCGTAATTGGCGGAAATTTCATACCCTTCTGAACGTAATTTGGTGATGATACGTTCGCTATCAACAAGTGCTTTTGGGCAACCGAGACTGACAAACCCGACCTGAGGAGCTTTCATAAGCGTAACCTGTAACTGGGAGAGAAAAGCCCGCTATTCTATACTGTTTATTAGGGCTTGTTGAATTTTCATATCCACCACTGCCGGCGATTATTTTTGTGTCCGGCAAGGCGGAAAGCACGCCGTGTAGCCAACCTACATAAGTGATTGACAAATGAGTCTGGAACTCATTTGAACAGCTTAGCTGGCCGCGCAGCGGTGAAATACAGGGATGTATTTCATACAACGCAGGCGGGCGCAAAAATAGTCCCAGCCCTTCGGGGTGTGTCTGAAAAAGCGCCACTCTGCGTTACTCGTCACTTATTTAGAACAACTAAAAGGCGCTCCTCGTGCCTTGATTGACGCTTTTTCAGCTCACAACAGCGGCGGAGATGAAAGTTCAATAAGCCCTAGAGCTTGTTGAACTTTCATAGTTACTTCTGCGATGACATTGAATTTTTAACAGCACCGGGGTAGATCGCAATTTTATACAGTTGAATCAAGCAGAATTAATTGTGTAATTTGTTTGTCAGCATTTAACCGAGCATAATTTATACATACATAACATGCCCAAGGTGATTATGATGATAAAAGCGATTTTATTTGATATCAGTGGTGTATTGCATGTTGATAACGAGCCGGTAAATGGCGCTATAGAGGCCATTCAGCTGGCTCGGAACGAGCAAATAGTGGTGCGCTTTGTAACCAATACTTCCCGAAAAACCAGCACCGACATGTTGCAGTCACTGTTGCAGATGGGCTTCGATCTGAGTGTTGAGGAAGTGTTAACCGCTCCCGGCGCAGTGAAGTTAGCGTTACAGCAACGCAAATTGCGTCCATATTGCCTGGTGCATGAAAAGCTGCGCCCGGAATTTGCCGATCTGGATCAAAGTTCTCCCAATGCTGTGGTCATTGCCGATGCCGGCGATGGATTTAATTATGCGAACATGAACCGGGCATTTCAGTTGGTGATGGATGGGGCACCGCTGCTTGGTATAGGTTTGAATCGATATTTCCGGCAAAACGAAGAGTTGCAGTTGGATGCTGGCCCCTTTATTGCGGCACTTGAATTTGCCTGTGATGTGGAAGCTGAGATTTTAGGCAAACCAGCAAAAGCATTTTTCCAGACAGCAGTGGAATCTACTGGTTTTGCTGCTGAAGAAGTACTGATGATAGGAGATGATGCGTTTGCTGATGTACAAGGTGCGTTGGCAGCAGGATTAAGAGGTTGTCTGGTGCAGACCGGAAAATATACACCGGGAGACGAAGATAAAATCCGTCATCCCGGTGCATGGGTATTACCTTCTGTGGTCGAGGCAGTAAATCAGGTGGTCAAACCGACTTATGCCTATTCGAATAAATAGGCGCCATATCCGACGACGCTTTCTTTTTTGCGGACGATATCACCGGAATTACTTAACGCCATGATTTGACCGGACATATTTGCATTGCGGGCATACTCAAGAAAGCCGCGGATGGCATCACAGCCACAGGCATGAAACTTATCAATATCGTGATTATCCATGCTGATAATAGCCTGTGAAGTATATTGGTCTATCTTGCGTGCGGTCTCATAATCCAGGTAGTGACTCAGGTCAGAACTGATCACAATTAACGATTTAGCATCCTGGGTTGCCGTACCCAGAACATCGGCAATCAGCGAAGAACTAGCTTGGCCGGTGAGTAAAGGCACAATTTCAAATTGATTTAGCGAATATTGTAAAAAAGGTAGCTGGACTTCCAGACAATGTTCGTTATCATGCGGGCTTTCGTAGGTTTCAACCCCTTTAATGCGGCTTAACTGAGGGTAGATTTTTTTGTCTACCGCCACACTGCCAATCGGCGTAGCAAAATAATCCGCCTCGCTCATCGCAATGCCTTTGAAATCTGTACGATGCGAGGGACCAATTAAAATGACCCGTTCAATATCATCGGCTACTTCCATTAAGGACTGATAAGCCTTGGCAGCGACTTGACCGGAATAGAAATAACCCCCATGCGGAACAATAAGCGCTTTAGCATGATGGTGAATGTGGTCTGAGGGCTTATCAAACTGTTTTGCCAACAAGTCTTCAAGCTCTGCTGAACGGGCGGGATAATACAAACCTGCAACTGCACTGGGGCGAATCGAAATCATTGTTTTTATCCTCAACTCTTGGGTCTGTTTACCTTTCATAACCACCACTGCTGGCGACTATTTTTCCGTCCAACAAGGCGGAAATGATGCGATGTAGTTGTTCTACATAATTCATTTCCAACGCAGTAGGGTGGAAAAATTGTCCCAGCCCTTCGGGTTGTGGCTGAAAATCTACCACTCTGCGTTGCTCGTCATTTATTTAGAGGAACTAAACTACACTCCTCACGCCTTGATTGGTCTATTTTCAGTCACAACAGAGGCGGCTTTGAAAGGTAAATAGACCCAAGGCCTTGGATGATTGAGTATTCGCTTCGCAATATGGATTTTCAAGCAAGGATTTAGCTGTAAAAAATGATCAATACCCGGAAACCTGATGTGTCGGGCATTGATCACTTGCGGGAATTTTTCCCGAAATATAAATGTGGTACAGATGAGACATAGTGGTGCGCAAACTACTTATTTTTCAATAATTTACGCTTCACCTTTTTGCAGCAGTACTTCATATTCTTCCATGGTAATAATGCCGCCTTCCAGAGCCACTTTAGCCTTTTCTTTATCATCTATAACGTCTTGAACGGCATCTAAACGCTTCCAGACTGGTAATGGTGTCTGGCATTCAGCTTTTGGCACATATCGAGATTCACTGATGCGTTTATAACGGTGAATATAACGAGGGCAGTTCTGAAACATATCTTCAATGGTGACTCTGACCACCAGTTCTGCTTCATGAAATAACGCCAGATCTGCCGGATCGCGACTCAGTTCGGCAGTACCATGAACCCGAACCCGGTGTGGAGTTTCAAAATCGATAAACAACATGCCAACTTTTTTATTGGCATCAATATTACCCATCGACAGATACATGCCGTTACCGTCAAGACTGGGAAAGGCGAGTGTTTTTTCATCGAGAATTTTTACAAAACCAATGTCGCCGCCCTTATGGGAACAGGTTGGAAACCCCCGGTGATCAACCGTGGACAGGAAAAAGAAATCACGTGATGCGATAAACTCACGATGCTGATCAGTAATGTAATCAGTGATAATGGCCTCGCCGACTCGATCCGCAAGTTTTTCTTTATCGAATTCCTGTTGTAATTGCCGATGCTGGGTGCCATAAATTTCAGTCATAGGTTCTCTCTCTTTATAAGATTTTTCTTGTGGGCGACAGTTGAGCATTGTCGCCAAAGACTGTCAAATAGCTCAGCAATCCAACCAGGGTGCATTGCGAGCGAAATATTTCTGCAAATAGGCAATCAGAATCTGACTGCGCCTTGGCAAATAGCGGGTTTGTGGGTAAACCGCGAAAATGCCAACCTCGTTGTCATACATATAGTCACGCAATATGACCTCAAGCTTTCCTGATTGCACAGCCTGATAACAAAGAAAATCTGGAGAGAAGATAATGCCTTGGCCTGCGATGGCTGAATCACACAGAAAATTACCATTATTAGCTGAAAGCTTGCCCTGCAAATGCAAACTGATGGGGCTGCCATTCTGTTGAAACACCCAGGTTTCAGAGGTATTTCGATAATGCAAAATAGCATGGTCATTAGTAAGATCGATGGGAATGACTGGCGTGCCATGATAGGCCAGATATTCTGGACTGGCACAGACCAGCAGCCGTGTAGATGAGAGTTTTTTTGCAATTAAGGTTGAGTCATCCAGTCTGGCGATGCGGATTGCCAGATCAAATCCATCAGCAATCAAATCAACCTGTCGATCATTGAAATCAATCGACATTTCAATCAGGGGATGTAATTGCTGAAATTCCTGTAAGGCGGGCCCCAAATGCATTAAGCCAAAAGATACCGGCGCGGAGATTCGTAACTTGCCGCTGAGTTCGGCTTCAATATCGGATATCTGTGCTTCTGCCTCTGCAATATCATCCAGTAATCGCAAACAATGCTGATAATAACGGTGTCCGGCCTCGGTCAGCGTTTGGCGTCGGGTGGTGCGTTGCAGCAGAGTCACATTCAAACGTTTTTCCAAATCTTTTAACCGCCTGCTAACTGCCGATTTCACGGTATCAAGCTGTTCGGCAGCGAGACTGATACTGCCTGCTTCAACAATACGTTTAAACGTTTGCATATCTTCAATTTGATTCACTGCCATATCCTTTTATTGTTCTTTATATATCAACAATAAATTCTTTATAGCATTCTTTATCAAAATTTAAAGAACTATAAAATGTCACCGTACTAACTTAACCGACCTATAAGAGGAATTAAATGATGCAAAAATTAAACGTATTACATATTAATGCCAGTGGTCGTTATGACGGATCATTAACCCGGACTGTCTCGACCCAGTTGACCGAAATATTGGCTAGTCAACATGATGTAACCTTGCAGCAACGTGATGTGGCTTCAGGTTTGCCATTCATCAACGAAGAATGGATTAATTCCAACTTTACCGATCCGGCAGATAGAAGTGAGGCACAAAAAAATGTATTGGCCTTATCTGATCAGCTGATTAATGAAGTCAAGACAGCGGATGTGATAGTGATAGCTGTACCGATTTATAACTTTGGTATACCGGCAGCATTGAAAGCCTGGATTGATCTGGTGGCTAGGGCGCGCGAAACCTTTCGGTATAACGAAAATGGTCCTGTAGGCTTACTGGAAAACAAACAAGTTTATCTGGTGATGGCATCAGGTGGCGTACCACTGGAAAGTGATGTGGATTTTGCCAGTCAGTATTTGAAATTTTTTATGCAGTTTATTGGCATTAGCGATGTCACATTGGTCAATGCCAACCACTATTTTGAACAGCCGGACAGCAGCGAGAAATTGGCTGCAGTGATTGCGGCGTAAGGAGGCCATCATGGCACAACAACGTGAAGTGAAAAAATGGATACGGGGTCAGATGACCTCGGATGGGGCGGGGGTGTCGTTAAGACGGTTAATCGCCTCGCATGAAATAGATATGTTGGATCCGTTTTTATTGTTTGATGCGTTTGGCAGTGATAAACCTGAAGACTATATTGCCGGTTTTCCACCCCATCCACATCGTGGTTTTGAAACAGTGACCTATATGCTGGCAGGTAAAATGCGCCATGAAGATAGCGCCGGTAATGCGGGGGTGATTGAAAGTGGAGGCGTGCAGTGGATGACAGCAGGCCGCGGCATTATCCACTCGGAAAAACCTGAGCAGGAAGCGGGTTTGTTGGCAGGTTTCCAGTTGTGGGTAAATCTGCCCGCTGAACATAAAATGATGGCACCACGCTACCAGGAAAAAGCAGCCAGCGAGATTGCAATAGAGACACGCCAAGCAGGTTTAACGGTAAAAGTCGTAGCCGGTGAAACGCTTAATGGAACCAAAGGCGTTATAGATAATAGTTTTATTGAGCCGGTTTATTTTGTGATTGATGCGCCTGCAGGTAGTGTATTTGAAGACCAGATACCAGCTACTCATAATGCCTTTATTTATGTAGCAGCAGGTCGAGTCAGTATTGGCGATAAACCGACTTCAATCGGTGCCTCGCAGCTGGCGGTACTAAAAGAAGGTGATGCGGTGAAAGTAATGGCAGAACAGGACAGCACATTCATTGTGGTGGCTGGCAAACCGATTAATGAACCAGTTGAACGGGCAGGACCATTTGTAATGAATACCCGTGCTGAACTGGAACAGGCTTTTGCTGATTATCGCAGCGGTCAGTTTGCCTGATTTTGAGCCCGGAATTATCCGGGCTTTTTTTTGCGGTATCAACCAGAGCTTGTTTATCTTGCATATCCACCACTGCCGATGGCTGATTTTTTGTCCAGAATGGCAGTCATGAAAGATCAATCGCCCTAATAAATGTTAACTTAATATAACAACAAGAATTTTTTCTCATTTCACGGGGTGTTAACGAGGGGCTGTTTATCTTTCATAGCCGCCAGCAGTGCTGGCTCTGAAAAATAGACAGACCCTAGTCTTTAATTAGGAGATAAGCTGATGAAAATGTATGGAAGATTTGCTGCCATGATCCTGACATCCACTCTCGTGATGTTCGGCTTAATGTATCTAAATACCTATCAGGCTGATCATGTGTTTTTCAGTGAAACCCGAAGTTATATGGCACTGATAATGGGGGCAACCATGGCAATAGTGATGTTGAGCTTTATGCTGCACATGTATTCCAACGTCACAGTCAATATCATTATTTATCTTGTCAGTATTGTAATTTTTGCGGGCTCACTCTGGCTGGTAAGGAGCCAGACCACGGTTGATGATGTGTCTTATATGAAAGCCATGATTCCACATCACTCGATCGCAATTTTGACCAGCGAAAGGGCAAAGATTAGTGATCCACGGGTACGTCAATTAGCCGATGAAATTATTGAGGCGCAACGCAGGGAAATTGATGAGATGAAAATGCTGATTAACGATCTTCAGAAAAAGTAAAAAACCGGATTGAAAATATGTCTCTATTAATTAAACAACAAGACAATACAGAAAACGCATTTATGCGAACATAGCGTTTTCTTTAAGTGGATACATTATGAATGCAATTGGTTTATTTGATTATTGGATCATCGCGATTGCCGCCTTATTTGTCATTGTGAATCCATTAACAACTGCTTTTATGTTTGTATCGCTGTTGCCTCGTACTTCAGAAACCACCCGTAAGGCAGTCGCCAAACGCTCCAGCCTGATTGCTACTGGCGTATTTTTTGTTTTTGCCTTACTGGGTGGTCTTATTTTCAACATATTTGGTATTACCATCGAGGCATTTCGTATTGCCGGTGGCTTGATTTTATTTGGTATTGCCATGAGCATGATTCACAAGGGACTGGATGAAGGTGAGACCAGCAGTGCATCTGATCCTGCAATAGAAGGCAAAATTGCCAAGGATATCTCGGTGATTCCGTTAGCTATCCCGTTTATGAGCGGACCGGGTGCCATTGCCACGGTGATGATTTTGACCAGTGAGGCACCGACAGCCTGGCATTTAATTTTGGTGTTTGCAGCGATTATGCTGACCACAGGATCCTGTTACCTGGCAATGGTGTATTCCCATTTTCTGGTGCGTTATCTGGGAGAAACCGGCAAAGAGATAATTACCCGAATTTTTGGCATCATTCTTTCGGTCATCGCGGTGCAATTTGTCATTAATGGCGTATTGGAAATTTATGCTGGATTATAATCAGTAAAGCCTGAGACCCACTTTAATAATTTTATCGCCATCTACTTCATTGACTACCCAATGAATGCCATGCCAGTCCACATCATCGCCCACTACCGGATGGCCACCGACTCGACGGGAAATAAATTCGCTTAATGTCATACCATGTTCTGCAGAACTGATAACCAGTCCATAAGCTTTTGCGACGTCTGATAATAAGGCATCGCCGCGTAGCGTAAATGATCCAAAAAATGCCTCACGATTTTTTAGTTTTGAATGACCACTAAAGATTTGATTCAGTGCATCCAAATCTTCATTACGACTTATCACACAAATGGTGTCATTCAACTTCAGTTCAGTACTGCCTTTGGGATGCAGCATCACGTTATTACGGAATAATGCCGATATCAATGTGCCAGAAGGGAAGCGCAGTAAACGGATCTGCTGACCATCAAGCTGTTCGTTCTCAATCCGATAAACAAACATTTCATAATCATTTGTTGGCAAAATGCCCAAGGCTCCCTGATGGTTTGGTTTGATACCTATCGGCACCTCTACCCGCATCCAACGTGCCATTAGTGACAGGGTGCTGCCTTGAATCAACAGCGAAAGTAATACAACAGCAAACGCAACATTGAAATACAGCGAGGCATTTTCTACTCCCCCAATCACCGGGAAGATAGCCAATACGATAGGCACCGCTCCACGTAAACCTACCCACGAAATAAACCCCAATTCACGCCAGCGGAAGCGAAAGAAAGGTTTAATGGACAGGAATACCGCGATGGGTCGGGCGACAAAAATTAATGCCAATGCGATAACCAGTGAAGGCAGGGCGTATTGCAATAATTCACTCGGATTGACCAGTAAACCTAAAATCAGAAATAAACCAATCTGACTGAGCCAGGCCAGACCATCATGTACAGGAAGAATAAAGTTCAAATGACGGCCAGGTTGATTACCGATCATCAAACCACAGAGGTAAATGGCTAGAAAACCACTGCCACCAATGACTCCGGTTAAGCCAAACACGCTGAAACCCAGAGCCAGAGCCAACATGGCATAAAGTCCCGGCGCTAGATCCATCCAATTGAGTAATTTTGCAATTAGCCAGCCACCTCCGATACCGATAATCAGGCCAAAACCGAATTGCTGTAATAAAAATAAAGCCGTATCCCAGGCACCGCCCATTTCACCGGTCATTAACTCGACCAGCATAATCGTAAGGAAAATTGCCATAGGATCATTGGTGCCAGATTCAATTTCCAAGGTGGCACCAACGCGTTCATTCAGGTTTATTCCTCGCCCGCTCAACATGGAAAATACCGCAGCCGCATCGGTTGAACCGATAATGGCGCCGATCAATAACCCTTCAAGCAGCTTGAGATCAAATATCCACATTGCCAGCAAGCCGATACTGCCACTGGTCAGTAAAACACCTAATGTCGCAAGGGAAAGTGCAGGTTTGAAGCCGGCACGAAAGGTTTTCAAACGGGTACGTAATCCACCATCCAGCAGAATCATTGCCAGGGCAAGATGGCCAATCAGAAAAGCCAGGGAGTAATCATCGAACTGAATCCCCAGAACACCCTCTTCACCGGCTAACATGCCCAGGGCTAAAAAGATAATCAGTAATGGCAGGCCAAACTTTGATGAAAGACGACTACCAAGAATGCTTAGGGAAATAAGCAGGCCGCCAAGTAGAAAAAGAGTATTGATAAAATCCATATTAAACCGAGGGTCTGTTTATCTTTAAAGCCGTCAATATTGAAGACGAGACTTTTTCCAACATGGCAGAAATGTTGAGATGTCGTCATCCTGCATAAGTCATTTTCAACGCAGTTGTAATAACTATAAGTTCAATTATTACATACCCATTAATTCGTTTGTCTGCTGATTCAACTGTAAGTGATATTTTTCATATTTTCATAAATAAAAAAGCAGGCATAAAAAAACCGGCATAGCCGGCTTTTTAGGGGGTGCCTATCTTTTATCGTCACCACTGCTGGAAACTTTTTTCCGACTCATAAACTGCAATAATCGCACTTTGAGTACTACATTCAGTCACAACAGTGGCGGAAATGAAAGATCAACAAGCTCTTAATCAAAAATAAACTTATACCGGTTCAAGAAAAGGGTAATCGATATAACCTTTTGCATCACCACCATAAAAACTATCTGGATCCGGTTGGTTCAGTGGTGCATTTTTGGCAAAACGTTCAGGAAGATCCGGATTAGCAATAAACAGTTTGCCAAACGAAATCAGATCAGCCTTGTTATCTTTTAGAGCTTGATTGCCTGACGCATAATCATAATTACTGTTAGTCATATAAAGACCATTCCATAATTTACGCAAAGAGCTAACATCAAAATAAGGGCCGGCAACACCGGGAGTTTCAGCGCCCATTTCAGTGACATGCAGATAACCCAGTTCAAATTTATTGAGCGCCTTTACCATGTAACTGAAAGTCGCCTCAGGATTGGAATCATATAAATCATTAAACGGCTGCAGCGGGGAGAGGCGAATCCCCACTTTTTTGGGATCCCATATTTCGCATACTGCCGCAGTGACTTCCATAATCAATCGTGCGCGATTTTCAATACTGCCACCGTATTGATCAGTGCGTTTATTACTTCCATCCCGAAGAAACTGATCCAGCAAATAGCCATTGGCAGCGTGAATTTCAACGCCATCAAAACCAGCTTCAACCGCACAGCAGGCGGCATGACGATATTGTTCAATAATCCGTGGAATGTCGCTTGTTTCTATGGCCTGGGGTGTTTCATATGGTTTCATGCCTTCATAGGTATAGACTTCACCTGCAGGTTTGATGGCAGAAGGTGCCAGCGGTTTCATACCATTTGGCAGCATGGAGCTGTGTGAAACCCGACCACAATGCCAGAGTTGCATAAAGATCAGTCCTTCTTCCCGATGCACGGCATCCGTTACTTTTCGCCAGCCAAGCACTTGCTCATCAGTATGAATACCGGGGGTATGCGGATAACCCAATGCATCATCAGCAATTTGTGAACCTTCACTGATAATCAGGCCGGCACTGGCACGTTGCCGATAATAAGTAACATTCATTTCGGTCGGCACTAAACCTTCTCCCGCTCTATTGCGGGTTAATGGGGCCATAACCATTCTATTCTTCAGTGTAACCTGCCCAATTTTGATTGGAGATAACAAATCATTCGCCTGCAGTTGGCTCATAAATACCTCTGAAATAATTGTGAAAAGGAGTTGAAACGGCTGATCCTTTGAAAAAGGCACCGCATTGTCAGCAACAAGAACTCATTAACAAGTTTAAATCTGTACCGGTGTTGGATTTAAACTGAGATAAAGGTTCTGTATGTTAGCCGCTGTTTGGAGGCACTTAGAGTCACCCTTCAGCATAAGGCAGGAAAGATAAAATTCGACAGGTACTAACGAAAATAACGCCTGTAAACTACTGCTGTTCAGCTTTAGCTTTTTGTTTGGCTTCAAGTTGTAGCTTGATGAACTCAAGTTTTTCCGGCACTTGATCGCAGCTATCAGCTGCACTGCCGCAACGTGAGCAATTTAGCGCAAACCATGCCGCATCAATTACGTCACTGCGAATTTCTTCTTCAACTTGTTTTGCAGTGCCCACCATAGATCTGGCACGGGTTTGAATATATCCATGCTGATTTTTGCATTGCATCACATCAATTGGTTGCTTGAAGTCGTATTGTTCATGTAATTGCAAACCAACCTGATACTGATAAAGCATTTCCTGATAAACCAGTTTCAATGGATCACCTGTACCAAGCTGAGAGACCGCACCTGCGTGTGCCAGCAGTGGAGAACAGAGTAAAAGCAGTATTAATTTAAGTTTCATAATATTGTCCAGGAAAAATTCCTATATGCAGTATAGCTTAATGGAATTTCTAACTACCTGCATCGGCAAATTCCTTACTGTTAAACTAATGAAGGAATTAATATTTATAAATGTAATCTAACAACGTTAAGGTGAACGCTACGTGAACAGAGGACAATCGATAATGGCAAGTGAGTTACGTGTCATTGCACCAGAATTTGAACAAATTCATTTTGCTATTGGTATCAGTCCAGTGGGGAATGTGCTTGTTGGTGAATCTCCAAATGGTATTTGTGCCGTTTACCTGGGCAAATCGGCTAAAGAACTAATGGCCAGCCTGCAAAAACAGTTTCCAACGGCAAAATTTGTTGACGGGGGCAGTGGTATTAAAAATACACTTTCAAAAGTGATTGAGATTATTCATAACCCACAAAAAAACACGGATTTTAATCTGGATCTGCGAGGCACGACTTTTCAACAACAAGTCTGGCAAGCCTTAAGGGAAATTCCGGTGGGGTCAACAGTGTGCTACAGCGATATTGCTGAAAAACTACATAAACCCGGGGCTGTAAGAGCCATCGCCAGTGCCTGTGGAGCCAATAATATTGCGGTTATCATCCCGTGTCACCGAGTGATTCGCAAAGATGGTGCAATTTCCGGATATCGTTGGGGAGTCGAGAGTAAACAAGCGCTGTTACGCCGTGAGCGATTGATGTTGGCCTAGGGCTTGTTTATCTTTCATATCCGCCTCTGTTGTGAGCTGAAAAAGCGTCAATCAAGGCACGAGGAGCGCCTTTTAGTAATTCTAAATAAGCGACGGGTAACGCAGAGTGGCGCTTTTTCAGTCACAACCCGAAGGGCTGGGACTATTTTTGCGGCCGCCTTCGTTGTCAATCACTTATGTAGGAAGACTACACTGCGTGCTTTCCGCCTTGTCGGACACAAAAATAGTCGCCAGCAGTGGTGGATATGAAAGATAAACAAGCCCTAATGCATACAGCAGATTTATTTGCTGAGAGTGTCTTTAAAGACTGTGATGAGATCTTGCCGGATGTCTTCCTTCTGAAAGGTTTTGCCCTTCAACAAGCCCCACAGTTAATAACTGCCATTGGTCAGATTAATGCCCAATCAACTTTTCGTAAAATGCAGACACCTGGCGGATTTTATATGTCTGCAGCAATTACTAATTGCGGTGATGTGGGGTGGCACACCGATCGACAAGGTTACCGATATACCGCAATCGATCCACTGACAAATTTGCCATGGCCTGAAATGCCGCAATGTTTTCGTGAGCTTGCTGAAACCGCGGCTCAGATTTGTGGCTTTTCTGACTTTAATCCTGATGTTTGTTTAATGAACCAATATGAAGTCGGTGCCAAGATGGGGCTGCATCAGGATAAGGATGAGCAGGATTTTTCTCAGCCAATAGTTTCAGTCTCACTGGGTTTGCCCATTATTTTTCAGTTCGGTGGTGCCAGCAGAAACGATCCAAAGCAACGTGTTCCACTTGAACATGGAGATGTCATCGTCTGGGGCAGGGCAGCGCGTCGTTATTATCACGGTGTATTAACATTAAAACCTGGCCAGCATCCACTGACCGGGCCTTATCGATTTAACCTGACGTTTCGCAAGGCAAGCTAACTTAACTTAAGCCAACTTTACGCACCAGCTCCATTGTCCGCATGCTATAACCCCATTCATTGTCGTACCAGGCATAAATTTTCACCTGGGTCTTATTAGTGACCATGGTCGATAGTGCATCAATAATGCTGGAACGCGGATCGCCACGATAATCACTGGAAACCAGCGGTTTTTCCTCATAGCCCAAAATACCACTTAACTCATTTTCTGCTGCAGCTTTTAATAGTGCATTGACTTCTTCAACCGAGGTTGCACGTTCAACTTCAAACACACAATCCGTTAATGAAGCATTGGCTAATGGCACACGTACAGCATGTCCATTGAGTCGCCCTTTGAGTTCGGGAAAAATTTCAGTAATGGCTGTAGCACTTCCGGTGGTGGTCGGAATCAAGTTAGTGCCGGACATCCGAGCACGGCGTAAATCTTTGTGGGGAGTATCCATAATTGACTGAGTATTGGTCAGATCATGGATGGTAGTGATCATGCCATGCTTGATAGCCAGTTTTTCATGAATGACTTTGACGACTGGTGCTAGGCAGTTGGTAGTGCAGGATGCGGCCGTTACTATAGGATGTTTATTGGCATCATACAGATCATCATTCACACCCATTACGACATTTAAAATACCGGGTTGTTTGATTGGAGCTGTAACGACCACACGTTTTACACCTTGATCCAGATAGCTTTGCAGCAAACCAGTGTCGCGCATTTTACCGGAAGCCTCTATGACAACATCACAAGCTGACCAGTCAGTATCATCAATAGCTTTATTGGCGGTTAAAGCAAGCGTTTTATGGCCAACAACAATAGTATTGCCACTGGCTTCTGCCTGGTGATCCCAGCGGCCATGTACCGAATCATAATTTAACAAATGGGCGTGGGTTTCAGCATCACCGGCAGGATCATTAATCTGCACAAACTCAATATCTTCCCAGTCCCATGCGGCACGTAAACATAATCGACCGATACGGCCGAAACCATTAATACCTACTTTAATTGTCATGATAAATTCTCTTTTTTGGGAAACCAGTTTCTGGTGCGATTGGCGAAATAGACTAACGTCAGCATGACCGGCACTTCGACCAGAACTCCCACCACAGTTGCAAGAGCAGCGCCGGAGTGAAGCCCGAATAATGAAATAGCAACGGCAACAGCCATTTCAAAGAAGTTGGAGGTACCGATAAGGCATGCCGGTGCAGCAACATCATGCTGGAGGCGCAGTTTGATCGCTGCGAAATAAGCCAGCGCAAATATCCCATAGGTTTGAATCAACAGTGGAATTGCTATCAGTAAAATAATGAAAGGTTGTTGCAGAATGGTTTCAGCCTGAAAGCCAAACAAAAGCACTACAGTGGCCAGTAATCCCAGAATTGACCAGGGTTTGATGTGATTTAAAAATCGGGTTAACTCAGGCAAACCTTTGTTTTTAATAATATGTTGTCGAGTAAAAAAGCCGGCTAATAAGGGTAACAATACATATAAAACGACTGAAATCAGCAAGGTTTTCCAAGGTACGGTCAAATCTGTGATGCCAAGTAAAAATGCGGCAATCGGTGCAAACGCAAAAATCATAATTATGTCATTGAGAGACACCTGTACCAGCGTGTAATTAGCATCACCTTTGACCAATTGACTCCAGATAAACACCATTGCCGTGCAGGGAGCTACACCGAGTAAAATCATGCCAGCTATATATTCATCAGCCGATTGGGGATCGACCCATCCGGCAAACAGGACCTTAAAAAACAGCCAGCCCAGGGCAGCCATAGTGAAGGGTTTGATCAGCCAGTTGATGACTAAAGTCAGCCAGATTCCCTGAGGCCGTTTGCCAATATCTTTAATTGCCGTGAAATCCACCTGCACCATCATTGGATAAATCATTAACCAGATAAATATCGCGATCAGCAGATTGACATGTGCATATTCCAGGCTGGCAACCAGATTGAACAGGCTGGGAAACAGATTTCCCAAGAACAAACCCGCCAGAATACTCAGTCCGACCCAAACCGATAAATAGCGTTCAAATATGCCCATCAGTATGTAGCTCCTATGCGTTTAATGTCGGCACTGAGTTCAGAGGCAGATAATTCATCTGGCATTAATTGCAGTAATGCGCTGATACGAGCGTCGAGCAAACTGATTAATTCATCGAAAGTCTGATTTCGCTCAAGTGGATCCGCTACTTTGGAAGCATCGGTCAATCCCCAATGTCCTTTTACCGCCTTACCAAACCAGACCGGGCAGCTTTCACCTGCGGCCTGATCGCAAACAGTGATTACAACATCCGGTTGATAATCTTTTAAATCATCCCAGGATTTGCTGGATAAACCCTCAACGCTGTAACCATGTTCCTGCAATTTGGTCAGTGTTTCAGGGAAAACTTTACCCGCAGGGTTGCTGCCCGCACTGGCCACAATAAACCTGGTATCCGCTAAGTGTCGGAAGATGGCCTCAGCAAGAATGCTCCGACATGCATTGTGTGTGCAAAGAAATAAAAATTTGAAAGGTTTGGCTGTCATAACATATGTTTATCCATATATATTTAATGAAAATTTTTAGCAGCAATTACCCAGGCGTTGTAACTTGGTTAAATCTTCTTTGAAGAAGTCAGGTTTACTCTGATAAGCAGCATTGATGGACTGTTGTGACCAAGCGGGGAGTTCCGGATTAAGTCGATAATAAACCCACTGTCCCTGACGTCTATCCTGTAATAGTCCATGTTGTCTGAGAAGCGCCAGATGACGTGAAATTTTCGGCTGGCTTATTTTCATAGCGGACATCAGCTCACATACGCAAAGTTCGCCCTGATCAACAATCAGCAACACCATACGCAGACGTGTTTCATCTGCCAGACATTTGTGAAAACTCAGTAAATCCACAGCTAAATCATATTTGAATATTCATATATGCAGTAAATCATATATTAAACTACCATTAAGTCAATCCACCAACTGCCAGCTATCCTCTCCAATTTGAAAAATATCACCCGCGACCATTTGTCTGCGTTTACGGGTTTCAACTTCACCATTCACTTTTACGTGTCCCTCAGCAACGATATTTTTTGCTTCGGCACCACTGTCAGCAATACCTTCAAATTTAAGGATCTTGAAAAGTTCGACCGGACTTTTGGTGATATGAACGGGTATTATTTCGTTAGACATGGAAGTTTCCTGTTATTTTGTAAAAATAATCGTTAGGTCACGTTTTAACAATGTGACTCACTCTACAATCAACACACTTAAAAATGGCTCAATGAAAGGAAACCTGGCCATGAATTATTCAGGGTCTATTGATTTTTCAGAGCGACCACTGCTGGAGGCTCTTTTTTTGTCCAACAAGGCGGAAATGATGCGATGTAGTGATCTACATAAGTCATTTCCAACGCCGTGGGGCAAAAAAATAGTCCCAGCCCTTTGGGTTGTGACTGAAAATGCACCACTCTACGTTACTCGTCATTTATTTAGAACTACTAAACTGCATTCCTCGCGCCTTGATTGGTGCATTTTCAGTCACAACAGAGGCGGCTATGAAATATCAACAGACCCTTGTTAAATTGATACAATTTTCAATTGTGCTGTTGATGTTATACCCACTTTATTATGTATGGGAAACCGATAAGATCAAATCTGCTTGTGAACAAATAAACCCCGGTATGAGCTATAGCAATACGTTAGTTTTATTGAAAAGCTTTGGGCTGGATTTTAGCCAGATGAATGGTGATTATGCCCAGGGTGAAAAATGGCAGGGCCTGGTTGAATCTCACGCATCTTTTGCCGGATATGCTTGTGAAATAAGAGGTTTTGGCGATCAGATTGCAAAAGTGAGAATGGTTAAAGGTAAACAAATTGCTCCCTGAAAAAAGCTATTTTCAGGGAGCAATAAAAGAGGTTAACCTGCTGCGTAGTTAATCAGGATACCTGCAGCTACTGCTGAGCCAATAACCCCGGCCACATTCGGGCCCATGGCATGCATTAACAGAAAGTTATGTTTATCGGCTTCCAGACCCAACTTGTTGGAAACCCTGGCCGCCATAGGGACTGCTGATACACCAGCAGAACCGATTAACGGGTTGATGGGCTCTTTGGTTATTTTATTGAGTATTTTGGCCATAATAACCCCGGAGGCCGTACCGATAGAAAAGGCCAACATACCAAGCAAAAGAATGCCTAATGTCATTTGATTCAAAAAGCTTTCTGCACTTAATTTGGAACCAACCGCAAGGCCAAGGAAAATCGTCACAGTGTTGATCAGTGAGTTCTGAGTAGTATTACTCAGACGATCTACTACCGCACATTCTTTCATCAGATTACCGAAACAGAACATACCCAATAATGGGGCTGCATCAGGCAAGAAGAGAGCGACCAGAATCAATATGACCAAAGGGAAAACAATTTTTTCCCGTTGTGATACATGACGCTGCTGATGCATACGTATTTTACGATCTTTTTCATTAGTCAGTGCACGCATAATCGGTGGCTGAATCAATGGTACCAATGCCATGTAAGAATAAGAGGCAACAGCGATAGCACCCAGCAAGTCCGGTGCAAGCTTACTGGCAACATAAATCGATGTAGGCCCATCAGCGCCGCCGATAATACCAATGGCAGCAGCGTCAGCCAGACTAAAGTCAAATATACCGAAGGTAGAGAGTAAAACCGCTCCCATTAACGTTGCAAAAATACCAAACTGGGCTGCAGCCCCCAGAAAAAGGGTTTTAGGATTGGCGAGTAGTGGACCAAAATCGGTCATTGCGCCGACGCCCATAAAAATGATGAGCGGGAAGGCGCCACTTTCAATACCAACCACATAAAACAGGTGCAAAATACCACCGGCCTCAGCTAAGCCGGCTCCCGGAATATTGGCAAGCACGCCACCAAAGCCGATTGGAACCAGTAGTAAAGGCTCAAAGTTTTTCTTGATCGCCAGATATAACAACAACATGCCGATCAGGATCATGATGCCCTGGCCAGGTTGCATTTGATAGAAGCCAGTGGCCTCCCAAAGATGTAATAACTTATCCATTAGAGTTGCCCTTAAGCGATAGAAACGAGAGTGTCACCAACTTTGACGGTGTCACCTGGTTTAACATTGATTGAAGTCACCGTACCATCGTGTTCGGCTACTATCTGTGTTTCCATTTTCATCGCTTCAAGGATAAGCAATACATCGCCTTCATTAACCGACTGGCCTTGAGAAACCATGATTTTCCAGATATTGCCAGACAAAGGTGCTTTTACAGCAACGCCTTCATTTGTGCTTGGCTGCGCAGCAGGCTGAGGCGCCTGTGAGCTGTCAATCTGACTAATATCACCACCTTCATTCACTTCAACGACATATTGCTGACCATTGACCGTGATGGTGTAAGTTTCAGGCGCACCTGCCGATTTGGCTGGAGTGGAGGATTCGTGAGTGGATTCCGCGGTTGGCAACGGTTCAAATGCATCTGGATTGCCACGGTTTTTAAGAAATTTGATTGCTGTTTGATTAAATAACGCAAAGGTTAAAACATCATCAATCTGTCTTTCACCTTCTTCGAGTTTAAAGTCCTCTGTTTCGGCAAGTGAAATTAATTCACTGGTCAGCTTTTCCATTTCGTCTTCAAGCAAATCGGCGGGACGACAGGTAATCGCTTCTTCATCATTAAGCACACGTTTTTGCAGCTCAGAATTAAATGGTGCTGGAGCAGAGCCATACTCCCCGCGTAAAACACCCTGTGTTTCTTCTGTGATGGATTTATAACGTTCACCGGTTAATACATTAATAACTGCCTGGGTGCCGACAATTTGTGAAGTAGGCGTTACCAACGGGATGAATCCGAGATCCTCACGCACACGAGGAATTTCATGTAACACTTCATCCATCCGGTCCAGCGCATTTTGTTCGCGCAACTGGCCTTCCATATTGGTCAACATGCCACCAGGAACCTGTGCTACCAGGATGCGTGAATCGACCCCGCGTAAACTTCCCTCAAACTTGGCATATTTTTTACGAACCTCGCGGAAGTAAGCAGCGATTTCTTCAAGCAATTCGATATTCAGACCGGTATCACTGGCTGTATCTTCGAATATGGCCACAACCGATTCAGTCGCCGAATGGCCATAGGTCATCGACATTGATGAAATAGCGGTATCGACATTATCAATACCAGCTTCAACACATTTCATGATGGTCGCTGTCGACAGGCCAGTCGTCGCGTGAGACTGCATATGTATAGGGATATCAATGGTTTGCTTAAGGCTTTTAACAAGTTCATAAGCTTTGTAAGGCTTAAGCAAACCAGCCATATCTTTAATACATAATGAATGGGCACCCATATCTTCAATGCGTTTGGCCATATCCAGCCACATTTGCAAATCATGCACCGGGCTGATGGTGTAGGCCATGGTACCTTGTGCATGCTTTTCATTATCCAAAACGGCTTTGATAGCAACTTCAAGGTTTCTGGGATCATTCATTGCGTCGAATACGCGGAACACATCTACGCCATTAATGCTGGCTCTTTCTACAAATTTACGCACCACATCATCAGCATAATGACGATAACCCAACAAATTTTGTCCGCGAAGTAACATTTGTTGTGGGGTATTGGGCATGGCTGCCTTAAGACTGCGGATGCGGTGCCAGGGATCTTCACCAAGATAGCGGATACAGGCATCAAAAGTTGCGCCACCCCATGTTTCAACTGACCAGTAACCTACCTGATCCAGTTTGTCGGCAATTGGCAGCATGTCATCTAAACGGAGTCGAGTAGCGAAAAGTGATTGATGGGCATCACGCAGAACGACATCGGTGATGCCAAGCTTTTTATTTGCTTCGGTCATATTATGGCCTTTGATTAAACTACTAATTCGTGGAGCGACTTGGCGTCACTTGTTTTTACGGTATTTGTGAACTGCACTGGATAAAACTGTCAGTAATGTTGAATCTTGAGAAGATTGGGATTGCTGTTTGGACTGCCCTGACTGATTCCGACCTAATACAGCAGTAGGGGCAGGAATGCCTTCAGCAGGAAGGGCGCCGACACTTTTCTCATAACGTGTGATTATCCACGACATTAATGTCGTCACCAGTACTAATACGGTCAAAAACACAAATACAAAACCCATGCCGGTTACCATGAGCGTTAATCCTTCTGACATAAGGGTGGATTTTTCCATCTGTTTGCCTCTGATTATTTGGGATAGTTAAAAGCCTGCAGCGTTTTCAACTGTAAACAGCCGCAAAGTATAGCATTGTTGATTTAAGTCAGATATTTCCTTTATGCCAAATGCAGCTTATAAGCTGCAATAACAACGATGTAGCTATATTAATTGTGACGATTGATTTAATGACCGGAGCGGCAAAATCTACTCAAACAATGTAGTTAAAGCCAAAATGAAAGAGAAAACCTAAACGTCTTGTTTCAGGAGTTAACTGATAACTTCGTAAAACAAAAAGCTGTTGCCACTAGCGGAACAGACACATCACGGCTTTGCTGGAGTGTCTTTGAAAAAGAATTTCTCTGGCTGCATTTATAATGTTGCAAAAGTGCAACTGCTATCATGAAGATAGCAAAAATGAACTGGTGAAAACATTACCAGTCATAGCAACACTTGTTTTAACTGAAAAGATTGAACACCGACGCATTTGAATTAAGAGGCCTGGATGACACCTGGAAAAGATGATTTTTGGTTCCTGCCGCTGGGGGGCTGTGGCGAAATAGGCATGAACCTGAATGTGTATGGACATAACGGGCGTTGGTTGATTGTGGATTGTGGTGTGACATTTCAAGCTGAAGTAGATGAGTTTGGTGACCCACTTAATAGTCAGAACCCGCCAATCCAGATGGCTGACCCGCAATTTCTGATCGACCGTCGTCAACAGCTGGATGGTCTGATTATTACCCATGCTCATGAAGATCATATTGGTGCAGTGCCTTATCTTTGGGAATACTTTCGTTGCCCGGTTTATACAACAGCATTTACCGCCGAAATGTTACGACGAAAGCTGGTTGAACGTGGTATCGCAGATAAAGTGCCGGTCATTGTGGTTGAAGCAGATGCCAAACGACAGATCGGCGTATTTCATGTGGAGTGGTTAAAACTTACTCATTCCATCCCCGAACCTTATGCATTGCTTATCTCGACAGCAGCAGGAAAAGTATTCCATACCGCGGATTGGAAGCTTGATAAAGCTCCGGTGGTGGGGCCGGCATATGATGCAGGCACGTTTCAAAAGTTAGCTGAGTATCAGGTTGATGCGATGGTGTGTGATTCGACCAACGCCAATGTGCAGGGGTGGTCGGAATCAGAAGCCAATTTATACCAAGGTTTGAAATTCCATGTTGAACAGGCCAAAGGCAGAGTCGTGGTCGCCTGTTTCGGCAGTAATATCGCCCGGTTACACACTCTGGCAAGAATTGCTGACGAAACCGGGCGCCATTTGGGCCTGCTTGGCCGCTCATTAATTAACACCGTGTCAGCTGCCAAAAATGTTGGTTTATGGAACAGTGTGAAAACGTCAGTAGATTCAGCGCATTTAGGGTTTTTACCGGCACATACGGTTTTATTGGTGGCGACCGGTAGTCAGGGAGAGCCACGAACAGCGCTAAATCGGCTGAGTCTGAACAGTTTTCGGGATATGCAGTTATCACCTGGCGATACCGTTATTTTCAGTTCAAAAGTCATCCCGGGAAATGAACTGGCGATTGCCACTTTGATAGAACGGCTTAAAGTCATGCAGGTTGACGTTATTGATATTGATAATAGCGCGCTGCCCATTCATGCCTCGGGACATCCTGCTAGCGAAGAACTTAAAACCATGTACCAATGGGTACAGCCACAATGTGCGATCCCGGTTCATGGCGAGTTAATGCACATGAAGGCCAATGCCAAAATTGCCAAAGCCAGTGGGGTCAGACAACAGCTTTTGGGGCAAAATGGTGATTTGTTTTACATAGCACCGGTTAACGGGATTCGTCGTGGAGCGGTTAAAACAGGACGATGGGGCTTGTTTGATCGAAAGTCTTTAAAAAAGCTTTAAAAGCGTACTAATGGTTTATCTTTATGATCCGCATGAGTAAAAGCTTTTAAAGAACAGCCGGATTCAAGCCTTGGCATCAAACGAAGGGCCCCTGCGCTCTGAGGAAACCCGTCTTTCTATTCGCGTTTTCTGTTTACGTTTGCGACGTTCACGACGCTGCCTTCGCTCTTCATGAATTGTTTGCTGGGTTTTTTCCGCAGACGCTTGTCCAGGGTTAACCGGTTGCGTGCTGTAGGTAATTAAAAAGTTGTTATGATAAATTCGTGATATATCCATCATGTTGACCTAAGGTTACACGAGTCATTTAGTTATAACGGTCGGAATTTATATATCTTTAGCTTTTTCATCATGTTAATACGGTTTTCCCTTAAATTTAAAGTGAACATTAAATGAAAAATTCGTTGAAAATCGGCTTGGCACTTGGCAGTGGGGCAGCAAGAGGATGGACACATATTGGTGTGATAAATGCTCTCGAAAGGGCGGGAATCAAGCCCGATGTAGTGGTCGGTACTTCTATAGGTGCATTAGTTGGTGCGGCATATCTCAGTAATAAATTGCCCGATCTGCAACAACGACTTTTAAAATTGACCAAACTCGAAACGGCGCGATTTTTTAATATCGGTTTTCCATTTAATGGGGTCGTTAATAAAGATAAGTTGCATCAATTCCTAAGACAGTATGTGGCTGAAGAAGCCACATTAATTGAAGATCTTCCGACGCGCTATGCTAGTGTCGCGACCCATCTTCATACCGGTCAGGAAGTCTGGAATACCGAGGGGAAATTGCTTGAAGCCGTCTGGTCTTCTATTTCTTTGCCAGGTTTATTTCCAGCCATTAAGCATCATGGGCGCTGGTTGATAGATGGCGGATTAGTTAATCCTGTACCAGTATCGGTTTGTCGCGCATTGGGGGCTGATATTGTGATTGCAGTCAACCTGAATGGCGATATTTTGGGAAAACATCTGCATCAGAATCCTCCGGTTCCCCAGAATGATCAAAGCAGCAGTCTGCTGGGAAACCGGATTAGTGATTTCATCACCAATTACACTGGCAATCTTTTTGGTGAAGAGAAAACGCCCAAAGAAGATGTACCGGATATGTTCGCGGCAATTGCTGCGTCGGTAAATATCACTCAGGATCGTATCACCCGTAGTCGTATGGCGGGTGACCCACCAGATGTGTTGTTACAACCACGTTTATCACATATCGGTTTGCTGGAATTTTACCGTGCAGCTGAAGCAATACAGGCGGGCACACAAAGTGTTGAAAAAAATCTGGCTGAAATCAAGTTCTGTCTGGGAGAGGGTGATTAAGGGCTGGTGATGTTTAACATAACCGTCTGCAATACTGACGCTGGAAGATCAACAGATTCTAGTGAATTCAGTCATAACAATTTTAGCTACGACAAGAACCAACCCGGATTTGCAACTGTCAAGTCGTGAAGCTAAATTTTTAGTAGAAATCTACTGACAGCAGCTCAACAAACTGTCAGGCTGAACTAAAGTCATAAAAAATAACAAACATCTACAGAGAAATAGGCAAATAAAGCATGAAAAATGGAAATGCGGGTATCAGTAAACTCTGGTTTTGGCTGGGATTAAGTTTATTCGTGGTGATGTTCCTGCTACTTATGGTTCAGATAGACAGGCAGTGGACCAAGATGGATGAAATGACCCGTATTATGGAAGAGCAGGCCAAGGATATCCGCTCGACGCGTGGTTTATTACGTAATCTTGAAAAAACGATTCGTACGGCCGATTTCAGTAGTGCTGCCAACACCTCCTTTTCAGACCAATCAGTCACCAAAGAGACAGATGCTTTTGAACGTGCCCGCCGAGCGACTGAACACGAAGAGTATGCCCAGGGAGATTGGTTGATGATGGCGTTTGGCAGCAATATCCGCACCTTAACCCCCCTGGTTTCTGCTGACGCATACTCCGCCGAAGTTCAACAATATGTGCTGGAATCATTACTGGTCAGAAACCCCGAAACACTGGAATGGAATGGATTGCTGGCAGAAGACTGGTCAACTTCTGCTGATGGTTTGACGATTACCTTTGCACTACGTCGTGATATTACGTTTTCAGATGGTGAACCATTAACCGCTAAAGACGTAGAATTTACTTTTAATTTCATTATGAATGAGGCAATAGCCGCACCCCGCAGTCGTGCATATCTTTCGCGCATAGAGCGGGTGACTGCCTTGGATGATTACCATGTGGAATTTGTCTTCAAGGAACCCTACTTTAATAGCTTACAACTGGCCGGCAGTCTGGAAATTTTACCGGAACATTTTTATGGACGCTTTCTTGATGATCCCCAGACGTTTAATGAAAGCCGGGGCTTATTGCTCGGCTCAGGTCCATTCCGTTTAGCCAATCCTGAAGGATGGTCTCCCGATGCAGGTGTCGTTGAATTGGTACGTAACCCTCGCTATTGGGGACCGGTCAGTGCTTCTTTTGATCGCATTGTCTGGCGAATTATCGAAAATGACAGTGCTCGTTTAACCACTTTCCGTAATGGGGATATTGATGTCTACAGTGCTCGTCCACGTGAATATCAAACGTTACTGGATGACAAAGACATCATCGAACGCAGTCAGAATTTTGAATATATGAGTCCTACCGCAGGTTACAGTTTTATTGCCTGGAATCAGGAACGTGGGGGTGAAAAGACTATATTTGCCGATAAACGGGTGCGGATCGCAATGTCCATGCTCACCGATGTCGATAGAGTATTGGAAGAAATTTTCCTGGGATATGGACAACCTGCAGCCAGTCCCTTTATGCCGGGCTCGGCTCAGCATGATAAGGCTAATGAGGCAATTGGCTATAATATTGAAAAAGCGCGTGAATTATTATTGGAAGCCGGTTTTCAGGACAGCAATAATGATGGTGTATTGGAAACCCCGGATGGTGACAATTTTGAGTTTTCGCTGACTTACTTTCAGGACAGTGATGATACTCGCCGCATGGTGCTGTTTCTGAGAGATTTATATGCTCGTTCAGGCATTATCATGAAACCAAATCCCACTGAATGGTCGGTCATGGTAGAAAATATCCAACAGAAAAACTTCGATGCCATCACCTTAGCATGGACATCAGGTATCGAAATCGACATCTATCAGATGTTTCATTCCAGCCAAACCGTTGAAGGTGGCGATAATTTTATCAATTACCGAAATCCTGAGCTGGATGCCATCATTGATGCAGCTCGTGGTGAAGTAAATGAAGAAAAGCGCATGAATTTATGGCATCAGGCAGAGAAAATTCTGGTGCAGGATCAGCCTTATACTTTCCTCTTCCGTCGCAATACCATGGCCTTTATTGACCGGCGCATTCATAACCTGGAAAAAACTGCATTGGGGCTTAATCTTATGGCTGTCCCGGTCGAGATATATGTCCCGGCCGAACTGCAGCATAGTCGCTAGGCGTTAGACAGACATGCTGAATTATTTGCTGCGACGCATCTTACTGATGATTCCGACGCTGCTCGGAATCACTATTGTAGTGTTTACTGTTATGGCTGCTGCTCCGGGCGGTATTAGTGCCCAGTCGCTGGTTGATGGCATGGAACTGGAACCGCAAAGCCGTCAGGCCCTGGAAGACTATTACAACAAATTGTATGGTCTGGACCAGCCCGCCCCGGTGCAATATGTCCGTTGGTTAAATAATATTTCACCGATTGGTTTTGAAAGATTAGCTGATGGTAGTTTTGGTGAGTTTTCATTGTGGAAAGGTCCTGATCTCGGCACCAGCTTTCGTTATGGCAGACCAGTCACCGATATGATTGCTGAACGACTACCAATCACCTTGTTACTCAATCTGATTTCAATACCACTGATTTATGCTCTGGCAATCGGTATCGGCGTACAAGCCGCTCGCCAACGGGGAGGACGATTCGATGTCACCTCCAATATTTTCCTGCTCGGCTTATGGTCAGTACCGAGTATGCTGGCTGGTGTTTTGTTTATCGGCTTTTTTGCTTCAGAGCAATATTGGCGCTGGTTCCCAACCGGGGGTTTGATGCGCCGCGAAACGGCGGATCAAACATTCCTTCCATTATTTAGCAGCTTTGGCGATGTGTTTATTACCGTGTTGTGTGTGGCATTGATAACGGTTGCTTTGATCAGTGCTGCAGTAAGTTTTTCATTAAAAAAGCGGCAGTATGCCGGGGTCATTGTGGGGGCTCTGCTAGGGTATGCAATGGCGTTTAACCTGCATGGTCAAGCTTTTGGGGTGTTGCATCTATTTTTGATTCCATCCATGGCCTTATTGTTCAGGCTATTGGCTGGGCTTAATAATATTGCATTGAGAATTATCGTAGCCGGAACCTTTGGAATAGGACTCGGATTAGCCATATCGCGATTACTCGGAGTGGACATTCTGCAAGGCGGCTATCTACTGGATCGGTTATGGCATCTGGTATTGCCTGTTATCGCACTTTCATATGGTGGTTTGGCCTTTCTTGCCAAGTTGACGCGTTCATCTTTATTGGAAAACCTAGCCGCTGATTATGCCCGAACGGCAAGAGCGAAGGGAGTGGATGAAGAAACCGTATTATGGCGTCATGTCTTTAGAAACTCACTTTTGCCACTGATTACAGTATCGGCCACTTTATTGCCCAGTTTGTTAGCGGGGTCAGTCATAGTGGAAAGCATTTTCAGTATCGATGGGATGGGCAAATTGGCGGTTGAAGCGGTGCAGACCCGTGATCGTGAGCTGGTGTTATCGGTCACATTGATTTCCGGTCTGCTTACATTAGTCGGCTATTTACTGGCTGATATTGCCTACGCAATTGTTGATCCGAGGGTCAGTTATGACTGAGCAAGTCGTCGATATTCCAGTCAAGCAACCGTCTAAATCCTGGACCCAACAGGTGGTTTCTTCACTGTTAAAACGCACCAGCGCCAAAATCGGTTTGGCCTGGATTGGGCTGTTAGTGTTAATCGCCACCTTTTCACCCTTTCTGGCAAGCAGTCACCCGCTTTACATGGTTGTGGACGGACAGGCTTCCAGCCCATTACTGCAACATATGGAACCACTGGACTGGGTCTGGTTGAGTGGTTTTTTCATAACCCTGGTGATTTCAGCCTTATCAATTGTTGCCTGGAAAAAGATTTTGTTGTGGGTTGCCAGCATTGCTGTGGTGTCATTTATTGCTTACTCGAGCGTAACACCGCCGGTATTGGTGGTATATGAGCATTACCGCGAAATGGAAGCTGCCGGTAAAGTCGACAATATCATTCGGGCACCGATTCCATATTCCGCTAAGGATTATCTGCGTGATTACGCCGATACCGGGATTGAGTCACCCTTATCAGTAAACGAACGTACCCATTGGATGGGTACTGACGAAAATGGGGCAGATGTAGCATCCCGAATGATCCATGCATCCCGTATTGCCTTGGGAATTGGTTTTATAGCTACCGGAATTGCCTTGGTTATCGGAACCATTATTGGTGGTCTGATGGGCTATTTTTCAGGCATTGTCGATATTATTGGCATGCGGCTGGTGGAAATCTTTGAAGCTATTCCAACCCTCTTTTTGTTGTTGTCATTCGTGGCGTTTTTTGGCCGTTCCATTTACATGATGATGGTGATTATTGGGATAACGGCCTGGTCGGGCTATGCACGTTATGTACGTGCCGAATTTCTCAAGCTTCGGCAGCAGGATTTTGTTCAAGCGGCCATCGCCAGTGGTTTACCGCTACGATCCATTTTATTTCGTCATATGTTGCCCAACGGGCTGGCTCCATTGCTGGTCGCGACCAGCTTTGGTGTGGCCTCTGCGATTCTGGCTGAAGCGACGTTAAGCTTTCTTGGTCTGGGTTTAGTCGATGATCCTTCATGGGGACAGTTGCTTAATCAGGCCGTGCAATCTTCGACATTTAACTGGTGGTTGGCGGTTTTCCCGGGTGGTGCAATTTTTATGACGGTATTCGCCTATAACCTGTTGGGTGAATCGTTGCGTGACGCGGTTGATCCCCATACCAATCGGGGGATGCAGTCATGACGTTACTGGAAGTTGAAAACCTGGTAACAGAGCTGGGTGAGGGCGATAACTGGTTACGGGCGGTTGATAATATCAGTCTGGCGGTTGAACCCGGCCAAACCTACTGTCTGGTCGGTGAATCCGGTAGCGGTAAATCTGTGACAGCGTTATCGATCATGGGGTTATTACCGCATGGTCATTACCGGCATCCTGACGGTCATATTAGGTTAACGGATCCTCAGGGACAATTACCTGAAATAGCCTTACTCAATGCGGATGACGAAACACTGAGATCAGTCCGTGGCAGTCGTATCGCGATGATATTTCAAGAGCCAATGACCTCACTTAATCCCGTGCAGACGATTGGCGAACAACTGGAAGAGGTATTGCTGATACACCGTCCCGAACTGGAAGAAGAGGCACGTAAACAGAAGATTCTGGCAGCACTGGCAGAAGTCAGGATTCCGGACCCGGAAGGTCGGATTCGGGAGTATCCCCATCGGTTATCCGGTGGTCAACGCCAGCGGGTGATGATCGCGATGGCGCTGATTTGTGAACCGGCATTATTAATTGCGGATGAGCCGACCACTGCCCTTGATGTAACGGTCCAGGCTGAGATTCTCAAGCTGATGCGTGATTTACAGACCAAATATGGAATGGGCATGTTGTTTATTACCCATGATTTTGGCGTGGTTGCACAAATTGCTGATGTGGTCGGGGTGATGCGTAAAGGCAAACTAGTGGAAAGTGGTAAGACGGCAGATGTCTTACGTAATCCACAACATGAATATACCCAGAGCCTGATAGCCGCATTACCGGAACGGCTGATCAGACCAGACAGGCCGGTGAAACCAGAAAAAGTCTTATTGGAAGTCAAAGACGTCTCCGTATATTTTCCAGTGCGTCGCGGCTTAATGCGCCGGGTAGTCGATCATTTTCGTGCCGTTGAAAACGTTTCGCTGCAGGTCAATGCAGGAGAGGTGGTTGCTCTGGTAGGTGAGTCTGGCTGCGGTAAAACAACATTAGGGCGAGCCTTGTTACGTCTGCAGGAAGTGACATCCGGCAGTATATTTCTTGAAGGCCAGGATATCACCCAGGTATCTGCTAAAGCGATGCGGCCACTGCGAAGACGGATGCAGGTAGTGTTTCAGGATCCGGGGTCAAGTTTAAATCCACGTCTGCCGATTCATACCACGTTAATCGAACCGATGCGGGTTCATGGTATTGGCAGTAGCGATGCTGAACGCACCCAAATCGCAGCGCGGTTTTTGGACAGGGTTGAGATGCCAACCGATAGTCTATGGCGCTATCCACATGAATTTTCCGGTGGTCAACGTCAACGTCTGGCTATTGCCAGAGCTTTAGTGTTGGAACCACGCTTTATATTGTGTGATGAAATAACATCAGCTCTGGACGTTTCCGTGCAGGCCGGTATTTTGCGGTTGTTAAGACAGCTGGTCGATGAAGAGGGTATTGGCATGTTGTTTATCACGCACAATATGGGCGTGGTGGATTATCTGGCCGATCGCATGGTGGTCATGCATAGAGCACAATTAGTAGAATCCGGTAATACTCAAGAAATCATGAATTCGCCACAGAATGAGCATACCAAAAACCTGCTGGATGCCGTGCCACGGTTAGATGACAACTATCTGGCTTCTGCCATTTAAAGCTGACAGATAATTAATTTAACGTTATATCAACTTTTTGTGGCCCCTAAGGTCTGCATAGATAACAAGCCCTAGGGTTTGACTTACTTCTAGCCAAAGGATTTTATGATGCGTTATGTCTTACTATTAATATCAAGTTTAATGCTTTCTTTCTCGGCGCAGGCAGCAGAGTCCTGTCCTGAATTTCTGGATTATGAATTGCCCAAACTGCATTCCAACGAAACAGTCAACCTCTGTAAAGTGGCCAATGGCAAGCCATTACTCATCGTTAATACCGCCAGTCACTGTGGTTATACGCGCCAGTTTGAAGGGCTGGAGGCCTTGCATCAGAAGTATCAAGAAAGTGGTTTGATGGTAGTGGGCTTTGCCAGTAATGATTTTAACCAGGAAGCAAAAGACGAAGCCGAAGCTGAGCGAGTTTGCCGGGAAAACTTTGGCGTGACCTTTACCATGATTGCTCCGAGTTTTGTAACGGGTCAGAAAGCCAATCCGGTGTTTCAGGAAATTAACCAGCAAAGCGAAGAACCAGCTTGGAATTTCAGTAAATACCTGATTAATGCCGACGGCAAAGTCGTTGCCGCTTTTCCCAGCAAAGTTAAACCAAGTGATAAACAGGTGACTGATGCCATTGAGTCATTGCTATAATTCAGACATTTACGATTAAAGAACCGAAGGCTTATTAAAAGTAGAAAATTATTTTTGATAAGCCTTTTTTTATGCAAGGATGCAACGTATTTTGCTTTAGACGCTCATTCGACTTCACTCAATCTCATCAAATGTATCTACAGAGTGACAGTTTTCAGATGCGATTGAGTTTTTAGGCAGCGACTAAAAGCTATCATTCTTATTCCTAATCTAACCTCACCAAACAAATTGTATTAGACAATAGATTTTAACTTCTCAATCAACATAAATGTTTACTGGTTATTTTTTGAAACTGTGCGCAACTATCCGAATCACAAAGAGTTTTTAGTGTGTTTTCACTATCAAGACGATATCCTTAAGATATGACAAAACATATCAACCAATTATTTTTTAACCGTACGCTTGTAGTCTTTATGCTGCTTGCTGTGTGGTTTATTGGTGCGATGAGTTTGCGTTATTTTTACCACCAACAAGTCTCTGGTTATAAAAATCCGATTAATGAGCAGATCAATCAGCGGGTCGGCATGTTATCGGTGTTACAAGCCGAGTTGATTGATAAAGAATTTTCTTTTGTAGGAGCAAACCTCAGACAGCTTGGCGCTATGAGTATTGATGCACCGCAGCAAGTCGCTGCTTACGCTGAAAGACTCAAAAATCTAAATCCCACCATATGGCAGCTATATGTTGCCGATAGCAAAGGTGTAATTACATTTTCTACCAATCCCGGATCTCAACAGCCAATTTCGGTAAGGGATTATTTTACCGAACACATTCAAAACGAACACACCAGTTTTTTCATTTCCTCACCGAGGCAATCCATAATTCAGGAAAGTGCATTATCTATTATGATGAGCTATCCGATTCGGGATAGTGAAGATAAGTTTAGGGGAGTGGTGGTGGCGACCCTTAAAAATGAAGACCTGACTGCTCAGCTTGGAAGCATTACCAAGAACAAAAATATTTCTGCTGTATTGACCGATCAGTCCGGCAAACTCATCTGGTCATCCAGTATGTACGAAGGACTGCATAAAAGTGATATTTATAGTTTATGCAAAGATCATAAATATCTGGCCTCAACTGAGCTGGGTATTCATCGGGTTCAATTAGAGAACAATGCCCAGTGCGATTTTCAGTTTCTCGATAAATGGGGAATGTTCTCCATTGTCGCTGAAAATCGTGCGACGGCCGATCAACTCATAAGACAATATGAACAACAGGTGGTGACGCGAAATATCATCATTTTGATGGTTTTCACTCTGTTATTAGTATTTTTAGGTAACCAACTGCTCAAACAGATTGAATCCAGAAAACTGTTAGCGGTGCTCAATCAGCGAAATAAAGCCATTATTGATGCGATGCCTGATTTACTGCTGACTATGCGGGTGGATGGCAAAATAATTGACCATGAAGTAGAAGATAGTTTTCCTTTATTGGTTGATGCCGATAAATTAAATGGCATGAATATCAAACAACTGCTGGAACCGGATCTGGTAGAGAGAAAACTCGCGTTGATGGCTGCCACAGTAAAGACGGGAGAACCGTCAACCATTGAATATCCATTGGTATTAAACGGCAAAGAATATTATTTTCTGGAACGTCTCACCGCCCTGGATGATAAACACGTACTGGCGTTTATTATAGATATTACCAGTAGAAGAGCGGCTGAAGTTAAGCTGGAATGGCAGGCATTTCATGATGGACTGACTGGACTTCCCAACCGCCTGATGTTCTTTGAGTTTTTAAATAAACTGATACAGAACTATCGGCGTCATAAACGTGAATTTACCATCTTATTTATTGATTTAAATGGATTTAAAGAAATTAATGATAACTATGGTCATCATGTGGGAGATGAGATCCTTAAACATACCGCCACCCAACTCGGCAGCATTCTGCGTGAGACAGATACCGTAGCCAGACTGGGCGGTGATGAATTTGCAGTTTTATTACCCGAAACCTCACCAAGCCAGGCCCAACGGGTTGTTAAATCCATAGTTGAAACCATCAAACAACCGCTAATTCATAACGATAAAAGCCTGTCGGTCACAGCGAGCATCGGTATGGCTGCCTGCCCACAGGATGCCACCTCGGCAGATGAGCTTTTAAATGCTGCAGATAAGCGGATGTATGACGTTAAGTTAACTGAACGATAGTTCTGTGATTCACTATTTTCTTTTTAATGGCCCCAAACTCCTTCGTTGAAGGTAATAGTCCAATAAAAGCCCTGGTAAAAATTACTGCTGGTAAATGAAATTTTTATAGAGCTTGTTTTATATTTCCCCATCGTTTTTATCAGTTGACGTTATAAACCTTCCTTACGGAGCGCTTTTAGGCGCTCAGCAAAAGGTTGGCATATGCATTGCAAAAATTCCTGACAGATAGAGAAATCAAAACTCTCAATGCAAAGGAGATTAACCATGATGCATGTAAAAGAAATTATGAACACTGATGTTACAACGATCTTGCCTTCGACGCTGGTCAGAGAAGCGGCTCAAATCATGCGAGACCAGGATATCGGCTTTCTGCTTATTGCTGATGACAATACCTTAGTCGGTACGGTAACGGATAGAGATATTGTGACTCGCGGCGTATCTCAGGTGAATGATTTATCCGAGATTTCAGTTGATGAAGTGATGACTGTAAAAGTCCTTGCCTGCCATGAAGAAAATACCATTGAAGAAGTGGCTGTACTGATGAATGATGAACAGATTCAAAGAATGCCTGTATTCAATGATGAAAATACTTTGGTGGGCGTCGTCAGTATTGGCGATATGGCTCAACATTTAAATTCTGTCCAGGTAGGACAAGCCTTGAAGGGAATTAAAGAAGGCGTCCATACCACTCATTAATATTGAGTAAGGAAATTATCATGAGTGAAACCATGGAAAAAACAAATATTGTTGAGAAATTGAATGATCTTATAGAAATGGATTATGACGCTATTTCAGCTTATCAAGCCGCCATCGAGCGACTTGAAAATCCAGAGTACAGAGATAAGTTAAATGTATTTATGCAGGATCATGAAAATCATATCGCCGTCCTCAGCCAGATTGTTTGCCAGGAGGGTGGTGCGCCACCAGAGAAGGGTGATTTGAAAAAAATCCTCACCAACGGCAGCGTACACATTGCTCAATTGGCAGGTGATGACGGTATTTTGAAGGCTATGCAGTTGAATGAAGTCATGACCAATAATCGTTATGAGGAAAATGTCCAAGAAGCTTTTCCTGAGCCAGTGAATTCAATTTTGCAAGATCATTTGGCAGATGAACGTCGTCATAAAGAATGGCTGGAAACAACACTTCATCATCTGCATGAGCCACATTAAACGCCTCACCAACGGGTGAGAGGACGCTTCTGTCTCTCACCCGATTTTCAAACAGTTCACTTCGCGACGTTGCTTCACGACCATTACCAGTAACGTTTTTAACTTACTATCAGGAGTACTTTATGAGTGATTCCAACCATCAGTTAAAAGCTCTGTTTTTGAACTGCACGTTAAAACAGTCACCAGCCACCTCAAATACGGACGCCTTTATTGATGTTGCCAGCAAAGTATTGAACGATCTGGAGGTCGAGACAGAAACCATAAGGGTGGTCGATTACCATGTAAGTTTTGGTAATACTTCGGATGAAAAAGGTGAGGATGAATGGCCAAAAATTCTCGAACGTATTTACGCTTCCGATATGCTGATTATCGCGACACCGATTTGGCGTGGCGATAGAAGTTCGGTGGCTAAAATGGTCGTTGAACGTATGGATGGCATTATGAGCGAGGGCAATAACAAAAATGGTCAATATCCCACTTTTAATAAAGTCGCTGGCGTCATGGTAGACGGTAATGAAGATGGTGCCAAAAAAGCCTCCGCCAGTATTATGCTGGACTTATCCGAGCAGGGATTTACGCTACCAGTCAATGCGTTTACCTACTACGTTGGTGATGCCGGTCCGGGACCGAGTTATATAGAAGCCGGTGGCGATAAACACTTTTTTACCAATAATATGACCTTGCTAATGGTGCATAACATGGTGCAACTGGCACAAACACTCAAGGCCAATCCTTATCGTACAGATATCATTGCTATTGGTGAAAAAGCCAAGCAGATGAGCGACTGAGCATGAAGCTCATTGAAATTGTTCAGTTAAGCCGGGCTGACATCTGTCCATTCCCAGCCTTCATGTAAAACCAGTTTATGCAGTAACCTTCGACGCTCATTAAACTCTGCCATGCTGGATTCAAACGTCTTATCACTTTGCAATGTGAGGCCGGAGTGACTGAGAGGTGACAGAGAAGGAAGCGGCGGCACATCTGCCTCAATGTGGCTTAATGCTGAATGGCAGCGAGTAAGATAAAGCTGAATGATTTTACGAATATTTAAGATCGTGGATTCTGCTGGCAGCAATGACTTATCGACACCTGAAACCAATAGGTTCAGAGCCTCATCGACTGTTGCCAGTTGCAATCCCAGAGAAAACTCTCGTTCGTAACTGTAAAAATAATCTAATATCGGATAGGCCAAGCGATTTTCTGCACATTGGATTATCTCACCAGACACTAAATGGATGGTCGACTCAAGATCGCGGAAATCCTCTCCATTCCAGGCATTCAGCACCAGATTGGTCATATTGTCACCTAACAACGACAAATAAAAAGCCAGTTTGCGTCGGCTGATAACACCGTTAAGTAAGGGAATGGCATAGGAAATCATCAAAGTGACGAGGATCAGTCCATTAAAGGCCGCCACACTGGTCAATATTCGTGAAATATCTCCCACCGGTCGTAGATCGCCGATGCCAAGTGTAGATAAGGTAAACCCCACAAAATAAAAATACCCCACCAGATTCGCCGGTTGCATATCCCCATCTTCTATTACACTGCCTGGCATACCAATAAAGATTAAGCCCCAGCCCAGCCATAAACCACATAACCAAAACAGCACCAGAGTGATAATAGTCAATGTGCCGGTATGGGCGAGCACATTACGATTTCCCATTTTATAGGAAAGAGATCTCATCACCCATCGAAGACTTAACGTTAAAGGACCTGCTAAAAAACCACTGCCACGAGTCGTTAACGTCGTCCAGACCGCATCAACCATAATAATAAAAACCAGTACGGCACCGATGAATGTCAGCATGTCATTTCCATAATAAAAAAGCGGGGATATGCAAGATCAACAGCCCCCAGTTAAAAATAATTGAAAAACTTTACGCAAAATTTGTACCCGGCGATTATTTGTGTTCAGAGAAGAGCAACCAATGGATAACCATTTACAAAGTATTTATTCAGTAGGTAATTTTTACCTGATTGCACGAAAATAATACGTTAACCAACAAAGCTTCCAAATCGTTTATTTATTCTCATCACTCCATAGCAGTTTTACTCAAAGTACTTAAGCCAGTTGGAAGCTTTAAAGCTTTTGATAAGCGTCAACCGGTTTGGATAAAAGTAACGCGGACAACTCGTTACTGCTCCCTAAATACCAATTTATATTAAGAGAAGATATGGAGGTGATCATGGTAATTCCGTCTTTCATAAAAATAATGTTTAACGTCAAAGTCAGTGATGGCGCGGGATATATAGCGAAAACCAATAAATAAATCTTCCCTTATAACTTTAGGATTATTTCCTATATTTTTGGCCCTCTTTACGTAGTAAATTGAAGCCCACTCTGTGATTCGCATCACAGACTTGGCCTACATGGTGGTGGTGGGAAATTGAGTCAGCTTTTCACTGCTACAGGCGGGCGAGCCTTTAAAAATTCGCTCAACATGTTTACTGGGAGAGGTCATTTGAGTACTGCCGCTTTATACCAAGAAGTAGATGTCTGTAATGTGAATACCATAACTCAAACAAGAGATTCACTGATTACAGAGCTTTATCAATCACATAATAGTTGGCTCATGGGATGGCTATGCAAAAAGCTGGGCTGCAGTTTTGATGCTGCCGACTTGATGCAAGATACTTTCTCCCGAGTCCTGCAAAAAGATGACCTGAGCAATATCAAAGAACCCCGGGCCTATCTCACCACCATCGCCCATGGTTTGATGGTCAATCATGTAAGACGCCGGGATATTGAAGCGGCCTACCTTGATGAAATTGCCAACTTACCTCAGGCAGAAGCGCCTTCACCCGAAACCATCAATATCATGATTGAAACTCTGACCAAAATCGATGAGATGCTCGATGGGTTGCCAAGCAAAATTCGTAACGCATTTTTATGGTTTCAGCTGGAAGGTCTGACTCATGCCCAAATCGCAGAAAGATTGTCGGTTTCTGTCAGTTCTGTTCGTCAATACATTGCCAAGGCGTTATTACACTGCATTACCATGACGTCTTAGAGGATGGTTACAGCTTAAATGGCACAGCTCAATACCAAAGCCCTTCGTGACGCGACGAACTGGTATGTTCAGCTCACCTCGGGAGAAGCCACCGACAGTGATCGTGCGCAATGGAAAGCATGGATAAATGCCGATCCAGAACATAAATTTGCCTGGCAACAAGTTGAAGAAGTCACCAAAACCTTTATTGGGCTCAATTCAAAAACCAGCATCGCTGTCCTCAATCGGAGCTATACACCCGCATCCAGTACCAGAAGACAGGTGCTCAAAAACCTCAGTCTGCTTTTTGCGTTTAGTTCTGCCGGTTGGATTACCTACAAAGAAAAGCCCTGGTATCACTTTATGGCGGACTACACCACAGCAAAGGGCGAAATCCAAACATTCAGGTTAGATGATGGCAGCAAACTGGTTTTAAATACTGATACCAAAGTGTCGATTCACTTTGACGAACAAATCAGAAGGGTCAGACTGCTGCAGGGCGAGATCTATGTTGAAACTGCTCAAGAAACCAATCCTGTTTACCGTCCCTTTATCGTTCAGACCATGCATGGCACCGTGACGGCGTTAGGTACCCGGTTTAGTACCCGTATTTATAAAAACCGCAGCTGCGTCAATGTATTTGAAGATGCAGTTGAGGTGAGACCGATTGATGGGCTTGGCGATAAAGTTGTCGTGAATGCCGGTGAAGAGGTGAAATTCACCTCCATGCTGTTCCAGCAAAAAATGTTGTTTGATATGTCCGCAGCCGATGCCTGGACCAAAGGTTTTATCATCGTTGATAACATGCCGTTGGCAAAAGTCATCGATGAGCTATCAAGATATCGACACGGCGTGGTGCGTTGTGATCCCGCGATTGCTGATTTAGAAATCTCAGGCGCTTTTCCAATCACCGATGTGGATGCTGCTTTACTGAGTATCGCTAAAACACTTTCGATTCGTATTGAAAGTTTCACGCCCTTTTTGGTCATGTTCAAACCCGCGTAAGCCTTTAGATATCTAGCTTTTCAAAAAAACTTAAAAATAATTTCAAAAAAAATTGTCACTTTCCGATTTTCAATTGGCATAGCTAATAGAACAATAAATAAGATCGGAGAGAGAATGTTGAATTTGCACAATCAAGGCAAACTCTGCCTGAAGAAAAAGTTTTATCGTTGTCTATCAGTTGCTTCACTGAGTATGGCTTCAACTATGTCGTTGAGTCATATCGTGTTAGCAGCAGATGAAACTGTGCAGGAAGCACCCAGAAAAAACTATTCCATCCCAGCGGGCCCATTAAGTAATGCAATCTCAGAGTATGCTGCCGAAACCGGCGTGCGATTAACCTTTGATCCCTCCATCGCCAAAGGCAAGCAAACTGGAGGTTTAGAAGGCGAATTTTCTGTTGATGAAGGCTTTAACCGTCTCTTAAAAGACAGCGGTCTTGAAGCGATTGATGATCAAGATGGTGGTTATTTCCTAGTTACGGCATTACCTAAGTTGGGCGAAGGAACCTTGATGCTGGAAAAGGTAGACGTTCGCGCACAACGCTTTTATGAAGTAGGCCCATTACCCGGCTTGGGACTCACCAAAGAAGAAATTCCCGGAAACGTGCAAAGCATTAGTGCAAAAGAGATTAGAGAATCTCACTCTATAAGCATGACCGATTTGTTTAATACAAAGTTTCAAGGTGTGACGGTTAATGACACTCAAAGCAATCCCTTTCAAATGGATGTTCAATATCGTGGCTTTAGAGCTGGACCTCAAATCGGAACCGCCCAAGGCTTAAGCGTTTTCTTTGATGGTATACGTGTTAATGAACCATTTGGTGATGTCGTGAACTGGGACATGATCCCGATGAATGCTATTGCTAATGTAGATCTCTTTCCTGGATCTAATCCAATATTTGGTTTGAATACACTGGGCGGTGCTTTTGCATTAAAAACCAAAGATGGATTTGATTTCACAGAAACGCATTTCGACGTTTTAAAAGGTTCGTTCGGTCGTGAACAATTGCAAGCTGAGAGCGGCTGGAATAATGGCACCATTGCATTTTTTGGTGCTGGCAGCTTTTTTATGGAGGATGGCTGGCGCGATAATTCACCGAGCGAAGTGAATCAAATGTTTGGTAAGGCCAGTTATCGTGGAGATAGACTAGATCTTAATTTAAGCACTTTGATAGTAACTAATGAAATGGTGGGCAATGGAGGTATTCCACTTACCGACTATGAAGCAGATTCAACAGCGGTATTCACATCACCTGATGAAACAGAAAATAAATTACAACAATTTCAAGTATCTGCTGCTTATCAAGTAAACGATAAATTCAGTATTACCGGGCAAGTATATCGTCGTAATAGCAAGCGTACAGCGCGTGGCGCTGACGTATATACAGACTTTGATAACCAGCATGTTAAACGTAATTTGGAGCCTGGAGAGGAATATACTTGCTTATTTGAAACAACCAATGAGTATGACATACCTGATTACTATGTCATGGATATACCCGATGGCGATATTTTTAATTCAGCAGAGTTTATGAACTTTGCTTTTAATGGTGGATATACAACTGCGGAAGAAGCCTTTGCCAGTCTCCCTGCCACTTCTTTCAATGCGCCTTTACCGGACGATTTCGTCAAAATGGCCCAAAATAATCTATATTATTGGAAAAACTTTCAGTCTACTCGGGTGTTTCAAAACGCTGCTGGTGATTTCCCTGATGTTGTATATGGTCCAATAGATGAAAGTGGACAATTTACTTCCATTTACTCTGTAGCAACCAGTCTATCAGGCCTAAAAGGGGCGGTAAACGATCCTGCTCTTATCGCATTTACTGCATGGGGTGATTATTTCTACACAACACCAGATGGTGTACAGCATCTGATATTGATTAAACCGCCTACCAATGCAGAAGTTTGTCATGGAGACATCCGTGATCCAAGTGAATCAGGCGATTGGCCGCTGGACTTGGTGGATGAAGATGGCAGAAGCATCATGACCGATGGTGGAGAGGATAGTCCTACTGCTTCAGGATTTGTCGAAGGTGTGCCTACTGGCGTGCTGACAGATAACACCATTGAACAAATAACCGATGGTGCTTCAATACAATTTAATTGGAATACAGATCATCATAAATTTATGGTGGGGGCATCTATCGATCGTCCTACAGCATCATATGCAAATACCCAACAGCTGGGCTTTTTTGATGCCAATCGGGATTTTTATTTAGATCCAGATCAGGCACGGGATCAATACGCTGCTGCTGATGTAGCCATAGATAATAATAATTTTGATGGTGAACAAGTGACGAAAAGCTTGTATTTCAGTGAGACATGGAGTCCCGTAGAGACCTGGCATTTTAGTGCCTCAGCACGTTATAACGATACAAAAGGTCACAATACCATGGCTTCACGTACACATGGTCAGTACGTTTATAGTCTCGCCAGATTAGAAGCTTTTCCTAATTACTATGATGTATGTTCGCCAGGAGAGGACTGTCCCACGGGCTATATTATTCCTGATACGTCGAATGTACTTAATGAATCAGAAAGAGAGGATTACAGTTATTACTCGTTAAATCCTTCTTTAGGTGTAGCTTGGCAAGCCAAACCCAACCTGAATGTTTATGCAAATTTCTCACAAGGTGTTCGAGTCCCTTCCGTCATCGAGTTAGGCTGTGCTTTAGATAATACCCCTGTTTTGGTTAACGATGACCCAATCACTGGAGAGAAAACTTATCTCCCGAGGAGCGTTCAAGAAAACAGAACCTGCTCGTTACCGTCAACTTTATCTGGTGACCCATATTTGCCACAAATCAAAGCACAAACAGGAGAAATAGGATTACGTGGTCAGTTGGGAGATTCTTTCCAATGGAATATATCGGCCTATCAAATTGATGTGAAAGATGATTTATATATGATCACTTTCCCGGGCGACAGAAGTTTTTTTGACACAATTGGTGAAACACGACGCAGAGGACTTGAAGCTGGTTTTGCAGGACAAAAAGGTAAATGGGGCTTTATGCTGAATTACTCACTGACGGAAGCCACCTTCCAAAGCAACTTTACCACTGCTGGTGAAGGAAATAGCAGCTCATTCGAAACACCTAACGGATACTATCAGCTCGGTCGTATGATACAAGTCGAGCCCGGTGACACCATGCCAGGTGTGCCATTACATAATCTGAATGCCACCATTTCCTATCAAGCTACACCGAAGTGGAAAATAGGGCTGACTGCTGTGGCGCATTCCTCAAGTTATGTGCGTGGCAACGAAAATAATGATCATAAAGCGGGTGAAAGTTATCAGGAAACTACCGAGACGACTATTGATCCCGATGCGCCAGGATATGATCGATATTTAACTACCAGAAAAGGATCTAACAATCCTGGAAAACTGCCTGGCTATGTCGTGTTTAATCTGCAATCAACCTACCAGTTTACTAAGGGGTTAAGTGCAACCTTGTTAGTCAATAATATCTTTGACGAAGAATATTTCAGTGCGGGTGCACTTGAATTAAATCCATTTACACCTGGAGAGTACGGTGCAATTGGTCCTGATGGGTATAACCATAATTCACTCGAATGGGAAAGTAATACGTTTGTTTCTCCTGGAGCCCCAAGAGCTGCATGGATAGGAGTGAATTGGAATTTTTAGTCATGATTGATTGTGATTTTATAATGAAGCAGGCAGCCAAAGTTTCATATTTAAGCATTGTCAAAGGGGTAATTAGTCACGCTTAAATGATGTTTGATGGGAACATTTACAAATGACCTACCTTTAGTAAAGGATGAGTAAACTTAATATTCAAAAGTAATCAGGAAATTTTTTACTGCTCAAAATCTCAGAATTCAGACTCCTTAAATTAATGAGATTTAGTCAGGTAATAAACCTGATGCCAACTTCGATGCAGTGAGATTTTTACTACAGAGATAAGGTGGTTTTTGCTTAGAACTTGAGCGAAGGGTGTACTTGTTTTCCCCAGTCAGGTACCCCCTTTTTTTTAAGAGAAACCCTAGTTAATTTGTATGCGAGTTAGGGGCGGTGCCATAAAAGGTCCTAAACCCTGCAATATCTTAAGAATTCGGCAATAGTGCAAGGTTTAAGTAAAGCAAGCATTAGCAAGAGATAAATTTCATGCAGAAGAGAGCATAAAAAATATAAATCCATTAAGGAATGAAATGGGAGGAAAGGGAATGGAGAACAAAAAAACATTAACTGGCTTTACTATTATTGGCTTTTTAATAGTAGTCATTCTTATTGCCCTCATACTGACTTTGGCGGCACCCCAATATATGGAATCAGTCGATCGTTCAAAAGAGAAAGTGCTGCGCCATGACTTGATTGTGATGAGAAGTGCTATCGATCAGTATTTGAATGATCACAACGAATACCCCAGTAGTTTGCAAGATTTGGTTGAGGGAAAATATTTGAGAGAGGTGCCAATTGATCCCATTACGGATAGTGAAGATACATGGATCTTTAGTAAGCCAATTTCAGATGAATATGCTGGCAGTATTGCAGATGTGTTTAGTGGCTCGCAGCTGACTTCCTCAGAAGGAACGCCTTATGCAGAATGGTAATACTAGTCCATTCAATTAGGTTGCATATTTTTCTGCACAATTTGTCTATTGATTTTTACAACTTAAAATCGAGCTAAGTAGGGGAGTATGGCTTCATAACGGTAATACTGATACCGCCAGAACTGATTAACGATGGGCGAGACGTGATTTCATCTAAAACAGCAGTTTGGCAGCCGTTAACGTTTAAGTCACCAAATTCAAATTAAGGATATTTTCCCTTTCACTTTCGTTGGTTTTTCGCTAGAAAGGCTGCTGAATAGAGCCGATTATTTTATTCATAGAGAACGTTTTTAAAAAAAAATCCAAAAAAAATTGTCACTTTTGCATTTTCAATTGGCATAGAAGGTAGGGAGCCATAAAAACTTAACGTTTTTTTGGAACCCAGACCGATGAAGATATGCAAATAGTGTGGTGTTCTGAGGCAAGTTCGCAGTTTAAATCATCAGTATTTTGATATTAGGTCAGTTTTTTTACTCACTTAACGAAGGAAAGTTCTTCTATGGATTCAGTACCAGATATAGTTGATGCGGTACTTATTTTTCTCGCATTTTTATCGGTCCTGATCTGGGCTGTTGCTATCACCAAGTTTTTTGTCTTTTACCGTAATACGGGTCATGACCGTCATTTTTTAAGACAGTTTTCGCAAATAAAACATATTGATGAATTGCCAGCGATTATCTCGTCAACCAAAGGCCGTTTATCACGCGTATGCCAAGCCGGATTAGCAGAGTTAGCGTCGTTACAAGAGATGAATAATGCGGTTTTGCCTGAAGACAAACGCCAGATTTTACTGCATGCACTTCGACAACAAGCGCATATCGAACAAACCCGGATGGAAAATGGATTATCAGTACTGGCCAGTGTCGGATCCACCGCACCGTTTATCGGTCTTTTCGGTACCGTCTGGGGGATTATGAATGCGCTTAAAGCGATCTCAGCATCTGGCTCAGCCAGTCTGGATGTAGTGGCAGGACCAATTGGTGAAGCGTTGATTGCTACTGCTGTCGGTATTGCTACGGCAGTACCTGCTGTTCTGGCTTATAACTACTTCCTGCGGAAGGTGCGTCTTTCTGTTGCCACCATGGATAATTTCGCTTCAGCGTTTCAGTTATTAGTGCTGAAATCCGGTGGTCAATTTGATGAAGTGAATCGAGCCAACAATTCGGACAGCGGTATTCATTAAAATCAAGCATCGACTGTAAAAGCAACCGTCTTAATTTTGTAAGGAATTCCGTTATGGCAATGAATATGGGTAGTGATGACGCTGCAATGAGTGAAATCAATGTAACGCCCTTGGTAGACGTTATGTTGGTATTGCTGACCATTTTTATCGTTACCGCACCTTTATTAACCAACGCGGTACCGGTTAATCTTCCCAAAGCCACTTCTGATCTTTCACTGACTCAGCCAAACACCATCAGTATTAGTGTGACCGATGATGGTACGGTTTATTTTACCGATGAGGCTGTTTCTCAGGAGGATCTTGATCTGCGATTAATGCAGACCTCAGAAAATGCAGACAGTACCGTTGAAATTTTTGCTGATGAAAAAGCCGAATATGGGAAAGTGGCCAAGGTTATGGCATCCATTCAGCGTGCGGGCATTACGAAATTCACTTTTGTGATGCAACCTGAGACGATTAATTAACCATGGTTGATTGGCAAAATAAATTTGTGAATAACTGATATGACAACCCTGGTTCCGGATTTTTCATCAGCCCAGGCCATTGGTTCTGACCGAATTATCCCTGGGTTTTTGCTGGCTTTAGCAATTCATATTGGTTTATTAATATTGTTTCTACCAGTGATTGAATATTCACCGCCAGCTGCCCCCATGCGGATTGCTGTACAAGTGACGCAGCTTCAAGAGGAGGTTGAGCCGGTTGATGAAGAACCAGAAATCGTCGAACCGGAGCCGATTCCAGAGCCGGTAGAACTGATAAAGCCTCCAGTTATTGATAAACAAATTCTTGTCGCCAAAGACGATACGCCACCAGAACCCGAAGAGCTGGTTGTGCTTGAAAAGGTACCTGAAGAGGAAGTTGTTGATGAAATAAAGCCGGTAGAGCCACCGCCCAAGCCAGAGCCGGTAAAACCTGAAGCCAAAAAAGTCAAAAAGCCTAAACCCAAGGTTGAACCCAAGCCGGAAAAACCGAAAGTTATTGAGAAGCCAAAACAGGAATTACCGATAGCTGAACCGAAAGTGGCTGAAGTGATTGAGGAGCCTGTCACGCCCTTACCTGATGAACCTATAAATGAGGAGGTAGCAGAAATATCACCGTTGCCATCTTCCAGTGTCAGTTCAGAGAATGCATCCTCAACCAGTAAAGCAGTCAATGCCACCGGTGATAACCCCAACGAAGATAACAGAGGCGGGACAGATGAAGTTGATCGTAACGAAGCCTGGAAAGGTTACGGCCAATTACTTTACGCCATGGTTTCGAAAAATAAAAAATACCCCCAACAGGCCATTCGCCGTAATTTGGAAGGCATTGTTATGGTCAGCGTACGATTTGATAAAGGGGAGATGGTAGAAATAAACATCATAGGACAAGGCAGCGGACATCAAGTCCTGGATAGAGCTGCTCGCGAGATGTTAGAAAAAGCCGTAAGAGAATTGCCCGTGCGAGGCAACCTGTCGAATAAATCGTTTACCGTCGTCGTGCCAGTGGATTTCAAATTAACTGGGTAGCTGCTAAGTCCTGAACGTTCTAAGCATTTGCTCGTAACAATAGCAATACAAATAAAAATGCGGCTATCAAATTATTAGTTATGGAGCCTAACAGTGAAGTAGGTTTGGTTTTATTCCAGCATTTAATATCCTTTATGACTATATTGATTAGACACTATTTTTAAGGACATTTTTAAATGGAATTTTTATTTATATTGCTTTTAGTAATCTCCGCAATAGTTATGTACAAACTCTCTGGATTTGGTGGGAGAGTGAAATTAGCTCAACGGAATCAAAAAACATATCCCTACTATAAAAATACAACTTTACTTACCCCTGCTGAAATATCCTTCCGACATAGCTTGAAAATTGTTGTCGGAGATTCCTATGACATAAACTCTAAAGTTCGCCTAGCAGATCTTATTTCAGTGCATAAAGGATTACCGAAATCTGAATGGTCTAGATCTTTTAATCAGATAAAAGCAAAGCACGTAGACTTTGTTTTGGTGGATAAAACAACTACAGAAATTCTATGCGGTATAGAATTGGATGATTCCTCTCACAATAACCCAAAAAGACAAGATCGAGATAGCTTTTTGGAAGCAGCGATGAAAAGTGCCAAGCTTCCGTTACTGAGATTCAAGGCAGAGCAAACATATAATTCCAAAGAGATTGAGGAGGCGATCAATTTAGTTTTTAAACCATCGCTCTTGATGACACATGATGAGAGTGAAGAGATAAAAGTTCGAATTGAAGCAGATTTGGATGTAAACAAATTCGATGAATTTATTACTAACAAATGTCCGCAGTGCAATGCTGAATTAGTTGAACGAAAGGCATCAAAAGGGCGTCATGAAGGAGTGAAATTTTTGGGATGTTCAAACTTCCCAAAATGTCGCTATCGTAAAATACTAGTCAATAGTAACTAATTGGATAATTGGGTCAGTTTAAAGTTGATATCCAATACTTAATAAGTCAGTTCTAGGTAGTTTATGGAAAAACATAGAGAAGAGTTGTACTCACTTATTGGTAGAACAGTCATTCTGTTTCAGCGATATGAATATACTTTTAAATCCCTCTTGATTAGATCTCTCATAGTGGGGACTGCTGACACACTTAAAGAAAATTTTGAAGAACGTTCACTAAAAATACGGAAGAAGAGTCTGGGCCAACTCGTGGCTATGTATATAGATGAATTTGTTACAGCTGAAAATAATACAGATGTTCTAGATTCAGATATCTACAGTTCTCAATTTAGCATTCGAGTTTCGATGATTTTAGATTCGATTTCAAAAGATGAAATGAAAAAAATGTACAAGTCTTTGGTAGATGATCGAAATTTTGTAATTCACCACCTGATAACAGAGTTAATCCCACACGACGCTTTGAGTTATCAAACGATGATCACCAAACTTTCTGCAATAAATCAAAAATTCGAATTAAATTTAGAAAATCTCTTAATATTTCACGAAGCAGTATCAGAAGGGTATAGGCAATTGATTGAGGCACAAAGAAGATAAAAACACTTTAAAATCAGCTACATGATATTTGTGAATTCATTTGAAAACTATTAGTTACGCTTATCTTTGGCTATTTCATAGTTAGACTATAAATTAATTTAATTTTTTAAATAAAACAATCAAGCCTTTTCTTTTCTCTTAGTTACATGTAAATGATTTTTATTGTTAATTAGTTGTTTTGCTAAGCAATTGATTAAGTTCAAAATGTGCTATTGTAAAAATATTACATTTCGCTATATATCTGCGACAGGGGTGTCAAGAGTATGAACGAGGAGCTTGATCAACAATCGGTCCATGGGCTTGAAACGCGTAATATTTGTACATTAATTGATGAGCCTTCAATAGAAGATCTTTTTGGTGGAAATGGTCATGACCGAACCGCTACTAGTCTCTCCTCGGCAATCACTGAGTTTTCTGAAGTTGATAATGCTATCGGTCTTGAAGGTGATTGGGGCTCAGGTAAATCTACTGTATTAAAGCTTGCTGAAACTAAATTGTGCAATCAGAACGAAGGTAAATTTAACTTTTCTGTTTTTACTATGGATCTATGGACTACACATAGTGATGGTTTTAGAAAAGCTTTTCTAGAAACCTTTATTTCATGGGCAAGAAATAAAGGTTTAATTGATTCTGATACCGCTACCCGTGATTTGGAATATGTGCGTGGTAAGAAGAAAACGATTAAGTATTCTAACCTACGAGAATATAATATTTTAGGTCTGATATTTCTTGCGATAGCACCACTTCTACCCGTAATTTATACATGGCTTAGCCCCTTTGCCTTCAATCCTGAAATTGCTGATAACGTCCCACCAAATCTTCCTTTGTGGATAGGTAGTTTTGTATTGGCAATTTATTTTTTAGTTCTGCTTAAGTCGTTAAAACTTTATCGCAAAGCTGAGCCTAAAGATAAATCTTTTATTAATGCTATATCCAGCAGTTTATCTATATTCACGAAAGATGTTGATGCAGAAACAATAACGCAAGCTATTACTGAAGAAGATCCATCTACAATACAGTTTGAAAATGCTTTTCGTAACATAGTAAATAAAATTCAATTCAACTCGAATAACAGAGTAATAATTGTCCTCGATAACGTTGACAGGTTACCGGTTAAAGATATACCTGAAGTTTGGTCTTCTATAAGATCCTTATTGAAGCGAGATGAAGCAACAGATGACTACCCTGATTCATTTGTTACTGTAATAATTCCATATGACAGAAAGTACGTACTTAAAGCTTTTAATTTAGATCCTCAAGACGATCAAGCAGGCTTCATGTCTGAGGATGTAATCAGAAAAACTTTCAAAAGAGTTTTTTATGTCTCTCCAACGGTACCTTCCGATTGGAAGAGCTTTTTTAAATCTAAGCTATCTGAATCTATTAGTTATGGATTCTCCATCGAAACCGTATATAGATTAGAGAAAATTCTTGAATATCACTTTCAAGAATTGAAGAAACAACCCACGCCAAGACAAATAATAAATCATATCAATGAGCTAGCTGTTCTTTGGCAGGCTTGGGGAGACATTATTGATATCCACTCGCTATCGATTTTTACTTGTATTAGATCAAAACTCTCAAATGATCCCAATTTACTTAAAACCCAAATTATCTGTCCAAGAATTGAGAATCTCATCCCTAATATAGATTGGCGTAGAGATATAGCTTCGTTGATCTTCAATGTGGACCGTGATCATGCTTATCAAGCTCTCCTATCACAAGACCTATCGAGATTGCTACCTGCGGAAAATTCTGATGAATTGAAGATGCTAACAACAATAAAAGGATTTACTTCTGTAGTTGTTGATTTGGTACAAAGCGAAGCCGATGAGTGGTCCGCTGAAGATCCTCACCTAATATCTAATGTTGTCAGTAATGTAATGACTTTGGAGTTGGAGCAGCATGAGCTTGATGTCATTTTTCTTAGGCTTGCATCAACTCTCCCAACATTAGCTGATATGGATAATGATGTGATCTTGAGTAATTATTCGGGACTTATGGCTTTACCTGGACAGATATTTAATCCAAAAGAACGGATGGAAGTAATTAAAAATCTTACAAATTGGGCAAATAAAAATATAGTTAATATCGATGATAACTTTAAAGAGCTAGGTAAAGATTGGGCAGATTTCTATTCAGGTTTGATAATTTCGCTGACTGAGAAACAGCTTTCATCCCTTGTATTAAAAACGCCACTCCCATCAAGTGCAGAGATTATCTTAGGAATAGCTAACGCAGCCCCAGGATTAGGGGTTTTCAATACAGGCAACTTAACTATTAAGAGAGCAGATTTAGAAGAAGCTATTAATGAAAAAATCGAGAGTGACAAAAAACTGCTTTTATCTGTATTGAAACCACTAGAAAAGTTGCTCACTCCAAACCTTATTAAGAATATACAAACTTCCTTAGCAAACATTGTTAAACAACCAAAAGACATTTCTGGAAATGATTTAGATCTTATTTCTAACATCTTTTACTTCACATATAGCTCTGAGGTTTTTGAAGATAGGGAAGTTTTAATAAACGATTTAGTTTCTTCTGTAGTAACTCTTTGGCATTTAAAGAATTATTATGAAGAGGAGGGGCATCATCAGACTTATTTATGTTGGCTAATGTTAAATCAACTTGGTCCAGTTCAGCAAAATCACTTTTCTAGTCAGGTAAATCACCCTCAGTTAGGTAATCTAAATGCAACTGTTCCATATCTAAAGACTCTTCAAGAGAAAAATTCTTATTCTAATGAACAGATAGATGATTTAGTTCAGATAACGTCTGACTCCAAACGTTTTACTACTTGGCTTAACTACGCTGAAAAAGCATCTGACACCAATAGTGTATTTACTGAGGTTCTCAAGAAACTTCTGATAGATTTAAGCTTTAAGACTATGAATGCCAGCCTTACTGCTAGAAAATATGCATTCATTAAATCTCTTCTCGATTCAACTCAAGCGACAAGGTTTCTACATAGATTATCTAAATGGTCAGATTCTCTTATAAAATCCTTTTCTGGAGTAGCATGTTTAGATATACCACCAGAGTTGCTATTCGACATTGATTCTTATGATATTGCTGATCTTAAATGCTTAATAAAAGTCACCGATGCTTATTTAAAAGAGATTGATGCTAACGAATGGGAAACTCATTTAGAAACGGCCTCCGATACACTTGGGTTAGTTATTAGAAGACAAAAACTCACACTTTCATTTACCTTGTTAGTAAATAATTTTAGAACACCTGTGGTTAACCATGCGAGAAAACTACTTGAAGGTACAAATTTAGTTGATACTTATAAATCAGAATGGTCACTAATTCTTCAGTGTTTTAGGCCTACTACGTTAACAGCCATTTCTAAAGATATGCTTAATATCTTCACGAATACCGTCATAGATGAGACCAAAGCATCTGAATTTATTATCTTCTATAAAGATCTTATAGCCCACTTCCCGATTGACAAAACCTCTGAACCTCTAATTGATAGGTTATTGATAAACCTTGTAGCCACGAGTAATGAGACGATAAGACAAGTCTTTAGAGATAATTCGATCAACCTTTCGAAGATTTATAAAGTTCTTTCGCGAGATGCAAAGACAAGGTTTGATGACATACTGAATGAGCTAAGAGATGATACTGATGATGAAGACATTAAAATGTGGGCAAAGGAGCTTTCATCTTTATTTAATGGGTGACTACGTCTTCTTTTCTTATATTATTTTTTTGAGAATGTGGCTAAACGTATAAATATTGCACGTGTTAAAAAGAAATTACTGCACTATTGTCGGAAAGGATTGGCGATTTTCGTTGGTATGATTTATGACACACCTGGGCGAGTTGGCATATTCAAAACGGGACGCCAATACATATTCTGCAAGAAATGGGCGGGCGGTCTGATATCAGGATGGTGCAGCGATATGCACATTTATCCTCGGAACATTTAAACGTTTATGCAGACAGTTTATGTCAGTTGAAAACAGTGGCTACATTTTCGGCTACAGCAAACGCTAGAAACAAAAAAGCAGCTACCAAATTAATGATAACTGCTTCGATGTACTTCAATTTTTGGTGCGCCTGGCACGATTCGAACGTGCGACCGCCTGGTTCGTAGTTTGCTTTAGAATTAACTTAATCTACATATAAAACAAATACTTGCATCCCTGGCTTATTATTTCTATTTAGTTATAAATTATTCATTTTTAGGTGTGATTAGTGCTGTCAATACAATAAATATATACTTGATTTATTTCTATATTGGGTTGTTTATGGACGAACTACGTGAAGAGCTGTATTCACTCATTGGCAGAACAGTCATACTGTTTCAGCGATATGAGCACACCTTTAAATTCTTATTAATTAGATCTCTGATAGTGGGGACGGCTGACACACTCAAAGAAAATTTCGATGTACGTTCTCAAAAAATACAAAAGAAAAGTCTCGGTCAACTAGTAGCATTATTTAATAATGAAATTGTTAAATTTGAAGATAATACTGATTTTGAAGATTCAGATATCGACAATACACAGTTTAAATTTCGAGTTTCGATAATTTTTGATTCTTTTTCAAAGGATGAAATTGACAGTAAATACAAAACTCTGGTTGATGAACGAAACTTTGTAATTCATCACCTGATATCAGAGTTAACACCTGGCGATGCTTCGAGTTACCGATCGATGCTCACAAAGCTTTCGGCAATTAATCATAAATTCGAAGTAGATTTGAAAAATATTTTAAATTTAAACAATGCACTGGCAAATGCATACCAGCAAGTTCTAGAATTTAATAATGCCGAATAATAAGTTACACATTGCTATATTCACTTAATTATCAGATATTTAGTTTGAATTATGGTGTGCTCACGAGTCGAATTTAGAATTTTCAATAAAGCCATTAAGAGTCGATAGTTTCATATTCTGACAGTTTCCAATCCCGTTTATCATATACATTAGTTATCTTAAGTAACAATAAGACAATATTTTTGTTAAAGTCAGTCTCTTAGCAATAAACGTCTTTTAATGGCTGAGGTAGATGATGGAATATCTAGGTTTTGATATAAAAAATTTTAAAGGTATCGAGCACTTAAATTTAGACTTCACTAAGAAACCCAGCGCACCAGTGACAACGCTTGTCGGTCTGAATGAGTCAGGTAAGACATCAGTACTTGAGGCGATAAGTTTTTTTGATTCTAGAAATGAGCATCTAGAGTCACTTTATGAAGAGCGTTTTTCTCATGGGGATGTCAATTCATTAGTTCCTCTCAAGAAGAAAGCTAATTTTAATGACACCATTGAAATAGCGGCTTGGATCTCTCTCTCAGATGAAGATAAGCAAGATATCAAAAAGTTTGCCAAAGATTCTTTAGAGTTCAATTTAAATATTCAAAAGATACCTGACGCCTTTACAATTACTAGGAAATTAAAGTTTGAGAAGTCAACCTATAAATCCACGCAGGCTATATGGGCAATAACACTTGATGGTAAGTCTCTTCCACGGGGTAAGAAAGAGAGAAGGTTAATTGAAGCTAATCGTAAGAAGTGGAACGAACTCACCGATTATATTTCCTCTAAATTACCTTCAATTTTATATTTCCCTACCTTTCTTTTTGATTTTCCAGAGAGAATTTATCTAGATGTTGAAGATGAATCAAAAACTAATGGTTATTACAGAAAAATTATTCAGGATATTTTGGATTCGCTCGACGATAATCTAAACATAGATGATCATATAGTTAATAGAGCACTTGATTCAGAGTCCTCAAGTCGTAGAAGCTTGAGCTCAGTTCTGAATAAAATGAGTAAATCGGTTACCAGTACAGTTTTTGAAAGATGGAATGAAATTTTTGATAAAAGAATGCCTACAAAGGACATAAGAGTTAATGTTGATGTCGAGGTAGGAACTCCACCAAACACAGATAAAGTTTATCTTGAATTTGAAATGGTTGATGGGGAATCAATATATCTAATCTCTGAGAGGTCTTTAGGATTTAGATGGTTTTTCTGCTTCCTACTTTTTACTCAGTTTCGCTCTTATAGAAAGCATCAAAAAAATACGCTTTTTTTGTTAGATGAACCAGCCTCTAATTTGCATTCAAGAGCCCAGGTTCAGCTTCTTGAGAGCTTTTCGAAGATAACCCAAAATGGCGGTCAAATCATTTACTCTACGCATAGTCCTTACCTAATTAATCCAAAGTGGTTGGAAGGGACTTTCATAGTTAGGAATGATGGGTTGAAGTATGAAGATCCGAAAAGTGAATATGATTACTCTTCTCGAGACACAGATATTCGCGTGGAAAGATATAGAGAGTTCGTAGGTCGTAACGCAGATAAAGAAACATATTTTCAGCCAATACTCGACACCTTAGATTATATGCCTAACAAATTGGAATACATTCCAAACTGTATAATGGTAGAAGGTAAGAATGATTATTATTTTCTCAAGTATTTTCAAGGATTGCTTCCTGAAAAATATGCAAGTCTACATATTTTGCCTGGTACAGGTTCCGGTGCTTTAGACCCCTTAATATCAATGTATTTAGGTTGGAATAGGGATTTTTTAGTTCTTCTTGATGATGATGCTGCAGGTCGTAAAGAGAAAAAAAGGTATACCGATGAGTGGTATTTACCAACGTCTCAAGTTCTGACCTACCAAGATATCAATATTGATTGGCAAGGATATGAGGTTGAAAACTTAATTACAAGTTCAGACTTAGAGAAAATTGCTCAACAATACTTTCCTGGCAAGAAAGTTAGTCAATTAAAGAAGAAAGATTTATGTAGGTTAATTCAAGAAAAAACTCTTAAGAATGAAACACATGATTTTGAAGCTGCGACTATAGATAACTTCAAGGAACTCTTTGAATATCTTATTAGAGCTCTACCATGATTTCATTACTTAATAGGCAATAATAATGCCCATCTTAATAGAATACCTATCTGTATGGGATATTTCGCATAGATGGGCTGCTTATGATGTTGACCGTTATCGTTTTATATTTCCTCTTGCAGTTAAAGATAACTTCAGACTAATTATGGAAGCCATTTTAGAAGGCGAACTTTTCTGCGAAACCCTAACTTTAGAAAAACGTCCATCAGATTCTAAAGCTGATCCCAAATACTATATTCGAACGCACATCGATGATGTATATGCATGTATTGGTGGGCAGAAATATAATAAAAAATTACTAAATTGGGCAATTATTTCTCGGGGAGATTTTCATGAATGGTGTGAACGTCGTTCAATACCATTGCCTGAGTTCTGGTTTCCAAAAGGTTGGAAGTACGATTTTGAATGGCCTGAATATGGCACAAGAGCTAGTTGGGCTCGCCATGAAGAACCTGAAGAGCAAGGTGGCTTTTCTTTACGTTTTGATATACCCGAAATGGGTGATGCACAAAATATTAAAAATCTGACTAATCAAAAGGTTTCTGATGGAGAGTTAGATATAGATTCTGCTACAAATCTAAGACCAAACCAGTTAACAAAATTGATAGTTCAACGGATAGCCTTGAAAATTTGGGAAGATCCAGACAATAAAGATATCAATATCTCTCAAATGGCACGTCATGAAGTTATTCTGAAATATGCCGGTGTCGAACACTATGATCACGGAACAATAACTAAATGGGTTCGGGAGATTGCGCCGGTAAATCTCAAAGGGAAAAGAGGCAGGCCATCAGATAAATCTGACGAAGCTGGGGAATAACTAATTTTTTAAAAAAGTTAAGTTATTGAATAATAAGTATTAAAAAATAGTACGTCTTATTTTATTGCCTGCATCAACTTGTTCAGTCTATTTTTCTCAACACGTTAAGCGATGATTGTAAGAGCTCCCAAACAAAAGGAGCTTTTATCATGCAAGATTCAAATAGTTTTGATGCTGGTTGCTGCGAGGACGGAGCGAACTCCCGGTCGCCCCGCCCGCAGCAGGAACACTCTCAGGGTACGCAGTCTAGTAACACAGTACCCTCTAATTGCATAAACACATCACAGACTAAGATTTTAAGAGTAGGTATTGATAGTTTGTATCTGTCTTATCAGGGTGAACTATTCGAAGACAAATCCATAAGACTAAACCAGCTCAAAAAACTAGCTCAGTCGAATCAAGAAACTGATGTACCACTTGCTCAGGACAATATAAAAGGGCATTTATTTGAAGTAAAAGATCGTGGACGACACCCTTTTGCTTTTATTCTCAACGATAATCATTACCGGATTGAAATTGCCAAGTTAGGTGCTAAACGAACCCCTTTAGCGCATGCACAGATTTCAAGTGAGTTATTAACTTGTCAGGGTGCGCCATTAGCCGTTGAAGTACTGACCGATATCGTCTCAACATTAGGTATTGTGACAAGCTCTGCAAATGTGAGTCGCGCCGATCTGTTTGTTGATTTTTTAACAGATTATCCGCTTTCATCCATTACCGAAACGCAGTGGGTGACCAGGGCAAGAGATATTGACCGATTTACTGTATCACGTGTCTTTTCTGGTTTTGTTATTGGGGTAGGGGGGGATATTTCGGCTCGGCTCTATAATAAATCCCTAGAAATGATAAAAAAGCCCAGACCTTATTTACAGCAGATTTATAACGAATTGGGGGTATTACCTGAACAGCAAGTATGGCGTTTAGAATTTCAGTTTCGCCGTGAATCGTTACGTCAGCTAGGCATTGCTAGTTTTCACGATCTGAATGGCGCATTAGGCAGTTTATGGCGTTATGGCACTGAACAATGGTTACGTTTATGTATTCCAAGTGAAACGGATAAAACCCAGTCACGTTGGGAGACTGTGGAATTTTGGCAAATCCTTCAGCAAGTGTATTGGAGTGGAGATTCTAAAATTCAGAAACGTGCAGCGCCATTGGGACGAGCTCCATGCGATAGAACGTTGTTTGTGAATGGCCTTAGCGCGTTATCTTCCTTTATGGCGAGAGAAGGCATTACTGATCCGGTCGAAGGCTCACACGCTTTTATTCGCACGGCCAAGCAATATCATGATAGCAGGGAGTATTTAACGGGATTAGATTTCTTTGGTTATCTTCATCAAAAAGTGTCAGAAAAAGCCCGAAAATTTAACAGCTTCAAAAATATGCCTGCTGATTCACATCTCCATCCAGCCGATGCCGCAATTGCGGATGCTTATAGGAAATTGAGTGATGGTGAATAATGATGAAATACTCAATCTATATGAAGCGGCTGATTATCTTAAAATGCATTGGCAGACCTTACGTGAGAAAGCGGTACGTGGAGAAATACCTGCCGCTAAACCCGCCAAGCAATGGGTATTCATTAAATCAGATCTTGTCAGTTATTTACGCTCGTTCTATTCTCGGTCTTGGCTGGGGTTGCAAGTACAACGTGATGGAGGAACATCTCAATGTTGTATAAGCGACGAAATTCTGAGTTCTGGTGGTGCAAATTTACCGCACCAAACGGACGCAGAGTACAAAAATCTACTAAAACGGTAGATAAGCAGCTAGCCCAGGAGTTTGAGGATAAATATCGGGTTAGCTTGTGGCGGATCATGCAGTTAGGTGAGAAACCACGTAGGACATGGAAAGAAGCGGTTATCCGGTGGCACAGGGAAAACCAAGATAAGAAGACCATCAAAGATGATTTGGCACATATTCGCTGGGTCGATCCTTTTATCGGTGGTCTTTATCTTGATGAAGTGTCTCGTGATCGTATAGATGATATAACCGATGCCAAGCTTAAAACGGGGGTTAAACCAGCAACAGTTAATCGTTTGTTGGAAGTCGTTAGAGCCATTTTAAACAAGGCATCACGGGAATGGGAATGGACTGATCGAGCACCTTATGTTCGGATGCTCAAAGAACCTAAAAGGCGTATTCGTTGGCTCACGCCAGAAGAGGTTCATCAAATCCTTATCCACTTACCTGATCATCTTGCGTCCATGGTTCGGTTTTCACTGGCAACTGGTCTACGTGAATCAAATGTCACGGGGCTTGAGTGGAACCAGGTTGATCTGACTAGGCGCGTCGCATGGGTTCATGCTGATCAAGCCAAAGCAGGTCGGTCAATCGGCGTACCGTTAAACAATGAGGCGGTTGTTTTGTTAAGAACATTACAAGGCAATCATGATCGGTTTGTGTTTTCCTATAAAGGAAGACCTATTAAGAAGGCAAATACTAAAGCGTGGCGTAATGCGTTAGTGTCAGCAGGGATTGAAGATTTTCGTTGGCATGATTTACGTCACACCTGGGCGAGTTGGCATATTCAAAATGGGACGCCAATACATATTTTGCAAGAAATGGGCGGGTGGTCTGATATCAGGATGGTGCAGCGATATGCACATTTATCCTCAGAACATTTAACCTCATATGCAGACAGTTTGTGTCAGTTGAAAACAGTGGCTACATTTTCGGCTACAGCAAACGCTGAAAACAAAAAAGCAGCTACCAAATTAATGATAACTGCTTGATTGACTTTCAATTTTTGGTGCGCCTGGCACGATTCGAACGTGCGACCGCCTGGTTCGTAGCCAGGTACTCTATCCAGCTGAGCTACAGGCGCTTTAAAGCGTGAAATTGTACTGTTTTTTACTGATTATCACAAGGATAATTTCAGAAAAAAATGGCGGAGAGCGAGGGATTCGAACCCTCGATAGGGATTAACCTATACACCCTTAGCAGGGGCGCGCCTTCAGCCACTCGGCCAGCTCTCCATCAAGCCGGCCATTATACCAGCTGTGATTCTTTTGGCTAGTCGATTTGCCTAATTAACCTGCGTTTGATTGATCTTTTTCAGCTTGAATACGATCATAGATTTCTTCACGGTGAACTGTGACATCTTTTGGTGCATCTACACCGATTCTTACTTGATTACCTTTGACACCCAGTACATTTACAACAACATCATCACCGATGATGAGAGATTCTCCAACGCGACGTGTAAGTATTAACATGTTATTCCCCTTTCAGTATAAAATCTGGCACCGAGGGGGAGGAGAGTGATGACTCCTTTCGTTGAGCTAGGCCTCGTGCCAGTTCCGTTTATTTCCTTTTGGAAGATCTTTTGTCTTCCTTCCTCTATGACAGCGTTGGACAATAAATTATCCGCTTATCTTTGGTGGAAAGTATATCAGGATAGTTGCACCTTATCGATAGGAAAAACTTCCTGATATCAATGGTTTACTTAGCTTGTTCTAGCTGGAATGCCTTATGTAAAGCTCTCACGCCCAGTTCCAGATATTTTTCATCCACCACAACTGAGATTTTAATCTCGGAGGTGGAGATCATGCTGATGTTAATATTTTCCTGTGCCAGGGTTTCAAACATAGTACTGGCAATACCTGCATGTGAACGCATACCCACACCAACCAGTGAAATTTTTGCGATATGTTCATCGCCTGTAACTTCACGGGCACCCATGGATTCTGAGGTTTCTTTCAGTAATTTCAACGCTGTTTGATAATCATTGCGGTGAACGGTAAAGGTGAAGTCGGTAGTGGAATCATGACCAGTGTTTTGGATAATCATATCCACTTCGATATTTTTCTTGGCAATTGGCCCCAGAATTTTATAGGCGACACCTGGTTGATCAGGGACGCCTAAAATAGTTAGTTTTGCCTCATCGCGATTAAAGGCAATACCTGAAATAAGCGCTTGTTCCATTGAGGGTTCCTCAGAGGTAATTAATGTGCCGCCACCGTCAGTAAATGATGAAAGTACGCGTAATGGCACGTTGTATTTTCCAGCAAATTCGACCGAGCGAATCTGCAAAACTTTTGCTCCCAGGCTGGCCATCTCGAGCATTTCTTCAAAGGTAATGTGATCCAGCCGACGTGCTTCCGGGACAACGCGTGGATCAGTGGTATATACACCATCCACGTCAGTATAAATCTGACATTCATCGGCTTTTAACGCTGCAGCCAACGCCACCGCAGTAGTATCGGAACCACCACGACCCAGCGTAGTAATATTGCCTTGCTCGTCACATCCCTGGAATCCTGCAACGACGACAACTTTGCCATCGCTGAGATCCTGACGCATTTTTTCATCATCGATCTGCATGATGCGGGCTTTGTTATGTGCATCGTCAGTGAGGATTTTTACTTGGGATCCGGTATAGGATTGTGCTGGCATACCCATTTGCTCAAGTGTCATGCTGAGCAGGGCAATCGTGACCTGTTCACCCGTTGACAATAGAACATCCAGTTCACGACCACGTGGATCTGGATTAATTTCTTTCGCCAAAGCCAGTAAGCGATTGGTTTCGCCGCTCATAGCGGAGACGACCACCACGATATCGTGACCATCTTTACGATATTGAATAACTTTTTTAGCGACTTCCTGGATACGTTCTACAGAACCGACTGAAGTACCGCCGTATTTTTGTACGATAAGTGCCATGACTTAATTTTCCAGCTTAGATGCCACCCAGTTGGTGACGGAGTCGAGTGCGGCAGTTAATTTTTGTGGTTCGCTACCACCGCCTTGTGCCATATCTGGTCGGCCGCCACCTTTACCACCTACTTGTGCGGCGACATGCGATACCAGGTCACCGGCCCGAATTTTATCGGTCACATCTTTAGTGACACCGGCGATTAAGGTGATTTTTTCACCTTCTACAGTTGCCAGAATAATGGCGGCACTGCCCAGTTTGTTTTTAAGTTGATCAACCGTATCACGCAGGCTTTTTACATCAGCCCCTTCAAGATCGGCGGCCAGAACTTTTATCGATCCGATTTCGGTAGCAGATGCTGCCAGATCGGATCCGGCACTGCTGGCGAGTTTGGATTTAAGAGATTCCAATTCTTTTTCCAGCTGACGGGTGCGTTGCACCAGTTGCTGGGTTTTTTCTTCAATATTTTCCGGTTTGGCTTTGACCAGTTCGGAAATGCTGTTGAGGCGGTTTTCTGATTGTTCAATATAGTTCAGCGCTGCTTCGCCGGTGACCGCTTCAATACGGCGAACACCTGAAGCAATGCCGGTTTCATTGATGATCTTCAATAAACCGATATCCCCGGTGCGGCCAACATGAGTACCACCGCAGAGTTCAATCGAAAAGTCACCCATGCTCAGCACGCGAACTTCGTCATCATATTTCTCACCAAACAGTGCCATGGCACCGCTTTGACGCGCTTTTTCAATTGGCATCAGGCGGGTTTCAACAGCATGGTTCACACGGATGTGCTGATTAACCATTCGTTCAATCTCGCGAAGTTGTTCAGCGGTCACCGGTTCAAAATGCGAAAAGTCGAAACGCAAACGTTGTGAATCAACTAATGAGCCTTTTTGTGTCACATGTTCACCAAGCACATTTCGCAATGCAGCATGTAACAGATGCGTCGCAGAATGATTCAGTGCCGTTGCCTGCCGATTATATTCATCGACATGTGCAATGACCTGTTGGCCTACTTCAAAGGTACCGTCTTTACATTCGCCAATATGGGTAAAGGCTTTACCCTGTTTGCGAGTGTCTTTGACAATAAAGTGTGCACCCGCCGTATTAATTTCACCCTGATCACCGACCTGACCACCGGATTCAGCATAAAACGGAGTGTGATCCAGAACGATAATGCCTTGCTGACCGGCATGCAGTTTGTCGACATTTTCGCCATCAACCAGCAGGGCAGTGATCACGCCTTCATTACGCATATGATCGTAACCACAGAAAACAGTTTCACCATCAATAATAAGCGTTTCGGACAAACCTCCACCAAACTGACTGGCGCTGCGGGCACGATTGCGTTGTGCTTCCATATGACGTTCAAAACCTGCAACATCAATCGTCAAACCACGTTCGCGGGCAATATCGGCCGTTAAGTCAATGGGGAAACCATAGGTGTCGTACAACAGGAAAATGGTTTCACCGGGAATTTCTTTATCGCCCATTTCTTCAATAGCATGGTCCAGAATTTTCAGACCGTTATCCAGCGTATCGGCAAAACGTTCTTCTTCAATTTGCAAAGCCTGTTCGACAACTGGCTGTGCCTTAGTAAGTTCTGGAAATGCTTCGCCCATTTCATCGACTAAGGGTTGTACCAGTTTGTAGAAAAAGGCTTCTTTTAACCCCAGTTTGTGCCCATGACGAATGGCGCGGCGGATAATACGACGCAGTACATAACCACGCCCTTCATTTGAAGGTTGAACGCCGTCGGTGATCATAAAGGCACATGAGCGGATATGGTCAGCGATAACACGTAGGGAAGTATTGCTGGAATCGGTAGTGCCCGACAGTTTTTGAATCGCTTTAATCAGATTCTGAAACAGATCGATGTCGTAATTATTATGTTTGTGCTGCAACACGGCTGCCAGACGTTCAAGGCCCATGCCAGTATCAACTGAAGGTTTTGGCAGTGGGGTTAGCGTGCCATCTGCAGAGCGGTCAAACTGCATGAAGACCAGATTCCAGATTTCGATATAACGATCGCCATCTTCTTCCGGTGTGCCGGGTGGGCCGCCGGCCACTTCGGGACCATGGTCATAAAATATTTCAGAGCAGGGGCCACAGGGGCCGGTATCGCCCATTGACCAGAAGTTATCTTTGGCGCCAATGCGGGAGAATCTGGAAGCATCAACACCGATTTCTTTTAACCAGATATCCGCTGCTTCATCATCTTCTTCAAAGACGGTGATCCATAATTTGTCGGCTGGCAATTGCAGTGTTTCGGTCAGAAATTCCCAGGCGTATTGAATTGCTTCACGTTTGAAATAATCACCAAAGCTGAAGTTACCCAGCATTTCAAAGAACGTATGGTGGCGGGCAGTGTAGCCAACGTTTTCCAGATCATTATGTTTACCCCCGGCACGGACGCAACGCTGGGTGGTTGTGGCTCGCGTGTATTTTCGGGTTTCCTGACCGAGAAAGACTTCTTTAAACTGAACCATGCCGGCATTGGTAAACAACAATGTCGGATCATTGGCTGGAATTAATGGACTGCTGGAAACAACTTCATGACCTTTGTCAGCAAAGAAGTCCAGAAACAATTTGCGTAAATCAGCGCTCGTTTTCATTAGTCAGTTTAAAACTTTCCGTTATTTGTTCATGAGTAAAGCCCCGATATTGTAAAAACCGCATTTGTTTGGCACGGTCTTTAAAATCATCGGGGCTCTGCTCGCCAAAACGCTTGCATCGTACTTCGATGGCAAGCGCAAACCAATCAGTTTCTGCCTGTTGCATGGTGGCGTTAATCAGCTCATCCGCCACGCCTTTCTGTTTCATTTCCTGCCGAATTCGTAGTTCACCATATCCGCGAAGAGCACGAGATCGGATAAACGCTTCGGCAAAACGTTCATCATTTTGCAGGCCGCTATGTTGCAGCTTTTCTAAAGCGGCATGAATTTTATCTGTTTCATGACCGGCTTGTTGAAGTTTTTGCTGTAACTCTGCAGCGCTATGTTCTCGTCTGGCTAAATAGCCAATGGCTTGTTCGGTTGCAGAGCGGGATTTCACGCGTCGATTTCATCATCCACGGGTGTTTCAGCACTTACCTTGATGTTCTTTGGCAACATCACGGCACGGATCTTAGCTTCAATATCTTTGGCCATTTCAGGATGTTCTTTCAGATAAATACGTACGTTATCTTTACCCTGGCCAATGCGGTTACCATCGTAGCTATACCATGCACCGGATTTTTCGACGATATTTTCGCTGACACCCAAATCAATTAATTCGCCTTCGCGGGAAATACCTTCGCCGTAAAGAATATCGAATTCGACCTGTTTAAATGGTGGAGCGACTTTATTTTTAACCACCTTGACGCGGGTTTCGTTGCCAAGGATTTCATCACCTTTTTTGATGGCACCAATACGACGAATATCCAGACGAACAGAAGCATAGAATTTAAGCGCGTTACCGCCGGTAGTTGTTTCCGGGTTACCAAACATGACACCGATTTTCATACGGATTTGGTTAATGAAGATAACCAGCGTATTTGAGCGTTTGATATTGGCAGTTAATTTACGTAAAGCCTGAGACATTAAACGTGCCTGCAGACCCATGTGACTGTCACCCATATCACCTTCGATTTCAGCTTTAGGTGTTAATGCTGCGACCGAGTCGACAACCACAATATCAACGGCGCCTGAACGCACCAGCATATCGGTGATTTCCAGGGCTTGTTCACCGGTATCGGGTTGTGAGACCAGCAAATCGTCAATGTTGACGCCCAGTTTTTCAGCATAAAGCGGATCAAGTGCATGTTCGGCATCAACAAACGCAGCGGTGCCACCCAGTTTTTGCATTTCAGCGATGGCATGCAAAGTCAGCGTTGTTTTACCTGAAGATTCCGGGCCGTAGATTTCAACAACACGTCCACGCGGCAGACCGCCGATGCCCAGTGCAACGTCTAACCCGATTGAGCCCGTTGAGACCGCATCAATATCACGGTGGGCAGTTCCATCGCCCAAACGCATGACTGCACCTTTGCCAAATTGTTTTTCGATTTGACCTAAGGCTGCGCCAAGCGCTTTCTTCTTGTTTTCATCCATTTGGTGTGCCCTTTAGCTGATATCAGAAAACTATGGATTATCACACAGATAGCCATGTCTCACCAGCGTCGATTACGGTTTCAAACAGGCATTTAGTGGATATTAATTTTGTATTTGAGCTCAGGCGTAATATTCGGTGGAAGCTAATTTTTTCACCAGGCCATCCAGTGCGATAAATACTGCCTGGCGGCGAATGAATTCGCGATTGCCGCGCAGATGAAAAGTATTACAAAACACACTTTGTTTATCTGCCCAGGCAAAGCAGACGGTACCCACTGGTTTTTCAACTGAACCGCCATCTGGTCCAGCAATGCCACTAATTGCGACGGATATATCTGCGTTAAAATTTTGGATGGCTCCAGAGGCCATCTCAATGACGGTTTGCTCGCTGACGGCACCATATTTTTCGAGCGTGCTGAGTTGAACATCAAGATGCTGTTGTTTGATTTGGTTACTGTAGCTGACGATGCCACCTTCAAACCAGCCTGAGCTGCCAGCCAGATCAGTACAACATTTCGCCAGCCAGCCACCGGTGCACGATTCGGCAGTGACTAAACGCAAGCCTTTCGATTGAAGCGCTTGTGCCAGTTGCTGGGTAAGCTGATAAAGTGTTGCGTCAGAATAATCTTGCATACGCTAAACTATAAAAATGACCGAAAAAACCAATCATACGCCAATGATGCAGCAATATCTGCGTATCAAGGCCGAGCATCCAGAATTATTATTGTTTTATCGAATGGGCGACTTTTATGAGTTGTTTTTTGATGATGCGCATAAAGCTGCCGAGTTATTGGATATTACGTTGACAGCACGCGGTAATAGTAATGGTGCGCCGATTCCGATGGCGGGTGTGCCATATCATGCGGCTGAAGGTTATCTGGCCAGATTGCTAAAAGGTGGAGTGGCTGTAGCCATTTGTGAGCAGATTGGTGATCCGGCAACCAGCAAGGGCCCGGTAGAACGGAAAGTAGTACGGGTGTTAACTCCTGGCACCTTAACCGATGAGGCTTTACTCGACAGTAAACAAGAGAATCTGCTGGTTGCGATTGCCCGGCAAAAGGATCAATACGGTTTAGCCATAGCCGAAATCAGCAGTGGCCGTTTTGATGTATGTCAGCATCAATCGCTAGCGGATTTGTTAGCGGATTTAGCCCGATTACAGCCTGCAGAAATTCTGATTGATGACAGTCATGGCGACACCTTAAATAGCTATAACAAACAATTGAAGTTTGTTCCGGAATGGCATTTTGGCCTGGATGCGGCGCGGCGTCGTTTATGTGAGCACTTTGGGACCACCGATTTAAAAGGCTTTGGCTGTGATGATTTACCGCTGGCCATTATGGCGGCAGGTTGTTTACTTAATTACGCCCAGCAAACCCATCGCACAGCGCTGCCGCAGTTACGCAAGATAAGTGTTGAAACACCGGCCGACAGTATTCGTATTGATCCACAATCAAGACGCAATCTGGAACTGGAACAAAACCTGTCAGGTGGCCGGGAAAATACTCTATTGTCGGTACTTGATAATACCGTTACGCCGATGGGCACACGCTTACTGCGACGCTGGTTGTTACAACCGAAACGAGATTTAACTACCTTGCAACAGCGTCAGGGGGCGATTGGCAACCTTATTGAGCAGGATATCATTGCTACCATTCAAACCCTGTTAAAACCGCTAGGCGATATTGAACGTATCGTTACCCGAGTAGCACTAAGTAGTGCCAGACCACGTGACTTTGTGCAGTTACGTCGCATGTTGACTGCTCTGCCAAATCTGCATCAATCTTTATCGGCTACTCAAACCAGATTGCTGAAGCAGATCGATCGCGAATTGGGGACTTTTCCGGAATTACTTGAGCTATTGAATAGAGCCATTATTGAAGAACCGCCAGTGTTGATTCGAGATGGCGGGGTGATTGCCGAAGGCTATCATGCGGAACTGGATCGGTTACGTAATCTGCATCTGAATGCCAATGATTTTTTACGTGAACTGGAGCAGCGTGAGCGTGAACGCACCGGTGTCAGCACCTTAAAAGTCGGCTATAACAAAGTGCATGGCTTTTTTATCGAAATCAGCCGAGCCCACAATATTCAGTTACCGGCTGATTATCAGCGTCGGCAAACGCTGAAAAATGCTGAACGCTATATTACTGCCGAGCTGAAGAGCCATGAGGATCAGGTACTCAGCGCCAGCGAAAAAGCATTGGCATTGGAAAAATCATTATACGAAGAGCTTTTTAAACTGATTCATCCGGAGCTTGCCGCATTGACCCATTGTGCTGCGGCTCTGGCAGAACTTGATGTTTTGACCAATCTGGCTGAGCGGGCGCAAACGCTTAATTATGTCGCGCCGCAGTTAACTGCAGAGCAGGGCTTATCGATTCAGGCGGGCAGACATCCGGTTGTCGAAGCCGTTCAGAAAACGCATTTCTGTCCCAATGACTTGCAGTTAAATGAACAGTCAATGCTGGTGATTACCGGCCCCAATATGGGTGGTAAATCCACCTATATGCGGCAGACAGCATTAATTGTGATTATGGCGTATATGGGCAGCTATGTTCCTGCTGATTCGGCTGTTATCGGCCCGATAGATCAGATATTTACCCGAATTGGTGCCAGTGATGATTTGGCGTCGGGTCGCTCTACTTTTATGGTGGAGATGAATGAAGCAGCAAATATACTGAATAATGCTTCAGCGCAAAGCCTGGTATTAATGGATGAAGTAGGGCGAGGTACCAGTACCTTTGATGGCTTGGCACTGGCCTGGAGCTGTGCCGAAAAACTGGTGCGTGATATTGGGGCGTATACCTTATTTGCTACGCATTATTTTGAAATGACTCAGCTGCCAGGATTATATGACAAAGCCTGCAATGTGCATCTTGATGCGATTGAACATGGCGACAAGATTGTGTTTTTGCATCAATTAAAACCGGGGGCAGCCAATCAGAGTTACGGTTTGCAGGTGGCGCAGCTGGCAGGGGTGCCAAACGATGTGATTCAGGCGGCGAAACATAAATTAGCCGCTTTGGAAACTCAACGTACCGTTGGTTCAAATTTGCAGGAACAACCGCCGCAACAGGATTTATTTGCTCAGCCAGATAATTTGGCCTTGATAAATAAAATCGAGCAAATCAATCCTGATGAATTAACGCCCAAAGCGGCTTTGGAATTGCTTTACGAGCTGAAAAAACTTATCTAAATGATGTCGCTCAGTTAATGTAACTGGCCGGTGCGTTCACGGTGCAATAACAAATCATTGGTCGGCGGCATTTGTACATGGAAACCCTGTGTTTCCAGATTATGAATGACTTTATTGACATCTTCACGGGCCAGTTTGCGATCTGGGCTCAGCTCCAGTTCCATCACAAATATTGGTTCGTTGCCCATTGAACCATAGAGGCTTGGTGGCACTTCTGAAAAGTCATCTTTCTTGCTGAGATAAAGATATAACTCTTCTTTTTTACGGCTTTTGTAGATATAGGTTTTCATAACACAACTCTGATTTACGAAATCGGGGGATGGTAGATGATCTGTACAACCGTTCCGGCCGGATCATAACAATAGAAACTACGCGCTCCATCACGATGGGTACGTGGTGGCTGACGCATTGGAACCGCATNGTGGTCCAGAAAGGCATACCATTCATCAACCTGTTCAGGCGTTGGAATAATAAAACCAATATGATCCAGAGGCTGAACNGGTGTTTTATTGATATTTTCGCCACGGTGTAAAGCCAGATTGTCATTGCCAGAAGTCAGATAAACGTTATCNGCATCAGGACGCCATTCGACTTCCATNCCCAGTAAGTCCACATAAAACTGTTCGCAGGCTTCGAGATTTTCGACGGTTAANGCCACATGACGCAAACCGCCAGTTCGTGTTGGTCGCTGCATGGTTATGCTCCGGTTTATTAGAAANNNNATTTAGGCTTGTTCNATCACTTCATAGTCATGAGTGATTTCAGCGGTTTTTGCCAGCATAATAGATGCCGAGCAATATTTTTCTGTAGATAGTTTTACCGCACGGTCGACAAAATTCTGTTTAAGGTTGCGACCGGTGACGGTGTAGTGCACATGAATTTTGGTAAAGACTTTTGGTGCTTCCTCACTGCGTTCTGCGGAAACTTCAACCACACAATCCGTTACATCTTGACGTGATTTTTTCAGAATATCGATGACATCAAATGATGTGCAGCCACCAAGGCCCAGCAACAGAAGCTCCATTGGACGCATGCCCGTGCCGTGACCACCGGCTTCTTCAGGACCATCCATTACGATGGTATGTCCGGTTCCGGATTCACCGACGAATAAAACATCCTCAACCCACTTTACTCTTGCTTTCATTTAACTCATCCTGCATAAAATACGTATAACAACGTTTAATTTTGCCATATTCATCGGAATTGGGCAGAATTAATCCTTATAAAAATAAGCTGGGCCTTCATGACATGGATTATTTAAAACACAAAGAGAGAGAAGAGCAGTTGGCAGAGTTTTTCAAACACTGCCACAGTAAAGTCTACCCCGCCAAAACAATGCTGGCGCGACCGGGTGATATTCCTGACAGGCTCTACTACATTCGAGAAGGCTCTATCAGCATCTGTGTTGAAAACGAAGAGGGCGAGGAATTAATTGTCGCCTATCTCAATCAGGGCGACTTTATCGGTGAAGTTGGCTATTTTCACGATAATATCAATGACCGCATGTCGGTGGTCAAAGCCAGAACNGATTGCCGCACCGAAGAAATCAGTTATCAAACCCTCAAGGCNCTTTCCAAAACAGAATTAAAAGGTTGCTATCCCTATCTGTTGGAAACGTTGGGTGAGCANATGTCCAAACGTTTGCTGACCACGACTCGTAAAGCCACCAANATGGCATTTATGGACGTTTCNGGACGGGTAGAAGAAGCCCTGCGTGATTTGGCNGCNCANCCTGATGCGATGCGCCACGAACAGGGGCGGCAAATCAAGATCACCCGTCAGGAAGTCAGTCGCATTGTTGGCTGTTCGCGGGAAATGGTCGGCCGGGTATTAAAAGAATTACAGGANCGCGGCATCCTGTGGGCGCACGGTAAAACGATGGTATTGTTTGACGAAGANCATCGTGGTGTGAATGCCTCAATTAAAAAGGTTGGCTAACGCNTCACCTGGTTCATCTGCNCGCATAAANGCCTCGCCAACCAGGAAACCATTCACACCGTNCTCACGCATGAAAGTGANATCTTCCTTACCAAGGATACCGCTTTCGGTGATCACAATTGTTTCATCGGGAATGAAATTAAGTAACTTGATAGTGGTTTCCAGCGACGTTTCAAAAGTATGTAAATCGCGGTTATTGATGCCTATCAAAGGCAGATTCAATACCAATGCACGATGCAACTCTTCTTCGTTATGCACTTCAACCAGCACATCCATATCCAGCTGAATGGCTAACTGACTTAACTGTTCCAGTTGATCATCATCCAACGCGGCAACAATCAACAAAATACAATCGGCNCCGATCGCCCTGGCTTCAAATACCTGATAGGGATCGATAATAAAATCTTTACGAATGACCGGTAGCTGACAGGCCGTACGCGCCTGTTTCAGATAATCTTCATGGCCCTGGAAAAAATCCTTATCGGTCAATACCGATAAACAGGCCGCGCCACCGTTTTCATAAGACAAGGCAATTTCAGCAGGNNGAAAGTCNTCGCGTAGCACGCCTTTACTGGGTGAGGCCTTTTTAACTTCAGCAATAACGGCGCTTTGTCCNGCAGCCAGTTTACGTTCAATCGCCTCAACAAAACCGCGTACCGGTTCAGCNTTTTCAGCCAATTGCTGTAACAGATTAATNGGCAAACGTTTACTGCGCTCGGCAATTTCCTGTTGTTTACGTTGTAGAATTTTTTTCAGAATATCGGGTGTGTCAGTCATAAACGATCTTTAAAGTTGGCTGCAGGTGATGAGTGCATCTAGTTTTTGTTGAGCAATACCGCTATCAATATAATGTTTTGCCTGACGAACGCCTTCAGCAAGGTTGTCCGCCAAATCCGCTGTATAAATGGCTGCGCCGGCATTGAGCACAACAATATCGCGGGCAGGGCCAGGTTCACCGGCAAATACACGTTGAATAATATCGAGGCTTTGCTGAGCATTGGTGACGGTCAGCTTGCTGATATCCTCGCGCTGCATGACAAAATCTTCGGGTTTGATAGTGTAGGTGAAAATCTCGCCATTTTTAAGCTCTGCGACAAAGGTGTCAGCGCCGATGCTGATTTCATCCATACCGTCTTCGGCATGTACCACCATCACATGTTTACTACCCAGTTTTTGTAATACCTGAGCAATCGGTTCAACCCATTTTTTATCAAATACCCCCATTACCTGATGTTTGGCTTTGGCTGGATTGGTCAGTGGGCCGAGCAAATTGAAAATGGTGCGGACACCCATTTCACGGCGGGGCCCAACGGTATATTTCATTGCACCGTGATGGCGTTGGGCAAACATAAAGCCGACACCAGTTGTTTCAACACAGTGGGCTACCTGCTCAGGTGTCAGTTCCAGATTCACACCCGCTGTTTCCAATACATCAGCGCTGCCGGAAGTGCTGCTGACAGAACGATTGCCATGTTTTGCGACTTTGCCGCCGGCCGCAGCCACTACAAAGGCACTGGCGGTGGAGACATTAAAGCTGCTGGCACCATCGCCACCGGTACCACAGGTATCAATAATATGCTCACCGGTTACCTGCACTGGCGTGGCTAATTCACGCATTACCGATGCTGCGGCCGCAATTTCGGTAATGGTTTCACCTTTCATCTGCAAACCAATCAAGAAGCCACCAATTTGAGCGTCTGTTGCTTCGCCGGTCATAATCATCCGCATTGCTGCAGTCATTTGCTGCTCAGACAGATGCTGATGCTGGGTGATCAGCTTGATGGCTGCCTGCATGGTAAATTCATTGTCCGCCATGGTGTTCATCCAGGAAGTTTTTTAATAATTGATGACCTTGTTCAGTCAAAATGGATTCAGGGTGAAATTGCACCCCTTCAATTGGCAGGGTTTTGTGCCGGACACCCATAATTTCATCAATGCTGCCATCCGGATTTTCTGTCCATGCAGTCACCTCAAAACAATCGGGCAGTGTTTCTTTTTTAATAACCAGTGAGTGGTAACGAGTGGCCTGCAATGGATTATTCAATCCCTTAAATACACCGACATTGTTGTGATGCACCGGTGAAGTCTTTCCATGCATGATTTCGCGTGCGTGCACAACATTGCCGCCAAATGCCTGACCAATTGCCTGATGGCCCAAGCAGACACCCAGAATAGGTTTTTTGCCGGCAAATTGATGAATAACGTCTAATGAAATTCCAGCTTCATTTGGCGTGCAAGGACCGGGTGAGATCACGATAAGTTCAGGATTAAGGGTCTCTATGTCGTTAATGGTCAGTTTATCGTTACGCTGCACCTCCACCTCAGCACCCAGTTCAGCAAAATACTGCACCAGGTTGTAAGTGAACGAATCATAGTTATCAATCATTAACAGCATAAGGTGTCCTGTTATTTATTCAGTTGGTTTTGGCGGCTCAAGACCTGCCTCAGCCATGGCAACAGCTTTAAATATCGCACGGGCTTTATTCATAGTTTCTTCCCATTCCATTTCCGGAACAGAATCATAGACAATTCCGGCACCTGCCTGGATATGCAGTTGCTTGTCTTTGATGACGGCTGTGCGGATAGCAATAGCTGTATCCATATTGCCAGCCCAGGACAAATACCCAATGGCACCAGCATAAACGCCGCGTTTAACCGGCTCTAATTCGTCAATAATTTCCATTGCACGCACTTTCGGCGCACCGCTGACGGTACCGGCCGGGAAGGTAGCACGCAGTGCATCCATTGCCGTCATTCCGGGGAGAACCTGTCCAGTCACATTGGAAACAATATGCATCACATGTGAATAGCGTTCGATGACCATTTTATCGGTCAGATTTACCGTACCTGTCTGACTGACCCGGCCCACATCATTACGCCCCAGATCGATCAACATCAAATGCTCTGCCAGTTCTTTTGGATCGTTGAGCAGTTCTTGTTCCAGTGCTTTGTCCTGTTCTTCCGTCTTACCACGACGACGCGTGCCGGCAATCGGGCGAACCGTCACTTCATTGTCTTCCATGCGTACCAGAATTTCCGGAGAAGATCCGACAATGTGGAAGTCTTCCAGGTTCAGGTAATACATGTACGGCGATGGGTTTAATGTGCGTAAGGCGCGATATAAGTCAATTTCTGCCGCATGAAAAGGCACTGACAAACGCTGTGAAAGTACCACCTGCATGATGTCGCCATCGTTAATATATTGTTTTGCCTTACTGACCGCATCGATAAAGCCGTCATGGGTGAAACCAGAGACAAAATCCTGTTCGGAAATCGAGTTCTGTGGACGTTTATCGTTAAATTTAGGGGTGGATTCCCGCAACTCAGTAATCAGCTGATCCAGACGTTGCTGTGCCTGATCGTAGGCATCGGGTAGTGTTGGATCAGCATGTACGATCAAAAACAATCTTCCACTGAGATTATCAAACACCACCAGTTCGTCAGACACCATCAGCAACACATCGGGGCAGCCCAGCGGGTCATTTGCAGGGGCTTCGCCTAAACGGGTTTCAACATAACGAACCGTGTCGTAGCTGAAATAGCCAACCAGGCCACCGTTGAATTTAGGTAAATGTTCCAATGTAGGCACATTGAACTTCGCCTGAAAATCGGCAATCCAGCTCAACGGGTCGTCATGCTGAATTTCATTTATCAATACATTACGTTGATAAACTTTGATTTGATCACCGAATACTTTGATAACGGATTCACAGGGAAGACCAATAATTGAATAACGTCCCCATTTTTCGCCGCCGTGAACCGACTCGAAAAGATAGGAATAGGGCGCATCTGCCAATTTAAGATAGGTACTTAATGGCGTGTCTAAATCCGCGAGTACTTCGCGATAAAGAGGGATACGGTTATAGCCTTCACTGGCCAGTTGGTCGAATTGTGCCTGTTTCATTTTCGGCTTCTAAAAAAGAGTGTTTAACTCAGCAAAACTATCAATTACTGCGTCTGGGTGAGCAGCGCGGATATCATTGCCATGGTTATAACCGTAGCTCATACAGACGATTTGAAAACCGGCGGCGCGTGATGCTTTGACATCACTGACCGAGTCGCCAATCATCAAAGCCTGCTGTGGCTCGATTTTAAAATAATTGGCTGCATAAAGCAGCGGTGCAGGATCCGGTTTTTTCTGCGGCAAGGTATCACCGCTGACAATCAGTTCAAAATAATCGCGGATCCCCAGATTATTCAGAATGGGCAGCGTAAACTGCTCATCTTTATTGGTCACACAGCCCAGATGAATGCCCTGATCCTTGAGCCATTGCAATCCCTGTTTTACACCGGGGTATAGCAGACTGCGTTTACTGGTGTTTTCTGCATATAACGCCATAAAGATTGGAACTGCCTGGGCATAAAGTGCTTCAGCTGGTTCACCATCAAGTTGATTTATCAAGGCGCGTTTTATCAGCCTTTCAACACCATTACCCACCCAGTTTCTGACTTTGGCTTCGCCACGTTCGGGCAGGTTGAGTGCCCGCATGGTCTGATCGGTACACCAAGCCAGATCAGGCACACTGTCAACCAGTGTGCCGTCCAGATCAATTAACGCAAGCTCTGGCTTGATTAATCCCATTGATTAGATTTTTGCCTGGGCCAATTCAGCACGCAGTGCTGCAATTACGGTTTCATACTTATTAGGATCATTATCCTGAGCAGCGCCAAATACGGCAGAACCAGCAACAAAAGTACGGGCGCCGGCTTCAGCAATTTCACGGATATTTTGAACGTTTACACCACCATCAATTTCCAGATCGATATCATAGCCACTTTCATCAATCATTTTGCGAGCCTGACGCAATTTTTCCAGCGTGTGAGGAATAAATTTCTGACCGCCAAAACCCGGGTTCACAGACATCAGCAGAATACGATCTACTTTGTCCAGAACATGTTCAGCCAGCGTTAATGGCGTCGCAGGGTTAAATACCAGACCGGTTTTACAGCCTTCTGCTTTAACCAGTTGCAGGCTGCGATCAATGTGATCCGAGGCTTCAGGGTGAAAAGTGATGTAACTTGCGCCAGCTTTGGCAAAATCAGGAATAATGCGATCAACCGGTTTCACCATTAAATGTACGTCGATTTCAGCGGTAACACCATGCTTGCGCAAAGCTTCACAGACCAAAGGTCCGATCGTCAGGTTAGGGACATAATGGTTATCCATAACATCGAAGTGAACGATATCAGCACCTGAGGCCAGTACATTTACCACTTCTTCGCCAAGGCGGGCAAAGTCAGCGGAGAGGATAGATGGGGCAATTTTGAATTCGGCCATGTCGGATTCTCTCTAAGTTAGTTAAAAATTTGCTATCAAAACCCGTTACTCTACCCCAAAAGCCGGGTTTTTTCAGCTTTTGAAATTCATTATCGCTCTTTATACTGGCGTCAGTTGTCCAACCGAGCTAAATAGGAAAACAAGTGCGAATTCACCCACGATTGTTTATTACATTTTTGATGTTTCTACCGTGCATGACTTTACAGGCCGGTGCTTTAGATGAAACATCAGCAGCAAAGCCGCAAATATTGCGTCAGGATTCAATAACGAAAGGCTATGAGCCATTAGCTGTAGGTGATCAAACCATTGCTTCAGCGTATTTACCCCAAACCTTAGGTATACCTCGTGGTGCTATTTTGTTACTGCATGACATCAATGAACATATCGATAGTGCTGCGATTGGTATTCTAAGACGACAGTTACCGGGTTATGGCTGGAATACGTTATCAATCAAGATTATTCGGTTTACTGAAGCTAGTGAACAAGAGCCTCCCGCTAGAGAGGAAGGCGCTGCTGTTGTGGATGAGGCGAATTCAGCAGAACAGGCTGAAACAGATGAAGCTGCAGCAACAGAAGCTGAGAATACGTCCGCAGATAATGAAAATACTGAAACAGCCGATACCACTGAAACGGCAGAACCAGCGGAAGCAGAATTTACAGCGATAACCACTGCCCAGCGTCTGGATGCGGCGTTATTAAAGTTACAGCAGGAAGGTCATGAAAATATTGTTTTGATTGGTCAGGGTGCAGGGGGAGAACTGGCCTTAAAAACGCTTAACGAAACTGCGGTTCCGGTTGCCGCAGTAATCATGATAAATACCGGTGAATTAGCAGAAGGAACAAGCATGACTGAAACGGCGATTCCAATACTGGAAATTCTGGGCAGTCGTCAGAAAGACACTATTAAACAAGCTGTTCTGCAACGGCAGATACAGATGAAAATCGAACAGAAAACCAATTATCAATTGCGACAAGTTAATGGGGCGGCTCATTATTTCGCCAGCTCGTCCAGGCGATTAACCAATCTGGTTCATGGCTGGTTATATACGCAGTTTTTTGAAGAAGAGGATGCGTCTTAATGCGCCTTTACTATGGTGGCTCAGTAGTTTATCAAGCCGCTTCTGATGAGGGCATTATTGAAGTCGTTGATATTGGCGATCAGCGATCGCTGCATTTCGGAACTTATCCACGACAAAGCAGCATGTCCTTGCAATCACCCCATTTGCTTGAACTGAGTTATACCCGCGCCATGATGGCCAGCTTATTATTTCAACCGAATCCCAAAACTATCTGTATTATCGGACTGGGTGGTGGATCACTGGTCAAGTTTTTGTTGCACCATTTTGAAGATTGTCAGATTGATGTCATCGAATATCGGCAGGATGTGATTGATGTGGCACATCGCTATTTTGAAGTGCCGCATAATGATCCCAGACTGCGGATTCATCACGATGATGGTTATCAGTTTGTCAGTAACCAGTTTTTCAGCAATGGCGCGTTTTATGATCTGTTGCTGGTCGATGCTTTCGATCATGTGGGAATGTCGGCCAGTGTGGGTGGCCAGGCATTTTTCGATGCCTGTGCCGGCGTGCTTAATGACGATGGACTGATGAGTATCAATCTATGGGGAACCGATCGGCCAGGATTCAGTCAATCGATGCAACGTATAAATCAAAGTTTTGATAATCAGACCTTAGTGCTACCGGTGGCAGATAAAGGCAATGTGATTGGTCTGGCGTTGAAGCAAAAATTCAATGTGAGCCAGTTAAAAAGACATCGAGACCTGGCCGAAAATCTTAATCAGCAGTTTGATATCGGTTTACCGCAATCATTGCATGATCTGATAAAACAGAATATTTCATTTTTAAACCGATTATTTCTTTAAAAATATTAATTTACAGGTGATAATTCAGGCGTTTTATGATAAAAATCTATTGTCTTTTCTTAGCGGATTAACTGCCATATGCTCAGGCTGCTTTTCTTAGTCTTTTTATTTCATTGGCCTGCTGCTGCCACGATGGCAGATTCAGAGGCCATTGAAGTAGTGATTGTGCGTTCAGAAAATAAATTACTGGTTAGAAAAAACGACAAAACCTTACGGAGTTTTAAAGTGGCCTTTGGCAGTGGTGGTCGTCAGCCAAAAATGCAGGAAGGTGATCGCAGAACACCCCAGGGACATTATCGAATCAAAGATATCCGCAGCAGCGATAAGTTTTATCTGTTTATGCATCTGGATTACCCCAATATGGATGATGCAAAACAAGCGCTTAAAGATGGCAGAATAACCCGCACGCAATACCGCAAGATTCTCGCAGCGTTTATCTACAATGAAACTCCGCCGCAAAATACACCGTTAGGTGGACAGATTGGCATTCATGGTATCGGTGAAGAGACACCAGACAAACTGGATATTCATGCAATATCGAACTGGACCAAAGGGTGCATTGCAATGCGCAACTCTGAAGTGCGAGAGTTAGCCATGTGGGTTGATGAAGGCACACCGGTCATTATTATTGATTCACTTGAGTCTTTTAAAGCGGCAGTTAATCCCTAGGGCGTGTTTATCTTTCATCTCCACCACTGCTGGCGACTATTTTTGTGGCCGGCAAGGTGGAAAGCACGCCGTGTAGCCTTCCTACATAAGTGATTGACAAATGAGTCTGGAACTCATTTGAACAGCTTAGCTGGCCGCGTAGCGGTGAAATACAGGGATGTATTTCATA
>NZSL01000015.1 GCA_002696735.1 Methylophaga sp.
ACGAGCAAAGCTTCCGCATCCTGCTCACGCCCCTGACCTACATCCATGTAGGCCACGCAGAGTGGCGCTTTTTCAGTCACAACCCGAAGGGCTGGGACTATTTTTGTGGCNGNCTNNNTTGTCAATCACTTATGTAGGAAGNCTACACTGCGTGCTTTCCGCCTTGTCGGACACAAAAATAGCCGCCAGCAGTGGTGGATATGAAAGATAAACAAGCCCTAGGGCTTATTTATCTAATAGCCTCCACCTGCACCAGATTATCGGTGAAGGTTGGTGCATGCCCCATATCAACAAACTCTGCTGAACTGACACAGTTCACTGTGCCATTATTGCGTTGACGCCAATATCCCAGCGTAGCTACAACAATACCCGGGCTGACATCTTCGGTGATTTGTGCCTTGGCATCAAAACCACCCCGGTCATTAAATACCCGAACAGTATCTCCCTGCTGGATCTGTCTGAGATCGGCATCAGCAGCACTGATCATGACAAACTGATCGCCTTGTGCTTTAAGCTTGTTGTCTATGTTGGCGTAACAGGAATTCAAAAAGCCATGACTTTTCGGTGAAATGATATTCAAGGGGAAACGTTTAGCCAGTTCCGGATTGGTCTGTGGTGTTTCTCTTGAAGCCACATAATCCGGCAGGCTATCCAGCGGTTCACCAGGCTGAAAACCGTCATACATTTGTCTGAATGGGCCGGCAACAAAGTTGGTGGCATCATCAATACGGAAATGACATTTGCCGGTAGCCGTTGGAAAATTACCGGCCTTGTGCGGTGCCCGGTTATCTCGGGTGCCAACATTAAGGCGGGCATAACCATGTTCACGCAGATAGGCTAAATCAATTCCTTCACAGGCTGGAGAATCCCAGTCCACATAATTTTCCAGACACTCACTGTCATTCCATTTGAAGTTTTCTTCTTCATAACCCATTTTGGCTGCNAGCCGGCGGAAAATTTCATTATTAGGAATAGCTTCACCGGGAGACTCAACACATTTTTCGTTGTAGGTAAGATAGAGATGGCCCCATGACAACACCATATCTTCCATCTCGGCACCCATCGATGCAGGTAAAACGATATCGGCAAATGACGCCGTATCTGAGAGAAAATGTTCGGCTGACACCAAGAATAAATCTTCCCGCATCAGTCCTGCCACGATCTTGTCTGTTTCAGCCGCCTGGGTAACAGGATTGGCATTCCAGCACATCATCGATTTGATCGGAATATCCAGATTCATTTCATTGGTTAAGGCCCGGCCAATCTGAATGGCATTAATCACCCGCGTACCTTCNGGGATTAAATCCGGTCGGCAGATCACATCAAATTTNTAGGGATGTTCCCACACCGGGAACTGNAAAGCGCCACCGCCAACATGTCGCCATGCACCCACCAATGCCGGTAAACTGCTGATAGCACGAATAGCCTGACCACCACCATAATTACGTTCCAGGGCAACACCCAGACGGATGGCTGCAGGTTGCGTGGTGGCAAATTCNCGAGCTAACTGACGAATATNGTGAGCGCTTACTCCGGTAATTTCTTCGGCCCATTCTGGTGTTCTTTGTTTGGCCCGTTCGGCTAATTCTTCATAACCGACGGTGTAGTTATCAACATAGTCCTGATCTACCAAGCCTTCTTCGATGATGGTGTGCATCATTGCCATAGCCAGAGCACCATCGGTGCCTGGTCTTGGGGAAATATGCCAATCAGCTTCTTTAGCGGTTTTGGATTTGTACGGATCGATAACAATCACTTTAGCACCACGTTTCTGGGCATCTTTCACAATATGCCAGTGATGCAGATTGGTGCTGACGGAGTTACAGCCCCAGATGATGATGTACTTGGAATGAATAAAACTTTCGGGGTCCACACCGGCCGTCGGACCGACGGTTAACAACCATGCAGTGCATGAGCCTTCACCACAAAAAGTCCGCTCACAAACTGTGGCACCCATTTTGTTGAAGAAAGCATCACCACCGTTTAACCCGTGTACCAGGCCCTGATTGCCGAGATAGCTATAAGGGATAATGGCTTGTGGGCCATATTCTTCAATAATCGCTTTCCAGCGGTCGGTGATTTCGGTCAGTGCGTCATCCCAGCTGATTTGTTCAAACTGACCACTGCCTTTAGGGCCAACTCGACGCATCGGATGTAAAACGCGATCGGGATGATAATGACGTTTTTCGTAATCTTTGAGTTTGACGCACAATCCACCACGCGTCATTGGATGCTCGGGATTACCACGAACTGAGATTAACTGACCGTTTTCGACTTCATATACCATTGAACAGGTATCAGGGCAGTCATGCGGACAGCCGCCGTGATGGGTGGTTTTCATTACACTGGCCATGGCTATTTGCCTCCCGAGCTCATTATCAATAAGATTTTTTGACTATACACCAGACTGCCACGGGAATTTTGCCCGCTGTTAACCGCTAGTTCTGAGCTTACACCCTATTGTTTATATTGGAAAATTTATACATGATCCAACATTTATATAGCTTACTGATTTGAGATTTATGACGGTATATTTTGAGGGGTAGGATACATCGCAGTATCTTTTAAAATGTAGGCGTAAATTTGCAAGCTGTACATGTCAGTATGCTTAATTCGAAACCAACCCGGTTAACCAAGGTTAAAGACAATACTATTCTTCGTCTCTAGGGTGGAGTCACTATAGGGCTTCACATTAGCGAGTGGGTTTTCTTCTGCCGATATGCATAGATTTGACTTCCCAATGCTTGGGTGTAGGCTCGCTGTTCTGTTTGATAATTAGTAAGGAGGAACATCATGGCAACAGTTACTTTGAAAGGAAATCCATTTGAGACCGTGGGTAATCTGCCAAAAGTGGGCGATAAAGCGCCTAATTTTTCAGTAGTAAAAGACGATCTGTCTGATCTGAATTTAACGGATATCAGTGGTCGCATCGTACTGAATATTTTTCCATCCATTGATACTGACACCTGTGCAATGTCAGTTCGTCAATTTAATCAAAAAGCTACGGCGCTTGATAACACCACGGTAGTCTGTATCTCAAAAGACCTGCCTTTCGCTTTGGCCCGCTTCTGTGGTGCTGAAGGCCTGCATAAGGTTGAGGTTGGTTCAGCATTCCGTTCAAGTTTTGGTGAAGACTATGGCGTTACGGTTAAAACCGGACCGTTAAAAGGTCTGTTATCCCGTGCTGTAGTTGTCATTGATGAAAACGGTAAAGTTATTTACACCGAACAGGTAGCTGAAACTGCTGATGAACCGAATTATGACGCTGCTTTAAAAGTCCTGAATTGATTAACCTGTAGCGCCGGATAAAAAATCCCGATGCTGATCATCGGGATTTTTTTATGTTTGCTTGCTGCGCCTGCTGAACATTTTTAGTTATTGTTCTGTCCCAGAGATAGTGATTATTAGAGAACTGGCGATATGGATAATCTGGATCAACTTTTTGCCTCGGTGGCGGTGATCGCGGAGTTTCATCCGAAGCTGAAGGCTATCCGTTTCTGGCAGGACAGCAATACTTTAGAGTTCCATTCATCTGTTATTTTTTATGACCGGACGCTGGAACCCCGTGAAGAATTGGAGGCAGATATCGCCAATATAGCGACTCAACTGTCATTGGCCGCGTTACCGGATTATCATGCCTTTTGTGTGGATCTGGAGCATTTGTTTGATGGCGCGCAGCCTTCTGGACCAATAGCCCAACTGACCGACGTGGACTGGCGTACTTTTCGTAAAATTTCTTCGTATGCCCAGTACTGGAAACAACGCAGTCCGAGAGAAGTCAACAAACTGATTACCTTTGTTATGGCCGTTCCAGTATTCAGTCGTCTGGCAGGACAATTAATCGTGCAAAGTCATAATGCTACTGAAAACCAGATTTTTGAGCAGATAGCTCAGCAACAAGGTTCTTTTATCATGGGTGGCAAGCGTTTCCGGGAGCTATTTCGTCAGGAAATTGATACCGCTTATAACGAAGCCAAACTTTTGGTCTCAACATTTCGTGGCACCAAAACCGATGAAGCTCCTCGTATCGTGAATGGCATGTTGGAATCGATGGTGACTAAATCTTAGCCAGTCCAACAGCTTTTATATGCAACTTTACGATAAATTTGTACCGTTAATCTAACCATAATATGCAGCTGATAACGTTGTCAGCAGAACCAAGGACTTGAGACTTAACAAGCTCTAAGGCCCGTTACGTTTTCATTAATTACAGGAAAAGCTCTCATGAAATTATCAGTCAATGGCGAGAGCCATGAAGTTAATTTGCCTGAAGAAATGCCCATTCTTTGGACTTTACGCGATGTGCTGGGTATGACCGGCACTAAATTTGGTTGCGGAAAAGCACTGTGCGGTGCGTGTACTGTAATGCTCGATGGCCAGCCAATTCGTTCCTGTTCAACCCCGATAAAAGCAGCACAAGGCAAACAAATCACTACCGTGGAAGCCATCAGTAAAGATAAAGTTGGCCAGGCAATTCAGCAGGCCTGGGTAGAGCTTGGTGTGCCGCAATGTGGTTATTGTCAGTCTGGTCAAGTGGTCTCTGCTACCGCTTTATTACGCGATAATCCGGACCCAAGTGATGCTGATATTGATAATGCGATGAGTGGCAATATCTGTCGATGTGGCACATATAACCGAATACGAGATGCGATTAAATTGGCAGCCACCAACAACGGAGGTGCCCAATGAATACCTCACTGAAAAATGAAAGCCTGCAAACTGAAATCACTAATATCAGTCGCCGTAATCTGTTAAAAGGCTTTGCCTTAACGGGCTTTGTATTAGCTGTAGGCATGCCTTTTAGTGGTTTTGCAGAAGATGAAGAAGCACCTAAATATGGACGAGACGCCATGCCTCATGGCTGGGTCGATAATCCATTGATATTTGTTGCGATAGCAGAAGATGGCAGTGTAACGATTGTCAGTCATCGTTCAGAAATGGGGCAGGGGGTGCGCACCAGCCTGCCGATGGTCGTGGCTGATGAACTTGAAGCTGACTGGGATCAGGTCAACGTTATCCAGGCCCCTGGTGATGAAGAACGTTATGGAAATCAGGATACCGATGGCTCACGCAGTGTAAGACACTTCTTTATGCCGATGCGAAATGTAGGTGCAGCAGCCAGAATGATGCTGGAGGCGGCTGCGGCAGCTCATTGGGGTGTGGGTGTTGATGAGGTTTTCGCTGAAAATCACCAAATCAAACATCGGCCTTCCGGCAAAGTACTGGGTTACGGAGAGTTAGCAAAAGCCGCCGCAGCATTGGATGTTCCAGAACGCGAAACATTGCGTTTAAAAACCCCGGATCAGTTCCGTTATATCGGTAAACAATCTACCAGGCTGATTGATGGTGAAGATATTGTTACCGGCAAAGCTATCTACGGTATTGATGTGCAAGTTGACGGGATGGTGCATGCGGTAATTGCCCGGCCTCCGGTTTATGGTGGCAAAGTAAAGTCGTTTGATGACAGTGAAGCCATGAAAGTCCCCGGCGTGATTAAAGTCGTTACCTTGGAAGGCAGCCCACCACCTGCTGTATTTAATCCTTTAGGCGGTGTGGCCGTGATTGCTGAAAATACCTGGGCGGCCATGCAAGGGCGTGAAAAGCTGAAAATCGAGTGGGATCATGGCGAAAATGCCAGTTATAACACTGATGAATACCGCCAGAAAATGCTGGAAGCCGCTTCAAATTCTGGCGGAAAAGTACTCCGTAGCAGTGGTGATGTTGCAAAAGCGTTAGAAACGGCAGATAAAACTTACAAAGCAGATTATTACATTCCGCATCTGTCTCAGGCACCAATGGAACCTCCCGTTGCTACAGCCCGAATTCAGGATGGCAAATGTGAAGTGTGGGCACCCACCCAGGCACCGCAAGCCAGTAAAGATACCGTTGCCAAATGGCTGGAAATGTCACCAGAAGATGTCACCATTCATGTCACATTATTGGGGGGTGGCTTTGGTCGTAAATCTAAGCCCGACTATTTGGTCGAAGCCGCATTACTTTCCAAAGCAATGGAGGGTCGTGCTGTACAGGTTACCTGGTCTCGTGAAGACGATATACACAATGGCTATCTGCATACTGTTTCAATAGAACATCTTGAAGCCGCGGTGAATGCTGATGGTAGAACCACAGCATGGTTACATCGCACTGTAGCACCCTCAATATCATCAACTTTTGATGCGTCTTCAGTTCATCAAATGCCGATTGAACTGGGGATGGGGGTAATGAATATCCCGTTTGCAATCGACAACGTTCAAATAGAAAACCCGGAAGCCAAAGCTCATACCCGGATTGGCTGGTTCCGTTCGGTGGCCAATATTCCACGGGCGTTTGCGATCCAATCCTTTATCGCTGAAATGGCCCATGATTTGGATCGTAATCACAAAGCATTTTTATTGGAACTGATTGGACCGGCACGGAAAATTAATCCGGTTGAGCTGAACGATGAATGGAATTATGGGGAATCGCCGGAAAAATATCCTTTAGACACAGGCAGATTACGCCGGGTAGTCGAAGCGGTATGTGAAAAAGCCAACTGGGGACGTGACTTACCGGCTGGGCGAGGGTTAGGGCTGGCAACGCATTACAGTTTTGTCAGTTATACCGCCGCTATTGTAGAGGTAGAAGTTTCTGATGAGGGTGAATTAACCATCCCTAGAATAGATATTGCTGTGGATTGTGGGCCTCAGGTAAACCCGGAGCGAATACGCTCACAGATGGAAGGGGCCTGCATCATGGGTGTCAGCCTGGCCACCGTCGGTGAAATCAGTTTTAAAGACGGTGCGGTTGAACAGGATAATTTTGATAGTTATCAAGTGACTCGAATGAATGAATCGCCTCGCGAAATTCATGTGCATTTGTTGCCGATGGAAGATTTCAGCCAGCCATTAGGTGGGATAGGTGAACCAGGCCTACCGCCGATTGCGCCAGCATTATGCAATGCTATTTTTGCTGCGACCGGTAAGCGGATCCGTAACTTACCTATTCGCTATCAACTGGAAAGCTGATTATGGACAGTGTCGATCTTTCAGTCTTTAAAACACTGCAGAAATGGCTGGAAGCCGATTTGACGGTATGGCTGGTGACGGTGGTGAAAACCTTCGGATCCAGCCCGCGTCAACCGGGCGCCATGCTGGTTTTACGCAGTGATGGTGTGTTGGTCGGATCGGTTTCCGGAGGCTGTATTGAAGATGATCTGGCCAATAAAGCGGTGTCAGGTGAATTGCCAACAGAGCAGGCCAAAGTAATGGTGTATGGCGTAACACGGGATGAAGCTCAACGCTTTAATCTGCCTTGTGGTGGCACATTGGAGCTGGTAGTTGAGCCCGTTAAAAATAGCGTATGGGTAGCTGAAATTCTCAATGCAATTAATGGCCATCGATTAATAAAACGTGAATTAAACCTTTCTTCGCTACACACCCATTGCAGCGATGCCAAAGCAACTGATATTCCAGTGCAAATCACTGATCAGCAGCTATCTGTAGTTTATGGACCAAGATGGCGATTATTGATTATTGGGGCAGGTCAGACATCGGCTTATCTGGCAAATATCGCACAGTCGCTGGATTATCAGGTATCGATCTGTGAGCCGCGTGATGCAATGCGGGAAAGCTGGGACGTGGGTGGAGTAGAGCTGCTCAATCTAATGCCGGATGATGCAGTGCTGGCCATGCAGCCAGATGCACATACCGCCATTGTGGCACTAACACATGATCCCAAACTGGATGATATGGCGTTATTGGAAGCGCTCAAGTCAGCTGCTTTTTATGTCGGTGCTCTGGGAAGCAAAAAAAATAATGCCAATCGCCGTCAACGCTTGGCGATGTTTGATTTGTCGGCAATGGAAATTGAGCGATTGCATGGACCAGTAGGTTTATCGATTGGCAGCCGAACACCGCCTGAAATTGCTATCGCCATATTAGCCGAGCTAATTCAGCTAAGACGATCAACAATGGTCAGAAAGCCATTCAGGGCTGAAGAAGTTCAATCTGTGTGTAATTAAATGAATCAGCAAACGGCTCCCACCGGGATCATTCTGGCCGCTGGACAATCATCACGTTTTGGTGCGGACAAACTGTTACATGAGCTAACGATAGCGAACAAAAGGCAACTATTGATTCAACATACGCTGCAATTGTGGTGTTCTGTGTTTGATGAATTATGCATTGTAATCCGGCCGGATAATCCGTTGTTAAAAGAGGCAATTATTAGCTGGTCGGATCAACAGCATGAAAAAATTAATCTGATTGAAGCCGAGCAGGCAATGTATGGTATGGGCCACAGTCTTAAAGCCGCCATCTCCGCAACAGCGGGAGCTGGTGGCTGGGTCATCGGTTTGGCCGATATGCCACTAATTCCACACGCCGTATTACGGCAGATTTGTGAGAGCTTACAGCAGGGTGCCGGCATTACGGCACCCTATTATGATGATCAACGTGGTCACCCGGTGGGATTTAATAGCGTTTATAAAGATGAGCTGATGGCGTTAGAGGGTGATACAGGTGCCAAAAACCTGTTACAGCGAGAAGTGGATAAGATTCACAAAATTTTGACAATTGAAAGAGGGGTGTTAGCTGACGTTGATTCCATCGATGATGTGACTGTTATCGAGCGTTTAGGTAAGGTTTAGTCTTCTCTGGCCCAGTTGGAATGACTTTCTAAATAATTACGATCAAACCCAGAAATATCTATAAGACCTTCCAGATCCAGAATATGAATATCGCCATTATTCGACTCAAGTAACCCCTCATCACGCAGTACTTTAAAGGTACGACTTACATGTACTGAAGACAGGCTTAAGGTATCACCAATAATCGTTTGATTCATGGGTAATTCAAATTTGTCAGCTTCGACATTGAGCCTTACTTTCATCTCCACAATAAAGTGAGCCAGCCGCTCCACGGCGCTGCGTCGGCCGATATTAATGACCCGCTCAATCAGCATGGATTGCTCCCGGGCAAGGATCAAAAAAAATAAATCGGTCAACCGAGGCGCTTGATCGAAAATTTCAGTCAGACGCTGGCGTGGAAACGGGCAGGCTCTTACTTCCGTCAATGTACGGAATTCTGAAAGGTTTCGATCAAAACTGATTTCACGCAGACCTAGAATCTGGCCTGGCAGGAAAATATCCAATACCTGACGTTGTCCATCAGCAAGTGTGCGCATGGCACAGGCCCAGCCTGACTGGAGAGTGAAAAAACGTTCGGCTTTGCCGCCTTCTATAGCCATTGGCTGATCGGCCTCAAAATTTCGGGGATCTTTTTCCAATGCTTGTAACAAACTGATTTCATGTTGGTTGAGATCAGCGAATTTTTGAAACTGATGAACTATACAACTCTCAGTCAAAGGTGAGCTCATAAGCGTTCCTAATATCAACATAAGATAATATGATGGGGATGAAATATACCCCGGAAATATGCGAAGTCAATCTAATAAATTAGCGTTAATCCAAAAAAAAGACACCACCCGAAAAACGGGCGGTGCCAAAAGGTAACCATCTAACAATTTGGTGAGCATAGCCTACCAAATAAATTAAATGGCTGGGGTGACTTTATCTCATTTCGATCCTGCGCTATTACTAGGATCAGATTTATAATCTAACCCTTATTTTTTGTATTATTTATTTAAATTTTTAAATCGTTGGAGATTGGGTTAAGTTAAAGTGGTGGTCTACGGCCGGTGATAAAAAATATCAGTGCAAGCACCAAACCGATCACAAATAGAATCCATGCAATACTGCTTGCAGTTCCTGCAACACCACTTAAGCCTAAAACACCGGCAATAATTGCAATAATAAGAAATGTTAACGCCCAACTAATCATGGTATGTCCTTGTTAGAGTTGAATGGAGTTACACCATAGGATTTTTAAAAAAAAAGCTCCTTAACACAGGTTAAAGCGAAATTTAACTCAAAAAGTTAGCTTGAGAGTACACTTGAAAAAGTGAATCGAAAGATGTTTCACTGATTCAAAATTTATAATCAATTTATACACTTTTTACGATGTTTAATTTCTTTAATATGAGGTAAATGATTATGTTCCAAAATACCGATTCAAATTCATTTCGCTTTTTATCCAAAGTCTTGTTAATGGCTTTTGTTTTATCTGGTGCAGGTTTTCTCACAGCGTGTGAGGATCAAGGTCCAGCAGAAGAAGCAGGTGAGGCCATCGATGAAAGCGTTGAAGAAAGTGGAGACGCAATAGAAGAGGCAACCGATTAATTTTGAAGTAATCGGGTTAACACCGGTGTCTAAGATATAGCGGTATCAATCAGTAAAACTAATTCAAGGAGATAGTCAAATGGCAACTCAAGCTAGTAATCAGGAACTTCAGGAACAACTGGATAACTTACGTAAGGATTTTGCAGAAGTTACAAAGACGTTAAGAGAGATGACCTCCGCTTATGCCAAAGAGAGCCAGGACCGTGTTAAAGTCGCAGCAGGACAAGCACAGGACCAAGTGAAAGAGTCGTTTGGCAAAGTCCAAAGCGAAGTAGAGAGCCACCCTTACAGTAGTATGGCTGTCGCCTTTGGTGTTGGTTTGGTTCTCGGTAAAATTTTGGATCGGTAATTCCATTCCCATCTCAACTATAATGGAAACAAGCCACAGGAGAAATATATGGGCTGGCGATCAAGAGTACAAATTAATACTGTCGCGCTAGCAGTAGCAACACTGCTAGGCATATTTGCCCTTGGCTTCGCTGGTTTTGCTGTTTATCTTGCGTTATTGATTTATTATCCACCAGATATTGCTGCCATCATCACCGCGGGTGGTTATGTGTTAACTGCCATACTGGTGATGTTGGTAGCAAAGTTTGCTGTTTACCGCACAAAACAAGCATCACCAAGTTTCCAGACCTCCAATAAACCCGATGTAGATGATTTGGAGAATGTGCTGCAAGCAGTTATTACTCCTGCGCTCAGCAAGTTTGTACATCAGCATCCTGGTAAATCGGTTTTAGCGACTTTACTTGCCGGGTTGGTTGTCGGTTACAATGAGGATACGCGTAATAAGGCAAAAGACGTATTTAAGCGTTTCTTTGAAGAAAAATAATGCTTTTCTGACCCGCTAATTCGCTGGTCATCAAAAGTTATTAACATTCAGTTCATTGACGTCAGGCAGGTGTGCTGTGGGAAAAAAACTGAATCGTACTGCTGGTAAAGTGCGGATTGAAGCGTTGCAACACCAGCGTAAGGAACGGATTAGCAAGGCGGGTCTGTTACTTGAAAGATGGGGACAGCAGGATAGAATGCCGGTAACCGGTGAGCTGGAACTAAGTGAAGTCGATCCTGAATTTATAGAGGATCAAATGACAGCAGAAGTGCTCAGTTCATTAACGGCTGAAAAAATGCGTATTGTCCGCCAACATTGGTCTGCAGGTCACTCAGCTGCTGAGATTGCTGAGATGGAAGATCAGCCACGAAATGAAATACGGCAGGTGTTGGGGTTTGTTGTAGAACAAATTGCCGATAAAGTTTTGAAATAAGCTGCCGATATAGCATTTAGATAAGTTTTTAGGGAGGCATAATGGATACAACAAATGTTGCTGCAATGGCAAGTCAGTTGTCCGTTCAGCAGTCTGCCCAGCAACAAATGGTTGCGACGCTTAAACTCAGCAATGATCAGATTGAGGCCCAAGGCCAGGCGGTATTGAAGTTACTGGATGCAGTTCCAGTGCCGCAGGGAAATTTAGGCAATATCATTAACGTGAAAGTATGACAAGAAGTTAACGCTACATACTACAAGTTTAATTAAAACCACCCCAGACATTGTGCTCGGGTGGTTTTTTAATGCCTGAAAAACACGTAAGCTTCTACCAAACTTCATTTTCTTGGATAAGTGGATATGGAAACCCTTGTTGTAATTATTTACCTGTTTTTTGTATTGCTTATAGGCTTGTGGGCCGGACGGGGCATAAAAACCATGCACGAGTATGCTCTGGCAGGAAAATCTTTTGGCATGCTGGTGATATTTGCCACTTTATCGGCATCATTTATCGGTGGTGGTTTTTCCATGGGAAATGCTGAAAAGGTATTTCTGGTTGGCATCAGTAATATTGTTGCCTTATGGGGCTTTAGCATAAAAGAAATTCTGGTCGCTCGATATATTGCTCCGCAAATGATGCGTTATCCAAATGCCATTTCAGTGGGCGATATTATGGATGAACATTACGGTAAAGGCGCTCGACTCTTCAGTGGTGTATTTTCGCTCGCTCTATGTGCGGGGATCCTTGGTGCCCAAATTGGTGCTATGGGGTATGTGTTTAACCTGTTTCTTGATGTTGATCGTGTGTGGGGTGTATTAATCGGTTGCGGCATCGTTATCGCCTATTCAACGGTTGGTGGAATGCGTTCCGTAGTCTGGACCGATATTATTCAATTTATCGTGCTGGCGTTCGGCATTCCCATGACATTATATTTTGGTTTACAGCATGTTGGCGGCTGGCAAGCCATGCAAAACAATTTACCTGCAACGCACTTTACCTTGCCCACAGAACCGTTGGCAGTTATTGCATTATTATCGTTATTTATGACTTTCATGCTGGGTGAAACCTTGGTACCACCCTATCTGCAACGGTTGTTAATTGGTAAAAGCAGTAAAGATGTTATTCGTGGGTCATTATTAAGCGGATTGTTCTCGATCCCATTTTTTGCCATCACCGGTTTGATTGGTTTAGTGGCATTAGCCATGCAGCCTTCTTTAGATGCTAATTTAGCGATGCCTTATGTCATTCAACAGGCTGTGCCACCAATCCTGCAAGGTATTGTGGCAGCAGCCATTGTGTCTATCATTATGTCTTCAGCAGATTCGTTTTTAAATTCGGCATCAATTGCCTTTAGTAATGATATTGTCAGGCCATTACGCAAAACACCATTAACGGCTACAGTAGAATTAATGCTCGCTCGTGTGGTCACATTACTGGTGGGCATTGCTTCAATGGTTTTTGCTTTATCGATTGATAGCGTGATCGATATTCTGATTTATGCGTATAACTTTTGGGCGCCAACTGTATTAGTGCCTTTGACGATGGCGATTCTGGGCTGTTATGTAAGTCGTAAACGGTTTATTGCAGGAGCGGTGGCTGGAATCGGTTCTGCCATTGTCTGGAATGCGGTATTACAGCAGCCATGGCAGATTGATGCTTTGGTTGTTGGTTTTTTTGCCAACTTAATTGCCTTTACTTGCGTTGATAGACCGGCTGCAAAAGCCGCGAAACTGTCGGATGTTCAATAGCCAGACATTGCTAAGGAATAACAAGATGAAATTAACGATAACCTGTCTTCAACGACTACTGATATTACCGATACTGGCGGCTATGAGTAGTTGTGCTGCTTATAGTGTAGTCAACAGTGATCGTTATTCGGGATCATCCAGCGCAGTACCTGCTGAATATATACCCTCACCGGGTTTTTGCCGTATCTGGTACAAAAACCGTGCTCCCGATCAGCAACCGGCCCAGGGTGACTGTGAAATATTGAAACAGAATATTCCTGATAATGCCGTGTTGTTAAAAGGCTGACTTTAACGATGCAATCACGCTAGAATTGCTTTATGGTTAACCGCTTACGCATACTGACCGCTATCTTTGTTATCATCAATTTATTGATGGTCAGTGGCGTTACTGCGTCCGTTGCTCACCTCCCAGATGATCATTATTCAGCCCATTTAAGCATTGCGCATAGTCATGCTGATCACGACTATCAGCATGAGGATATTGATCATGATCATCATCTGCATCTGCACCTGGTTGCAGATTTAGTCAGTTATTCACTATTTTTTCAGGCGCGGACGGCTGATGCCGTTGCCAACGCCACTAGCAGTCAGCTGGTTACTTTGTATTATTCCCCTCTGTTACCTCCCCCTAACGCTTAACTTCATAACGTTTTAAACAATTTAATGTTTAGCTGCTGGCTTTTCAGCTGGTGGTGTTATGGAGTTCATCATGAATTATCAAATAAATTCGCTCGCTGACAGGGTATTGATGCCGCTGTTGCTGACCTCTTTATTGTTGGCGGCGTCAGCCGTGCACGCAGATAAACAAACAAGTCTGAATCTGGCCACAGCGCTAGAGCGCACGTTATTACAAAGCCCGAGACTACAACAGTTTCCCTATCAGCAACGTGCACTCGAAGCGCAGAAGCTACAGGCTGGGTTGCCACCCAATCCGCAATTACAGGCAGATTTGGAAAATGTGCTGGGTACCGGCAATAGCCGGGGTCTTTCCGGTGCGGAATTCACTTTATCGTTAAGCCAGCTTGTTGAAATGGGCGATAAACGGCAAAAACGCGTCGATCTGGTCGATGCCAAATCCAATCAATTGCAACAGCAATTTGAGATCCAGCGTCTGGACACGCTTTCTGATGTGACCGCTAAATATCTGCAGGCATTAAGAATAGATGCTTTATTAAGCTGGAACCAGAAGCGTATTCAGATTGAGCAGCAGGCCCTGGAGGTTATACAAAAACGGGCTGCCGCCGGAGCGGTTGGTCAGGCAGATGTTTTACGTATGCAACTGTTGCTTGAACGTTCTGAATCCAGACAGTAACAGCTAAATGGACAACGCAAACTTGCTTATCAGCAAGTTGCAGCCAGTTGGGGAGAAGAAGTCGATTTTGCCGAACTGGAAGGGCAATTGAAGCAACTGCCAACTTTGCCAGAACAGAATACCTTGGAACAGGCCATTCTGCATTCCCCGGCCTTCTTACAGAGCCATAGCTTAATCCGCTTGCGTGAAGCCCAATTACGTCTGAGTGAAGCCAAATCCAGAGCTGATTTAAGCTTTGGCGCCGGTGTTCGACGTCTTGAAGGGCAAAACGATAATGCTTTGGTGTTCAGTTTTTCGATGCCGTTGCAGTTTTACGACCGTAATCAGGGCAATATCGCCGCCGCCCACGCGGACTATGAAGCCGGAATTTTGCAGCAACAGCTGACCCAAACTGAATCACGGATGGCTTTATTGGAAATCTATCAGGCCATGCTGAATAACCATCAACAAATTGATCGGCTACAAAAAACACTGACGCCTTTGACTCAGGAGCTGCTGAAACAAACCGAAACCGGTTATCAATCAGGACAATACAACGTCTTGCAATGGATTGATGCGCAACGCGAAGCATTCACTGTTGAACGTGATCTGATTGAAGCACAAACCGCTGTGCATACCCAGTTACTTGAACTGGAACGGTTAACCGGGATGCCTTTAAGCCGATCAATCTTTACCGCCAGTTATCAGGAATAGTCCAATGAAATTAATCATCTTATTTTTTAGCCTGCTGGCACTGTCGAGTTCAGTGGTTCTAGCGGCGACCGATCATGCTCATAGTGAACCGCATGATCACGAAGAAACCTTGGAAGGACCGCATGGCGGAAGGTTATTGGAAAATGAAAACTTTGCGGTAGAAATAACCATTTATGAACAGGGCGTACCGCCGGAAATGCGGGTTTATGCCTATGAAAATGGAAAGCCAGTCGATCCTCAGCAGATCAATTTAACGGTAACCTTAACTCGGCTGGACGATGAACAGAGTCTTATCGACTTTACGACCGAAGCTGATTATCTGTTAGGGGATACGGTTATAGACGAACCACATTCATTTGAAGTGGTTGTGGAAGCCGAATATCAGGGTAAGTCCCATCATTGGCACTATGAAAGTTTTGAAGGTCGCAGCACGATATCGGATCGCATGATAACGCTGGCAGGAATAGAAACTGAGTCAGCTGGACCACAAACCCTATCAATAACCAATTCCCTCTATGGTGTAGTCAGTGTAGCGGAGGACCGCCAGTATCGGGTGCATGCGCCGTACCCCGGCATTATTGAATCGGTGATGGTTAATACCGGCGATAAAGTCAAAAAAGGTCAGGTGTTAGTGACCGTGCGTAATCAAACCACTTTGCAAAACTACTCTATCCGCAGTCCGGCCAAAGGTGAGGTCACCCGGCGTATGGCCAATGCCGGTGATCACACTGATATGGGCAGTTTGCTGGAAGTCAGTGATTTATCCCGAGTCTGGGTTGAGCTGTCGATGTTCCCAGCTGATATCGAACAATTACGGGTCGGTATGCCGGTCAAGGTAAAGGATTTACATCAACATGAATCAGCTGAGGGAAAAATTAGCTACATCTCTCCCAAAATGACCGGAGGTCACATTGCCCGGGCTCGTGCTGAAATTACCAATGCAGAAGGGCATTGGCGACCCGGCATGCATGTCAACGCTGAAGTGACAGTTGAACAATACCCTGCGGAGCTGGCAGTAAAACACAGCGCCATTCAAAGTTATCGGGATATGCCGGTGGTGTTTGTCCAAAATGGCAATACTTTTGAAGTCAGAATGCTTACGTTTGGCAAACGGGGAGCGGACTATATCGAAGTGCTTTCGGGGTTAAAACCAGGCAGCCAGTATGTGACGACAAACAGTTTTCTGCTCAAGGCCGAGATGCTTAAATCCGGCGCCAGCCATGATCACTAGGAATTAAGCATGATTCATTCAATTGTACAGTTTTCAGTGTACCGCCGATGGCTGGTGCTATTCTTAACAATACTTATTGCCGGAGTGGGCGCTTACAATGTTTTCCAGCTTAATATTGATGCTGTACCGGATATTACCAATGTTCAGGTGCAGATTAATACCGAAGCAGAAGGTTATTCACCGTTGGAGGTTGAACAGCGAATTACCTATAGCGTTGAAAATGCTATGGCCGGCTTACCCAATCTCGATTACACCCGTTCTTTATCACGCTATGGGTTATCTCAGGTCACGGTGGTATTTGAAGAAGATACGGATATTTATCTTGCCAGGCAGTTGATAAATGAACGTCTGCAGGGAATTCGCAGTGAGTTACCTGTTGGCATAGAACCACAGATGGGACCGATCGCCACTGGTTTGGGTGAAGTTTTTACTTACAGTGTCCGTGCGAAACCGGATGTGTTTAAAGCCGATGGCAGTACATATACTGCAGAAGATTTACGCACCATACAGGACTGGATTATCCGTCCCCAGATGGTAAAAGTGCCGGGCGTTACTGAGATCAATAGTATCGGTGGGTATGAAGGTGAATATCAGGTAGCCCCTGATCCAGCCAAACTGCTGGCCTACAAAGTCAGCCTGGCTGAACTGAGCGAAGCATTAATACGTAATAATCAGAATGCTGGTGCCGGTTATATTGAACGGAATGGCGAACAGTGGCTGGTACGTTCCCCAGGTCAGTTAACCTCTCTGGAAGATATTCGAAATGTCGTTATTACCAAACGTGATGACACGCCGATCCGGATAATGGATGTGGCCGAAGTATTTTACGGAAAACAGTTACGTACCGGCGCGGCGACCCAGGATGGAAAGGAAACGGTGTTAGGTACGGCTTTTATGTTGATTGGCGAAAACAGTCGAGTGGTCGCCAGAGCCGTTGCTGACCGCCTGGAACAGGTAAATCAAAGCTTGCCTGAAGGCATTGTGGCTGAAGCTGTATATGACCGGACCACATTAGTCGATAAAACACTCAAAACGGTACAAAAAAATCTGTTCGAGGGTGCTCTACTGGTCATTGTGGTGTTGTTTTTATTGCTGGGAAATATTCGGGCAGCGTTAATAACGGCGCTGGTCATTCCGTTAAGTATGTTATTTGCCATTACCGGAATGGTCAGTAACAAAGTGTCGGGCAATTTGATGAGTCTGGGAGCGATTGATTTTGGACTGATAGTCGATGGTGCGGTGATTGTGGTGGAAAATGCCTTGCGACGTCTGGGCTTGGCACAGCAACGTCTGGGCCGGTTATTATGTTTGCAGGAACGCTTGGCGGAGGTGATTGAGAGTACCCGGGAAGTGTTTAATCCGGCGGTATTTGGCATGTTTATTATCATGCTGGTGTATCTCCCCATTTTTGCCCTCAGCGGTGTTGAAGGAAAAATGTTTCATCCCATGGCGTTTACCGTGGTGGCAGCACTAACCGGGGCTTTGATATTTGCGGTGACTTTTGTGCCAGCCGCGGTGGCGGTATTGATCACCGGCAGGGTAGCCGAACAGGAAAATCCAATTATGCGGGTAGCGCGGTGGATTTATCGTCCGCTGTTAAGCCTGTCTTTACGTCTGCCTTTTATAATTGTCTTACTGGCCACGTTGATGGTCAGTATCACGGTTTATTATGGTTCGCGTTTAGGTAGCGAGTTTCTGCCACAACTGGATGAAGGTGATATCGCTTTGCACGCATTGCGGGTCACTGGCACCGGACTTGAACAATCTGTGGCGATGCAAAATCAGCTGGAATCGGTAATAGCCGAGTTTCCACAGGTTAAACATGTGTACTCGAAAATTGGTACGCCGGATATTGCCACCGACCCGATGCCACCAAGTGTTGCGGATACCTTTGTTATTTTGCAACCCATCGAAAAATGGCCTGAACCCCAATTGAGTAAGGCGGAATTCCTGGCAGAATTACGAGAAACGGTTGAAGCAGTGCCGGGAAATCTCTATGAATTCACCCAGCCGATTGAAATGCGTTTCAATGAACTGATTGCCGGGGTGCGTGCAGACGTGGCATTAAGAATTTATGGCGATGACTTGGAGACGCTTTATCAACTGGGCGGCCAGGCTGAGCAAATGTTGTCAGGTGTTACTGGTGCTTCAGATGTAAGGATGGAACAACTGACTGGTTTACCGATGTTATCCATTGAACCACAACGTGATCATCTTGCTTTGTTGGGTTTGGATATCGCCAGTCTGCAGCAAAGCATTCAAACGGCGATTGGTGGTACTTCTGCCGGCTTGATTTATGAGGGAGATAAACGTTTCCGAATCGTGGTTAGATTAGATGATGAGATACGTAAGAATCCCGACCGGTTGGCCAAACTTCCCATCGCATTACCTGACAGTGATGATCCAGATTTATCTTATGTGCCGTTGGGTGAAATTGCCGATATTAAAGCCATCAGTGGCCCCAATCAGATAAACCGTGAAAGCGGTAAACGTCATGTCATTATCAGTGCCAATGTGGTGGATAGGGATTTGGGATCCTTTATCGCGGATGTGCAGCAGAATGCACAACAGCTCAATTTACCTGCAGGGTATTGGCTGGAATATGGCGGAACCTTTGAACAATTGGAATCGGCCAGCAAGCGATTGATGATTGTGGTGCCCATAACACTGTTGCTGATCCTGATGTTATTGTTCAGTGTATTTAATTCATTAAAAGATGCTTTGCTGATTTTTACCGGTGTACCAATGGCATTAACCGGTGGTCTGATTGCACTGATGTTAAGGGATATGCCGTTATCCATTTCTGCGGCAGTGGGATTTATTGCTTTATCAGGTATAGCCGTCTTAAACGGCGTGGTGATGTTGACATTTATCCGACAGCTGCGTGAGCAGGGTATGGTGCTGCTGGAAGCTGTTTTCGAGGGCGCAATGCAACGGTTACGCCCTGTATTGATGACCGCACTGGTAGCTGGTTTAGGGTTTCTGCCGATGGCATTAAATACGGGAACCGGTGCTGAGGTCCAGCGTCCATTGGCTACAGTCGTGGTGGGAGGAATTATTTCTTCAACGTTATTGACGTTGCTGGTGTTACCCGCCTTGTATTTTTTAGCCTATCGATTTAGTTCAAAAAATAAGTAGTCCAGAAATGAAAAAGCCGGGAGAACCCCGGCTTTTCCACGATATACGAAGCTGAAACGTTATTAGTTAAGCATAGACTGCACTTTGTCACGCAATTGAGCATCACTTTGGATAGCCAAGGCGATATTGCTATATGTTTCGACATCCAGGCCTTCGTTTTGAACGGTTTGGACCATTTTCTGGCTGGCTTCCTGTTGTAATTTTGCAGCTTGGTCAGGATCTTCAGTACTTTCCAGACGGCCTGAATATTCATTACGAATTTCTTCAAGATCACCCTGAACATCAACAAATTTTTGCAACTCAGAATCACTGAAATCAGTTGCTGGAGCTGTTTCAGGCATTGGAGCTTGAGGAGCTGCCTGTTGTGGTTGTTCTGCAAAAGCAGGAGCGCTTAGACCCAGAGCCATTAAAATTGAAGCAAAAATAGCTGTTTTTTTCATGGTGTTTTCCTTTATAGATTGTGGAACACATACAGGTTGTTGCGACAATCGTGCCAGAAAGCTGTATTTTTATAAGTCATTGTATTTAATCTATAAAATGTTTCGTATTACATCTGTTAATGCTTATATGAAGCTTGACGGGTACTTTGGTATGTGTCAATTTGGCCCATGTGCCATAAATTCAAGTTTGTTAAGAGGCCATTGAATGCGTTTTCCATCCATTTTCAGCAATCTGCGATTAGTGTTGATCATGCAGGTTGCATTGCCAGTGTTACTGGTGCTGGCGATGATCCTCGCGATTGGTCTATCTATGGTGGGCCAGTTTATCGAGGAAAGAATGCAGCGGGATTTACAGCAAGTGGCCCGAACTATTCATTTGCCAGTTTCTCAGGCGCTGGAACGGCAGGATCTGGATCAGTTACAAAACAGCATGGCTTCGGTTTTTGGTATTACCGAGGTATATGGAGCCTACTTATTCGATGCCAATGGCAAGCGGTTAAGCAGTTTTGGTGTCGTTAATCCGACGAAAGAACAGGCAACGGATGCACTTGAACAGATCGCCGAAGGTGAATTTGCACAATATGAACGGATTCGTGGCCGGAATGTGTATTCCTTTTTTATGCCTATTTTTGATGCGACTGGCCAGCCAAATGGCCTATTACAAGTGACTCGTCGGCGCAGTGATATTGACCGTGAGCTGACTGAATTAAAATATTGGGCCTGGGGTAGTTTTGGTCTGGTGTCATTAATTATTCTTGGGGTCATTACCTATTCCCACCAGCGTGCCATTGAAACCCCATTGCAGAAATTAGTTGAGAGCATGCGGCGGGTGAGCCAGGGGGATAGAGAACATCGGGCAGCAGAGCAGGGACCGATAGAAATAAGCCAATTGGCAAAAGGACTCAATGGCATGCTCAATGCGATTGAAGCTGCAGAGAAAAGTGAAGCTCAGCAACGTTCCGCCCGGGAGCAGATGGCAGAAAGACTCCGGCAAACCGAAACCATGGCAGCACTTGGACAATTATCGGCCGGTGTCGCTCATGAATTAGGTGCCCCGCTAACAGTGGTTGATGGAAGAGCCGGCCGATTATTAAGGCGTCTGGAAAACGAAAACGACGTAAAAGAGTTAAATGAAATCCGTCAGCAGGCGGCCAGAATGACCTCGATTATTCAGCAATTACTCAGTTTTGGTCGTTCATCGCGTGCTGAATTTCGTGAACTTGATGTGACGTCATTGATCGAGAGGGCCGAGGCATTGCTGGCCAATCAAGGTTATCAAGTCACTCTTGTTAAGGGACCCATGGCAACAATTAAAGGCGATTCATTAAGCCTGGAGCAGGGATTGATCAATTTATTACGCAATGCCTGTCAGGCCTGTCCTGAGGGCCCGGTTGAACTCTGTTGGGAACAGGATGGGAAACAGTTAAAAATCCATATAGACGATGCCGGCCCTGGTATTAACGAGGAGCAGAAAGCCCAGATTTTTGATCCCTTTGTCACCACCAAAGCGCCGGGCGAAGGAAGTGGTCTGGGGCTGGCTATTGTGAAACGGATCCTGCGAGAACATCAGGGGGAGATTATTTTGAGTCATAGTCCACTGGGTGGGGCCAGATTCAGTCTAATTTTACCGTTGGTTTTAACTACAGATTGCGGAACAAGCGCATGACCACAAAACAGAATAAAAATTTGCCCATCCTGTTGATAGAAGATGATCAGGCATTAGCCCGGCTGATTTCAGATGAGCTGGAAACTGAAGGCTGGAATCTGGAGATTCATCATCAGCTCCAATCGGCTCTGGACTGGCTCAACATTAATCAACCGGCTTTGATTGTTACTGATTTGCGCTTGCCAGATGGCAATGGAATGCAGGTGGTAGAGCAGGTTGTCACCCATTGGCCGGAAGAACAACGACCAGGATTGATAGTTATCACGGCATTTGGCAGTGTGCGACAGGCAGTGCAGGCTTTACAGGCCGGCGCCGATGACTTTCTCACCAAACCTCTGGATTTGGAACATTTTCTGCTGGCGGTAGAGCGGGTGGTTGCTACCCGTAAATTACATGATGAGCTGTTTCAATTTCGCAAGCTCAACCGGCAGCCCGCTTTTCATCAGATGTTTGGTCGCAGTGAAGCCATGCGTAATCTGTTTGAACAGATTAAAGTCATTGGCCGGGCTCAGGGGCCGGTATTGATCAATGGCGAGAGTGGAACCGGCAAAGAACTGGTCGCCAAAGCATTACATGCAGAAAGTGATCGTGCTGACGGGCCATTTTTAGCGGTGAATTGTGCCGGTATACCCCAAGAGTTACTGGAGAGTGAGTTTTTCGGTCATGTTGCAGGCTCGTTTACCGGTGCCAAAAAAGCCCGCAAAGGGTTATTACAGGAAGCAAATGGTGGCAGTTTGTTACTGGATGAAATTGGTGAAATGCCAATGGCATTGCAGGCAAAATTATTACGCGCCTTACAGGATGGATCGATTCGTCCGGTGGGCCATGATACCGAAGAAAAAGTGGATGTCCGTATTATTGCGGCCACCCATCGGGATTTGAAACAAAAAGTTATTGAAGGCAGTTTTCGGGAAGATTTATTCTATCGACTGGAAACCTTTGCTTTGTCAGTGCCCCCTTTACGGGACCGTGAAGAGGATAGGGAAATTCTGGCACAGCAGTTTTTACAACAACTGGTGGTTGCTCAGGGACGTAACATTCAGGGGTTCAGCGATAAAGCATTGGACATTATTCGTGACTATGCCTTTCCGGGCAATGTCAGGGAGCTACAGAATGTCGTAGAAAGAGCGTTTGCCTTTTGCAACGAAGACTGGGTGCAACCGCAGCATTTACCCTCTCGTTTACTGGAAAATCAACCGTCAAAACTGGCGATGGCAAGCCCTGAAACGGATAGGCAAAATGATGAGTTATTGGCCGGTGTCGTATTGCCAACCCTGGATCAGTTACAAAAACGTTATGTAAATATGGTTTTAAAAGAGGTGGACGGTAATAAACGTCGCGCCGCTGCGTTACTGGGAATCGGTCGTCGTACGTTGTATCGCTGGCTGGATGAAGAAACCGATGAGGCCGAAGATACTGCTTAATTCCTCGAAATATAACCCCATTTATCACGAATTTTTATTGCCGCCAAACCTTCATTAAACGGTTGAGCATGTTCAAATTGTGGTTCGATAACCAGTTCACCCTGCCGGTTAATATAACCATACTGCCGATAATTATAGGTTATCACCGCCAGACCATCCGAAAATGAATATGCCCAGACATATTCCGGTTCAATTTCAATCTGGCCTTCGGTATTGATATAGCCAACCTTGGCGTTTTTCTCCACACGGGCTAACCCTTCGCGGAAATTCCAGGCATCATCAAAATACGGCTTGACTACTATTTCTCCACTGGAATCAATAAAACCGTATAGCCCATTTTGTTTGATTACCGCAAAACCCTCACCAAATGCTTTGGCTTGATCAAATTGAGGACGTATCAGCCAATCCCCTTTTTTATCGATGTAGCCCCACTTACCCTCAACAAATACAGCAGCATAACCCTCGCGAAATACCCGGCTCTGGGCAAATGCTGGTTTGATTAACCGTTTCCCCTCGGCATCAATATATCCCCATTCTTCATCCACTCTAACGGCAGCTCGTTGTTCGCTGAAGATCTGAATTTCATCAAACTGCGCCTTAATGACTTCTTCTCCCTCAGTATTCAGGTAGCCCCATTGATCATTGACTTTGAAACCCGCCAGACCTTCTGAGAAAACGCCCACCTTGTCATATTTGGCCGGAACTACTTGCTGACCAGAAGTATTTAAAAAGCCCCACATTCCATCCTTGATAAAAGCAGCATATCCCTCTTTAAAAGATTGAATTTTTGGGTAGGTGGGCTGCAGTATTATTTTTCCATTTCGATCTACAATGCCCCATAGATTATCTTTACGATAGGCGGTGACGCCGCTGTCCAAATCATTGATTTCATCGGCGGTGAACAGAATGTCGCCATCAGGATTGATCATGGCAAATTGTGCTATGCCCTGATTGGCAATCATTACTGCCGCTCGGTCATTTTTAAAACTGCCGGCATCATCAAAAATAAGATCAATCTTCAGATTTTCTACATAAGCCATGGTAGGCTGAACAGCATGACTGGTAGAGACGCCGGTGAATGTCAGCGCTGACAGAATATATCCCAATGTTTTAAATAACGTTCTATTCATAACCTCACCCACTTTTTGGGAGTTATTCCCATGATAAGTCTGTTCTTGTTCGGGTGAAAAGGTTGTGAAAATAAACTGTTGGGAGAACACCCCTAAGACCCCACTGCAGCTAAAGCGATAGTGAATCAACAATGCTGATGGAGTATGTATGGAAAAGGATGAAGATACCTATATAGCGCTGAAAATGATGGCAGAAACGATTGATCTGAGTTCACGAAATGATAACGACGAGATTATCGGTCTGGAATACTATGTTAATTTCAATGTGTTGACTGACGATGAGCTGACCGAACTGATTCAGCTTTGGGATCAAAAATTAACGACCTGCCAAAAAGAAAAACTGGCATCGCAATTTACTGTAATCCAAGTGTTTGGCTTAATTGGACTGGCGATGCTGATTGCCTGGTTATCGGGTGGGATTGCCGGCGCGATTGCCAGTATGATTGGTGTTGTCGGTATGATTGCGATGATTGAAGATAAGCGGGTAAAAAAAGCGAAACGTAACTTGAAAGATGCAGAGAAAGTCTGCAACAAGCTTCATTCTTATGCTCGTTAGTCTGTTCGAAGGAACCTCCGTCTCGCTAAGTCAGTCTGGTTAAGCTATTAACTTAAGGAATGTTTGCGTGCTTCGCCAGTTTATTCAAAGTTTATTAGGCAGTCTCTCGGCGCTCTCATTAAGTGCTTGTTCACCGGTAACCGTATTAAACGCCATGGTGCCGGAATCAGGATATCAACATCGAGCAGATCTGATTTATGGTGACCATCCGCGCCTTAAACTGGATATCTATCAGCCCGTGAATTCAACAGTAACCACGAAACCAGCAACGGTTATTTTCTTTTATGGTGGCGGCTGGGAAACAGGCGATAAAGCAGATTATAAATTTGTCGCAGAAGCCTTGACTTCACAGGGTGTCATCGTGGTGATTCCCGATTACCGAGTCTACCCTGAAGTCGTATTTCCTCAATTTATCGAAGATGCTGCTCAATCAGTGGGCTGGACCAAACAGCATATTGCAGAGTTTGGCGGTGATCCGGAAAAGCTGTTTATTGCCGGACACTCTGCCGGAGCACATATTGCTGCCATGTTGTCGGTGAATCCGCTTTATTTACAGCAGGTTGATATGCAGCCACAGCAGTTGCAAGGAATGATTGGTTTAGCTGGACCCTATGATTTCCTGCCACTGAAAAGTGACACGTTAAAACAAATTTTTGGCGATGAAAGCAGCCAGTGGCAAAGTCAGCCAGTGAATTTTGTCACCAACGATCACCCTCCGATGTTATTACTGGTTGGCACTGATGATCGGACTGTACTACCACGTAACAGTTATCGACTGGCAGATAAACTCAAGCAGCATGGTAATTCAGTAGAATTGGTGGAGTTTGATGGTTACGGCCATGTGGCTATGGTTGCCAAGCTGGCAAAACCTTTGCGTGGACAAGGTGCTTTACTCGCTCCAATCACAACATTTATTGAAAAGCATCAGGATTAGCTTAACTGCAGGATGAGTTGTTGTCCCAGTGCCTCTGCACTGCTGAAAGCCGACTCGACTCGACCCTGAATGCACCAGTCACCGCAAGCCGCCAATTTTAAAGTGTTATCCAGATAAAATTGTTGACCAGTTTGAGCAGGAATATTAGCGAAGACCCAGCGCTTTAAATCGATATGACTGACTTTACCAGTATCCAGTCCACTGACACGCTGCACTTCATCAAGCATTTGTTGTTTGATTCGCTCATCCTCGACGGCCAGGTTTTCTTCTGCCCAAATATTATTGGCTTGTATCACCATTGAAAACTCACCGGAGCGAGAAGGTTTGGAGCTATTAACCGACATCCAGCTTATTTTTGCATCTCGTACTAACGCGGCTTGCCAGTCGAGAGCGGGGGCATCATTAAAACCCAGCATTAACGCGTAACAGGCCAGCATTTTTGTATGCTCAATAGAATGGTGGCTGGCAAACTCCTTGGGTAAAAGATTGGCGGTCTGGCTCGCTGGCAGACAGCTGATCACCCAATCAAAATCATCCGCGATTTGCGTCCCTTGGTGCAATAAGCACCATTTCCCATTCTGTTGCATAAGATGGGTGATTTGCTGATTAAACTGAATATCCAAGGGGGCAGCGAGCGCCTGAGCAAACGCCTGCATATCAGGACTGCCAACATAATGTGGATAGTCTGCATTCCACTGGCGTTCTACTACTTTTTCAGCGCCGGCAAATTCTGCGAAATGTGCATCCCAGCGTTCTATCACCTGCTTTTTGATTAATGGCTGAATAAATTCAGCAAAACGTGGTGTTTTAACCGTAAAAAATTGGGCACCATGATCAAACTGAAATAAGCCCGCGGTACGTGATGCCAATCTGCCGCCAGCACGTTGCGCTTTTTCGAACAAATGAATGTCCGCGTAGGGTTGAAGTTGATGAGCCAGTGTGAGGCCAGCCAATCCGCTGCCAATAATTGCAATTTTGCTCATGTGAGTCCGAGGAGGTAATGAATTTGGCAATCAGACCAGAGTGGTTAAGAAGAGGTTTCTGACAGGCGAAAAAAAACCCCAGTCCGAAGACTGAGGTTTCTTATTTCTTTATAACTGCGTATTAACGGTTGCAGATATACATTGTTACTTCGAAACCGAAACGCATGTCTGAATATTCTGGTTTAGTCCACATAATCTTTCTCCTCAAATTTGATATCAGCGTTTGCTGACTTAGGTATATATTAACGTGTTCAAACAACTAAAACCTCAGTGATACACCCGAAGGGACTCAGGATTTTCCTGATTAATCACTTACAGGGGTGCGCATAGTGACAAACTCTTCCGCTGCAGTTGGATGAATGCCAATCGTTGCATCAAAATCTGTTTTGGTTGCTCCGCATTTAATCGCAATGGCTATGCCCTGCATAATTTCCCCTGCTGAGTCTCCCACCATGTGTGCTCCTAACACTCTATCAGTATCACCGTCGACCAGTAACTTCATTAAAGTGCGTTCCTGCGAGCCACCCAAGGTATGTTTCATCGCGCGAAAGTTTGAGCGATATTTCAATACATTTGAATATTCCTTACGTGCCTGTTCTTCAGTCATACCGACAGTACCGATATTCGGCTGACAAAACACTGTGGTGGCAATATTACTGTAATCCACTTTACAAGGTTGCTTATCAAACAGATAGCCAGCCAATGCCATACCCTCGGCTAATGCTACAGGTGTTAGTTCCATACCACCTGTTACATCGCCCAGGGCGTAAATACTGGGTTCAGACGTCTGAAAGGTTTTATTAACCTCGATATGTCCACTTTTACCAAGCTTGATATCAACATTTTCCAGTCCCAATCCATCGAGATGTGGTTTCCTGCCGGTGGCAAATAACACGGTATCAACCGTTAAATGATGACCATCCGACATGGTTAAATATAAACTGTCATCTTTTTGTTTCTTAATTGATGTCACTTCGGTATTAAAGTGAATATGCACACCATTTTGTTGAATCTGCTCTGCAGCAAATTCAGCCGTCTCTTTATCAAAACCATTAAGTAATCCGCCACCACGGACAATTTGTGTGACTTGAGCACCCAAGCCATGAAAAATACCGGCAAACTCCACGGCGATATACCCCCCGCCCACAACCGCCAGGCGTTTAGGGAATTCTGCCAAATCAAAAATTCCATTGGAATCCACTGCATGGGTTTTACCGGGTATATCCGGGATAAATGGCCAGCCGCCCGTAGCAATTAAAATTCGTTCTGTGGTGAATTTCTTACCATTTACTTCCACCGTATGGGCATCAATTATTTTGCCTCTGCCATCGATTATCTCAACGCCGGCACGATCCAGAATGCCTTCATAGACACCATTCAAACGACTGATTTCATCTGTTTTGTTATCACGTAACGTCGCCCAGTCAAAAGCCGGTTTACTGACTTGCCAGCCAAAGCCTTTGGCATCGTTGAAATGGGCTGAATATTCAGAAGCATAAACATAAAGTTTTTTAGGTACACAACCGACATTTACACAAGTTCCGCCCAGATAACGATCTTCGCATACTGCGACTTTTGCACCATATGATGCCGCCATGCGGCTGGCTCGAACGCCACCTGAACCGGCACCAATAACAAATAAATCGTAATCGTATTGCATCTAAAAAACTCCTGTCTGCCATTTAACTTTACAAAAAAATACCGGACCTGAATGGTCACAGGTCCGGTGTAATGTGGCTAATACAGCATTATTGTTTATTCAAATAATCCAGCATGGTATCCACGCCGCTGACTTCAAACGGGTCATCAGGGCAATTATCCATCTTGCCTGGCTCAGCAAAAAGTTTTTTCACTTCACCATCCACCACATGCATTGAGTAACGCCATGAACGCTCACCAAAGCCCAGGTTTTCTTTTTTCACCAGCATGTTCATGCCACGGGTAAATTCACCATTACCATCCGGCAGCAATTTGACTTTTTTCACGTCCTGACGTTTGCCCCATTGGAACATGGTGAAAGCATCATTTACGGACAGACAATAAACTTCATCAATGCCTTTTGCTTTCAGCTCATCATAGTGTTCTTCATAACCTGGCAAGTGGGTACTTGAACAGGTCGGGGTAAACGCACCAGGCAATGCGAAGACGATGACACTTTTACCTTTGAAAATTTCATCGGTCGTAACATCCTGCCAGCGGAAAGGGTTATCGCCACCAATACTTTCATCTCTTACACGGGTTTTAAAAACGACATTAGGTACTCGTTGAGTCATGTTGTTAATCTCCTTTTTTGGGGTAGTGGTTTCCTGAACATTTATTCAGTTATGAGCAGTGTAGCGGAACAATAATGATTAATAAAACAACTTATTTCGGTTTTATTAATCGGTAAAAGCGATTAATCTTGGGTCTGACTATTGATATCAATCGCCATATTCAATTGTTGTCCACTACGCTTGTTTCTATACATTGCTTCGTCAGCCAGCGTGTAAAGCTGTTGTAAATCGTAATCGCTTAATGATTTTGTGGTCGTGATACCAAAGCTGTAATGTAAGCGAATATCACTATGGATGGACTGATTGTAGGAGTCTACCGTGTTGGATAGCCGCTGCAGAATGGCGGTTTGATCGGTATCGTTCTGATTGACCATCAACACAACAAATTCATCTCCTCCAATACGACCGATTAAATCCGAATCACGAAAAGTGCTATTTAATAACGTTGAGAATTGCAGTAAGGCATTATCGCCAGCCTGATGACCATGGCCATCATTGATTTGTTTGAAGTTGTCCAGATCAAAATAGATCAGCGACGCTTCACAGTCCTGATTACGGCACATTTGCAGAATATGATTGGCCCTGAATTCGAAGCCTCTTCTATTGAGCAAGCCCGTTAAATGATCTTCACACAGCAGCTGATTGGTGGCGATTTCTTCTTCTACCATTAACGCCAGTTCACCTAATAATCGGGAATCCCGTTCACTGATATAACGTGGTTTATGATCAATCAGGCATAACGCACCCAATTTTTCACCACCGGGGGCTCGGAATGGAAAACCGGCATAAAATCTTATATGAGGCTTATTCACCACCAAAGGATTATCATTGAAACGAATATCAAGGGTTGCATCGTTCACGATAAAACTTTTTTCCTGCTCGATCGTATAATTGCAAAAAGCCTGTTCTCGAGGGGTTTCAGACGCATCTAATCCAACTTTTGATTTAAACCACTGTCTTTCATCATCTAGTAAGGTAATCAGCGCGATCGGTACATCGAACATGCGTTTTGCTAAACGGGTAATTCGATCAAATCGCTGTTCAGCAGGCGTGTCCATAATTTTCAAGGATTCAAGCGCTTTCAGTCGCTGTTGTTCCAGTGCCAGTTTGCGCTGTTGTAGCCATTGGCCAATCTGATCGGCGGGGCCCGGCCTGCCAATAAAAAATCCCTGGGCTTTATCGCAACCTTGCTTTTGCAGAAACTGTAGCGTGGCATAGTCTTCAATGCCTTCAGCAATTACTTTCATATCCAGGCTGTGGGCCAATTCGATGATCGCCTGAATGACCAGTCTTGATTCTCGTGACTGTTGTGCCGTCATTACAAACGATTTATCGACTTTTACTTCGGAGAACGGCATCCGTACCAGTTGCAACATCGACGAAAAACCCGTTCCAAAGTCATCAATGGACAGTTGAAATCCCTTCATCCTTAACCGGGTCAGAATATCCAGAGATGCAACGGGATCATCCATTGCGCCGGTCTCGGTGAGTTCAAGCATGATGGTGTGAAGTTTTACGTCATGAGAGTCACACAATGCTTCAATCTGATTAAACAGCGTCAGATTGCGTAGTGATAAAGCAGAAATATTGATGGAGCAAAGAAGTTGATGGGACTGAGGGGTGCCCGGATTTATTCGTTGTTGCTGGCAAAACTGTCTAAACCACGGTAAAGCCTGTTCGAAAACCAGAATGGTTAAATCATCAATCAGATTATTTTGCTCGGCAATGGCAATAAAGACATCCGGAGCAATAAATCCGTATTCCTTATGACTCCACCTTGCTAGCGCCTCAAAACCCACTAATTCACCGCTGGTGCAGTCTACTTTGGGTTGATACGCCAACGTAATTTCCCGGTTGGTAATTGCCTGAGCAACATCTGTGGCTGTAATGGCTGGGACACTGGAAGATGATTGCAGCTGTTGGCCATCAAGCAAATCAATCGCATTAAGTGATGGCAAGTCAATCATTTCACGGAAAGCTTTTGGATTAAAGGGTTTCGGTAAAATTCCGACAATGTTCAATCCATGTGCTGCCGCTGAGCGGGCGGCGGCCTGTAAAACCTGATGGCCAACCCCGCTGGTAATAATGATTTTGGCAGTGACCAGTTGCTCCCCCAATGCCCCCAGAACTTCTACCCCATCCATATCGGGCATAATCAGGTCTAATGCAATATGAGTAGGCTGCCACTCATTAAGTAAATTGAAAAAATTAATTGCATTGGTGGTCACTTTCACTGACATACCAGCGTATTCGGCAACATTGCGGATGGTCTCTCCGGTCAGTTGGTCGTCATCCAGTATCAACAGTTTATGATCCGACATCTATTAATCTCTCAGGTCTTGTAGGTCAGCATTTGTGCGACTCTGTTCAAAAGTGCTGCACGATGATATGGCTTATTCAAAATAGGAATACTGCCATTCTGTTTTTCTTCGTCGGTCAGTGCTTTCTCCGTATAGCCCGAGGTATAGAGCACGGGAAGTGTTTGTCGAAGTTGTTTTGCCTGTTTTGCCAGCTCATGTCCGCTAATACCGCCGGGCATCAGTACATCGGTGAACAGTAAATCAATTTGCTGTGCCGACGCAAGCCAGTTTAAAGCCTGATGCCCATCAGCTGCTGCAAGCACCTGATAACCCGCATCCCGCAGCTGTGAAATAGCATAATGTCTGACCAGATCATTGTCTTCTACAACCAGAATGGTTTGTTTGGAGTGTTGTACTGTTGTCGGAGAATCAATCTCCTGCAGGACAGGTGCTGGCGACACCATCTCATTATGAGGAAGAAATAACTGGAATCGTGTTCCCCGCCCGGGCTCAGACTGTACCTGGATGTGACCGCCGGACTGTTTGATAAAGCCAAATACCATGCTTAATCCCAAACCACTGCCTTTTCCTGCTGGCTTAGTGGTGAAAAAAGGTTCAAATACCTTATCCAGCAAATCCTGGGAAATTCCTTCCCCATTATCCATTACATCAATTTTGACGTATTCGCCTGCCTTAAGTTCGTTCGCTGAGGTTTGTTGATCCGTGGGAAGATTAAATCGCTCTGTGCTGATCATTAGTTTGCCACCCTCAGGCATGGCGTCTCGAGCATTAATGGTCAGATTTAATAAACTACTCTCCAGTTGAACGGGATCAATCATGACGGGCCAGATATCGCTATTAAGATTGAGATCCAACTCGTATTTTTGCCCTAATGAGCTTCGTAATAAAGCCTCAATATTACGTATTAACATATTGATATTAACGGCTTCGGGCGAGAGTGGCTGGCGTCTGGCAAAAGCCAGTAGATTACTGGTCAAACGTGCGCCTCGATCCGCTGCACTGCTGATAAGTTTTGCCAGAGGCTGTAAAGCGGGTTTATCGGCCAGCTCATCGATTAATATTTCGGTATTCCCGGTAATAACGGTCAATAAGTTATTAAAATCATGGGCAATACCACCGGTTAACTGCCCAATGGCCTCCATCCGCTGCGCCAGTTGTAACTGTTTCTGTAAATGCCTTTCTTCAGTTATATCGCGCTCAACGGATACCCAATGGGTATACCAGCCTGCGGTCAGGCCAATGGGAACACTATTCAGCTCCAGCACAATTTCACGACCACTTTTATGATACTGGGTTAATTGAGCACGAAATGGCTGCCAGGTGCTGTAAGCCGCTTTAATTTTTTGAAGTTCATTTTTTTCGGTTTTCGGGCCATGCAAAATTTTCAGGCTTTTACCGATCACTTCCTGACGGCTGTAACCGGTTATACGTTCAAACGCGTTGTTCACAAAAACGATATTTGCCTTTTCTTGGGCAAAACGTGAAGCTTCAGTAATAATCACTACATCATTAAGTTGTGATACCGCACTTCGTAACAACTTCAGTTCTTCCGCTTCCCGGCGTTGTCGAGTAATGTCCCGCAGATAAACGGTAAGCCCTTTGGTTGAGGGGTATATCCTGATATCCAGCCATAACTGTTTTGCTTCGTACAGATGCTCAAAGGACATCACCTGTTGCTGCATTAGTGCCAATGACAATTTTTTTACCAGCGAGCCACTGCGATCAATATCAGTATTTTCGATACCTTTTTTATCCAGCAGTTGCGAATGGGGAATATTAAATAAAGCCACCGCCTGATTATTCACATAGTTAAACCGTAAATCAGTACTTAAGGTGAAAAAGGCATCGGTGATACTGTCCAGAGTATTCTGCAACTGCTGTGATAAGGCCTCACTCTGTTGTTGCAACAGTTTGGTTTGATGAATATTAATGCTCGAACCGTACCACTTTACGACTTTTCCCTGCTCGTTGCGGATGGCACTGGCTTGAGCCAGAAACCAAATATATTCATTATCAAACCGCCGTAATCGGAACTCATCAGAGTAGGCGACCCCTGTTCTCATTGAATGAGACCAGCGTTCACGCGCAGCAGTTTGATCATCGGGGTGCACCAGTTCAAACCAGTTGTGAAGTATATCGGGTTCTGGTTTGCCAAAAAATTCAACGGCAAAACGGGAAACAGAGTCAAGCATCCCTTCAGCAGTCACCGTCCACATAAACTGGAGCGTTGTTTCAGCCATATAGTGAGAACGCCGCTGTTCTTCGATCAGATTGGCTTCTACCAGTTTACGATCATGCACATCCTGAATGACGCCCTGCACATGCGAAGGGAATTGCTGGTCTGGATAGGCCATTATTCTTAGCCGTCTAGGATTGTTCTGATGGGTGAGTGTGAATTCACCATCCATCGCATGTTTAGTGTTCAGCGTGGCATTTATTGCCTGATTCAACGCTGCTTGTTGATTATCCGTAAACAAGGAAACAAATTGCTTTTGTGAGAGCTGGCTGGGGTATTTTTGATTTAACAGCATGGCTGCTTCAGGGCTTAGTTGGATGAGTCCTGTTTTATCCAGCTGCCAATAACCCAGTTTAGCGATGTCTGCAGCAAGTTTGAGCTGTTGTTGATTTTTAGTCTGTTGCTGATGTGAGCGAATGATATAGCTGCTAAGCAGAAAAATCGCCATTAATGCGAATGTCGCCAATGTCCGATTTGCGACAAACTGAGTTTGTAAAATGGCCTGCTGGCCCTCCGGCATGATCAATATGCCAGACCAGACGAATAACAAACTGATCAAAAACGTTATGCTTAATCGACGAAGACTGCCGCCAGCACTAGCCAGCATAAGGATAGGGGTATATAGAATACCGTGCGCAAAACCCGGGACCGTTAAACGGTCTGCCAAAAACACCAGAATCAGCAATAGAAAAAGCAGTCCATCAAATATCGAACTGTTTAAAAAACGGCTTAGGCTCTGACTCATATATAGATGACTCCAGTCATCCAGCTCTGGGTGACGAAAAAGCAATGAACCTACGAATATACGTTATTAAAAATTAACGTCACATGTTTTAGGATTTGTTTATATTTATTGCTGCCTTGTTAGGCGAAAAAATAGTCTCAAGCAGTGGTGGATATGAAAGATAAACAAGCCCTAGCATTGAGTATACAAAAATGTAATAGCCAGGCTTTATTAACTTAACGCAGAATAACTTATGAAAAGATTTTTTCTTCGGTAACAATTCTATCCATCGGCACATCATGCGGTTGAGCATTGATGTTGTCGAGTAACATCCACTGAAAACCAATGCCAATACTAAACGGTTTAACAGGACTGGCAAGAGTACGATCATAAAAACCACCCCCATTGCCCAAGCGATGTAAATCACTATCAAATCCCACCAGTGGAATGATCAGCACATCAGGCTTTACGATGGGTGTGTTTTGAGGCACCGGAATATCCCAGATTTCAGCCTGCATAATGGATTCCGGACGCCATTGCCGAAATTGCAAAGCTTCTTTAGGGCCAATAATCTTCGGCAAGGCGGCTTGCCAACCTTGCTCGATAAGGCCGCAAATGAAATCCCGGCAATCTATTTCACCGCGTACCGGCCAGTAAAAACCAATAGTGCCCTTGGGCAAGGGATCCAGTATGGTCTGTAATTTATCAAATAAAGCTACCTGATGAATCAGGCGAAGATCATTTGCAGTGTCTAAACGCTGTTGCGTTAACCGATAGCGTTGTTCATTGCGCCACTCTTGCCAGGTAGTCATGCAGATTCCGGTATTTCCAGTAATTCTTGCAGACGGTCCTTATTGAATACCACATCGGCTAGTGTGTAATCGTCCAGTACGTTCAGGAAGGCGGCCTGGGCTTTATGCAGAGCATTTCTCAATATGCAGGCAGGTTGAATAGGACAGGCGATTTCATCACCGAAACAGGGAAGTAATTGCAGGTTTTCAGTTTTCCGGACCAGTTTTCCTATACCGATATCATTGATTGGTAAAGCCAGTTTCAAGCCACCCCCACGACCTCGATGGCTCACAATATAACCATGCTGAACCAGCGTTTGAGCGACTTTTGCAAGATGATTGGATGAAATACCGAATCGTGTCGCCGCATCCTGAATGGTTGCAGCTTGCTTACCATGATGTATTGCCAGATAGACCAGTAATCGAAGCGCATAATCGGTATGCGTTGTCAGTTGCATTATTCGTTGACTCCTAAAAGATGGATCAATACTATGTGTTTTTAAATAGGTATGTAAAATGCCTGTTTAGCTAATAGGAGTTCGGCAATGAAGCCTGAAACTTTCGATATTATTCATCAAACCGTGCCTTTACTGGAGCAGCATGGCGAACAATTAGCAGACTGTTTTTACAAAAATATGTTCCGTAATAACCCGGAAGTAAACGTTTTTTTCAATCCAGCTCATCAACAATCAGGTGCCCAGCAACACGCTTTGGCTTCAGTCATCTGTGCCTATGCCCGGCACATTGATAACCCCGGCCAATTGCGACAAGCGCTTGAGGTTATTTTTCATAAACATGTTTCTCTGGGGATAAAACCTGAACATTACCCTATCGTAGGAAATAATTTGTTATTAACGCTTCGTGAAGTTCTTGGCGAAGCGGCAACGACTGAGGTGATTGAGAGTTGGACAGAGGCTTATGGTGTTTTAGCCGGTATTTTTATCGACAGAGAAGATGATTTATATCAGCAACAGCTGATCAAACATGGCTGGAATGGCTTTAAGGCTTTCACCCTGATTCGACGTCATTCAGAAAGCAGCAACATTACTTCTTTCTATCTGCGACCAACTGATAATAAGTCGTTAAAGGCTTATCTGCCGGGGCAATTTATTACGCTGAAAATTCAACTGGCCGACGGTAGCCAGGCGATGCGGAATTATAGTTTGTCTTCAGCTCCGAGAGAAGATCACTATCGAATCAGCGTCAAAAAACATGCCGGTGAGTTGCCAGATCATCCTGGCGGGGTAGTCTCCAACAGATTGCATGATAACGTGCAGGTAGGTGACCAGCTGCTACTGGCCCCCCCCATTGGAAACTTTATATTAAGGATGCCCGAAGCAGTCAATATGCCCTTGGTGTTTATTGCTGGTGGAGTGGGAATAACGCCTTTACTTGCCATGCTGCATTGGGGTTTGGCCCATGAACCAGATCGTTCATTTACACTGATACAGTTAGCTAAAAATAATGACGTTCTGCCATTTTATGAAGAACTCTCAGTACTAGCGCGTACCTACCCAAATTTTCAATGGCATATTCGTCTCAGCCAGTCTTCCGGTTCTCAATCACTGTATTTGCATGATAGTGAAGGCTATATAGACAAAGCGTTGCTGGATCTCCTGGTACCAGAGTCTGAGGCGAATTATTACCTGTGCGGGCCTGCCGCAATGATGCGAACCACAATGGCCATATTAAAAGAGCGTGGCGTTGATAGTTCATCAATAGCTGCCGAATTTTTCGGGCCTTCCCAATACTTAAGAGACTGAAACCCAGGTATTTATTCCGTAGGTATCCGCTTAATGGTAACGAAGCCATTAAGAGGAATTATCAATTTAACCAAAGACATGACAAAGCAATGAAGCTATCCGACAGGCTGCAAAAGTGGCAGCAACGTTTATTACAAACTCACCCAAAACTTAAAGAAAAGCTAAATGCCAGTTTAGGAGCATTTACGGCAATCTGGCTGCTTATGACACTTCTCAGCCAATTACAAATGACGATGGAAATGGAGTTGCTGGTACTTGCATCAATGGGCGCCTCTACATTCTTATTATTTGTAGTGCCACATAGTCCAATGGCTCAACCCTGGCCGTTAATGGCGGGTCATTTAATCGCTGCTGTAATGGGAGTGAGTTGTAACTATTGGATAGCTGAGCCGGTGTTGGCAACTGCCATGGCGGTGGGCTTGGCGGTGTTTTTCATGCATTTTCTGCATGCCCTTCATCCGCCTGCAGCCGCGACAGCAATGATTGCGGTTATTGGCATGCCGGAGCACAGCAGTATTGCATGGTTTTTTGTTTATGCTGTTGTCACTATCAACGCAGGAAGCCTGCTTGTTTTGTCTTTACTGATTAATAATCTGTTGCCGGGACGCCACTATCCGCATCGTGATAACCATCATAAACACCACGATCAATTCATAAAACAGAAAGATAAAACCACGTTATTAAATGAAGAAGATTTTCATTGGGCGCTTTCCCAAATGGAGGCTGTCATTGATGTCTCTGAAACAGACCTGATAGATTTATATGAGTTTGCTTCAGAGCATGCAGAGAAAAGAAATTTAAACCAGAAAATGAAAAATTAATGTTATTCAGTTTGATTTAAGTTTGGTTTTGTAAAGTGGGCTCACCTTAATCGGAAAGGAGTACCAAAAATGAAAAAACTAAACAAAATGACTCTGGCAACTATACTTGCATCAGCCTTAACGTTTTCAACGGCAGCTGTTGTTGCAGATGATGATCCAGCCACTATGCAAATGAAAGCAGAAAAATTTGGCTTAATCAGCAGTGAAGAAGCTAAAAATATTGCGTTAAATGAAAAATCCGGCGTGGTTACAGATATCGAATTAGACAGTATTGATAACGGCGGCGGTTGGGAATACGAAGTTGAAGTTGTTCAGGAAGATGGCACTGAATGGGATATTGATGTTCATGCCAAAACCGGTGAACTTCGCAAAGTCGAACGTGATTGATAGTTAATTCTATCTTGATGTAAAAAGCAGCGGCCCGTCTTTGACGGGCCGTTTTTTTATCTATAACAAATATAAAATAAAGTTAAAATTCAGTTTTAATTAATTTTACTTTTATATCTTTAGAAATTCTTAATAAAAAAGAGGTCAAAGATGAAAAGTTTAGTGTTATTTTCGGTTGTTTCTGTAATGAGTTTTCCCGTTTTGGCAGATGATTTACATGAGATAAAAACAAAAAGTGAACAACTCGGTTTGATTAGTATAGAGGAAGCAAAATCTATTGCGCTAGAAGCCAAGCCAGGCATCATTGATGATATTGACTTGGAGAACCGTGCATTTTTTGGTGGATGGGATTATGAAATGGAAGTGCTGGGTAAAGATGGCAAGGAATGGGATATTTATATCAATGCAGAAACCGGTGAAGTCAGAAAAGTCAGTCGAGATTGGGACTTGTTCTAAAGCATTTTTTAGGACTTGTTGATCTTTCATATCCCCAGCCCTGCGGGTTGTGACTGAAAAAGCGCCACTTATGTCCACGGATGGACAGGCCGCTATCGCTATCCCTGCTACCGCGGCATTTGGGCATCCTTGCCCATCATATGCCGGCGCGCCAAGGAGGCGCGCGCCGGTCTGCGTGGCCTACATGGATGTAGGTCAGGGGCGTGAGCAGGATGCGGAAGCTTTGCTCGTTACTTATTTAGAATAACTACAAAAACGTCAGGACAAGCAATGTTCCAGACATTGCTTTTGCATACACTCCATCCATGGAGATAAACGTTTGTGAGCGCAAGCCCCTCCGGGGTGAGATACATGGATGTATCTCACAAAAGGCGCTCCTCGTGCCTTGATTGACGCTTTTTCAGCTCACAAAAGAGGCGGAGATGAAAGATCAACAAGTCCTAGGGAATCCGCCGAGGCGGGTTCCTTATACAATTAATGGCAGTCGGACTTCCACTTTCAATCCGCCCATCGCAGAACGACTGAACAACATTTCGCCGCTATAACTTTCTACTATGTCAGACACAATGGCCAGCCCAAGCCCACTCCCAGGTACCGACTCATCAGCTCTGAAGCCTCGTTGTGGTAGTTGTGACAATTTACTTTCATCACAGCCCTGACCATCATCTTCAACCACAAAATAACAATAATGGTTTTGATAAACAGTAATATTGACGCGTTTACGACACCATTTACAGGCATTTTCCAGCAGATTACCCAGCATCTCTAGCAAATCTTCCCGATCACCAAAAAACTGTAAATCAGGTTCAATTTCCCAGTCGATAACGGGTGATTTATCTCGATAAAGTAACTGTAAGGTCCTGCTCAGCTCAGCAATCTCATGTTCCAGATCGACTTTTTGACCCGGCATCGGCGAACCTAGTAAACGGGCACGTTTTAATTCTCTTTCGATGGTTTGTCCCATATCCCGGCTGACCTGATGTAATGCTTTTTGCATATTCGGAAGCGTTTTCAGTTCGCTACTTTCAGCGGTTTGATTCAATAGCGTAAGACGTGTTTTTAGAGCATGTGCCAGATTACCTAATGCAGCACGTGAGCGTTGGGTTTTGCGAGTCATGGTCACCAATAAACGGTTCAGCTCTTGTATCATGGGCTGAATCTCTTCAGGCCCCTGAGTTTCAATTTTTTCCGTTTCACCTCTACGTAATCTTGAGAGTTGTTGCTGGAGGCGTTGTAAAGGTTGTAATGCTTTGCCAACGATCAACCACTGAATTATCAGCAGAACAATCAGACCAATACCTGATACCAGTGAATACAGCATCTGAAAATGCGATATATCTTCATTCAGTTCACTGATATTTTGCCCCACCATAATGGTCAGGCTTTGTCCTTGCTTGAAATAGCCACGTTGCAGGCTGAACAGTCTTTCCTCATTCGGTCCATCGATTAATGTTTGGCGTTTCTGTCCACTGGCAAGTTGTTCGATGGTTAATGATTCATCCCATAAAGATCGCGACTGTTTACAGATTTTTTCAGTACACACTACATAGTAATGACCAGAAAACGGTCGTTGATACAAACTGCTGAGACGAAGCGAGCTTAGGTCGAAGGAACCGTCAGGATTAATTTCGACGCTAGCCAGCAGCCCTTCAGTCTCGCTTTCCAACCGTTCCAGGAGTTGTGTTTCGGTAACACGTTCAATGACCAGCGTTATAAGTGCCCATTGCAGCAAAATTAACAGGCTGAGAGTAAACGTCAGACCAATCGACAGTCGGCGTTTTAGTGAGCTCATGCCGATCCGAAAATATAGCCTTGCCCACGACGGGTTTGAATCAAATCTGTGCCTACCTTCTGGCGTAGTCGGTTGACATACACTTCAATAACATTGCTGTCTCTATCACTGTCATATTCATAGACATGTTCCGTCAGTCGGCTTTTCGAAATAACCTGGCCTGGATGCAACATAAAATAGCGTAACAGTCGGAATTCCGTCCCAGTTAAGTTAAAAAAACGGCCATCTTTTAATTTAACGGACTGGGCATCTTCATCAAGCAGTAATCCGGCGACCTGTAATGGTCCTCCACTGGTACCTGAACTACGTTTCAGCACCGCACTGATTCGAGCCAATAGTTCTTCTGTTTGAAACGGCTTAGCAACGTAATCATCAGCGCCGGCTTTAAAGCCCTGCACCTTTTCTTCCCAGCTGCCTCTTGCTGTCAGGATAACCACGGGCACATGATTGTTGCGATGACGCCAGTTTTGCAAAACTTCCATCCCGGAACGTTTCGGTAAACCCAGATCCAGAACAATCAGATCATAGGGCTCAATATCGCCAAGGGCTTCAGCATCAATGCCATCGACAGACAAATCAACGGCATAACCTGCTTGTGATAATGCATTCTGTAGCGTTGGCCCCATCAGCACATCATCTTCAACCAGCAATATCCGCATGTTTAATCGTCCAGTTCGAGTTCGAGCAAGTCGCCATTTGTTGCGTCAAATTCAAGTTCCCAAACCCGTCCTTGATCATCCAGTATTTCAATTTCGTAGACCAGCAAACTGTCATCCCGCTCAAGCTCTGTATCAATAACTTCGCCTTTACGATAGTTATTGGCGGTTTCAAGAATGCTTTCTAATGGCAGAATCTTTCCGGACTCACGCAGCATTCGTGCTTCAGAATGACTGACATCATCAGCCAGCACAGGGCTGGGGAGCAGCCCTGAAACAAGCGCCAAGCCTATTAAATGTAATGCCGATGAAATTGAACGTTGCATAATTTTCCCAAAAAAGCCCTTGTGGTTAACATGGATGGTATCGAATCAGCCTTAATTTAAGCTTAACTGTTTCTGCAGAAATTAACTTACCCCTGTTGGAATCGTTTAATCATATCGCTCATATGATGTGATTGAGTTGAAAGACCATTGGCAGCGTTATCTGCTATTTCAGCACCGTGTGTTACCTGAGCTGCACTTTCATTCACCTGCACAATATTTCGGTTTATATCCTCACTGACACTGCTTTGTTCTTCAACAGCAGTGGCTATTTGCGTATTCAATTCATTGATATTGCTGACTTCATTAGCGATAGTTTCCAGCGCCTGAATCGAGGATTTAACATGCAGCTCACTGGTTTCACTGGTTTGCTGGCTTTGTTCCATTACCACAACAGCTTGTTTGACCGCGCCATTAAGCTTGCCGATTAAATCCTGAATTTGCTGGGTAGAAAGCTGCGTTTTGCTGGCCAGTGAGCGGACCTCTTCAGCAACGACAGCAAAACCACGCCCATGTTCTCCTGCACGTGCTGCTTCGATGGCGGCATTCAATGCCAGCAAATTGGTTTGATCAGCAATGCTGGTAATGACCTCAATGATCTGACCGATATTACGAGTGTCTTTATCCAGCTGAGCAACCACGGAAGAAATATTCCCAATGGCAGTGCTCAGATCGCTTAACGAGTTCACCGCCTTAGAGGCACTGCTTACGCCATTTTTCGAGAGTTCATCTGTTTCGCGAGCCTTGGTGGCAGCATAGGCGGCATTATTAGCTACTTCCTGAATACTGGCTGTCATTTCAGTCATTGCAGTGGCGACTTCTTCCATACGCATGGATTGCTGGCGAATAGCTGTTTGAATATCAGTCACTGAACGGGCGCTTTCATCCGCTTCATGTTCGATACTGGATGCAGAATCCCGGATCCGGCCCAAAGTCGTTCCAAGCCGGCCACGTAAGAATTCGGTTGGCAACTGGATTTGGCCAATCTCATCTGAACGACCGGTATAGATCAATGCCATCAGTGGATTATCAATTTCCTGTCGCGCTTTTTCTGCAGCTTGTTTTAAAGGTGAAAAAGCCCAGATGGACAATATAAAAAAAACCGATAAGGCAATGATTAAAGCGGCGGTCATGGCATAAACAGGGGTGGTGCTCAATAATAAACCTGCTACAACAATAGCGCTCAACAAGGCCAGGGTATGCGCGAGCATAAAACGTGTTTTCAGGTCCATCCTTGCCAGGAAGCTGCCATCCCGAGCTGAACCGCCATTATTGACTCGTTGGTAAACTCTTTCAGCTCTGGCAACACGTTCTCGACTCGGTTTGGTGCGAACCGATTCATATCCAGTAACTTCTCCATTATCGATCATTGGGCTTACATAGCCATCCACCCAGTAATGATCGCCATTCTTAGTACGATTTTTGATAATTCCCATCCAGTGATGATTGGATTTCATTGCTTTCCATAAATCATCAAACGCTGCCGGAGGCATTTCTGGATGTCGAATAACATTATGATTTTTATTTAATAATTCATCGGATTCAAAACCGCTGATTTTCTGAAAGGTGTCGTTAAAACTGGTAATAATCCCTTTTAAGCTGGTGGTTGATATGATTTCTTCACCTTCAGGAAAGGCCACCTCGTTATTGGTTATAGGTAGGTTTTTTTTCATGATCTTGCCCTCTGTGGCCCGATTTTTTTATTTTTGTTCAACACTTAATGCGAACTGCCGTTTTTGTACTTTTATTATTATCGGCACTTTCATTGTGGACTTTAAATGAACAGAGGTGAATGGTTTTCGTAATTCATTAAAACTTTTAACTTAATTATCAGAGCAAACAACCAAGCTGAAAAATCAGTAATTACCTTATACAAATCATTTTATTTTTCAGCTATGGTAGGGCTATAAACCCGAAAGAATAGAGGAGAAATACCGTCTATGACTGAATCCACTTCAAAAGTGCCTCACGTAAAGTTGAGTGAGGAACGACAAAGTCAAACGCAAACGGTTTCCCCACCTGCTATTTTAAAAGAGGCAGCTGATCTCGCCGGTGTCAGTTTCAATGGCGATCAGCCTTGGGACATTCAGGTGTTTGATTCAAGAGTTTATCGGCGGATTTTAACGCAGGGTTCTCTCGGGTTTGGCGAAAGCTATATGGATAACATGTGGGAGAGCCATGAACTGGATGAGCTGTTTCACCGCTTACTTAAAGTTGATATCGAAAAACATCTGGGCAGTGTCGCCAAATTCAGACTGTATTTTGAAATCTTTCGCCAGAACCTGTTCAATCGCCAAACCAGCAAACGGGCTTATGAAGTAGGCAAAAAACATTACGACACCGGTAATGATATTTTTCAGGCGATGCTCGACCCCACAATGAGCTATTCCTGTGGGTACTGGGCAGAGGCGGATAATCTGGCCCAGGCCCAAACGCATAAGTTGGATTTGATTTGCAGAAAACTTATGCTTCAACCCGGTGAACGGGTGCTTGAAATTGGCTGTGGCTGGGGCAGTTTTGCTCAATATGCTGCAGAGAATTATGGCGTAGAAGTTCATGGCATTACGATCTCAAAAGAGCAACAAACCCTCGCCCAGGAGCGTTGTGCCGGTTTACCAGTGACGATTGAATTGATGGATTATCGGGATTTAGAAGGGCAATTCGACAAAATTGTGTCTATCGGTATGTTCGAACATGTTGGGCCCAAGAATTATCCGATCTATTTTGACAGTGCAATGAAACTGCTCAAACCCGAAGGACTGTTCCTACTGCACACCATCGGCATTCACGCTACGTCACTTAAAGTGGATCCATGGATTGATAAATACATCTTTCGCAATGGCAAATTACCTTCAGCAGCAGAACTGGCATCAGTCCTTAATAGCCGTTTTGTCATTGAGGACTGGCACAACTTCGGCACTGATTATGACAAAACACTGATGGCGTGGTGGGAAAACTTCGATAAAGCCTGGCCCGATTTATCCACCCATTATGATGAAAGGTTTTACCGTATGTGGAAGTATTATTTGCATAGCTGTGCCGGTTTCTTTCGCTCCAAACAAGGCCAGCTGTGGCAGCTCGTATTAAGTAAACAGGGCCGTGAAGGCGAGTACCGATCTTTAAGATAAGTGATATCGAAAAATTTTGTTTATTGATAAAAGCGATTAATGTTATTGATATTAGTTGTTTTACCGATTCATCTGTTTCGCCTATAGTCATTAAAAACTCACAAAGATGAGTTTTATTTAATGCCCTCAAGGAGGCGAACATGGCAGATAAACAAAAACTTACCACAATTGGTGGTGCACCGGTTGTAGATAACCAGAACAGCATGACAGCTGGCCCTCGTGGCCCGTTATTGATGCAGGATGTCTGGTTTCTGGAAAAAATGGCTCACTTTGATCGTGAGGTGATTCCAGAACGACGGATGCACGCTAAAGGTTCGGGTGCTTTTGGCACGTTTACAGTGACCAACGATATAACCCAATACACTCGTGCTAAAATTTTTGCTGAAGTGGGAAAACAAACGGAATTATTTGCCCGTTTCTCCACTGTTGCCGGTGAAAGAGGGGCGGCAGACGCAGAGCGTGATATTCGTGGCTTTGCCGTTAAGTTCTATACCGAAGAAGGTAACTGGGACATGGTCGGTAATAACACACCGGTGTTTTTCTTGCGTGATCCGTTGAAGTTTCCGGATTTGAATCATGCCGTGAAACGGGATCCCAAGACCAATATGCGTAGCGCGCAGAACAACTGGGATTTCTGGACTTTATTACCAGAAGCGTTACATCAGGTCACGATTGTGATGAGTGATCGCGGTCTGCCGAAAAGTTACCGGCATATGCATGGCTTTGGCAGTCATACCTATAGCTTTATCAATGCCAATAACGAGCGCTTTTGGGTGAAATTTCATTTCAAATGCATGCAGGGTATTGAAAACCTGACCGATGAAGAGGCGGCCAGAGTTGTCGGCGAAGATCGTGAAAGTCATCAAAAGGATTTATTTGAAGCAATTGATCGCGCTGATTATCCTCGCTGGGAATTGAAAGTGCAGGTCATGCCTGAAAAAGATGCGGATACCTATCACGTTCATCCGTTTGATCTGACGAAAGTCTGGCCCCATAAAGATTATCCGCTGATCGATGTTGGTGTAATGGAGCTTAATCGTAATCCAGAAAACTATCATGCAGACGTAGAGCAATCAGCGTTTACACCGGCTAACGTTGTGCCTGGAATTAGCTTTTCGCCAGATAAAATGTTGCATGGACGGTTGTTTTCTTATGGTGACGCCCATAGATATAGGTTAGGGGTTAATCATCATCAGATACCGGTGAATACGCCTAGATGTCCTTATCACAGTTATCATCGCGATGGGGCAATGCGAGTTGATGGCAATTACGGAAGTACTAAAGGCTATGAACCTAATAGCTATGGAGAATGGCAGGAACAACCTGATTTCAGTGAACCACCATTAGCCATCAATGGTGCTGCAGATCATTGGAACTTTAGGGAAGATGATGATGACTACTATTCACAACCCGGTAACTTGTTCCGTTTGATGACGCCAGAGAAACAGCAAGTGCTGTTTGAAAATACTGCTCGGGCAATTGATGGTGCTGATGACGAAGTTAAGAAACGTCATATTCGCAATTGTCTGAAAGCAGATCCTGCCTACGGTAAAGGTGTGGCGGATGCGATTGGTATTTCGCTGAACGATGTGAACTAAACAAATATGGATCATGGACGCCGTGATATCACGGCAGACTTCGAATTTTATCAGGAGGTAAATTTATGAGTTCGATTGATATTGGTATTAATAAGAAAGACAGAGAAAAGGTCGCCGAAGGTTTGAAAAAATTATTGGCAGACACTTACACCCTGTATTTGCAAACCCATAATTTCCATTGGAATGTCACGGGTCCACGCTTTCGTGACCTGCACTTGATGTTTGAAGAACACTACGTCGAGTTGGCTACAGCCGTCGATGATATTGCGGAACGAATCAGAACACTGGGTGTCTCAGCTCCAGGTACTTATAAAGCGTTTGCTGAATTAAGCTCCATCAAGGAAAAAGACGGTGTACCAGATGCGATGGAAATGACCGAAATTCTGACGCATAACCACGAATTAGTGGTGAAAACCTGCCGTGAAGTATTGAAATTGGCAGAAGCAGCAGATGACGAATCTTCGTCGGCATTAGCATCTGACCGTATGCGAATTCATGAAAAAACTGCCTGGATGTTACGGGCAATGACGCAGTAGCAAGTACTTTTTTCTCTCTCAAATTTTAAGACCGCCCTCGGGCGGTCTCTTTTTGTCTGCAATATGGGATTCACACCTAAGGGATACTTTTAGAGGTGAGCACTATCATTTTGTCTATCTGCATATCTTCCATGCTGTAGGCAATGCCACCGGTGCCATGCCCTGAATGTTTCAGGCCGGCAAATGGCATCCAGTCAACCCGAAATGCAGTATGTTCATTAATCATCACAGCAGAAGCATCCAGTCTTTCTGCAACATACATGGCATTATCAATATTCTGGCTATAAACAGACGCCTGAAAGGCAAAATCCAGACTATTGGCCTCAGCAATCGCTTGATCCACATTCTGATAAGGATAGACACAGACCACCGGCCCGAAAATTTCGCTTTTGGAAACTTTGGCATCTGCTGGCGGATCAAATAATACAGTCGTGGCATAACAGTTATTTGCCATAGCTTCACCGCCGGATAATAATTCTGCGCCCTGGCTTACTGCTTCCTGTACCCAGTCATTTACCCTGGTCACTTCACTGTTACGAATTAAAGGACCGATTTCCGTTTGATCAGATAATGGGTCGCCAATCTGCATTTTATTGCCTGCCACTGCCAGTTTGTCAGCCAGCTCACGTGCAATCGAATGATGAGCAAAAATACGCTGAACTGACACACACACCTGACCGGCATGGTAAAAGCTGCCTTTGGCCAAACCAGGAATGGCTGCATCAATATCGGCTTTTTCATCGACGATTACCGGTGCTACGCCACCATGTTCCAATGCACAGCGGGTTCCAGCCGCCAGTTTGGAACGTAAATACCAGCCTACTTTGGCACTGCCGATAAACGTTAAAAAAGCGACCCGGTGATCGGTGGCGAGTTGCTCAGCAACCTGATGATTTTCTGTCAGTAATGCTTGGCACCATTCAGCGGGTAAACCGGCCTGATGGAAGATTTCGACTAGACGGAAACAGGATAACGGAGTGTTTTCAGCCGGTTTGACAATTACCGGACATCCCGCAGCAATTGCCGGTCCCACCTGATGAGCAATCAGATTTAACGGGTGATTAAAGGCACTGATGGCAACCACCACACCAATTGGCTCTTTGTGCAGCATGGTTAAGCGATGCTGTGAAGCAGGATTAACACCCATCGGAACAGGATGCGACGTTTGATGACGCAAGGTGTCCATACAATGCCGAATACTATCAATACAACGCACCATTTCGACTTTGGAATCAATTAACGGCTTGCCGCCCTCTTCAGTAGCGCCTTTGGCCAGCTCATCAGATTGCTGCTGCATTAATTCAAGCGATTTTTCCAAAATCGCCAAACGCTGTGGAACAGAAAGCCATTTGCTTCTATCGGTAAATAAACTATGTGCAGTTTGCAGGGCGGTTTCGACGGCGTTGCTATCTGCCACATCAGCGGTAGCGATCAGCTGATCATTATATGGATTGGTCACATCAATCTGTGCCCGTTGTTTGGCTGCTACGCCGGGTAGGTTCAGGGCGAAGTGAGGTGCGCTAGACATAAAGCTTCCTTATAGAATGCAGATTTTTTGTTTCAACCCTTCATTAAGTATTGAGTGGTTGAGAGAATAATCAATGGCAACATCAATCAAATGTACGCCGGGGCTATTGAGTGATTCGCGCAGCATTTTATCGAACTCAATATAGCTGGATGGTCGATGTCCGATGGCACCATAGCTGTCAGCATATTTCACAAAGTCAGGGTTATCGAAATTCAGACCGAAGTCTTTAAATCCCATACCCTGCTGTTTCCATTTGATCATGCCGTAGGCGTTATCATTAAGAATAATCACCACCAGATCCAGTTTCAGTCGAACCGCGGTTTCCATTTCCTGCGAATTCATCATAAACCCGCCATCACCACAGACCGCAACTACTTTACGATCGGGGTTTATCAGTTTGGCCAACATTGCTGTCGGTAAGCCGGCCCCCATTGTTGCCAGCGCGTTATCCAGTAGCAGTGTGTTGTTTTCATAACATTGATAATTCCGGGCAAACCAGATCTTGTAAAGCCCATTGTCCAGCGCCAGGATATCTTTTTCACCCAGTGCTGCACGAATGGTGGTGACTGCGCTTTGCGGTAAAATTGGAAAACGATCATCATCACTGTAAAGCCCCAGGCGTTGCTGAACTTCCTGTTTAACACGATAGAAATAGGAAAAATCCCAGTTTGACTGTGGTGACAGGGCATCTGATAAGCGATTAATTGACGTGGCAAGATCGCCGATGACATCCAGTTGTGGAAAATACACCGGATCGACTTCAGCCGGCTGGAAATTGATATGAATAACTGGTGCCCCACCATCTTTCATAAAGAAAGGAGGCTTTTCTACAACATCGTGGCCGACATTGATGATTAAATCTGCCCGTTCGATGGCGCAGTGCAGATAATCGGATTCGGATAATGCCGCTGTACCGAGATAACTATCATGACGCTCATCAATAACGCCTTTACCGAGCTGCGTATTAAAAAACGGAATCCCGGTTTTTTCGACAAAACGGGTTAACGCTTTGCTGGCACGTTTCCGGTTTGCCCCGGCACCAATCAATAACAGTGGCATATTGGCCTTGCGAATCATTTCCAGCGCATCTTTTATTGCCGTGTTATCAGCATCCGGACGGCGGATATTTTCGACTACATAAATTCTGTCCTGAACTTCTTCAGCAGCAATATCTTCCGGTAATTCGATATGCACGGCGCCGGGACGTTCCTGAACCGCCAGACGGCAGGCCTCCCGAACCACAGCACCAATCGTATTACCATGCACCACCTGCTTGGTGAACTTGGTGATAGGCCGCATCATGTTAACGATATCGACAATTTGAAAGAGTGCCTGTTTACTGGCCTTTATCGGTTTTTGGCCAGTAATGATCAACATCGGCATGCCACCCAATTGGGCATAAGCAGCGGGGGTTATGAGATTGGTCGCGCCAGGCCCCAGAGTTGACAGACATACACCGGGTTTGCCGGTTAAACGTCCATAATTAGCCGCCATAAATCCTGCGCCTTGCTCATGGCGGGTAATAATCAGTTTGATGGAGGAATGTTGTAGTGAATCAAGGAAATCGAGATTTTCTTCGCCAGGGATACCAAAAATATATTCGACCCCTTCGTTTTCTAACGCTTTAACCAGTAGATCAGATGTTTTCATGGAGTGTTCCTAGGTCCTCTGGGATGGCGGAGCAAACATTGCGTCGTTGCTTGGTTGTACCATAAATAATCAAGGCATCACAGCCCTTACTGAGTGAGGACAGCTATTTCTACCCTTCGGTTGCGTGCTCGACCTGATTCAGTGTCATTTTCTGTGATTGGACGTGTATCTGCATAGCCCTCAACACGAAAACGTTCGGCTTGATATTCTGGATAGCGAAGCAGTTCATGCACCACGGAAGTGGCACGTGAACCGGATAACTCCCAGTTGGAACGATATTGTGATGTACTCAATGGACGATCATCAGTATGCCCTGAAACGACCAGTGGATCCTCAATATTTGCCAGGGCATCTGCAATAGTCTTCAGAACAGGAACAAAGGCCGGTTTTATCGAGGCCAGACCGGAAGGAAAGGAGGCTTGCTCATCAATGGTGATGACCACCCGGTCCTCTCTCGTTTCAACCTGTAGCAGTCCTTCATCAATTTGTTCTTTTAAGGCTTCTTTGATTTCCCTCAGTTGCCGTTGTTGCTTGGCTTGCATGTATAAATTGAGATCAGAGGTTTCAAGAATAGGGTTATTAGGATCAGCATCCTGTCGGACCTCCTGAATGACCGTCATATCAGAAGGATTTGGAGAAAAGGTTTGCCTTATGATTGAAGTGCCTTTTGGGATGGGGTCGGGTTCTTCGGGCTGCTCAACGCCAAAAGCGTTGTGCATGGATTGGGCAACCATTTTTAACCGGACAACATCCAGCTCTGACATGGATAAAAGTAACACAAAGAAACATAACAATAATGTCATCAAATCAGCAAAGATAGCGATATAAGCAGGAATAGCTTTACGTTTTACCATGCGATTCGAAGTACCCGGCGTTCGTTTTTGATTTGTCATTTGTCCGTTCACCAATTCATTCAGATCTTCATAATTGGCTGATGGAATTAGGACAGTATTTATTCGAGGTTTCATTGTTACCGTAACTGTATGATAAATCAAGATTTTGCCGTAGCAATAAGTGGCCTAATAGTAATCCTGTTGGTTAGAACAGGTTGTGACCTGTAACACATCGTTCGGCAATCATTTTTTTATCACATTGTTCCAGCTGTAATATATTGTATGTATTGGCTATTTCACGGATCGCAAATGCGTCCTTTTATCGCAACTAAACCGGTTTTCAACAGCATGATTGCCATAATCGCATTGCTGATTCTGGTTGCCGCAACTTATCTTGATTATGTTATTCAGGATCGGCATAAAAATGCTTTGCTGGCGGAAACTCAGCAGCACCTGAGTATTTTGCATAACAATCTGGTTACAAATTTACAGAACCATATTCAGATCGTACGTGGCCTGCCAGGCTTATTTGCCGTAAATCCTGACTTAACCCAGCAGCAATTTGCAATTGCCATGCAGCATTTGATTGGTGAACACACGCAACTGCGAAATATTGCTGCTGCCCCCGAAATGGTTATTCGTTATATGTACCCGATAGCAGGAAATGAACAGGCTATTGGTCTGAATTACCTTCAGGAGCCCACACAAAAAGATGCGGCTGAACGTGCGAGATTAAATCGAAAACTGGTACTGGCTGGTCCTCTTGAGCTTAAACAGGGTGGGATCGGATTGATTACTCGTATTCCGGTCTATCTTAACGATGAGAAAGGAGATGAATATTTTTGGGGCATTATTTCAGCCGTTATTGACGTTGAGGCCTTTTTTGAGGCCTCAGGCCTTAAGGATGAGACGTTACCAATTGATATAGCCATTCGGGGGAAGGATGGTCTTGGTTCCGCTGGCGAAGTATTTTTTGGTGACGCTTCCCTGTTTAAAGACCCGGTCTTAACCATGCCGCTGGCCTTACCGGACGGCTATTGGCTGCTGACAGGACAACCTGAAGGGGGCTGGAAAACCATTAACAATGATGTATGGCAATCCAGAATTCTGGTTTTTGTGGTTGCATTGGGGATTTTTGCTTTATTGACCGCTTTTGTACGCTTCATGTTTACAGCTTCTCTGGCCAATCTGAAGTTTCGTCAGGTAATAGACTCATCTCCCATCCCCTATATTATGGTGGCAAGGGATCGGAAAGTAAGTTTTATTAACCCTGCTTTTACCGAACTCTATGGCTACAGCACTGCCGATCTGCCTAGTCTTGCTATCTGGTGGAATAAAACCGATATCAATCAGGAATATTTGAGAAAAATAAATGCCTGGTGTGATTCGACCATTGATGCCAAGGCGTTACCCGAGCACTCTGTTGAGATCAAAGTTCACTGTAAAGATGGTACGCCGCGCGATGTGATGCTTTCAGTTTCACCGCTGGATGCGGCTGTGAACAGAGAGTTATTACTGGTGGTTTATGACTTAACCAGTCGTAAGCTGGCAGAACAGAAAATTCACTTTTCAGAGCAGATTTTCAGTCAGGCACATGAGGGAATTGTAGTAACCGATATCCAGGGGCGAATTTTGGAAGTTAACCCGGCTTTTACTGAAATTACCGGCTTCACCGCTCAGGATGCGTTGCAAAATACACCCGCCATAATGAAATCAGGCAAACATGATGATGTTTTCTTTGAGGAAATGTGGCGAAAGCTGGAAAATCACGGACATTGGCAAGGTGAAATCTGGAATCGGCATAAAGATGGACATTTGTATGCATTGCAACTGACCATCACGGCGATGACCAATCCTCAAGGCCTCAAGCAATATTACGCAGGCTTGTTTTCCGATATTACCCAATCAAAAACGCAGCAGGAAAAGCTTGAGCTAATGGCACATTACGATGTGCTGACTCACTTGCCAAACCGGGTATTATTTGCTGACAGATTCAGTCAGGCTGTGGCTCACAGTCAGCGTTTAGGTACTTGGTTAGGGATCTGTTTTCTGGATTTGGATGATTTCAAACCGGTCAATGATACCTATGGCCACAATGTGGGCGATTTATTACTGATTGAAGTGGCTGATCGGCTACGTGCCAGCGTCAGGGAGGAAGATACTATTTCCCGCTTTGGTGGTGACGAATTTGCTATTTTATTTCGTGATATCAATTCCTATGAGCAATGTGAGCAGCTACTCATCAGATTGCATCAGACTCTTGCAGAGCCTTATTGGATAGATAACAGGCGCATTACCATCAGTGCCTCCAGTGGCGTCGCCCTGTATCCAATGGATAATGTGGATTTGGATACCTTGCTGCGTCATGCCGACCAGGCGATGTATCAAGCAAAGATGACTGGGCGCAATAAGTCCAGATTATTCAACCCGGAACTAAACCAGCAGGTTATTCAAAAGCATCATGTTGTACAGCGGTTACGTGAGGCGTTGTTAAACGATGAATTTGTTCTGCATTATCAACCAGAAATAAATATGCGAACTGGAGAAATAATTGCAGTAGAGGCTTTGATTCGCTGGCAGCACCCGCAGCGTGGATTGTTGTTTCCTGGCGATTTTTTAACGGATATGGAAGGCTCTGAGCTCGAGTTTGAGCTGGGACTGTGGGTTATTGATTCAGCTTTGCAGCAATTACAGTACTGGCAGCAGGGTGGTTTGGATATCGTAGTGAGTGTCAATATTGCAGCAAATCATTTACATGCCAAAAACTTTATTCAGTCTTTACAGCAGATTTTAAATCGCTACCACGATATACGGCCAGCGTCATTACAGTTAGAAATTCTTGAGAGCAGTGCATTGGGTGATGTGACCACACTCAGTCGTATTATTGATGATTGCCGTGAGCGGGTAGGGGTTCTGATTGCACTTGATGATTTTGGCACCGGCTATTCCTCGCTAACCCATCTGCGGCATTTGGCGGCTAACTCAGTAAAAATTGACCAGAGCTTTGTGCGGGATATGTTAGAGGATGCCAGCGATTATAATATCGTAGATGGTGTGATTAGCCTGGCCAAAGCCTTTAACAGACAAGTGATTGCCGAAGGCGTCGAAACTGTCGAGCATGGTTTGATGCTGTTATCGATGGGCTGTGATCATGCACAGGGTTACCAGATTGCCCGACCTATGCCGGCTCAACATATTATGAACTGGTGTCAGGCGTATCAATTGCAGCCTGAGTGGAGAGAGTTTCACGACAATAACGTTTAACCAAATAGCCTTTGGTAGGCAAACAGCTAATATCCTGGTTAATACCCCCATTCATACTTCAACATAACTGAGCAAAGCTACTTTCCCCACCAACCATGCCATTATTGAATATTTGATTGCCAATACATAGCAATAGCCGAAATTTCTCCCAGAGCTAATTTTGCGACATCACGAAGAAAACTTTACCCATGATAAAGACGTGACTTATGCAAAAAAGGCATGATATGCATTAAATAATATGGCGAATAATGCTCTTCGTAAAAATAAGTACAATCATGATGACTATCTTATTCTTTATGGGTAACAATCTATTCAAATGCGTTTGAACAATAATCAGGATGAAATATGTCTCGAGATTTAACCAGATGGCTCTTGATTACATTAATGGTATTACCGGTTATCACTGCCTGTGCATCACGTACACAGAGTAATTACTATCGAGATGAAATTGGTGAGATCATGGCGGTTGAAGATGTCTGGATCATTTCATCTCGTATGGTCAGGATTGAAGGGCTCGGTGATAAACGTCCAGGTTGGGGCGCTGCGGTTGGTGCAACAGTTGCCGGAGCTTCTGCTTACGGAATTACCCAGGCGGATAATCCTGCAGGCGTAGCCATTACTATTGTGGCGCTGGTGGGCGGGGCATTGGCTGGCCAGTTCTTTGATGAAAAGATTAAGTCCCAGCTGGGTGTTGAATACATTCTGGATAAACCCGCGGGCAACAAAGTTGCTATTGTTCAGGCAGTCGAAAGTGCTGAAGAAATGTTACCCGCCAGAACCCCGGCATTATTAATACGTGGGAAAAGCGGTTACTATCGCGTCATTCCGCAGTAATTCTTTTTTGTTCAACTAACTTTAAACCGTTCAACTCGGATGTTTGAAACGGAAGATTTTTATGCCAGACCAAAGTTTTATCATTCAATCGAGAAAACAATGGAGCTCTGAACCGGCCTTTATAGCATCGATGGCAGCAGCAGCTGTTGGGCTTGGTAATCTATGGCGGTTTCCTTATATCGTGGGCGAAAATGGTGGTGGCGTATTTGTCATCGCTTATTTGCTGGCGTTATTTATCGTCGTGTTACCAATCATGATGCTCGAAGTGGCAGCCGGACGTCTTACCCATGGCAATACCGTTGCAACCTTCAGACAGGTGAATCGTCTGGGAAGCTATTACGGCTGGCTGGTTGTGACCATTACTATTGCTATTACCAGTTATTATCTCGTCATTACCGGTTGGACTCTGGGCTATGCTATTGATGCCAGCCGAGGAGAGTTAAGGGTATTTGATCAGTTTACCGAGGGCTATAACAGTTTTTGGTATTTTCTGGTCATTATTGGATTGGCCTCGATCGTCCTGATTAACGGTCTAAAATCAATTGAGCGATTGTCAAAATTTCTGATGCCGGTGCTACTTGCGGTAATGATTTTTTTAGTGGTAATGGCCAGTAAAACTTCCGGCTGGGAACAAACCATTAATTTTTTCTTCCAGTTTGACTGGAATAAAATAACCAGCGGCGAACTATGGGTTTTTGCTTTTGGCCAGGCTTTTTATACGCTGGCAATTGGCCAAGGCTATTTAATCACCTACGGCAGCTATATTCCGCGAAAAACTAACCTTCCAAGAGCGTGTATTATCGTTGCGGTCTTTCAGACATCAATTGCCTTGCTTGCTGCCTGGATGATCTTTCCATTTGTGTTCAGTCAGGGATTGTCTCCAGAAGAAGGTACCCAGTTGGCTTTTGCCACCATGCCTAAAGTGTTTGCAGAAATGTCAGCGGGATGGTTCTTTGGCATTGTTTTTTTTGTCTTGTTTTTTGCTGCAGCATTTACCTCAACGCTGGCAGGATTAAAGGTCGTTGTCTCCGCTTTTGCCGAAGAGTTCGGCATCACGAATGTTAAAGCGGTTATGCTGGTAGCATTAGTGATGTTGATTATCGGCTCGGCCTCGGCTCTGAGTTTTACTCCAATGAATTTACAGATAGCGGGTGAGCCCGTGCTCGACATGGTCGACAGGATTGCCGGCGGTAATATTATTATCCTGTCTGGCATCATTGGCGCCGCCTTGTTTTGCTGGTTTATCCCCCCAACTAAAATTCATTCGGTTCTGGGGACCAATTCACATTGGTGGGAGTGGCGAATATATCTGGTGGGCCGCTTCTTGCCAATATTCATGCTAATCACTTTTCTCATGCAGTATTTCTGATCTTTAGCAGATTATTGATGAATAAGATCGTATTTATAACCACTTGGTGGTTAACCTGAGTAAATTTGAATCCAGCATTGCTATGCTACGCTTGATTGATAATCGATTATTGCAGGGAGCTCATTCTGAATATGCATGATAAAAAAATTATCCGCCACGAAGAAAACTGTTGGCGGTATGTTCAGGCTGATAGAGCCTCCGTGCTGGTGGATGGTGAAGATTACTTTAGCGCCTTACATGCTGCCATTTCACAAGCTCAATCTGCTGTTTATATTCTTGCCTGGGATATTGATAGCCGACTGAGACTGGTGAGAGGTGAGACCCCTACGGATTTACCTGTTGAATTAGGAGATTTGATAAATGCCGTTCTTGAGCAAAAGCCTGAGCTAAATATTTATATCCTCAACTGGGACTGGGCAATGCTCTATACGCTTGAGCGCGAATGGTTACCCCTGTTTCGTCCCGGCTGGAAAAAGCAATCCCGTTTACATTATCAGCTTGATGGCGAGTGCCCATTTGGTGGTTCACAGCATCAAAAAGTCGTTGTAATTGACGATAAAATCGCTTTCTGCGGCGGTATCGATCCAGGTAAACATCGCTGGGATAGTAGTGAACATGCACCTGATGATAAACGTCGTATTGACCCTGATAATGAGCTCTACCCTCCATTCCATGATATGCAGATGATTGTCGATGGGGAAGCGGCAAAGAGTCTGGCGGAACTGTCGCGGGAACGATGGCAAAAAGCAACGGGTGAGCAGCTGGCTCCCCCATCCGCAAACCAGGATGATATTTGGCCTGAAGATATCAAGGTTGATTTTCGACAGGTCAACATTGCCATTGCCCGAACCCTGCCGGAATTTAAGGGAAACAGGGAAATTACCGAAGTGGAATTACTCTACCTTGATGCTATTGCGGCGGCCCAAACCCTTATATACATAGAAAATCAGTATTTTACATCCTGGAAAGTGGCAGAGGTTTTAGCCCAGCGACTGAAGGAAGAGAGTGGCCCGGAAGTTGTGATTATCTGTCCCAGCATGACCGGTGGCTGGCTCGAACAACACACGATGGATGTATTGCGTTCCAGGATTTGCCGAAAGCTCTGTGAAGCCGATAAACATGACCGTCTGTTGATTTGTTACCCGCATCATGAAGCATTAGGTAATAGTTATATCAGTCTGCACAGCAAGATGATGATTGTTGATGATGTTTTTTTGCGAGTGGGGTCAGCTAATTTAAGTAATCGCTCGATGGGGCTTGATAGTGAATGTGATTTGGCAATTGAAGCAGACAATGCAGAACAGTCTGATGCGATAAAGGCCTTACGTCATAGACTGCTCAGTGAACATCTTGATATTGCGGTTGATGTATTGGAAGAATTGCTGGCAGAACATGATTCGCTGCTTACGCTGATTAATTCCCGGGAACAGTTTCCACGTACCTTGAGAAGATTAAATTGTGAAGTTGATGAGAGTATCGATGAATTAACCCCGACAGCTGATTATATCGATCCTGAGCGTCCGGTAGACTCCGTTGAAATGAGCCGGAAGCTGGTGCCTATTGATGAGCCGAAGTCCCCTAAAAAACAGATCATTATCACGGCATTAGTCTTATTAGCCGTCATTGCAATGACGGCTTTATGGAAGTGGACGCCACTCAATGACTGGTTAATGGCTGAAAATCTTCAACTTATGATCGAGACCCTCAACGACAGTCCCTTTACTCCTTTTATTGTGATTACAGGTTTTGCTATTGCCGGTTTATTTGCAATACCGCTGACCTTATTAGTCGTGGCCGTTGCGATCAGTTTTGGTGCATGGCCGGGCAGTATATACGCTATTCTGGGGTCAATGCTGAGTGCGATATTGGGATATATCGTTGGTGAGTGGCTGGGGCGAAAAAGTGTGTCCAAAATGGCTGGGTCAAAATTAAACCGACTGTCAAAACGCTTGGCCAATCATGGTGTAATGGCCATTATTACCGTTCGGATTATTCCTGTCGCTCCCTTTACCCTGATAAACTTGGTAGCAGGTGCATCCCATATCAAATTGAGAGATTTTATCTGGGGAACTCTGCTGGGAATGTTGCCGGGTATTTTAGCCATAACCGTTTTTGCAAATTCACTTATACAAGTCGTCCAACACCCTGAACCTTTCGAGATTATAATTTTTGTATTGGTGATTTTAGGGATTGGTAGCTTGATGTACGGTGTCAAAAAATGGCTTAACAGAATTTCGACAGATACGTGACCCAAATAAAACGACCAAATACCCTCAAGATCGCTACTTATAATATTCATGCCTGCATAGGGGCGGATGGAAAATTTGATCCTGCGCGTATCGCTGCCGTTTTAAAAGAAATCGATGCCGATATTATTGCTTTACAGGAAGTCGAACACCATTCGATTGATGAGTTGGACCTACTCGAGTATCTGGCCTATCAGACGGGCCATGAAGCCATTGCTGGACCCACATTGTTTCGGGAAACTCGTCACTACGGAAATGCCCTGTTAACAAAGTTACCATTAAAGTCCTTCAAACATATTGACTTAAGTGTTGCCGGTTTCGAGCCACGAGGAGCCATCGAAGCTACTTTTGATGTTGCCGGCTATGAACTGCAAGTGATTGCGACCCATTTAGGATTGAAACCGGCAGAGCGGCGTTGGCAGGTTAAGCAGTTACTCGATGTTAAATCACAACAGGAAGCCGATATAAGCTGTTTACTGGGGGATGTGAATGAGTGGTTGTTATGGGGGCGTCCATTGCGTTGGTTACACAGACACTTCAGCGCGCCACCACACTTGGCTACTTTCCCGGCACGCTGGCCAATTTTCGCTTTGGATAGAATCTGGATTGCTCCGCAACGCAGCAACATTAAACTATCAGTTCATAAATCTGTTTTAGCAAGACAGGCATCAGATCATTTACCACTTGTTGCCAACATTGCTTTCTGAGCCCTATCAAGAACACTAAATAACCCCTTTTGGGCATTGCCCTGCAGCCAAATGTCGACTATCTTTGTACAGATTACTTCAGAGGCATGTATGACCTATTGTGTAGCCATTACCTTAGATGCAGGATTAGTGCTGACATCCGATTCCCGAACCAATGCCGGAATCGATCAGGTGAGCACCTACAGCAAGATGACCCGGTTTGAGACCCATGCTGATCGTTGTCTGGTATTAATGAGTGCAGGTAATCTGGCGACTACACAATTTGTGGTTGAACAGATTCATCGCGATATTCGTGAAAGTCAGGCACGTAATTTAAATACCTTAAGTTATCTTTCTGATACGGCTGATTACATCGGTGAAATCCTCAGTAGTCGAATCCGCCGTTATTCTGAAAATGAAGCTTCAGGCTTTGCCCCGGAAGCCACGTTATTGCTGGCCGGTCAGATTCAGGGTGGTCCTCCGCAGGCGTTTATGATTTACCCGCAGGGTAATCACATTACCAGTTCCAAAGAGACCCCTTATCTGCAGATTGGCGAGAGCAAATATGGCAAACCGGTGCTGGATCGTTTTATCCGGCCGGATACTTCTTTACTGGATGCAGCCACTTGTTCACTGATCTCAATGGACTCTACCATGCAGAGTAATGTCAGTGTCGGACCACCCATTGAAGTACTGATGTACAAAAAAGACAGTTACAATGTTAGCAATCACTACCGGTTTGGAGTAGAGCACCCATATCTTATTGAATTGAGAAAGGCGTGGGGGGATAAGCTTCGTCAGGCCTTTACCGAGATGCCCAGGTTTAGTGAACAGTAAAAAACGTCGTTAACGTTAAATATCATGCATTAGATCATGGATAAACTGCAGCTTTTTCTGCACCGCGGTTGACACCACAAATGGATAGGCATCAGCATTACCGATACTTCTGTTCAACGCGTTCAACACCAGTACTAACTGCATCCATTCTGATAACCAGACATGAAATTCCCGATCCGTTTCGGGGGGGCGAATAACCTCAAACTCCACTGCCGTTTCCAGTGTTTCATGCATCAACAGATAATGTGCCCAGGTTTCAGCCCAGTCTTCCAAGGCATGGGCGCTGGCGTAGGCTGAAATAAACTCCTGCTGAAAATCTTCGGGAGGGCCAGCCTCGTAATAAGCTGCCAAAGCCTGCGGATAATCAATAGTGTCATCACCGAATAATGCTTTAAACGCATCATAAATTGGCTGGTTTTTAATCAGTTTTTCCCAGTAGAAATGCCCGATTTCATGACGGAAATGGCCTAGTAACGTACGATAAGGCTCATTCATGGCCTCTCGGGTTGCTTCGCGATAGCTGTTATCAGCTTCTGAAGCATTTAACGTAATGATACCTGCCGCATGACCACTGAAAACCTGCTCATGACCATCAATCGGATTACTTATCTGATCTTCCAGAAAATGAAACTGCAGTTGCTGTGTATCAGTAGCTGGCCATTGATCTATCGGTAAACCTAACCGAAGCAAGCCATACAGCATCCTTCTTTTGGCCGCTTCCAGCACTGACCAGCGTTTAACGTTATACGGGTAGTTCTGATTAGGTATGACACGGGTTAACCGGCAGGATATGCATTGCGTAAAATTATCATCGGCCGGCAGCAGCCAGTTGCACTGCATCAAATGCTGATGATGGACACAGCGTTTATAACGTTTTTCGGGACTTTCCACCGAACGAAACTGGCCTTTGTAAGGCTCGATACTGACAATCTGTTGCTGTTCGGTATCAAATCCTAAGATCCTGTTGCAGCTGTTGCAATATGTATTATCAAAAAAAACTTCTTGCCCGCAATGACAATAAAAACGTTTCATGCGACCGATCTATCAGGGTGAAACCATTTTTGACTTATCTGAGAACTCAATTCAGCAAGTTTTGCCTGTAATTCATCCATACGGGTATAGATCATCTCGGCTGGAAGTTCTTTCAGATTTTCATTAAACATTTCAGACATGATTTTTTGATGGTGTTCCAATGTGGTTGCTGACTGAGGAAGAGGCCACAAATAACGTCCAATTGCTTTAAGCGAAAAGAATAAAGAACGTGGAAAAGCCTCATCTCGAATCAGAAAAGTTAATACGCCATCGGCGTTAACGGATGAACTGTAAGTCTGAGTGTACATCTGCTGAGCACTTAATGCGCGTAATAAATGTGTCCATAAAATGCCTTCTGCTGCACGCATCGATTCACTGCGGTTTTCAGCCATCAGTAATGACGTCATTTCCAGGATTCGACTGGTCATATCGGCGCGTTCCAGATGCTTGGCCGTTTGCATAAAATGATAGGCATGATTCCGGCTCATATGATTGACCAATATGCCCCACACAGTCTGGCAGCGTTCCATGATGGTCAATAGCAATTGCTGACGTCGACGCCGGTTACTGATGGCCGCCATTTCATTTTTAACCAGCAGATACAGCTCATTTACCTGCTCCCAGGTTTCTTCCGGGAGGATATCCAGCGAGGTACGGGCATTTTCCCGAACGGCGGATAATGAATTAAGTAGCGATATCGGGTTATTGGGTTCTGCCAGCAAAAATTGCATCACATTATTTTCATTAATCTGTTCAAAGTTTGCGTGATAAAACATTTCAGCATCAAAAATGGTGACTAAGGTAAACCAGTCTATTTCGACGTCTCTGGGTAAATCCATCAGCAGCCCGGTATGGACATTGATTAAACGAGCGGTATTTTCGACCCGCTCCAGATATCTGGCCAACCAATAAACCCGTTCAGCTACCCGCGACAACATCAGTTAAGCCCTCCAAAATGTGAGTCATCCACTATCCAGGTATCTTTGCTGCCACCACCCTGTGAAGAATTAACAACTAGCGATCCTTTGACGAGTGCTACCCGGGTTAACCCGCCAGGTGTGACGTAGTTATTTTTACCAGACAGGATAAATGGCCGTAAATCCACATGACGAGGCGCAATATGATCGCCGCAACTGGTGGGGGATACCGATAACTTTAGGGTCGGTTGGGCGATGTAGTTATTAGGATCGTCGATTAATAATTGGCGAAAAGCTTCTATTTGTTCTTCACTGGAATGCGGCCCAACCAGCATGCCATAACCACCGGACTCATTAGCAGGTTTGACGACAAGATCCGCTAAGTTGTCGAGAACGTGCTGAAGTTGGTGCGGATCTCGACACATCCAGGTTGGTACATTGGGTAACAAAGGTTCTTCGTTGAGGTAATAGCGAATCATTGCCGGCACATAGGCATAAATAACTTTATCGTCGGCAACACCGCAGCCGGGGGCATTGGCAATGGCGACTTTTCCTTCGCGCCAGGATTGCATAATGCCGGGAATACCAAGTGTAGAATCCTCACGGAACACCAGAGGGTCAATAAAATCATCATCTATGCGTCGATAAATGACATCGACTCGTTCCAGACCATGAATGGTTTTCATATAGACATAACCATCATTGCCAACGGTCAGATCGGCGCCTTCCAACAAGATCAAACCCGCTTGCTGAGCTAATGCAGCATGCTCAAAATAAGCTGAGTTATAGATTCCCGGGGTCAGTAAAACCATCTTTGGATGTGTTATGTCATCGGGTGCCAGCGAAGCCAGCATTGCAGAAAGGTGTGAAGGGTAATCATTGACCGGGCTGATATGCAGTAATTTGAATAATTCCGGTAATACACGCTTGGTGGTCTTGCGGTTTTCCAGCATATAGGCAACACCGGATGGCACCCGTAAATTGTCTTCCAATACATACATCGTGCCGTTGTCATCACGCACTAAATCCGAACCACAAATATGCGCCCAGATCCCGTGTGCAGGTTGCATGCCTTTACATTGAGGTCGGTAACCTTTGGATTGCAGCACAACTTCTTCTGGAATCAGCCCATCACGAATAATGTTGCCATCGTTGTAAATATCATTGATGAACATATTTAAGGCACGAATTCGTTGCACCAGCCCCTTTTCGGTGCAATCCCATTCGCCTTTGGGAATGATGCGGGGAATGATATCGAAGGGCCAGGCACGATCAATATTGCCGGCATCGCTATAGACCGTGAAGGTAATACCACGCTCCAGAATTTCGAGTTCAGAATCAACGATACGCTGCTCGAATGCCTCTTTTCGCATGGATTTCAGATAATCCAGCAGTTTATAACTGAAGTGTCTTGGCTGATGCTGATCATGCATCAGCTCATCGTAGAACTCACCGGGATCATAATCACGCCACAGCTGCATCATGCTCATTTCCCCTTCTTCAGATAATCATGAAGCTGTGACTGCAATAGTTATGCCCTAAATCCCGGCGAATCCCTAATGCAGCCCGCTCCAGGCCATTCAGATGTGATTTTCAACAGTTACTGTTGTAACAAGGCAGCCCAGCCTTTTTTCTGCATACAGCCCAATAAGCCGCGGGTAACCAGACTCATATTCGCTTCAGGGGAGTGTTCTTTACCTAATTCCGCTGTGCAGGCTTCACTGTCATTCATTAGTTTTTCCGGTCCAGCACCCGCTCGCCACCATGAATTAACCTGTAATTTTTCCATGGGATCAACGGGTTTATCGTCAATTTCTGCCATGGCATCATCCGCTATCGCAATGGTTTTGCTTTCACCACGACTCAGTGGAATCAAGGGCTTATCTGCACTAACGACTAACCAGCCTTGCTGCTGCAGACACTGATCAATTTCTTTTTCAGAAGCTGACTCTGATTCACAGCGCTCTTTTTCACTTTGAAAATCTGTCGCAGTAGCGCCTCGTTTATAACTGAATTCTCCTCCACAACCTGAAACAACTAACAAGCTGCTGAACAAAATCAGCGAACCGATTACGTGAATGCTTTGGCGTTTCATTTTTCCTCCTTAACAACCTGTTATTTGAAAGTGTGTTCTCAGAGTAACTGAAACCCTACGTAACCCATGTACGCAATTTGACGTATTTAAGCACTAGACCCAGCTGACTAGTATGGCTCTCGAACTTAATGGTTGATGAGCACCGAGGCGAATTCAACAACAACGCTTTAATTCTGGTGAGTTTTTCGGGAGAAGAAAAATGAAAAAAATGAACAAAGTCGCATACCTGGTCGCCTTGGCCACAACCGCTACTCTTGCCCCTGTGGCAACTAGTCATGCTGCTGGCACGATTACCTTTGGTGAAGATCAATATGTCAGTGTTGGATTTGGTATGCGTGGCAGCTATAGCAATCTTGAAGATGCGGCAAATGATGGCGGCAATTCTAATGATTTTGAACTGGACAGTGCCCGTTTGTATGTTTCAGGTTCATTAAATAAATACATCAAAGGTATGTTCAACTCTGAAAAATCAGGTGGTAATGATTCTTTCCAGATTATTGACGCTGCCGGTATTTTCCAATTTACCCCAGATATGGCGATTTGGGCAGGTCGTTTCCTGTCACCAAGCAGCCGCGCCAATATGGCTGGGCCTTACTACACATCAGGTGATGGTTATTGGGCAAACATTACAGCTCGATATGGCTGGAATGGCGGCACTATCGGTCGTGATGATGGTGTGGCTTTAGTTGCCACGGCATTTGACCAACGATTGGCTTATTCATTCGGTGCTTTTGAAGCCGACAAGATTTTTGAATTTAGTGGTGTGGGAGACGTTACCGATAATGCCGATCAAGACGATGACCTGATGTATGCCGGGCGTTTGCAATACAGCTTCTGGGATAAAGAGCCAGGTTATTACGGTACAGGTAACTATCTCGGTACCAAAGATATTTTCACTATAGGTTTGGCAGGCCGTCATAAAGGCGATGGTTCAGCTTCAGCAACTGAAGTTGGTGATTACTCTCAATGGACAGTGGATCTTCTGGTAGAGAAGAAACTTGCCGCGGGTGCGGTATCTCTTGAGGCCGCCTACTTCGACTATGACACGGATGATGTCTTCCTTTCAGAGCAAGGTGAAGCCTATTACGTCAGTACCGGCTATATCTTCAACCAAAGAGTTGGTTGGGGCCAATTTATGCCATTCGTTCGCTACCAAAGTTTTGATTCTGATGCTGGCGAAACCGAGCGTACAGATTTTGGGGTGAACTACTTCATTGATGGCTACAACGCATCCGTTACCGCCGTTTATCGCGACCTGGAAAGAGAAGGTTTAGCGGATCAAGATCAATTCGTCGTTTCAATGCAGCTGCAATTTTAATCCAAATATTACCTATCAAAACGTTTCTTCAACGTAGGAGATACCGATGAAAACCTTAGTAAAACTTGATTTAGATAAAAAACCCTGGGAACAGGACGGTCAAATCCATAATCGCTGGCATCCCGATATTCCGATGATTGCCATGGTGAAACCGGGTGATGAATTCCGGGTGGAATGTATGGATTGGACCGGTGGCCAGATCGGTAACAACGACAGTGCCAATGACATTCGTGATGTGGACTTGTTACAAGTCCACTATCTCAGTGGCCCAATTGGTGTTGAGGGTGCAGAGCCCGGTGACTTGATGGTGGTAGACATTTTAGATGTCGGCACTTTTGAAGATTCACAATGGGGGTTTAATGCCTTCTTCTCCAAAGAAAATGGCGGTGGATTTTTAACGGACCACTTCCCTGAAGCGCGTAAATCCATTTGGGATTTCCACGGTATTTACACCACTTCACGTCATGTGCCGAACGTTAAATTCGCCGGCATTATGCATCCTGGTTTGATTGGTTGTTTGCCATCGAAAGAAATGTTGGCGGAATGGAACAAACGTGAAGCTGAATTGATTTCAACCGAACCAGATCGTGTGCCTCCTCTGGCATTACCACCTAATGAACAGGCTGCTGTGATGGGCCGTTTGAAGGGTGATGAAGCGTCTAAAGCGGCAAAAGAAGGTGCTCGTACCGTACCACCGCGTGAGCATGGCGGTAACTGCGATATCAAGGATTTGACCAAAGGTTCAAAAATCTACTTTCCGGTGTATGTGAAAGATGGCGGTTTATCGATGGGTGACCTTCACTTCTCTCAGGGTGATGGCGAAATCACGTTCTGTGGTGCTATCGAAATGGCCGGCTATATCGATATCAAAGTCAGCCTGATTAAAGATGGCGTGAAGAAATACGGTATTAAAAATCCACTGTTCAAAAACAGTCCTTTAACACCGACTTACAGCGATTTCCTGATGTTTGAAGGGATTTCAGTCGATGAACAAGGTAAACAACATTATCTGGATGTTCATGTTGCCTATCGTCAAGCCTGTCTGAATGCCATCGAATATCTGAAGAAATTCGGTTACACCGGTGAGCAAGCACTATCCATTCTAGGTACCGCCCCAGTTCAAGGTCATATTAGTGGTGTGGTGGATATTCCGAATGCATGTGCCACATTGTGGATCCCAACAGAAATCTTTGATTTCAATATTAACCCTACGGCAGATGGCCCATCGCAATTTGTCACTCAGGGTTTTGATTTAAGTTCGACTTCTTAAGACGGGATATCACGTTATGCCGATATATGACTACCGATGTGAGCATTGTGGCGATTTCACCGCGCTTCGCAAAATGAGCGAAGCCGGTAACTCGGTGGAATGTGTGGAGTGTGGCGAGATGGCGGTGCGGATTATTTCCGCCCCCTATCTCGCCTTGATGGACCGAAACACTCGGGTGGCCAAAGAACGCAATGAAAAGTCTGCCCATGAACCTAAACAAGTGCGACGTTCCAGCTGTGGTTGCTCAGGAACGCACACGTGTAAAACCGATTCCACCGATAAAGCCAAAACGGCAGCACAGGCCAAAAGCAATCCCAACGGCCTGATGATGCAGACAAAGAAAACCGCAAGACCCTGGATGCTCGGACATTGAGCGCCAAGAAAAACCGTTCGGAACAACGCTGTTCACTCTAAATTTGCTAACAGGAGATACACGATGAGTTACTTCAGTCGACGAAAATTTTTAGGTAAAACCGGAGCACTGTTAAGTGCAATGGTGGCTGCTGGATTTATTACCAGTAGTGCAATGGCAGCGGATTATCCGACTGCTGAAGTCAACACAACCGGACTTGCAGTGACAGATGACACTGTAACAGTAGGGATCTTGCATTCATTAACCGGCACCATGGCGATCAGTGAAACCGGTGCCCAGGAAGCGGAAAAGCTGGCTATCAAACAGATCAATGAAAGTGGCGGTATCCTCGGCCGCCAGATTGAGATCATTCAGGAAGATGGTGCCAGTGACTGGCCAACATTTGCTGAGAAATCCAGAAAGTTACTGGTGAATGATAATGTAGCGGCAGTTTTCGGTTGCTGGACATCGGCATCACGTAAAGCGGCTTTGCCAGTTTTTGAGAAAGAAAACGGTTTGTTGTATTACCCGACTTTCTATGAAGGACTGGAACAATCCAAAAACGTTATCTACACCGGTCAGGAAGCTACCCAACAGATCCTTGCTGGTCTGGACTGGGTTGCTGAAGAAAAAGGTGCCAAAACGTTCTATCTGATTGGTTCGGACTACATCTGGCCACGTACTTCAATGAAGATCGCTCGTATCCACATCGAAAAAGTACTTGGCGGTAAAGTGGTCGGTGAAGAGTACAAACCTTTAGGTGATACTCAGTTTGGTTCAGTTATCAATAAAATCCGTTTGAAAAAGCCTGACGTTATCTTCGCTGCTGTTGTGGGTGGTAGTAACGTGGCCTGGTTCAAACAGCTGAATGCTGCCGGTATTACAGCAGATAAACAAACGCTGTTGACCCTGTCGGTGACCGAAGATGAAGTGTTGGGTATCGGTGGTGAAAATCTGGAAGGCTTCTACTCTGTTATGAAGTATTTCCAAAGTCAGGACAATCCGAACAACGTTGCATTTGTAAAAGCATTTAAAGAAATGCACGGCGAAGACAGCGTTATCGGTGATGTGACTCAGGCCGCTTACCTTGGCCCATGGTTATGGAAAGCAGCAGTCGAGAAAGCTGGAAGTTTTGATGTGGATAAAGTTGTCGCCGCATCTGAAGAAGGTGATATCGAGCTGACTACAGCGCCTGAAGGTTACGTCAAACTGCATCCTAATCATCATTTATGGAGCAAAACCCGTATCGGTAAATGGAACAAAGACGGTCAGGCAGAAGTGGTTTATACCTCTGATCTGATTGAGCCAAACCCATTCCCAGAAGGTTACCAATAAATCGAAATAGAACGTTCGCAAAAGCAGGCTGGTCGTTGACCAGCCTGCCAAGTGACAGAAGAGCGAAAGGTTGTCCAACCTTTGATTAACGAGTAAATGTTACGGAGTATCCGTTATGGGTGAGTATTCAATACAGGAATTGACTTCAATTCTAGCCATGCAGGGCTTTGCCGGGTTCAGCCTGTTCAGTGTGTTACTGCTGATGGCGCTTGGATTGGCAATTATTTTTGGACAAATGGGCGTAATCAATATGGCCCATGGCGAATTTATGGCGATGGGAGCCTACACAACTTACCTTCTCTCCGTAGTGACGGAAACCTATTTTCCAGCATTCATGGATTACTACTTTTTATTAGCAATATTAGTTTCATTCCTGGTAGCCGGGCTATTTGGCTACATCACAGAATTTGTGCTTATCAGGCATCTTTATAAACGCCCTCTGGACACCTTACTGGCAACTTGGGGACTGAGCCTGATTATGCAACAGTCGTTTCGTTCAATTTTTGGAGCACGAGAAGTCAGTCCAGCCTTACCGGATTGGTTGATGGGGTCCTGGATGCCAACAGAAACGATATTTATTCCAATTAACGGCATGTTTGTATTAGGTCTGACTGCATTGGTCACTCTCGGTGTGTTTTTGCTGATGTATCGCTCCAGCTGGGGGTTGAATGTTCGGGCTACTACACAAAATCGGGTTATGAGTGGTGCCGTCGGTATTAATACCAAACAGGTTGATCGATTGACCTTCGCGCTGGGTTGCGGTATTGCCGGTATCGCCGGTGCAGCATTTACTACCATTGCGTCCACAGGACCGACATCAGGTTCTTTATATATCGTTGATACCTTTATGGTTGTTGTGTTTGGTGGGGCAGCCAGTCTGTTCGGCACCATTGCCTCAGCGTTCACCATTGCGCAGGCGCAATCCATTCTGGAGTTCTTTATCAGCGGATCTATGGCGAAAGTATTTACCTTGCTGGCTTTGGTCATCATTTTGATGATGCGTCCTGAAGGTTTGTTCTCAATCAAAGTTCGTAAATAACCAGCAGGAGATAAATGATGAATTTTGTCTATGAGCGATTTTTAGGTGGTAAGAGTGGGGCGATTGCCATTGGTGTTCTGGCACTGCTGATTTTAGTGGTGTTGCCTCTGGCACTAGACTTGTTCCGGTTAAATCTGGTCGGAAAATATCTGACCTACGCGTTTGCAGCGGTCAGTCTGGTGTTGTTGTGGGGGTATGGCGGTATTCTCAGTTTGGGACAGGGAATATTTTTTGGACTGGGTGGTTATGCGATGGCCATGTTCTTGAAACTCGAAGCCTCTGACCCAGAAAGTACTAGTATTCAGACTACACCAGGCATTCCAGACTTTATGGACTGGAATCAGTTGACCGAGTTACCGTGGTTCTGGATTCCATTTGAAAGTTTCACGTTTACCTTAATAGCTATCCTTCTGGTGCCGTCGATCTTTGCCTTTATCATCGGTTATTCGATGTTCAAACGTCGAGTTGGTGGGGTTTACTTTGCCATCATCACGCAGGTTATCGCTGTGATTCTAACGGTGTTAATTGTGGGGCAACAAGGGTTTACCGGTGGTATTAATGGTATTACCGATTTGAGAACCCTAAATGGATGGGATATACGTGCCGATTCTTCTAAATATATCCTTTATTTTATCAATGCCATTTTGCTGTTAGGCGTCATTATGGTGAGTAAATTCATTCTCACCAGCAAACTAGGACAACTGCTTCTGGCGATGAAAGACAAGGAAGATCGAGTGCGTTTTTCAGGGTATGACGTCTCAAACTTCAAAATCTTTGTATTTTGTGTTTCAGCCGTCATTGCGGCCATCGGTGGAGCGATGTTTACCTTACAGGTAGGCTTTATGTCTCCGTCTTTTGTCGGCATCGTGCCTTCGATTGAAATGGTTATTTTCGCTGCTGTCGGTGGCCGAATGTCCTTGGTGGGGGTGGTCTACGGTACATTGCTAGTGAATTACGGTAAAACGGCGTTTTCTGAAACTTTCCCTGAATTATGGTTATTCCTGATGGGCGGGTTGTTTATCGCAGTGGTGATGTTCTTCCCGAATGGTTTGGCGGGTATTTACAACAAATATGCCCCTAAAGTGAAGTTTCTAAAGCCATTATTTGATAAACCAGTGCAATCAGAAAAGAAATCTGCCACGAAGATTGAATCTGAAGCCACCACCGAGGGAGCTAAATAATGACGACTACAACAGATTTTTTGCTGGCAATTGAAGATCTCACGGTTTCATTTGATGGCTTCAAAGCAGTCGATACGTTAACAATGTATATCGATAAAAACGAATTGCGAGTGGTTATCGGCCCAAACGGAGCGGGTAAAACCACCTTGCTGGATTTGATATGCGGCAAAACCAAATCCAGTTCCGGTTCGATCAATTTTAAAAACAAAGAAATGACCAAGATGGCCGAACATGAAATCGTTCGGGCGGGTATTGGTCGTAAATTTCAAACGCCATCTATCTACGAGAACCTGACGGTGTACCAAAATCTGGAAGTTTCTTATCCAGAAGGACGTGGGGTATTTGGCAGCCTGTTTTTCAAGACCACTGAACAAGTGATTAAACGCGTTAATGAGGTGGCCAAAGAAATCCAGCTGGAAAACTTTCTTGAGACTGAAGCGGCGATTCTCAGTCATGGTCAGAAACAATGGCTGGAGATTGGCATGTTACTGATGCAGGATCCGGAATTATTGATGCTGGATGAGCCAGTCGCCGGGATGAGCGCCAAAGAACGCGATGAAACCGCCGAATTGCTCAACCGGATTTGCCAGAATCGATCCGTGATAGTGATTGAGCATGATATGGAGTTTGTGAAAAAAATCGCCCGTAAAGTCACCGTTCTGCACCAAGGCAAAATCCTTGCTGAGGGGACGATGGACAATGTTCAGGCGGATGAAAAAGTCATTGAAGTCTATCTTGGGCATTGATTTTAAGCTGGGAGATTAACCATGTTTGAAGTAGAAAATTTACAAGTAAGTTACGGCCAGAGCCAGGTTATTCATGACATCAGCTTTAACGTCGCTAAAAATGAAACGCTGGCCATTATGGGACGCAATGGCATGGGTAAAACCACGTTATTCAAATCCCTCATGGGGATCCTGCCCAGTCAATCAGGTAAAGTCAGTATCGAAGGGACTGACGTTGGCAGTATGGAAAGTCACAACCGTGTTGCCAATGGGATTGCTTATGTGCCACAGGGAAGAATGATTTTTCCAACATTAACGGTGCAGGAAAATATCGAAACCGGTCTGCAGGTGTCGAAAATGAAACATATTCCTGATGAGATATTCGCCTTGTTTCCCGTATTACATGATATGCGTCACCGCAAGGGCGGTAACCTTTCAGGTGGTCAGCAACAACAGTTGGCGATTGCCCGTGCTTTGGTGACCAATCCAAAAGTATTACTATTGGATGAACCGACGGAAGGTATTCAGCCTTCAATCATCAAAGATATTGCCAAGGTCTTAAATGAAATTCGTAAAATGCGTGAAATCACCATTATCGTTTCTGAACAGGTGTTGAGTTTTACGATGGAAGTGGCAGACCGTATTATTGTGATTGAAAAAGGTAAGTTCATTCATGAAGATATGCGAGCCGACGTTGATGCCGACACGATAAAGAAATATTTGACGGTTTAAGACAAATATTATTAGGTTCTGTTGATATTTCAGGTTTACAACAAAGGCAGCTATGAAAGACCAGCAGATCCAGGCAGACAAATATGCTTATCAATGTCCAACATGAAGGAGTGTGTTGGCATGAATGTTCGCTCAGAATTAACACAACAAATTGATAAACCGGTAATTAATCAGTTGATGACTGGCTGGGATGCCAGTCTCAAACTGCTGTTCGATAGCCGCTCCAACAAAACCATCCTTGCCCGCCGTCAGCATCATGGGCCGTTGGTGATTCAGAAAATTCTCTATCCTGAAGGCGCTAATCCTGCCCATGGCGTTATTATCCACCCTCCCGGGGGTGTGGCAGGTGGCGATAATTTGCAATTGACGGTGCAAATGCAAACTGAATCATCTGCACTGTTGACCACCCCGGGTGCCACCAAATGGTATAAATCAGCCGGTCGCCAAGCCAGTCAGAAGATTGAGATGACGATTGATGATAATGGCCAATTAGAATGGCTGCCACAGGAAAATATCGTATTTGATGGCGCTGATGTCGCGCTTAATACTCAGGTTACTCTTAGTGAAACAGCAGTATTTGCTGGCTGGGAAGTCGTTTGCCTGGGCAGGCAGGCCAGTGGTGAACGTTGGGGTAGCGGGCGTTTTCGTCAAAAGTTATTGATTAAACGTGAAGGCAGGTTAATCTGGAATGAATCTGCATTACTGGATCCCGATAGCAGAGTACTGCGTTCAATGGCCGGATTACGTAATCAAGTGGTTTTTGGCAGTTTTGTGGTGGCCGCTGGCACTACGCCGGCAGAGATCCTGCAAAGCTGTCAGGACATTCAGATTGATTCTTCAGCGGATTATGGCGTTTCAGCACTGCCGGATATATTCACCGCACGTTATATTGGTCCCTGTGCCCAGGAAGCCAAAATATATTTTGAAAAATTATGGCACTGCCTGCGTCCGTGGTATGGCAAGCGATCAGCTATCCGGCCTCGCATTTGGGCTACCTAGACAAAGATAAACAAGGTTGAAAAAGCAATGGAACTGACTCCTAGAGAAAAAGATAAATTACTTATTTTTACTGCGGCACTGGTGGCCGAGCGACGAAAAGACCGAGGCCTGAAACTGAATTACCCTGAAGCTGTTGCCTATATCTCGGCGGCGATTATGGAGGGGGCACGAGATGGCCGAACGGTTGCGGAACTAATGGACTATGGTGCGACTTTACTGACATTGGATGATGTGATGGAGGGTATTGCTGAAATGCTGCCGGAAATTCAGGTCGAAGCCACCTTTCCTGACGGCACCAAACTGGTCACCGTGCATAACCCAATTATCTGAGGACACTGACTATGATTCCCGGAGAAATGCGAGTAAAAGCGGGCGATTTACAGATGAATGTAGGTCGTGAGGTGATCACCATTGATGTTTCCAATAGCGGCGACCGGCCGGTGCAGATTGGATCGCATTATCATTTTTTTGAAGTCAATGATGCTTTGCTGTTTGAACGCGAAAAGGCTTATGGATTTCGCTTGAATATTGCTCCGGGTACAGCTGTCCGCTTTGAGCCCGGCCAGACCCGCACGGTCGAATTGGTTGCGTTGTCCGGTTTGCGTCAGGTTTACGGTTTTGCCGGCAGAGTTATGGGAGCTTTATCATGAGTCTGAAAATTGATCGGCAAGCCTATGCCGAAATGTTTGGTCCGACAGTGGGCGACAAAATCCGGCTGGCCGATACAGAATTATGGATTGAAGTCGAACAGGATCTCACCACCTATGGTGAAGAGGTTAAGTTCGGCGGTGGCAAGGTCATCCGCGATGGCATGGGGCAATCACAGAAAGTCTCAGTTGAAGTTGCTGATACCGTGATTACCAATGCCCTGATAGTCGATGCTGTTACCGGCATTATTAAAGCAGATGTGGGGCTTAAAGATGGGCATATCTGGGCCATTGGCAAAGCCGGAAACCCGGACATTCAACCTGATGTAACCATACCATTGGGTGCCGGTACCGAGGTCATCGCCGGCGAAGGCATGATCCTTACCGCAGGGGGTATCGACAGTCATATTCACTGGATCTGTCCGCAGCAGATTGAAGAAGCCCTTATGTCTGGGATCACCACCATGCTGGGTGGTGGCACTGGACCGGCTACCGGGACCAATGCCACCACCTGTACGCCGGGACCATGGCATATTCACCGCATGCTGGAAGCTGCCGAGGCCTTTCCAATGAATCTGGGTTTTTTCGGCAAAGGCAATGTGTCGCAGCCTGAGCCAGCCAGAGAACAGATCGAAGCTGGCGTTATCGGCCTGAAATTGCACGAAGACTGGGGTACCACCCCTGCTGCTATCGATAATTGTTTATCGGTGGCCGAAGAGATGGATGTTCAGGTAGCCATCCACACCGATACGCTGAATGAATCAGGTTTTGTTGAAACCACGATAGCGGCCTTTAAAGATCGCACCATTCATACCTTTCATACTGAAGGTGCTGGCGGAGGGCATGCGCCGGATATTATCAAAGCTATCTCAGCCGAGAATGTTATTCCGTCGTCCACCAATCCCACACGACCATTTACCATCAATACCATTGATGAACATCTGGATATGTTGATGGTGTGCCATCATCTGGATCCTTCGATTGCTGAAGATGTGGCGTTTGCTGAATCGCGTATCCGCCGGGAAACCATTGCTGCAGAAGATATTCTTCACGATACCGGTGCGTTTGCCATTATGTCTTCTGATTCGCAGGCGATGGGGCGGGTTGGTGAGGTGGTGATTCGCACCTGGCAGACTGCGCATAAAATGAAAGTACAGCGAGGTCCTTTGAAAGAAGATGCCGAGCGTGGTGATGGTGATGCAGATAACTTCCGGGTGAAACGTTACATTGCCAAATACACCATCAATCCGGCGATTACTCATGGGTTTTCCCATAAAGTCGGTTCCATTGAAGCCGGTAAATTTGCTGATTTGGTGTTATGGCGCCCTGCATTTTTTGGTGTGAAACCGTCGCTGATATTAAAAGGCGGCATGATTGCCGCAGCAGCAATGGGCGACCCCAATGCATCAATTCCCACACCACAGCCGGTGCATTATCGGCCGATGTTTGGCAGTTTTGGCAAAGCCTTAAAAACCTCTTTAACCTTTGTTTCAGAAGCGGCCTTGGCCAATCCTGCGGTCGCAGCACTGGGATTACAGAAACCGCTGGTGGCAGTGAAAAACTGCCGTAATATCGGTAAAAAAGATATGGTGCTCAACAATGCTACGCCCAAAATTGAGGTGGATCCGGAAACCTATCAGGTGTTGGCAGATGGTGAATTATTAATCTGCGAACCGGCGACTGAACTGCCTATGACGCAGCGTTATTTCCTGTTTTAGCAATTTATAGGCAAGGTTCAAAAATGTTATCGATTTCCACCAAACTGGATCATATTCATAGCGATACGGTCATTGCCGATGTGGTCAGTCTGAGTTTCGATTTACGCCAGAAAAGCCGTATTCGTGTGACCTTGCAATCAGGCACGGAAGCCGCGTTATATATGCAGCGTGGCACGATTTTACGTGGAGGCGATTTTCTGCAGGCGGATAGCGGTGAAATTATTGAAGTAATTGCTGCCGATCAGGCCGTGATGAAAGTAACTGCTACCACCTCAAAGGCTTTAACCCGAGCCGCTTATCATTTGGGGAACCGTCATGTTCCGCTGGAAATTGGTGATGGATGGCTGAAGCTGGAAACGGATTCAGTTCTCAAAGATATGTTGTTGGGGTTAGGTGTGCAGGTTGAAGAATTACAAGCACCTTTTGAACCAGAATCTGGAGCCTATGCTGGCGGTGGCGGACATCACCATCATCATGATGAACATTCACATGATCATGTTCACGCACATGGACATAGTCACTAAGATGAGTTCAGCGTCGCTTTCCCGTCTGTTACAACTCGCCAGCCCAATGTTGCCAGTGGGTGCCTACAGTTATTCACAGGGACTGGAATGGGCAATTGAATCCGGTGAGGTGATCGATATTGAATCATCGAAGCAGTGGATAGGCGATGTGCTGTCGATCTATTTTGTAAACTATGAATTACCGGTTTTGTTGAGGTTATATAAGGCCTGGCAGCAGATGGATGGTCCACAGATACAATACTGGGACGAGTATTATCAGGCCGGTCGCGATAGCAGTGAAGCATTGGCTGAAACGCGGCAGATGGCCTATTCGTTACTACGGTTGCAACGTGATTTAGCTACCTGGCCCCCACAAATCGTCTTATTAAGCGGCACCCTGCAACAACCGGCTTTTCCGACTATTTATTCAGTCAGCGCCCTGTGCTGGGAGATTTCGCTTAGCGATATGTTGCATGCCTATGCCTGGTCTTTTCTGGAAAATCAGGTCAGTGCGGTGATGAAAACCGTGCCTTTGGGACAGGTGGCAGGACAACGCATTTTGTCAGAGTTAGCGATGACCTTGCCTGCTTTAGTCGATCAAGCCATGCAATTACCCGATGACGATATACAGAATTTCTGCCCAGCACTGAGCATTGCTGGCTGTCGACATGAAACCCAGTATTCCCGTTTATTTCGTTCATGAATAAGAGAAAAACAAAATGAAAGAACCTTTACGAGTTGGCATCGGTGGTCCGGTTGGTTCCGGTAAAACAGCCTTAACGTTGGCCTTATGCAAGCGACTACGCGACAAATACAATATTGCTGTGGTGACCAATGATATTTATACCAAGGAAGATGCCGAGTTTTTAACCCGTAATGAAGCGTTGTCAGCGGATCGGATTATTGGGGTCGAAACGGGTGGATGTCCGCATACTGCCATCCGCGAAGATGCTTCGATGAATCTGGAAGCCGTGGCTCAACTCAGTAAACGTTTCGATCCGTTGGATATCGTGTTTGTTGAAAGTGGTGGCGATAATCTGGCTGCGACGTTCAGTCCGGAACTGTCGGATCTGACTATTTATGTGATTGATGTGTCCGCTGGTGAAAAGATCCCGCGTAAAGGTGGTCCGGGCATTACCAAATCAGATTTGCTGGTGATCAATAAAACCGATCTGGCCCCATTGGTCGGGGCTTCTTTGGAAGTAATGGATCGTGATTCCAAACGTATGCGTGGTGAACGGCCTTTTGTATTCAGTAACCTTAAGCAGGAAGACGGTCTGGATCAGATTGTGGCGTTTATTGAAAAACAGGGACTGATGTTGAATTAACCGTTTAACCAAGAGGGAAAAGAAATGAAAAAAATGCTTTTAACGATACTGGGTATAGTCGCTTTTCCAGCCATTGCTTTTGCTCATCCCGGACATGAGATGGCTAACTTTGCCAGTGGATTCAGCCATCCGTTTACGGGTATTGATCATTTGCTGGTGATGCTGGCGGTAGGTTATTGGGCCGGAAAGTCTCAGTCTTCTGCACGATGGCAGGTACCGATGCAGTTTGTCATGTTTATGCTGTGTGGTGTGGTACTGGGTGCAGTGATATCCGGGCTGGCAGTTGTTGAAGTAGCGATTGCAGTCAGTTTGTTGGCAATGGGCTTGGTGATTTTACTCAACACTTCAATTAATCGATTCTGGCAACTGACATTAACCACGGTCTTTGCGTTATTGCATGGCTTTGTTCATGGTCAGGAATTGGTTGCTGCAGGCAATGGCCTGGCAGCTGTAGCGGGTATGGTGATGGCGACCATGATTCTGCTCGCCACGGGTGTTTACCTTGCCAGTTTTAAAGATCAACTGGGACTGTTCGTACAACGTGCCTTTGCGACATTGTTAACGTTGAGCGGAGCATATTTGTTAATAATGTAAACAGTTACGAACAGCAGGGACAAGTGGACCGGTCTGTCTTTCAGGTAAGTGACTGAAAGGATAGATCGGTCCTAGCTTTATTAGCGTTGAAAAAAACAATACGTAATACTACGTAGATAAAAAACCGCTGCTCGTACATTATGATGTTATTGGGTAAGTTACACCCAGCGCATTTAATCTGGAGCATGGATATCCATCAATCGGTTGGGCTAAATGTATCAGGAAGTGAAGCTTTGATGGATTCATCAGAACATAATGCACCACAGCGTATTGTCAAAATTCGTCGTGATTACAATACCTGGGTCGCTAATGAAACGCTGGAAGACTATGCGCTGCGTTTCACACCCCACTCTTTCAGAAAGTGGTCAATTTTTCGTGTCTCCAATACGGCACTGGGTGCTATTTCCTTTCTGGTTCTGGAGGTTATCGGCGGTGCATTAGCTGTCAATTTTGGTTTTGTGAATGCCTTTTGGGCCATTCTGACCATTAGTCTGATTATCTTTATGACCAGTTTGCCCATCAGTTATTATGCCGCCAAATACGGCCTGGATATGGATTTGCTGACCCGCGGTGCGGGATTTGGCTATATCGGTTCTACTATTTCTTCATTTGTCTACGCGACCTTCACCTTTATTCTTTTTGCGCTTGAAGCCGTGATCATGGCGTACGCCCTGAGCATGTATTTCGACCTGCCAATCTATGTCTGGTATTTGATATCGGCGGTGGTGGTGATTCCATTAGTGACCCACGGGGTGACTTTAATCAGCCGGATTCAGATGATCACTCAACCGATCTGGCTGTTCCTCATGGTGCTGCCATTTATCTTTATTTTCGCCAAAGAACCCGATGCCATTCGGGGCTTGATGAGTTTTGCCGGCAGCTCCGGTTATGACAGTACGTTTAATATTTACATGTTTGGTACTGCCATTGCCATTGGTATGGCATTGATCCCTCAGGTGGGTGAGCAGGTCGACTTTCTGCGATTTATGCCGGAAAAAACCCAAAAAAACCGTTTTCGTTGGCATTTAGGAGTCATATTCGCCGGTCCGGGCTGGATTTTTATCGGCATGATCAAAATGTTTGCCGGGGTGTTATTGGCTTATCTGGTGTTAAATGGGGCAAAGTCGGTTGAAGAAGCCGTTAACCCCACCTATATGTACCATGTGGCATTTAGCTATGTTTTCTCCAACGCGGATGTATTGCTGGCGGTCACAGTATTTTTTGTGGTGCTGTCACAAATCAAGATCAATATCACCAATGCTTACGCTGGTTCACTGGCCTGGTCCAATTTCTTTGCCCGCCTGACCCACAGCCATCCTGGCCGTGTGGTGTGGTTATTATTCAATGTGTTGATAGCCACCATGCTGATGCTGCTAGATGTGTTTCAGGCACTGGAACAGATTTTGGGACTATATTCGAATATTGCTATTTCCTGGATCACGGCTGTAGTAGCCGATCTGGTGATTAATAAACCCCTGGGTTTAAGTCCCAAAGGCGTCGAATTCCGCCGGGCCTATCTATATGACATTAATCCGGTTGGGGTGGGGGCAATGGCCATCGCCTCTTTGTTTTCAGTGTTGGCTTTTGTCGGCGTGTTTGGTTTGGAAGCGCAGTCATTTTCATCTTTTATCGCCATGTTTACGGCGTTAATTTGTTCTCCATTATTTGCCTGGTGGACCAAGGGAAAATATTACCTGGCGCGCCAGCCGTATAAGTTTCATCCCGGCAAAACCAAAGAAATCTGCAGTATTTGTGAGCGGGAATATGAAATTGATGACATAGCCTATTGTCCAGCCTATCAGGGTGCTATCTGCTCATTGTGCTGTTGTCTGGATGCTCGCTGCAATGATGCTTGTAAGCCACATGCCAAACTGGATTCGCAGTGGCAGGCGGCCATGACAAAACTGTTGCCTAAATCCTTGTGGGGCTATATCCAGAATGGTGTAGGACATTACATCCTGCTGATGGGGATGACGGTGTTACTACTGGCATCCATTTTTGGATTGATCTATCTGCATATATCGCTGACCACCACGGACAACGCAGCGCAGATTTTGCCTGAAATACAAGTGGGTTTTCTCAAGGCTTTTGCCGCCCTGGTTCTGGTCAGTGGCATTATTGTCTGGTGGCTGATTCATACCTCGCAAAGCCGCAATGTGGCACAGCAGGAATCCAACCATCAAACCAACTTGCTACAGCGTGAAATCATTTTACATGAACAAACCGATGCTGAACTGCAGCAGGCTCGTGTTATTGCAGAACAGGCAAATCAGGCTAAAAGTCGCTATATCACTGGTATCAGTCATGAGTTACGTACCCCATTAAACAGCATTCTGGGCTATGCCCAATTGATGGATAACAATGCTGATGTAACGACAGAAAATAAAAATGCCATTAAAGTCATTCTGCGTAGCGGTGAGCATCTGCTGTCGTTGATTGAAGGTACTTTGGATATTGCCCGTATAGAAGGTGGAAAGCTGCAATTTGATATCAAATCACTGCGTTTTCCTGAATATATCCAGCAAATTATCAGTATGTTTGAATTGCAGGCGATTAATAAAGGGCTGAAATTTGAATATGAGATCAGCTCGGATTTACCTCGTATTGTGCGTGCTGATCACAAACGTTTAAGCCAGATATTGATTAATATCATTGGTAATGCAGTGAAATACACCAGTGAGGGGGCTATTTATCTGCGCTTTAACCATGCCCGCGAATTTCTATCGATAGAAGTTGAAGATACCGGCCCGGGCATCAAGCAATCCGAACTGGATCATATTTTTGAGCCGTTTATTCGGGGCAGTGCGGCGCAGGGAATCGGTGGTACCGGATTGGGACTGACGATCAGCAAGTTGCTCACTGAGTTGATGGGCGGTGTTTTGCATGTTGAAAGCCACGTAGGCAAAGGCACCACATTTTTTGTCCGACTGTTTTTACCCTCAGTGCGGGTCGAAGAAGATTTGCCGCTTATCTCCACCCGAATGCCAGTGGGTTACCGGGGACCGCGGCGTAAATTACTGGTGGTCGATAACGAACCGGTGGATCGGGAACTGCTGTTAAATATTCTTGAGCCGCTGGGGTTTGACGTCAGAGAAGCCGCATCGGGAGCCGAATGTTTACGGATTTATCCGGACTTTCAGCCCGAAATCATTTTTATGGATTTAGCTATGCCGGAAATGGACGGTTGGGAAACCTGTCATCTGATCCGTAATGTACATAAGTCTGATGTCAAAATCGGCATTATTTCAGCCAATGCCTTTGATAAAAACCTGGAAAATTCATCGGGTATTACTGATAAAGACTTTATCCTGAAACCGGTCAATCTATTTGAACTGATCAACTGGATTGGCGAACGATTGAATCTGCAATGGATCGAGAGCAAGGAAGAACTGGTATCAGAAACTTCCGTGGTGGAATATTCACTGCCCCCGGTTGAGGTCTTAAATAACTTGCTGGAGATGATCAACATGGGCTATCTGGTCGGCGTCCGTAAACTGATTACCGAGATTGATGAACAAGGACTGGCCTGCGAACAGTTTGTTAGTGAAATACGCCAAATGTCTGAAAAATTTCAATTAGGCACCATGAAAACCTTTATAGAAGAGAAATTAGCTAATGTCTGAAAGCCCGCTTAATGCAGTAGTGCTGGTGGTCGACGACACCCCCGATACGCTGGCGCTTTTACATGATGCTTTGGTGGAATCCGGTTATACCGTTCTGGTGGCTGATAATGGTGAATCCGCATTAAAAATCAGTCTGGACGCAACACCGGATATTGTTCTGCTGGATGCGTTAATGCCAGGTATGGATGGTTTTGAAGTTTGCAGGCACCTTAAGCATGATCTGAATACCCGCCATATTCCGGTGATTTTTATGACTGGTCTGACCGAATCCGAGCATGTGGTCGCCGGGTTCTCAGCAGGAGGCATCGATTATGTGACCAAACCGTTGAGCCCTGTCGAAGTTATTGCCCGGATTAATACCCATTTGAAAAACTCCCGTTTGATCAATCAGACACAGGGCGCTCTGGATGCATTCGGTCAGGCTGCTATTGCGGTATTACCGAGCACCGGCAAAATTGTCTGGCAGACACCTCTGGCGCGTCAGTTGATTGAAAAATATATGAGTCATGAAGACGATCTTTTGATTCAGGATACCCCCGAAGCCTTGCAGGATTGGGTGTTGCAGTTACATCAGGGGGGAGAAAGACGGTTACGTCCTTACATTGTGCATAAACCCACCGGGCGACTTATTTTTAACCCTGCTGATCTGCAAAGTGAAGAGCAATGGCTGATCCTGTTACGAGAAGAGTCTGAAACCGCACAGATTGAAGCCTTGAGAGCGGTATTCAATTTAACCAATCGGGAGTCGGAAGTATTGCACTGGGTGATCCTTGGCAAAACCGACAAAAGTATTGGTGAGATTCTCGGTACCAGTCCACGTACCGTCAATAAACATATGGAACATGTGTTTACCAAACTGGGAGTGGAAACCCGTACAGCAGCGGCTTCGTTGGCCGTAAATAAACTGCGTTCACTGACGGGCAGTAATAGCTTCGGCACAGAATAACTGTTTCAAAACGTCTCTATTTCCGGATGGCTCTGCCATAAAATAATAGCGTGCATTACAACGACGTGAGCATGAAAAACTGAACGTATCGAATCTTTCAGGAGCATTCATGATCAAAGTAGGAACTGTAAAACAAATCTGGCGTTATCCGGTGAAAGGTATGGCGGGAGAAAGCCTGAACTATTGCCATCTTGGCGATATGGGCTTGCAAGGCGATCGTATCTGGGCGTTGCGTGATGTGGCACGTCAGGAAATTCAAAGCTGTAAATTCAGGCCCCAGTTATTACGTTGTGTTGCTCGTTGTCGCAGTACCCAGATGACCGGGGCACATGATCAGGTCGATATTCATTTTCCGGATGGTCGTGTTGTAGGCAGTGACGATCCCCAGATCCATAGTTTGTTATCTGAATTAACCGGCCATAATTCGACCCTTGAATCGCTGAGGCCCCTAGCCGAGCTGGATTTTTATCGGCGGCATAAAAAAGATGACCATACCTGGCTGGAAGAATTAAAAGCCACGTTTAATCGAGAAGCCGGTGAACCCTTGCCAGAGATCCTGGATGATTTGCCATTAGCAGCAAAGGATTTTGTGTCTCTCCCAGGTACGTTTTTTCTGGTGACATCTTTTCACCTGCTCACCACTGCGACGCTAGCCCATATGCAACAACTTAATCCGGAAGCCGATTGGGATGTGCAACGCTTTCGTCCCAATCTGGTGATTGAAACGCTGCCCGGTATGGAAGGACTGGTTGAACAGGCATGGATTGATAATAAACTACGAATTGGTCGTGCCACCATTGCATGCAATAGCAGCACACCACGTTGTGGGGCAGTGACCCGATCTCAACAAAAACTGGAATCGGACAGCAGCATATTACGCAGCATTGTGAAACAAGCCGATCAAAATCTGGGTGTTTATGGAGCCATCAAACAAAGTGCAGTAATTCAGCTAGGGGATGAGGTTTTTCTGCAAAACGCGTCATGATTTGCAATAGAACAGACTTGAGATTAGATATAAAGACAGCTGATAAGCGATCAGACAATTAATGTCCTACATAAATAAAGGAAATTTACCCAAAATTAGATTAACCTACATTAATACATTCTAATTTGATGTTGAAGGTTAAAATTGCAACGACTGGCATTAACTCTGCTTTTTAGCAGTATGCTCTTTGGCTGCGCTGGTTATCAGCCAAAGGATATTTTTGCGCAATCCAGAGAGTGGCTAGCACAAACCAGTGATGGGGCAGCGGCAAATTACGATGATGAAATTGAAGTCTTATTTGCCCAGCCCTATATCGATCCGCTTACCGATTATATCAATCAGCATATTGATGATGAACGTCGTGCCGAACCACTACGAAAGGTCAGTGCAGAACGTAAAGTTCGCTGCCAGGAAATTGCCGATAAATATCTCACTCGACCACTTACCCAAGAGTCATTGAATCTATATAAGGCGGGATACAGCTACTCCTGCCCGAAAGATGTGGAACAGTTTGCTGTGAGACTGGCCGAAGCCAACAAACAAGCACCCACAGCATCTTCTCAAGCCGAACCTCCCGTCTCTGATGAAAAAGTGGTGGTGGATAAAGCCATTGTTTCAAATGTGAATAAAGAACAGTTAAACGACTGTTATTTGTTAACAACCATCAGCAATTTTCGTGAAGCCAAACAGGCCTGTCTGCCACCGGCAAACAAGGGCGATGTGCGCTCCCAGTTAAATATGGCGGTTATTCATAAAGCTCTGACGGAATATTCACAATCTCTGCAATGGGCGGAGAAAGTTGAGCAGGATTCACCACGCGCACGTTATCTTATTGGTGAGATCTACGCTTTGGGACTTGGTGTGCAACAGGATTATCAAACCGCTTTTGAATGGTTTGAGAAATCTGGGCAGGATGGTTATGCCGAAGCACAACATATGCTGGGTTTATTTTATGAAATGGGTAAAGGCACCCAACAGAATAAAGATCTGGCGCTCAAATGGTTTCAACGTGCGGCCTTAAATAACTATGTTCCGGCCAAGCACTCGCTGGGAGCGTTGTTAATTCAACAAAATAAAAATCCAGCGAGCATCACACAAGCAGAAAAATGGCTGATTCAAGCTGCTCGTGCTGGATATGCTGAGTCTTCCTTACTGATGGGGCGACAGTTACAACAAAGTGACCTTACTGAGAAAAAAGCCAAAGCGGTCATCTGGTATGAAGTAGCCCAACAACAAGGTTCAGCCGAGGCAGAAAAGCTGGCGGAAAATCTTCGCCCTCAAGTGAATCCTGAGGCTATTAATCTGGCTCGACAGCAAATTCAACGCGTTCTTGACGGTCAGAATTAAGGGCTTTTAAGGATGTATAAAATGGTCATCATCTGATGCTTCGTTCATTACTGGTCGATTCTTCCAAAAAACTCATCCTGTGGATGTTGTTTATGCTGGTCATCCTGTTTATTGCCGGGATGTGGATTTTATCGTCACTGAATCTGAATTATTCGGAAGATACCATTGGCGAAGTTCGCCAGAAGCAGATTGAAGAGACTTTTTTCAGTAATCTGAACAAAATTGTCCAAACCCAAAGTGCATTGGAACGTGACACCAATGGCTTAGCGCGTATCGGCAGCCTTTTTGCAGATTTATTTGCTTCAGAAAGTAACTCTCAGGTGTTAAATGCCGAGTTAGGCATGATGTTACAGGACAAGTTGAAAGACTTTGAAGGCACATTAGCGGTCGGGATCTGGTTTGATCCAGAATACGTCAGCCTGAAAGGACAGCCGATATCACGCTATGTATTTCGGGATAAAACGAACAGCATCCAAGTATTAACTGAATCAAGTTCCCGACTCTTAAGCATTGAGCAACAACAATGGTTCGATTTGGCAGGTATTGCTGTTAAAGACAAAACGAAAATTGAAGGCAATGAAATCCATTGGACACCAGCTTATTACAATGAAATCACGGACAGTGCCGTGTTAACGCTGATAAAACCCATTTTGAACAGCCAGCAGCAAGTGGTTGGTTATGCCTCAACAGACTGGGAAGCGAAACAGATAATTGATCTCGTCAGTCAGGTCAGCATCACGCCAAATACCTTTGCCCTGTTAATCGATAAAAATAAACGCAAATTATCCAGCTTGAGCAGATTAAATAATGAACGTTATGCCCAGAAGATCATTGACTCGGTAATGAGCCAGGATTTTATTAAACTGGCATCCAACAACGCTATTTCTCAGCTTAAATCCCAACAGCAAAAAGCCCTGCTGCAAACGCATCAGTTTGCTGTTGAAGATATCGAATATGTGCTTTATGCCGCGACCACACCGGCTCAGATGCTATTTGCAGTGGGCGTGCCCAAGAATGAAATTGATGCGGTTATTGCCCCGATGCGGGTGATTAATCAACGGATCCTGATTGCAACCAGTATTGTCATTTTGCTGCTATCGGCTTATCTGGTCTATCGTATTGCTTTGCTGATGCAGGAGTTGCAGGCCTCCTATACCGATCAGCTGACGGGTTTACCTAACCGGGCAAGGTTATTACTGGATTTGCAGCAACATCAAAACTGCACCTTAATTCTGGTGAATATCGATCGGTTTCGAGAATTAAACAGTATCTTTGGAAATGATTGTGGTGATGCGGTTTTGCAAAGCCTAACCACTAACATTGGGGCATTTTGTCAGGATTATAATCACGCTGACAGCGCCAAACTGTATCGCTTATCAGGTGATGAATTTGTGCTGTTGGGTTTTGATTGGTCCAAGGAGTTTCTGACTGGATTCCTGAGGCAGTTAAGTGACTTTCTGCAAGAGCAGCAACTGCAATGGCAGGATCAGGATATCAGCATAACGGCAACCCTTGGTGCAGCAGGTCAGCATGATGCCGACCCTGACAAAGACAGCTCACCGGATATATTGATCAGTTACGCCACAGCCGCATTAAAAATTGCTCGTGATAAGTCACGGCATTATGCGATCTATGACAGTAAGCAAGATGTAGAGCGTATTTATGAACAAAACCTGTTCTGGGCCAGACAACTAAAACAAGCATTACAGCAAAACCGGATTGTTCCGTGGTTCCAACCCATAATGGATAATCAAAGTGGTGAGATAACCAAATATGAATGCCTGATCAGAATGATTGATCCAGATGGGCAGGTTATCAGTCCCGGTGTATTTTTGCCGGTGGCCAGTAATTTACGTCTGGATAGCATGCTGACACGGGTGATGGTGGAAAAATCGTTCCAGAAATTTGCCGAACTGGATTACGAATTTTCTATTAATCTTTCCTATCGTGATTTACTGGATACCGAATTAACCCAGTTTATTTTTGACCAGCTCAAAACCTATCAGGTTGGAAAAAGGTTAATTTTCGAAATCCTTGAATCCGATGGTATTGATAATTACAACGAAGTCCGTCGGTTTATCGATAAAGCCAAAGGCTTTGGCTGTAAAATTGCCATTGATGATTTCGGCACAGGCTACTCGAACTTTGAACATTTGCTGCGTCTCAATGTGGATCTCATCAAAATCGATGGTAGCCTGATAAGAAATCTCAATGATGATCAATCAGCCATTATTGTTACCCGTGGTGTAGTGCAATTTGCCCGTAGTCTCGGCATTAAAACCGTTGCGGAATTTGTTCACTGCGAAGCCGTACAGAAACAAGTCCAGGCACTCGATATTGATTTTTCCCAAGGTGCCTATTTCAGCATGCCTAAGGCAGAACTGGTTGAAACACCAAAGATGATGTAATAACGCTTATTCTGAATGGCAGCTTGAATACAACAATCAAATTTAGCCTATTGATTACGCTCAGTCGCAATATTTAGGTACACTGACTTATCTCTGCCTTTGAGATAAGCCATCAGTCATGAAATCTGTCAAAAACACCTTTCTGAAATATCGAAGTTTGCTGATCTGGGTTGTCAGTATTCTGCTGTTATATACCTTGATAGGATTTTTACTGGTTCCGTGGCTGGCAGAGCGCCAGTTGGTGAAGACAATGCAACAGAGACTGGGCGTTGAGGCCAGTGTCGAAAACATATATTTCAATCCCTATACATTTGAAGCGACAGTCGACAATCTGCAATTAACCACGGAGCAGGATGAGCCGCTGGCAGCATCAGAAAAGCTTTACCTCAATCTGCAACCTTTGCAACTGGCGAGACTGACTTTACGACTGGAAGAAATCAATCTGGCCGATACAACACTGCATTTCCGTCGTTATTCGACAACGGCTAATACGCTGACAAGACTGGCAGACAACTGGGCAGTTTCAGCTAAAGAGGAAGCGGCTGAAGACGAAGCCAATCAATCCAGCGAACAGGACGAATCTTTATTTAGCTTGGAAATAGCTGAGGTTAACTATACCAATGGCGAGATTCATTATCGGGATGAAGTACCCAAGGAGCCTTTTGAAACGGTATTGCGTCCGATCAATATTCATCTGCAAGATTTTTCCACGGAGGCCAGTCAAAACGCCAGTTTAGATTTGGCGGTCGGGCTGGAAAATGACGCAAAATTGTCCGCAGACGGAAAGCTAAGCATGTCTCCGTTACAGTTATCGGGTCAGATAACGCTGGATAATTTCAGTTTACAGTCGCCCTATCGTTATTTTAAGGCACAGTTGCCATTTGAATTGAACCAGGGGCGGCTGGATTTACAATTATCCTACGATATCGATTTTGCCGATGAAGCGGCAGATATTGATCTCAGTGCGATTGATATAGGCTTGACCGGTTTTAGTATTCTTCAGCCGGGCATGACCAAAGCGTTATTGCAAGACGGGAAACTGGAGATAAAAAACGCCAGTTATGCTTTTCCAGAAAATCAGCTCATATTGGATAACGTTTCGCTGACTGACTTTAAACTGGCTTTGACCCGAAACCAGCAGGGTGATCTCAACTGGCTGCAGTTAATAGCTGCCCTGCCCGGAAAAGATTCTGAGGCAGTGGTGGAAGATACTGATGAACAAACCGATAAACAAAACACGTCACCGTTTACCTTGGAAATTGGAGCGTTAAGTTTTACCGAAGGTGAGATTCATTATCGTGATGAAAATCCGCAGGAGCCTTTTGAAACGGTATTACGTCCGGTCAATATTCAGCTACAAGATTTTTCCACTGAGGCCAGTCAAACCGCCAATATAGATTTAGATATCGGACTGGAAAAGGACGCAAAATTGTCCGCAGACGGAAAGTTAAGCATGTCACCGTTACAGTTATCAGGCCAGGTAACACTGAACAATTTCAGTTTGCAGACGCCATATCGTTATTTTAACGGTCAGCTGCCTGTTGAACTGAATAGCGGCCGAGTTGAACTGCAAACGTCTTACGACATCAATTTGGCCGGTGATACTAAAAAAATAGATCTCAGTGAGATAGATATCGAAATAGCCGAGTTAGATATTCACCAGCCCGGTGAGAGTGAAGCGTTAGTAAAAGGCGGTAAGCTGACCATTAGTAATGGGCTTTATGTTTATCCAGAAAATCAGCTCACTATAAAATCGGTTTCACTGGATGATTTCAATCTGGCTGCAACCCTAAACGAGCAGGGTGAAATCGACTGGTTACAAGTATTGGAAAAAATGCCTGATCCAGCCACTGATGAACCCGATACGCAAGCATCACCACTTCAGCTCGATATCGCCAATCTGGCCATCAATAATACCAAGCTGACGTTAATGGATGAGCAACTGAAAACGCCCTTTACTCTTACAATGATGCTGTCTGGCAGCATGCAGAATTTCACTCTGGCAGAGGGTAATCAGATTCCTTTTACTACCGATATCAGTTTGCAAACAGGAGGTGATATTGGGATTGAGGGTGAAATTCAATTGTTTCCAGAACTGGCCGTTCAGGCAGAGGCTACTATAGATAATTTAGCCTTAAAGCCGGTGCAACCTTATCTCAGCAAGTATGCACATGTTGGTATTGTAAAAGGTGAAGTCAGCTCCACCGCCCAGATTACCTCTAATCAACAAAAGCCGTTTAGCCTCCAGGCTAATCTAACGGTTGAAGATGTGCAGCTCGATAATCAGAAAAACAATGAAAAACTGTTCAGCTTTGACCAGCTAGACATTAATACAATTGATTTTTCATTAGCGAAACAACGCCTGGCTATCTCAGAAGTGATCGTTGATGAACTATATGCCCGCATATTTATTAACGAAGATGGCGAAACCAATGTAAGAGGACTACTCAAGGAGCAACCAAACGACAAAGCTGAGACAGAGAATAAAGATCAAGACAGTCTCTTCAATGGCTATGAGTTGGCAATTGGTCAAGCGATTATTAATAACGCGAGTTCGCGTTTTACCGATGCCAGTTTGCCGATAGTTTTTGATACACATATGCAGGCACTCAATGGCGAAATAAGCGGTTTTTCTACGCTTTCTGAACAACCCGTAGAGCTGACATTGGAAGGTAAGGTTGATGAATTTGGTCTGGTGGAAATTGATGGTGAAATAAAACCGTTAGCCCTTCGCGAATTTGCCACGGTAAAACTGTCGTTCAGTAATATAGATTTGCCTGCTATGAGCCCCTATACAATCAAATTTGCAGGTAGACGTATCGACGAAGGACGTGGCGACGTAGAGCTGACGTATAAGGTTGTTGAGGGTGAACTTTCTGCAACGAATAATATTGTGTTGCATGATATCAAGCTTGGGGAGCGGGTTGAGGCGCCCGATGCGCTAGATTTGCCACTTGATTTGGCAGTATCGTTACTCAAAAATAAGGAAGGGGTGATTGATCTGACGATTCCAGTAAGCGGAAGTGTCAATGATCCCGAATTTGATATGAGCGCGGTAATTACTCAAGCAATTAACCAGGCGATCACCAATATTGTGACAGCGCCTTTCAAATTTCTTGGAGGTTTATTCGGCAGTGATAACGAGGAACCGATAGACAATATTCGTTTCCGGCCTGGTGAGAGTGACCTGGCTCCACCGGAACAGGAAAAATTACAGAAGCTCGCAGGAGCATTAGCCGAACGTCCGCAACTGGCGATAAACATCCCCCCAACCTTTGCGATGGAAGCCGATCGTCAACAGCTAAAACAAGCTGCCGTTGAGCAACGTATTGAATCGCGTCTAGATCAAACTGATCCAGAAACACAATTGGCAGAACGTCGACAAACAGTTTTGGAAACACTTTATCGTGAGGCGGGGTTAAGTCCAATATTGAGGACACTGCAACAGGAATTCACTGTAAAGACCGAAACTCAGGAAACAGCTGAACTCGATGTGCTGGCTTACAATGCTGATCTGAAACAGCGATTAATTGAAGCCGAGTCGATATCCGCCACGCAGTTGCAACAATTAGCTGAACAACGTCAACAAACCATTATCGATTACATTCAACAACACGCTGATGTGAGCAATGATCAATTAAAACGCAGTGAGACGGTGGCCACCAGATTGGAAGATGGGTGGTTAAAGCTGAAATTTGAACTGGTAACACTCTAAATAATTTTTGAGCTAGCAATATCGACGTTATGCCAGAGGCACCATACAAACTGGTAGATATAAAACGCGAGGGAAAGCATGAAGCTGCAAGGGAAAATTTCAAATTGGAATGATGATCGAGGCTTTGGTTTTGTCGAGCCAAATGGTGGTGGAGAACGTGCTTTTGTCCATATCAAGGCCTTTAACCCACCATCCCGAAGACCCGCGAATGGTGAAGTCATTATCTATGAAATAGCTCGCGATAATAATAATCGTTATAAGGCTGAAAATATTCAATTTGCTCGTGACATTTCCAAGCCCAAAAAACGAGATAAAGTAAAAAGCCAAAGAGGCTTCGGTGGTATCTTTACGATTGTCTTTTTCATTGGACTGTTGGTCTCAGTCTTTAGTGGAAAGTTGCCTTTAGTTATTGTCGGTGTATATCTAATCATGAGCCTAATCGCGTTTATCGCTTATGCAATTGATAAATCTGCAGCTCAAAATGGGCGATGGAGAACGCAAGAAAGCACCTTGCACCTACTTTCTCTAATCGGTGGTTGGCCAGGAGCCTATATTGCTCAAAAGAAAATACGCCATAAATCGAGTAAGAAAGCGTTTATAAATGTTTATTGGATAACTGTGCTGTTGAATTTAGGTGGGTTGGTTTGGCTTCATACTGAGAAAGGAGCAAACTTCATGAATAATGTTGTTTTTCGATTATTCAATGGCTAACTTGCAAATCAAGGTGGCCGACTCCTTAGATCTACAACCTTTTGATCTACACAACCTGAAGAAGGAACACAGGCATGACAACCATTGACTATAAGGCAATGCTGGAAGTGGCGATCAATGAAGCGCGTCAAGGATTAGCCGAGGGTGGTATTCCTATCGGTGCTGCAGTTTTCAATAAAAATGGCAAGCTACTCGGTGCAGGCCACAATCGCCGAATTCAGGAAAATGATCCTTCTGTTCATGCCGAGACCGATGCCTTTCGTAAGGCCGGAAGACAAAAGTCCTATCGCGACAAAATCATGGTCACAACACTTGCACCCTGTTGGTATTGCAGCGGGCTGGCACGGCAATTCAACTTCGGCACAGTGGTTGTTGGCGAATCCGTAAATTTCGACGGCGGGCTAGATTGGCTTCGCGAAACTGGCGTAGAGGTCATCGATCTTAACTCGCAGGAATGCATCCAAATGCTCGGCGATTTCATTGCCCAAAACCCAGAAATCTGGAATGAAGATATCGGTGAAGATTAGGGGCTGTGTCTTTGATCTTCAATTGATCCCTCAAACTATTCCAATAACAGCGGCAAACAAAAATACTGGAAATTATTATGAAAGTTGAAACGTTAAGAGATGTTCTTCATTGGACAAGCGAGTTTCATCAACACCTCACAGAATGTTTGAAACGTGGTGCCGATAAAACTGAAAATACGCGAGCACAAATGCTTCTTAACTATTTGTCAGAGCATGAAGAAAAGCTCGGACATGCTGTGCACCAATTCGAAGTCACAGGGAATGAACATGCGTTAAATACCTGGTGCTATGAGTACTTTGATAAAAATCCCATCGTGCAACATCATCATTGTGATGCACCATTTTCTGAACTATCAACCACCGACATTATGCAAGTAATCATTCATCAACATCAGCAAATCATTGACCTTTATCGTTACCTGCATGATTGTGCGGATATATCCTCGGCAAAAGAGTTGATGGAAGATCTCAGATCTTTTGAAGAGCATGAAATTATGGTGATGTCACAGTCAGCTAATCGATTAGAAGATATTTGAGATTGAAACCTTGGAGATAAGGTCGATTGAAAGTTCTCTAAATACAATCGTTTCTGATACCTTTGATACGACATCTGGAACGAAAATATCGGCGAGGAATAGAGTTATTTCTTTCAATCAGCTTGATAAAGTATAAAACTAAATTATTTGGCTAACCCTTTAATCCGGACGCGGATCCCAAATATCCATCATCTAACGCGGCATTACCCGGACGCTCATGAGTGATTCCAATGGCTCTGGTCGTGACAGATAAAAGCCCTGAACATAATCCACTCCAATTTGACGCAGGATATTCAGTGTTGCGGCGTCTTCAACAAACTCGGCAATGGTCTTTAACCCCATGATATGGCCGATGTTGTTAATCGAAGCCACCATGGCCTGGTCAATCCGGTTATTGGCTAGCTCTTGAATGAAAATACCGTCAATTTTCAAGTAGTCGACTGGTAATTGTTTGAGATAGCCGAATGAAGAGAGGCCACTTCCAAAATCATCCAAAGCAAACTGACAGCCTAGGCGTTTCAGTTCGGTAATGAAGCGAGCGGCATTGGCTGGATCAGCGATGGCAGCGGTTTCGGTGATTTCAAAGCAAATATTATTGGCCGGTACTTTGCGTTTCGCCAGTTGTTCCTGAATTAACTGCAAGCAGTCTTCACGACCGATGGAGGCACCGGAAAGGTTAATCGAGCAAAAAACCGGCTGGTTGTTCTGGCGGAGTTGATCGCCCATCCAGGCCAGTGTGTTGCGAATCACCCATTGGTCGATTTTGGGCATTAATCCAAAACGTTCGGCGGCTGGAATAAAGGCACCTGGCGGAATGATTTCGCCTTGTGGGCTAATCATACGGGCCAAGATTTCATAATGCGGCATGGTGTTTTCGCTGTTTTCCAGCGGAACTATCGTTTGATAATAGAGCCGGAAAAGATCTTGATCGAGCGCTTCCTGTAACCGACTGGCCCACTGAATTTGCCCTTGATGCTCTTGAGCTTGTATATCATCCGGTTGAAACAGGTGCACCCGGTTACGCCCGCGATCTTTGGCTGCATAACAAGCGGCATCGGCATGACTCAATACTTCATCCAGGCTGCCACTGGCCTCGGTAATACTGACCAAACCGATACTGACCCCAACGGAAAACACCTGACCTTCCCAGGAAAAACGAAAAGTAGTGACGGTTTTTCGCAGAGTCTCTGCAATGTCCTGACCTTTTTCAATTGGACAATGACTGAGCAGCACCCCGAATTCATCACCCCCCAGCCGTGCAAAGGTATCGCTCTGACGCAGTATGGGTTTAAGCAGACTTGAGAGTTGCTTCAACAGAACATCACCGGCTCTATGTCCACAGGTGTCATTCACCAATTTGAACTGATCTAAATCCAGATAGCAGAGCAGGTGCTCCGCTTTATCCTGATGGGCTTCATTGATCAGCGATTCCAAACGCTTTTCAAATTCACGTCGATTGATGAGGCCAGTCAGAGTATCGTGCACCGCCTGAAAGCTCAGCATCTTTTGCAAACGACTGTTTTGAGTAATGTCCTGAAGTGCTACCACCCAACCTATATTTTGACGGTTGGTATCAAGTAAGGGCGCACAGTTAAGTTGGATTTCAAACTCATCACCTTGCTTGTTTTTCAGTAGAAACAGACGTTTTTGGCGGGTGTTAGGCGATTTAACGGAGTAGTCCTGACACAATGTCGTGATGTTAATTTGAGTGGCTTCACTGTCTTCAATCAGAATAATCTCGTCAATCGGTTTACCGAATGCCTCTTCAGATGTCTGTCCCAGTAGTTCACTGGCCATCGGATTAAGATAGACGATGTTATACGCTGCATCACAGGTAACAACTGCTTCCGTGATGGCTTCCAGTGTGACTTGTGCCAGCTCAGAGTGCCGATGCAGACGAGCCTCCATCTTTTTTCTTTCGCTGATATCCCTCAGCATGGCGCTGTATTGCACGCCCTCCTCGGTTGGGCTGGCGGTGGTGGTGACTTCCAGTGTAAAAGGGCTGCCCTTACTGTGTCGGGCAATGATTTCATAAGGCCCCGGTTGTTGACTGCTGGCCAGGGTGACGAATAAATGCTCCGGGGTTGTGCCCGAAAAAGTTTGTTGGTTTTGTTCATGGAGTAAAACATCAGTTGGCTGCCCCACCAACTGGTGAGCAGGAAGGCCGAACATAATTTCCACGCCTGGATTGGCGCTGGTCACAATCCCCTGGCTGGAGAAGGTAATCACCCCGTCACGCATATCACGCACAATCAAGCGGGTGCGTGTCACCATACGGTTCAGGTTAGCAATCACCCGGTTGTACTGGGATGCAATCTGGCCAACTTCGGTAAAAGGCTCAACCGGTACCCGCTGCTTCAGATCACCTCTACGTTCTTGCGTTTGCATGGCTGAAAGCAAATCAGTCAGTTCGGTTTTCGCGCCATGTTCTGACACATTCAGCCCCTGCTGCTCGGCTTCGATGCTGACGCGCAATGGTATGAAACGATTCAACAGATAGAGGAAGGTGATTGTCAGCGGAAAAATAAACAGGGCACAGGCAAATATGCCAAGTAATTGCACCTGCAGTTGGTCAAAGCGGCTTAAGCCGGTATCAAGCAGTTGCAAATCACCGAAAAGTGCAACGGCCAGTGTGCCCCAGATTCCGGCGACTAAGTGTACTGGCACCGCCGAAATGGCATCATCAAGCTGCAGTCGGTGCATCTGTTTTTCAGCCAGAAACATCACCAGCGCGCCAAGGCTTCCAATCACCGCCGCTTGTGGTGTTGAAACTACATGACAACCTGCGGTAATAGCGACTAGTCCGGCCAGGGTGCCATTAATGGTGAGCGAGGTGGTCTGGCTATTATCCTGTTGTGTTTTTGAAAGCAGGATCGCCGTGATTCCTCCAGCAGCGGCTGCAATGATGGTGTTGACGATGATGCCGGCAATAGTCGTGGTAAAAGCCAGTGTACTGCCACCGTTAAAGCCAATCCAACCGATCATGAAGAACAGCATGCCAAGAATCGCCAACGGCAGGTTGCTTCCTGGGATGTTTTGTACTTTGCCTCGAATGAAACGTCCGGTACGTGGGCCGATAACAATCACGGCGGCCAGTGCTACCCAGCCACCCACACTGTGTACTACGGTGCTGCCGGCAAAATCGGTGAACCCCATGGCTTCCAACCAACCAGGAGATTCATTAACGGCGCTGCTCCAGACCCAGTGACCAAACACCGGGTAGAGCAGTAGACTGATTAATGCGGTGATGATGATGTAAACCACAAAGCGACTGCGTTCAGCGATAGCACCAGAGACAATCGTGGCGGCTGTGGCACAAAAGGTTAATTGGAAAAAGAAAAAACTGGCGTGCCAGAATTCATCTCTGGAAAAATCAGCAAGAAACCAGTGAGTATCGAGTTTCATGCCTTCATGGGCACCAAACATGATGCCAAAACCAAACAGCCAGAAGAGCATGGCGGTAACGATCAAATCAAAGGCGTTTTTAAGCGCTACGTTAATCGCATTTTTACTTCGGGTAAGCCCAGATTCCAGACACAGGAATCCACCCTGCATAATCAGAACCAGCATCGCTGCAATTAAAATCCACAAAGCATCCAGCGCACTCATATCAGGCATTATCAGTCTCCGAAGATAAAGTCAGCACTCTATCGGTGCGAGAGCCTGGCAGTTATTGACACAATAGCGCCAGCCCGCGCCATATCGAGCGTTGTGACTTCTCAAGGAGCAGAAATTGTGCCATTTCAGCTAACATTGATTGCAGTGGAAAGGAAAACGATTTAAACGAGGGATCATGACAAACAAAAGGGCCAGAGAAAATTCTCTGGCCCTTTTTTATTACTTATAACCTAGATTGCGGTTTATTTGATAAACAACATCTCACGGTATTTCGGCAGTGGCCATAAATCATCGGCTACTTCCGTTTCCAATGCATCAACATGGGCACGGACTTTATCCATCAGGGTATGGATATCATTCGCGCAGTAGTTCATATGTGCTTCGATTGAGTCAAAGTCATGTTTGGTTATGGCTTTGGACAGTTCAGCTACCGCAGCGATCATGGCATTGGTTTCGTTGGCGATTGAGCTGGCAATCGAGTTGTCCATTTCAATGCCCAGATCAGACATACCTGAACAGGTCATCGATAATTCGCCCAGATATTGTGTAGCTGCCGGGTAAATCATGGTTTTGGCCATTTCGATAACCAGTTTGGCTTCGACTTCAATCGATAAAATGTACTGCTCGGCATAGACTTCAAAGCGGCTTTCCAGCTCGACCGGTGAAAACACATTGGTCCGCTTGAACAGCTCGCGGATTGACTCATCACGCAGGTATGGAAGCGCATCAGCTGAGGTCGGCAGGTTTTTCAAACCACGTTCCTCAACCGCCATTCTATGCCATTCAGCAGAATAGCCATCGCCACCGAACACTACATTGCCATTCTCTTCCATCAATGTTTTCAATACAGCTAAAACGGCAGTGGTTCGTGATTCCGTTTTCGCCAGTTCGCTTTCCAGTTTTTCAGCAATCCAATCTAATGAATCAGCCAGAATAGTGTTCATCGCCACTAATGGGCCGGATACCGATTGTGATGAACCGACAGCACGGAATTCAAAACGGTTACCGGTGAAGGCAAACGGAGAAGTACGGTTACGGTCACCCGGATCACGTTCGAATTTAAGGATTTGAGACAGACCCAGATCCATTTCGCCGCCTTGTTTTGATGAGGCGATATTGCCGTCTTTAATATCCTGGAAGACTTTTTCCAACTGGTCACCCAGATACACAGACAGGATTGCCGGAGGGGCTTCATTGGCACCCAAACGGTGGTCATTGGAAGCTGAGGCGATAACTGCACGCATTAGCGGGCCGTATTTATTGACGCCACGAATAACCGCACCACAGAACAACAGGAAGTTGAGGTTATCGTGTGGAGTACTGCCTGGATCAAGCAAGTTGCCTTGTGTGGCATTACCGACAGACCAGTTGACGTGTTTGCCTGAACCATTCACACCCGCGAACGGTTTTTCATGTAACAGGCACATAAAACCATGTTTTTTTGCCGTGCTTTTCATCAGTGTCATCATCAACTGCTGATGGTCGGCAGCGATGTTGGCAGATTCATAATACGGTGCGATTTCGAACTGGCCAGGAGCCACTTCGTTGTGATGAGTTTTGGCAGGAATGCCCAGACGATACAACTGGTCTTCAAAATCCTGCATAAAGATTTGCACACGCTCAGGAATCGCACCGAAGTAATGATCATCAAATTGCTGACCTTTGGCAGGCGAGGCACCAAATAGAGTACGACCGGCTAACAATAAGTCTGGACGGGCATTGGCAAAGTTGATGTCAATCAGGAAGTATTCCTGTTCAGCGCCACAGCTTGAGCTCAGTGGGGCAATTTCTTCTTCCCCCATTAATGACAGTACTTTGCGAGCGGCTTTATCCATGGCTGCATTGGAGCGCAGTAACGGGATTTTTTTATCCAGCGCTTCACCGGTCCATGACATAAACACGCTTGGAATCATCAGCGTTGAACCATTTTCGGTATGCATGATGAACGCAGGGCTGGTTGGATCCCAGGCGGTATAACCACGTGCAGCATTGGTCATACGCAAGCTGCCGTTAGGGAATGATGAACCGTCCGGCTCACCTTTAATCAACAAGCTGCCCGAGAATTCGGTAATCGCATTACCTTCAGAGTTGGTCACAATAAAACCGTCATGTTTTTCAGCGGTAATATTAGTCATTGGATAGAAAAGATGTGAAAAGAACTTAACGCCTTTGGATAACGCCCAGCTCTTCATCGCTGCTGCCACAACATCCGCCACCGCCGGTGCAAGTGGTGCGCCGGTTTGTACTGTTTGTTTAACCGCTTTGAATGCCGATTTATTCAAAGCCTGTTCCATGGTTTCCAGGTTGAATACATCCGTTGCCCAAATCTTATCTAAGGATTCAGGTGTTTTGACTGCGATTTTTTCGCGGTTGGTGATTTGTGAAATGGCTGTCAGGCGCGTTTCGTTTCCACTCATTTAATTATCCTTTTTGCGATGTTTGTTTAATTCGTGTTGTAGTTATTCGACATGGTAGTAAGAAGCTTAACCCTGTAAAAATTGATCATGAGTAGAACGGCGAAACAGAACACGACCATTAAGTTCTTTTTATCCAATCACAGTCATAAGCAATAAGCAGTCCAATTATCATAGAAAACGTAATATTCAGCAAAACAAGAATAGGCCTGAGGCACTGATTTTTTAAGGATGCAGAGAGGGTCAGGATTGAGTCTTACTGCGAGCGAAGAAGGTGCGGGCAGCACCAAAATGGGGCATAAATATTGCGCAATATTATGGCGAGAAAAAGGCAATTTGGCGCTACATTTTGTAGTAGCTGTTAGTTATTTTTTGCTTTCATTGATAAGTCAGTGATTCGTTACAATCAAACCCTTGGTTTTTCGTCTGGCTGATATCGTTTTTTTAAATATTAGATGTGATTCACGGTTTCTGAAACGAATTAGGCGGATAACTAATCTCAACAGAAGATCCTTCTGGTAGTTGACGTTGTCTCTCTCGTTGTTTTTGTCAGGCTTATGCCTGACTTTTTTTATCTAGCCACATAAATTTATTGCAGTGCTTAAGTTACGGCAAAACAAGTTGTGCCTTAAATGATCTGGGTCAATGACATAAAATCCCAAAAGACCTAATCTGGTTTTATCGCTCCCGCTTTTACAGCTATGGGAACATCTCAGACAATTATGAGGAGTCGCGTTATGGCAACTATGATGAAAGCAGCTATTTTTATTGAGCCAGGCCGCATCGAGATTGATGATAAACCCATTCCCGACATTGGCGATAATGATGCATTAATCAAAATTTCCACAACCACCATCTGTGGCACGGATGTGCATATTCTTAAAGGTGAATATCCCGTTGAAAAAGGCCTGACGATTGGCCATGAACCCGTCGGGGTGATTGAAAAGCTGGGCAAAAATGTTCAGGGCTACCATGAAGGGCAACGGGTGATAGCCGGTGCAATCTGTCCCAGTTATACCTCCTATGCCTGTCAGGATGGCTGTTCGGCACAAGATGGTGGAGCACACTCTCATGGATATAAACCTATGGGTGGCTGGCGGTTTGGCAACACCATTGATGGGGCACAGGCCGAATATCTTCTGGTGCCGGATGCGCAGGCGAATTTATCCCCTGTGCCAGAAAATTTAACCGACGAACAGGTCCTGATGTGTCCCGATATTATGTCCACCGGTTTTGCCGGTGCTGAATCAGGCAATATTAAAATTGGGGACATTGTGGCGGTATTTGCTCAAGGTCCGATTGGCTTGTGTGCCACAGCCGGGGCGCGATTAAAGGGTGCCAGTTTTATCATTGCGGTAGATGGGGTGGATGAACGTCTGGCGATCTCCAAACAAATGGGCGCAGATGTGACACTGGATTATCGAAAAGATGATGTGGTTGCCGAAATACTGAAACTGACCGGTGGACGTGGTGTCGATGTCGCCATTGAAGCCCTTGGACAACAAAGCACTTTTGAAGCCGCGTTGCGTGTCCTGAAACCCGGCGGAACATTATCAAGTCTTGGCGTGTATTCATCCGATCTGACCATTCCTCTCGATGCGTTTGCCGCAGGATTGGGCGACCACAAAATCGTTACCTCACTATGCCCCGGCGGTAAGGAACGTATGCGTCGTTTGATGGATGTTATTTCGCACGGCAGACTGGATTTAAGCCCCATGGTGACCCACCGGTTCAAACTGGAAAACATCACCGAAGCCTATGATTTGTTTTCTCATCAACGCGATGGGGTATTGAAGGTGGCTATCGAGATCTGACCAGCAAAATCCTGAGTCCCAACAAGCAATTCACCTTATGGCTATTTTTTGTGACAGCGTAATATATGAACTGTAAAACAAACAAAACAACCAACGAGGTGATTATCATGTGGACTAAACCAGAATATTCAGACATGCGTTTCGGTTTTGAAGTAACGATGTACATTTGTAATCGTTAAGATTTGAAACAACGCAAAACAAGAAGCCCCCGAAAGGGGCTTTTTTGTGGACGAGTGTTCGGGATTAAATCACGAAATCCTATTCTTAAATATCAAATTTCAGACATAAAAAAAGCACTCATGAATGTGTGCCTGTTTTATTTATTACCGGGACCAGTATCAACTACCACCCCTAAAAACTTACTGGATGTTAAGTATTTTTTGTATTAATTTACGACAATCATTGCTTCTGTACATAGTCAGTTGGGAATGTTGCTATAAAGTTTAAAGCTAACTTTATGTTTCAATTTTTCTTTTGAATATTCTGAAAAGCTTTTGCAAGTAGTAAAGGAGCTGACTTTCCAGACATTCTTCTTGGTTTTCTTCCAAATCGACGGCTCATTTCTAACTCATGCTGCTCTTGTGCATCTAATTCTTTGATCAGTCTATCCAATTCATCCTGACTATGAATTATGGCGTGCTCTAATACGCTACGTCTTCGGGTTTTAAGGGGCATTTTAACGATTCCATATAGGTAAATAACGTCAGAGCACGAGCTATTGAAAAAGTTCAACTTTATCCAAAATATAGTAAGTCTATGACTAGCTAGAGTTTTTTGACTTGGTCAACAACAGACAATTCCAGGACCAACACTCAATCTTTCTGGGTATGCCTATGCCTTGGATTTAGCTTGTCCAAATACGTTTCCGATCAGTAGACTTAATTTCAGGACGGGTCATCAGAAATAAAAAAGGCACTTAAAATAAGTGCCTTTTTGCTATGGTGCGAAGTTATCTGAGCCCGAAATTACATACTTTCTGCTTCAGATATTGCTTTTCTGACCAGACGTCCAGCACCGCCACTGACATCGGCATTTTTAATCTGTTCGAGATTCACTGGGTCACCTACGATGATGACTCCACCCATACCTGAGCCAATATGCGGTGTGCATTTATAGACGTAAATGCCTTCCTCTGTGAAGGTGTGCTTATAATTTTCACTCATTGGCGAGTTCCATTTCTCAGCACCTTCGGGAATCAAGCCATCTATTGATTCAGAGTTATGTGTGCTCATGTTGCGCCAAGACACAGAGTCACCGGAATTAATTTTGACGACCAGCGGATTAAACTTCAGGCCCTCTGCAGTTACGAAATGCGTTTCTGCTCCTTCACTTTTTGGCTCATCGGCTTGAGCGGCTGCGTCATCTGATGTTCCACTGACTTCTGTTTCTTCAGTTGCCATGGAGTTATCAGTTTGATCAAGCTCAGCGGCAGGTTCATCTTCGATGACCACTTCAGTTTCTGATGGGACCGGGGTGATATTTTCAGTCGTGTCCATATTGCTCTGATTTTCAGAGCTCATTCCCGTTTCTTGGTTTTGTGTCGTGTCAGAACTGTCATCGCTACCACAGGCTGTAAACAGCGTGGCTGCCGCAAACGACATAGTCAGTGCAATGGCGATATTTCTTGTCTGTGTAAACGCCGAAGTTGCTTTAAACATATTTTGTACTCTCCTGATAAAAAATTCATGTTCCAGATTATGACAGTGGCAAACCCCGTCCGTTCGATTTGCCTCTAAACCGCAAAATTATTATATTCACTCCAGTTGTTTATTGTGAAAATGCATAAAGTAAAATCCTGAGTCCGGATGAGTAAATCACCTTATGGCATTTTTAACTGTCAGCGTAACATTTGAATTGTAAGTTAACGAAATAACTTGGAGGTGATTATCATGTGGACTAAACCAGAATATTCAGACATGCGTTTCGGTTTTGAAGTAACGATGTATATCTGCAACCGTTAAGATTTGAAACAACGCAAAACAAGAAGCCCCCGAAAGGGGGCTTTTTTGTGGCTAGGTGATGCGTTACTCCATCCAAACTTTAAAAAGTTTCGGAATCTCGAATCTCAAATTTAAAAAAAGCACTTATAAATTGATAGTGACCAGGGCTGGAATCAAAACTGCACAGGCGCAAAGCCGAGGGGGGTAAATTCCTCATGATGGTCGTTGCTCCGAGCTTTCCTGATCATAGTTTATCGCTCTGATGGGATATGGAATGGTGATGCCTTCTTCTCTATAGCGTTTGTGAAGGGCTTTGATAAACGCTGATTTCACCCAAAAGCGATTGAAATATTCCTGGGCTCTTAACATAACGGTGAAATTAATACTGGAATTGTCAAAAGTGTGAAAAACAACAAATGTCTCATATTCCTCCACTCCCCATTTATGTGATTTAAGAATTTCACGGGCGACTTCGAGCGTTACGCGCTCAACGTGTTCCAGATCAGAGTTGTAGTGCACCCCGACCTCAACCGGTACGGAAAGCTGTTTTTCCGGATAATAATAATTGATCAGCTTCGACTTTGATAAAACACTATTGGGCATTATCACGATATTGTTGGGAAGCATTCGGATCCAGGTTGATCGCCAGCCTATTTTCTCAACAAAGCCTTGTTCACCTGAATCCAGCTCAATAAAGTCCCCCATCCGGATAGGCTTATCGATGACCAGCTGAATGCCGGAAAAGAAGTTCTCCAGTGTCGGTTGCAGCGCCAATGCCAGCGCCAAAGAGGTGATACCCAGTGAGGCGATAATGGGAGTCAAGGAAATACCGATGGTGCTGAGAATCATCAGCAAGCCAAGGCCGAGGATCACGATATGCGTGATACCTTGCATGATGCCTTTGCTGGTTCTGAAACTAACGTTTCTATCGGCATAGCGGCCAACTAAACCGTTCACCAATCTATCAACAAATACCACTAACGCTAAGATGAGCAGAAGCTTGGCAACAATATTAAAAATACTGGAATTTATGTTGACTGAATAATGTACCAACAACTGTTCAAAGAGTTTGGAAAGGAACGCCAGTAACACAAGTGTGAGGGGGAAGTTGACCGATTTAATGATTATGCCGATTAGGGAGATTTGACTGGTCTCCGCGGCTTTTAAAATACGTGCCAGAATAAATCGCTTAACAAGAGTAAGTGTAATAAAAGCGCCCAAGACAATGATCGTCATCATTGACCATTGGGGCAAGGCATCAAGCCAATCCTGGAACTTCATTACGCAACCTTAATGACTAAGTTAGTAATAACTTATGCAGAAGTTGTGCCCTTAATGAGAAAGCGGTCAGCGTGTTTCGTATCAAGTGATAGGACAGAAAATGATGCAATTTCTGAGCGTTATATCGTTAAAGATGCACGGTTTGTTGGCAGGCTGAACCAAAAAAGTGCACCTTAAAATTTATGTAGCCGTTCCTGAATACATTCAACGCGGTACTAATCAGGTAATGAAGAATTAAAACCTTTAAGCAAAGTAACCCCATCAATATATATACTTTTTTAGACAGTTTTTAACTGGTCCGTGTCATCGTGGTGGGCTTGCACTCAAAAAAAGCCCCAACACTTTTCAGTATAGGGGCTTTACTATTTCTGATGGTGCCGGGGCCGTAATCGAACAGGCCATTACGTTAGTTTCTCCACCCCAACACTCATATGCTGATTCCGTTTTGAATCCGCTTTTTGGTATCAACTTCTCAGGCAAAAAAACTACATACTTTCTGCTTTAGAAATAGCCTTTCTGACCAAACGGCCAGCAGCGCCGTTGGCATCGGCGTTTTTAATCTGTTCCAGATTGACTGGCTCGCCCACAATAACGACGCCCCCCATGGCAGCTCCGAAGTGAGGGACACATTTGTAGACATAGATACCATCTTGAGTAAATGTCCGATCATAGTTTTCATTTATGGGTGATTCCCAGTGCTCAGCATCTTCTGGAATCAAGCCATCGAGTGACTTTGTGTTGTGAGTGGGCATGTTGCGCCAGGAAACAGTGTCTCCATTCTTGATGGTGATGACCAGCGGAATGTATTTAAGCCCTTGCGCCATAACAGTATGGGTTTCGGGACCTTCGCTAGCTGGCTCATCGGCTGGAGTAGTGGTTGCTTTATCAGCGGTTGATGCAGAATCAGTCTCTTCAGCTTCAATATTTGTCTCTGTTGCTTCAGTTTGATCCGTCGCAGATGTCTGATCACTCTCAGCGACAGGTTCATCTTCAATGACCACTTCAGTTTCTGGTGCGCTTGGTGTGATGTTTTCAGTCGCGTCCATGTTGCTCTGATTTTCGGAGCTCATTTCAGTTTCAGGGCTTGGTGTGGTGTCAGAGCTGTCATCGTTACCACAACCAGTGATCAGCGTAGCGGTCAAGAATGACATGGTCAGTGCCATTGCAATGTTTCTCGCCTGTGTAAACGTCGTAATTGCTTTGAGCATCTTGTGTTCCTTAATTAAAGGCAAAAAATTTCAACAATAGTGTAACAGTGAAAAACCTGCAGTAGGTTCGATATCCCACTAAATCCAAATATCAGCTTTGTGTTAATTAGGGAGGAGAGCCAGTTTTGATGTTGTTTTTATGCTTATAAAAAGCTAACTGCTGTCAGATTAAGTCTTAATCATAACAAAATAAGCCACAAAAAAGCCCCAACACTTTTCAGTATTGAGGCTTAGATATTTCTGATGGTGCCCGGGGCCGGAATCGAACCGGCACAAGAGGTCGAGTAAGTTAGTTCAAATATCCATAACAGCCTTATATACCCCTGTGATCTCAACTGAATTGAGGCTATCAAGTTGATGTAATCTATGCTTTAACAAGCTTAACGAGAGTAAATCTGATGCAGATACGAACTGTGCATTATGAGCAAGGCTAAATCCATCGTAAAAATAGATGGCTAATCAGACATGTTAACATCAAGAAAAGCAATTAGTCGGAGTCGCTCATGGTTAAAACCAATTCACTTGTACAGCAAGCCTCATTCCAACTCGGGCAGTATTCAATTAACCGTATAGGTTTGGGAACTATGCGAGTTACCGGGCCTGGCATATGGGGTGAACCAGAAGATCGTCAGCAATGCCTTCGAGTGTTAAAAAGGGCACCAGAATTAGGCATCAACTTTATTGATACAGCAGATAGTTATGGCCCTAATGTCAGTGAAGATTTAATTCGTGAAGCATTGTATCCATATGATGGCATTTTGGTTGCAACGAAAGCTGGTTTAACCCGGCATGGTGAGAATATCTGGGCGCCACTTGGAAGGCCAGAATATTTGAGGCAATGCGTATTAATGAGTATGCGAAGGCTCAATGTAGAACAGATCGGTTTGTGGCAGTTACATCGAATTGATCCCAAAGTTCCTCGGGACGAACAATTCGCAGCTGTGCAGGAATTTCAGAATGAGGGGCTGATTAAGCATGTCGGTTTAAGTGAAGTGGATGTCGACGACATTATTGCAGCTCAGAAGTATTTCAAGGTCAGTACGGTACAGAATCAATATAACCTGAAGATGCGGCAATACGAAGAGGTCGTTGATTACTGTACCGAACAGGGTATTGGCTTCATCCCCTGGTACCCCTTGGCAAAAAATGCACTGGCAGAGTCCGCGTCAATACTCAAAACCATTGCCGCGAAATACGATGCCACTCCGAATCAAATTGTGCTGGCTTGGCTGTTAAAACGCAGCCCAGTAATTATTCCCATTCCAGGCACCAGCAAGGTGAATCATTTGGAAGAGAACGTAAAAGCTGGTGATTTTGAACTATCAGACGAAGACTTTACGGCTTTAAGCACCACTAAGTATTGAAAACAAAAAAGCCCCAACACTTTTCAGTATTGAGGCTTAGATATTTCTGATGGTGCCCGGGGCCGGAATCGAACCGGCACGACCGCAAAGTCGAGGGATTTTAAGTCGTAATAGGTAGTATTATCTACATTATAAATCAATAGCTTAATAACGTTCGCCACGTTTAAAAACTGCCTTACGCTATCACTATGACAACTGCTACGGCACAAGTTTGTCACAAAATTTACACAAACGAGATTGATTATTGTTTTAGCTTTAAACAAATATATTAGCTATATGGATTCTTAGGCAGAAAGAAGGCAAAAATTAGCAATTTGCCATTTCTTTAAAAAAACTCCCCCTAAAATTGATCACATATCCCATATTTGACGAGATTTTTGATTTTTTGCTGATTTTTTAGTTGCGTAATATTGACCTGTTATCTACTTCACAATCTATCAAGAACCTAGAGCTGACTACCCGCATACATATTGCCGTTTACATTATATGCGTCCTGCTCTCATTCCAAGTGTTTGCACTCTTATCATTTACTTAAAGTTGCCAGTTAATTAGTGGTAATACACGTAAAAAAGACCAGTAGGTTACAATCAAAATTAATTAACACGCGATAGTGGCAAAGCCATGCCGATTATTGCTAATGCTTAATAAGTGACAAGACTAAAATCACATACTCTACATTTAAATAATTTGGAGATTTATATGCGATTTTACTTACTGTTGCCTTTAGCAATTGCTTTACTTCCGACGGTAGCTGCAGCAGATAACTGTGAAGTGTCTATCAGTGCAGGGGATGGTATGGCTTTTAGTACCCGAACGATGAATATTCCTTTGAGCTGTGGAGAGTTCACTGTAAATTTTGAGCATACTGGTCGTTTACCAAAAGGTGGTATGGGGCATAACTGGGTATTGGCTCAAACATCCGATGTCCCTGAAATCGTTAACGCCGGGATCACCGCGGGTCTTGCGAACGATTATCTACCTGAAAATGACGCTCGGGTTATTGCCTCTACTCCGATACTTGGTGGGGGTGAAAATGCTTCTGTTACATTTGAAACTGGCTCACTAAACGCTGATAGTTCTTATACTTTTTTCTGCTCATTCCCTGGACATTCAGCAATGATGCGTGGAAGTGTTAATTTGGTAGATTAATTCGTCTTGGAAAGGTTGGCGATTCACCGTCAACCTCTTTTTTTAAAGAGTTATTATTTTTTTGTCACAATGGGGATGTTTTTAAATGATCTTCTGTGACCTAAATCCATCTTCATAGAAAGCGCTCCTGTTGAGCATTTATCAAGACAGGCTCCACAGCGTGTGCAATCACCAGAGATGACCTTGTTGCCCTTTTGAGACACCACCGGTACTAACACATGTGGTTCAGGACATACTTTTATACATGCTGAGCAAGCCGAACCGGCACAGGACTCAAGTTTGTCCGCAGTAATACGCAAACGCCCGAAATGACCGAGGAATCCATAAAAAGCTCCAACAGGGCAAATATGCCCACACCATCCTCGACGGCTAACCAGTAAATCGAAGAAAAACAAACCTAATAAAAATAATGACCCTGATATTGATGCCCACATCAACTCTCTTTGAAAAAGAGTAATTGGGTTGACTATTTCCCATGCGAGCGTGCCCGCAGAAAAAGAAAGCAATAAAGCTAACAACAATATGGCTTTTCTGAGCCCTTTCGAAATCGATAAATTACTTTTTATGCCAAAGCGTTGACGAAACCAATAGGCAACGTCAGTTAACATGTTTATGGGGCATACCCAGCTACAGTAAATCCGACCACCAAAAATGGCATAAAAAGCTGCTACGATTAATCCACCTATCAATGCTGGGTAGGCAAGTGATGAACCTGCTAAAAATGATTGCAGCAATATAAAGGGATCAGTCAGAGGAATTGTGCCAAACCATTCACTTGAAGATAAGTTGCCTGTGGCGATGTCACCAATTAATGGAAGTTGGTACAAAAAAGCCAACAGAATGAAAAGTTGAACGGTCCGGCGTGCAAGCAACCAGCGTTTACTATAGATTCCAGTACAAATTATTTTGATAAAGTTAATCATACTTTGTCGCGACCAGCTGAGTTTCTACCCGGTTGTCCCAGACCAAGCTTGCGTGGTAAAACACGTATCGCTGTTTCGGATAGCACACAGTGTTTTTCACAGGTACCACATCCTGTGCACCTATCTGAGTGAACTGTCGGGATTTGTAGCGTCCCCTTGGCATTTTTAATAGTTTCAAGCGTTATTGCTTCATCACGAATTGGGCATACTCGCCAGCAGATACTACAAGACATCCCTTTGTAGTTAAGGCAGGTTTCATGCCCTACAAGCACTGCTACGCCCATATCCGCTTTACGAATATCTGTTAATAAAGGGTCAAGAGCGCCTGTCGGGCATGCTCGAGCACATGGAATGTCTGCACACATTCTGCAGGGATCTTCTCTGGCCACAAAAAAAGGTGTTCCAACGGGAGCATCATCTGTCCAACTTGCTAACTTAAGAATATCGTAGGGACAATCTTCCACGCATAAACCACAGCGAATACAGGTTGAGTCAAAAGCTGGTTCAGGTAATGCGCCAGGTGGACGTATAATTTCAGCAGATATAGCTGGCCGGGAACGTAACATGGCATGTCCTGCCAACGTGCCGACAACAGCAACGCCAAAACGGCGGAATATCTGTTTAAATGCTGTTCTTCTCTCGGGTTCAGTTTTGTCGGGATTAAGTTCGGTTTTATTTCTCATCTCCCACCTCTATTGCTTATGCACGCCTTTTAATCTATCGATTCCGAAATAAGCAACTTGGCGTGAATGACTGGATGGATCCAGCAGCGCAGAGTAAACTCACCGGATTCTGGCACTTTCCACCTTACTGAAACTCCAGGTGTTTGCACATAAAGCTTTTCATCTATGTTGATGATAGTTTCATCAGGTGTTTCGATGTAAACACTATGAGAAATATCTGATTGATTAATGATTTCTATGATGTCGCCGGGAGATACTTTGTAGACATCGAATTCAAAATCGTGATGTAGTAAATAGATTTTATGAACTTTGGTATCGGCTTCTTTTTGGATTTCAGTATGAAGCTGCATCGAGTAAGCACATGTTATAAAACTGGCTGTAATAAGAATGATCAAGATTAATCTGTTGACCATATGGAAAAATATTTTGTTGATACGTTCTATTGCGAAAAATTTCATTTTGTTTTCATGTGCTGAATTAAAGTTGTCGAGATATTCATTCAGGAATATCAGGAAATTTAATGCCGAGTACCGGGCCCGTAAGTGAGTTGATGAAAGCGATAAGATCATCGCGCTCGGTTTCAGTCAGCTTAAAAGGCTTCATTTCTGGAGATAGGCTTTCTCGTTGGATTCCGCCTTTTTCGTAATGCTTTATTACTTCTTCCAGTGTGTTCATTGATGCATCATGCATGAATGGACCATTTTCAGGTAAATCACGAAGTGAAGGGGTTTTGAATGCATGTTGCATAATGATGATTTGAGGCGGGACCAATGCACCTTTACCGAGATCGTTACTGTTAAGACCAATGTCATGAAAACTGTCATCGGTAAATCGCCACGATGCGTGACACGCTACACATTGTGCTTTTTCGTTAAATAGAGCGAAACCTCGTTTAACACTTTCATTAACTGCATATTCGTCACCCTCTACCCATCTATCAAACGCGGATGGCGCAGAAACTAGGGTCCGTTGGAAGCTAGCCAACGCTTCACTAATACGTTGCTGATTGATAACTTCATCACCAAAAGCGGCTTTAAATAATGGGTAATATCCTTCGACATCCTGCAGGCGAGTGGTCAGCTCTGACATGTCGTAATTCATTTCATGCTGAGTTGTTATTGGTAAAACGGCTTGCGACTCCAGTGTGTCAGCACGTCCATCCCACATTAGTGAGGTAAGCCATGCGCTGTTTAAAACAGTGGGAGTTCGTCGCGGATTCAAAAGACTTTCAGAGCCAAGTGGGATCTTGCGTCCATCACTCCAACGTTTATCTGGAGCATGACATGTGGCACATGACATTTCCTGGTTTCTAGAAAGGCGAGGGTCAAAAAACAGGGTTTTTCCGAGCGCCGCCTTTTCCACCGTAAGTGGGTTGGTAGATGGCGCCGGAATTCCCTCTGGACGCTTGAAGGCTTCCAGTTCAGAGGCAAAAGAGTCAGCAGCCTGAAATGTCAGGACAACTGATAAAAATACAAACAGGCTGCTGATTCTCATGCTAGGTTATACCTATCTAACTTAGCTTGCCTTACCGACAACTGGTGAGATTGTGCAGTGATAGGTCATAGCGTCATTATTTGCACCAAAACACCATACGATGTCGTTTGAGAACTCAGGGCGATAAACCGGAAGTTCGCCTTCAGTGTTAAGACAATTACAACGTCCACAAGTCTGCTTGCCACAGCAGTCGCGGTAGGCAATCAGATAGGTCTGCTGGTCTCCGGGGTTATAACAACTTGCTACCCAAGAGCTAGGTGAAAGCTCGGTTCCTGGTGGACATGAAGTTAACGTACCACCGCAGCAATCACAAAGGTTGCCGTCGATAGAACAATGACGCCAATAATCACAGGCTTGAGTATCTTGATCCTGTGGTTGAAAACCACTCCTATCCATTGTGCCAGTAGTGGTTGCGTTGGCTTCTTTCATCCGTCCACGGCGATCTACTGGCAGTAGGGGCAGTAATCCTGCACCCACAATAAACCCACCAAGTTTGCCAATAAAGCCACGACGACCTGTTTTACTGGCAGTGCCTCTGGCCAGCTTTTCCATAGTTGAGTCAAAACCTTTATTTTTTTTCATTTCTATTCTCTCCGTTAGTTCTTTATAACTGTTTATCCACAGATTAATGTACGTGCGTTTCTTTGCTTAAGCTTGCTGCAGGCGCTGTTGTTCCATCTTGCATGAAGCTCTGTAATGAAGAGTGACCCAAGCGAATAGCTTCAAACAGACTTTCCACATGTTCACGGGTATTACATAGACCTTTAGATTGAATGACACCATCTTGGTCCAACAAAACACCGTAAGGTACTTTTGAAACTTGATAGCGCATGCCAATTTCTGCAGAAACAACATATCGCTCACCCTGAAGTGGATGATTCTTCAAAAACTCTCGGTGCTCGGCCTGAGTACCATCACTTATCAAAATTACATCTGTACCTTCAGCCGCAGCTACTGAGCGAATAATTGGCAATAATTTCGCACAGACTGGACAAGATGGGCCTGTAAACATTAATAAGCTCGGTCGCCCTGGAGTTATAGCCCGACCAACAAGAAGTGGCTTCTCATCAATAGTTGTTACATTAAACACTGGAGAGCGTTCACCAATATCAGGACCATGATCGATCATCATTGCTCCTAATGGGGCTGATCTTTCATGTAGCAGCCCTATCTGACGAATGACACCAAGCATAAGTGCAGCTAATGCTAAAAATGCTCCCCAAAGCAGAACATTTGAAGCAATAAGTAATTCAACATTCATTAGAGTATTTCCTTTAATTTAAGTCTAGAGTTTGTTAGTGCGAGTGGCGGGAAGACCGACAATCAAATCTGCTGCCAAGTAAAGAAGGGTAAGCATCACTGCTGCAGCCAATCCCATCACCCAGGAAACAATTGAAAGACTGGCCAAATTTACAGGGACTAAAGCAGCATAAAGGCTGACACCAGCCAGACTAAGTGCTCTTAGTACATGAAACATCCCTATACGACTCACACTGGTTGGGCGTCGGACACAACCGCAATCAATATGCGTTCTTCCACGACCAACATTAATAGCGATAGCCACTGCAAACATGATAAAAAGTCCGGATGCCACCCATGCTGCCATTTCTCGAACTTGCGTTATTTGAAGTGCTATTGCACATACCAGTTCAACTAGAGGAAGCAATCTGGCAAAAGGCGTTACCAGAAACGATGGCAACAACCGGTAGTTTGTTACGACACCCTGAAATTCGTCAGGGTGTCGTAACTTGGGAATTGCTGCGGCTGCCAATACTAGCCCAAGAAAAATTGAGGCTAGAACGGCGACAGAAGCGTCATTAATTACCAAGTTCATAATTTCCTCACTTTATTCCGGTAAGTAAATTAATACAGGTGCTCTTCCAAGCTCATCAATTTTGCCTAGTTCCTCCCCAGAGATTGCATCGAAGGTGTATAGAGTTTGTTCTCCTGGAGAAGAAGCAAAAAGATAAGGTTCTGCATCTTGACTAACCCCTATACCATTTATTTCATGACCCATATCGATGCGACGTAATTGTTTGCCGGTGGTACCGTCAATGACGAATACATAACGACTTGTAAGCTTATGTGTCCATTTGTCACGTTGATCAGCTAACAGATATATTTCGTTACGATCATTGTGATAACTGACTGGTTGCCAGCCGCCTGGAGCCCACATGTCTGCTTTCTGTTCTTTAGTGAATGCCTCAAATGGTTCCATAAACTCAGCACCCGAAGCAGTTAGCTTGGCTTGGAAAATACGACCGCTTGTACTGGGCCACACAAGGTGTCCGGTTTTGTTTGAGTAGGCAGGGTTATTAAAGAGGTAATCCTCTTCACCGTGAAAAACCTTAGTATTTTTCTGTTGTGTTTTTCCTTCACTGTCATAGCTTACTTCGAGAAGAGAGCCATCTCGACAATGCATAAAGAACTTTTGATCTGGTACAGGGAACAAGTGGTAACAGTCTGGAATTGGCATCATCTTAACGAAAGACTCTTTTTCCAAATCGACAAGACCTACTGCTGGTGAAGGTGAAAACTGCTGGAACAAGATATGTTTATCATCAGCACTCAAACTGGCCATGCGTTGCATTACGCCTGTCAGGAAACGACCCTCTGGAATATCAATATCAGCTATTGGTCTGTGTGTCTTGGAATCAATGATTTCGATATAGTCATCTCGCGTACCCCGAGCAACACGTGAATACATGGTGCTAGCAATAGCCATAAAGTTACCGTTATCTCCTAACATCATATGAGGTAACTTACCTGCATCAGTCATGCCGAGCAGTTTGTTGTTATTGCCATCAATTGTGTAATAAGTTGACGTCATATGAAAAGCGCCCGCGTCGAGCAAATAGACTCGTTTGGGATCACTTGGTGGTGCATCAAGAATGGTTGGCGTATCCATTAGCTCCAAGGTCGCCTCTGACCCCAATTGTTGAGGTACAGCTCCCCCTGCTATAACAGCTTGAGTGCCACCGGCCAGTATCGTAGCAAAAGCCAAACTGACAGCGAAACGCTTGGATTGTTTTGGTTGTCCAGCTCTAATTACACTATTTTTTATGGTCATATCTCTCCTCCAACCATTAATTTTTGTTAATGTTTTTGTTACTAATTTTTCAAAAAAGATTCATCCTGCTTCAAAGAATAAGAAGCATTAAGGCTGCTGACCCAATTGAAAGTAGAAGGAACCCATCTATTTCAACAGCACGTTCCTGCCAACGAGCCAGCCAAGCTTGTACTGATTGGTTACTAATCGGCAGGAAGTTAACGGCAACTGGTAAACAGCGTCCGATGTTGAATATGGCAATAACGGCAATTGCCGTTGTAATGCTGCCGCTAAGCAATGCAGCGGCAGTAACGATGTAAAGAATTGGGGTTTGAACATAGGTTAGATAGTTCATACCCAGTGCATAGCCATACAATAGGCCGATAGTGGATGAACGAAAACGAAATCTTGCATCGTGAGGAACTTGCGCCCGGCGTTGTGGGTATGGCATTTTCATAAAACCAAGCTGATGTGCACCGTAACCTAAAGCGAGTATTGCTATACCACTGGCCATGTAAGTGAACGGTAAGTCGCTAAAAAATGTCCAGCTGATCAGTCCCAACATGCCGCCTAACATCAAGGCTCCTAAAGCATAACCCAGTGCATGGGTGATAAAAGTCGGGGTCCAGCGAATAACCGAATTTAATGAATACTTTCCGGCTGGTCGAAGCAGACTTAAGCTTGAGTATCCGCAAGGTGACCATGTGGAAAGAAAGCCACCGATTAGAGCTAGTACAATGAACATCCATTGCAATGCCCCTGTACTAGCACCTTGTGAAGTTAATAGGCCGCCTGCTCCTATTCCCATCATGACTGCAATAACCATCGTGGCAAATCGGGCTTTTGTTGAACTCGACTTAGAAAAATCTATTGCATCTGGAACGGATGTATTCATTTGTGGTTGCTGATGATAAGTTTCAGCACCAAGATTCATTCTCATTTCTCCTCCTATGGCCAAGACTGGCTCACCGATGTTGTAAAATTGCAACGGCCTAACTATAGCGAGTTAAAATTTTAGGCTGTAGTAAAAATCGGCATGATCCCGAGAGGTTTTTCCCGATTTGGGTGAGTCTTGCCGATTTTTGCTAGTCAGGTTGTTGAAAGAGGTTTTGATGTTTGCAAAGGAGGGTTTTATGACGTTCTAAAAATCACTTAACCATTAAAAATAAATACATATTTAATGGTTAAACAGTAGTTTAATGTCTAGTAGAACTGATTGGGTGGCGGTGATCTTGTATCGTTTTGTGGCTTCTTCAGGAAAAAACTCCTGAAATAAAATAATATTTGATGGGAGTGAGCTCCCTCATGAGTTATATGAGTTAGGCAATTAACTGAGTTTTAAATGAAGTGTGCAATTCAATAAAAACTACATGGGTTAGAGTTAACTAATAAATGGCTGTTATAAGGTTAATATATCAACCACATAGACATTAATACACCTGGCAAGTAATAGATAATTAACTCCCAAATTAAAATGGATACTGTTTACACTGATGCCGTAAACATCACTAGAGTGTGCAATTCCAAGAGATTGAAATTTTTAAGCTAAAAACACCTGAGAATAATATTAAAACAAAGAGATTGAATAATGCAGCAGCTGTCTACTCATAATCCAAGAATCTCTTTATCGCATTTAATCCAACAAAGGGTTAGATATAGTGATTCTCAACAAATACTTATTGACCTATGAATTGTCGCTTTGAATTTTTTCAGACAATGTATTGAATAGCTCTATGTTTGCATTTTTAGTAGCTTCGACCATATCAACAAAAGCATTTATTGCTGATTTAACGTTATCTTTGTTTGTAATGTTGCCACCTGTAAATGCAGCTGACAGTTGTGGGATACATGGCAATAAAACATCGACGACTGGTTTCCAAATTTCAATTGCATCGCGTGCTGAAATATTGTCTCTAAATCGAATCGAAAAGACTGAGTTAATTTGACGATCGAGAATAGACTCTAAACCAGCAGAAACTGCAGAAGTAAGTAGAAAAGTGGCACCACGTTGCCGTAACATTTCGGCGTATCGAGATTGTGCTGCAGTTCTTGTGTCTTGTGGAAGTGATTTGAGATTAGATTTAACAGCATCTACAGCTTTCATCAGGGAAAATGCACATATAGCATGCGTGGCTGTTAGATGATCGTTAAAGATTTGTGAGTAGAGGGTATCGTTTTGCCAGATCTGGCTTCGCAGGTTGTATGCAGTAGCCGGGTCGCCATGAAAGGCCATCAAGGCTTGGCCAACAGAGTATGAAGAAATGGTATTTCTTGATCTTCTCATGGCATCATCATCGCCGCCTCGACGACCACCGAAGTACTCAACATCTGGAATTGATGTAAATTCAGAACGAAGTCGGGATTGGATTGGATCATTGCTTCTGAAATCAGCAGCTTCGATTTTATTTTGACTGTTATTGAATCTGATGATATTTCTGATAGTAGCTTGGTCGGAACACTTTACAAATCTGGCAGGAACATGGGCATTTTTAAGGTCGACATTATCTAAACTACCAAGAGCTCCTGTAGTTTGAGCACCATTAACAATGGCAATGCCTGAGATTGTAAAGAGACCAAAATCATCTTCAGAGGTGAAGTTAAAGTCATTAACTAATGCAGTAATACCATTGTTATAAACCCAGAACATATCAGGTTCATTAGAGGCCGTTGTTTTAATGTTGTTATTGATGTTTTTATCTGAACGACGGCTACCCAAATAATCTCTGACATTAGCAGAAAATAGGTTTTTACCATGTTCTTGAAACATCTTATGAAGCCAGTCAGCAGACACAGAAGTGGAATAAGCCGACCATTTATCTCCTTCAGAATAAAAGCCACCACGACTCTCAAAATCAAAGCTTTCAGTAACTAAAATTGGTACTTGAGTAGATTTATACCAAGCATCTAAGGTGTTTCGACCAACTTGAGCTGAGAGAACTGAATCAACTTCAGCATTTGGGAAATAACGTTTGATAAGACTATCGGCTGTACTAGCTACACGTTGAAGTTCAATATCTACATTTTGAGACTCCTGACAGTTGTGTACGTACCAGAATTCTACAGAAGTTATTTGTTCATCATTTAATGCCAAGTGAACTTGTTCTGCTGCTGCTTTAATTCTATCTGGAATGGAGGAGGTTGATGATTGGAGTATCCAAGTAGATGCAGTGTTTAGATCACTCGCTTTATTCGATGGTGGAGAGGAATCAGTAGAACCGGTCTTTTTATATGCTTGAGCGATTATGACTTTACCAGATTCACGATTGACATAAATTAAGTCACATTTCTTGTCATCTGGACCATCGGTCAATGCATCGTTTGCTATTAGTTCTATGTCATCTATATTTTGATTAATTTCAAGGGCAAACAGAAGTAAATCATTTTCCTCATATTTAGCGAGATCATCGCGACCGGCTAGTGCTTGTTCCCATCCATCCATGGTTCGTTCCTTAAGAGTTAGTTCAATTTGTTTGATGTTATCAAAAGACCTGTTCTAATTGAAACAGTATTAAGATTAATTCTCACAACATCTCATTTGACTGTCCAATAATCTCGTTTTTTTTCTTTTTTCTGAGGTTGGCAAGCTTAGTGAAATTATTCTTTCACTGGAGTTATCAAGTGAGCTACCAACAAGTGCTCGTTTCGGATCTGGCATGGTCATTTTAAAATGATTGGCCGAACGATAAGAGCAAGTCAACTGGTCAAAATATTTATCTTATGATGATAAAAGACAATTAATTTATCGGAACCTCTGTTGTAAATCTGTTGGGCAAAAAAAGAAAATCTCAGCTTATTTGTCTTAAATCTCAATCTATCTGTCATACCAACCGTATGATTCAGAGAATAGTCATTAAGACATATGAAAGCACATTTGAAGTATAGCTAAACATGTTCTATTCAGATTGATCTCTTTCCAAATGAGAACTTCATCAAATCTTGTTTGAGGGTGTTGCCGTTTATTGCTATCTGTATCTCTTACTATTTGCCTAAAGTTGTGTCTATAGCCTAAAACTCCCACAGAAGCCTAATGATATAAAAACAATATGGAGAGAGGTTTTTTTCGATAAGGCATATTTTTAAGTGCCGGACCTTGAAGTCCACGAAAAAACAAGAGAGGAAAGAACAAGATGAATTTTAGAGAAGCGCTTTTAAAAAATAGGAGTCCTGTTGGCAACAGAAAAATGCATTTTGTTGAGCGGACCTCACGAGATGTTTTGGAGCAAGCGGATGCTTTGCCTTTTTGGTCACAGGATTACACCCAGTTAGACAGAGGTTCTTTTACAGGATCTATTATGAGTGTCACTGGGCGTAATATGCAGATTTTTCGCGAGAGCATGAACCGTTCTGTTGATCAGATAGCAAGCGCTCCAGAAGATACATATGTAATAGGTATACCTACTATTATTGAAGGTGAAGCTTCTTGGGGCGGTGCACAAGTTAAATCTGACTCATTGATAACGTTGGACAAGAACGGAGAGCTTCTATTCAAGACTTCCCATTTTTCAGAAATCACTGCAGCGGTGATTTCTGCTGACCACTTGGAAGAGTATGCCGGGCAAGTTGAAGACATTGATCTTCGTAAGCTTATGAATAATGTTAATCCTGTTGAAATAATCCCTACGGATGTTGCACAAAGATTACTTTCAGCTTTGAACAGTAGTACTAATTATATTTCAAAAAGTAGTGGCAATCCAAATATCCAACACATACTGCGCCATTTTGAAGATAATTTATTGGATACATGTCTACAGGCGCTCCTGAATGCAGGCGACTGTAGAGAAAGACACTATGATCAACGTATTCATCGATATATTGTCAGTCGTGTACGTGACTTAACTTTATCGATTGATGGTGATTGTCTAACCATAGGTGAGATATGTATCGAGCTACGTATTAGTCGACGTACTCTAAATCATGCATTTTCACGAGTTCTGGGGATCACGCCTGTAGAATACATGCGGAATCTTCGTCTTCATCGTGTTCGCTCTGAACTGCAATCATCTCCCTATGAAACAACCATTGCAAATATAGCAGCGAAATGGGGGTTCTGGCATATGAGTCTTTTTTCGCGTTATTACAGAGAGTTATTTGGGGAGAGTCCTAGTGAGACACTTTTACTTTCAAAAGAGTTAGATAAATAAACGATTCAATTAGAAGTTAGTTGCGTAAATTTTTAAATACCAACTTGGTAGATATGGTTTTTACCAATACATAATTAACGGGAGAGGGAAATGGGGGCTTTTAGTATTTGGCATTGGATTATTGTTTTAGCGATTGTCGCTTTAGTTTTTGGCACCAAAAAACTCCGTAATTTTGGAGGTGATCTTGGCGGTGCGGTTAAGGGGTTCAAGGAGGCGATAAATGAGGAAATCCCATCAGTTACATTGAAAAGCAATGATACAAATCACACAGTGGAAACCAAAGTTCACCAAAATGAAACTCAGTAATCAGAGTTGTATTGGATAACTTATGTTTAATATTGCCTTCCCAGAACTGCTTATTATTGGTGTTGTAGCACTTATTGTCATCGGGCCAGATAAGCTGCCTGCGGTCGCACGGACTGCAGGAATTCTTTTTGGGCGTATGCAACGATTCACCATGAATATTAAGTCTGAAATTGATAAAGAGCTGCACACAGCGGATCTGAAGCGATTAGAAAGTGAATTAAGAGATCATGATTTAGGGTTGAGTGAAGAGCTACGTCAAGGTATGCAGCCTGTGGAATTAGTTATTAAGCAAAATCAGTCCACCAATGAGCTCCCTATAGATCAAAAAAAGAGCTTCGACCAAGTAAATTCGCCGATAGATAATATCGTTGAGAATGATCCAAAGCCTTTTAATAGCGGTATATCTAGTTGAATTCCAAAGAAACAATTTTTTCGCATTTAGTTGAGTTACGTGATCGTCTATTACGAATAGTTATTGGTATTGTTTTAACAAGCTTAGTATTATTTCCATTTGCAAATGATATTTATTATTTACTTGCGACCCCCTTACTTAATAGCCTCCCTGAAGGAGGTCAGATGATTGCAACCGAAGTCGCAACGCCATTTCTAGTGCCGATGAAAATGGTTCTGCTGGTTGCATTTTTGTTGTCATCGCCCCATTCGCTTTATCAACTTTGGGCTTTTATCGCTCCAGGCTTGTATACCAAGGAACGAAATTTAATAGGGCCTCTCGTTTTCTCCAGCGTGTTACTCCTGTTGTGTGGAATGGCTTTTGCGTATTTTTTGGTTTTTCCAGTGGTCTTCGGATTTCTTGCAAGTACAGCGCCTGAAGGTGTGGCAATAATGACAGACATAAGCAGATATTTAGACTTTGCTATTAGTTTGTTCATCGCATTTGGGTTGGCGTTCGAAACGCCTATCGTTGTGGTTTTATTAGTGAGATCCGGATTTGTTGGTATTAAGGCGCTTCGAGGTGCAAGAGCTTATGTCATCGTAGGTGCCTTTGTGCTTGGCGCCGTTCTAACTCCTCCAGATATTCTTTCTCAATTTATGTTGGCAATACCGATTTGGTTATTGTATGAATTAGGTATTTTAGTGGCCAATATAACTAGCACTAAAGTCCAGGAAATTGAGGAAAGCCAATTTTAATACCAGACTAAATTATAAAAATAATTGTCATTTTGGCCCAAAATGGTCGGAAATTTAAACGCTGGAAAAACAATATGTAACTAACGGCTCATATTAACTATTCTCATGGTGGATTTGTTTTACGAAAAGTCGTTGGTCGATCCAATCGGGGGGGGGGGCACCAAAGAACTGTTATTGTAAGCGTTTTTAATAACGGTTTGATGTCTCAATCCATCATCAGCAGTGATGATGCCTTCAGATAAATGAATTAATTACACCAATCACGACTGGAGTGCATTTCTTAAAGTTCTAGGTTTGGAATACAGCATCAGCTCGCGTTGATATTGTCATGATAATGCCATTACAGAGAGCTTTTTCCAGTTATTCAATTAAGAACGGATATTAGCGTAAAGTCTATTCAGACCGAGCTGAAACCAGGCAGGGTGTGTTTGATTACATCCAGATGTTTTAAAACACCAAACGCCGGTATGGTTATTAATAATGAGTAGTAACCGGTAGACTTTGAAATCGATTTTCGAAGCGGCTATTGTGTATCTAGATCATTGGTGGCGATTCAGTCAGTGTCCTTAGAAACCGGATAGTAAAAATTAGCAATATATGAATGATTTGAAATATTCCCACTTACTTATTAACTGACAATAAGTTATATTAAATCACGGTCTGTTCAGGCCTATTTATCCCTTATTTATTTTAGCCAGGATGCAGTGGAACTGCGTTCTGGTTTTTTTTGTATGTTGAGGTTATTAGCATGACAATTCAGCCTGATATTATCATTACATCATTAGACCTAGAGAGGCTAGAAGTCCTGCTCAGCTCTAGATCAGCTCCTGACTCTCTGCGTAAGCTCAACTTGGAAGAAGAGTTAGAAAGGGCAACGGTTGTAGATTCGAGGCATCTTCCTGAAAACGTAGTTTCTATGAACTCAACGGTCCAGCTATCTATATCCTCTTCTGAGACTCCTTTTTATGTCACTCTGGTGTATCCCAAAGACATCAGGGACGATGGTTCTACCTTATCAATATTCTCACCAATTGGAACAGCTCTTTTGGGGATGAAACAGGGTGATGAGATCTATTGGCCTAATCCAAGTGGAAAGAACATCAAGGTCAGGGTTGAAAATATTCTTTATCAACCGGAACGTGCAGGTGAATATAACAGATAGATTTAAACCAAAGCGTTTATATGGGAAAACTTCTCGAAAGCAACAAAGGTGGAGAGAAGACGATAGATTTAGTACAGCAGACGAATTAATTGATAAAGGGTTCTGCCAAGTACTCAGACAAGATAAATGCATTGAATCAACTAATTGCTCAAATGATGCACGAACAAAGCACTGTTTATGCTGAAATAAGTCAGAGACTTCACCATATTCAGGACTCAAATAACGATATTGAAATTGCAGCCAAGAAAATGCTTAACGTAATTCAGAAATCAAACAAATCGGATCTGTTATCAGAGAAACAGCAAACATCTTTAGAACGTGATGATTAATATTTCTTTTGGGTAGTATGAGATAAAAACTTAATACCCTACGCGATAGCTGTTGACACTAAGCCAACTACCCCGCCCTGAAGGGCAGGGCTACCCGTACAATGAGATGATGAAATTATCTATGAGCGAAATCGGCGGATCATATTGCTTAAATTATAAGATTCCTGAGCGAGATTTTCGGCGTTTTTACTGGATGTTGCAGAGCTATTCGCCACGGCTTCTGCATCAGAATTGATTTTGACAATATTTTCATTCATGTTTTCACTGACCGCACTTTGTTCTACAACTGCTGTTGCAATCATGGTTGCCAAATCGTTCAACTCTTGAATTTTCCCAGTAATCTCTGTCACGGAGTCAATAGATTTTTCAACACTTAGACTGCTTTCACTAGCTGTTACTTTAAGCCTGTCAGTGCTGGAAATGGTGCTGACCATTGCATTATTAAGCTTTTCTATTAGGCTGGCAATTTCATTTGTAGATTCTTGTGTTCTACTGGCAAGACTTCTGACTTCAGCGGCAACAACAGCAAAGCCGCGACCATACTCACCCGCTCTTGCTGCTTCAATTGCCGCATTGAGCGCAAGTAAATTCGTCTGCTCAGCGACATTAGAAATTACACCAATAACCGGCGTAATGGCCTTTGTGCTAATGTCTAACTGATTGATCATTTCAACGATTTCGTCAAATGCATTATCCATAGCATTTAAGCCATCTTTGGCTGCAAATGACAGTGCTGAGGTGTTTTTTGCTAACTCATCTACTTCAGAGGCTTTTGTTGCTGCATTGCTAGCACTTTGCGCTACTTCATAGATGCTGGCTGACATCTCGGTCATTGCAGTTGCAACCTGATCCGTTTGATCTGCTTGGGAGAGCATTGACTTAGTGATCTCTGATTGAGCATCAAAGGTTTGTGATGCTTCACTCTCAACTTTTTGAGATGTATCACTCATCATGCATAAAACAGTTCGTAATTTTGCGTTAAGTATCTTTGAATGAAGGCTCAATTGACCAATTTCATCGTCATTGCCGGTGTATATCATTGCCATTAATGGATCGTCGATTTGTGATTTTGCTTCGGCCAGTGCGGCATCCAAACGCATAAAAATAAATGGTGTCAAAGCAAAAAAACATAAAGCACCTGCAAGAAAACCGGCCACCAGTGCGATAGCGGGTGGAATCAACGCCATACCAAAAAAGCTTATTGTTGCAGTGATAATTAATGCGGATAAAGCAGTAAAAGTGACTCGGCCTTTTAACGTCAAACGCTGAAACCAGTTGCCAAGTTTTGGCTTTTTACCAGCCTTTAATGCATCGTAAACTTGTTGAGCTCTTTGAATCGTTTTGGTGTCGGGTTTTGCTCTAACAGACTCATAGCCGATGAGAGTATCGTTTTCAAATATAGGAGTCACATAGGCATCAACCCAATAATAAGCTCCTTTTTTAGTACGATTTTTGACCATCCCCATCCAGTGTTTTCCAGACTTGAGATTACTCCACATGTCTGCAAATGCTGCCGAAGGCATATCTGGATGACGAATAACATTATGATTTTTATGTAGTAGTTCTTCAGGTTCAAAGCCACTAACGTTTTGGAAAGCGTTATTATAGCTGGTTATAATGCCTTTAAGATCTGTAGTGGAAATCAATTCCTCATCAAAGATGACTTCTTCATTATGAACAGGCAAGTTTTTCTTCATGAACAGAATTCTTTTTTGTTTGTTATAAAATTATCAGCAATATCTATGCCTTTGAGCATAATTGTTAAGAATTAATGAGCTAATAACTCTTTACAATTCTATTGCGTCCCTCGGCTTTAGCTTGATAAAGAGCAATATCTGCTCTTTTAATAAGCTCATGAGGCATTTCTTCAGAAGCCTTCTGTGCTAAGCCAACAGAAACAGTAATTACACCAACTTTAGGATGAGAAATTTTTGAAATAGCGTTGCAGCATCGCTCTATCATTATGCTTGCGCTTGCTGGGCTGCATTGGGTCATGACAATTACGAATTCCTCTCCACCCCATCTCACTACAAAGTCAGTTGAGCGCACGGAATTTATCATGGCTGTAGCGACTAGTTGAATTACTTCATCACCAGTGTCGTGGCCCCATGTATCGTTGACTCTCTTGAAATAATCAATATCGATAATTGCTAACGAAATCGGGCCATTATCGCCATTTGAAGCAAAAAGATGTTCAAGCTCTCTTTCGCCTTGTCTACGAGTGAGTGCCCCGGTAAGAGAGTCTTTTCGTGTTTCCTCACGAAAAGCCATTTCTTCCTCGATCCATTGGGTCATATCTTTGCTGATGCTTACAAAATTATTCACATCACCATTATTGTCCAGAATTGGAGTGATCGTTTGCTCCTGGTGATAAAGCTCACCACTTTTATTTTTGTTGATGAAAGTAGCTCGAAAGGTTTTACCCGACAATATTGTTTGCCAAAGCTTTTTGTAGAAGTCTTCGGTATGTTCACCAGATTTAAGTATAGATGGTCTTTGTCCGATCATCTCATGTTTTGAATAACCTGTAAGACGCAAAAAAGCCTCATTAACAAACTCAATCTTGGCTTTGTTATTTGTAATAAATACAGCATCGTCTGTAACGTTGAATGCTGAGGTCAGTAACTCATTATATTTATCAGCTAGTTTCTGATTAGAAATATCTTGTTGTATGGAAAGGTAGTATTCGACCTTTCCGCTACTGCCTAATATTGGACTAATCGTCCATTCAACATGATAAGGCTCACCATCCTTTCGGTAGTTAATAGTGGATCCCTGAAAACTTCTACCTGTTTTCAGACAGGCTCTCAAATCATCAATAACGACTTTACTGGTTTCGGGGCCTTGCAATATTCGTGGATCTTTACCTATCAAATCTTCTAGGGAATAGCCCGTTAACTTACAAAATGCCCGGTTTGCGTAGATGATAGGATGATCTCTATGTTCGTTTTGAGCTTGTGTAATTAAAACAGCATTGAAAGCCTGTTCAACTGCAGCTTCAAAAAACATACCTTGCTTATCGGCGGTTAGATTGCTCAACTAGACCACCTCATTATTTCCACTTTGTAATTAATGATTCAATATCCTCAGCTTGCAAGGGTTTAGTGAAGAGGTAGCCTTGAAATTTCTTGCAGTTCATTTTCATGAGTTTTTCTTTTTGTGCCTCGGTTTCAACTCCCTCAGCTATAACGCTCATGTTAAGACTCTGGCCAAGACGAATAATACTTTCAACTATTGCTTCACTCTCGGTACTAGTTATCAAATCGCTTACAAAAGACTGATCAATTTTTAATTCATCGATTGGCAGTCTCTTTAGATAGGACAATGATGAAAACCCCGTGCCAAAATCATCGAGAGAAATCATGATGCCTAGTGCCTTAATCTTTGCCATTTTGTCGATGATGATATTGTAGTCTTCCACAAATATAGATTCAGTCAATTCCAACTTCAGACGGTTAGGTTGTATGCTCGATTCTGTAATTTCGCATTGGATTTTTTCAATAAAATCAGGCTGCATAAATTGTTTGAGGCTGACATTCACCGATAGTGTCAGATTCTCAAATTCTGGCTTAGATGACCATATGGCTAACCTTTGGCAGGCTATCTTTATTACCCAGTCTCCTATTTGGTTAATCAGTCCGGTTTTTTCGGCAATGGGAATAAAATCGGCAGGGGAGATAATGCCTTCATCTGGATCTTGCCATCTGATTAGTACCTCTGCTCCAGTTGGTGTATTTTTCTCATTAATTTGCATTTGATAAGTCAGGAAAAGTTGATCTGGAATAGCTTCTCTTAACCTGGCTTCAAGTTTGAATCGATTTTCTACCCTTGATTGCATATTCTCATTGAAAAAAGCGATCTGAGCTGTATCAAGAGTTTTAGATTCGTAAATAGCCATTTCAACTTGTTTCAAGATCTCATTCGATGTTGTTACACATGGCTGAAAAACGGTAATGCCAACACGAATCTCGGGCCTATACTGAAAATCATTTACTAAAATAGGTTCAGCAGATCTTGTTACCAGCAATTCAGCCAGATGGTGAGCGTTGTATGCCGCATCATCGGTATCGCTGCCGATGTTATTAGCTAGAATGGCAAAAACGTCACCACCATATCTGGCAACAGAAATATGCTGAGATGTCATCGCTAGTCTAGAGCTAAATTCTTCGAGAATGACATCACCAATATTGTGGCCCATTGCTGAGTTAAGCGTTTTAAAGTTCTTTAAATCCACAAACATAAGTGCTGCGTATTTACTCGAATGATTTGCAGAGTCGATTAACTCCTTAAGCATAGACATCATTGATGACTTGTTAGGAAGGTGAGTCAATGAGTCATAATGAGATAAATGATCGATTTGCCGACGCGCTTGTTTTAAATCACTGACATCATTGAATGACGCAATGTAATTTGTGACATTTCCTCTCTCATCTTTAACTAAGTTGATACGCAGCCATTCTGGAAACTCTTGACCATTCTTTCTTTTATTCCATATTTCGCCTTGCCAGTAGCCTTTTTCGTGGATATTGCGCCACATTTCTCGGTAAAAGTCGGCAGATTGACGGCCTGATTTCAGAATAGATGGATCCTGACCAATCACCTCGTTTTGAGAATAACCCGTGATAGAAGAGAAAGCGCGATTAACTCTGACTATTTTTTTATCAGTGCCGGTTATCATTTTCGCTTCATTTGAGTCAAAAGCGGTTGCTGCAATCCTCAGTTCGTGCTCAGTTTCTTTTTGCTTGGTAATATCTATTACAACACCGCTAAACCGAGTAGCAACACCTTTAGAATCCCTCTCAGTAGCTAGTCCTTTAGCCAAAAGCCATTGAGTTTTGTGTCCAGGGCACTTAACACGATGTTCACATTCAAATTTATCTGTTAATCCGTCAATGTGATCATTGATAGCTTTTTGAAGTTCTGTTACATCATCGGTATGGACAATATTCAGCCAGGTTTCAACTTTGTTATTGATGCCACCACATTGTTCTAATAGGTTCGACCAATTACCTGCATAATCGTAGATCTTTTCATTGAGTCGCCAATCCCATAACCCATCACCGGCTCTATCAAGTGCAAAGCGCCACCTTTCTTCAATGGCGATTTGTTTTTTCATCGCATTACTAGAATCGATAAAAAACTTTCTGGTGAGTGCGTACAGAAGAAGTGCCGTTAAAATAACAAAGCCCCAGCCTTTAATGATGCTTAGCCAATGAAGAGTTTGTTTGTCAAACGGTAAACTGTTAAGAAGTCTGTCAGATAACAGAATCCAGAGTATAGAGACGAATGCGTATATGGCTGCAATTTTGAACGCATTTCTGTTGATACTGAGATAAGTTTTATTCAAGGCTTAGAGCACACGTTAAGTAAAATCGGTTATTAGATATATCTGCTAGGTGTTTGTTTCAAATGGATGTAAATACTCGACTGCGTTAAAGCCGTTAGATTTGGGTGAAACTGATATTTTATATTCCAACTACAAACATAATCAGTCATGTTGACCGCATCGGTCTAAGCATAGATGCTATGGGTGGTCATCACATCAAGTTAATCAATAAGACAAAGTTACAATCATTAGTGTGTAAATTGCCTTTTGCATCGATGAGAAATTACATTTTAAGGGAGTTTATTAAGAACACTAGAGCTATAGATTATATAGAGAATAAATTTTCAGTTGAAAAAAAATCTCAAAAATTTAATGGTTACCATTACCGCAAAAAAATCCCTAAAAATGATCCTACTCCTACTCCTACTCCTACTCCTACTCCTACTCCTACTCCTACTCCTACTCCTACTATTTACTTATATTTTTCATTTTGAGCCTTATTCGAAGAATTAAAGTGATCCAAATGATGTAAATTGTTACAAGAGAGCTCTATCTCACAATAGATATAAAAAAACTTAGATTCATAATAATTAGAGTTCCGAATGGTACTGGGGAATAAAAATGATTAAACCACCTGTTCCTGATAATGAAAAAAATAGACTACAGGCGCTTATTGACTTGGGGCTTTTGGATTCAGCGGCTGAAGAACGGTTTGACCAACTGACTCGTATAGCTGCAAGTTATTTTAATGTAAAAATATGTTTGGTTTCATTGGTCGATATTGATAGGCAATGGTTTAAGTCAAAAGTTGGTTTGGATGCATGTGAGACTTCTAGGGATATTTCATTTTGTGGGCATGCTATTTTGCAAAATGAAATTATGATGATCCCAGATAGCCGTAAAGATCATCGTTTTCAGAATAATCCACTTGTGACTGGTGAGCCGCATGTAATTTTCTATGCTGGAGCACCATTATCCACTAAGGATGACTACAAAGTTGGTACATTATGTTTAATTGATGATAAACCCCGCACTTTGGATTCAAAACAACTTGCTGCACTTCGTGATTTTGCTGATGTAATTGAGCGAGAAATAAATAATTTATCTCACAGACAAATAGAGCTAGAGCGAGAAGAGTTTGCTGTTCGAACTCAGCGTATGCTAGCCGTTTTTCCAGATATTGTTTTTATCATCACAAATGACTTTAGATATGTAGCCTCCAACAATCATCAAGATTTATATCTTTCTCAAGCTGAATTTATTGGACGAAAGGTAAGTGAAATATTACCTCATGATATTGCTTTGTTATTTGAAAACTCCATAAACCAAGCATTTGAAACAAATGAATTGGTAGCATTTCATTACATCTTGCAGATAGCTGAGGTACAAAAATATTTCGAGGCAAGAGCTAAGCGGATTAGTGCGACAGAAGCTTTGGTAGTCGTAAGGAACACGACTGAAGATCATGCACGCATGGCTGAGTTAGAACGGCTATCTATGGTCGCACAGCAAACAACAAATGCTGTAATCATTACAGATATTGATAAAAAAGTGTTGTGGGTCAATGACGCTTTTGAAAAAATTTCAGGATATTCTTTAGATGAAATTATAGGGAAGTCGCCGGGAGCCGTTCTTCAAGGATCAGAGACCAATTCCGAAACCATTAGAACTATGCGGGAAGCATATAAGAATCAGGAAAGTTATTCTGTCGACATTATTAACTACAACAAAAATGGAAATCCTTATTGGGTTCGTATCGTATGTAATCCATGGTTTGATAACTCAGGTGAGCTCAAAGGTTATATTGCTATTCAATCGGATATAAATCAGGAAATCGAAAATATTCAACAAATACAGCGGAATCAAACATTATTGAACGCTGTAATCGATGCCAACTCAATCGGAATCTGGATCCTAAATTTACAGACGCGCACGCTTGAAATCAATGAAAATTGGGCAAAACTACTTGGTTATACACTCCAGGAATTAATGCCCGTTAACATGGATACTTGGCAAAACCTCACTCACCCTGATGACTTAAAAAAATGCCTCAAAATGTTTGAGGACTACGATAAAGGATTAATCAACTATTACGAATCCCCAATCAGAATGAAACACAAGAAAGGGGAGTGGGTTTGGATTAGAACAAGGGGGAGTATCACCACCAGAACTGAAGATGGTAAAGCAGAGTTTACACTAGGCACCCACCTAGATATTAATGCTCAAATGATTGCGGAAGCCAATTTAAAAGAGCAGTACGATTACATGCAAATGATTTTTGAGAACATGATTGATGGTGTCGTAATCGTTGATTTTAATAGGAAAATTCAATTATTCAACCCATCTTCAGAATTGATCTTTGGCTATTCTCATAAAGAAATGATCAATCAAAATATTAAAATATTACTCCCCGATTTTGATGAGATCCCACACGATGGGCGGCTTCAATACACTGAGGCTAATCGTAAAAATGGTGAAGCTTTTCCGATGGAAATTGGAATTGTTGAGAGCAAATACAACCGTGAGACAATTTTCGTGGGTATGTTCAGGGATGTAACTGAACGTAAAAATGCTGAAGAGGCTATTCACAAATTAGCTTATTTTGATGGACTTTCAGGGCTTCCAAACCGACGGTTAATGTTTGACCGTCTACAGCAAGCATTATTGAAAAGTGTTCGGCATGAAACACACATGGCGATAATCTTCATCGATTTTGATAACTTCAAACAAATCAACGACAGCCTCGGTCATGATGTGGGCGATTTATTACTCAAACAAATTTCTATACGCTTAAGTACATTAGTTAGGGAAAGCGACACTGTAGCCCGTTTGGGTGGTGATGAATTTATACTTATATTAGAGGATTTAGACTCTCAACTTGATATAGCTCTTTCTCAAGCTGAAAGTGTAGCTGAAGGGGTTAAGGCGCAGCTTAATAAACCTTATGAACTTAATGGAACTGTCTATGCTGGATCATGTTCGATTGGAATTGCGATTGCCGATGAACAGTCAATTACAGCTTCCGAGCTACTTAAGCAAGCAGATTTAGCAATGTACCAGGCTAAACTTGCAGGTAAAAATGCCATAAAGTTTTTCTCTGTCGAAATGCAAGAAAAAGTTAACATCCGTATGAGGCTTGAACAAGATCTTCGAACAACTTTGTTAAATGAGGATTTTGAACTTTTTTATCAGCCTCAAGTTGATAAAAATGGTAAACGTATCGGAGCTGAGGCGTTATTACGTTGGAAGCATCCAGAACAAGGCATGATTTCTCCAATGCAATTTATTCCAATTGCCGAGGAAAGTGGATTAATCATTCCAATCGGTCGCTGGGTTTTAAAGCAAGCATGTCAAAGTTTAGTTCGTTGGGCAGAAAACCCAGTTCTCGTTGATGTGATTTTGGCGGTAAACATCAGTGTGGTTGAGCTTAGTCAAGATGACTGGGTAGATAGTGTACTGAATACACTTCAAGTTACGGGGGCAAACCCATCCAAATTGAAACTTGAGGTAACTGAAAGCGTTATGGCTTTTGATATTGAAATGGTAATAACCAAATTAACGGTATTGCGTAAAAAGGGGATCTCTATAGCTCTTGATGATTTTGGTACAGGCTATTCGTCTCTAACATACTTGAAAAGCCTGCCTTTAAATCAACTCAAAATTGACCAAAGCTTTGTAAGGGACATTCTGGTTGATCCTAATGATTTGGCTATTGCCGAAACCATTATCAATTTAGCTTACATGATGGATTTGGACGTGATTGCAGAGGGTGTGGAAACTGAAGAACAGCTCAAAATACTTAAAGACAAGGGGTGTAAGTCATTCCAAGGATATTTATTTGGTAGGCCTGAACCAATAGAGGCTTTTGAACAGACTTTTATTTGATCTGATTTCTGTAACCAACATGGGATGCTGTAAGCATCCCTGTTGTTTAAAGTTGAATTATTATTATGCCTTTTGTTTTGTCCGCCGGCGCATCGCTATAAATCCTACTATTCCAGATCCAAATAACCATATTGCTGCTGGCAATGGCACTTCTGATGGGGGTAAAAAAACCAAGTAGCGAAGAAGTAGCAAAGTTTTGATTATTAACATTCTGAAGTAACTCGTTAGATGTGCCATTTGAGCTTAGGAAACCAAGCATCTGCAATTTGTAATTAACTCCTTTTGAATCTGGAAAATCCGGCATGAAATAGCCCTAAGCAGAATCTCCTGCACTTTAGTTTAAGAGAAAATTCTAATTTTGAACTCAGTTATTTATTGGGGGGATTGCACAAACACTAATGATTAGAGCTAGTCTATGTAATCACTGTTTACGATTTTAATAGTTTGGTTACTCGGTAAAACTGTGTAGTGGTTAACTATATGTCACCATATAAAATATCTTCACATTAACTATCGTTCAGTTGTCATCTAGCTCACTCGAAAATAGAATATTTAAAGCTGACAATACCTCTAGATTCATCAGAGAAAAGTTCTTTTTGAATGCGGGCTTTACCGAATATTTGATATAAAACGTGCAGTCCATCTTCACAAGGATGTCCCGGTTCACCCAGCATAGAGTACATAGAACCGGATTTGGTTTTACCAAATCTTTTCTCCTCGTCCAACTCTACAATGAGTGTGCTGAAACGAGCCAGTCGATCATTCAAGCTATAGCCAATGAAAAATTCTCCTGACTCTCCAGATGGCAAGTTTAAACAGATGATATTCCAGTTAATCAATTGAATATCTGAACGGGGCAAACCAATCAGCATTACTTTCTCCTTGTGAGTAATAGTTGTCTGCTCTAGCAGGTGTTTTTTATTATCTCCTCTCAGATTTCGGCCAAAAACCCGATGCCCCTTACTTTTGGCTTGGTTAATGAGGGTGAGACATCTTTTGGTAGAATCACGATAGGTTTAACTTTAGCTTTTGAACGCTGTACTGCATTCGCCATAGCATTTTCAAGCTGGATCCTTGCTATACGAGGAGATACAGTTACAAGCTTATTAATAACTTTTAAATCGAGCTCAACAGCAAAGTGCTCTCCCCAGGGTTCCAGTAACAGCTCAGTGTAAATGGAGTGGATAATGGCTATTGATTGCTCATTGGTTGGCAGAGAGATCTTTATCTCTAACATCCGAGATCTAATCGGTTCGGGGATTCTCTCGGGATAATTCGCAGACGCTATCCAAATGATTGAGCTGACATCAAAAGGAATTTCCAGGTACTCATCAATAAATCTTTTAGCGGTGTGCTTTTCTAAAAGACTGTACATTGGCCCCATCGGATCGTGTCTCGTATCAACCGATGCTTTATCCAGTTCATCCAACATAATAATGGGATTGGCAAAACGGCTAGATCGGATGCTGTTGCTGATAAAACCCGGTTTGCTGTCACTCCATGAACTGGCACCGCCTGCAACGACAAAGCCTGATGACACTGTAGAGTAATCAAGCGAATAAAAGTCTGTACCTAATACTGATGCCAGCTCGGAAATAAATCGTGTTTTGCCTACACCGGGGGGGCCAGATAATAACAGGGGAGGCATTGAAAACAGGTTGGGCGTCACTAAGCTTCCCAGTAAACATGCATTTTTACAAATATTGATAACGTCACTGAAATTACCAAACTGTTTGGCAAGGTCATCAAGCTTATGAATTACCTCAGGTTCGGGAGTAGCTAAAGGCTTATGGTTAGGCTCTTTTAGTAGAGCCCGCAGAATCATTTTTCGTTTGCCGCTGGTTTCATTGTCGTACACACGATTGACTAGGGATTTGTCATAAATAACCTTATGGTTTTTTGCTGACAAGGCCTCTTGTTCCAACATCTCATCATAAGATTCTTCATCAAAAAACTTGGGAGGTTGAGTCTTATTGGCTTCTGCTTTATCAATTAATTTTTGTAACGTGGACTTATCCATAATTATTCTCGGTAAAAATTTTTGCATACTCCAACCACCCGGCTGGGGTATGTGAAAAACTCATTTCAGCCGTGAGATCTTCTGTGCCCATTTTTCGCGAATTTTGTAAATTTCCGGTGGCCATCCTTTAGCCCCTGGACGCTTGCCCATGAGACCTTCCTCCCACATGGCAAATACCGCATCTGCTTCATGACTTTTTCGCTTCAAAAATGGACGGACTTTACGAATGACATTAAGCGCATGGTGACTATCGAATACCAACGCATAACTTTGTCGATTCATTTTTTCGGTTCTAACCCCTTTTGTGATTGCCCCAGACTCATCGATTACTCTCTTAAAATGCTCAAGTACTTCCAGATTGTTTTGTGTGATTGCAACTTTCACCCGATGTGTAATCGTGTCGTAGCCTTTACGAGTCTGACGAGCAATTCCTATCCAGCCTTCACCATCAATGAATCCTGCAGCCCATGCCAAATCCAGCATCTTCTGAATTGATTCATCACGTGAATGGTCTGTTGAATTAACCGGTGAAGTCATTAATATACTCATTGAGTACCTCTCTAGGCAAAAATAAAGACGAATGCTTTCGTCTTATGGTTGCTAAATGTACTCTATGTGTACTTTGTTGTCAAGTAATCTGTATTTGATTTTATGTTTAATACAAAATAGCTCTAGCAACCCTTCCGTCATAGCCCGATGGTTTTCTTTGCCTTTATCAATTTCCCAGTTCTGCCAAGTCCTTCGGTTTACCAATACTGTTTTACCAGCATCTTCTTGAGTAAGCCCAAGGCTTTTGCGTAATTTCCTTAATTGGTCAGGTTCAATCGGCATAGAGTAGTTACTTTAAATATACGACAGAGTTTCATTATACCCACAAGGATAATCAATGCATTGAATACAGACACACCATATATAAGTAATGGGTCTAGTCAAAGTGCTTCTCAGAGTGTCTTCATAGCCAGTATGGATTGAATCTTTAATGGACAGTTAAAGAGCCCAGGACATCCCAAAAGCTATATGTGATTGCTGATTAGCAACGTGAAAAGCCTTTTGTTTTAATTCAGTGGGATTTTCATTTGGCGTCATATTGTTTACTCGATAGACATTATTTTTGATCATGTTCGATATACGATAGTGCGTTATGACGATAATTTTTATTAAAGCACAACTACCCATATTTAGGCAGTTAAATCCCCAAACCTTTACTAATTGTTCCAATATGAGCAGTTGGGATGTAAAGTTAAATTTAGAATGAGCGTATCACTTTAAAAACTTTTTAAAATTTTCAGCCTGCTCGAAAATCTCTTTGTATACTTCATCCCGATCCACTGGTGGATACCCGTGTTGTGCCAGCACCAATATCAAACCCACTTTCAGCTCTGCCTTGATGTCCTCTCGTTGATTCCAATCGGTATAGCGAACCTTATCCTTTACAACATCTTTAACAGCTTTGGCTAAGGTGATGAGTTTGTCTTCGGGATAGTTGAAATCATATTTTAGTGCCAAACTTTTAAGGATGTCATAAAAGGCTTTTTCTTCGAGATCGATCCCAAGATCGGTAAATGAATCACGCTCTTTTTTCAGAGCATGGATGAGATCAATAATTTCATCTGAAAAGTCCTCGAGTACATTACTAACCAGTACATCATCTTCTTTACGCTCATTGTAGTGTTCAACAAGGGCTTGCAGTTTTTTGGAGAAATCTACGCCCTTAGTCTTATTAATCTTTTTGAAATCTTCGATGGCTTTAGCAAGCAGTTTTTGGAGTAGCTTTATTTTCGTATTGGGTAATTTTATCTTTTCGATTTTGGCGAGATAGTCATCATCGAAAATATCAGTGCTTCCTTCACCATCCTCGCCCATTTTAAAAATTTCTTCGACACCATCACTCTGCAACGCTTCGGTGATCATTTGGCGAACCTTGGCATTCATCTGGGCAATATCGGGGGCATCCCCTCTGGTGAGCTTAAAGACGATGGATCTTACTGCGATATATAAATGAATCTGATCCCGTTCGGCCTGGCTGACTCCTTCTGAACCACTGCAAATGTCGTAGGCAGCTTTAAGACGCTTCACCAAATGCATAAACCGTTTTTCAAATTTATCGGTGATTTGAACAAATTCAGCCGCCAGGTTAAGGCAACCCAACTGTTCAACCGGACTCCCCTCAAAGTAGGGTGATTTATCAAAGGAATGAAACATTTTGCCGATCAAATCCAGATGATCTTTAACCACGACAATAGACTGGTTTATTTCTTCAATATTTTGCTGATCAGCTTTGTTGTAATGAGCCAAAGCCAGGTTCATCTGTTTTTTAATGCCAATGTAATCAACGACCAGACCTTTCTCTTTACCCTCAAACTTGCGGTTAACTCTTGAAATAGTCTGGATCAAGTTATGTCGCTGAATCGGCTTATCGATATACATCGTGTCCAAAAAAGGTACATCAAAACCGGTTAACCACATATCCACGACGATAGCGATTTTAAAATTGGATTTGGCATTCTTGAATTGACGATCCAGTTCTTTCCGATCGTCTTTATTACCAAGCAAATCATAAAGTGCTTTTGGATCATCCTTGCTACGGGTCATGATCATTTTTATGCGCTCTATCGGCTTGATGGTTTTCTGTTCTTGCTCGGTGAGCTCAACGCCTTCTTCACTGGCAAGTACTTCATTCCATTGGGGCCGAAGTTTGATCACTTCCTGAAAAAATGCATAAGCTATATCCCGTTTGCTACAGACAAACATGGCTTTGCCTTTTAAAGTCGCACCTTCTTCTAATCGCCGTTCATAGTGGTGCACAAAATCAATGGCCAAAGCCCTTAAGCGATCTGGATCCCCCAATATCGCTGTCATATTGGCACTGGCTTTTTTGCTTTCTTCGATTTGGTAATCGCTGGCACCATCTTCGGCACACACAGCATAGTAGGCTTCGATTTCTTCCAGTTTTTTATTATCGAGAATGACTTTAGCTGCACGACCTTCGTAAACAATCCGCACGGTGATTTCATCCTTCACCGATTCCGTCATGGTGTAGCTATCAATTACTTCGCCAAACACATCCAGCGTGGCGTCAATAGGCGTACCGGTAAAGCCAACATATGTGGCATTGGGCAGCGAGTCATGCAGGTACTTCGCAAAGCCAAAGGTGCGTTTAACGCCTTTATCGGTGACACGAATTTTTTGATCCAGATTTATCTGGCTTCGATGCGCCTCATCGGAAATACAAATCACATTGCTGCGATCCGTTAAAAGCTGTGTGTCTTCGGTGAATTTATGGATGGTCGTTAAAAACACACCGCCACTGCTGCGCCCTTGAAGTAACTCTCTTAATTGGGATCGGCTCTCGACACTAACGACGGTTTGATCGCCAATATAGTTTTTCGCATCCGTAAATTGAATTGAGAGCTGATCATCAAGATCCGTCCGGTCGGTAATTAAAACAATGGTTGGGCTTTCAAACGCCAGGCTTTTCATCAGCTGGCGAGTTAGAAAAAGCATGGTAAAGCTCTTACCGCAGCCGGTCGCCCCGAAGTAGGTACCACCTTTACCATCACCATGCGGTTTTCGGTGTTCGAGAATATTTTGATACAGCTTATTGGTGGCGTAAAACTGTGGATAGCGGCAAACCACTTTCATTTCATGCTTGGATGTATCCGGGAAGTAAATAAAATGACGGATGACTTGTCGGAGTCGATCCTGATTAAACAGTCCCTCGATCATCGTGTGCAAGCTGTTGATGCCATCCTGACCGATTTCTTCGTTCCCAGTAACTTTGCGCCAGGTATAGAAAAACTCATAAGGTGCAAACAAAGAACCCATCTTACTGTTCACACCATCACTAATAACGCAGAGAGCGTTATATTTCATCAATTCCGGTATGTCACGCGTATAACGAGTCGTGAGCTGAACATACGCATCATGCAACGTGGCTTCTTCACGAATCGCACTTTTAAACTCAAACACAACTAAAGGCAGACCATTGATATACAAAATGCCATCGGGGATACGTTTTTCAGTGCCGAAAATTTCCAGCTGATTGACCAGTTTGAAAATGTTCTGATTTCCATAGCTACCCTTATCATCCGCAATTATCGTATCGACTTCACCTTCCTTTGGTAGACGCATCTCCGACAGACCTTGGTAATCTATCAATTGGATATACAGATCTTTCTGGCTGCGATCTTCGCGTTTCAGTAAGAAACCATCAGCCACCATTTTATGAATGGTTTTGTTTGATTCATATAGATCAGCAGAAGAGAGTAACTCAAGACGACGAACGATTGAGTCTATCTCAGCTTCAGTAATGCCATCTGAAGCATAACGATGGTTCAGGTAATGAATAAGGTCAGCTTTAATCAGTACTTCACCAGGCTGACGAATAAACGTATTACCCTGAAAATGTGGATAACCTTGCTCCGCCAACAAAGTAATAATTGCCTGCTCAAGTTTTTCTTCTGTGAACCTACTCATTCCATGTCCCTGTTACCGGCACTGTTATTTCAAAGGCATATTACCTGTTTTGTTCAAAAGCACGAAACTTGCCCGAGCATCGCAGACTCAAAGGTGTGTTTCGATTATTTTGAGTATTTCGTTTATTTCGAATATGATGCCCTTATAGCAGTTATGCAGCTACTAGATAGAAAGACAACTAACTACCGAGAAACACCATGAGTGCTGAAAAAATAATTCATCTACCGAATGCCGCCGAAGTTGAGGCTGCCAAGACGTCCAGCAGAACGCTTTCTAAGTATGCCGATGCCGACCGCGTGCAAATGTCATTGCGTGGCAGTAATGGTGAAGCTGACGAGTTGGTCTTGCCTGGTCATGTGTTACAGATAATGCTTGAAGTGCTGTCTGAAATGTCCAAAGGCAATGCCATTAGTTTGATCCCTCATCATCAGGAAATCAGCACCCAAGAAGCAGCTAATTTACTGAATGTCAGCCGGCCTTATCTGGTGCAGTTATTAGAAAAAGGCGAACTGCCTTTTCGACTGGTCGGTTCACACCGTCGCGTTCGGCTCACAGATCTGATGGAATATAAGGCAAATATCGATAAGCAAAGAACACAAGCTTTGGATGCGCTGGCAGCACTTTCTCAAGAAGACAACATGGGCTATTAAACCACGTGAGCAAATTTACCGTCGTGCTTGATGCCTGTGTGCTTTATCCTGCGCCATTGCGGGATTTACTGATGCGGCTAGCACTGACAGATCTGTTCAAAGCCTACTGGACCGACCAGATCCATGAAGAATGGATCAACGCATTACTGAGACAGGGTAAATTTACACGAGAAAAACTGGAGCAAGTTAGAGACTTGATGGATGCCCATGTACGGGATGCCAAAGTGACCGGCTATGAAAACCTAATTGACACATTAGCGCTCCCGGATCCTGATGATCGTCATGTTTTGGCGGCAGCGATTCGCTGTAATGCCGATGCAATTATCACGTTTAATGCCAAAGATTTTCCGGAATCAGCGTTAAAGCCCTATGGTATTGATGTGTTGCACCCGGATGACTTTATCTACTATCAAATTGATCTGGCCCCACCGGTATGTTGTAGCGCGATCAAAAATCAGCGTATGGCATTAAAAAATCCACCGATCGAACTTGAAGACTTTCTCAACACACTTCAAAAGCAGCAACTGCCACAGACGGTTTCGATACTAAAAGATTATTCAGATTTTCTATGATTTAGAGCTTCAGCAGCTTGGTCGGCCAGTAAATAAAAAACGATTATGCTTCAGCCAACTGCTTGTCAATAATTGATGCAACTTCGGGCACACGTAATTCACCGGAAAGAAGTTTGGGGATAAGCGTGTTGCGTATATTTGACAGTGAATCGCACTGAAACTGTTGCTCGGCGATACTTTGGAAAAAGGGTGAAACTAACTTATCGAATGCCTCAAGTAAATTTATAGCTGGATAAGTACATATCTGGTTTGCAACGACTTCCGGTCTTACTGCTGGATATGCACCACCATCAGCTAAATGCGCCAATGTATCAATGACGTCATCCTGCGTAAGAAAAAGGTAAACGAAAGTCCGATTGCTCATTACCTTGGGTCGCATAACAGCAAACCCAGTAAGGCCGTCTTGATTTACATATGCAAATGATCGATTGCCCGGACGTACAGTACCAATAATCGTGTCAAATTTACGAAGAATACGTTTTGCCCTGCTAGGAGCGTCTTGATCAGAGTAGATAGTTACCGAATCAACTTTTCCATTTTTAGTGTTGGCCAAGTCAACATATTTGATTGATTGGGGAAAATTTTTACTACTCCAAGACTCAGGATTTAAGTCAGCAATTTTTTGAATAGGCCCAACATTCCAACCATCTGGAACCCAACCCATTTCATCGGTTAGGACAAAGCTATTAGGAAACTGTTGTTGCAGATCTTCAGGAAGTGATTTGCGTTGATCGCCGAGTGCTTTTCGGCTTTCAGCACCGGCTAGCAGTGGTTCGGGGACCGGATTGCCAGCAGCTAACGCGTTATCAATCACTGGATCAAAATCAACAAACCAGCTTTTAAATAAAGCCTGTGCCATCGCTTCCAGTGTAGAGTTCATTCGACGATTCAGCTCAATTTTATCGTCAAGTGATGAAAATATTGAAGCAATTTTCTTTTGTTCGAGAAGGCTTGGGTAGTGAACATTAACGGTTGCCAAATCAGAGCCACGAATACCTGCTTGGCCTGCACCTTGCTCTGTTATGCTCCAGATTTCAGCTCTACCAATAGGACTGTTGAAATAATAATAAAGATATTCTGGTGAAATTATTTCTTGGTTTGGTCTGACACGGATTAGATGTGATTCAAATAAAGTAGGTTCATCATCGCCTAGAAATATGGAACATTTTCCAGCACCCGATAATACTAATGACTGACGAGCAAATAATAAATCACCGGATTTTAGTAATGAGCTCTCTAATTCTTTTTCATTTGCGGGCACTCTGTCGCATTTGATGTTGAGCATGCGGCCATGTGCGAAAATTTCACCCATGTTTATGAATTTATATCCTTCACCACGGATGCTTTTTGGTTTAGTGAGTCCATTTCTTGAAGGGACAGAATAAAAATTACTTAATGGTGCCGTTAACCATTTAGTCCCCATAACCCAGTCCCTGCAAGTTTTTCTTAATCATTGAATCAAGCTTTTCAGCCTCTGCCATCTGCTTAAATAAGGTCTGGCTGAGTTCGGCCATCTTAGTTTCAAAAGCAATACCATCATCTTCAATATCTGCCCCACCTACATAGCGGCCGGGCGTCAGCACATAGTCATTGGTTTTAATGTCATTAAGCGTGGCGGATTTACAAAAACCAGGTACGTCTCGGTAGTCGCCATCTTTCGCTTCACCGCGCCAGGCATGATAGGTGCGGGTGATTTCGGCAATATCATCTGTGGTGAGTTCTTTATGTACGCGGCTGATCATCGAACCCATATTACGGGCATCGATAAACAGGGTTTCACCACGGCGATCCCTAAAATGTTTGCGGTCATCCGAAAATTGCTGGGCGCGTTTATTTTTGGTGATAAACCATAAGCAAACTGGGATCTGTGTGGTGTAAAACAATTGGCCGGGTAGGGCGATCATGCAATCCACCAGATCATTCTCAACCAGTTTTTGTCGGATCTGACCTTCACCACTGGTATTAGTAGACATAGATCCGTTGGCAAGCACAAAACCGGCGATGCCGTTTTCTGACAGTTTGGAGATCATATGCAATATCCAGGCATAGTTGGCATTACCAACGGGAGGTACTTCGTAACCTGCCCAGCGTGGATCGTTAATCAATTCATCATTGCCGCGCCAAGCTTTAAGGTTAAAGGGCGGGTTAGCCAATATAAAGTCAGCTTTTAGATCTGGGTGCTGATCTTTGAAAAAGGTATCGGCCGGTACATCACCCAGATTGCTGGAGATGCCGCGGATCGCCAGGTTCATTTTTGCCAGTTTATAAGTCGTGGCAGTGTATTCTTGACCGTAAATGGAAACGTCTTTTTGATTGCCTTGATGGCTGTCGATAAATTTTATGGATTGCACAAACATGCCGCCGGAGCCACAGCAGGGGTCATAGATTTTGCCTTGATATGGCTCAATCATTTCTGCCAGCAGATTAACCACACATTTTGGGGTATAAAACTCACCGCCGCCTTTACCCTCGGTTGCAGCGAATTTTCCCAGAAAATATTCATATACCCGGCCAACCAGATCAGCTTCGTTATCACTGATGGTATCGATATTGTTTATCGAATCGATAAGGGCTGCCAACTTACTGGGATCCAACGCCATCCGTGAAAAGTAGTTATCAGGCAGGGCGCCTTTTAACGATGGGTTACTTTTTTCAACGGCATGCAGGGCAGTGTCGATCTTTACAGCGATGTCGTCTTGCTTGGCCTGCTTTTGAAGCGTGCTCCAGCGAGCATGTTCGGGGAGGTAAAAGACGTTTTTCATGGTGTAGAACTCCACCATGTCGAGATAATCCTGCTGACCGTCATCAATCAGTGTCTGTCGCCTTGCCTCAAACTTGTCACTGACAAATTTCAAAAATATCAGGCTCAACACGACATGTTTGTATTCAGATGACTCAACCGTGCCGCGCAGTTTATCGGCAGTATCCCAAAGCGTTTGTTCAAAGGTTTTAACGTTTTTTGTTGTGGTTTTCTTTTCGGCCATTGGCTGAGGGCATCCTTGGGTTTTCTTTCGAACAGAAGTATCTAAGCCGCTAATCTTGCCATAAATCCCTTTTATTGGGGGAGCAAGTACTGAATTGTCTGTTTTATCTAAACATCATTTCGTATCTGATCAGCTGTTTTGTTTGTGACCTATATCAAGTTTGTCGATGTATTGCGTCTGTATGCTGGCGACACAGTTAAAAGTAAGGTGTCATGTTTTGTATAACGCAATTAGAGTAAAAGATGATGAAATCCAAGTTGATATGTCAGTACTGGAGAAACTTCAACGACGACATATTGATGAGCTGAGGCCTATTTATGATATTCAGTTTGATGAACTTATAAAGGAGTATGCTATTTCGGGTGCGGTTAAGCACTGGTTGGCAGAACGTAAACAAGAGCTATTCCCAGCGTTTATCAAGCCATTTTCTGATAGGAAGATCATCTATAAAAAGGCCCAGATGATCTCAAAGTTTTTAAGGGAAATAGAACGTTGTGGTTTATCTTATGATGATGATTTCTGGTCAGAATTACACAGGGCATTTAATCTCATGGAAGGTCAACGACCCTTATTGAGATCGGCTGAAACTACGGCCTATTGGAACAGAAAACTTCGTAAACAAGTTAGAAGAGCATCTTTCATTTTTTCATCCCTTGTTGGTAATGATAAAAGCATGGCTTCACATAAATATGTGATGTATCGACGCCATTTGGCTCCACAAGCTATGTATATGACACCATGGGGAATGCGGACAAGATCTCAGCTACAGGACAGACGACAGCACGCAAGGCATTCATCCTATTTAACGAGAGTGACAGGAATAGCTGAACTCAATATTGAGGCTGGTCGTGCAGCCTATTTCGTGACAGTCACACTCAAACCTGAATTTAAAAAAGCGAATAGATTATTTAATGGCTTAACACCGGATAAACTAACTAAACTGATTGCTGAGGCAGTGCGTAAACAAACAGATAAACTGCGTTATCACGATATTGATGTTGATGCTATTAGGGTTTTGGAAGCCCAGGCAGATGGCACACCACATCTGCATTTTCTGATTTTTACCAAGGATATTGATTTAGTACTGGAGATAATTGAATGGGCATTTGTTGATCGCCAGAAAATTTCTTGCAAACAAGGCATACATATGACGCCTGTTTATGATCTGAAAGGTGTTATCAGCTACATACTGAAAAGCTTTTTATCAGAGATGTCATCTATTCAAACCATCGATACTCCTGATGAAATCAGGTCGATGCAGATGCTGGATGAATATGAGGAAGTAAAGGCTGACAAAGTTATTGTGATCAAACAGCCAACTGCCTCTCGGCCGGTGACGCATACCGAACAAATCCAGGCTTGGTCTGAATTCACTAGCAAAAGACGATTTGCGGTGATTTCCACCAAGAGAAATTACCCGCCTCTGGCACTCTGGGATACTTGCCGTCAGGGTAATGCTGATCTCGTTAACTGCTCTTATCTCAAAAAGCATTTTCAGGATCGCTATAGCTCCGATCTGCCTATGCTGGCTAGTCTCAATGCACAGTTAAACAATATAGCGGCTAGTGGTGATTACGCTATGTTCTGCAGAGTCCTTTGGCTCTACTCTAATAACGTTGCCGATTCCCATGATCTTGCTTATGCATCAACTATCAATACGGATCTTTCTGCACCATACATGGCCTTTGCTATCGAGGATAAACCTTCACCCACACCGTCTATTGATACGATGAGTAAATCTGATTTCCCACAATTAAGGCTAAGTGATCAAGTTAACTTAAAGAGCAATAAAAACATCACGAATCATTTTAATCCATTGCCGTTATGGCCAGCAAAATACCATCACTATCCAAATGTCATGTTTAACATAGAATAGGATTGCACTCTTTGAGTATGTTTAAGGTTACATTTGCAGAAATTTTGGGTGAGCCGTGAATTACATTTATGCCTCTACACAAGTCCTGTCTTTTTTTATTGGGAAATAAACATATTTACGCTCAATAAATAACGCGGAAGTATGTGAGGGGCTGGCAGGCAAATGTTTTTTAATATCTAGCCAGAGAGGGTGTGAAAGTATTAACGAAAGTGTTATCTATCTCACAGTCAAAATTCAGCAATCTAATATGGTAATAGGCATCCAATAAATATACCGGGTATGCCTATGCCAACAAAAAATATTTCCCAATCTGAAAGAAATAAAGCGCTCATAGCGATGCGGTTTTATCGTCTTCACCATCCAACTGGCAAAGCAGATTTAGTCTCGACACAGAATGCGTTATCGAACTTAAGTTTTCACTTGGTAAAGGATGCATGGAGAATCCAAAGGAATGCGATTGCATTCATGTTTGAAAATGTCGGGCAGTACGATCATGCAAGGGTAATTCATGAAATGAAAAATCCAGTCAGCCTGCCTGAAAATAGGCACCTTCAAAAAAAGAAACGTGGTGACTGCAAGAGAGTACTAGAGACGGAGCACTCCAAAATAGTGCATTACATCTTAAAAAGAAACAAACCAAACTGGGCGCTATTAGCGGTATTGGAAGTCGTCAGAGAAACGGGTGTAAGACCATGTGAAATCGACAAAATGACATTCAATGCTGATAACAATAGCTTAGATGTTATCTCAGCCAAAAAAACCGAAGATGGTTTACGAGGATTAGATCGGACATTTTATTTTGATACCGGACAATTCAATACCTTAACGGCGGCACATGAAGCTTGGAAACAACATAAGCTCCTATCCGGTTCTGACAGTACAAAAGCGATGAAACTGTTGCAAGATCAACTGGCAAGAGTAACGAAAGCTCTTTTTCCTCGACGTAAAAACCGGATCACACTTAAAAGCTATCGCCATCAATTTGGATCTAACCTTAAAGCATCGGGATGGAGTCGACAAGAAACTGCTGCGGCCATGGGGCATCAATCGGTAAATAGTTTATCCCTCTACGGCAATATCCGAAATGCGTCACGATTGCCGGAATTTTCGGTTTCAAGGACATCTGTAATGAATGTTCGTAATACAGTATTAAAAACGTACAAACCTTGTTCAGACAAACTTTTTCTGTTGACAGTGCATGCAAAATAAAATTATAAAAACATAATAAATATCAACATGTTAAAAGTGTGATATGGATAACATTGCTGTTTTTTCTAGCTGGCATCATAGAGGCTTCTTAAACAGGAGCCATTCTATATGTATGTATTTTTTGAACCATACAGATATATGTTGTTTCTTAATCGCTTTGGGCTGGAGCAGAGTTTAGAAAAAATTGCTAAAGCTCAACGGAAAGCAAACCCTGGAATTCTAGTTCCAGCACATTACGACATCCCCTCACTGATATGGCCGCCGCCAACTAACATAATATGCCGTGTAAGCATCATTACGGAGATCCCCTGTGGGTCTTGGGGAGGTCTCCGTGGTTGAAACAATGAGTATTCATGAAGCGGCCAAATTTCTTCATCTTAATCATGAAACGCTGAGAAGGCTTGCTCAAAGTGGAAAAATTCCAGCAGCAAAACCAGGGAAAAAGTGGGTTTTTATTAAAGCCGATCTTGCCGACTGGTTACGGTCACAGTATTCTCAATCACGGCGAACGTTGTTGAGTGAATCAAACTCAGGAGACAATTTATGTCACTCAATAAACGAGGTAAAACGTGGTGGATTGACTTCACCACGCCAAGCGGAAACCGAGTTAGGTGCTCTGCTAAAACTACAGTAAAACGTGAAGCGCAGGAATATCACGATAAGTTAAAAAAGGACGCGTGGGAACGTGACCGTTTAGGAATTCAATCAGGACGAACCTGGGATGAAGCCGCATTAAAGTGGGTTAAAACCACCGAAAATACGGTAAGTTACAAGAAAAATCTCAGTATGTTGAGATGGTTGCATCCATATTTGTCTGGTCGGGCTTTAGATAGTATTACTCAGGGGCTTATTGAGGAGATTGGGTTTATCAAGGAAGAGAACACCTCTGGGGCGACAGCAAACCGTTTTCTAGCAGTGATTAGTGTGGTACTACACCAAGCACACAAATGGGAATGGATTGTTCGAGTACCTCATATCGAAAGGTATAAGGAAAATGCAAAGCGGATTCGTTGGTTAACTATGGCTGAATATAATCGGCTTGAATTAGCATTGCCAGATTACTTAAAGCCTTTGGTAAAGTTCTCAGTAGCAACAGGGCTAAGGCAAGGGAATGTTAAAAATTTGGAGTGGAGCCAAGTTAACCTGGATCTTAAACTTGCTTGGATTCATCCAGACCAGTCTAAAAGTAAAAAGCCGATTGGCGTGCCGTTGAACAATGATGCATTGAATGTTTTAGAATCAATGAAGGGTAAGCATGAAACCCTGGTCTTTGTATCAAAAACAGGAAGATGGTTGGGAGATCCAAATAACAAGGATTGGCGCAAAGCTTTAGAAAATGCGGGTATTGCAGACTTTCGATGGCACGACTTAAGGCACACATGGGCGAGTTGGCATGTTCAGAACGGCACGCCTTTGTATGTGCTTAAAGAGCTTGGGGGCTGGAAGACGCTAGCAATGGTGGAGAAATATGCGCACCTTTCACCACAGCATCTAGCAGCTTATGCCAGTAACGTATTAACGGAGGTTGCCTAGGGTTATGGCACAAATTCGTCACAGGCTTTCGGGCATAAAAAAAGCACTTATCTCTAAGTGCTTGTTTTTAATGGTGCCCGGGGCCGGAATCGAACCGGCACGACCGCAAAGTCGAGGGATTTTAAGTCCCTTGTGTCTACCAATTTCACCACCCGGGCAGCAAGCCGCACATTATAAACAAGATTTCACAATTGTTCACACCCAATTCGCTTATTTTCTGGTGGAAGGGGGTAATTGGTAATGGCTTTCGATCATTTCCCGGGTCAAAATCCCATAAATACGGTCGATCATTGGGGTGCTCTGTCGACTGACGTACAGCGCCTCTACTTCATATTTATCAAGCGCCTGATAGGCTTCATGCAGGCTGGTATGCAATGAGATTTTATGCACATTGCGTCTGGTTGCCGGGATTTGCATCAAATCGATTTCTGACTCATCTTCGTCTTCTTTTACGCTCACCGCTCTGGCCAGGTCGCTGGCGGGCATCAAGGCAATCGGATTGCGTTCTTTGGTGATTAAAATCCATTCCGGGTTGTTTTCAAGTGTATGCAGGGCCAAATCGCGATTGATTGTCTGATTCAATACAGCGATATTGCGTTGCATCGCGGCGCCGACACTGATTTTACGAAGCGTTTGCGAGATAGGGTCATTACGAAAATCCAGACCTTTTACTCGCATCATATTGACGAATAGTGGCTCCTGCTTGAAATAATCGTGCGTAATCAGACTGGAAAAGACGATGGCGAGCATGCCCGGCAGAATGATTTCCGGGTTGCCGGTGAGTTCCAGCATGGCCATTAATGCGGCAAGCGGGGCTTTCAGGGTGGCAGACATCATCGCACACATGCCTAACACGGCATAAAAGGTCATTGATGAAGCATATTCAGGCAATAGGATCTGGCCAAAGTAACCTAATATTGCGCCGGCACAGGCGCCGACGACCATGGTCGGCCCAATGACTCCGGCCGGGATGCCTAAACCGACGGTGGCAGAAGATAACAGCAGTTTCATCACCATGATGATGACCAGCGTGCCGATGGCAATATCATTGGCGGAAATACTGCCGATAATGCCATAGCCCATACCCATCACTTCCGGCACCATCATGCCGCACAAGCCCATTAAAATTCCGGCATAAACCGGCCGTAACCATGACGGGTGATTGGTGTATAGATTAGTAAACAGCGTCAGTGTTTTTAACGCAATGGTGGCTAAACCACCGATAACGAGACCCAGGAATATGATGTAGGGCAGTTCCCATAGTGACTGCATCTCGGCGCTGAGGTTGATAAAAACCGTATCGTCACCAAAGGTCAGCCGGCAGACCACTGCGCCGGTGACGGAAGCAAGAATCACCGGAATAAAACTGGCGATGTAATATTCCATCATGATGACTTCCATGGCGAAAATCACTCCGGCAATCGGTGTGTTAAATGAGGCGGCTATGGCCGCTGCAGTGCCCGATGCCACCAAAATCCGAACACTGTTGTTGGGTAACTCCAGACCATTTGCCAGTAAGCTGCCGCTGGCAGCACCCAGATGCACGCCGGGACCTTCACGACCAACGGAATGACCGGTAATGATGGCAATACTGGTACCGATAAATTGGCGAACAGCATTTTGCCAGGGCAGTCGGCCTTCATAGGCAGAGAGTCGTTCGATAACATGGAGGATGCCGGTGGTGCGTTGTTCCTGATTTAAACCACGAAACAGCAGGCCGATAAGCAGGCCGCCGACAATAGGCAGGCCCAAAAGACCCCACCAGGGCAGGCTGGCAAAGCCTTCGACTTCACCGGAGGGCAATAGCAGCATTTGACCATGTTCAATGGTGAGTCTGAGCAGGATGATGGCAAGGCTGGCCAATAATCCGGTGATAACGGCAAGCACATAGAGCTTTACGCCTAATCGACCAAATATGAAGTACTGTCGGATTTTTTCCAGCATCAGCCCTATATAACTTTGGAAAATCGCTGTTTTGCTTGTTGACTGTATTTATCAAACGCCATGCAGATATTACGGATTAACAAGCGACCAGCAGGTAAGACCACAATGTTTTTCCAGTTATACTGCAACAGGCCATCTTCGGCAAATTGTTCGAGCTGAGGGTAGGCATCAGCAAAATATTCTTTAAATTGAATGCCGTATTCCTGTTCGATTTCTATAATGCTCAGTTCAAAATCACAGATTAAACGGGTAATGATTTGACGTCGCAGTTTGTCGTCCTCTGACAGGCTGATGCCACGCATTAACGGTAACTGATTTTGCTTGAGCAGAGTGTCGTATTCGAGCAGGGTTTTTACGTTCTGTGCATAAGCGTCACCGATATTGCCAATCGAAGTGATACCAAAGCCGATCAGATCACATTCGGCGTGAGTGGCATACCCCTGAAAATTACGATGTAACCGATTTTGTTGCTGGGCCAGACTGAGCTCATCATCCGGTTTGGCAAAGTGATCCATACCAATATATTGATAACCGGCCTGCGTTAATTTATTGATCGACAGTTGCAAAATGCTCAATTTCTGCTCTGCAGTAGGTAAGTCTTCACTTTTAATCTGACGATGAGTTTTAAACAACTTTGGCATGTGGGCGTAATTAAATAATGAGATACGATCAGGATCGGCAGCGATGATTTTATCGAGCGTAGTATTGAAGCCGGATAACGTTTGCAGCGGCAGACCGTAAATCAAATCGATGCTGATCGAACGGAACTGATGCTGGCGGGCTGCATCTATGACCGCCATGGTTTCGGCCTCGGATTGAATGCGATTAACCGCTTTTTGCACGGCCGCATCAAAATCCTGCACGCCCAGACTGATACGGTTAAAGCCTATTTTCTTTAACAACGCGATGGTATCGGCATTAGCTTCACGGGGATCAATTTCAATCGAGATATCGGCATCGTCAGCAATATGAAAATGCCGACGGGTTTCAGTCATCAGATCCTGCATTTGCTGTTCGCTGATAAATGTCGGTGTGCCACCGCCCCAGTGCAGTTGCGTCACCGGACGGCTGGTATCAATTAATGCGGCCTTAAGGGCCAGTTCTTTGTAGAGGTTTTCAAGATATGGCGCAGCATGATCGCGATTTTTGGTGATGATTTTGTTGCAGGCGCAATAAAAACACACGGTATCGCAAAACGGTAAATGGAAATACAGAGACAGTGGCCCGCCGCGCTGGTTGGATAACTCGGCGTGTTCGATGAATTCCTTTGTTTTAAAGGTTTCATCAAACTCCAATGCGGTGGGATACGAGGTGTATCTCGGTCCGGCCGTATCGTATTTCTGGATAAGTTGGCGGTTCACGATCAGCTGATTTTGCATAGCAAAGCCCTGTAAAACAGTTGGGCGATGATTATAAACAGCCAATTTTTACCGTGGATGGCTAATGCACGCTTTCTTGATCCAGATCAGACTGGGAAGCGTTGATCGTCTTCCGGATGAGCCCCTAAATCAGCAAAATGTTTCTGAATAATCGGCAAGACCTCTTCGGGCTTATCAACCAGATGGAAAATATTCAGATCGTCTTCCTTGATGCAGTCCATCCGCAGCACTTCAGCCCGAAGCCAGTCAATCAGTCCTTTCCAGTATTCTGAGCCATACAAAATAACCGGAAAGTGACGGATCTTGCGGCTTTGGATAAGGGTTAATGCTTCAAAGAATTCATCCAAAGTACCAAAACCACCGGGAAATACGACATAGCCCATTGAGGATTTAACAAACATAAGTTTGCGCACAAAAAAGTAACGAAAACTCAGGCTGATATCCTGATTCGGATTGGGTTTTTGTTCCATCGGCAATTCAATATTGAGGCCGACCGAATGTGCCCCCTGTTTGAACGCACCGGCATTGGCAGCATGCATAATGCCGGGACCTCCACCGGTAATAACCGAAAACTTTGCCTGGGAAAGTGACAGTGCAACCTGTTTGGCCGCCTGATAATACGGCGAGTCTTCTGTTAAACATGCACTACCGAAGATGGATACGGCGGGACCAAGCCCATTAAGGGTTTCAATACCGTCAATCAGTTCAGATTGAATGCGGAAGACGCGCCAGGCTTCCGATGTTTTTAAATCTTCCACTTGTATTTTTCTCACTTGGCAAAGGCTGAACATCACAATAATGAAAAGCCGCCACAGTTACAATCTATGCCTTATATAGGCTGACTTGGGTATGTCATTACCATGTATTAATGTTTGGTTATACAGTCATCTACGGTATCATTGCCGCTTTATTTCAGCAGGTGTGGCAACAAGATAATGAAAGTTCTGGTCATTGGTAGTGGCGGTCGTGAGCATGCGCTGGCTTGGAAACTGAAACAATCACCGCGTTGCAGTGAAGTTTTTGTTGCTCCAGGCAATCCGGGAACCGCAAATGAGGCAGGTGTTCGCAATGTCGACATCGCGGTTGATGATATTGATGCGCTGGTGGCCTTTGCACAGCAAAATGATATCGGTTTAACCGTTGTTGGCCCTGAAATTCCATTAGTTATGGGTGTCGTCGATGCCTTTGAAAAAGCCGGGTTACGCTGTTTCGGTCCGAGCAAGGACGCCGCTCAGCTGGAAGCTTCCAAATCGTTCACCAAAGATTTTCTGGCCCGTCATCAAATTCCTACTGCTGCCTATCAAGTCTTTACCAATATCTCCAATGCCATTGAATACATTCTAGAGCGTGGCGCGCCTATCGTTGTGAAAGCTGATGGTCTGGCTGCCGGTAAAGGCGTTATCGTCGCGCAGACGGTTGAAGAAGCGATTGCTGCAGTTGAAGACATGTTGTCCGGGAATGCCTTTGGGGAAGCCGGTCATCGTGTGGTTATCGAAGAATTTATGACCGGCGAAGAAGCCAGCTTTATTGTGATGGTCGATGGTGAACATATCCTGCCGCTGGCAACTTCACAGGATCACAAAGCTCGCGATAATGGTGATAAAGGACCCAATACCGGTGGTATGGGCGCCTATTCGCCTGCTCCGGTAGTGACCGATAGCGTTTTTGATCGAGTGATGCGTGAAGTTATCGAGCCTACTGTTAAAGGTATGGCAGCTGATGGTCGCCCATACACCGGCTTTTTATATGCCGGATTAATGATTGATGAAACGGGTGCGCCACGAGTGGTGGAATATAACTGCCGTTTTGGTGACCCGGAAACCCAACCCATCTTAATGCGTTTGCTTTCCGATTTAGTCGAGTTATGTGAAGCAGCATTGGATAAAAGACTGGATCAAGTCACCGCTGAGTGGGATCCCCGTGCTGCCGTGGGTGTCGTCATGGCTGCTGGTGGTTATCCGGACAGCTATAAAAAAGGCGATGTGATTAGCGGATTGGATGTCGTGGATTCAGCTGATACCCGTGTATTCCACGCCGGTACAGCATTTGATCAAGATAAAGTTGTCACAGCTGGTGGCCGTGTTTTATGTGTGACCGCTCTGGGTGAAGGTGTTGCTGCTGCTCAACAACAGGCTTATGCTGGAGTCGCAAAGATTCAATGGCAGGATGCCTATTATCGAACGGATATTGCCTATCGTGCAGTTGCCCGTGAGCAACAGAAAGGCTGATAAATTGCGACTTTAAGGAGAAGGCGGAATGTCTGTATCCCATCCGATTATTGCAGTTACAGGTTCTTCCGGCGCAGGCACTTCGAATGTAAAACATGCATTTGAAGATATTTTTCGTCGTACCAATGTTAAGCCTGCTGTTATCGAGGGTGACAGCTTTCACCGATATAATCGTGAAGAGATGCTTGCCGCTGTGGCTCAGGCGGAAGCCGAAGGTCGGGCGATGACGCATTTCGGTCCTGAAGCCAATTGTCTCGATCGGCTGGAAAGATTGTTTCAGACCTACTCAGAAACCGGCCGTGGCGAAAAACGCTATTACATTCACGACGAAACCGAAGCTGTTAAATTCAATCAACCCCCCGGAACATTTACCGAGTGGGAAGAGCTGGATAATGACAGTGACCTTCTGTTTTACGAAGGGCTGCACGGCGGTATGGTTACCGATGAAGTGAATATCGCCCAATATACCGATCTGTTAATTGGTGTGGTGCCGGTTATCAATATCGAGTGGATCCAGAAGATCAAACGTGATTGTTCCAACCGTGGATATTCTCAGGATGCTGTTGTCGATATTATTTTGAAGCGTATGCCGGATTACATTCACCACATTACGCCTCAGTTTTCCCGCACCCATATCAATTTTCAGCGGGTGCCATTAATTGATACCTCCAACCCGTTTGTTATGCGGGAAATTCCCACCCCGGATGAAAGTCTGTGTGTTATCCGTTTTAAAGATCCTAAGATGGCAGATTTTCCGTATTACCTTTCAATGCTGAAAGATTCATTTATGTCACGACCCAATAATATGGTCGTGCCCGGAACCAAAATGGGTCTGGCCATTGAAATTATTTTGATGCCGTTTGTTGAAGAAATGATGCAGAAAAAACGGCAACGTGGTTAATTTATCTTTTAAAAGTAGCGATCTGCACCGAATATGAATTTTTCTAACTGGCAATTAAGACAGGCCTGCCTTGCTTTGCAGGAGGATGGGGTAATTGCCTATCCTACCGAAGCAGTGTTTGGCGTTGGCTGTGATCCCTCGAGCGAAACCGCCATTATCAGATTATTGATGATGAAGCGTCGCCCCTTGGAAAAAGGCCTGATTCTGATTGCATCAGACTTCAACCAATTGCAGGATTTTATCCAGCCGTTATCTGCTGACATTCTCGCCAAAGTGACTCAAAGCTGGCCCGGCCCAAACACCTGGTTATTGCCGGTTCGTTCTTCGGTTTCTCCCTTATTAACCGGTGGGCGAGACACACTGGCGGTCAGAGTAACAGCACATCCCTTAGCGGCAGAACTATGCCGCAGATTTGGCGGACCGCTGGTTTCCAGCAGTGCCAATATTACCGGGTTGCGACCTGCCAAAAATGTTCATCAAGTGCATTGGCAGTTACCTGAACTGGATTATGTGCTGCCCGGGGCATTGGGCGGAGCTAACAAGCCATCCACTATTCGTGATGCATTCACTGGTGAGGTACTGCGATGAGTGGGCCGGATATTAATGCCGTACGTGAGTATTTACTCACTCTACAAGATGCTATCTGTAAAGAGGTTGAAAATTCAGATGGCAAACAGAAATTTGCTGAAGATGACTGGCAGCGCCCAGCCGGTGGTGGGGGACGAACCCGGGTTTTAAATAACGGGGCGGTGTTTGAACAGGCAGGGGTCAATTTCTCCGAAGTCAGCGGTGATAACTTACCGCCATCAGCAACGGCCAGTCGGCCTGAACTTGCCGGGCGCAGTTTTCAGGCGATGGGCGTATCGCTGGTGATTCATCCACATAACCCGTATGTACCAACCTCCCATGCCAATGTACGTTTCTTTATTGCTGAAAAAGCCGGTGAAGAACCTATCTGGTGGTTTGGTGGTGGTTATGATCTGACGCCCTATTACACCTTTGATGACGATGTTATTCATTGGCATCAAACAGCTAAAAATGCCTGCGACCCTTTTGGTGACACGGTATACGATGATTACAAAAAGTGGTGTGATGAGTATTTCTTTCTCAAGCATCGCAACGAACCGCGGGGGGTTGGCGGGCTGTTTTTCGATGATTTGAATCAGCCGGATTTTGAACATTGCTTTGGTTTGTTGCGAAGCGTTGGCAACAGTTACACCACAGCGTATCTACCAATTGTCGAGCGTCGCAAAGAGTTGCGCTATACCGAAGAACAGCGTGATTTTCAGCTGTATCGTCGTGGTCGTTATGTGGAATTTAATCTGGTTTATGACCGCGGCACCTTGTTTGGTTTGCAGTCGGGTGGACGTACCGAGTCGATCCTGATGTCGTTACCGCCATTGGTCAAATGGCGCTATAACTGGCAACCCGAGCCGGGCTCGGCGGAAGCCAAGTTATATGATTACTACCTTCAACCTCAGGATTGGCTAGCGAAAGCCTAGGTCTTTTGATCCTAGGAATCCTTCGACAATAACGCCAGCTGATCGGCTTGGTATTCGCTGATTAACGGATCAATGACCTGATCCAGCTGACCTGACATGACTTCATCCAATTTATATAAGGTTAAATTGATTCGATGGTCGGTAATGCGGCCTTGTGGATAGTTATAGGTACGGATACGTTCGCTGCGATCTCCGCTACCGACTAACAATCTGCGGGTTTCGGCCTGTTCAGAGGCTTGTTTTTCCTCTTTCGCCGCCATGATGCGTGATTGCAAAACGGACATCGCTTTGGCGCGGTTTTTGTGCTGTGAACGTTCTTCCTGACACTCAACGATAATCCCGGTTGGAATGTGTGTGATACGTACGGCGGAATCAGTAGTATTAACGTGCTGGCCACCGGCACCGGATGAACGGAAGGTATCCATTTTGATATCAGCCGGGTTGATTTCAATCTGATCGATTTCATCGGCTTCCGGCAAAATCGCTACCGTACAGGCTGAGGTATGAATCCGTCCTTGCGATTCTGTTTCCGGAACCCGTTGCACCCGATGGGCGCCGGATTCAAATTTCAACCGTGAGTAGGCACCATCACCAACAATACGGGCGATGATTTCTTTATAACCACCATGCTCGCCTTCCTGAGCATTGAGCACTTCAACCTGCCAGCGACGTGACTCAGCATAACGCGTGTACATTCGAAATAAATCACCGGAGAAAATGGCGGCTTCATCACCACCGGTACCGGCGCGGACTTCCAGAAAGATATTACGTTGATCATTTGGATCTTTAGGTAACAACAATTTCTGCAAATCAATGGCAAGCTGTTCCTGCTTTTCTTCGGCAATGGCCAATTCTTCCTTGGCCATTTCACGCATTTCCGGATCACTTTCTTGCATCATTGCTTGAGCGTCTTTCAAATCACTCAAGGTTTGCAGATATAAGCCAAAGTGTTTAACAACTGGCTCCAGCTGTGCATATTCCTGCGATAAAGTGCGAAATTTGTTCTGATTGGCCATGGTTTCCGGATCAGATAGCAGGCCACTGATCTCTTCATGACGATCAACTAATGCTTCAAGTTTATGCCTGATGGAATCTTTCACAGATCAATCCTTAATGTTAAATAAACGGCGGGCAGCATCAATCATCGGATTATTTTCATCTGATTCAAATGCTGATTGCCGCAGTTGTCTACTGGGTTCATGTAACAGTTTGTTGGTCAGGGTTCGGGCCAGTTCAGTCATCACCATTTCAGCACTCGCACCCTGTTCCAGCTGACGCAGGGCTTTATCAACGGCCTGGGTGCTGAGCATCTGTCCGCGCTCACGAATCGACCGAATTACCGGTACGGTATCCTGACTGCGCATCCAGCCGGCAAAGTGATCGGCCTGCGTGTCTATGATTTCCTCTGCCTGCTTGGCAGCATCACGCCGTGACTGCAGATTTTCTTCAATAATGTCATGCAGATCATCAACGCTATATAAATAAATGTCTTCAAGCTGTCCAACTTCTGCTTCGATATCCCGTGGAACCGCAATATCCACCATAAAAATCGGTTTACGTTTGCGCAGCTTTAATGCACTTTCGACCGTACCTTTGCCAAGTATGGGCAGCTGGCTGGCGGTGGAGCTGATCACAATATCTGCTTCGGCGAGGTGGGCCGGAATTTCACTCAGACTAATCGCGTATCCATTTACCGAGGTTGCCAGAAGATGGGCTTTCTCAACGGTGCGATTGGCAATAATCAGACGCTTGATACCATTATCAAACAGATGACGGGCGACCAGTTCGATGGTTTCGCCGGCACCGATTAGCAGGGCGGTTGATTCGGCCAGATTACTGAAGATTTGTTTTGCCAGACTGACAGCAGCAAAGGCGACTGAAACCGGACTGTTGCCAATGGCGGTATCGGTACGCACCTGCTTGGCTACGCCAAAAGCATGTTGAAACAAACGTCCCAGCGATTTCCCCAGCGCCTTTGCGTTAAGGGCCTGGGTGTAGGCGGTTTTTAACTGACCGAGAATCTGCGGTTCGCCTAAAACTAACGAATCCAGACCACAGGCGACCCGAAATAAATGTCTTACCGCATCAGCACCTTCGTAACAATAGAGATAGGACTTGAGGGCATTGGCATCCTGTTGTTGAAAGTTATGCAACCATAACAGGACACTATTGTCATAATCTTCGTCTAGATGACAGTATATTTCGGTACGGTTGCAGGTTGAGACAATGACTGCTTCAATCACGCTTTCATTCAGCATCAGTGACGCTAAAGCCAAAGGTAATTTATCAGCATCAAAGCTAAGCTTCTCGCGCACATCAACCGGTGCGGTTGTGTGATTAATGCCGTAAGTGACAAGATGCATAATTAAGGAGTCGTGTTGTATGCTGTTAAACTTTGCAGCCGTGAGCTAAGTTGTCTTATATCTCGGTCTGGACAAGACTAATTCGCCATTCTATCAAACTCAATCAGTCAGGTCGTTGAATTATGGATTTATTGCAACAGTTACGCGGTCATTCAAAACAGTTCGCCTCATCGGCGGCCTGGGTGATGATACCTATTTTACTGTTTGGATGCGCCGCTACAGCTAAGCAATCAGACGAAAAAACTCCCCTGCAGCCAGTGGAAGTAAACGAAGCAGAGACAGTGGAAACTGCGCAGACGGAATTGGATTTGCCTTTGACTCCAGAACTGATTTATTACGTGCTTACCGCCGAAATTGCGGGTCAGCGCGGTCAACTTGATATTGCGGTCGATTTATATAACCAGGCAGCAGAATTAACCGATTCTCCCGAACTGGCGGGACGTTCCGCACGAATTTCGACATTTTCACGAGATCCCAAACGTATTGACCGGGCATTGACCCGATGGCAGGAAGTCTCCCCGGAAGAGGCCGAGGTCTATGTGATGCGGGTTCCATTTTTATTAATGGAAGATAATTATGCCGAAGTCGTTGTGAACATAAACAAAGCGCTCGCTTTGGAGCCGGAGAACAAAGAAAAATATCTGGAAAGCCTAGCCGCCAATTTAAGCGAGAAGGGAGATCCGGAAAGAGGTTTGCAGACGATTCTGGAATTGGACCTGTATAAAAATGATGATCCGGCTGCTCGCTTTACCTATGCCCGATTAGCGGCTTATTTCCAGCGCTTTGATGTAGCTGAAATCGCCGTCGATGAATTGTTGGAAGAAGACCCAAACAACGAAGCTTATCTGAGCCTTAAAGCGGATTTACTGCAAACCTTTGATAAAAAAGAAGAAGCGTTAAAGTTAATTGCCAAAGCAGCTCAGCGCGATGGGGCAAGTGAGTCCTTACGCTTCACCTATGGAAAACTGTTAGGGGAAAGTGGCGAATCGGAAAAGGCAAAGCGCATTTTTGAAGAATTGCATTTGGAGAGTCCGGAAAACCCGGATGTGATTTTTGCGCTGGGATTACTGGCTTTGGAACGCGATGATGGAGAAACCGCCAAGTCGTATTTCAGTCAGTTATTACAAATGGGTGATGCCGGTGGTCAGGCCAGCTATTTTATGGGGCTTGCCGAAGAAATGAATGGCAATGTGGATTCTGCTTTGGTCTGGTTCGCCTCAGTGCCAACAGACAGCCAGCGTTTTGAAATGGCGCAAACCCGTTATATCAATTTATTGGCCGATCAAGGTGATATTGATAAAGCACGACAGCATCTGCAATTGCTGCGTCAGGAACGTCCTCAGCAGGCCATTGATTTTTATTTGTTTGAAGCCGCTTTTTTGCGGGATCACGACATGCCGGAAGAGTCTGTTGAGTTGTTAACGGAAGCCCTGACCAATCATCCGGGCAATCAGGATCTGTTATACAGTCGCGCCATGGTGGCCGAATCGATTGGCAAGCTGGAGATGCTGGAACAAGATCTGCGCACTATTCTGAAAATTGACCCGGAAAATGCTCAGGCGATGAATGCCTTGGGTTATACCCTGACCGATCGTACTGATCGACATGAAGAAGCTTTGCAGTTAATCAATAAAGCTTTGGAACTGCGGCCTAATGATCCTTATTACCTCGATAGCCTGGGATGGGTGTATTACCGGATGGGTGATTTGGAAAAAGCTGAATATTACCTGCGTGAGGCAGTGGAGATTCAGGCCGATGTGGAGTTTGTTGCCCATCTGGGTGAAGTGCTGTGGATGCAGAATAAAAAAAATGAAGCCAGAAAGTATTGGGAGCAGGGGAAGAAACTGGATCCGAATAACAAAGTCCTTCAGGAGACCCTGCAGCGGTTGACCAAATGAAACAGCTTCTTGTAGTAACCAGTTTGCTGTTGATGACGGCCTGTACCCCATTCTGGCAGACAAAACCATTAGAACCAGCTGAACAGTTGTGGGAAACCCGTCAGACGGCGTTAAAACAAATGGATAACTGGTCATTTCGAGGTCGCACGGTTATTCGTCAGGACAAAGAAGGCTGGAATGTCGGCGTGACCTGGCAACAGCAGAAGGAAGAATTCAATATCCGCTTGTTTGGTCCCTTTTCTCAAGGGGGAGTGGAGTTAGCCGGTAATGACAAACTGGTCACCATGACTTTTTCTGATGGTGAAACCTATTCTGCTGCTACACCGGAAGAGCTTCTTGCAGAAGTGCTGGGCTGGTTATTACCGGTCAGTGCCTTGCGTGACTGGGTCAGAGGCTTGCCGCATGCCCCTATCAAGATTGATGAGAAAACCCTGGATGAAAAAGGCCGCTTAATTACGCTTTCCCAGGCAGGGTGGCAAGTGGAGTTTGTTGATTATGCGCCGTTGGAAGGCAATGATGTGCCGGCGAAGATCTTTATCGAACATCCGCAGTTAAGTATTCGTCTGGTAATGAATGGATGGAAAGCTGGTAAATGAATGAATGGTGGCCTGCACCGGCAAAACTGAATCTGTTTTTACATATCACCGGCAGACGGCCAGATGGATATCATGAGTTACAGACGGCATTTCAGTTTCTTGACTATGGCGACAGATTAAAATTTACCGTCACCGAAGATTCGCAAATCACCTTACAAGGCGATCTGCCAGACGTTGCAGATCAGGATAATCTGATTGTAAAAGCCGCCCGGCTTTTACAATCAACCTGCAATTGTCATTCAGGTGCTGTTATCCAACTGGAAAAAAATCTGCCGATGGGAGGTGGTCTGGGAGGAGGCAGTTCCGATGCCGCCACCACCCTCGTTGCGCTGAATAAGCTTTGGCAATGTGATTTATCAGAAGATCAATTAGCGGGTCTGGGGTTGCAATTAGGCGCAGATGTGCCGGTTTTTGTGCGAGGTCACGCGGCGTGGGCCGAGGGTGTAGGAGAAATTTTTACTAAAATTGATCCACCAGAACCTTGGTATTTAGTTATCTTTCCCCAATGCGCCGTCTCCACCGCTGAAATATTTTCCGCAACTGAATTGACACGCGATTGTGAACCCATCACAATAGCGGGCTTCCTTGCGGGGGAAGGCAGTAACATTTGCGAATCGGTGGTGAAAAAAATGCATCCACCAGTTGCACAAGCACTGGCATGGTTGGCACAATATGCCACCAATCCACGTATGACCGGAACAGGGTCTTGTGTATTTGCCCGCTTTGACTCAGCCACTGCGGCTGAAAATGTTTTAGAACATGTGCCGGAACATTGGCATGCTTTTACTGCCAAAGGCTGCAACAAATCACCGTTGAGTTTTTGTGCTCAAGACTTCGATTGAAGTCTTAATGTAACTGCAATTTGATAGAGTTGAGTAAAAACAGTTGGGGTATCGCCAAGCGGTAAGGCAACGGGTTTTGATCCCGTCATTCCCAGGTTCGAATCCTGGTACCCCAGCCACTCTTTTTGTTTATTGAATGAACTCGGCATCTCTATAGTGACTCAAAACCGACTCCTCCAGTTACAACAGCGTTCTGCAGACGACAATATGATGGTCTTCACTGGAAACGCTAATCGTAAACTGTCAGAAAATATCGCCAATTTTCTGAATATCAGCTTGGGTAAAGCCACAGTTGAGAAATTCAGTGATGGCGAGATCATGGTTGAAATTCTCGACAATGTCCGAGGCAAGGACGTGTTTATCGTCCAACCAACCTGTATGCCTACCAACGATAACCTGATGGAATTAATGGTGATGACCGACGCTATCCGTCGTGCATCAGCCAAACGCATTACCCTGGTTGTCCCTTATTTTGGTTATTCCCGTCAGGATCGCCGTCCTCGTTCAGCTCGTGTTGCCATTACCGCTAAGGTAGTTGCCAATATGTTGACAGGTGTTGGCGCAGACCGTGTTTTAACCGTTGATTTACATGCCGATCAGATCCAGGGCTTTTTTGATTGCCCTGTTGATAATGTCTACGCCTCACCCGTGTTACTGGGTGACATCTGGAAACACAAATACCAGGACTTGGTTGTGGTCTCGCCGGATGTTGGGGGTGTGGTTCGTGCCCGTGCATTAGCCAAACATTTGGATGTTGAACTGGCGATTATTGATAAGCGCCGCCCTCGTGCCAATGTGGCCAAAGTAATGAATATCATCGGTGATATTGATGGCCGTACCTGTGTGATGGTCGATGATATGGTCGATACTGCTGGTACGTTGTGTGCCGCAGCAGCCGCTTTGAAAGAACATGGTGCCACCAATGTGGTTGCTTACTGTACTCACCCGGTTTTATCGGGAGCAGCCATTAAAAATATCAATAATTCGTTGCTGAACGAATTAGTGGTGACAGATACCATCCCATTGCAGCCTGATGCGGCCGCATGTGACAAAATTCGCGTCTTGAGCATTGCTGAAATGCTCGCGGAAGCGATGTACCGAATTAGTAATGAAGAGTCAGTTAGCTCTTTATATATGGATTAACCAAAAAATTTATTTTGGTTGTATGTGCTGAACCTGGTCGCGGGGGAGGCGAAAAGCCGGAAAACGGCATATGAACGGGCCTCGTGTCCGTTTTTTAGTCTTGGAGAAGAAGATGGAAAATTTATTTGAAGTACAAGCTGAAGCGCGTACTGACCAGGGGAAAGGTGCGAGCCGCCGCCTACGTCATGCGGGCAAAGTACCAGCAGTAGTCTACGGTGCTGAAAAAGAACCTGTTTCAATTTCAGTAAACCATAACCAATTCATTCGCCATTTGGCAGAAGAAGCGTTTTACGCTCACATTCTGACATTGGTTATTGATGGCAAGAAAAATCAGGTCGTATTGAAAGATCTGCAACGTCATCCTGCGAACGACAACAAAATCATCCATGCAGACTTCCTGCGCGTTGATGCCAAACATGCAATGACAATGACTATTCCATTGCACTTTATCAATGAGGAAAAAGCGGTTGGTGTTAAAGCCGGTGGTTTGGTTTCGCATCTGATGACAGAGGTTGAAATCTCTTGTTTGCCTAAAGATCTGCCAGAATACATCGAAATAGATGTTGCAAAACTGGCTATGGATGAAGCAATTCACCTGAGCGAATTGAAGCTGCCTAAAGGTGTCACTCTGACTGCCTTGACGCATACTCAGGATGAGCAGTTGGAAGAAGGTGAACGTTCTTCTTACGATCAAGCCGTTGTCAGTATTCATGAGCCACGTGTTGCTAAAGTGGATCTTGAAGAAGATACAGAAGCTGATGATGAGGAAGAAGCGACTGAAGATTAATTCAGTCGACGGGAACCGTTATGACAAACTGGATTATCGCCGGTCTGGGCAATCCCGGTTCTCAGTATGAACAGACCCGACACAACGTCGGGTTCTGGTGGTTGGATCAGTTGGCTAGTGATTTTGGGCTGAGTTTTAAAACAGAATCCCGATTTCATGGTCAACTGATTCAATACACAAATCCTGAACACAAAGTCTGGTTGATCAAACCACTTACCTTTATGAATCGCAGCGGTCAATCTGTTGCGGCGCTGGCCAATTTTTATAAAATCCCTGCAGAAAATATTCTCGTTATCCACGATGAATTGGATTTACCCGCCGGTACGGTGCGCCTGAAACGCGGTGGCGGTCATGGTGGGCACAATGGTCTGCGTGACATCATCAGTCAACTGGGCAGCAAAGATTTTTTACGTTGCCGGATTGGTATTGATCATCCGGGCAATAGTAAGCAAGTTGCCGATTATGTGCTGAGTAAACCCTCTGCAACAGATCGGGAAAATATGATGGCAGGTATCGATAACAGCCTGCGTGTTTTACCTGATGTACTTTCAGGAAACCTCGAAAAAGCCATGAACTGGCTGCACTCACAGTAAGAATCGTTTTTTAACTTTCTTGTTGTGAACTTTAGAAAACACCTGTGTAAGGTGCGAGGTAAGAATTTTGTCATTGTTATAAATAACCCCTAAGGATTTCTCATGGGATTTAAATGCGGTATTGTCGGTTTACCTAACGTAGGCAAGTCCACGTTATTTAATGCGTTGACGCAGGCGGGCATCGAAGCACAAAACTATCCGTTCTGCACGATTGAACCTAATGTTGGCATCGTACCGGTGCCGGATCCGCGTATGGATAAACTGGCTGCAATCGTTAATCCGCAACGGGTTTTGCCCACTACCATGGAATTTGTTGATATTGCCGGTCTGGTTGCCGGGGCTTCCAAGGGTGAAGGCTTAGGTAATAAATTCCTGGCCAATATCCGTGAAACTGATGCTATCGCCCATGTTGTTCGCTGTTTTGAAGATGAAAATGTGGTGCATGTGGCCGGTAAAGTCTCGCCGGTTGATGATATTGAAGTGATCAATACCGAACTGGCTCTGGCTGATCTGGAATCAGTAGAAAAAGCGATCACCAAAACTACCAAGGACGCCAAAGGCGGTGATAAAGTCGCCAAAGCACGCCTGGATTTATTGACACAGATCCGCGAACACCTGGACCAGGGGGCACCTGTTCGGGCAATGAATCTTGATGATGAACAGTTGGCATTATTAACGGGTTTGCATTTATTAACCATCAAACCAACAATGTATATTGCCAATGTTGCTGAAGATGGTTTTGAAAACAATCCTGCTTTGGATGCAGTAATGGCCTTGGCTGATAAAGAAAATGCTATTGTTGTAGCAATATGTGCCGCTATTGAATCTGAGATTGCCGATCTGGCAGATGAGGATAAAGCAGAATTTCTTGAGGAACTTGGTCAGGAAGAACCGGGTCTGAATCGAGTCATTCGTAGCGGTTATCAATTGCTTGGATTACATACCTACTTTACCGCTGGTGTTAAAGAAGTACGTGCCTGGACTGTTGAAGTCGGCGCGACCGCACCTGAAGGTGCCGGTGTTATTCATACTGATTTCCAAAAAGGCTTTATTCGCGCAGAAGTTATCGCCTATGATGATTTTGTGAAGTTTAATGGTGAACAGGGTGCTAAAGATGCCGGAAAATGGCGTCTGGAAGGCAAAGAATATGTCATTAAAGATGGCGACGTAATGCATTTTAGATTTAACGTCTAATTGAAAATTTGCCTTTGATCAGTGGATCTCGGAAGGCGCTCTGAAGTAAAGGAATAATCATGAAAAGATGGTTTGTTGGCGTGTTATTAACACCGATACTGATGGGCGTGGCACAGGCCGATCCGGCTATGAATGCGTGCATTTTGTCCAAGATGGCTACTTCCGATGATACGGTTACGGTCGGGGATATTCGCGCAATATGCAGCGCTGACATCAGCTCACAAAAACAGGAATCTTTTGATCCGGTCACTTTGCCTGCGGTGAAGCGTGCTGAGGAGCAGACTATCTCCCTTGATGGCGATGATGCCACCAGTATTAAAACGGCGGATGGTTCTGCCTTAACACGTCGTTTGGTTTTAGAAAAAAGTCAGTCAAATAATCCATTTGCATTCTTGCCGCATCGACCCAATTACTTCATTTTCAGTAACAATGTAGCTTCTTACAATGAAGCTCCTTTTGAAGCTTCTGATCCTGGCAATGACTATGATTTTCAACCGTGGGAAAGTAAATTTCAAATCAGCTTAAAACTTCCCGTGGTCAGAGGTTTGTTTAATAATCGGGCGGATGCCTTTATTGCTTATACCAACCGATCTTTCTGGCAAATGTTTAATAACGATAACTCACAAGTGTTTCGTGATTCCAACCACGAACCAGAGGCCTGGCTTTCATTTGCAAACGATACCGAGTTATTCGGGTTTAAAAACTCACTGATTAATGTCGGCTTTAATCACCAATCAAATGGCCAGAGTGGTGAATTATCCCGTAGCTGGAATCGCATATTTGCGGAGTTCGTCGTAGAAAAAGGCGACTTTTATTTTGCTGTTCGCCCATGGTATCGGGTTCCTGAAAGAGATAGCTCGGACGATAACCCGGATATTGAAAAATATATGGGGAATTTTGATTTCACTTCGGTTTATAAATACGGTGATCACAGTTTTGATCTAATGATCCGTAATAATCTGCGTAGCGATAATAAAGGCGCAACGCAACTGGGCTGGAGCTTTCCGCTGTATAAAAACTTTAGAGGTTATGTGCAGTGGTTTAATGGCTATGGTGAAAGTCTAATTGATTATGACCACCGCACCAACAGCATAGGGTTTGGTATTCAGTTCAGCGATTGGTTATAACCATCTCCCCAGCCTTTCAGGTTGTAAGAGATTAACAGTCTCTTAATGTTGATATTTATTGCCCAGCAACGTAAAATGCTCGGCTTCGTGGCTACATAGCTCAGTTGGTTAGAGCACATCACTCATAATGATGGGGTCCCTAGTTCGAATCTAGGTGTAGCCACCACTTTCTTCTCTAATTTTCCCCAAAATTAAACTTGGTGTAGCTCTGGCACCGATCTTTCATTTTATGTAGTTATAGCAATAGTCATTGGGTGTTATCAGCTTAATTGCGGCCTGGTAGATCCCCATCCTCCGTTCGGACAAAAGCCCAGTCATCATTAGATGACTGGGCTTTCTATTTTGTGTCGTTAAAAATTACTCACACACTACCTGATCGACGAGAGTTTCCTGAAAGATCTATGCCGAAACAAGTTTGTCAGCGAAGTCACGATAGCTCCGCAACGGACGTCCAAGTAGCGAAGTCAGACGTTCTACATCGCCAACATCGGGGATCATGCCCTCGGTGAGGAAACGTTCGCTCATTAGACGCATATCATAAGCCATCCAATTCGGCATGAACTGCCGGAGATTCTGCTCGAATCCTGCAGTGTCATCGCCCGGATAGGTGATCGGAGTACCCAGTACCTGCGTCCAGATTTCGGCGACATCCTGTCCGGTCAGCGTGTCAGGGCCGACGAGATTGATTCGATTAAGCGGCTGCGGTACTGAAGACTCCTCACGACGGATAAGTTCGAGGGCAGCGACCTCGGCAATATCTTGCGTATCCACCATGGCCAGCCCCTTGTCGCCAATGGGCATTGGATAAATACCGTATCCCGTCACTACATCCTTAATCGTGATGTCGTTACTGATGTAATAGGCAGGACGCAGAATGGTGGCGTTAAGGCCCATCTGCTCGATCATACGCTCAACACCATATTTTCCGGCGAAGTGCGGCACGTTCAGATAACGGTCGGCGTGAATGACAGAAAGGTAAACAATCCGCTCAATGCCGACCTCCTGAGCAATATTGAGCGCTATCAGAGCTTGGGTATATTCGTCGGCTACCACTGCGTTGAGCAGAAATAATGTCGAGACGCCGGCGAAGGCACTTCTCAGCGAATCAACGTCGAGCAGATCGCCTTGGACAATGTCGACACCAGCAGGGAAGTTGGCTTTAGTGGTATCACGAACAAGTGCCCTAACATCGGCACCGCGCTTTGTGAGTTGTTCGATAACTTGGCTTCCGACAGTGCCGGTTGCACCTATAACGAGAATGGTCATGATAATGTCTCCTTGGTTGGGTTTGAATTGCGTACAACCAAACAATAAGTGATTCCATATTTAAAACAAAGGCACTAAAATAAAGACAGTTTGTATCAAAAGTGAGACGTGATGGATTTGAATGCACTTAACGACTTCCAACTGGTAGCAGCTCATGGTGGTTTTGGAAAAGCCAGCCGTGCCAGTGGCAGGTCTAAGGCAACCCTATCGCGTCGTATAGCCGATCTCGAAGAAGCTTTGGGTATTCGGCTCATCGAGCGAGGTTCGCGTAGCATGGAATTGACTGAAGCAGGACAACTGCTACTGGCCAGAACGCAGGGACCAATGCATGAGATCACCGATGCAGTAGCGTCGGCAAAGGATGGCCTTGATTCACCGCGTGGTCGCCTGCGTATCGCAGCACCGCTCCTGTTTTCTCAGCTCGCTTTGGGACGGCTTACTGCTCAGTTCCTGGAAAATTATCCTGATGTACAGATTGAAGTGGTGTCGGAAGATCGTCTGGTCAATCTCGTTGAAGAACATTTCGATGTTGCCATCCGTATTAATCCAGATAATGACAGTTTGTTGGTTGGCAGATGCTTTGCTAGAGACAAAAGAGTGCTTGCTGCCGCACCTTCATTTCAAATGCCGAAGGGCCAACGCGGTAAGCCGATTAAGGTTCCGGCAGTGGTTATGCAAACCTATCGTGACGGAGACTTTTGGACTGTCAACGATGGTCAGCACATCTTTGAACCGCAACCTGTTCTTCGTCTTTCTTCGCTGTTAATGGTCCGCGATGCCATTGCTGCAGGGGCAGGAGCGGCAATGCTCCCGCACTCCATTATTGGCAGTCAGCTTGAAAAAGGTGAACTTGTGTCATGGGGAATGGCCGACGGGGAAACCGAGCTTTGGATTCTGCATACGTCACGTCGTTTACAAAGCCCGAAGGTTCGTGCCTTTGTTGAGTTTATGTGCAACCAGTACCCTGACGGCATTTTCACCATTCCAAATCAATAACAAGCCCTAAACAAACTTATTCTGCTTTGTGAATAGTCTTGTCGCTGAGGTGACTGCTCGAAGCATGAGGTTTGTCAGGAATCGGTATATCATCAAGAAACTCAATGGAACGCACAGGCATAGCAAATCTGATTTCTCTTTTGTCCAGCTCCTCCAGCAACGTAAAATTAACGTTTTGCTGGATATCCATATAAATATTGTAGTCTGAGCTTAGCACGTAATAGACCACCTCAAATCTCATCGAATAATCATCAAATTTGAATAAATGCGCGCGATCAAATCGGGTTTTGTCGATGGATTCGATGATTTCCTTTATTAAGCCGGGTATCTGTCTGGCTTTGGCGACTGGCGTGCGAAATGAAATTGCCAGAAAGAAAACCACTCGACGTTCATTCATTCGTTTGTAATTGTGAATGATTTGCTGCAACAGGTTGGTATTACCGCAAATGATCTGTTCGCCACTCAGGCTTCGAATACGCGTGGTTTTCAGCCCAATATATTCAATGGTACCGGCAACATCATTAAAAACAATAAAGTCTCCGGTTCTAAAAGGTTTGTCAAAACCGATGGATGCAGAGGCAAACAAATCTCCCAGCAATGTCTGAAGTGCCAGAGCGATGGCAATGCCACCAATACCCAGGCTGGCAACCAGAGCGGTAATGTTGACGCCCAGATTTGCCAATACAGATAGCAATACGACAGCCCAGATGCTGGTACGAACCAGTAAGGAAACAATGGTGACGGTTAATTGGTTTTCACGGTCTACCCGCGTTTCGATGGTTTCTGTTTTCCACATGACGATGGCAGCATCAATCCACAGTCCCAGTTGCAAGGCCAGCACCAGAAACCATATATGACTGACCCGATTATCCCATTCAGGACCAAGATCAACTAGTGCCAGACCAATTTGGACGGCCATGGCGGCTATTAATAATCGACTTGTATGCCTGAAGACCTCAGCGCCATATCGTCCCCAACGTCCTTTGGATCGTGAGAGCAGATCGACGCTGCGGGTAATAAAAAAACGCATCACCATGCGAAGTAACATGTAGCTTACAACTGCAATTCCGAGCACCAGGAAGAAATTCAATACGGCTGGTTGAAATATCCATGCCTTCCCATCACTCAATAAATTCCAGTCAAACATTATGTTCTCCAAAAAAATGATGAAAGATCAACAAGCCCTGGTAACACAAAATTGATCAGAATCCAGTTAATGCGATGACTCAGGAAGATTAACGGATTCAATCAAAATAAAGGTTTAGCGGGGATTACGTTATCAGGCCTGAAAAATTGTACTTACCTGCTTAAATAAACTATCGAGTTGTTTTCGATCAATCAAGTTTCCCGCTTCAGGTCAGTCGGTTTAATGCTGCTGAGTAATAAATATTCTTTATTCCTGAATCATCTAGGGATGATGTCCTGACCTTGGGTTGTGGAGAAACTTTGATTCTTAACACTGGGTCTGGACTTAGCTATGAACCCATATTTGTTTCAGGAGTTAAATTTTTATGCTCACTAAACTTTCTACTGCCAGTTTGCTTGTTTTTATCGGGGGGCTATTTTGCATTGCACACAGCTCAGTTTTAATGGCAGAAGCAAATGAAGCAACTCACTATATTGAGTTTTATGAAGAGTGGGATGAGGATTGTGATGAGAAAGGTGGGGCCAGAGTATTTGTAAAAAATACCCACCAGACACATATCATTGATTTACAACTGGATCGTTATTTTTATGATGTAAGACAGGCGGGACGATCAATGTTTCCGCTTAAACCCAACGTTTCACAGGCCTTAGGATGCAGTCGAGTGTTTGATGCTGAACAACGCTGGGAGTTAGTAGCTGCCAGTTTTATCAGTGAAGCTGCTGCTGAAGAACGCTACGGTGACTTTCAGTAAACGGCCATGCCTTCATAAAGTGTCAGACTGATAAACCCGGCAGGTTCGAGCAAACTATTCAGGGAGCAACCAAATGAAACTAACATTAATGGTCCTGGCGGTGCAACGTGTGGGGTTCTTTTTAATTATTTCAGTCGCCATTATTGGCGTCACCGGGTGTAATGATGATGCTCAGCAAACGTCTCAGGTTGAAGAACAGCAACCATCCTATGCCATTGTCAAACCGGTCCCGCAAAATCTACAGCAAGGAATGCCAGAGGCCAAACCAGTAGAAATGCTATCAGTTGCCGATCCCACCCCGCCGGAACAATGGTTGCTCTCACTTTATCAAGCTAAACCAGATGCTGATAACACACGTGATAACAACTATTACCAGAAACTTCTCTTTTCTATTAAGCCATATGTACATGAGCAACCCCGGGTGATCGCCAATCGTACTGTACAGACCACACGGCAATTACAGGAAATGGGGATTGAGGCAAATGAAGATCAGATTCTGGAGGATTTTGCTGATCAATTTCAAACCGTGAACGGCCGGTATGTGTATGGCGAGTTATGTGCCAATTACAGTAATTTAAGACAGCAGAATTTAACGCATCAACAGGCAATGCAGAAATTGTTTGAATTGCTTTAGGGCTTGTTCAGCTCTCATCTTCGCCTCTGTTATGAGCTGAGAGATAAACAGACTCTAGTACAAAAGCACCGGAGCAGAGATATGCAAGAGCTAATCAATGATTTGATGATATGGGCAGTAACTTTAACCAGCTTTGAGCAGCCGATTAAGTTGCCAACAGTTGAGGCCGTTAGTCATCAGCAGCTGCTGCAGACATTATGTGATGATCAATTCTGTACCGCCGTTGCCTATTACGATACCGAGACTCGGACAATTTTCTATGATGAGCGAATGGAGTTGCAGCAGGACCAAAGTGCCCGGGGTTTTATAGTGCATGAAATGGTACATTATCTTCAGGATATTAATGGCGAACTGGTAATCGATGAAATGCGTTGTGAACAGCGCATTGAAAAAGAGCAACAAGCCTATCGAGTACAGCAATTCTTTCTGCGCGAGCATCGACAACCGACTTATCAGATTGATCTGGCTATGGCAGTGTTAGCCAATGTCTGTAAAAATGCGAATGTCAGTCCTTAGTTAATCGGCAAATCAATATATTCGTCGTTAAGTTGCTTTGTTTCGATCATGATGCTTTTAACCGAAGTGACCATCACATCTTCTGGGTGCTCACAGTCTGCCTGAAATTCTTCAAGTTCAATTTTATCTACAGCATCGTTATTAATACTGATCCGAAATGTGCTGAGCAGGCTGTCTTCACGCAATGTTGCACAATTGTCATAAGCAAGTGGCATAGTGCCTAATAAAACAGTTTCCCTCGCAGGCAACGAAATAATACGTAGAGTTGTTTCATTGCTACCACCCATTCCAAAGCTACTAACCAATGCCAGTTCATCCAGTTGGTCATGATTAATATCAGCGACAGAAAATAAATGATGCGTGCCACCGGCAAACACAATATTACGAACAAGCTGATTATCTTCGATAATGGCGAGTCCCATATTGCTGCAACAACGTGGCCATCGACTGAGCAAATACAATACTGCTGACTGTCGACTCTCGGACCGGGTAAAGTTTCCTTGGCTGCTTGCCATAATCCGAAAATCTTCCTGATAAACGGTGTTCTGTTTTAGCCAGTATGACCTCGCCAGATTGGCCGCCTGCAAAATTGCCGGATGGGTTAACCAAGTGCTCTGATCTTCGCTTTTCAATGGCTGGCGACCATCAATAATAATATGCATATTGTCAGTTTGTTGAGCAAAACAGACATGTGTCGTGCTAAGGCAGAGCAAAAAGACTAATGAATAATGTTTCATTACTCAGCATCTCCCAACAAAACTAATGTGTTATGGCTTGACACATCAACTGTTTATTTCTGACTGATTTCAGATCTTGAATATTACCCCGGTTTTTTGGTTTCGACATCCACATCATCAAAGCTGACGATAGGCTCTTTACGAGTGGTTTTTTTGGATGTTTCAGCAACATTTTCCGGCGAAGTAACGACAGGTTCTTTTCGCTCAGTTCTATTTTGTTGCACCGGGACAGAAACCTCATCCATCACTACCGGATCCTTGCGAACTGTGTTGTGTCTTGCCGCTTCAATACCCGTTTTCATTCCTTTAGGCAGCTGATCGAAGAATAGCGGATCCAGTCTGCCATTAATGTAACTCAGTGGTTGTGAATGTTTTTGTTGCTGACAATAACGAATCACCCCAATCAGGACTTGTCGTACTGCTTCAATATCATCAATGCTACCGCGGTTATCTTCTGCAAAGTAAGCGGCCATAAAGCTGAAGCGGTTATCAATGGCAAATGGCAATATCTGGCGCCATAAGCTATAAATATCTTCAACTTTGATGATTTCTCCGGCAACGGCCCGGTCCAGGCGACGGAACCAGAGCAATATTTCATCAAGCAAACTGGCGGTCAGCAAATCTTGCTGATCTGTAATCGTGATCAGCCGATCTCCCATATGCCATGATGTTTCAACTGTTTGTGGGACATGCCAGCGTACTTCCGGCGTCAATGCCAGTGAGAATTCATAGACCAGTTTGGCGTCAAAATTTGATCTGTTGTTTAACCATACCGAGGGTTGATTGCTGATAGTCAGAAATTGGGTTTCAAGGTCCTGCAATAAGCGTTGACGTTCAAGTTCTTTATTGGCGGTTGTAGCGGGATTTGCACGTCGTTTCAAAATCCATAAAACAAAGATTGCGATCAGCAAAGCTCCAGCAAGCGTGAGCAAAATGGTCGAAAAATATAATGCCAATTCTGAGGACAATTGCGCCAGTTGTTCGGCCGTTAATGAGGTTGTATCGTCAGAGTTCGCAACATTGTCGATAATCTCTTCAATACGTTTTTGAAAAAAACCAATAGCCATATATTAAGCCTTATAACTTTATCGAGTGACGAAGTAAGTGTCAGTGGAAAAATCGCATTCCTTCTATTGTCCGCTAATTTTTACCGACAAATAATTATTTATGTCATATATTCTAAACTGCTGATATAAAAGCCGTAAAAAACTGTTTTATCGGGAAATTTATTAAAGTCAAAAAGGAGAGCAGATATGAGCATGGTACAAGAATTTAAGAAATTTGCGATGCGTGGCAATGTGATAGATATGGCCGTCGGTATTATCATTGGTGTCGCTTTTGGCAAAATTGTTTCCTCATTTGTAGCTGATGTGATTATGCCCCCACTGGGCTTGTTACTGGGGGGAGTGGATTTCAAGGATCTGGCAATAGTGCTTAAAGAAGCGGTTGGTGAAACGCCGGCAGTGGTTATCGCTTATGGACAGTTTATTCAAACCATTGTTGATTTTGTGATTATTGCCTTTGTGATTTTTTTGGTGATTAAAGCAATGAACTCACTGAAAGCAAAAGAAGAGGCTGCTCCTGAAGCTCCACCAGCGCCAACTAAAGAAGAAATTCTGTTAACGGAAATTCGTGATCTGCTCAAAGAAAAATAAGCTTTCCAAAAAACACCGGAAATCTTTTGATTTTCGGTTTTTTAGTCATTTTGCATGATGTTATTGCTTGCCAGGTTTGCTGTAAGTCTTCTTGCTGGTTTATTACTTGGAGGGATATTTTTTTATGGCTATTTGGCTGGTCTAATCGGTAGTCCTTCGCATTATGCAAATTGGTTGGTTCCGCTTTTTTTCTATGCGGGCATTTTATTATGCCTTGCCGGCGTTATCTTCACGCTAGTCGAGAAGCTGGATTGGACTCGCAGAGCATTTGCTGCTTCAATCGTGTTGGTGGTGATATTTGCAGGATATCTGCTTTTGATTGAGCCAAAGCTGCAACAGCTGGAGCAGCAAGCTCAAATCAAAACGATGCAGCATTTATATCAACAACATTCTCTGCAGCGGCTGGACTGCGATGATAAATTCCAGGTACACCTGAGTAGAATCCAACAGCGTCCGGCTGAGGTGGTGCTCTTTCAGAAAGGCAATTTTTCGCAACCCGTTCAATACCTCGCGGGGTGGGATAAATCTGCATCAATGAATAACTGTCGATTTATCGAGAACACTTATTCTCTTGGCACTCAGAGGAGCTTTCTCAGCCGATGCCGGAATCAACAGCAAGCTTCGGTGGCGGACTTGATTGCCCAGGCTAAACGTCTGGGTTGTCAGTAAGAAGAGACAGGTTATCTGTTAGTAAATGCTCGATTTCCTGTTCACCTTCCTGTTGCAGATACTCGAGAAATGTTTGTGCGGCAAGTGATAGTCTTTTGCCTTGCCGATGCACAGCATACCAGCGCCGTCTTAATGGAAAGTTCTCTACATCCAAGACCACCAGTTTTTTTGCTGCCAGCTCTAACCGCAGGCTATGTAGTGATAATACTGCCAGTCCCAAACCCGCCATCACGCCGTGCTTGATTTCATCCGCTCCACCTAATTCCATATACGGTGAGACTTTTAAACCGCTTTTGGCAAATAATTCTTCCACCGCTTTGCGTGTGCCCGAACCTGGTTCGCGGCCAACCAGTCGTTGTTCAGAGATAGTTTTTAATGAAATATTTTTTTGTTTGGCCAATGGATGGTCAGGCCGGGCGACGATCACCAGAACATTTTCTAAAAACGGGTACTCAACCACTGGCAGGTCTTCTGGTACCTGACCCATGACATAAAGATGATCTTCATTGGCATCGAGACGTTCGAGTAGTCTGGCTCGATTAGTTACCTGTAGCCTCGGTTCAACTTTGGGATAGCGCGCAATAAAATTGCCCAAAAGATAGGGTAGAAAATATTTGGCAGAACTGACCACAACAAGGTTTATCGGACCAGCAACCTCACCATGTAAATCAGCTAATGCGGCGTCCAGATCGGCAAGACGTTGTAAAACATCTCGGCAGGCATCATAGAGTTCATTACCTGCGACAGTAAGATGTAACTGCCGCCCAACGCTTTCAAATAAAGGCATACCGACAGATTCTTCCAGTTTTTTCATTTGGATCGACACGGCAGGTTGGGTTAAATGTTTTTCTTCTGCCGCACGGGTAATGCTCTTCAGGCGTGCAACCGCTTCGAATAGGCGTAACTGTTGTAATGAGGCATGTAACATATATAACTTTAATTTATGACAAGGATAAAAACTATTAACTTGTTTTAATAGGTCAAGTCAACTATTTTTACCCCAGACATGAAATAGTCGCTGGGTTACATTTGGATAAAATTCGCTTTCACAGCCACCATGGCTGGAGACAAAATTTGTCCATCTCAAGATAACTATGAGATATACAGGCTCTGACTAACCCAAAGTAACAGTTTGATTAATCTGCTTGCGCATATACCTGGAGAGAGCACCATGGCAAAAACTTATCAAGCGGGTGTAAAAGAGTATCGCGAAACATACTGGATGCCCGATTACACTCCAAAAGACACCGATTTTCTGGCCTGTTTCAAGGTTATTCCTCAAGAGGGTGTGCCACGTGAAGAAGCGGCTGCTGCGGTAGCGGCGGAATCATCAACTGGTACCTGGACCACAGTCTGGACCGATTTGCTGACGGACCTGGATTATTACAAAGGCCGTGCTTACGCTATTGAAGATGTTCCCGGCAACGATGAAGCGTTCTATGCCTTTATCGCTTATCCGATCGATTTATTTGAAGAAGGTTCAGTCGTTAACGTGCTGACTTCTCTGGTGGGTAACGTTTTCGGTTTTAAAGCCGTACGTTCTTTGCGTCTGGAAGACGTGCGGATTCCTGTTGCGTACGTAATGACTTGTGGTGGACCTCCTCATGGTATCCAGGTTGAACGTGACATCATGAACAAATATGGTCGCCCATTACTGGGCTGCACCATCAAGCCAAAACTGGGTCTGTCTGCAAAAAACTACGGTCGTGCTGTATATGAATGTTTGCGTGGCGGTCTGGATTTCACCAAAGATGATGAAAATGTTAACTCACAGCCATTTATGCGCTGGAGACAACGTTTTGATTTCGTTATGGAAGCCATCGACAAAGCTGAAATCGAAACGGGCGAACGTAAAGGTCACTATCTGAACGTCACAGCGCCAACCCCTGAAGAAATGTACAAACGTGCCGAGTATGCCAAAGAACTGGGTGCACCAATCATCATGCATGACTATCTGACGGGCGGTTTCACCGCTAATACCGGTCTGGCCAACTGGTGTCGTGATAACGGCATGTTGCTGCACATTCACCGGGCAATGCATGCGGTACTGGATCGTAATCCGAACCATGGTATTCACTTCCGCGTTTTAACCAAAATGCTGCGTTTGTCAGGTGGTGATCATCTGCATTCAGGCACTGTGGTCGGTAAATTGGAAGGCGACCGTGCTGCAACACTGGGCTGGATCGATATCATGCGTGATTCTTATATCAAAGAAGATCGCAGTCGCGGCATCATGTTTGATCAGGATTGGGCATCCATGCCTGGGGTCATGCCGGTCGCTTCCGGCGGTATTCACGTATGGCATATGCCTGCACTGGTCAGCATCTTTGGTGATGATTCGGTATTGCAGTTTGGTGGTGGTACTTTGGGTCATCCATGGGGTAATGCGGCGGGTGCAGCTGCCAACCGCGTGGCTTTGGAAGCATGCGTAGAAGCACGTAACCACGGCAGAGAGTTGGAAAAAGAAGGTAAAGAAATCCTTACTGCCGCTGCTGAACACAGTCCAGAGTTGAAAGTGGCGATGGAAACCTGGAAAGAAATCAAATTCGAATTCGACACTGTCGACAAATTAGACGTTGCACACAAGTAAGTGATGTTGGTCGGTGCTGTTGACCATCGTTAACTGATATCGAATTCGCCATTATTTGAGGAAATGACAATGAGTGAAATGCAAGATTACGCTTCAAGCCTGGCCGATACTTCAAGCCGCAAGTTTGAAACCTTCTCGTATTTACCTGAAATGGATGCTGCACGTATCCGTAAACAGGTTGAATACATCGTCAGCAAGGGCTGGAACCCTGCAGTAGAGCACACTGAACCAGAAAATGCGTTTGGTCACTACTGGTATATGTGGAAGCTGCCTTTATTCGGTGAAACCGATGTGGATCGCATTCTGGCTGAAGCCGAAGCCTGCCACAAAGCACATCCGAAAAACCATGTCCGCTTGGTGGGTTATGATAACTATGCTCAATCCAAAGGCGCAGAAATGGTCGTGTTCCGCGGTCAGTCGGTATAACATCAAATCGAATAAGTCCCTGACCGCAGCGTCAGGGACTTATTCAAGCAAACTTGTACAAAAAGTCTTCCCCTTGAATACCCTGAGGTTACTGCGATGAGCGAGAAAATTGCTGAACAGTATAAAGTCAAAACAGAACCTTTTTACCGTCCGGTCAGTAACGAAGTGGAACTGTATCAAGCCGCTTACGCGCGACGCATGCCGGTAATGCTGAAAGGTCCGACAGGCTGCGGTAAGTCGCGTTTTGTCGAATATATGGCCTGGAAGCTAGGTCGCCCGCTGATCACAGTTGCCTGTAATGAAGATATGACCGCCTCAGACCTGGTGGGGCGTTTTCTGCTCGATAAAGATGGCACCAAATGGCAGGATGGACCCTTGACCACTGCAGCACGTATTGGTGCAATCTGTTATCTGGATGAAGTGGTGGAAGCACGTCAGGATACAACCGTTGTTATCCATCCGTTAACCGATCACCGTCGTAGCCTGCCGCTGGATAAAAAAGGTGAACTGGTCGAAGCCCATAAAGATTTTCAACTGGTGATTTCCTATAACCCCGGTTATCAAAGTTTGATGAAAGATCTCAAGCAATCCACCAAACAACGTTTCGGGGCAATGAATTTTGATTATCCTGATGCCGAGTTGGAAGCCGAAATTGTCACCAGGGAAACCGGTGTCGATGCCGAGATAGCCAAAAAACTGGTACAGATTGCCCATCGGGCACGCAACCTGAAAGGCCATGGCCTGGATGAAGGTATATCCACACGATTGTTGGTCTATGCAGGGCAAATGATTGCAGAAGGGGTTGAACCTTTGGCTGCCTGCCAGATGACATTAGTCACGCCATTGACCGATGATCCGGATATGCGTGAAACGCTGGAAGCCGCTGTTCATACCTTCTTTGTTAGTTGATAAAGGCCGACCCGGTCTCTCCGGTCTGGATATCACATCATGAGCGTCAATCTAGACGATTACCGCGAACAGCTTGAAAAGATAGCGCCGGAACTGGTGCATACGCTGGACAGTACTTTCCAGGATGCAGCCAGAATCATGTCGCCAGCTGGTTTGCAGGAATATATGGAAGGTGCCAAAGGCCTGGCAGAGCTGGGACGGGGTAAAGGACTGGTGGTTGCCTTTCTGGAAGATATTCCGCAAGTGGTCAAGGAATGTGGCGAGGACGTAATACGCGATTGCATCAATGCGGCAATGAAATTATCGTCAATGACCTCGGGTGAGGTTATTGCGCTGATGATTCATAGTCTACCAACTGCTGCCAGACGGTTGGGCGACCCGGAGTTATTACGCGGGTATTTGAGCCTGATTCATCAACTGTCTGCCAAAGCTTCCCGTGGCTTAAGGCCAATGCTCGGCATTATTGATGAATTATTATCCAAACTCACCTTGTCCGGTTTACGCCGCTGGGCTAATTTTGGAGCCGAAGCCTACCGGCGCGACTTGAATAACCTGGTCAAATATTTTGCTCTGGAAACCGCTGACAGCAAGAAGATGCTGCAGAAGGAACGCCGCGGCACGCTGTTTATTGATACCCAACGCAAACTGAATTTCTATCTGCGGGCATTATGGGGCAGGGATTTCTTTCTGCGTCCTACAGCGGCGGATTATGAAGGTTTCAAACCTTATATCGAACTTTTTGTTATGCATTTGCCAGATGCCGTGGATGATATTGCAGGTATCACTGGTCTGGAGCTCTATCGAGCCCAGGCCGCCCATCTGGCAGCACACATTCAATATACCCGAGCACCGATTTCGGCCGAACAACTCAGTCCGGCGCAAATGTTTTTTATCGGACTGCTGGAAGACGCACGGGTTGAGTATTTGGCGATACAGGATTTCCCCGGTTTGCAGAAACTCTGGGGCAGCTTGTTAAATATCGAACAAAGTCAGGATGTTGAGCATAAGGGGCTGCTAAAACTCGAACAATTTGCCCGCAGCCTGCATGATGCATCGATTAAAAACAACGATGACCCATTAAATGCCTTGGCGGAAAGATTCCATCAAAATATTGCTGAGCAAGCAGAAAATAACCAGTTCAGCTGGGATATGGGGATGGAATTATTTCATCTGTTTGCCGAACAGCGCGAGGTACCCAGTTTACGAATATTAGAATCTATTCGTTTACCTTATCGCGACGATAATCGTTTTGTCTGGGAGTTTGAAGAATTCGATTTCCTGAGGCACGGAGCGGAATATATTCCAGCGAGCCAGCGACAGATACGTAAATATGTCAGTGCCGTTGAAATGGCCAATGAAGTGGATTGTGAGTTGGCTGGCGATGATGCTCAGGAAATCTGGGTGTGTTCCACCAAGTTCATGCCGTATGAAGATGCCGGTGAGGCAACGGTCAGCTTTAATGAGATGTGGGGTAAAGATCCCGTCTCAGAACCCTATCATTATCAGGAATGGGATTATCAGGTGCAGCTGTATCGTCCCGACTGGAGCACGGTATATGAGTATCGTCCCAAAAAAGGCGATCCAGATGACATCGATAATATTCTGAAAGAATACAAACCGGTGGTACATCGTATCCGGCAGATCATCGACTTATTGTCTCCGGCCGGAGTACAACGGCTTCGCAATATGGAAGATGGTGATGAGATTGATATCAATGCTGCAGTTGATGCGATGATTGCCATCCGTATGGGCGAGCAACCCAACACACGTATCACCATGCGCAATGTGATAAAAAATCGGGATTTAGCCGTGACAGTGTTACTGGATTTATCGGAATCAACCAATGATGTTATCGAAGGCAGTCATAAGACGGTTCTGGATTTAACCCGCGAAGCAGCCACCTTAGTTGCTACGGCCATCAATGGCATCGGTGATCCATTTGCTTTACATGGCTTTGCTTCGGATGGCCGACATGATGTGCAATACTTCCGCTTTAAAGATTTCAATCAGCCCTTTGATGATGAATCAAAAGCTCGATTGGCTGGAATGAAAGGTGGTTTATCAACCAGGATGGGTGCGGCAATGCGCCATGCCGCTCAACAGTTATTAAAACAGCCGGAACGTCGCAAGCTATTATTGCTAGTCACCGATGGTGAACCTTCGGATATAGATGAGCGCGATCCTCAGCATTTACGACATGACACCCGCAAAGCGGTGGATGAATTATGGAGCCGTGGTGTGATGACTTATTGTCTGACGCTGGATGCTAATGCTGATAGTTACGTTAAACGAATTTTTGGTGAAAATAACTACACCATTGTTGACCATGTGGATCGGTTGCCTGAAAAACTGCCCACTTTATTTGCCAGCCTGACCCGTTAGGGCTTGTTGATCTTTCATCTCCGCCTCTGTTGTGAGCTGAAAAAGCGTCAATCAAGGCACGAGGAGCGCTTTTTAGTTGTTATAAATAAGTGACGAGCAACGAAGAGTGGCGTTTTTTCAGTCACAACCCAAAGGGCTGGGGCTATTTTTCCGCCCTACAAGACGGAAATGACTTATGTAGAACAACTACATCGCATCATTTCCGTCTTGTAGGACGAAAAAATAGCCACCAGCAGTGGTGGATATGAAAGATCAACAAGCCCTAGGAATAATCATGAAAGATCAAAAACGTTACGTTGGTATTGATAAAGAAATAAATGGTGGCATGACCGACACCGGTAAAATCATCCGTGATGCTTGGGTATTTGGTTTAATACCGGAGACCGAAACCTGTGAAGGCTGGGTAGTCCAAGGACTTGAAGATCTGTGGCGCAAGGTTAATCTGGAATGGGAAAAATATGGTTTCAGGGTGGCAAACCTGCCACCGGAGATGCAACAGAAATTTATGCGTATTCACGATGCGGCAATTAATCAAGCCAAACAATCTGGCTGGGATGCCGAACGGGATCTTATCGACGAAGTCTGATGGTCTTGTATTTATACCCGATATCATAAGATTCCAGTTTTGGAAATGAGATCTGGAAAATCTGACTTAAATCTTAAAATCCACCAATAGCTAAATGTGACAATTACGCAGTATCACCACTATGATGGGGTCGCAAGCATCTGCTTAATTTCAGCATATAACGTTTGTAAATCTTCTACACCCTTACGGGCTAACGCGATTTCATTTTCTTCGAATTGATTTCGTAACCCGGCAGCGGCATGAAATAATTCGTAATAGGCTAATTTGAGTCGATCCAGCCATAATTGATTAAATAGCTCTTCCTGCTTACCCTGCTCCAGCCAGTGCGTAAAATGGCTGCGTTTGGGGTTCATTAATGGCCAGCTGCTAATTTGAGCAGGACTGCTGTGCAGATTATCAATTACTCGCTGTAACCACTGCTCGCCCTGCATTTGCATTAATGCCAGCAGGCGCTGTTGGGGGGATAAGGTATTATGTGCATGATTCAGCCAGCGTGATTCCGGCTGGTAATCCTCCATCCACAGGCCTAATTCATCTGCTGGCATTGGTTGGGCAATGACATATCCCTGTGCCATATCGCAACCGATAGTCATCAGCATCAAACCATGTTCAACGCTTTCTACCCCTTCGGCGATAACCTGGTGTTGAAATGCATGACTTAACCCAATAACGCCTTCCACTATGGTGAAATCATTGGGATCATCCATGATGTCGCGGACAAAACTCTGGTCAATTTTAATCACATCAACCGGCAAATGCCGCAAATGGCTTAATGATGAGTATCCGGTGCCAAAATCATCTAGTGCGATTCTTACCCCTAGGCCTTCACGGCAGGTACTTATAATCGCTGAAATATTCTGGATATCTGTTAACACGCTGCTTTCAAGCACTTCCAGCTGCAAATATTCGGCTGGCAAGTCCGGATATTTGGCCAATAACCGATCAAGATGGTCAAAAAATCCTGGCCATTGCAGATGATGCGCGGAAATATTCACGCTGATTTCAATGACTCTGTTTTGCTGATGAAAATTTTGTAACTGTTTTAACGTCTGATCAATGACCCAGTTGCCAATACGGATTTCCAGCTCAGTGCCCGCCATTGAACTTAAAAAAGCTGCTGGCTCCAGGATACCTTGCTGAGGATGGTTCCAGCGAAGCAGCGCTTCCGCGCCATGAATGCGCCCATTACGCATATTAATTTTCGGCTGGTAATACAGGCAAAACTGATTTTTGTTAAAGGCTTGATGTAAATTGTCCAACTGGCTTTGCTTAAGCAGAATTTGCTTGTCATGCACAGCATCAAAAATTGAGTAGCGATTTCGGCCTGTCTGTTTTGATTGATACATGGCCTGATCAGCATGACGCAGCAACGTATCTGCATCGGACTGATCCAGTGGATAGAGTGTTACCCCCATACTGGCCCCTAACTGGATGATATCGCCATCAATTCGATAAGGCAGTTGAATGGTGCGTAACAGTCTGCTGACCAATCGTTCGCAGTGTTCTACCGAACTGATGTCATTGAGCAAAATAGCAAATTCATCTCCACCCAGTCGTGATGCTGTGTCATCCAGACGAATACAGGCTTTTATTCGCTGGGCCACCTCAATCAGTACTTGATCGCCGATTTCATGACCATAGTTATCATTGACCGGTTTGAATCCATCCAGATCCAGAAAAATGACTCCCAGCAGACTATGTTGACGAATACTGTGTGCAATAGCCTGCTGGAATCGATCTGCAAATAATGTGCGGTTGGGCAGCTGGGTGAGCATGTCATAATGCGCCATCATTTCCAGCGCCTGCTGTTGTTCCTTAATTTCAGTTATATCGGAAAATAAGCCCAGATAATGCAAGGTATCGCCTTGATCATCCATCAAGGTGGAAATGGTTAACAACTCAGCTAATAATTCGCCATTTTTGCGACGATTCCAGATCTCTCCCTGCCAGTAGCCTTTCTCAATAAGGCTTTGCCAAATCTCCCGATAAAATGACTCGGGATGTTTACCTGATTTGAGGATTGATGGCTGTTGATTAATGACTTCATCACGACTGTAACCGGTGATATCACAAAATGCCGGATTCACATCGACAATACGACCATCCGGTTTGGTGATCAGAATGCCTTCATGTGCCTGGTTAAATACCCGGCCTGATAATTTGAGCTTTTCCTCAGCGAGCTTACGTTCGCTAATATCGTAAAAAATGGTGATAAAGACATCGGCCTGACCATCATTAATTGCGGTGCTGGAAATTATCACTTGTTTGGCTTGTTGTTGCTGGGTCATCACTTTCACTTCAACCGCCTCACCACGATAGGGCAGTGGATGCTGCTCTGCCTGAGCTACAAAAGTCTCCCAAGCCAGTTTGCTGCGTTGACGATAGTTTGGATCGGGATAGGCTTTTTCCAGCCAGACCTTATGGCTGGGTAAGTCTTCCAGGTTATAGCCAAAGCTATCAACAAAGGCTTTGTTGAGATATTGAATCCTGCCTTTGCCGTCACTTAACATGTGCGGAATAGGAGAGGCATTAACAATACTGCGTAATTTGGATTCGTTTCGCGCTAATACCTGACCCGACTGTTTCAGTCTGAACACCCAGAATACAAACAGCAGAATAATCACGGCTATCGTCAGCAGTATTTTGAGCAGGGTTGACTGCGAAACGCCATTATTGATGGTTAGCCCCATCCAGGTCTGCTCAATTCGCTGACGTTCATCAGCTGATATATTGCTTAATACCTTGTTAATGATGGATTGCAGCTGAGGATGAGAAGGGTTTATCCCCATCCTGTATGCATTATATTGCTGAGTTTGTCCGGAAAATTGCAAGTTAATCAGGTTGGCTTGTTTGATGGCATAGTTGGCATATGCAGCATCTCCCACATAAGCATCGGCTTCGCCGGTACTGACCTTTTTTAAAGCTTCGAGTGTGGTTTCAGTGAATATAAGTTTTATATCAGGATGATTCCGGGCCAGATTTTCCTGAACATGGTAACTTTTTTCCACTGCGACAGTTTTGCCTCTCAGATTGTCCAGGTGACCGATATAGCCGAAGCGATTCGCATTGACGATGACCACTGGATTAGTGATATACGGCTGACTGAATAATAAATACTCTGAACGTTCGGGACTCATGTGCAAACAGGAAAGCATATCCAGCTCACCCCGTTGTGCCATTGCGAGAATTTCATGCCAGGGTTTATCGTCTATGATGTCAAATTCCACGCCAAGCTTGGCCTGTAATAGCTGAATATATTCAGCTGCCAAGCCTTGATAATTCCCTTTGCTGTTAATCCATTCGTAAGGTGCAAAATCCCGATCAATGCCGAGTTTGATGACAGGGTTATCCTCCAGCCATGATTGTTCTTCTGGGGTCAGTCGCAATGCAGCATTGGATTGATATATAAAGCCCTCTAATTGGGCCTCGGAGAGTGGTGGTGCAATATTCAGCCGTTCATATATCTGAGCACTGCGGCGAAGACGAGCCGGATCCAATTGGCCCAAAGGAATCAGGTCAGGCAATATCAGTTTCTGAATTTCTCTGGCTTCATGTTGTAGCTGTTCGCGACTGGCCTGGCTGTCATACTGATTGATTATCACATCAATAATTTCTTCAGGATTTTCCAGTGCGTAGCGCCAGCCTTTTAACGAAGCCCGTCGAAACCGCTCAGCGCGACCTGGATTATTGCGAAGCTCTCTATCCCCGGTAAACAAAATGTCACCATAAAAATCAAAACCATAGCTTTGGGGATTAATGATATTGACCTTAACGCCCAGCTGTTCCAATGTGAAAAGCTGATCAGTTCGATAAATTGAGATTGCATCAACCCGGTCATTGATAAAACTATCAAGTTGCAGATCCTGCGGGATGAGTTTGTAATCCTGTGGGGAAATACCGGCATCAGCAAACATAGCGAGGAAAACAGCATCGTTGCCGGCCGAATCGTCAAACATGATGCGTTTATCAAGCATTTCATACGGGCTGACAATGCCAGACTGGGTTTTGCTGACCAGCACTAATGCATCATGCTGAAAAATGGCAGCCAAGGCTCTAATGGGTGAGCCAGCAGCATATTCTGCCAGTAGTCCGATACCACCAATGCCATAATCTGCACGGCCACTGGTGACTTCATTGATAACATTAATACCGGGTTGGCGTTCTCGCAGCGTAACCTGCAAATCTTCCTGTTGGAAATAACCTTGCTGAATAGCGGCGTAATAACCGGCAAACTGAAATTGATGTCGCCATTTAAGTTGCAGCGTAACAGATTCCGTCGATGCAGCCTTGGCCTGGCCAAATAGACATACAAGCAGAATAAACAGCAGAAAAAAAGTAAACCTGTGAGGTATAACGTGCATGGGATCCGTTTTCGAATTGCTTGCCGATAATAGCAAGAATTTCAATTTGTTGGCGGATTATTGGCGAGCTGATGAGTGATTCAACAGATGGATTAGATTTAACCTGAGTTAAGAGGTATGCGCTCGTTGATGTTTGGTTTGAGTAAGTTTTTTTTACGGGAAAAAATATTTTCAGGCAGATAGGCCAGAAATAATAAAAACAGCGACACACTTGCCGGAATAAAACTTAAATCGGTTTTCCGAATATGCCGTTGGGAGAAATCGTCGTGCATTAGCGCAGTCAATAATGCCGTTGATGTTTGTAAATGATGGTAGTGAAATTTGGCCGGTTCCGCCAGTGATTTCAGATAGTCTTCTTTTACACTGGAAAGGTGTTCATTCCCAGCACGACTTTGATTTCCCCACGGGGCATTCCGAGGGACATAGCCTTCAATTTTGCTGGGATCTTCCGGTAAACCAAAAGTCGTTCCCTGTGGTACATCCTCCGCCGTATAGAAGCCAATCTGGATTCCATCTTCATCATATTTTGGGATCCGGCTTAATGCATGATCACCGGTACCCACTATGAGACCACTAATTGGCTGTTGATCATTATTCTCAGCAGATTGTAATTCTCCAAGATCCGGTGCATAACGCGAGTTCATTGGTGGTGCTTCCTGCCCATCGGTAAAAAAAACCAACGTGGCATCGGTTAATTCAACAGTGCGCATCAACTCCAACGTGTTGGCAAATGCCTGAATAATATTACTGTCGGCGACCCAGGCCATTCTCCAGTCAATACGTCTGATGCTCTCCCGGATTTCAGGATAGTCTGAACACACTTCCATGGGGGTATAGAGCAGCGTCGGCATACGTTCAGTAAACACGCCTAGCCCAACTCGTGAACCACAGGGAAGTTGTTGTATGGCAGCTAAAGCATCCGCTTTGACTTTTTCCAGCCGGCTAATCGGATCACCGTTATTATCACGATAATCTTCTACATTCATGCTGCGGGTGATATCTACCATAAAAAAATAATCATATTTTTTACTGGGAAATGGCAGGTTAGGTATTAAAACCGCAATAATCAGTAGAACTGCAGAAATGCCCAGCAACCAGATAGATTTCATCAGACAATCCCTTAGGGTAAACCAATGGGAAAGCCGGGCATTGCCGACCATAACTCGGTACTGGCATCCTGAGACTCTTCACTGATGGTGACATCACCCAGTGGCAAATCCCGCGACAGACGTTGCGCAGCTTCCAGATTGTATTTAGCCTCCCAGAAGGAGGGCTGGTTTTTCAGTGCAGAGCGATAAAAGTCCTTTGCCACATCGGCCATCGCCACCGCCCGATCAACAGAGAGGTTTTCTGCCAAATCGATAGCCTGAACCAAATAAAGATTGCCAAGGTTATAGTGGATATGGACAAGTTGCTGCTGATTAGCCAGCCGCTCAGTGCCGCTATAGGTTTCTACTGCTTCATCAAATAAGTTCAATTTACCTTGCAGATAGGCATAAGCGATTCTGACTTCAGGCGATTGCATATTCAATTTTTCATGATCAACCAGCTCACCTTTATTCAGCAGGAGGATTTGTTGGTTGATTTGCTGCTGTTGTTGCAAGGTATAGATACTGAATATCAGTGCTGTGATAACCGCCAATGCCAACAGGCTAATCAGATAAATAAAATTATTTCGCTTCAAAAACATCATTTTGCCTCCAGCGCTTTGATGCCCAGTAAAATAAGAACGGCAAGCAGGGCAGTCAAAAAACATAAGCGCGTCATATCGTTGCGGGGTATCAATTCGTTATAAACCAGTGGCAAGCTTTCCAGATTATCCAGCTGGTGAATGGCTGCTTCCATAGATTCCGGTGTATCCACCTCATAAGCGTGATATGGGATCGGCAGGGTACGGAAAAACTGATCAAGATAACGCTCTGGCATCACCCGGGGATTATCATCTCGAGCTGATTCAGGCTCAGAGGTGATACCTAATCCATTTTCGGTACGCAGAAAAAACCAATATAAACTTACCTGATAACGCTCAAACCACTCACGCAACACCCGCTGCGCACGATGATCAAGTGTCGCTGCGCCATCAGAGACCAATACAATGACGCGGGAACCGGTATGCGGTTGATCCTGAAAGTAACTCAGGCCCATGCCGAGCCCTTTGGCTACATTGGTAAATGCCAAGCCGGGACTGGTGAGACTGTTTATCGCTGCTTGAGTGGCGGACTTGTGCTCTGTGAGCGGGCTGATAAAAAAAGGTTGCGTACTAAACCCGACGACGCCAAATAAGTCGTGCGGCCTATTATTAACAAATTCGGACAATAAACGACGTGCAACCTGACTTTTGGCAGGCGTAGCATTATCGGGTACCTTACCGCCAAATGTTTCATTCATGCTGGCACTTCGATCGAGAACAAACACGATGTGCGCGCCAGTACCTGTTCGGGTAAAAGTTTTTTCCGTTTGGTAAAGTCCGGCTAACCCCAGCACGATGCTGATAAATGCCAGTACCCCTAAAAGTTTAATGAGTCGATTAATCCATCGAGTGGTATTGGATGGTGGAATTAGCCGATTCCAACTGGTGAGTCGTTTATTGAATATACCTGCGATAAATGGCAACAAGGCTAATACTAATAAAACGAGCACCCATGGATGGGCAAATGCGATGTTCATGATTTTTTCAGCGCCAGTTTTTCCGCACCAGCCAATTGTTTGCAGAGCTTCAGTAATTGGTCAAAGTCTTTCTCTGACGCTACCTTTTGCTCGGAGTAGAGCGCTTCAGTGGATAACTGGTAAAAACTATCAATTTGATCCTGATAGCCAGAAAACTCGTTATGTTTATCAATAAACTGATCTGTTTGGTGAGCAAACAATGCATGGCCAGCCAATCTGTTAAAAGCCCTATGTACTGCTTGTAAGGCATGATTAAATGCCGACTCGTCGTTATGGTGTTTGCGTAGCTTTTTGACCTGATGATAAGCCTGTTGAAACGGTGATCGTGTCAGTATAAACAGATATCCCTTAAGGCTTAACCATAAGATCGCCAGAATCAGTAGCGTAATCGCCAGTACCCAGATTTGTTGCTGCAAATCTTTGGTAGGGATAGTTGAGGGAGGTAAATCTGCCTTCATAAAGGCATTTTGGTTGGAGTCTTTGGCTACACCACGAGGCGCAATTTCTTTCAGCGGAGACATGGTGAAGTTCCAGGCCGGTATGGTGAGCTGCTCGGTTTTATCGCCGGTGTTAAAACTTACCGTTAATGGAGGCGTTGCTAATGCTCGGACATCCAGTGGTGCATAAAATGTCTGAAACGTGAAATGCAGTCGGTATTGACGTAACTCAGCACTTTCGCTGATGAGTTCATAGTCACTGTCGAGTAATAACAACCAATAATCCAACTCCCCGTCGGGAGGAAGTGAGGCTGGCGTTAAGCTAAATTCTGCTGGTACCTGAACAATATAATAATGTTCAATAACATCACCGACCAGAATACCAAAATCTCTTCCCAATGATTGCTGCACAATGCCGGTACGGACTTGGTCAGCATACAAAGCTGTGTTGCAAAAAACAGCTAACAGAACAGCCATAAACATCGGCATGCACACTTTTTGTTTTAATCGCTTATGAATGGCCATGAAAGAATTCGCTTAATTGTTGTGCTGAAAATTGATCAATCATCCAAAACGCTCTGCAATTGTGCTTTTGAAATTGATTATTAAGAAAAATCTTCCGATCAGCGAAAGTCGATTCGATCAGTTTTTTCTGCTTGGGCGTCACAAAAATCAAACTGTTTTCACCCGTCTCAGCATCGTTGATCTGAACAAAGCGCCATAGTGGGTAGTCGTTGTATTCGGCAGAACGCCAGATAACAATCGGCACCAGATAGTGGCCTGATAAGCTATTGAGAATCCGGTAGAGTTTTTCATTACTCCAGTGAAAATCAGAAAGCAAAAATATTAAACAACGACGAGCGGGTAACAACCGCTCTATATCGTTAAAAGCCTCAGCTTCATTATGGTTTGCAGCCTGTCTGGTAGCAGACTCAAAATGCTGTGGCAGTATTTCGGCATTGGTAATGGACTGTATGGAATGACTCAACAAATAACTTTGATAATTATCATTTCTGGCCGCCACTGAATAAGCAATACTCTGTTCAGTTAAGCTGAGCAGTGGTGCTTTATCCTGAACAGTCATGGAATCAGATCCATCTACCAAAGTCATTACGTCCAGTTTGCTGCGTTGACGAAAGGTTTTGACGTAAATCGATTCAAACGGATCGGTCACGCTCATTGCAAGATCAATACGCGCAGGATTCGGGTCAGCTAAAAAGGGAGACTTTTTATAAAAATCACTGCCGGGCCCCTGACGTTTGCTTTTATGCTCACTTTCACGCAGTGCATTCAGCAGAAAGGGTGATCTGTAATCAAAGATCAGGTGTTGAATTTCGTGCTGATTCATGGGGATGGAATAGTATTCAGTACACCACTAATCAGTTCTTCGATAATCGCTTCACCGTTATAGTTGTAAACAGGATTGATAAAAATACGATGTTTACTGATGGCCCGAATAACCGCATGGAAATCCTCTGGGATGACGCTATTACGTTGATTGAGCCATGCATGAGCACGAGCACTTCTGGCAAGATAACTTATGCCACGTGGTCCCATACCTCCAAGTACTAACTTTTCTGTGTCGATATCGCTGATCTGGATACCATAATCCTGTGGTCTTCGAAGTGCCTGACACAGGTGAAAACCATAATCCTGAATAGTGTCACTGGAATGGATCTGAGACTGAATAGCCACAGCGATATCATTGAGCTGATGAAACGGCAGTACCGCTTTGTCAGCACTGTCGATGAGCTTGTCGGCATCATAATATCGGGTATTGAACATCAACTCTTTAAGCTGTGCTTCTGCTGTAGGTTGTTTTATGTGCAGTTCCATCATAAAACGATCCCGGGCAGCTGCCGGTAGTTCAAAGGTTTCGTCTTTTTCAATGCGGTTACGATCAGCAAAAACCTGCAGATGAGGAAAAAAGAACGTTTTATTAAAAGCGCTGACGCTACGTTCAGCCATTACCCGAAGTAGCAATGAATGTACTTGAGGTCTGGCACGATTGATTTCATTAAAGAAGAAGATCGATAAATTTTCGCCATGTTTGAGTAAAGGTCCTTCACTCACAGCCGGTTTACCATCATTGGCAATATGGGTGTAATAGACCAGGTCATGTGGCATTAAATCAATGGTGCCTTCAATCCGCTCAAAATTGCCACCCAGACTTTCTGCCGTTGCTCTAAGCAAGGTCGTTTTACCGACGCCAACATCACCTTCAAGCAGGATATGGCCACGACAGAAAATAGCCACAACCATTAAATCAATGATGTGTTCCTGACCTAATATTGTCTGATTGATATTTTTTTGCAGGGTGATGGCTTGTTGATGCCAGTCGGTTAAAAGATTTTCGGAATTTTCAGCGACATTGCTCATGTGATGTATGCCCAAACTGACTCGCAGGTCAGAAACAAAACAAAAAAAGAGGCCAGTCGTTAAAAACTGGCCTCAGCTTGGGTTTAGTAAGACCACTTACCCGTTTTTTTGAAGTTTTCTACGCGTTTAGCGTTACGAGCTTCCATTGCTTCCATTGCACTGTCTTGCTTATCCAGTTCAGCTTGGCTATGTTTAGGATCATATTTAGATCCTTTGATTTTTTCAGGAAATCCTGGTTTTGCTTCCCAGCATTTTCCTGCCTCTTGGCATTTTGTTCCGTCGTAAGCCATTGCTGACATACCAACAGATAACAATAGTGCTGTAGCGCCGGTTACGGCAAGTGTTTTAATTTTCTTCATATTTCTCTCCTTTTGGTTTTGACAACATAATGCTTGGTAGCGTGGTTCCCTATGCTGGCTATGGCCACGCTACCAATCACTAATCTTTATAATCTGCCATTAGCATTTCTAAACTTGCGTAATTAATGGGTCTTATTGAAATTTTCTAATGCTTCTTTGAAATCTTCAGGTATTTCTGCAGGAACCAGATTGGCGCGTTCCTCTTCTGATAACCATAAGGCTTTTTCTGGTTCTCCCCAGTAAATACTGCGTACATACGCCATAACATGCAGTATTTCATCAATGCTTAAATTATTGCGTTGGGGACCCATCATTGAGCGGGCGCCGTCATAAATAATTTCAAAAAAACCTTTATCGTATCGTCCTGCAGGGTAAGTCCAATATGAATCCCCCAGAGCTGGTCCGAGTTTGCCTTCAGCATGGTGACCATGGCAGCCAGAACAGGCAGTCATAAATAAATTTTCACCCACTTTGATGGCTTCTTCATCTTGGTTATATTTATTTTCTGCTGTTTCCATAAAATGTTTTACGGCTTCAGTTTCTTCACCTTTTTTGCCAAAAGAGAAGTCGATTAATGCCCCGGTCGTTGCATTGCGAAATTGCACTTGAGCTTCCGCTGTCATTGGTGTCATGCTGACAGCTGTCAACATAGATAATCCTAGTAAACATGCTGTTTTACGACTAAAAAGTTTTACATTGCTAATCATAGTTTTTGTATAATCCTGTTTAATTAAAAGAGACTGCATGACAAGCTATCAAAGCAGCGGAATCCCTTCTTTTTTGAGGATGGCCGTTATCTTAGGTGCCGCATCTGCCAGGCCCTTATTAATGGCATCAAGCAAGGCTTTATCACCTTCACGCACCGCTACAGATTGATCGTAGTGCTGCACAATACCTTCACCACCTTCAATTTCTCCGAATTCAGGAGATAACACCATTTCTAATGGCGTATCTGAATCACGCACATAACGGGCTACTTCTGGAGCCCATAGATGAGCGATATCACCTTTACCTGAGGTCACTTCGCCGATCAGTTTTTTTGGTTCCAGACGAATATATTTATTGCGTGGGGATTTGAAACCTGACAGAGATTTGGTGTAATTGAAGTTGCCTTCATATTTACCCACTTCCCGTAACATCACTTCTGATGGGCTACCTGGCACTACTACAAAACGATTCAGTTTTTGAATGTCAGGACTATCCCAGTTACTGATGTCCAGATTTTTATCGGCGCGATAGACAAATACATAGCCGGACTTGTAGTAAGGGTCGCTGGTGGCAACACGAGGATCATCGCTATCAACCCCCATAACCACATCACATTCATTTTTTAATAAATGTTCGGTCACTAAAAAAATCGCTGCTTTGTCTGACCAGACAAATTCCAATGGCATATCCATGCTCTGTGCGAGCGTTTCGGCGATTTCATTTTCGAAACCTTGCTGCTGTTTGTTTGAGTAGGGCATTTCATTCGCCGCTGCACAGACTTTTAAGGTTTCCGGTAATCCGTTGTTTGCATGTGCTGGCGTCAGTACAGTCAACAGTGAAGCCATTATCAGGCTGCATTGCGTTAAACGTTTTGAACTGACTGCTTTGTTATTGGTTTTAGTATGGTTGTTTAACATGTCTTACACTCTCAAAAGGGGCTGGCAACACAGTCTTTGTGTTGCCAGCCGGATTGAATACGACGATATAACTTGATGAACTAAGCTATATTGCGAGTCAGTGATTACATTTCGTATTCACCAATACTCAGATCGTCGTAAGGTCCTTTACCATCCAGAGCAAAGACCATCAGACCACCACCCATTTGAGTGTTACGTGCCAGTTCTTTAAAGGCACCTACAGCACCCAGACCAGCNGATGGGTCATTCAAGTCAAANACCAGACCAACNGCAGGCCAACCACCTACACCNTANTTAATGGCAACNTANTGAATACCATNNTNGGTGTAAGTCATTGGATGNCCGATNGCGCCNGAAGGAAGTTTGAATTTCCACANCANNTCACCGTTGTCTGCATCACGNGCTTTGATGAAGCCATCGAGNGTNCCGTAGAATACCANGCCACCAGCTGTNGCCATGGTNCCNCCCCAGATTGAGAATTTTTCCATTTTNTCCCAAGCNAANTCACCNGTAATNGCGTTGTATGCTTTAACCTGGCCTGAACCAATACCACGTTGACGATCACCTTTAGGTCCTGGATAACTCCATACGTTTGCACCTACGAAGAATTGACCTGCACGGTAAGGCAGCATGAACGGTTCCCAATCCATACAAAGATGGTTGATACCTAAGTAGAAGTTTTGTCTTTCAGGATCGTATGAATCCATACCCTGGTTGTGGAAACCCATGGCTGAAGGACAAATATCACGTGAACGGTGACCCATTCTGGTACTGAATTCCGGGTCACGAATTGGCAGACCTGTTTCCAAATCTACTTTTTTCACCCAGTTTGCCGTTTCATCCATTTTGTCTGCAGAAACCAAATCACCTGTTTCACGATCCAGCGTGTAGATAATGCCGTTACGATCAGGGTGAGTCAGCAATTTACGCATTTTGCCAGTTTTGTCTTTTTGCTCAGAAAGCATCATGACGTTAACGCCGGCGTAGTCCCATTCATCATGTGGTGTTTTTTGGTAACCGAATTTAGCTAAACCGGTATCCGCATCACGACCCCAGATAGTCATAGTCCATTTGTTATCACCAGGACGCATGGTTTCGTTCCAAGGCGCAGGATTACCTGAACCGTAGTAGAACATTTCTAAATCAGGGTCATAGGCATACCAACCCCAGTTAGTACCACCACCAATTTTCCAGGCTTCGTCTTCCCAGGTTTTCAGACCCAGATCTTTTTGGCCGTAATGTGGGTTTGCACTGTTAAAGTCTTTTGCCAGGCCAATTTCTGAATCAGGGCCCGTTGCATACCAACGCCAAGCCATTTCACCAGTGTGAATATCAAAGGCGGTAACATAACCACGAACACCCAGCTCAGCACCAGAAGAACCCTGGATGACAAGGTCTTTTACAACGAATGGTGCTTGTGTTTGGGTTTGACCAACACTGATATCACCATTCTCGACTTGCCAATGTAGCTCACCAGTTTCAGCATTTAATGCCACAACATGACCATCCAGCTGACTTTTTACGATCATTGCCGGAGTTTTATCATCGCCAGGCCAGTAAGCCAGACCACGGTTTACGACGTCACAACATGCAACTGCGCGAGCAGCAGGATCTTGTTTTGGCTTATGCTCCCAGACGATGGTGCCAGGATCATTCAGGTTAATCGCAAAAGTGTTGTTTGGAAAAGGTGAATGGATATACATCATGTCACCAATAACCAAAGGCGCACCTTCATGACCATTCAGCACACCAGTGGAGAATGTCCACGATGGTGATAATTTGCTGACGTTCTTTTTGTTGATTTGTTTTGAAGTACTGTAATGATCTGCAGAATAGTTCTTACCCTGCATAACCCAGTTAGCTTCATCCTTTTGAAGTTCAACCAGCTTGTCATTGGCGAATGCAGCGCCTACTGTCATCATACCGATGACAGAGCTGACCAATGCAGCTGAACCGGTTTTTGTTAACCGGCTTAGTTTTTTCTCTCTCATATATCCTCCTATTTTAACTGGATGTCAGCTTTCGCTGACCCTGTGTCTCAGCACACATTCGAAAATGCGGCTGTGCACCGTTGATATCATCAGTTTTTAGTAGGGGTATGGGATAGAGAGCCTTGCCACCTCTGTTATAGGGAAGTCATCACATAATTGTCAGGGTGATAAACTTTTGCCTTGATGTAAGGCCATTTTACGAAGTTATTGATTATTGGGTGGATGGATCAAACCAATTTTCTGGGCCAGGAAAATAATATCTGCGAGCTTGGTTGTGCCAAGTTTACGCATCATATTGGTTTTATAATTTGATACCGTTTTAGGAGCCAAAGTAAGACTTTTTGAAATTTCCTCAATACTCATACCTTCAGCAACCATCCTGAAAACAGCAAATTCCTGATGTGACAGGGAATCAATTTTCTGATCCGTTTTAATCAATTTTTCCATTGCAATAGAACGTGCAACTTCGGCACCGAGATAATGACGTTTTTCTGCAACGGATTTTACCGCTTCAATCAGCACATCAGATGAGCATGATTTGGTGATGTAGCCAATCGCACCAAGCTCCAGGGCACGCATGGCCAAAGTGGTTTCTTCATGCATGCTGCAGACCAGAATACGAGCATCCTTATCTCGGTTACAGATCCTTCTGACACACTCTAAACCACCGGTGCCTGGCATGGTTAAATCTATAATGCAGACTTTAGGTTGCAAAGCAATAAACGCCTGATACCCCTCTTCAGCATTTCCGGATTGTCCAATCACCTCGAAACCGGCCGACTCGAGTAATTGCTGATAGCCTTCTCTGAGAATGGCATGATCGTCTATTAATAGTATGGTGGTACGTTGTTTGTTCATTTCTTCTGATACCTCATTATTAGCATGTATTTTTTACGGTAAATTTTCATAACGGAATATGCAGCGCTAAAACTGTGCCTTTAGGATCTGCTGGATGCAGATTGAACTGGCCATTTAAAGCATGTACCCGCTCACGTATACCAATCAGTCCAAGTCCATTACCCATACCTTCATTGGGATCAAACCCTATTCCGTTGTCACGGATGGTCAGACTGATATCGTTACGTTGGGCTGATTTATTTTGGGTAATTAAATCGATATGAATTGAGCTGGCTTCTGCATGACGGGTAATATTGGTTAAGGCTTCCTGCAGGCTGCGATAAATAGTTAATGCGGTGTCATAGTCAACAAGCTGATCGTCTACTTCAATAGCGATATTGATCTCGTAATCTGGAAACGACATTTGCCATTGCCCAATCAGATCTTCAATGGCTGCTGAAAGTCCCACGGTTTCAAGACCAGGAGGTTTTAAGCTGCGTAACTGTGAACGGGTAACGTTACGCAGAAAGCTTGCGCTGTCCTGGATGGTCTTGAGGATTGCTTGAAGTTTAGGATCTTCCGTTTTGTACTTGATGGCAACGGAAGCATTTACATCAATTGCGGCAAGATATTGTCCGAATACATCATGTAATTCTGAGGCAAGGTGATTACGTTCTGCTTCCCTGACCTGGGTAATGTGTTTGATAAGAGCACGGTTTTGTAACAGTAACTTTGCATTATCAGCATTTTGCATTTCAAGTTTGGTTTTAATTTCAAGATTACGCTTCAGGGTGTCTTGCAGTTCGATATAACGTCTTCGGCCAAACCACATCAATCCAATACTGAATACCAGCAACACAAAAATAATTTCATCCAGTTGATAAAACTCTCCTAATGCTGCCCAGTTAATCCAGCGTTCAGCCAAATCGAAATATCCAGCAACAAAATAGGTCAGTAGCGACGCGCCCACAATGACAACCAAATCAATTTTGCCCCTGTTGCTTTTATCGCCAGGGGATAATTTAGGTGACATCATGTAATTTCGCCTATATTTAATTTTGAGATAAACGACTATTTTATGACGATTATTTTTGATATGTATATGCCAACAATGATGAAAATTATAAAAAAATAAAAAACAGGAAAAAGTCATAACAATAACCGTGACATATTCCCTAATTGATGTGAGTCATCTGCTCTATTTTGCCAATGCAGACAATCTGTACGATAAGTCGAGATTTTATTGGAGCAAAATTTAATGAAAATTTTTTTAAACACCGTTGTTATTTCTGCATTCATTGCCCTATTTTCTCTGAATATTGCCTATTCTGAAGAGGCGTTAGCGTTACCTGTAGGTGAATTTGAGTTTGTGAAAATGTTTTCAGGTAAAGATTCTGGTTTTGTAAGAGAAAAACTGGGAGAGCCTGCAGAGATAGTGAAGCGAGAAAATGAAAGTGGAACGGTAGAGTTCTGGATTTATAAAAATATAGTTAAAGTTGGCAATACTGATAAAACATATAAATACACACAGATTGGAATTATAAATAATTATATTGAGACTCTAGGTAATACAAACAGAAGTCCTAAGTAAATTTATTTTTTGATGAAAAAGGTTAGAACGTGAATAAAATGATTAATAAACTATCGCTGGCAAGTTTGGGTTTAGTGCTTTTAAGCAGCAGTGTCTTTGCTCATGGACCAACGCCACAAAGGGTTGATGAACACATTACTATTGATGCAGAGGTTGCCACTGTCTGGCAAAAAGTTAATGCCTTTGACCAATTGGATAAATGGCATCCGGCAGTGGAATCAATCACCATGCAGGATGAAACCACAAGAATCGTGACCTTAAAGTCAGGCGGTGAAATTACCGAAAGTCTTGATGAATCAGATGCGGATCGTCATTACATTGGATACCGTTTATTAAAGGAAAATATTGAAGCGATGCCTGTCAGCTTTTATACGATTGGTATCGAAGTAGAACCATCTGACACCGGAAGTAAAGTAAGTTGGAGTGGTCGTTTCTATCGTGCTGATACCGGCAATTTTCCGCCGGAAAATCTGAATGATGAAGCCGCTGTTAAAGCCATGACAGAATACGCAAAGACAGGGCTGGAAGGTTTAAAAGCCAGCTTGGAAAAATAATCAGTGATGTTCATTAAACCAATTATTTTTTGCCTGGGAATATTCCCTGCTGTAGCACTGGCTGACGATTTTTATATCAGCAGCCAGTCCGGGAATCATCTTTCTCTATTTGATTCAAAAACAGTTCAAATAACAAAAGCGGTTGAGGTTTCTAGTGGTCCGGTAATGGTTGCTGTCGATAAATCCAATGACGCTATTTATCTCTCGCATCCTGAGCAAGGCAAATTGTCAGTAATTGATTTGAATAGTTTTGAATTGATCCATGAGATAAAAACAGGTGGTCAGCCTTTTGCTATGGTGCTTGATAGCCAAAAGTCTCAACTTTTTGTGACGGACTGGTCCAGAAATGCATTATTAGTGATTAACACTACCAGCAGGCAATTGGTGGACCTACTTGCGGTTGGGGAGAGCCCTGCCGGGATTGCAATAGATCCCGAGGGACGCAAGGTGTTTGTGGCAAACCGTGAAAGCAATTCTGTAATGGTGCTTGATGCTGATACGCCGGACCTGCATGCAACTATAGAAACGGGTGAGCGTCCTTATGCTGTTGCCTTTAATCCAATTAATGGTCATCTGTACGTTACTTGCGTTAAAGATAATTCGCTGACAGTAATTGACACGAAAACCTATGAAAAAATTGCTGATCTCAAACCGGGTAAAGCGCCGTATGGTGTTACGGTGAGCGACGACGGCAAGCAGTTTTATGTTGTGAATCAGAATGACAACACGCTGGTGGAGTTTGATGCGGGAAGTCTGCAAATAACGCAGACTATCAAAACCGAAAAAATGCCGGAAAGTGTTGAGCTATCAAAGGATCAACAGCATGCTTACATCATTAATTGGTTTAGTAACTCATTATCGATTATTGATTTACAGCAAGGAAAACAAACCAGCTCAATCCCACTTAAGGAAGGACCACGCAAGATTAGTCTGGCTCAATAGAAATCTAAAATCAGGGGCGGTATTTTATACCGCTCCGTTATAGTCAAGCTGTCGCCAGGCTTCATACAGAATAATAGCCGTAGCATTGGAAAGATTCAGGCTGCGGCTTTCTGGATACATAGGGATCCGAATTTTCTGCCTATCAGGCAAATTGTCCAATAGCGTTGCTGGCAATCCACGTGACTCGGGACCAAACAGCAGAATACTTTCATCGATAAAAGTTGCCTGATGGTGAAACTGTTTCGCTTTAGTGGTGCAGGCAAACAAAGGTCGATTTTGCTGCCATTGTTGAAATGCTGCAAAATCAGCATGCACTTTAACCGGTGCAAATTCATGATAGTCCAGTCCTGCTCTTCTCAGACGTTTATCATCCAAAACAAAAGCCAGTGGCTCAATCAGATGCAGTTGTGCACCTGTGTTGGCGCATAGACGGATAATATTACCGGTATTGGGTGGGATTTCAGGCTCATAGAGCGCGATGTGTAACACGATTAACTATGGCTGATCTGGATAGTTGGATCGACGTACAAGGTCAGTTTTTGTCCTGGCTGCAATAAAGTGCGATCACTTAAACCATTCCATTCCTTAACTTTATCCACCGTAACATTAAACTTACGGGATATTGTCCAAAGTGAGTCACCATTACGAATAGTGTAATTGATGGCTTTTAGCTTTGAAACAGTTTGATTGGGTTGCCAGATAATCAATTGCTGGCCTGAATGTAAAACATCCGAAGGCGTTTTTTTATTCCATTGGGTTAATTCAAACACATCAACAGTATGCGCTTTAGCAATGTTCCACCAGGTATCACCCGCTTTAACCGAATAATTAAATTTTTTCCCCTGCTGCAATTTCTGTTTCGCCAGAGCATTTGCCTCAGCTTCATCAGCCAGAGCAGTGGAAACAGGTATTAACAGGTGGGCTCCAGCACGGATAAAATTGCTGTTAATTTTATTCGCTTTTTTCAGCTCAGCAACCGTCGTGTGATGCATTGCGGCGATTTTGCTCAGTGACTCTCCGGGTTTTACTTCATGGCGTTTCCAGCGCAGCAGTTCTTTTTCCGGAATATCCATTAATGCTGTTTCAAATGCACTTGCTTTGGTCGAAGGCAGTACCAGTTCATGCGGGCCTTGTGGTGCCGTTGCCCAGCGATTAAAGCCCGGGTTTAAAAGATAAAGCTCATCAAGTGTGATATCTGCCAGATTGGCAGCGAGAGATAAATCAATCTGGCTACCGACATTTACTACGCTCAAATAGGGTTTGTTGGCCACTGGCGACAGTTGTAAGTCATATTGAGCAGGTTGTTTTACCAATTCTGCTACGGCCAATAATTTAGGTACATAGGCTGTGGTTTCTGCAGGCAACTCCAGTGACCAGAAGTCAGTCGGTAAACCGGCTTCTCTGTTACGTTTGATGGCACGACCTACTGTACCTTCACCGGCATTGTAAGCGGCTATGGCAAGTTCCCAATCGTTAAAGTCGTTATGTAACTTTTGCAGATAGTCCAGGGCCGCATTGGTGGATTGAATAACATCACGGCGACCGTCATACCACCAGTTCTGTTCCAGTCCAAATACACGGCCAGTAGCCGGAATAAATTGCCAGATACCGGCCGCTTGTCCAGATGAGAGTGCAAAAGGCTGGTAACCGCTTTCAATAATTGGCAATAAAGCAATTTCCAACGGCATATCGCGACTTTCAAGTTCTTCAACAATGTAAAAAAGATAAGGTCGAGCACGTTCGACAACTTTGTTGAAATAATCCGGATGATTGGCAAACCAGGTAAGGCGACTTTGAGTTTCCGGATCCAGATCCTGATATTCAGCCAGTTGATAACCATTACGAATACGTTGCCAGACATCAGTGACTTTAGGATCAATTTCCGAATCTTCAAGTACCGATAAATCCAAATCCAACGGACTCAGCTGTGTCAGCTGATTTTTTTTCCAGTTGGTGTGTTTTGTTAATGGACCATGGGAGGTTTTCTGAGACGGTTCTGCGCTGACAGTTTCAGTATGTTTGGGGGTTGTACTACAGCCAGTGAAGAGTACCGAAAGCACTGCAAACAGGGGCCATAGACGATTTTTAGTTTTTAACATAAAGGTTTATCATAATGTCGTAAGCACATAATTGTGCTCAATATATACCGGAATAAATGGTTAAAGACCAGTCTTTAACTGCCCGGTTGTTTCTGCCCGCACCTGAATTCTCCTTATTTCAACGTCAATTCCTTAGTGCTTGTTTATTTTTCAAAGCTACTTCTGCTAAAGCGCAATAACATTTATAGAACAGTTATAGAACAGTGATGAATTGAGCCTTTTGAATAAATACCTGACAGTGGATAGGTCTGGCTGTCCTGCTACGTTAAACTATCCTCTAATTTGAAATTAAAGGTTTCGCTACGTGACAGAATTTGCAGGACAACTAAACAAGATGCAGGCGACCCTGCCGGAAACTGATGGGCCAGTAAATTATCAAATGATTTTGGGAGAACATCAGCTCCCGATGAATCCACTTATTGGATCGAATATACAGCTGATTTATGCGGGTGAGATTCGTTGCCAGAACTGCCAGCGAATGACCAAGAAAAGCTATAGTGGTGGGTTCTGTTTTCCCTGCTCACAAAAACTGGCGCAATGTGATTTATGCTTTATGAAACCTGAGTTATGTCACTTTGCTCAAGGGACCTGTCGTGAACCTGAGTGGGGTGTTCAGGTGTGTATGCAGGACCATATTGTTTATCTGGCGAATAGTTCAGGGATCAAAGTGGGTATTACCCGAATTTCGCAAATGCCGACACGCTGGCTGGATCAGGGAGCAACCCAGGCGTTGCCCATTTTTCGAGTGAGTAGCCGTTATCATTCCGGTTTGGTTGAAGTCCTGTTTAAAAATCATGTTTCGGATCGCACTGACTGGCGAAAAATGTTGCGCGGCCCTGCTGACACAATTGATCTGGCAGAGCAGCGTGATCAATTACAGGCTGAATGTGCCGATCAAATCCGGCTTTTACAGCAGGAGTTGGGTGAGGATGCCATTACCACACTGACAGATGGAAAAACCCTGGAAATAAGCTACCCTGTGCAGCAATATCCAGAAAAAGTCAGTTCTATGAATTTTGATAAAACACCGGAAATTGCGGGTAAATTATTGGGCATAAAAGGGCAATATCTGATTATGGATAAAGGCGTTTTAAATATCCGTAAATTTACGGGCTACCAAATAACAATGAAGGCTTGATTTGTATGTATCCGCTGCTACGAAATTTGATGTTTAAACTGGATGCTGAAACATCACATCATCTGGGCATGAACAGCCTGAAGTGGATGGAAATGTCTGGATTGTTGAGGCTGCTAATGCCCAAAATGCCGACGGTACCGGTGCATGTAATGGGATTACGTTTTCCTAATCCAGTGGGTTTAGCGGCAGGTCTTGATAAAAACGCTGACTACCTGGAAGCTTTATCCGTATTAGGTTTTGGTTTTATTGAAGTGGGTACTGTGACACCTCGACCTCAACCGGGTAATGCCAAACCCAGACTTTTTCGACTTCCAGAAGCACAGGCGATTATTAACCGAATGGGCTTTAATAACCTTGGTGTAGATCATTTACTGGAACAAGTTCAGGCCGCTCAAACTGATGCAATTATTGGTATCAATATTGGCAAAAACGTTGATACGCCGGTTGATAAAGCGCTGAATGACTATTTGATAGGATTGGAAAAATCTTATCCTCATGCCGATTACATCACTATCAATATCTCATCTCCTAATACTCCCGGTTTACGTAATCTGCAATTTGGCGAAGCACTGGATAATCTTCTGAGCGCTTTGAAAAATCGTCAGGCGGAACTTGCGGAAGAATTTCAGCGTTATGTGCCGATGGCGGTCAAAGTTGCACCGGATTTAACCCTGGAAGAAGTTCAGCAACTGTCTGAATATTTCAGCCGGGTCGGGATTGATGCCGTGATTGCCACCAATACAACGCTTTCCCGCGAAGCTGTCGCAGGCTTGGCTCACGCTGATGAAGCTGGTGGCTTGAGTGGTAAACCGGTATTTGCCAAATCGACAGAAATTGTTCGACAATTCCGACAGGCTTTACCGGCTGATATGCCGATCATTGCTGCTGGTGGCATTATGAGCGCAGAAGATGCGATGCAAAAGCTGGAAGCGGGTGCTCAACTGATACAAATTTATAGTGGTCTGATTTATCAGGGACCAAAATTAATTCAAGATATCGTCAAAACCATTCAAAAGAGGAGATAACATGGAAACCGGAACAGGCAGCGTCATTGGTGACATTCTGCTGAATATTTTCTTTGCCGCTGTCATTGTCATTGTGGGTCGCACAGTGGTTAGCTGGTTAGTGAAGCTGTCTCGAAAAATTATGGTCCGGGCCAATATGGATCCGATCCTGATTAATTTTTCCAGCTCGATCATTAATATCCTATTGTTGCTGTTTGTGTTGATTGCGGCCTTGGATCAATTGGGTGTAAACACCACCTCTATGATAGCCGTGCTGGGTGCTGCCGGTTTAGCTGTGGGATTGGCGCTAAAGGATTCATTACAGAATTTTGCAGCCGGCGTAATGTTGATCATGTATCGACCATTCAGAATTGGTCACTTTGTAGAGGTTGCTGGCGTACTCGGTATTGTTGAGCAAATCACTATCTTCAACACTGTGATGCGAACACCGGATAACCGTGAAGTGATTGTGCCCAATGGCAATATCTATGCAGGTGTTATTACCAACTACTCAGCCCGAGATACCCGCCGCATTGATATGGTGTTTGGTATCGGATATGACGATGATTTGCTCAAAGCCAAACAAATCATCACCGATATCGTCACGGGGCATGAATTGGTGCTTAACGATCCCGAGCCGATTATCCGTGTGGCCGAACTGGGCGATAGCAGCATTACTTTCAATGTCTGGCCATGGGTTAACGCATCGGATCTGGCCACAGTAAGAGCAGATCTGATCGAAACCATCAAACTGGCGTTTGATGCAAACGGCATCAGTATTCCCTATCCACAAATGGATGTGCATTTTAATAATGTGGATGCTGCCAATGAATCAAGCCAGACTAAAAAAGATGAATCAGCCTAGAAATCATCCTTCCAGGCGCGTAATACCTTAAATACCGCCAAAGGCGAATCAAGCGGCTGATCAGCGTAAGCTTCAGCCGCTTTTTTTATTGCGGCATCATCACACCGCAAAAATGGATTGGTGCGTTTTTCCACTTTTAGCTGTGATGGTACGGTGGCGATCTGCTGTTCTCTTAACGCTTCCGTTTTGGTTAAGCGTTCAAGCAGGTCGTTATTTGTGGGATCAACAGCTGTGGCAAACTGCAGATTGGCCAGCGTATATTCATGCGCACAATAAATGCGCGTATCGTCAGGTAATTGTTTTATTTTTTGCAGTGAATCAAATAGTTGTTCTGCTGTACCTCCAAGCAGGCGACCACAACCACCAGCAAATAATGTGTCGCCACAGAACAGGTTATCATCTACCAGATAGCTGATATGACCAGGAGTGTGTCCAGGAGTATCGATTACTCTGAAGTGCGGAAAAGATGAATGCAATTGTTGGTCAGCCTGGGCGTACAAAGGTGTATCGACTGTTTTAATGTGTTCACGTTGCGGTCCAAAAACGGGCAGATCATACAGGTCGTCGAGGCGACGGATACCGCCAACATGATCGTTATGATGATGGGTGACTAAGATGGCCGCAGGATGCAGATCGTTTTTTTCTACAAAGTTAATCACTGGACCCGCATCGCCCGGATCAACAATTAATACATCCTGATTCTCGGCTGACTGAATCAACCATATATAATTATCATTAAATGCCTTTACGGCATGAATTTGTAACATTATCTAACTCCGCCGGAATGGCCTATGTGTAATTATAAAGAGCAAGACCGCGAGATGACACAATGGTGGCAATCTTCGCTTGCCCGTTATATACAAAGCCAGGAACAGCAATGGCTAAAGTATCAACAGGCAAAGCTGCATGGTTTTTTTCAGCTGCAGCTTGGTGGACAAAGCCTTATTCTACCGACTTCTTTACGACCTTGTTATCAGGCATTAATGGGAAGCAGCGGACAATTTCATGCGCAAAGTGAGCAACTTCCATTTAAGTCTGACAGTGTTGATGTGATGCTGTTGCAGCATGTGGTGGAATTTTCACGCCAACCGCATCAATTATTACGTGAAGCCGACAGAGTGTTAAACGAAGATGGCACACTGGTAGTGCTATGTTTTAATCCGTTTAGTGTATGGGGTTTACGTCGATTGTTTTCCTGGCAGGATAGTCTGCCGTGGCGGGGACAGTTTTTTTCACGTCAGCGCTTAAAAGACTGGCTGTCATTGTTGGATTTTGATGTAGTGGAAGCCCGATCGATCATTTATTGTCCCCCATGGCAAAATGAACGCTGGATAAAACGTGGTGGTTTTCTGGAAAGATGGGGGCGACGTCTCTGGCCATATCTTGGTGGCGTCACTGCAATTGTCGCAAAAAAACGCACTTTTCTGGTGACCCCATTACAAAGCCGGTGGCAAAATAGAAAATTATTTCCCAGACCACAACTGGTGAATCCCTCAGCAACACGAAAAGAGCATTAATGGAACACGTTGAAATTTTTACCGATGGTGCCTGCAGTGGTAATCCGGGGCCGGGAGGTTGGGGAACCATACTCCGTGCCAAAGATAACGAAAAGGAGTTATCTGGCGGTGAAAAACTGACCACCAATAATCGGATGGAGATGATGGCAGTCATAGCCGGTCTGGAAGCATTGAAAAGGCCTTGTCATGTCACCATTACCACTGACTCACAATATGTGATGAAAGGGATGACCGAATGGTTGAAAGGCTGGAAAGCCAAAAACTGGCGAACCGCCGCCCGGCAACCAGTGAAAAATGCCGATTTATGGCAACGCATGGATGCGGCCTCCCAGCCACATAAATTATCCTGGCAATGGGTTCGGGGTCATGATGGTCATCCGGAAAATGAACGTGCCGATCAGCTGGCGGTAGCAGCACGTACTCAAATCGCATTACAGGACTAACCGATGGCAGAGCAAACCAGTCAACGACAAATTGTTTTAGATACCGAAACCACCGGCCTCAGTACAGCAGATGATCACCGCATTATTGAAATCGGCTGCGTTGAATTAGTGAATCGACGGCTGACCGGTGAGACGTTTCATCAATATATAAATCCACAACGTGAAATCGATGCCGGGGCGATAGAGGTTCATGGCATTACCAATGAATCATTAGCCGATAAACCGTTATTTGCAGATATTGCTGCGGATTTTCTGCGGTTTATCGAAGGTGCTGAATTGATTATTCATAACGCCGCATTTGACGTTGGATTCTTAAATCACGAGTTAACCAAGTTAGGTCACACCGCCAAAATTGACGATATTTGTTCAGTGATGGACACGTTAAAACTGGCGCGGGATAAACATCCGGGTCAGAAAAACAATCTGGATGCGTTATGTAAACGCTATGGGGTGGATAATTCCAACCGGGAGTTACATGGCGCCTTATTAGACGCCGAAATTCTGGCAGACGTCTATCTGATGATGACGGGTGGACAGGTCAGCTTGTCACTGGCGGCAGAGCAATTCGAACCGCAACACGATGCTGAGAAAAATGAGATCACGACAATTGAACGTCCTCGTTCAGCATTAAAGGTCATTGAGGCTGACGCAACCGAGTTGGCAGCACATCAGGCGATGCTGGAAAAATTACAGGCAAGCAGTGATGGAAATTGTGTGTGGCTTAAATAAAGTTGAATTTGTTTTCACAAAAAGTTCTGTTCGCCGCTTGAAATCAGATTTTTGACCCCCAAATAGCAGCTTTGTGTTGAGCAAAGCGGAATCTGATTAATCATGAGCAACGAAGAAATCGAAAAGTCGACGGCGGAATCTGAGCCGGTCGAAACCTCACCCGAAACAGCTGAGTCAGCTCAGCCAGCGGAATCTGAAGCAGATGTTGTAAAACAGCTGGAAGATGCCCGCAACAAAGCCGATGAACATTGGAATGAATTATTGCGTGCCAGAGCCGATCTGGAAAATATGCGTCGCAGACACAGCCGTGATCTGGAAAACGCTCACAAACATGCGCTGGACAAATTCGTAACAGAGCTATTGCCTATCTGCGACAGCCTGGAGTTTGGTCTCAACGCAGCAAAAAATGAAGATGCCAAGCTTGAAACAGTGCGAGATGGCATGGAAATGACACTCAAAATGTTCATGAGCTCGATCGGTAAATTCGGTCTTGAACAACTTAATCCTGAGGGCGAGGCTTTCGATCCTGATCTGCATCAGGCCATGGCAATGCAGCCTGCAGAAGGCGTAGAAGCTAACCAGGTATTGAATGTCATGCAGAAAGGCTACCGTTTCAATGGGCGTCTGTTACGTCCTGCCATGGTAGTGGTTTCTCAATAACCGGACGAAATTTAAGGGCTTGAAATCAAAATTTCCTGCCCCATCTATTATCACAACGGCTGGAATAGCCAGACGAACTTAGTACGATGGAGAAAAGATTATGGGTAGAATTATTGGTATTGACTTGGGTACGACCAACTCATGTGTAGCGGTGATGGAAGACGGCAAAGCCCGTGTCATCGAAAACAGTGAAGGTGATCGCACAACCCCGTCAATTGTTGCATTCAACAAAGATAACGAAGTGATGGTAGGTCAGTCTGCCAAACGTCAGGCTGTCACTAACGCCAAAAACACTTTGTACGCAATCAAGCGTTTGATTGGCCGTAAATTTAAAGACGATGTAGTACAGCGCGATATTGATATGGTGCCGTATAAAATCGTTGAAGCGGATAACGGTGATGCCTGGGTAGAAGCCAATGGTAAAAAAATGGCTCCGCCTGAAATTTCAGCTCGCGTTTTGATGAAAATGAAAAAAACCGCTGAAGAATTTTTGGGTGAAGAAGTCACTCAAGCGGTTGTTACCGTTCCGGCCTATTTCAATGACTCACAACGTCAAGCCACTAAAGATGCTGGCAAGATTGCCGGTCTTGAAGTCAAACGTATTATCAACGAACCAACCGCTGCAGCGCTGGCTTACGGCATGGACAAAAAACGTGGTGATTCCACAGTTGTTGTATACGATTTGGGTGGTGGTACGTTTGACGTATCGATCATTGAAATTGCTGATATCGAAGGCGAGCATCAGTTTGAAGTACTGGCCACCAACGGTGATACATTCCTGGGTGGTGAAGACTTTGACCAACGTATCATTGATTATCTGGTTGCTGAATTCAAGAAAGATCAGGGCGTTGATTTGAGTAAAGATCCATTGGCTCTGCAACGTTTGAAAGATGCTGCCGAGAAAGCCAAAATTGAGCTGTCTTCCAGCTCACAAACGGATATTAATCTGCCTTACATCACTGCAGATGCCAGTGGTCCTAAACACATGGAAATCCGTTTGACCCGCGCCAAGCTGGAATCTTTGGTAGAGGACTTGATTTCACGCAGTATGGAACCTTGCAAAATGGCATTGAAAGATGCCGGCCTGAAATTGTCTGACATTAATGATGTCATTCTGGTTGGTGGCCAAACCCGCATGCCGAAAGTGCAGGAAGCGGTTAAAGAAATGTTTGGTAAAGAACCACGCCGTGACGTGAATCCGGATGAAGCGGTTGCCGTTGGTGCTGCGATTCAGGCTGCGGTATTGGCTGGTGATGTGAAAGACGTATTGTTGCTGGACGTTACCCCATTAAGCCTGGGTATCGAAACCATGGGCGGCGTAATGACCAAACTGGTTGAGAAAAACACCACCATCCCAACTAAAGCGAATCAGGTGTTTTCGACAGCAGATGATAATCAGCCGGCCGTTACCATCCATGTATTGCAGGGTGAACGTGAAATTGCCTCAGCCAATAAATCACTGGGACGTTTTGATTTGGCGGATATTCCACCCGCTCCACGTGGTACACCACAAATCGAAGTCACCTTTGATATTGACGCTAACGGTATTCTGAACGTGTCTGCTAAAGATAAAGCGACAGGTAAAGAGCAATCCATCGTGATTAAAGCTTCCAGCGGTCTGTCTGACGATGAAGTTGAAAAAATGGTTAAAGATGCTGAAGCGCATGCTGATGAAGACCGTAAGTTCCATGAACTGGTCACAGTACGCAACCAAGCGGATGGTTTGATTCATGCGACCAACAAATCACTGACTGATCTGGGTGATAAAGTGGAAGCCGATGAAAAAGCCAAGATTGAAGCGGCCATTGAAGAGTTACAACAGGCTCTGAAAGGTGAAGATAAAGCCGATATCGAAGCCAAAACCGCTGCGTTGTCAGAAGCTGCAGGCAAGCTGGCTGAACGTGCTTATGCTGAAAACGCAGAAGCTGGTGAAGGTGCCGCAACAGATGATTCCACAGCACAAAACGATGATGTGGTAGATGCCGAATTTGAAGAAGTCGATGACGACAAGAAAAATTCATAATCTTTCACACAATTAACTGAAAACAGGCGTAGGCATTGAGCCTACGCCTGTCTTGTTTAAGAGATACAAGAAAAACTAAACATGGCCAAAAAAGACTATTACGACCTTCTTGGTGTATCGCGCACTGCGACAGAAGCTGAAATCAAAAAAGCATATCGTCGTATGGCGATGAAATATCATCCTGATCGTAATCCGGATGATGCAACCGCTGAAGCCAGGTTCAAAGAGGCCAAAGAAGCTTACGAAATTCTGTCTGATTCCCAAAAACGTGCTGCTTATGACCAGTTTGGTCATGCTGGAGTAGATAACAGCTCAGGCGGTGGCGGGTTCAGAAGTTCGGGCGGTTTCAGCGATATTTTTGGCGATGTATTTAATGATATTTTCGGCGGTGGCGGTCCGGGTGGACAAAGCTTCCGTGGAGCCGATTTGCGCTATCGCCTGGATTTGACGCTGGAAGAAGCTGTTGCTGGAACGACTGCGAAAATTCGCATACCGGTCAATGTTGAATGTAAAACCTGTGATGGTTCCGGGGCCAAACCTGGCACACAACCTGTTACTTGTACGACCTGTGGTGGACATGGTCAGGTTCGCATTCAGCAAGGATTCTTCACTGTTCAGCAAGCCTGTCCACATTGTCGCGGAACGGGTCAGATGATTCAGGACCCTTGTCATGATTGTCATGGTCAAGGCGTCGTACAAGAGCATAAAACACTCTCCGTTAAAGTGCCCGCCGGTGTTAATACGGGTGATCGCATTCGTCTTGCCGGTGAAGGAGAAGCGGGAAGCCGTGGTGCTCCAGCCGGTGATTTATATGTCGAAGTAGCGGTTAAACGTCACGATGTATTTACCCGTGATGGTAATAATCTGTTTGCCGATGTACCCATCAGTTTCACCACCGCCTGTCTGGGCGGGGAACTGCAAGTGCCCACTTTGCAGGGTAAAGCTGTGCTGAAAGTGCCTGAAGGTACGCAAACCGGCCAGCAATTCAAGATGCGCGGTAAAGGTGTCAAATCAGTGCGTACCGGTGAAGTTGGCGATTTAATGTGTCGCGTGATTATTGAAACGCCGGTTAAATTATCAAAAAAACAAAAAGAGTTATTGCAGGAATTTGCCGAAACGATGGAAGGTTCCGGGGCAACCCACAGTCCAAAACATGAATCGTGGCTTGATGCTGTGAAACGTTTTTTTGAATAAGATATTTGCCAATAGGAAGCTGACTGGGCTATTTTTGCCAGCCAGCTTTTTTATTTTCTGATTTACCGCCATAAGGATATAAACCATGGCTATTAATATTGCTATTAACGGTGCCGCTGGCCGCATGGGCCGTTGCCTGATTCAAGCCGTCGCTGAAACAGATGGTTTGCAGCTATCTGCTGCCATTGATCGAGCGGAGTCATCATTAATTGGTGTGGATGCCGGTGAATTGGCTGGAGTCGGTAAATTAGGGGTAGTGTTGTCAGCAGATCTTGATCAAGCAACTCAGCAATCGGATGTGATCATAGACTTCACCATTCCTGAGGCCACCATGGCTCTCCTGCCGTTATGTGCAGAGAATCAGTGCCGCCCGGTGATTGGTACAACGGGTTTTGATGAAGCGCAAAAACAGATTATTCAGCAAACAGCCGGTCGCATTGCTACCTTACTAGCCCCCAATATGAGTGTTGGGGTGAATTTATCACTGAAATTACTTGATATGGCTGCCCGTGTATTGGGGGATAGCGTTGATATTGAGATTATTGAAGCCCATCACCGCCATAAAGTGGATGCGCCTTCCGGTACTGCCTTAAGAATGGGGGAAGTGGTTGCAGATGCGTTGGGCCGCGATTTAAAAGACTGTGCTATTTATGGCCGTGAAGGCCGTACCGGCGAACGCGATCGCAATACTATTGGTTTTGCGACAGTCCGCGGCGGAGACATCGTTGGCGATCACACAGTGTTATTTGCTGCCGAAGGCGAACGGGTGGAAATTACTCATAAAGCATCAAGCCGAATGACCTTTGCCTACGGCGCCATGCGTGCATCCAAATGGCTGATGCAACAGCAAACCGGTCTGTTTGATATGCAGGATGTGTTAGATCTGCGGAATTAATTAATAGCGGGCAGCCTGTTCGCGCGCTGTTTTGGCACCAGCTTTATCGCCCTTTTTAGTGCGAATCTCCGCCAATAATAACCAGAAGCGTTTCAGCTCGGTATTATCGCCTTTGGCATAGGACAGGCCTTTTAAAGCAACTTGTTCCGCAAGGCGAAAATCTTCCAGTTCATAGTGTGCTTTGGCTAACTGATAGTAGACTTTTGGATCGCTGGGGGCGATACGTTGGGCTCGCTGCAAACGTGATTGCGCTGCCGACATGTTTCCCTGCTGTTGATATTTTTCTGCATCACTTAATAACGCCAGCACGGCAGGATTGGTTGGTGCTGGAACAGGTGTAGTGGCAGGTATATCAGTGCCTGTAGATTTGTCCGGTGGAAGTGGCATGGCTTGTGGATTAGCCTGCTGGCTTGGCACTGGACTGGTTTTTGCTGATTCAGTTGTTGGTGAAGATACGGGTACATCTCTGCTCTCCACCGCAGGTCTTTGGCTGACGGGTGTGGTACTACAGGCAGATAAAAACATGACCAGGCTGGCCATAATAAAAAGCATTTTGTGCATGGTTATTGGCATAACGGACCTATCTGAAAATATCTTTGACCCAATCGATTGACCGTTTGATTGGATTGTCGATAAAAGTTTCTTCCGGTGTGGTACAGGCAGCAGTTTCTGTCGGTTGTGTGCCACTGATAAACGGGATTTGGGTGGCATTCTCGCATAAACCATCGGCAAGTTTTCCGCTTAACGGATCAATCCAGAGCATTTCAATACCTTCAGGCATCACCGGTTCGTAGGATTGTAACGGTTCCTGTGCCATATACCGTGTCCAAGCACGTAAGGCCCCACTGGAACCAGTGATCGGCATCGGACTATTATCATCCAGACCCAGCCAGACTACAGCGAGACGGTTACCGGTAAACCCGGCAAACCAGCTGTCACGCTGTTGATCTGATGTTCCGGTTTTGCCGGCAGTATTGATATTAATCGGCAACTGTTGGTAAATGCTACGGCCGGTACCACTTCGGGTAACTTGCTGTAAATTGTACTGCAGCAAAAACATGGGTTTCTCATCAATACTTTTTTGTAATTGAAATGGATAGCTGGAAAGCGGTTCACCTGCGCTGTCGGTGACAGTCCGAATAGTACGAGGTGGAATTTGAAACCCGGTTGCAGCAATCGTCTGATACATGCTGGCAACTTCCAGTGTCGATAAACTCTGCGCACCTAATAATAATGATGGATATGCATCCATAGGTCGATCAACCCCGAGACGTTTCAGGGTGTCGATCACTTTTTCTACCCCCAGCTCCATGCCCAGTTGCGCGGTCGACAGATTATAGGAATGGGTCAAAGCCTCATGCATTGGGACTACGCCATGGGGTTGTCCATCATAGTTCTTGGGGGACCAGGTTTGCTGGTTGGGCAAGGTCAGGCTGAAAGGTGAGTCGTCCAGTTCACTTATCAGGGTATATCCTTGCTCCAAAGCGGTAAGATAAACAGCAGGTTTTACAAGCGAACCAATTGGCCGACTGGCATCTAAGGCACGGTTGAATCCCTGGTAGCGGGTATTACGATCGCCTATCAACGCCAGTACTTCCCCTGTTTGTGGATCAGTCACCACCATACTGCCCTGAAGTTTCGCCAGACTTTCACCATAGGTTCTGCCTAAATCTTCAATGGTGCTGACCAGAGAAGTTTCTGCTTTATGCTGACTGATGGGATCCAGACTGGTGAAAATCTTTAGCCCCTCTGAGCCAAGATCTTCATCTTTATATTCTCGGCGTAATTGCCGTTTTACTAAATCAATATAGGCCGGATAAGCCTCTTTCATCGAACTACCAGCCGGAACCACGTCCAGCTCAGCCGTTGAGGCCAGCATGTATTCTTCGTCAGTGATTGAACCTTGCTGATGCAAAACACTCAGCACCAGATTCCGCCTGGCTTTGGCACGCTCAGGATTACGTCGTGGATCATAATAGGATGGTCCTTTTACCAGACCGGCCAATAACGCCAATTGATGTAATTTGAGTTCCTGTATTGGCTGGGCAAAATAATGTGCCGCACCAAGTCCAAAGCCATGGATGGCACGATTGCCGGATTGGCCCAGGTAGACCTCATTCAAATAGGCTTCGAGAATTTCGTCTTTGCTGTAATGAAATTCGAGGAGCATCGCCATTGGCAATTCCAGCATTTTGCGTAGCAAAGTACGATCGGCTGTCAGATAAAAGTTCTTAATTAATTGCTGGGTTAAGGTGCTGCCACCCTGCACAAATGCCCCTGCACGAATATTGGCTAATGTTGCACGCGCAATACCTTTAGGTGAAATACCAAAATGATCATAAAAATCCCGATCTTCAATCGCGATTAATGCATCAATAAACGCCTGCGGCGCTTCTTCAAGCTGAATTAAATCTCTATCTTCATTATTGAGTGGATAAATACCGCCGATTAAGGCGGGTTCAAGCCGGATTAATGTTAGTGACTGCTGATCTGCTGAACGGATCTGACTTAAGCTGTCACCACTGAACTCTAAAATAAGTTGCCTGGCTGGTTCAAGTTCGTCAGGGAAGTGAAAACCACGAGTCGACAACGTTGCCCGTGAAGCAGAAAAAGCGACTTCCCCTGGTGCGCTGACCTTATCAACAAACTGATAGCCCAACGCTTTAAGTTCTATTTTCAAATCGTTGAGTGACACTGGTGCGCCAACATATAACTCCAGTGGTCTGGCAAAGACTTTAGCGGGTAAAGCCCAACGTTTCCCCTCAAACTGACTGCGGATTTGCTGATCCAGATACAGTGTTGCCCCCCCTAGCAAAAGCAGAATAATAAACAGCAGCTTGAACAGTGTGCCTTTAGAAATTAAGGCTCTACGTTTTTTTTTAGAGCGAGGATTACGCCGCTGCTGGGATGGAGGGGGATTTTTTTTACTTACCATAACCTGAGAGTGAGATTAGAAAGAATGGCAGTCGAAACGTGTCAGGCAAACCATAAAGACTTTAGTTTGGCTGCAATATCGTCAATGTGCCGCTTATATTAGCAAAGTCTTTCAATAGTTACTTCTGTAATCATTATTTATGACTATGAAAGCGAAAAGTTGCTGACAATTCTGCTTGCTTCTATACTTCGGCAAAACTCATTAAAACAGACAAGGAGGTCTAACGTGTCAGAGTTACGTTATGACGTGATGCTTAGTGGACAATTATTGGATGGATTCAATATTGAGGAAGTGATACATAATCTAGCGAGATTGCTTGCCTTAACAGAAAATGCTGTTAGCGAACTGTTCCAGCAGAAAAATGCGATTGTGTTGAAGGGGGTGGGTTATGAGCAGGCTCAGCGACAACAGGAAGAGTTGCAGAGTGCCGGTGCCGAATCCTACTTGATAAGGCATGATAAAAAAGAACCACGACTGCCGGCTATGGAGCAGGCTGCAAAAAATGATGGTTTGGCTCCAACGCAGGGTGTTGAGATAGCTGCTGAAATAGAGCCTCGACAAAGGGCATTTTTTTTCAGTGGTCAAGGTGCTGAATATTTCCGGATTTGGATAGTTAATATCGTGCTCACGATTATGACTTTGGGCATATATTCAGCCTGGGCCAAAGTCCGTAATAAACAGTACTTCTATGCAAATACTCAGCTTGATGGAGCAAGCTTTAGCTATCAAGCCGTTCCGTTGCAGATTCTCAAAGGGCGACTGATAGCCTTTGCTTTTTTTGTGTTCTATATTGTTACCACTTCACTTTTCCCGGCTACAGGCGTGATATTTGGTCTACTGTTCATCGTGTTATTTCCCTGGCTGGTCGTAAAATCACTGACATTCAATGCTTTTTATAGTGAATATCGCAATGTGCGGTTTGGATTTGATGGCCAATATAGTGAAGCCTTCAAGGTTTATATTCTCTGGCCGATTCTCGGTTTAGTGACTTTTTCTCTGCTGATGCCTTATGCCATTTATAAACAGCAGTGTTTTCTGGTGAGAAATATGCGCTATGGTGATACGGCATTTGAGTTCGAACCTCAAGCCAGTGCCTACTATAAAATTGCTTTGGCGATGTTTGGCATCGTTCTTATGACGTCCTTTGGGGTATTTCTGCTGGTAACGCTTTTAAACCGGGAAGCCGTGGGGATTCTGACGATGCTGTTAAGCGTGATGATGTATCTCACGTTGTTTGTATTTTTTACCGTTAAGACGACAAATTTACGTTTTAACCATGCCACACTCTCTTCTCATGCTTTTTCTGCCAACTACACCACAGCGTCTTATATGTGGTTGGTTTTGAGTAATACTGTGGCGATTGTGCTCACTTTAGGCCTGTTTATTCCATGGGCAAAAGTTCGGGTAGCTGCGTATAAAGCGGAACACACTAAAATGCTGGTGGCAGGCGATTTGAATCAGTTTTCCAATGCTGTCAGTCAGCGTGTGGGGCCGTTGGGTGAAGGTGTCAGTGATGTGTTTGATATGGATGTCGGTTTTTAATAATGCAACCGCTTTGGCAGCGTGTACGGATCGATGGCTTCTGGTATGAAGAAGGTGTTTCCAGACAGCGCGCTGCATTTTTACGGCATATTTCCGAGCAGGATATTGAAGTTGTAGATCGGTCGGATGGCACTCAGTTGGCTTGCTGTTCACTGAATGAGCTGAAAATTTCCTCACGTTTGGGTAACACCAGCCGACAGTTGTATTTTCAGCAAGGCCAAAAATTTGAAAGTCTGGATAATGAAACCATTGATAAACTGCTTATTGCCAAAGGTCATGGCTTTTCCCGATTCATTCATCTGCTTGAAAGTCGCTGGCAACTGGTTTTCCTTGCGCTGATACTGTTTGTCGGGTTTGGCTACGTCATGATGCAATATGGTGTGCCAGCTGCAGCAAAAAAAATGGCTTTTTGGTTACCCTCAACTATTTCTGATAAGGCGGCAAGTCATACACTTCGGTTGCTGGATGAGACGGTTTTGTCTCCCTCAGAACTGCCTCAACAGCAACGAGACATACTTTTAGCAAAGTTTCAGTCGTTTAGTGAGCAAGCCGATACACCGATAAATATCCAGTTTCGACAAGGCGGTAATTTAGGTGCAAATGCCTTTGCCTTGCCGGATGGCACAATAGTGTTCACCGATGAGCTGGTGAAACTGGCAGAGCAACCTGAAGAGTTGATTGCGGTACTGTTGCACGAGATTGGCCATGTGGCCCACAGGCATGGAACCCAGTCGGTGATGCAGAGTTCATTGCTAGTGGTGATGGCAATGGCTTTTGTCGGTGACACATCAGGGATTGCCGAAGTCTTTATGGGCATGCCTATCGTGATGATGCAGAGTGCCTATTCAAGAGATTTTGAGCGCGAAGCGGATCGGTTTGCTTTGCGATATATGCACTCCAATCAGATAGCAGGCTTTCATTTGGCAGATCTATTGGATCGTATTGAACTCAATATCAGATGTCGTGCCTATTTTTCCTTACAAGCTGAAGATAACTCGCAATCATACCTGTGTGAAACTCCCGGAGGTTTACAACAGGCTCAACAGAAAGGCTGGCTTGTCACACAAACAGCTGAGGCAGCGGGTTGGCAAAGTTATCTTGATTCTCACCCTGATAATGCTGAGCGCAGAGCAATGTTGGTGAATGAAGTCGCTGAATAAAGTGTACTGACTAAAACAAGTGCTGCGAATATATCGGTTTTGTCTCAATATACAAAAACCTAGCGAACTTATTCTGGCGAATTGGCTTATTTCGCATTATCTAAATTGTCTGGTAATATGCTGAACTCCAAATTGGTTTCGTGTGGTTAAAGATCACCGAAATTGCCTAAAAACAGGAACTAAAGTGAGATCTTAATGGCTTTAGAGACACCCGTCTGTGACTTTGGCCAAGCGGCCATAGATTTTGCCCTGCCGGGCACAGACAACAAAATCTGGACACTGGAAGACTGTCGTGGTGAGAATGGTTTGTTAATCATGTTCATCTGTAATCATTGTCCTTATGTCAAAGCCATTATGGATAGACTGATCCGTGATACCAACGAACTTAAACAGCTGGGCATCAATTCTGTGGCAATTTCTGCCAATGATGTCGCTGATTATCCAGAAGACTCTTTTGACAACATGAAAACTGTTGCTGAACAAAACGGGTTTTCTTTCCCTTATCTGTATGACGAAAGCCAAGAGGTTGCTCAAGCTTATGGCGCGGTGTGTACTCCTGATTTTTTTGGTTACAACAAAGATTTGAAGTTGCAATACCGTGGTCGCCTTGATGCTAGCCGCAAAGAAGCCGCTCCAGCGGACGTACGCCGTGACTTATATGAAGCGATGAAACAAGTTGCTCAAACCGGTCATGGTCCAGAACAACAGATACCCAGTATGGGCTGTTCCATCAAATGGCGGGCAGCTTAATTTTTTTTAATAGGAGAACGTAGATAATGGCTACACGTAGACATTTAGCAAATGCAATCCGTGCGTTAAGTATGGATGCAGTGCAAAAAGCGAATTCCGGCCATCCGGGTGCCCCAATGGGTATGGCGGATATCGCTGAAGTATTGTGGAATGACCACATGAAACATAACCCGAACAACCCGAAATGGGCTGATCGTGACCGTTTCATTTTGTCTAATGGCCACGGCTCTATGCTGATTTACTCATTGCTGCATTTGAGTGGCTATGATTTGCCAATGGATTCCCTGAGAACATTCCGTCAATTGCATTCACAATGCGCGGGTCACCCTGAATACGGTTATGCTCCAGGTATAGAAACAACGACGGGTCCATTAGGCCAAGGTATTACCAACGGCGTTGGTTTTGCGATGGCTGAAAAGTTAATGGCACATCAGTTCAACAAACCTGGTCATGACATCGTTAACCACCATACCTATGTATTCATGGGTGATGGCTGTCTGATGGAAGGTGTTTCTCATGAAGCATGTTCTTTGGCCGGTACATGGGGCCTGGGCAATCTGATCGCATTCTGGGATGACAACAATATCTCTATCGACGGTCACATTGATGGCTGGTACACCGATGATACTGTTAAGCGTTTTGAAGCTTATGGCTGGCATGTTCAATCTGTTGATGGTCATGATGCTGATGCAATCAACAAAGCCATCGCAGAAGCGAAGAAAGTCACTGATAAACCATCATTGATCTGCTGCAAAACCATCATTGGTTATGGTTCACCAAACAAATGTTCAAGCCATGATTGCCATGGTGCAGCATTAGGTGAAGAAGAAGTTGAATTGACCCGTAAGCAACTGGGTTGGGAATACGAGCCATTTGTTATTCCAGAAGATGTTTATGCAGGTTGGGATGCTAAAGCGAAAGGCGATGCCGCTGAAGCTGAGTGGAACAAGAAATTCGATGCTTATGCTAAAGAATATCCAGAACTGGCAGCAGAATTTAAACGCCGTATGGCCGGTGAATTGCCTGCTGACTGGAAACAAGCATCAGCCAAAGTCATTGCTGATCTGAACGAAAAAGCAGAAAGTGTTGCTTCACGTAAAGCATCACAAAACGTTATCGCTGCATTGGCGCCTATTTTGCCAGAATTCATTGGTGGTTCTGCTGACTTAACCGGTTCAAACCTGACCAGCTGTTCAAGCTTTAAACATGTGTCTGGTAAAGAGATGGGTAACTACATTTCATACGGTGTTCGTGAGTTTGGTATGTTTGCCATCATGAATGGTATGGCATTGCACGGTGGTCTGCTGCCATATGGTGGTACTTTCCATATGTTCTCTGACTATGCCAAATCAGCGCTGCGCATGGCTGCCTTGATGAAAATTCGTACCATTGCGGTATTGACCCATGACTCTATCGGTCAGGGTGAGGATGGTCCTACGCATCAGCCAATCGAAAATACAGCTGGTCTGCGTTACATCCCCAACATGGATGTATGGCGTCCTGCTGATGAAACTGAAGTTGCGATTGCCTGGACTGCAGCTGTTGAGCGTATGGATGGCCCAACCAGTCTGGTATTGAGCCGTCAGGGTATTCCTGGTCGTAAACACGACACAGCTGCTTTTGATGCGATTCGTAAAGGTGCTTATGTGTTGTCAGAAGCTGAAGGCGGTAAAGCCGACGTGATTCTGATCGCAACTGGTTCAGAAGTGGATCTGGCCGTTAAAGCACAAGAAGCGCTGAAAGGCGACGGTGTAAATGCACGTGTTGTTTCTATGCCTTCAACGAACGTCTTTGATCGTCAGGATCAGGCTTATAAAGACAGCATCCTGACTCCAGGAGTGAAACGTGTTTCTGTTGAAGCCGGTGTAACTGACTTCTGGCGTAAATACGTTGGTCTGGAAGGCGGCACTGTTGGTATCGATACCTTCGGTGAATCTGCTCCAGGCGGTGTTTTGATGAAACACTTCGGCTTTACTGTCGAAAACGTTGTTAAAACTGTTAAATCAGTTCTGTAATTAAAGAACTGTTTTTAGCGAGCTAAATGGAGATGACCAGTAGATGCAAATCTACTGGTCATTTTTTTAAAAGGGTCTGTTTATCTTTCATCGCACCATTGCGGGCGGTGATGAAAGATAAGCAGTTCCAAGTCTCATAACTGCAATTTTCGGTAAGATTTCAGTTCTGAGGCACAATATCAAACCTATTCAGAGGAAACAGAATGACTATCAAGGTGGGTATTAATGGTTTTGGCCGTATCGGCCGTATGGCATTTCGTGCTGCAGCAAAAGATTTCCCTGAGATCGAAGTCGTGGCAATCAACGATTTACTTGATCCCGATTATCTGGCGTATATGCTCAAATATGATTCTGTACATGGCCGATTTGAAGGTGATGTTGAGGTTAAAGACGGACATCTGGTTGTTAATGGTAAAACCATTCGTGTTACCGCTGAGCGCAATCCCGCTGATTTGAAATGGGATGAAGTTGGCGCCGATTTAATTATTGAATGCACCGGCTTTTTCCTGACGGAAGATTCCTGTCAGGCCCATATTGCCGCCGGCGCCAAAAAAGTGGTGCAATCTGCACCTTCCAAAGATCACACGCCAATGTTTGTTTATGGTGTGAACCATGAAAGTTATGCCGGTCAGGCAATTGTTTCAGCAGCCTCCTGCACAACTAACGCTTTGGCACCGGTTGCCAAGGTTCTGCATGACAGTTTTGGTATTAAGCGTGGTTTGATGACCACGGTGCATGCGGCCACAGCAACACAGAAGACTGTTGATGGCCCGTCAATGAAAGACTGGCGTGGAGGTCGCGGTATTCTGGAAAATATTATTCCGTCATCTACCGGCGCCGCAAAAGCAGTAGGTAAAGTGCTGCCGGAATTAAATGGCAAATTGACCGGGATGGCTTTTCGGGTGCCTACTTCCGATGTTTCAGTGGTTGATTTAACCGTTGAATTAAACAACGATGCCAGCTATGAATCAATTTGCGCAGCAATGAAAACTGCCGCTGAAGGTGAATTGAAAGGTGTTTTGGGGTACACCGAAGAAAATGTGGTCTCCACAGATTTCCGTGGTCATACCGCCCCTTCAAATTTTGATGCAGGTGCAGGTATTGCGCTTGATGGCACCTTTGTAAAAGTAGTCGCCTGGTATGACAATGAATATGGTTATACCTGCAATATGATGCGTCTGGTTGAGCATGTTGCGCCTTAATTCATTGTAGCCATTCAACCATTAATTCAAGGCTTCCTGTGAAGGAGGCCTTTTTTTATGTATTTTGAAGGCTATAATCAGAACGGGTTCACAAAATTTACACAAGAGGGCAATACCTTATGTCAGTAATAAAAATGGCCGATTTGGACTTGGCTGGAAAACGTGTGTTGATCCGACAAGATTTGAATGTTCCACTCAAATCGGGTGTTGTCGCAGATGGCACACGCATCCATGCTTCTTTAGCGACCATAAATCTGGCATTGGAGAAAGGTGCCAAAGTTATGATTATGTCTCATCTCGGACGTCCGACTGAGGGAGAATATGAACATAAATATTCACTAGCACCGGTTGCCAATTATCTCTCGGCTCTCTTGGAAAAACCGGTACGTCTGGAACAGAACTGGCTGGAGCCAGAATTTATTCCAGTCGAAGTGGGTGAAGTTGTTTTGTGTGAAAACGTACGATTCAACATTGGTGAAAAAGCCAATAATGATGATCTGGCAAAACGTATGGCCAAAATGTGTGATGTGTTTGTTATGGATGCATTTGGTACCGCCCATCGAGCTCAGGCTTCAACGCATGGTATTGCCAAATATGCCACGATTGCCTGTGCCGGGCCTTTATTATCTGCAGAACTGGAAGCTTTATCCAAAGCACTGGATAATCCTGCCAGGCCAATGGTTGCTATTGTAGGCGGATCAAAAGTGTCTACCAAACTTACCGTGTTGGAAACCCTGTCGAAGAAAGTGGATCAATTGATCGTAGGCGGTGGTATTGCCAATACGTTTATTGCGGCAGCTGGTTATAACGTTGGTAAATCGCTCTATGAGCCGGATCTGATCGACACTTGTAAAAAGCTTTCAGCAGAAGCTGTCAGCCGTGGCGGCAATATACCCGTACCCAAAGACGTGGTCTGCGGTAAACATTTTGCCGAAAATGCAGAAGCGGAATTAAAATCAGTCGACAAGGTAACAGATGACGACATGATTTTTGATATCGGACCAAAATCTGCTGCGGAGCTGGTTGAAATTATTAAACAAGCTGGTACGGTTGTATGGAATGGTCCGTTAGGTGTTTTTGAATTCAGCCAGTTTGGTGAAGGCACCAAAGAAATAGCGATGGCAATAGCGGAATCAGACGCTTTCTCGATTGCTGGCGGCGGTGATACGTTGGCAGCAGTGTCTAAATACAAAATTTGTGACGATGTATCTTATATTTCTACCGGTGGTGGTGCTTTTCTGGAATTCCTTGAAGGCAAGAAGTTACCTGCAGTGGAAATTCTTGAGCAACGTGCCCGCGAGTAAATTAATGAGTAACTAATTATGGCTGCCCGTCGAAGAACGAAAATTGTTGCAACCCTTGGGCCTGCGACAAAAGATCATGCCGTTCTTGACGCGATGATATCGGCAGGCATGGATGTTGTACGGCTTAATTTCTCGCATGGTTCATCGCAATCGCATATTGATATGGCTGACAGGGTGCGTAACCGTGCCAGCGACTTTGGACGTGAGGTTGGCGTATTAGTCGATTTGCAGGGACCGAAAATACGCATCTCTCGATTTAAGAATGGTGGTGTGAAACTTGTTGAAGGAGAAGCTTTTACTCTGGATGCAGCCCTGGCAGACAATGACGGTGATAGCACTCAAGTCGGGGTCGACTACAAATCCCTGCCCCATGATGTTAAGCGTGGTGACACGTTGCTATTGGATGATGGCCGCATTGTGTTATGGGTTGAATCAGTTATTGATCAACAGATTCACTGTCGCGTTACCGTGGGAGGCATGCTCACAGATAATAAAGGTATTAACCGGCAGGGAGGTGGATTATCGGCATCAGCGCTGACAGCTAAAGATATGGCCGATATAAAAACAGCTGCTGAAATGCAGGCTGATTACCTCGCCGTTTCATTTCCACGAAGTGCTGAAGATATTCATTTGGCACGTCGTCTCTTGCGTGAAGCCGGGGGCTATGGCGGGATTATTGCCAAAATTGAACGAGCTGAAGCGCTGGATGATATTGATGCCATTATTGAAGCCTCAGAAGGCATTATGGTCGCACGAGGTGATTTAGGCGTGGAAATGGGGGATGCTGCATTACCGCCGATTCAAAAACAGCTAATCGCTAAAGCCAGACGCATGAATCGATTGACTATCACTGCGACGCAAATGATGGAATCGATGATTGAAAGCCCCATTCCAACCCGTGCCGAGGTGTTTGATGTGGCCAACGCCGTGCTGGATGGTACCGATGCGGTGATGCTTTCGGGGGAAACCGCAGTCGGACATTATCCGGTTAAAGTCATTGAAGCGATGGATCGTATCTGTCTGCAGGCGGAACAGCAGCGTGAAATACGTGTTTCACGTCATCGCATGGATTCAAAATTCGCACGAATTGATGAAGCTATTGCGATGGCTGCGATGTATACGGCGAATCATCTGGATGTTAAAGCTATTGCCACGATGACAGAATCCGGAGCCACGCCATTATGGATGTCACGTATTAGCTCGGGAATACCAATTTTTGCATTAACTCCTCATGTGGCTACCCGACGGCGGGTCACGCTTTACCGTGGTGTCTACCCGGTAAGTTTTGTGGTTGAACATACGGACCACGCGGCCTTGAACAAAGAGGCCATAGAAGAATTACAGCGTCGAGGTGTTGTCAAAGAGGGTGATATAGTGATTATCACCAAGGGAGACCTCGAAGTTCAAGGTAGTACCAGTGCAATGAAAATTGTCAAAGTTGGAACGTTGGTTGAACCACGTCCCTCAGGCAGTAGTTGTGAATAAATATGAATGGTTGGAGATTAACTAATGGCACTCGTTTCTATGCGACAGTTACTTGATTATGCGGCAGAGCATCAATTTGCCATCCCCGCATTTAATGTCAGTAATATGGAACAGGTACATGCCATTATGCAGGCCGCTAATGCCGTCGATAGTCCAGTAATAATGCAAGCCAGTGCCGGAGCACGTGATTACGCTGGTGAGCCCTTTCTTCGGCATTTGATTCTGGCTGCGATTGAAACCTATCCGCATATCCCCTTGGTGATGCATCAGGATCATGGTGCCAATCCGTCAATTTGTGCGCGTTCCATTCAATCCGGTTTCAGTTCGGTGATGATGGACGGCTCCCTGCTGGAAGACATGAAAACTCCTTCAGATTTTGACTACAACGTAAACGTGACCAGTAAAGTCAGTGAAATGGCTCATGCCTGTGGTGTTTCAGTCGAAGGTGAGCTTGGCTGTCTCGGGTCACTGGAGACCGGCATGATGGGTGAGGAAGATGGTCATGGTGCTGAAGGTAAATTAGATCACAGTCAGTTGTTAACCGATCCCGATGAAGCCGTTGAGTTTGTCAGGCAAACCCAGGTAGATGCATTGGCGGTTGCCATTGGTACCAGTCATGGCGCTTATAAATTTACTCAGCCACCCACTGGTGAAGTGCTGGCCATCAGTCATTTGAAGACCTTGCAACAACGTTTGCCCAATACCCATTTTGTGATGCATGGATCCAGTTCTGTGCCGCAGGACTGGCTGGAAATCATTAATACCCATGGTGGAAATATTGGTCAGACATATGGCGTGCCAGTGGAAGAAATTGTTGAAGGCATAAAATACGGTGTGCGTAAGGTAAATATTGATACTGATTTACGGATGGCTTCAACCGGTTCTATCCGCCAGTTTTTGACCGATGAAAAAAATGCAGCGGTGTTTGACCCGCGTAAATTTTACAAGGAAGCAACCAAAGCGATGCAGGCGATTTGTCAGGCACGCTATGAAGCGTTTGGCAGTGCTGGCCATGCCAGTAAAATCAAACCTATTTCATTACATGACATGGTAGAACGTTATTGCAGTGGAGAACTTACTCCTAAGTTAAATTAACGTTGATTTGCTAGCGGCTTTTGCAGCATTTTTTGGAATTTGCTGATGCTGGAAAAGCGTGTCCCCTGACATTCGCTGCCAGTCTTTGCCTTGATTCAGGTAAAATAACTCACTTGCTAATTACAGGGCATAACCCGTGTTACAACTTTTTGCTATCGCTGTAGGTGGCGCAGTTGGCGCTATAATGCGTTTTGCTATGTCTAACGGCGTTTATAAATTATTCGGTCGTGACTTTCCCTATGGAACATTAGCAGTGAATGTCCTGGGTTCTTTGCTTATCGGGGTGCTGTTCATTCTGCTGATTGAAAAACTTGCCGTAGCGGCGGAATGGCGTGCTGGTTTGCTGGTTGGATTACTCGGTGCATTTACCACGTTTTCAACCTTTTCTCTGGAAACGTTTACCTTGATGGAAAATGGTGCTTTTCTTAAAGCGGGATTAAATGTGTTTTTAAGCGTTGTATTATGTCTGGCAGCAACCTGGTTGGGTATTAGTCTTGGAAGACAGCTATGAATCTGACATTGGTAAGAATTTATTTATCTGATGGCCGGCATGAAGTACGGCAGGTCATTAAATGGCTTGAGCAGAATAAAATTCGTTTTACCGTATTTCGCGGCATCGCGGGTCTGGGGTCAGATGGGTTAGTTCACAAAGCTTCGTTATTGGATCTTTCGTCGGATCTGCCAATGGTTATAGAACTTTTTGATAAACCGGAACAAATAAACGATATCATCACCACAATAAAAACACTGGTTGAGGCTGATCATATTGTCAGCTGGCCAGTTCAAAGCGGAATTTAACATGTTAGACCTCAAATTATTACGTACCGAACCGCAGGAAGTTGCAAAAGGTTTGGCTCGTCGTGGCTTTCAGCTTGACGTTGGATTGCTGGAAACCCTGGAAGCAGAACGCCGTCAGGCACAGCTTGATGCGCAGACATTGCAAACCGAGCGCAATGCTCGTTCCAAAATGATAGGTAAGGCAAAAGCTTCCGGTGAAGATATTGCGCCATTACTGGCCGAAATTGATGATTTAGGCGATCAGCATAAAGCTGCCGAGGCGAGATTAGCTAAAGTACTGGAACAGCTTAATGAGCTGGCAATGGGAGTGCCGAATATCCCGCAGGCCGATGTACCTGCCGGTAAAGATGAAAACGACAATGTAGAAATCTCTCGTTGGGGTACGCCGCGTCAATTTGATTTTGAACCGAAAGATCATGTGGATCTGGGCGCCGGTCTGCAGCAGATGGATTTTGAAACGGCGGCCAAAATTACGGGTGCGCGTTTTGTAACGTTAACCGGACAACTGGCCCGTCTGCAACGGGCATTAATCCAGTTGATGCTGGATACCCATATTACCGAGCATGACTATACTGAAACCTATGTGCCTTATCTGGTCAACGCTGATTCATTGCGTGGTACCGGACAATTGCCCAAGTTTGCCGAAGATTTGTTTGCCGTTGATGATGGCCAGCTCTATCTGATTCCAACCGCTGAAGTTCCAGTAACCAACATTGTGCGTGACAGTATTGTCGATGCTGCACAGTTGCCATTGAAGTTTGTCGCTCATACACCGTGTTTTCGCAGTGAAGCCGGTTCACATGGACGGGATGTGCGTGGTTTGATTCGTCAGCATCAATTCGAAAAAGTCGAGCTGGTACAGATTGTTGCGCCGGAAGCATCGGCTGAAGCACATGAGCAATTGACCGGACAAGCTGAAAAAATCCTGCAAATGCTGGGTTTACCCTACCGTAAAATGCTGCTTTGCACAGGTGATATGGGCTTTGCATCTACTAAAACCTATGATTTGGAAGTCTGGTTACCCAGCCAGAATACTTATCGTGAAATATCATCCTGCAGTAACTTTGGTGATTTTCAGGCACGTCGCATGCAGGCGCGCTGGCGGAACCCTGAAACGGGAAAACCCGAACTGGTTCATACGCTTAATGGATCAGGGCTGGCTGTCGGCCGCACCTTGCTGGCTATTTTGGAAAATCATCAACAGGCCGATGGTAGCGTCAATATTCCCGAGCCACTTCGTGCCTATATGGGCGGTGTAGATAAAATTCATGGGTGACGAGTTTAGTCTGATCCAGAAGATCATTATCTGGACATTACCGGTTTTATTTGCGATTACCGTACATGAAGTCGCTCATGGTTGGGCTGCGTTAAAACTGGGTGATAAAACGGCCCAGATGATGGGGCGTCTGACACTCAATCCAATTAAGCATATTGATCCGCTGGGTACTATTCTGGTTCCGGGGTTATTGCTTATGTTTACCGGATTTATGTTTGGCTGGGCTAAACCCGTCCCGGTGACTTTCCAGAATCTGCGCAATCCAAAAAAAGATATGGCCTGGGTGGCTTTGGCCGGACCCGGAGCAAATCTGGTAATGGGTTTTTTATGGGCCATGGTCGCCAAGCTGGGTCTGGTGTTGGCAGTGAATGACGTATTGATTTCCGGACCGATGATTTACATGGGTGTGGCGGGTGTATTAGTGAATGGCATGTTGATGTTGCTAAATCTGTTACCTTTGCCTCCACTAGATGGCGGCAGAGTATTAGTCAGCATTTTGCCGCCTCACCTGGCATGGCGAGTGGAAAAAGTTGAACCTTACGGCTTTTTTATCTTGCTGGCGTTACTCTATTTTGGCATCGTTATGATGATTTTATGGCCTTTGATGCAGGCTTATATGGGATTGCTGGCATTTATTTTTGATATGCCAATGCAAGTATTCTTTATTTTATAAAACACTGAATTGAGCAAGCTCATCAGGAGATTATTTTGGACACGGTAGCGTATCAGTCACGTCGTATTGTTTCAGGCATGCGCCCGACAGGGCAATTGCACTTGGGGCATTATCATGGTGTGCTGAAAAATTGGATTAAATTACAACACGAATTTGATTGCTTCTTTTTCGTTGCTGATTGGCATGCGTTGACGACTCACTATGAAGATAGTCGAGTGATTGAAGACAGTGTCTGGGAAATGGTCGTTGATTGGCTGGCTGCCGGAATTGAGCCATCATCCGCTTCATTATTCCTGCAATCACGTGTGCCGGAGCATGCTGAGCTGCATTTATTATTATCGATGATCACGCCTTTATCCTGGCTGGAACGCGTACCAACCTACAAAGATCAGCAGGAAAAACTTAAAGAAAAAGATTTATCGACCTATGGTTTTTTAGGTTATCCGCTGCTGCAAAGTGCTGATATTTTGATTTATCGGGCAGGTCAGGTACCGGTTGGTGAAGATCAAGTGGTGCATGTTGAGTTAACACGTGAAATTGCCCGTCGCTTTAATCATATTTATGGACGTGAAGCGGATTTTGAAGAAAAAGCTGAAGCTGCCGTAAAGAAAATGGGTAAGAAAAACGCCAAGTTATATAACCATTTGCGTAAAGCCTATCAGGAGCAGGGTGATGCAGAAGCGTTGCAGACTGCTCGTGAACTCTTAAAAAATCAGCAAAGTCTGGCGCTTGGTGATATGGAGCGTTTATTTGGTTTTCTGGAAGGTGGCGGTAAAGTCATCCTGCCCGAACCAAAAGCGCTGCTGACACCGGCTCCTAAAATGCCAGGACTGGATGGACAGAAAATGTCCAAATCTTATGGCAATACCATTTCTTTGCGTGAATCTGATCAATCTGTCGCCGAAAAAATTAAGCGCATGCCAACCGATCCAAACCGTGTACGCCGCACCGATCCGGGTGAACCCGATAAATGTCCGGTTTGGCAATTACATGAAGTCTATTCAGATGAAGGTCAGAAAAAATGGGTTCAGGAAGGTTGCCGCTCGGCTGGAATTGGTTGCCTTGATTGTAAAGGTCCATTGATCGATTCGGTGATTGCCGAACTCAAACCTATCCGTGAACGGGCAGATGATTTCAGCAGACATCCAGAAGATGTACGACGTATTATTGATGATGGCAGTGCTGCAGCAAGAGAAGTGGCTCAGGAAACATTGAGCGAAGTTCGTGCAGCAATGGGGCTGGCTTATAAATAGTCTACAGGGCCAAGTTATCTTTAATAGCCACCTCTGTTATGACTGAAACCAGCCAAACAAGGTGAGAGAAGAGAGGTTGTGAGATAATTCCATGTATCTCACCCCTAGTGGGACTTGCGCTCAAAAACGCTCCCGGCGTTTTGGTAGTGGCCCACAATAAACGATTAACATATTAGACCGGTGCGCACCTCCCTAGACGCGCGGTATATCGTCCATTCGTGGACGGAAGTGGCACATTTTCAGTCACAACCCATAGGGCTGGGACGAGATTTGTCTACATCTGCGTTAGAAATGACCTATGTAGAATGAGTACATTTCATCATTTCCGCCTTGTTATAAACAAATCTCGTTTCCAGCAGTGTTGGCGATGAAAAATAAACTGGCCCAAGGAAAAACTATTATGGCTGAAAGAATACAAAAAGTACTGGCACGTGCCGGCTATGGCTCACGACGCTTGATTGAGAGCTGGATAAAAGATGGAAAATTACAGGTCAACGGTGTTCCAGCAACGCTGGGTGATCAGATTACTGAAAAGGATAGAGTCACACTTGAAGGGCGACCTTTATCATCCAAGCGCATCTGGCAACAAAGCATGCCGCAGGTTTTGCTGTATCACAAACCGGTAGGTGAAGTGTGTACTCGCAGTGATCCGGAAGGCCGCAGAACCATATATCAATCTTTACCTGTGCCGGAAGAAGGTCGCTGGGTCAGTGTGGGACGTCTGGATTTGAATACCAGTGGTTTGATCATCCTGACCACAGATGGTGAATTGGCTAATCAGTTAATGCATCCATCCAATGAAATGGATCGTGAGTATGCAGTGCGTGTCCTTGGGGAAGTCACTTCGGAGATGATGCAAACCTTACGCGATGGTGTTGAACTGGAAGATGGTAAAGCCCATTTTTCTGATATTCAGCCAGGTGGTGGTGAAGGTGCAAACAGCTGGTTTCATGTAGTGATTCAGGAAGGCCGTAACCGTGAAGTCCGACGGCTGTGGGAAAGCCAGGGCGTGCAGGTAAGCCGTTTGGTTCGTCTGCGTTACGGTCCGGTCATCATGCCAAATAAACTCAAGCCTGGCCGCTGGATGATGCTGGAAGGCAAAGAGTTGGAATATCTATACGAAGAAGCGGGTTTAAAAACAAAAACCACTAAACGCGGTAGTGTGGAAAAAGTGGCGGCAGTCAAGGATGTGGAGGTAGAAAAAGCGCCAAAATCCAAGTGGCCAGATAAACCGGCAAAAAAGGCTTCACCCAGATCAAGAAAAGCTGATGATCAACCGGCTAAACGAGGCCCACGGATTCGTGGACGTAATGACCGTTAAAATATCTCGCGGGAAGATATGACCTGATTGCGACCAGCAAATTTTGCCTGATATAAGGCCTCATCTGCTTTAAGAAACAAGTTATCGGCTGATTCACCGACACACAAATCTGCCAAACCAATACTGACTGAAATGGGAAACTTCTGTTCGGTATTGGTCTGGTTCAACTCATTAATCGCCAAGCGTAATCTTTCTGCCGCCTGCAAAGCTGCCTCATGATTGCTATGGCTGAGTACTATCGCAAATTCTTCACCACCAATTCGAAACAGTGCATCACTGCGACGTAAACTGGACAATAATGTATCCGCTACCCGGCATAACGTATCATCACCGACCTGATGCCCAAAACTGTCATTAATTTTCTTGAAGTAATCAATATCAAGCACCATCAGCGAAAGCGGCAGTTTTAGTCGATGAGCCAGATCTATTTCACGTTCAATGGTGTTTTTATAAGCCTGCCGGTTAGGAAGCTGCGTTAACATATCCGTTAATGCAGCATCTAATGCCCGAGCGTATTGCAGACTGTTTCTCAGTGGGTATACAAGTTTGCACAATAAATCCTCTACCAGATTGATTTCGCTATCGGAAAAGCGATATCCGCGACTGACAGTCAACTGACCAAGATACTCATGATCAATTTCAAGCTGATAATTACATTTATGATGACGCTTGGCGCCCAATCTGAACTCAAATTTATTATCTGGATGCGTAAACTGAAGACCACTGTGGGCGAGTAATGGTTTGATTTGCTCGTCAAACAATCTGAGGAGCTGTCTGGTATCCAGTGAAGTTTGCAGAATTAAGGGGAGTTTTGCCAACGCATCTTCGCGTTCCACTGAAACAGGAGTCGCTTGTACAACTGAAACGGTATTCTGTTCCAGGCGACGCAAATTTGTAGTGTCTGAAGGCAATGAATGAATCATGAGCACGCTCGTAAATAAGATAATTTATAATAACCATGCTAAATATATGCCATGGTTAAATTAATCAATAAATACAACGTGTTATAGAGTTATGCCAAAACTTTGACGGGCAATTCCATCTGCGCATTCACACATTGGCCATGTAAATGGCCGCTTTGGTCACTGGCAAGATAGAGATATGCCGGTATGACCGCGCTTGGTTCGGGGAGGTGTTGAGGATCTGCTGCTGGATAAACCCGTGCATGCAATTTAGTTTTTACTTGGCCAGGTTCAATGCAATTCACCCTGACTTTCGCGGCAGCTTCCATTTCCAGGGCTAACTGGTGGCAAAAACATTCAATAGCCGCTTTGCTCAATCCATAAGCACCACGATAGGCCTTATCATGCTGACTGTCGGTAGTGAAAATAATAAAACTTTGCTGTTCGGTGGTTTGTAACAGGGGAAGACAGGCATGCGTCAGTAAAAAGGCGGCCGTCAAATTAACTTGAAGTGTTTCTGCCCATTGTTTGATGTCCTGATTGGCGATTGGAGCCAATTGTCCTACATCTGCTGCGCAATGCACTAATCCATCTAGTCGACCAAAAGTTACTTTTATGGTCTGTGCAAGTTGCTGATAGTCATCCGCTGTCGCACCTTTAAAATCCACTGGAAATATTGCGGGCTCAATGCCGCTTTCCTGCAGAATGACATCGTACAATTTTTCTAACTGAGCAATATTTTTGTCTAGCAGAATAATCGTCGCACCATGTCTTGCATAGGCCAAAGCGACTTCGCTACCGATGCCACCAAGGGCACCGGTAACAAGCACAACTTTACCGCTGAGTATGGACTGCTCAGCTTGTGACAACATACAGGTCTTTATTCAGATTTGGGAATAATACGTCCGTAGGTAACTTTACCATCAAGTAATTGTGCAATGATGGTAGCGTCATCATTATGCCACTCAAGTGTTTCCATATTCATTTGGTCTAATGTTCTTTCCTGAGCAATATCTGGTTCACCATAAGCTGAGATAAGTTCGTCTCTGGTCATTCCAGCTTGGATACCGTCTTCGCTACCTTCGGAGGTTGCTTCTGTTGCTTCAGGAGCAGATTCAACAGTTGCAGGAGATGATGTCTCTGTTTCGCTACTATCGGTAACAGCAGTATCGCTTTCATCACTGCAGGCGATCAGTGCCAGACTCAGAAAAAGACCGGTAAAAATTAAACGCATACGATTTAACATGACATCCCCTCTTTAGGTTTAATGAACTAATCTTCGAGTATAACAAGCAATCGCAAGGATATCGACATGTTGTTAGGAGAATTTTCCCGCTAAAATTTTTTCAGCGGCCCGATAGCCATTCATAACAGCACTCTCTAGTGTTGCTGGATAGGGATTTTCAGCGTAATCACCAGCGATCCAAAGGCCATCAATAGTTGTTTTACAGCTTGGTCTTTGGTTGTTTTCAACCACTCCGCAACAAAATGTAGCTCTTTTTTCACGAATAACATGTGCGGTGTGATAGTTAGCCGGTAATTCCGGTAAAAGCTCTGTTAATGCTAAAACGACCTGTTCAGTCAGTTGCTGTTTAGTCAGTGATTCATGTTCTCCAGGGCCGCTGATAACGACAGCAATTAATCCCGGAGACTGATCTGATCTGTCAAAGACCCAATGGGGTAAGGTATTGCTCAAACCGATAATTGGTTCCTTTAGCCGGAATTGCGGTGAATACTGCAAATAGACTGTACTTATTGGATATTCAGAAACTGGTGGAAGATTAAGCTGCTCACCTAAAAGCTTATAGAGAATACCGGGGGAGACGGCGACAATAATATTATCTGCAGCAATATATTCTTTGTTACCGGTAATAATCCCAGCCACTTTGCCAGCCTCAATAATAATTTTTTCAATACGACTCTGTAACCTAACTTCCCCACCATGCTCTGTTATAAAACGTCTCGAAGGTTCAGGCAGTACATCACCCAGCGGTTTTTTCGGGATCAGCAAATCAGCCGATTTTCTTTTTGCGGTAAGACTATCCCTGAGAGTTGCAGCAAAAACACTGGCTGAAGCTTGTTCTATCCGTGTATTTAAAATCGCCAGACATAACGGGCCCCACAACTGCGTGATAAGTCTTGCCGATTGGCCTGTCTGGCGACACCACTGCTCTACAGTAATATTATGTGTATATGAGGGAGCGTTAAGTTGACGTGCTAATCGTAAAAAAAGCCGTAATTCTTGCCAGCCGAGACTGGAATAAAGTCTGGGTAAAAGAGCAAGTTGCCAGGGTAAAAGGCGGTTTGCAGATAAATGTAATGGGGGGAACTTCGAATCAAGGATGTGTAGATCCAAAGCTTTACGATGAAAAACGCTGTTTTCTTCAATACCGATTCGCTGAAGCAGATCGAGCATGTTTTGGTATGCACCAATCATCAGATGCTGACCATTATCTATTTCGAGATCTTGCCATTTGATGGTGCGGGCCCGCCCGCCAAGTTGTTTTGCTGCTTCGAACAGAATAGGCTTTTGCCCAGCTTCGGCTAAACGGACAGTCGCTGCAAGTCCGCTCCATCCACCACCAATAATGAGGGGGGGCATATTAATTCTGGCTTTTGGCGAGCTTTTTTTCACGTCGGTAAGTGCACCAGGCCAGCCATAATTTACGAATCGGAGTAAGTGAGACTCGCTGTTTCATTACTTGGAAATTATCAATGGCAATTTCCTGCAAAGTAGTGCGATAAATTTCGGCCATAATCAGTGCGGTGCATTGATGATATCGATCCTGCGTGGGCAGCAGCTGCATCGCTTCCTGATAAAACTGCTCGGCACGCTGCGCCTGAAACTCGAGTAACTTTGTCAGCGCTTCGGTTTGTTGTAAATCCAGAATACTTTGTTCGCTGACACCAAATTGTTGCATTTCGTCCAAAGGCAGATAAATACGGCCGCGCTCAGCATCTTCACGAACATCACGAATAATATTGGTGAGTTGAAAAGCCAGTCCCAGTTTCTCGGCAAATTTCAGCGTACTTCGATCGGAAAAACCAAATATCTGTGCTGACAGTAAACCCACAACACTGGCAACTCGATGACAATATAAGGCCAGATTTTTATAGGCTGGATAACGATGTTGAGTTAAGTCCATTTCCATGCCATCAATGATCTCGTGAAAATATTCTTCATGCAGATCAAAATCCTGCAGGGTCTCAGCGAGGGCTTTTCCAACGGGATGAGTGGCTTGTCCGAGAAAGGTATTTGCTACTTCCTGACGCCACCAGGCGAGAGTTTGTGCTGCAACTAACGGATCACTTATCTCATCAACCGCATCGTCAACTTCACGACAAAAAGCATATAGAGCCATAATGGCATTGCGCTTTTTTGTGGGTAAAAAAAGGAAACTATAATAGAAGCTTGAACCACTTTTCGCCGCTTTATCCCGGCAATATTGTTGCGGTGTCATTTTAATAGTCGCTCAACAATTTTGCCGTTGACCAGGTGAGTGTCGATGATTTCATCGATATCTGCTTTATCATGATATTGATACCAGACACCTTCCGGATAAATCACCATGATCGGACCTAATTTGCAGCGATTCAGGCAACCTGAATTATTCACCCGGACTTTTTTCAGTTTGAGTTCTTTAACCCGTTGCTTGGCATAATCACGCAGTGACTGTGCGCCGTGTTCTTCACAATAATCACTGCCATCATCGCGTTGATGGGTGCAAATGAACATATGATATTTATATATTTCAGCCATAGCCGTTCAGCCTAACCAAGCTAAGTTAAATATACAAAATGAATATCTACTCATAGCCGTATTTAAAAGTGGCGGGAAACAGCAAAATCAGCCAATCCGATTAAGGCCGCTTTGTATTGTGAATCTGGAACGATACTGAGATAGGCCTTGGCCTGCTCGACTTCCTTGCGGGCTGCCGCGGCGGTGTAGTCAATGGCGCCAGTGCTGTGGATAATGTCAATAATGTCATTGATTTTATCACGTTGGCCATGTTCAATTGCTTCACGAATGACCGCGGACTGTTCCCTGGAGCCATTTTGCATGGCATAAATCAGCGGTAACGTCGGTTTGCCTTCAGCAAGATCATCACCAATATTTTTGCCAATAGTTTCACTGGAAGCGCTGTAATCGAGTAAGTCATCCACCAGTTGGAAGGCACTGCCAAGATGCATCGCATACTGCGCTAATGCCGTTTCAATTTCCGCAGAGGCATTACTGATTAACGCACCTAGCTGCCCAGCCGCTTCAAATAATTTGGCGGTTTTATGATGAATGACCTGCAGATAGCGTTCTTCAGTGGTGTCTGCATCATGCACATTAAGTAGCTGTAAGACTTCACCCTCGGCAATCACGTTAGTGGTATGTGACAGGATTTGCATCAGGCGCATCGAATCCAGTTCCACCATCATTTCAAATGCGCGGGTATAAAGAAAATCACCCACCAATACACTGGCTTCATTTCCCCATACGCTGTTGGCCGTTTCCTGGCCCCGGCGCATCGTTGAATTGTCGACCACATCATCATGCAGCAGGGTCGCGGTGTGAATAAATTCAATGATGGTGGCAAGATTAATATGCGCAGTTGCCTGATGATTGCAGGCACGGGCACTTAACAAAGCAATAGCCGGGCGCAAGCGTTTGCCGCCACTATTGATGATGTAATGGCCAAGCTGATTAATTAATACAACCTCAGATTGCAGCCGATGTTGTATCATGGCGTCAACTGAATCCATATCCTGCTGGATGAGTGCGTAAATGGATTGTATATCCACGGGGCGTTTGTCTGCCTGTTCTAGATGAATTAAACGCGTACTTTCTCACGGGTAACAGCGATTCGCAAATAATTCAATTTGCATTTGATCTGAATGTAGAAAGCGGTTAAAATTCCCGGTCTTTTGTTGGGTTACCCACAATAACATTTATTTTTTTGGAGAAAGCGATGTACGCTATTGTCGCGACTGGTGGTAAGCAGTACCGAGTTAAAGAGGGCGAAAAGCTCCGCGTTGAAAAATTGCCAGGTGAAGTGGGTGATACCATTGAACTGGGTGAAGTTTTATTGATCGGTGAAGGCGAAGACATTAAAGTCGGCGCACCCTTCTTAGATGGCGCAAAAGTAACAGCAACTGTGGCCTCAGTTGGTCGTGCGGACAAAGTTAAAATCATCAAATTCCGTCGTCGTAAGCACCATCGGAAACAGATGGGACATCGCCAATCTTATACAGAAATCGAAATCACTGGCATCACTGCCTAAGATTTGACAAATTTAAAGAGGATTTAACATGGCTCATAAGAAAGCTGGTGGTAGTACCCGCAACGGTCGCGACTCCGAGTCGAAACGCCTTGGTGTTAAACGTTTTGGCGGTGAAGCAGTATTAGGCGGCAACATTCTGGTTCGTCAACGCGGCACTCGTTACCATGCAGGTCGTAACGTTGGTATCGGTAGAGACCACACATTGTTTGCGACAGCCAATGGTAAAGTTGTATTCGAAACCAAAGGTGCGAACAATCGCATGTTTGTCAGCGTCATCGCTGAATAAAGAATTTGTTAGCCCGTTGGGGCAAACAGCTGAAAGCCCCGCTGATGCGGGGTTTTTTGTTTGTGGCAATTATTAAAAAATTATCTGGTCGGCAGTATGAAATTTGTTGATGAAGCGAAAATAAAAATCAGCGCGGGTGCCGGCGGTAATGGTTGCCTGAGCTTTCGTCGTGAAAAATATATCCCCTTCGGTGGTCCGGATGGCGGTGATGGTGGTGACGGGGGCGATGTGTATCTGCTGGCAGATACACAAGTAAACACTCTTATCGATTTCCGCTATAAACGTAACTTTAAAGCCCAGCGTGGCGAACATGGCCGCGGCAAACTTTGCAGCGGTGCCCGTGGCGAAGATTTGGTTATTAAAGTGCCCGTAGGTACCGAAGCCTGGGATGAAGACACCAATGAACTGATTGGTGACTTAGCCAAACACGGCGATAAGCTTATGGTGGCAAAAGGTGGCTGGCACGGTCTGGGAAATGCCCGCTACAAATCCAGTATCAATCGTGCACCGCGCCAAACCTCAGATGGAACCCCAGGCGAAGAGCGTACCTTACGCCTTGAAATGAAATTATTAGCCGATGTCGGGTTATTGGGTTTACCAAATGCCGGAAAATCCACCTTTATCAGTCAGGTTTCTGCCGCCCAACCAAAAGTAGCCGATTATCCTTTTACGACGTTGCATCCAAATCTAGGTGTGGTGACACTCAGAGATGTACGCAGCTTTGTTATTGCCGATATTCCCGGCCTGGTTGAAGGTGCAGCTGAAGGTGCCGGTTTGGGTATTCAGTTCCTTAAGCATTTAACCCGCACTCGATTGCTATTACATCTGGTTGATATGGCCCCAGTTGATGTGAAACAGGATCCAGTGGAAAGCGTTAAAATTATTAACCGTGAATTACTCCATTACAGCGATGCCCTCGGCAAGCAGCCGCAATGGCTGATTCTGAATAAAATGGATTTGGTCCCGGATGATATCCGTGACGAACTTACACAGGAAGTGTTGACCCGTCTTGATTGGCAAGGACCTGTCTACAAAATCAGTGGACAGACTGGTGAAGGTTGCGCGCAGTTGTGTGAAGATATCATGCAATACTTGGATGATTTACGTCAGAGTGAGCAGCCTCCCGCTAAACCCATCGAGGAATAACTGTGGAAAATCCGCATCAGCAACTTTTATCAACCAAACGTTGGGTGATTAAAATTGGTAGTGCTTTATTAACCAAGCCCGGAGAAGGCCTGGATGTGGATCGTATTCGCTGGCTGAGTGGCGAAATTGCCGAATTGAGAAGTCAGGGTAAAGAGATCGTTCTGGTCACCTCCGGCTCAGTTGCCGCGGGTATGCAAAGACTGGGCTGGCGAAAACGTCCACATGCTTTGCATCAGTTACAAGCTGCAGCCAGTGTGGGACAGATGGGACTTATCCATGCTTATGCCACGGCGTGTGAACAACACGGCATTCACACCGCACAAATTCTACTGACTCACTCTGATCTAGCGGATCGTGGCCGCCATTTGAATGCGCGCAGTGCATTGCATACTTTGCTTGAGATGGGCATTCTGCCGGTCGTTAACGAAAACGATACCATTGCCACTGACGAAATCCGATTTGGAGATAATGACACTCTGGCAGCCATGACCGCTAATCTGGTTGAAGCCGATGTTTTGGTTATCCTGACCGATCAGGATGGCTTGTTTGATAGTGATCCACGATTAAACCCCAATGCCAGAATGCTGGCAGCCTCTGCGGCCAATAATCCAAATCTGGATGGTATGGCGGGTGACAGTAAAGGCGAATTAGGCCGTGGTGGTATGGCAACCAAATTAGCTGCGGCCAGACGCGCGGCAAGATCCGGCGCGACTACGGTGATTCTATCTGGCAAACATCCACTGAATTTACGTCATCTGGCGGCAGGTCAGGGCGTGGGCACATTACTATGGCCCGACATTAAACCGATTAAAGCTCGTCAGCAGTGGCTTGCCGGACATTTGGTTCCTAAAGGTCGTCTGATGCTTGATGATGGTGCTGTCGCGGTAATAAAACAGCAAGGTCGAAGTATTTTACCGGTAGGTGTGCGTCAGGTAGATGGACAGTTTACCCGTGGTGAACTGGTTTTATGCACAGATCTGCAGGGGCGGGAAGTGGCTCGCGGCCTGGTGAATTACAGCGCTGATGAGGCCGTAAGGATTATGGGGCAGCCTAGTCAGGCGATTCAAAGCTTATTAGGATACGTTGATGAACCGGAATTAATTCATCGGGATAATCTGGTCGTCACGGGATAAATGACAGACATAAAAAAACCGGCGCGAGCCGGTTTTTTTTAGCTGATTCTATAGAACAGTCAATTACATTGCGCGGACAGCGTTGTTTAAACGGCTTTTGCCACGTGCAGCAGTATTTTTATGAATCAGGCCTTTACGAGCCATGCGATCCAGAACTGGAACTGCAGCTTGAAATGCAGCAACGGCTTGTTCTTTATCACCAACAGCAATCGCTTTTCTGAGTGCTTTTACTTTAGTACGCATCGCTGAACGCTGACTAGCGTTCAATTGACGGTGAGTTTCCGCCTGACGGGCGCGTTTTTTTGCTTGTGCTGAGTTTGCCAAAGTGTTTCTCCTAAGAATCAGCTATTTGTATATGAACCGGGCATTATCCTGATTTTGCTTCCATTTGTAAATGGTATGATGCTGTCTTTTTTCAAGCACGAGTGAATGATGCGAATTATATCAGCGAATTTGAACGGGATCCGAGCCGCTGCGCGAAAAGGATTTTTTGACTGGTTAAAAAAACAAGATGCCGATGTTGTGTGTATTCAGGAAACAAAAGCGCAAGTACATCAGCTGGAAGACAAGATTTTCACTCCTGAAGGCTACCACTGCTATTACCACGACGCGGTCAAAAAAGGTTACAGCGGCGTAGCAATCTACAGCCGTCTTCAGCCGGATGAAGTTATTACCGGTATGGGCAATGCCGAGTTCGATATAGAAGGTCGATATATCGAAGCCAGATTTGGCAAGCTCAGTGTGATTTCCCTCTATCTGCCATCAGGAACATCTGGTGATGAACGCCAACAGGTTAAGTATCGCTGCATGGAGTTTTTCGAAAATAAAATGCAGGAAATGAAAGAATCCGGTCGTGATTACATTATTTGCGGTGACTGGAATATCGCCCATAAAAACGAAGATATCCGTAACTGGAAAGGCAATCAGAAAAACTCCGGCTTTTTACCGGAAGAGCGCGCCTGGCTGGACAAGTTGTTTTATGAGATGAATTTTGTCGATGCTTTCCGCGAGTTACCACAAGCAGAGCACGAGTACACCTGGTGGTCGAATCGTGGACAGGCCTGGGCCAATAACACCGGATGGCGCATTGATTACCATATTCTGAGCCCGAGTCTCAAAGGTAAAGTCAAAGCCACTAATATTTATCGGGATGAACGTTTCTCGGATCATGCGCCGTTGACCATTGATTACGATTACAAGCTAAATGATTAATGAACTTTCAGTGTTTGTTTCTCTCTGATTAGCATCTATCTCAGAGAAACAAACCATGTTTTCATTATTCAAGTCGGATCCTGTCAAAAAACTAAAAAAGCAACTTGCTCAAAAACAGGAGCAAGCCATGCTCGCACAGCGCAGTGGTGATATACGGAAATTTGCTACGCTTACCGAGGAGTCTCAAGTGCTGGCTGATGAAATCAAGCAGCTTGAATCTTAATCCAGAGTAGGTTGAGCTGAGGTACGAAACTCAACAATCGGATTGAGATTTTCAACCTTGTCGTTACCGCTGGGGGTTCATTTATTTTGCGTACCCACAAATTCATCGCGAATCAAAATAAACGAACCAAACAAAAAGACAGTTTTGGGATTCACATACATCGGTAACAGGTTAATTCAACTACATGGGTTACCCCCGATCGCTCAATAACTTGTATTGTGACTTTCAACTTAGCAATTTCGGACTAAAGCCCGAGTTCATTTCTTTTGTTTGCCCAAAAGAAACGAACCAAAGAAAAGGGCAGCCCATGCTCGCCCTGCGGGTTCCCTGTGCTTCTCGATCTGGTCGGGCATGACGGAAACTCGCTGCGCTCAGACAGCCGTAATGCTGATCCGACCAGCTCTGCGATGCTCGGCTTCGCATAAGGGCATCAAGGAAAATGCCTCAAGCGTGTTGCTCGTGGATCCCCCTTTTGTGTTGACG
>NZSL01000016.1 GCA_002696735.1 Methylophaga sp.
TCTTGGAATCTTTCAGAGAAGGTTCAGCTATTCTCGCGGCAATTGATATTCTCTCTAAACGGATGCCTCGATTTTTTTACACATCCCACTTTGAGCGAATGTCTGGTGAACTGTCGCTTGACAAACTTGCTCAGGACAAAAAGCAAAACAATATTTCCGTAGGAGATCAGATCTTCCTAGATTTTCTTGAATATGCCGGTACCACTATTGAAGAGCTCCGAGATGCTCCAAAGTTGGAAGAGTTGATCGCTCAGTGTGAGGGGGCTTCCAATGATATAACAGACGAAATATTTGAGTTCTGGAGCCAAAACGAGGCTCTCGCGGTTGATATAACACTAAACGATGGACGACCGGATGATCCTCCACCTTTTAATTCTGGTCGGGTAGCAAAAATTCGTGTAGAGAACAAAAATCATCGAGTTACTGTTCCGCTCTCTGAGAGGAGCGCTGGATTTGTCTGGTTTTTCTCGTTTTTATCGCAGTTTAAGCAACTCAAGAAGCGAGCCGGAAAATCAATCATATTGCTCGACGAGCCGGGCTTAACTCTGCACGGTAAGGCACAATCTGATTTGCTACGTTATATTGAGAATAGGATTTTGCCGGATCACCAAGTTATCTACTCCACTCATTCCCCATTTATGGTTCCTGCCCAGCGCCTTTCTGATGTTCGAGTCGTAGAGGATGTTGTTGACTATTCTGACCCGCGCCGTCCTATTGTAAAAGGGACTAAGGTATCTGCCGATGTACTATCCGTAGATCGTGATACGCTTTTCCCGCTGCAGGCACATTTAGGCTATGAAATCACTCAGTCACTGTTTATTGGTAAGGATTGTGTTCTAGTCGAGGGACCATCCGACGTTGTTTATCTTCAAGTTATGTCACAGGCACTTCAGTCTCGAAATAGAGTGTATTTGGATCCGCGTTGGGCTATTTGCCCAACAGGTGGACTGGATAAAATCTCATCCTTTGCTTCGTTATTTGCCGGTAACAACCTCAACATAGTTGCTCTGTGTGATTATGGGAAGGGAGACAAGTCAAAGATAGAACGATTGCGGCAGAGTCAAATACTGACGACGGAGAAGGTACTCACAGCAGCTGATTTTACCGATAAATCCGAAAGCGACATTGAGGATCTTTTCGATGTGAATTTTTTCTGCAACCTTGTCAATTTAGCCCTTAACTTAAACAAGAAACAACAAATCTCGCCAAAGTCTGTCGCTGATGCAGAACCAAATACTGAGCGTCTAGTCAAGCAGGTAGAAGCAGCGTGTCGAACACTACCACCAGAAACTCCTGAATTCGGGCACTTTATTCCTGCAGATTGGTTACTACGCCATCCAGACCTACTTGATGGGGATACGCCAGAGGTTAATGAATCTTTNGATCGTTTTGAAGCNGCTTTCAAGGCGATCAACCAATTCTTGAGTTAGGTCNGGTGNTACCCCGATTCTACGGACGNTTTAAAAACGGCTNCAAACTTAACATCGNGCCTTTGGCTCTATTTCATNAGCGCACATGCTNCAAAGGANAAATTNATGGATATGGANGATTTGNCNCCCCGAATTACACCCGCACACTTNATGNCTTTNAAAGATCAGAATTTAGCAGATGAATTCCACCGTCGCTTGATAGAGTGGATAAATGATTTTCACCGGTCGTTAGATGATGAGCATGAGGTTGGAGCTAGGTTGGTCAACTTTGGCCAGTCTGTAACATTCCATATTGAAGATATTGGGTACTGGAATCCTTCGCTAATTTCATTCNAAGGAAAGAACGAGAATGGAGAACCTGTAGAGCTAGTTCAGCATGTTTCTCAGATCAGTATTTTGCTTATAGCTTTGAAGAGAGAGAATATAGAACAGCCCAAAAGACCTATTGGTTTCATGAGTTGGGAAGAATACGACGAGACGAAGTCATAACAAGCCTATACAGACGTACACTAACGCATCGGCTAATGAAACGTTGGGTCATACAGACAAATCTCATTTTAACGTTACTCAGTCTGGATTTAGCTCTTAATAATCCAACTCAGGCCGTGTACTAACATATTTTCATATTGACTAGTTTCTCATCACGTCTGGACATCGAATTTAAGCCAACCGAGACAGAGTTCCAACCAACCATGTTATCCCGTTGAATAGTTTTCTGACCTCAATTCCAACCTGAACATCAAGTGTGATGAATTATAAATTGGGAGTTATAAGACATGATTTCCAACCCTGTTTTGCAAATAGCCTTTATTTTGTGCATTAATTCAAAATAGCAGCGGATCACATGTTGTGAGTTAAGTTAATTTTATCTAAACTCAATCGCTCGCAATGGAGAGCACTCACAAAAGTACATTCAATTTTTTATTCTAAATTTATGTCGTCCACTTGTGAGTGCTTTCCGCCTTTTTACTCTACAGCTATAGCTTGTGTTATTTCAGACAGCCATCGAGTGAAGTTGAATATCTTTACTGGGCGGCTGACCAAAAAAGCGGCTGTATTCCCGACTAAATTGTGACACGCTGGAATAACCTACGTGCATACAAGCGGTGCTGACATCCATCATTTTTGACAGCATCAGATGTTTTGCCTCATACAGACGTAACTCTTTCTGAAACTGTAATGGGCTCATCGACGTTATTGCCTTAAAGTGATGATGGAATGACGATATGCTCATATTCACGCGCTCAGCCAGTTCATCGACTTTCATCGGTTCAGTAAAGTTTTCCTGCAACCAGGAAATGGCAGCCGAGACTTTTTGCAGATGGGAACCTGTAGTCGCAATCTGCACGACCAGTTTGCCGATATGACTTTGTAACAGGCGGATATAAATTTCTTCCATCACTAACGGAACCAGCAAGGTTGATACTTCTGTTTGAGCTGATAAACCAATTAAACGGGTAGCTGCTTCGATAATATGCGGATTAGCCTGACCAATAAAAATCGGTTTGGTGTGTGCGGTTTTAGGCAAACCGTAGGGAAACACCTTTAGTGCCGTTTCGGCCAGCTTTTGCTGATCCATATCGATAATCAAACACAAGTAGGGTTCATCTTCACTGGCCTGAATAATCTTGGCTGAGACCGGCACCTCCGTTGAATAAACAGCCATTCTGGAATCGTCATACTCGTAAACATCACTTCCGATAATGGCGCGTTTAGCGCCTTGAGCAATAATGCAGATACCGGGCTGGCTATTACCACGAACAGCGACTTCGTCAATTTTAGATACACGAAAAACGCGGACACCTGCGATAGGTAAATCAAACAAGCCATCGTGTGGAGCATAACGGCTAAGTAATTCAGCCAAAGGTTTTGTATTCATCAGGTCTATCTAAACAAGGAAAAGGGCAGCCAGAAACTGACTGCCCGTATAGGATTAGGCCGTTAATGATGCCATATCGATGACAAAACGGTAACGCACATCAGAACGTTCCATTCGCTCAAAGGCGGTATTAATTTCATCCATTTTGATCATTTCACATTCAGGCAGAATGTTCATTCGACCACAGAAATCCAGCATTTCCTGAGTTTCTTTGATACCACCAATTAATGAGCCCGCAATGCGGCGGCGACCGAAAACCATCGGCGCTGTGTTTGGCCCTTCAATAGGACCAATCTGACCGACCATAACCAGAGTGGCATCATTATCTAATAGTGGGATGTAAGGATTAAGATCATGATTTACTGGCACGGTATCGATAATCAGATCAAAACTGGAAGCGGCAGCCGCCATTGCGTCTTCATCTTTAGATACCAAGAAGTTATGAGCGCCCAGTTCTTGCGCATCGGCTTCTTTTTTCGGTGATGTACTGATGACTGTCACATCAGCACCTAAACCAACAGCGAGTTTAATGGCCATATGACCTAAACCGCCCATGCCAACGACACCTACACGGCTACCAGGTCCGACATTCCATTCTCTCAAAGGTGAATAAGTAGTGATACCTGCACATAATAATGGCGCGGCTTTAGCCAGATCCAGATTTTCTGGCAGGCGTAATACAAATTCTTCACGAACAACGATGTGTTTGGAGTAACCACCTTGTGTCATATCATTAGTAATACGGTCTGGTGAACCATATGTCAGTGTAAAAGTATTACGACAGTATTGTTCATGGTCGTTATGGCATTCATCACATTCCTGACAGCTATCGACCATACAGCCAACAGCGACATGATCACCGACGTTATATTTGCTGACATTGCTGCCAACGGCAGTCACACGGCCGACTATTTCATGACCTGGCACAACAGGGTATGAAGACCCACCCCAATCATTTCTGGCAACGTGTAAATCGGAGTGACACACACCGCAATAGAGGATTTCCATTGCTACATCATTATCGCGTAATTCTCTACGTTCAAAGTGATATGGGGCGAGCGGGGTATCGGAGGAATGAGCTGCGTAACCAACAGTTTTCATAGATGTAACTCCCTTAGATAAAAGAATTAGAGGTGAAAATACTATAGACGGAACGATGAGAAACCACTTGCCTAATACTACAGCCTTTATGTGTGTTTCTACGTAAATTAAATGCTATCGTTTTAGTCATCCCAGTAATAAACACGGGGTAACTTACCTGTGTATCTATAGTGACTCAGTCACATCCACAACGTTCCAGAAATGGACGTTTAGCTGCCGATAACACCACCATCATTTTTAGTAATCAGCACCGTTGTTGAGCGTGGGCGTGTTTTACCATCAGAAGCCGGGTAGCTTAATCCTGGATGCTGGATATTAACCCACATCGCTTTGTAATCAGGACTCCAGGTAATCCCGGTCAGTTCACAGCCTCTCGGTCCAACTAAAAAGCGTTTGATTTCCTGCGTTTGCGGGTTGGCACATAACACCTGATTACAGCCCATGTTTGCCATGAACGGATCGTCGTCATCATAGTCAGTCATAATCCACAAACGGCCATCCTGATCAAAGCCTAAACCATCAGGTGAGGAGAAAATATCTCCTTGAATATTACCGACTAAATGATCGGCTACTTTGTGACCTTCAGCATCAGTGGCGTCTGGCTTCTCACCTGCAATAACGAATAATGACCAGTTGAATGAGGTAGCTGCCGGATTGGCTTGCTCCTCCATGATTTTGATTATCTGACCATGACGATTATCAGGACGTGGGTTGGCGGCATTAACAGCAAATTCTTTGCCGCGTTTATTGTTGTTGGTCAGTGACACATAAACATCCAAATTGTGCGGATTCACTGTGGCCCATTCCGGACGGTCCATGGGTGTTGCACCTAATAGATCAGCCGCAGCCCGAGCATTAACTAAAACTTCAGCCTGGCTGGGGAAACCATTTTCTGCTGTTAGCCCTTCATTACCATGTACCAATGGTAACCAACGACCCGTGCCATCATCGTTAAAACGCCCCACATACAATGTGCCTTCATCCAATATGTCTTTATTATTGTGCATCTGGGTTTTATCAAAGCGTTGAGACGGTACGAATTTATAGACATATTCACCACGAGTATCGTCACCAGAGTAAAACGCCAACTGACCATTATCTGCCAGTGAAGGTGCTACACACTCGCGGCAGAAACGACCAAAGGCTGTGCGTTTAATGGGTTTGCTTTGCGGATCAAAAGGATCAATTTCGACGACCCAACCAAAACGATTAGGCTCGTTGACGTAACCCTGATGGGGCAGTGAAGCATCCGGTGTTGCATCAAAACGCGCATCAATCGTGCTCCAGCCATAATAATTGTCGTTTTTGTCATTAGAAATGCCATAACGGTGATGAGAGACACGAGACTGGTAATCTGTTTTGTCGTGATTGAAGAAATAGTTATGCCAATTTTCTTCACAGGCCAGATAGGTACCCCACGGAGTGAAACCATTCGAGCAATTATTCAAGGTGCCGATAATTTCATTGCCATCAGGATCAGCGACTGTTTTGAATAGGTCATGACCGGCTAAGGGACCGCTGGCCTGCATCGGTGTTAATGTTGAGATACGGCGGTTATAGAGTGAGGGGTAAACGCGTTGCCATTCACCGTGACTGTCTTTTTTCACTTCAATGACACTGACACCGTGAGCCGCTTGTTCTTTTTTGACATCGTCGGGCAAACGTTTGCCATTGCCATCATAAATCAATCCATCGGTATGGATGGTGGGATTAATGTATTCATGATTGATCACCATCAAGCCACGATTATTGTTGTCGGGAAAGGCAAAAAAGTGCATGCCATCATGGTTATCACCAGCCTGTTTCAGCTGTTCCTGCCAGGTATTACTGGCATCGGCTTTCCATTTTGTTGCTCCTGTTTCCACCGGATCACCCCAGGAGAAGAAGGCTTTTGCCTGATAGCCATCCGCGACCACGACTTCATCAAATAAGGGATCGGTACGTGGCTGAATAGGCTGAAAACCAATATATGGGGCTGGGGGGATGGCATTTTCACCGGCAAAGGCAAAACGACTACCCATGCTCAGTCCTAGAAAGCCTATAACGGCGGCATTTAAACTGCCTTTTAAAACATCACGGCGTGATAACGCCATTTTATCCAGGCTTTTTTGCTCGGTGCTGTTAATAATCTCATCATCATAAGATGCCAGGCGTTGATGAAAATCTGAGTGTGTCGGCTGTGTCATGGCGAGTTATCTTCTTTTAATGAATACGGTATTCAAAGGTGTTACGAACATTCGGTACAGGTACCGCTTTTCCGTTAACCATACGAGGCGCGTAACGAAAGGTTTTGGCAGCAGCTAATGATGGCCGTTCAAACATCGGATGACAGTCAGCCAATACCTCGGGAGACTCTACACGGCCTTGTTTGTTTACGGTATATCGAACAGTGCAATCACCTTCCAGACCTTTACGCAAAGCAGTTCTGGGATAGTCCGGTACCTGTTTTTCAATCGGTTTATAGTGTTCCACAGAAAATGTTTCAGTTGCTAGCTCGGATGGATTACTTTGTGTTTTTTGTGGCACATTTTGCTTATTACTACTTGTCAGTACTGGGCTGTCAGGCAACTTTTCTGCAGGTTTTTCTTGCTTTGTCGGTTGGCTGACAGGCGGAACCGGCTTGTCTTTAAGTGGTTTTATTTGCTTTTCTATTTTCTTTTTTACAGGTGTTTTTGGTGCGGGTTTTTCTATCGGTTTGGCTATGGGGTTTTCAACGCGTTTAAAGGCCAGTTCATTTTCAACAATACTTTGTTTAGGTTTAACTTTTGGCTCGATAACAGGTTCAGGTATAACCACCGGCTTTACCTCTTCGAACACGGCTTTTTTTACCGGCTGAGGAAGTTCGACCATGCGGATATTCACTGTTTTAACGACCGGTTCATGCTGAGTCACCGGTGTCCATGAGTGAAATAATAATGCGGCAATGGCAATATGAAACAAACCTACTTCAATTAATGCAGATTTGTTTATCTCAGAGGCAGTAAACGGTTTACTTAGATAAAGTGGATCACGCATAGCTAACTCAGGCATCGGGCGACTCCGTAATCAGGCCCACATCATCGATACCCACTTGCTGTAATGCGGCAATCGCTTTTACAACTGAAGCGTAATCCGTGGCTTTATCACCACGGATAAAAAATAGCAGCTTGTCATTCTGCTGTTTAATCTGCTCTATTTTTTCGACCATGTCATCCAAGCTGACTGCTTGATCTGAGCGGGATTGAATATCGACTTCTGAACCCACATTCCAGTAATAACTGCCATCAGCAACCACCGATAAAGTCAGAATCGTTTTCTGACTATCAGTGGGTAACGCTTCCGCTGCAACCTTAGGTAATTCAAGTTTAACGCCTTGTACCAGTAGCGGAGCTGTGACCATAAAAATCACTAACAACACCAGCATCACATCGATATAAGGCACCACATTCATTTCTGCCTTCAAGGCATGTTTAGCAACCGGTTTTCTTAGCATGACGACCTCACGCAGCCTTTGCCAATGGTGCTCTGTGCATCACTCGCTGTAATCGGGTGATGAACTCATTACCAAAATGATAATAAAGCGTACTGATAGCCCCGGCGCGTTTACTCAGCTGGTTATAAGCAACCACTGCCGGGATCGCTGCAAATAAGCCGATAGCGGTGGCAATCAGGGCTTCAGCAATACCCGGGGCCACGGTGTTTAATGTCGCTTGTTCAACCTGGGACAGGCCAATAAACGAGTTCATAATGCCCCAGACCGTACCGAACAAGCCGATGTAGGGGCTGACTGAACCAATGGTAGCCAGGTAAGAAAGACCTTTTTCAAGTTCGGCTTCCTGCTCGCCAATATTCACCAGCATGGCACGTTCTACATTTTCTACCTTTTCATCCTGCGGCATAGTGGCGATATGCTGATATTTCTCATACTCCTGCCAGCCAGCCTGAAATATGGCTGGAATCGCTTTGTGTAAAGTCGCTTTTGTTGTTGCTTCAGGTAATGACGTCATATCCGCCGTTTGTCTGAATTGCTGCTGAAACAGCTTATTTTGTTTCTCCAGACGACTTAATACATTTGAACGCCACAGGATCAGATACCAGCTTACCATCGATGCCAGTACTAAAATCAGCATCACAATTTTCACTAAAACGCTGGCATCACTGACCAGACCCCAAATAGTCATTTCATGCATTGCAGTTTCCATGATTGACTCCTTATTTGCTCAGTTTAGACAGGCCGAGTTGATCAGCAATCTCTGACCAGGGCACATATTTGAAGTTTTGATTTTCCAATGGCATGCGATTGCGTCCATCCTGAACAACTAACATGCCTTGCTGCCATGGTTGGCCAAAATTGACGCTACTGACATCCAGACCATCTGTTTCTGAAACACCATCAATGCCGGATGCTGTATTAAAGCCAATACGAAATACACCGCGATAAGTGAAGGGTGGCAGAGCATCAAGCACAACATAGCTATCATTGCCCTGACTGGATATCACTAGATAATCCTGTTTGTCGTTCTGATACAAACTGATCCCTTCGATATCGTCTTTCAGATGTTCACCGACAGGCATGACCTGAGTCATCACCGTAGATTGATCGGCACGGGCATCAAGTGTCCAGACTGCTCTGTTTTCTTCACCAATAAATAAACGATCATGTTTATCATCGGCCACACAGCCTTCAGGTTGCGTGGCAACTTTAAATTCACGGACCAGTTCACCGGCAATCTTGCCTTGTTTGTCCTGCATCTGATATTGGAAAAAGCGGCCGTCTTTATCATTCACAATGGTGTAGATATCACCTTGTTTATTTTTATACATACACAGGCCATAAATATCCTGTGCCGTGGTGCTAACTTCACCCATTTCAGTGACAAGACGACTTGCTGGATCGATGGCAAACACATGCAGTGAGTTATGATCACGATTGCTGGCAACCGCTAAATCAATCTGTTTACCATTGAAATGAAAACCATGACGGACATCGACATTATTCAGTCGTCCAACAGGCAAAAATTGCTGGGTTTTGCCTTTTAAATCATAAACAACTAAACCGCCTTGTTTATCCGTACCTAATACCAGACTTTGTTCCGGGTTGGCTTTGTTGACCCAGATAGCTGGATCATCAGCCGCATCGCCTAAGCTTGGTACAGCATCGGTTTGTATTGCTGGTTTAACCAGCGGGATAGGCGGGGGCGATGTCAGCGATGTATGCGTCCATGGGGTCCTAGGGATTTTGCCTCCAAATACTGCAAAAACCGTTGAAGGCCCCGTATTTACTGCCCTCAAAGCCACTATTAATTTTAATTTAGCTCGAGTTTCAGTATCTTCTTCGGCCTTTGGGTCAAAGAATGAGCAGAACCAAGCGACTATCAATTCTCACTGCC
>NZSL01000017.1 GCA_002696735.1 Methylophaga sp.
CTTGACTAGACGCTCAGTATTTGGTTCTGCATCAGCGACAGACTTTGGCGAGATTTGTTGTTTCTTGTTTAAGTTAAGGGCTAAATTGACAAGGTTGCAGAAAAAATTCACATCGAAAAGATCCTCAATGTCGCTTTCGGATTTATCGGTAAAATCAGCTGCTGTGAGTACCTTCTCCGTCGTCAGTATTTGACTCTGCCGCAATCGTTCTATCTTTGACTTGTCTCCCTTCCCATAATCACACAGAGCAACTATGTTGAGGTTGTTACCGGCAAATAACGAAGCAAAGGATGAGATTTTATCCAGTCCACCTGTTGGGCAAATAGCCCAACGCGGATCCAAATACACTCTATTTCGAGACTGAAGTGCCTGTGACATAACTTGAAGATAAACAACGTCGGATGGTCCCTCGACTAGAACACAATCCTTACCAATAAACAGTGACTGAGTGATTTCATAGCCTAAATGTGCCTGCAGCGGGAAAAGCGTATCACGATCTACGGATAGTACATCGGCAGATACCTTAGTCCCTTTTACAATAGGACGGCGCGGGTCAGAATAGTCAACAACATCCTCTACGACTCGAACATCAGAAAGGCGCTGGGCAGGAACCATAAATGGGGAATGAGTGGAGTAGATAACTTGGTGATCCGGCAAAATCCTATTCTCAATATAACGTAGCAAATCAGATTGTGCCTTACCGTGCAGAGTTAAGCCCGGCTCGTCGAGCAATATGATTGATTTTCCGGCTCGCTTCTTGAGTTGCTTAAACTGCGATAAAAACGAGAAAAACCAGACAAATCCAGCGCTCCTCTCAGAGAGCGGAACAGTAACTCGATGATTTTTGTTCTCTACACGAATTTTTGCTACCCGACCAGAATTAAAAGGTGGAGGATCATCCGGTCGTCCATCGTTTAGTGTTATATCAACCGCGAGAGCCTCGTTTTGGCTCCAGAACTCAAATATTTCGTCTGTTATATCATTGGAAGCCCCCTCACACTGAGCGATCAACTCTTCCAACTTTGGAGCATCTCGGAGCTCTTCAATAGTGGTACCGGCATATTCAAGAAAATCTAGGAAGATCTGATCTCCTACGGAAATATTGTTTTGCTTTTTGTCCTGAGCAAGTTTGTCAAGCGACAGTTCACCAGACATTCGCTCAAAGTGGGATGTGTAAAAAAATCGAGGCATCCGTTTAGAGAGAATATCAATTGCCGCGAGAATAGCTGAACCTTCTCTGAAAGATTCCAAGATCGTGATCAGTGATTGTTGTGGTTCTGTTTTTTCCTCCAACGCTTTGAGCGTAGAAAGAGCGTCTGTGGTTGTTGTGAAATCCTTAATTGGCAGTTTATCTTCTGCTTTCATTGAGCTCCTAGCTTCAAGGTTTCGAAGGCATTTTTTTTGGTCAATATGTACTGACCATGTATTGCCGCTACGACCAATATAGCTGGTAACTTCAATTTGACTGCTTTGAAGGACATCATCCCCTAACGTAGCCTCAATCTCGGCTATGTCATCATCATCCAGAGACCACCAAGTTCGAGCGACTGGAGATTCTCCGTCAGGGTGGCGCTCATCAAACTTGTTAAGGTAACGGCGCGGATAGTCCCTAGTACGATCATACTCAAATGAATCCGTTGGCCGGATTCCTTGAATAGCCCGTAAAACAGCTGTTTTACCTGCCTCGTTCTTTCCAACAAGGCAGGTTAAATCTCCAACCTCGAATTCTCCACTATCCTCTATGGAACGAAAATTTGTTGCTTGAACCTTAACCAGCTTCATGTTGCCTCCAAATCAATTCTTAGTAATATTTCTAGCTCGGATGCTCCTAATCAAGTTCACCACTCTCTGCTTGCTTCAAGAGAGTAGGAATATGTGGCCCATATTCTACCTTTCCACGACCTGAACGAATGCCACTACCAACCTTGCGAGCTTCTGCCGAATACAGGGTCTTTGCACGAATGATCTCATAGCTATAGCCGCGACCAAGTCGGTTGGACATCTTGATCAGTCCGTTCAAACCCTCGGTGTAGGCATTGGTAATTGGGAACGGTGCATCCCAGTAAGCAAAAATATCGTCATAGTGGTTATGAACCGTCTTGACCAACTTTTTGAATGATTCCATACCTTGGTCAGGCAGGCTATTTTCCCAAGCTTCAAAAGCGTTCTGAGCCTGCTGTTTGTCTAATTCATCATAGATTGCAAAGAAGCTTTCCTTAAAATCATAAGCAATTGCCAATTCTGGTATTTGTTCACGAACTATAATAAGGGCTTTCTGCTCGGCAGGTGTCAGATTCTGGGGACGTTTAAGAGTAAGCCACCGTATGGACTTTTTGACGTTAATTCGTTCATTTTTACCAAGTTGGACCTGGTATTTTTTTCGTTCATCCTCCAAGGCTTCTGATGCCATTTTGACAACATGGAACTTGTCGATAACTAACTTGGCATTGGGCAAGTACTGAGCAAAAGAGCGCTTAAAGGGACGCCACATATCTGTGCACACCCATTCCACCTTGTCTCTATCTGTCAAATCCTTAAAAAACGGCTTCAGGTGGTCTTGGGTACGATGCTCAAGCATATCGAAGACGTTGTTGGTAGCCAGATTAGTGATAACGCATCGATAACCACCGGCCAGGTTCACTTCGTCAATCCCCATAATTACAGGAGTTTCGTAGCGTACAGTCTGCTCAAGTTCTTCAATCAGGTCATGAGCAACGTTTTTTACGGTATTCACTGCTACGCCTGTCTGCTCTGCCAAGGCCCGAAAAGTAGTGCTCAAACATTGCTGTCGGATTACATCGACCAGACGTTTGGTGGATCTGCGCTTGTCATCCAGAAAGTTCAGTTCTGGCATGGCCATCTTTCCGCAGGATTCACATCGGAAGCGCGGTCGCTGAATCTCAAGGCGAACAGGTTCCATATATAGCGGGGTATCAGAGAATCTGTTTTTGCGTGTTCCATGTTTGTGCATTGGAGTCTTGCAGGCCTCGCACAAGGGAACTTCGACCTCTTCTGGCACCGCAACAATAATGAGCGCCTTGCTTTCTTTGTACATATCTACCGGTTTGATTCCCGGCAGATTCAACAGATCAAGCATCGACTTAGTCCATGTCCAAGTCTATGTCTTTGCCTTCACGCAGCATCTCATAAACCACGTCAACCAGCACAGACATGCCCTGACGGTCCGATTTAAGCACTTGAGTGGCTAGTTTCTGATGACTGGAGAGTGCCCGAACAACAGCTTGTTGAACCGCACCAGGCAAGTTCCCTTTCATGGCTTGTTCACGGGTATTACTCTCCACCTGGGCCATAACCACATCGCTTTCACCAGTAATCGACTTAATTTGATTAACGAAGGCTACCTGATCTTGTATGGGGGTAGCCTCACCAAACAGACTATTAAGCCGTTCGATAATTTCTTTGACGAACTTCGGCTTATCTCCAGTAACACCTCCACTACCAGGGCCAATTGGTTTCAACACAGGTGTTTCATTATCATCAGTTCCTTGATCAGGACGGGACTTGATGTCAAATCCAGTGAGAACTAGTCCAGTCAAGTCCACACTTTCTGGTGTTTCATGCAGCAGACGTTTTTGCAGCAATTTGGCGAATGCTGCGAAGTTTTCCAGTTCAGGATCTCCAAAATCAATAAGCTGTGCGATGTATGAGTAGGTACGACAGAAACGGCCTAAGTCAGACTTGAATCCAATTAAAGCCTTGATTTGCTCGGCATACTCATCTTGATGATGGTCGGCAGACTTCATGCCAGCTTCATCGCCTTTGGCGCGAGCCTTCTCAAAAGCTGCTTCCCATGTTGCCATGCCGTCACGCAGCATCTTCATTTTTTCGTTATAAAGGTTGGTCGCACCGCTTGTTGCTGCATACAAGGCTTTGTGTTGTGGCGATTTGGTATGAGTTATGTCACGGATGGTCTTGAAACGTGCATCCTTGAAAGCGGCTAAATCCTTAGCATCATAAAGTCCGTGCTCATCGAGCCGATCTTTGATCTCATAAACCACGTTGAGATCTTGCACTTCGTCAATGCGGGCGCCGTCATCATAGAGTGCAAAAGCTTGGCGGACATTTTCAGGGTCATTCACAAAGTCGATGATGAAAACCTCATCCTTGCCAGGAGCCATTCGGTTTAGGCGGGCAAAGGTCTGCACGATCTCTACATGGTTGGCGATTTTCTTATCGACATACATCGCCACCAACTTGGGTTGGTCAAAGCCGGTCTGAAATTTGTCGGCAACCAGCATTACCCTGTATTCAGGGCGGTCAAAAGCAAAGCGCAAATCCTGCCCTTGTACCTCCGGGTTCATATTTTGCTCTGTGAATTCCTCGTTTTCATCCACGATGAATACATCATCTTTGAAAGCATCGTCATCCTGATGCATGACCTGTTTGCTAGTCATCTTGCCAGAGAACGCAACCAATGAATGGATAAAACCATACTCGCTATGTTGTTCAATATAGCGGTCAAAGGCTTTTTTGTAGCGAATGGCGGCAGCTCGGGAGCTGGTGACAACCATTGCTTTAGCCTTGCTATCCAGACGGTGTGCAACGTTCTTGACGAAATGTTCAATGATGAACTGTACCTTCTGGGTCACATTGGTCGGATGTAATGCCATCCATTGGGCCAGGGCTCGTTTGGCAGCCTTGCCGCTTACCCGCTTGTTGTCTTCAAGTTGTTTGGAGAGATTGAAGGCCGTCTTATAAGGCACATAACCTTTTAACACATCCAAAATAAACTTCTCTTCGATAGCTTGCCGCATCGTGTAGGTATGGAAGGCTTCCGGCTTATTGTCCTCTGACAGCGGTTTGGTAGGGTCTGCAGGGCGACCAAACAACATCAAAGTGGAGTGCTTTGGTGTGGCGGTAAATGCAAAGTAGCTAATATTATCAGGGCGAGCGCGTGACTTTTGCAGTTGCTCCAATAACTCATCCACCGTCATGTTGGACATTTTGCCATGCCCACTCATACCCAAAGCAGCTTGCAGCTTGGCTGCAGTTGAACCAGTTTGAGAATTATGTGCTTCATCAATAATCACCGCAAAGCTCTTTCCCTTCAAGCTCTTGTCGGTGATGATGGCTTCCATCGCGTAAGGAAATGTCTGGATTGTGACCACGATAATCGGTGTGCCAGCCAGTAATGCTTCGGAGAGCTGCTTGCTTTTGGATTTGGAAGACTTCTGTCTGTCAATCGCTGCAATCACACCAAACTGATGATCGATTTGTTTTACCGCATCCTGGAGCTGGCTATCAAGCACGTTGCGGTCGGTCACAATAATGACGCTGTTGAACACAGGATCGCCATTATCTTCCCGAAGCTTGACCAAATCGTGGGCCGTCCATGAGATGGTGCTGGTTTTACCAGAACCAGCACTATGGTCGGCAAGATAAGTCATTCCCGCACCATTCGTGCGAGCATCGGCCAGCATTTCATTCACTGCTGTCCATTGGTGAAAACGTGGAAAGATCAAGGTTTCCTTCTTGGACCAATTTCCCTGAATATCCACAGCATCCTTTTTTTCGACATACACAAAGCTATGGAAGACCCTTAGCCAGGCATCAGGTTGGCACACATCCTCCCAGAAGTAGGCCACCGGATATTCTTGGGTTCCATCGGGCTTGATTTCTCCAGGTGGATTGCCTGCATGACCATTGTTGCCTTTATTGAACGGAAGGAAGAAAGTGTTGTCTCCATCTAGCTTGGTAGCCATCATGATTTCGGAGTCTGACATAGCAAAGTGCACGACTGCACCTCGCTTAAAGCTTAATAACGGCTCTTTACGCTTGGTTTTTGGGTCAAGCGGCAAACGATCTTGCCGATACTGATCCATCGCAGCTTCAGCCGATTGTGTAAAGTCAGTCTTTAGTTCAACAGTCGCCACAGGCAGACCATTGATGAAGAAAACCAGATCAATCGCAAACTCACGCGCAGGGTGATATTTCAGCTCGGGCACAACACGAAGAATATTGGCTTTGTAACGTTCAATGACGGCCTGATTACGCTTATCTTCTGGCGCTGTTTCAGTCATTTCAATCAGGCCGCAACCAGCAATTGAGAAACCTTGGCGCAGTACCTGAACGGTTCCTTGCTGTTCCAGTGCTTTGGTTAGACGCTCCATCACAACATCAAGAGTTTTGGTGCCGTTTAAGCGCTCTAGTTTTTCCCACTTGTCATCTTGGCCGCTAGTCTTTATCCAGCTTTCAAGGTCTTCAGGATAGAGCGCCCTATCGCTATCATAGTATTTGGCATGACCCAGTTTCCAACCTTGCTCGACCAGCCGATCAACGATATAGCTTTGAAAGTGCTTTTCCTGATGAGCCGATGAGTTCATGCGGGTTCTCCTTGTAAATCTATCTGTCCAGTCACTGCCGCTGTGATAAAAGCTGAACGACGCTCTTTGAGCAAGTCTATGCTTTTTTGAGTTTTACTTATAAGTTCGTCGATTCGGGTGGTTTCGAAGTCGAGCGCTGATGCTATACGGGATTGCTCTGAGCGATCTGGAAATGCAACCAAATGTGACCCTAAATCTGTTTGCGTCATACTTGGACGAGCAGTGTTTGTAGCGTAATAGTCGAATGGAATTGTCTTGGCAATGTAATAACAAAACTTACCGTTTACATTAGGCATGATTTGTGTCCAATACATGGTATCCACAGTCCAGAATTTTTCATTAACATACAGTGGCTTGTCTATTGTGCCTTTCCTGCCTAATAAAACCGACTCACCATCATAGATATAATTAGTTGCGTATGAAAACACACCGCCAGAGCCGTATACAGGAAATCCTTTTTCAGCCTCTATATCTTTGTGATCAGAACCATTTTTAATGGATACTAATCGCCTGAATTGAGCTATTTTCCAGTGCTCCGGTATTTCACCAATCCATTCAACGCCAGAATCCTTCATCTTCACATCAGAGTTCAGCCCTTTTGTAACTGCATGGGTGATCAGTGCCTGACGCTTTTCTTTGAGTAATTCAATGAAGCGAGCTTTCTTAGAAATGAGTGTGTCAATACGAGAGGCTTCTGCTCTGGTTCTATCACGAATTACAATTTGTTCTTCAACCGGTGGCAAAGGCATTAGTATATTACCAATACCTTCCCAGTCCGCACGGGGCATCTTCGCGCCTTCACACGTCGACTCGATCTGCTGAGTTACATGGGGTGATAGAAGCCAGTTTTGAAGCAGTTCAGGCAGAACCCTATCAGGTTGTAAAGCAAGAAATTCAGTAGAACACACTCCGTCAAAATCAGTAATTATTGCTTTTCGAAGGTAAGGTCTTAGCTTTCCATACAAAACTTGGCCCTTAGAAAAAACGCCTACAGTAGAGGTATCAGACTGCCGGGAGTTACTCTCTGTTGGTGCGTATTTACCAGATCCAGATTCAACATCTTCTAACCCTATATAGGGAATGTTATCTCTAGCTTCAGAAGTTCTCGCCGTGTTTAGTGTTGTAAATCTTTTGATCCGAACTATGTCCCAATGTTTTGGAATCGGTTCAATCCATCCAACGCCAGATTCTTTATACGCAGTGTATGGTTTGTAGTGACTCATTCGGTTGCCACCTCAGCCAATAGTGCTGCGATTTCGTTTTCAACCTTTTTCAACTCAGCATCAATGTCATGCAGCTTACGAGGCGGCTGATACTGGTAGAAGAAGCGGTTAAAGTTGATTTCATAACCTACACGACCGAGCTGCTTGTCCTTGTCATCGGTATAGCTTTCGTCAATATAGGCGTCCGGCACATGCGGCATTACTTCGCGGACAAAGTAATCTTGAATCGAATCTAAGTACGGCACATTTTCGTAATCAGTTAAATCGGTGTCTGGAACAAATTCACCTTGAGCATTTATAACAGGATCTGCTTCGGGATCTTTTTGTCCAAAAGCGTTTACCAGTGCAGTGATAAAGGTTTTGTTAGCTTTAACCTTCATCGATTTAGCTCCTGCGTCTTTAACTGTTTCTTTTGCGAAGGTTTCTGCCCAGCTATATTTCTTAGCTTCATTCAAATGCGGCTCAATGGCTGCAAGCCAAAATGATTGGTGTTCTGGCGATAGTTTTTGCCAAACCTCAGAAGATTCCAAATTTGATAGCCCTTGTTTATCTAGCATCAGTTTCATGCGCAGTGGCCGCAGCACTTTAATTCGACGATAGCCAAATATGCGGTAATCGACCATTTTTGAAAGCTCGTCATTTTCAGCCGCAGCATAAATATCCAAGATTTGACGGCGCTGGTCGTCACTCACTATGCGGCGCTTGTTGCCTTCGTTTTTAATGGGCGTCCAAAGATTGGTTGCATTGATAAGTTGGACCTTACCTTTACGGTTCTCGGTTTTCTTATTGGATAAAATCCACAGGTATGTAGCGATATTGGTTCTAAAGAAAATATCCGTTGGTAGTGCCACAATTGCTTCAACAAGGTCATTTTCTAGCAACCAGCGGCGTATTTCAGACTCGCCAGAGCCAGCGCCACCATTAAATAACGGAGAACCGGATAAAACGATAGCGGCGCGTCCACCGCCATTTTTGGGTAGCTCTAGCTTGCTGGCTAGGTGCATGAGAAACAGCATAGAGCCGTCGTTAATACGTGGTAATCCTGGCCCAAAACGGCCTAATGCACCTTGCTTATGTTCTCGTTCAACAGCCGACTTATCCTTTTCCCATTTTTTACCAAACGGTGGATTGGACAAGCAGTAATGGAAGCGCTCACCAACGAACTTATCATTAGAAAGTGTGCTACCTTGACGAATGTTTTGAGAAAGGTCACGGCCAGGATCTGATTCAAGTCGGCGGATCAACATGCCCGCGACACAAACAGCATGAGTTTCCGGCTCTAGCTCTTGGCCATGTGGAACTAATACAGGTGGGATTTTATAATGACTACCGTAATCGGCTGCATGGTTCATAGCATCGGTCAAAAATCCGCCTGTACCACAAGTAGGATCGTAAAGAGTGCGGATAAGGCCAGGGCTTTCCTCAAACAAGGCATCATCAGGATCAAGTAATAACGCGGTAGCTAAATGTACGATGTCGCGAGGCGTCATGAAGTCTTCAGCACCTTCGTTAACCTCCGCACCGAAACGGCGAATGAGATGCTCGTAGATGTTACTCATCACCCGGTCAGGCACGGCATTAGGGTGCAAATCAATACCTGCAAAGTTCTTACAAATGGTGTATAACAATCCCGCTTTCTCAAGCCGAATTATTGTGTTACCAAACTCAAACTCTTCAAAAATCGCTCTGGCATTATCGGAAAAGAGTGTGATGTAATCTTCAAGATTTCGGCGTGTTTTCGTGCTGCCAAGTGTTGAAAGCGAATACTCAGATGTATTGTAGAATGGGTAGCCTGCGGTTTGACGTAATATCGGATCAAGCTCTACTTCAGCATCCTTGAAGTTATCGTAAGCTTCTCTTACCGCATCTCTAGTAGATTCAAGAGCACACTCCAATCGACGCAATAAAGTAAATGGCAGAATGATCTTACCGAAATCAGTATGCTTAAAATCCCCCCAGAGATCTTCTGCATTTTTCCAAATAAAATCTGCTTGCGATGCAGCCGAACCTGCAAACTCTGACATTTTGGCCTCCAACCATGTTTTGCACAAAACGGTACATTACATAAACGATAATTGTCAACCATGTTTTGCACAAAACAGAGGCAGTTCCATTTTTCACTTAAATACTCAGTCCAACCTTATATTGCAAATAGCCAATTAATTGAATCTCACCCGGTAAATGCTGTGGATCAAGAGGGGTTATTGCCGACAAATGCTTGAGTAATTGCTTGGTAACCCATTGGGGATTTTTATACTGATGCCCACCGTGAACAATACGATGCCCGATAGCTTTAACTGAGCTGATATCGATATTTTTATAGACCCAATCTATCAACACCTCAACAGCCTGCTGATAATTGTCAGCCTTGATATCTACAGTAGACTCTTCTGCTTGAATCGAGTTTGTGACGCACAACTTGGCGGCAGGCAATCCCAGTCCTGTGAGCTTGCCGAATAAAATGGGAGTAAGCGATTCAGTTACGTTATACAACGTAAATTTGATACTGGATGAACCGCCGTTGATAGTCAGTAAATACGTTTTATCTTTGGGCATAATCGATCCATAAGATTAAATTCGATCATGCCCACACTAAAACGCTTTGTATAGCCGGGAAGAAGATTACTGAAGCTATTGTTGATTTAGATCAGGAGAAAACTGCCATAAATTAAATTGTCTTAACCACCATTAGCAGGCAGCTGAGACAAATATTAAATTTTCCGCCAACTGGTTTTGCCTGCTGAATCTTCCAGCACAATTCCCATCGCCGTCAGCTCATCACGAACTTGATCTGCGCGGCCCCAATCTTTTGCCGCACGAGCTGCATTTCTGTCAGCAATCAACTGTTCGATTTTACCGGTTTCATCTTGTTGGCCACCGGTCAGGAAGGCCTCTGCAGATTGCTGGAATAATCCAAGCACATCGCCAAATGCTAATAATAACCCAGCCAGATAAGCTGATTTTTTCTCATCATTTTCTTCACGGGCTATGTTTAACGCCTGACGCACATCTGCCAGAACAGATAATGCCAGCGCCGTATTAAAGTCATCATCCATCGCTTCACGAAAACGTGGGGCAAACTCTAAATCATCCTGCCAGATAACGGTTTCAGCTGTGACATCGCGCAAAGAATGATAAAACCTGGTTAAGGCTGTTTTAGCCTGCTCCAGCTGATCTTCTGCATAATTCAAAGGACTACGGTAATGACTCATTAAGATGAAATAACGTACTGCTTCTGCTGGATATTTCGCCAATACCTCACGCACAGTAAAGAAATTACCCAAGGATTTGGACATCTTTTCATCATCAATCCGGACAAAGCCATTGTGCATCCAGTAGTTCACACTCTGGCAACCATGTGCGCCTTCAGATTGAGCGATTTCATTTTCATGATGTGGAAACTGCAGATCCTGTCCACCGCCATGAATATCAAAATGATGACCCAGGCATTCAGCTGACATCGCTGAACATTCAATATGCCAGCCCGGACGACCCGGCCCCCATGGCGAATCCCATGCTGGTTCTTCAGGTTTTGCAGCTTTCCATAAAACAAAATCCAGTGGATCGGTTTTGGCTTCATTTACAGCGATTCGTTCGCCCGCGCGTAAATCATCTATCTGTCGACCAGACAGTTTGCCGTAATCAGCAAATTCACTGACATCATAATAGACATCGCCGTTATCAGCGGCATAGGCCAGGCCTTTATCGATCAAAGTCTGAATCATATTGAGCATAGGCTGCATAGCTTCGGTGGCACGAGGCTCAAGATCTGGTCTTAGTACACCTAAAGCATCTGCATCAGCATGCATTTCATTGATATAGCGATCGGTCAACGTCTGAATTGTTTCGCCGTTTTCCGCTGCCCGTTTAATGATCTTGTCATCTATATCGGTGATATTACGGATGTAGGTCACGTCATAGCCACTGGCCCGCAGGTAACGCGTCACTACATCAAACACCACCATCACCCGCGCATGACCGACATGACAGAGATCGTAAACCGTCATGCCGCAGACATACATTTTAACTTTGCCTGGCTCTATCGGTTTAAAGACTTCTTTCTGCTTGGATAAAGTATTGTGAAGTTTTAACATTTTTTATTTATCTGAAGTATCTTTTAAGCCAATGGTCAGATTGAATACCGGCGTATCAGCGGTGTGATCATAACGATCACTGACAAAATAGCCTTCTCGTTCAAACTGGAAAACAGTTTCCGGTTCACAATTCACAATGGCCGGTTCGGCAATTGCTTTAATGACCTTTAACGAATCGGGGTTCACATCATCAAGATAGTTACCCGTTGCTTTTCCGGGTGCTTCCGCCAAAAACAATCTGTCGTATAAACGCAACTCGACTTCTTTGCCTTCTGTGGCTGAAACCCAGTGAATCACGCCACGTGGTTTCATCTCAGGGGGCGGATTTTGGCCGACAGTATCGGGCACTAATGAGGCAATCACTTCAATGATTTCACCGTTATCATCCTTGATAACATCATCAGCCTTAATGACATAAGCACCACGTAACCGCACATAATCACCAATCACCAGACGCTTGAACTTTTTCCGGCTCAGACTGGTGTCTTCGGTAAAGTCGCTGGCATCAATAAAAATTTCTTTGGTGAACGGCAATGCACGCTGTCCCATGGCTTCCTGTTGCGGATGGTTCGCGACTTCCAGCCATTCAACGCTTTCAGCAGCATTAGAGATGGTCACCTTCAGAGGAGTCAAAACACACATGGCACGTGCTGCGTTTTCATTTAAATCTTTGCGGATCTCAAATTCCAGCTGGGCAATATCAACAATACCATCTGTTTTGGCCACGGCCAGATCGTCACAAAAAGCGCGCAACGCCGCAGCCGTATAACCGCGCCGTCTCATACCTGAAATGGTTGGCATTCTGGGATCATTCCAGCCAGCAACTATTTGCTCATCGACCAGTTGTTTTAAATTGCGCTTACTGGTCACCGTATAGTTCAGATTGAGACGGCCAAACTCATACTGCTTTGGTTTTGAAGGAACGGGCAGATTTGCAATAAACCACTCATACAACGGACGATGGTCCTGAAATTCCAGCGTACAGATACTGTGGGTGACGCCTTCAATTGCATCGCCTTGCCCGTGGGCAAAATCATAACTGGGATAAATACACCATTTGTCACCGGTTTGATGGTGCGATTTCTTGCGAATACGATAAAGAATCGGATCACGCAGGTTCATATTGGGCGAAGCCATATCGATTTTTGCGCGCAACACACAAAAACCTTCAGCAAAATCGCCTTGCCGCATTTTTTCAAATAAAGTGAGATTTTCTTCTACGCTGCGATCACGAAATGGCGATTCTTTACCCGGCTTGGTCGCCCAGCCACGGTATTCACTGGCTTGTTCAGCGGTGAGATCACAAACATAGGCTTTGCCTTGCTTGATCAGATGGACAGCCCAATCATAAAACTGCTCAAAATAGCTTGATGCATAACGTACGTCACCCGCCCACTTAAAGCCCAGCCACTGGACATCTTCCATGATGGCTTCAATGTATTCCTGCTCTTCTTTGGCTGGATTAGTATCATCAAAGCGTAAATGACAATCACCGCCGAATTCCTCAGCCAAACCGAAGTTCAGGCAAATAGACTTGGCATGACCAATATGCAAGTATCCATTGGGCTCAGGGGGAAAGCGAGTAACGACTTTTCCGGCGACCCTGCCAGAATCAATATCTTCCTGAATAATGGGACGTATAAAATTATGATTGGCAGCAGATTCTGACATAGTGAATGTTTACAGTTAAATGTGAACGCGCATTATACGCTGTCAGCAGCGTCGGGTGACAGTGCTGTTTAGGTATGTTGGATCTGAAAAGGTCTTTAATTGTCTTCACCTGAATTGCTTTGATGCTCTATCATGATGGTTTTTGCAATTTTTGGACAAGCTACCATGAAATTACTCTATCGCCATCTGGCCCCCCTGTTTTTTGCTTCGTTTTCGCTGGCTGCCCACGCGGAAGGCGGCGGCGCACAACCCAAAGTGAAACTCAGCACTAATCATGGCGATATTGTTATCGCACTGAATGCTGATAAAGCACCGGAAACCGTTAAAAACTTTATTCAATATGTTGAATCCGGTTTTTACGATGGCACTATTTTCCATCGTGTCATTGAAAATTTTATGATCCAGGGTGGTGGGTTTGATGAATCCTTCAAACAAAAGAAAACCGAAGCGTCCATCCAAAATGAAGCCGATAACGGCTTGAGCAATAAGAAAGGCACTGTCGCGATGGCGCGGACAGGTGATCCGCATTCTGCTACGGCACAGTTTTTTATTAATACCAAAGACAATGACTTTCTGGATCATCGCGATAAAACCATGCAGGACTGGGGTTATGCTGTGTTTGGTGAAGTCATTGAAGGTATGGATGTGGTCGATGCGATTCGCAAAGTAAAAACTACTATGCGTGGTGGTCATCAGGATGTTCCTGCAGAAGCTGTAGTCATTGAAAAAGCGTTTGTGGTCGAATAATTGATCCTTCAAATTCAATGAAAACCCTGTTTATTTCAGATTTGCATCTTAGTCCTGACCAGCCGGAGCTTATCCGGCTGGCCACTGATTTTGTTGCCCAGCAGGTTAATGTCGATGCGTTTTATATAGTTGGAGATATTTTTAATACCTGGTTGGGAGATGATTTAGTCCCGACTGAGTTTGATCCATTTATTCAGGCATTACAAAATCTTCAGCAGCAAGGCAGCAAAATTTATCTGATGGTTGGCAATCGGGATTTTATGCTGGGTAAAGATTTTGCCAGACGGGTGGGCGGTACCTTACTGGATGATCCGGTCATGATTGATGTATACGGACATAAAATCTTATTAATGCATGGGGACAGTTTGTGCACTGATGATGTGAGTTATCAACGTTACCGAAAAGTGGTGCGTAACCGCTGGTTACAAAAACTATTCCTGGCAATGCCCTTAACGGTTCGCCAAGGAATTTCCGATAAAATCAAAGCCAAAAGCAAACAGCAGAAGCAGTACAAGCAAGCTCAGATTATGGATGTTAATCCTGCATCTGTCAGACAGGTAATGCAGCAATACAATGCGACTCTACTGCTGCACGGTCACACTCACCGTCCCGCTATTCATACACTGCAATCTTCGCAAAATAATTCAAACTATCGAATCGTATTAGGGGATTGGCAACCTGATGCGAGTTATATTGAAATTACCCCTGAGAAAATACGCTTAGTCGATAAACGTTTGTCTGAGGGGCAATCTATACTCTCACTCAATTAGCCGAGATATTCATCCAGAATTTCACGCAATTTCTGCGGTGGCACATATCCGGGTAACATCTGACCATCTTCAAGGAAGATTGCCGGCGTACCACGCACTCCCAACTTGCTACCAATTTCAAACTGCTCGGCGACAGGATTGTTTTCACAGAGAGATGTTTTTTTCACTTCGCGCTGGGCTTTTGCATCCGTCATGGCTTTCTGCTGATCCTTGGCACACCAGACTTCAATTAATTTATTAGCTGATTCGGATTCTGCCCCCGCCCGAGGATAAGCCATATAACGAATGGTGATTCCCAAATCATTGTAGTCTTTGACCTGACGATGCAACTCACGGCAATAGCCACAATCAACATCGGTAAATACGGTAACAGTGTAGTCCGGCTTTTTGGCGGCAAAAATAATCAGATCATCTTCATCTACACGATCCAGTAAAGCCTTTTTCACTTCAATACGCCGTGCTTCTGTAATGTTTTCACGCGTTTCCAACGCCAGTAAATCACCTTGAATCAAAAATTGACCATCTGCTGTGAAGTAATAAATACGATCATCAATGACTGCTTCATATAAACCACTTTTGCCAACTGGTGATAGTGATTGCAATTGCATATCAGGTAATTGTTTATTAAGTTCAGCTTTGAGTTCTGTCATCTCATCTGCATGCGCCAGACTCATGCAAAGCAATAACGGCAACCATACCAATCGGCTTAAATTCATTTATTGGTTCTCTTAATCTCGAAAATTATTGAATTGCAACGGCATATCAATCGAATCATGACTTTTCAACAGTGCCATAACCTGTTGCAAATCATCACGTTTTTTGCCGGTTACTCTGACACTATCGCCCTGTACTGCTGCCTGAACTTTAATTTTGCTTTCTTTAATCAGTTTGACGATGGTGCGTGATAGATCTTTTTCGATGCCTTCACGAACCAGCACATCCTGCTTTCGCATCTTGCCATAACCCACAGGATCCTTAAGTTCAAGACAACTGATATCAATACCACGTTTCACCAGTTTCATTCTAAGAATATCGAGCAACTGATCTAATTGAAAATCACTGTTGGCAAACATGGTCAGTGTTTTGTCTGACTGCTCGACTTTGGCATCGGTTCCGCGGAAATCAAAGCGATTATCCAGTTCACGGTTTGCCTGATCAACCGCATTGGTCAGTTCATGCTTGTCTACTTCAGAAACAATATCAAATGAGGGCATCTAGCTTCTCCCAATCAAATTAAATTTTAGCCGGACAGTTTACCATCAGCTTTCATGGCAGCGGAAAATCAACCACGTGGATGATGCTGATTATGCATTTGCTGGAGTCTGGCTTTGGCAACATGGGTATAAATTTGGGTAGTGGATAAATCAGCATGGCCAAGTAAAAGCTGAACCACTCGTAAATCTGCTCCATGATTCAGCAAATGGGTGGCGAAAGCATGTCGTAACGTGTGTGGAGAAAGCGGCTTATCAATCAGCGCCAGTTTGGCGTAACGTTTGATAATGTACCAGAATGCCTGTCGGGTCATTGAATGTCCCCGCCGGGTCGGAAATAAATCATCCGTCACTTGACCTTGTAATAACTGAGGTCGACTTTCAAGCAAATACAATTGCAACCAGTCCAATGCCGTTTCGCCTAAAGGGACCAATCTTTCCTTATTGCCTTTACCAATGCAGCGTATTAAGCCCTGACGCATATTGAGTTGTTCAAAGGTTAAAGCCACCAGTTCAGATACCCGTAAGCCAGTGGCATAAAGTACTTCCAACATCGTTCTGTCGCGCATACCCAAGGCTGTCTCAGTATCTGGTTGCGCTAACAGATTGATAACATCTTCTTCTGACAAGCTTCCCGGCAATGATTTACCCAATCTCGGAGACTCAAGCATTGCGGTAGGATCTGAATCACGAATGGCTTCACGACATAAATAGCGGTAAAAACGGCGAAGGCTGGATAACAGGCGTGCATCGCTGCGTACCTTTTTACCCTCTCGCATTCGTTGCTGAAGATAGCGCTGAATATGTTCACGTTGCGCATTGGCCAATGTCACATCAAACGGCTGCAACCAACTGGCAAAAGCCACTAAATCATGTTGATAGGCCGTTACTGTATTATCGCTAAGCCCTGATTCAAGCCATAAAGAATCAAGAAAACTCTGTAAATGACGTTCGTGTTTATCAACAGCTTGTTTCATTGAATTGCTTCAGTTTGACTATAGTGCATGTCGATTTAACCGCATAAAAAAAGGACAAAGCTGAAAATCAACTTTGTCCCTTTTTCTGTAATAACGGATCAATCGATCCGCTGAATTACAATTTTTCTTTAATACGTGCCGCTTTACCAGTCAAATCACGCAAGTAGTAAAGTTTCGCACGGCGAACGTCACCACGGCGTTTCAATTCAACACTGGCGATGGTTGGGCTGTGAGCCTGGAAAACACGCTCAACACCAACACCGTTAGAGATTTTGCGAACAGTGAAAGCTGAATGCAAACCACGGTTACGTTTAGCGATAACAACGCCTTCAAAAGCCTGTTCACGTTCACGCTCACCTTCTTTAATACGAACCTTGACAACAACTGTGTCACCGGCAGAAAAATCCGGAATATCGGTTCTTAATTGTTCAGCGTTAAGCTGATCGATAATGTTACTCATTGTTTGCTCCCAACTAATCCTGCCCGCGCTCGGCAATAAATTCTTCCAATAAAGCAGCCTGTTCTGTTGATAATGTCATCGATTCCAACAAATCAGGTCGCCGTAACCATGTTCGTCCTAAGGACTGTTTGAGGCGCCACTGACGTATTGCCTCATGATTTCCACCTAACAGTACGGCTGGTACTGTCTGGCCATTTAACTGTTCCGGGCGGGTGTAATGTGGATGGTCCAGCAGACCACTCATAAACGAATCCTGCTCAGCAGATTCGGCATCACCCAACACCCCGGGTAATAAACGGGCAATACCATCAATCATCACCATGGCTGCCAGCTCACCCCCACTGAGGACATAGTCACCTATCGACCATTCCTCATCAATTTCCTGTTCAACCAGTCGCTCATCAATACCTTCGTAGCGACCGGCCAGCAAAATCATCGATCCACGTTTGGCCATTTCGCCTAACGCGTGCTGATTCAGCTTTTGTCCCTGTGGTGATAAATAAATGACTTTCACATCATCACCAAGTTGTTGTTTTGCTGTTTTAATCGCATCCAACAAAGGACTGACTTTCATTACCATTCCGGGACCACCACCATAAGGTCGGTCATCCACGGTTTGATGTTTGTCGGTTGTAAACTCTCGCGGGTTTAAATAACTCAGGCTTAATCTGCCCTGTTTTACCGCCCTGCCGGTTACACCATATTCTGTTATCGCCGCAAACATCTCCGGAAACAATGAGATTACTGACAGCTTCATTTTAGTTCATCAAAGATAGTCAGCTTGCCAATCGACCTGAATCTGCTTGTTTTCCAAATCAACTTTTAAAACAGTTCGATCCAGAACAAACGGAATCAGATACTCCGTATCTGGCTCTGTTCCACTTACCACCAGAACATCATTTGCACCTGTTTCTAACAGATGATCAACGATTCCCAGTTTTTCATTTTCAGCATTAATAACTGTCAGGCCAACCAAGTCAGCCCAGTAAAACTCATCTTCATCAGTTTCCAGCAATTGTGAACGTTTTATCGCCAGTTCTGAACCAATCAATGTCATGGCCTGATTTCGGTCAGTGACCTTCTCCAGACTCATCACAACCGCCTTACCCTGTAACTGACCACCATTCACTTCGATTGGTATCCAATCTCCATGACGATGCACATAAAGCGGTTTATATTCCAGAATGTTGTCGCGAGGGTCGGTATATGAAAAAACTTTAACCCAACCCTTTACGCCGAAAACACCTGATATTTTCCCTACCGGGATGTATTCGCTGGCATCAGCCATCACGAGACTCCCGGATAGAAATTAAGCAGACTTTTGTGCTTGCTTGATCAGCTGGGCAACACGCTCAGAGGTTTGTGCACCTTGGCTGATCCAATGTTTAACGCGCTCTAAATCAATGCGTAGCTCTTCTTCCTGGCCTTTAGCAATCGGGTTAAAGAACCCCAGACGCTCGATGTAACGACCATCACGTTTACTACGTGAATCTGTTACGACAATGCCGTAAAAAGGACGCTTTTTTGCGCCGCCGCGTGTCATTCTGATTGTTACCATAAACCTACCCGTTGAAAATCTGGATGGAAAAATAGAGTTATTTTACGCACTTATCCAAGGTTTGCAAAGCTGTAAATGCGATTGTGTTAAAAAGGCATGCCACCGCCGCCCATTGGCAGTTTTCCACCAAGGCCGCGCATCATTTTAGCCATACCACCTTTCTGTCCCATTTTCTTCATCATTTTCTGCATTTGTGAGAACTGTTTCAGTAGGCGGTTAACATCCTGGATCTGTGTGCCAGAGCCAGCTGCAATACGTTTTTTCCTGGAGCCTTTGATTAATTCAGGACGACGCCGCTCTTTCGGAGTCATTGAATTGATCATCGCTTCCATTCTGACCAGTTCTTTATCATTGGCCTGATTTTTAACGGCATCTGGAATTTGTCCCATTCCAGGCAACTTATCCATCAATGTGCCAATGCCGCCCATTTTGCTCATTTGCTGTAGTTGATCGCGAAAATCTTCAAGGTCAAAACCTTTGCCTTTCTTGAGTTTGTTAGCGAGTTTTTCAGCTGAGTCGGTATCAATTTTGCGTTGTGCTTCTTCGACCAGAGAAAGTACGTCGCCCATTCCCAAAATTCGCGAAACAATACGATCAGGATGAAACACTTCCAGCGCAGTAGTCTTTTCACCGACCCCCATAAATTTAATGGGCTTACCGGTGATATGCCGAATGGATAAGGCCGCACCACCTCGTGCATCACCATCGGTTTTAGTCAGAATCACACCGGTCAGTGGCAATGCTTCATTAAATGCCTTGGCGGTATTTGCCGCATCCTGACCAGTCATGCTATCAACTGTAAATAAGGTTTCAGTTGGATTAATTGCTGCGTGGATGCGTTTAATTTCGCCCATCATGTCGTCATCAATGTGCAGCCGACCAGCCGTATCAATAATGACTACATCAACATATTCTAGTTTTGCTTGTGCCACTGCAGCCTGAGCGATTGCTACCGGATCCTGACTGGCATCACTGGGAAAAAACTTGGCTTCAACATCACTTGCCAACGTTTTAAGCTGCTCAATCGCGGCTGGACGATAAACGTCAGCACTGGCGACCATCACCGATTTTTTTTGTCTTTCTTTCAGAAAACGGGCCAGTTTGGCCACACTGGTTGTTTTACCGGCACCTTGTAAGCCTGCCATCAAAATAACAACCGGCGGCTGACTATTCAGATTAAGACTATTGTCTTCATCGCCCATAACGGCGACCAGTTCGTCGTTAACTATTTTGACGAAAACCTGGCCAGGACTGAGGCTGCGCATCACATCCTGTCCCATTGCCCGTTCTTTTACTCTTTCAATAAATTCACGAACAACCGCTAAAGCAACGTCGGCTTCAAGCAGAGCCATACGTACTTCACGTAAAGTTTCTTTAATATTATCTTCGGTGATTCGACCCTGACCACGTAATTTTTTGAGGCTGCCGGCGAGTCTGTCACTTAGGCTGTCAAACATAATGTATCCTGCATCGTTTCGTTACTGAAAAATCAGTACTATTTGGATAGGGTCTGTTTATTTTCAGAAGCATATGAAAGTTAAACAGACTCTAGATATTGCATTATAACTGATATGATATCCGGTGAAGCAGTTTACCGTTTATGATTAAGCTTGAAGGTTTAACTGGATAATCATTATTGGAACTTAAGGATCTCCCCTCATGGCCATTGCCAACGCATTAGCCTTTCTACTGTATTTAAGTAGCAGCGTTATTTTGATCCGAGACTTTGTCAAACGCGATCATAACGCCAATAAACTTGCCTTACCGATAGGCATATTGACCACTTTAGCGCTGTTATTTCATGCTGCAGATATTTATTTCACCATGAAATTTGCTCAAGGCTGGGATCTCAGTCTGATGAGCATGTTATCTATCGCAGCCTGGTTAATGGCATTTATCGCGATGTTAGCCGGTTTGCGATCTCCCGTAGCCCATCCTGGAATTGTAGTATATCCACTGGTCGCCTTATGTTTAATGTTCAGGGTCGAGGCTCCGGGTAGTAGCCAACAAACTCTTAGTGATCCCGCTTTGGAATGGCATATTTTATTATCACTTACAGCATATGCTCTGCTGGCACTTGCTGCTATGCAATCGATCATCCTGGCGATTCAGGAAAAACAGTTACGTAATAAACATGCCGGCGGCTGGGTCCGTAAACTGCCTCCACTGCAGACAATGGAAAAGACATTATTTCAATTACTTTATGCCGGCTTCATTTTACTGACGTTGGGTCTGATTACTGGATTTCTGTTTGTTGATAATTTCGTCGCTCAGCATCTGGCCCATAAAACCGTTTTTTCAATTATCGCCTGGCTGGTTTTTGCAGGATTGCTATGGGGCCGTAAACAGTATGGCTGGCGAAGCCAGACAGCGGTTAAATGGACTTTATCCGGTTTTGGTTTTTTATTGCTGGCATATGTTGGCAGCAAACTTGTTATTGAATTTTTGATTAAAAGTTAACTGATGGAAGATATTTCTTTAATTGGCCTGTTTATAATTCTGTTTTGTCTATTAGTGTTGTCGGCGTTTTTTTCAAGTTCCGAAACAGCATTGATGTCATTAAATCGCTATCGATTAAAACATCTTGCTCAACAAGGACATCGCGGCGCAATGATTGCCAGCAGTTTGCTAGCCAGACCTGACCGTTTGATTGGCCTCATCCTGCTGGGCAATAACTTTGTGAATATTTTTGCCTCAGCTATTGCTACCGTCATTGGAATTAAACTGCTGGGTGAGAACGGTATTGTGGTAGCAACCTTCACCTTAACGTTGGTCATCTTGTTATTTGCTGAGGTCACCCCCAAAACGCTTGCAGCCTTACACCCCGAGCGAGTCGCTTACCCTGCCAGTTTTGTATTAAAGCCATTATTATTCTTTTTGTATCCCTTGGTATGGTTTACCAGTGCGATTACTAACCGATTGCTGAGCCTATTTGGTGTGTCTCGTGAAGATGCGACGTCTACGGCTATTAACATAGAAGAATTAAGGGTGGCGCTGATGGAAGCAGGCAGTATGATCCCAAACCGCCACAAAGATATGCTAATGAGCATTCTGGATCTGGAGCAGGTTACGGTAAACGATGTAATGGTGCCGCGTAATGAAATTGAAGGTATCGACATCAATCAGCCATTTGCTGAAATTGTAAAGCAGCTTTCACATTGTGGTTACACCAGGTTGCCAGTCTACCGCGACAGTATGGATAACATTGTTGGTATCTTGCATGTACGCAAGGCATTAAATCTGATGACTCAGGACAACCTGAATCAACAAACCTTTGAGAGTATTGTAAAAGAAGCTTATTTCGTTCCAGAGGACACACCTCTGAATACTCAGCTGATTCAGTTTCAGCGTAAATTGCGTCGCACAGGTCTTGTAGTGGATGAATACGGCGATTTACTGGGTTTGATTACATTAGAAGATATTTTTCGGGAGATTGTGGGGGAGTTTACCGCCAATACCATTGATGATGAAAAGGAAATTCATCCACAAAGTGATGGCAGTTATCTGATTAATGGCTCAGCCAATATCCGTGAATTGAATCGAACACTGGATTGGCTATTACCAACCGATGGTCCTAAAACGATCAACGGCCTGGTGCTGGAACATCTGGAAAGCATTCCTGATCCCGGGGTAAGTTTGCGTATTGATGATTACATTATCGAGGTGATTCAAACCGCAGATAATGCCATCAGAACTGTGCGACTACGGCAATTGCAGCCTTCCAAACCAACAGCTGAGACGGAGCAAAGTTAAATTGGCTAATCTGCAGATACGATGCTTCGGCTTCACTGACGCAGATCATCAACAGCTGCAAGCCCTGTTATCGCAGTACAACTCATCATTAAACCACCAATGGCAAATAAGTCGTTTAGGTCATGCTGTTTTGTATTTTTATAACGTTGATAACGCGGAAGGTTTAAAAAGCTGGCAGCAACGTGATGTCGAACTGCTGAATATATACTGTAGCCGGCGCAAAACCACTCATCAGCAAAACTTGCTGCAGATAAAATTACCCTTAACCAGCAGTAATTTATTTTCCCTGTTCGCTTTTGCTGAAAGACATTTTGCTCAATCAAGAAAATTATCCGCTAAAGGGTTTCATTTTCTGCAATCACCGGCAAAAGTGATTAATCCCCGTTTATTCAGTATGTGGCTTGGTAATGCTCTCTTACGTAACCAGTCCAAACCAGCTGCCGATCTCCCCAAACTAAATTTATTGATCTCTGTCGTAACGGATGAACGACGAGGTGACATTATTACTGATCCTGCTTTATTAAAAACCTGGTTATCCCAACTTACCGATGATTTATCTCAACGCCTGTCAATTTTGTTAGCAAATCTGCAGGCAATCAAACATCACCATATCTCTGAAACTCGACAGATAAATCTTTTGGATGTCTATTTCCACGAACTCAAACGTCTTTTACTGACCCGTGACAGCAAAGTTATCGCCGCAGAGTCCAGCCTGAAAAGACCCGCTCAAAAAAACCTGAGCAATTTCAGTCAGACCATACGCTGCCTCGCTGAGTTATATTTCAACCTGGCTGACAAACATTATCAACGTGGTGAACGGCCTGCAAATTCCCCCCGTTTTCTATTCTGTTTGAATCGTGGCAGCGAATTAATTTCGTTACAGATTCTGCATGCTTATCTGTATTACAGAGCTGCACCAAAGGATTGCTGGTTACAATTAAACCAATTATTGATATATCTTGAAAAGGCAAAAGCTCTGCAGCAGGAGCCGGATGTTTCGCCACTTGGCAGCAGTGATAATTTTGAGCATATATATAAGCGTATTGCACTAACAGCCATTGCAGATCCCTACAGCTTGTCTAAATACTCCGTCATTCGCCTTTACTCAATGATAGCGGAGGTCGTTAATAAGGCTGTGATTACCGATATCCCCCCTCAACAACAAGTTCTGGAAAATGCTTTTTTATTAACCGGATATTTTTGTGTTGAAGCAGAACAAGATCAAGCGCCAAAAGCCTTGTCGAAAACACCACAATTAACACGCCAGGCGTCTGATAACCGCATGCTACAAACTCAGGATGTTTTAACCATCCTCGGACAAAAACTTATTCTATCCAACAAGCGGGAAAATGCTTTGGATTTGCAACTGATTCGACAGGTAATGCCCCAACTTGCAGCCAATTACCAACGACAATCCCCCAGAAAACAGTTAATTGATAACGGTTCTGTAGAAATCGTCCACGGTTACGACAATATTGTGGATTTTCTTAATGGGGCTTCCAGTAACAGCATGCAGGCAAAAGTGCTGAACGACTCCGAACATGGCAGCTTATTGCTTATTAATAAATGCGAAGACACGATTGATGTAAACGAACTGGTTTTACTGAAACTGCAAAATAAATTGCAATTAGCAACTATTTGCTGGTTCTGTAACGATTGGCAGAACAACGCTCAGGCAGGTCTAAGCTTAATAGAAGGTACGCCGGAAGTTGTAACCTGCCAGCCAATACCCGGAAATTTCCTCTATCCAGGGATACAACTCAACACACAGCCCCCGGCACTTATTACCCAAAAAGGGGTCTTTAGTCCTAAACGCCAACTGACAATATCTAACTCCAAAGAGGCTTCAATCAATGCTGAAACCAAAGACCTGTTTTCAGCGACATTGGACTATGAACGTTTCACCTATATTGTCAAAGCCGGTTCATAAACCCTGTCAAATGACTTATCATCTTGGCAATACACCCATCTAAAGTACAGGATAAAAGCATGCGCACCTTTATCAAAGTGATTATTGCAATAATCATCATCGCTATTGCTGCTCTCGCAGCACTTCCCTTCATTATCGATCCAAATGACTATAAAGATGAGATTGCAGCGCAGGTTGAAAAAACCACAGGGCGTAAATTGACTTTGCAAGGTGATATCGAGCTATCGGTGTTTCCCTGGATAGCTTTAGAACTCGGACCATTATCACTTAGCAATGCCAGTGGCTTTAAAGCCGAATCTTTTGCCAGCGTCGAAGCTGCCGAAATTCGCATTAAACTGATGCCTCTGCTGAAAAAACAGCTGGAAATGGACACCATTGTGCTCGACGGTCTGTTGCTGAATCTGGAGACCAATAAAGAAGGTGTGACCAACTGGGATGATCTGACAAAAACCAGTGATGAAGTAGAACAACCCCCTTCAGCTGAAGCTGACAGTGTTTCGGACGAGCCATCCAGTGGATTATCTGCAGTAAAAATTGCCGGCATTAAACTAACCAATGCCAATGTATTGTGGTCTGATGCCAGCAAAGATGAAAACTTCCAGTTACGTAATCTTAATCTGGAGACCGATCCTCTGGCTCCCGGCGATCCCACTTCACTTACAACGTCGTTTGATTTGATCAGCAGTAAGCCTGAAGTCAAAGCACATATCGAACTTGAGAGTAAGGTAATCGTCGATCTTGAAAAGCAGATCTACGCACTGGAGTCACTGAAGCTCAATACCGTTGCCAATAGTTCTGCAATGCCATTGCAACAGGCTAATCTGGACCTTCAAGCTGACATTCATGCCAACATGGCGAGTGAATTGGTGACAATCCAAAATTTAGCAATTAATTTACAAGCTACCGGATCTGAACAAAATATCGACGCCAATATAGAGGGTTTAATCGAAGCCAATCTGGCATCGCAACAACACAGCATTACAAATCTTGTTATCAGCGCGGATATTGAAGATAAAAATCTACCCGGTGGCAAAAGCAAACTGGATGTCACAAGCAACCTCATAGCTAATCTCGCAGATGAAACATTGCAGGTTAATGATCTTGCCATCAAATTTGCAGATCTGACGATGAATGGACGAATACTGGCGGAGAAAATCCTGTCTGATGATCTGGCATATAATGGCAATATCCAGGTGAAACCTTTCAACCTGCGTAAATTAGCCGAAGATTTAAAAATTGAACTGCCTGAAATGGCCGATAATAGTACATTGGAACTGGTTCAGCTGAGTAGTGAAATCAGTGGCAGCAAACAATCGCTTAATACCAAAGATTTACAATTGACCCTGGATCAAAGTCAATTAACCGGTCAATTTGGTATCAACAATTTCGAAAAACCCGCTTACACATTTAATCTGATGCTGGATCAAATTGATGCTGATCGCTATTTACCACCAGCGAAAGAAGAAGTTGAGGATAAAACGGCTAAAGAAGTTTCTACACCTGCTTCATCTGCAGCCGGCGGCTCCAGTGAATTACCATTGGAAACACTGCGGGACATCAACGCCAAAGGCAGTTTGAAAATTGGCAAACTCAAAGTCAGTGGCATTAACAGTGAAAACATTGTCATTACTATTGATGCAAAAGATGGTCTGATCAAACTGAGTCCCCTGGCTGCAGAGTTATATCAGGGAAAGTATCAAGGTAATGTCAATCTTGATGCCCGTGGTGACAATTTGAAGCTTGCAGTAGATGAAAACCTGCAAGGGGTTCAGGCCGGTCCCCTATTAAAAGATCTGACCGGTAATGATCGTATTGCCGGCACAGCAAATGCCAATGTAAAGCTCAATGGCAGTGGTAAAGATATTGATGCCATCAAACAAAGTCTGAACGGTAATGGTGCATTTTCTTTTACGGATGGCGCATTAAAAGGCATTAATATTGCAGAAGCCATTCGCCAGGCTAAGGCTGTTCTGTCCGGACAAAAAGCTGCAGAGACTAACGAACCGGTGCAAACTGATTTCAGCAGCCTGAAAGGCACATTCACCGCCAATGAAGGCATCGTAAATAATCAGGACCTTGAGTTAATGTCTCCATTATTGCGAGTCACCGGTGCGGGTGATATTGATCTCCCCAGAGAAGTCATTGATTATGCTGTTCGCGTTTCAATCGTCGGTTCAGCTGAAGGCCAGGGAGGCAAAACTCTTGAAGATCTGAAAGGGATTACCATTCCGGTAAAAATTACCGGCAGTTTTGATAATCCAAGACCCAAAGTGGATTTGGCCTCTGTCTTAAAAGAACAGGCCACTGGTGAAATTAAAGCCAAAGCTGAAGAAAAACTAAAAGAAAAACTGGGTGATGAGCTTGGTGGATTACTGGGTAAGAAACTGGGTGGCGATTCAAAATCTTCAACTTCTGATGAAACTACTGAAGAGCCTGCTACCGATGAGCAAACATCCGATGAGGCAGACTCTGCAGATGAACCCTCAGAAGAGGACTTGTTGAAGGAAAAACTGAAAAGTTTATTCTAGGCCGTGTTCACAAAGGAACATGGCCTGATTCTATTTTGACTAACAGCTTCAGTGAACGTTTATTAGCCTGGTATGACCATCACGGTCGTAAGGATTTGCCATGGCAGCAAAAACCATCGGCTTATCATGTATGGCTTTCTGAAGTGATGCTTCAGCAAACTCAGGTTGCTACCGTTATTCCGTATTACCAGCGTTTTATTGATCGTTTCCCGGACATTAACGCTCTGGCAGATGCCCATATAGATGATGTCCTCGGCTTATGGTCAGGGCTTGGATATTATGCCCGTGGACGAAATCTGCATAAGGCAGCTGTTCAGATGCAACAGCATCATGACGCAAAGGTGCCAGAGGATTTTCAGGCGCTTTTGGATTTGCCAGGAATTGGTCGTTCTACTGCCGGAGCCATTATGGCGCTGGCCTTTCATCAGCGCTATCCGATTCTGGATGGCAACGTAAAACGCGTTTTGGCGCGATATGATGCCATTAATGTCTGGCCAGGTGAGAAACACGTAGAAGCTGCAATGTGGCAGCGAGCCGAGACATTATTGCCCGAACATCGCATTGCTAATTATATTCAGGCACAAATGGACCTGGGAGCCACCTTGTGCACCCGCAGTCGCCCAGCCTGCCAGCAATGCCCTCTTCAAACTGATTGCCAGGCTTTTGCATCCGGTGAGCCGACTTTATTCCCGGTACGTAAAGCTAAAAAAATCCAACCTGTACGTCAGACCAACTGGTTTATCTATATAGATCAAAATAACCACATATTATTGGAACAACGTCCGCAAAATGGCATATGGGGGGGGCTATGGAGTTTTCCAGAGGGTAAAACTGCAGAGGCAGCAGATAACCGTTTGCCGATAAAAAATACCTTACTGGAATCGTCATTGCCTGAAATCAAACATGTTTTCAGTCACTTCAAATTAACTATAACCCCTTATTTGTTTACTGCTGAGCCAATCCACCTTGTGGCTGAGAATAATAGACATATCTGGGTTAAAATAGATCAGGCGTTAACTTTGGGCTTACCTGCTCCGGTTAAACAATTAATTCAATTTTTATCATCAACCGAGAGGATGCTATGACACGTACTGTGCATTGTGTAAAACTCAACAAAGAAGCAGAGGCACTCGATTTTCCCCCTTATCCTGGTGAACTGGGGAAAAAAATCTATGAAACAGTCTCTAAAGAAGCCTGGCAAATGTGGGTAGCGCATCAAACCATGTTAATTAATGAGTATCGTTTATCATTGGCTGATCCAAAATCCCAGACTTTTCTGAGAACCGAATTAGAGAAATTTTTCTTTGGAGACGGCTCTGAAAAGCCAGCTGATTTCAAGCCGGTTTAGCCTATGTTAAAGGCAAAATCGCGCATTTTATCCGCTTTTACAGCTGCCAAACTGAGATTCAGAATAGTTATTAAAAATGAATTTTTTGAATACTGCCTTACCGGTAAACATAATAGATTCAACGGTTAAGCGTTTTTTTTCCGCTTTCTTAACGTGTTTTTCAAGCAAAAAAAAAGTTGTTATGGTCAAAATAAATGTGACTTTTTGTTAAATTTTGGGCGTACAATGCGATTAACCCCTTTTTTAAGGGGTAGTGTAAGCTGACTTAGGAGTTAAGTTAGCAGAAGATTTAAGATATTGAGGTTGATATGGCAGAGCAAGTTACAGGCACAGTGAAATGGTTCAATGACGCAAAAGGATTCGGTTTTATTGAACGCGCCGATGGTCCAGATGTATTTGTACATCACAGCGCGATTAAATCAGATGGTTTTAGAACTCTGAAAGAAGGCCAAGCTGTCACTATGGAAGTGACACAGGGTCAAAAAGGTCCACAAGCGGAAAACGTTGTCCCTAGCTGATAACCAGATCCGATAGACATGAAAAGCCGGTTAAGCAATTAACCGGCTTTTTTTTGTGCGTTATTCCAATTGATAATAATGGATAACTTGACGCTTATAGAGTCATACAGGCACTATCGAAGCTGAACAGGTAAGGATTTACAGCATGAAATTTTCAGTAATGGTTACTTCGGCACTTTTTATATTTTTTTTAATGGCAACATCACCCAGCCATGCTGACTGGAAAAAATTCCTCGAAGACTTCAGTAAATCTGGTACTACCGCGCTGGGCACATCGGAAGGCACGGATTTAAGTTCTGACACGATTGCCAACGGCCTAAAAGAAGCGTTAGAAGTCGGCACCAGAAAAGCTGTCGAAAATGTCAGTAAAGAGGGAGGTTATCTAAACAACCCGAAAATCCACATTCCATTACCTCCTCGCGTACAACAAGCAGCTGGATTAATGCGTCAGCTGGGCCTGAATAAAATGGCAGATGATTTTGAACAAAGTATCAATCGGGCGGCAGAAAAAGCCGCACCACAGGCAACCTCAATCATGATCGATGCTATTAAAAGTATGACCATTGACGATGCCCGTAATATTTTGAATGGCGAGAATGATGCTGCCACACGGTTTTTTGAAGATCGTACTCGTGGCAAGCTCGCTGACTTATTTGAGCCTGTAATCGATACATCATTGAATGAAGTGGGTGCAACCCGCTATTACAATCAGCTAAACGATAAACTCAGTTCAGTGCCTGTAGTAGGTCAGGAGTTGGATATGGATCTGCAGGATTATGTAACTGACCAAGCGCTCAATGGATTGTTTGTTATGTTAGCAGAGGAGGAGCAAAAAATCCGTGACAATCCTGCGGCACGTACTTCGGAGATTTTGCAGCAGGTTTTTGGCAAATAAATAGTTTTTTTACTACTCAGTAAAAGCGCTATGTACTAAAATAAACACAATAAAAATAAGGGAAACAACATGGCAAGAAATCACAACCTGAATCTCGCAAGTCAAGGCACCTCATTAAAAGCACTTTTTACCGGTTATTTGGTTGTGGTGGCAGTAGGTTACCTGATGGCAATTGTGCAAATTCAGCTTACCCATGGTCTGGCTGACGGTAAATATGGTCTCTCAGTTGATGATATCGTTTACAGCTATTACGGAAACAGAACTAATTCACTGCTCGAAAATAAACTGCATGGTTCGATGAAACCGATGGCAACCGACGATGAACGTGAAAAAATCATTAGTTGGGTACATGCTGGAGCAACAGAAGAAGCCTATGAAAATGACGGCATCAGACAGATTTTTGATGCCAAATGTATTATCTGTCATAACGCTGAAGCTGGTGGTGCCGTTCCAGACTATTCCGATTTCAAACAGATAAAAGAACGTGCTGTCGTTGATACCGGTGCCAGTATTGCATCACTTGCCCGTGTTTCGCATATTCACTTATTTGGTATCGCCTTTATCTTTATGTTTGTTGGCTTGATATTCAGTTTGGCAGCAGGTGTACCTAAACCTTTGAAAGTTATCGTCATTTCCATGCCATATATCTTTTTGTTAATCGATATCAGCGCCTGGTGGTTGACTAAACTGCATCCTAATTTTGCCTGGTTCGTTATCATTGGTGGTGGCGCAATGGCATTATCATTTGCATTTATGTGGGTGGTATCCATGTATGAAATGTGGATCTTGCCACGCATCCGCGAAGATAATCGTGATGCGTTATTAGACGAATAAAATAACAAAAAAGAGCCGCTGTCTTGTTACCAGGACAGCGGCTTTTTTATTTTAGGGCTTGTTTATCTTTCATCTCCGCCTCTGGTGTGAGCTGAAAAAGCGTCAATCAAGGCACGAGGAGCGCCTTTTGTGAGATACATCCATGTATCTCCCCCATTGGCTTGCGTCTGTAAATTTCAGATTAGGCGTTTTGCAACGCTTCCAGTTCTGCCCATTTATCAAAGGCTGCTTCCAGAGATTTTTCTAACTCTGCCATCTGTGTTTGAACTTGTTTAATCTTATTAGCATCCTGCTGATAAAAATCAGCTGCTGCCATTTTTTCTGTTAACGCCGCAATTTGTTGCTCCAGTCGTTCAATCTCTAGCGGCAACGCTTTCAAATCCAGTTGCTGCTGATACGTTAGTGTCGACTTTTTCTTAACCGATTTTGCAGCAGAAGCAGGTTCAAGTTTGGCTGCAGGCTTTTCCTGTTTAACAGTCTTTTGGCGTTGTGCCAGCCAATCATCATAACCACCAACATATTCACGGACCTGTTTATCTTCATCGAATACGATACAACTGGTCACCACATTATTCAGAAAGCTTCGATCATGGCTGACCAACAGCATGGTGCCGGTAAAGCCCAGCAACAAGTCTTCCAGCAATTCCAGCGTTTCCGCATCCAGATCATTGGTTGGCTCATCCAAAACCAATAAATTGGCTGGCTGAGTAAATAATTTTGCCAGTAAGAGACGGTTACGCTCACCGCCAGACAAGGCTTTTACCGGTGTTCTTGCACGATCTGGGGTGAACAGGAAATCTTGCAGATAACCAATCACATGTTTAGGACTGCCATTAATTTCAACAAAGTCTCTACCCTGCCCGACGTTATCTACAACACTGGCCTCTTCATCCAACTGGCTACGTAATTGATCAAAATACGCCACTTGCAGATTAGTACCTAAGCGCACCGTACCCGATTGAGGTTCAGCCCGACCCAGTAGAATCGACAGCAACGTACTTTTACCACAGCCATTGGGTCCGATAATACCAATGCGATCACCGCGCTGAATGACCGTTGAGAAATCTTTGAATAACTGTCGGCCATCAAAGGCCTGACTGATATTCTCAACTTCGACCACCAGCTTGCCACTCCGATCGCCTTCCTGGATCTTCATCGACACATTGCCTAACACCTCACGGCGTTGACCACGTTCCCGGCGCAGCTTCTCCAACGCTCTCACCCGTCCTTCATTACGTGTGCGACGTGCTTTGATGCCCTGACGAATCCAAACTTCTTCCTGAGCCAGTTTTTTATCAAACTGTGCATTTTGCTCTGCTTCGGCCGACAGTAAAGCTTCACGTTTCTCCAGAAAGCTTTTGTAATCACCCGGGAAACTCACCAGTTGCCCACGATCCAACTGCACAATACGGGTGGCCAAGGCCTGTAAAAAGCTGCGGTCATGTGTAATGAACAATAAGGTACCACCATAACTTTTCAGAAAACCTTCTAGCCAGGTGATAGAACTGATATCCAGATGGTTGGTTGGCTCATCCAGTAATAAAATATCCGGTTGGCGTACCAGTGCCTGAGCCAGGAGAACCCGTCTTTTCATCCCGCCGGATAAACTGGAAAACTCAACATCTGCATCCAGCGATAAACGGGAAATGACGGTTTCAACCTGCTGTTCCAGACTCCAGCCATCCACTGCTTCGAGTTTATGTTGAGCTTTTTCCAGCTTGTTGAGGATTTGTTCACTGCTATCGTGTTCGAGTTGCTGAACAATATGGTGATATTCCACTAGTAGAGGCCCAACTTCGCCCAGTCCGGCAGCGACAACATCAAACACACTGCCAGCCGTGCCAGCAGGTACTTCCTGCTCCAGCCGGGCAATTTTCAATTCTTGCAAGCCCACCATCTCACCACCATCAGGGGTGATCTCTCCCGCAATGACTTTCATCAAGGTGGATTTACCAGCGCCGTTACGGCCAACCAGACAAACCCGTTCACCTTTATCGAGCTGAAAGTCGACTTTATCAAGTAAATTTGGGCCACCATAACTGACGGTCAGCTGTTTTAAAGACAATAATGCCACGGATTAAACCTCTGCAGTTTCTGCGTTTTCAAGTATTTCACTGGCTTCAAGCCAGTCCATTTCAGCCTGTTCCAATGCCGCCTTGGTGGCAGCTTGCTGTTGTAACAGGTCTTTGAGCTTTTCTTTATTGGCCGCTTCATACAGCGTTGTATCAGCGAGTTGTAATTCAATTTTGGCAAGTTCAGCATTCTGTTTATCGAGGACTTGCTCTGCCTTTTTAACCTGGTTACGCAAAGGCTGTAATTTCTGACGCTGTTGTGCTGCCGCCTGTCGATCCAGTTTTTTGCCATTGTTGACGGCAGGACTTTTATCAGCAGACGCATTAACCGTTTCACGGCCTAAACGCAGCTGCCGGTAATCATCAAGGTCACCTTCAAAAGCAGCGGCTTTGCCATCAGCTACCAGCCAGAGATCATCGGTGACATTGCGCAGGAAATAGCGATCATGCGAGACCACTACTAATGCTCCTTCGTACTCCTGCAAAGCCATGGTCAACGCCAGCCGCATTTCCAGATCAAGATGATTGGTAGGTTCATCCAATAACAATAAAGCCGGACGCTGATAAACCAGCAGGGCCAGAACCAGCCTGGCTTTTTCGCCACCAGAAAATGGTGCAACCGGTTCCAGAGCAGTATCACCATTAAAGCCAAAACCGCCCAGAAAATTACGGCAATCCTGTTCGGTCGCCATGGGGTCCAATCGCTGCAAATGCTTCAACGCACTCTCATCAGGACGTAATTGTTCTAATTGGTGTTGGGCAAAATAGCCGATAACAATATCTTTGCCTTCCCGACGTTTACCACTGAGCGGTTCCAGTTCACCGGCAATCAGTTTGATTAATGTCGATTTACCGGCACCGTTAGGGCCTAACAAACCAATACGATCGCCGGGAGCAAGGTGGAGCTTGATATTATCAATTAACGGTGTTTGCTGGTAACCAACACTGGCTTTATCCAGCGCTAAAATTGGAATGGTTAAACGTCGCGGCTGAAAAAAGCTGAAATGAAACGGCGAATCAACATGCGCCGGAGCGATCTTTTCCATGCGCTCCAAGGCTTTGATACGACTTTGAGCCTGCTTGGCTTTAGTCGCTTTTGCCTTGAATCGATTAACAAAATCACGGATGTGGGCGATTTCAGATTGTTGTTTCTGATAAGCCGACTGCTGATTTGCCAGATGCTCGGCACGAGCGATTTCAAAGTCAGAATAATTACCGGTATACAGTTTGATGCGTTGTTGTTCGATATGGGCGATATGGGTAACCACTCGATCGAGAAACTCACGATCATGGGAAATTACCAGCAGCGTTCCCGCATAACTGCGTAGCCATTCTTCTAACCAATAGACAGCTTCGAGATCCAAATGATTGGTGGGCTCATCCAGCAACAATAAGTCACTACGGCACATCAATGCCTGGGCAAGGTTAAGTCGCATACGCCAGCCACCTGAAAAGGTTCTGACCGGGTGTTCCTGCTGCTCAGCAGTAAACCCTAATCCATGCAATAATTTTGCAGCCCGGCTTCTTCCGGTGTATCCATCAATCAAGCCTATTTTGTCATGCAGCTGGGTTTGCAAATGACCATCATTGTTCTGTTCTGCTTGTGCCAATTGTGTGAGAAGTTGACTCAGTTCAGCATCGCCCTGCAACACATAGTCAAGAGCAGTTGTATCAACCGCGGGCGTTTCTTGTGCAACATGAGCAATCACCCAGGATTCAGGAAACGTCAGATCACCGCTGTCAGCATGTATTTCATTGCGGATCATCGCAAACAGACTGGATTTACCGGTGCCATTGGCGCCGGTCAAACCGATACGTTGTCCGGGATGAATCACCAGATTGGCAGCTTCAAACAGTAGTCGGGGTCCGCGGCGTAAAGAAAGTTGGCTGAAATTTATCATGGCGCGAATTGTATCAAGCCTGCCCATCGGCTGTATTGGATAAATCTCTGCTGTTGGTTAAATCTAAACAAAAAATCTAAACTGATGACGGTAACTGCCAATCAATAGGTGTTTGTCCGTGTTGCTGTAAATAGTCATTAGCCTGGCTGAAATGCTTGCAACCGAGAAAACCGCGGTGAGCTGACAATGGTGATGGATGCGGTGCTTTTAAAACCAGATGCCGCTGGTTGTCAATAGCAGCCCCTTTTTTCTGGGCATAACTGCCCCACAGCATAAACACCACATTATCACGCTGTTGATTGACCACACTGATCACTCGATCAGTAAATTGTTCCCAACCTTTTCCCTGATGCGCATTGGCTTGTCCATGTTCCACCGTCAATACAGCATTCAGTAATAAAACACCTTGCTTGGCCCAAGCTTCCAGGTAACCATGTTTTGCAGGAGCAATACCAAGGTCATTATTCAGTTCTTTATAGATATTCATTAACGAAGGTGGAATTGCCACACCGGGTTTGACTGAAAAGCATAAACCATGCGCCTGTCCTGGCTGGTGATAGGGATCCTGTCCGAGAATGACAACTTTTACGTTAGATAGCGGCGTTGTTTCCAGGGCATGAAACCAGTTGGATGAGTGAGGATATATCACTTTCTGCTGGTTTTTCTGCTGCTGTAAAAAAGCCTTTAGCTGCTGCATATAAGGCTGTTCAAATTCCCTCTCAAGTAAAGCCTGCCATTCAGGCGCTTTCTGCAGAACCATTTTTGCTACCCACCCCAAAGTTAAAATCACATCATACTTGCTTCGATTTTATTACTCATCATTGCAACTCAACTATCAGGTTTTCAGTCAGAGCTTATTAATTTGCAACAATTTGATTTACCCCAGATTATTGAGACGGATAGACAAGTAATATAGTTACTGTTATTTTCAGCAGCTACCATTTGCAGTCAACAAAGGATTGCCGCAACAGTATCTGCACACAAGGAATCGCGATGGATAATAGCGCCAATGTTTTAATCGTCGATGATGTACCTGACAATATTCAGGTAGCGATGAATTTTCTTAAGGAAGAGCCTTACAACCTGTCATTTGCCACCCGAGGTCAGGAAGCCCTTGCGCTAATGAAAACGCATGAATATGACCTGATTCTGCTTGATATTATGATGCCTGAAATGGATGGTTATGAAGTTTGCCGACGCATCAAGGCAGAACCCCGCCTTCAGGATATCCCGATTATTTTTGTTACGGCCAAGGTCGACGTAGATTCGATAAGCCAGGGATTTCATGCTGGCGCAGTCGACTACCTCTGTAAACCGTTTCATGCCGAAGAACTGCTGGCCAGAGTCAATACTCATCTTTCTTTATATCGCGCTAAAAAACTCCTGCAACAAAATAACCTTTCTCTACAGCACAAATACGAACAGAATCAGCAACGGCTGATGACCGAGCTGGAACAGAATCAACTGGAAATGATTTATGTGCTGACTGAGTTAATGGAGTCAACTTCAGATGAAACCGGCAAACATATTCGTCGGGTAGCCGAGTGTTCCAGGTTATTAGCGTTATATCATGAAAGTCTGACAGACGAAGATGCCGATATCCTGTTTCATGCCGCGCCAATGCATGATATTGGTAAAATCACTATTCCCCACTCGATTTTGCATAAACCCGGTAAACTCACTGAAGATGAATTTGCCATCATGAAAACGCATACCACGCGTGCCTTTAAAATTCTTCATAATTCCAAACGCAAATACACCAAAGCTGCCGCTATCATCGCTCACCAGCACCATGAAAAATGGGATGGCAGCGGTTATCCCCAAGGACTCAAAGGACAGGATATTCATATCTACGGTCGTATCGTTGGTTTGATTGACGTGTTTGATGCGTTAATGCATAAACGGGTCTACAAAGAAGCCTGGTCCCTTGAAGACACCTTGGACTACATCAGGAAACATAGCAGTAGCCAGTTTGATCCCTATCTGGTGAGCATACTGCTGGAACATATTGATGAATTTGTGGCTATTTCCGATCAAAACTAACTGGTTATTATTTTTTTTCCTGCTGTTTATCAGCTGCCGATTATCGGCACTGACATTTACTGAACAAGAACAGGCCTGGATTGCCGCTAATCCTGAAGTCACACTGGGTGCCGATTTCAGTTGGGCACCCTATGATTTTCTCAATGAAGAAGGCGAACATGATGGTATCGCCTCTGATGTGTTAGCGCTCATTAGTGAAAAAAGCGGTCTTAGAATCACCGTGGTAGCTGATGTCTGGGCCAACACCATGGAAAAAATGCGAGCAGGCGAAATCATGGGCCTGAGCTGCGCCGCGGCGACTCAACAACGTCAGGAATTTTTGTTATTTTCCAAGCCCTACGTGAGCCTCTCACTGGGTATTATTGTTCAGCAACATCGTGATGATATTCAGTCAATGGATGATTTGATTGGCCTTACTGTTGCTGTAAATGAAGATTCCTACCTGCATACCTGGCTGAACATCAATTACCCGAATTTGGATCTGCTGCTGACTGATTCCAATGATGAATCACTGGAAGCCGTTTCGTTTGCTCAAGCCGACGCCTATATCGGGAATATTGCTGTTGCTACCAATGTCATCAAACAGCGTTACCTTTCCAATCTTCGAGTGGTCGCCAAAGTACCGAGCTTCACAACAGATACCTCCGTCGCAATTGATAAACGTTATCCATTACTGCATAGCATTATTGATAAATCGTTATCGGCAATTACCGCGGCTGAAAAACAGCAAATTATTGACAAATGGTACGCAGTTGTCAGTGATAGCAGTGCATTTGAAGTCTTACCTTATGAGCAAAGCCGACTGGATTTAACCGAAAAAGAACAACAGTGGATAGACCAACACTCCGTTGTCAGGATTGGGGTTGATCCGTATTGGCCACCATTTGATTTTATTGATAAAAATGGTCAGCACAAAGGCATCAGTGCTGACTATCTAAATCTCATCAGCAAACAGACCGGCCTGCAATTTCAGCTCGAACCCTTCACTGACTGGCAGTCTGTTATTGATGCAGCCCAAACCAAAGAGATAGAGCTCATTGCCGCCCTTTCACGCAATACGTTTCGTGAAACCTTTCTCGATTTATCGATTCCCTATCTGGATTACCCACTGGCCATCGCTACAACCAAATTCGGTCATCTCACCAGCCTGGCTGACTTCAGTAACAAACCTGTCGGTGTGGTGAAAGGTTATTTTGCTGAATCTATTTTGCTGGCCTATTACCCGGAAATCGATATTGTTTATGTCCCTTCTGTACGTGAGGGACTGTCGATGTTAGCTGCCGAAGAAATAGATGCCTATTTTGATATTATCGCAACCATCACCTATACCGCCAGTCAATCCGGATTAACACATCTCAATACCAGCATTATCAGGGAATACTCTCCTGCTTTGCATATGGGCATCGTCAAGGGGCATCCCGAGCTATTAACAATTATCAATAAAGCCCTTGCATCAATTACAGCCGAAGAGAGGCGCACAATCGATCAGCAATGGATGTCAGTTAATACCATTGAACGTACCAATTACACGCTGTTGATCCAGGTTGTAACAATCTTGCTGATTTTCCTGCTTGCCAGCTTCTACTGGAATCGTCGCTTACGTGCTGAAGTAGATAAACGCCTTATTTCAGAGCAGAAACTTCGGGATAGTGAGGCGCAGCTATTGCATTTGATTAATGTGATGCCAATGAGCCTGATGGTTACTTCCGCAGAGGATGGCCATATTCTGCTAGCCAATGAGCATTGTTATGAAGAATTAGGATTTTCAGCTAAGTTACAGAAAACCATCAAAGTTCAGGAGTTTTATGCAGATATTACGCAACGTAAACAAGTCCTGGAACAGCTTGCTTCGGAGGGCGAAATTAATGGAATGATGCTCAAAATCAAAACTCGGAATGGACAGATCATCCAGGGATTATTTTCAATAATTTCGATTCAATATCAAGGCAAGCCGGCTTTTCTGGGTTTTTTCATGAATATGGATGATCGTATTGCACTTGAAGATTCACTAAAAGAATCCAAGACCCATGCTGAAGCAGCGAATTTGGCCAAATCACAATTTCTCGCCAATATGAGTCATGAAATCCGCACCCCAATGAACGCTATTCTGGGGTTTACCGAACTGCTGGACGAGCAGGTTACAGAGCCCAGGCTTAAATCATTTATTAAAACCATCCGCAGTGCAGGTAATACCCTTTTACTGCTGATCAACGATATTCTTGATTTATCGAAGATTGAAGCCGGAAAACTGCAACTCAATAAATCCGCTACCGATCCTCATCAGCTGTTTGATGAAATAGCCAATATGTTTGTTCTGCAAATCCGCAATAAGGATTTGGCGTTACATTTAGATATAGATCCCGATTTACCCCATGGCCTGTTACTCGATGCCACTCGTCTCAGACAGGTGTTATTTAATTTAATCAGTAATGCTGTCAAATTCACTGATACCGGTCATATACGTATTCACGTTCATGCCGATAATGTAGATGATCATCTCAGTAAACTGGATTTACATATCCGGGTTGAAGACACTGGTATTGGTATTCCCGAAGCTGAGGTTGAACATATATTTGAAATTTTTGCCCAGCAATCAGGCCAGGATGTTCGCAAATACGGTGGGACCGGTCTTGGCTTGTCAATCACCCGCCGCTTGATTGAGATGATGGGTGGTCATATCCATCTGCAGAGTAAAAGTGGTGAAGGGTCAGTATTCAGTATTGATTTACCAGGAATTGATATTGCCGCCATTGCCAGTGACAAAATTCGTCAGCAGGCGTTAGCTTTTGATGCCAGCCATATACGTTTTGAGCCGGCCCATATGCTAATCGTTGATGATGTCGCGCATAACCGGGAACTGATACGTCAGCATTTTATCAACAGCCTTATTCAAACCAGTGAAGCTGAAAATGGTCAGCTGGCTGTGGATTTTGTTAAAAAGAATCCGGTAGATCTCGTGTTGATGGATATTCGTATGCCAGTGATGGACGGTTATGAAGCCGCAAAACAAATCAAAATGATTAAACCGGATTTACCTGTGGTTGCACTGACAGCTTCAGTAATGAAAGACGCCTATGAACAGGATAGATTGGACCATTTTGATGCCTATCTGCGAAAACCTGTTTTACGCAACGAACTGTTTCATGCGCTGAGCGTATTTTTACGATACCAGACGGTTGACGTTGACGTTATAAAAGCACCACAGCAGGATTGGTCAATGCTGGACAAAGAACAGCTGTTATCGATTTTTAATCATTTTCAAACCGATATCGATGAAATATGGCGTTTAGCCACCCAAAGTAACAGCATGACCGACATTAAAAACTTTGCCCACGAAATCGCCAGACTGGCTGGCAATCATCAAATTGACACACTGGATCGATATGCCAGCCAGTTGCTGGAACGGATTGATGCGTTTGATATTGAGGGCATGCAGATTTTGTTAAAACAATTTCCTTCAATGCGCAGCGCGATCCAACAGGCGATCCGAAGTCATTAGCACACAAGTGTGCTTTGCTTTGCAGTTTTTTATACAATGCCCGACACGTTGCAATGAGATGAGCAAAATGAACTCCGATTTAAAAACGGATGCACAGTGGCGCCAACAACTTAACGAAGAACAATATCGCATCACCCGGCAGGCGGGCACAGAACCAGCTTTTTCCGGGGAATATGTCGATCACGATGAGAATGGGTGTTATCACTGTGTTTGCTGTGGCCAGGCCTTATTTGCTTCTGATGACAAATTTGATGCCGGTTGCGGTTGGCCAAGTTTTTCCTCACAGCTGGAGCATGGAGTGGTGACTCATCATCCGGATTACAGCCACAATATGGATCGTACCGAAGTTCGCTGTCAGCAATGTGAAGCCCATTTGGGTCATGNATTTGATGACGGCCCCGCCCCTACTGGCCTGCGCTATTGTATTAATTCGGTGGCGCTTGAATTTAATGACAAAGACTGAATGGACGCTGTATATCATTCAAGCTGCTAATGGTTATCTTTACACCGGTATAACCACTGATTTAGAACGTCGTTTAAAACAGCATCAAAACCATAACGGTGGGGCGCGTTTTTTTCATACCAGTGATGCTCAGAAAGTGGTGTATCAGGAACAGCATCCTGATCGCAGCAGTGCCAGCCGTCGGGAAGCTGCAATCAAGAAACTCAGCAGGCAACAAAAACTGAACCTTATCGGTAACCCATCAGACCATGTATAATGGCGGGTTTTTTCAGCACGTCTGAATTTCTCCTTTAGATACAGGATTTTAACTTTGTTAAGCACTGCTAACATTACCATGCAATTCGGGGCCAAGCCCCTGTTCGAAAACGTCTCGGTCAAATTCGGTGGCGGCAATCGCTACGGTCTGATTGGCGCCAATGGTTGCGGGAAATCGACGTTTATGAAAATTCTGGCCGGCGTCCAAGAGCCCACCTCCGGTAATGTGAGTTACGACCCCAATGAATCTTATGCCGTATTAAAACAGGATCAGTTTGCTTACGAGGATCAACGCGTTATTGACGTGGTGATTATGGGGCAACCTGATTTATGGGATGTGCATCGTGAGCGCGATCGCATTTATAACCTGCCGGAAATGAGTGAAGAAGATGGTCTGAAAGTCGCTGAACTGGAAGGTCAATATGCGGAAATGGACGGTTATACTGCTGAATCCCGAGCTGGAGAATTATTATTAGGCGTCGGTATTCCGGTTGAACAGCATTATGGCCCGATGAGCGAAATCGCTCCCGGTTGGAAACTACGTATTCTGCTGGCTCAGGTACTGTTTGCTGATCCCGATATTATGTTGCTCGATGAGCCGACCAACCATTTGGATATCAATACTATTCGCTGGCTGGAAGAGGTATTAAGCCAACGTAGCAGCACCATGATCATCATTTCGCATGATCGCCATTTCCTCAATCGCATCTGTACTCATATGGCCGATATGGATTACGGCGAATTACGTATTTATCCGGGTAATTATGATGAATACATGATTGCTTCCACCCAGGCACGTGAACGTCTGCAATCAGACAATGCGAAGAAAAAAGCGCAGATCAAAGAGCTGCAGGAATTCGTCTCACGATTCTCTGCCAATGCTTCCAAAGCAAAACAGGCAACGTCCCGTCAAAAACAAATGGAAAAAATTCAGCTGGATGACATTAAACCTTCCAGCCGGGTGAATCCGTTTATTCGTTTTAATCAGGAAAAGAAACTGTTCCGAAATGCACTGGAAGTCAGCAAGCTGACACAGGGCTACGATAACGAAAAACCGCTGTTTGAAAACTTCAGTTTTATGGCAGAAGTGGGTGAAAAAATTGCCGTGATTGGTCCTAACGGTATCGGTAAAACCACCTTTGTGAAAACACTGGTCGGTGAACTGGCCCCAAAATCCGGCAATGTAAAATGGTCGGAAAATGCCAATATCGGTTATTACGCACAGGATCATGATCATCTGTTTAAAAACAATATGACTCTGTTTGAGTGGATGTCCCAATGGGGTAGCCCTGAAGATGATGAACAGGTTATTCGTGGCACTCTAGGCCGCCTGCTGTTCTCCGGTCATATGATCGATAAAAAGGTCAATGTGCTGTCTGGTGGTGAAAAAGGCCGCATGTTGTTCGGCAAGCTTATTTTGCAAAAACCCAATATTCTGGTGATGGATGAGCCGACCAACCATATGGATATGGAATCTATCGAATCACTTAACCTGGCATTGGAAAATTACGAAGGCACATTGATCTTCGTCTCCCATGACCGTGAATTTGTATCGTCATTGGCAACACGTGTGTTTGATATGGAAAATGAAGGTATCACTGACTTTACCGGCAGCTATGATGAGTACCTTAAAAGTCTTGGTATTAATAACTAGGGCTTGTTGGTCTTACATCTCCGCCTCTGTTGTGAGCTGAAGGGCTGTGACTATTTTTGCGGCCGCCTGCGTTGTATGAAATACATCCCTGTATTTCACCGCTACGCGGCCAGCTAAGCTGTTCAAATGAGTTCCAGACTCATTTGTCAATCACTTATGTAGGAAGGCTACACTGCGTGCTTTCCGCCTTGTCGGACACAAAAATAGCCGCCAGCAGTGGTGGATATGAAAGAGCAACAAACCCTAGGCTCGACACTTCTAATCCGGGTCAATGCGCTTTATCGGCGCATTGACCGACCTACTTCCCTGTATTCATTTCGCATGCTATTTTGAAATCCCAATAACGTCGTTGAGGATTTTCAGCATGTTATACCGACAAATGTTTTATCTCCCTGTTTTATTAGCGATATTTTTCGCTTTTGCATTGTTTACTCTATCTGCACCATCCCAAGCAGCATCTGCCACTGAAATTGATATCAAAGTCGATGAAGCTCTGAAACGTTTCAAGAGTGAAGTTTCTGGTGGAGATCGTTTCCTCGAAAAAGCAAAAGGCGTATTAGTTTTTCCGGATGTCATTAAAGCCGGATTTGGTATTGGCGGTGAATATGGTGAAGGTGCACTTCGCATCGGCGGCAGCACTGTGGATTATTACAATACTGCGGGTGCCTCTATCGGCTTTCAATTGGGAGCCCAACAAAAAACGGTGATCCTGGTATTTATGAATGATCAGGCTTTAAAACAATTTCGTGACAGCGAGGGTTGGAAAGCCGGGGTTGATGGTTCGGTAGCAGTAGTTGAATGGGGCGTGGGTGAAGATATCAATACTACTGATATCAAAGATCCGATTGTTGGCTTTGTCTTCAGTAACAAAGGGTTGATGTATAACTTGACGCTCGAAGGCGCCAAGTTTACCAAGCTCAATAAGTAGTATTGGAGGCCTGTTTTTAGCCTTCGATACGAAAACCGATTTTGATAGTGACCTGCCAGTAACGGACTCCGCCGTTTTCGATATAACCGCGAGTGTCCGTTACTTCAAACCAATGCAGGTTTTTAACGGTCTCAGCAGCTTTTGCAATCGCGTTCTCAATGGCTTTATCTGAACTTTCAGCAGAGCTGCCAGTGATTTCAATATGTTTATAAACATGTTCAGTCATAATAATTCCTTGTTATTTGCGTAAATAGATAAACCAGTAAAACAGGCCGACAAAGATACTGCCTCCCAGCATATTGCCCAATGTCACCGGGATCAAGTTATGCCAGAAAAAACCACCAATCGTTAACTGTTCTGAAATGACGAGTGAGGTTCCTGCTTGTGTTTCTGCCAGTAACCCAGCCGGAATAAAAAACATATTAGCAACAGAGTGTTCAAATCCAAGAGCGACAAAGGCGGTAATAGGAAAAATTACTGCCAGCACTTTATCAGTCACACTGCGCCCCGCCATACACAACCAGACGGCCAGACATACAAGGATATTGCACAATACACCACGAGTGAACGCCTCAATCCAGCTCATATTCACTTTACTGTCAGCAATCGCCACCACTTTATGGCCAAGAGCCCCATCGCCCTGCCACCATAAGCCACTTAAATACATCAACAATAAAATGCCAATTGCCCCCATAAAATTACCAATATAAACAATTGCCCAATTCTGAATCAGTTGCCTAAAACTAATCAGGCCATCGATACAGGCCATCACCAATAAGTTGTTACCGGTAAATAATTCTGCCCCGGCAACCACCACCAGAATCAATCCCAGGCAAAATGCCAATCCGCCAATTAGTCGCATAATTCCAGCAGGCATATTGCCAACGTCAAAGGTCACCAGTGTAAAGAATGCCGCTCCCAGCGCGATAAACGCTCCAGCTAATAATGAAAGAGCAAAAACTCTTAATGGATCTACAGTACATTTGCTCATACTGATTTTTTCCAGACGACGAGCAATTTCTGCCGGGGTATAAGCATCAACTGAAAATGGATCCATGATATTTTCTCAATTATGAAAAACAAGTTAGATGATAATCACATACATGTGCTTACAGCACCATGCCCATCGAAATAAATGAATGATTTTGCTATCTTTTCATTGAGTGGGCACGTATAATTGCATGCTCGCAAATGTCACTTTTACAGCTTTGTTTCCAAAGCTGCCCATCACAGGTTATTCAATGTCCACACCAGAAAACGATTCAACACCCTCATTCGCTGAGTTAGGGTTAGCTGCTCCAATTTTACAAGCTGTACAACAAGCCGGTTATGAAACACCTTCGCCAATTCAGGCGCAAAGTATTCCACCTTTACTTGCTGGTAGAGATTTACTTGGTCAGGCCCAAACCGGTACCGGTAAAACCGCTGCCTTTGCCTTACCGCTGTTAAGCCGTATAGATCTGAAAAACAAAGCCACCCAAATGTTGGTGTTAGCACCGACTCGTGAATTGGCTATTCAGGTTTCAGAAGCGATCCAAAGCTACGCTCGTCACCTGAAAGATTTCCATATTCTGCCAATTTATGGCGGTCAAAGCATGGGCATCCAATTACGCTCATTACAACGTAAACCACAAGTTGTTGTCGGTACGCCGGGTCGTATTCTGGATCACATTCGTCGTGGCACATTGAAGCTGGATAAACTTGAAGCATTAGTGCTTGATGAAGCTGATGAAATGCTGCGTATGGGCTTTATTGATGATGTAGAAACCATCCTTAAAGAAACCCCCGAAAAACGTCAGGTAGCTTTATTCTCCGCTACCATGCCTGGTCCTATTCACCGTGTTGCACAGAAATATCTGAAAGATCCGGTGGATGTACGCATTCAATCCAAAACATCAACTGTCACCACCATTAACCAGCGTTACTGGCAAGTAACCGGTATGCACAAACTGGATGCGTTAACCCGCATTCTGGAAGTCGAAGACTTTGATGGCATGATCATCTTCGTGCGCACCAAAAACGCCACTGTTGAGCTGGCTGAAAAGCTGGAAGCTCGTGGTTATTCTGCTTCGGCGATTAATGGCGATATGAATCAGGCATTGCGTGAAAAAACCATCGAACGCATGAAAAAAGGCAGTATTGATATCCTGATTGCCACCGACGTCGCTGCACGTGGTCTGGATATCGAACGCATGAGCCATGTGGTCAACTACGATATTCCTTACGATACCGAGTCCTATGTGCATCGTATTGGCCGTACCGGTCGTGCTGGTCGTAAAGGTGAGGCCATTCTGTTTGTCTCCCCTCGCGAAACACGTATGTTAAGTGCCATCGAGAAAGCCACGCGCCAGGTAATTACCAAAATGCAATTACCGAGCAGTGAAGATATTGCTGATCGCCGTGTTCTGCAATTCATGGAACAACTCAGTGAAACCATTGAGTCTCAGGAACTGGCTTATTTCGAAACCTTAATCAGTCAATATCAACAGGAACATAATGCCGACCCGATTGAAATCGCTGCCGCATTAGCCTTTTTGGTACAGAAAGACCGTCCGTTAAAACCGGTTAAACATGTTACACAACGACCAGCTCGTGAAGAACGCGAACGCGGACCACGTCAGGAACGTGGTGAACGTCCTGCCCGGGGCAGCCGTGAAGACCGTCCACCAAGAGAAAAACGGGCTCCACGTCCACATCCAAATGAGCCGGATATGGATACTTACCGTGTTGAAGTCGGTCGCGCCGACAAAATTGAACCACGGAATCTGGTAGGCGCAATTGCTAATGAGTCAGGTATCGAAAGTCAATTTATCGGCCGTATTACCATTAATGAGGATCATAGTCTGATTGACTTGCCACAAGGCATGCCAAAAGATATGTTCCAGCAAATACGCAAGGTTTGGGTCAATAACAAACAACTGAATATGAGCCTGGCGACTGATGAAGCTGTTGCGGAAAGTGCGGCAGCCCGCCCATCACGCCGTAACTTCAGCAAAGATCGCAAAGACGGTCCAAAAAGCAAACCAGCCAGGAAGTTTAAGAAAAGCTAAAAACTAAACTCTCTCAATAATAAAAAGTCACTGCCAGCAGTGACTTTTTTTTTGAGCATGCCACAATAGCGTTCATGCTGAATATCATCTGGGTCGCCTTTTTTCTCATTGCCTTTGCAGTAGCTTTATTTAAGCTGCTGGTGTTAGGCGACACCGAAATTTTCAACCAGATCATGCAGGCAATGTTTGCCCTGTCCAAAACAGCTTTTGAAATTGCACTTGGCCTGACCGGTATTCTTGCCCTGTGGCTGGGTATTATGAAAATTGGCGAACGCAGTGGCTTTGTCGAATTATTGACCCGAGGATTATCCCCGCTTTTTACACGGCTGATGCCAGAGGTACCAAAGAATCATCCGGCCCTCGGAGCGATGGTGATGAACATCTCAGCCAATGCGCTTGGACTGGATAATGCCGCGACTCCATTAGGTATTAAAGCAATGCAGGAACTGCAAAAGCTTAATCCGTTAAAAGATACCGCCAGTAACGCCCAGATCTTGTTTCTGGTAATTAATACCTCTGCCGTTACGTTATTTCCAGTCACTATTTTTACCTATCGCGCTCAGATGGGTTCTGCCAATCCTACAGACGTATTTATACCATTGTTAATTGCCACCTATTTTTCCACCTTGATTGGTTTAATCACTGTGGCGGCAGTACAGAAAATTAACCTTCTGGACCGGGTAGTGTTGATGTATCTGGGGGGATTCAGTGCCTTTGTATTTGGTCTGTTAGCCTATTTTTCCAGTCTGGAACAATCACAGATGCTGGTGCAATCCGCCATTATCAGCAATGTCGTCATTTTTTCATTGGTCATCGCATTTATAGTGGCGGCGGCATGGCAACGGGTCAATGCTTACGAGGCTTTTATTGAAGGGGCCAAAGAAGGTTTCTCGACGGCAGTAATGATTATTCCCTATCTGGTTGCCATGTTGGTGGCAATTGGCGTTTTCCGTGCCAGTGGGGCGCTTGACTTGATTGCAGATGGTATTCGTTCCGGCGTACTGGCGCTGGGAATGGATGATAGGTTTGTCGATGCATTACCCACTGCGTTAATGAAGCCTTTCAGTGGTAGCGGGGCTCGTGCCATGATGATCGATACCATGGAAGTACATGGGGCAGATTCATTTGCCGGAAGACTTGCTTCAATAGTTCAGGGCAGCACTGAAACCACTTTTTATGTGTTGGCGGTTTATTTTGGTGCGGTTGGAATTCAGAAAATCCGTCATGCTGTTGCCTGTGGACTGGCAGCAGATGTTGCCGGCATCACCGCAGCCATTCTGGTCGCCTACTGGTTTTTCGGTTGAAAGATTATTGCCTGATTTTTTTTGCTGCCAGCAATAACGACACCAGCACAAAATAATCCTTCAAAGAAAATCAAATTCTGCTACATTCTATCGCCCGTTCAATGGCTTAGCTATGTCAATTAACCATAACAAAGTTACTCACTCTTCTGGAGAATCGCTTCTTTGAACGCTCAGTCTGTTGTTGATTATGCCGTATTTGATCTGATTGCTGATGCGCTGACCACCCACGGTTATTGCATCCTGCCACAATTATTGCCTCCCGCTTTAACCCATGATCTATACCGCAGAGTTGCCCGTCTGGATGAGCATAATGACTTGAGTCAGGCAGGAATAGGCCGGGAACAACAACATCAGCTAAATGAGAAAATCCGCACCGATGAAACCCGTTGGCTAGACCCGGATAATAGCATCGACCTGGCATATCTCACCCATATGGCAGATTTCCGGCTGGCAATGAATCAACGGTTGTTTCTCGGCTTGTTTGATTATGAATCACATTACGCCCATTATCCTTCAGGGGCCTTCTACAAACGTCATGTCGATGCATTTAAAGGTCAGTCCAACCGTGTATTAACAACGGTGATGTATTTAAATCCATTCTGGCAAACTCAGGATGGTGGCCAATTGCAGATCTATGACATCAATGATGATAATCTGATTCTATCTGTTGAACCTGAAATGGGCACATTTGTGGTTTTTTTAAGTGAGCAGTTTCCGCATGAAGTTCTCCCCTCGAAACGGGATCGTTACAGCATTGCAGGCTGGTTCCGGATTCAGGATCCATTGCAGGCCCCGATAATATGAACACATCTTTTAACATTCTGGAATTAGGTCAGGATGATTTACGTCGAATTGCCCCGCCGGTATCCGAGATAAACGACCCTGTATTACAACAAAAAATTGATGATCTGATCACCTTTGTTCAACAGCGTGGGGGTATGGGGATTGCCGCCACGCAAGTTGGTATTAACCAACGCTTTTTTATTATGTCGAGTCATCCTAATGAGCGTTATCCCTATGCACCCGAGATGCCGGCAACCTGTGTAATAAATCCCGAAATTGTCTGGCACTCAGCGCATACAGAAAAAGACTGGGAAGGTTGTTTGAGTGTTCCCGGTCTTCGAGCTCTGGTACCACGTTATCAGCAAATACAAGTGCGCTACTGGTTGCGTGATGCTACTCAGGTTGAAACCACATATGAGGGCTTTATGGCTCGATTGTTTCAACATGAACTGGATCATCTGGACGGAAAAGTTTTTGTCGATCGGGTGGAATCGACAATGGAAATGATGACCGAATCCAGCTGGCGTTCAATGCTGGCTGAAAAATCCAAGGGCAGAGACAATAATGGCACAACAGTTTGATTCGCTATCTGATCGTTTGATTGAGTTTATTCATCAACAACATCTGTTTTTTGTAGCAACAGCGACGGCTGACAGCCGTGTTAATGTTTCCCCAAAGGGAATGGACTCGTTAAGAGTTTTAAACAGTAATCGTTTAGTCTGGCTGAACGTGACCGGTAGCGGCAATGAAACAGCTGCGCATATTGAGGAATCCCCTCGAATGACCATCATGTTTTGTGCATTTGAAGGAAAGCCATTGATTCTAAGAGTCTATGGTCAGGCTCGTGCAATACATCAAAAAGATCCTGAGTGGCAGAGTCTGTATGGCTTATTTGATCCGTTACCTGGTGCCAGACAGATTTTTATTCTGGATATTGATCTGGTTCAGACTTCATGTGGTATGGCTGTACCTTATTTTGAATTTGTCGGTGAACGCGAACTACTGAATAACTGGGCTGAACGCAAAGGTGAAACTGGTATTAAAGAATATTGGCGGGAAAAAAATCAATTCAGCCTGGATGGAATTGAAACTGATATTGTAAAAAAGAATATTTGATCCTATTGACCGAACATTTCCCCAACGGCTTTTGCCAGAGTTTCCGAACGTTTTGGATTACGCAAAGCCTGCATAACCGGCTCTCGCATCCCTGGTATAAATAACAGATCGGCCAATAACTGGCTGAAACCGGCCTGGCCAGCATCGTTATGAGCAAGTTGCTCAAGATACAGCTCACAGATTGGCTGTTTGGCCAGTGCCAACCAGATTCGACCACTTACTATTGCCAGCACTTCAATTTCGCGACTGCAACGATGTTTCAGCACCTGAGTCACCATACGCTCCACTAAACCACGAGCAGGACTATTGGAAGCTGCCCGTAAACAGGAAATGATTTTGGCTGTATCGGGTTGTTTTTCCTGTAGCTGATTATCTACTTGCTGTGCCAATACTTCGACTACCCCTGCTGCAGGGCTTGCATGCTCCAGCAAAACGCATAAATTATGAAATGGTTCCTGAGGCAATTTAGGCAATGTATTAATCAATCCTAATGTACCTTCATTGGTATCCAGACGAATAGCAAAATCAGCTAATCCCTGCATCGCCAAGCCAGGCCATTTATCCAAAGGGAGATCGCCAGTGAAGTAACGATAGGCGGCATCGTAATATTTGGAGGGGCGCTGTTTCAATGCATGCGTAGCGTGAGCATTAAATGCGGCCATTCGATCCTGACGTGGCTGAAAGGTGAACGGACTGTCCTGCAGAGCTCCCTGAATTTTTTCACCATCGGCGGCGGCCAACATTGCTTCGCCGAGCCTTTCCAATAACATCTTCAGAAAAGCATCACGGGCATCTGGAACCAGCAGTCCCTGCTCATCCAGCGGAAACTTAAGAAACCATACATAGTGATTTTCTGGGGCATCCGGATGCCAGAAGATAATGCCTATTTGGGCGTGACGTTTGAAAGGATAAGGGTAAGGCTGCTGGCAATTATCAAAACTGACAAACTGTTCCGGGGTTAATTTACCAACCCGGCGCCCCATATCAAACACCCGGTATTGTGCACCACTTTGCCTGAGAAACTTGCTAAGTGTGTTGAACTGTCCAATATCCATATCCTGCTCCGTATCAGGTACGGTATTCTGCGTTTATCTTGACGTAATCGTAAGAAAAATCACAGGTCCAGACTGTTTTGGCAACGTTGCCTCTACCCAGTTTTACCCGAATGGTTATTTCAGATTGTGACATGACCTGCTGGCCTTTTTCTTCAGTATAGTCAGCAGCAGGCTGGCCCCCATCGACAATACATACGTTATCCAGGTAAATGGCGATTTTCGATAAATCCAGACTGGGCAAGCCACTTCGACCGACCGCTGCCAGAATTCGCCCCCAGTTTGGGTCAGAGGCAAACAATGCAGTTTTTACCAACGGTGAATGAGCAATGGTATAGGCGACCTGCCGACATTCATCTGCATCAGCACCCTGTTGAACATCAATGCTGATAAATTTGGTTGCGCCTTCGCCATCGCGAACAATGGCCTGGGCCAGGAAGCGACTTAAACTATTTAAGGCCTCAATAAATTGTTGTGCATCACTGCTATCAATATCATCAATAATCGAATTACCTGCCAGACCAGTAGCAATCAAGACACAGGCATCATTGGTTGAGGTATCGCCATCAACGGTAATACTGTTAAAAGACTGCTCCATCGAAACGTCAAGCATCTTTTGTAATGTGGAGGCACTTATAGCGGCATCCGTGGCGATATAAGACAACAAGGTCGCCATATCTGGTCGAATCATGCCTGAGCCTTTTGCGATGCCTGTCAGTGTGATTGGCTGTCCATTTAACGACAGTTCAACTGAACGCGCTTTGGCAATGGTGTCGGTGGTCATGATGGCGTGTGCTGCAGCAAACCAGTTATCAGCAGCTAGTTTGGTAAACGCCTCAGGTAACGCATTGGTAATTTTATCAACAGGTAACGGCTGCCCTATAACGCCGGTGGAAAATGGCAATACAGCACGGGTATCACATTCTGCTAGCTGAGCCACCGCCTGGCAACATGCTTTTGCTGCCGCCATACCCGCGTCACCGGTTCCAGCATTGGCGTTTCCAGAATTGATCAGTAAATAGCGTGTAGATGATTGTTGCTGATGCTCTCTGGCTAATAATACCGGGGCTGCACAAAATGCATTACGGGTATAAACCGCTGCGGTATGACTTCCAGATGCCAGCTCAATTAAAACCACATCCTGACGCCCAGGCTTTTTAATCCCAGCGCTCGTAGTGGCAAGGCGAACACCTTTTACAGGCTTTAATTCAGCAGCAATTGGAGCAGATAAATTTACTGCCATTATTTGACAGCGCCGTGGCAATTCTTGAATTTTTTACCACTGCCACATGGGCATGGATCATTACGACCAACTTTTTTACCATCTCGCGTTAGCGGCTGGTTCGCAGTAGGATGTTCTGCCTCGGCTTCTGCTTCAGAGGAGGCACTTTCATGCTGATATTCCACATCAGCAGATTGACGGCGTTGCTCATCAACCGCCGCGACATCTTCCGGCGCACGCACTTTAACACGGGAAATCAGGCTGATAACTTCATGTTTCAGGCTGTCCAACATAGCAGTAAACAACTGGAAAGCTTCACGTTTGTATTCCTGCTTGGGATCTTTTTGGGCATATCCACGCAGATTGATACCCTGACGTAAATAATCCATTTGAGCCAAATGTTCTTTCCACTGCGTGTCCAGAGTTTGCAGCATGATGGCTTTTTCAAAATGACGCATCAACTCAGCCCCGACAGTAGCTTCTTTTGCCTGACAGGCTGCTTCGGCTTCCTCGATAATTCTTTCACGCAAACTTTCTTCGTGCAGATTATCATCTGCCTCCAACCAGCCGCTGATATCTAGTTCCAGAGCGAAATCATCGCGTAAAGCCTGTTCCAGTCCACTGACATTCCATTGTTCATCAATACTATTAGGTGGAATGTACAGACTGATAACGTCGTTAATGACGCTGCTACGCATTGAAACAATTGTTTCTGATACATCATCCGCGGCCATTAATTCATTACGCTGCTCATAAATTACTTTACGTTGATCGTTGGCAACATCATCAAACTGCAGTAACTGTTTACGAATATCAAAGTTGTGTCCTTCAACCTTACGTTGAGCATTTTCAATGGCTCTGCTGACCCATGGATGCTCAATAGCTTCACCCTCTTCCATACCCAGTTTCTGCATCAATCCGGCCATGCGTTCAGAAGCAAAAATCCGCATCAGGTTATCTTCGAGCGACAGATAAAAACGGGTTGAGCCCGGATCACCCTGACGACCGGAACGACCACGCAGCTGATTATCGATACGACGTGATTCATGTCGTTCGGTACCGATAATATGTAAACCACCCGCTTGCAAAACCAAATCATGACGTTGTTGCCATTCGGCTTTCACTTTAGCTTTAGCAGCTTCATCAGCCTCTTCACTCAGCTTGTCCAGCTCTGCTTCAAGACTGCCACCGAGAACAATATCTGTACCACGACCCGCCATATTGGTTGCGATAGTGACTGATCCCGGTTTACCCGCTTCAGCGATAATATGTGCCTCTTTTTCATGAAATTTTGCGTTCAGAACTTCATGTGGAATTTTGGCTTTGGTCAGTAATTTATCCAGATATTCTGAGCTTTCAATTGAGGCCGTACCGACAAGAACAGGTTGTTTTCGCTGCACACAGTCCTGAATATCAAGCAATATCGCATCAAACTTTTCTTTTGCTGTCAGATAAATTCTATCGGCTTCGTCTTTACGCTGCATTGGACGATGTGTCGGAATAACCACAACTTCCAGACCATAGATTGACTGCAATTCATAGGCTTCAGTATCCGCTGTACCGGTCATGCCGGACAGCTTTTTGTAAAGACGGAAGTAATTCTGGAAAGTAATGGAAGCGAGGGTCTGGTTTTCGTTTTGAATTTTGACCCCTTCCTTGGCTTCAATAGCCTGGTGTAAGCCTTCTGACCAGCGACGTCCGGGCATGGTACGACCGGTAAATTCGTCGACAATGATTATCTGATCATCCTGAACAATGTATTCAACATCCCGATGAAATAATACATGTGCACGAAGCGCTGCAGTTACGTGATGCATCAAACCAATATTGGCCGCATCATACAGGCTGGCATCTTCATCCAACAGGCCTGTTTCGGTTAATAACTGCTCAATTTTTTCATGGCCAGCTTCGGTAAAATGTACCTGTTTGTTTTTTTCATCAATGGTGTAATCACCCGGTACAGTGATATCTTCATCTTCACCTTCCTGTAGGGTCAGACTGGGAATCAACTTGTTTATCTGCACATAACGCTCAGAACTGTCCTCAGCTGGCCCAGAGATAATCAATGGCGTGCGGGCTTCGTCAATTAGAATGGAGTCAACTTCATCGATAACAGCAAAATTTAATGGACGCTGCACTCTATCTTCGAGACGAAAGGCCATGTTATCGCGCAGGTAATCAAAACCAAATTCGTTATTGGTACCGTAGGTAATATCTGCAGCATATGCTGCACGCCGTTCGTCACCACTCAGTCCACTGACAATGACGCCTGTGGTCAAACCGAGGAAACCATAAAGTTTGCTCATCCAGGCCGCATCACGTTTGGCAAGGTAATCATTGACGGTAATAACATGGACGCCTTCCCCGCTCAGGGCATTCAAATATACTGCGAGCGTAGCTACCAGCGTTTTACCCTCGCCGGTTTTCATTTCGGCAATTTTTCCGTCATTCAGCACCATACCGCCTATCAACTGCACGTCAAAATGGCGCATTTCCATAATGCGTTTACCGGCTTCACGTACGACAGCAAATGCTTCTACCAGGATATCATTCAGTGTTTGCCCATCATCCAGTCTTTGTTTGAATTCTATGGTTTTGGATTTTAAAGCGGCATCGTCAAGCTTTTCATACTCGCTTTCCAATTCATTGATGAGGCTGACCTGTTTTTGCAGTTTTTTGATTACACGATCGTTACGACTGCCAAAAACCTTACTGAAAAACTTGCCTACCATGACTTAAACTACCTGTTGAATGTGCCGAATTGACGACAGTTTGATTAAACGCGTGATTATAACGCGTACTGTTGGGAAGATCGAAGACTCACCGCATTTTTTTAAGTGGTGTCTGATTTTTCAAATACAAGAGGAATTATTCGATGTAATTAAACGGATTAACGGATTTACCGTCTCTTAATACTTCGAAATGAACATGAGGTCCAGTTGAACGACCAGTTGATCCCATCAGCGCAATAACATCTCCTTTGTTAACACGATCTCCGGTACTGACATTGATGGTTTTGTTATGCGCATAGCGGGTTACATAGCCATTTCCATGGTCAATTTCAACCAGTCCACCGTATCCACCACGCATGCCCGCCCAGCTGACAATTCCATCCGCCACAGAAATCACTGAGCTACCGGTTTTTCCGGCAAAATCGAGTCCATCATGGAAAGCTTTTTTCCCATTAAATGGATCAACGCGATAGCCATAGAAAGAAGATAACCAGCCATCAACCACAGGACGACCACTTGGTATGGCTCCGGCGATATTCTCATTTGTAATCAGAAACTCTTGTAATGCCGTCAAGGTATCCTGTTGATCAGCAAAATCCTGTGAGAGACGAACCAGACTTTCTTCAAATTCGGCGTTTGATAACCAGTCACCGGAATTTTCAATTCCCCCCATCCCGGGAGCAAATTCCAAATCAAAGTCAGAAAGTTCAAAACCTGCAATTTCAGCTAATCGCTGACTAAGCATTTTCAGACGAATGGCCTCAGCCTGTAAGCCCCCTAACTGCTGCGCGTAAAAACCCTGAATGGCTTCATTTGCGGTTGTGTCATCACTGATAGAGAGGGGATCGGTTTTCGGGGTGAGGAGTCGAGCGGTTGGGAAAAATTTTGAGTCTACTGTATCGTTAATAGCTGTCTTATCTTTTATATAATTCATTGTAGAGACAGTTATCGCAATCGTCATGGTTAATAGAAATGTGACTAGCAGCATCAATTTCGTTCGGCTTAAATGCCAATGCTTGTGGCCGGTATTGTCGGCGGATATTATGATAATCTGCATACTTATCCTCGTCCCGGATTGAGACATGTCAAATAAACCGCTTCATTTCAGTACTGTTTGCCAGGCAAACCAGCAATTACAACAAATTTCGAAGCGCGCTCAAAAATTAACCCAGCTTAACAGCATTCTGCAAGAAATTTTACCTTCGCAGTTCGCAGGACATTGCCAGCTGGCGAATATGAAAGACAATAAAATCATCATACATACAGAAAACGCGGCAATTGCCAGCTTATTACGCTTTCATTCCGCTACTATTTGTAAAACCTTTTCCAGCGAGTTGTCTACGCAAATTGAACGTGTTGAGGTAAAAGTAAAACCTCAGCACCCGACCGAGAAGTCGGCAAAATCTAATATGATCGATATGTCTAATAACAACGCAGCGCTGATTGCTCAGACCGCCGCCGGGTTAGACGATGGTCAGCTCAAAACAGCGCTGCATAAACTCGCTAAGCGAGGTAATACTCGTGACAACTCCTAGCTAACAATTGAAGCGGCAGGCCGACTGAACACAATAGGTGCATCAGCATCTTCTTCAAAAGTTACCAGTTCCCAACAATCTTCCTGAGCAATGAGTTTGCGTAACAGGCGATTGTTCACTTCATGACCGGATTTATGTCCGACGAATGCACCGATCAGACTATGGCCCAACAGGTATAAATCACCGATCGCATCAAGTACTTTATGACGGACAAACTCGTCTTCATAACGAAGACCATCTTCATTTAAAACACGGAAATCATCTACAACAATGGCATTATCCATACTACCACCCAGCGCCAGATTCATTTCCCGCAGTTTTTCGATATCTTTCATAAAACCGAAGGTTCTGGCACGACTGACTTCACGAACAAATGATGTGGAGGAGAAATCAACATCAACCTGTTGTGGTCTGCCGGTAAAGGCCGGGTGCTCAAAATCAATGGTAAAAGAGACTTTGAATCCCTCAAATGGCTCGAACTTGGCCCATTTATCACCATCTTCCAGTAATACAGGCTTTTTAATACGGATAAATTGCTTAGCAACTGCCTGTTCTTCAATGCCGGCAGATTGCACCAGAAACACAAAAGGTCCGGCACTGCCGTCCATGATAGGAACTTCTGCTGCATTGAGATCAATATAAGCATTATCGATACCCAGCCCGGCAAAGGCTGAAAGTAAATGTTCCACTGTTGAGACGCGCTGACCATTCTGAATCAATGTGGTTGACAGGGCTGTCTCACCCACATTTTCAGCTTTGGCCTCGATTTCAACAACCGGATCCAGATCGACTCGTCGGAAAATAATGCCAGTATTAGGGGCAGCCGGACGCAGCGTTAAATAGACCATTTCACCGCTGTGCAATCCCACACCTGTGGCACGAATCACATTTTTCAATGTTCGTTGCTTTATCAAGGTGCTTTACCCCCTTTTCTAGTTTAATTATCTGACAATAATATCATAGGCTTATACGACTTCACCATCTACATTAATCAGCCTGTCTTCGCAAAAATGCCGGAATGTCCAGATAATCCATGTTGACATCACCATTAGCCACTTGTTTATGTTCGTTGTTACGACCATTTCGTAAAACAGTTGGTTCATCATAGTCAATGTCAACAGGCTTCTTAACAATTTCGATTTGCGGTGCTGCGGTTGTCGTCTCAACGGGTTTTGCTACTGCCGCTCTTGCAACGCCCAATCCGGTTGCCACTACGGTTACCCGTAACTCATCGGTCATATCAGGATCAATCACCGTACCAACCACTACTGTTGCGTCCTCTGAAGCAAATTCTTTAATAGTGTTACCCACTTCTTCAAATTCACCAATACTCATATCCAGCCCAGCGGTGATATTAACCAGTACGCCACGCGCACCCGCCAAATCAACATCTTCCAGTAACGGGCTTGAAACAGCCAGTCTGGCGGCTTCTGCAGCGCGGTTTTCACCTGAAGCCCGGCCGGTTCCCATCATAGCCATACCCATCTCAGACATAACTGTGCGTACGTCAGCAAAGTCAACGTTAATCATACCTTCACGGGTAATCAGTTCGGCAATACCCTGAACTGCACCCAGCAGGACATCATTAGCTGATTTAAACGCATTAAGCAGGCTCATTTCCTTACCCAACACTTTCAGCAGTTTTTCATTTGGAATAGTAATCAGTGAATCTACATGCTGACTTAACTCTTCAATACCAGCTGTAGCCACTTTCAGTCTTTTGCCGCCTTCAAAAGGAAATGGTTTGGTGACAACTGCAACCGTTAAAATCCCCATCTCTTTAGCAACTTGTGCGACTACTGGCGCAGCTCCGGTACCTGTACCGCCGCCCATACCAGCAGTGATGAAGACCATATCAGCGCCGCTGATGACTTCCATAATACGTTCACGGTCTTCCAATGCAGCTTGTCGACCTACATCAGGGTTGGCACCGGCACCCAGCCCTTTAGTAATATCAGTACCTAATTGTAAATGTGTAGTGGCATTACTTTTACGTAAAGCCTGTGCATCCGTATTGGCACAGATAAAATCAACACCTTCGATTTTATTGGCCACCATGTGTTCCAAAGCGTTACCGCCACCGCCACCTACACCGATGACTTTGATAACCGCATTTGCTGTATATGTATCAATCAATTCAAATGTCATGATTTTCTCCCCTCTTTATTTACTAACAAGGCTTGCTCAGAAATTGCCCTGAAACCAACTTTTCATTCTGGCAAGCATTCCTTTAAAACCATCCGAGATCACAGATTCACTGTGTCCGGTACTCACTTGTTCATTTCCAAACAGTAATAAACCCACACCTGTGGCGTGGATTGGATTACGTACTACATCTACTAACCCACCAACATGCTGGGGTACACCAAGCCTTACCGGCAAATGGAAAACTTCTTCTGCCAGTTCGATTGCACCTTCCATTTTTGAACTGCCTCCGGTCAATACCACTCCGGCAGCTAACATTTCTTCAAAGCCACTGCGACGCAGTTCAGCCTGTACCAGCATTAATAATTCTTCATAACGTGGTTCAACCACTTCGGCCAGTGTCTGTCTCGCTAGTTGACGAGGTGGTCTGTCTCCGACACTTGGCACTTCTATGGTTTCATCTTCCCGTGCCAGTTGTGTCAGTGCACAGGCATATTTGATTTTGATTTCTTCGGCATACTGGGTGGGCGTACGTAAGGCCACCGCAATATCATTAGTAACCTGATCGCCAGCGATCGGAATCACAGCGGTATGACGTATGGCACCATCAATAAACACGGCAATATCCGTTGTACCTCCACCGATATCGACGATGCAGACACCCAGTTCTTTCTCGTCCTGTTCCAGTACCGAGTAGCTGGAAGCCATCTGTTCCAATATGATTCCATCAACAATCAATCCACAGCGCTCGATACATTTGGTGATGTTTTGAGCGGCACTGACAGCCCCGGTAATCAGATGCACTTTGGCTTCCAGCCGTACTCCTGACATGCCGATAGGCTCACGTATACCTTCCTGGTTATCGATAATGAATTCCTGAGGCAATACATGCAGTAATTGCTGATCGCCAGGGAAATGAACTGCCCGAGCGGCATCCAGTACCCGGTCCAAATCACCCTGTGTCACTTCCTTATCTCGAATGGCTACGGTGCCATGTGAGTTCAGACTACGAATATGACTTCCGGCAATCCCGGCAAATACAGAGTGGATCTGGCATCCAGCCATCAGCTCGGCTTCTTCTACCGCTCGCTGAATGGATTGCACAGTAGATTCAATATTGACCACTACCCCTTTTTTCATGCCTCTGGCCGGATGCGAACCGATACCGATAATTTCCAGTTTATTGTCATTGGGACCGGCATCCAGAATCGGCGCTGCCACGATCGCTACCACTTTGGAAGTGCCGATATCCAGTCCGACAATCAGTTCTCTTTCAATTCGTTTCGACATTACACAATTCCATTAAAATCAGGTTGCTTACCGGTTTTCCAAACAACTGCAAGTCCGTTGGTGTAGCGCATATCCACAATTTTGATTTGATCGCGGTAACTGGCCAACGGGCCTTCAAATACTCGAATAAATCGGGCTAATCGCTGCTCACTTTCTGCACGTCCCAATTGCAGCTGCATATCATCTGTAAATTTCACCTGCCAGGAACGGCGCTCATCCATGGTCAGACTTTTCACCCTTAATCCAAGCGAATCTACAGACTGCTGTATAGTCACAAGTTGCCGTGACATCAACTCACTGCTGCCTTCAGGCCCAAATAACTGAATAAGTCCGGCAGGCATTTTTCCGCTCTCGGGATAAAACACCTGGCCACGTGTATTGACCAGACCATCTTCATTCCACAGTGCAATTGCCTGATGCTCACTGACCATTAAATGCAAGGTATCCGGCCAGACACGTCTTACCTGTATTTGTGATACCCAGGGAAGTGCTTCACCTGCCGCACGAATTCCTGCCACGTTTACATCAAGGAAACTACCGGTCACATATGGGGTTACCGCCTCAATCAAATCCTGTTTATCGGTATTGATTAATTCACCTTCTACCGTGACATGCTGAATCGGCAGCGTATCTGTGTTGTTTAAATAAACGACACCGACAATCAGTATCAATAGAACCAACACAGTACTGACATTTCGCAAGTTACTTTGCCAGTTCATTTGTTCGCGTGGTTTCACCACACGGGTCCGTGTTGCTCCGGCTTTTGGACGTTGTCTGATAGCCATCAGCGTTTGCCCTCCAGACTGCTCTTTAACACCTGCCCAACCAGATTTTCAAAACTGATTCCTGCCTGACGAGCTGCCATTGGCACCAGGCTGTGGTCAGTCATACCGGGCACACTATTCGCTTCCAACAAATAAAAATCACCTTGCTGATCCGCCATAACATCAATGCGCCCCCAGCCAGACATGTTGAGCGCATTGAAAGCGTTGATTGCCAATTGCTGACAGCGTTTTTCATCAGCATCACTTAAACCACACGGGCACAAATATTCGGTTGAATCCGCCAGATACTTGGCTTCAAAGTCGTAAAACTCTCTGGGTGTTGTTAATCGAATAACCGGCAGCGCTTCTCCATTTAAAATGCTCACCGTGTATTCCGCCCCATGCACCCATTGTTCAGCGATAACTTCATCGTCATAGTCAAAAGCAAGGCTAATGGCTTGTTGCAGTGCTTCGGTTGATGTCACCTTACTCATACCGATGCTGGACCCTTCGTTGACCGGCTTGACGACTATCGGCAAACCCAATTCTTCAACAATTTTCTGAGGGTTGGACTGACGATTTAAGCGCACATATTTTGGTGTTGGTAAACCCTGACTTTGCCAAATCTGTTTGCTCAAACGTTTATTCATTGACAGTACCGCACCGGTGATGCCGCTACCGGTATAAGGAATTTGCAATGACTGCAAAACACCCTGAATTTCACCGTCTTCACCGCCACGGCCATGCAGGATAATAAATGCCCGATCAAATTTATCCTGACGCAAACGTTCACTAACCGTTTTATCTACATCCAGCTCAACAGCATTGACACCGAGTGACTGTAAAGCAGCTAATACCGCACGGCCGCTTTTCAACGAAATCTCACGTTCTGCTGAACGTCCACCCATCAACACGGCAACCCGACCAAAACTTTGTGGAGTAATATTTATTTCGCTCATGCGTGCTCTCCGATAATGTGAACTTCGGGGATCAATCGCACTTTTGTCTCTGCTTCTACACGTTGTCTGACTAAATTAATCAAATCTTCAATATCAGCCGCGCTAGCAGCCCCGTCATTGACAATAAAGTTGGCATGTTTTGCCGACACGCTTGCCCCACCAACTCGCAACCCCTTCAAACCGCACTGCTCGATTAAGCGCCCGGCATAATCGCCTTGTGGATTACGAAATACTGAACCGGCACATGGTTGATTGGTGGGTTGGCTGTCGTTACGTTTTTTCAGCAGCTGTTTAATTAATGCTGTTTCAGTTTCTGCATCTCCCAGCTGTAGTTCCAGTGTGGCTGAGACAAACCATTCTTTTTCTGGCAGTTCGACATGACGATAGTCAACGTTAAAGTCACTGGCAGGACGCTTTTTCAACTCGCCCTGACGCGTTACGGTTGTTGCCTCTTTGACCAACTGCCAGGTTTCCCAGCCATGAGCACCGGCATTCATCGCCAATGCACCACCAAATGTGCCTGGAATACCTGCCAGAAAGGCTGCCCCACTTAAACCCTGTTTGGCGGATTGCTTGGCAACTTTGCTGCAGTAAACACCTACTTCAGCGGTAACTCTTTGATCATCTATATCTAGCGCCTGCATGGTTCCGGCCATGCTGATAACCGTGCCAGCAAAACCGCCATCGCGTATTAATAAATTGCTACCCAAGCCTAACCATAATAAAGGTTCATCAGCTGGCAACTGGCGTAAAAAAGACGCCAGATCATTTTTATCTTTTGGCTGATAAAAACGCTTTGCTATTCCGCCTACTCGCCATGAAGTGTGCTGAGATAACGGCTCATTTATTTTCAATTCGCCTTGCAACTCGGTAAACATGGAGACCATTAGCTCATCTCCTCAAGTTGTTGATCCAACTCTTTAGCGATGGTTCCGATATCGCCCGCACCAAGGGTAAGCAATAGATCCTGATCCTTTAGTAATCCCGGAAGTACAGAAAACAAGGCTTGTTTATCTTCCACAAATACCGGTTCAACCTGTCCACGTAATCGTATGGCACGGCATAAACTGCGAGCATCAGCACCCGCAATTTTATTTTCGCCTGCAGGGTAAACTTCCAGCACAACCAAAACATCTATCGTTGACAGCACACGGGCAAAATCTTCGAACAAATCACGCGTTCTGGTATATCGATGTGGCTGGAAAACAACCACTAAACGACGATCCGGCCAGCCTCCGCGGCTAGCGGCAACTGTCGCTGCAATTTCTGTAGGATGATGACCATAATCATCTACCAGTAACACCTGCCCCTGGCCGATGGTTTTCTCGCCAAGAATATTGAAGCGTCTGCCAACACCATCAAACTTCAATAGCGCCCGTTGGCAAGCGGCTACGTCAACACCCAAGTTACGGGCGACGGCTAAAGCAGCTGTCGCATTGAGTGCATTGTGCAGACCGGGCATATTTAAACGAACCTGATATTGCACACCACTTTGAGCTTCACTGACTGTAAACTCACTTTGCCCCTGGTACTGCTGCAGATCACTGATTCTAAAGTCGGCTCGTTCATCCTGGCCATAGGTTGTAATGGGACGAGTCACTTCAGGCAATATGCTCTGAACCTCTTCATCATCTATGCATAACACCGCAAGACCATAAAACGGCAAGTGATGCAGAAATTCAATAAAAGTGGCTTTAAGCTTTTCAAAATCCCCTTCGTAGGTCGCCATATGATCATCATCAATATTGGTCACAATGGCGATCATCGGCTGCAGGTATAAAAAGGACGCATCACTTTCATCTGCTTCAGCGACTAAATAACGTCCGGTACCTAATCTTGCATTGGAACCCGCACTGTTTAATCGACCACCTATCACAAAGGTTGGATCCAACTCGCCTTCACTTAACAATGCAGCAGTTAAGCTGGTTGTAGTGGTTTTACCATGCGTACCCGCCACGGCAATGCCATAACTGAAACGCATTAATTCAGCCAGCATCTCTGCACGAGGCACTACTGGAATACGCTGTTCACGAGCCGCCATGACTTCAACGTTGTCAGCGCTCACTGCGGTTGTTACTACCACCACATCAGCACCTTTCAGGTATGCCGCGTCATGACCAATCATGATATTGGCCCCAAGCTGGCGCAGGTGTTGAATCAAACTGTTTTCATTCAAGTCCGAACCACTGACCTGATATCCCAGATTCAGCAGTACTTCGGCAATTCCGCCCATACCGACACCACCAATTCCGATGAAATGGATATGTTTGACCCGACTTTGCATTGCTGAGGTTAATTTAGCCATTTGCCCACTCCAGACAGATATCTGCTATCTGCATTGCTGTTCCGGGGTTTGCCAATGTTCTTGCCTGTATTGCCATTTGTTCCAATTGTTTTCGGTTTGCCAGTAATGGCCGTATTACTGCTGCCAGATCTTTTGCGTTAAGTGCTGAATCGGCTATCAGTAATGCAGCGCCTGCGTCTTTTAATGCCTGAGCATTGTGAGTCTGGTGGTCATCTACTGCATACGGATAAGGCACCAGAATTGCCGCAATACCTGTTGCTGCGACCTCGGCCACGGTCAGTGCACCTGCCCGGCAAATAATAAGATCTGCCTCGCTATAGGCTTTCGCCATATCGTCAATAAACTTGGTGACCGTACCCGCTACTCCTGCCTGTTCATAAGCAAGCTGACAGTCAGCCAGATGTTTTTCACCACATTGATGAATGACATTGATTGTGTGTTCTTTACTGAGTAATGCCAGCGTCTGCGGTACAACCTGATTTAAACTTTTTGCTCCCAGGCTGCCACCTAGCACCAATAGTTTTAACGGTTTCTGAGCCCTTGCCTGATAACGAATCTGTGGCTCAGGTAACTGTTCAATTTCTTTTCTAACTGGATTGCCAACCCATCTGGTTTTCTTACTGCTGACAAAACTGTTTTCAAATCCCTGCAATACCTGTTTGGCAATTTTTGCCAGCAAGCGATTTGTTAATCCGGCAATAGCATTTTGTTCATGTATTAATAACGGTTTGCCGGAAAGCCATGCTGCCAGACCACCTGGGCCTGAAGCAAAACCTCCCAGGCCGATCACCACATCAGGCTGAAAACGTTTAATCACTTTTTTGGATTCGAGTACTGCACGTAAAATCCTGAACGGCGCTACCAGCCAACCGAAAAGGCCATTGCCACGTAAGCCTTTAATCGGAATTAAATTTAATTTAAAGGAAGCTGCTGGTACTAAACGGGATTCAATACCACGCTCTGTGCCAATCCATTCAACATCCACCGAACGTGAACGTAGTTCTTCAGCCAAGGCTAATGCTGGAAATACATGTCCGCCAGTTCCACCAGCCATAATTAATACGCGAGTCATCGTTTGACCCTCGCTGAAGCTTTTTCTGGTTGACGGGTTTCCAGATCTACTCGCAATAACAGACCAATGGCAACACAAACAATAACCAGACTACTACCGCCATAACTCATTAATGGCAATGTGAGGCCTTTGGTAGGTAACACGCCCATATTGACGCCAATATTGACGCAAGCTTGTAACCCCAGCCATACCGAAATGCCAAAGGCGATTTGTGCGCCAAATAATTGACCCGCTTCTTCTGCTGCTCGGCCTATCGCCAACGCACGCCAAATCATGGTCAGAAACAAAGCGATTACTGCCACAGCACCAATTAACCCGAGTTCTTCTGCCAGAATTGAAAATAAAAAGTCTGTATGTGCTTCGGGCAGATAAAATAATTTTTGCATGCTGCTGCCTAAACCCACCCCCAGCCAATCACCGCGACCAAATGCAATTAGTGCCTGCGTTAACTGGAAACCGCTTCCAAACGGATCGGCCCAGGGATCCATAAAACTTTGTAGACGTTGCAGACGGTAAGGCGCCAGCCAGACCATCATAGTAAACAACCCTGCCAGAATGGCGATCAAGCCAATAAATACGTCTAATCTGGCACCGCCCAGAAACATCATCACCAATACGGTGGACAAAATGACGACGATGGAGCCCATATCAGGCTGCATTAACATCAATACTGCTGCTACGCTCAACAACAGTAATGGAGACAATACCTTTAATAGGGATGTGTTTAGTTGTCCATGATGGCGTTGCAGATAATCTGCCACGTAAATAATGGCAAACAATTTAATCAGTTCGGCTACCTGAAGGTTGACTGGCCCCAAAGGTAACCAACGTGAACTACCGTTAACTTCTCTGCCGATCCCAGGAATCAAAACCAATACTAATAGACCAACACCGACCATCAATAACATCGGTGCCATTTGTTGCCAATGAGACAATCTTATCGACATCACACACCAGGCAAAAAACAATCCAAGTCCGGCAAATGCCAATTGTCTGATAAAGAAATATAATGGTTGTCCGGTTTTGTTCTCAGCAATGGTTATGGAAGCTGAACACACCATAATCAAACCAATCAACAATAAGGCCAATGCGGCCATTAAAAGCTTTGAATCGAAGTAGGTGCTTACACGACTCATGCCGCCAACTCCCTGACAGCCTGTTCAAAATGGTCGCCACGATCAGCGTAATTGGCAAACTGATCAAAACTCGCACAGGCTGGTGAAAGCAGAACCTGCTGACCCGCTTGTGCAGAAATATTTGCCGCCTGAACCGCAGCTTTCATATCTGCTGCAAAATGGACCTGAACTGTTTCCGGTACATGTCGTGCTATTTCTTCAGCAGATTGACCAATCAATACGATAGTGCTGACATAGTCATTGAGGATCGGTCTTAACGGCGCAAAATTCTGTCCTTTGCCAACACCACCGGCAATCAAAACAATCTTGCCATTCTCTGCAATACCCTCTATTGCAGCGATACTGGCGCCAACGTTAGTGGCTTTAGAATCATTAAACCAGCGTACTCCGTGTAATTCGCGTACAAACCGGCAACGATGTGGCAGCCCTTTGAACTCTTTTAAGGCTTTTAACATGGCATCCATCGGCAGTCCCATTACAGACCCCAGAGCTAATGCTGCCAATGCATTAGCAATATTATGGCTGCCGGCAATTTTCATATCACTGACCAGCATTAACGGCGTATCGCCTTCAGCCAGCCAGAGATGTCCTCTCTGGGTCAGTACACCAAACTCATAACCGGTTGATTCATGCAGACTGAAACCAAGCTGATCTCTTCCAGCCTCAGCCATCGCAGAAACAATAGGATCATCTCGGTTTATCACCATGACACCGCTACCGCTATAAACCTTTTGTTTAGCACGCTGGTAATCTTCGATCGAATCGTAACGATCCAGATGATCGGGACTGACATTGAGTATCACTGAAGCAAATGCATTCATAGAATGCACTGTTTCCATCTGAAAACTGGACAACTCAAGTACATAGAAATCTGGAGCAGGATCAGTCAACAAATCCAATGCCGGTGTGCCAAGATTACCGCCAACTGCAACTTTTTTATCGGCCATTTGTGCCATTAAACCGACTAAAGTGGTGACGGTACTTTTACCATTCGAACCGGTTATTGCAATGATGGGGGCGTTGGCGTGGCGTGCAAATAACTCAATATCACCAATAATCTCAATCCCGGCTTCTGCTGCCTGTTTAATCTGGGGCAAACGCGGATCAACGCCGGGGCTCAATACAATACTGTCAGCTCGCATTAACCAATCGGCAGGGATACCACCTGTTTTCACGACAACTTCTGGATAGTCTTTTTGCAGAGCATTCAGACAGGTAGGTTTTTCACTGCTATCAATTACCGCCACAGCATTACCCTGCTGCAATAAAAACCGTGCGCATGACAATCCTGTCTGCCCAAGTCCAACAATCAGGCTGTAATGCGAACTATGTTGCTGTAATTCTGCTGTCATCGTATTTTCAACGTCGCTAAACCGACCAGCACCAGAAATACGGTGATGATCCAAAATCGAACAATAATGCGTGGTTCCGGCCAGCCTTTTAATTCATAGTGATGATGAATTGGCGCCATCAGGAACACTCGCTTGCCACGTAATTTATATGAGGCCACTTGAATCATTACTGACAGAGTTTCAATGACAAAAACCCCGCCCATAATCAGTAATACCAATTCCTGGCGTACCAGAACCGCAACCGTTCCCAGCGCTGCGCCCAGTGCCAAAGCACCGACATCACCCATAAAAACCTGGGCTGGATAGGTGTTAAACCAGAGGAATCCCAATCCAGCACCCACCATTGCGGCACAGAATACGGTTAATTCTCCAGCCCCAGGGATATGTGGAATTTGCAGATAATTGGCAAACTCAAAGTGTCCTGCAACATAACTGAATAGCCCTAACGCTGCCGCGACCATTACCGTAGGCATAATCGCTAAACCATCGAGACCATCTGTCAGATTCACAGCATTACTACTGCCAACTATGACCAAATAGACCACCAGCAGATACCATGCCCCCAGAGGGATAATGATTTCTTTAAAAAATGGCACGATAAGCTGCGTTTCGGCGGGTGTCTGGACTGTCATGTACAGAAATATTGCTGCCCCCAAACCCACTACTGATTGCCAGAAATATTTATAACGGCTTAACAGTCCTTTGGGATCCTGACGAACCAGCTTGATGTAATCATCAACAAAACCAATTGTGCCAAACAGCAGCGTAACCAGTAACACCACCCAAACGTAACGGTTTGTCAGATCAGCCCACAGTAGGGTACTGACGGCAATTGCAACCAGTATTAAAGAACCGCCCATGGTGGGCGTACCTGTTTTACTGATATGGGATTCAGGTCCATCATTTCTGACTACCTGGCCAATCTGTCTGAAACTGAGATGTCGGATCATCGTAGGACCCACAATCAGTGCAATTCCCAATGCGGTCATTACCCCTAAAATGGCCCGTAATGTCAGATATTGAAAGACATTAAAGCCGGTGTAATACTGGCTCAGATATTCACTCAGTATTAACAGCATCAGGCTTCTCCTCCAACGGCCAGTGCATCCGCCAGCTTATCCAGCTTCATAAAGCGAGAGCCTTTAATCAAGCACGCCACATCTTTATTCAGTGCATTTTTCAGTTCCGCTTCCAACTCTGACAGCTCATTGAAATGCTGTGCATTATCAGCAAACTCTGCCGAGGCCAGCTGGCTTTGCTGCCCAATGGTAAACAACCGTTTCACACCAGCTGACTGTGCATCTCGACCTAACTGTTGATGAATAGCAGTACTTTCTGGTCCGAGCTCGCCGAAATCACCCAGTACCAACCAATGTTCCCCCGGGAACTGCATCAAGGTTTGCAGGGCCTGACGAAACGATCCGGGATTAGCATTGTAGGTATCATCAATCACTAATGCGTTATTAACCGCTTCGCGTAATTGCAAGCGATGCGGAACAGCTTTGATTGCAGCCAAACCTTTAACAATTGCTTCCGGCTCAATGTTGAGCGCTGAACAAACCGCAATGGCCGCTAAGGCATTGCTGACATTATGAATTCCGGGTAACGGTAAAAAGATAAAATGACAAACCCCATCCAGTCGCACCATAAAATGACTACCGGTAATGGCTAACTGCAGGTCTAATGCGACAATATCTGCGGGTTGCTGCAGCCCAAAGCTGATGTGTTGGCGCGCTCCCAGTATTTGTTTCCATAAATCGCCATAAGGCATATCGGCATTGATTACCGCAACGCCATCAGCTTTCAGGCCGGCATAGATCTCACCTTTTGCTTCAGCCACGCCCTGCAATGAACCAAAACCTTCGAGATGCGCTGCGCCGACATTATTGATTACAGCAACATCGGGCTCCGCCATGGCAACCAGAGTGGCAATCTCACCTGAATGATTTGCGCCCATTTCGATCACCGCATAATCGTAGCTATCATTAAGACGCGTCAGGGTAAGCGGAACACCAAGATTATTATTCAGATTTCCTTTTGTAGCCAACACGTTGCCGGATTGCGCCAGAATGGATGAAATCATTTCCTTAAGCGTGGTTTTACCGTTACTACCTGTTACCGCGACAACTTTTGCATGACTGTTTTCCCGCCATAGTCTGGCAATCGCTCCGTAGGCTTTGGTGACATCATCAACCACAATCTGAGGCAGTTCATTGGCAATATACCGATTAACTAATGCACCACTCGCACCCGCCAAACGTGCCTGCTCTATAAAATCATGGCCATCCATATTCTCGCCGGACAGCGCGACAAACAAATCACCATTTTCAATCTGACGGCTATCAATCTTGCTGCCTGTCATCACGGCATCTTCGCCGTGTAACTCGGCGTTCAGTTGCTCAGCAATTTTGCTCAGGTGAATAGTGGTCATAAAGTTACCCTTGTTGCTGAGTGACGTTTGTGTATGGCCTGCATCGCTATCTCGTTATCATTAAAAGGTGTTTTTACGCCAGCGACTTCCTGAAATTGTTCATGGCCTTTTCCGGCTATAAGGACCATGTCATCAAGAGCAGAATCGATAATGGCGTATTCGATCGCTAGCTTTCTATCAGCTTCAATATGAATATCTGCTTGTTTGTGGCAACCAGCCAGGATCTGCTCGATGATTTTCATACTTTCCTCACCACGCGGGTTGTCATCAGTAACGACCAGTTTGTCGGCTAACTCACTGACGATTTTCCCCATCAAAGGCCGTTTGCCTTTGTCGCGTTCACCGCCACAACCAAATACACACCAGAGTTTCGAACGACTATCCATATGTTGACGCATACCCAGCAGAGCTTTTTCCAATGCATCTGGAGTATGGGCAAAATCAATCACAACTGATGGTTGCAGACTGCTCGCCAACAGTTGCATGCGTCCATTTACACTGGTTAATTGATTTAATCCGTCGGCAATTTCATCCGTTGACCAACCAACTAACGCAAGTACACCGGCGGTTGCCAATAGATTTTCGACATTGAATCTGCCGAGTAAACGGGTTTGAATGGCCACTGTTTGCTGCGCATTATGTAAATTGAATTGCAAGCCATTAGTTGTCGCCTGAATATCACTGGCAAACACATTTGCTTTGGAATTACTGCAGCTATACTCCACACTGTTAATCTGATTTTTTTTAAGTAAAGACAATATCTGCTGACCAAAGTCATCGTCAGCATTGACTACTGCAGCCTCTAGCGATGCAAAATCAAATAAACGTTGTTTTGCCGCCGCGTACTCCAACATACTCTGGTGATAATCAAGATGATCCCGACTTAAATTGGTCAATACGGCATAGTTAATATCAACAAAATTCAGCCGTCCCTGTTCCAAAGCATGTGAAGATGCTTCCAGAGCGACGTACTGGATTCCGTTGTCACGCATTTCTGCAAGCATTGCTTGTAAACGCACGGGGTCCGGCGTTGTCATGCCGTGATCTTTTATCTCAGTTATTCTTCCACTGCCCAATGTTCCTATAACACCACAAGGTTGACCGGCGTTTTCCAGTGCCTGAGCGATAAACTGGGTGACAGAAGTTTTACCATTGGTACCGGTGACCGCTATGACCGTCATTGTTGCCGAAGGATATTGATAGAATGCCGCAGCCAGGCGAGCGGTTTGCTCCTTCAAATCATTAACAGCAACCATTTCAATTTGCCGCTGTTGGAGATGTTTTCTCAGCTCCGGTTCCAAAGGTGCTTCTGCTGAATAGCAAACAGCTGCAATTTCGGCTGTAGCTGCCTGCTTGATATGTTGGTCTCGGATTTCCAGATCTGTAGCTAAGGCAAAAAACAAATCTCCTGATTTGAGCCGACGGCTATCCAGACTCAGACCGCTAACCACTGTTGTCGACACCGTGTCACTATCAACCAGTTGCATTAAATCAATAAGACGCATTTGATAGTTCATTGATGCGCCACCTGTAATTGCGTTTGGGGAAGTGCATCAGGCGCAATATTCAGTAAACGCATGGCACCCACCATAACATCAGCAAATACTGGTGCGGCTACTGCACCACCGTAATACTCTTCGCCTGTTGGTTCATCAATCACCACCACCATTGCCAAGCGGGGATTTTTGGCCGGTATCAAACCAGCAAACAGCGATTGATACTCACTCTCGGTATACCCTCCCGCCATAGCTTTTTTAACCGTGCCGGTTTTTGCGGCTACACTGTAATTTGGTACCGCCGCCCGTTGGGCAGTCCCACCTGGAAGCACAACCAATTCCATCAAACCGCGTACGGTTTCCATTAAATCTTTGGAAAAAACTCGACGTCCCTTGGGTGTTTTATCCTGTTTGATAAACGTGACATTGCGCATAATGCCGCCATTACCAATGATGGTATAAGCTCTGGCGAGTTGTAACGTATTTGTTGCCAATCCATAACCGTAAGCCAGCGTGGCCCGATCCAAGGTTCGCCATGTCCGCGGATCAGGTAAAGTTCCCATGGCTTCCCCCGGGAAATAGGCGCCACTTTCAGCGCCCATGCCAAAACTGGCAAAATCCTGCCACAATTCCATTGGTTCAAGTTCCAACGCAATTTTGCTGGCCGCAACATTACTCGACTTTTGAATTGATGTGGCCAAATTAATGATGCCGTAATCGCGGAAATCACGGATAGTATGCCCACTGACCCGCATCGTACCCGGATGTGTATTGATCATCGTGTTGAGATCAAATTTGCCTGATTTCAAACCACTGGCAACGGTAAAAGGTTTTACTGTTGAACCTGGTTCAAACAGATCGGTCACAGCACGATTACGTAAGTCAGCCGACTGCACACCATAACGATTATTTGGATTAAAAGCTGGTTGATTAACCATCGCTAAGACTTCACCAGTCTGAACATCCAGAATCACCGCAGAGCCTGATTTCGCGCCATGCTTATCAACCGCGTTTTTAAGCGCGTTATAACTCAGATACTGCAAACGCAAATCGATACTTAACTGGATGTTTTCACCAGCTTTTGCCGGGCGAATAGGATCGCCACCACCAACAAAATTACCTTTACTGTCTCGCACCATGCGACGCAGTCCAGGTACACCGGTCAGTAATGGCTCGTAGGTAAGTTCCAGTCCTTCCTGACCAACATCATCAATATTGGTAAAGCCCACCACATGGGCTGTTACTTCACCTGTTGGATAATAGCGTTTGTATTCGCGTTGCAACGCAACGCCACCAATTTTTAATTGTTTTACCTGATCCGAGATTTCCGGCTTGACCCGACGTTTTAAATAAAGAAATTCACGTTCAGGGTTCTGATAAATCCGTTGACGAATATTATTGGCATCAATGCCCAGAATAGAAGCTAATTTGGTCAGCTTTGGATCTTCTGCATCTGTTACCTGAGGGTTTAACCAAACAGAATGGACTGGGGTACTTATCGCCAAAGGTTCGCCATGACGATCCAGAATCATTCCCCGATGGGCCACAATTGGAACATTACGCAGATGCCGGGCATCGCCTTGGTTACGCAGAAAATCAGGGTTTAACACCTGAATATCCACCAGTCGCCATAACAGACCCAGACCAATCAGGATAAAGGACAGTCTGACCAGATTCAGCCGCCAGCTGCCGGTTTGCTGATATCCGTTTTGCTTGCGCCGACTCATGGTTTGACCACCACGGTTTGTTCATTACTGGGTACCTGCATATTCAGGCGGGTACGGGACTGCTGTTCAACTCTGGCTGGACTGGCCCATGTGCTCTGTTCCAGTAACAATTTGCCCCACTCTTCATTCAATTGATCACGTCTGTTTTCCAATTGCTGCAACGCGACAAATTCGCTACGACCCGCATGCTTGGTATAGATCACTGCAACTGATGAGACCAGCACCAATAAAGTCATGACTAGCACAGGCAAATCAATACGGATATGTTCGAAAAACGTAGGCCAGATCATGCAAGTTTCTCCGCCACACGTAAGACCGCACTGCGAGAGCGAACATTCACCGATAACTCAGCTTCATCCGCTTTGATGGCCTTGCCGATAATTCTAAGACGAGGATTTAATTGGTCTGCTGTCACCGGAAAATGCGCGGGCAAATCATCACCTTTCGCCTGGTCGCGGAAAAAACGTTTGACGATGCGATCTTCCAGCGAATGAAAACTGATAACGACCAATCTACCGCCCACAGCCAGGATCTCTAAAGCCTGTTCCAGTGCACTGGTTAATTCTTCCAGTTCACTATTGATGAAAATACGAATGGCCTGGAAAGTACGCGTCGCCGGATGTTTGAATTTATCGCGGGTTGGACTCGCTTTATCCACCAAATCAGCCAACTGTTTTGTTGTGGTGATAGGGGTATGTTCACGTGTTTCCACAATGGCGGAAGCAATACGTTTACCGTAACGTTCTTCACCCAGCGTTTTAATCACAGTAGCAATTTCGCTCATTTCAGCACTGGCAAGCCATTCGGCCGCACTCATGCCGGATGTCGGATCCATCCGCATATCCAATGGGCCATCATGTTGAAAACTGAATCCACGTTCAGCCTCATCAAGTTGTGGTGAAGACACACCGATATCCATCAAAATACCGTTTACCTTCCCTTGCCAGAGCCGGGAATGGATAACCGTTGAAAGTTCAGAGAAAGCACAATGTTCAATCGCAAAGCGCGTATCCATTTTCGCCAATGCCTGACCTGCTTCCACTGCAGTTGGATCACGATCCAATCCTAATAAACGACCGTTTGCTGAAAGTTGTTGGAGAATGGCACGAGAGTGACCACCACGACCAAAAGTCGCATCCACATAGATACCGTCAGGCTGAATAAACAGTCCCTCGACGGTCTCTTTCAAAAGGACCGGTTGATGTGTTGGGAGTTGGTTTGTCATGACTCCGCCCTATATCGACAGCGTTTCGAGTTCGGCTGGCAGTATTGCGTCAAAGTCTTCCTGAAGACATGCGTCCATCAATGTATTCCAGCTTTGTTCATCCCACAGCTCAAACTTGTTTCCCTGACCAATCATCACGATATTTTTATCTAAACCTGCGAATTCACGTAGTTTTGCCGGCAACAAGATGCGACCGTTGCTATCCATTTCACACTCGGTGGCATAGCCGAGCAGCATGCGTTTGAGGCGACGAACCTGAGGATTCAAACTTGGTAGCGCAGATAGTTTTTGTTCAACCGTTTCCCATTCTGGCAGTGGATAAACCTGTAGACAGTGGTCTGAGTGATCGATGGTGATCACCAAACGGCCCTCGCAGCAGACATCAAGATGCTTACGGAACTTGGCTGGAATGGCCATCCGTCCTTTTGCATCCAGATTGAAAGTTGCTACGCCTCGAAACACTGTTAGTCCTCAAATTGAAGGATCCACAAAGATCCACTTTTCCCCACTTTCCGACACTATAGGAGTGCAACATAACGAAGTCAAGCATCAAAATTAAGAAAATCCTCTTTTTACGACAAGGACTTAGCGCAATTTCATGAAAGTGGGGAGAAAGTGGATCAAGGTGAAAACGAGGACTTATTTCTTATCAAAAAACTGGCATCGGAAGTTAAAGTAGATTCTAGAATAAAGGCAGAATTTGACTCGCAGAAAAAATATTTTCAGATGGGTGAAACAGAAAAAGTTTGAGATGGCCGATAAGCCGGGTTCTGTCGTGGACAATCATTCATCTGGGACAGATGTCACCATCTGCCTCAAGCAACCTACCCGGGAACCATGCGGGCCGCATGTCATGCCGAAGCATTTGTTCCTCTATTTGGTCTTGCTCCTGGTGGGGTTTACCATGCCACTTCTGTTACCAGAAGCGCGGTGCGCTCTTACCGCACCCTTTCACCCTTACCTGAACTTACATTCAGGCGGTTTACTCTCTGTTGCACTGGCCGTGGACTTACGTCCCCCAGGCGTTACCTGGCACCTTACCCTTTGGAGCCCGGACTTTCCTCACTTTTGCAAGCGCGATTGTCTGGCCATCTCAACGCACTATTTTACCGGAGCAGCATTATTTTTGCTGAAGTTTCAACGCCATTTCATAGGCTTTGTTTTTCTTGATACCGAGAATGGAGGCTGTAATGGCAGCAGCCTGTTTTAAAGACACCTCATCTAGCAGGATTTGTAACACTCTGACCTCTTCCGCCTCATCGCTATCGACAACTGCCGCCTGCCCCTCAACCAGCAACACAATCTCGCCTTTTTGGTGATTAGCATCATTGATAACAACGTCCACTAACTCTGCCAAAGGCAAGGTGACAATGGTTTCAAACATTTTGGTCAGCTCACGTGCCAGACAGGCTTTTCGATCGCCACCAAAGACTGTCAACATATCCTGCAAACTGGCTACCATGCGTTTAGGGCTTTCATAAAAAATCAGCGTACGGGGCTCATTTGCCAGACTTTTTAGGGCCTGGAGGCGTGCGGTCGATTTTGGTGGTAAAAAGCCTTCAAAGGCAAAGCGTTCTGCAGATAATCCTGAAGCGGATAACGCAGCGATAACGGCACACGCGCCCGGAATAGGAATTACTTTAATTCCCTGTTCACGCGCCATATTGACCAATCTATAACCAGGATCACTGATTAAGGGTGTGCCGGCATCCGAAATCAGAGCAATTGATTCACCTGCGGCAATGCGTGATAACAATAATTCACTGCGTTGCTGTTCATTGTGTTCATGCAATGAAATAGTGGAGGTTTCAATTCCATGATGCTGCAACAGATATTTGCTATGGCGGGTATCTTCAGCGGCAATCACATCTACTGAGGACAGAACTTCAATAGCGCGCGCTGAAATATCCGCCAGATTTCCAATTGGGGTGGCAACGATATAAAGTGCGGCTGTTGTATCTTTCACGGTAACTATCCTGAAAAAAAATATTGATTCTGGTCGTAATATACGCGAACAGGTAAGATGATGCCTTCTCCGAACTAAATTTGATGTAGCTTATGACGCAACGATTTTCCGCCCTGTTTATGTTGTTGGTATTACTGGCTTTAACCGCCTGCCAACCGATATCAATGGATACCAAACCATCAGCCCCAGAGATGACGTCGTTAATTTCTGAAGCAGAAAAACAGGGGGATTATGCGGTTGCTGCAGAAGATTATCTTGCCCAAGCAGCGGAATCTGAAGGTGCACTCAAATCGGCATTTCAATATCGCGCGGCAATGATGCAGTATGAGTTAGGTGAACTGGCTGAAGCAGATGCACTGCTCGCTGAAACCAACCTCGAACAACTTTCCTCACGTGAACAACTCACAGCCAATATGCTGCGCGCAGATATCGCCTTATTGAATCTGGATGGTCAGCAAGCACTAACCCATTTGGACAAGATTGATTTTGACAGTGCCAATGAAGCACAACAAAAACGCATTCTGGAACTGAGAATCACCGCTTACGATTTGACTGAAAACATGCTGGAAAAGGCTCTGGCTCATATCAAGTTAGATCCAATGCTGCCTGAGAGCGAACGGGAAAATAACCATCTCGCGTTGTGGCAGACATTACTGAAAATGACTCCACAGGCATTGGATTTATACAATCCTGGCCAACCACCCGCTGAAGATAGTGGTTGGTTTGCTCTGGCGTATGCCTTTAAGGCTTATGAAAATAATCCCGAAGCCATGGAAGTTGCGATTGAAGACTGGCAATACAGTTATCCAAATCACCCGGCTGATATTGAACAATTAAAAAAATCTATCAAAACGCCTCTTCGCCTTCCTCAACAACTGGATTTGATTGGTATCCTGTTACCTGATTCCGGCCCGGCGGCAAACGCTGCTCAAGCTATTCGTCAGGGCATCATTGCTGCCCATTTCAACGCTCGTTCCAATGTACGTTTGCAATTTTACGATGTTCAAACCGGTAACAATGCTAATTCCAATAACGTGATATCACAATACGATAAAGCCGTTACTGATGGTGCAAATATCGTTATTGGGCCGCTGGATAAAACCTCCGTTGAGTTGCTTGCGGCACATGACACATTAACGATTCCTGTGCTGGCTCTTAACCGAATCAATGAAGATATTGAGCAGAATAATTTTTTCCAGTTTGCTCTGGCGCCTGAAGATGATGCACGAAACCAGGCGGAATATGCCAATAAAATGGGATATAAACGGGCAATTGTCTTAAGTCCCCGCAGTGATTGGGGGGACAGGGTTGCTGAAGCATTTACCAATGAATGGCGCGATTCAGGCGGGCAACTTGTCACTCGTGCTAAATATGATGAAGCAGAAAATGACTATTCTCATATTCTGACACCAATATTGGGAGTAGACAGCAGTGTTCAGCGTTACCAAAACCTGCGTCGCACACTGGGGAAATCCCTGGAATTCGAACCAAGAAGACGTCAGGATGTAGATTTTCTGTTTATGGTGGGCAGGCCTTTAAAAGCACGCCAGCTATTAACCCAGTTACGTTTTCACCGCTCAGGTAAATTGCCAATTCTCGCTACATCCCATGCCTATGGTGGTGAGGCTAATGCACAACAGGATATTGATCTGAATGGGTTAATTTTTACCGATATTCCCTGGATGTTTACCGAGCAATCACAACAGGATCCTGCCTATACTGCTGTGCGTCGACAGGCCTCTGGTGATGTCGGCAGCTTTATCCGTTTAGCAGCATTGGGGGTTGATGCCTATCGCATGATTCCTTTCCTGACAGCGATGAGTGGTTCAGAAGATGAAAAATATAATGGAGCCACAGGGATACTGACTATTAATGAACAGGGTCAGATTGAACGTACTATGTCCTTTGCCACCATACGTAATGGATTGATTGAACCATTAAACATTGAATAAAGCCTATGGCAGAACATCTCCAGTCTGGTAAGCAGGCAGAACAATTAGCCTGTAACTACCTGGAAAAGCAGGGTTTAAAGCTTGTGCAGCGAAATTTTTATTGTCGTCGGGGTGAGATTGATTTGATCATGCAGGATGGACAAACCTTAGTCTTTATTGAGGTGCGTTATCGTCGTAATGGTTATCATGGAAGCGCTCTGGAAAGTATTACAAGCCGTAAACAATCACGTATCATCACCACAGCCCAACATTATCTGATGCAATCGGGATGGGCACACAACTGTCGATTTGATGCCATCGCCATCACCGCAAATCAACCCGATCAAATATTATGGATTCGCGATGCTTTTCAACTAAACTAACAGCATTTTTCAGCACCCACCCAACGAGGAAAATATTCATGTACCAATTCAGACTGGTTTTCTTACTGATACCCATTTTATTGTTGCAAGCCTGTGCAGCAGCAGTTGTGGGCGGTGCAGCTACCACGGCTGCGGTTGCCTATGACCGTCGGACAGCAGGCGCCATCCTTGACGACCAAAGCATCGAAATCAAAGCCAAATATGCCATTTTCCAGGATAAAGATCTCTATAACCAGAGCAATATTAATGTGACCAGTTATAACGGCTTCGTATTGCTCTCCGGCGAAACACCTACTGAATCACTTAAACAAAAAGCTACTACTTTGGTTAAAGATATTCCTAAAGTACGCAAAGTCTACAATGAGCTGGCGATTTCAGGCCCTAGCGCTTTAACTTCCCGTAGCAGCGACAGCTGGATCACCACCAAGTTAAAAACAAAAATGACCCAGGACGAAAATGTTGACCCTTTTTATGTGAAAGTAGTGACAGAAAGAGGCATCGTTTATCTTATGGGTAAACTCACCAAGGCTGAGGCAGATCAGGCTGTAGCCGTTGCTCGCTCTACCAAGGGTGTATTACGCGTAGTAAAAATATTCGAATATATAGATTGATTAATCTGTGTCATCAAAGCCCCTCTCCGAGGGGCTTTTTTTTAAAACGGTTTCACTACGGCCAGGATCATTACAGCAATTAAAATCAGTACAGGCATTTCGTTAAACCAGCGATAAAACACGTGACTGTGTTGATTTTTATCCGCGGCAAACTGTTTAAGCATTCGTCCACACATACCATGATATGCAAACAGTAATACCACCAGCGTTAGTTTGGCATGCAACCAGTGCATGGATTTTAATTGCTCCAGCGTGTAATAACTCATCAGCCAGATCCCCAGAACCAAAGCAACAATGGCACTTGGTGTCATGATGCCCCGGTAGAGTTTGCGCTCCATAATTTTAAAACGATCCCTGCCTTCCTGGTCTTCACACATGGCGTGGTACACATACAGCCTTGGTAAATAAAACAATGCGGCAAACCAGGTGACAACCGCCATTAAATGGAACGCTTTTACCCATAACATCTGCTATGACTCCTTATCAAAAAGAATGATAGTATCAGTCATATTAAACTGGAGATCACCGATGTCGGATGAACGAAGATATTTTAGTCGAATCCCTTTTACGGCGAATGCTCATATTTTAACGACTGAGGGTGATATGTATCTGAATTGTCGGGTCATTGATGTGTCACTTAATGGGCTGTTGATTGGCCGGCCAGAAAACTGGGCAGGCAAACTGACAGATCATTTTACCGTTGATTTGTTGCTCGACGAGGCACAGGTGGTGATTAAAATGCAGGCAGAAATGGCGCATATGGATGCCAACAGCATCGGTTTTCATTGCAAACTAATCGACCTTGACAGCATTACCCACCTGAAAAAACTGGTGGAATTAAATCTCGCTGACGAAGGCTTACTGCATCGCGAACTCTCGGCCTTAGTGGATATGCCCGAAAACTGAAGCCGTAATTACAACCAGCCATCTTTCAGTGCGTCAATGGCCTGTTGCAAATGATGTACAGCAATAACTTTAAGCCCTGGAATTGCTTTTCTTGGCGCATTGGCTGCAGGAACAAGTGCCACTTTAAAGCCATGTTTTCCTGCATCACGGATCCGTTCTTCCCCGGCCTGAACTGGCCGAATTTCTCCGGTTAGCCCCACTTCACCAAACACCACCCAGTCCTGCGGTATGGCTTTATTTCGTAAACTGGAAATCACCGCTGTCAGCACTGCCAGATCGGCACCGGTTTCGCTTAATTTCACGCCACCCACAACATTGATAAATACATCCTGATCATGGCAGGTAATACCACCATGTCTGTGTAGAATTGCCAATAACATGGCCAGACGATTTTGTTCCAGGCCGACTGAAACACGTCGTGGATTGCCCAACGGACTTTCATCAACCAGAGCCTGGACTTCAACCAGCATTGGCCGGCTGCCTTCTCGAATCACTGTAATCATACTGCCAGGAACGGCTTTTTCGCCTCGCGACAGAAATATCGCTGAAGGATTACTGACTTCTTTCAGGCCCAGCTCGGTCATGGCAAATACGCCGAGTTCATTGACCGCGCCAAAGCGGTTTTTGACAGCACGTAAAATACGGAACCGTGTCGAACTGTCACCTTCAAAATACAATACGGTATCAACCATATGCTCCAAAACCCTTGGCCCGGCTAAAGCTCCTTGCTTGGTAACATGTCCCACCAGAATCATCGTGATGCCACTGGATTTGGCAAACCTTACCAACTGGGCTGCACTTTCACGCACCTGTGCCACTGTTCCGGGCGCCGATTGCAACAATTCGGTAAATACCGTTTGAATCGAATCAATAACCATCACCTGCGGTTGACGCTGATGAGCAATAGCCATCATTTGTTCGGCATGAGTCTCTGCCAGTAAATCAACCGGGGTTTCCTGCAACTGTAAGCGTTCAGCACGCAAACGAATTTGCTGTAACGATTCTTCCCCACTGATATAAAGCGGATTAATACCACTAAGCTCGGCCATACTAGCCATAGCTTGCAGTAATAGAGTTGACTTACCAATCCCGGGATCGCCACCAATAAGCACGACAGAACCGGTTACCAGCCCGCCACCCAGAACCCGATCCAATTCCGGCAGTCCGGTAGACCAACGCACTGCCTGTTCAGAAGTAATGCTTTTTAATGCCTGTACAGTATTTTGTTGCTGGCCGGCATAACCCGTATGTTTGTTCATTGCCGTAGAAGGTTTGGCGCTACTCTGCACGGATTCTTCAAGACTGTTCCATGCACCGCAATCTGCACAGCGCCCAGCCCATTGTGGGGTCTGAGCGCCACACTCACGGCAGACATACACTCGCTTGGCTTTAGCCATTCAAATATTCCCTTTGAACTCTCGGTGTCACACAGGTTAATAATTCATAGGGTATGGTTCCGGCTTTATCGGCTAACCATTCAACCGCCAACTCGTTGGCCCCCCAGATAATCACCTCATCATCCAGTTGCGCCTGGGGACAATCATTCAGATTGACGCAGACGGTATCCATCGAGACGCGACCAATAATCGGCACATCTTTACCTCGAATCAAGACTTTGCCAAGATTGGATAAATGACGACTGTAGCCATCACCGTAACCGATGCTGACCACGCCCATACGCACGGGTTTATCAGCGGTCCACTGACCGCCATAGCCGACTTCATCCCCAGCTTTTAATTGCTGCGTCGCAATCAATTTGGAGATCAATTGCATGACCGGCTTGAGTCCAACATCAGCCCCTGATTTATTGGCAAATGGTGAGGCGCCATACAACATCAGACCGGGCCTTATCCAGTCATAATGCGATTCAGGCAAACTTATAATCGCTGCTGAATTAGCCATACACACTGGCAAGCCTGTTGTTTCAGCCAGATTTTTCATAACCGTTAATTGTTGAATATTACGTCCATCATTTAATACATCCGAGTTGGCAAAATGACTCATTAAACCAAGCTTGCTCACCAGATCTGAACGTTGTTCAAGTGCATCAATAATCTTTATTACGTCCTGTTGCGGTAAACCTAGACGGTGCATACCGGTTTCCAACATCAGCCATAAAAAAGGTAATGGCTGATGGATTTGCGCTTTTAATAAAAACTCAAGATGCTGTTGCTGATGCAAGACCGGCGTCAACTCAAATTCAGCAGCCAACTGCCATTCTTCTAGGGTGCTGACACCTTCAAAAATGGTAATCGGCTGGACAAATCCATGTTTTCGTAAGGTTAATGCTTCACTAAATCGGGCCACTGCAAATGCATCACTTTGCATGAGCGCCTGAGCAACCTGAATGACGCCGTGCCCGTAAGCATCAGCTTTAATGACCGACATCACTTTACTGTTTGGGGCGAAATGACGAACTTGTTGCAGATTATGTTTCAGTGCTGCCAGATCGATTCGGGCAAACGGATAGCGACTCACGATTCATTATCACCGTAATCTTGGTAGTACGCAGGGGCAAAGTTTTCAAACCGGGTGTATTTGCCCTGAAAGGTTAATGCCACGGTGCCAATAGGACCGTTACGCTGTTTACTGATGATGATTTCAGCTTTGCCTTTTTCTGCAGAATCTTCGTTATACACTTCATCACGATAGATAAACACAATGATATCGGCATCCTGCTCAATCGCACCTGACTCACGTAGATCCGACATAACCGGACGTTTATTTGGTCGCTGCTCCAGTGAACGGTTTAACTGGGATAACGCAATCACCGGCACATTGAGCTCTTTGGCCAGTGCTTTTAATGAACGGGAAATTTCTGAAATCTCATTGGTACGATTTTCTGCCTGACGACCGTTGGCACTGCCACTCATTAGCTGCAGGTAATCGACAATGATCAAACTCAGGCCATGCTCACGTTTTAAACGTCTCGCCCGGGCTCTCAGTTCAGAGGGAGTCAAACCACCGGTATCATCAATAAACAACGGAGCTTCATTTAATAACGCTATGGCTGAGGTTAAGCGTGGCCAGTCATCATCGTTTAATCGACCAGTACGTAAACGATGCTGATCGATTCGACCTAGCGAAGACAACATCCGCATTGCTAATGAGTCAGCAGGCATTTCCATACTGAATACGGCAACGGGCTGTTTGCTGTGAATCGCGGCATTTTCAGCAATATTCATTGCAAAGGTGGTTTTACCCATCGACGGTCGACCAGCGATAATGACCAGATCGGCAGGCTGTAAACCAGATGTCTGATCATCAAAATCAATAAAGCCGGTTGGTAAACCGGTGATACCGCTATCCTGTTCAAACAGCGTATCAATTTTATCGACGACCTTACTCAGAACATCTTTGACCTGAATAAACCCCCCGCCACGTTTGGCACCTTTTTCTGCGATTTCAAAAACGCGTCGCTCAGCAGTATCGAGCATTTCTTCGCTATTACGGCCTTCAGGCGTAAATGCCATATTAGCAATATTATTACCAATCTGGATAAGCTGACGCAGAATCGAACGTTCACGAACGATCGAGGCGTAGGCTTTGATATTTGCAGCACTGGGAGTATTGCGCGCTAAGGCACCGAGATAAGCCAATTCACCGACTTTATCCAGTTCACCGCGCTGATTGTGCCATTCTGCCAACGTGATCACGTCTACAGGATTGGCTTGTTCCATTAATTCGGCTATGCCACGGAAAATAAGTTGATGGTCGTGACGATAGAAGTCCTGCTCAACCAGGAGATCAGATACCTGTTCCCAGGCACTGTTATCAAGCATCAAGCCGCCTAAGACCGATTGTTCAGCTTCAACTGAATGCGGCGGGACCTTCAGGGCCTGAGTTGCGCTGTCTTGATAGCTTTCTGGATAAGTTATCTGTTCCACAGCATTCGTCCAAGCTGGTTAAACAAGCATTTGATTCAATATTAGCGAATCACAAAATTACTGGGACATGGAACACCATGTCCCAATTTTTAACTAATTTTTACTGCTCTTGCTCTTTGGCAATCGCTTCTGCTTCTTCACGTGCAGCATCACGTGCTTTACGAGCTTCTTCAGCAGCAGCAATGGCAGCCAGCTCAGCTTCAGAAGTGATATTGACTTTCACACTCACAACAACATCAGCATGCAATTGCACATCAATGTTGTATTCACCAGTGTGGCGTAAAGGCCCTGTTGGTAAACGGACTTCATTACGGTCTACATCAGCGCCTTTTGCATTGACCGCATCAGCGATTTCTGCAGCAGTAACCGAACCGAATAATTTACCTTCAACACCAGCGTTAGCCATGATATCGACTTCACCAGCTGCAACCAGCTTTTTCTCACGTTCCTGAGCTGCAGTAAGTAATTTGGCAGCAGCCGCTTCAAGTTCAGCGCGACGAGCTTCAAATTTTTCTCTGTTGTTTTTGTTGGCAGGCAAAGCCTTACCCGCAGGAACCAGGAAGTTACGACCATAGCCAGCTTTTACACTAACTTCATCACCCAGATTACCCAGCTTTTGAACTTTTTCCAGCAAAATTACTTGCATCGTTCTAACCCTCATTCGCAGTCTCAGACTGCTTATAAAATAACCGCGTTACGCGATTGCGCGTTTGCGAAAATTAAACCATTGTTCCAATATGCCCAGTGTGGCAGTTAAAATCATCATTTGTGGCAGCATTAACACCATCAGCACATACATTACGACTAACCAGGCGACCGACTTTTGTTTCAATCGAACGATTGCATGTGCAACCGCAATACCTTGTAATGCAAAAAGCACTAACAGCACCGGTAAACAATCAACCAGCAACGTCAAAGACCCCGCCATTCCAGTCAGGGAAAGCCCCATCAAGACGGCTGTCACAGTCGCCAGTGTTTTACCCAGAGTAATCTGAGTAAACTCACTGCCAAATGCACCCTCGTTATATAACGAGGCTTGCCATGCACGGCCAATCAAAATGCCCAGAATAATATTGACACTTACTGCTGCGGCAATCAGACCGGTCATCATGCTGGCCATTTGTACCAGAAAGTTTTGCGTTTCTGTGGCGTTCATCTGCCAACCGGATTGTTCAGATAGTAATTGAACAAATGGTGTCAGCATTTCCTGCCACCACAATGCCGGATTAGGCAAAAAGATATGTGATATCAGTACCACCAGAATACCGACTCCGGCCGCAGCCAGAAGCGCCCGTTCCAAAGAACGACTGTAACCCAGCACCAGGGTCACCAGATAAGCCGGTAACCAACTGGTCAGCAATAACGCCAATGCAATCCAGAGTTGTCCGAATAACAGTCCGGCGACGGCAGCAAACACTACCAAGGTTGCGGCCATTACCCGGAGGCCTTCTTGAGGGCCTACACGTAATGTGGCCAGCACAATTACCCCGCTAGCGAGATAATTGAGTGGTGGGAGCAACATTGCAGCGACCGATAGCAAAGCAGCTGCCAAAGCAGCCTGCCAGCGACCTTTCATTGCAAAATCAGCGATTCCCCGCAACATAATATTTTGATCTTAACCTTACAACTGAAAAGCTAAATTACTTGTGCATGTCACAGTAAGGCAGCAATGCCAGAAACCGTGCACGTTTGACACAAGTTGACAGCTGACGCTGGAAACGAGCTTTAGTACCGGTAATACGACTTGGAACGATCTTGCCTGTTTCAGTAACGAAATTCTTAAGCAGGTTTACGTCTTTATAATCGATTTGTTTCACACCTTCAGCGGTGAAACGACAAAATTTTCTACGTCTGAAAAAACGTGCCATCGTGATATCTCCTGATTAGGCTTTTGAAGCGGGTTTTTCGTCGTCTTTGCGCATCATAGGAGAAGCTTCTGTAACAGCTTCGTCCATGCTGACAACAAGGTGACGGATAACGGCATCATTAAAACGGAAAGCAGTTGTGACTTCGTTCAATTGCTCAACATCACATTCAACATTCATCAACACATAATGTGCTTTGTGAACTTTGTTGATTGGATAGGCCAATTGACGGCGGCCCCAGTCTTCCAGACGGTGAACCTGACCACCAGCAGCGGTCAAAGTTTGGGTATAGCGCTCGATCATACCGGGCACTTGTTCGCTCTGATCAGGGTGGACCAGAAACACGATTTCGTAATGTCTCAATTTGAGCTCCTCACGGTTTATACAGCTTGCTGAAAAATTTCAGAAAGCAAGGAGTTTTACCTATCAAAGGCAATCTGGCATTTTACTTTATTTTACTACCTGCTCACAAGCGGCGTTGACGATCCGCTTCAAATAAGCAGACGCCTGCAGCAACAGATACGTTGAGACTCTCGGCGGCTCCCTGCATCGGGATATACATAACCTGATCACAATGATCTCTGGTCAACCTGCGAATACCCTGCCCTTCAGCTCCCAAGATGATCGCTAACGGCCCCTTGAGATCGGCTTGGTAAAGACTTAACTCGCTCTCCCCAGATGTGCCGACCAGCCAGATCCCTCTTTGCTGCAGATCCCTTAATACCCGCGCAAGATTGGTCACCTGAATAAACGGCAGGCGCTCAGCAGCACCACTGGAAATTTTGATTGCTGTCGGCGTTAACCCTGAGGCACGATCTTTGGGTGCAATCACGGCATGCGCTCCGGCCGCCTCCGCGGTACGCAGACATGCGCCCAGATTATGAGGATCCTGGACACCATCCAGAATCAACAAAAACGGTGTTTGCTGTAAATTATCCAGTATTGTGTCTAGATCCGTTTCATCCAACACAGCTAATGGATGACAGCGGGCAACACAGCCCTGATGACGACTTTCCGGCACCATATCATCCAGTTGATGACGTTGGGTTTTATGTAAACGAATCCCCTGATCGCCAGCCAGCTTGTAAATGGTCTCCACACGTTGATCATGGCGTTCGTCAGCCACCCAGATTTCGGCCACACGTGAAACAGGCGACTCAAGAGCCGCCTGTACCGCATGTAAACCAAAAATCAAATCCTGAGATGGTGCCTGATTTCTTTCTGATGTGCCTTTACGGCGTTTGGTAGGCTTCAGCTTCCTGTCCCTCAACAATAGGTTTAACAATAATTTCTACACGACGATTCAACTGTCGCCCGGCTTCGGTATCATTTGTGGCTCGCGGCTCAAGTTCACCACGGCCCATTGGTACCAGACGTTCTTTCAGCACACCTCGTGACGCAAAGTAGTTTGTTACCGATTGCGCCCGGCGTTCAGAAAGTTGCTGATTATAACTTTCTGAACCTTTGCTGTCGGTATGTCCAATGACATGAATTATCGTTTTCGGATAACGCTGCAACACATCAGCGACTTTATTCAGAGTCGGTTCAAAGGCAGGTTTGATGGCTGAGCTGTCAAAGTCAAAAGAGACTTCATTAGAAATATCAATTTTTAAGGATTCATCCTGCAATTGTTGAATTTGCAATTCATTGCGCGCCTGTTCATCGGCCAGCGCCTGATTCATTTCACGCTGCTGATTATCCATATATCGACCAACACCTGCACCTGCCAGAGTACCTACTGCGGCACCGGCAATAACACCACCAGCTCCATCATCAATCGCGTACCCGATTATTGATCCTGCAGCTGCGCCAATGGCAGCGCCACGCTTAGTTCGCATGTTAGGATCATCTGCGGCACAACCAGACATCATGATTGCGGTTGAGATTGCTGAGACTAATAAAACTTTTTTCATTGTTATGACTCCTCACTATTGCGTTGCATTCTAGACCCTACGTCATATGGTGACTATACTTGTTTTTAATCTTTACATACGAGAACCACTGCTCATGGACCGTGACTTTATTGCTGTCAGAATTGCCATCCTAACGGTTTCAGATACCCGGACTGAATCCGATGATGTATCAGGAAAAACCTTAAAAGACCGTTTGCTTGCTGCAGGCCATGAGCTGGCTGACAAAAAGATTGTTACAGATGATATTTATCAGATACGTTCTGTTATTTCGCAATGGATATGTGACGAAAAGGTGGACGTTATTATCACCACTGGTGGCACAGGACTAACGGGTAGAGATGGCACACCGGAAGCTGTCAGTGTTTTATTTGATAAAGAAATCACCGGTTTTGGTGAGCTGTTCCGGCAGATTTCCTATGACATTATTCGCACATCGACTGTGCAATCCAGAGCAATAGCCGGCGTGGCAAATGGCACGTTTATTTTTTGTCTGCCTGGTTCTTCAGGCGCTTGTAAAAACGCTTGGGATGATATTTTACAATACCAACTGGATGTTCGGCATCGTCCCTGCAATTTTGTTGAACTCATCCCACGATTGCGTGAGACATGATTCAACTGCAATTATTTTCTACCGCTGGTTGTCATTTATGCGAATTAGCGGTGGAGCAAGTTCATAACTTACCAGCTGCTGACAACATTCAATTGCAGATTATCGAAATTGGTGATGATGATCAGCTGGTAGAGCAATATGGCATCCGCATCCCGGTGATTAAATTTTCTGACGATAGTGAATTGAACTGGCCCTTCACACAGCAAGATATTCTGCAGAAAATTGCTGCTGCAGATCTGGAACTTTAAGTCGACTCACCGCTCTTAACTTTACTGTAAGTTAATCGCTCCGGAGTCACTTGATGAAAGCGTTAGTCTGGCCTCTTTTGGTTTTCTGGTCTGTTTCGACACCAATAATTGCCGCCGAATTTCCGGCTATCCCGGGCCAACGTTATGACGTGGGAGGTTACCAGTTACACATCAATTGCACTGGCTCAGGAAGTCCAACCGTTCTGGTGGATGTAGGGCTTGGCGATGATTCTACTGACTGGCTGCCAATTCAGCAGGCAATTTCTCAAAATTCCCGGATTTGTATATTTGATCGTGCCGGCTATGGCTGGAGTGATTTTGGTCCTGCGCCCAGAACCAGCAATAGAATTGCACAAGAACTGGAAATCTTATTAGAGGAAGCCGATATACCTGCTCCATATATTCTGGTTGGACATTCATTTGGTGGATACAATATTCGTATCTTTGCCGCTAACAATCCGGATATGGTTGCCGGCATGGTATTGGTTGACGCATCGCATGAAGATCAATACAACCAGTTTAAAATTAAACTGCCTAATAATTTCAATCGCCGCGGTACGATTATGATTTTGCCCAAATCGACTGACAGCATGGCGCATGCCAATAAGCCACCAATGTTACGTGAACGAGCATTTCATGCTGCCCGAGCAGAAATTTCTGCTCTCGAACAAAGCGCAGTTCAAGTTCAACAGAATTCTGCTATGCCTGTCGTGCCGCTGATTGTCATCAGTCGCGGTAAACCTGAATGGTATGGGGATCTGGTAATGCAGCAACGCGAAAAAACCTGGATTAATCTGCAGCAGGATCTCACGCATTTATCGCCCATCAGCCAACATATGTTTGCCCATCAGAGTGGTCATGCGATTCCCCATGAACAACCCGAAATCATCATTGAAGCCATAGAAAAGGTGCTGACCCAGGCGAACGCCCGCAATATCCTTTAAAAACAGTTATACTGAGCGCTTTTTTTAGCTGGATAACATGACTGTTCTTTACATTGATTCGGATGCTGCGTTAACACAATTTTGCTCGGAAATTCAGCACAGCAAATGGCTGGCCATTGACACGGAATTCCTTCGCGAAAAAACCTATTATCCCCAGTTGTGCCTGATCCAGATTGCCAATGACGATACCATTGCCTGTGTTGATCCCATCGCTATAAAAGATCTCACTCCTTTGCTGGATTTACTTTATCAACCGGATATAACACTGGTTTTTCATGCAGCCCGGCAGGATCTGGAACTGCTGTATCTGTTAAAAAATTCCCTTCCACCAAATCTGTTTGATACCCAGCTGGCCGCGACTATCCTGGGGGATGGCGATCAGATTGGTTATGGCAACCTGGTTAAACAACGTCTTGACGTCAGCCTTGATAAAGCCCATTCCAGAGCCGACTGGACACAGCGTCCATTAAGTCCTGAACAATTGGAATATGCAGCAGATGATGTACGTTATCTGCGCGAGCTTTATCATCAAATGTCTGCCGATCTGGAAAAACAACAGCGTACGGAATGGCTTAAAGAAGATTTTGCCGCCCTGTCCAATGCAGATAATTACGTTGCTGATCCTGAAACAATCTGGCGCAAAATTCGTGGCGCGGGTAAATTAAAAGGTGTTCAACTGGCCATATTACAGCAACTGGCAGCATGGCGTGAACAGCGCGCAATGGAGCGGGATCGCCCAAGGCGTTGGATTCTCAAAGATGAAGTGATGCTGGATCTGGCAAGATTTGCCCCTGAAAAACCGGAAAAACTCAGTCAAATCCGTGGGCTTGAAGCGCGTGATATTGAACGCAGTGGTCGAGCTATTATTGACGTTATCAGCAAAGCCAAACAAACTCCGCCCGAACAATGGCCAATATTGCTTAAACCTGAACCACTGAGCAATCAGCAGGAAGCTCTGATTGATGCATTGATGGCATTATTACGCAAATTCTGTGATGAGCAATCGATCACTCCTATTGCCGTGGCCAGCCGTAAAGACATTGAAAAGCTGGTACGTGGGGATAAAGATCTTACTTTATTAAATGGCTGGCGATATCAAATCGTTGGCCATCACCTGACTGATTTTATCAGTGGTCATCTGTCAGTTACTGCTGATGCACAACAGATTCATACAAAAGAGGTATAGCAACATGTCGGTACTTATCTGTGGCTCATTTGCCTACGACAATATTATGGTTTTTCCAGACCAATTTAAAAATCACATTCTGCCTGATAAAGTGCATATGTTGAATGTGGCGTTTCTTGTACCTGAATTACGCCGTGAATTTGGTGGTTGTGCCGGTAATATTGCTTTCAATATGAAACTGTTGGGTGATGAGCCAGTACCGATGGGAACAGTGGGCAGCGACTTCGCTACCTATGCTGCCTGGATGGATAAATTTTCGATTATCCGTCGTCATGTGCATGTTAAAGACGATCATTTCACTGCACAGGCTTATATCACTACCGATATTGATGATAATCAGATCACTGCTTTTCATCCCGGGGCAATGAACCTGGCTCATGAAACCAAAATCACCGAAGCGCAAAATATCAAGCTGGGCATTATCGCTCCAGATGGTCGTGATGGCATGATTCAACATGCCCAGCAATTTGCGGATGCCGGCATTCCGTTTATTTTTGATCCGGGTCAGGGTTTACCGATGTTTGATGGTGAAGATCTACTGCAATTTGCCAGACAGGCAACCTATATTGCATTGAATGATTATGAAGCCCAGTTATTTGAAGATAGAACGGGTCTGCCACCCGAAGAAATAGCCAAACTTGTTGAAGCATTAATCATTACCCGTGGCGCTCAGGGCTCACACATCTACACAGAAGGTAAACGTATAGATATCCCATGTGCTAAAGCTGAAAAAGTTGTAGACCCAACTGGTTGTGGGGATGCTTATCGTGCAGGATTATTACATGGTATTTTGCATGGCAAGGATTGGGAAATGACTGGGCGTATCGCATCGTTATTGGGCGCCATTAAAATTGAACAACATGGCACGCAGAATCATCAATTTACCAGTGAGAGTTTTGCTGAACGGTTTGAGCAAAACTTTGGTATGCAATTAAGTTAAATACATTGTAGCTCTGAGACTGCAATCTGGCAGTTTCAGAGCAAATAATAGCTAAGCTGTAATATAAACGCGGCTAACACGCCAGCGATTACATCATCCAGCATAATGCCAAAACCACCATGTAATTTACGGTCGGCCCATGATATTGGCCATGGCTTCCAGATATCAAAGAATCTGAACAATACAAAGCCCAAAAGCATCCACTGCCAACCTGCTGGCGCGGCAATCATCGTCACCAGATAACCAACAATTTCATCCCATACCACAGCAGAAGGATCGTCCTTTTCAAGCCAATTTACTGCTTGCTGACAAATCCAGATCCCAGCGATAAAAGCAACTACCGTAATGAGTAAATAACTTAACAGCCCGACATCTTGTATCAACCAGTAGATGGGTAATCCGACTAATGTACCCATGGTGCCCGGTGCTTTGGGGGATAATCCCGAACCAAAGCCATAGGCCAGCAAACAGGCTGGTCTTTTGAGCAATTGTGAAAAAGTGACCTTGTTATGCGAAGTGGTCATAGCCTGCCTTTATTTCTGAGAATGCCTGCCATTCACCTTGGGCATTCTGATAAAACATACCTACGTCTTCAGTGATTTCACCAATCACTTGAATCATCTCAGGAAACTGTTGTTTAAGTTTCGCCACATTGCCCGCCGTCGCGGTAAAGCATAATTCGTAATCATCACCACCCGTCAAAGCCAGTTGCGTTGCCATTTCTGTTGGCAATTTTTTTAAGGCATCAGAAAATGGTAAAGCAGATATATCCAGCTTTGCCCCTTTACCACTCGCATTAAGTATATGATTCAAATCAGCCAATAATCCATCTGAAATATCAATCGCCGCATGTGCTTTGCCGACCAGTTGCTGACCTATTTGATTACGCGGTGTGGGCATTTCCAACCGTTGTAATAGATATTCAAAATCTGTATCAGTTAACAATCCTGTTTCTAGTTGCCCCAATCTAAACTGCAGCCCTGCGGCGGCATCCCCCAGACATCCGGTTACACAAATCAAATCGGTTGATTCAGCAGCACTACGCTGCAATATATTTTGCTTGGTTACATGCCCATGCACCTGAATGGTAATGGTTAATGGACCACGGGTGGTATCCCCGCCCACCAGCTGGATTTGATATTTTTTAGCGATATATGCCAAGCCGGCTGAAAACTGTTTTAACCAGTCATCATTGATTTCAGGCAAGGTTAAGGCCAGAGTGAACCAGGCAGGTTGAGCCCCCATAGCGGCCAGATCACTGAGATTGACAGCCAGAGCTTTGATACCCAGACGATACGGATCAACATCGGCAAAAAAATGTATGCCTTGTACCAAGGTATCAATTGAAACTGCCGTGTAGGTATCCTGAGGATTGTTTAAAACGGCACAATCATCACCGATCCCCACAATCACATCTTCGCGATGAGTCGTTAACGCATGGAAATACTGCTGAATCAGTGAAAATTCGGGAGAAGGTTTCATTCAAAAAAAGCCCCGTCTGGATGATTTTATCTTTTCGGGGCAGTTAATCAATTCGCTTTTTTCTGAGCACGAGCGGCTTTGGCAGCCTGATATTCTGGCTGGCGTAAACGGGCGCCCATTTTATCGAGAACCCCGTTAACGTATTTATGGCCCTGTTCACCCCCAAATGATTTGGCCAGTTCAACGGCTTCATTCAAGACCACGCGATACGGAATATCCGGACGGTGCATATATTCAAAAACGGCCAGACGTAATACTGAAATCTCAACAGGGTCGACAGTGGCTAAACTTCTGTCTACCGCATGGGTCAGTTCGGCATCAATGGTATCGATTTCTTTAGTAACACCTTCCACCAGAAGTTGAAAATAGTTTTTGTCGATTTTATTGGCGTATTCCGCCATGACAAAATCCATGGTGTCTTTTTCAGGAGCCTGATTATTGACCAAAGATTGATAAAGCGCTTGCACGGCAGCACGTCGAGCCTGAGTCCGGGGCAGTCCACCAGCCATTTACTTGGCAGCTCCGATTTGACGCAACACGTTAACCATTTCAATCATGCCCATCGCTGCTTCAGCACCTTTATTACCGGCTTTAGTGCCAGCACGTTCAATCGCCTGTTCGATGGTATCAACAGTCAACACACCAAAAGCAATTGGAATATCCAATTGCAACGTCAGTTGGCCCAGCCCTTTTGAACATTCCCCAGCGACATATTCAAAATGCGGAGTACCGCCACGAATCACCGCACCCAATGCGATAATGGCATCATATTTACCGGTTTTACCCATACGTTGTACAGCCAGCGGGATTTCAACTGCTCCGGGAACGCGGGCAATTTCAATATCTTTTTCCGCAGCACCATGACGTAATAATGTATCTACTGCACCGGCAATCAGATTATCAACAATAAAATCATTGAAACGGCCTGCAACGATACCTACTCGTATGCCTTTTGCGGAAAAGTCACCTGAAAAGGTTTTGATATTGCTCATATTTCAGAAATGTCCAAAAGAGAAAAAAAGATATTGTACTGTGTTTAAAAATGAATGCCTAACAGTCAGTTACAGCCAGCGCTGTTTTTCAGCAGCCGTTTTATTGCCAGTATGCGGTAATCCATCGGCATCAGCTTCAACAACCGTCCATTGATAAGGCGTTTGATCAATTCGCACAGCCGTTAATTGCTCGCCCCAGACCGCGCCACTATCCAATGAAAACACATTGTCATACTGACCGGTGCCCAGTTGTGACCAATGGCCAAAGACTATTTTGTCATTGACGCTGGCGCGATTGGGCATCATAAACCAAGGCTTCTGACCCTCTGGTTTATCCTTGGGCGCGCCTTTGAATTTCAGCGCCAGGCTGCCGTCTTCATTGCAGTATCGCAGACGTGTAAAACAATTGGTAATGAAGCGTAATCTATCCCAGCCGGTTAACTCAGCAGACCAGCGCTTGGGTTTGTTGCCATACATATGTTTAAAAAATTCACGCCAGTCGTCTGATTGAAGCACCGATTCGACTTCAGCGGCTCTTTCCAATGCCTCATCGATGCTCCACTCAGGAGGTAAGCCAGCATGCACCATTGAAAACTGTAATTCCCTATCATGATAAAACAAGGGTTGTTGACGTAACCAGTTAATCAATTCATCACTGTCTTCAGCGGTCAAAACCGGTTCAATGGTATCCAGCCGATGAGTGAACTCATTATTTCCCGCAGCGTGGGCCAGCATATGCAAATCATGGTTGCCCAATACGACTTTTGCTGACTGCTCACCTAACTGTCGCACAAACCTGAGGGTGTCTAACGATTTTGGACCACGATTAACCAGGTCACCAGCTAACCAGATTTGATCCTGCTGCGGATCAAATCTCACAACCTCAAGTAATTTGATCAGCTCATCAAAACATCCCTGAACATCACCAATTGCATAGACAGCCATAGGATTAACGAATTAACGGCGACGGTATAACGGAACAGGTCTGAGCACTGTTGCCTGATAACTGTCACTGAAATCATCGAATGCCGCCAGGGCTTGCGTCAGATGGTCAGGGTTGGCCAGTTCAAAACTGTTGATACCGCATTGCGACATATAAAACAGCTGGTCGTATAGCACATCACCCTGGGCACGGATTTCACCTTTAAACTGGTACCTGTCACGCAACAGACGGGCGTAGGAATAGCAACGTCCATCAGTAAATGCTGGAAATAACAGTACAATCAGTTGAAAACGAGCCAAATCCGGCACAATTTCCTCAAGTGGGTCGTCGCCGGAAAGCCGAATGCCCAGACCACCTTCATGCTGGCTCAACGTTTCGTGCTGTTCCTGCCAACGGGTTATTGAAACAGTAATGTTGCCAGCAACCAATGCAGCTTCATCATCAAGATGCTGCCAATTGTCGTCAACGATCTCGCGATCTTTAATGATCTTCTGCATAAACACGCTCCTTGAAAGGATCTACGCCAACACGTCGTACCGTCGCGAGAAAGCTCTCATCTTCATGGCGCAGATCGATATAAGCATCCAATAAATGGGCAACAGTATCGACCACATCCGCTTTTGGAATCGCCCGGCCCAGACGCTCACCAAGTGACGCATCTGCTTCTGAACTTCCACCCAGAGTAAACTGATACCACTCTTCGCCTTTCTTATCGACGCCCAGAATACCTATATGCCCCACGCTTTGATGGGCACAGCCATTCATGCAGCCAGAAAACTTGATTTTGATATCACCCAGATCATGCAGATAATCCAAATCATCAAACCGTTGAGCAATCCCTTTGGATAACGGTATTGAAGTCGCATTGGCCAGACCACAATAATCCAGTCCGGGACAGCAGATAATATCGGTCAGAGTGTTAATATTTGGTGTAGCCAAATCCTCTGCATTGAGGCGCAGCCATAAGGCATATAAATCCGCTTGTTTCACATCGGCAAACACCAGGTTTTGAGTGTGAGTGGAACGCACTTCACTAAAGCTGAATTCATCCGCTAAATCCGCTACTACTTCAAGTTGTTCAGAAGTAATATCACCTGGAGCCTGGCCCGGTTTTTTCAATGAAACATAGACCGCACTGTAACCTGGAACTTTATGGTCGGCAGTATTTTGTTTAACCCAAAGGGCAAATTCTTTGTCTTGCGCGACTAAGTCAGCAAAACTGCTATCAGAATCAGCCGCATCCCGTTCATAAGCCGGCTCAGTAAAATACTGTTTTACCCGTTCAATTTCTTTTTTATCCAGTTTTAACTGATCGCGAATATGAACCCACTCAGCCTCGACCAATTCGCGGATGTGGTTAATACCATGTTCCCGAACCGTGATCTTGATACGGGCTTTATATTTATTATCACGACGACCTAGGCGGTTATAAACACGCACTATGGCTTCGAGATATGACAATAGATCCTGTTTTTCCAGGAAAGGACGAATCTGTTCACCAATGATTGGTGTACGACCTAAACCACCGCCTACAAGGACTTCGAAGCCAACGTCGCCTTCGTGATTTTTTACCAGATGCAAACCGATATCATGCAACTTGGTTGCTGCACGATCTTCTTTTGAGCCTACAACAGCAATTTTAAATTTGCGCGGTAAATAAGCAAACTCAGGGTGGAAGGTAGACCATTGGCGAATCATCTCAGCCCATGGGCGTGGATCTTCTATTTCATTGGCATTCACCCCGGCGAGCTGATCCGAAGTGGTATTACGAATACAATTACCACTGCTTTGAATGGCATGCATCTGGACCGTCGCCAGCTCCGCCAGGATATCTGGCACATCTTCCAGTTTGGGCCAGTTCATTTGAAAATTCTGTCGTGTAGTGAAATGCACAAAGCCTTTATCATAACGGCGTGCAACTTCTGCAATTTTACGAACCTGACGGGATGACATCATGCCGTAAGGAACAGCGACTCGCAGCATCGGAGCATGGATTTGAATATACAAACCATTCATCAGGCGTAACGGACGGAATTGCTCTTCAGTCAATTCACCGGCAAGAAAACGACGGGTCTGATCGCGAAATTGAGCTACCCGCTGATCTATCATCGTTTGATCATACTTATCGTACTGATACATTTATGGTCTCTAAACGGTTTCAATGGACCGCACATTATAACGATGACGACATATAACAGGAAATTATAAATGGCTATATCGTTATTAATTGCCGCCCAAAAAGCCACTAAAGCTAACCAAGTCAGTCCATGATTCATCGACGATAACAATAGCTTGGGAGGATGAATATATCTGAAAACCGATACCTTCTGCGATAAAAGCTTCGCTTCCAGACCGGTCGGACTGATTGGGATTTGCCGACACCACAGATTTGAGATGTGCCATATTACGCAAAAAAACTTACTGCACTGTAAGCAACGCAACCAGATAAAATGGTTACGGCGAATATTGGGTGTCAATTGCACCTTTCTGCTAAACAACAGCCAGTAAACTATTGGATTGAGCTATTGGCGGAGCAAATCGATAATGTCTAAACCAAAGCGTATGCAACAACGAGTGTGGATCATATTTGGCTTTGCCATTCTGATCTTTATGGGCAGTTTTTATGAGCCCGCACCGCAGAATAATCCCCCCGCAACGGCCAGTAATATTGAACAGCTCATTGAACAACGGCAAAGTGATGTTCAAATTGAGGTGTCGGGTACAGTCACCCGGCTACTTTCCGACGACAACGACGGTAGTCGACATCAACGTTTTATTATTGAATTAGCCAGCGGACAAACCCTGTTAATTGTTCACAATATCGATTTGGCACCCAGAATTGACGATATCAGAGAAGGTGATGAAGTCCGTGTTTACGGTGAATATATCTGGAATGATAAGGGCGGCTTAATTCACTGGACCCATCATGATCCGGCCAACCGTCATCCGCATGGCTGGATAAGACATCAGGACAGGCTCTATCAGTAAGGCTATGGAAAACAATCAAATTCTGGAACTAGCCACCAGCTTTCCACCAATTATTGGCACAACACCGAAAATCCTTATTCTCGGTTCCATGCCAGGGCTGGAATCATTAAAACAGCAGCGTTATTACGCCCATCCACGCAATGCGTTCTGGCCAATCATTACGTCGCTTTATGGTCACTCGGAGAAGTTAGACTATTCACAACGCTGTGAGTTATTAAAACAGCAGCAGATTGCTGTGTGGGATGTGTTGAAAAGTTGTTATCGACCGGGGAGCCTGGATCAAAATATTGAAACGCAGTCAATGATTGCTAATGATTTTGTGGCTTTTCTGCAGCTTCATCCATCAGTAACACAAATCTTTTTTAATGGTGGTAAAGCAGAACAGGTCTTCAAACGCTATGTGGCAAAACAACTGGAAGCTGCGAGAATTTCACCGTTATTCCACAGGCTACCCTCTACCAGTCCTGCCCATGCCGCTATGAACTATGAAACAAAACAACGGCTTTGGCATCAGGCCTTATCAGGGGCTATTACCCCTTCATAGCCGCCAGCAGTGGTGGATTTGAAAGATCAGCAAGCCCTAGCGCCACCAATCGGATGATACTGTTGCTAAAGATTCAAAACTTGGCCTGGCAAAATAAAATCCCTGGAATAGTTCAATTCCCATCTCTTGCAAAACGTGCAGTTCATCTGCAGATTCGATACCTTCCGCAATCACGGTAATATCTAAATCATCGCAAACCGCAATAATACCGCGAGTAATGGTCTGCCGGACTTTATCGTTATGAATATTGCGCACCAGGGCCATATCCAGCTTCACCAGATCGGTCTGCATATCTGCCAGCAGGTTCAAACCGGCATAACCGGCGCCAAAATCATCTATCGCCGTGATAAATCCCTGTTGCTGATAAGACTGGATAATATCCTGCAGATGAGCGTGATCATTTATCTGCTCACCTTCAGTTACTTCAAAAATAATCTGTTCGATGGGAAAATTGTAAATTTCAGCTGCTTCCAGCGTTGTCCTTATACACAGTTCGGGTTTATAAACCGCATTGGGCATAAAGTTGATGCTGAGTTTGCTCTGAATATTGAGCTCTGCTGCAAGTTTGATGGCTTTGACCCGACAGGCCTGGTCAAAACGATAGCGATTATCTTGATTAACGTTCTCAAAAACCTGACCGGCCCCCTGTCCTTCCAAGCCTCGAACAAGAGCCTCCTGTGCATAAACCGTTTGGCTGGTTGTATTGACTATCGGCTGGAATGCCATCGAAAAATCGAAGCCCAATAAACCACTGTTTAAACACTCACCACAACCTATCTTTCGAAAATCTGCTTGTTCTTTCATTATTCACCAATCCCGGTTCCGCAGAATGTAACCTAAATTACTGCCTGCTACTCAAACCGGTTCACATTATTCGCAAAAAATTTACAAAGTAACTTTAACAATCCTGTACACGATTGCAAAAATGAAGGAAGGCTTCAATAACATAAAGCAAACCGCATCCATGTAACGGAAAAATTTAACGGGATTTGAATGATTCAAAAGCGGGAGTTTTAGTAATTGTTGCAGAACAATTGATCATAAAATCAGGCCGCAAGCACGGCCTGATTTATTTGGATTTTACTTCAGCAGATCACTGATATCTTTGGCATCCCAGTGCGGGAAGTGCTTACGGACTAAGGCGTTCAATTCAACCTCGAATGCAGTAATATCAGTTGAAGTTGCAGTCTCATTGGTGATGCCGCTAATGGCTTCAGTAATCATGCCAGCGCCAATCGTAACATTGGTCAGACGATCAATAATGATAAATGCACCGGTGGTACGATTACGTTTATATGCATCAAACACAACAGGTTTATTTAATGAAAATTCACATAAACCGATTTCATTGAGTTTCAGCTCAGTCACAACATTATGCGCCAGCGTATTTACATCAATCTGATGATCAATTTGTGTCATGACACCTGTACTGTCAGAAACGCCGACCTTGATGTTAAATTGTTTATTAGCCACCAGTGGTTGCTCTGTCATCCATACAACCATGGCTTTAAAACGACTGGATACATGTGGCTGATGGTCACGATGCACAATCATATCGCCACGACTGACATCAACTTCATCCTGCAGGGTAACGGTAATTGATTCACCCGGTACAGCATGATCCAGTTCACCGTCGTAAGTGACCAATGCTTTTACTTTGCTTTCTCTACCCGAAGGCAATACTGTGATTTCATCTCCCGGCTTAAGGATACCGGCTGATAAAGTGCCACAGTAGCCACGGAAATTCAGATTCGGTCGGTTAACATATTGCACCGGGAAACGCGCGTCTTCGGTATTGGCATCTTTCCCAATCTCGATATTTTCCAGCAGCTCCATCATGGTGCTGCCCTGATACCAAGACATGTTTTCACTTCTGTTTACCACATTATCACCGTTCAAGGCAGACATTGGTACAAAGTGAATATCTTCAATTTCCAGTTCACGGGCAAATTCGCTATACGCTTTGCGAATATCGTTAAACACCTGTTCGCTGAAATCCATCAAATCCATTTTATTAATGGCCACGATGATATGTTTAATGCCCAACAATGAAGCAATAAAACTGTGGCGGCGGGTCTGCGTCTGCATACCATAACGGGCATCAATCAGAATAACCGCCAACTGACAGGTTGACGCGCCGGTGGCCATATTACGGGTATATTGTTCATGCCCTGGTGTATCGGCAATGATAAATTTACGTTTGGTCGTAGAGAAATAACGATACGCTACGTCAATGGTAATGCCCTGCTCACGTTCGGCCTGTAAACCATCAACAAGCAAAGCCAGATCAACCTGGTTTCCTGTGGTTCCGGATTTGACACTGTCACGTGTCACTGCTTCCAGCTGATCTTCATAAATCATTTTGGAATCGTGTAACAATCGCCCAATCAGCGTGCTTTTACCGTCATCCACATTACCGCAGGTCAGAAAACGCAGCAGTTCCTTGTTTTCGTGTTGTTTGAGATAGGCTTCGATATCGGTCGCAATCAGCGCATCAGTTTCATATGTCATGTTGAGTGCCTGGTTTAATTATCTTTACGGGTCAAGATGCCAATCAATTTGAGCATCGTATTCAATTCTATTTATTGGTTAGATAGGAACTAATAATCCTTTCACCAACAAAATCAGAAATAACCTTCCTGTTTCTTTTTCTCCATCGAGCCGGCTTCATCATGATCGATGGCCCGTCCTTGACGTTCAGAAGTCGTTGTCAGTAGCATTTCCTGAATGATTTCTGGCAAGGTATCGGCATCGGATTTCACCGCACCGGTCAGTGGATAACAGCCCAGTGTGCGGAAACGGACTTTTTCCATCCGGATTTTTTCACCTTCGGGAATACGCATACGGTCATCATCGACCATGATGGTCAGGCCATTGTAATTGACCACTGGACGCTCGGCGGCGTAATACAGCGGTACAATCGGTATCTGTTCCAGATAGATGTATTGCCAGATATCCAGCTCTGTCCAGTTCGACAGCGGGAAAACACGAATGCTTTCACCTTTATTAACTCTGCTGTTGTAAATGTTCCATAGCTCAGGGCGTTGTGCTTTAGGATCCCAGCGATGGTTTTTATCGCGAAATGAATATACACGCTCCTTGGCACGAGACTTTTCTTCATCTCGTCGAGCACCACCAAAAGCCGCATCAAAGCCATGTTTACTCAACGCCTGTTTCAAAGCATCCGTTTTCATGATGTCTGTATAGCGAGGATGGTCGAATGGGTTGATACCCGCTTCAACACCTTCCTGATTGGTATGTACGATAAGGTCCAATCCCAGCTCTTTTGCGCGCTGATCACGGAACCTGACCATTTCCTGAAACTTCCAGGTGGTATCAATATGCATCAACGGAAATGGCGGCTTGCCTGGATAAAATGCTTTCATGGCCAGATGCAGCATGACAGCAGAATCCTTACCAATTGAATATAGCATGACCGGATTTTCAAACTCAGCGGCCACTTCACGCATAATATGAATACTTTCGGCTTCGAGCTGTTTTAAGTGTGTCAGTTGTTTTTCAGTCATAATTTTTCTCTGTTACTTAGCCTTTACGTGTAAGCCACATTCTTTGGTTTCAGGATTTTCCCACCACCAGCGACCAGCCCGGATATCTTCGCCTGGGGTAATCGCTCTGGTACATGGCGCACAGCCAATACTGGCATAACCCTGATTATGTAATTCATTAAATGGAACATCAAAAGCGCGGATATATTTCCATACTTCGCCATTTGACCAGTCCGTCAGTGGACTGAATTTCTGTAACTCATGGTCTGCATCCCATTCAGATACCGGTAACTCATTTCGAGTAATCGACTGTGAGCGGCGCATTCCCGTCAGCCAGGCCTTTTTACCAGCCAAAGCACGATTTAACGGTGCAACTTTGCGTATTCCACAGCATTGTTTTCGCAGGTCGACACTGTCATAAAATGCGTTTGGTCCATTATGTGTCACAAACTGTTCAATACTCAGGGTATCGGGATAATAAACCTCAACCTCAAGCTGATAGTGCTTTTTAGCCTGCTGCATTAAATCATAGGTTTCTTTGGGCAGTCGACCTGTATCCAAAGTGAAGATGCCGATTTGCGGTGCAAATTTGGCAATCAAATCCATTAACACCATATCTTCAGCGCCATAACTGGTCGCCAAGACTGCAGGGCTATAATCAGCCTCAATCTGCTCCAGCAACTGTTTTACAGCATCAATTTTCAGTTGAAGCTTTTCATTAATTTCTGTCATTTTGAATTACTTTTTCATTCGTTTAGTTTGTTAAAGCAAACATTTGATCCCAACCATTAACAAAATGATTGCCAGCAACGGCCGTAAAATCTTATCTGAGATTCTCACCCCCAGATGTGAGCCAATATAAATGCCTGGTAACGATCCCATCAGCAAATAAGATAATAATGACCAATCTACCGTGCCCACTGCAGAATGGCCTAATCCGGCCACTGCCGTTAAAGGAACAGCATGTGCGATATCGGTTGCCACAATTTCTACACCACGCATCTTCGGATAAAGAAATAATAAAACAACCGCTCCCAATGCGCCGGCCCCTACCGAAGATAATGTCACCATCACCCCTAACAAAGCACCGATAATTACTGTTGCCGGCGCCTTCAAGGCTTCATCCTGTCGTAAACGATATAGATAATTCACTAAAGGATGCCCCTGACGTGCTTTCATTATCCCGGCCAGCCAGTTTTTCAGCAGTAATGCACTAGACGTTAAAATTAAAGCGATGCCCAGAGCAACCGTTATCAGATCATTGTGCTTACCTTCATGAACACCGGTTGCACTGAGAAACCATAAAGTCAGCAAGGTGGCTGGTAGACTCCCTGCAGCAAGCCGCCAGACCACACGCCAATGCACCACGCCATGACGCCAATAAGCCCAAATACCACCTGCTTTAGTTACTGCCGCAAACAATAAATCTGTCCCTACAGCGATTGCAGGTTGGATACCAAACCCAAAAATCAGAATTGGGGTCATCAACGATCCGCCACCAACGCCTGTCATCCCGACCATAATGCCTACGCCCAGGCCTGCCAGCAAATAACCCCATTCCATTAATAAATTGACCTTTACCCTGCTTTGTTGGCAGCAAGTTTACCAGTTGGCAATATTCAATCAATGAATATTATTTTCTATCTATATAACTTATGAGAATATAAAGAAATCCTTGCCATTTGAACTGAGAGCCAATCTTTAACATAGCCTTAACCTAAATTGACTGACACTGCTAATTGTTCACATTTCTTTCACGGTGTATAGACGAAGCTCTAACTCCAACTCCACTCTGGGATGAGAGGCTGAAGATGACAACTTATAGAATCTTGTTAGTTATAACAGCAGCATGTTCTGCATTGATAACATCTTTTTTTATTAATCCTGCCGATTCAAACCGGGTGTTTGAGCCTGCACAGATTATTTTTCCACCGGCTTCGATTCAAGCGCCGGAAACCTCTGATAATGAGGTTATAGAAAATGCAGATCCACTCACTTTGGCCATAAAAGTGTGTTTTCAAGATAAATGTGAATACCTGGCACAGTCTGAGATGCAACATATTTTAACCCGGGAAGGTGAATCTATGGCTGAAAGCGAACAGTATCAAACAACTGTGCCTTTCCAGCTTCCTCAGCAAGGTGTTCCAATCATTGAAATGTAAAACGTAACGCACCATAACTGGTCTTTTATCACTAAAAACTTATATATTTACTCTTACTAATAATAATTACGGATATAGTGGATGAAGTTGCAACAATTGAAATATGTTCGCGAAGTGGCTCGTCGTGGCCTCAGTATCTCTGCAGCGGCTCAGGCACTGCATGCTTCTCAGCCAGGTGTAAGTAACCAGATTCAGTTACTGGAAGATGAGCTGGGGCTGCTAATCTTCGAACGACATGGGAAACGTTTATCGGCTATCACACCGCTGGGAGAATCCGTTATTGCCATGGCTGAGCGGGTGTTACAGGAAGTAGACAATTTACGTGAACAGGCGGCTGACAGTCGTCATGAGAAAAAAGGCACACTTTCAATCGGCACCACACACACTCAGGCACGTTATGCTCTGCCAAAAGCTATCAAGGCCTTTTCAGAACAATATCCCGATGTGCACTTAAATATGGTGCAAGGTACCCCACCTGAAGTCGCTGAAATGGCGGCCACCGGTAAAGTGGACTTAGCGATAGCAACCGAGGGCTTATCAAAATTTGATAATCTGGCGATTTTGCCCTGCTACGAATGGAATCGTACAGTGATAACGCCACCGGGGCATCCGCTTTTGAATGAAAAAAAACTCACTCTTGAGGCTATTTCACAATATCCAATACTGACATACGTAATGGGCTTTACCGGTCGCGCGCAACAGGATCAGTCTTTTATTGAACGTGGTCTTAAGCCTAACGTTATTTTTACCGCCACTGATGCGGATGTAATTAAAACCTACGTAGAATTGGGGCTTGGTATTGGCATTATAGCCAGCATGGCATTTGATCCAGCAAAAGATGCTCCTTTACAAGCATTGGATGCCAGTGGTTTATTTAAACCAAGTACGACCCATATGGGAATTCGTAAAGGCAGTTATCTTCGCGGTTACAGTTATGCTTTTATTGAGTTTTTTGCTCCCCATCTTCAACGCTCAACTATTCAGAACGCGATCGCATTGTGAATTTTTCCCTTTAGCATTTCGGAAGGTAATGGTAGTTTAATCGGGCTAAATTTTGGCATTACAAATGAAATATAAGAAGGAAATATAATGAAAGCTGTATTAAAAGTCCTGGTTACAGGCTTCTTCCTGTTACCTGCGCTGGTATTTTCTCATGGCGCTTCACGTCTGCAAGTCGAAGAAACAGTGTTGATTAATGCTGATGCTGAAACTGTGTGGAACATGGTTAAAGATTTCGACAGCCTGCATAAATGGCACCCAGCCATCATTTCTACTAAAGCAGAAGGTGGGAATGAACCTGGCGCGACGCGCGTTTTAACCCTTAAAAATGATTCAACCATCACTGAAACGTTGAAAAAGTTTGACGAAGAATCAATGAGTTTTATGTATCAGATTGATGAAATGAGTTCTGTTGGACAGGTTGAAATTGAAGGCGAAATGCATGATATCCCTGCAGTGCCTGTCAGTAAGTATAAAGCCTGGTTAACTGTAGAAGCTGAAGGCGACCAAACCAAAGTCACCTGGTTGGCCAAATTTTTCCGTGGCTATACCGGCAACCATCATGAGCCTAAAGAGTTAAATGACGAAACGGCTACCAATGCTATTGAAGGTATTTTCCGTTCAGGCCTCGACACTTTAAAAGCCAAAATTGAAAATTAAGTCAGTATTGACTTGAACTTTAAGGCGTCTTCGGACGCCTTTTTTTATATCCTCTGAACAATCAAAGATGGGAAAACAACACTTTTTTCTGTATATTTCACCTACTTGCTAATACAAGCCTCGGGGTGGTCGAAAGGCCTGAGATTCACCAGTTGGTGAAGACCCGATGAACCTGATCCAGGTAATACTGGCGTAGGGACAGGCGGCAAACCCTTCTTGCTAGATCAATGCAAATGGCGTGATCCCCTGTTCTTTTTAAGAATTTAAAAAGGATAGTCATGAAACTCACCCTGCTTTCCATCGCAGTCACCAGCGCTTTATTTTCTCCCGGCGCAGTTGCACAAACCGAGACCGATAGCACTGATTTACCGTCCATGCTGGTCAGTGCAGATTTTCGTCCTGCAGAAGCCCAGGATATTCCCGTCAGTCTGACAACATTCGATGAGGAAATCATTGAATCACGTGGTGCCCAGCACATTGAAGATGTTCTCAATCTTGCACCCAATGTAAATCTTTCCAGCGGCGCTTCCCGTGGTCAGTTTTTTCAGATCCGTGGTATTGGTGAACGCAGTGAGTTTCTTGCTCCCCTAAACCCATCGGTAGGACTTTATATTGATGGTATCGATTTTAGTCGCAGTGGCGGCGCAGCCACACTATTTGATATTGAGAAAGTAGAAGTATTACGTGGACCTCAGGGTACGTTGTATGGAGCCAATGCATTAGCCGGTGTTATCAATATGCAAAGCAAACAGGCCACCAATGATCTGGATATGAATTTTCAGTCAACCGTAGGCAATTACGATACCCGAAGTGTCGGTGTAGCAGTAGGCGGTCCATTAATTAAAGACACTTTACTGGGGCGAATAGCTGTGCATACCCATCGTTCAGATGGCTACATGGATAATGATTTTCTAGGTCGTGACAATACGCAAAATCAGGATGAAATGACTGCCCGCGGACATTTGAAATGGCTGGTCAATAATGACCTGACCATTGATCTGAATTTGCTGCATTTAAATATCGACAATGGTTACGACGCATTCACACTTGATAACAGCCGTAACAGTCTTTCAGATGAGCCTGGCAATGACAAACAGCATACCAATGCATTTGCACTCAAATCCGACTGGCGAGCAAGCAGTAAAGTGCAATTACAATCTACTTTGACCTATTCCAAATCTGATTTGGAATATAGCTATGATGATGACTGGTCGTATAAAGGTCAGTTTGATCCCAGTTTATTTCCTTACAGTGGTTTTGATCAGTACAAACGCGAACGGGAAAACTACTCTATAGAATTCAGAGCCCTTTCCAATGAAGAGGGTCGTATTTTTGCTGATACAACTGATTGGTCAGTAGGTATTTATCTGGCCGATCAACGCCAAGATCTCAAGCGCAAATACTTCGATAACGATACACCTGATGTCTACCCTCTAAATAACACTTATGAAACATCTAACAGTGCCATTTTTGGGCAATTAGATACCGCTTTAACGGAAAAACTGACCCTGATAACTGGCTTACGTGCTGAACATTGGGACGCTGATTATGACGATTCGCAAGGATTGGATCTGGATGACAGCGATGTGTTATTCGGGGGGAAAGTCGGTTTGAATTATCAGTTCCGTCCACAACACCTTTTATACACATCATTATCCCGTGGCTACAAAGCTGGGGGGGTTAACACGGAAGCAGATCTGGCGCCAGGCTTACGCAAATTCAATAATGAATATTTATGGAACCTTGAAGCCGGTATGAAATCACTATGGCTGAATGGAAGCTTGGTGACCGATATCACGGCATTTTATGGTTTGCGAAAAGATGCCCAGGTAAAAACCTCTGTAGGTGTGCCACGCGACAGTGGTGGTACCCGTTTTATTGATTATCAGGATAATGCAGCGAAAGGCCGCAATATGGGGATTGAAGCAAGTGTTGATTGGTTGATCAATGAACGCTTAAGAACCTTTGCGGCAGTAGGTCTGTTGCATGCGACATTTGACGAATATGACAACCCTGAACTGGATGAGTCTGGATTAAATATTCAGGGCAGGAGGCAAGCTCATGCTCCTGCCTACACATTTAGTATTGGCAGTGAAGTCTATCTGACCCCACAATGGAATCTTCGCGCCAATGTTGAGGGCAAGGATGAGTTCTATTACTCCAACAGCCATAATGCGAAATCCAGTTCTTACGCCATTACCAATGCAAGTTTGCAGTACCAGCAGCAAAACTGGACATTTACCCTGTGGGGTCGCAATCTGTTTGATAAAGACTATTACACTCGCGGCTTTTTCTTTGGTATCGATCCATCAGCTGGCTATGAAGATCGAGTTTATACCCAATATGCTGATCCCCGTACTTTCGGTATGACTGTATCTTACGACTACTAATTTAACTGAGGTGCTTTAGTGCCCCTCCTTTCTTAAGGAAACTATCATGCGAATTTCTGTAGATATCAGCCTTTATCCGCTGACAGAGCAATTTGTTAAACCAATTCTGGCGTTTATTGCCAAGTTGGAAAACAATCCAAAATTGATCGTGCACCGTAATACATTGAGCACGCAGATTTTTGGCGAGTATCGTGATGTGATGGATGCGATGGACAGTGAAATTGAAGCGGTGTTTGCCCAGATGCCGCATAGCGTTTTTGTATTAAAACTGATCGGTAACGATCGTCATCAAGTCAAAGACTAATGTCTGAATCAGGCTGGTGGAATATTACGCTAGCTGGGCTGGCGTCAATGAGTGGCTGGGAAGTATTTGCCGCTCTGCTGGGAATTGGCTATATCCTGTTTGCTGCCCGAGAATCACAATGGTGCTGGCCATTAGCGTTTATCAGTACCATTATTTACACCATCCTGTTTTGGGAAAACCAGTTGCCAATGCAGGCCCTGCTAAACCTGTATTACATTGGTATGGCGATCTATGGCTTTATTCTCTGGCATCGTCATGAAAATCAGACCGCAGAACTGAATATTCACAGCTGGCCATGGCAATATCATCTGATCTTTATTGCCACTGGTGGATTTCTCAGTTTAGTGTTTGGCTATTACCTATCGGCTCATGCTACTCAATATCCCTATCTGGATGCATTTGTGATGGTGTTTTCGGTGATGAATACGTTATTGATGGCACGTAAAGTATTGGAAAACTGGTTATATTGGCAAGTTATCAACAGCTCAGCCATTGTGCTTTATGCATTAACCGGCTTTTACGCCACTATCGTGATGTTCAGTATTTATCTGTTTCTCGCTATGGCGGGGTATTTCAAATGGCGTAAGTTATTAGCAGCCCAACACCAGACTCGAACGGCTTAACTAAACCGTTCGGGATGGTTGAGCCAGGAATTCAAATCTGTCTCACCTAAAACATTCATCAAAAATAGTAATAATCGATAAGGCAACCGAACATTCGTCAGATCTGGGATGACCTGATAATTCTGATATTCAGCAGCAAACTGTTCTGCCTGTGATTGATCCAGCAAATATTCGAGCAAAACAAATTCTAACGTTCTTGGACCATAGACAATCGCATCCAGATCAACCAGTGCAGAAAGCTTATCTTGCTGCATCAAAAACTGATCCCACCGTAAATCGGGCATGATGGGCACAAATGTGTTTTCACATAGTAGTTCGGCCTGCTTCAAGGCCTGTTGTAAAACAGTTTGTTCAATTGAATCAGATTGTTGCTGCAAGGTTATTTTCAGACGCCGCGGCCAATCTTCTGCTGTATATTCTGGCTGTTGCAGACTCCCCCATCGTGGATGCTGCTGCTGATGCATCAAACCGATATGGTTAGCCAATGATTTAATCGTCAACGCTGTTACGGAAGATGGATCCACATCTTCACCAGGTAACCAACGAGCCAGCACGAATTCCGCTGCCATCGAATTAATCAGTGACGGGATGACCAAAGGACTAATAGTGGAAATACGTTGATAAACTTCTGCAATATTCCCCAATGATGTCGGAAAATTGATGGCAAACAGGCTATTCATTTTTTGCCAGAAAGCCGACTGCTCGATATTGGCATGATCACACAGCTTCAAAACCATCGGTCCATCGACGGTTTCACAAAACCAGAGTTGATGACTACTATCGCTAAACTGGGCAGGTATTCTACTTGGCGGCTTTTGCAGGTCCGGCAAGGCTTTTTGCTGCTGTTGTGAAAGCGATGGGTAGTTTACCAAGGCAACACTTCACCATTCATATGCCAGAAAGTACCGCTATTATCAATATTCAACTCTGCCATCCGATCCAGCAAGCCTTTTGCTGATTCATCCGCATCAATCAGACCACCATGTCCGGTCATATCAGTTCTGACCCAGCCCGGATGCAATATAGCCACCGCAATACCTTTGGGTTTCAAATCAATAGATAACGATTTGCCTGCAGCATTAACAGCAGCTTTGGACATGCGATACGCATAACTACCACCGGAGTCATTATCGGCGATAGATCCCATACGGCTGGTAATTATGCCTACCTTGCTACCCTGGGACATATGCTCAACTAACGCCTGAGTGGTTAACAAAGGACCAAGACTGTTGACTTCAAACATGCTTTTAAAACTATCAATGGCATTGGAGTCGATATCATTAAGCCCGAGACCTGCCGCGATACCGGCATTGTTAATCAACCAGTCGATCTTACGATCGCCAAGTTTTTCGGAAAGCGCTTTAAGACTTATAGGGTCGCTGACTTCTACATCTTCAATAATCTCTACATCCAGTTCAGCTAAAGCTGGAGAGCGATGGCGACAGGTCGCAATCACATCAAAGCCACGTTCTTTTAATTGCCGGCATAACTCAAGCCCGATACCTCGGTTGCTACCGGTGACAAGTGCGGTTTGTGACATATCCTGCTCCTTAATTATGCTTATGAAGGTTTTTCATTGTAGTCGTTGAGGGTGACAACACAACGCCTGCTTCGGTGACAATAGCGTTTATCAGCTCTGCCGGTGTGACATCAAAGGCCGGATTCGACACCTTCACCCCATCCGGCGCAATTTGCTGGTTGGCAATATGAGTCACTTCCCTTGATGGCCGTTGCTCGATTTCGATTTGTTTTCCGGTTTCAATTTGCCAATCAATAGTTGATAACGGTGCGACTACCATAAATTTTACCTGGTGGTATTTTGCTAATACGGCTAATGAGTATGTACCGATTTTATTCGCCACATCCCCATTGGCAGCAATTCGATCTGCACCAACAATAACCCAATGGATATTACCAGAAGCCATTAATGAAGCCGCAGTGACATCTGCCTGCAAAGTCGCGGGAATTTTGCCCTGCACTAATTCCCAGGCAGTTAAGCGCGCACCTTGCAACCAAGGACGAGTTTCATCAACATAGACGTGTTTTATTTTGCCATCTGAATACCCCTGACTTATTACACCTAATGCTGTCCCCACTCCGCCAGTCGCCAGTGCACCAGCATTGCAATGGGTTAATACCATACTGTCGGGAGCAATCAAATCTGCTCCCAGTTTCCCCATGGCTTGGTTGGCCGCAATATCCTGCTGATGAATGTGGAGAGCAGCTTCCAATAATGCCGTTTCTGGAGAATAGGTTTCGGGCAAGTTGAGATAAATCGCTGTCATTTGTTCGATTGCCCATGACAGATTTACCGCTGTAGGACGCGATGCTGCGAGTTTGACCAGGGGCTCATGCATTGCCTGCTTCCAGTTCACACCCGCCTTATTCCAAGCATCCCGGGCGGCTAAAACCACGGCATAAGCTGCTGTTATGCCAATTGCCGGTGCGCCTCTCACCACCATTTCACGTATAGCATCACTCACCTCACTTGCATGTTCGTATTTTAGCCAGAGCTGCTGTGTTGGAAGTAAACGCTGATCCAGCAAATGCAGCTGTTGGTCTTGCCATTTGATGGGTTGAATCATTTCACTGGTGCTTTGCACTGTGTTCTCCTGCCGATGGCGGTTATAATCGGACGCTATGAAAAACGTCGATCTGATCATTAATGCCCGCTGGTGTCTGCCGATGACGGCAGAACAACCCATTCTCGAAAATCATTCTATTGTTATCAATGAGGGCAATATTGTAGCGCTATTACCGCAAAATCAGGCGGAACAGCTTTATCAAGCTACTCAGACACAAGATATGGCTGAACATTGCGTGATGCCGGGATTAATTAACAATCATGGCCATACCGCAATGACATTATTCCGCGGTTTAGCTGATGATCTACCTCTGATGACCTGGCTAAATAATCATATCTGGCCCGCTGAGCAACAATTTGTTGGTGATGCTTTTGTAGAATCCGGTTCTGCTCTGGCTATCGCCGAAATGATTCGTGGTGGTACCACCTGTTTCAGTGATATGTACTTCTTTCCCGAAGCAACTGCCCGGGTGGTTGATAGCAGCGGTATCCGTGCCAGCCTCGGAATGGTTGTTCTTGAGTTTCCCACAAACTGGGCAAAAGATGTAAATGAGTACTTACATAAAGGCCAGGCCCTACATGATAAGTATCGGCACCATCCGCGTATAACCACCAACTATGCACCTCATGCCCCTTACACGGTTTCAGACCAAACCCTGCAAGCCATTATCATTAATGCCGAAGAACTGGATTTGCCAATCCAGATGCATATTCATGAGACCGCTGCTGAGGTATCAGACAGTGTGGCCCAGTATGGTAAACGTCCATTGGCAAGGTTAAAAGATTTAGGCCTGCTTTCCCCACGTTTGATTGCGGTACATATGACGCAGTTGACGGAAGAAGAAATGGACTGGTGCGCCGAAGCGGGTGTTCACATCGTGCATTGTCCAGAATCTAATATGAAACTTGCCAGTGGATTTTCTCCAATCGCCGAGCTCATCAAGCGTGGTGTCAATGTCAGCATCGGTACTGATGGCGCGGCATCTAATAACGATCTGGATATGTTTGCCGAAATGCGTCAGGCCGCGATGTTAGCAAAAGGTGTGGCAGGTGATCCCAGCGTGGTGCCTGCATATCAGGCATTACAGATGGCCACCATTAATGCTGCTAAATCCCTCGGCCTTGATTCCGTCACCGGTTCACTTGAAATAGGTAAAGCCGCTGATATTATCGCTATCGATCTCAGCGATATAGAAACACAACCTTTTTATGATCTACCATCACAATTGGTTTATGCCACTGGGCGCGATAAAGTTTCTGATGTCTGGGTAGCTGGAAAACAATTATTAAAACAACGCCAGCTCACCACATTAAATGCACAACATGTCTCTGCCCAGGCCCAACAATGGGCAAAAAAAATAAGGTCTGTCTCATGACAAAACATAACGTCGATCCAGCAGAAGTCGCTAAATTCGATGCACTGGCATCGAGCTGGTGGGATCCGGAAGGACAATCCAAACCGCTGCATGAAATTAATCCGCTGCGGCTCGCGTTTATTAATGAAAGAGCTCAGTTGAAGAATACCAAGGCAGTAGATGTAGGTTGTGGCGGTGGTATTCTCACTGAAGCCTTGGTCAAAAGCGGTGCTGAAACTTTTGGCATTGATATGGGAGAAATGCCACTCAATGTCGCTAAACTGCATGCGCTGGAAGCTGGCCTGAAAATCAAATACGAACTGACGACCGCTGAAGCCATGGCGGAAAAACATCCGGATGAATTTGATGTCGTAACCTGTATGGAAATGCTGGAACATGTGCCCGATCCACAGGCGATTATTAATGCCTGTGCGACAATGGCAAAACCGGGTGGTGATGTGTTTTTCTCCACCTTGAATCGCAATCCAAAAGCCTATCTATTAGCGATTGTCGGTGCTGAATATATTGCCAAAATGCTGCCCAAAGGCACCCACGATTACGCACGTTTTATTCGACCGGCGGAACTGGCACGTTGTTGTCGCGAGGCTGGTTTGCATGTATATGACATCACCGGTATCAGCTACAATCCGCTGACACGTCGTTATAAACTCAGCAGAGATGTTGATGTTAATTATCTTGTACATTGTCGACGGATCTGATGTTTATTTCTCCCTTTAATGTCGTGCTGTTTGATTTGGATGGCACATTGGTCGATACGGCACCTGATCTGGGCTATGCATTAAATACCTTATTAGAACAAGAAGGTCATCAGCCGCTGGATCATGCACGAATTCGTCCTGTGGCCAGCCATGGTAGTGCCGGTCTATTAAAACTGGGATTTGGCATTGAAAAAGAAGATCCTGTTTATCCGGCCCTACAACAGCGATTTTTAAGTCTTTATGCAGAAAATATCGCCCGCGAATCCGCTTTATTTATCGGCATGCAACAAGTACTTGATGGTCTTGCAGCCAATGAGATTCGTTGGGGAGTGGTTACCAACAAACCGTCCTTCCTGACAATGCCACTCATGGAAGCATTGCAATTAACCGATTCTGCCGCATGCATTGTTAGCGCCGATACCACACCCTATAGCAAGCCGCATCCAGCGCCAATGTTACATGCCTGTGAGCTGCTGGATGCCAAGCCTGTGGATTGTATTTATATTGGTGATGCAGAACGTGATATTCAGGCAGCACATAATGCCCAAATGCGTTCCGTCGTCGCTTTATATGGTTATATTTCCGAAACTGATGAGCCGGAGTCCTGGCAGGCAGACTGTCTGATTAATCATCCACATGAGATTTTACAATGGATTTAAGTCCCGAGTTTTTTTTGCAACACCAGGACTTATTGATCGTTTTGTTGGTTGGTATTTTGCTGGGCATTGTTATCGGTCTGTTTATTCGCAGTGGCAAAATTCGCACACTGGAAAAAAACAATGCTGAGCTGGATCTGACATTACAGCTGGAGCAAAAAAACAAACGGCAAATTGATGAGCTTCTATCTCAAACCCGTGAGCAATTAGCCAATACTTTTAATCAACTTTCCAATGAAGCGTTAACACGAAATAACACCAGCTTTTTGCGACTGGCTGAAGAAAATCTGAAACGTTTCCAAAGTGAAGCTAAAGCGGATTTAGGGTCGAAAGAAAAAGCCATTGAGCAAATGCTTAAACCAATCAATGAAGCATTGCAGCAGACCAGCAAGCAAATTCAGGAAATTGAAAAGGATCGCAAAGAGGCTTACGGCAGCCTGAATACAACCATTACCCAAATGAACCTGAGTCAACAGCAGTTGCAGCAGGAAACTCAAAATCTGGTGCAGGCACTACGCCGCCCAGAAGTCCGCGGCCAATGGGGAGAAATGACCCTAAAACGTCTGGCAGAGCTTAGTGGAATGGTGGCCCATTGTGATTTTTACGAGCAGACACATACGGCCACTGAAACGGGTAGTATCCGGCCCGATATGATTGTTCGCCTACCGGAAAAACGCGAAATTATTGTCGATGCTAAAACACCGCTGGATGCTTATTTATCGGCTATCCAGGCCAAAGATGATATGACCCGTAAACTGGAATTAAAGCGTCACGCTCAAATCATTCGCGGCAGGATTAAAGAACTGTCCCGCAAAAATTACTGGGCGGAATATTCTCAGTCTCCTGAATTTGTCGTGTTATTTATTCCTGGCGAACAATTCCTCTCGGCAGCATTGGAAGTGGATCCTGCCCTATTGGAAGACAGCATGAGTCAGAATATTATTCTGGCCACCCCCACCAACTTCATTGCCTTATTACGCGCCGTTTCCTATGGCTGGAAACAACAGGCATTGGCAGAAAATGCTGAAATCATTCGCGAACTTGGTGAAACACTTTATAAACGATTGGCTACTTTTGGTAATCATTTAAGCAAGCTGGGTAACAGTCTTGGCCAAAGCGTCAATCATTTCAATAGTGCTGTCGGCTCACTTGAGCGTCAGGTATTGCCGGGCGCGCGCAAGTTCATCGAGATGGGTATCAGTACCAAGAGTCAGATCACTGACTTACCTCCTCTCGAGCAGCAGCCACGCCAAGTGCAAGACAAAAACGATGCCGACTGATCGACAAGTTCAAGCCGCCTACCACTATTGCCAACAATTCGCGCGCGGTCACTACGAAAATTTCCCTGTTGCCTCACTTCTATTGCCAAAAAAACTGCGATTGCCGGTAGCGGCAATCTATACCTTTGCAAGACAAGCCGATGATATTGCTGACGAAGGGGATGCGACGGCAACGACAAGACTGCAACAGCTGGATGAATTCCATCGAGAACTTCAAGCAATAGCAAACCAAAATCTGACCACTGTTGCCCCGCTTTGGATAGCGCTGGCTGATAGCATTCAGCAGCATGACTTGCCTGTTTTACTATTTGCAGATCTGCTGAAAGCTTTTCGACAGGATGTCAGCGTGAAACGATATGCGAATTTGGCAGAGGTGCTTGAATATTGTCGTTATTCAGCTAATCCGGTAGGCCGTTTGGTATTACATCTCAATAACAGTCTTACCGACTCACAGTTGCATCAATCAGATTGCATCTGCACAGCGTTACAGTTGATCAATTTTTTCCAGGATATCGAGCAGGATTATCTGGAGAAAAATCGTATCTATTTACCGCAAGATCGTCTTGAAGCCGCAGGCATTGATGATTCACAACTGCTTGCCGGAGATACAAGAAAATTGTCTGTAGTTCTGCGCCCTCTTTATCAATATACGATGCAATTGATGCAAGAAGGGTATCAGCTTGGTATGACATTAACCGGCCGCCTCGGCTGGGAGATTCGTGCCATGACATTGGGTGGCATAGAAGTTCTATCATTGTTAATTCAGCAGCCAGACAATGAACTGCTTAGCCGACCAAGATTAACCAAACGGCAACATCTCTGCGTCCTAATAAACGCCTTATCAAAGCGTCGTTATCTTGCTCGCACGAACTGCTTGCTGCAGCAAAAGCATCTTCCTTTTTAACAACAAAAGCTTGCACCAGACTTTGAAAATCTTCTAATTAACTGCTCTGTTAGTTCTTATGCCTCGCACAAATTCATTAATTGTCATTACCGAGGGCATAAGGAATTAATATGCCTGCAAAAAAAGCATCTTCTTTCGCTAGCTTTATACTGTTCCTGCCGCTGAATACAAACCAGAGCTGAAACCTCTCTCGGCATTACAAAGCAAGTAGAAGCGCTTCAGCAGCAATTCAAAGCAGCTTAGAGCTGTCAAAAGGCCGAACAAAGTGCAGAACAAGCAGAAGTTTCAGTGGTCAATGAAAATTGGTGGTGCTATGCGTGCTAATTACGTTATCAGTGATTATCCCAGAAATGACTCTGGTGCTGCCTCGCGTGCTGGTGAAGATGGAGGATATATTAAGGTGGCAGACACCCATTATTCAGCGAACGATGAATACCGAAATATGCTCATGCTCTGCCAGATGGCTGGCATTGGCATGGAACAGATGATTCATGAAACCCGGAACATGTGATGCCATGACTACCAGGTCAGCACCGACTTCATTACCGACTTTTTCCAGCGCCCGATCCAGTTCTGCCACTGGATCATTGCAAGTCACGGCTTTTGACTCCATCGGATAACCACATTGTTCAGTGTGTGACTGGGTGAACTGATCCAGTTTCTGTGCGAACTCCTCCGGATTGTGAGCAACGCTGCTCGGGGCGGAGCTTACTACCCCAACTAGTATGACTTTAGAGTGGTATAGCTTACCAATATCAGCAGCGGTTCTGATTGCTTTTTCCATGGTGGCGGCATGTTCCAGATCTACCGGAACCATAATAGTTGAATACATGACTTTATCTCCTGCTCTGTCATTGAGAATCAAAGTAAAATTAAATTCCATCTTTAGCTTTTCTTTGACACTTTGACACCAAACTAAGGTTTAAAAGAGACTTTGTCCAATAAGACATTATCTGTTTAGAAATTGATCATGTTCAAAAAGTCCGATGCTCCAATTTTAAATGGGGCAAATTCTGGCCGCTGACTCTAGCAAGAAATACAACAGGCTGCCTCAGGTCTTGTCCTGCGAAGGCTCTTGTTTCAAACCGTACATCAAGTGATGACGACGACAAGAGGGTAAAGCGACTCTTTTTTGACAGGGATGATGACACGAGGATTGTGATCTTATAAATCTGCAACAGTTTGCACAGTTCAAGGTCGCTACTGTAGAGTTGATGTGAATTCACAGCTGTTTAAAGCAAGCGTGCAATCCATCATTAGCCACAATAGATAAGAATTCGATAGATGACCTTACTTACCTGCCGTCCCCCTGTTCGGGAAGAATTAAATTCAATCTCATCACTAAAAAAATGGGCTCATATCCCCTTTTTGAGTTTTCTTCTTTTCACTTCTGGAGCCGCTTTTGCTGCTAGCGAGGCAGAACTCAAAGAGCGTATTCAACAGCTAGAAGCCGAATTAAACTCGGTCAATGCTGAACTTGAAAGCATTCAAACCGAAAATAAAAATTTGGCGGAAACCAATGCCAAGCTCACCGATGCTGATGCGCCCATTAAGATAGGCAATTGGACAGTGGGCGGTGCTATTCGTGCCATGTACACAGTAGGTGATTACACCGCCAATGATAGCGGTGCTCCTGGTCGAGCCTGGGAAGATGAAGGTAATGTTGGCCTAGATACGCTGCGTGCAAATTTAGATTATAACAACGGACCTTACTCGGCTAAAATCGAGTATCGTTGGTATGATGGCTATAATTTCTTGCATACTGGTTGGGTGGGTTACAGCCCTGACGACAATAGTCAGATTCAACTGGGCGTTAATCGTGTGCCCTTCGGTCCCGGTGCATATGGTATCTCACAGGCTTGGTTATTTGACCAACACTACTACCTTGGCCTGTCGGATGATATGGACCTAGGGATTAAATACAGTACGCAACACGGTAAGTGGGCGTGGGATGTGGCCTATTACTCCAGTGACGAAGGCCATTATGCCGGTGCCAGTCGTGATAGCGCCCGCTATTCATATGATGTCGTCGATGAATCCGGTAATGGTTATGAAGAACGCAATCAAATCAATGTTCGGGGGATCTATTCGTTTAACAGCAGTGATGACAGCTCAACCGACCTAGGTTTCTCGCTTCAAGCAGGTGAACTCAAGAGCCGCGGGGTACAATCCGACGGTAACCACTACGCCGCCTCGGTACATATGGTCAATCAATGGGGCAACCTTAAGTTGGCTACACAACTGACACGCTACGAATTCGATGTCGACGTTGACCAGGCACTGGGTACAGATGATCTGGTGCAATTTGGTGCCTATGACTTCCCAAGTACAGCGGCTGCCAAAGGGTGGATACCTGCTGTTTCTCTAAGCTATTACCAACCTACCAATAACATTTCTTGGCTGGACTACGTTCTGCCTTATCTGGAATACAGTTCTATCGTGAAAGATCAGAGTGGATTCAACGACAGTGAAATGATCGTTGCCGGTGTGGCTCTGGCTCGCGGTGGTTGGTATATCTACAACGAAGTTGGCTTTTCCAACGGCAACGAGTTTGTCGGTGGTGATGCAGCCTTCGGCGATCGCCTCGGTGCCAACACCGACGACGAGTGGCAAACCCGCTTCCTGATCAATTTTGGCTATTACTTCTAAACCCCAATTTCTTAATGAGGATCGCCAACAGGCGGTGCTGAATTCTTGTAGTGTGCTTACACTTATACAAAAACTCTTAAATAAAAGGATAGCAACGTGAGTAGTCAATCCGATAACTCCGCTGAACCTGAATCAGCAGGTGTACGCGCACCCAATGGCGCAACCAATTTAATAGATACCGATTATCAGATTGGACAAGATAACTACCGAGCCAAACATTTCGGAATCACTGTTGATCTTCATGGTGTCGTTTTTATCTTCTCGGCAATTGTTGTGTTGGCTTTTGTCTTCCTATCGCTGGCCTTACCAGTACAATCCACTACGATCTTTGAAGCCAGTAAAAACTGGATCAATACCAACATGTCATGGTTTTTCCTGTTGTCTGCCAACATATTCGTAGTCTTGTGCCTGGGCTTGATTATTTCACCACTGGGTAGTATTCGCATCGGCGGGGTTGAAGCCAAGCCAGACTTTTCTCGGCTTTCCTGGTTTTCTATGCTGTTTGCAGCTGGCATGGGTATTGGACTAGTTTTCTACGGTGTATCGGAGCCGCTGTCTCACTATAACAGCGCCTTTGGTGGTACCAGCGTGGGCGCTGATGGTCTGAGAACCGATTGGGCACCACTCGGTGGCGCAGCCGGCGACCCTGAGGCTGCACGTCAGTTGGGCATGGCCGCCACTATTTTTCACTGGGGTCTGCATCCTTGGGCTATTTATGCCATTGTGGCGCTGTCACTGGCGATTTTTTCATTCAATAAAGGCTTACCACTCACGGTACGTTCTATCTTCTACCCTATATTGGGAGAGAGAATTTGGGGCTGGCCAGGTCACCTTATCGATATTTTGGCGGTGTTTGCCACACTCTTCGGTTTGGCAACCTCATTGGGGCTTGGCGCGCAACAAGCGGCTTCGGGGTTAGATTATCTGTTTGGCATAGGCGATGGCAACGTAGTGCTGGTTCTACTAATCGCAGCCATCACCGCAGTCGCTATTGTTTCAATTTTGGCCGGCGTCGACAAAGGTGTAAAACGGCTATCAGAAATTAACATGGTACTGGCATTTGTACTGCTCATGTTTGTGGTTTTTGTTGGTCCCACCTTGCTTATTTTTTCAAACTTTTTTTCTAACTTAAGCAGCTATTTAACTGAACTTCCTGCATTATCGAATCCCTTTGGTCGAGAAGATGCTAACTTCAGCCAAGGTTGGACGACATTTTACTGGGCATGGTGGATCAGCTGGTCGCCTTTTGTGGGCATGTTTATTGCCCGGGTAAGTCGTGGTCGTACAGTGCGTGACTTTTTAATCTCGGTGCTGTTGATTCCATCTATTGTCTCGGTTTTCTGGATGACCGCATTCGGCACAAATGCGATCACGCAACTGCAATCTGGCTTTGATGGTGTTGTGTCAGCAGATCTGCCACTAAAACTTTTCGTGATGCTGGAACAACTTCCTCTTGCAGAGATCACGTCGTTTATTGGCATAATCCTGGTCATTGTGTTCTTTATCACCTCTTCAGACTCCGGCTCATTGGTTATCGATACCATTACCGCCGGTGGTAAAATCGATGCACCTAAACCACAGCGTGTATTCTGGGGCGTTATCGAAGGCGCTATCGCTGTCGCCTTGCTGCTGGGGGGGGGACTCGCTGCACTGCAAGCGGCAGCCATCTCTGCGGGCCTTCCTTTCACAATCGTGCTACTGGTAGGTTGTTATGCCATTGTTCGCGGCTTAATGACCGAGCCCAGGTAGCCTGACCAACTCACTCCCATAATTGGCCAATGGCCGTTGTGGGAGAGTAATGTCTAGCCACCTGAGCTAAAAACAGCTCAGCCGTGGCCATGGCATCTACCTTGGCATGGTGAGCTGAATATGTTGGCAAACCATACCGCTGACGGCTATCATCGAGTCGAATTGACACAGGCTGTATACCCAACGTTTCTTTCAACTGGTTTTTCCAACCTCTGCGCTCCCAGCGCGCTTCGATTGCCATGGTATCAACCAATGGGAATAAACAATGTTCTCCCCATAATTTATGACAGGCCAAGTCCAGAAAAGGTCGCTCTATGTGTTGGTAATGAACAACCACTATACAACCACTCAATCGTTCCAGTAGCTCATCTAACACCTTTTCTAACGGCGGTGCAGTGGCCACCTGAGAGTGAGTAATACGATGAAAGGCAATAGACTCTTCAGACAAGTTACACTTCGGCTTCACCACCTGATAATAACCATCTGATGGTCGAATACTTCGCAAGGTAAAAGGCACTAGACCAAAGCTGACTATTTCGTTGTATCGTGGGTCTAATCCAGTTGTTTCAAAATCCAGAGCCATAAACGACACTTCTGACAGCGGCACCTCGGGATCCGTCAACGGCATTTGATAAAAGCGTTGTAGTATAGGATTCGCACAGGCTATCGCCTGCTGCGCTTGATAACGCTGCCACTCATCAATCACACTCTGTTGCGATCGTTTTTTAAACATTCACTATGCCGAGTATGGGTAACGATAAGGAAGAAAATTCTGTGCATTATTGACCACCTGGAAAGCCTCTTTCAAATTGTGACGCTCTGCTGTGTCAATATTTTCTGGTTCAATAGCGTTGTCTATCGCCTGATCATTGCGTAGTTCAAACGCTTGATGACGCATGCGCACTAAAGCAATAAACTCCAGCGCATACTGTAGTTTATCGACCTGGCCAGCAGGTAAAATGTTTGCCTGCTCAATATCCCGCAAACGTTCAGCGCTGTTCTGAGCTTTCGAGCCAACCGCTAACGCATGCACACGAATCACATCCGTTATAGGAGCCAAACCTCGACCCTTGATATTAATTACCTTGTGCTGACGACCATCGGTTTCCATTACAAAGGTACGAAAGAAACCCAAAGGTGGTCTTCGATTCGAGGCATTACGTGCCATTGCACCCAAAAAACGTGGATTATAACGCGCTTTGGTTGCAATCATATCTTGCAGGTTTTCCACTAAATATTCTTCACCATACACAGCATCCAGGTCGAAAAAAATACAGCTGTGTAAAAGCCGTTGAGGATCGGGATCGGCAATCCACTCATCGAAATAGCGTCGCCATTGCGCGAGGGGTTGCCGCCATTGCTCATTGGTGGCCATAATCCCGCCTTTACAGTATTCGTAGCCACAGGCATCCAAACCATCGCTGACTTTTTTCGCCAACATTTTAAAGTATTCATCGTGATGCTCCGGATCGAAACTATCATGCAATACAAGCGCATTATCCTGATCCGTTATTACTGATTGCTCGTGGCGAGCCAGAGAACCATGCACCATAAAGCAATAAGGTATAGGCGCTGGTCCTAACTCATCTTCAGCCAGCTCGATCAAACGCCGCATCAGGCTACGGCCGATACTGGACATTGCGTCGCCAATCATCTTTGCGTTAGATCCATCATCTACCAGGCGTATGAAAGCGGCGCGTATTTCTGGAATCAACCGTGACAAATCACGCACAGAGTTCCGGCTAAAAATATTACTGGCCAAATACAGGCTACTATTGGTTTCGTAACGAACGATATCAGACAGATGCAAAACACCAACCGGGCGACGTCGATGCAGCACTGGTAACCGCTGAATATGATTACGCAACATCATCAACATGGCTTCGTTGACCGATTCATCAGACTGAATAGTAATTAAGCGGCCATCACTAAGTTGACCTACTGGCCTATCCGTTTGAACTCCGGCAGCAACAACCTGAGACCTTAAATCTTCATCGGTAACCATGCCTTTCAGCCGCCAGAGTCCCCCATCATCACCTCTAAAGACACCATCACTATCTTCCTCATCTGCGGGCTCAATTAAAAGTACTGAAGAAACCACATTTTCTGTCATCAGGCGAGCAGCCTCCTGAATCGACACTGTGATTTCCACCATCAGGGGCAAACGACTGATCAACTTTCGTACCCGCGTCGTCATCATGTCATTTTCACGCAGGCTCTCGTCTATCGTGTTTTTTAAGCGTGAACCAGAGAGCTCAACGAAATCAGCAAAGCTATCATTGTCACATAGGCGATCAAAAATAGTCTTGGGGATTTGATAAAGCAAGGTATCCTCTATGGCCTTTACTGGAAAGCGGACCTTACCTTGTCGCAAAAGACCAAATTGACCAAAAATATCCCCTTCTTCCAAACGGTTATAGAGCTCACCATTATAGTGATAGGTCTCGACAGCGCCGCTGCGAATATATGAGAGTGCATCGATAGACTGCCCCCTGTTGAGGATCATCGAGCCTGCCTTAAAATAGGTAATCTCAATATTGCCCACAACATCATCTAACAAGTCATCCAGCAATTTATCAAATGGGGGATGTAAACTCAGGTGGTCGCGTATTTCTCGAAGTTCTGCTTCCATGAAAATCTCTAATAAACAGTGATAATGGTCGATTAACCACAGCGATATGTAAACTATAAGTATAGGTCAAGTAAATCAGGTCGCCGCTCAGTAGAAAAACCTGAGCCTATACCCGCAGGGTGGGCGATAAACCGTCACTATTTTGTTGAGGCCTTTGGCTATGATAGACGATCATTTAGCTAATTACAGTATGCTTGGCCTCAACAAAAGATTAACAGCAATTTAATAAATTGCCTTTCAGTACACTGGTATCTGGGATAGCCACAATGTTTGTCGTGACATTTTTTGTAACTTCATAGGATTCCGGCTCATTAGTTATTGATATCATCATTTACGGTGATTATCTCCCCGTACGACTACGCATATTCTGGGCTTTATCCAAAGGTCTTGTTCTTGTTATTGCAGTATTACTGATGGCAGGTGGCTAGGTGGCGTTTCAAACCGCCTGCATTATGGGCTTCTTTCCCTTTAGCATGCTCATGTAGATGATGTTTTACGTTTTGTATAAGGGATTAAAAATGAGTGGATAAAGCGTCGTATTATGGATATGCGCCTGCCACCACTTTAATTCTTATCAGAAAGTTGAGGACTAACCATCAGTATCAGCTATTGGTGAATACGATCAATTTTTATCTGCCAACGTTTTAGTCAATAAGCTGGGCATTTCTCAAAAAAACATGTCTGAAAACTTCATGTCTTTACTCTTTAACCATATAGAATGAAATACGGTTATTGATGGTAACTCAGTGCAATATCTTCAATACAAGTGAAAATATTGTGACTGCTGCAAAAGCACTTTTATGTTAACGTCTCATTTCTTTCTATACTGATTCTAAAATCCTTTTGAACCCGATATATTTATTTGCCCCTCTGGTTATTTTGTTGCTTTGTGTTTCTTTACTTAGTTTATCAAGTAAAGAAATATGGTGGGTTCGTGTACATGATTTTCCGCGAATGCAATATTTTGTATCCGCGATTCTATTGTTGATTGGCGAAATCCTCTTCATGGATTATGCAAATCTAAGTTTCTGGTTACTGCTCTTACCCACATTATTTGTTATTGCTTTTCAGTTATGGTGGATACTGCCTTACACTAAGTTTTATTCAAAAGAAGTATGTGAGACTTCTACTCTGGACTCTGAAAACAGTATAAAAATCATGACTGCAAATGTTCTGATGACTAACAGAAAAGCGGAGAAGCTGATTGAATTAATACAGAATAATAATCCAGATATTTTAGTTACCCTAGAAACAGACCAATGGTGGGAAACACAACTCAAACCAATTGAAGATGATTATCCTTATCGAATGAGCTGTCCTCAGGAAAACTTGTATGGTATGCATGTCTATTCTAGATACCTGTTATCGGAGTCGACAACTAAGTTTCTGGTGCAAGATGATATTCCATCAATGCACACATTGTTAACCTTGCCATCAGGACAAAATATTCGTGTACATTTTCTGCATCCGGCTCCACCCAGTCCGACAGAAAATGAAGAGTCTTCTAAGCGTGATGCCGAGCTAATTATGGTTGCCAAAAGCTTAGCAGACGCTGAATTACCAATAATCGTTACCGGCGATCTCAATGACGTCGCCTGGTCAACCACAACCAGGTTATTCCGCAAGATCAGTAAATTAATAGATCCACGTATTGGTAGAGGTATGTTTAATACCTTTCATGCTGATTATTGGTTTATGCGTTGGCCGCTAGATCATTTATTTCATAGTGCGCATTTTACGCTTTATGATATCCGTCGTTTATCCCATTTTGGCTCTGATCATTTTGCTTTGTTTACACAATTAAACTTTGTTCATTCTGATACCATCAAATCACAGCCCGAAGTTAAGGCTGATAACGATGATAAAAGATTTGCAAGAGAAAAACTGACCTCAGAAGAGGTGAGTGAAAACGATGTACCTACTCCAAGTTAGCGTAGTGCATATTTGTATTTAATAATTTACTTTAAGGAATTCCATTTTGAATTTTCATAAATGGCTATCAGCAGGACTCATTTTAATTTTTGGTATGTTGTCGGGATGTGGGCACTATAAGCATGGACACATGCCACCAGGCCATGACCCAGCCGGTCCGGGAAACAGCGAAAATGCACCAGGACACAATAAAGATAAAAAATATTAATTTAAATATGGTTGAACCATTATTACTAATGATTAGATCTAATATTTAAGCGATTTCTATTTAACTATTTGAAGTTACGATACACTCTTTTGAATATAAAAGGACTCGTCTAAAACAACTGCCTTTATTCTTGTCAGGATACAATCAACAGTGACCTAATTTAGGGGGTATCCGCCTCTTTCGAGCACCTGCGGCTGCTGGGATGACTTATGCCAACCGAGAAGCTTGGTTGTTATGTCGACCTACTCTGATGAAGTACATCCCTGCATCTCACTCTTCGAGCGCCTATCGGCATCCTTTGTCGCTGCTGGCGATTATGACACCTGCTTTGTGCTCAGGCTCAAGTGCAATGATTACAATCTGGCTAGACAAAAAAATACCCGGGCCTCTATGAGGATAACCGGGTATTTTTTGTCTTAAAGCCTGCCAGTTATTCACAGGGATGTGATGTATGCCGATAACGCAGGAGCAGTTATCGGTGACCTACTTTATCAACCACCGCCCTGTGGCTGCCCCTACGGGCTCGCTTCGCTCATGCAAAAACGTTTATCTCCCTGGATGGAGTGTATGCAAAGCCATGTCTGGAACATGGCTTGTCCCGGCGATAATGTCACATGGGGGGTCACATGCTCAGGCAGGATAATG
>NZSL01000018.1 GCA_002696735.1 Methylophaga sp.
ATGGGGTCCTAGGGATTTTGCCTCCAAATACTGCAAAAACCGTTGAAGGCCCCGTATTTACTGGCCTCCAAGCCACTATTAATTTTAATTTAGCTCGAGTTTCAGTATCTTCTTCGGCCTTTGGGTCAAAGAATGAGCAGAACCAAGCGACTATCAATTCTCACTGCCGCTGAAATCGAGGATTTATACGGCGTCCCCTCCTTCAACGAATCGTATCAACGGTTTTACTTCACGCTGAATGATAAAGAGCGCGCTGAGCTGACCAGAATAAGGCAGCGCAAGTACCGCTGTATCGCCATCGCATTGTTGGGCTATTTCAAATGCAAACCCATCTTGCTCAATCCGACGTTTAAATCCATGCAGGATGACTTGGGATTTATCGCGAAAAATCACTTTGATGGCCTGAAATTTCGACGCTTCAGTCTGAAATCCGATCAAAAGTCCCGCATTTATGAACGGATTTTTTCCATGATCGAATATGAAAATTGGAAAGATCCTGAGCATCAACCCCGGCTTGTTGAACACTTATTGGCCTGTGCTGAAAGCTGGGTTGCACCTCGTGCTCTCTTTGATGCAGCGATTGAGTTCCTGGCCCACCAGAAAATTGCCATTCCTGCCTATAGCACCCTGCAGAAGATCGTCAGTCAGGTGGTTAACCAGCATCAGCAGCGACTGCATGAGAAGATCGGCGCCGCGTGTAGCCCAAAATTGACGACTGTACTAAATACACTGGTATCCGGTAATGACCAGCTTACGTTAACACAATTGCGCGGCGGCGCGCGCAATTTCACCGGCACCGAGTTGCAGAAAGAACTCGCGGTGTATCACCACATTCAACCGCTGATGGCAGAGGTGACCGTTGTCCTCGACTCGCTTTCTCTGTCTCAAAAAAATCAGCAGCACTATGCCGAACGGATTCAATATTACGGCGCCAAAATCAAGCGTCAGTCGCCAGAGAACCAGTGCCTATATCTGCTTTGCTACCTACAGTTTCGATATCAGGAGGGGTTGGAACGCATGGCCGAAGGGTTCATTCACCACGTTCGACAGGTAAAGCAACGAGCGCATCAGCTGGCGCAGGATCGAGTTTATCGGGATTGGCAAAAGGCGGCTACCAATGTGAGTAAGGCTGCAGAAATCTTGTGCCTGTTTGTTGATGATCGTATCGACCCCAATACGTCATTCCATGCTGTACAGAAACAAGCGTTCCAGGTTCTCAATGCCAACGAGCTGAGTTCAGTCTGCCGGTACCTCGGCAATCAGAAGCAGTCGGCGGATGAGGCGTTCTGGCAACACCTGGATACGGAATCCACGTTGAGAACCGGCCTGTTACGATCACTCTTTTGCTGTCTACGCATCGAAGGCACCGATAAAACACAACGGTTGGCAGCGGTCTTGAGCCAAACTCGACAGGAGCTGGCGGCCGGCAACATGCTCAGAGATGCCAGTATTGACCGGCGTCTACCGCCAAAAGCCACGCGACCACTCTTGTTGAAACCTGACGGCGGCATAGACAAGGCTAGATATGAATGGTTCTTGTATTTGCAGATTCCCAGCCGCCTAAACGGCCAGTTAGTGCTGCCAGAAGTCATACGGTATCGTGCACTGGACGACGATCTGGTAAAACCACAGACTTGGAAAAATCAGAAGCAGGCCTTGGTCGAGGGTACGAAGCAACCCAAAATTACTGAGGATCCAAAGCAACTGATCCCGCGCATGGCGGATCGGTTGACCACTCGGCTATACGAAGTCAGCGACTATCTGGAACGCGTGGACAACAGGGATATCATTCTGCGCCCGAAGGGTGGTAAACACCTTTGGCGCTTACCGACCACCGGCAAAAAACATCTGGTGAACAATCCGTTCTTCCAGCAAATGAGGGCAATCGGAGTCGCCGATGTCTTGCGCGTGGTGGATCAGGATACCGGATTTATTGACGACTTTGAGCACGTGCTGGGCATGACCTCCAAAAGCCGCCAGTATGAAGTGGACCTGTTGGCGATCCTGATCGCCAATGCCACAAACCAGGGCATCTACGGTATCGCCCAGATCTCCGACCGCACCTATGATCAGCTGAGTACCATCCAAGCGAACTACCTTCGGCTGGAAACGTTGAATGCCGCAAATGACCGCATCAACAACGCCACTACGCGACTGAGTATATTTAATCACTACAATATCCAGGATGACAACCTGCATGCCAGCGCTGATGGCCAAAAGTTCGAAGCTAAGCGCGAGACATTCCGTACCCGGTATTCCTCAAAATACTTCGGTACCAGCAAAGGGGTCTCGGCGATCAGCCTGAATGCCAATCATATGGCAATCAATGCCCGGGTGATCGGCGCTAACGAACACGAATCCCATTACATCTTTGACCTCCTGATGAACAACAGTACTGAGATCATCCCGGATACGCTCTCTACTGACACCCATGGGGTAAACCATGTGAATTTTGCTTTACTCGATCTGTTTGGCTACCGGTTCGCCCCCCGATATGCCCAGGTAGGCAGGGTTATCAACGAGATGTTCGATATCTCCGAGGACGAGAGTCAGCGGGTGAGACTCACATTGCGTAAACCCATTAACACGCAGAGTATTATGGAGTGCTGGGACACCATCCAGCGAATTGCCGTGTCACTGGCTCACCGGAAAACCACCCAAGCCATATTGGTCCGGAAACTCTCTGGCTACAAGAAAAACCACCCACTACTGAAGGCGCTGACTGAATATAACCGACTATTGAAGGCCCAATACCTGCTGGATTACATCGATAACGCCAGCCTTAGAAACCACGTGCAACGCGCCTTGAATCGGGGAGAAGCTTATCACCAGTTGCGTAGGGCAATCAGCAACGTGAACAGCGACCGGTTCCGGGGGAATAGCGACGAGGAGATACAAATCTGGAACGAAAGCGCCCGGCTGGTAGCAAATGCCATTATCTACTTCAACTCGAAAGTACTCAGCAACCTGCTGGACAGCTTCGAGGAGCAGGGCAGCGAAAAACACATGGAAACCGTAAAGGGCGCATCACCTGTCGCGTGGGAGAATATCAACTTCCGGGGTACGTATACGTTCGCGCCGACGGGAGAGCTGCCTAAACTGGATGATTTAATGGCGCCGATTGAGGGCTATCGGCCGATAAGTAAAAATTGATGCCTCTCTACAGGCTAGCAAACACGGGGGCTTCGGAGGTTTTTGCAGTATTTGGAGGCAAAATCCCTAGGACCCCTTTTTGGTGAAGGTCAGGTTGCACAACTCGATGAGCTTGTGCCGAAAGATGCGCGTGTTTTAGTGTTGTTTGGTGGACAAAGTGCACGAAAAAACGGCACCCTAGACGAAGTCATTACTGCCCTTGGTAATCGTCATATAGAAGAGTTTGGCGGTATCGAAGCTAATCCTGGTTACAGTACCTTGATGCGTGCGGTTGAGCAGATTCGTCAAAATAAGTTGGATTATCTGTTAGCTGTTGGGGGTGGTTCTGTCATAGATGGCACCAAGTTTGTTGCTGCAGCTGTGCAGTGTGATGGTGACCCATGGCAGGAAATCTTAGTGAATCACGCCACAAATATTCGCCAGGCATTACCGTTTGGTTCAGTGCTTACCCTCCCCGCTACTGGCTCAGAAATGAATGCCAACTCCGTGATCACACGTTACGAAACACAAGAAAAACTGGCATTCAGCAGTAAGCTCGTCTATCCAGTATTTTCTATTTTAGATCCGACCAAAGCCTATACTTTGCCACCACGACAACTGGCGAATGGTGTAGTGGATGCCTTCACGCACATCATGGAGCAATATCTGACTTATCCGGTTAATGCCATGGTGCAGGATCGATTCGCAGAGGGATTATTGCAGACACTCATTGAGATTGGTCCTAAGCTGCTTGAGTCGCCTAATGATTACGATCTGCAGGCCAATTTCATGTGGACAGCGACATTAGCGTTAAACGGCTTGATTGGTGCCGGAGTTCCTCAGGATTGGGCAACTCACATGATCGGTCATGAAATCACCGCACTACATGGGCTGGATCACGCACAAACATTGGCGATTTTATTGCCCACAGTACTGCAGGAACAACGCGAGAAAAAATCCGCCAAATTACTACAGTATGCCGAGCGTGTCTGGGGACTCAACGAAGGCACTGACGACACTAAAATAAACATGGCGATCACAAAAACTCGCGATTTTTTTGAACGAATGGGTGTGAAAACACATCTGAGTGATTACCAGATTAATGCTGATGCTATTCCAGTGATGATCAAACAACTGGCTGAACATGGTCTGACCCAGCTTGGCGAACATAATGATATCGACCTCAAAAAAAGCCAACAAATTCTGCAAGCAAGCCTATAAATAAAGGAGCGCTTTATGACAAAAACAGTTCAATTTTCTCAGGTAGGTGAACCATCCGTTTTATCAATTATTGATGAAACCGTCCCAGCCCCTTCTGCTGATGAAGTACAGATCCAAGTCCATGCTATTGGTCTTAACCGTGCTGAGGCAATGTTCCGCCGTGGCCAATATCTTGAAACACCTGAACTCCCTGCCCGTATAGGCTATGAATGTTCAGGAACCGTTACTGCCGTCGGTGACAACGTCAAACATATCAAAGTTGGTGATGCCGTCAGTACCATTCCCAACTTTTCAATGAACCAATATGGTGCTTATGCAGAAGTCACCAATATGCCAGTTACCGCTGTCACTCATCACCCGGAGAATTTAAGCTGGCAGCAAGCGACATCAGTGTGGATGCAATATTTAACAGCGTATGGTGCCTTGATTGATATTGCCAAAATGCAAGCCAGTGATTATGTATTAATCCCAGCCGCGTCCAGTAGTGTCGGCATTGCTGCCATACAATTATGTAACCTGATTGGTGCCACACCTATTGCGATGACCCGAACAGCTGAAAAGGTAGAACAACTCCATCAGTTAGGGGCTAAACACGTGATTATCAGTGAACAAGATGATGTGGTAGATGCGGTGATGGCGATCACTGAAGGCCGTGGTGTCAATATCGTTTTCGATCCTGTTGCCGGCCCGATGTTAAACACCTTAGCTGAAGCCTGCGCACCATTAGCGATGATCTTTCAATATGGCGCATTAAGTGCTGACCCCACCCCTTATCCGCTGTTCCCCGCATTACAGAAAGGGCTCACAATTCGGGGGTACACGCTATTTGAATTCACCAGCGCTCCAGAACGTTTAAACAAAGCTAAAGAAAAAATCTTTGACTGGTTGAAGCATTCGCAGCTAAGCCCTGTTATCGCTAAAACATTTGAATTTGACGATATTGTCGCGGCCCATAGCTATCTGGAAGCCAATAATCAGTTAGGCAAAATTGTTATTACACTTTGAACTTAGGGATGCACTATGACAGCAATGAATCAACAAACTCAGTCGCTTTTATCACCTATTGAACTGGGTTCCATCAGCTTGAAAAACCGCGTGATAATGGCACCGCTTACGCGTAACCGTGCAGGTGAAGGTTTAGCCCCCACAGATATGAATGTTGAGTATTACCGTCAGCGAGCTTCGGCGGGGCTAATTATCACTGAAGCCACATTAATCTCGGCTCAAGGTATTGGTTATCCGAATACACCAGGCATATACAGCAAAGCCCAGATTGAAGGCTGGAAAAAAGTCACCAAGGCAGTCCATGCAGAAGGTGGCAAGATTGTCTTGCAAATATGGCACTGTGGTCGAGTCTCACATTCATCTATGTTGCCCGGTGGTATGAAACCACAAGCCCCATCAGCCATTAAACCTGCTGGTGAAGTTTATACCTACGAGGGTATAAAACCTTATGAAACACCACAGGAAATGACAAAGGATGAAATCAAGCAGACAATCGATGATTTCAGAACTGCCGCTTATAACGCCTTAACGGCAGGCTTTGATGGTGTCGAAGTGCATTCTGCCAATGGCTATCTGCTTGACCAATTTTTACGTGATGGCAGTAATCAGCGAACGGATGAATATGGTGGCAGTATTGAAAACCGCGCCCGTCTGACCCTAGAAGTCGTTGATGAAGTTTGCAAAATCTGGGGTTCAGACCGTGTTGGTATTCGTTTGTCTCCGTTGCAACCTTTTAATGATATGAAAGACAGTCAGCCCGAAAAAACTTTTGAGTACATTATCAAGGCGCTAAACAAGTTTAACCTGGCGTATTTACATATCACTGAAATGGGCGCTGAAAATCCAGGCGCTGCGGGCCCCGAGTTTGATTTAGGCCTATGTCGTGAGTGGTATCAGGGAACGTATATGACAAACAGTGAATATAATTTTGATACTGCCAATGTAGCGATCCAAAGTGGCGATGCTGACTGTATATCCTTCGGTAAGTTATTCATTGCCAACCCGGATTTAGTTGAACGTTTCTCTACTCGCGCCCCATTGAATACACCTGACAGCGATAGCTTTTATGGTGGTGATGAACATGGTTATATCGATTATCCCTTTCTCACTGAAAAATAACGATATGTAGAAACCAGCACAAACCCCGTTTTATTAGGCAAGCACCATGAGTATCAGTGACGTATCGTGTCCTGATACCACTCAAGCAGCGTATCGATTCTCTGTGATTCAATAATCGATACGCTGCACAGCAGGAAAATACATACTAAAGGAGGATGTATGACACTTAAGACAATAACACAGCTTATGCTAGCCGGTTCGTTAGGACTGATGGGACAGGCTGCATTTGCTGACCGAGCCGATGCGGAAGAAAATCTACACAAGCTCAAGCTGCCAGAAGGCTTTCATATTAATGTTTATGCCGAAGTCGAAGGTGCGCGTCAAATGGCCTTAGGCCAGTCAACAGGCACAGTATTTGTTGGCACACGCGGTAATAATGTCTTTGCGGTAGTCGATAAAAACAAAGATCGTAAAGCCGATAAAGTGGTGAAGATTCTTGATGATTTAAAAGTCGGTAATGGTGTAGCGGTGCATCAAGGCAACCTTTATGTTGCTGAGCAAAACCGTATTGCCATTTACCCCGCTCCGGGTTTCGATCTCAACTTACCATTTAAACAAATGCGTGAGGTTATTTACGATAAGCTACCGGATAAAGCACACCATGGCTGGCGCTATATTGCTTTTGGCCCTGATAACAAGCTTTATGTCACCGTAGGTGCCCCCTGTAATATCTGTAATCCTCAGGGTATTGAAGCCAGCATTATTCGTATGAATGCCGATGGCAGTGATGCTGAAATATATGCCAAAGGTATCAGAAACTCAGTGGGTATGGACTTCCAGCCCGACACTGGCACCCTGTATTTCACTGATAATAACGTCGATATGATGGGTGATGATAATCCACCGGGTGAACTCAATGCCGCACCTAAAGCCGGTATGCACTTTGGTTTCCCTTATTATGCGGGTGGCAAAGCGCAACATCCTGACTGGAAAGACAAACAAGCACCACAAGACGTCACGTTCCCTGTCCAGGAATTCCAGGCACATACCGCAAGTCTGGGTCTCAAATTCTATACAGGTGATATGTTTCCAGCTGACTACAAAGGCGATGCCATTATTGCTCAGCATGGTTCATGGAATAGAACGAGTCCTGTGGGTTACCAGTTAATGCGTGTCACATTTGATGATAATCATCAGGTGACAGGTCATGAAGTCTTTATCGATGGTTGGTTGCAGAATGGTGAGGCCTGGGGACGTCCGACCGATGTATTACAACTTGCCGATGGTTCCTTACTGATTTCTGATGATTATAACGATGTGATTTACCGTGTTAGTTATGGCGATGACAACGCATCTTCAACTGATGCCACGTCTCAATCAAATAGCAAAACAATCACTGATCTGCAGATGCCTGAATCAGCCATTGCAGCACCAGATGGTCGTGTATTTGTCACTGAAATTGGTGAGTTTGGTAAAGCCGGTGACGGTAAAGTCACGGTTATCGATAAGTCCGGACAAAAAACAACGCTGGCTACAGGCTTAAATGATCCCAAAGGCATCGATTTATGGAATAACGAACTGTATATCGCTGATGTCGATCATGTCGTTAAAGTAGATATGAAAGGTGATATCACAGTTATCGCCAAAGCCAAGGATTTTCCCGGAAAACCTGTCTTTCTGAATGATATGGAAATTGATGGTAACGGTACCTTATATGTCTCTGATAGCGGCACTGATGATGGAGAAAATGCCGGCATTTATCAAATTACTCAAGCAGGTAAAGTGAGCGAAATTTTGGATGATAAATCGGCTATTAAACGTCCTAATGGGTTGCTGATGGACGGTAATGACACGCTGTTAGTTGCTGACTTTGGCACAGGTGACTTGTATCGTGCGAATATCAGCTCGGGTAAAACTGAAGCACTGAACAAAGGCTTTGGTGGTGCTGATGGTCTGGTCAGAGACAGCAAAGGCTATCTGTATGTGAGTGATTGGCAAAATGGTAAGGTGTGGCAATTAGTTGAACCTAAAGCAACACCACAATTACTCAGTGATGACTTTGTCTCTGCTGCTGACATTAGTCTCTCAGCAGATGGTCAGTACCTGATGGTGCCGGATATGAAAGGCAGTAAGTTAGTCTATTTACCAATACAGTAATACAATAGAAAATGCCCGGTGTTATTCACCGGGCATTCTAAAATCCGGTGATCACACTTTGTGTCTCTGACGTCTTGAATGTGGGTTGTTTGAAAAAGTTATAACTGTTTTTGTTGTGTGATTTGACTTCATACATCGCAAGATCAGCGTACTTGAGTAATGTCTCAATATTATCAGCATTGAATGGATAGAGCGCGATACCAATGCTAGCACTGATAGTCACACTCATATCAGACTGACATTCTATTGGTTGCTGTAATATATTTAACAGTTTTTCTGCAATACTGCTCGCTTCTGATAAATCCGTGGTTAATCTGGCAAAAACAACAAATTCATCGCCTCCCCAACGTATCGCAATATCTTCAGCACGAATTGAACCTAATAATCGATTTGCAACCGCTATAAGCACTCTGTCTCCTGCTTCATGGCCAAATTGATCATTAACAGGTTTAAACCCATCCAAATCAATCATAAACAGGCCATATGAAAACCGCTTAGAGTCCGAAGATGAGATAAGTTGTTCAATTTTATTCTCACCTGCACCGCGATTATACAAATTGGTTAAGGCATCGACTTCAGCCTGCCCCTTTAACTTTTCTTCCCGATTGCGACGCTCTGAAATATCTTGCAAGACAATTTCAAAAGACGACGTCTTATCATCGTCTGTCATGACCGAAATAAGGCAGTATAACCACCTCGTTTGTGACCCCTCATCAACTTTTATATCAACTGCTCGTGACTCACCACTCGATAAAACTTCAGCAGCAGCTGATTCCAAGCGACTTCTTTCTTCATCAAATAGTGCAAAAAAGGAAAGGGAGTCTTGCTTTGAAATCTTCTGAAAACACTCATCACCAATAATCTGTTTGAAAGACGGGTTATGTAGCCTCATTTTGCCATCAATATCGACAATGGCGATACCGTGACTGGACTGTTCGAAAATATCTCTGAATCGGTTTTCTAACTCTTCCACTTCAAGTCGAAGCGTTCTTTCAAGATTAATATTCTCCTCGACCGAATTTAATAACTCATTTATATCGTGGGTTAATAAACCAATTTCATCGTATTGGTGAGACTGCGTTGGAATAATTCGCTCTTCACTGCCAATCCGAATACCATGCAAACGACTGGCAAGCCGTTTTATTTCAGTTATCAACTGTGTATTTAATAAGAAAATAATAAGTGTGATCAAAACAAACGTCTGAACAGAAATTAATATAACGTGATTGATAGCGGCCTTTCTCGCATCCGACTTAATCAAAGCGACATTCGGCACAAGATTTAATTTACCAACCATTTCACCGCTTGAAAAAGGAGATTCCAAATCAAACTTCATTGTTTGAGCGCCATCAGGTACCGTACCACGTAAAGCTAGCGATTCCTGCGTTGACTTTAACTCCACAGCTTTGACTAAATCACTGCCTGCAATCCCCTCAACGACTTCTTTAGCCAGTGTCAGATCATCTAAATAAGCAGCGATTGCAGCTGTATGGGGTCCTAGGGATTTTGCCTCCAAATACTGCAAAAACCGTTGAAGGCCCCGTATTTACTGGCCTCCAAGCCACTATTAATTTTAATTTAGCTCGAGTTTCAGTATCTTCTTCGGCCTTTGGGTCAAAGAATGAGCAGAACCAAGCGACTATCAATTCTCACTGCCGCTGAAATCGAGGATTTATACGGCGTCCCCTCCTTCAACGAATCGTATCAACGGTTTTACTTCACGCTGAATGATAAAGAGCGCGCTGAGCTGACCAGAATAAGGCAGCGCAAGTACCGCTGTATCGCCATCGCATTGTTGGGCTATTTCAAATGCAAACCCATCTTGCTCAATCCGACGTTTAAATCCATGCAGGATGACTTGGGATTTATCGCGAAAAATCACTTTGATGGCCTGAAATTTCGACGCTTCAGTCTGAAATCCGATCAAAAGTCCCGCATTTATGAACGGATTTTTTCCATGATCGAATATGAAAATTGGAAAGATCCTGAGCATCAACCCCGGCTTGTTGAACACTTATTGGCCTGTGCTGAAAGCTGGGTTGCACCTCGTGCTCTCTTTGATGCAGCGATTGAGTTCCTGGCCCACCAGAAAATTGCCATTCCTGCCTATAGCACCCTGCAGAAGATCGTCAGTCAGGTGGTTAACCAGCATCAGCAGCGACTGCATGAGAAGATCGGCGCCGCGTGTAGCCCAAAATTGACGACTGTACTAAATACACTGGTATCCGGTAATGACCAGCTTACGTTAACACAATTGCGCGGCGGCGCGCGCAATTTCACCGGCACCGAGTTGCAGAAAGAACTCGCGGTGTATCACCACATTCAACCGCTGATGGCAGAGGTGACCGTTGTCCTCGACTCGCTTTCTCTGTCTCAAAAAAATCAGCAGCACTATGCCGAACGGATTCAATATTACGGCGCCAAAATCAAGCGTCAGTCGCCAGAGAACCAGTGCCTATATCTGCTTTGCTACCTACAGTTTCGATATCAGGAGGGGTTGGAACGCATGGCCGAAGGGTTCATTCACCACGTTCGACAGGTAAAGCAACGAGCGCATCAGCTGGCGCAGGATCGAGTTTATCGGGATTGGCAAAAGGCGGCTACCAATGTGAGTAAGGCTGCAGAAATCTTGTGCCTGTTTGTTGATGATCGTATCGACCCCAATACGTCATTCCATGCTGTACAGAAACAAGCGTTCCAGGTTCTCAATGCCAACGAGCTGAGTTCAGTCTGCCGGTACCTCGGCAATCAGAAGCAGTCGGCGGATGAGGCGTTCTGGCAACACCTGGATACGGAATCCACGTTGAGAACCGGCCTGTTACGATCACTCTTTTGCTGTCTACGCATCGAAGGCACCGATAAAACACAACGGTTGGCAGCGGTCTTGAGCCAAACTCGACAGGAGCTGGCGGCCGGCAACATGCTCAGAGATGCCAGTATTGACCGGCGTCTACCGCCAAAAGCCACGCGACCACTCTTGTTGAAACCTGACGGCGGCATAGACAAGGCTAGATATGAATGGTTCTTGTATTTGCAGATTCCCAGCCGCCTAAACGGCCAGTTAGTGCTGCCAGAAGTCATACGGTATCGTGCACTGGACGACGATCTGGTAAAACCACAGACTTGGAAAAATCAGAAGCAGGCCTTGGTCGAGGGTACGAAGCAACCCAAAATTACTGAGGATCCAAAGCAACTGATCCCGCGCATGGCGGATCGGTTGACCACTCGGCTATACGAAGTCAGCGACTATCTGGAACGCGTGGACAACAGGGATATCATTCTGCGCCCGAAGGGTGGTAAACACCTTTGGCGCTTACCGACCACCGGCAAAAAACATCTGGTGAACAATCCGTTCTTCCAGCAAATGAGGGCAATCGGAGTCGCCGATGTCTTGCGCGTGGTGGATCAGGATACCGGATTTATTGACGACTTTGAGCACGTGCTGGGCATGACCTCCAAAAGCCGCCAGTATGAAGTGGACCTGTTGGCGATCCTGATCGCCAATGCCACAAACCAGGGCATCTACGGTATCGCCCAGATCTCCGACCGCACCTATGATCAGCTGAGTACCATCCAAGCGAACTACCTTCGGCTGGAAACGTTGAATGCCGCAAATGACCGCATCAACAACGCCACTACGCGACTGAGTATATTTAATCACTACAATATCCAGGATGACAACCTGCATGCCAGCGCTGATGGCCAAAAGTTCGAAGCTAAGCGCGAGACATTCCGTACCCGGTATTCCTCAAAATACTTCGGTACCAGCAAAGGGGTCTCGGCGATCAGCCTGAATGCCAATCATATGGCAATCAATGCCCGGGTGATCGGCGCTAACGAACACGAATCCCATTACATCTTTGACCTCCTGATGAACAACAGTACTGAGATCATCCCGGATACGCTCTCTACTGACACCCATGGGGTAAACCATGTGAATTTTGCTTTACTCGATCTGTTTGGCTACCGGTTCGCCCCCCGATATGCCCAGGTAGGCAGGGTTATCAACGAGATGTTCGATATCTCCGAGGACGAGAGTCAGCGGGTGAGACTCACATTGCGTAAACCCATTAACACGCAGAGTATTATGGAGTGCTGGGACACCATCCAGCGAATTGCCGTGTCACTGGCTCACCGGAAAACCACCCAAGCCATATTGGTCCGGAAACTCTCTGGCTACAAGAAAAACCACCCACTACTGAAGGCGCTGACTGAATATAACCGACTATTGAAGGCCCAATACCTGCTGGATTACATCGATAACGCCAGCCTTAGAAACCACGTGCAACGCGCCTTGAATCGGGGAGAAGCTTATCACCAGTTGCGTAGGGCAATCAGCAACGTGAACAGCGACCGGTTCCGGGGGAATAGCGACGAGGAGATACAAATCTGGAACGAAAGCGCCCGGCTGGTAGCAAATGCCATTATCTACTTCAACTCGAAAGTACTCAGCAACCTGCTGGACAGCTTCGAGGAGCAGGGCAGCGAAAAACACATGGAAACCGTAAAGGGCGCATCACCTGTCGCGTGGGAGAATATCAACTTCCGGGGTACGTATACGTTCGCGCCGACGGGAGAGCTGCCTAAACTGGATGATTTAATGGCGCCGATTGAGGGCTATCGGCCGATAAGTAAAAATTGATGCCTCTCTACAGGCTAGCAAACACGGGGGCTTCGGAGGTTTTTGCAGTATTTGGAGGCAAAATCCCTAGGACCCCTTATTGGTAAGAATTGCGTTCTAGTTGAGGGGCCATCAGACGTAGTTTATCTTCAAGTTATGTCGCAGGCACTTCAGTCTAGAAATAGAGAATATTTGGATCCGCGATGGGCTATTTGCCCTACAGGTGGGCTGGATAAGGTCTCATCATTTGCCTCGTTATTTGCCGGTAACAACCTCAACATAGTTGCTCTGTGTGATTACGGGAAGGGAGACAAGTCAAAGATAGAACGATTGCGGCAGAGTCAAATACTGACGACGGAGAAGGTCCTCACAGCAGCTGATTTTACCGATAAATCCGAAAGCGACATCGAGGATCTTTTCGCTCCAGGGTTCTATTGCAACCTTGTCAATTTAGCCCTTAACTTAAACAAGAAACAACAAATCTCGCCAAAGTCTGTCGCTGATGCAGAACCAAATACTGAGCGTCTAGTCAAG
>NZSL01000005.1 GCA_002696735.1 Methylophaga sp.
AACAGTATCAAATTCATCTCTAATCCTATCTTTAATTCTTTTAGGCAAGATAAGTCTGTCTAATTCAATTTGAACAGCTTGATCTTTTTCATTCGCAACAATACCCTCGTTGATGATATCTTCAATCGCACTATCGCACTCTGGTTGTTGTGCAATATCACGATATCTACGAATCAAGTCTTGCTCGGTTCGTTCTCTACCATCAGTATCTAAGAGTTGTCCATAAAAACCGCCTCCAGCGACCTCAAGAGTTCCGTCTTCCGAACTAGGTTCAGTAAACTTCTCTTGAGAGCTAGAGTCTTTTATTCTTTCAAACTTAAATCCAAACAATTCTGCCATAATATCTCCTACTATTGTCTTCTATTTAGTAGGTTAGAAATTAACACCAGATGCTTCTAAGTGTGTATACTTCCAAGTTACTCCAAAAGTTTCAATAGCATCAGTTGAGGACATATCTAACGCAATTTCGGCAATAGATACTGGCAGTAAAAGGATGGTTCATCTGGTCAATCAATTACTTGCTATGGCAAGAATTGAGCAGTCTTCTCTACTCGCTCCTCAAAGGCTTAATGTGAATGATTTGCTTGAACAAAGCATGTCACAGCTATCAATCCATCAACTAGAGAAAGTAAGCTGGTCAACTAAGATTGATAGAAATTGTGAAGTTTATGGTGATCCATCTTTACTGCAAATAGTGATGCGAAATTTATTGGATAATGCGGCCAAATATTCAGAGCAAGAACAAGTAGTTGAAATTGAAGTAACAAATGCTCCAGAAAATAATGTTCTAATTACAATTAAAAACAATAACAACATTATTACGGAGTCTGATCGTTTGGGAGAACGCTTTTATAGGCATAGCCAGCACCAGCATATTGCAGGGGCTGGACTCGGATTATCGATAGTAATGATGATTATTGATTTACATCAAGGCCAAATCACTTTCACACAGCAAAAAGAACAGTTTGAAGTAAAAATAATACTGCCAATAAATTAGATTTAAGCATTTTTTAAGATTCAACTTATAGAGTGGGAGTTAATAACTTTATAAGTGGAATTTAACAATGTTATCTCTCGCAAAAAAATCTTCATCTTATTTACAAAGTAATACATTTTATATAGCGATTAGTAACTCAATAGCAATCCCATCTTGGGTATATATAATTTTGTCATCACTATTTATCACTGTTACTTACAATTTACCTATATTTTATTTTTTATTCAATCAACTTAACGCTTTTGAGCCATCGCTACAATTTAAGATAGTCGCTCTTAGTTTTATGATGAATCTTATATTGGTTTCATTATTCTCGTTTAAAAGACTGTTAAAAGGTTGGCTCCTGATACTAATTACTATTTCGGCCTTTAGCAGCTACTTCATGATGAAGTATGGCATCCTCATTGATAAGGATATGCTGCAAAATGTGGTTGAAACGGATTGGAATGAAACTCAAGGCTTGATTGGGACCGGATTATTTTTTCATTTAGTATTGTTTTTGTTTATACCTGCCATGATTAACAAAAAAATGAATATACAATGGGGAGGTTTTGGACATCAACTAAAAGTATGGCTCACACTTCTAATAATAACTTTTATCCTCCTCGCAGGATTTTTACAGTTTAACTACAAAGAACTTTCTTCCTTTTTTAGAAATCACCGTGAAGTTAAGCATCTAGCCGTGCCATTCAATGCCATTTCAGCAAGTATTTCTGTCGGGGAAAAAATAGTAGCCTCCGCTTTTCCAACTGAATTTCAATTGGTAGCATTGAATGCAAAGTTAACTACACCAATTAATAAAATTAAACCAAATTTATTTGTAATGATCGTAGGCGAAACGGCAAGGGCAGATCATTTCACTCTCAATGGTTATCATAGAAATACAACACCAAAGCTATTGCAACTGCTAGATAATACTCCTGATTCAATGGTGAACTTTAGTGATGTTGCTTCGTGCGGAACGGCAACAGCTATCTCTGTTCCATGCATGTTTTCATACCTTAATCAGGCAAGTTATGATGCTGATATAGCCAAAAATAGTGACAATGTACTCGACATTCTTCAACGAGCAGGCGTTGATGTAACTTGGTTGGATAACAATTCAGGTTGTAAAGGGATGTGTGACCGAATTCTAACTCAAAATATTATTAATTGTGATGGTGAGCAATGTAGCGATCTGGAATTAATTCCAGCATTTGAAAGAAAAGTAGCTTCAATACCGCCTTCAAAAGATGCATTTATTGTGATGCATCAGTTAGGTAGCCATGGGCCGGAATATTTTAAACGCAGCACCGTAAGCCAAAAGAAATTTTTCCCTGAATGCGAAACAAATCAACTGCAAAAGTGTTCACAGCAAGCCATTATTAATGCTTATGACAACAGTATTTTAGCTACAGATGAACTGATTGCTGAGACTATTGAATCTTTAAAAACCCTTGAGTCTGAATATAATGTTGGCCTTTTATACATTTCTGATCATGGTGAATCTTTGGGTGAAAACGGTGTATATCTCCACGGTTTGCCCTATCGAATTGCTCCTGAAGCCCAAAAACATGTTCCGATGCTAATCTGGTTATCTGATAGCTTTAAACATGAAAATAATTTTGATTGGGAAAATACGATAGCAAACAAAGACAAATCAATAAGCCATGATTTACTATTTAACTTGATACTTGAACTTATGAATATAAAGGAAAATCGATAATAGATCCGACACAACCATGCTCTGCTCTATCTGATCTTAACTAAGTCTTAATGCCATTAATAATCTCGGTAAAATCCAGATATTCATTGCAACAAACTAAGTCTCATAGTTACATATTAATTTTAATACCCCAAAAGAAGTATCACGTCTTTTAAGACATTTTTTTACTATCAAACCACGCTTAAGCTCGACTTTTACTACAAAAACATGGGCTGACTTTTACTACTGGGAAAAATTAGTCTGAATATAGATCAATGGTTTAGCTGAAAACAAATAGACACGCTTTTTGTATGAGTCACAATCCGATCATCGATTAAATTGAACATTGTCAAAAATGTTTAAGGCAAAAGAATGAAAACGAAAATGAATAGTTGTAAATTTGAAGAGCAAACAAAACCCGTGATGATTGAACTACTGGATCTGAAAAAAAGATTCCGGGAAACTGAACTGACTGATGATTGCATGACTAAGATTTATGAGATTGAAAAAAAAGAACATGAAGTTTTAGTTGCCTGGGCAATCAGTACTAAAGAGATAAATCCTACAATGTTGCGTGAAGTTGTAAAGGGCCAATGCAGATACACACCTAAAAAAGAAGACTACTTGATACGTGTCTTAGAAATTGACACAAATGATGAACACCCTACGCATTGAGGTAAATCTACTTTGTTATTTCATCATAGTACTTACTTAAATTTTGGCCAGATGTATTACCGCATATGATTGAACTACTCACGGATGTAATTGGAAAAAATACTAATGGAGAAATCTGCCATCCATATCAGTACCAAAGAGGACCCATGACCGGTAAGTATGTTTACACATTATCGGGTAATGAAAAATTTGAATGCACCGATGAAGCTAGCCTCAGAATACTGATTGAGACTGGTATGTTTAACCGTGGAGGTAGAATTCGCATGCTGCCAAAGACAGCATCTTCTACAGCTTCAGCATCAGCGATCAATGTCATTTCATATAAAGGTAAATCTATTGCATAAATAGGCATCTGCTGCCACTTTCGTGAATCAGCTTTCATGTTATGTATATATATAAGGAATAAAACATAGGAATAAGTGATGGAATTCTTACTTTTAATTGCATTTGGGTTTGCTGGAGGCTTCTATGCCTCTAAAAAGTTCCAGGCGCATAAATATGCTTCACATATTGGTGAGCAGATCGTAAATGATGTGCTGAAGGTGTCATTGTCAGACGATAATTACGCCCTACTCTCAAGCGTTACCCTGCCCGTCATTGATCTTGAAGATCGTGAAGGATCGAGCCAGGTTGATCATATCCTGATCAGCTCTCGGGGATTGTTTGTCATCGAAACTAAACACTATCGAGGTTCAATAGTAGGAAGCGAAAATTCGAGCGAATGGTATCAATATACAGCGTTTGATAAATATACTTTTCAGAACCCTATCAGACAGAACTACAGTCAGCTAAAGGCTATTGAGGCCATCACCGGCTATGCAAGTGTGGATATGATTAATGTGGTTTCTTTCTCTGGTGATGCTGAATTCAAATCAGAGCGCCCTACTGGTGTCGTTAAAAGTAATGAACTTCGGGAATATATCGAGTCATTCCCACTGGAATCATTGACAATGGATGAGGTATATCATCTTACCGGCCAGCTGCAAGTACGCCGACTTCCTGAAAGTAATAAGACAGATAAAAAGCATGTTGAATATCTGAAGGCAACTCATAAAAAAAGGGCTGCATAACAGCCCTTTCTAGGTAAAGGTATTCAGGCTATAAAGTCAGTTATGTTCCACCTCCTCTACCCTGCTTAGTACCTCTATGATGTGATACTTTTAAACCTTTCTAATTCATCTTTCATTTTCTGCTTAGCCAATAATGCTTGAATAGCCATTTCTAATAACTCATAGTCTTTTATACCGAGTCCATCAGCGACATCAGCAAATAGTTCTGGCATATCTGGTCGCATCTTAAAGTTTTTCTGTTGGGTATAAGCAGTTCGTCCTCCCCTTCTCCTCTGTCTTGGTGCCTGACGACTCACAAACCCAGCCTCTTCAGAGACTTTATTTAACTCTTTACGATCAACTTTTGGCTTTGGATTCTTCGGTCCCGTTAATGAAGCGATATCTACTTCATCTTCATTGATATCATCTAAATCTAATCCAGCTCGCTCAGCCATCACTACCTCCTGACATTATCTCTTTAAGCTTACGTTTAACCTCTTCAGCGTATGCCTTAGCGTTAGCAGCAGTAACCTCAATACCTGAAACATCTTTAGGATCGAGATTGTTAACTATCCCACCAAAAGAATGTACAGCTTTATAGGCATCCTTCTCTATTAAGGATACCTTGAAGACATCCACACCTGATTCTGTAAACTGACTGACAATGAATTTCAAGGTACGAGGCACAATCGCTGTGCTTGTTCGTGTAAATAGGACTGAATATGGGATATCCCTTCTGAATGCTTTTCCTTGCTGACGTAATAACTTAATTGTTTTTACAGCTTCATCAGCATCATTCTGTGAACCCTGACATAAAATAATAACCAGGTCTGCCCTACTCACTGCATTTGCCACTGCAATACTTGCCGTCCCCTCAAGATCAACAATCACAAAAGCATTTTCTTGTTCAGCCTTTTCTATATCGTCAATAATGCTCGACTCATCTGACTCATATAATGTTAGGTTCTCTGGACAACCATTTTTCTTAGCCCACTTTGCACTATGTTTATTAGGATCAGCATCAACTAACGCTATGTTGACCCCTTTCTCCAGACCCTGACGCGCTAACTCTCCAGCCAAAGTAACGGCAGCGGTAGTCTTACCTGCCCCACCCTTGGAACTCGCCATAACAATTGTAGGCATAAGTTGCTTCCTTTTATATTTAAAAAGATATCTGATAGCTATCCAGATAACAGATAGCTAGCCATAGTCGTGATTCTAAATCATCTGTACACAGATATCTAGTAATTAACAGCTAGCTATCGAATATCATTGAGATATCGGATAGCTATCTATTAGCTAGAAACTAACAGATATTTAATAGCTATCTAGATATCTTATAGATATCCATTTAAAAGTGTTATAAATAGCTATCCGATATCTTTCTACTATCTGTTTGCTATCTGGATAGCTAGCTTTATAAAGATGATGGATGTACATCGGAATACCATTATCCGTACTTAGCCTCGAGACTTGATGAAAACAGAGACTAATGAATGATTTAGAAGAAATGTTACGTAGGCTTCTGAATATATGTGAATTTTTCCTATTGGACGTCTGTAGTTTGCGCATTATTTGAAGACATGAGCTGACAAGAGAAAAATCTATGTCTTAAAAATACAAAATGGCCTTCTTATATATGTGAAGAACATGTGAAATCACATTTGTGAGAACCAGTTCACACTATATATGGTTTGTAAAAATAACGATTGAATTCAGGAATATATCTTTGTTAAATAGGCTCGTGAAATGAGGAGCCTGGGTCCAAGGATGTAGGCAGGGGTAAGAAGTTCTGAAAGGAGTAGGGCAGTGCAAAGCCTTTACACTAACATGACGTATAGCTTCCTGACTAAGCTGATAAATACGTCATTAAATGCTGATATCGAGTCGATACACGATATGGGTGTTACTGTTGAACAAGTAGAGATGATCTCATCTCTACCACATGGTGACCTGTATAAGTTGTCAAGAATTTATCAGTTAATCGATATCCATGTTGATGTAACCCTCCTAGATAAAGCAATCTCTCTAGCTAAAAATGGAATTCGTAACATCGGTGATGTCCAAGACATGGATATCACACACAAACTCCTTAGAACACTTTCAACACTCTCTGCAGATGAAACTGAAATAGATAACCTAACTCAAAAGTTTGAAATTCCACTCAGAAACGTTCGTGAATTGGCAGCAATGACACTTCAAGATACTCTTGCAATCGCCAGAACCGGCATCGTTTGGTATGAAATTACTGCTAACGAAATTAAGCTACCAATGGCTTTAGAGTACATCATAGAGTCTCAACGTGAGGCTGAAGCAATTAAGCAGCTTATTGTCAAAGATGCATCATGGCCGATGGTTCATGCATTGACAGGAATGGGAAAGGCAGCATTTCAAGAAATGCGCAAATCACTCAACGCACCAAAAACTATGGGCGGACCACCTAGACGGCTTTCAGACGATGAAGAAGTATTGGTTTGGAATGCGTGGAATACGAGTACGGGTAAATACCCATTAGAGCGTTGTCTTGAGGTTAGCAAGACATTAAATGACATCGCGCTACGGCACCTATGGCCAACATTATCTGCTTGGCTAGAAAACGAATCTAATCCTAAAGTTAAAAGCATTGCATGATAACCGGCTCGGACCAATATCCGGTTATTCATTGCCTTTAAGTCAGCCTAAAACGAATATGTACGCAAATTTGATGGAGAAGCATCTTGCGTACAATATTACTCGCCGCCTTATTGCCAGTCTTTATGACTGGCTGCATAACACTCCCAAGCGTCAAACAACAAACTAAAGCTGTTGCAATAGCCGACGCACAAAAACCAAAACCCAATATTTTTATTGAGCGTTATGACTATGAACCACCTTCTGCCACACAAATTCGAGTTGGACGATACACAAACGCAGATGCAGTAAACACACAGCAGCAAGAAAATCTGCTTGAAGTGGTTATAGACACTGAAATCCCATCAAAAGCTCAAACCGTAGGTGAAGCTATCGAGTTCCTGCTAATGCGCAGTGGATTTTCAATGGCGTCACCCACCATTCAGGGTGGGCACGTTAAACAACTCCTTAGTAAGCCATTACCTCACGCACATCGAAAAATCGGCCCTGTGATGCTTAAAGATGCATTGATGATGCTGGTGGGTAAGGCCTACTGGATGAAAGTCGATCCTGTACACCGACTAATTGCATTCGATACTGTTGAAGAGTTCAAATAATGACTGAAAATAAACAAACACACGATGTTTTTGAAGGTGAGATACCTAGTGATCTTGGTAAAAAGTCAGCACCAATATGGTTCAAGGTTATTGGTCTTGTTGCGATGGTCGGTGTACTTGGTACCGCTGCATTCTTGCTGGAAAGAGATAAGGACTATTTAGTAGAGCCAGGTATTGATATTACTGAGTCAATAACCTCAATAGC
>NZSL01000006.1 GCA_002696735.1 Methylophaga sp.
AATAAAGTTCTTATCTGAGCTGCATCGTCTTGTTTCGACTGTGGTTTCTGCTCTGGTTTTGCCCCTCAGTCTCCACGGCAATTTTTTCCAATGCAACTTAGGTGCGTTTTTGAGAAAACTGACAATTATTTTATTTTCTAATACTTCAGGTGTCCTGTAGGTGTCCTGCAGGACTTCTGGTGTTGTAAATCTCTGAATTTAATTTGGAGATTGTGGGAAATGAGATGTTCAGGTGTCCTGTAGGCGTCCTGCAGGACTTGTAGGGGTTGATTTTATAGGTGCGCCCGAGGTAATCTATATTTGTCCGTCAAATCTGACGCTCCTGCGCATAACTTCCACGGAAGTGTGCATCAAAAAAGGCCTACTTCAGGCCATATTTCAAACTCAATCTATCGCGTGCTTGCTTAAAGGCTCCAGATGCCTTTGTGTGCGCGTTTTTCTGTATTTCCGTGGAGGAACGCTGGTGAACAATATTAATCCTGTAATTCGTGCTGTAGACGTAGGCTATGGCAATACTAAATTCATTCGTAACATTGTTAATGGTCGTGCTGAGGCAGATCACTTTCCATCAATTGTTAACCGCCCCAGTGTTAACAAGAATAGCTTTCAAGAAAGTCCTGATATCTACCAAGTCGTTGTGAATGGTAATCGCTATGAAGTGGGGCCAGGCATTGATGCCGCACTTGAAGGCGGTGTTCGCATCATGCATGAAAATTATATTGAGACCGAAGACTACATGGCATTGATGTATGGTGCTCTTACACAAATGGACGTGGATGTTATTGATTTATTGGTTGTGGGTTTACCAGTTGATCTCATGAGTAGTAAAAGGTCGCTTTTAGAAAAACGGCTTGTTGGTTCTCATCGCGTTGGAAATCGTGACGTTCAAATCAAAAAGGTTAACGCGGTAGCTCAACCATTAGGTGGGTTTTTGCACTACGCATCACAAGCAAAATTGCTAGAGGAATTGAGCAGCACTAGAAATTTATTGATTGATCCAGGCTTTTTCACAGTCGATTTTCTTGTATCAACTGGCTTGAGAGAAATTAGTGGTAAAAGTGGCAGTCACCCAACCGGAATGAGTGCTTATTTGAAAGCTGTGGCCAAAGGTATTAGCGAAGACCTCTCTATCAATTACGACAACATTTCTCATATTGATGAAGGGATTCGTAAAGGCCGGTTCCGTCTGTATGGCCAGGATGTAGATTTAGCAAAATATCATCAGGCAGCACTGACTGAAATAATGCCAGCAGTGGACGCTATTTCAAATAAGGTCGGTGACGGTCGGAGCATCGATCAGATTATTTTGGTAGGCGGTGGTGCCAGAATCTTTTTAGATCCCATTAAGAAACTGCTACCTAAACATCACGTTCATTGTGATGAGCATTCAGTATTGGCAAACGTGCTTGGCTTTCAAAAGATTGGTGAAGCTTGGTATGCACGGAATCACCGTGAGGTAGCGTAATGGTTGAGCTAATTCGGATGAATCAGAAAATTCCAAGAGTCGAAGATCCTGAGCTTTATGAATATCTGTCTAAATTCAATGACAGAGGAAGAGCATATCAAGCACGAAAGCTTATGCTTTTAGGTTTGGTGCAACTAGGAAAGTTAAATGGTGGTGAGTTAGATGTGATGCCCCATCCTTCTGGCCAGAAAGATATCAGTATCGAAAAGGATGAGTTTGATCTCATCGCGGATGCCGGCGTGGGTGAATTGTTTTGACAGTCCCAAACAAAAAAGCCCCAACCTTATTGCAAAGGTAGGGGCTTTCTATTATCTCCGTGGAAATAATCTCTTAATAGGGTTTTTAGTCTTTACGGTGCTTTTTGTGTTCCTGATAATAAGCAATCGAGAACACTATAGCGCACACAAGAAAAATGATGCCAGAAGCTATTGTGAGGTTCATTTTTCCTCCTCCTTCGTTTTAGGTTTTTCAGAACATGGTGCCTCAATTATACCAAGGAGCCAGGTACATACTGAAAACATTATTGGCCAAATAAAATCGCTAAATCATTTGTCATTGACCAGCACACTAATCAAAGCAGCAAGAAATACAGCAATAGCTATTTTCCTGATGTCATCTTGTACCGATTTAAAGTTAAGCCTCATAGGCACTCTCCAAATAAAAAAGGGAGAACGCCGCCCCTGAAAGGAGAAACATTCTCCCTTCAGGGTTGAGGTAATCTGCCACCTTAGTAACAGTTACATTTTGCAGGATACTAACCGAAGTTAGCATCTATTGAGCACAGCATTTAAGCAGCTGTGGCACTTCAGGTACTTGAGTAATCAAGTACGCAGAATCAATGACTTAATAATAACATAATCCGCTTTTTACAGCATCTCTTGGCCTCCTGTTCATACTTGCGTGATCACAAAGCTGGGATAACCTTAAATCTGGTATTCAGCCATAGTGAGTTAGTGGAGAATTAATGAAAGAACTTGAAGAACAATTTAGCTTTACACCCGCCAGCACGTCCCCCTTGGACACAGGTAAATATGTGTTGATCAGCAATCCATCTATCTCGATACACGACTCCACCCAATACGGTGGTGGTTACGCCCCAGGTGTCGATAATGGCGATGGAACGTTCACTGCCCATATAGCACGTGACAACCTCATTGATGCTATGCAGAAGTGTATTGAAATTGCAGCTGCAGGTGAGCCAGGAAAAGACAGTAAACCAGTTAAGAAGAATGTGCCGATTACCATTATCAAGCGAGTGATTACCTTCTCCCCTGCCGGTGAGCATCCCAAAGCCAGTGTTGTTATGAAGGTGCCAGGGAAGCCAAAAATCACTAAACGCAGCAGCAGCTGTATTCACTTCGCTATCGGTGAGCGTTCGTTCATTGCAGATAAAGCGTCTTGGATGTCTCGCAAGGAAAATGGCTTTATCTATGCCTTGGAATCAGGCGTTACAGGGATTTAACTATGTCGAGAAAAACGTTAATAGAACATTTAAATAATGAGTGTCTTACAGAGACATTCACTTTTTTTGGTGTGATGGTTTGGGCTAAGCCAGATGAACTGGAAGAATGGAAAGAAGTGTTTCATGTGCTGGTGGATGAAGGAGTGGTTGTTCCAGTGGAGCAAAAGATGCTGGGTATAGTTTATCGGTATGTAGGTGAATTTGACGCGGAGTTAATCTAAACATAACTAAAAAAGCCCCACCCTGTATAGGGCATAAAATGTTCTTTTATAGGGATAGTGGTTATGAATATTACCAATACATAAAGCATCTTTATATGGTCATTTAAGTGTGCTATATTGAACTAAGAGAGGGTAGCTGGTTTGGTCAAGGAAGCCTGATCAGTTAAGGAGCAAAAAACCATGATGGACTGACTAGGCTGGTGTGATAAGCGTAGTCAGGAAGAGGAGTAGCGGAGATGAGAAAGGTAAGTGCCGTCTTGTCTTCAGTGACTATTGGTATTACAGAGCTTAAGCGTAATCCGATGGTTGTTGTCGACGAATCAGATGGGGAAACTGTTGCTGTTTTAAACAGGAACAAAGCGGTGTTTTATGCGGTTCCCGCGGAAGCGTATGAGGCAATGATTGAGCGGCTGGAAGATGCAGAACTTGCTGCCCTTGTGCGTGCGAGGGAGCAACAGCCTCGTATAGAAGTGGATTGGGATGACCTATAGTTTAAGATTTACTGAAGACTCCAAGAAGGAATGGGACAAGCTTGATGCGGGGATCAGAAAGAAGCTCGCAAAAAAGTTGAAAGATCGGCGTGAAAACCCTCGGGTACCGTCGGCGAAGCTTGTTGGAATGAAAGATTCATACAAGATAAAGCTTAGAGATGATGGTTATCGACTGGTCTATACGGTTGTTGATGAAACCATCACCATCGATGTAATTACTGTTGGTAAGCGTAATAAAAACTTAGTTTATAAGAAAGCATTAAAGCGAATAGGATAAATTAAGGTTATTATCAATATCACAAATCCTTTAGGTAGCGCTGTGACTCTCTGTTTTTCCAAGATTCTAATAGTCTGAGTTGAGCTGCTGTAAGATTATTGGACAGTTTGTCTAAAAGTAGATTGAGTTGGAGCAGGTCTTGGCTATCGTTGAGCCAATCATCCAGAACGATAAAGCTTGCCTGTTTGTCTCTAAGCAAACTATCAGCTATTAAATCAGCAATTGCTCTCGGATGAGTAGCTGCATATGCTTTATCCCCATCAAAGACAATACCTAGGTTCTTTAAAACCTGGCCGCATTCCTCAATGCCATTACTTTCATATAAGCTAATGGTATTTACTTCAGCACCAATACCAGCATAGAAACCACGCGTATATCCATTTTCTGAAAAAACGCTTTGAAAATGCCAATCACCAGAACCTGATGGGGATGGGATGTTAAGGGATGCTAGTCCACTTAAATAGAACTTTGGTGAGGTTTGTTTTAGGTGAATCAAGGGATATACCTGCACTATCGAAAAGCTTCTACATAAATAATCATCTCTTTAAAGGAGCTTTTTTTGAAATTAAAATAATTATGGCTATCCGGATTTTTTGGTTGATTGGCTCGACCCATAAGGTCGCAGCCAATCGCTTAACACAGCGGATTACTTGGTTGATGACACGCCTATAGGGAGGATTAGCCTCACTGGCCTCGCAATTTTCACTTGAGTAGATGAATAGCATAGAGCTAACTCTTGGGATCCCACTTGACCAAGTATTCTTCCAGCAGGTAGATTTCATTATCTCAATATGTGTTGAGTTATTGAAATGAAAGAAGTCCAAGCGATTAATGCCTTTGCGGCAATTTCTCAAGAGACAAGACTTCGTATTATCCGGTTACTGGTGGTAACAGGAGCCAATGGATTGGCGGCGGGTGAGATAGGAAGCTCGCTCGGCGGTGTGCCATCGTCTCGGCTCTCTTTTCACCTCAGCCAGCTTGAACATGCTGGCCTCGTCGAAAAGCGACGAGAGGGACGCTCAATCATTTACAGCGCTATTTTCCCAGCACTGTCTGATCTCGTTGCGTTTCTAATGCACGACTGCTGTCAGGGTCACTGTGCCTACTGTGATAAAGCCATTGAGCTGTTTTCCAAGTGCGAAGGACGACCTACATCAACTGAAAATGTGAACTTAAAAAAATGATCCGATTAATTTCTTTCGTTGAATCCCATCTTGTGTGGTTCGTCATTGTTGTCGCTGGAATGGGATTAATAATCCCTGAAACAGGAATATTCCTTGAGCCCTCTATTGGGTTATTACTGGCGTTGCTGATGCTCGTTATCAGCTTGACCTTCGATGCGCACGATGTACGGCTAGTACTTCGTAAGCCATCAAGACAGTTTTTGGCACTGGGTCTGGTCTATGGACCAATGTCGATCGCCGGATGGCTGACTGGCCGCCTATTTTTTGGGAGCGGCCCGCTGGCTGCTGGCCAAACCTTGCTTGGCACCCTGCCAACGGATGTTTCCTCTCCTCTTCTAGTGTTGATGGCGAGAGGCAATGTAGCGCTAGCTGCCGTTTTTAATGCAGTCAACACGGCGTTATCTCCGTTTATAGTTCCTTTCTTGTTTTTATCGCTGACAGGCATACAACTGGAGGTTCCTCTTGGCTCGATTATCCTCGAATTGGTGCTGATTGTCCTCATTCCTACCGTCTTGGGTGTGAGCTTGCCTACAGGATTTCCGAAATTTTTTGCAAGGCATGATTCAGCTTATGCGGGGCTTGGTTCAATTATATATCTCCTGATACTTCTCGCTGTGGTAGGTCCGAACGCAGAAACAATCATTGGTTATGGTTGGTACGCTTTTGTAATTGCTGGAGCGGCCTTATGTCTAAACCTGATTGGCTACTTAGTAGGAATGGCTGCACGATTGCTAACCACTGATCGCAAAGAGGTAATCACATATCTATTTACCGTGAGCAAAAAGGAATTCAGCATTGCTGCTGCCTTTGTAGCCGCATCCGGCCTGCCATCAGAAATAGCGATTCCAGCCACGTTTTTTGCAGTGATTCAAATGATTACCTCACCTATTGCGGCCAAGATTCTCGCAAGGGGCTGAGAGCCTCTGGAGAAACGACTTAAGAAATTTTTATGACTAGTCTACCTGTCAATGTGTTGCAACTTAACAAGTATGACGTTTGGAATATTAAAGAGAGTGAGCATGACTATCATTTCCAAGTGGAAGCTAAAACTCCTATTGCTTGCGAGGAATGCGGCGTAGAAGGTGAGTTCGTCAGGTTTGGAAAGCGTGATGTCGCCTATCGGGACCTCCACATTCATGGCAAACGGGTTACCCTCTGGGTAGTACGTCGCCGTTACACGTGCCGGGCCTGCGGCAAGACGTTTCGGCCCGCGCTCCCGGACATGGCGGATGACCATCGCATGACTCGCCGGCTATACAGCTACGTTGAAAAAAAGGCTTTCAATCACCCCTACGCCTATGTAGCCGATACCACGGGCCTCGATGAGAAGACCATACGCGACATCTTCAAGAAGAAGGCTGAGTTCCTGGCGATTTGGCACCGCTTCGAGACACCCCGCTGCCTGGGTATCGACGAGCTGTACCTGAACCGCCGCTACCGCTGCATCCTGACCAACTTGGAGGAGCGCACCCTGTTGGACCTGTTGCCCGGTCGTCAGCAGGACGCGGTGACGAAGCGGCTCATGAGCATGACCGAGCGTGACAAGGTCGAGATCGTCAGTATGGATATGTGGAAGCCCTACCGCCGTGCCGTCCAGGCGGTGCTGCCACAGGCCCGCATCGTGGTCGATAAGTTCCATGTTGTGCGTATGGCCAACGAAGCCCTGGAAAAGATCCGCAAGGGGCTCAGGAAGGAGCTGACGGCCAACCAGCGACGAACCCTCAAGGGTGACCGGAAGATCCTGCTGAAGCGGGCTCACGACGTTTCAGACCGCGAGCATCTCATCATGGAAACATGGACAGGGACCTTCCCCCAGCTCCTGGCAGCCTACGAGCACAAGGAGCGGTTCTACCACATCTGGGACTGTGCCACCCGGCGAGATGCTGAGAAGGCGCTGGCTGCATGGATTGACGACATCCCACAGGGGCAGAAGGAGGTCTGGAAAGATCTCGTCAGTGCTATCAGTGGCTGGCATGAGGAGATGCTGACCTACTTCGAGACCGACATCCCGATCACCAACGCCTTCACGGAGTCAATCAACCGGCTGGCCAAGGATAAGAACCGCGATGGCCGAGGCTATTCTTTCGAGGTGATGCGAGCCCGGATGCTCTACACCACCAAGCACAAGAAGAAGTCGCCGCAGACCAAGGAG
>NZSL01000001.1 GCA_002696735.1 Methylophaga sp.
CTCATGTGCAATATCAGCTGAAAAATGTGATAGCTGATTAAAGCTATCCTCAAGTCGACCTATCATGTGGTTGAATGAAGACACCAAGTCCTGTAATTCAGATGGGACAAAAGATGGGGCAAGTCGCATATCTAGACGATCTGCTTGTATGTCACCCATTTTGTTCGAAAGTCTTCTTATTGGTGCATGCGCTTTGTGAACGCCATACCAAGCAGCCAACAGGGTAACGGCCCATGTAAGGACCATTATTAACCATAGAGTTAGACGAAATTTATGGAGAAATTGAAGGTGAAAGCCAATATCGATGGCAGTAATAACCAAGTAGTTATGACCCCCTATCGTATTGTGCGTGAGGACACCCCGAAATGTCTTATCGTCCGCATGCCAGACTTGTAGGTCACCGGCACTAATTTCTGTAACTTGGCGAAGGCTGTCTTTCACTACTGAAAGGTTTGCGCCGGCACTTTCGAAAACCACCTTACCTTGTTGATTACGTACTTGATAATAGACGCCATGATGTCCAGAGACAGCACCGAACAGTGCTTTACTAAGTTGTAAATTGTTGTCGTTATTATTTCGCAATACGTCTATGACAGCCTTATTAATAACGGCAACTTCTTCTGCATCCTGTTCGGCAAAATGGCGTTCGACCACATTCAGTACAAGGTTGCCAATTAAAAGTAAGCTTAATCCTACAGATGCGCCAACAAAACACATTACCCTTGCGGCGAGCGAAAGGGGTTTTTGATTATAAGGCTTCATCGACGGGCTCTACGTCAAGTTTGTAACCCATACCGCGAACCGTATGGATAAGTTTCGGTTCAAAATCGTCATCAACTTTGGCACGCAGGCGGCGTATCGCCACATCTATCACGTTGGTGTCAGAGTCAAAATTCATGTCCCATACCTGAGAGGCAATCAAAGAGCGTGGTAGAACCTCACCTTGGCGACGTGCCAATAACTCTAAAAGACAAAACTCTTTGTGGCTAAGATTTATTTTTTTACCTGCTCGCGTAACGCGATGCTTAGGTAAATCTAAAGTCAGATCAGCTACTTTAAGAAGCTCAGAAAAAGTTGAGGGAATGCCTCGGCGCAATAATGTTCTTATCCTTGCTAGAAGTTCGGCAAAGGCAAAGGGCTTAACTAAATAGTCATCGGCGCCTAATTCTAGGCCTTTAACGCGATCATCCACCGTGTCACGAGCCGTAAGGAATAGTACCGGCGTTTGGCATTCTGCTTCACGTAACGACTGCAAGATGCGCCACCCGTCAACATCCGGCAACATAACATCCAGAACGATCAAGTCAAACGCTTCTGTCATTGCCAAATGATGACCATCTAGGCCATTTCGAACAAGATTGACCTGAAACCCGGCTTCGCTTAGTCCTTTTTGTAAGTAGTCGCCTGTTTTGACCTCATCCTCCACTAACAATAATCGCATAGATGGATACCCCCTTGAACAACATTCTAATTAGTTTATTAGGTGAATAACGACTACAGGATTACACAAGGATTACGTTTTTGTAATGTTTTGGTCATCCGGATGACAGGGACGAAAAGTTAATCTTTCACAAAATTGTTGTATTGGAGTGTTGACATTGAAGTTACCTATAAATCCTATATCTACTTTTAATCCAACGCGCCGGCGATTCGTACATGGCATAGCCGCTGGTGGTGTGCTGGCAAGCTTCCCAGGCTTATTGTACGCTATGGACAATTCGAAGCAGCTTGCCTACAGAGGTACTGCTCCAGTCTTAACTGGCCAAACTATTGAGTTGGTTGTCGACCAATCACCTGTTAATTTCACTGGTGTCACGCGTATGGCAACAACAATTAATGGCTCCATTCCGGCGCCGACCCTGCGATTACGTGAGGGTGATGAGGTCACCATCCGGGTAATAAACCGACTCAAAGTAGCTACCTCCATTCATTGGCATGGGATTATCCTGCCGTATCAAATGGATGGTGTGCCCGGTATTAGCTTCCAGGGCATAGAACCGGGTGAGACGTTCGTTTACCAATTCAAACTTCAACAAAGTGGCACCTATTGGTATCACTCGCATAGCGGTTTTCAGGAAATGACCGGTATGTATGGTGCATTAATAATTGAACCGCGTGAGGGTCAATCTCTTGTTGAACAAAGCCATCTAGACGCGGACCGTGACTACGTGATGCAGCTGTCTGATTGGACGGACGAAGATCCCATGGCAGTTTTTTCGAAACTGAAGGTTGAGAGCGATGTGTATAACTATAATCAGCCTACCGTGCCATCCTTTTTTAGTGATGTCTCAAAGCTGGGATTGATGGGCGCATTTGAAAAACGACAAATGTGGAACCAAATGCGAATGAACCCGACCGATCTGGCCGATTTATCCTCTGCGACGTTAACTTATCTGATGAATGGCACAACGCCGGCGGGCAACTGGACGGGACTGTTCCAACCCGGTGAGCGGGTCAGGCTGCGATTCATTAATGGCGCCAGTAATACATTTTATGATGTCCGTATTCCTGGTCTGAAAATGACGGTCGTTCAGACCGACGGTCAGAACGTACAACCGGTTAGTGTCGATGAGTTCCGCTTTGGTCCCGGCGAGACTTACGATGTCATGGTTGCGCCACAAAATGACGCGCATACCATCTTTGCGCAGAGTATGGATCGCACCGGTTATGCTCGGGGGACGCTGGCCATACATGAAGGACTAACTGATGATATTCCGGCGCTGGACCCGGTTAAGTGGCTTACGATGTCCGATATGATGGGTAAGATGAACCATGGCAGTGGTCATGGTTCTGAGCAGAGCACCATGAATCCCTCTGAGATGAATCACAGTGATATGGCGATGGATCATAGCCAGCATGGCATGAGTCAGAATCCATTGGCGACACCTTCACAAAAAGTGAACCACGCTCGCAGTGAATATGGCCCATCCGTAGATATGCGGGTTGATATGCCGAATACGAATCTGAATGATCCAGGTGTTGGCTTGAGAGACAATGGCCGGCGGGTACTCACTTTGTCAGATCTTCGTTCCGTGGACGGTGTTCTTAATGATACACGGGTGCCAATCCGCGAATTCGAACTGCACCTTACCGGTAATATGGAGCGATACAGCTGGTCTTTTGATGGGCTGGAATTTGGTAAAAGTACACCGGTACACTTGCCTCACAATGAACGTATACGAATCATTCTGCAAAATGACACCATGATGACGCATCCCATGCATTTGCACGGCATGTGGAGTGATCTCGAAGATGACCAAGGCAATATGCTGGTACGCCGGCACACCATACCGGTGCAACCTGCACAACGCATCAGTTTTCTGACAACACCTCATGATCTGGGGCGTTGGGCTTGGCATTGCCACTTATTATTTCATATGGATGCGGGCATGTTCCGCGAAGTGGTGGTGTCATGAAAAATCATTGCCGTTCATATGCGTTGAAGCAGATTATCTTTGCGTGTTCATTGTCTTTAGCCACTGGACCGGTCTGGGCGCAATCCGATGATTCTCACCAAGACCATGATGCAACTAAGCAAACGACATCTGAGCATGCAAATCATGGAGCTGACACTGAAACGGGGATGCAGAATGAAACTGGCAATATGCAAGAAATGGATCATTCAAGCATGGCAATGGATGACATGGAAAGCATGGATCATTCTGGTATGCAAATGGGTAGTGACCAAGCGCCGCCAGACGCACGGGATCCGCATGCTTATTCAGGTGGTTTTACCCTGACTGAAGGTCCGTACTCGTTGTCAGAAAAACGCCTTTTGAAATTAGCAGATGAACATTATTTCTGGGCAATTTTAGGTGACCGCTTAGAATATGATGCGAGCAGCGACACTGCAATATTTGACCTCCAGGGCTGGTATGGAACTACCTACAATCGATTTACAGCCAAACTTGAAGGCGATGTGGTCGACGGTACGCTTGAGGAGAGTCAGTCAGATCTGCTGTGGAGTCATGCAATCAGCACCTTTTTTGACACGCAACTGGGCGTTCGGCTTGACCATTATGATGAAGGCAAAAACCGTGAATGGGTTGCCTTCGGTATTCAGGGGATTGCTCCCTACTGGTTTGAACTCGATTTGACTGCTTATTTGGGGGACAGTGGGCGTACGGCATTGTCGCTAGAAGCGGAATATGAATTTCTTCTTACGCAACGCTTGATTTTACAACCCCGGGCTGAACTCACGGCCTATGGCAAGGATGATGACGTTAATGGCTTAGGAAGCGGTTTATCAGATGCCTCAATAGGCCTGAGACTCCGCTATGAATTCACGCGACAATTTGCTCCCTATGTGGGTGTCGAATGGAGCGAGCAGTTTGGGGATACCGCTGACTTCTCAAGAGCAAACGGAGAAGATACCAGTGACACACGCTACGTGGTTGGTCTCAGATTCTGGTTTTAATCAAATTATTCATAAATTTATCACGACCTAGGAGTCGACTCATGAAACGTCAATTTTTGTCATATTTTGTTGCCTTGCCAGCATTAATGTTGGCTCTATCTGCTCAAGCTCATAGCCCTGAAGAGCATATTAACAAGGGACAAGCACCTAACTGTGCAGCCATGAAAGATATGGATCATTCTAAAATAGATATGAATGATCCAGTCATGCAAGCCATGATGCAGAAATGCATGCCTCAAGATGAAGCAGCGTCTGAAGACGGTCATCCTAGCCATGATATGGAGGCAGATGCGTATAAACCTGCTGAGCATCAACATTAATTACAGCTGGCTGTTATAACGGAGTGATTAATATGTCATCTTTAAAGTTCTTGAAATGCTTTATGTGTATTGCATTTGTATCAGGTATGGTGGTATTGGCTGGATTAGGATTCATTTATTCAGGCTATTACCCAATGGGGGCAGACATTAAGCACACAAAGCTTACATACTGGGCATTAGAAACCCTACGCGAACGCTCCATCAGTCGGGCTGCTCATAATATTGAGGTGCCAGCCGAACTTGATATACCAGCGCGATTACTTCGTGGTGGTTCAGATTATGCTGCTATGTGTGCAGGGTGTCATCTTGTGCCAGACAAAATGAATTCAGATTTCACTTTGGGACTGTATCCTGAACCACCTAATTTGACGTTGAATCATTCAGGGCATGATGAGCCAAAAATAGTCCAAGCCAGAGAATATTTTTGGATTATTAAACACGGCATTAAGGGCTCTGGAATGCCAGCCTGGGGGCCGGGCCATACTGATGAACAGATATGGAACCTAGTCGCTTTCTTGCAGCGACTTCCTGAATTGTCCCCCGAGCAATACCAGATTCTTACGGCTCAGGGATCTTCAAGTTCCCGTAATCATTGACGGTAGTGTGCAATACAGGCTTACGTTTGAGTTAAATCCAATTTTGTTAGGAGACGAATTCCATGGCAAATTCAGTTGAAGAGAATCGTAGACGTTTTATTAAATCTGCCATTGGGACAGCTTCAGCCCTTGTTTTAGCCAAAATGGCGCCGGCATGGGCTTATCCACTGGGTCGAAGCTATGGTGATGTTATTCATGCGCAGAATGTGGTCGATCTGCATATTCGCCGTGAAGATATGAATGTTGCTGGACGGATTGCTAGACCGATAACTATCAACGGTAGTATGCCCGGACCACTTATTAGGCTGAAAGAAGGACAACGAGCCAAGTTACATGTTAGTAATGCGTTGGATGAGTCTACGTCTATCCATTGGCATGGAATCATTCTGCCAGAAAATATGGATGGCGTGCCTGGCGTCAGTTTTCCTGGGATCAAGGCTGGAGAGTCATATCATTACGAATATGATGTTCAGCAAAGTGGTACTTACTGGTATCACAGCCACTCGGGATTGCAGGAACAGTTAGGTCATTTTGGGCCACTTGTAATTGACCCAGCGGATGGTGATATTGGCGCAGATCGGGAACATGTGATTATCCTGAGTGATTGGACCTTTGAAGATCCAGACGAGGTGTTCCGAAATCTCAAGGTAGCCGAGGGTTATTACAACTACCAGCAGCGAACCTTGGGTGACACTTTCGACGATATTCGTCGACAAGGGCTTGCGAAAACATGGCAAGAGCGGTCCATGTGGAACGAAATGCGCATGAGCGCGCGCGATCTTCTGGATGTGACCGGCTCTACCTATACCTATCTGATGAATGGTCGCGATAATTCGACTAACTGGACGGCACTTTACAAGCCAGGAGAAAAAATTCGTTTAAGAATCATTAATGGCTCTGCCATGTCGTTCTTTGATTTTCGCATTCCGGGTCTCGAGATGACGGTGGTCTCTGCAGACGGCCAGCCTATCAAGCCTGTTACGGTAGATGAATTTCGAATTGGGGTGGCTGAGACATACGATGTCATTGTAACGCCGAAAAACGATCGTCCTTATACGCTTTTTGCGGAAAGCATGGATCGTAGTGGTTATGTGCGTGGTACGCTCGCGACAGAATTAGGGCAGGAAGCGCCTGTGCCTGAATTGCGACCGGTACCAGAGCGAGGGATGGCGGCCATGGGGATGAGCCATGAAATGGGTGGGATGGACATGATAACCACCAATGAAGATCAACTTGGGATGGATGACCATCAAGAAATGTCCGGGGGCCATGGTGGGCATAAGGCTGCGACGCAACAGCGACCTTCGGCGCCAGATCTTGGCATTGAACATGCGCCAGGTGGTCATGGTCCCGGTGCTGCCATGATTGCTAGAAACCCAGTCAGCCGTCTAAATGAGCCGGGTATTGGCCTCGAGAATGTCGACCATCGAGTTCTGGTCTATGGCGACCTTATTGGGGCTCATCCCTGGCCCGATGATAGAGAGCCGGAGCGTGACATCGAGCTGCATCTTACCGGTAATATGGAAAAATATATGTGGTCTTTTGATGGTGTGAAATACACTGAGGTCAATGGACCAGTGGAGTTTCATCATGGTGAGCGTCTGCGTTTGATAATGGTAAACGACACGATGATGGATCATCCGATTCATCTGCATGGCATGTGGATGGAACTTGAAAATGGCCAATATCCCCGTCCTCGAAAGCACACTATAAGCCTCAAACCAAGTGAGGTCGTTTCATTGCAAATCAGTGCCGATGCACCCGGCAGTTGGGCTTTCCATTGTCACCTCCTTTATCACATGAAGGCGGGGATGTTTCGAGTTGTCAGGGTCAGCTAAGGAGATGATATGAACAAACTTACAATCATGACAATGCTCGTTTTTACAGGAATGAGCACCACGGTCTCTGCCGATCACGCTGAGGATCACTGGCCCGAACCCATTAAGTCTTACCGAACCGGGCAGGTTTTATTTGATCGGCTGGAATTCACCCGTACAGACAATAATGAGAACCTAATCGTCTGGGATATGTTGGCTTGGTATGGAAGCGACAGAAATCGAGTCTATTTCAAAAGTGAAGGTAAAAACCAGCAAAACGACGGTGAGCCTACGGAGCTTGAGCGCACAGAGATGCTTGCCAGTCGGTTGATCGCGCCATTTTGGGAAATACAGGGCGGCGTCGGACTTCGTGGTTCAATGGCATCGGATGTAGATCGTGAACACTATTTAGTATTTAGCCTGTTTGGCATGGCTCCCTATCGATTTGAAATGGATAATTCACTTACCATTAATGAGGATGGCGACATAGCAGCATCACTTGAAGCCGAATACGACATACGCCTCAGTCAAGTTTCGTACTTACAGCCACGCGTGGAAGTTTCTGCTGGACTCACAGATGCCCAAGCGTTCGATCGCCCCAGTGGATTCAACGATGTTCGAATAGGATTGCGTTATCGCTATGAAATCTCTAGAGAGTTTGCGCCTTACATAGGTGTTTATTGGAGCCGGGCCTTAGGTCAAAAGGCTAACCAAATCGCTGATGACCGGGGTGATAAAATCGAAACAGGTTTTGTTGCCGGGGTTCGGATGTGGTTTTAATTAAAATCGCAAAATTAGCAAGACTGAAGAGGGAGAGTTAATGGCTAACAAAGAGGACAGATCAACGCATTATAAAGAGGGAAGCCTCACTTTAGCAGGAACAGTTATGCTCGGTACCGGGGTGATGATTGGTGCTGGTATCTTTGCGCTCACCGGGCAAATGGCGCAGATGACAGGTGTTTTATTTCCTTTAGCGTTTCTAGCCGCCGCAGTAATCGTTAGTTTTAGTGCCTATTCGTACATAAAAATTTCTAACGCTTATCCCTCTGCAGGTGGCATTGGCATGTATTTGCATAAAGCTTATGGAGACAGATTGCCAACAGGATTTAATACTTTGCTGATGTATTTTTCAATGGTGATCGCCCAGAGCTTTCTCGCGCGCACATTTGGTTCTTATACCATGCAACTTTTTGGTGGGGACAAGACCGGCATGATGGTACCCATTCTCGGGGTGTCACTTATTCTGGCAGCCTTTATGATTAATCTATCAGGTAATCGATTGATCCAAGGCGTCGCCTCTTTTATTGGTGTTTTGAAAATCGTGGGCATCCTTGCTATCGGCGTGGTGGGGGTTTGGATCGCCGATAGCATTTCAGTCGATTTCACAAGCCCAGGAGAAGCAGGGACTTTCAGTAACTTTCTTGGCGCAACAGCACTCGGGATATTAGCGTTTAAGGGCTTTACCACCATTACCAACAGCGGTTCGGAGGTAAAAGATCCTAAACGAAACGTGGGTCGTGCCATCGTTATTTCCATCGCTGCTTGTGTGGTGATTTATAGCTTGGTCGGTTTTGCTGTGGCAAGCAATTTGTCGCTGGCTGAAATCATCAAAACTCAGGACTATTCTCTTGCTGCAGCAGCGCGCCCTGCATTGGGTGAATATGGTGTGTGGTTTACGGTCGCTATTGCCATGATGGCGACTGCCGGAGGTATTCTAGCCAGCATTTTTGCAGTCTCAAGAATGCTGGCAATGCTGACAGAAATGAAACTGGTGCCGCATCGTCATTTCGGCATGCCCGGTAGTATTCAAAAGCACACGTTGGTTTACACTGTGATTCTGGGACTGATCCTGACAGCATTTTTTGATTTGTCCCGGATTGCCGCGCTTGGTATCGTGTTTTACCTGATTATGGACATTGCCATTCATTGGGGCGTTCTTCGCTATCTGCGTGAAGACATAAAAGCTAATCGATGGGTGCCAGCGACAGCCATTCTGCTGGATTTACTGGCATTGGGTGGTTTTGTCTGGGTTAAGCTGAATACTGATCCGTTTGTGATTGGTGTGGCGGTTGTTACGATGATTGTTATCGCAGTTGCTGAGCAGATTTTCCTGAAAAGATCCGCTGCATCCGAGCAGCCCGGTAATCAGGAATCCCATCATCACCATTAATGACAATATTTGACGTGGAGGGCAGTACCATGATGACTAATAATATGTGGGCAGGGCATTGGCTTTGGATGTTGATGTTCGCAATCGTTGTTGTGATCCCTGTCTGGCGAATTTGTCAGCGCACGGGTTATCCGGGTTGGTTGGGTGTTCAAATACTTATTCCAATCGCCAATCTTGTATTACTCTATTTTATTGCGTTTTCGAGCTGGACTACAGACAAAATGAGAAACCAAGATGACTGAACATCAACATGTCCATAGACATGGCAACCAAGTTCACGAAGAGCATAAGGTCAAAGATCCTGTCTGCGGCATGTCCGTGGAGCCTCAAACTGCACAGCACCAAAGTCAGCATGATGATCAAACCTGGTATTTTTGCTCTTCACGCTGTAAATCCAAGTTTGACGAAAACCCAGAAGAATACCTCGATGATAAGCAAAAGACGCAAGCCCCGGTAACGCCGGGCACTATGTACACTTGTCCGATGCACCCCGAAATCCGCCAGCCAAAGCCTGGCGATTGTCCCATTTGTGGTATGGGATTGGAACCTGAGCAAGTCAGTTTGAATGATGGACCTTCTGAAGAACTAAGGGATATGACCCGCCGATTCTGGATCGGTTTGATACTGGCATTGCCAGTGTTGATACTAGAAATGGGAGGGCATCTGACCGGGCTTGATCATATCGTGCCGCCTCAAATGTCCAATTGGATTCAATTAGTTCTGGCAACACCAGTAGTCGTTTGGTGCGGTTGGCCTTTCTTCGTCAGGGGATGGAAATCTATAGTGAGCCGAAACCTGAACATGTTTACGCTGATTTCCATCGGTACTGGCGTGGCGCTTATCTACAGTCTGGTGGCAACCCTGATGCCGCAGATTTTCCCTGATGCCTTCCGTCAGGCGGATGGTTCTGTTGCTGTATATTTCGAGGCAGCTGCAGTGATCGTGGTATTGGTATTGCTCGGGCAGGTACTGGAATTGAGAGCGCGGGAGAAGACTTCAGGCGCTATTAAGGCTTTACTTGATCTGGCACCCGCGACAGCCAGGAAGTTGGACGATAACGGTGGTGAGTCCGATGTATCGCTTGACGAGGTCAAGGTTGGTGATCGCCTTCGGGTACGTCCGGGGGACAAGGTACCATTGGATGGTGAGGTGCTTGAGGGTAACTCCAATGTCGATGAGTCGCTGGTGACGGGTGAGCCATTGGCGGTCAGTAAGACGTCTGGCGATCAAGTCATCGGTGGCAGTATTAATCAGCAAGGCAGCTTTATTATGCGAGCCGACAAGGTTGGCCGGGATACTATGCTGTCTCAGATTGTACAAATGGTGGCTAACGCACAGCGGAGTCGCGCACCTATCCAGGGACTGGCAGACAAAGTGGCGGGTTGGTTTGTCCCGGTCGTCATCGTCATAGCCGTTATCGCCTTTATCGTTTGGTCATTTTTCGGTCCAGCGCCGCCGATGGCTTTTGGGCTGATTGCAGCGGTTAGCGTATTAATTATTGCCTGCCCGTGTGCGCTCGGCTTGGCAACGCCCATGTCGATCATGGTGGGTGTCGGTCGGGGTGCTCAAAGCGGTGTGTTGATCCGGGATGCCGAAGCCCTAGAGCGTATGGAAAAGATCGATACTGTTGTAGTAGATAAAACCGGCACACTGACTGAAGGCAAACCACAGGTCACCAAGCTAGTCACAGCTAATGGACTCAGCGAAGCAGACCTGATGCGTTATGCAGGAGGCCTCGAAAAAGGCAGTGAGCATCCGTTGGCCCATGCTATTTTGGAAAAAGCCAGGGTAATGAATCTTAAGCTGCCCGATGCCGAAGATTTTGATTCCCCTAACGGTAAAGGGGTCACCGGTTCGATTGATGGCCAGCGGGTTTTATTGGGTAATCGTATGCTTATGGAGGCAGAAGCAGTTGATACTGCAGACTTTGAAAATGAAGCTGATACGCTTCGCAGGGATGGGGCTACCGTGATTTTTGCAGCAGTGGCTGGCAAAGTCGCTGGCTTACTTGCTATTGCTGATCCGGTTAAAGAAACCACTCAAGCGGCTATTTTGGCGCTGCAAAAAGAGGGTATACGCGTTGTTATGCTGACCGGTGATAATCGTACCTCGGCTGAAGCAGTTGCCCGTAAGCTGAATATTGATGAAGTAGAAGCAGAAGTCCTGCCGGAAGATAAAGGCAAGATTATTCAGCGCCTGAAAGACGAAGGCCGGATTGTGGTGATGGCTGGCGACGGGGTAAATGATGCACCTGCCCTGGCAACGGCCGATGTTGGTATTGCCATGGGCACTGGCACCGATGTGGCTATTGAAAGTGCCGGTATTACGTTGCTACGCGGTGACTTGATGGGCATTGTCGAAGCCCGCCGGTTATCATTAGCGACTATGCGCAATATCAGACAAAATCTGTTTTTTGCTTTTATTTACAACACTGCCGGGGTGCCGATTGCCGCTGGGATTTTATATCCGTTTTTTGGCATACTGCTGTCACCAATCTTTGCAGCGGCTGCTATGTCACTTTCATCTGTAAGCGTCATCACGAATGCGCTGAGGTTGCGGCTTGTTAAATTATAAAAAATAGCTCAGATTGGTTTTTATGACCAGTTATTGCTCGAAACTTAAATTAAAGTCTTTAGGTCAAACTTGCTTTCAAAATATATAAAAGTATCATTGCAACAATGCGCATAGTAAGTCTTTTACTGCTTTGTTTTTCGTTGGTTTTCGCCAATGTTAGCTATGCGCAGAGCCATGAGATGAATTGCCCTATGGAGCAAGGCGACAGCATGAGTAATATGGATCATGCCGATATGCCAGACTGCTGTAATGATGCCGCGACGGCCGCTAAAACAGGCGAATCCTGTAAAGCAGATCAAGATTGCAGCATCTCTAATGTAGTTCTCTTTTTCTCTGTTCCATCATGGAACTTCGTTTCCACTGATAGGCTTTTGGCACGAGCGAGTATACCGTTTGTGCCTACCTTGGCGCCTACTGATCTCTGGCGCCCGCCAACCTTAAGCTGATCCCATTATTCCCGTAGTGTTTCAAGCTGCAACTTAATTCCATGCTTGAAACATTTGCGTTGCATTTGCTGCAACGCCATTGAATTCATCGGATCCAGCTTATGTCAAACCTATTTATCAGAGCCATTGTGCTCAAAAGTTATTCGCCACCAATCTGGCGAATTCACTGGCTAGGCTTTATTGCATTATTGACTGCCAGTTTTGCAACTGCAGTCATGGCGCAACCACAAGTTTCATCTGAGCCACTAAGCCTTGAGAATGCATTGCAACTTGCTGAGCAACGCTCTCACGCCTTGTTGGCGCAAGATGCTTCATCGCAAGCCTCCCAAGAGCTGGCCATTGAAGCCGGACAACTTCCTGATCCAATGCTGGAGTTATCTGTTAATAACCTGCCAGTCAATGGTCCCATGGCTTATAGCCTTACGGAAGATTTCATGACCTCTCGCAATATTGGTATTTCTCAGACATATACCCGTGAAGCCAAGCGTGATGCCCGTGCCAAAGTATTTGAACGTAAAGCAGATAAGGCGCAGATAACGAAAGCACTGACACTTACTGAAATACGCCAAAATACTGCAGTAGCTTGGTTTGATGTTTATTACCAGCAGCAAATGGTGTTGTTATTAACACGCGAGCAGCAAGAGGCAAGCTTACAAGTTCAGGCTGCCGAAGCTGCCTATCGTGGGAGCACTGGACCACAATCCGATATTTTTCTGGCCAAAACGACTGTGGCTGAAATCCAAGATCGTATTTATCAAGCTCAAGCGCGCCTTGATAATGCCAAAACGACGCTGGCGCGTTGGGTCGGGAATACTGATCACACATCTTTGGGTATAGCGCCGAACATTTCGGAGTCTTCGCTCGACACTCAGCATTTATATCATCAGGTAAATGAACATCCAGATATTGCTGTAATGAGGGCTGAGGAAGCGGTTGCAATGGCTGAAGCCAAGGCCGCACGTCAAGAGAAACAGTCTGATTGGACTTGGTCAGTAATGTATGGCGAACGAAGTTCAGGTTTTTCGGACATGATTTCGATTGGTGTCAGCGTGCCGCTGCAATGGAATCAGGAGAGCCGCCAGGATCGGGTAGTAGCTGCCAAATTGGCCCAAGCGGACCAGGTGCGAGCAGAACGCGAAGAAATGACCCGGGAGCATATTGCTGAGACAGCCCGTTGGCTCGATACCTGGAAAAGTAATTTAGTCCGACTCAGTGACTATGAAGCCGCTTTGATTCCCCTTGCTAACCAGCGCACTAATGCAGTAGTGGCCGAATATCGTGGCGGTAAAGGCAAGTTAGTGACAGTGCTTGATGCCCGAAAAATGGAAATTGCTACGCGTGTAGAAAAACTGAGGATTGAAATGGAAACCGCAGCGCTTTGGGCCACATTGGAATATCTGATATTGCCCGATAGTGCAGTCATTCCTTCATCCCGCGCCATGGAGTTCAAATAATGAATCGTAAATACATCTTTTTATTTTTAGTCATGGCTTTGATGGTGCTTGTCGCTGGTTATGCTGCTTATCAATGGGGAATGCAGCAAGGGATGGACATGTCTTCATTGAGCTCAGAGAGCATGGCGGGTAATGCCAAGACCACCGAAGATCCTTCAAGTTGGGGGATTGCCGAAGGCGAAAAAGCGACCAGCCGTCATATCGACGCTGGGATTAAAGCCGGTGATATTGATCCGGTCACGGGCCAAAAGATTCTTTTTTACCAAGATCCGATGGTCCCCGGCAATAAATTCGAGACACCCGGTAAATCACCTTACATGGATATGATGCTGGTGCCAGTTTACAAGGGAAGCTCGGATGCTGAGAGTGAGACGGATGAATCTGGCGTCACCATTAACTCACGCCTACAACAAAATATTGGTATGCGCACGGCGTTAGTAACCAGACAAGACATTACGACGCAGGTGACGGCGGTTGGTGCTATTGCCTGGAATGAGCGCGAGGAAGTGAATGTTCAGGCCCGGGCACTGGGTTATGTGGAAAAGCTTTACGTAAAGGCCACGCTGGATCGAGTTAATAAAGACCAACCGCTTTTGGCTATCTACGTGCCTGACTGGGTGGCCGTACAAGAAGAATTTCTGGCTCTCAAAAACATGCAAGGTGAGGGATTAGATGAGCTGATAGCAGCCTCAATTGCCCGCATGCGTCAGGTGGGGATGAGTGAAGCGCAAATCCGTCAGGTAAAAAACACCGGCAGACTTCAAACGCAGCTGATTATTACCGCCCCCATTGATGGCGTCGTCACAGAAATAGTTGCCCGCGAAGGCATGACTATATCTACCGGCACCACATTAATGCGTATTAATGGATTAGATCCCGTCTGGGCGAATGCTGAGGTACCGGAGAGTCAGGTCGCTTTACTCAGTCCTGGTGATCCCATCATCGCCAGCAGCCCTGGTTTTCCTGGCAAACAATTTAAAGGTCAGATACAAACATTATTACCGGAAGTGGACCCGACAACACGCACTCTGAAGGCGCGGGTGGTTTTGGACAATCCACAAGGTGAATTGGCGCCGGGTATGTTCGTCAATATGCAGTTGGCAGGCAAACAAATTACCGATGCACTGATGGTGCCAACCGAAGCGCTTATCCGAACGGGCAAACGCACCTTAATCATGCTGGCGCTCGATAACGGCAGTTTTCGCCCGGTTGAAGTCATAACCGGTCGCGTAACTGATGATAAAACCCAAATCCAGCAAGGTCTGCAGGAAGGTGAACGGGTTGTGGTATCAGGTCAGTTTTTGGTGGATTCAGAAGCCAGCCTGAGAGGTATTGAAGCGCGGCTAATGGATGGTCAGGAAACAAAAACTGATCACGATTCAATGTCTGGGATGACAATGGAGGTTCATCAGACTGAGGCAAAAATCGAAGCGATAAACGGACAGATATTGACTTTGACCCATCCAAATATTCCCAGCCTGGAGTGGCCGGGTATGACCATGGACTTTGAACTTTCGTCATCACTCAATCCAGATGAGCTGGCGGTGGGTGAGCAAATTGAAATTGCCTTTCGTTTAGAAAAAGGCGCGGCACCATTGATTGTGGAGTTTCAACCGCTCTCAAAAGCTCCTGAAATGGCAATGGAGAGTCATGAGACGCAGGCAAAAATCGAAGCTATAGACAGGCAGATTTTGACGCTGACCCATCCAGATATTCCCAGCTTAAATTGGCCGGGCATGACCATGGACTTTGAACTGTCATCCTCGCTGGATACCGACGAGCTAACAGTGGGCGAGCAAATAGCAATTGAGTTTCGCTTAGAAAAAGGCTCGGCACCTAAAATTATCGACCTGCAGCCTTTGTCAGCCGAGACTGAAATGGAAGGTGCAAAATGATTGCCAAACTTATACGTTGGTCAATCGACAATCGTTTTTTGGTGTTATTGGCTACGCTGATGATGCTTGCCTGGAGCTTGGTATCTTTATCACGTACGCCGCTGGATGCGCTGCCTGATTTGTCAGATGTTCAGGTGATAATTAAAACGACCTGGCCGGGACAAGCACCGCAATTGGTCGAGGATCAAGTCACCTACCCATTAACCACCACCATGTTATCGGTACCCGGCGCTGAAGTAGTACGCGGTCTGTCGTTCTTTGGCGATAGTTATGTCTATGTCTTGTTCGAGGAGGGTACCGATCTGTATTGGGCCCGCAGTCGAGTGCTGGAATACCTTAATCAGGCGCAGTCAAGGCTGCCGGATACGGCAAGTTCCTCAATCGGTCCGGATGCCACCGGTGTGGGTTGGATCTATCAGTATGCTTTGGTAGATAAATCCGGTACTCAGGATATTTCGCAGCTGCGCGCATTGCAGGATTGGTTTCTTAAATTCGAACTGAAAACCGTCGCCAATGTAGCAGAGGTCGCAACTGTCGGCGGCATGGTCAAGCAGTACCAGGTGGTTGTTGATCCCGACAAATTAGCCACTTATCGCATACCGCTTTCCCGTGTTATTGAGGCTATCAATAATGGTAATCAAGAGACCGGCGGTGCGGTGCTGGAAATGGGTGAAGCGGAATATATGGTTCGCGCCTCGGGCTACTTGCAAAGCTTGGAAGATTTTCAATCCATTCCCTTACTAACCACTGATGCTGGTATATCAGTGACTTTAGGCGATGTCGCGTATATTCAAATCGGCCCTGAAATCCGGCGGGCTATCAGCGAGCTCGACGGTGTCGGTGAAGCTGTGGGGGGCATCATCGTGATGCGTTCTGGCAAAAATGCCCTGACCACCATTGCTGCTGTGAAAGACAAGCTGAAAACGCTGCAAAAGAGTTTGCCCGAGGGCGTTGAGATTGTGACGGTTTATGATCGCTCTGGGCTAATAGAACGCGCTGTCGATAATCTCAGTGAAAAGCTTATTGAAGAATTCATTGTGGTGGCATTAGTGTGCCTTATTTTCTTGTTCCATCTTCGTTCAGCCTTGGTGGCTATTGTTTCACTGCCACTGGGGATCTTGATGGCTTTTATTGTGATGCACTGGCAGGGGATCAACGCTAATATCATGTCACTGGGCGGTATTGCCATCGCTGTCGGTGCCATGGTCGATGCAGCGGTGGTGATGATTGAAAATGCCCATAAACATTTAGAACGCTGGTATGAAAAACATCCCGGATCAAAGCTAGAAGGCGACAGTCGCTGGAAGGTGATAGGTGATTCTGCCGTCGAGGTGGGCCCCGCGCTGTTTTTCTCGTTGTTGATTATTACGCTGTCTTTTATCCCAATTTTCACCTTGGAAGCTCAGGAAGGCCGACTATTTTCTCCATTAGCATTTACCAAGACTTATGCAATGGCCGCAGCAGCTGGCCTTGCTGTAACACTTATCCCGGTACTAATGGGCTACCTTATCCGGGGCAAAATTCCGGCTGAACAGGCTAATCCACTAAACCGGTTTTTAATTGCTTTGTATCGACCTTTATTGGCAGGCGTACTCAAGTTTCCAAAGATGACCTTAGTGGTCGCTAGCGTATTGTTACTGACCAGTTTATGGCCTTTACAACATATCGGCAGTGAGTTTATGCCGCCTCTGGATGAAGGTGATTTGCTATATATGCCTAGCGCTTTGCCGAGCCTCTCCGCCGGAAAAGTAGCAGAATTGCTACAGCAAACTAACCGGATGATTAAAAGCGTACCGGAGGTTGAAACCGTTTACGGCAAAGCCGGACGAGCCGATACGGCAACCGATCCGGCGCCACTGGTGATGTTTGAAACCACGATCCAGTTCAAACCTCGTGAAGAGTGGCGGCCGGGTATGACTAAAGAAAAATTGATCGCCGAATTAGATCGGACCGTGAAGGTGCCCGGCTTAACCAATATCTGGGTACCACCGATTCGTAACCGGCTTGATATGCTGGCTACCGGTATCAAGAGCCCTGTGGGCGTAAAAGTTTTGGGGGAAGACTTAAACGTTATTGATGGCATTGCCGGCGACATTGAAAAAGTCCTCAAAGATGTACCTGGGGTCACCAGTGTTTTTGCTGAGCGTCTCACCGGTGGTCGTTACGTCGATGTTGATATTAAACGTGATGCCGCGGCGCGTTATGGCCTTAATATTAATGATGTGCAGTTGATTATCAGTTCGGCTGTGGGCGGCATGAATATTGGCGAAACGGTGGAGGGATTGCAGCGCTTTCCCATTAATGTTCGCTACCCCCGGGAGATCCGGGATTCACTGGCCTCTTTACGGACCTTGCCTATCGTGACTATTCGCGGCCAGCAATTGATACTGTCAGATGTTGCGAACATTAGCATCAGTGACGGTCCACCCATGGTGCGCAGTGAAAACTCGCGGTTAGCGGGGTTTGTGTATGTTGATATTCGGGATCGGGATTTGGGTTCGGCGGTAACCGATATGCAGCAAATCGTCTCGGAGCAAGTGGATTTGCCGACCGGCTATTCAATCACCTGGTCCGGACAATTCGAGTATCTTGAGCGTGCGACTGCCAAGCTCAAGCTGGTGGTGCCTTTCACGTTGCTTATCATCTTTGTTTTGTTCTATCTCACGTTTAAGAATTTTGGCGAAGCATTGCTGCTAATGGTGACTTTGCCCTTTTCTTTAGTGGGTGGCATCTGGCTGCTCTATCTGTTGGGACACAACTTGTCGGTGGCGAGTGTGGTCGGCTTTATCGCTTTAGCCGGGGTAGCAGCCGAGTTTGGCGTCATCATGCTGCTCTATCTTAAGCAAGCCTGGCAAAACCGGTTGGATGAACAAAAAGAAACAGAGGCTGATCTGCTGGATGCCATAGGTGAAGGCGCTGTGCTCAGGGTTAGACCCAAGGCCATGACGGCGACCGTTATCCTTGCTGGCCTGCTGCCCATTATGTTTGGTAGCGGCACTGGTAGTGAAGTTATGCAGCGCATTGCTGCGCCAATGGTAGGCGGCATGGTGACAGCACCACTGTTGTCAATGCTGGTGATACCGGTGATCTATTTACTGATTCATAAAAAGCGTGCACAGAAGCAGACGAAAAACGAACCAATTCAATCACAAGCAAATAACGAGTGATGAATTACGCCGGGTCATTTAACGTGCATTGACCTAGGTTTTTTTATTTAACGCACTGGAGAAAATTAAAATGAAAAAATTATTAGTAAGTTCTTTGACAATCATTCTGTCCTTTTCGGCAACGTCGATATTAGCGGAGCAGAAAATGGATCATGACGATATGGAAAACATGGCTCCAAAAGCGGAGACATCGGATCAACAGATCACCCATTCCGCCATTGGCACTGTCACTAAAGTCGATATCAGCTCAAAAAAAGTCACTTTGGTTCATGAACCGATTGAAAGCCTCAGCTGGCCGGCCATGACCATGGGATTCTCAGTTAAAGATGAGACATTACTTAACAAGCTTAAGGTGGGCGAAACTGTTGATTTCGAGTTTAAGAAAGCAGAACAAGGCTATGTCATTACTGAAGTCAAGTAATTGAAAATGCAGGGCTGATTCAAAAATCATCCCTGCATTAATTAATGCACACAGCACGGAATGAGCGATTAAAGATAATTGTCCAATAAAAGACAATTGAATGAAAAATCTAGGCAAACCAGGTCTTGAACCTATTAACTGGAGGTAACCATGAAAACACAGTTTAAATCTTGGGCAGGAGTGTTATCAGCTACTTTATTGACGATGTCTTACAGTATTGTCAATGCTGACACTTCAGGCAACTCATCGACAAATCCTGACAGATCAATTACTCAACCTTTTGAGGCAAAACATAAGCATCCGTATGGTCCGATCGAGAAAGGTCCCCGCCGCTACATGGAACACAAAACTGAAAGGGAGCAACAATCAAAACCTGAAGCCAAAACTAATACTATTAGGCGTGGTCCACCAGGTAAAACATTTTATAGAGGGCGTCGAGCAAGTGAATAAGTGCCGTGGTCTTAGATGGGAAAGTACTAATATTTGAATCCTTAAATTAATATATTCATTACTGCTTGGTATTCATACACATACTGCTTGGCCCAGCCCCACAAATACTTTTTTAATAGTGTAGGGTGATTAACCATGAAAAAACAAAGACCTTTTTATTTATTGATATTACTGACATTTCTTTCAAAAACAGCATTGGCTTTTGAGCAAACTTATCCTGGGATGATGGAGAAATACGGAATGATGAATGGTGGCTATATGTTTATTTGTATGGCATTTCTGGTCCTAGTGTTCATTGCCTTGATTCTGGCGATTCTGTCGCTGTTAAAGTTCCTGTTTTTCCACAAGTCTAAAAGAAGAGATTTATGATAAAGATACACAAATATAGCAAATGGCGATATTTGCTTGTTATTATGGGTTTGCTCTTCTTGACATTCGCTGGATTACACTCAACAAGAGCTACAGAAGCCGTTGAAACTACTTTGTATAAAAATCCGGGTTGCCTGTGTTGCGATGATTACGCGGCTTATCTACGCCAACATGACTTTAATGTGACTGTTGTGGAAAGTCCTGATTTAGAGCAATTTAAGCGCGCGCAGGGGATACCTGAAAATTTGCAAGGTTGTCATACCCTGCTGGTCAATGGATATGCCGTTGAGGGCCATGTGCCAATAACCATAATCGAAAAGCTTTTACATGAACAGCCTGAGACCCGGGGTGTATCCCTACCTGGAATGCCGGCGGGATCTCCCGGAATGACAGGACAGAAGCAGAAACCATTTGAGATTTATACATTCCTGAATGGTGAAGCTTCTATCTACGCCACTTTATAATTTAACTCAAGGAAACTAGCATTATGAACATACAACTAGGCGATATTGCCCCAGACTTTAAGGCGAATACCACAGAAGGAACTATTAACTTTCATGACTGGATTGGCGACGGATGGGCTATCTTGTTCTCACACCCAGCTGATTTCACACCAGTTTGCACCACAGAACTAGGTGAGACTGCCAAGCTGAAGGAAGCTTTTGACAAGCGGCACTGTAAAATAATCGCTATCTCCGTTGATTCGGTAGAAGATCATAAAGCCTGGGTCGGCGATATTGAGGAGACCCAGAGTTGCGTGGTCAACTTCCCGATTATTGGAGATGAAGATAAGCAAATCTCTCGGCTTTACGATATGTTACACCCCGGAGAAGATGATAGTTCGGCAGTGCGTTCAGTATTTCTGATTGATCCGAGCAAAAAAGTTAGGATGATGCTGACTTATCCGAAAAGTGCAGGCAGAAACTTTAATGAAATTTTACGGGTGCTCGACTCGATCCAGTTAACCGATGGCTATAAGGTTGCTACCCCAGCAAACTGGTCCAATGGTGATGATGTCATCATAGTTCCTTCTTTATCCGACGAGGAGGCTAAAGAACACTTTCCTGAAGGTTGGAAGACGCTTAAGTCATATCTTCGTATAGTCAAGCAGCCTAATCGTTGAGGTAGGGCGCATGCCATTTTAAGTAATGAAAGGATGAAGAATATTCAGTTGTTCGTAATATTAAGTAGTTCTTTTGCTAAGATTACCTTCGAATAGTTTTAATCTACAAAGTAGATTAGCATCAAAAAGACATACGCCTCATAATGAGGCGTATGTCAGATTGCCTATGCAGCCATTTTTCTACATTCTTCAGCGCATTTTCTGCACTGGTTAGCACAGTCTTTACAGTGCTGATGCTCATACTGATCACAAGTTTCAGCACATTTCTCACAAATTTCGGCACATAAATTACAAATTTGAGCTGCACAGTCACTGCCACGAGCCATTGCAGCCGCTGCAAAACGACACATATCCGCACAGTCTAAATCCATAAGTACGCAATCTGCCATTTTGGAAACATTACTTTCTTCTAAACAAGCCACTGCACAATGATCGCATTGCGCTGCGCAGCGATAACAAGCTTCGATACAAGATTGATATTTTTCATGAGACATAGTGACCTCTCTTTAATTGATGAATAATGCTTAATTGCATGTTAAGGGCATTTAGCAAGCAATATACCAATATAAATTAGCCAATGAGTCGCTGCATTTCCCTTTTACCAAGCTGTCACAATCAGATTATTTATAATGTGGGTGTAAAATATTCATGATGGCATTAATTATGTTTGTAATCATTACAAAGAGAAGTAGAAACGAGATATTTCGTAGAGTGCCTTAATCTGTTTGTATAGTTCATTTGAATTCTTGTTTCACAATCCGCCTTAAAATAGTCTTTATCGAAAACTAATAGATAATTAGGACCTACGCTTGAACCCGAGTATGGCCGTGCTTCTCAATAAATTGCAGAACATCATCTAAACACAAAGAAGAAAGTCAATATCTTCCTATATTGGTAGCAACTATTTATTGTTTAAGGTCAGTATTCATCGTCTTAAACCTGTGTGAGTGAAAACGCCTTCCACTCTAGTAACCGGCATTGACCAATATCCGGTTATTCATAGACTAAGCCAGCGAACTCATTTTAAATGCCACCCTGAACATAATTTATTTAATGAAAGGTGAGCGTCATGGCTGAAGAGATGGACAAAGTTGACCCCAAAAGAGAAAGTCGGCAGCAAGCTGAAATGGAAAAGGTTAAACAGTTCTTGACCGAAGAAGAGGTCAAAAGCGAGTTTTACATGGAGATAACCGTAACGCTACAGTCAGCACAGGCAAAACGAATATTTCGCCGGACTTTCGAACATATACAAACGCAGATGACAGCAGCAACGTTGCTGACACGTAAATTTGGATTGCGTGAGCTGTCAGATGAAAATGTGGGGAAGATAACTGAAAGTATTAAGCAGCTGTCTACTGAAATGAATAGGGATATGGAACAAGCAGATCACATTCTGGACAACATCGGAATCAAAAATTCTGCCGTCACGGATGATAGCGTTGATTTGCTGATCAAAATCACTTGCCCAGAAGGTATGGCATTTATGAATCTGATCCGTCAGCTGGATAATCTGACAATGAAACTTAAAACGCTTTGGATGGCCGGGGAAGTTCCGCTTGCTCATTCAGAAGATAGGTCTCATGCATGGCAAGTTCGTATCTTTAAAATTGCTGATGCAATCAGAGCACTTGGGCAACAAGCTTACATAGCATCTGATAAGAAAAAAGACAGTGATTTAAATAAGGCTCAGGCCAAACGACAATCGTATAAAAAACGTAAGCACAATGCATCCAAGCAAGCAGCGACTACAGGCTGAAATAAATGATAGTCATGAAAGACATCTCGCTGATTCTTATCCTCGACAAATTAAGTCTATCAGCGTTTGAAGCTGCCTATTCTTTTGGTAGTACCGATAAGGAGACATGACTTAAATGGAAGTCAAATGAAAAATTAGTTTCTAACACCGTAACTATACGAATTAAGCAATGATGAGTTACTGGTCGTTATAGGAATTTGAGAGCAATGCCTATTTTCGGTCTTTGGATATCAGACGTGAGATCATTCCTACCAGATAACCAATCAGATTCAGACATAAAGCTACAGCAGCAATAACAAAAGCTTACCAACCATAGCCAATAATAGTTTCTGCATTTGGGCTTAACACAGTGAGCAATATCAGAAGGTAAAGAAATGAGCCAATTCCTGCATAAGCCGAATCATGACGTAAAAAAAAATGCTGAAAACTTTGTTCGCAAACTCACTTCCAAAATGGTGGGAACTAGAACAACCAACACTAATTCGAAAATAATGGTGTCAGGTGGTACTTCCAGTTGAATGCCCGTCAGCCATAAAAAAAGCAGAGGAACAATGAAAGGGGGAAAAAACGGTATTTACCGCATTAAAAACGGCTGCCAGGGCAACATTGCCTCGCGCCATCAACACTAACAACGGAGATGATACATCTGTGGGTAAGGTGCCAAGCAAAGTTTGACCCATAGCCAACGGACCACTGCCAAAAAAATAATCGGCCGGTCAGCAGCCCGGCAAGCCACATTGGGCCGTTGACTAGAATCAGCGCTAAAAATTGCCTTGAAGTTTTACGAAGCACTAACCGAACGGCATGGGCATCAAAAGTCAGGCTGATAATAAACATCAATGCAGCAAGTAATAGCCCAATTAGTGGTTGGAGATATTTACCCGCCTCAGGTAATACCAATCCAAGCCCAGCCACAATAATGACAAACCAAACGAGATTTGATTCTACGTAATAAATTAATCTACTCATGGTTTTAAATTTCCAAACTTCATGTGTGGATGAGAATAAATTACCCAAACATAGAACTAATTTAAATCGTGCAAAAAAAGATCAATAATAAGTAAATACTCAATATCATGATCAATATAAAAACATTAATAACATAGAAATCCTTATCTTTAATGCGGCCAATCAATAACTGCATAATAGGATGAGAAATGCTAATTTTTGTTTGATGGATGCCCAACAGGCATATCGTAACGTTGCTGACGGTATAGCCAAGAAGGTAGTAATACATGTGCTAATGCTTCGTTAGCATCCTCTCTATTTGCCGGACCTTTGAGCTCTAGTTGACGCTTTTTGAGAACATACTGCCCAGCCAGAGCTTTCTTTTGAGGGCGTAAAATGGTCACCTTCTCACCTTGCAACAGGGCAAAATAATCGGCAAATTGCATCATTGCCCTGCCGGGTGACTGCTGCTCGGCTGGTCGGCTCAAATCTCTGCCTATCATTGGTGTCTCAGCGCTGATGCCCATCAGTGATAGTAAAGTAGGCGCCATATCAATCTGGCTCGCCACCGTCTTGATACGTTTTGGTTTTATATCAGCCCCTAAAATGAGTCCTGGGATTTGAAAACGTTCTATCGGCACAAGTGCATTTCCATAAACATTCAAATCATGATCGGCAATCACCAAAAAGAGTGTATTGTCCCAATAGTCGGTTTTCATAGCTGTGTTAAAGAATTGCCCCAAAGCATAATCTGCATATTTAACAGCATTCAAATCAGTTTGTTTCTCGGCCGAATGCAGATCGATCTTTCCATCAGGGAATTCGTATGGCGAATGGTTGCTGGAGGTGAAAACTAAACTAAAGTACGGTTGATTACTCAGGTTCGCTTGAACGATCCGTTTATGCGCCATATTGAATAGATCTTCATCTGAAACCCCCCAACTGCCTACGAAGAGTGGATCAACGTAATCATTTTGGTCAATGATAGATTGAAAGCCATTGCCAATAAAGAAGTTAGCCATGTTATCGAAGTGAGATTGCCCGCCATAAATAAATTCAGTTTTGTAGCCACGTTGACCCAATAAATCTGCAATAGTGAAAAAATTCTGTTGTGATAAAGAAAGTTTTACTACGCTTCTTGCGGGCGAGGGCAAAAAACCCGTTATCGTGGCTTCAATTCCTCTTACTGAACGCGTACCGGTTGCATAAAGTTGTTCAAACCACCAACCCTCATTTTTCAGTTTTTCCAGTTCTGGTGTTACGGAATACTCCCCACCCAAAGACTTGACGAAAGTGGCACCCAAGCTTTCTTCAAGAATGATAACCAGGTTAAGTGGTATATCTCTTTCAACTGTCGCAGGACGCTTATTGATAGTTGGAAAGGGTGCATTTGGATCATTATCAAGCCAAGGATAATTCTCGCTCATTTCCTGCATAATTTGTTCATCAGTGAGCGTACCATAGACTTCTCCGGCTTCTGCTTCATGCTTCATGTTGTAAATAGCAAAATACACTGACCAGGTTGAGTTAATGACTAGGCTATTGACCATAGCATCCGAAGTGATTGCAAACATTGCCGGATTGGCTGGACGATGCGATAAAGTAGACCGGATCATGACTACTAGGATGAGAACCATAAGAGGCCAAGTCAGCCAAACACGCCAAACCGGCCAGTCCAAATGATATTGTTTTAACCAATGCTGTAACAGCCGATTCGTGAACAAGCCGGCTAATATAGTGAAAACAACCCCGAGAATAAGTGGCAGACGAAAACCTTCCCACAAGGTTGAGAAAACTTCTTTTGGATATTGTAAGTATTCGACAAAGAGTCTGTTCGGACGCAAGTCATACTGAACAATAAATGTCGGTGTGGCAGACTCCATAAAAATGATCAAAACAATGATCATTAAACTCCAGAACCACACCAACTTTTGCCATAATTGCCAGGTTAATTTATTGACCAGTAGCGGCATCAACAACATCAGTGGCGCAATAAGCATACCCATAATAATGAGATCAGCTCTGAGCCCCTGAATGAATAGTGATGGCAGATCAATTGCTGCCGATACCCGATCCCACTGCCATACAACAAGCCCTAATCTTGATAGCGAGAGAATAAGAAGCCCAATAAGCAGAACCTGAAATAAAATGCGGTAAGGTCCGAGCAGTGAGGGTGATTTTGTGAATATATCTTTTTCGTTTGAATTCAAAAAAATCTGTGCCATAGCAATAATGTCCATGCTGCGATTGAAATAATAAGGGTAAGTAAGACAGCCAGTGATCCATAATCTTTGGCCCGACCGGTTAATAAGTGATGCTCCAAACTGACTCTATCCAGCGTCGATTCAATTGCTGAGTTGATCAACTCGACGACCATTACAGCGATCATGCTGGCAATTAATATAAACCGCTCAATAGCGGTAAAGTCTATCCAGAACACAACTGGCAATAATAAGACAAAGGCAATAAATTCCTGACGAAAAGCAACTTCGTGACGCAGTGCAGAATGCAACCCTTTGTATGAATAAAAAGTGGCCCAAAGCATACGTTTGAAACCAGTGAACTTTTTAGGTTGGATATTAATAATTGTCATTTTTTTATTTGCGTAAAATGTTATTGAGATGCTGTTTAATGGTCACTAAAATCTCTGCAATGCTCCTGATTCAGCTCAAGCTCTATCGTGGTGTGATCTAGCTCATATTGAGATAAAGACTCGGCAATCGTTTGTTTCATAGCCAGGTAATTTTCAGAAGAGACATTATCGTTATTAAGTGTCAGGTGTGCAGTGAGGACATGGTGTTCACCATCAAGTGACCAAAGATGTAAATGATGTACCTCATTGACACCCTCAATGCTGACAAGAGTTTTTTTGATCTCATCATGCAGCGCTTTATCGGGCACTGCCTGAAAAAACAATTTACCGGTCACCCACAAATTACGAACAACATTAAACAAGATGAATAGCGTAAAACCAATGGATAAAAGCGGATCTAAAATCGGCCAGTCGGCAAACTGCAGAATGATGGAAATGATCAACACAGCCAGCCAACCTAATACATCTTCTAATAAATGCCAGTTGAGTATTTTTTCATTAAGAGACGTCCCTTTACTCAGCCGATAAGCCGCAAACCCATTAACAGTAACCCCCAATACGGCCAATGCCAGCATACCTTCGGTAACCGGCATTACTGGATCGGCCAAACGTGGTATTGCTTCACTCAACACCCATATTGAGCCAGCGATTAACACCAAGCCGTTTATCAGAGCACCAAAAAGAGACAAGCGCCGATAACCATAGGTGAACACAGAATTAGCAGATTTATTGCCTGCGCGGTTCAAAAACCAGGCACTGCCGATAGACAGACTGTCACCAAGATCGTGAACAGCATCAGCCATAATTGCTGTGCTGTTGGTCAGCCAGCCACCGATGAATTCAATGATGGTAAAACTAACATTTAGAAAAAAAGCCGTTGCAATCCTTTTATCAGAAGCACCATCCTCTTGATGATGTGTATGCATAGAGATATACCTTTATGTTTTTGTTTATTGATAAACTCAGGAAAGGTTGGCGGCCAATACAGGCCGCCATGTTTTATCTTGATTTTCCACGGCCGTGCACTATCCGGTAAAGTGCCGGCAACACCACCAGTGTTAGCAAGGTTGACGAAATAATTCCGCCAATGACGACCGTTGCCAGTGGCCTTTGCACCTCAGCCCCGGTACCGGTATTGAGTGCCATCGGCACAAAACCGAGACTTGCTACCAGAGCCGTCATCAATACTGGCCGTAACCGAGTCATTGCACCATCAACGATTGCTTTGTGCAGATCGCCGTGCCGGTGCCAGTAATCCCTGATGAATGACAACATGACGAGACCGTTTAACACCGCAACACCCGAGAGTGCAATAAAACCAACCCCTGCGGAAATAGATAGCGGCATATCTCGCAGCCAGAGCGCCAGCACCCCACCAGTTAATGCCAATGGCACACCAGTGAAGATAATCGCTGCATCACGAAATGAACCAAACAAGGTAATCAGCAGGCCCATAATGATAACCAACGTAACCGGTACCACAATCGACAGTCGTTGACTGGCTGATTGCAGTTGTTCATAGGTTCCACCGTATTCGATCCAATAACCGGGTGGTAATTGCACTTGCTCAGCAATACGCTGTTGAGCTTCTTCTACAAAAGAGCCCAGATCCCGGCCTCTGACATTGCTGGTGACCACGACACGCCGTTTGGCGTTTTCTCTGGAAATCTGACTCGGCGCCTCCGTTAATTCGATGGTTGCGACTTCAGACAAAGGTACGTAATCACCACCAGGTAAACTCACGGGTAGATTTGACAAGGCGGGTATGTCTTGTCTAATTTCTTCAGGCAACCGCACCACCAGATCAAAGCGCCGATCGCCATCATAGATCAGGCCAACTTCGCCACCGCCAACGGCGGTTGATAACATGTTTTGCAAATCATCAACATTAAGACCATAACGTGACATGGCCATACGTTTGGGTTCAATGGTCAGCATAGGCATATCATCGACCTGTTCCAGCCGGGCATCAGCAGCGCCGGGGATCTCCTGAATCACAGCCAGAACCGCCTCTGCATTTTGCTTAATCAAGTCCAAATCATCGCCGAAAACTTTAATACCCAAATCCGCACGAACGCCTGAAATTAACTCGTTAAAGCGCATCTCAATCGGTTGGGTAAACTCATAGTTGTTACCTGGTAATTGGGTAACCGCCGCTTCAATTTCTGCAAGTAGTTCGCTTTTAGGTAATTCCGGATCCGGCCATTCACTCCTAGGCTTAAGTATAAGAAATGTATCGGCCACATTAGGCGGCATCGGATCAGTCGCGACTTCTGGTGTACCGATTTTGGCAATCACCTTATCTACCTGTGGGAAAGTTTTGAGCCGCTGTTCAAGCTGTTCCTGCATTTTGATAGATTGCTCAAGGCTGGTACCGATCGTTCGCAGTGCATGTAAGGCAATATCACCTTCGTTCAGTTGCGGAATAAATTCCGAGCCCATTTTGCTGGCCATGTTGACAGACAAAGCAACCAACACAACAGCCAAAAGCATCAGCAGCCAACGCAATTTGAGGCTGAGCAGCAACACTGGCCGGTAAAGCCATTTGGCACCACTGATGATAAAACTTTCTTTTTCAGTGATTCGCCCCCCCATAAACATAGCGATGGCAGCCGGCACGATAGTCAGCGTAAAGACCATGGCAGATAGTAATGCAATAACTACTGTGGCAGCCATTGGCTCAAACATCTTGCCTTCAACCCCTGTCAATGAGAATAATGGGATATAGACAATCGTGATAATCATGACGCCAAATAAGCTTGGGCGTATCACTTCATTGGTGGCCTCATAAACGACATTTAAGCGTTCTTTAACAGGCAACACTCCACCGTTTTGTTTTTGTGCCATAGATAATCTTCGGATAGAGTTCTCAACAATAATTACCGCACCATCGACAATCAGGCCAAAATCAAGTGCCCCCATACTCATCAAATTGGCAGAAATACCTGCCTGTACCATTCCAGTAATCGTTGCCATCATTGATAGTGGTATAACTGCAGCCGTGATTAAGGCCGCGCGGATATTGCCTAACAACAGAAACAACACAACGATAACCAGCAAAGCACCTTCAAGCAGATTTTTTTCAACCGTGGCAACGGCTTTATCGACCAAGGTGGTGCGATCGTATACCGCTTCCAGTATGACGCCCTCCGGTAATGACGATTGAATCTCCGCCATTTCACGAGTCACAGTCGCAGCAACTTCACGTGAGTTTTCTCCAAACAACATCATAACTGTGCCGACAACCGTCTCTTTACCATCACGGGTACCCGCACCACTGCGCAGCGGCTTACCAATCACAACGTCGGCCACATCTTTGACGAGCACCGGCCGATCATCGATATTTTTCACTACCACCTGACCAATATCATCAATAGATTTAAGCTGTCCTGGCGATCGAACCAAAATCTGCTGACCATAACGTTCAATATAACCGGCGCCCCGATTATCATTGTTTTGCATCAGCGCCTGTTTCAGATCACTGAGGGACACGCCAAAATTCAGCAATTTCGCCGGATCCGGCTGAACATGAAATTGCTTTTGATAACCACCGTTAACATTGACTTCTGTGACCCCTTTTACCCGCTCCAGCCGGGGTTGAATGACCCAGTCCTGAAGCACTCGTAAATCGGTAGGATCATATGAACTGCCATCAGGTTGCCTGGCATCAGGTTCTGCGGTAATTGTGTACATGACAATTTCACCCAGCCCGGTCGCGATAGGTCCCATCTCCGGTTCAATACCCTGTGGCAGTGAGCCTTTTATCACTGCCAAACGGTTATTAATAAGATTACGCGCAAAATACAGATCGGTGCCTTCTTCAAATATCACGGTGACTTGTGATAATCCATAGCGAGAGATGGATCGGGTGTAATCAAGATCCGGCAGTCCGGCGATCGCTCTCTCGATGGGATAAGTGATTCGTTGTTCAGATTCCAGCGGCGAATACCCGGGTGCTCTGGTATTGATCTGCACCTGTACGTTGGTGATATCAGGCACCGCATCAATCGGCAGCTTCTGAAAGCTCCAGATCCCAAGGCCAATGATAAGAAATATCATTGACAACATCAGGCCACGTCTCTCGATTGAGAGACTTAAAATATTATTAATCATGTCTGTTTCCTAAATCAGTGAGCGTGAGCTGCGCCGGCTTTTTCCAGATCAGCTTTAATCAGATAGCTATTTTCAGCGACGATGTCATCGCCCTGCCGGAGTCCGGATATAACCTCACTGAATTGACCATCATTAAGACCCAGTTGTAATGGCCTGACTTGATATTGATTACCTACTTTGACAAAAGCGACTGATGCGCCTTCAAACTGTTGTATGGCACTGTTAGGAATTCTTAGTTTGACTTCTGTTTGCTCGGTAATGGCTTCAGCCTCAACGAGCAAACCCGGAAACCAGACTTGCTGCTGATTATCAAGTGCAACGCGGGCAATCCGATAAGGGGCATCATCTTTGCTTGGCAGCAGTTGCTTTATCGTCGATTCATAAAATGTGTTGTTATGTAACAGACGCACTTTCTGACCGGGTTTTATATTCATGGCCTGTCCTGGAAAGACTTTGAGTTCAGCCCAAAGTGATTGGGTATTCGTGATCGTAAACAAACTTTGATCTGCCGCGACTTCGCCGGTATTGGCATCTTTTGCTGTAATGACACCTGAGATGGGCGCGGTTAAGTTATAACTCTGTAAGCTGTTGTTTGACTCAACACTGGCTAATAGCTGACCTTTTTTGACAGAATCACCAAAATTCACATAAACGCGGGTGATTTGACCCGGAAAACGTGCTCTGACTTGACTTATCTCATCAGGTGATAAAACCACTCTACCGTAGAGTTTGGAGGTGACCGATATTTGTCCGGCTGTAACTTCTGCAGTTACCACACCGTGTTTTTGAGCCATACCGTCATCCATTTCTACATGCTCACTACCTTCATCCTCAGCGTCGTGAGCATGCCCTTCTTCTTCGGGTTTTGATTCAGCGCTATGATCATGTTCATCCTCTTTTGGCATCGATTCATCATGGTTATCTTTATCATGTGTTATCTCATGATCATGCTGCTGATTTGATTCTGCTAGCTGGGCTTGTGCTTGTTGATCTGATTGAGGAGCCTCATGCGCATGACCATCTTCAGCAATGGCAGGTGACATGATGAGCAATATTAGCGCTGCTACTGATAGTAGGCTGCGCATGGGTAAAAAAACGAAATGTGATTTATTAAACATAGTTTTGTCCTGATTCATATTGCTTACTCTGCAGCTGTTAGCGGTTCGGCGGTGAGTTGTTCGATTTCTGTCTGATATAGCAATGCAGCCGTTGCAGCCTCAATGACACTACGTCTGGCACCTAGCAGGTCTTGTCTGACGGTAAGAAATTCCAGATAACTGTAGAGTCCCCGTTGATAACCGGTTTGCGTTTGCTCCAGACTTTTAGTGAGTTTGGGGATAATCTGTTGTTGCAACTTGGAAATACTTGCAATTGCTTGTTCACGCCCGGAATAGGCCCGATAAAGCTGAGCATGAAGTTGCAACAGCATATCTTGACGGCGATAGCTGACTTCATTACGCGCGGCCAATGCTGATTCAATATCCCCTTGCGCTCGCTGGCGGCTGAACAAAGGCACTGACACACCAGCAACTAACGCCGAATCATTCAGTCCTTCATCTCGCCTGATCCCAACTGACCAGGTCAGATCTGCAACTTGCTGAGTTCTGGCAAGACGTACTTGTGCATCACGAACCCGCGTTTCTGCAGCGAAACGTTCCAGTTGCGGATTTTGCTGGGCCTGATTAAATAAGGCTTCAAATGACATGGCCTCGCTAAAGGCAAACAATGAGCCTGTGGCGGTCTCAAAATTAGGTTGATAACTCCCCCACAAATTAGCGAGTACCACTTTGTTGGCTTCCAGCTGACGTTTTTCGGCAGCCAATATCAGTTCAGCCTGATTAACAGAAGCTTCGGCGCGGCCCAAATCTGCTTCAGCCGCGACGGCAGCACCTACACGTTTATTAACTTCTGTTAATGTTGTTTGTGCCAGTTCCAGCCCCGTCTCGGCTAGCTTTACACGCTCTTGGCTATTGAGCACTTCAATAAATTGTCGTGTTACCTGACCTAGCAAGTCCAGCGCTTTTATTTTGCGATCAACACGGACAACATCGCTTTGTTGTTCCACTAGTTCAACACGGGACAGTCTTTTATCCCCCAGTTCAACGACAGAGGAGAGAGTGACCGTGGTTTCAAGTGACTTGATACCGCTTAGTTCCCTGGTGCCAGCGAAATTTTCAATCTCAGCACCAACAACATATGCCGGTTTGAGATTGGCCGTTTTTTTCTGGGCTTCAAGTTGTTGCTGACGAATTGGAAAAACCTGTAATGCCGGATGTTGCGCCAGTGTTTGTTGCATGGCCTCGTTTAAACTCAACGTTTTCGTTTGTTGAACGTTCTCGGCTAATACCGGCGAGACAGAAAAGGCAACCAGCATCGAACAAAGCAATGCACGGATAGCAGGCGCACGCACATTTGTAGTGCGATCAAAGTGTATTTTCATGAAATTAGATCCTGTTTAACTGCAAACAACGGACTTACGTTAAGTCCGCAAAAACATCAGCAGTTCAAGATCTCGGAGGGCGGTACATACTGACTGTAAAGTCAGGTTTTGGCGATCTAGGGTGGAGGTTGAAATAATTGTCTGGAATAGCAGCAACATTAATTCCATCAATATTAAAGATGGCGATAAAATGTGAACACTGACAATGCAGACAAAAATCACAATCGCCGGTACTTTGTGCATCATGCGAAGACGCACTGTTCGCTTGTTGAATTGCATTGGAATCATCAAGAACAAGCTGATGTTCTTGTGGTGTCTTGGAGTCAGATGTATGAATGTCAGCCGCAACTATACCTGATTGCATCACAATCATAAAGATGAGCATGTTGATAATTAATTTTACTGACATTCGTTAATTTTATTAATGGATTCTGATGTCTTAGTTAACAACATAATAACTTAGTTCCCAAAAGATTAGCAAAATTAAAAGTTCTCTGCTGGGTCTGTGAGAGTCTGCCACTGTTTTTATGTAACAAACACATTTTATGTAACAAACACAAAGTTTGTGATGATTTTGAATAGTGTATGAGATCTTATGCTCGGGGTCTCCGGATCTATAAACAAAACTAAGACACTATATAATTCGCTAATACTAAGGCGAGAGAAATGTATTGGCTGAAAGATCTTGAGCTATAGAAATTCAGAAAGTGTTGTGTATTCATATTTTCAACTAAAGCAGCTAATTATGAATAGATAGCATGTTGCTAAGTCCACTTAATATGTGCTCGAACTCATTGCGTTCATCACGAAGCTTCTGTTTTCTGACTTGGTACCCACACTTTGGCGTCGCACCCCCTGGACGACCTCGCCAGTCCAAGTCACAGCCACAATAGAGTGTTCCTAATGATCCATTACGATTCTGGTCATGATAAACATGCTCACGAAGCTCAGCTTTTGCTTGTTCAAATGATTCTGGAGCTGCCAGTGTCTAGATACAGATGAGCAATCCAGCGAATAGCGATAATATGATTTTATTCATTAATCTTTTCATCTTCATTTTATTGTTCATACAATCACTGTCACTAAACGACTGACACGCGGGTTACGAACTTTGACGATATCGTCTGCCGGCGAATTATCTCGAATTAACGCCCAGGTTTCTGTGGTCCGGTTTGGCTTTCCATTCCGAAGAGTCTGCTGGGGCTTTATTTTCTTCCAGTTGGATGAGGTGAGTAATTTAGAAAACCGACGCCAGGCACGGTCAATCGAGCTGATGACCATTCGCTCACAAAAGCGTTCGACATCAAGTCGCGTGAGGTGAATATCACCAATATGCGTTTTGATTTATAGGTCCAAGCAATCATTTGGAGTGATGTCGTCAACTTTCCCACTAAATTCTTCAACCTACTCAGTCCGACGGGCCACCTTGATAGCAGCTTCAGCAAAACGTTTTTGAAGAAATCGGCCATTGAGATACGTATCAGTATTGGTAGTCTGTAACTTCTGAGTTTTACGAATAGCACCAGAAGAGACATTCAGCTGCAGCTCTTTACCGGTTCGACTCATTCCTACATTCGTTTTGTGCAACAAGATATATTTGATGGCCAGTAATTCCGCCAGCTTATAAGGTTCTGACTGAGAGGATGGTATCGACACATCTATTGCCCGGACAGTCGTGATTCTTTCCCCATGCTGCACACGGAAAAATACGCGATATTGATTCTGGGATATAGGCTCACGATGAACTGCTGTTTCTAAGATGGTAAGTGACATTGTGTATTCTCCTGGTTGAATGATTTGTGTCAAAACTACAAAACCATCAAACCACGGAACTAGAACCACGCAAGCAGTCTGAGAGCCCATTTCTAGGAGGGCTTGCGCGGATTACTTTCTATGTCATTCTTGTACTAAAACAGGAGAGATGTATGTTTGAATTTATCAACCACATGACGATTCCACCATTGGATGCCATGGGTTATTACTTATTTGCTGGCGTGCTTCTATTTCACAATATGAAGAGAATCAGATGGTACGCAATGAGCCTTTTATGGGTTAGTTTTGGCACCTTTGACCGGGGATTCTTAATTGAGACAACTATGCTTGGATTTGCATTCATGCTGACGGAAGGCTTTTTTGATACTTATTTCCAACATGAGAAGGCGAAAGCGCAATCCAGGGCGATGAAAAGCAAAAAGTGAAACTGTCGGGTGTTACTCAAAGTAAGAACTACATCACAGTCATGTCATTCACTAATGACAGCTACTGCAGAGAATGCGTATTATGGAATCACTGGTAAATGCCGGCAATGTTCAATAAGGATACGAGCATTACAGTTTGCTGTAATGCGAAATACTCTCTCACTGAGATGGTATTCCAAAGCATCTGACCATGTGTTTCGGAATGCCAGATTTCCTGATAACACATCATTGTTATCTTGAAGGGTATTCGGTCTCATCAAAACCGAACACAGATGCTTAACCTTAGAACGTTAAGCGATTTAACCCCAGGGGTGATATTCACCCATCTGGGGTTGAGATCATCCCTAATATTATGGAGTTTTCATTATGGGATGTATTAAAATAGATATTTTTCCCCGAGTTAGATTTTGAATCGGAAATGTTTAGTAAAAGTTTGCTTGGCTATATCTAACGGTGAACTTAAACAAAATATCGAGATTGATGTTAAAGACATTATCACCTATGAATGGGCACCGATAATGAAAGTTGACACTGAAACAAAGAAAAACGTCGCGGACATGGCACCAAATGGGATTCGATTATTGCTTTTAACAGGTGAAACGCTGGTGGCTTTTGACCATTGTTATGAAACCTTCGGTAAATCGGTTGAAATGGCAAGGCGTCCACATGCGAACGTTGTTACTGCACAGCATTTATCGTTAGAAGAAGCAGGTCATCTTTCCTATACGCCGGAATGTATCAGAAGTATTCGTTAGAAATTGTGAATTTAACCTGATGCAGAATGTTGATTTATGAACTTTCTGTTTATTGAGTAGATTGATTAACCGGCTTTAAAAAAGCACGGTATTTAATTTTCTTAATGATGCTTTCTGCTAAAGCTTCATCTTTGGTCAGCACAATCGCCCGGATGAGATCATCAGAAAGTAATTGTTTATTAGTTGAATGCACTAATTGAAGTCTGTTGGGTTTATTCATGTAAATGAGTATATCACTGGGCAACAATCACGAAAGGGGCTAAAAACGGCTTTTCCTGCTTTTTTGCCTACATTAGCAAGACATCATTGGCTTTCCAAACCCAAACGGGGATCGACTTCCCGCTTGGGGTGTCGCTCCCTCTTAAACTAAGAGGCATTTTGACATGGAAACCTATCAAGTTATCGCTTTAAGCACATCGCATATTGAAGAGGATGATACCAGTGCATTATGCATTGCAGCCTTTCAAACCAATATCGTGATGGAGCGTGAATCCAGCTTCTTTATTAAGCTGTATATGAACGATTTGGCAGGAAACCTCTCAGGAGATTACAGTCCTTCACTTTGCAAAGTAATTGAGTTCGCATTTAACAATAACTTTGAGATGATTGAGCTGGATTCAGATGCCGAGGCCATCCCAGAGTTGGACCAGCACGACTGGTAAAGCATTACCTCTGTCAACAGGGGTATTCCAAAGCGTATTCACATAGTACATTTCGGAATAGATATCCAGTAGATAGCCAAAAACTATCTATTCGATAAGTCAGCCGGACTTATTTAAAACCGGCCTCAATGTCCAAGCAGCGCGCTGTTTGGAATCCAAAACCTATATGGGAGTAACTCCCTTATGGGCGGCTGCTCCCTTTAAAAAGGAGAGTAACATGCAAAATACACCAGAGTTTGGAGCACCAAGAGCGTCAGATAATATGACAACCATGGAGCTACGAAATGCCAGAACGCCGTTCACACTTGAAGTAACACTGGATAAACTTCGGTATTACCTTAAAGCAACACTACATCATGACGCTGTAGAGTTACTTGAAAAGGCAGTTGATAAGGCCAAGGTAGACAAAGATTATTTTAATCGACTTGAAAGTGCACTGCTTCGAGGTTCAACCGTTGAAGGCCGAGAGTTATTCTCAGACTTTGGCGATTACTGGGCAAGAACGAGTTCGGTAATTCCATATTACCTACATCATGATGCCGTAAACAGCATTGATACCGCTTTATTTCAAATCCGAATTGGTGATATGAAAGAAGCAATTGATGACTTTAATTTTCTACATAATTGTTCTCTGGATTAATAGTTTTGACATGTAAGCTGAGTTACCCGGATATAACGGGATAAGAGAGGTTGATGATACATCAGCCTTTGAATACTCTCTCAAAGAGAGGGTATTCCCAAGCACTCAATAGAGTGTTTCGGAATACTCTATTCTCGGTAGCGTTATCGTTATCCTAGTGCTTGGATATAAATAAAACTTGGCACCTATGATACGACGACTTTGACGATATTTATCCTCTCGATACTATTGGCAAACTATACAACTAGCCCCAGTGCCTTTTACCTATTCCAGTAGGCTATCAAACACATAGTTGAATCATTATTCGGGTAGAGTGTGAACTGCATCAATGTATATCGTTGACAGCGATCTTACCCATCGATAAAGTTATCTTAATTGTTTTTTATACCTGTCTTTTATTAGCCAGGTATGAAGTGCTCGTCCAACAAACCAAGTGGACGCTCAACTATTCATTTGTACGCAGATGATTTCACTGAATTGATTATCTGTAAGCAGATAATTCACCCATAGGGGAATACTTTTTCCCTTTTGGGCATAGTGTTCTCCTTTTTTTTATCTGAGGAGTAACACCATGACTAAAATCAATGTTCTTGAAGTAAGCTTTGAGGATTCGTCTGAGCAACAGCTGGAAGATACCATGCATGATCTGATTTCATTATCAGATACCATGACTACACCTGCTGGCAAAAAGACAATTGAAGCTGCAATTGAGGCAATTGCTGAAGAACAACGCCGTCGCGTTTCTAAACCAGTTCTTGTCGCTATTTAGGCTTCTGCTGATTATCTGCAGCAAGAGTTAACGCCCCTTTGGGCGTTAACGATTCTGCAATCTGAAAGGCAGTTTCTCTGTCTTTATCCACCAACAACGCTTTTAAGATTTCATTGGCTTTTTGTACTTCTAAAGCCTCGCGTCCGCCGTGGATGACATTCAGAGTTTTCTTTTTTTCTGCCATTTAGTTTTCCATTTTCAGGGGGAGCTTATGCAAACAATTCTCAATTTAACAAAACAAATGACCTGGTGCGAATTTTCTGGGTCAATCTTTGGACTGCTTGGCGCTTTTTTGGTTGCCATGCAGGTTCCTGGATCAGAGTTTGGATTTGTATTCTTTTTAATCTCAAATCTTTTCTTTATCCAGTTTTCGTTAAGTAATCGTTATTACGCACTGCTGCTGATGCAAGTGGGTTTTACGGCTACCAGCTTGATGGGGATTTATAACGGGTTTTTCGTTTAATCCTTCAATGTCTCAACAGTCAACTGTTGAGAATTATTTAACCCGGAGGGTAACAATCCCTTACGGGGGTTTGACCTTTCGATTAGTAAATGGAGATCATCATGACTCAATCTAAATTTATTACTGAGAGAGGCCAAACCGTAACCATTGAAGAGAAATTGGCCAGTATCCCTTATGGCTGGTCTGGTCATATAGATGTGTCCGGTGTGGAGGAGCGAGAAGGGCACATATATGCTTCTGAATCTCCTTCATTCTATGGTACCTACTGGGTTCTCGAAGATGGCACTGAAATGTGGCTTGAGAATTTTCTCGATGCAACTGTGGCCAATAGTTTTGCTGAACAAGTGAAGCAGGCAGCACTCATCAAAATCCAACAAAGACATTAAGTAAGTGAAGCTCAATAACTAAGCCCTCTGTTCTATAGAGGGCTTTTTTTGACTTTTAATGCAGCACAGAATTATAAGAAGTGCATGAACTCCTCAAATGACTGGGGCAAGATTAGCGTATGTCTACTTCGAGTAATACCTAAATAAAGTCTTGATGCTAATGACGAACGAGCGGCCTTGTTCTCTTTGTTTTGAATAGACATAGATCTTTTCACATCATACAACTGTTGGATAATTGCAGGTGCCAACATGACGCTATCAAATTCATGATTTCGTGCATTTTGAAATAATCCAATCACATATTGAGCTGACTGAGACTGTAACGATTTCGTCGTCTCCCAATGTTCGGTTTTATAGCCTTTTTCAAATAACTTGTTGAGGTGAACCACTGAACGATGTCTTGAATTCTGACTCATAACAGAATACCAATCCGGGTAGTTACTTAACCCTATCACCCGCACAGGCTTTTTCTCGCGATAGAGTCGAATACACGCACGTGCAAACTGATCTAACTGTGATTCACTGCCAAGTACCCTATATGGTAGATTGAGGGCCGAAATCCTTTCCACCCACTCGAATAACTCCCATAAATCATCCACCCATATAGCTGTAGGCTTTGCAGGAACATCAGGACGATCATAATATTGAATTTCACTTGAACGGTCACGGTTGGCAATGAATTCATCCTTTACTGGCAAGGAATGTAGTTCGAGAGAAAAGTTAACAATATCGCCAAGCTTTCCTGGTGTCCTGATAGATGTAGTCATTTGCCTCTCAATTGCGGGAGATGTTCGTTTTGCACTATACGAATTGACTGCTTGAAAATGGTCACCAAGCCCGACATAGCCTTGGCTGCTTCGCTCGATAATCTCTAACATTGCTTCACTTAAATCATGACTCTCATCAACTATCAGTTGTGAAAAATATGTAGGTATTTTGAATCTATGCAGTGAGGCATATTTGATAACATGATAATCCCGAATAGGCAGTTTCACTGGAAAGTTAGGGGGAGGGTTAGTTACAAACTCCCAGAGCAAAGCAGAGTGAGAAATTAAATAGGACTTATCTTCCGAACCAAGGCCAACAACCCACTTTGGTATAAAATCTTCTGTAATTTCAGTATTCCGGGACCAGCAAAACCTAGCTACCATTTGAAATATAATACTGCTAACTCGATTGGGATTATAAGTTGAGACCGATCTTAGATTAAATTCTGCTGCGATAGCATTAATGGGATTTGCCTCATTATCCAATGATGTCCGAATCAACTGAACATTATTTTGAGAAAAATCTTTGGACATTAAGAGTGACGCAAATTGGCCAAAGGTCATTATCTTAACCGAAGGATGAACTACGGCTCTAAGCGCTTGAAGCTGAACTGTAGAATTGGTTAATACTAAAATCCTCTTAGCATTATATTTATTTCTACTGACCAGAATTTCTGAGATAGCCGAGAGCATATGTGTTTTTCCGGTCCCAGCATATCCATGAACATCAATATGCTCATCAGAAAGGCTGCGCTCAATCTGTCTGAATATTCTATGTTGATTACTGAACATTTCCCGTTGCTGTCCAGTTGGTAATGCAATAATTACCTTTTCTTGTATATCCGGATGTTTGTAGTTGGCCTTAAATTCATAATCCCAACTTCCATCAGCTTTGAGATATTTTGCATTTCTCACATCTATCTCTGGAAGTAGATATATATCGTTGGCCTTAGCAAAATCACGGCCTTTCCGAATTGCTGCTGTTGAAAAACGATCCTTTATCTCATCAACGAACTTATTCTTAGGCTGGCTTTCCTGTTGGTGGCCCAAATTGATAATTTCGTGAAGTATCTTTTCAAGGCTGAGATTATTAAGTTTATTCAGTGAGGGTAATTGATTGATAAGATACAAAGAAGCCAACTCTTGAACAGTTAGGCTCTGAAATGTATTGCTTTTGGTTACTGATAAATCAAGCTCATCGCCATCATAAGTAATCGACTCAGTTAAAACCAACTCTAAGGTTTCATTGCTTATAGGTAAAAATAACCTATTTATCATGAATACTCATTTGTCATATAAACTGGGTATCTTGATAAGGAAAATACATTTCTACGAATCATCTTCGTTAAATTGATCAACAAGATATTGATAACGATTTGCTATCAACTCCTGGTCTGTAAATCTGAGTCTAATCTCGTCATAAAGACCTTTCTTCTCCAAACGTGAAATTTCTCGCTGTATAAATTCGTCAGCCAGGGCAACCTTAATAGAATTTGCATTACCTGACGTTTCTAATAGATGTTGGTGAGAAAATGGCTCAGTGTAAATTCTATTAAGGATCTGTTTACTAATACTGTTCACAGCATGCTTAAAATCAAACTTCAATCCAACTTTTCGCTGCATAGAAATTATGTCAGAAATTATCCATGACATTAACTCTTCTAAATTGGTAATCGTTACGTTTTTTGAACAATTTTTTAGTGTCGTTTGAAGATACCTTCGTTGAAGGCGATTAGGTATGCGTGTCTTTGCATCAATGACTTCATTAAGACTAAGGACTTCAGCATATCGGTTTCTCTGCTTGGAAAAATTCGTTATTTTGAAAACAACCTCATCCTTACCGCGAGGCTTCTCATATGTCACTGCAATATCATATTTCTTATGCTTGTTTATCTGTTCAACTGCCGGTTTGAGAACCTGGCTATTAAAGTATTTCCATTGTGGGTATGTATTGCTTTCAAAGAAGCCCATTTGACGTCGTAATGACTCGAATGAAATGGTAAATTTTGGCTTGAAAGCATAAGACTTAAAGATAGCATAGAGCCGCTGTGCATTCCCTGTAGTTAGTGCCTCTAATAGTTTTAAATCTAGCTGAGCATAGCTCTGTATTGGAACCATTTCTTCGTAGATTTCACTTTGTACTTTAACGATAATGTGGTCTTTATCATCAGTTGGATTGTAGGTGATTCGAGGAAACATTGAGATAAAATCAAACCCCATTTGCCCCTGCTTATTTGGGCCAATATAGTTCCTCACTCGCATATCCATAAGACCTTCAGCTGCATCTCTGAGCTGTTTACTTCGATTGCTAGGATCAAATAGCTTGCTGTCAATCTTGTTCACTGGAACACGTATGATGATACTTTCCATTGAAAACGACTCTACATATTGATCATCTCTATCGAGGTAAAACTGTTTTACAGTTTCATATATTTCAATAAATAGAAGCCACTGTATTTTTGTAAACGAGTTTGAATATTCCGCCAATGAGAAAGAACGGTTAATTACTCGAAACTCACGCTCTTCTTCTACTGTTAATCCATTGATAACTAACTCACCCTCAAGGGCGTCTGCCTTTTCTGAATTAGTGGATTGCTCCCCAGAATACTCCTGATCAAGTTGATCTCCGAGCAAGTCATTATCCTCTTTATTACTCATTACAAACTCAATCCCGTAAAAGCTACGACCTTATATATATATTAGTGGAGCGTACATTAAAAACGTAAGAACTACGACCTTTCTGTATTATGTCATTGATTGATATATCAATATACTCTTATAGAATACCCTTTCAAAATTACCGCCGTGAAACATAGCATTGAACAAAATAAAGATAGAAATCAATCAATATTCACCGTAAATGCTACGACCTAGAGGTAGCTAGGTCGTAAATAATAGGTAGATTCCACTTCCAGAATTAAAGACATAAGAGAATCTCAAGCAACGTAAAAGTGACGACCTAACAGCTCGCAAACAAATTAGAAAACCAGTCAACTCTTAACTCGTTAAACCTACGACCTTAAATATAAATACAATCTCTGTTTAAGGGATCTAAAGTAGTTTGTAAATCCTACGACCTAAAGCATCCCTCCAGCTCACTGTTTAAAGGGGCTTACAAATACTCGTAAAACTTACGACCTTCACGTAATACTCGTAAATCCTACGACCTAAAGCATTCCCACAACTTACTGTTTATAGGGGCTTACAGATACTCGTAAAACTTATGACCTTCACGTAATACTCGTAATTCCTACGACCTAAAGTACCTCCACAATTCACTGTTTGCAGGGGCTTACAGATACTCGTAAAAGTTACGACCTTCACGCAGTACTCGTAAAACCTACGACCTAAAGTACCTCCACAATTCACTGTTTGCAGGGGAATACAGATACTCGTAAAAGTTACGACCTTCACGCAGTACTCGTAAAACCTACGACCTAAAGTACCTCCACAATTCACTGTTTGCAGGGAATACAGATACTCGTAAAAGTTACGACCTTCACGCAGTACTCGTAAAACCTACAACCTAAAGTACCTCCACAATTCACTGTTTATAGGGGATCAGAAATACTCGTAAAAGTTACGACCTTCACGCAGTACTCGTAAAATCTACGACCTAAAGCATCCCCTCAGCTCACTGTTTGCAGGGGAATACAGATACTCGTAAAAGTTACGACCTAAAGCACCTCCACAATTCACTGTTTATAGGGGATTATAGTTACTCGTAAAACCTACGACCTAAAGTACCTCCACAATTCACTGTTTATAGGGGATCACAGATACTCGTAAAAGTTACGACCTAATCTTACAAGGCCCTGTTATATGTGAGTTAACAGCTGATCGTTAAAACACGACCTTCAGTATTAAACCACAAAAAAAGCTACGACCTAAGCATTTTGAGAACCTATAAACATTTTGAAAAACCCACACGTAATAGTTACGACCTTCACAGATCAGTAGCCCCTTTCTACGGAAGATCTATTCATATAATTGGCAGACATCGTGGAACTCTACAGAAGCATTTAGAGGAATTGAAGCGATAACCGGATATTGGCTAAAGCCGGTTATAGTGAAATGATTTATTTATTTCTTACGGAATATATGAGACTGTTATCTTCAGTACATGTATGTCATAGATATTTAACAGTTTTTAGTCGGGTGTAAAAAGATATCCACAAGCGAGGAGGGTGCACTCGTAAAACCTACGACTCACACAAATAAACAACTCGTAAATCCTACGACCTTATTCAACTTATACACGTAAAAGGTACGACCTATGTGGATATGCTACGTAAAAGCTACGACCTTATGCTCAGTAAGTTATTGATGTAAATGAAAATATGGGCTCAGTAAATATCCTTAATAGATCTTGTTGTATTGTTATCTTAAAAGAATATTATGAATGTCCTTGTTTTCCATAACTCACATTCAACATCAATAACTTTAGATAAAAAAAGCTAAACCTTATCAACCCCTGGTTATCCATGGATGTACTCTATCTACATCACCTATATCGTTCAAGATTAAGGGAAACGATAAAATACTATTCTCATGGTAAATCTGGCCACTTTGTACCGCGATGCATAATTTCCAAGATAGACTTCTCTGGATCATCTGAATTAAAAAAACCCCAATAATTCTTAGTATGTGGAGTTTTTAGCCGATTATGAATATTACCGACATCGAGACATTGTATGAATGCGTGGATTCTACCGTCAGGTCCCATTGCCTTGATAAGTAAACACCGGTCGTCCTCGCTATCGAAAATCATATTTTCATGATCATTGATCAAATACATATTTTCCACCTTGATTAAGTCGCTTTATTATCTAAGCACTGCTGAATTATACCCAGTGATTCCGTAAGTCTTGCATCTTTTGCTGTAAAGCGTAATATCCGCCAGCCATTCAAAGTGAGCAAGTTTTGACGTTCACGATCCCGTTGGAATTTATCCTTATGTGAATGAGCCGTGTGGCCATCCAGTTCGATTGCGAGTTTATGAGTAGGAAAGGCGATATCTATCTGAAATTTCCTACCAGGTATCGCACCCTCTAATTCCCAGACACATTCTGGCCAGTACACCTGGCAGCACTCAAAAAGTACTCTTTGAGGCGATTTTGTCTTTGATCGCTTTTTACCAATGCCGGCAGGTAGCTTCTTAGTTTGTTTTGTACCGCTTTTATTTAGCAGCCCTAAACGTAAAGCATCTTTCTCGGTTAGTCTGATAGTCATCTATTGTCACTGTTCAATAAATACTTTCAGAGTCTCATCGATCACTATTCACGCAAGGTTGATTATGAGAGAGACTTTAACCTGTTCAGACCTTCATCAATTAACTTAATCAAAGCTGAGAATGGCCTAGATTGATAACCAGTCGGAGCCTTATCGTAAACTTGCTCTGTCCAGTCAGTATTATTTAGTCTCATAACCATTCTTCTCACGGTAGCGTGATTACTCTCAAGAATAGTAGCCAATTGCCCTATGTAATGTGGTTTCGATTGCAAAAGGCCCAAGATAATGAGTTGATGAAGAATCAACCCCATATTTCTTGCCTTTATCAGCGATTTGACATTGCTTTTCAAGTTCAAGTTTTAAAGTCTCCCACCTTGATTATCGTGTATTACTGAACGCCCTGTTTGAGCATGGCGGCATGGCATTTCAGGTTGGTTAAAACACCTTCTACACCAATCTCAGGTCGATTCTTCATTAGTTGTGCGAGAAATAAGGCGCGAATTTCATAAACATCACTGGCTGAGATAGGCACGGCGATTTGATGATGGTCTTTGGCAGACATATTTACAAAGTAGTTTTTATTCTGATTTTCAATCAGTAGACGTTTGGTATTGTCTGCTCCGTAGTTGGAAAGTTCTACTTTCGGCAACAAACCAAACATCACCGCGGCAACACTGGGTAAATCACTTCGAGTGATCTGAATGCGTAACTTTTGATTCCAATTGTACTGTCGAGTGGCCACTGACATGGCACCATCAACGGCAATCGTTGCGTCCCCGCCACGGGTTTCATCATAGGCAAAATAGAGTGCTGATTGTTTGCCATAGACGTGATGACCGACAAAATTGCGTTTTTCAGAGTCCGGTTGTTGTCCACCAGCAGGTTGTTGGTGTTCTGCTTCTGGTGCATTGGGATGTGCTACTGTTCTGGCCGGTGCTGACTGATTAACAGTGGATTGCTGGACGGGTTTTGATTGAGCTACTGACCGTTGCTGTCTTGGTGGTGGTGAATCCATATTGTTATGAGCAGGAGGTGCATCGAGCATCGGTTGTCCCTTGGGTGATTGTTCGACAAAAACCATTTCAGGCTGATCTTTGTAATGAGCCAGAATACTAATCACATCATCACGTGCCTGAGTGTTCTTTTGGCAAAACTCTAATGCTTTAGCAAACATAGCTACCTTACTGACAGCAGCCAAGCCTTTATGAGACAGGCGAAGTTTAATACCAGCAGTGGCCAGCGTTTGGTTAGTAAAAGCAAGAGTGAGCGTCGTCATAAAACCTCCGTTAAAATGTATTTATGACTGTCATATTATAACACAATCACGGTAACGCAATCCCATAGCCAAACCCAAGACCAGCGCCATGAAAGCTCACTTTTTGCTAGCTGCGAAAATCTTTCTATTTTGTTTTTCTTTCTTGTCCTTTTTACTGCTTAATTCAATCTATTTACCGCTACGCGGGGTTCATCACCACAGATCAAATATGCCTTTTAATCGGCTTAACAGTTTTTAAAGAATCGTAATACGATCACATCGGCAGAACATAAGAAAAGGAGTGATGTTTCAGGTGAGGTGTTAACGCTTGTTTAATTTTGGTTGTGTTATATTATGCCTATTAATATTCAATATTCAGGGCAGTTTATGAGTATGGCGCCAGAGCTAAAGAAGCTCGTTGAACGTTTTGAAGACGTGTATTTGCCATTACGAGACCAACAGCATGCGGTGGCAGAGTTTGTTCGTGGGGATTCTGAATATCCGTACTGGGCACATCTGAAAGCTGACCGGGAAACGGTAGCTGCTCACATCGAATTGTTGGAATACCAAGAGGACGATATGGATGCTGGCGGCACAACGTCGATGCCTGCGGTCTTGGGTGTACCGTATGGCATGCTGGCGGAAGTACGTGCGATTAACGATATGCGGGACAATCTCGCATCGTTTTTGCGTGAGACCGACAAGGGGGTAACTCCCGAGGGTCAGCGATTGAGCAAGTATCTACTGGAGAAAGTTGGACTACGCCGGTTTAATCGTAAAGTGGCGGGGCGAACCATTCGTGTACTTGATGGACGACCAGAATCTATCAGTTTTACCTGGTCACAATCAACTACTACGCATAAATTGTCACGTGATGAGGCTGTTGCGGTCGCTGTGCGTAAGATTGTGAAGACGCGAGATAAAAAGCAGCTCAAATTGCTGCAATCTGAGCAATCTTTGCTAATGGAACTGCCAGAAGGTGAAATTCTGGCCAGAGTTTACGAGCCTTCCCCTCAGCCAAAAATGAATATCATCATTGATGGAAAAAGAATGCCGGTTACAACGGCCCATTTACCCCTGTTTTATCCTGCAAAACCTGGTGAACGTTTGCCGGTGATCATACCGCTGCCCAAAAAATGGGAGCAAAGACTGCGTGTACGGCGCAGTGATGCTACATTGGATGATGTACCGCTTTGCCCAATACTTAATATCCATCGTTATTTACCTGAAGAAAAACTAAAGAAGAAGAAATGAATTTTGCACAAAAAACACTATTACCGTCGGCTGTTATAGACAGTGCTGTAACTGTGGCAGCAATTTTTAAGTCTGTGACAGGTATGGACACATTAGAGGTTGCAATGTTTAAAGACATTAGCCATACAACTATACTGAACTTTGCAAATCAGGTACTGAACCAGAAAATTGTGATGCTTTGATTAAGTTTGGTATTGATCCATTAGTATTCCTGTAAAACAAAGGCTATGAAGATGCTATAAACACAAAAGAAAACTCTAAAAAACCTGTAAGAAATAAAGAGTTTCAAAATTTACTTACAAATACGCTACAGATTATGGAATCACTTTGTCAGATAGTTATACTCTCGTTGGCCAGAGCCATAACGCTACTAACAGGGAGGTTAAACATGCTCGAACAAAACATCGTTAAACTAGCAAAAAGCACGCCTAGAGGCACTTAAGATCCTTGCAGAAGACTACATCGAGTTTATGGACGTATACGTGCTTTACAGCGAAATTAAAGGGCTGGTAGAACTGCGATTCATGAACCCCAACCACCTTTCCGATGACGCAATAAATGAAATGATTTTTGTCGACAACCTGGCATCGTTAATTATGAGATCTGTTAATCTGGAAGCCATTAAAGTCAGAACTGAACAAGGTGCCCGATTAGATGAATACATGGCCATGAATGAACGAGAGCTTGCAGACTTGATATTCAAGCACGGGGGCAAATTTAACAAGCCGGATGCAATTTCCATGGCCATGCATCGTGGAATTCTGGATGACGTTAAAAACGAGCTTGCCTGCTATAAAGTATAGAACAGGCTGAGACTCCAAGATCCAAACATTAATTAATAGTAAATGTATGTAATAGGTATATTTACCACTTACATGTAGTACTACATAGTGATACCATAACATGAAGAAAAAGCATTTAATAACGTTGAACCAAATATTTTCCAGACCGGTTAGTGGGAATATTAAATGGTCCGATATAGAAAAGCTCTTTGTTGAGCTAGGTGCTGAAATTAGTGAACGTGAAGGATCACGTGTTGAGGTGTTTCTCTTCGGACAGGTGCGTGTTTTCCACCGGCCACACCCAAGGCCAGACACTGATAAGGGTGCTGTTTCGAGTATTCGAGAATGGTTAAAAAGCCAGGGGGTCAAACCATGAGCAAATATAATGTAATGAACGTCGGTGGCTATAAGGCCGTGGTCAAATACGATCCGGAAATTGAAATGTTTCGTGGAGAGTTTGTTGGCCTTAATGGCGGTGCTGACTTCTATGCCGACGACACGGGTGGATTGAAGCTCGAAGCTATGAAATCACTCCAAATCTTTCTTGATTCTTGCAGAAAACGTGGTATCAAGCCCACAAAACAGTTTTCGGGTCGATTTAACGTTCGTATTTCTCCATCGTTGCATGAGCGTCTGGCCATCACCGCAGAATCAAAAGGGATTAGTATAAACAGGCTAGTTGAAGACGTTTTAGATGAAAGGGTAAGAGCCTAAATGCGAGGAAGTAGCGCTAACGAGATCAGGGCCGTTAACGACAATGGATGAGCGCGGGTCGATCTTATAATCGATGGTGACTAGCGGACGTTCCTCGTGCCCAAGAATATCCTTAAGCTCATCTTGGGCTGCCTCTTCAGAAGCTGATTGATTTCGCCAACTGTAGTAGTACGCTCAACTTCAAATACGCAGTCAGTCAAAGAAGCATTTGCCATTGGCACATGTAAAGCATGACCATTGATACGTCCTTTCAAATCCGGAAAAAATTTCTGTGATAGCTGTGGCCGACCCCGTTGTCGTCGGGATCAAACTTAAGCTGCTGGCGCGAGCTCGGCGCAGATCTTTGTGTGGCTGATCAAGAATACTTTGACTGTTGATTAAGCACTGAATAGTTGTGATAGAGCTGTGATGAATACCGATCTTTTCATGGATTACTTTCACTATCGGCGCCAAACTGTTAGCAGAGCAAGACGCAACAGTAACGATCTGCAGTAAAGGTAATGGCTCAGCTTGTTGGTTGATTAGAAGATTATAATAGCTTCCATTCGCACAACGGATTGAAAATGATATCCTCGCTAGACTAGTCGGCTCTCACATGGAAAATTAGTACTCTTCGCTTTAGTAAGGGTAACTTCAGAGGCTATTTTCTTTACCACAAGTACGAGCAATTGATAATATCTAATGTAAACGTATTGTGGCTAACATTGGATTCTATTCAACGATACTCTAAAAATACAGTTGATAAGTTCAAACTTCAATACGTTGATTCAATGTCAAGTAGTTTTAACTAAATCAGCTCATTAATTAATGGTTAAGGGAGAACATATATGACAGATGTCAATCTTGATCTCAGCTCAGCTGATAAGCGTCGAACGCTTTGGGTTGTTCTCATTCTCAATGTTGCTATTGCAGTGGGATTTTTAGTGACAGGATATGTTGGTAATTCTAACGCTTTAATTGCCAATGGTCTGGACAACACTTCCGATGCTATTGTTTATGGATTAAGTCTACTTGCATTGAGCCGCTCACGCGCATGGAAACGCGGGGCAGCACGTTTTTCCGGTTTCCTGTTGCTAGTTTTTTCTGCCGGGGTCGTGCTGGATGCCATTCGTCGTTACTTTGAAGGGTCTGAACCAACCGGGGCAATGATGATGTCAATGGCTGCCGTTGCAGCGGTCGTGAATCTCTTATCACTTTATTTGCTTAAAAAAATGCAAAGTAAGGATGTGAATCTTCGTGCAGCTACTACCTTCAGCATTAATGATTTCGTCGCAAATGGCGGGGTAATTCTGGCGGGCATTGTCGTTATATGGACAGATTCCAATTTACCCGATTTACTTGTCGGGGTCGCAGTAGCAGGAATTGCACTGTATGGCGCTATCAATATATTACGCGATGCCCATATGGACATTCATGAGGAACAAGGAACCAAGCATCGTGGGAAAAATAATTAAAAGATCTGTATTGGCTGTTTATGTATGAAATTAATTTGATGCGCTATTTTATTCGTATGCTTGTGTTAAATGTTTTTTAACACAATAGTTATATCCAAATTTAAGGATATGGTAAGAGATGTATTATAAAATGTTTTAAGGCAGCATCATAAATTAGTCAGTAAAAAGATTTATAAATGATTGTTCTGGTAATCGACTTTATCCCTGCAATTTTCTTCTCTATGCCCGATTTTTATAAGATGTTAGAGAGCTAGATTAAATGATTTTAAAGCTTCCGCTACGGTATTTTTAATTTTAGGGTAAGCGGATTAAATTGTTTATCTTAACTTTGCATGGGAGGAGTGAGGCAATCCTACATCTCATCGGATTATTTGTTTGGTGTTCCAACTTACTGGTGATGCAAGCTTCCTTCGCTAATTCCAGCAAGAACCCCACACGCCTCAACTTCACGGTCATTGTTACAACTCGCTCTCAGTGAAACGAGTTGTTTTTCAAGCGCTTGGAGAGCAGTTATCTGCAACCGCATATGAGAGATGTGATCATCAAGCAAGGCGTTGATCGCGTTACACGGCTGATGAGGATCGTCCTGAAAGCTTTGTAGTTCGTGAATCTCTGCCAGTGACAGGCCTAGGATTCTGCAGTGACGGATGAAAGCCAGCCGCTCACCATGCTTCTCGGTATAGATACGGTAACCGTTTTCCTGTCGATCCGGCGGTGGCAACAAGCCCTGCTTTTCATAGAAGCGGATCGTCTGTGTTTCGACCCCTACCAACTGCGCCAACTGACCAATACGCATTAACCTCCTCCCTAAAAGACTTTAATTACTCTATTGACCTTGTAGTGACTTTATGGTTTTTAATGTTACCACAACATTGGTCAAGTGAGTCGAATCATGAGCAAATCCTATGGTGGCGCCCGTGGCGATGATATAACGTACGCAGCGGATACCGATATGCAGTCCTCCTCCGAAGCATCGGAGATAAGCGTAAGTGTTTATATCGTACCGAAGATGGACTGTCCATCAGAAGAGCGAATGATTCGCCTAGCCCTGAACGGCTTTGAGGAGATTCGAGCGCTGTCCTTCGACTTGTCGAACCGCCGGCTGAAGGTCGTGCATGACGGTGAGGTCGAGCCCGTCACCTCGAAACTGAAGAGCTTGGGGTTAGGCGCCTCGCTTCAGGAAACCGTCGCTGCAATTCCGGAGACCATCAAGGCCGCCGAGTTCTCGACAGCTTCTGCTAAGCAAGAATCCGGTGCTTTGCGCTGGTTGCTCGGCATCAATGCACTTCTGTTCGTGGTGGAAATGACTGCCGGTCTAATCGCCCAGTCCACCGGTCTGATTGGCGAGTCCCTCGATAATTTTGCCGATGCGGCGGTGTACGGGCTTGCCCTTTATGCGGTTGGACATAGCGTGAAAATGCAGGTACGTGCCGCGCATCTTGCTGGTGTACTGCAA
>NZSL01000002.1 GCA_002696735.1 Methylophaga sp.
GGCTTCGGCTTCGGCTTCGGCTTCGGCTTCGGCTTCGGCTTCGGCAGAAATTGTTTCAGTTCGATCTATTTCTGACCCAATAGTTTGTTCACTCGCCTGCATTATTTTGCTTGCTGAGTCATCATCGGTCAAAGATTCCGTCGGTAAATCAGTCGTTGAATCAGCCAGATGCTCTTCATTTAACAGCTCTGCTACCCATTCGTCAGCTTCTGACGATGGTGTTTTATTTGGTGAAAGATTAGCTTCTACGTCATCATTTAATTGAATCGATTCGTTATCTACACTTTGATCCTGTTCTAAAATTTCCAATTCATTAACATGAGAAGCGAGTTCGGTCTCCTTCTCAAAAATATTATCCATATCATCAACAGGTGCTGCTAATTCTTCAGAGGATTGGAATTGAGAGCTTTCATCTTCTGCTTCATTCTCCTCCATCTGCTCAATTGATGATAATTCAGCTTCAGCAGGAGTTTGGCTTTCATCTGAGTCTGTCTGTTCAGTATCCTCTTCGGACATTTGCGCGGCTAATAGCTTTTGTTGCAAGTGTTCCTCTTCAGTTAACTGAAAAGTCTCATCTTGTGTAACAGAATCATTTGATTCATTTTCAGTATCGACCTTTTCGGTCAATGGATCAGTTTGAAGAGCAGCAATATCTGTTGCGTCGTTTGGAGATGATTGCTGAACACTTTGATTGGGAGTGGCTGAATCTTCTAATGTTGTTTCAGTAAATGGATTCTCCGCCTGAGTTTCATCTAGCCGTTGCTGCCTTGCTGCTTTTAATCTTTCAGTTCGCTCCCGCAGTTTGGCTCGCAGCTTATCAATCTCATTAAATGGCTCTTCTGCCTTTTCCGCAATATTCTTAGTTTGGTTATCACTGATTGCGTCTTCATCGTTTGGCTGTGACGCCATTATTTCAGATAAGCTTTCAGTCTCATTATCTTGTGGCGCTTCGGTTTGAATTTCGGCAACCGAGCCCTCTGTTTGGCTCTCTTCAATCGAGTCGCTTTGATTGTTGAGCTCCGATCCAGTCTTATGTTGATCAGCTGAGGACGTATCATTCAGTTCCATATCGGCTGGCGGAGCTTCAGCGAAGGGTTTGGGTTCTTCAGCGGAAACCTGAGCATTTCCATTAATCAGCTCATCCAGTTCAGCAAATTCGAGACTTTCTGTTTCTGCATTTGGATCATCGGCTGATGGAGTTTCTTCAGCATTTTCAGTTTCTGCAGAGACTGACTCTTCAGGCTGTTCAACTGAATTTTCTGCAAGCATATCCTCTGGTGAAAACTGCTCAGCTGATTCAACCTCATCATCAACATTTTCCAATGAATTCTGGCTAACCGGTGCTTCTGGTTCAGCGGATTCACTGCTTTCAAGATTTGAATCAGCTATGTCTGAAGCTTCTTCAATAATGTTAATTTCTGATGAATCTTTATCTTCGGTAGTTTCAGCTGATTCTTCTGGTAACATTTCAGTAGATGCAAATTGTTCCAGCGATTCAGCTGCTTCAGAATGACTATCCGAGTTCTGACTAATGGATTCTTGCTGTTCATCAGACTCGATATTTGGTGAACTCAAATCATCCATTGATAAGGCTTCTTCAGCATTTTCAGTGTCTGCTGACACTAACTCTTCGGGTTGTTCGATTGAGTTTTCTGCCATCTTTTCTTCTGGTGAAAGCTGCTCGGTGAAATCAACTTCAACATCAGCACTGGCTGGCGAATTCTGGCTATTCGGCCCTTCCTGCACTGCAAACTCAATGTCCTCAGCAATTGAATCATCTACTGATGCGGTTTCTTCAATATTTTCGAATTCTGTTGGTTCTGGCTGTACGGGTTCTTCATGTGCATTCTGTGCTGCAATTTCCTCAGAATCAATTTGTTCAAACGGCTGATCTGCTTCGGAGATATCCTGTACATTCTGACTGGCAGACGGTTCTTGAGCTTCAGCCATCCCAGCGGAATCAGCTTGCTCAATAAACAAATCTGTATCCCAGTCCGTTTCAGCAAACTCCTCAGCAAAGCTGTTTATTTCTGCCTCAGTGTTAGGTTCTGAAGATTCTTCAAATGGCTGTTGGTTTAGATCAGTAGACTCTGCCTGCTCGGCTATCATCTCCTGTTCATCCATAGACGAATCTTGTTCTGAAACAGATGGATAATCTTCTTCATTTTGTTGCAGAGTTTCTTCTAATGTTTCGGCAGCTGCATTATCACTTCCAGCCAGTTCAATGCTTTCTGTTCGTTCGAAAGGTTCTGCAGTCTCTTCAAAAGTGAGATCCGATATAACTGACTCATCCAACTCCGCCAAAGTAGTGTCTAATTCAGACTGTTCAACAGGCTCATTATGTGACTCAATGGCATCGATATCAGATTCTGCTAATTTATTTTCTTCAGGGAGGCTGGTTTCTGCATCATTTTCAATAACGTTTTCGAACTCTGTATTTTCCTGCTCAAGATCATTAGAAGCACTTTCTAACGACATGTCAGTGGCACGCATAAGATCATCAATTTCGGTAGCCGAAATCATATCTTTTGCGTCTGAATCCACTTCGTCAATTTGTTCAATATCTAATTCAATATCGGCTGGCTGAACAGCCTTAGTTAGACCTTGATAGGCTAAGTCATCACTTTCAAAAGCATGAAATTTCAGTTCTTGATGTTCAAATGCTGCCCCGTCGTCAGTTATTTCCTCATTACCTGCTACAGGAATTGTGGATTTTCCATAAATATCAGGCACCTGATTGGTCCAGGCTTTATTCAAGTGGGCCTTCATACCTTTTGGTTCAGTCGCAGCACTGACTGTTTCGGTCTCGGTTTCAATATCTGGCTGGTTTTCTTTAACTTCCGTTTCAGTGGATGTTTTACCGTAAACATCAGGAATTACCGGATTCCAGTCAGTCTTCAGAAAATCAGCCATCCGCATCGAGCTGCTTGCCGGTTCAGGTTCTGGTTCTGGTTCATCTTCTTTGGCCTGTTCATCCGCAGCCAAATCAAAATCTGTCATCGAATCAGCAGGATTATTATCTGATTCACTGGCAAGAGACTCCTCAACAATCTGGTTTTGAGCAAAAATATCATCGACATCGACTTCATCTGATTCGCTTTCTGCCAGTTCAATATCAAAATTTTCATCTGTATCACTTAGCTCTTCGACAACAACCGTTTCGTCATCAAGCTTTTCCATCTGTTCAACAATGGTGTCTGCATTCTCATCATCAAATACACCATCAAAATCTGCTACAGGTTCTTCTTCCGGTTCAGTATCAACTTCAGGCTCTGACAGTTCTTCTGGTAATTCAGTATCAACCGCAGATTCCTCGACCAGTTCTTCATCAACCGCCTCTATCTCCGGGGCATCAGGATCCTGCTCGTTATCAGCCTGCATAATGCTGAGGGTTGCGTCAGTTAGCGAGGTGATTTGGTCAGGAAAGTTATGCAGTGTTTTTTCGTCTTGCTCAGAATACAAATTAACAATTGATTTAAAAATTTCTTTTTCACGTAGCACCAATTCCTCGACCATTGAATCCAGTGCTTCACCGCTTAATCCATAGCGTTCGCTCAGTTGACTGCCTAATGCAGCCACACGTTGCTCGTAGTTATTTTTGATTAATTTGGCAGTACGTGCCGCTGCAGCTTTGGTGCGTTTATGTTTGCGATGCGCACGGATAAACATCCAGATAAACAAAACAGCATAGATGGCTGCCAGCTCATAGGCCAGCCATTGAAAAACCGGATCAGTCATCGACATTTATAATAAGTCTCCAGGTAAAAGCTGCCGGCGACGGCTGCGATGCCAAAACCAGAATCCCATTATTAATAACAACACAATAACGGCATTACCAATAGCTAAAATGACTGTGTCAGAAAGCTCGAAGGTTGATTTAGGTATTTCTGCATTAGGTTCATCCGCAACAGGATCTATTATCACCGGTTCAAATGGCTCATCATTAACCTTTTCGGCAGCAATAGGCGTTTCTGAAGTAATTGTCAGTGACGCACCGGCTGCTTCGTCAAGCAACTGGATAGGCTTGGGTTGTAAAAAAACATTACGGCCAGCCGGAGTTTCCCCCCGAATCTGCAACGATAATTGATAAGCGGTTTCAGGTTGTAAATCGGCCACTGTCAACTGCCAGGCATTTTCAGACTGCCGTAATACTTCGTAGGGGAATTCACTGCCATCTGGTGCACTGAGTAAAGCAGAGATTTGCAGAGATTGAGGATCAATCATACTGGCATCAGCAGACATAGACAGTCGATGACTGCGACTATCAACATCCAGTTGAGTAACAGTGACATCAAATGGCAGCGCTACTACGTTGACGGATTGTCGCCGCTGACGTTCGAATGTATCACTTTTTGCTGTGATCACAATATCATTTTGTCCGCTGTCAAACAGCTTGCCCAAATTTGCCATAAACGTCGCCGTCTGGTTATTTAAGGTCATTTTGTTATTGATCGGTTCACCCTGCAATGGTTGAGTGCTTAACTCTGCCGTAACCAGTTGCAGAAAATCCTGTCGATCAATCTGTTTACCATGGTCGGTTAATTTGGCGACAATATCAAACTGCTCTCCAGCAAGAATATTATTTGGCAGATCAATTGTTTCCATCCGCAGATCTGTCAATACCATTACCCTGTTATCCGGATCGATATTGCCATCAATAAACCACTCTCCAGACATTGGTTGATCGATAGTAATCAAATCAAAATGTTTTTCCTGCATCCAGCTTACTGATGGCTCATGAGTTTCATATGATTGGTTTTTTTGATCCGGTTGAACCAGTTGGGTGACATCGGTTTCATTTTCACGAAACACCAATATCGTCATTTCATTGACACTGGTATCAATGGTAAATCGATTATCCACAAGTGGAACCGAGTCACGTTGAGTGGCTTGTTCAAACAGATGCAGAAAAACACGTTCCAGCTCATCCGCATTATCCACCTGGTGATACCAGCCATCTGTAGCCATTGATAATTGTTTAAGCAGTTCGTGATCAGCGTCTTCAGATAAGGCAATGGTATGTATACGAAAGCCTTTTTGTTTTATTTGCGGCAACAATTTATTGATGATGTTCTGCCGTGATTGATCGCTGGATGCTTTTCCCTGATGCAAATCAACCAGACCATCTGATAACAGGATAATGCTGCGTTGCTTGGCTGGATCAGAAACTTTGACATTAGCTGTGGCTTTTTGCAGCGCCTGCTCAATATCAGTAAATAAACCATGAGAGTGAATTTCGGAGGATTTTTGCTGAACGCGTTCTCGCCAAGTATCATCAGCTTTTTGTAATGGCACCAGCATGTTTACGTAGCGGGCAAAGGTCCAGACACCACTTTCAGCATCACCCGGCATCAACCCACCTAATAATCTCAGGCCCGGCGATCGTAGATTCTGGGGGTCATTTTGTTTCATGCTGCCAGAGACATCAATAATGATGCGTACATCAGCGTTTGGGTTAGTATCCGCGAGTGCGGGTAACGCAAACCAGATGAGCGGCAGTGCCAGTAATAGCTTCAATATTCTCTGCATAAAAACAACCTGTTTGACTTGAAAAGCGGCAGAAAATGTCATTACTGACGATTTCCTGACGCGAATTGTTTTATTTCAGACTCAATATGCAGGTTTTATGCCGATAGTTCAGTTATTTACTTGTCAGGCTTAAAGCAGATCCAAACCGCGCTGTATATCCTGTTGAATATCCTCAACATTTTCCAAGCCTACCGATAAACGTAGCATGCCATCACTGATACCTGATTCAGCTCGCGCCTCAACTGACACTCGACCATGAGTTGTTGTGGCCGGATGGGTGATAGTGGTTTTGGTATCACCCAAATTGGCCGTTATCGAAATAAACTGTGTGGCATTAATCAATTTCCAGGCAGCTTCCTGTCCGCCTTTGACTTCAAACGCAATAATGCCACCAAAATCAGATTGTTGCTGTTTTGCCAACTGATGTCCTGGATGTGACTCGAGCCCCGCATAAAACACCTGGGTAACCTGTTTCTGCTGCTGCAGCCAATGTGCCAGTTGATTGGCATTGGCTGAATGCGCTTTCATGCGTAAATCCAGTGTTTCCAAACCTTTCAGAAAAGTCCAGGCATTGAATGCACTCATGGTGGGGCCTGCTGAACGCAGGAAACCGTATACCTCTTCTCCAACCCGTTGCGCATCGCCGACCACCGCACCACCCACACAACGTCCTTGCCCATCGATATATTTGGTCGCCGAGTGAATGACGATATCGGCACCGAGTACTAATGGTAGTTGCAACGCCGGTGTACAGAAACAGTTATCAACAATTAACAGGCAGTCATGTTGCTTAGCCAAAGCCGATAATGCAGCTAAATCAGCAATTTCGTTAAGTGGATTGGAAGGTGTTTCCAGAAATAACGCTTTGGTATTGGGCTTGATCGCCGCTTTCCAGGCTGCCAGATCGGTTAACGGCACATAGTCTGTCTGCAAACCGAATTTGCTCAGATACTTATCAAACAAAACCCGTGTCGTACCGAACACACTACGTGAAGAAACAATATGATCTCCGGCAGCGCATAAGCCCATAAAAGTAGCAAGGATAGCGGACATGCCCGAAGCTGTTGCCACGCAGGACTCACCCTGTTCCAATGACGCCAGGCGTTGTTCAAAAGTACGTACGGTTGGATTGGTAAACCGTGAATAGATATTTCCCGGTTCATCTCCGCCAAATCGTGCTGCCGCCTGTTCCGCGCTATCAAACACAAAACTCGATGTGGGGAAAATCGGTTCGGAATGTTCACCTTCGGGCGTTCTTACCTGTCCGGCACGCACTGCGCGGGTAGCAAAACCTTTGTCTTTAAGATTGGTCATGACAACTCTGAAATAGCTGGAAAATCCTGACATTCTAAAAGATAAGCCTTATTGCTGACCAGCTTTATCCTTAAGTGGCTTAGAGAAATAAACCTCAGGAAAGAGATTTAAGGAAATATTGGAAAATGGCTTTATTAATAATGGTGAAATTAAGCAGTTATGCTCAGCCAACAATGACTGAGCATGCAACAATGAATTACCTTATTGCTGATAATGTAAAGACAACATATAAGTGCGATCTAAGGTATTGAAGTTGTTGACGGTTTGATATTCCTTATCGAATACATTCATTGCATTTAACTTAACTGACCAGTCGTTATCTATCTGATAAGCCACTCTGAAGTCCACCAGACCATAACCACTTAAACGCGTGTTGTTAGCGGCATCATCATAACGATAATCACTGACTTTCCAGCTGCCGCCAATTAACCAATCACCAAACTGACGATCAACATGCAGATTCGCGAAGCGCTGTGCTCTGCGTGGTAGCTTATTACCCGTTTCTTCATCTTCGGGTGTAAGCACAGTCGCATTGAACTGTACCTGCCAATTCATCAGCGTTGTAGCCAAATCGAACTCAAGACCTTTAATTTTGGCTTCAGCCACATTTTCAGTGGTGGGAAATTGATACACCAGCAAATCACGGATTTTGTTCTGGAAAGCATGAACTCCCCAAGTACCCCAATCCGTGTTGCCTAACAAACCAACGCCATAGTTTTTGGATTTTTCGGCTTCTAAATCGGGATTGCCAACAAAAAAACCAACATCTGGATAATAAAGTTCATTAAATGTTGGGGCTTTAAATGCAGTTCCTACATTCGCCGTAAACTGAAGTGCCTGTGTTAATTGATAGCCCCACTCTGCAGTGCCAGTAGTTTCTTCCCCATAGGCTTCATTATCATCATGACGTGTACTTAATAACCAACTGTGATTACCTGCATGCCCCTGCCAGCTGATAAAAATCGCCTTGTTATCACGTGAGGTTTCATCGTAATCAATCGTGCCCTCAATATGATCGTTATCATAATCCAGCCCAACATTGAGACGTTGCTGTTTTGACAGCATAAAAGTATTAACCAGACTGAAAAACCGATGACGAGTATTGAACGTGCCATCGGCAGTACCATCCGCATAATTATCTGACTCGTCGCGGGATTCAGATAAATTAAAGGACATTAGCCAATTATCCGTGAATTGATAACGTGAATTTACACCCATAACCTGTTGAATATTATCAGCATAAAAATCTTCGGTCAGGGAAAAACTATCATAATGATTTTGTGATTGAGCGCGTAAAAAATTCGCTCCAACACTCCAGTCCTTATTGATATCGTGATCAATTTTTGCTGAAACACTATTATTTCGATAACCATCATGATCCGGATTATCTTCTTCTCTGGCATTAATTCCATTGGTTGATTGATGCGAGAAATTGGCATGATAACGAGTCGTTTCATTACCTCCACTTACGCCCGCACTTGCCTGTTTAGTATTATGACTACCAATATCCACCGAAGCATAGGGAGTTGGATCCTGGTTTTTACCTTGCCGGGTAAATATCTGAATGACGCCACCAATCGCCTCTGAACCATACAAACCAGACCTCGGTCCACGTACGATTTCAATTCGTTCAATCTGATTTACCGGAAAGTCCTGGATGGCAGCCCCTCCTGATGTAGCAGAATGCCATTTAACCCCATCAACTAAAAAAAGCACATGATCTGAATTTGTGCCTCGTAAATAGACACTGCTGTTTTTCCCCAAGCCACCGCTATTTGAAATATCCATACCTGGAAACCGTGACAGTAAGCTGGGCAAATTATTAATCTGCAAACGATCTATATCCGCACGTGTGATAACGGTATTCGGGGCCAATGCATTTTCCGTGGGCATACGGTTTGCCGTAATCGTCATTGCATCAAGGGATTCCTGTTCAGCCAGAGCCGTAACAGAGAAGGTGGAAGTAGCCAGTGCCGCCAAAGTCAGTCGTGCACTGACACGCAAAGGCATGGCCTTTGTTGAAGGTTTCATATTGTCTCCTAGGGATACGCTCACCCGCGATCCAGGTTAATAAAGTCACACAACACGATTCGGTTGTGATGAACTTCAGGCCGGTCTCCGGACTCACGTTGTGGCTTGCGCCAGTACATCCGCCTTCCCACGATTAATACGCAGTGGCTGATTGGATGCATTTTCAACGTTTACCGTTGCGGGGGCAGTGTTGGATTTTCACCAACTTCCCGTTTAACTCTGATGGATATCAAAGCACCTGAAGAGGCGCGCATCTTAAATCTCCCATGGCTTATCGTCAAACCTGATAAGGACAATTAATGATTTCCAAATTGACAATATAGCTTGCTAATCCTTATTCTGTCGGCAGTTTCAGGTGTCGCGAAAGTGATGAAACGGGAAGTCGGTGCAGCCAAACATTGGATAAACCCGACACTGCCCCCGCAACGGTAAATGAGTTCAGGTTGAACGTTACGCCACTGTATCTATTACGGGAAGGTGTTCAACCGGTGACAACACCGCTCATGAGTCCGGAGACCGGCCTGAAATATCCTGGTCTGTTGACCGAAAATGCTATTAACCAAGTTGTGCGGGTGAGCACATCGGAGAACCTCAATGTCGTTATTATCTCTACGTCAGCAACTGATCGTGGCTGCACTTCTTGTCTTATTAATGGTGATGACTCGTGGTCATCATTTCGCCGATATCAACGTTTTACCCAGCGCCTCCTGGGCAGTATTTATGCTCGCCGGATTTTATCTGGCCTCAAAATTGTGGTTTCCGGCTTTTTTAGGTCTGGCTGTTGTGCTGGATTTGATGTCGGTATACATAGGCGGCGCCAGTAATTTCTGTGTTTCGCCATCTTATGGCTTTTTACTGCCTGCATATGGAAGTTTGTGGCTGGCAGGTCGCTGGTTTCAATCCAAATACCAATTTAACTGGACTGCTCTGTTTACACTGGCGATGACGCTGGTGACGGTTACCGCAGTTGCCGGCCTGTTCAGTGGCGGTGGTTTTTACTGGTTTTCAGGTCGTTATGTCGATCCAACCATGGCTGAGTATCTGACCCGGTTTGTCCAGTCCTATCCTGGCAACCTGAGTAAATTAAGCTTTTATATTGCTGCTGCCGCGGTGATTCATATCAGCTTCCGTTTTGCGAATTTGAGCCAGCGCAGTAATCAGCTACGTTAATGTCACAGCAGCCGCAAACCTGCGCTGCGCTGATTATTGCTGCCCCCGCCTCAGGTCAAGGTAAAACAACCGTTACCGCGACCTTGGCGTGGCATTATCGACGTCAGGGTAAACAGGTCCGAATTTTCAAAGTGGGTCCAGACTTTCTGGACCCAATGATCCTGTCATTTGCCTCCGGCCATCCGGTTTATCAAGTTGATTTATGGATGGTCGGTGAAACTCACTCCAGACAATTGATTGCCGACGCCGCCAAACAGGCAGATATCATTCTGATTGAAGGCGTGATGGGTTTGTTTGATGGTACGCCTTCCACAGCTGATTTAGCTGCCATTATAGAAATCCCGGTGTTAGCGGTCATTGATGCCAGTGCCATGGCACAAACATTTGCCGCTTTAGCATTCGGCTTAGCCAACTTTCGTTCGGATGTGACGTTGGCTGGTGTTCTGGCCAATCGTGTGGGCAGTGCCAGACATGCTGAAATGCTGACGTCCGCTTTACCTAACGATTTACCTTGCCTTGCTAATATGCCTCGTCAAATTGAAAGTCTGCCCAGCCGTTATCTGGGTTTGGTTCAGGCTGATGAACTCACGGATTTGACTGAGCGTCTGGACCGACTGGCAGATAGCATTCAGCTCAATCCCGAATTTGTTTTACCGCAAATCAAACTAGACTACGAACCTGTTGAAGCTTTACCGCCATTATTAAAAGATCTTCGCATCGGCGTGGCTAAGGATGCAGCGTTTGCCTTTGTTTATCAGGCAAATCTGGATTGTTTAGCCGCTATGGGGGCTGAGCTGATATTTTTTTCACCATTAACGGATACAACGCTTCCTGAGGTGGATAGCCTTTATCTGCCCGGTGGTTACCCTGAACTGCATCTGGAAACACTCAGCCAAAATATGTCGATGCGCCAGGCGATATGTGAACACATTAATGCCAATAAACCGGTTGTGGCTGAATGTGGTGGCATGTTGTATCTATGCCGTTCCTTGACTGATAAAAATGGCCATCAGGCTGAAATGTGTGGCGTGCTGGCAGCTGATGCCAAATTACAAGCCAGACTGACAGCCTTGGCTTTGCAACAAGTCACTCTTGATAATCACACTTTACGTGGGCATACCTACCACCATTCCATGTTGGAAACCCAACCGGCCGCTATCATCTATGCTGAATGCCCGAATGGCAATAAAGTCAGTGAAGCCGTGTTTCAGCAACAACGCCTGACCGCCAGCTATATCCACTTTTATTTTCCGTCAGCCCCTGAACTCATTGCCCGCTGGTTTACCCCATGAGTCAGGATAAATACCGCTTTAATGACCAGGATCGTGAGGCTGTATATCGCGCTATTGGTGAGCGTCGTGATATGCGGCATTTTATTGCTGATCCAATCGATCAGGATATTCTGCAGCGATTATTTCAAGCAGCCTGGCAGGCTCCCAGCGTAGGACTGATGCAACCTTGGCGGATGATTCGGATTACCGATACCGGCATCCGCAATGCTATTCATCAAATCGTTGAAAATGAAAGAGTGCTGACTGCCAAGGCGTTGGGTGAGCGTGAAACAGAATTTCTGCAGCTGAAAGTCGAAGGCATCAAGGATTGCGCTGAAGTGTTGGTTGTCTCGTTGATGGATAAACGTGAGTCGCATATTTTTGGTCGCCGCACCCTGCCGGAAATGGATCTGGCATCGGTCTCATGTGCCATTCAGAATATGTGGCTGGCTGCCCGTGCCGAAGGATTGGGCATGGGCTGGGTCTCCTTATTTGATCCCCAAAAATTAGCCGATTTATTGGGGATTCCTGATGGGGCCTGCCCGGTGGCGATTCTGTGTCTGGGTCATGTTGATGATTTTTACCAACAGCCCATGCTGGAGCAGGAAAACTGGCGACAACGTCAGCCTCTGGATGAACTTATCTTTGAAAACCGCTGGGAAAACAATACTAAGTCATGACCTTTATTATCATGCTCAGCGCTTTGATCATTGACTGGTTTGTCGGTGAACCGAAACGGTTCCATCCTCTGGTCGGCTTCGGCACTTTGGTGAACAAAATCGAAGCACGTCTTAATCACTCCCATCATCATCGGTTTGTTCAGTTTTTTTTGGGTATTCTGGCATTGGTCATTTGTGTGGTTCCAATAACGGTTCTTACTTACCTGATCAGCCAGATTCCGTTCTGGGGCAGCTTATTTTCCGTGGTGCTGTTAACGCTGTGCCTGGGTCATCGCAGTCTATTTGACCATGCCAGGCCTATTCTGCATGCCATGCAACAAGGCGATATCAAACACGCCAGAACATTGACCAGCCGAATTGTCAGTCGTGATAAAGATCATATTGATGTGAATAAAGCGACGATTGAATCCGTGCTGGAAAATGGTAACGATGCCGTTTTTGGTACGCTTTTCTGGTTTGTTATCGGTGGTGCAGCCGGAGCGGTTGCCTACCGTCTGGTCAATACGCTGGATGCCATGTGGGGCTATCGAACTCCACGCTTTTTCTATTTTGGTAAAACGGCAGCTCGGTTGGATGATGTATTAAATTTTGTACCCGCCCGACTGACCGCTTTAAGTTATGCCCTGCTTGGCAATACTCAAAAGGCATTGAGTTGCTGGCATCAGCAAGCACCGTTATGGGACAGCCCAAATGCCGGCCCGGTAATGGCCACTGGTGCGGGGGCTTTGGATGTTCAACTCGGTGGGGCTGCTTGTTATCACGGTGAATGGCACCAACGCCCCTTGCTCGGCACGTCAAATATTGCTGAAGCAAATGATATTGGGCGTGCTCTAAGATTAGTGTCTTACAGTGTGTTGTTATGGCTTTCCGTCATAGGGATTGTTACGGGGATCATTTATGCTTAATCACGGCGGCAGAATTCAAGCTTATGCCAAACAATATGGCATTGCTCAAAAGGAATGGCTGGATTTATCTACTGGTATAAACCCAAACGGCTGGCCCGTACCAGAACAGATCCCGGCAGAAATTTGGGCAAGACTGCCTGAAAATGAAGATGATTTAATCGATCAGGCTAAAGCGTATTATCAATGTGAACATATTCTGCCAGTTGCCGGATCGCAGGCCGCCATACAAATCTTACCGACATTAAGATCAGCTTGTCGCGTTGCTATTCTTTCACCAGCATACGAAGAACATCGCCATTGCTGGCAGGTAGCCGGTCATGAAGTGGTCGCGCTGGAAAGTTTTGAGCTGGATCAACAGATTGATATGTTTGATGTGGTGATTGTTATTCACCCGAATAATCCCAGCGGTGAAACGTTTGATAGACAACGTTTATTAAACTGGCAACAACGTTTGCAAATGCGTAATGGCTGGTTGATCGTCGATGAAGCGTTTCTTGATATCATACCAGAGCAAAGTCTGGCACCACTTCCTTGCCAGCATGGATTAATCATTTTACGTTCGCTGGGAAAGTTTTTTGGCCTGGCCGGTGTAAGAGTCGGGTTTGTGATCACACACCCTGATTTGTTAAAGAAAATAGCCGAAAAATCTGGCCCCTGGCCGATTGCTACAGCATCCAGATGGATTGCCTCGCAGGCATTAGCTGATAAAAACTGGCAACAGCAATCGCGTCAGTATTTACCGCAACATGCCCAACGACTGACAGAGCTGCTCGGTCAATATAAATTAACACCCAGCGGCGGTTGCGCCTTATTTCAATGGGTTAAAACCGCTCATGCTGCCAGCATTCATCATCAACTGGCCCAACAAGGTATTCTCTGTCGATTATTCGATCGACCGGCAGCCTTAAGGTTTGGCTTACCGGCTACTGAACAGGACTGGCTACGTCTGGAAACCGCATTACAGAAGGTCGAACAACCATGACAGCTAAGACTTTAATGGTTCAGGGAACAACATCGGATGCTGGTAAAAGCACACTGGTAACGGCGTTATGCCGCTGGCTGGTCAAACAGGATTACTCTGTCGCACCCTTTAAACCGCAGAATATGGCGTTGAACAGTGCTGTTACAGCAGATGGTGGTGAAATTGGTCGTGCTCAGGCCGTTCAGGCCCAGGCCTGCAACCTGCCGCCGCATATCGATATGAATCCGGTTTTGCTGAAACCCAACAGTGATACCGGTGCTCAGGTCATTATTCATGGCAAAGCCATTGCCAACATGGATGCCCGCCTTTATCACGACTATAAAAAAACCGCGATGACGGCAGTATTGGAATCGCATGCCCGTCTGCTTAAACAATATGATGTCGTAATGGTGGAAGGTGCCGGATCACCGGCAGAAATCAATCTGCGCGATCGGGATATTGCCAATATGGGTTTCGCTGAAGCCGTGGACTGTCCAGTGATCCTGGTTGCTGATATTGATCGTGGCGGTGTATTTGCTCACTTGGTGGGTACTTTGGATCTTCTGTCAGCTTCTGAGCAACAGCGTGTTAAAGGCTTTGTAATTAATCGCTTTCGCGGTGATATCAGCTTATTGCAATCCGGTCTGGACTGGTTGGAGCAACGCACTGGCAAGCCGGTTCTGGGCGTTCTGCCCTATCTGCATGGTCTGCATCTGGAGGCCGAGGATGCGATTAATATTACTCAGGTGAAAAAAGCCGAAAATGTGCTGAACGTTATCGTACCGGTCATGCCTCGTATCAGCAACCATACCGATCTGGATCCATTACGGCTGCACCCAAACGTAAACTTACAATTTATCGGCCCAGATTCACCGATACCGCCAGCCGATTTGATCATTCTGCCAGGTAGCAAACATGTCAGCGCTGATCTGCAATGGCTGGAACAGCAAGGCTGGCCTGCAGCGATTCAAAAACATCTGCGATACGAGGGCAAACTGCTGGGGATTTGTGGAGGTTTTCAAATGCTGGGTAAGCAGATTGATGATCCAACTGGCGTTGAGGGTTTGCCTGGCACTTGCAAAACAGGTCTCGGCTTACTGGATATGTACACTACCCTGCATGCCGAGAAACAACTACGGCAAAATCAGGGACAGTTATTATTCAATAATGCTGCCATCAGTGGCTACGAAATTCATGCCGGTGTCACCGAAGGCAAAGCTTTATTGCGTCCGCTGCTACAGTTATCGCATGGCCCGGATGGAGCGATCAGCGAAGATAATCAGATTATCGGCACGTATCTGCATGGACTTTTTGAACAGCAAACAAGCTGTGATGCCTTGCTGCAATGGGCTGGACTGAATAACGTAAGCAGTTCGGATTATCATGCTTTGCGGGAAGCAGATATTGAACGACTGGCAGAGATGGTTGAGCAGCATATGGATACCACAGCACTACTGACTATTTTAAAGGCAGCAAATGGCTAAAACCCTGATCCTTGGCGGTGTAAAATCCGGTAAAAGCAGACTGGCTGAACAACGCGCTATCAACAGTAAATTAGCCGTCTGCTATGTGGCGACGGCTCGTGCTGATGACAGTGAAATGCAGCAGCGTATTGCATTGCATCAACAGCAACGCCCTGCTCATTGGACTACTATCGAAGTACCGCTAAATCTTGCCGCTGCATTGCAGCAACAGGACGATGCAGATAAATGTATTTTGGTGGATTGTCTGACCTTATGGCTGACCAATTTGCTGCTCACCGATGATGAGAATTTATTAACTAACGAAATCCAACTATTACTTGAGACCTTGCCAACTCTACAGGCTGACATCATTTTGGTCAGCAATGAAACCAGTATGGGCATTGTGCCGATGGGCGAATTGACCCGGCGCTTTTGTGATGAAGCCGGCAGCCTGCATCAACAACTTGCTGTGCTGATGGATAATGTCATCCTCACCGTGGCCGGTTTGCCGCATGCTTTGAAAGGAAACTGAATGATCGACTTCACCCAATGGTTAACATTACCTGCCAAAGCGATTGACCAAAATGCTGCAGATGCAGCGTTAACGCGACAAAGCCAGTTGACCAAACCGGCAGGGTCATTAGGTCAACTCGAACAATTAGCAGTGCAACTGGCAGCACTGCAAGGCACAACGCCCCAAGCCGATCATGTGCATATCACCGTTTATGCAGCTGATCATGGTGTAATGGTAGAAAATATTTCGGCCTATCCACAATCCGTTACCGCCGCAATGATTCGTAATTTCGCCAGTGGTGGCGCGGCTATTAGCGTATTGGCGAAGCATTTGGATGCTTCGCTGGACGTGATCAATGTTGGCACGGTCAGTGAATTGGAAGAGATTAAAGGTGTGCAAGATCAGCGGATTGCTAATGGTACTGCCAACTTTCACCAGCAAGCTGCGATGACTGAAGCCGAATGCCAACAAGCCATGCTGATTGGTCAACATAATGTCGAATGCTGCATGCAGAACGGCGCCCAGCTTTATATCGCCGGTGATATGGGAATTGGCAACACCACAGCAGCCAGTGCAATGGCCTGTTCGATGTTGAATCTACCAGCCAGTCAATTGGCCGGTCCAGGCACCGGACTAAATGCTGAAGGCGTCTCGCATAAAGCAACTATCATTAAAGAATCCTTGTTATTACATAAAAACCATCTGGATTCTCCCTTAGCCATTTTGCGTTACCTGGGCGGCTTTGAAATTGCTGCCATGGTCGGCAGTTATTTACACTGCGCCAAATCTGGTCTGCCGGTGGTGATTGATGGCTTTATTAGTAGCGTGGCGGCTTTATCTGCTGAACAAATCTGTCCTGGTAGTCGGCAGTGGTTTTTATTCAGTCATCACAGCGCCGAACCCGGGCATAGCAAGATTTTACAGGCGCTTGAGGCTCAGGCTTTAGTGAACTTCAATATGAGGTTAGGCGAAGCCAGTGGCGCAGCCGTTGCTATTCCGTTACTAAGAATGGCCTGCGCTCTGCACAATCAAATGGCGACGTTTGAAGAAGCGGCCATCGCCGGAGCCATCAACTAATGCGAGCTTTGTTAATCGCCCTGCAGTTTTTAACTATTCTGCCGGTCAGATTGCAGGGTGAATTTACTGCACAGGATATTGGCCGCTCGTTATTGTTTTATCCAGTTGTCGGCTTACTAATCGGTATCGTGTTAAGCCTTCTGGGCTGGAACCTGACATCTCAGTCACCAATGGTCTCCGCCATATTGGTATTAGCGGTCTGGGTAACCATCACCGGGGCATTACATATCGATGGATTGGCTGACAGTGCCGATGCCTGGTTGGGTGGCATTGGCGATAAAGCTAAAACCCTAAGCATTATGAAAGACCCGGCAGCTGGCCCTATTGCAGTGGTGACAATCGTATTAGTGCTGTTAATTAAGTTTGTCATGCTGACAGTTTTACTCGCCGAACAGAACTGGTGGGCATTAATCTGGTCTGTGATACTGGCCCGCACAGCTTTACCATTATTGTTTTTAACCACTGATTATGTGCGGCCCCACGGTTTAGGCAGCATCCTCAAACAACAGCAATCTGGCGTGCATACACGACGGTTGATGCTTCTAATCGGTGTATTGGCTTTATTCAGTGTCGGCCTGTTTGCCCTGTTGTTTGGGTTATTGGTTTTTCTGTTGCTACGCTACCTGATGGAGCGTCGATTAAACGGGTTTACCGGTGATACTGCGGGCGCAATGGTGGAACTGCTTGAAACTGCATTATTAATATTTTTTGTTTTATTTTAGGAAAATTATGACTGATTCTGAGAAAAGCCAACGCCATAAAGATCGCATGCAACGTCACAAGGAAGTGGTTGATCAGAAGATCCAAAAAGCCACTAAGGATAAAGGTTTATTGCTGTGCATAACTGGCAACGGCAAAGGTAAAAGTTCATCAGGTTTTGGCATGATTGCCAGAGCATTGGGCCATGATATGAAAGTCGGTATCGTGCAATTTATTAAGGGGGCGATGAGTACTGGCGAAGAAGCTTTTTATCGTCGATTTCCTGAGCAGGTGAGTTATCACGTGGTTGGCGATGGTTTTACCTGGGATACGCAAAACCTGGAGCAGGATAAAGCTTCCGCAGAAGCAGGCTGGGATATTGTTAAAACGATGTTACAGGATGACAGTATCAACGTGGTTCTGCTGGATGAACTGAATATTGTCTTAAAAATGAAATATCTCGATGCAGATAAAGTAATAGCTGATTTAGCTGCCCGCCCGGCAATGCAACACGTGATTATTACTGGCCGCGGAGCACCGGACAGCATCATTGAAGCGGCTGATACCGTCAGCCGGATTGAGGATGTCAAACATGCATTTCGTGATGGTATCCGTGCTCAAAAAGGCATAGAGCTCTAAAGAATTTTTTGAGGTTTTTGGCTTGTTTTTTGCTGTGTCATCAAACGGTAAAGTTACTCACATTTTCTGTGGATAAGTCTGTGTTTAACTTTGGAGTTAGTCTCTAAGCTGTTCATATTTAAGCACTCTGCACAAAATGGTCAAAAAATGCTCAAACTAAAATATATGTTTACATTCAACAACTTAAGATCACCTCTATGATAATCAGTGAGTTAGCGACATCTGTTATATAAAGATGTGAAGATTTTGTGAAACAGGTGAATAACTTACCGTTATATAAGTCCCGATAAGCTGGGATTCTGGAATATAACAGACATAAAAAAACCCGGTAGTTAAGTTAATAACTACCGGGTTTGTCGTTTAGGGTTACACAGATTCTGTTTCTTTGACGATATCCAGAAACAGTTCATCATTTTTCAGGATAACTCTTACATGGCCACCATCGCTGAGTTTGCCAAATAACAATTCATCGGCCAACGGACGCTTGATTTTTTCCTGTACCAGTCGCGCCATTGGTCTGGCACCCATTTGTACATCGTAACCATGCTCTGCCAACCATTCACGCGCATCATTATCAATTTCGATGGTCACGTTTTTATCCTGCAATAGCATTTCCAATTCAAGCACCGCTTTATCAGCAACACGTAGAATCGCTTCTTTAGTAAGCGGCTGGAATTGAATAATACCGTCCAGACGATTACGGAATTCAGGTGAGAATGCACGTTTCAATGCTTCCGTACCATCCATATGATGCTCTTGTTTGGTAAAGCCAATCGAGCTGCGGCCCATTTCCTGTGCACCGGCATTACTGGTCATTACTAATACAATATGGCGGAAATCCGCTTTACGGCCATTATTATCCGTTAGTGTCCCATGATCCATCACTTGCAATAGCAGGTTAAAGACATCGGGATGAGCTTTTTCAATCTCATCCAACAACAACACAGCATGTGGTTGTTTAATGACTGCATCGGTTAATAACCCACCTTGATCAAACCCTACATAACCTGGAGGAGCACCAATCAGACGGGAAACTGTATGAGGTTCCATATACTCGGACATATCAAAGCGGATCAGTTCTACCCCAAGGATATGCGCCAACTGACGAGTAACTTCTGTTTTACCTACACCGGTTGGCCCTGCAAACAGGAAAGCACCAGTGGGTTTCTCGGGATGTCCCAAACCGGAACGTGCCATTTTAATTGCCGAGCTTAATGCAGAAATCGCATCGTCCTGACCGAAAATAACGTGTTTAAGGTTCGGTTCAAGATTACGTAGATTATCTTTATCTGCATTACTGACTGTCTTGGCAGGAATACGAGCAATCTTGGCAACGATCTGCTGGACATCCTGGATTCCAATCATTTTTTTGCGTTTTGACTTTGGCAGAATACGTTGGGCAGCACCAACTTCATCCAATACGTCAATCGCTTTATCCGGCAGATAACGGTCGTTGATATGACGGGCGGCCAGTTCTGCTGCCTGCTCAATTGCAGCATTGGAGTAACGCACATTGTGGTGTGATTCCAGGCCAGGCTTTAAACCTTTTAAAATTTCAATGGTTTCTGCAACGGATGGTTCAGGCACATCAATTTTCTGAAAACGCCGTGCCAAAGCACGATCATGTTCAAAAATACTGCGATATTCCTGATAGGTTGTTGAGCCGATACATTTCAATTCGCCATTGGCCAATAACGGTTTAAGCAAATTGGCAGCATCCATCGCACTGTTTCCTGCACTCCCCGCACCAATCATGGTATGGATTTCGTCAATAAACAGAATCGCATGATCCTGTTGTTTGATTTCGCGCAACAATCCTTTCAGACGTTTTTCAAAATCACCACGGTATTTGGTACCAGCAACCAGAGCGCCCATATCCAATGAATAAACCACTGCCTGCTCCAGCACTTCGGGTACATCACCATCAACAATACGTTTGGCAAGACCTTCCGCCAGCGCAGTTTTACCAACACCGGCTTCACCGACAAACAGAGGATTATTTTTACGGCGACGGCATAGCACCTGCAATGTCCGCTCAATCTCATTGGCACGGCCGATTAATGGATCAATCCGACCCAGTTTGGCTTCGGCATTCAGATTAGTGGCATATAACGCCAATGGACTTTTACTTTCGGAATTCCCGTCTTCAACTTCAATCTTTTCGCTTTTGGTTTCTTCTGCCAGATTTTCGATGCTGCCGTGACTGATAGCGTTGACCACATCCAGTCGACTGACATCTTGCTTCTGCAGTAAATAAACCGCTTGAGATTGCTGTTCAGAGAAAATTGAAACCAGTACGTTAGCACCGGTTACCTCTTCACCACCAGAAGATTGCACATGCATCACTGCACGTTGCAGAATGCGTTGGAAAGCCAGCGTTGGCTGAGTTTCGCGATCGCTGTCTTCGGCCAATGTAGGCAGATTATCTGCAAGAAAATCGGTCAGATCCTGACGCAAGGCATTGATATCCACCTCGCAGGCTTTGAGCACCGCCAGTGCTTGTCCATTTTCCAGTAAGGCTAATAATAAATGTTCAACCGTCAGAAATTCATGGGATCTTTGTCGAGCATAATTGAATGCCTGACTCAGCGTGTGTTCAAGTTCTTTACTCAGCATATTGCTATCCGCCTATTGTCGTTGCAGCCATCTCATTCCTGTTCCATGGTGCACTGTAAAGGATGCCCATGTCTTTGGGCATAACTGTTCACTTGTTCCACTTTGGCCTCAGCGATCTCAAATGTAAAGATACCGCATAAAGCCTGTCCTTCAGTGTGCACTTGTAACATGGTTCGTGTGGCACGTTCACGCCCCATATCAAACAAGGTTTCCAAAACCTCCACCACAAAGTCCATCGGCGTGTAATCATCGTTCATCATGATCACCCGATATTTGGGTGGTTGTTTTAAATCAGGTTTAGACGGCGCAACCGCAAAATCATGCTCGGTCTGCCAATCTTGATCATGTTTATCTGCCATCGCAAAAATCAACTCGCTGCTTCAACCATCTGTTTGAGCTCACCGTTTTCGTACAGTTCCATAATAATGTCACATCCACCAATTAATTCACCATTGATATACAGCTGAGGAAAGGTTGGCCAGTCAGCATAACGGTGAAGATTTTCGCGAACTTCAGGATCAGCCAATACATTCACATAAGCAAATTCTGAGCCACAGGCAGTCAGCGCCTGTGATGAGCGACTGGAAAATCCACATTGTGGAAACTCAGGCGTACCCTTCATAAACAGAATTACCGGGTTTGATTCAATCGCCTGCTTAATACGCTCCATAATATCCATTGTTGTTACCTCTTTATTTGGTTAGTTGTAGCAGATGGGGGCACCTGCTGTTAATTCAAGATTACGCCTTTGATTAAGGTCGTTGCAATAGTCCCAACACACCATCAAGACCACAGTGATTCAAAGCTGTATCGGCAGCTTGCTGCACTTTGGGTTTGGCATGATAAGCCACGCTCATACCCGCTTCAGCCATCATCAACAGATCATTTGCACCATCACCAATTGCCACTGCCTGGTGTTTTTCAATATTCAGTTCGGCGCAACATTTAATTAAAAAATCGGCTTTGGCCTGAGCACCGCAAATATCACCGGTTACTTTACCTGTGAGATAACCCTTTTCATGTTCCAGTACATTGGCCTGGGTAAAATCGAGATTGAGACGCTTTTTCAGTTTATCGGTGAAAAAAGTAAATCCGCCCGAAACCAGTGCGGTTTTTATTCCAGCCTGCTGCACCGTTTTTAACATCAACTCTGCACCAGGATTGAGCATAAGACGTTCGTTATAAACACGATCCAGCATATCGACGGGCAGTCCTTTTAATAGCGCTACCCGTTGTTTAAGTGATGTTTCAAAATCTATCTCACCACGCATTGCAGCCTCCGTAATCGCTGCCACCTGCGGTTTAAGATCCATGAAGTCCGCAATTTCATCGATACATTCAATGGTGATTAAGGTCGAATCCATGTCCATTACTATCAAACGGCAATTATCTGTTTCAAACTCAGCAGGAAGGACATTAATATCGACAGCATACTGTTGTCGTAACATCGACAAATCTGCATGCTGGGTATTTTCAATCAATGCAAAACTGTCTCGCCATTGGCATTGCCCCGTTAGTTTTTCAGCAATTTCATCGGCCAGTTCCCGAGTGAGTTGAGGTCCCTGAACAATTATCTGTGTCATGATGTTTCCAGTCTTAAAATGACAAACGGCGAACTGACATACATCAGTTCGCCGTGTGCAAAAACAGATTTAGTTATCAATTCAATGATAATTATTTCGCTTCATTTTGGTAACGTGAAACGCTGTCCACAATTTCCTGTTTGGCCGCATCAATTCCTGCCCAGCCTTCGATTTTAACCCATTTGTTCTTTTCCAAATCTTTGTAATGTTCAAAGAAATGTGCGATCTGATTGAGCAAAAATTCCGGCACGTCATTGATATCTTTAACATGGTCATACATTTTGTCATGAGGGACCGCAACGACTTTGGCATCTTCGCCTTTTTCGTCTGTCATTTTCAGCATACCGACTGGACGGCATGCCACCACGCATCCGTTAATTAATGGAAATGGCGTCACCACCAATACATCTACCGGGTCACCATCATCAGACAACGTATTCGGCACGTAACCATAATTTGCCGGATAGAACATAGCGGTATTCATAAAACGATCAACAAACAGCGCGCCAGTCGCTTTATCAACTTCATATTTAACCGGATTGGCATTTGCAGGAATTTCGATAATAACGTTGATATCTTCAGGCAGATTGCTGCCTGGGCCGACTCGGTCAAGATTCATAAAGCGATTGCTCCAATAAAAAATAGGGGTAAAAGAAACCCGCCAATTATAAAAGAAACTGTCCAAGCATCAAAGCCGACATCTCTTTAGGGCTTTATTGATCTTTCATCTCCGCCTCTGTTGTGAGATGAACGATCAACAAGCCCAGACGTTATCGACTGAAAAAATAGGCGGCGACACAAATCAGTAACAGCGAAAACAGACGGCGCAACCAATGTGCAGGTAACCGCTTTGCCAGTCTGGCACCAAACTGGGCAAAAATCACACTGGTCAGGATAATGCCGAGAAATGCCTGCCAATGTACGAAACCTGTTTGCCAGGCAGATTGCTGATTTATTTCACTTGGAGCAAACACAATGAAGCCAATCACTCCTGCAATGGCAATTGGCAAACCACAGCATGCAGCAGATCCAATCGCCTGTTGAATGTTAAGACGAGCCATCAGCAGATAAGGGACAATCAATGTTCCTCCACCGATACCGACTAGCGCCGAAAGTGCACCACTAAACAAACCATACAAACTCGAAGGCAATCGGTTTAACAATGCAGGAGACGTTGTACTGGCATTAGGTAGCCAAATCCGCAATGCCATTAACAAAGCAAAGGTAGCAAAAAATATCTGCAGCATATCACCGCTGATTAAACTGGCCAGCAGAGCTCCACCAAAACTCCCAAAAAGTAATGCTGGAACCAAACGGGTGACCGCCAGCATCGAAATATTTCCCAGTCGCCAATGCGCAAAGATAGAAGACATTGATGTTACAACAATGGTCATCAGTGAAGTGGCAACCGCCATATGAATCAGATATTGATCCGGCAGCCCTTGTTTGCTGAAAAGCCATACCAACACCGGTACAATGACCAGTCCCCCGCCGATACCAAACAGCCCGGCAAGCGTACCGGCCACTATTCCTGCTGCGGCATAACTTAACCATTCAATCCACATCAGCTTCACATCCATAGGGTATGCTGTTTTTATTCGTTAAAATCATTGTTTTCCAAGCTGTATCGACTTTTGAATCCAGGGTACCCGAGACATGACGGGCATATATTGATGGATAGTTAATTTGACAGAACACATAGTAACGCACCGTCAGGTATGGCGAATCGCCGGACCGATGATTATCGCCAACATCTCTACCCCACTGCTGGGGATGGTCGATACAGCGATGGTTGGCCATCTCAGTGCAGCGCATTATCTCGGCGCCGTAGCGATCGGCAGCATGATTTTTACCTTTGTCTTCTGGGGGTTTGGCTTTCTCAGAATGGCCACCACTGGCCTGACATCACAAGCTTATGGTGAAAATAGTACCGCAAAAATGCAGGCTGTATTAATGCAATCCATCTGGTTGGCATTGATAATTGCCTTGATATTATTGCTGCTGCAGATGCCGATACGTGATGTGGCTTTGCATCTGGTAGACAGTAGTGGTGAAGTCGAACAATTTGCCGCCATCTACTTTGATATCAGGATCTGGAGCGCACCAGCGACACTTATAAATTACGCCATACTGGGCTGGCTGATTGGTCGTGAAGCGTCAAAAGCAGCTTTGCTGATGGTGCTGGTAATCAATATTACCAATATTCTGCTGGATGGCTTATTTGTCATGGGCCTGGGAATGGATGTTGATGGCGTTGCGCTGGCATCTGTTATCGCTGAATACACCGGTTTGATAGTGGGACTGGTATTACTTAATCATTACGGGCTAAATAAAAGCGGTATTCATTTATCACTCAGTAAGAAAGTGCTGCAACAAAGCCGGCATGGCTTAACTGTTCATGGCAATGTGATGATCAGAACCTTTTTGCTCATCTCCTGCTTTGCTCTGTTTACCACCCAGGGCGCCCGACAAGGCGATACAGTATTGGCTGCCAATAGTGTGCTGTTGAACTTTATTACTCTGATGGCATTTGTACTGGATGGATTTGCCAATGCAACCGAGGCATTAACCGGCAAGGCCATAGGGCGTAAATCCCCCTCCATGTTAAGAAAAGCACTTAGCTTGACTGCATTCTGGTCAGTATTAATGGCGGCTTTGTTTTCGCTGACATATCTGTTGTTTGGGGAATGGATTATCCGATTATTAACCGGTATAGAGGCGGTGATTGACTATGCTGGTATGCATCTTATCTGGGTGATTATTGCGCCGCTGATTGCGGTATGGTCATATTTGCTGGATGGACTTTTTGTTGGAGCAACACGCAGCCGGGAAATGCGAAACACCATGTTGTTTTCAGCATTCTGTTGCTATCTGCCAGCATTTTACCTACTACAGCCATTTGGCAATCACGGATTATGGGCTGCCTTGCTCATTTTCCTGGCAGCAAGAGGCCTTTCCCAAAGTCTCTACATAGGCGGGATCATGCGTCTGGCGGATCCGAATTAATGATTTTTTCTGGTCTGTTGATTTCCGGGTACTAATCGGCGATCACGTCCCGAACGACGTAACACATGACTCAAATCAAAACGGATCTGTTCCCGTCGCGTTTGCAGCTGACGTCGTTGATATCGGCGGCGATCATCATCACCATAAAACTGACCATATTCAGGATCTAAAACATATTGTTGCTCAGTCCGACTCATGAAAGGCCCCTTCCATAGAATTTTGATAGCAGATCATTACGCCGTAAAAAAACTAATGTCAACGTATTCAGCAGCTAAATATTTGTTTTTTATGAGTAATAGGACAATCAAAAACTAAACGGCTGGCTTTCAACTGCAAACCATCTGCAGTCTTTTTCCCGTAACGGCTATCACCAGAGACGGGATGGCCAATCGATGCGCAATGACGGCGAATTTGGTGCATACGTCCCGTTTCAATTGAGACAGCTAACACTGTTCGGTTTTTATCAGCATCATAAGTACACTTAGCAAAATGGCTGACAGCATGCTTGCCATCCAAAGGGGAATTAACGGTCAGTTTTTGCCATTCAACGTCACCATCCACTTCGATCTCATAGTGCTTTTCAATCTTTCGTTGTTGAAACAAGGTAGATAACTGAGCCGCCGCTTTTTGCTGATGGGCAATAATCATCAATCCAAAAGCTTCCCGATCCAGCCGTTGCACCAGAAAACTCTGTCTCGGTTTAGCAAAGGCCAGCTCGGATACTCGCAGTAAACTGCAATGATCGCCCCACTCGGTGCCTTGTGCCAACATACCGGCGGGTTTAAACCAGACACTGTAAGCCCCAAAATCATGTAATAACTTTGGGGGTACAGGGGTTTGATCCAATAAACTCTTATCGTAATAAAGCTGTAACAGCTCGCCAGAATTCAAGTTTTTTGTCGCTCGACGCAAACGTTGGGTGCGTTTACCTTTTTGCAACCAGACAGCTCCCTTGCTCATCGCCTGCTTGATTTGCTGACGGGAAAGTTCACAGTGGTCAGCTAACAGATCGATGGCATTTACGGAGCCTTTTTCCACCGGAATTTTTAATTCAAAACGAACAGTATTATCAGACATTTTATGAAATAGCGCTTTGGCGTAGAATAATGATTTATTTTATAGGTATCCGTGATGTTTATACCGCAATTAAGCTGTTGCTGTCTTGCTTTAGTCCTTGCCATGACGGTTCAGGCGGATGCTTACAAGTGGGTTGATGATGATGGTGAAGTTATCTACTCACAAACCCCGCCTGTCGATAAACCCTATGAAAAAATGGATACCCCCCCTCCACCGTCGATGAATCCGGAAGCGGCAAAAAAAGAAATCGAGTTGCTGATTGAACAACAGAAAGCAAGCGATGAAGCCCGTGAGGAGCAACAACAAAATCAACAACAGGAAGAACAGGCTGCTGAAGCTTTAGCGGAAAACTGTCGAATTGCCAAATATAATTTACAGCAGTACCAGGACAATCCCGGTCGGCGCGTGATGGACTCAGAGGGCAATGTGACCCGCCCAACTGAAGAAGAAAGACAACAGAAAATAAGCACGCTTAAACAGCAAGTTAACCAATTCTGTAAACAGGAGAAGTAACCATGCCTTATTTAAATATTGTGACCAATCAGCCTATTACTGATGAAACAGCCTTACTTAAAGTTGCCAGTAAAACCGTAGCGCAGGCTTCTGGTAAACCGGAAAGTTATGTGATGGTGGCTGTTGAATCCAAAACTGCAATGTCTTTTGGCGGCAGTACTGAGCCTACCGCTATTCTGGATTATCGTTCGCTTGGCCTGCCCAGCGACCGCAAAGCGTTATCTGATGCTTTATGTTCGATGATTGAGGAGCAGATTGGCGTCAGTGGCAGCCGTGTTTACATCAGTATGACCGACTCCGAACGACAAAACTGGGGCTGGGATCACAGTACTTTCTAACAAAATTCAACTGCGCTGATACGGTGTGTCAGCGCAGTTTTTTAATTCAATAATCAGGAATCACCTTTTCCATGCGTACTTCGAAGCTTCTCATTTCCACTTTAAAAGAAACACCTGCAGACGCTGAAATCGTCAGCCATCAGTTAATGTTGCGGGCAGGCCTTATCCGCCGTCTGGCATCCGGTCTGTATACCTGGATGCCGATGGGTTTGCGGGTACTGCGTAAAACCGAAGCAATTGTGCGTGAGGAAATGAATAAAGCCGGAGCCCAGGAGGTATTAATGCCTTCCGTGCAACCAGCTGAATTGTGGCAGGAAAGCCAGCGCTGGGAAAAGTATGGTCCTGAACTATTGCGTATAACTGATCGTCATCAACGTGAATTCTGTTATGGCCCAACTCACGAAGAGGTCATTACTGATCTGGTGCGTCAGGAAATTCGCAGTTACAAACAATTACCGGTTAATTTTTATCAGATTCAAACCAAATTCCGTGATGAAATCCGTCCACGTTTTGGTTTGATGCGAGCTCGTGAGTTTCTAATGAAAGATGCGTATTCCTTCCATGTGGATCAAGCATCTTTGCAGCAAACCTATGATGAAATGTATGCAACTTACACACGCATTTTCCAGCGTATCGGATTGAATTTCCGTGCAGTACTGGCAGATACCGGTAGTATCGGCGGTAATGCCTCACATGAATTCCATGTACTGGCCAGTTCAGGTGAAGATGCGATTGCCTTTAGCAATAGCAGTGATTACGCTGCCAATGTTGAATTGGCTGAAGCAGTCAAACCAGCAGGTGAGCGTCCTGCAGCATCTGCCGCCATGCAAACCGTTGAAACTCCCCACAAACATACCATTGAGGATGTCAGCAACTTTTTAAAAGTAACTGCTTCGCAATGTCTGAAAACATTGCTGGTAGAAGGCGCTGAGAAAAACAGCGTTGTCGCTTTGGTACTGCGTGGCGATCATGAACTCAATGAAATCAAAGCGGAAAAACATCCGTTAATTGCTGCTCCTTTAACGTTCGTAACGCCTGAACAGGTGCATGAAGCCACCGGCGCCAATATCGGTTCTATCGGTCCGGTCGGCCTGAACATTCCAATGGTTGTTGATCATGCCGCGGCAAACATTGCAGATTTTATCTGTGGTGCCAATGAAGATGAAAAACATCTGACCGGAGTGAACTGGGGCCGCGATTGTCCAGAACCAGAAACAGCAGACTTACGTAATGTAGTAGCAGGTGATCCTAGCCCTGATGGCCAAGGCACGTTGGAAATTGCCCGAGGTATTGAAGTAGGTCATATTTTCCAGCTCGGTGAAAACTACAGCAGCAAACTCAATGCCGTGGTGTTAACCGAAACCGGACAATCTCAGGTCATCACTATGGGTTGTTACGGCATTGGTGTGTCTCGTGTCGTTGCAGCCACTATTGAACAAAACAATGATGAGAATGGCATTATCTGGCCACAAGCGATCGCACCATTTGAAGTGGTATTAGTGCCCGTCAATGCACATAAATCACAACGTGTTCGTGATGAAGCTGAGAAGATCTATCAGCAGTTGCTTGCTGCTGGTGTCGATGTATTACTTGATGATCGTGGTTTGCGTCCGGGTGTCGCTTTTGCAGATATGGAGCTTATCGGCATACCCCATCGCTTGATTTTGGGCGAACGTGGTATGGATAACGGTGTGATTGAATATAAACATCGTGCGTCAGGTGAAGCGGATGAATTCGCTTTGGAGCGTGTGCTTGAAGCAATTCAACAAAAGTTGGCAACAGCATAAACATGACAGTAATTCGCCAACAGGACTTTGTGCAAAGCATTGCTGATGCGTTGCAGTTTATTGCCAATTATCATCCTCAGGATTTTATTCAGGCGATGAGCAAAGCCTATGAGCGTGAACAATCGCCGGCGGCGAAAGATGCAATAGCACAGATTCTGGTCAACTCACGGATGTGTGCTGAAAACAACCGGCCGATTTGTCAGGATACCGGCATTGTTAATATATTTCTCAAAGTCGGTATGCAAGTGCAATGGCAGACCCAGCAAAGCCTGGAAGATATGGTTAATGAGGGCGTACGTCAGGCTTATCAACATCCGGATAATGTATTACGTGCTTCTATCGTCGCTGATCCGATTGGCAGCCGCAAAAATACTGGTGATAACACACCAGCAGTGATTTACACCGAACTGGTGCCCGGCAACAAGATAGAAATTGATATTGCCGCCAAAGGTGGTGGTAGCGAAAACAAAGCCAAATTCACCATTTTGAATCCTAGCGATAGTCTGTTGGATTGGGTACTGGAAACTGTTCCCAAAATGGGTGCGGGTTGGTGTCCGCCTGGCATGCTGGGTATTGGCATTGGCGGAACGGCAGAAAAAGCCATGCTGATGGCTAAACAAAGCCTGATGGAAGATATTGATATTCAGGATTTGCTGGAACGTGGCCCACAAACGGCCACTGAAAAGTTGCGGGTTGAGTTATACGAAAAAGTGAATCAACTGGGAATTGGTGCTCAAGGTTTAGGCGGTCTAACGACGGTGTTGGATATCAAGATCAAGGATTATCCGACCCATGCGGCTTCGCTTCCCGTTGCCATGATTCCTAATTGTGCCGCCACCCGTCACGTGCATTTCACGTTGGATGGTTCTGGTCCGGCAACATTCACCCCGCCCTCTTTAACTGACTGGCCAGAAATCACTTGGCAGGCTGCGGAAAACACCCGGCATATCAATCTCGACACAATAACGCATGATGAGATTAAACAATGGCAACCTGGTGATACCTTATTACTCACCGGTCATTTTTTAACCGGCCGGGATGCAGCGCATAAAAAGATTGCTGATTTGCTGGATAGTGGTAAGCCGTTACCCGAAGGGCTGGATTTTCATAATCGCTTTATATACTACGTCGGTCCGGTGGATCCGGTTAAAAATGAAATTGTCGGTCCAGCAGGTCCCACCACGGCAACCCGGATGGATAAATTTACTGAAACCATGCTGGCGAAAACAGGTCTGTTAGGCATGATAGGCAAGGCCGAACGCGGTGAACAAACCGTCGATTTAATCAAAAAGTATCAATCGACCTATTTGATCGCGGTGGGTGGCGCTGCTTATCTGGTATCAAAAGCAATTAAATCTTCACGCTTGATAGCTTTTGAAGAATTAGGCATGGAAGCAATTCGTGAATTCTATGTAGAAAATATGCCCGTCACTGTAGCAGTTGATAGTCGCGGAAGCTCGGTACATCAAACGGGTCCTCAGGAATGGCGGCAGAAAATTGCTGGTATTCCCATTAAAACGATAACAACTTAGAGAGAATTATTATGGGCATTACAATAAGTTTACATTTACTGGCTTCGGTTATCTGGGTGGGCGGATTATTTTTCGCTTTTATGTTTTTACGCCCCGTTGCTGGGACCTTACTTGAACCCGAACAGCGCTTTCCGCTTTGGGCAAGTGTTTTTAAACGATTTTTTCCATGGGTATGGGCGTCAGTGATCACGATATTGATTACCGGCTTCGGCATGCTGTTTATGCTGGGCGGTATGGGAGCCGTCGGTATTCATGTGCATATCATGTTGCTACTGGGAATTTTCATGATGCTATTGTTTATGCATGTATTTTTTAACCCTTACCGCAAACTCAAATGGGCTGTAGCAGAACATGACTGGATCGCCTCGGCTAATGAACTGGATAAAATTCGCAAATTTGTACGAGCAAATCTCATTCTTGGCTTAATAGTTATTGTCATTGGCTCAGCTGGCCGTTATTTTTAGTATCCATGACGCTTAAACCTTTTTATATTTCACTGCTTTCACTCGTATTGACGGGAGAAGTGCTGGCAAATGATATTAAACAGGTCCGAAACAGTGACGGTGTGGTGGAATTTAGTAATGCTGATATCGATGTTCGTAAGCCCACATCTATTCACAGCAATAAAACCATCATTTATAAATCACTTTCCAATGATGGGGAAAGTTTCAGTTTTTCTGATAAGAAACCGTTAAACGGTGACTTTGAGGTTCTGGCTTATGAATGTTATGCCTGTAATCCCACTTCAAAGATAAATTGGCATACCATCAGTCTGAATACCGACGATTATGCTGACACGGTCAGAACCATGGCCAAAAAATATAAAATTGATGCCGCTCTGGTCCGTGCCGTTATTCATGCCGAATCGGCTTTTAATGCCAAAGCTTTATCTAAAAAAGGTGCACAAGGTTTGATGCAACTGATGCCTGGTACTGCTAAAGATCTGGGGGTCACCAATGCATTTGATGTGCAACAGAATATTGAAGGTGGCGTGAAATATCTGGCCGGTTTGTTACACACTTTCGATGGGAATATCAAACTCGCAACGGCCGCATACAATGCCGGTCCAGGCGCGGTCAAACGTTACAAGGGCATCCCCCCCTATGCCGAGACAGAAGTATATGTTGAGCGCGTTGGCATCTTGCATCAGCGTTATGGACAGGAAGGCTGAGCCAGGCCATTCTGACTTAACCTTAATTGTTTTATTATCAGGGATAGCTTTTTGTCTAAATTCAGCTTATTTAGAAAACGCCAGTTGTGGTTTCCAACAATTTGGGGTGGCTTAATAATTTTATTACTGCTAACCCTTTGTAGTTTGCTTCTATTAAGACAACTGGCCGTTATCCTCGCCCCTACCGATCCAGTCGCGGATCGAACATATCTGGTAGTGGAAGGCTGGCAGGATGAAGACAGTTTGCTGGCAGCCCTGGCGATATTTAATGCTGAACAGTATCAATATATGATCACCACAGGCGGCCCGAATGTCCGTTTCTTAAGCCCGGCCCATGCTTCCTATGCTGAACAGGCGGGTGCATTTATGGTGCAGCATGGTCTGGATGCTGAAAAACTGATTATGATTCCTGCGCCGGAATCCGCACAGGAACGTACCTATCTCAGTGCGGTAATGGTGCGAGACTGGCTGGCGTTGAAAGAGACTGATTTAAAAGGGTTAAACGTCCATACCAGTGATGTACATGCCAGAAGAACTCGCAGTTTATATCGTGAGGCATTCCCCAATGTCGAAATAGGTATATATGCGGCGGCGCCACAAGGTTTTGCACTCAATAAATGGTGGCAGACCAGTGATGGTGCAAAATCAGTGATAACTGAATTGATAGGTAATTTTTGGGTGACGTGTTGTTTTCAACCGGGTGAGCCAGGTTCACATTATGAAAAATGGGCTGTTGAAAAAAGTGGCCAGACATCAGATTCCAGGTAAACTGAGCGTCAACGTACCATCACGCTGCGTCATCTCGAGATGCTTCATAAAACTCATACCAAGCAACACAATATCGTCTGACATATGAGGGTTAATATGTGCCTGAATATGCTGTAATTTGATTGCGCCCAGCTGCACGGTATCTAATTCGGTAGAATACACAGGAACCACGCCATTTGCCGTATTGACCATCGCCTGTCGGCCCTGCTTCAGACCCGCCTCTCTGGCAATTCCTGCCGGCACGCTGATATTGGTTGCACCGGTATCCAGCAAAAAGGTCACTTCATGCCCATTGATAAATCCTGGAGCAACATAGTGTCCTGCTTGATTTCGCAATAACACCACATCTGTCCCCAGACCTGCCTCCATCTCCATCAGATGGCGGTTAGGATTATATTTCTGTTCAATAAAGCCATTAAAAAATAAGGTCAGAGACCCCATTAATAACAACCAGAAAATAATGGTAAATGCTTTTGACGAGCCTTTTTGATGTGCTGGATTCATTTTCATTTAAGTTAATTCAGTTAAGGTAAAACCAATTTAATATAACCGCGGTCAGAGAATCACATTATGCGGGCAAGCCACTTGAATTACATCCAAACCTGGAGATATTAGCAAATGAACACACGCAGTCTGATGGATAAACTTCTGCAATCTGGTCAGCAGTTTCTCGACAAGCAAAATACTAGTTCCAATACCAGTGACAATAAAATTGGTCAGTTTTTAACGGGGGCTGGTGGGGGCGCTTTGGCGGGAACAGCGGTAGGTCTTCTGCTCGGGAATAAAAAAGCTCGCAAAATGGGTGGCAGTGTTCTGAAATATGGCGGTGTGGCGGCATTGGGTGCCGTTGCATTTAAAGCTTATCAGAGCTGGCAGCAAAACAATCAACAAACCGCACCTCAAGCCATGCCACAAACCTTAGACCGCTTACCCGCTCCAGAAGCTGAACTGCATAGCCAGGCAATATTACAAGCCATGATTGGTGCCGCCAAAGCTGATGGGCATATTAATGATGAGGAACGTTTGTTAATTGATCAGCAAGTTGCGCAAATCACAGATGATTCTGAGCTAAAACATTGGATAGATTCTGAGTTAAAAAAACCGGTTAATCCTGCTGAAATTGCCAAATTAGCATCTACACAGGAAATGGCCGCTGAAATGTATCTGGCCAGTTTGATTATGATTGATGAAGATAGCTTTATGGAAAAAGTGTATCTGGATGAGCTAGCACGTCAGCTTAAACTTGATGAGGCTTTAAAAGCCGAAATCCACCAGGCTAAAAACAACGCTGTCACATGATATGCTTGCCGCATGTCATTTCTACCCTCCCTGTTCATTGTGTTGCTGGGCACAAGTTTTGCCCAGTCAACGCCATTTTTTGATCCTGTTTCAGCAGAAATGGTACAACCTCCACTGACCAGTGGAAGTTGTACAAACTGCCATCTATCAGATCAGGCTAAATGGTATTTTGAGGAGGAGATTATTGCTTCCCTACCAACGCCATCTTCTGCATCAGTCAGCTTACCCAAATGGCTGGAAAAACAAGCTGAAATTAATGACAATATCCCCATATGGATTGCTTCCCCTACAGTAATTGAGTCAGCCAGGCTCAATAAATCAGGTAAATCACTTATTCTGGATGACGGCACACAAGTCAATTTTGAAACAATAGCTAAAATTCCACAAAATCAATCATTCTGGAATAAAAATACCACTGAGTTTTTTAAACAACGCGATATTCGTTTACGCGGCAAAATGACGGGGAATGCATTTATTGCGCGCACCGTCTGGCCGCTGGATTTTGCCATTAACAATTATCAGTTATTGCCACTCAGCGAAGATGAAGATTTGCAAGCTCTGGTTCAGGCTGATGATGGCGGCGTACAACAACCACATCAAAGTCGTCTGTTATGGGAGCGAACGCTCGGCTCTGCCATGGAGGCTGCTGGTAAACCGGTTTTAGGCTTGATGCTTAATGGTGCTCAGGGAGATGATCATGAAGCTCTGGCGGGGCATTTTGCAGTAGTGACCGGCCAGTTCGGTGATAATGGCAGTTACGCTGACTGGCTGGTCAATAATTTTTACAATCTGGAAACCATCAGTGAAAAAGGCATTATTGCTGCCGTCACTCCAATGGACAACTATCTGGCAGACCTCAATGCCGGACAAAATTATTATCGGCCGTCCTACATGCTGGTAGCTACGCTTAAAAATCATCAGCCAGCAGCAGAATTTCAACAATCTATTAATCAGGTAATGAATTATTTCTATCGGGGTAATTTCATTTATAACCACGCAGACGCAAACTGTACCGGCATCAGCATCGATAGCTTGCGTGCATTAAATTGGAATATCCCCACACGTGGCATAAATGGCTATGTTCAGGCGATTGGTGCCTATTTTTATACGGCTATTATTGAAATGGATCTGAATGCAGCCAGACAGATTTATGATTATCTGACGACCGAAACCACTCGCCTGTTACCAGCCGTAGCATTTGATGCTATTGGGGAAGATTTACTACGTTTAACAACCGGTCAAGCAACACGATCGCTTTCTAGCTACGAAAAAATTCTTGCTGATTCTATTGAGGCCATCTGGTTTGTCCGAATACCACAAATACCATCTAGTCGGATCTATGGTGATGCACCGGTTTACAGTTTTAGCGAATATGTGGAAACGGCACCGGCCGATAGGGATGAGTGGGTTACTATCGAGTTAGCTGAACGTAATATTCCAGCTTCTTTTCACAAGCAACCACCAGTTAATCCAAAACCACACGCTATTCCCTGGCCAATAGCACTGATTTTATTTGGTTTAAGCGGTTTTATCGTTTTGGTGCTTCGCCGTTTGATAAAACACTTTTCCCGACGAAAATAAAACCGTTGGGCAATTGAGAGCAATCAAATTTTCTCTTTAACTAACTGTTTCTTCAACTTTATGATGGTTGCTCATAAATCGACGCAGCCATTTTTCCAGCTCTAAAATCAAATACATAACAATACCCACCGCAATGATCTCGGTACCATGGCGTAATCCAATTGGAGTTGATTCAAATAATGTGTTCATAAATGGCGCGTAGGTAAAAATCAGCTGCAATAAAATGACCATTCCGATTGAAATAAACACTATAGATGAGGTGAACCACCGTTTGATTGACCAGGATGCACTGTTTAAACAACGCACATTGAACAGATAAAATACTTCCATCACCACCAGAGTATTCACGGCATATGTCCGGGATTGTTCAATTGAAGCCCCCTGAGACTGGGTCCATAAAAACATGCCATAAACCCCAATAACAAACAGTAATGACACAAAGCTGATACGCCAGACCAGAAACCCGGAGAGCATTTTTTCATCTCGTTGTCTTGGTTTACACTTCATGGCATTCTCTTCACCCGGTTCAAATGCCAGAGATAACGCCAAAGCAATTGAGCTGACCATATTGATCCACAATATCTGTAAAGGAGTGATCGGTAAGGTCATGCCCGCCATTACTGCCGCAATAATACTTAATGATTCACCTCCATTGATGGGCAGTAAAAATAAGATGGCTTTTTTCAAGTTGTCATATACCGTACGTCCTTCTCTAACAGCTTTGGCAATCGAAGCAAAGTTATCATCGGCTAACACCATTTCTGCCGCTTCCTTGGCTGCCTCAGTCCCCCCTTGTCCCATTGCTATCCCTACATCTGCTCGTTTCAATGCCGGGGCATCATTTACCCCATCCCCCGTCATCGCAACAACATGACCATTGGCCTGTAAAGCTCTGACCAGCCTTAATTTATGCTCCGGTGCTGTACGGGCAAAAACATCAGTTTGGTGAACAGCATGTTGCAACTCTGCGTCACTGAGTTGTGTGAGATCGTGCCCGGTCAACACTGTTTTCGTATGATGCAAACCCAGTTTTGCTGCAATCGCACTGGCTGTTGCGGCATGATCACCGGTAATCATTTTGACCTGAATACCGGCTTTATGACAATCACTGACAGCAGTAATGGCCTCTTCACGGGGTGGGTCAATCAGCCCGATCAAGCCCAGTAACACCAATCCCTGGTCTAAATCTTTAAACTGCAATTCCCCTGTATGTTGCTCCACCGTTTTAGTGGCCACGGCCAGCACTCGCTGGCCTTCTGCTGCAATTTTTTCAATCTGTGCATGCCAATAAGTCTGATCAACTTCCACATCTCCTAGTTCTGTTCGTTGAAATTGGCAAAGCTCGATGAGTTTTTCCGGTGCACCTTTTACAGCAATAAAGTCATGGCCTTGGTGATCATGATGCAGGGTGGCCATAAAACGATGTGCGGTATCAAACGGGATAACATCACGTCTTGGGTAAAATTGTTTCAGCTCCTCCAGTGTAAAATCTGCCTTTAATGCGGCGCTAAGCATCGCTGCTTCCATCGGATCGCCTTCGGCCAGCCAATCATCACCACGTCGCTTTAATGCCGAATCATTGCAAATAGCGGCACAGCGTAAAAGCAACGTTAAAATTTCGTGCTGTTCGGTTTCAATGGCCTGATCATCAATAGTAAACTCACCCGCTGGAGAATAACCCACACCACTGACGCTATAGTTATTTACCGAGCTCATCACAGTGGAAACCGTCATTTCATTGCGGGTTAAGGTACCGGTTTTATCAGAGCAGATAATGGATACCGCGCCCAGAGTTTCTACTGCTGGAAGCCGTCGAATAATGGCATTGCGACTGGCCATGCGTTGCACACCAATCGCCAGCGTGATGGTCAGAATAGCCGGTAAACCTTCAGGAATACCCGCTACGGCCACACCAACCACAATCATAAACATCTCAATAGGCGGGGTCTGATTCAACCAGTAACCATAGCTGAATACCAATCCGGCAATCACCATAATGACCAGGGTCAGCCAGCGAGAGAACACTGAAATTTGCTGTAGTAACGGGGTAGTGAGATTTTCGATATCGGAAATCATGCCACTGATTCGGCCAATCTCGGTATGTGCTCCGGTCGCAACCACAACGCCATGTCCCTGACCGGATGTGACCAAGGTGCCGGAATACGCCATACACAATCGATCACCTAACACAGCATCTGCCGCTACCGGCTCACTGTGTTTTTCAACAGCAACCGATTCGCCGGTTAATACCGCTTCCTGAATTTGTAAGCCTTTTGCGCTGAAAACACGTAAATCTGCTGGCACTTTATCACCGGGTTCCAACACCACTACATCACCGGGAACCAACTGATCGGCTTCAATCTGCAGACGATGCCCACTACGGATTACTGTTGCATGAGGCGCCAGCATATCTTTAATAGCATCAAGCGCTTTTTCGGCTTTTCCCTCCTGAATAAAGCCAATTAGCGTGTTTAATATGACAACCGCAAGAATTACCCAGAAATCTATCCAATGCCCCAGCAAAGCGGTAAGCAACGCTGCAGCTAACAACACATAAATGATCAAATTGTGCAGCTGAGCAAATAACCTGGCTATTGCTGAACGCCCTTTAACCCGAGGCAAATGATTTTCACCAAATTGCTGCAAACGTTGTTCAACAGTTTCGGAATCCAATCCATGCTTGTCACTCTCGAGTAGTGACAAACTTTCCTCTGAACTAAGGTGATGCCAGGATTGTTCGAATGGTTGAGTCTGCATATTCTGTTTCATCAGTAACTCCTGGTAACGATCATAACCTTAGCATAACGTGTTTATAGGTTAGGCCTATGTAACGAAGTGGTTTGTTTTGATCTACATCAAGCTGCACAATAGACAAATTATGTCTTTGTCTAGAAGGAAATGAGCATTAACACTATCAGTATTTTAGGGAGCGGCTGGCTGGGCTTACCACTGGCAACTCAACTATATAAACAAGGCTTTCATGTAAAAACATCGACTCGTCATCGTGAAAGATTCTCTGAAATTTCTACAGCTGGTGCCAGCGCATTTTATGTTGATATTGACCAGATATCCGATATCCAAGAATTTTTGCATAGCGAAATTCTGATTATAAATATTACCTCTAAAAATCAAACTGGTTTTACCAATCTTATTCAGCAAATCGAGAAATCACCGATTCAAAAGATATTGTTTATCAGTTCCACCTCGGTTTATCAAAGTCTCAATCGTGAAGTGAATGAGGATGAACATGCTGAAGACCACGACAGCATCTTGTGGAAAATAGAACAGCAGTTTCAATCCAGCAATCATTTCCAAACAACCATCTTACGTTTCAGTGGTTTGATTGATAAACGCCGTCATCCAGGCAGGTTTTTCCGAAATGGTCGTCGTGTGCCTCAAGCAGATGCTCCGGTGAATCTGATTCACCTTGATGATTGCCTCGGTATTATTGATGCCATTTTGCAACAGCAAGCCTGGGGAGAAACCTTTAACGGTTGTGCTGACACCCATCCCAGCAAACGTGAATTTTATAGTTATGCGAGAAAGTTGATGGGGCTACCCGCTCCCGAGTTTGACACTGAAACAGAAGTTAAATACAAAATAATCAGTAATCAAAAAATTAAAACAAAACTTAACTATACCTTTCAACATCCTGACTTAATGAAGATTGTATTTTAATGAGTGACCAAGACTGTCCTTGCCTTAGTGGGAAAACGTATCAAGATTGTTGTGGTTTATTACATCAGGGTAAACAGACTGCAGTCACGGCTGAACAGTTAATGCGTTCGCGTTATAGTGCGTTTGTAATGAAACAGAGCAATTATTTGCAGACTACCTTGCATCCATCTCAAAGACAGCCAGACGACACAAACAGCTTGCAGCAAACGATGCAAACAACACAATGGCTGGGTTTAACTATTATCGAACATTCACAAGACGGCGATGAAGCTGAGGTCGAATTTATTGCCTTTTATCTGGATAATCCGATGGGGCAATTACATGAAAGATCACGGTTTTGTCGACAGGATGGCCTATGGTTTTATCTTGATGGTGAATTTCTGCCTCCCATCAAACTTGGCCGGAATGATAAATGCATTTGTGGCAGTGGAAAAAAACTTAAACGCTGCCACGGGTGATGTTAGGTATTTTTTTCATCTAAATAACGTTTGCGTTTAGCTGGTTTTAATTGCTGCAGATCAACCATCACCAGTCCATCGATACAGTTACCAAAATTGGCATCAATATTAAAATCGATAAACCGCACACCACTTGGCTCACAAATATCGGCGTATTGTTTATAGAGTGTCGGCACCGTTACATTCATATGCGCCAGTTGCTCGCGTACCGCCGTAAAGTCATTGTCAGCATCATGATTCACTAACGTTGAATTAACCCTTTGCTTGATTTCATTATCAAATATATAGGGGACTCTGCCCTTCGCCAGATTTTCTGCATCGGCAAAATGCTTTTGATAAAAACTGACAATCAACGCCTTGGCAAAATCAGGATAGGTATTACTCAAACTGACAGGACCAAATAGATACCGTACTTCTGGATAACGTTTTAGGTAGGCACCGATGCCATACCATAAATAATCCAGGCTGCGCTTACCCCAGTATTTGGGGCTGACAAAGCTGCGACCCAATTCAATACTTACCGGGAAATATTGCTGCATTGCCGCAGTAAACTGAAACAATTCACTGGTATAGATATCACGACCTGCATTCATAATACGAGCGACTTCGCCAATTCGATAAGCACCGGCTATCTCCAGTTCCTGCTCATCCCAGAGAATTAAGTGCCGGTAATCACGATCATAATGATCTAAATCACGTCTTTTACCTGTTCCCTCGCCAACCTGTCTGAAAGTGATTTCCCGTAAACGACCAATCTCCTGCATAACAGCTGAATTTGATTGATAGTCAAACAGATATATTTTTTTATTGTCGGCCGTTTCACCCAATAATTCAGCCTGCTGCAATTCTTTTTTGATTGCCCGACGTTCCTGCGGATGGGCAATCGTCTGCTCAGTGACAAACAGCGGTTTTTTACCTTTGGCCAGTCGATATAAGTGGCGCCTTAATAACTTGGCTTTTTCGGCCTTTATCAACGGCAATTGTTCAACCTGTTGATAAGCAATAGACTCCCCTACCCGCATCGAGATAGTTTTGGAGTTTTTATTGAACATTTCATGCGCCAGCATCATGCCTGACAATGGTTTATAAACCATCGAGGCGCTATAAAACAGCGAAGAGTTTCTGGCTTCAACATATATCGGCAAAATGGGCGATTGCGTTTTTTTGGCAAAATTTAAAAACCCACTGTTCCATTTACCATCACGAACACCACCGGGTCGTATACGTGAAACTTCTCCAGCCGGAAACACAATCACAGCCTCATCATTGTTCAGACACTCAACAATCCTGGCAATACTACTTTTACGGGTAGATTTGGAGAGATTATCTACCGGCAGAAACAACGAACTTAATGCTGAAAAATTCAACAGCATGTCATTGGCAACAATTTTCACATCACGCCTGACTTCACCCACCAGTTTTAATAAACATAGCCCATCTAACGCACCTAATGGATGATTGGCGACAATGACAACACGACCTGTAGCCGGAATATTGTTACGATGACGATGCGTAATGCTATAGCTGAAGTTGAAGTAATCCAGGACCTCATCAATGAAATCAAAGCCTTCAAGCTGCTTATGCTGTTCCAGGAAACGATTAACTTCCTGTTCATGAGTGATTTTTCGGAGAAAGCCTAACGTCGGAATTCTGACCCAAGGTTTTTGATTTTGAAAATTGGGGAATTTTTGTTGAACAGCTTGTTCAATATTGAGCATAAGGTTTCTCTGGTAACTTCATGCTGCAAAGTCTAGAGAACACATATGACAAAAAAATAACGGTTTGATGACTGTTCAGTGACAGTCTCACAAACCGTTATATCTAAGGGGTTTAATCAGGCCGCTTGGACAGGAATAGCATGACGCATATGGGTAATATCATTATTTTCATTCAGATATACCAACGTCGGTTTAAAGCTTTTTACTTCTTCTGCATTCATAGCAGTATATGCACAGATAATAATGCGATCGCCCGGAGAGGCTTTATGTGCCGCAGCACCGTTAACTGAGATGATATTAGAACCGTCTTCAGCTCGAATTGCATACGTCACGAAACGTTCGCCATTAGCGACGTTGTAAATATGAATTTGTTCATACTCGTGAATGCCGGCGGCTTCGAGTAATTTGCCATCAATCGCGCATGAACCCTCATATTCCAGTTCAGAATGGGTTACACAGGCACGATGTAATTTAGCTTTTAACAGTGTCAGATGCATAGCTGGCAAAATTCCGTTAGTAAGCCGTATATTATCGCTTTTTAAGAAAGCTCAAGCAAGGTTACAAGCAATATTGTCAATCAATCTTACACTGCCCACACGTCCCGCCGCCAGCAACCGCAACTCTTTATCCACTGCAGGATTAGCCAATTGCAGATCTTCTGCCCGACGAATATCAATATAATCCAATGTAAACCCGGAAGCAGTTAATTGCATATGGGCTTGAGCCAGTAAAGCCGAATAGTCCTGATTGCCAGACTCCAGCTGTTGTTTGAGTTCAAGCAGATTTGAATACAACGCTGCAGCTTGCTGTTTCAGCGTTTCGTTTAAATGTTGATTACGAGAACTCATCGCCAGACCACTATCTTCTCTTACAGTAGCTGCGCCCACGATCTTAATCGGCAAGTTCAAATCAGCCACCAGTTTACGAATCAGCAATAATTGCTGGTAATCCTTTTCACCAAACACCGCAACATCGGCCTGCACTATATTGAAGAACTTGGTAACGACTGTGGCAACACCATCAAAGTGTCCGGGTCGCTCAAGACCACAGAGCTTGTCATCCATACCAGGCACGTGAATAAAGGTATGAAAATCCTTGCCCTGCGGATACATCACCTCAGTATCAGGAGTAAATAACAGATTACAGCCCACCTGAGTCAGCTTTTTAATATCTGTCTGCAACGTCCGGGGATAGTTGGCTAAATCCCGTTTGTCATCAAACTGCAATGGATTGACAAAAATACTGACCACCACTTTGTCAGCCAGAGTCTGGGCTTTTTTCACCAGAGAGATATGCCCGTCATGAAGGTTTCCCATCGTCGGTACAAAGGCAATAGTCCGATGTTCAGCACGCCAGGTCTTTATCTGACCACGCAGGCTCAGAATCGATTCAACAATTTGCATTAATACTGTTGCTCAGCTGTGGGAAACTCACTATTTTTAACGGCTTCAACATAACGACTTATTGCTGCAGGGATGTGACCACTGTCGGCCAGGAAATCATGGCTGAAACGCGGACGTTTACCAGGAGTGATCCCTAACATGTCGTGTAACACTAAAACCTGTCCATCACAGTCAGCGCCAGCACCAATGCCAATAACCGGAATCGTTAGCGCTTCACTGATGATCTTCGCCAATGCCGCAGGGACGCACTCAAGTACCAGCATATCGGCACCTGCTTTTTCCAAACTAATCGCATCCTGCAGAATTTTATCCGCAGCAGACTGTTCTCTCCCCTGAACCAGATACCCACCCAGCTTATGCACTGACTGGGGTAATAATCCCAGATGACCACAAACAGGAATGCCACGTCGGGTTAAGGCAGAAATTAGTTCAACCAGCTCTGCTCCCCCTTCCAGTTTAACCATCTGCGCCCCGCCTTCGGCCATTAACCGGGCTGCATTGTGCAAAGCCTGATCAGTATTGGCATAGCTCATGAACGGCATATCGGTGATCACAAACAGACGTTCACTACCGCGAATCACATTGGCGGTATGGTAAATCATATGCTCGACCGTGACTGGCAAGGTGCTTTCCTGACCTTGAATGACCATTCCAAGTGAGTCACCCACCAATACGATATCAACTCCAGCCTGTTCCAGAACGTGACTAAAACTTGAATCATATGCCGTCAGCACGGCAATTTTGTTACGCTCGGCTTTCATTTTACGTAGCTGATTGAGACTGGTACGGCTCATGAGTTTTTCTCTTTCACCGGTAACGGATTGTAATACTGACGACCACTCTGGATAGTGCAGATCTGATCCAGCAATTGCTGATAATCGGCTTCACTTTTCACCAAATCAATTTGTTCTGCATTAACGATCAATAATGGAGAAGCATCGTAATAATGGAAAAAATCAGCGTAGGAATCAGCCAATCGTTTTAGATAAGCATCCTCGACATGTTGCTCATAACTGATACCACGCTGAGAAATCCGGGTTTTCAGGATCGGCAGAGAGGCTTGCAGGTAAATCACCAAATCAGGTGTCCGATGGTGCATGGTCAAACTATCGTAAACCATGTTGTATAAGGCCAGTTCGTCATCATCGAGCGATATCTGGGCAAACAAACGGTCTTTTTCCAGCATGAAATCAGCAACATGCAATGAGGTAAATAAATCATCCTGTTGTAGTGTTTTGGCTAATTTAACGCGCTGCATCAGAAAGCTCAGCTGCGTTGGCAATGCGGATTGTTTGGGATGCAGGTAATAGCGTTCCAGAAAGGGGTTCTGTTCCGGCGCTTCCAACAAGGTATTTCCAGAAAAGCTATCAGCCAACCTTTTAACCAGATGGGTTTTGCCGACACCAATAGGACCTTCGACAACAATATAGCGATGTGGCAATGTTTTCATAAGCTAATCTTATCCACTAGTTGTAAATCACCTTGCGGGCAGGAGAGCAATATTTGCTGTAAAGCACCTATGCCGGGAATCTCAATATCCGGTGCTATTTCGGCCAATGGATATAACACAAAGGCCCGCTCATGCATGCCTGGGTGCGGTATTTTCAGTCGCTCATCATCTAATATTTGCTCACCGTAGAGCAAAATATCCAAATCCAGCGTCCGTTCACCCCAATGCCGCTTTCGTTCGCGTCCATGGAGTTGTTCAACAGATTGTAAAGCATCAAGTAACTGATGTGGACTGAGAGATGTTTCCAGTGAGATCACCGCATTAATGTAATCAGGTTGATCGGCTGGCCCCATGGGCGGGCTCTGATACAACGAGGATACGGTGATGATGGTTACTCCGGCTAATGACTGTACATCATTTATTGCCGTTTTTATCTGTTGCAGTGGGTTTTGCAGATTACTGCCGAGTCCAATATAAACGAGCATTATTCAACTTTTTTATTAGCAGGTTTACGACGGCGGCGACGGCGAGGTTTACGTTTATCTGTCTCTCCGCCATTACCTAAAGCATTTACCATTTCGGCCTGCGCAGTAGCAGATGTCTGCTGAAAGGTTGTCCACCAGTCAGTCAGCTCTTGCAAAGGTTCACCGGATTGGGCCCGCAATGCCAGAAAATCGTAACCAGCACGAAACTTGGGATGCAATAACAAAGCAAAAGCACGTTTACCCTGACGGCGTGTCAATCGTGGTTGCATGGTCCAGATATCACGGGTAACCAGACTGAAGCGTTTGGGAATGGCGACGGTTTGAATCTGCTCGGATAATACTTCACCGGCAGCACGCTGCATGGCGGGTATTTCGGGCATTTCCTTACTCAGTTCCAGCCAACGTTGGCGCAATGGCTCCCATAATAATGCAGCGAACAAAAACGCGGGAGTAACCGGCTTGTTGTCAGCCAGTCTTTTATCGGTATTTTCCAACGCTTTCATCAGCAAAGTGCGAGGAAAACCATTATTTTCCTGATGTAACAAAGCCGCGGTTTGAGGATAAAGATGATCAAACACACCGTAGTGACAAAGTAACTCGTGAGTTACTGCTGCCTGCCCACTTAAATACAGTTTTAAGGTTTCATCAAATAATCTGGCCGGAGGAATATCGCTGAGTAATGGGGCCAGATCCACAATCAATTGTTCGGTTTCGGCTTCCAGCTTTAAACCCAATTTAGCCATAAACCGTACAGCACGAAGCATTCTCACCGGATCTTCACGATATCTGACGGGTTTATCACCAATTAAGCGAATCAGACCTGCCTGCAAATCGGCAATACCACCGGTGTAATCAACAATAGAGAAGTCTCTGATGTTGTAATAAAGGGCGTTAATGGTGAAATCGCGACGCCATGCATCCTGCTCTAATGTGCCGTACACATTATCCTGCATGATACGACCTTGCTTATCGACATGATTTTTAGCTTCAGGTGGCGCTCGGAAAGTGGCTACTTCAATAATCTCATCACGACCAAAGCGCACATGAACCAGTTTGAAACGACGACCAATTAACTGGCTGCGACGAAATAACCGATGCACCTGCTCAGGCAGAGCATTGGTAGAAATATCAAAATCCTTGGGTTCGTAACCTAATAACAAATCCCGTACACAGCCACCGACCAGATAGGCCTCAAACCCAGCATCTTTAAGGGTATAAAGCACTTTTAAGGCACTGGGACTGATTAACTGTCGAGAAATATTATGATCGGCGCGCGACACAATAAGTGGTGCGGCTCCCTCGGCTGCTGCACGGCTTTTTTTACCGGCTTTGATCCGTTTGAATGAATTAATGAGTGAATTTATCGAAAGCATAAGGTGCGAATAATACCATGCTTAAAGACGATAGCCGGAAATTGCATTAATTTATCTCATTGCCCGGCGAACCGGGGCAAATGACTGTCGGTGAATTGGTGAAGGTCCTAAATCCATTAGTGCTTGCTGATGCTGTACCGTCGGATACCCTTTATGCTTCGCGAGTCCGTAGCCAGGGTAAAGCTGATCCAACACCAACATTTCACGATCTCTGGCAACCTTTGCCAATATGGAAGCCGCCGCTATGGCTGGTTCACTTAAATCACCTTTAATGATTGTGGTGACCGGACAAGTCAATTGGGGGGCATGATTACCATCAACCAGTGCATGTTCCAGCTCAAAAGGCAAAGCGGCCACTGCACGTTGCATCGCTAATAAGCTGGCTTGCAAAATATTTAATTGATCAATTTCTTCCACTTCTGCCCGGCCCAACGCCCACGCATAAGCATATTCCTCAATTAACGGGACAAGTTGTTCGCGGCGCTTTTCACTGAGCTTTTTAGAATCGGTCAATCCTGTAATAGGTTTATTAGGATCGAGTATGACTGCTGCGGTCACCACTGGCCCTGCCAAAGGCCCCCTGCCAACTTCATCTATTCCAGCAATTAAAACAACCGACTGCATTAAATTAAACTCAGTACGAGTTTGGCAGCATTCTCTGCCCCGCCACTTGGACCAAGTGCTTGTTTGACCTGCTGACGAATGTTTTCAGCATGTTGCTGCCGTTGGGGATGGGTAAGCAGATCCATTAGCTGCTGTTCCAACCGGACTGGCGTAACGTCATCCTGGAGCAACTCTTTAATCACCGGCTGTTTTGTCACAATATTGCATAACCCAACATAGGGAATTTTCACCAGACGTTTGAGTATCCGGTAACTCCATGGAGAAACTTTATAGGTAATAAAATGGGGGACTCCCAGTAACGCAATTTCCAGCGTCACGGTACCCGATGCAGCAACAATCGCATCACAGGCCTGGATAACCTCATAAAAATCATCCTTGATAACCCTTACATTCAAACATGAGCCAGCCAGATACTGTTGCAGAAAGCTTTCATCAATACCGGGGGCCTGGGGAATGACTATCTGAATCGGAAAATGCCGTTTTTCTATTCGTTCAGCCGCTTCCAGCATCACTGGCAGTAAGACTGAAATTTCACTGCGACGGCTGCCGGGAAATAAACCAATAACCCGAATATCTTTATCTAATAAGAATTTTTCCCGTGCTGCAGTTTTGGATAACTGGGTATGCACAGCATCAACTAAAGGATGCCCTACACAGGTAACGGCAACCTCTGCTTTCTCGTAGATTTCCTGTTCAAACGGAAATAACACGGCCATATGATCAACATAACGTTTGATTTGTTCGATGCGCCCTGCCCGCCAGGCCCAGATCTTCGGACTGATGTAATACAAAACTTTAATGCCGAGTTTTTTGGCTTGTTTTGCCAGTTTTAGGTTGAAGCCAGGATAATCAATCAAAATTAACAAATCTGGTGGCTGACGGCGTAATTCCTCGACCACCTGATTAAAAATGCCTTTGATTTTGGGATAGCGTTTGATCACCTCCACTAGTCCCATTACCGCTAATTCAGCAAAATCAATACTAATATCAGCCCCTGCAGCCCGCATTTTGTCACCGCCAATACCCGTTATATAGATTGAAGGTTGCTGCTGCTTTAATGCGGACACCAGACGAGCGGCATGCGCTTCGCCCGAAGCTTCACCCGCCACAATGTAAATATGATGACTCACTAATACTGGCTCAGTCTTCTACATACCCGGTTAATTCAAGTCCAAAACCAGAAACACCGGTCAGCTTGGTTGGAGTACCAATCACCCGCATTTTACGTATCCCTAAATCTGCAAGGATCTGCGCGCCAACACCAAAGGTTCTCAGATCCCAGCTGGCTTTGAACGGTGCAGCTTCGCCTTGATCCTGCTGCTGATAACGGGCGATTTTTGCGGCCAGTTGTTTGTTCTGTTCTGGCTGTCTTAATACCACAAGCACACCTTTTCCAGCTTGCTGAATTCGTTGCATCACATCCGGTAAAGGCCAATGGGTTGGTTCACGTTTCGATGCCAGTAAATCCCCTAAAGGATCGGCCATATGCACACGTACTAATGTTTCCTGTTCTGCATTAATTTCGCCATATACTAACGCCAGATGGGTTTGACCACTTACATCATCCTGGTAACTGTGCAGAGTGAAATCACCATATTCGGTGGGAAATTCACAGGTCGACATCGCTTTAATCGTCATTTCATTTTGCAGACGATAACTGATTAAATCTGCGATCGTGCCTATTTTAAGCTGATGGGTTTCGGCAAACTTTTCCAGATCCGGACGGCGGGCCATGGTGCCATCATCATTGAGAATTTCGACAATAACTGCGGCCGGCGTACAGCCTGCCAGATAAGCCAAATCACAACCTGCTTCTGTGTGTCCGGCACGAGTTAAAACGCCACCTGGTTGTGCTTTTAATGGAAAGATGTGTCCGGGTTGCACCAGATCCTCAGGTTTAGCCTGAGGTGCGACGGCTTTTTGGATGGTTAATGCACGATCGGCTGCAGAAATACCAGTGGTCACGCCATCAGCCGCCTCAATTGAAACAGTGAAGTTGGTGGCATAAGGTGTTTGATTATCGATCACCATAAGTGGCAGACGCAACTGACGGCAACGATCTTCAGTTAATGTGAGGCAAATCAATCCCCGACCGAATTTAGCCATAAAGTTAACGGCTTCAGCAGTAACTTTATCCGCCGCCATCACTAAATCGCCTTCATTTTCGCGATCTTCATCATCCATGATGATGACCATTTTGCCTTGCTTGAGGTCGTCGATAATTTCCTGGGTGCTGTTGATTTGCATTTAGCGAATATAACCCTGTTGAGTGAGAAAATCCCGGCTGATGGTGGAGCCAGTCTGAGGTAACAGACGTTCCAGATAACGGGCAATCAAATCCACTTCCAGATTGACCCGAGTGCCGGTTTGATAGTGTTGGATAATGGTTTCTTCAAGCGTATGCGGAATGATATTGATATCAAAACCTCCATCAAATACGCCATTCACGGTCAGACTGACCCCATCGATGGTAATTGAACCTTTTTCTGCAATATAACGCTCCAGCTCTGTCGGGACTTTTATCTTATATTGCCAGGAACGGGCCGAAGCCGTTTTACTGATCACTTCACCTAAACCATCAACATGCCCGCTAACCATATGACCGCCTAAACGATCCCCAACGGCAAGGGCTTTTTCAAGATTGGCTTCGCTACCCTTTTTTAATTGTCCCAGACTGGTTCGTTGTAGGGTCTCCTGAGAGACATCAAACTGTAAACTTCTGCTCGCCATTTCGACTACGGTTAAACACACACCATTGACCGCGATACTATCGCCCAGTTTTACGTCAGTCAGATCTAGTTTGGCCGGATCAATATGCAAACGAATATCACCGCCGCGTGATTCCAGTGATTTCAGCTGGCCTACGGCCGCGATAATACCTGTAAACATGTTTAAAAAGCCTCGTTGTACTCTGGGACTGCGGTAATACGCCAGTCCTGACCAATTGCCCGTATATCGGTAATGTGTAATTGAATATTTTGCGCCATGCGATCCATGCCCGGTAAATGAAATACAGCTCTGGCCGCATCCCCCATCAGTTTTGGTGCCACATAAAAAATCATTTCATCAATTAATTGTGATCGTAACAAAGCACCATTTAACACTGCACCTGCTTCGACCATTACTTCATTAATTTCACGCTTGGCCAATACAGCCAGCATACCGCTCAAATCAACCTGATTGTTTGGCGCAGGTAATACAATGGTTTCCACATCAGCGCGAACCATTCGCTCACAAGCGGTAAACAACAATACTTTAGCGTCATTGAGGATCCGGACTGAATTCGGCATACGCAGTTCACTGTCGACGACAACTTTTAGCGGCTGACGGATGCTCTCACCATGAGGATACCAGTCATCTACATGACGAACGTTAAGTAACGGGTCATCTGCCAGTACCGTACCGACCCCTGTCAGGATCGCTGAGCTGCGAGCCCGGAGTTTCTGTACATCGGCACGCGCTTCAGCGCCAGTTATCCATTTACTTTCTCCTGAAGCCATTGCGGTGCGGCCATCAAGACTCATCGCCATTTTACTTCGTACATAGGGTCTGCCGAGGCGCATACGTTGAATGAAGCCTGGATTTAGTTGTTCCGCCTGAGATTGCAAAATCCCCTGATGAACTTCAATACCCGCGTGTTCAATACGCTGAATACCTGTTCCAGAAACAACCGGATTCGGATCAGTCATTGCAACAAATAAACGTTTGACACCCGCACGGATTAATGCATCAGCACATGGCGGAGTTCGTCCAAAATGACTGCAGGGCTCAAGGGTTACATAACAATCTGCACCTTCTGCATCATGTCCGGCATCATGCAGAGCATTTATCTCGGCATGTGCTTCTCCGGCACGATGGTGCCAACCCTGGCCGATTATCTGATCATTTTTTACAATCACACAGCCAACGCGAGGGTTTGGATCTGCTGTATATAATCCTTTCCAGGCAAGTTGTATTGCCTGTGCCATAAATTGTTCGTGTTGGCTCATTGGGAGTGCCTCCACAGATTAATGTTCGTTATGATTGTAATCGCATTCGAATGATGCGTTGGAACAAACTGGTGCTGACCGTAAGATTCAGCTGTCTTTGTCAGATAATGCACGATTTTCCATACGTTCAATTTCTTCCCGAAACGCATTCACATCCTGAAAACTTCGATAAACAGATGCGAATCGGACATAAGCTACTTCATCCAGTTCACGTAATGCATCCATTACCCAATCACCCACCAGACGACTTTGCACTTCTCTTTCACCCGTTGCCCATAAGCGTCGAGTGATAGTTTTTACGGCATTATCAATAGCGTCAATGCTGACCGGGCGTTTTTCCAGGGCCCGCATAATGCCCGCGCGTAATTTATTTTCATCAAACGCTTCACGGGTGGCATCACGCTTAATCAACCTTGGCAAACTCAGCTCAGCGGTTTCATAAGTGGTAAACCGCTCATTACATTCCTGACACATACGACGTCGTCGAATCGCATCTCCCTCAGAAGAAAGACGCGAATCGACGACTTTTGAATCTTCAGCTCCGCAAAACGGGCAACGCATCAGTCAGCTCAAACTTATGAATAAACTGGCAATCGTTTGCAGATCGTCATTACTTTGTCACGAATAGCTGCAATCACTTTTTCATCACCATGACTATCAATAACATCACACATCCAGCCTGCCAAATCGGTGCAATCCTGCTCGCTGAAGCCACGTGTTGTAACCGCAGGTGTTCCGACACGAATACCAGAGGTAACGAATGGTGATTGTGGATCATTAGGCACAGCATTTTTATTGACCGTAATATGGGCATTACCCAACCAGGCATCAACTTCTTTACCAGTCAAACCAGCTTCAATAAAGCTGACCAGGAACAAATGGTCATCGGTTCCTTTAGAGACTACATCATAGCCACGTGCCATAAAGACTTTGGCCATCGCCTGGGCATTTTTCACAACTTGCTGTTGATAGGTTTTGAACTCCGGCAACATTGCTTCCTTGAAAGCAACTGCTTTTGCCGCAATGACATGCATTAATGGCCCACCCTGAAAACCAGGGAAAACGGCTGAGTTCAGCTTTTTCTCAATTTCAGGATTGGATTTGGCCAGAATCAGACCACCACGCGGGCCTCTTAATGTTTTGTGAGTCGTTGTGGTTGTCACATCAGCGATTTGGACCGGATTTGGATACAGGCCTGCAGCGACCAAGCCGGCAATATGAGCCATATCAACCAGTAAATATGCACCGACTGAATCCGCAATATCACGGAATTTTTGCCAGTCGATAATGCGAGAATAAGCCGAAAAACCGGCAACGATCAATTTAGGCTGATGTTCTTTTGCCAGTCGTTCAACTTCACTGTAATCAATTTCACCAGAAGCACTACTGATGCCATAAGCCACGGAGTTATAGATTTTGCCAGAAGCACTGACTTTTGCGCCATGAGTTAAATGACCACCGTGTGCGAGACTCATGCCCAGAATCATATCACCGGGTTGCAATAAAGCCAGATAAACTGCAGCATTGGCCTGTGAACCTGAATGTGGTTGCACGTTAGCGTAATCAGCACCGAATAAAGCTTTTGCTCGTTCAATAGCCAAATCTTCAGCGGTATCAACGTGTTCACAACCGCCATAGTAACGTTTACCGGGATAACCTTCTGCGTATTTGTTGGTTAACAATGAGCCCTGAGCTTCCATCACCCGTGGGCTGGTATAGTTCTCAGAAGCAATTAATTCGATGTGATCTTCCTGACGCTGTTCTTCAGCAGAAATTGCCTGAAACAACTCGTCATCAAAATCAGCAATGCTCATGTTTTTTTTGTACACAGTTTTCCCCTGTAGCGGCTGTAAATGCCCGCATATTGTATCCCACAACGCACGTAGCATCTATGTAAGAATAGACTTTTTAATTCATCCAAACTGGAGTCATTATGAAAATAGGTATTCTTGGTGGTGGCCTTATGGGAAATGCCCTGGCACAACACCTTCTCACCCAACAATGTGAGTTGAGTATTTACAATAGAAGTATTGAAAAAATTGCAGATTTAAACACACATGGCGCCCGTATCTGTAGTGCTGCCAGTGAAGCTGTTGAAAAAAGCGAGATTATCGTTTTACTGTTAAGCGATGCCGATGCTATTGCTACCGTTTTGGACAGTGTTGCGCCCGGCGCATTTATGGATAAGTTGTTTATCCAAATGGGTACGATCGCACCACAACAGTCGCAGCACATTGAACACCAGCTAAACAATGCCGGTGCAGAATATCTTGAGTGCCCGGTCTTAGGAAGTTTGCCAGAAGCGCGAAGCGGCAAACTGATTCTGATGGCAGCTGGAACAGAGGATAATTATCAACAGGCGCTTCCTTTATTAAAAATGATTGGCGAAACGCCTCGATATATTGGAAGGACTGGCCAGGCAGCGACCATTAAGCTAGCGTTGAATCAATTAATTGCTGGCCTTACAGCAACCTTTTCATTAAGTCTGGCCTTGATTGAAGAGAATGGGATTGACGTTGATCAATTTATGCAGATTTTGCGTGAAAGTGCTTTATATGCTCCAACCTTTGATAAAAAGCTGGATCGTATGCGCAATCGTGATTTCAGCGATCCTAATTTCCCGACCAAACATCTTGCAAAAGATACTCGTTTATTTCTCGAGGTTGGGGAGCAACTTCGTCTTGATACCAGTGCATTAGAAGGTATCAGTCGATTACTGGATAAAACAATTGCTATGGGTCTGGAGAATACTGATTATTCGGCAATATATGCCGCGATTTCACCTGATAGAAAATAATTCCATGATCAAAAACGCCCTCTGTTAGAGGGCGTTTTGATAAGGCTTACAACAGGAATTACAAGCTAAACAAATCACGGCGAATAATCGTTTCACAGCGGTCGGGACCGGTGGAAATAATATCAATCGGCACACCGGCCAATTCCTGAATCTTGTTAATATAATTACGAGCATTTTCCGGCAAGGCATCAAACTCAGTGATACCCAAGGTGGAGTCCTGCCAACCAGGCATATCAATATATACCGGTTCACATCCCTCAAACTCATCAGCACTCAGTGGCAGAACGGTTACATCTTCTCCATGGCGTTTGTAACCAATGCATAAGCGAATCGTTTCCAGTCCGTCCAGTACATCCAGTTTTGTTAAACATAAACCGGTAATGCTGTTAATCCAGCTGGCACGGTTTAGCGCCACCATATCAAGCCAGCCACAACGACGATCACGACCGGTTGTCGAACCTTTTTCGTGTCCCTTTTCAGATAAATGTTTACCAATCCCACAGCTTAATTCTGATGGAAATGGACCTGCGCCGACACGAGTAGCATAGGCTTTGGTAATACCCAATACATAATCAATATGACAAGGTCCAACACCCGCACCCGTTGCGCTACCACCGGCAGTCGTATTGGATGAAGTGACATAAGGGTAGGTTCCGTGGTCAATATCCAGCAACGCGCCCTGAGCACCTTCAAACATCACGCGATCACCGTTGAGATAATACTGCTGCAGCATAGCCGGAATATCGGCAATCATTGGCAACAGTACATCACGCATGGCTAAAGTTTCATCACGTACCTGTTCAAAACTCACAGGAGCAGCCTGATAGTAATTTATCAAGGCAAAATTATGAAAGCTGACAACTTCACGCAGTTTTTCCACAAATTTTTGCTCGTTAGCCAGATCGCCAAGCCGCAGCCCCCGACGAGCCACTTTATCTTCATAGGCTGGACCGATGCCTCGGCCAGTGGTGCCAATCGCGTCTTTGCCACGGCGTGACTCTCTGGCGACATCCAGCGCTACGTGATAAGGCAGAATCAACGGACAGGCAGCACTGATTTTAAGACGCTGGCGAACCGGAATACCATTGGCTTCCAATTCGTTCATTTCTTTGATCAATGCTTCTGGCGATAGCACCACACCATTACCAATAAGGCATTGAACATGTTCACGCAATATACCGGACGGTATCAGATGCAAAATGGTTTTTTTGCCCTCAATAACCAGGGTATGTCCTGCATTATGTCCGCCTTGAAAACGCACAACGGCAGAGACACTGTCGGTTAACAGATCAACGACTTTGCCTTTACCTTCATCACCCCATTGGGAACCAATTACTACAATATTTTTAGCCACGCGTGTTATTTCCTGTATCGACCACTTGCCAGCGGCCATCTTGTTGAATCAATGTTTTTTCAGTTTGTGTGGTACTGCCAGGTAAATCAAATACAACAATATTTCCCTGTTCACGTAAGTTTGAGACCAATTCAAGCTGTTGCTGATCAGTTGACCATTGCGTCGCTATAACCTGACGTTTTTCAGTTGGTTTGGGGAAACTGGTTACCAGCTTTTTCAGATCCAGACTGAAGCCAGTCGCTGGCTGAGCGTGACCGAAATCCTGACCAATATCGTCATATCTGCCACCTAAGGCAATCGCCTGTGCCGAATTTGACTGATAAGCCGCAAAAACCACTCCCGTATGGTAGTGATAGCCTCGAAGCTCTGCCAGATCAAAATTCAATTGAATCTCTGGTAACCGTTGTTTTGCCATATCAGCAAGAAGAACCAGTGTGTCGAGTGCTTTTAATACCGAATCAGGGGCATCCTGTAATATTCGTTTTGCTTTATCCAAAACGCTGACGTCACCATTCAACTCGGATAGGGCCGCCAACATATTACTAGCGTTTTCAGCAATAGCGTAACCTGATAATAAATGCAGTATTTCCGGCAAGGCTTTGCGTTGCATGGCAGAAAACAATGCCTGCTCTTGCTCATCATCCAATTCTGCAAAATCCGCTAATCCACGATAAATACCAACATGACCAATATCTAAAGAGATTGAACCTGAAACCCCACTGATCTCCAGTAACTCGACCATCAGTTGGATACTTTCCATATCACTTTCTGGACCAGCATGGCCGTATATTTCAGCCCCTAATTGGATCGGATTACGTGAACTGGCCTGACCAGCCGGCAATGTATGCAATACGCTACCGATGTAGCAAAGACGTAATACATCTGAATTATCGCGTAAACGATGGGCAGCGATTCTGGCAACTTGGGGGGTCATATCAGCGCGAATTCCAAGCAATCGGCCGGATAACTGGTCTATCAATTTAAAGGTTTGCAGATCCAGGGTTTTTGCGGTGCCGGTTAATAAGGAATCCAGATATTCAACAAGAGGCGGTACAACAAGCTGGTAGCCCCAACTTTGCATACGATCAACCAACAGCCGATGCATTCGTTCCAGCTGTGCAGCCTCTTCAGGCATTAATTCATCGATGCCCTCAGGGAGCAACCAACTTTCTTTTAGTGTCATGTAAATTAATTAACCCAGTATAAAATCAACAGGCCAGCCAGCATACTCAGCAATCCTGTTATGCGTATTTGCTGATCCGTCATTGTGGCAATTTGGAGTATGGCTCGCCTTAATGCTGTGGGATTAACAAACGGCAAAATCCCTTCTATGATCAACATTAATGCGGTGGCGAGCCATAGACTCTGAATCAGTGAGTCACTCACTGTTCCAATGTATTCAAGTCACTAAAACTGCTGAAGAAATCGCCTTTCGGTTCAATGACCAGCATGTCATCTCCTTGGAAGATATGCTTGTATGCACCTAAACGGCGATAGAATGAATAAAAATTCTCATTCTGACCATACGCATCGGCATAAATTTGGGTTGCAATCGCATCACCTTCACCACGTAACATTTCTGATTGGCGATTTGCCTCAGCCAGTATTACGGTACGTTGTCTGTCTGCATCTGAACGGATTTTTTCAGCTTCTTCTGCACCGCGTGACCGTAAATCTTTCGCTACCCTTTCACGTTCAGCTTCCATCCGCGTGTAAACCGATGAACTTACTTCAGTAGGCAAATCAATACGCTTAATGCGGACATTAACAACCTCAATACCAAACTCGTTTGAAATCCTGTTTGCTTCATCCATCAAGCCACTGACCATCTCAGAACGCTCACCAGAAACCACTTCCTGAATCGTGCGGCGCCCAAATTCGGCACGTAGCCCATCTTTGATAATCTGGGATATGCGTAATTTGGCGCTTTCTTCATCTCCACCCATCGAAGTGAAGTAATCAGCAACATTTGAAATACGCCATAGGACAAAAGAATCCACAATAACGTTTTTCTTTTCGCCGGTCAGGTATCGTGCTGGTGTGGCATCAAGACTGAGAATACGACCATCAAAACGACGAACTTCATTCACAAATGGAATTTTGAAATGAATACCCGGCTCAAAGTCAGCATGTTCAATTTGACCTAAACGAAGCAATATAACGCGCTCACGTTCATCCACAAAGAAGATGGCAGAACTCATCGTGATCAATGCCAGGACAACAATAAAAATAATTGTAGTAAATTTAGAACTCATGATTAACGTCCTCCCCGGCTACGTGATCCATCTTGATCAGAAGAACTTGTTGTGGATGTAGTGGTGCTATTACCCGTTGTCGGGTAATTCAAGTTATTTAAATCTACACGAGGAGCATTACCACCACTGCTACGCATTCTATCCAATGGCAAGTAAAGAACATTGTTTCCACCGCTATCAATATCTACCATTACTTTCTGACTGCGACTGTAGACAGATTCCATAGCATCAATATAGAGACGTTCCTGGGTGATTAACGGGGCTTTCTCGTATTCGGTCATAACCTGAACAAAACGACTGGCTTCACCATTTGCTTTGGCAACCACCTGACTCTTGTAAGCTTCAGCTTCCTGAATATCACGGAAGGCCTGCCCGCGAGCCCTTGGGATAATATCATTTGCGTAGGCTTCAGCTTCATTCTTCTGTCTGACTTCATCTTCACGTGCTTTGACCACGTCTGCAAAAGCTGACTGAACCTGCTCAGGCGGTTGAACATCCTGCATACTGACACTGGTAACTGTCAAACCGGTAGCGTGAGCATCCAGCATGGCTTGCAAGCGTTGCTCAGTCCGAGTGGCAACTTCACTCCGCCCCTCAGTTAATACAAAGTCCATTGTCGATTGCCCAACAACTTCACGAACAGCACTTTCCATCATCTGACGGAGAATGGTGTCTGGAGTACGAACATTAAACAAATACTGCGCAGCATCGTTAATGCGATATTGGCCAGCAATCTTTAAGTCGACAATATTTTCGTCATTCGTCAACATCAAAGACTCAGACAAAACATTACTTTCTGGTCTGCCACCTGCAGAACGATAACCAATCTCAACAGAACGTATTTTTGCAACATCAACCACTTCAACTTTATCGATTGGATAAGGGAAATGCCAGTGAGGACCAGGCATAGCTGTGTGACTGTATTGACCAAAACGTAAAACCACACCGCGCTCGGCTGGTTCGACAATATAAATTCCAGATAGCAACCAAACCAGTAAAATAATAGCGGCGATTAAGCCAGCGCCGATTGAACCGGCTTTATTATTATTGCCTTCTGGCGGTTGAGTATTATTTCCACCACCTTTGCCACCAAACATTCCGGCAAACTTACGCTGTAGGTTTTTTACTACTTCATCAAGATCAGGGGGGCCATCATTGCCACCACCACGCTTACCCCATGGGTCTTTATCACCACTACCGGGTTCATTCCAAGCCATGTACCGCTCCAAAATTTAATTTATGATTTTCAATGTGGAAACCGAATGAATCTATTTTACGGACATGGTTGCCGATAGCAACCAAAAGTCCGTTTTAATTGACTGATTCAATCGCTGAGAGTTGCTCAGGAAAATATTCTTGTAATGCCATCCTCAATAGATCCAAGCCTTCACCTGTTTGCGCAGAAAGCCAGATACGACGTATTTTTCCTTGCTGATCCCGTTCAATTTTCGGCTGAACATTTTCCAGGCGATCAATTTTGTTATAAATAATCAATTGCGGTAACTCGTCAGCACCTATCTGTTGCAGGACATCGTCAACATGTTTCATCAACTCATCCCTGTCGAGTGCAGCGGCATCTACAACATGTAACAACAGAGAAGCATCCCGTGTTTCTTCCAAAGTGGAACTGAAAGACTCAACTAAATCATGGGGAAGCTGACGAATGAATCCGACTGTGTCAGCAATTATCAGAGGTTCAGTTTCCGCTAATCTTAATCGGCGTAACGTGGGATCCAACGTAGCGAATAAACGATCGTCAGCATAAACATCAGCAGCCGTCATTCGATTGAAAAGTGTTGATTTTCCTACGTTGGTATAACCGACCAAAGAAATAACCGGCACACCGGCACGTTGTCTTGAGCGTCTTCCCTGATCTCGTTGTGAACGCACTTTATCAAGGCGCTTCTTAAGGGATTTGATGCGTTGTCCAAGCAGCCTTCTATCTGTTTCTAACTGAGTTTCACCGGGACCACGTAAACCAATACCCCCTTTTTGTCTTTCCAAGTGAGTCCATCCACGAACCAGCCGTGTGGAAAGGTGCTGCAATTGTGCGAGTTCTACCTGAAGTTTACCTTCATGTGAGCGGGCTCTTCGAGCGAAAATATCCAGAATCAGACCGGTGCGGCCTAATACACGGCATTTTAACCGCTGTTCAAGATTACGTTCCTGACTGGGAGAGAGTTCGTGGTTAAAAATCACTACCGCAGCATCATTGGCTGCTACAAGTTCAGCTATTTCTTCTACCTTGCCTGAACCGGCGAAGTACTTTGAATCAGGCCGCTGACGTTTGCCATGCACTACGGCTGAAATATTGGTACCTGTTGAATTAACCAATTCAAGGAATTCCTGTTGTTTTTCATCAAATCCCCGATCATTAAAATCAAGGTGAACTAAAACAACGGATTCCTGTTCGGAATTCTCTTCAAAAGCTGCATTGCTATCAGGCCGATCAAACAATCAATAAACTCCCTTATTCTTCTTGGGTTATCTGAACATTTCTTGCAGGAACAATAGTCGAAATGGCATGTTTATAGACCATTTGATTCACTGAGTTTTTCAGTAAAATGACAAATTGATCGAAGGAATCAATCTGACCCTGTAGTTTAATGCCATTGACCAGATATATTGAAACTGAAACATTTTCTCGACGTAATGCGTTTAAAAAAGGATCCTGCAAGGATTGGGCTTTGGCCATTGTCGACTCCATCGTTGTTATTATTGTTAAATTTCAAATAGTATATTAGGCATTCTAAAAGGCTGCACAGAATCGTCAAGCATTATCGGATGTAGCCAGCTTGTAACGTATAAAATCCAATACCTGTTGTTCTGGTAAATCTGTACTGCTGTCAAACCAGACACCATCTTTTTGAGCTCTTAACCAGGTCAGCTGACGTTTCGCCATTTGCCTTGTAGCAATAATTGCTTTTTCAATAAAGGTGGCTTCGTCATACTCTCCGCGCAGAAAAGACCATGCCTGTCGGTAGCCTACAGCCCGAATTGATGGCAATGCTGGATGCAGATCTTCACGCCGATACAGTTTTCTGACTTCATCAATAAATCCAGCTTGCATCATTGTTTCGTATCTTTTGGCGATTCGTTGATGCAGAATTTTTCGATCGAAAGGCGATAGAATTATTTTTATGACTTCATAGGGCAATAAAAAATCTGAATATTTGGTTAATTCAGTTAATGATTTCCCAGAAATCTCATAAACTTCCAAGGCACGTAATAATCTTTGAGGATCATTATTATGAATACGTTTTGCCGAAACAGGATCTATTTTGGCCAGTCGATCATGCAAATACGGCAAGCCAAATTGCTGAAGCTCATTCGCCAGTTTTGATCGGACTTGTGCGTCAGCTTCTGGTAACTCTGCAATGCCATATTGCAACGTTTTAAAATACAGCATCGTCCCGCCAACCAGTAACGGAACTTTTCCCCGCTGGGTAATATCATCCATTAACGCCAACGCATCCTGACGAAATCTTCCCGCAGAATAAGCCTCTGTAGGATCAAGAATATTCACCAGATGATGAGGATACTTCTGCAACGTGAGTGCATCTGGCTTGGCTGTACCAATATCCATCTGCTTGTAAACAAGAGCAGAATCAACACTGATAATTTCTACGGGAAGATTCTGAGCAAGAAATATTGCCAGCTCTGTTTTACCTGCGGCCGTGGGCCCCATTAAAAAAATGGCTGGTGGCACAGCTTGGCCAGACAACAAATCGATAATTACCCTTGCTTCATTGAGTCAAAAAACTCAACATTGGTTTTAGTCGATTTTAGCCTATCCATCAGAAATTCCATTGCTTCAATGGGTTCCATTGGAGCCAGAATCTTACGTAAGATCCACAGCTTCTGAAGATCTTCTTCATTAGTCAGTAATTCTTCACGACGGGTACCGGAACGTGTGACATTAATCGCAGGATAAATACGACGGTCAGCCAATTTACGTTCAAGTAATACTTCCATATTACCGGTACCTTTAAACTCTTCGAAAATAACCTCGTCCATACGTGAACCGGTTTCAATCAGAGCCGTTGCAATAATGGTTAAACTTCCACCTTCTTCAATATTTCGGGCCGCGCCAAAGAACCGTTTAGGACGTTGCAGCGCATTTGCATCGACACCACCAGTAAGGACCTTACCGGATGAAGGCGAGACTGTATTGTATGCACGCGCTAAACGGGTAATTGAATCTAACAGAATAACGACGTCATGCTTATGTTCTACAAGGCGCTTCGCTTTCTCAATGACCATTTCTGCAACTTGCACATGACGTGTTGCCGGTTCATCAAAGGTACTTGAGACAACCTCTCCTCTTACAGAACGCTGCATCTCGGTGACTTCTTCCGGACGTTCATCAATCAATAATACAATCAGATCGCTTTCAGGATAATTTGAGGCGATTGATTGAGCTATTGATTGCAAAATCATGGTCTTACCAGATTTTGGTGGCGCGACAACCAAACCACGTTGCCCTTTACCAATTGGTGCAGCTAAATCGATAATACGAGCTGTCAAATCCTCAGTACTGCCATTGCCACGCTCAAGATTAAATCTTTCATTGGCAAACAATGGAGTGAGGTTTTCAAAGGGGACTTTGTTACGAGAGTTTTCTGGTTTTTCGTAGTTGATCTCATCAACTTTTACTAAAGCAAAATAACGTTCACTGTCTTTAGGTGGACGAATTTTACCTTTAATAGTATCGCCAGTTCTTAAGTGAAATCGGCGGATTTGGCTGGGTGAAACATATATATCATCTGGCCCAGCGACATAGGAGTCTTCGGGCGAACGTAAGAAGCCAAAACCATCCGGTAATAATTCTAAGACGCCCGTAGTGTAGACGTCATCGCCTTGTTTGGCATGTGCTTTAACAAGTGCAAATATTAGTTCTTGTTTTCGATTGCGGGCAAGGCCCTCAAGATTCATGGATAGTGCAAGTTCCATTAATTCAGCAGCGGACTGCTTTTTCAGTTCTGTCAGATTCATGTATTACCTAAAATGGGTTTTAAAATCAGGATTACCTTGGATGCGCGCGGAGAACGCGATTATGTGAAGTATGGGAGATTTAACCAGAAAATTGTCGGTAAGATTATCAGTAATTATTAAAACCGTCCAGCATTTTTAGGAAAAAACTCCCTAAATATAAAAAGACCCACGCAAATAGTCTCGTAATGAAACTTATACTAGATTGGTTTTGTTCTAAATAGGTAAAATCAATTTTTCAAAGGTTCAATCAATGAAACAGATGTCTGCATTTTTCGTGACAAGTTTTGTACTGGTTTTACTGTCCGGTTGCAGTAATATCCCAAAGCAAATCTCGACCGCTCCAAGTAATGATCTACAACTTAATGAAATCCAGGGGCAGATTGAAAACTTTGCCAATCAGGATGTTCGCTGGGGTGGCGAATTAGTGAGTGTAGAAAATAATAATGATGCTTCAATCCTGCAAATTGTTCAATATCCACTTAATCATTACGGTAAACCAGTTACAAGTCAATCAAGTGCTGGTCGTTTTCTAGCAAGAACAACTGAATTTATTGATCCTGTTGTTTACAAAAAAGGGACGTTACTGACTTTTACCGGCACCTTAAATGGAATGGAGACAAGAAAAGTAGACCAGAAAGAGTTGATCATGCCTGTGCTAGAAGTTTCATCAATGTATAAGTGGCATCTGTATCAACCAATTCAGCGAGATCCTTTTTATGATCCATTCTTTTATAACGGTTTTTATCCCTATAATGGATACTATAATAGGTATTGGCAATATCAACGATTTGGTTATCCTTACTATTACTGGTGAATAGATAACGTTGCTATGAAAGGTTTATTTTGTCTTACATCAAATAAAGTTTAGGAAGATCTCGTCTCATTAAACTGCGCCTTTTTTTATCTTCAAATGGCTAACTTTTAGCTCACGTGTATATCACTCAATAACTCTGATATCGACTTGGTGTTTTATATAAAAGCGCGACATTTATTCACAGGTATGTGATGTATGCCGATAACGCAGGAGCAGTTATCGGTGACCTACTTTATCAGCCACCTCCCTGTGGCTGCACCTACGGGCTCGCTTCGCTCATGCAAAACCGCTTATCTCCATGGACGGAGTGTATGCAAAATCCATGTCTGGAACATGGCTTGTCCCGGCGATAATGTCACATGGGGGGTCACATGCTCAGGCAGGATAATGCAAACCTTCAAGACAAAAAAAAGAGCCCA
>NZSL01000003.1 GCA_002696735.1 Methylophaga sp.
AGAAATGTCCGACGTAAGTACCCACACAAATTACTTGATACCAGTTTTTTAAAGAGCTTGCAGTTCTTAACGTCCTGCAAAGAAGCGAGAATTATACAGCCACTCGCCGGGCTGTCAACACTAAAAACCAGTTAATTTCATTAAATCTTTTGAAGTAACTGGATGCCGATATTAAATCAACAAGTTAGAAGATAATTAAATTGAAAAACCATCTTCTATATACAACTAAACCGGCGTAAGCCGGCTTAGTTAGCAAAACTTAAATATTAAATTTATGCAGAAGCTTCAGTTTCAGCAACAGGACGGTCAACAAGTTCAACGATTGCCATCGGTGCTTTATCTCCATCACGTAAACCCGTTTTTAATACACGGACATAGCCACCAGGACGGCTAGCAGAGCGTGGTGAAACTTCATTAAACAGTTTGGTCACAGCATCTCTACTGCCTAATCGTGCAAATGCTAAACGACGATTTGCAACACTGTCTGTCTTACCCAAAGTGATAAGTGGCTCGATAACGCCACGCAACTCTTTAGCTTTAGGCAGTGTAGTACGAATAACCTCATGTTCAAGCAATGATGAAGCCATATTTTTGAACATAGCTTTTCTATGACTACTGTTACGGTTTAATTTACGACCTGAATTACGATGACGCATGGTTCTTACCCTATTCTTTGTGCTGAATTACTTCAGTATTATTTTTGCTCTAAAGAAGCAGGTGGCCAGTTATCAAGGTGCATGCCTAAAGACAAGCCTTTTGATGCCAGGACTTCTTTGATTTCTGTCAGGGACTTTTTACCAAGATTTGGTGTTTTCAAAAGTTCCATTTCAGTACGTTGAATCAAATCACCTACGTAATAAATATTTTCGGCTTTCAAACAATTTGCCGAACGAACCGTCAGATCCAAGTCATCAATTGCCTGTAATAAAGCTGGATCAATTGGCGGCTGTTTTGGTTCTGATGCTGCTTCTTCAATGACAGTAAAATCAACAAAAGAAGTTAGCTGATCACTTAAGATAGTTGCTGCGTATTTAATAGCATCTTCAGCATCTAATGTGCCATTGGTTTCAACATCAAGGATCAATTTATCCAAGTCAGTACGGTTTTCAACACGGGCACTTTCTACCGCATAAGTCACCAAACGTACAGGACTGAAAGATGCATCAAGATGTAACTGACCAATTGCACGATCTTCATCTTCACCCAACGCTCTGGTATTAGCAGCAGAGTAACCACGGCCTTTAACAACCTTAAATGTTACTGAAAGACTACCACCAGTCAAATTAGCAATAACATGGTCAGGATTTGTTACTACAACATTGTGCGGCAACTGAATATCGGCAGCAGTTACAGGGCCGACACCTTCTTTATTCAAGCTTAAAACAGCTTCAGTAGCATCATGCAACTGGACTGCAATACCTTTCATATTTAAAAGAATGTCTAAAACATCTTCCTGAACGCCAGTAATTGCTGAGTATTCATGCACAACACCGTCGATTTGTGCTTCAACAACAGCAGCGCCTTCCATTGAGGAAAGCAGGATTCTGCGCAATGCATTTCCCAGCGTATGTCCAAAACCACGTTCAAGCGGTTCCAGAACCAGACGTGTACGTGTGTCACTAAACTTTTGGATATCGACAATCCTTGGTTTAAGAAATTGACTCGTATAAGTCGTCATGCAAATTCCTCTAATAAATCCTTAATGGATTTAGTTATGTCTATTTCGAGTAAAGCTCTACAACCAGGTTTTCTGAAAGTTCGGCTGGCAACTCATCACGTTCAGGAGCGCGTTTAAACACACCTGACAGAGCTTGCGTATTTACTTCGATCCATTCAGGAAAACCTAACTGCTCTGCTACTGACATAGCATTAACAATGCGTTCTTGTTTTTTAGCTTTCTCACGGATTTCAACTACATCACCCTCTTGAACTTGATAAGATGCGATGTTAGTGACACGTCCATTGACCATGATTGCTTTGTGAGAAACCAATTGTCTGGATTCAGCACGTGTTGATCCAAAGCCCATTCTATAAACAACATTATCAAGTCTTTGCTCAAGAAAGTTCAGCAGGTTTACACCAGTTGCGCCTTTCTTCTGATCAGCAAGTTTGTAATAATTACGAAACTGCTTTTCAAGTACGCCATACATACGACGAATACGTTGTTTAGCACGTAACTGGACAGCATAGTCTGATTCACGACCACGTCTTGCACCATGTTGACCTGGCTTTTGTTCAACCTTGCACTTGCTTTCAAGAGGATTACCTCTGCTTTTCAGAAAAAGGTCAGTACCTTCTCTGCGGCTTAATTTGCAAGTTGGGCCACGATATTTTCCCATTTGTGATACTCCAAAAACCTGTTAAACGCGACGACGCTTAGGAGGACGGCAACCATTATGTGGAATGGGCGTCACGTCTGTAATATTAGTAATTTTGAACCCTAAATTATTAAGGGCACGGACTGCAGATTCGCGTCCTGGACCTGGACCTTTAATTTCAACATCCAGATTTTTCATACCAAATTCTTTCACCACTTCGCCAGCTTTTTCAGCAGCGACCTGGGCAGCAAACGGGGTACTTTTACGAGAACCACGGAAACCACAACCACCGGCAGTTGCCCAAGAGAGTGCATTACCCTGGCGATCTGAAATCGTTATGATCGTATTATTGAATGATGCGTGAACGTGTGCGACACCGTCGACCACATTCTTCTTAACGCGTTTGCGTTGTCGTGCTGATGTATTTGCCATCGAAGCCTCTTACCTTACTTAATCATACGGCGAGGACCTTTACGAGTCCTTGCGTTAGTTTTAGTTCTCTGCCCGCGAACTGGCAGACCTCTGCGGTGGCGAACACCACGGTAGCAACCTAAGTCTTTAAGACGTTTAATGTCCATTGAGACTTCACGACGCAAATCACCTTCAACAACAAACTTAGCTACTTCAGTACGAAGCGCCTCAACTTCCTGTTCGTTTAAATCACGAATTTTTGCGTCAGGCGCAACACCTGCAGCCTCACATATTTTCTCAGAGCGAGTCCGGCCAATACCGTAAATCGAAGTGAGTGCGATTACCGTGTGCTTTTGCACAGGAACATTTATACCAGCTATACGAGCCATTCAATTACCCTAAATTTCTCAGGAGTGAACAGTGAATTGTAACATACAAAACTACAGTTCAACAACAATCACAAAACAGTCAATTTAACCTTGACGTTGCTTATGTCGAGCTTCTTTACATATAACGCGAAGAACCCCGTTTCTTTTTACGATCTTGCAATTACGGCAAATCTTTTTTACTGATGCCTGAACTTTCATTAGATTTTCTCCAGCAAACTATTTTGTAAAGCTAGCGCAAAAACCCGCCAGCTCCATTATTATTCTTGTTTGATTTACGCATCAAACTTTCATACTGCTGCGACATCATGTGTGATTGGACTTGCGATACAAAATCCATAGTCACTACAACGATGATAAGCAAAGAGGTACCACCGAAATAGAAAGGTACACTCCAGTAAAGTATGAGAAACTCCGGCAATAAACAGACTGCCGTAATATAAACAGCACCAGCTAATGTCAATCGACCCATTACAGTATCGATATAACGCGAAGTTTGCTCACCAGGTCTAATTCCTGGAATAAAAGCACCAGACTTCTGCAAGTTTTCTGCTGTTTCTTTAGGGTTGAAAACCAACGCCGTATAAAAGAAGCAGAAAAAGATAATCGCCAATGCATAAGCCATTACATACATAGGTTGGCCTGGTGACATCAATGTAGAAATATCACTTAACCAGCTCATGCCTTCTGACGAACCAAACCAGCCAGCAATTGTTGCAGGAAACAATATAATGCTTGATGCAAAAATCGGTGGTATAACACCCGCCATATTCAATTTCAACGGCAAATGAGTAACCTGACCCGCCATCATTTTGCGACCTTGTTGACGCTTCGCATAATGGATGGGAATACGTCTTTGGGCACGCTCAACAAATACAACAAAAGCAGTTACAGCAAGAGCCATTACTAATAAAGCTATTACCAAGAATGGTGCAAGCTGACCAGTTCTCGCGAGCTCTAACGTTCCACCAATTGCAGCTGGAAGACCAGCAACAATCCCAGCGAATATGATTATAGAGATACCATTACCAATTCCACGTTCGGTAATCTGTTCGCCTAACCACATCAGGAACATTGTTCCGGTAACCAATGTGATCACAGCGGTGACTCTAAATAACATGCCCGGATCAATCACAACTCCCATACCACCGGCTTGCTGACTTTCTAATGCGATCGAAATCCCGATTGCCTGAAATGTCGCTAAAGCCAAGGTACCATAACGAGTATATTGAGTAATCTTGCGTTTACCTGCAGCGCCTTCTTTCTTAAGCTGGGCTAACTTCGGGTGCACAACCGTCAAAAGCTGCATAATAATAGATGCAGAAATATAAGGCATAATCCCTAAAGCAAATACAGACAATCTTTCCAGTGCACCACCAGAAAACATGTTGAACATATCGAGGATTGTTCCTCTTTGCTGTTCAAACATAATGGCCAGTGCAGCAGGATCGATACCAGGTACAGGAATAAATGTTCCTAACCGATAAACGAGCAATGCACCCAAAACAAATAGAAGACGACTTTTAAGTTCTCCATATCGTCCTCCGCTCATCAATGCGGCAGCTTGTTGTCTGTTTTTTTCCACAAATATTACTCTTCGACCTTACCACCGGCAGCTTCAACCGCAGCTTTAGCGCCTGCAGTAAGAGCCATACCTTTAATTGTTACTGATTTAGTAAGTTCACCAGAGTTAATTACTTTTACACGTAACGTGTTTTCAGGCACAGCACCAACAGATTTTAAAGTCAGCAAATCGATAACATCTGCATCAATAGCAGCAAGCGTATCCAGGCGAACCTGAGCAGTTGTTCTGCTCACACGTGAACTGAAGCCAACTTTTGGTAAACGACGTTGCAAAGGCATCTGACCACCTTCAAAACCGCGTTTGTGGAATCCACCTGAGCGAGCTTTTTGACCTTTGTGACCACGGCCACAGGTTTTACCTAAGCCTGAACCAATGCCACGACCAACACGTTTGGCTGATTGCTTTTCACCTTCAGCTGGAGCAATTGTATTTAAGTTCATATTTATGCTTCCTCAACCTTCAACAGGTAAGAAACACGATTAATCATGCCTCTATTTTCTGGTGTATCGATAACGACAGCACTACTTCCTGTTTTTCTTAACCCTAAACCTGCTACACAGGCTTTATGTTTTTCAAGTCTGCCAATGGTGCTTTTAACCAAAGTGACTTTTAATTTTGCTTGTGAACTCATTTGATTATTCCATGATCTCTTTAACCGACTTACCACGTTTGGCAGCGATAGATTCAGGGTTGTTCATGTCAGTAAGACCATTAATCGTGGCGCGAACCACATTTAAAGGATTGGTTGAACCAATCGATTTGGCCAGAACGTTATGAACACCAACCGCATCAAATACAGCACGCATCGCACCACCGGCAATTACACCCGTACCTTCCGAAGCAGGTTGCATAAATACCTTAGCTGCACCATGCCGTGCAGTCAGAGGGTGCTGCAGGGTATCACCATTGAGCACAACTTTCTTCATATTTTTGCGTGCTTCATCCATTGCCTTTTGAATGGCAACTGGTACTTCCCGTGCTTTACCTTGTCCGAAGCCAACACGACCATTACCGTCACCAACAATAGTCAATGCGGAAAAACCAAATACTCGACCACCTTTCACTACTTTAGCGACGCGGCGAATACCTACTAACTTTTCAATCAAGCCATCTGATGCGGCTTGGCGTTGTTCATTCTGTGCCATGAGTCTTACCTTATATAACTAGAACTGCAAGCCGTTTTCACGTGCTGCATCAGCCAGGGCCTTAACGCGACCGTGATAACTAAAACCGGAACGATCAAAGGCAACTTGTGTAATACCTTCTTTAGCTGCACGTTGTGCAACAGTCTTTCCAACCAATTCGGCTGCAGCTACATTTCCAGTACCTTCAAGTGCTTTTTTCACTTCTGGATCCAAAGTTGAAGCAGAAGCAACCACCTTAGAACTGTCGTGAGTAAGGACCTGTGCATAGATATGACGCGGTGTTCTGTGAATTGTCAGTCTATAGACTTCCAATTCTCTGATTTTGGCACGCGCTCTTGCAGCTCTGCGTAATCTTGACGATTTTTTATCCATGATTCAGCCTAATTATTTTTTCTTAGCTTCTTTACGAGCAACATATTCATCTGAGTAACGAACGCCTTTACCTTTGTACGGTTCAGGTGAACGATAAGCACGAATATCTGCAGCCACTTGTCCGACCGCTTGTTTGTCAGCGCCCGTAACAACAATTTCTGTTTGACTTGGGGTTTCAACTGTAATACCAGCCGGCACATCATATTGAACAGGATGTGAAAAACCCAAAGTCAGGTCGAGTTTGTTACCTTGTGCTTTTGCACGATAACCAACTCCAACCAGCGTAAGTTTCTTTTCAAAACCTTTTGAAACACCATTAACCATGTTGTTAATTAATGCTCTAGCAGTACCGGTAAGGGCAACAGCTTGTTTTGAATTATTTTTTGCGACGGTCTTGAGTGCAGAACCTTCCTGCGACACTTCTACATCGGAATGAAAAGTACGTGATAATGTTCCTTTCGAACCTTTAATCGTTACTTCACTACCGTTGAGAGCAACCTCAACACCAGCGGGTATTTCAACTGGCGCATTTGCAATACGTGACATGTTCTATCTCCTGGAAAAAGGCTTAGCTAACGGCACACAGGACTTCACCGCCCTGACCAAGTGCTCGTGCTTTACGATCAGCCATCACACCTCTAGAGGTAGAAACGATAGCGACACCAAGCCCACCAATTACTTGCGGAATATTACCCGCAGAACGGTAAACTCGAAGTCCCGGACGGCTGATACGGTTGATTTGCTCAATAACCGGTTTGCCTTCAAAATATTTCAGGCTAATACTAAGCAACGGTTTTCCTGCATTTTCATTAACACTGAAATCTGCAACATAACCTTCATCTTTAAGGACTTGAGCAATACTCAATTTAACCTTAGAAGATGGCATGGTTACATCAACTTTGTTTGCTTGTTGGGCATTGCGAATACGTGTCAACATATCAGCAATAGGGTCAGTCATACTCATTTATTTAGCTCCACTAAACAGATTGGCGTCTACCAACTAGCCATGACTAGGCCAGGGATATCACCATTCATTGCATGTTCGCGCAGTTTGTTTCTTGAAAGACCAAACTTACGGTAATAACCGTGTGGACGACCAGTAATTTCACAACGATTTCTCATACGAACTGCACTAGAATTACGTGGTAACGCATGAAATTTCTTTGCAGCAACTTCACGTTCTTCCATGCTTAATGAAGAATTGATAATTTGTTTTTTCAATTCAGCACGTTTTGCAGCGTACTTTTCAACCATTTTTGCTCTTTTAATCTCGCGATTAATCATGCAACGTTTAGCCATAACTTATTCCACCCGGACTTGGTTTATTTTCTAAAAGGAAACTTGAATGCAGCCAATAAAGCACGTGATTCTTCTGCAGTTGATGCAGTAGTCGTGATGGTAATATCCATACCACGTGTTTTATCGATCTTATCAAACTCAATTTCAGGGAAAATGATTTGCTCTTTAATCCCCATACTGTAGTTTCCTTGACCATCAAATGATTTCGGGTTTAATCCACGAAAGTCACGAATTCTCGGAATAGAAATGCTAATCAGGCGATCAAGAAAGTCATACATACGCTCACTGCGTAATGTAACTTTACAACCAATCGGCCAGCCTTCACGTACCTTGAAACCTGCTACTGATTTACGGGCTTTCGTAACGACAGCTTTCTGACCGGAAATAGCTTCCATGTCAGCAACTGCATTTTCGAGAACCTTTTTATCAGTCAGCGCTTCACCCACACCCATATTCAGTGTGATTTTGGTAATGCGTGGCACTTCCATTACGGATTTGTAGCCGAACTGCTCTTGCAGTTGCTTGACTACTTCTTCACGATAAAAATCTTTTAATCTGCTCACTTTAATATCCCAACTCTAAGCTCAAGCGCCAACGGTTTCGCCGTTCGACTTGAAGACGCGAACTTTGCGGCCATCTTCGAGAAATTTGAAACCTACTTTATCGCCTTTTCCAGAAGCTGGATTAAGCAAAGCAAGATTCGACTCATGAATTGGCATTTCTTTTTCAACAATACCACCTGTGCGACCTAACGCCGGGTTTGGCTTAGTGTGCTTTTTGACAAGATTGATGCCTTGAACAACAAACTTACCACCTTCGACCCGACGTAGGATTTCGCCTTGTTTGCCACGATCTTTACCGACCGTAACAACAACTTGATCGCCTTTAACTAATCTTTCCATCTTTCAGCGCTCCTACTTAAAGTACTTCCGGTGCCAATGAAATGATCTTCATGAATTTCTCACCACGAAGCTCACGTGTGACCGGGCCGAAAATACGTGTACCAATTGGCTGATGTGCAGCATTCAATAAAACAGCAGCGTTAGTATCGAAACGGATAACCGAACCATCTGGACGGCGTACTCCTTTACGAGTTCTAACGATGACAGCATTGTGCACATCACCTTTTTTTACTTTTCCACGCGGCGCAGCCTCTTTAATGGTGACTTTAATAACGTCACCAATACCGGCATAACGACGGTGTGAACCACCTAAAACTTTGATGCATTCTACTCGTTTAGCACCGCTATTATCGGCCACATCGAGACTGCTTTGCATTTGAATCATGGTCTAAACTCCAAACTGAATAGTTGCTTACTTCGCACGATCAATAATGTCGACCAGCTTCCAGCACTTCGTCTTAGACAGTGGGCGCGATGAGGCAACACTTACTACGTCACCGATATTACATTCATTTTTTTCATCATGAACATGCAATTTGGTTGAACGTTTAACATATTTTTTGTAGATAGGATGGGCAACACTACGTTCTACTAAAACAGTAATTGTTTTATCCATCTTGTCACTGACAACACGACCAATTAAAGAACGTGTAGTATTTTCTTGTTCACTCATTTCAGTGCCCTATTTATTCTCAGTCAGTACAGTCTTGATGCGTGCAATGTCACGGCGCACACGTTTAAGTTCAGAATTACGTGTCAATTGGCCGGTAGCGTTTTGCATACGCAAATTAAACTGTTCCTTGTGAAGTTCTCCCAGCTCTTTAGCTAGGTCCTCAGCAGATTTTTGTCTAATTTCACTCGCTTTCATTACAGTATCGCCCGAGTTACAAATGTTGTTTTAACAGGAAGTTTAGCTGCAGCAAGACGAAATGCTTCACGAGCAATCTCTTCAGTTACACCTTCCATTTCATAAAGCATGCGACCTGGCTGTACATTAGCCACCCAGTACTCGACATTACCTTTACCTTTACCTTGGCGAACTTCCAATGGTTTACTGGAAATTGGCTTATCTGGAAATACACGGATCCAGATCTTTCCGCCACGTTTGATGTAGCGAGTCATAGCACGACGAGCTGCCTCAATTTGACGAGCAGTAATACGTCCGCGATCTAGTGACTTTAAACCGAACTCACCAAAACTTACTTTGGCGCCACGGTGGGCCAGGCCACGGTTGCGCAGCTTCTGCTGCTTTCTAAATTTCGTTCTTTTTGGCTGTAACATTGGTTATAACCTTATTTTTCTGCAGGTGCGTTTTGTGCCGGAGCATCAAAAACTTCACCTTTAAAAATCCAAACCTTAACACCGATAATACCGTAGGTTGTTTTTGCTTCTGCAGTACCATAATCGATATCAGCACGCAGAGTGTGCAAAGGAACACGACCTTCGCGGTACCATTCGGTACGGGCAATCTCTGCGCCGTTGAGGCGACCAGCAACATTAATACGAATACCTTCAGCACCAACACGCATTGTGTTAGTAACTGCACGCTTCATAGCACGACGGAACATAATGCGACGCTCAAGCTGTTGCGCAACACTTTCAGCAACCAAGGTTGCATCAAGCTCTGGCTTGCGAATTTCTTCAACGCCGACATTGACAGGAATACCCATGATTTCTGATGCTTCCTGGCGAAGTTTGTCGATATCTTCACCTTTCTTACCAATTACAATCCCTGGACGGGCTGTATGAATGGTAATTTTTGCATTCTTAGCTGGTCTGTCGATTTGAATCTTGCTCACAGAAGCATGTGCAAGTTTCTGTTTAAGATAGTTACGTACCTTCAGATCATTATTCAGCATTTCCGAAAAATTGGCTGAATCTGCATACCAGATTGAATTCCAATTTTTAATTATACCAAGTCTGAAACCAGTTGGGTGAACCTTTTGTCCCATAAGTATTCTCTCTTACTTTTCGTCTACAACCACAGTGATGTGGCTTGTACGTTTAAGAATGCGATTACCACGGCCTTTAGCACGAGGTGACATACGCTTCATAGTCGGACCGTCATCAACCATTACGGCCGAGACGTATAATTCATCGATGTCAGCACCATCGTTGTGTTCAGCATTTGCAATCGCTGAATCCAAAACGCCTTTCATTAAATCAGCAGCTTTTTTAGGGCTGAAGGCTAGAATGTTGATAGCGCGTTCAACGGGCAAACCTCTGATTTGATCCGCTACCAAACGCACTTTTTGTGCTGAAATGCGTGCATAGCTGAGTTTAGCTTTTGTAGCCATATCTTAACCTTATCGCTTAGATTTCTTATCAGCGGCATGACCTTTAAAGGTGCGCGTTGGTGAAAACTCACCTAACTTATGCCCTACCATATCTTCTGTGACAAACACAGGTACATGCTGTTTACCATTGTGAACAGCCAGTGTGAGACCAATCATATCCGGGGAGATCATAGAACGACGTGACCAAGTTTTGATCGGACGTTTGTTACTTGCATCTCTCGCTTCCAAGACCTTCTTTTCAAGGTGATGGTCAATAAATGGACCTTTTTTAATTGAACGCGGCATCTGAAATTCCTAGCCTCTTATTTACGATTACGACGACGTACGATCATATTATCCGTACGTTTATTCTTACGAGTCTTGTAGCCTTTGGTCGGCACACCCCAAGGTGTAACAGGATGACGACCACCTGATGTGCGGCCTTCACCACCACCATGTGGATGGTCTACCGGGTTCATAACCACACCGCGAACGGTTGGTCGAACACCACGCCAGCGTTTGGCACCCGCTTTACCCAATGAACGTAATGAATGCTCGCCGTTACCGACTTCACCCATTGTTGCTTTACAATCAAGAGGTACCTTGCGTGTTTCACCGCTACGCAGACGAATAGTCGCGTAACCATTTTCACGTGCAACATATTGAACACTGCTACCAGCACTACGAGCTATCTGAGCGCCTTTACCAGGTTTCAGTTCAACACAATGAACAGTGCTACCTAATGGAATAGCTGAAAACTTTAACGTATTGCCAGCACGTATTGCTGCGTTATCACCTGATTCCAGACGATCACCTGCAGTAATACCTTTAGGAGCAATAATGTAACGCTTTTCACCATCCGCATAATTCAACAGAGCAATATGCGCTGTACGGTTTGGATCGTATTCAACACGCTCAACAACAGCTGGAATTCCATCTTTGTTGCGTTTGAAATCAACTACACGGTAGCGTTGTTTATGACCACCACCTTGATGGCGGACAGTAATACGACCGGCGTTGTTACGACCACCATTTTTAGTCTTTTTCTCTACCAAAGGTGCATAAGGAGCACCTTTGTACAGATCTGGAGTACTGACCTGCACCACAAATCTGCGACCTGCTGATGTAGGTTTAGCCTTTTTTAATGCCATTCCTGTTTCCTCACCCGTATTCTGTATTATTCGCCAAGGAAGTTGAGATCAGCACCATCAGCTAATGTCACATAGGCTTTTTTCCAGTCACTGCGTTTACCGAAACTACGGCCTACACGTTTGACTTTGCCTTTAACATTGGCTGTTGATACAGCAGCAACTTTCACATCAAAAAGGCTTTCGACAGCTTTTTTGATTTCAGCTTTGTTGGCGTTAGGCAATACTTTCAGTACTACCTGGTTATGATCTTCGGCAACACGTGATGCTTTTTCAGCAACCACTGGGCCAAGAATGATTTTGCTTAAGCGCTCTGTATTCATACAAATGACTCCTCAAGCTTGCGAATTGAGTCTTCACTCATTACGACTTTTTCAAAACGCAATAATGCAACTGGATTAACGTGAGCAGCATCTGTTGCGGCAATGTTATACAGATTGCGAGATGCAAGCGCCAGATTACCGGCAGCATTTTCGGTGACGATTAAAGCATTATCAACACCCAGTGATTTCGTCATTGCTAACAAATCTTTTGTTTTGGGTGAGTCAAGTTCAACTTTATCTACAACGACTAATGCATCTTTACGGCGTAACTCTGACAAAATGACAGATATCGCATTACGATACATTTTACGATTAACCTTCTGACTGTAATCGCGATTTTTTGATGCGAATGTCACACCACCACTACGCCATAATGGACTACGGATGGTACCAGCACGTGCACGACCACTACCTTTCTGTGCGAAAGGTTTTCTACCGCCGCCACTCACTTCTGAGCGTGTTTTCTGTGCGTGCGTACCGGCACGTCCACCCGCTAAATAAGCGGTGACAACTTGGTGCACAAGTGACTCATTAAACTCACGATCAAGAAAGGTATCAGAAACAGTAATGTTTCCGGCTTTCTTACCGTTGAATGTTTGTAACTGAAGATCCACGTTAATTCCCCTCAGAATCTTTCTTAGGCTTTCACAGCTGGGCAGACAACGACATTACTGCCTGTCGCACCTGGCACTGAGCCTTTGACCAAAATCAGGTTCCGTTCCGCATCCACTCTGACAACAGAAAGATTTTGCAACGTGCGTTTTTTATCACCCATATGGCCAGCCATTTTTTTACCCTTGAACACACGTCCAGGAGTTTGACATTGACCAATTGAACCCGGCGCTCTATGTGACAAGGAGTTACCATGCGTTGCATCACCGCCACGGAAACCGTAACGCTTAACAACACCAGCAAAGCCTTTACCTTTTGTCAGACCTGAAACATCAATCTTCTGACCAGCTTCAAAAATATCCACTTTAATTTCAGCACCAACGGCAAGATCGTCATGTGAATCCACACGGAACTCACAAACTTTACGGCCTGCTGCTGCTTGAGCCTTGGCAAAATGTCCTGCCTGTGGCTTGGTCACACGTGAAGCTTTACGCTCTCCCACTGTGACTTGAATTGCGTTGTAGCCATCTGTATCAACAGATTTCATCTGACTGATACGGTTTGGTTCTACCTCAATAACAGTAACCGGAGTTGATACACCATCTTCAGAAAAGATGCGTGTCATACCACGTTTACGTCCGATGAGTCCGATAGTCATGACCCAACCCCTCTTAGTTCAACTTAATCTGGACATCAACGCCAGCGGCGAGATCCAGCTTCATCAGAGCATCAACTGTTTTATCAGTTGGCTCAACAATATCCATAAGACGTTTGTGAGTACGGATTTCGTACTGTTCACGAGCATCTTTGTTTACATGTGGTGAAATCAGCACAGTGAAACGTTCTTTTTTGGTCGGCAATGGAATTGGTCCATTGATACGAGCACCAGTACGTTTCGCTGTTTCAACGATTTCCTTAGCTGATTGATCAATCAAACGATGGTCGAATGATTTCAGCCTAATTCTAATAGTTTGGGTTGCTGCCATTTCTATTACTCAACGATTTTACTGACGACGCCAGCACCAACAGTGCGGCCGCCTTCACGAATAGCAAAACGTAAACCTTCTTCCATCGCAATCGGATTGATTAAAGTTACGTCCATCTTGACGTTATCACCAGGCATAACC
>NZSL01000004.1 GCA_002696735.1 Methylophaga sp.
GGAGCCGCAGGCCAACACATGGGGTGCCTTTTTCTTTGGTTCGTTTCTTTTGGGCAAACAAAAGAAATGAACGCCCCGCGGCAGCGTTCCAAGTCATTAACTCAATGAAGTTTTTGAATTTACGAAACACACATTTCGCTTTTTATAGAACTATTTTGTTTCGACTTCCTGTCGAGTAAGGGGAATGCGTGCCCATTCCCCTAACAACCCCAGGGCACCCCTAGTGTTGGCCTGCGGCTCCCCGATAAAAATGGTTATCCCAGGGAAATCGAAAAAACTCGCTGTGCTCAGACATTCCGATTTCTAATCCTGAGATAACCATTTTTATCGGCAACACAAAAGGGGGATCCACTAGCCTCACGTTTTGGGACCTTCCCTAAATGCCCTTATACGAAGCCGAGCATCGCAGAGCTGGTCGGATCAGCATGACGGCTGTTTGACCGAAGGGACAAATTTGTCTGGAACAAATTTGGACGCCGAAGATGCCCGAAGGGTGAGTGGCAGGGATGCCACGAATCAATTTCCGTCATGCCCGACCAGATCGAGAAGCGCAGGGAACCCGCAGGGCGAGTATGGGCTGGCCTTTTTTGGTTCGTTTTTTGACCACGCAAAAAATGAACAGTGGGCTTTAGTCCATAATTAAAAATCAAGTTTTCGTAAAATTACATTGATAACAATTGCTTATGCTCAAGGTTTGGTGCTCACAGTACTAAGGTGCTCATTGTGCTCACCATTCTCATGGAGAGGAGGGGATAAAATGTACGATGAAAACTTTAGAAAATTATTACTGGAATAGTCGATAAGTTTCAGTCTCTCAATGGCGAATTAATCCAAAATAATTCAATAGAGATAGCTGCTAAGCCAAATCATGTCCTAAGCTGGTAAGCTACAACATTACTTTTCACAAATCATATCTCATGAAATACACCGACCTAAGAGACTTCATCACCAACCTGGAAAAACAGGGCGAACTAAAACGCATTACCACCGAAGTAGATCCCCATCTGGAGATGACGGAGATTTGTGATCGGGTGTTGCGTGCCGGTGGTCCGGCGATTCTGTTTGAGAACCCGAAGGGCAGCAAGATTCCTGTGTTGGCCAATTTGTTTGGTACGCCGAAACGCGTTGCCTTGGGGATGGGTGAGGATTCGGTTGAAGCGCTTCGGGAAGTTGGCAAGTTGTTGGCATTTCTGAAAGAGCCTGAGCCGCCGAAAGGTATGAAAGACGCTTGGGATAAGTTGCCGATCTTTCGTCAGGTGTTGAATATGGGCCCGAAGGTGGTGAAAAAAGCCCCTTGTCAGGAGCAGGTGATTGAAGGACATGCCATTGATCTGAGTGAATATCCGATTCAACTCTGCTGGCCGGAAGATGCTGCACCGTTAATTACCTGGGGCTTGGTCGTCACTAAAGGTCCACATAAAACCCGACAGAATTTAGGCATTTATCGCCAACAAGTCATCGGTAAAAATCGGGTGATTATGCGTTGGTTATCGCATCGTGGTGGGGCACTGGATTTTAAGGAGTGGCAGCAAACGCATCCGGGTGAACCATTTCCGATCGCTGTGGTGTTGGGCTGTGATCCAGCCACTATTTTAGGTGCTGTAACACCGGTGCCGGACACACTGTCCGAATATGCGTTTGCTGGATTGCTACGCGGTAGTAAAACCGAATTAGTGAAATGTATCGGCAGTGATCTGCAGGTGCCTGCTCAAGCCGAGATTGTGCTGGAAGGTTTTATCTATCCCGATGATATGGCACCGGAAGGACCATACGGTGATCACACCGGTTATTACAATGAAATCGACAGCTTTCCGGTATTTACCATTGAGCGAATTACTCAGCGTAAAAATCCGATTTATCACAGCACGTATACCGGTCGCCCACCCGATGAACCGGCGATTCTGGGCGTGGCGTTAAACGAAGTATTTGTGCCGATTCTGCAGAAGCAGTTTCCGGAAATTGTCGATTTTTACCTGCCACCTGAGGGCTGCTCGTATCGGATGGCCGTGGTCAGCATGAAAAAACAATATGCCGGTCATGCCAAGCGAGTGATGATGGGGGTTTGGTCGTTTTTAAGGCAGTTTATGTATACAAAATTCGTGATCGTTGTCGATGATGATGTGAACGTACGTGATTGGCAGGATGTGATCTGGGCCATTACCACGCGAATGGATCCGGCGCGCGATACGGTTTTAATTGAAAATACGCCGATTGATTATCTGGATTTTGCTTCACCGGTATCAGGTCTTGGCTCAAAAATGGGCATGGATGCTACCAATAAATTGCCTGGCGAAACTAACCGCGAGTGGGGTAGACCGATTGAGAAAGATCCGGCGATTGTCGCTCGGGTTGATGCGATTTGGTCAGAGTTGGGATTGGATGACGACGACTCAGCCCGGTAATTGAATACCGACAAAAGCCAACAGATTCAACACTGCCATAATTATCAGCAGCCAGATGGTGAATTGCATACCAATAATCCGGCGAGTAATGATGGCTTTGCTGACGCCATTGGCATGAATCAGTCGACCAATAATAAACAGGCTGCCCAGTAAATGAATTAGCCAGGCGGGGCCCTGGCTGAGTTCTAATAGTAATAACAACAGCAAACCAATCGGTAGATATTCCACAGCATTGGCATGAGCACGAATTGCAGCAAGTAAATCCTGATGGCCACCATCGCCTAAAGCTACTTTATGTTGCCGCCGCAGACTAATGACTTTTCGTGCTAGTGCGACAATCATCAGAGCGGCCAAAGCGGCATACATTCCGGTAATCATTGTCAGTACCTATAAACCATCAGTATTGGACTCTACCCAGCGTTCGCCACTCTGGTTCTGTTCTTTTTTCCAAAACGGCGCTTTATATTTCAGCTCTTCGATTAGCCAGTTGCATGCATCCAAAGCCGCACGGCGATGGGCCGACCAGCAACCGATTAATACAATTGCTTCACCGGGAAATACTTCGCCGACGCGATGCACGATCAGGCAATCATTTAATGGCCAGTCGGTTTTAGCCTGTTTTTCTAATTGTTCGAGATAACGCTGAGTCATGGCGGGATAATGTTCCAGCGTCATGGTTCTGACGGTGGCATCATCGTTATAATCACGCATGGTTCCGATAAAGCTGGCAGCTGCACCATCTCTGCCTGCAGGCATCTGCTGGGAAAACTCACTGAGCCATTGATAAGGCTGAAAGTCTTCATCGAGAATATGCGTGGCCATGATTAACCTCCGGTGACGGGGGGAAAGAAAGCGACTTCATCACCATCATTCACCTGACTTTGCATATTGGCATAGTCAAGATTGACGGCGACCAGTAGGTTGTTTGGTGGCGTGGCTGATTGCGTCGCCAAATCCCAAACCTCGGTCACAGTGGAAGCCTGTTCTACTGTGGTCTCACTCTGTCCCAGACTTTCTCGCAGGCTGGCAAAAAATTTGACTTGAATAGACATCTGGTTGATTGTTTCCTGGATCAAAACATAAGGATAACACCCAAAATGGCAGAATTAACGCATTTTAATCAGGCCGGCGAAGCACACATGGTCGATGTCGGTGATAAGGCAGTGACGCAGCGCAAGGCCGTCGCCAGCGGAAGGATTATCATGTTGCCGGAAACGCTGAAACTGATTGAGCAGGGCAATCATAAAAAAGGGGATGTGTTGGGCATTGCCCGCATCGCCGGCATTATGGCGGCCAAACGTACCTCGGATTTAATTCCGCTATGTCATCCGCTGGCATTAAGCAAAGTCACAGTCGAATTTGAAATTGATGCAGCCAATAATGCTGTGAATTGTCAGGCTGAAGTCGCTACATCGGGCCAAACCGGTGTGGAAATGGAAGCTCTTACCGCGGTACAGGTTGCGTTGCTGACTATCTACGATATGTGTAAAGCGGTCGATCGCGGCATGGTGATCTCCGACGTCTGTCTGCAGGAAAAAGCTGGTGGAAAATCAGGTCACTGGCAACGTTCTATATAAAGAAAAAATTCTTCAATCCAGTTCTTTATTCACAAAATTAAGTTTGAATTCAGCAACCGTTGCCTAAACTGAGAAATAGGATTTTTTCCTATGTGCTCGGGTAATGATTTTCTCGAAGCCCGCAACCTAACGCTGAGTTATTCAATGTCCAATTTTGTTTCAAAACTGCTGTTTGTTTTATTTCTCGTATTACCCATGGCGAGCCACGCATCTGAATTGCGTTTATTGATTGATATGCTGCATGAGAATGGCATGGTCAGCGAAGAACAGTATGGTCGTTTGTTGGCTGAGCTGGAGCAGAACCAACAGAAAACGGCAAAAGAAAAACAGGAAATAACCGAAAAACTTGAGTTAGCCACTCAGCCGCCTGAAGTGGAAGTCACCACTAAAGGTGGGCTTCGCGTTAGAACGACTGATGGTCAATTTGAAACCCGCCTGCGGGGGCGTTTAATGATCGATGCCGCCGATTATGATGGTGCGCCTCAAATTGCCGATGGAACCAATATTCGTCGTGCTCGCCTCGCCTGGTCTGGCCGGATATTCAGTGATTGGATATACAAGGTAGATTACGATTTCACGGATGGCGGTGAATTAAAAGATTCGTATATTGGTTACACTGGTTTTCCTCAAGCTCGTTTAAGAATGGGGCTTATGGAAATTCCTTTAGGCCTGCAATATCGCAGCAGTTCGGCCAATTCTCAGTTGATTGAACGCAGCCTACTTGGAGCATTTGGTGGGGATCGTTATATCGGTTTGATGGCCGATACTAAGCGTCAGCATTGGAGTGCCGCCGCTGGGGTTTTTGGTGATGATGCCAATGAACAGCGCGAACGAAATGATGAGGGTTGGGGGGGGGGTGCACGCCTCACGATTTCACCCATCAATCATAACAATAAGGTTTTACATTTTGGATTGGCATCTTTTTACCGGCATTTAAATGATCAGGCGACATTGAGATTTGATGAGCAGCCCGAAGCCCGGGTGGCCGGTTTTGATATTGTTGATACCGGCATTATTCCTGGAGCTCGAACCTATACCCGAAGCGGAGTGGAATGGGCAGCAGTACGAAATCGCTGGTCTGCTCAAGCTGAGTACATGGTGACCGATGTACGTCGAACAGTGTGGCAGGATGTTGGATTTTCTGGGGGGCATATTCAAAGCGGTTTTTTCCTGACCGATGATTCGTTGAATTATGAAAATGGTGATTTCGGTAGTCCGTATCCAAATCATCTTGTGGGCGAGGGCGGTTTCGGAGCTTGGGAACTGGTTGCGAGATACAGCACACTGGATTTAACCGATGAAGATATTATTGGTGGCGAAATAGACAGTCTCACTTTTGGGCTGAACTGGTATCCGGTGCCAATGCTACGATTTTCTGCCAATTACATTAATGTTCTGAATGTTGATGGTGGACCAAATGCAGGACAAGAACCGCGTATTTTTCTGGTACGCAGCCAATGGGCGTTTTAGCTGAAATATTACAATTACGATAAGTGATTTTCGAAGTTACATAATTATCTGGAGATTAAATTAATAAAATCTGTAATGCCCAGCGTTTCACCATTAACAAAACAGCTAACTAAGAGTTGGAAAAAATGTTTAAAGACGGGGTTAATCGCTAATTTTTGTGCAGGGTTTTTGATAAATTAGAACTTCATCACAATAGCAAAAGATTACTATTTTCTTGGATAAGAAATATTAATGCTGGTTCCAAATATGTCGATAATATTACAGAAAATTTTCGACCATAAAAAAGGAACAAACTTATGCTATTCAAAAAACACCTGCTGACAGCTGCCATCGGCCTGTCTCTCAGCTTTTCGGTTCAGGCATCGGAACTGGAAACATTGATTAATATGCTGCATGAAAATGGCATGGTTACTGATGAACAGTACGGCCGGCTGATGGGTGAGCTTGCTGAAAACAAAGCCACTAAAGAGCAGGAAAAAGCAGAGATAAATGAAAAGCTGGCTGAAGCAACCAAACCCTCAGATATTGAAATATCTACTAATGGCGGTTTATCACTAAAAACCCGAGATGGTCAGTTTTCTACAAAAGTTGGTGGACGGCTACAGGTTGATGCCGCCGCTTACGGTGGTTCACCTGATATGGGAGATGGAACTGATATTCGTCGTGCCCGTTTGTATATCTCCGGTGAGCTGTATCGCGATTGGGGTTATAAGCTGGAATACGAGTTTGATAACGACAGTATTACCGATGCCTTTATTTCATATGATGGTTTTGAAAACTACCAAATTATGGCGGGTCATTTCAAAGATCCATTCAGTCTTGATTATATGATCAGCGCCAACAACACCATGTTTATGGAGCGGGCATTACCCACTGCGTTTAATGCTGGACGACATATGGGATTGATGGGAGCTCGTAACAGTCAGTATTGGACTTTGGCGGCCGGTTTATTTGGCGATACTGTCGGAAATACTGGTGGTGCTGAGGATGAAGGCTGGGGCTGGAGTTCGCGTGGAACCCTGTCTCCGGTCAATGAACCTGGTAAAGTCGTACATATTGGTCTGGGTTTGAATTATCGCGATTTGCAACCTAGTAATGAGGTACGTTTCAGTCAAGCTCCCGAATCGGGTGTCTCTGGTGTGCGCATTGTGGATACTTCTACATTAACCAATGCCGACACGATGCTGAAAACCGGTCTGGAATTTGCCACTGTCATGGGACCGTTTACCGCTCAGGCAGAATATATCCGTACATCCGTGGAACGTGACAATATCAGCGATGCTGACTTTGATGGCTGGTATCTTCAAAGCAGCTATTTCCTTACCGGTGAATCGCGTCCATATAAAAACGGCGTGTTTGGAGGAATAAAACCCGATCGCAGAGTTGGTGACGGTGGTATTGGTGCATGGGAAGTCGCGATGCGTTATAGCTCGCTGGATTTGAATGATGGTGCGATTGAAGGTGGTGAAGCAGATTCAATGACCTTGGGGCTGAACTGGTATCCAGTGCCGATGTTACGTTTCTCAGCCAATTATGTGCATGTCCTGGATGTCGATGGCGGAACGTTTGATGGCCAGGAACCTGATGTATTCCAGGTTCGCAGTCAGTGGGCATTCTAATTCAGATATTCAGTTAAAAACTGTATAGAAAAGCCGCTGTTAACTTGAGCTAACAGCGGCTTTTTTGTTTATCTGGTAAGGATTATTCGGTTTCGGGTAGTGCGGTGAAAAACAATTGCTGATTATTCATCATGAAGCTATCGATAATCTGCTTACCAGATTCACCGGTCACAAAATCAATGTACTGCTTTGCCATGTCTGTTTGAACATTAGGGTGTTTTTCGGGATTAACCGCCATAATGTGGTATGGATTGGATAACTTTGCATCGCCTTCAAACAGCAGTTTTAACTGCATTTTTTCCTGATAGGCTATCTGTGTACCCCGATCTGTTAAGGCATAACCCGACATTTCATCGGCGATTTTCAGTACCGCCCCCATACCTTGACCGGCTTGCACATACCAGTCGCCAGAGGGATTGATATCGGCAGTTTTCCAGAGTTGGAGTTCTTTTTTATGGGTACCCGAATCATCTCCTCTGGAAACAAAGCGACTACCTGATTGAGCAATTTTTTGCATGGCTTCAGTGATGGTTTTAGCGGAAGTAATCCCCGCAGGATCATTCACTGGACCAACTAATACAAAGTCGTTATACATGACGTAGCGACGATCAATGAAATAACCCTCCTCGACATATTCAAGCTCAGCTTTTGGGGCGTGCACTAATGCCACATCGACATCGCCATTAGCACCAAGCTTCAATGCCTGGCCGGTGCCTACCGCAATTACCGCAACATTAATATCAGTAGATTCGGTAAAAGCTTTATTTAATAAAGCTAACAAGCCAGTGTTATCGGTGCTCGTTGTTGTAGAGAGTTTGAGCAATTGTTCGGCATGAACCGTAGTGCTCAGCAGTAAGCTGAGAAATAACAGAATAAATAACCGTTTCATCATGAAATATCTCGACAGAAAAAAATCAATATATTCCATCATATATATCGATGGGAGTAAACGTGTTTTTCCAAATGGTATCAAGGAGTGGCTAAAGGCTGTGTGGGTGAGAAGTTTTTTTATTTATTAGTCTATGGATTGTGGACATATTGTCAGGTTGTCGATTTTGATGAGCCTCTTTGCCAGCTTCCTGATTTTGAATCATTACGTCTGGCCACATTAACCCTTTTGGCAGAGCGATCATCATCGTTTAATGAATTCTATCCGGGGTAAGGGCAGGCCCATGGCAGAACTGCAGTTAAATAAGACTATAGTGAATAAAGGCATTGAGTAAAGCGGCTTTTGCCTGTCAAAGCGCTTTTTTTACCTCTGTCTGCAAACACACCTCTATTGAGTTTTCAGAATACCGTGCCATGGGGGGGAACCTGTTTGCAAGAGCCCCCCCACAGTTACTGGTTAACCTTGTTCAAGTAAGCGCCGTA